>NZ_BMXV01000020.1 GCF_014651935.1 Marinobacter zhanjiangensis | reverse complement strand
AGGAGCTTCACGTACATACCGGCGTGCCTTCTCCCGAAGTTACGGCACCATTTTGCCTAGTTCCTTTACCCGAGTTCTCTCAAGCGCCTTGGGATTCTCACCCTGACCACCTGTGTCGGTTTGGGGTACGGTCTCGAATAGCCTGAAGCTTAGAAGATTTTCCTGGAAGCCTGGCATCAATGACTTCCAACCCGTAAAAGGGTCGTCGTCGTCACGTCTCGGAATTGAGAACCCGGATTTGCCTGAGTCCCCTTCCTACACGCTTGAACCGGGACTACCGTCGCCCGGCTCACCTAGCCTTCTCCGTCTCTCCATCGCAGCTATCCAAGGTACGGGAATATTAACCCGTTTCCCATCGACTACACCTTTCGGTCTCGCCTTAGGGGCCGACTCACCCTGCGCCGATTAGCGTTGCGCAGGAAACCTTGGTCTTCCGGCGTGGGGGTTTTTCACCCCCATTGTCGTTACTCATGTCAGCATTCGCACTTCTGATACCTCCAGCAGACTTCTCAATCCACCTTCGCAGGCCTACAGAACGCTCCCCTACCCCGCAT
>NZ_BMXV01000019.1 GCF_014651935.1 Marinobacter zhanjiangensis | reverse complement strand
GTTTTCGACAGGGCTGTCGTCAGTCTCGATATGGTGGAGCCAGGCGGGATCGAACCGCCGACCTCCTGCGTGCAAGGCAGGCGCTCTCCCAGCTGAGCTATGGCCCCGGATGCTTGTCCAGCTTCCGTTACTCGTCGTTGCAACCCTCGCTCGCATCAGTCATGACCCATCGAGGGTCACTCCTTCACTCACTCACGCTGCGCCTAGATTAACGAAACCTGTCCGGCGCCTCCGCGTTCGTCGGCCACCACTGGGTTTACCCACCCGGTGCACCTCTTGACTGCGAGACGTGCTCCGAAAATTGGGTTAGCCTAGGCATCGAAAGGTGTAGCGTGCGAGTAGCACGTGAGCCTTTCGATAACGACGGATAACGCAATTTTGGTGGGTCTGGGTGGATTTGAACCACCGACCTCACCCTTATCAGGGGTGCGCTCTAACCAACTGAGCTACAGACCCAATAATACGGGCCTGTAAGACCCTATTGCTCTCTTCACGTTAACCAAGTAATTCGTGTGGACTCTGACCGAAACCTCCGGCGATCGTTAAGGAGGTGATCCAGCCGCAGGTTCCCCTACGGCTACCTTGTTACGACTTCACCCCAGTCA
>NZ_BMXV01000018.1 GCF_014651935.1 Marinobacter zhanjiangensis | reverse complement strand
GTTTTCGACAGGGCTGTCGTCAGTCTCGATATGGTGGAGCCAGGCGGGATCGAACCGCCGACCTCCTGCGTGCAAGGCAGGCGCTCTCCCAGCTGAGCTATGGCCCCTGGACCTTTCACCCAAGCCTGATCCAATATCGAGGTTCAGGCTATAGAATTTTGCTGATCCAGGCGCTTTCAGGTGCAGCGTGCGAGTAGCACGTAAGCCTGGAAGCAACGACGAGCAGCGAAATTCTGGTGGGTCTGGGTGGATTTGAACCACCGACCTCACCCTTATCAGGGGTGCGCTCTAACCAACTGAGCTACAGACCCGGTTTCGCTTGTCTTCGCACCACCTGAGCTGCGTTGCAGTCTTCGTTCACTCGGTCACGTACTCATGTACGCTCCCTCGCTCTCTCAGCCTGCGCCTTGTCAGCTGGCGCGAATCCGGCGCCAAACCCCGAGTTCGTCTCGTGGTTCGACAAAACCGACAGCGGGCCTGCAAGGACCCTTTGCTCTCTTCTCATTGACCAAGTAATTCGTGTGGACTCTGACCGAAACCTCCGGCGATCGTTAAGGAGGTGATCCAGCCGCAGGTTCCCCTACGGCTACCTTGTTACGACTTCACCCCAGTCA
>NZ_BMXV01000016.1 GCF_014651935.1 Marinobacter zhanjiangensis | reverse complement strand
TGACGTTCGAAGCCCTTCTTTCTGATCACTGGGTCAGAATTGCTCTTTAACAATTCGGATGAGATTGAAACACGAAGCTTTGTTCTTCTAGTTCAGAACAGAGTTTCAGCGATAACGATCAAGCGTTATCCGGTGTGTCGTTGAAGTGGTTGTGTATAGCTTCAGTCGACTGTCTCTGAATCTCGTCAAACGATGAGAGATCTTTTGTCACTTCGGTGGCAATCGGGCTCTTATGGTGTGATGAGGCACAGGTCAGTTGTCTTGGGGTTATATAGTCAAGCAACTAAGCGCATACGGTGGATGCCTTGGCAGTCAGAGGCGATGAAAGACGTTGAAGCCTGCGATAAGGCTCGGGGAGCTGGCAAACAAGCTATGATCCGGGCATCTCTGAATGGGGAAACCCACCGACTTTCGGGTCGGTATCTTACGCTGAATACATAGGCGTAAGAGGCGAACTCGGGGAACTGAAACATCTAATTACCCGAAGGAAAAGAAATCAACCGAGATTCCCTCAGTAGCGGCGAGCGAACGGGGACCAGCCCTTAAGCTGGACAACTGGTAGGAGAAGGCCCTGGAAAGAGCCGCCATAGTGGGTGATAGCCCCGTATCCGAAACCTGAGTCCAGTGAAAACGAGTAGGACGGGTCACGTGTAATCCTGTCTGAACATGGGGGGACCATCCTCCAAGGCTAAATACTCCTGACTGACCGATAGTGAACCAGTACCGTGAGGGAAAGGCGAAAAGAACCCCTGTGAGGGGAGTGAAATAGACCCTGAAACCGTATGCGTACAAGCAGTCGGAGCGGACTTGTTCCGTGACGGCGTACCTTTTGTATAATGGGTCAGCGACTTATGTTCAGTGGCGAGGTTAACCGTTTAGGGGAGCCGTAGGGAAACCGAGTCTGAATAGGGCGATTTAGTCGCTGGGCATAGACCCGAAACCGGGCGATCTATCCATGAGCAGGGTGAAGGTGCCGTAACAGGCACTGGAGGCCCGAACCCACTGTCGTTGAAAAGCCAGGGGATGACTTGTGGATCGGAGTGAAAGGCTAATCAAGCCCGGAGATAGCTGGTTCTCCCCGAAAGCTATTTAGGTAGCGCCTCGGACGAATACCACTGGGGGTAGAGCACTGTTTCGGCTAGGGGGTCATCCCGACTTACCAACCCGATGCAAACTCCGAATACCAGTGAGTACTATCCGGGAGACACACAGCGGGTGCTAACGTCCGTTGTGAAGAGGGAAACAACCCAGACCGCCAGCTAAGGTCCCCAAGTACCAGTTAAGTGGGAAACGATGTGGGAAGGCTCAGACAGCTAGGAGGTTGGCTTAGAAGCAGCCATCCTTTAAAGAAAGCGTAATAGCTCACTAGTCGAGTCGGCCTGCGCGGAAGATGTAACGGGGCTCAAACTGGTCACCGAAGCTGCGGCTGCAT
>NZ_BMXV01000015.1 GCF_014651935.1 Marinobacter zhanjiangensis | reverse complement strand
CCCGGATTTCTCACTGGGGATAAAAGAAAGCGGCTGAAAGTGCTATGGTTTCAAGAGCCTAACCAATCCACCAAGCACCAACAGCCGCTTCCAAAATGGTACCTGAAAAACTGACCTTCTCGCCACTCGTACGCCGCCAGATTGAAGCCGATTTCTCCGGTGGCCACATTACCTCCGATGCCGGATTACTGCTGCTCCGTGAAGTCGACAAGCAGCATCGACTGACTCGTCGCCTGGCCTCAGTACTGCAAGACCCACGAACACCGGAAATGGTCCGCCACAGGCTGGACACCATGGTTCGCCAGCGGGTCTTCGGCGTGGCGGCCGGTTATGAAGACCTCAATGACCACGAAGCCCTGCGCTTTGATCAGGCACTTCAAACAGCGGTTGGCCAGGACAATGATCTGGCCGGCAAATCCACGCTATGTCGGATGGAGCAGCGAGCAGACCGGCAGGCGGTGGTGAAGGCCCACGAGCTGCTCTGGCACCACTTCATTGAGCAGCATGACGAGCCGCCGAAGGAAATTGTGTTGGACTTTGATGGCACCGATATTCCGGTCCACGGGGATCAGCCGGGTAAGTTCTTCAACGGTTACTACGATCACCATTGCTACTTTCCGCTGTACGTGTTCTGTGGTCGCCACCTGCTGGTCAGTTACCTGCGCACCAGCAACCGCAGCGACAGCCGGCACAGCTGGGCGATCCTGGCACTACTGGTGCGGTTTATCCGGCAGTACTGGCCAGATACCCGCATCGTGTTCCGTGGTGACAGTGGTTTTTATCGCCCCCGGATCCTGAGTTGGTGTGACCGGAACAACGTCGATTACATCGTGGGCATCAGCAAGAACAGCCGCCTGCTCAAGGAAGTGGACGTGCCCATGATGCTGGTGCGCAAAGCGCACCGGCAGCTGGATGAAAAGGTGGCACAGACCTTCCGCTTCCAGTACCAGGCCAAGTCCTGGAAATACCCTCGCTGGGTGGTGGCGCGTCTGGAAGAAGGCGAGCTGGGCTCCAATCCCCGGTTCATCATCAGCTCCCGTTACGATGACGGCTTCAAGCTCTACTACGAGCAGTACTGTGCCCGGGGTGACATGGAAAACCGGATCAAGGACCAGCAACTGAGCCTGTTTGCTGATCGCACCTCCAGCACCCACTGGTGGACCAACCAGTGGCGATTGATCCTGTCGGGCTTTGCCTACACCTTGTTCGAACGGCTGCGGAGCCACCTGAGGAAGACACCGTTCGAGCGCATGAGCGCCAGCACACTGAGACTCAAGCTGATCAAGGTGGGTGCGGTGATCATCCGCAATACCCGTCGAGTTCGGGTGCTGATGAGTGATGCCTACCCGTACAAAGATGAACTCTCAGATCTGGTGCGCCGACTGGTTCCGGGATAGAACCCTGGGCTCCCCCGGCCCGACGCAATGGGGGAAAGGGGGTAGTGTGTCCGGAGGACCGCTACTGATTAAATATTAAGCGGTTAGACCCTGACCTGAACCGGTATGGCGATAGGTCGACCCGTCTGCGAGACTTGTTGGCGGCCTATGAGAAATCCGGGCT
>NZ_BMXV01000014.1 GCF_014651935.1 Marinobacter zhanjiangensis | reverse complement strand
TAACGAGGCTGTAGAAAAACCCGGTTCCGGGCCATTCCCACCGCCTGACTGCTAAATTTTTTGACCCGCCCGTCAACGGAACGGTTCTCCAGATTCTGGTGCATAGGGAGGCGCTTCCGCTTCAAGAGGCTTCGAAGGCCGGTACCACCGGCTTCCAGAAGGCCTATTCTTGGCCGTTTTTGTCCCCGGCATCATGCCGCCAACTGCCCGTAGTTCGCCAATTTTCCGATATTATGCACCAGGCAGTATAACTGCCACTGGCCCTGTACTTTCTTCTTGCCCCGCAGGCTGAAGCGGTTCAACCGTCTCGTGGTGCCAATGTTGCCGAACACCGGTTCCACCACCGACATCCGGTGACTGTAGATCTCTTTGCCCTGCTGGCTGTCCACCCGGTGCTTCATCCAGTCGGTGTAGTTGGGCAGGCGTTTGCTCTCGATGGTGAACGACACCTGTCGACCGGAACCGTTGCGATGGTCTGCCGAGGCCGGGTTCTGCATACAGCGGTGCTTCTTGGGACAGTGCCGGCATTGGAGCAGCCGTCCTTCGAAGTGCACCCGGGTCTTGCCGTTCTCGGCTTCCCGCTGGCCCCGGTAGGTGAGGGATTCGCCCGTTGGGCAGGTGCAGGTGAGGTTCACCGGGTCGAACTGGAACTCGCTGGCCGGGATGGTCTCCTTCCGCCCCGTTTCCGGCAGGTTCTGATGCCGTTTTCCGTACTTGTCTTTCTGCTGTGCGAACTTCGGGTCCCGGCTGCGGAACTTGTTGTCTGGTACGTAGCCATTGATCTGCCGGTCGTGCAGGTACTTCATGTTGGCTTCGTTGGCGAAGCCGGTGTCAGCAGTAATGATCGTGCCTTGTTGGTAGATGCTCTTGGCCATGCCCAGCTTCTTGTAGCGGGCCTCCACCGTTTCCAGAACCGGTTGCAGGGTGTGGTGTTCCTGGCCCTCGCCGAAGGCCTGGGCGTCGATGATAACCTGATGTTTCCTGTCCACCGTGGCGACGCCGTTATAGCCCTGGATGGTGCCCTTGCTGGTGGTCATCTTGGCGCTTTCGTTATCGGTGATGTTGCTCTTCACTTCCTTGTTCCGCTTCCCCCGGCCCATCCTTGGACTGTTCGTCTTTAGGAAGCGGTCCACTTTCTCCAGGGATTCGTCCAGCGAGAGGATGGTCTTCGCCCGGCGGATATCACGGTCCAGTTCGGCTTCGGTCTCCGCCTCGTCACGCTCGTAGTGTTCCAGTAAATGGTGACGAATCAGGCGTCGCAGCTTGTCCCGCTTCTCGCCTAGTTCCTTGAAGGTACCGGACCATTCCTTGGCGGCGTCAGAGGACATCTTGCAGCCGTCGATGGCGAAGAGTTCGTTGCCCAGCAGATCCTGCTCGTGGCACACCAGCAGCACCTGCTCGAACAGTTCTTCGATCTCGTCCGCATGGCTACTGACGAACTTCGCCAGTGTGGTGAAGTGCGGGACGGTATCGCAGGACAGGGCCTTGAAGATGATGTTGGTCTCGCAGCACCACTGCATTTCACGGCTGGAGGTGATGCCCTTGGAGTAGGCGAACAGGATGATCTTCAGCAGAATCGCCGGATCATAGGCCAGCCGGCCAGTGTCGTCGTTGCGGTACTTGGGGTGGAACACCGACAGGTCCAGCTTGTG
>NZ_BMXV01000013.1 GCF_014651935.1 Marinobacter zhanjiangensis | reverse complement strand
GTGTCAATGGCCATTTATTTTGACCCACCTTTGGCCAATAAAATTGACCCACCTTTCATAGTCTAGCTTGTAGATTTCTGCTTCAGTCGATAGCTTTCTCCTCCCAGCATAAAGATGTGTGAATGGTGGATGATCCGGTCAATGATCGGCACCGCCACGTTGTCGTCGTGGAAGAACTCGCCCCAGCTGGTGAAGTCCTTGTTGGTGGTCAGGATGATGGACCGGTATTCGTACAGGCTGTTGATCAGCTGGAACAGGTTGTACCGAGCTTGTCGCGTCATCGGCAGGTAACCCAGTTCATCGATGATTAGCAGGTCGTATTTGGCCAAGGCGCTGACCCGCTTCTTCAGCTCACCCTTCATCTCGGCCAGTTCCAGCTCTTCCACCAGATCCAGGGCGTTGCGGAACAGGACTCGATAGCCAGCTTCCACGGCTTTGTAGCCAATGCCGATGGCCAGGTGGGTCTTGCCTACACCGGGTGGGCCGATGAACACCAGGTTGTTCCGCTCGTCGATGAACTGGAAGTCCAGCAAGGCATTTACCTGACGTTTGGTAATGGTGGTCTGGTGCCGGTAGTCGAAGCCCTCCAGGCGCTTCTCGGCAGGGAACGCGGCCATCTTCCGGTTCCTGCTGATGCGCTTGTCCTGGCGCTGGATCAGTTCGTGCTCGGCAAGCCTGTCCGCGAAGCTCAGGTAGGACATCTCGTTGGCTTCTGCCTCGGCCAGCAGGTTGGTCAGTTCGTCGGCGGCCGCGCTCAGGCGCAGACTGCGGTAACGGGACACGGTCTGTTCAAGCTGGCTCATGGGTCACCCCCTGGCCACTGGAGTGGCCAACACGGCGGTAAGCACTCAGGTCCAGTGCTTCCTTGGGTTCTGGCAGAGGTTCCGGCTGCCGTTCCCGGAGGACGGCGGCCTGGGCCGCTCCAAGGTAGCTTTGTAGCCGTGTGGCGGTCATGCCGGGGCGTTCGGCCAGAGTCGTGATCAGCTCCGGATCCACGGGCGCATGGCGCTTGAGCAGGTCACGGGTAGCCACCAACTGATCCTTGTAGATCTTGGGCTCGGAACGCTTGAGCTGCTGGCACAACCGTTGCCCGACTTCACTACCGATCATCTCATTGATCTTGCTCTCAAGGGTGGTCACCCGCTGGGCATGATCGCGGTAGTGATGGGTGTTCTTGATCACCTTGCCTTTGTCGGAACACAGCGCATGGCTGGCGATGACGTCGCCTGTGTTCAGGTCGCTGATGTGGAGTTGGCCGCCGGACTCCAGAACGCCCACCCGGGCCTGTTGCCAGGCCATGGGCACAGAGTACTTGTTGGCCTTCCAGGCGATCAGGCCGGTCTTGTCGGCCCGCCGTGTCTCGTGGGCCACAGGCTGCACGCAAGCTGGTGACAGATAAGCCTCCAGGTGCTCTCGCTCGTCCCGTTCGAAGCGCTCCCGGGGCCGCTCACCAGTAGTGCCATGGAGACGGACATTGGCCACGCTCTCAACCCAGTCCTGTACGTGCTGACGCACGTGCTCAGGATCTCGGAAGACCTCACCGTAAAGGCAATCCTGCTTGACGTACTTCACACCGGCTTCCACCTTGCCCTTGCTCTCCGGGTCGTAGCCTTCGCAGGCATGGATCCGGAACCCGGCCGTGGTGGCATACTCGTGGAACCGTTGGTTGAGGGTCAGTTCCCTATACTGCTCATTAATCACCACCAGCTTGGTCTGATCGTAAACGCATTCCTCCGGCAGGCCACCGAAGTAACGCAGGGCTTCGTCGTGGAGCTGGATAAACGTCTGGGTATCCAGAGGGCGGAAGCTCAGTCCTACGTACATCAGGCGCGAGAAGGACAGTACGAACACCACGAAGTGGAGAATCCGTTCTTCGCCAGCGATCAGCACACCGCGCAACTCACCGGGGTCCACCTGGCACTGAACACCCGGCAGATCGTCCAGGATGGGTTCGTAGTAGCGCATTTGGGCCGAGGCCACTTCCTCCTTGAGCGTACGCACGTAGCGGCGAATGGAACGATCCGAGGCCGGCAACTCGCCAACCTTCGCTTGCAGCTTGCGGGCAATCTTGACGGCGCTGAGCTTGGGGAACTGCTTGAGCAGATGAATCAGGTAGTCCCGGTGATCGTCGAGGCGCTTGCTGCGTGAGGGATCTTCCAACTGATGGGAAATCGCCTTCTCATCCATCCGCAAATACTTGCGAACGGTATTCCGGGACAACTCCAGTTCCTGACTGATGGCGCGGATCGACAACCCTTTGCCGTTATCGTGCAGTGCCTTGATCTTGTGTATCACAACCCACTCCTTCACTGACATGCCCCCGGCCATCGATAAAAGCGGGGGACAGTAGCTGGTTCTGTGGCCTGACGGCCACTCGGAGGTGGGTCAAAATTAATGGCCAGTAGTGGGTCATTTTAATTGGCCACTAACA
>NZ_BMXV01000012.1 GCF_014651935.1 Marinobacter zhanjiangensis | reverse complement strand
TTCAGGTACCATTTTGGAAGCGGCTGTTGGTGCTTGGTGGATTGGTTAGGCTCTTGAAACCATAGCACTTTCAGCCGCTTTCTTTTATCCCCAGTGAGAAATCCGGGTTAGGTGAAAAACGGATTCGCGATGCGTTATTGCGATTAGCTCCGTCATGGTCGGAGCTAAAGAATGATCCCAACAGACGAAATATCAGTCTCGATATTGGCCAATTTGTATGCGAAGAGCGCGATACTATTGCAGAACTTATTCGAAGAGAGAACTACTTAGGGTTGATAAGTAGATATCCCATTCGCGAGAGCAATCTTCGGGATGAAGTCGCCAAAGCACTACACTTCCCAGGTCGCAGTAAATATGAAGACGCGGTTCGTACCCAATTGGTAAATAACGAAGAGCTAAAACGTGAAGTTTTAGCCATCCTTCAGCCCTTGGCTGCGGAAATTGACGATGACCGATAAGGTAATTAATAAAGTGTACTGTTGTTAACGAAAAAGCAACTATTTAAACAATTTTTTACCAAAATATCTAAGAATTATTCATCAGAGTGTTTACAATGCGAGCTACGCCATTCCTACTTGACTCCGAATTCAATACTCATCGATTGAAGAGACTGACCTTCAACGAGGGGTTCTCCGAACGTTGGTTACAGGAACAACTGTTTAGGAATCCGGATAGCCTCCCTTTTGGTGAAATAAACCCCGGGTACCGTGATGTTGTACCGCTATGTATGGAGATGAAAACTACCGCAGGTCCAATAGATATCGTTTATGTTACTCCGCAAGGGAAAGTCATAATCGTTGAAACGAAGCTTTGGCGTAACCCAGAAGCCCGAAGAAAGGTTATTGGTCAGATTCTTGACTACGCAAAGGAGTTACAAGCCTGGAGCTACTCGGACCTCCAAAGGGAAGTATCGAGAAGGATTGGTGAGAAAGGGAATCTTCCCTATAAATTGGTTAAATCGCTCTATCCTGAAACTGAAGAAAGCGAATTTGTCGATGGCGTCACCAACTCGCTTGCACAGGGTGACTTTATGCTTGTCATTGCCGGTGATGGAATACGGACTGATACTGAGGCCGTGGTTCAATACCTTGAGCATACGGCGAATATGAAATTTACCTTAGCTATGGTCGAAACCGCTGTTTATCAAACAGAGGATAAATCTCTTACTTTAGTTCAACCGCAAACGCTTTTTAAAACTAGGGAGATCCAAAGAAACGTTTATGTAAATGAAATTCCAGGGCCGCCAACAGATTTGGTCGATTCAGGCAATAGCGTTGAGAACCCTTTGTTCGCTCAGTATCAGTCGTTCTGGACTGATTTTATACAAGGTCTCCAGCTTGATGATCCCGATCAACCAATGGCAAACCCGATACCCAAGGGCAATGTTTTTTTTCCGATGCCGCCAAGATCGTCTATTGCCTGGCTAACTCTGTATTTTTATAAGTCGGGGTCTGAAATTGGCTGTTTTTTGCGTTTAGCCAAGACTGAGGAAGGAACTGCGATTTATGAGGCGCTAAAGGAAGACGAGGAGACAATTTCAAACGAGCTTCCTTTCCATATTCACTGGGACGATAATAATAATCGTGTCATCGTGACAAAAAGGATTAAATCCGAATGGCCCCCGGTACGGGACCCTGTCGTTAAAGAATTCTTCGAGATGGCTGTAAACTCGTTCGTGAACGTCTTTCGCCCTAGGATGGAAAAGCTTGGTGATCAGGTATTCTAGGATGCCTAAGACAGTGAGC
Organism: Marinobacter zhanjiangensis; assembly: GCF_014651935.1. Taxonomy (GTDB): domain Bacteria; phylum Pseudomonadota; class Gammaproteobacteria; order Pseudomonadales; family Oleiphilaceae; genus Marinobacter; species Marinobacter zhanjiangensis. The sequence continues at coordinate 1,594 of NZ_BMXV01000012.1, read as the reverse complement.
CGAAGGTTAAAACAAAAAACCACTCGCTATCGGGGCTTTCATGTCAGAAAAAAGCCAAACAATTGTTGAGCGAATAGCCGAACGCCTTAAGTCGCTGAACAGCAGCAAAAACAAAGCTTCGCAAGAGGCTGCTGAGGAAAGATTCAAACGATGCATCGACTACGCAGTCGATCAAGCGTTCATCCAAGCTCAGAGCGGCAGGAAAGACGCATCCGGTGTTAAGGAACAGTTGGTTGAGCAAGATTTGATTCAGCAAAACTTTTACCGGCAATACAAGGAGTATATCGGTGCACTGTACGCACGTGACAAACTCATTTCTGACGAACTGAACCAACTGAAAAGGGTTGAAAACGCTCAGGGCAGGCGTAATGCGTTTTGGCGCTTTGTCAGCACCATAGCCGTGGGCTTCGCCATCTTGATTATCTACGCGGTAGCCGACCATTTTGAAGTTGCTTTACCGCTGGCGGGATTTAAATAGCCGATAGAAAGTGAAGTGGACCCCGAAATTTGGACAGTTGCCTAAGCTCTGATTCATCATCTCCACAAGGAGGAGAATCATGAGCAAGAAACGCAAACAGTACAGCGCATCGTTCAAGTCCAAAGTCGCCCTGGCCGCCCTCAAAGGGGACGAGACAACCTCTGAGATTGCTGCTCGGTTCCAGATTCACCCGACCATGGTCAGCACCTGGAAATCCGAGCTGCTGGAGGGCATGATGACGGGGAAGGGTGACAGGCACTGGTAAAAAAGGGAGCTTCACTCGGTAACCTTGGGCGCTGGCATAGGGCAGGGAATGCAGGCTTATTGGCGAAAATGAGCTTTTGACGACAGGTTTTCTAGTAAAACAGCGAATTTCGCCGAATTTGAGTGACAGCTGGCCCCTGGCGTCAGCCAGTAGGGTTTAGATTGGGAGCGAAGGGGGCGTCAGGCTGCCGATCGTCGCCGATCCAGATGCGCCCGCCGGTTGTCGTGATACCGGTCTTCGAATTCCGTGGCTTCGGCAAGCCATTCCTCGGTACTCAGTTCGAGTCTTTTCAGGATGGGCGGTTGGTGTTCGGGTAGGTGCGCGGGGCGTTCTGAATATGGCTGGCGTTGCCGTTGGACCTCAGTTGCGCGAAGAGTCTGGAATTTACGATCCACGCACGCAGGGGAGGTTTGGCGGACGCCCCGGTTTGAGGTAACCTGACGAAAGGCATTGGAAGCCAACACAAGACAAGGACCCGTTATGGAACTGAAGTTCGACCTTCGCTCGCCTGATCGCGACGCAGTACAAAAAACCCTCGAAAACCTTCAGGACGCCCCCAAGGACGATGTAGACGACTTCATGCGCTACATCCTCAACGGCAATCGCAACGCCCTCCAGAGCTTTATCAAAGGTGCAGTCAACAACCCGAAGACTTGGTGGATTGGCCTTTTTTCCCTGCAGATGCAGGCTGGTCTGTTTGGTAGCCGTCTGAACCGGATGGCCAACTCCAATGCCGGGATACTGGTGTCAATGGCCATTTATTTTGACCCACCTTTGGCCAATAAAATTGACCCACCTTTCATAGTCTAGCTTGTAGATTTCTGCTTCAGTCGATAGCTTTCTCCTCCCAG
>NZ_BMXV01000011.1 GCF_014651935.1 Marinobacter zhanjiangensis | reverse complement strand
CCGCTACTGATTAAATATTAAGCGGTTAGACCCTGACCTGAACCGGTATGGCGATAGGTCGACCCGTCTGCGAGACTTGTTGGCGGCCTATGAGAAATCCGGGCTAGCGTGAATCCTCAACGTTGGAGCCTGAATCCGGCCCATTGCACAAACACGGCTCACCCCAGCCGGGCAAAGGCAAACAGCCCGGTCAATGGATGCTGGCGGCGCTCGATCTGCGCGCGCAGTAACCCGGCGCCGAGCATGCTGTAGGTGATGCCGTTGCCACCGTAGGCCAGGGCGAACAGCACGCGCGGCCCGTACTGCGGGTGGTCACCGAACAGCGGTAACACGTCGCTGGTTTCGGCGAAGGTGCTCGCCCAGGCAAAGGCCGGTTGTGCCCGCAGGTGAGGAAACAACCGGGCGACCTTGCGCTGCAGAGTCGCCGCCTTGCGATCGACCAACCGGTCCCGGCGCGACGGGAGGTCACGCTCATCGTCTTCACCACCCACCAATAGCCGGCCGTCGCCGGTACTGCGCATGTACAGGTAGGGTCGCGAGGATTCCCACAGCATGGTATTTGCCAACCAGCGTAGCTCGTCCGGATCGACAGGATCGCTGATGTAGGCGTAGCTGCTGAGATTTCTGGCGACGGGCTGGTCCAGCCACTGTTGCGACTCGTAGCCGCTGGCGACTACGGCATGCTTCGCCCTGATCGTCATGTCGCTGCTGGTGGTCAACTTCACCGAATCCGCCGTCGCGGTGATGGACGTCACTTCCGTTCGGTCGAACACCCGGGTGCCCTGTTGCTCCATCCGGTGCAGCAGTCTTGAGGCGAGACGGTAGGGATCGACCCGGGCCGCTACCGTGCTGAGGATGGCGGCGGGCGCGGTCAGCCCGAACTCATCCTTGAGCCCGGCACAGTTCAGCCAGCGAACCGGGAAATCGTGCTGTTTCCGCCAGGCAAACTCGTCCGCCAGGCTGGACACGTCGGTGCGACAGCTGGCGTAGTAAAGGCTTTCGCAGTTGGCGAAATCCACATCGCCCACCGTTTCAGCCAATTCACCGATCTCGCGGATTGCCTGCAAACTCGACTGATACGCCAGCAGCGCCGAGGCCTGGTCGTAGCGTTTGACCAGGTCTGTTGCGTGAGTATCAATTTCATACTGCAGCAGGGCGGTGCTGGCCGGGGTGCTTCCCCAGCAAACGTCGCGCTGATCAACCACGACAACATCGTGACCGTGGCCAGCCAGATCGTCTGCGATCAGCGCGCCGGTGATGCCGGCCCCTACTACTACCACATCACAACTGAGGTCGGCATCCAGCTGTGGGAAAGCGTACATCAGGCCATTCTTGACTGCCCAGAACGGAAAACCGCTTTTCAGATCCACAGGCGACTCCGAGACTATCCTTAGCGTGCAGAGACGCGGCGGATCAGAATCAGCAGGGCCAACAGTATGACCGCGCCGATCAGCGACACCACAAAGCTCATGATGCTGATGCCCTCGTTAATGGAGCCTGCACCAAGCATCGGGCCGATCAGCCATCCACCGATCAGTGCGCCGACGATGCCGACCACGACGTTGAGGATGATGCCCTGTTGTCCTTCAGTGCCCATGATAATGCTTGCGAGCCAGCCGACTACGCCGCCCATGATGAGCCAAATGATAATACCCATGGTGCCTGCCTCCGGTTGTTTGCGACGCGCCGGGCGTCAGTACAGCCAGTATACGGTGGCCGTTCCGTGGTCACTGTTCGCTAGCGCACTCTGGGCTCCCGCAGGAAGCTCGGCATAGGACACCTCTACATAGAACACCTCCGCACCGGAGGCGTTTGCTTGCAGTTCCGTATGGAGTGCAGGCCAATTTACCGGGACTTGGTCAGAAACCGCACCACGACGTCCGCCAGGTTTTCGCCCTGGTCTTCCTGCAGAAAGTGGCCGCCATTCTCGATGGTGACGTGGTCCTGTCCCTGGGCGCCGGGGATGACCTTCTGGAAGTACCTGTCCGCGCCCCGGGTCACGGGGTCCGAGTCACTGAAAGCGGTCAGGAAAGGCTTCTGCCACTGGTCCAGTACCTTCCAGGCCTTGCGGTTAGGCTCCGCAGCGGGGTCGTCGGGGGTGGCCGGGACCAGCATGGGGAACTGGCGGGCGCCTTCCTTGTAGCTCTCATCCGGGAAGGGGGCGTTGTAGGCGTCGATGACTTCCTGGGATAGCGGGGTCACGGTGCCGCCCTTGATCACGCCGGCGATGTGAAACTCGGGCGTTTCCTGGGAGAAACGGCGCCATTTTTCGAAAGCCGGGCCCGGGTCTGTGTCACCGGTGGGCAGGAAGGTATTGGCAGCCACCACAGACGCAAAGCGGTCCGGGTTCTCTGCCACCAGACGCAGGCCCAGCAGGCCGCCCCAGTCCTGGCATACAAGGTGGATTTCCTGCAGGTCGAGCTGATCCAGAAAGGACTGCATCCAGCCCATATGGCGGGCGTAGGTGTAGTCCTTGCGGTCGGCCGGTTTATCGGACCGGCCAAAACCGATCAGGTCCGGCGCGATGGCCCGGTAGCCGGCGGCAGTGATGATCGGAATCATCTTGCGGTACAGGTAACACCAGGAGGGCTCGCCATGCATCAGCAGGACCACCGGCCCGTCCTGCGGACCCTCATCAAGGTAGTGCATGCGCAGTTCGCCGCCTTCGAAGTCATCCACATTCAGGTAGTGGGGTTGGTAATCGAAACCGGCCAGGTTCTGGAAACAGCTGTCAGGTGTTCGCAGGGCTTTCATTGCGTCGTCCTCATTGTTGTCGTTTGAAGAGAGGGTGCCACCGTTGCGTGGAACCGGTTCATGGGCGCCTCTGGAGGTCAGCCAGATTCATTAAATGATAATGTAGCGCCAATGTACCAGCTGGCAGGCGACATGCCACCTGTTGCAAGGCATTGCGGGGGCGCCTGAAGTACCTGAAGGGCGTGTCTCGGATATACAGGATCAATAACGACGGTGAGCGCGTTTACGTCGACGACGAGGAAAACGGGCGGCTTCGCCACGAGTTCCGGGCCAAGGGATCCGAGACGTTGAAACCAATTCAACATTTGCTCAGGAGGTCCAATAACATGCCTTTACGGGGTGGAGTCATGTGCGTAAAAGCGTACAAACTTAGTAGAGCTGTACTTCTATGTGTACATTCTTAACTTGATAATTCAAAAATGTACGCTATATTGTACAAAAACGCCCATTTTGTACATTTTGGTGAACAATGCCTAAGACCGTTGAAGCACAGACCTATAACATCCGCCAGGTGCGAGATGCCCTGAGGGGGACCGGAGAGCTGATCGAAGCTGTTCGGAAAGAGCGTGGATGGAGTCAGTCCGAGCTTGGTAAGCGCATCGGTGGCATCGACCGCCGACACATCAGCGCTCTGGAGAAAGGGGATCCAAGCACAGACTTTGGTCTGGTTGTCAGCGCTCTATGGGTTCTCGACATCCCCGTGCTGGAGACCCTCAGAACTCGCAGTGGAGCCGATGCATCGCAGATGTTGCCGGGACTGTCGATGGTCGCGGCTGGGCAAATTGACAGCCGGGTCGGTGAAAAACGATCAGGGTATGGGGGTAACCGTAAAACGGTTGGAAGGCCACGCAAGAAGGTGATCGACAATGATTTCTGATCAGGCGTACCTCTGGTTCTATTTGCCCGGTGAGACGGAGCCTGTGGTTTGCGGCATCGTTGCCTTTGACGGCCAGGACCACGTGTTCCGTTACGCCAGAAGCTATCTTCAGCGAGACAACGCTATCCCGCTTGCACCGCCGAATTGCGTGCTAGGCTTCCTCTCCGGTGAAGAATACATCCTGGACGAAGAGTTAAACAGTGCCATCCGGGATGCGTCACCTGACGCCTGGGGCCGGAATGTCATGCTACGAGAGCATGCCAATGCCCCGGGGAGGAATGACGACGAACTTGGGGAAATTGACTTCCTTCTGAGGGCGGGGCCAGATCGTATCGGGGCGCTGGACGCCACAGACAGCCCAAGCCAGTACCTTCCCAAGACCAGTCAGGCGGCGCCTTTGGAGGAACTTCTGGAGGCAGCTGACCGCATCGACCAGGGCAAACCCCTGGATGATCGCCTTGATGCCGCATTGAACCACGGCACCAGTGTGGGTGGTGCCAGACCCAAAGCTCTGTTGCACGAGAATGGGGAGTACTGGATCGCAAAGTTCAGCTCATCAAGAGATGCTGCCGATATGGTTGGCATTGAAGGTGGAGGAATGGCACTGGCAAAGTTGGCTGGTATCAATGTTGCGGAAACCCGAATCGTCGAATCACTGAACAAGCGTGTGATTCTGGTCCGCCGGTTTGATCGGGAGGTTACTTCCGGAGGCGTCTATCGCCGTCATATGATCAGTGCGATGACGCTCCTTGGCCTTGACGAGTATGCCGTCCGGGCCGGCTACTCCAGCTATCTGGATCTGGCGGACTTACTCAGGCAGTACGCCAGAGACTTCAGGTCCGATGGAGAAGAGCTGTTTCGTCGCATGGTACTCAACATTCTCATCGGCAATGTGGATGACCATGCCAGAAACCATGCCTGCTTCTGGGATGGACACTTTCTGGATCTGACACCTGCCTATGACGTTTGCCCGCAGCCACGAGCCGGAATGTCCGCAGACCAGGCCATGATAGTGGGTAACTGGGGGCGTCAGTCCAACCTTCAGAACGCGGTGAGTGCGTGTGAGCGATTTGGCCTGAGCTTCGATGAAGCGAAGGAGCTGGTCGATGAAATAACGGCCACCGTGCGTAATAACTGGGAAAAGGTCTTTGCAGATTCAGGGGTGCCCGAGGGAGATCTTCAGTATCTGTCCCAGGCAACCCTGCTTGGTGAGTCGGTGTTCTATGATCTGGAGTGAGACGAACATCCTCTGCGCCTACGCCGTGATGTCCAACCGCTACCAACTGGTGGTCAAACTCTGCCCGGGGCAGGCCGGAGAAGATCTGCACCAGGTCGAACAGCGATTCGTCAAACGCACCGCCGGCGTTCAGCGGCAACGGTTGACCTACCTGAGCTGGTCCATTGCCTTGATAACTCCGGGCGCCACTCCTAGTGTTAAAGACATAACATTGACAAGGTGCACTCGTTTTTTCAGGTGCAGGCAAGAACCAAACGGGGGGTAAAATCATCGATACCGACACCATCAGTGATCGCATCGGAGCTGTCTGCATTCCATTTGAGTCGGCAACCACACTTCCCCTGGAAGGTTTGCTTGAGCGCATTGGCGATGCCCGCGTGGTATTGATCGGTGAAGCCTCACACGGCACCTCGGAATTCTATGTGGCCCGGGAGCGGATCACCAGGGCGCTGATCGAGCAGAAGGGCTTCTCCTTTGTGTCGGCCGAAGCAGACTGGCCTGACGCATCGCGGATCGATCATTACGTTCGCCATGCCGAGCATCCGCCGGCCCAGTGGACGGCCTTTGCACGCTTCCCCACCTGGATGTGGCGCAATCAGGAAACGCTCGATTTCGTTGAGTGGCTGAGGGCCCGCAACGCTGAACTCGACTTTGATGACCGGGTCGCGTTCCATGGCCTGGACCTTTACAGCCTCTATAGCTCCATCAATGAAGTGCTTTCCTACCTTGACCAGGTAGACCCGGAAACAGCCGCCGTGGCCCGGCAACGCTACCAATGCCTTGCCCCCTACCGCCATGAGCCTGTGGAGTATGCCCGGGCTGCCCTGAGCCCCCATTTCCGGGACTGTGAGCAGGACGTACTGCGCATGCTATCGGAGCTCTACGAGCGGAGGGCGAAGCTACGGTCAAAGGACGGCAACCGTTTTTTTGACGCACTGCAGAACGCCCGTCTGGTTGCCAATGCCGAGGAGTACTACCGCACCATGCTGTTCGGTACCCATAGCGGCTGGAACCTGCGGGATACCCACATGTTCGAGACCCTGGAGACGCTGCTGGAATATTATGGAGAAAACAGCCGCGGCGTCGTCTGGGCCCATAACTCCCATATCGGCAACTCAGATGCCACCGACATGAGCCGGCGGGGTGAGTTCAATATCGGGCAGCTCTGCCGGGAAGAATACGGCAGCAAGATGTACAGCATCGGCTTTGGCACCAACACCGGCACGGTTGCCGCCGCCGATGACTGGGGCGACCCCGTGGACATTAAGCAGGTACGGCCCTCTCTGAAGGACAGCTACGAGTACCTGTGTCACAACTCCGGCGTTCCGCGCTTCACCCTGCCGCTACGTGGCGGCGACCCGGCCCTGGTTGAGTTGCTGGAAAAGCCCCGCCTGGAGCGGGCCATCGGGGTGATCTACCGACCCGAGACCGAGCGCCAGAGCCACTATTTCGGCGCGAGCCTGCCTCACCAGTTCGATGAATACATCTGGTTCGATACCAGCCAGGCGGTAACCCCGTTGGGTAGCCAGCCGACGGAAGGGGTACCGGATACCTATCCATTCGGGCTCTGATTTCCGGCTTGGGCGGAAGCTGGCAAACATAAGCTTTTACCCGAGCTATTCCGTAACTCTACCCGACAGGGCTTGTCCGAGGTAAGATCCGTTCAAACGGATGACAACTTCAGGGACGATAACCGATGAAAGCACTCGCGATACTTCTTTGTCTTCTTGCTACGCCTATTGCCCTGGCTGGCACCTACCGCTGGGTTGACGAGAACGGACAGACTCACTTTGGTGACAGGCCGCCGGCGAACACGGCCTCGGATGAAATAAACGTGAACCCGGCCCCTGCCAGCCAGGATGCAGCAGCGCGCGAGCGTCAGCAGCGGGTGAATGATTTTGTCGAGCAGAGCGAGAGGGAGCGGGCCGAGCGTAACGAGACAAAGGCCCGGGAAGAAGCCGTGGCTGCAAGGCATGACGCCCGTTGCCAGGCATTGCGAGGACGCCTGAAATACCTGAAGAGCGTGTCTCGGATATACAGGATCAATAACGACGGTGAGCGCGTTTACGTCGACGACGAGGAAAACGAGCGGCTTCGCCGTGAGTTTCAGGCCAGGGTGCGTGAAGAGTGCGATACCTGATTCGGCTGTCGTTCCATTGTTCCCGGAACAAGCCAACTTGGGGACAGTCACTTTATCAGGCAGGGCCTACGCCCGATCAGGTATTGCCAAAATACCTCAAAATATACGAAATCGTTACTGACTCCCGGAAACCGCCGCCATTAGCCCCCTTTAGAGCCGTTGGTGCCTGGTACAGTGCAAAAATTATCAGGCTTTTTTTGAGAGTGTGTGTCCTAGTCTTCGTCTATCAATGATCAGGGTCGGTTAGAGCGCTGACCAAAACTGGTTGCCAATGCAACATGGTCAGCGTTTTGTTATACTATCCATAACAAAGCGCGGAGCAAGACCATGCAACCCCTACAGCGCCTCGAGCGATGGCTCATCTCCTCCCAGGCAGAATCCGACGGCCGGCTTTACCCTGCTGCCGCTTTCCGCTCGTTGGTTCCAGATCTGAGTCCGGGGGCGTACCGTGCCCTACTCCACCGCGCCGAGCGGCGAGGGCTGCTTGAAAGGGTATGCCAGGGTGTCTACCAGTACCCCGGTGCCCCAGATCAAAGCGGCCTCATCCTTTTCCATGCTGCGGCCCTACTGCGTGCCCGGCATTTCAATTACATCAGCTTGGAGACGGTACTGAGCGAAGCGGGCCTCATCTCGCAGATGCCGATGTCCTGGATTACCGTGGTAAGCACCGGGCGATCTGCCAAAGTGAGCTGCGGCCGATATGGCACGATAGAGTTCATCCATACAGAACGCCGTATGTCCGACGTGGTAGAACACCTCCACTATGATTCCGCTCGCCACCTTTACAGAGCGGATAATGAGCTGGCCCTGGACGACATGCACCGATTTAACCGCCCGACCCTCGACCTGGTACAGGAGACAACCGATGGCAGTATTTGACGCTCTGGTAGACGAAGCGATTGTCACCTGGGACAGGCGGCCTGAAGCACTGTGTCTCGTGTCGCCTGATTTGAGTGAACATTAACTCTGTCACATCGCGGAACGTATTCTACGTTGCCGACTCTGTGCTATCTTCGGCTGACCAAGGAAACCAATGAAAGGGAGATTTCATGAGTAACCTCGATTGCATGGCTCAAGCCAAAGTAACCATCCTCGGCGCTGGTCTCACCATCAAAAATGCCCCGGTCGGTCTGAATGCCGGAACCGTAGCTTTACTTGGTATCCGGGCAAACAGGTCCGCCCCTACGATCACCTATGGAATCGCCAGTTTCTTCGACGCCGACAAGAACAACGGTTCAATTGTCATCGGGGGTGTTGCCACTGAGTGGTTCTACATCTCGGACGAATCCTTCAAGGCCCTTCAACTGAACAACCTCTCCGGCGAAGGCTACAAGCTGGACCTCAAGATCAAGGGTGTGCTGCTGACATCGGGTAAAGCAGACGTCGAAGCAACCCTTATCAACAGTGTCGGAATACCAACCAGCGTTATCGACTCCCGCGATATCAAGTGCTCCGGCCTTCAGGTATCCGAGACCATGGTCCGTGGCGAGTTGCGGATAATGCCCGGCGCACGCGAATCGGTAGCCAACTGTCAGCCATAGTCAGAGAGCGGGTAAACGAAATGGAAAAAGCAAAGCAGCATAATGGCAATCTGTTCCTCAGATATCTGACGCTGGTCGTCTCTTTACTGATTTGGGCAGGCGCTTGGTCGTTCCCGATTGTCGCTACCGAATGGGCGAGCTTGGCGAACTGCGCAAGCGGGCTCTGCGGAACGGTGACAGCGGTGTACGGCTCCCTGCTGTTCAAGGGGCTGGTAATCGGTGTGCTGGTACTACTGATCGCGAAGGAGTTTCTGGTGAGCGAGCACAGCATCAAGCTCAAGCTGAACCTGGCCTTTTTGCTGTTAGGCGTGGTGGTGACCGCCTTGTTCATCGCGGGGCTGAGTGTGCCTCTTTTGAGCGCTGAGCCTATTTAAAAACTTTCTCCAGCACATAATCTATCACATGGAGCAACTACTCTCTCTTTTTGAGGACAGTCACCTCATCACTATTACTGCCTACCGGAAACTGCCGCCAATAGACCGCTTGAGAGCCGTTGGTGCCTAGTCGAGTGCAAGAATTATCAGGCTTCTTTTGAGAGTGTGTGTCCCAGTCTTCCCCAATTTATTGGACGCCATAATGGAGCTTTCGGTGGCAATTAGGACAGACTGCAATTGCGTTTTTCACAGTGTCTTCGCCGCCTTCTGACAGCATTGCCCTGTGGTGAACTTCAAGATACGGCGTACCATCCTTGACTCTTTTGAAAGGAGCTTCTTTGCCACATTGCTCACACTTTCCCTTTGCTCTCAGAAGCACTTCGGCGATAACGTCAGGATTGCGCCTGAAACCTTTCGCAATGGTCTGAATGGCCTCTGGATATTTGGAGGCTGATTGCAACCTTTGTGTTCGTAATTCTTGTGAATCATTAAGTGACTCCACGACCTTTTGTTTTAAGTCTCGATGGACTGCTTCCTCCAGTGCCGTTTCACGCAACGAACCAACCCATTCCGGAAGTTCTTTAACATACGACCATCCGCCCGATCTACTTCTTGGTTTTAGAGGTTCGTTGTTTGACAGCTTTACGAAACTTGAAACTAGGATCGGTATTTGAAGCCGCTCGACATTTACCACGGAAATTAGGTTTATTGATGGTTTACCGTTGCCACCAACCATGTAGATTTCAGCTTCCCCGGGCTGGTGCTGCTTGATGTGCTGACTCAGTTCTGCGAGTCGCTCTGAGGGAATCGTCTCTTTGTTCTCCCAGCCAATAATTTCAGCTCGGTAAGACACGAATGGCAATGACGAAGTGAGTGAGGCGTACAGTGTAACCGGCTCGCTCTTGGTAGGGGGTGAATCTGCTAACCTAACGATTGTGTCTGATGCGTATGGCTGAAGGTAACACACAAGCTCAGGAACTGCCGCCTGTGCCTTACGAATTTCTTCTAATACGTCTTCATAGACACCATTGATATAAAGTGAGTAAGTCATATTTGAAATCTAACGCCAATATTAAGCGGCGCCCGACTAGGGCGTCCGGTGGACGTCGGCCAGGCCGGGAACGAACTTGAATGCATGGTTAGGCATTTGTCACTCCGGAGAATCAGACTCAGGGATTGCTACCTCTTTAATACCGGTAAAGATGCTTAGAACACCAGCGCCGATAATGAAGCCAAGCGCTAAATGCATAGAAACACTAAATAAAAATAGTGTGAGCGTGATCATTCCCAGCCCTATACCACACCAAGCTGCTATTGCCATTGCCTGCGGCGAGTGTGAAATGATGCGAAAACCCAATATTGACCGTGGCTCAATACGAAATTCAGATAGCCAAGCTCCCCCAATGCACAACGGCATACTGAGACCGAGCATCACGGCTATTCTTGAATGTTCGTCCCACCAATCTGGGGTGGTTGCCATTGTAAGAGTTGCTGCAAAGCACGCTCCGGCTACCGCATACGATATTTGTGCAACTCGCTTCATCCTGATGCGCAATCTCCGATCTCAAATGTGCCTAACAGGTATTAGACTGCGTTCCATATTATTGCGGAAAAAGAGGATTTCACATAACTCCGAGAAACGTCGGATCCTACCAAAAATAAATTGACGAATTATCAATATGTTATGCTACTCGGCCTCGATAACCCCGTAATCGCGTGCTTTCCACATTCTGTGTTTTCAATATACCACTTACAAAACGACATACCACCCCGTCTCGATCTCTGCGCACCACCCAAAGCCAAACACCACCCACAAAAAAGCCCGGTCCATCAACGATGGCCGGGCAAAGGACTGGCACTGGCACCCAGTGCAACCGAGAAGGGTTTTCTTACGAGGAGGTAGTACCACCATCCACAGCAATATTCTGCCCAGTAATATGACGGCCAGCTTCACTGGCGAGCAGCGCAGCCAGGCCTTTCATGTCTTCCTCACCACCAAAGCGGTTCAGGGGAATACGCTCGAGCATCTTCTCGCCCATGGCGTCCAGCAGGCCCTGGGACATCTTGGAGGGGAAGAAGCCGGGGCAGATGGAGTTCACGTTGATGTTGTAGTGGCCCCATTCCGCCGCCAGGGCCCGGGTGAAGTTTACGTTGGCGCCCTTGGAGGTGTTGTAGGCGATGGTCTTCATGTCCTCCGGGTTACCGGACAGGCCGGCGATGGAGGCGATGTTGATGACCTTGCCGTACTTGCGGGGAATCATGCAGCGCTTGGCCACTTCACGGGTGAGGAAGAACATGGCGTCCACGTTCAGGTTCATCACCTTGTCCCAGCCTTCGTCCGGGTAGTCTTCCGCCGGGGCACCCCAGGTGGCGCCAGCGTTGTTGATCAGGATGTCGATGTCGCCGAAGGCTTTGACGGCCTCGTCCACGAAGTCGGCGATTGTCTCGCGCTTGGACATGTCGGCGGTGATGGTTTTCACCTCGATACCCATGTCCTTCAGGTGCTTTTCCGCTTCGTCCAGCTCTTGCTGCTTGCGGGCGCTGATGATGACTTTGGCGCCCAGCTCGCCCAGGGATTCGGCCATCTGCAGGCCCAGACCACGGGAGCCGCCGGTGACGAGGGCGACCTTGCCGGTCAGATCGAATAGTTGTTTAACGCTCATTGGGGGAATCCTCTTGTTGTCGGGTGCCCGGCCATTGTACAGGCCGGGCACCGTTATTGGCTTTACGCGGTCTTGTCGAGCAGGTTATCGCTGACCTGGCCCAGGTGATAGTCCGCGTCACCGAACAGCAGGTTGATCAGGGTCAGCCGCTTGAACAGGTGGGCCGCGAACATCTCGTCGGTCACGCCCATGCCGCCGTGCAGCTGGACACCGATCTGGCCCACTTCCCGGGCACCCTGGCCGATCAGCAGCTTGGCCTGGGAGATGGCCTCGCGACGGGCGTCACGGTCATCGGAGTCGGCCTGGTCGGCCGCCAGAATGGCCATGGAACGGCCCTGCTGGGCGTGGATGAACATGTCGGCCATCTTGTGCTGCAGCACCTGGAACTTGGCGATAGGCACACCGAACTGCTTGCGGGTCTGGGTGTACTCCAGGGTGGCCTCGACCATGGCGTCCATGGTGCCCACGGCTTCCGCGCAGATGGCGGCAGTGCCCTGGTCGATGGCCTTCTCCAGGGCCGGGAAGCCCTTGTCGACCTCGCCCACGATGGCGTCGGCGGTGACCTTGACCTCCTTCAGGCTCACTTCGGCGGTACGGAAACCGTCGTGGGTGGCGAAGTCGTTGATGGTCACGCCGCTGGCGTCCGCGTCCACCAGGAACAGGGTGATGCCGTTCTGGTCACGGGTATCACCGCTGGTGCGGGCGGAAACAATCAGCTGGTTGGCCTGGCCTCCGTGGATGACGGCGGTCTTGGCGCCGTTGAGCACGTAGTCGCTGCCGCTGGCTTCCGCCCTGGTCTTCACGTTGGCCAGGTTGTAGCGGGCGCCGTTCTCGTAGGCGGCCAGGGCCATCAGCTTCTCGCCACTGGCAATGGCCGGCAGGATGGCCTGCTTCTGGGCATCGGAGCCGGCGTCGCGCACCAGGCCCCCGGCCAGTACCACGGTGGCCAGGTAGGGCTCGGTGACCAGGGCGCGGCCGAAGGACTCCATGACGATCATGGTGTCGATGCCGTTGCCGCCCAGGCCGTCGTAGTCCTCGGGGAAGGTGAAGGCCAGCAGGCCCATTTCCGCCAGGGCGTTCCAAGTGGTTTCGCTGGTGCCCTTGCCGGACGCTAGTACATCGCGGCGTTTATCAAAGGTGTACTCGTTGGCCAGGAAGCGGCGCAGCGAGTCCTGCAGCATTTGCTGCTCTTCCGTCAGTTCAAAATTCATGATCCGCTCCTTAAAGCCCCAGCACCAGCTTGGAAATGATGTTGCGCTGGATCTCGTTGGATCCACCGAAGATGGACAGTTTGCGCATGTTGAAGTAGTCACCGGCACCCGGCACGGCGTTGACGCTGCCTACCAGCGGACCAGTGTAGTCCGGCTCCAGGGCCTCCGGGATGTGGGTGATGGCATCCTGACCGGTGGCTTCCATGGCCAGTTCGAACATCCGCTGGCCGATTTCGGTGCCGCGGATCTTGAGGATCGAGGCTTCCGGACCCGGGCCTGAGGCGTTGGTCAGTACCCGCAGTACGGTCAGTTCCAGGGCACGCAGTTCGGCGTCCAGCTGGGCCAGGCGATCGCGGAAGCGGGGGTTCTCGATGATCGGCTTGCCGTCGTCCTGTTCCTGGCGGGCGATTTCCTTCATGCGGCGCATCATGGCTTTCCACTGGCCGACGTTGGCCAGGCCGGTGCGCTCGTGACCCAGCAGGAACTTGGCGTAGGTCCAGCCCTTGTCTTCCTCACCGATGCGGTTTTCCACCGGCACCTTGACGTTGTCGAAGAAGACGTCGTTAATCTCGTGCTCGCCATCAAGCATGATGATGGGCTTGACGTCGATGCCCGGGCTCTTCATGTCGATCAGCAGGAAGGAGATGCCTTCCTGGGACTTCACTTCCTTGTTGGTGCGTACCAGGCAGAAGATCCAGTCGCCGTGCTGACCCAGGGTGGTCCAGGTCTTCTGGCCGTTGACGATGTAGTGGTCGCCATCGCGCTCGGCGGTGGTGCGCAGGGAGGCGAGGTCGGAACCGGCACCGGGCTCGGAATAGCCCTGGGACCACCAGACGTCACCACTGAGAATGCCCGGCAGGTGGCGGTCTTTCTGCTCCTGGTTGCCGAACTTCATGATCACCGGGGCGACCATGCGCAGACCGAAATCCAGCTGGCGCGGTGCACCGGCCAGGGCGCACTCTTCCTCGAAAATCAGCTGTTCCACTTCGCTCCAGCCCGGGCCGCCGAATTCCTTCGGCCAGGTGGATCCACCCCAGCCCTGGGCGTGCAGGATCTGCTGCCAGCGCTGGACCATGTCCTTGGTCGGTCGCAGTCGTTTCTGTACCCGCTCCTGAATATCGGCGGGCAGCTTGTCTTTCAGGAACTGGCGTACTTCCTGGCGGAAGGCTTCCTGTTCCGGGGTGTAATTCAGGTCCATGGCTTGTTCTCGCTTTCGCTTCTGTTACGACGGGGCCCCTGAACGGTCGTCGGGGGCCCCGGATATGGAATCGTAATCGTGGTTACGACCGCGTGGATCAGGCGACCTCGAACAGGCCTGCCGCACCCATGCCGGTGCCGACACACATGGTGACGACCACGTATTTTACGCCGCGACGCTTGCCTTCGATCAGCGCATGACCTACCAGACGTGAGCCGGTGGTGCCGTAGGGGTGACCCACGGCAATGGCGCCGCCGTTAACGTTCAGGCGATCCATGGGGATGCCCAGTTCGCGCTGGCAGTAGAGTACCTGCACGGCGAAAGCTTCGTTGAGTTCCCACAGGCCGATGTCGTCGACGGTCAGGCCGGCGCGCTTGAGCAGCTTGGGTACGGCGTAGACCGGGCCGATGCCCATTTCGTCCGGCTCGCAACCGGCGACAGCGAAGCCGCGGAAGATGCCCAGCGGCTGTACGCCACGCTGTTCGGCGAGCTTGCCGTCCATCAGAACACAGGCAGAGGCACCGTCGGAGAACTGGCTGGCGTTGCCGGCGGTAACCACGCCACCTTCCATGGCGGAGCTGATCTTGCTGACGCCTTCCAGGTTGGTATCCGGGCGGATGCCCTCGTCCTGGGAGACGGTGACTTCCTTGCTCATCAGCTGGCCGGTGGCCTTGTCCGCCACACCGGCGGTGGTGGTGATGGGCACGATCTCGTCGTCGAACTTGCCGTCCTCACGGCCCTTGGCGGCGAGGGTCTGGCTGCGTACGCCGTACTCGTCCATGTCTTCTTTCTTGATCTTGTAGCGATCAGCCACGGTTTCGGCGGTCTGCAGCATGGACCAGTAAAGCTCCGGCTTGTTCTGCATCAGCCAGGGCTCGGCAAAATAGTTCTGGTTGACGGTGGCCTGCACGGTGGAGATGGACTCGACACCACCGGCGACCATGACGGGTACCCGGTCAACGGCAATATGCTGGGCGGCCATGGCAATGGCCTGCAGGCCGGACGAGCAGAACCGGTTGATGGTGGCACCGGCGACGGAGACCGGCAGGCCGGCGCGGATGGCGCCCATGCGAGCCACGTCGTTACCGGTGGAGCCTTCCGGCAGGGCACAGCCCATCAGTACGTCTTCGATTTCGGCGGGGTCGACCTTGGAACGCTCAACGGCGTGCTGGATGGCGTGGCCGGCCAGGGTGGCGCCGTGGGTCATGTTCAGGCCGCCGCGCCAGGATTTGGCCAGGGGCGTGCGGGCGGTGGATACGATGACAACATCATTCATAATCTTTCTCCTGTGTGCCGTGGCCCTCGCGGGCCCCGGCGATCAATTCGTTGGTTCCGGTGTCGCTCGCGCGTCTTACTGGTCGAACCCGCGGCCTTCAGCGGCGCATTTCGCCAGCAGATCGGCCGGTTCCCAGAAGCCCGGCTGGGTGTTGGGGTTCTCGGCAAAGGGCTCCATGTCGCGAACCACGTTGGCCAGGCCAACCTGCTCGGCGTAGTGCATGGGGCCACCGCGGAATACCGGGAAGCCGTAGCCGGTCAGGTACACCATGTCGATGTCGGAAGCGCGCTGGGCGATGCCTTCCTCGAGGATGCGGGCACCTTCGTTGACCAGGGCGTAGACACAACGCTGGACGATTTCCTGGTTGCTGATCTTGCGGGGGGTGATGCCCATTTCCTTGCGGCACTCTTCCACCACCTTGTCCACTTCCGGATCGTGCAGGGGCTTGCGGTTACCCGGCTCGTAACGGTAGAAGCCGGAACCGGTCTTCTGGCCGTAGCGGCCCATTTCGCACAGGCGGTCGGCGATCAGGTTCTTCTTCATGTCCGGGTTTTCCGCGTACAGGCGCTTGCGGATGGCCCAGCCGATGTCGCCGCCGGCCAGGTCGGCCATGCGCAGCGGGCCCATGGCGAAACCGAACTTCTCGATGGCCTTGTCGATCTGCTGCACGCTGGCGCCTTCTTCCAGCATGGTCAGGGCTTCACGGGAGTACTGGTTGATCATGCGGTTGCCGATGAAGCCATCGCACACGCCGGAGACCACGGCAGTCTTCTTGATGGTCTTGGCCAGCTTCATGGCGGTGGCCAGCACGTCCTTGGCGGTCTTGTCACCGCGTACCACTTCCAGCAGCTTCATGATGTTGGCGGGGCTGAAGAAGTGCAGGCCTACCACGTCTTCCGGACGTTTGGTGAAGCTGGCGATCTTGTTCAGGTCCAGGGTGGAGGTGTTGGAGGCCAGGATGGCGCCGGGCTTGCACACTTCGTCCAGCTTGGAGAAGACCTGCTCCTTGACGCCCATTTCCTCGAACACGGCCTCGATCACCAGGTCCACGTCTTTCAGGTCGTCATAGGTGAGGGACGGGGTCAGCAGGTCCATGCGGGCCTTGGCCTTTTCCTCGGTCATGCGGCCTTTCTTCACCTGGCCTTCAAAGGACTTGCGGATGGCTTCCACGCCGCGGTCCAGGCCTTCCTGCTTCATCTCGACGATGGTCACCGGAATGCCGGCGTTGAGGAAGTTGATGGAGATACCGGTACCCATGGTGCCGGCACCGATCATGCCCATTTTCTTTATGTCGCGGGTGGGGGTGTCGGACGGCACATCGGCAATCTTGCTGGTCTTGCGCTCGGCGAAGAAGGCATGGCGCAGGGCGGCGGACTCGGGTGTCTGCATCAGTTGCTTGATGCCTTCGCGCTCGACCTTCATGCCCTCGTCGAAGGGCTTCTTCACGGAGGCTTCCACGGCTTCCAGGCACTTCAGCGGGGCCGGGTAATTCTTGGCCATGGCGCCGATGGTGTTGCGGGCGAACATGAAGAAGCCTTCCGGGTTCGGGTGCTTCACCTTCAGGTCACGGACTTTCTTAAGCGGCATCTTGTCGGCGACCACCTTGCGGGCGAAAGCCAGGGCGGCTTCCATCAGGTCACCGTCAACAACCTCGTCCAGCAGCGGCGTGCCCTGGAACTGCTTGGCCGGTACCGGGGTGCCGGAGACGATCATGTTGAGGGCATGCTCGACGCCGATCACCCGCGGCAGGCGCTGGGTGCCGCCGGCGCCGGGGAGGATGCCGAGTTTCACTTCCGGCAGGGCCAGCTGGGCGTCGGGAGTGGACACCCGGTAGTTGCAGCCAAGGGCCAGTTCCAGGCCGCCGCCCATGCAGTTACCGCTGATAGCGGCGATAACCGGCTTCTTCGCCGTTTCCACATAGTGGATGGCGGTGGTAAGGATCGGCTCCTGCATGACCTTCGGGGTACCGAACTCGGTAATGTCGGCGCCGCCGGAGAAGGCTTTGTCGGAACCGGTAATAACGATGGCCTCGATGGCGCTGTCCTGCTCGGCCTTCTTGATGCCCTCGACAATGCCCTGGCGCAATTCCAGGCTGAGGCCGTTCACCGGCGGGTTGTCCAGTCGGATAACGGCGACGTTACCGTTGCTGTCGTAGTGTGCTGTGCTCATGCTGGCTCCTTTATGGGTCGCTCTGAGACGGCCCGGGGTAAGGCGTGGGGGCCGCCGGTGCACGTGACGAGACGCGCGAATCTTTTCCATACACTGGTGTCTGGGAGTTCCGTACAGTAATGTATGTGCACTGTGGAGGTCAACGACCCTGTGGTTACCGGTCGCTTTTTGTTTCCTGGCGCGTTGAACCCACTGACTTTATTCCTTCTTGAACCGTTCCTGAGGTCCAGCTCCGATTTATGCCGAAAACCTCCGCAAAAGCCCCGAGCCCATCAAAAGCCGCCACCGCGAAAGCCCAGCTGACCCGGGATGACTGGCTGGATGCGGCAGCCGGTGAGGTAGCGGCCGGCGGTTTCAGCAACCTGCGGGTACTCACCCTGGCCAAGCGCCTGGGAGTAACCCGGGGCAGCTTCTACTGGCACTTCCGGGACCATGAGGATCTGGTGGTCAGCTTCCTGGACCGCTGGCGGGACCGTCGCTTTGTCGAGCTGGACTATATGCGTCCGAAAGGAGAGCACCCCGAGCAGGAATTGCACCAGATCCTCCAGCTGCTGCTGACCGATGCGGCCCGCAACATCCGCCGGCTGCAGGTGGAACTGGCGGTGCGGGATTATGCCCGCCGCAACGAACACGCCGCCCACATTGTCGACGAGGTGGACCAGGCCCGGGTAGAGCAGAACAAGCTGCTGTTCCGCAACCTGGGTGTCACGGAAGACCAGGTGGATGACTTGGCCACGCTCATGTACATGGCCACGGTCGGCTCTCAGGTGGTGCAGGCCGGGCGCAAGGGCAACGAAGCGGCAGTGGAACGTATCGAGCAGCTGGTTGCCCGGGTGGCCCTGGGCCAACGACCGGATTAGGCCGTTTCCAGAAAGTTGTTCATGTGTCCGGCGACTTCCTCCGGCTTCTCTTCCTGCAGGAAATGCCCCGCATCCACCTCTTCCACCCGGATGGATTCAAAGCACTCTTCGATGTGGTTCAGGTATTCCGGCAGGATGACCTTGTCCTTGTTGCCGTAGATATACAGGGACGGCACCGTCCACTTGTGGTCTGACAGGGCGGACCAGCGTTTGGCGTCGTCGGAGAAGGCGCGATAGTAATTGGCGCCGGCAGCCGGGGTACCGGGGATCGAGTACATGCGCACGTATTCGGCAACGGCATCCTCGGGAATCGGTTTCACCGCGCCCGTGACAAAGTGCCCTATCCAGACGTCCTCCTTGCCCGGGATCATGCCTTCGGCCAGGCCCGGTTCCTGCTGGAAGTGCTGGTACCAGTAGGATTTGGTGCTGCCGGAGCGCACCTTCTGGATAACCTCCATGTTGCCCTTCAGGTTGTTGATGATGGCGATGTTCATGATGATCATCCGGCTGACCCGGTCGGGTATTGCCAGCGCCACTTCCTGGGCCACGATACCGCCCCAGTCATGGCCGATGAGCTGGAATTCCCTGATGCCAAGCTCATCCAGCATACTGACCACATCCAGTGCCAGTGCCTGCTTGGTGTAGTGCTCCCTGCCTTGGGTACGCTCACTGTCACCCAGCCCACGCAGGTCGGGGGCGATAACCCGCAGGCCATCTTTCAGGTGACGACCGACGTGCTCCCAGCAGTAGGAGCTTTCGGGCCAGCCGTGGATCATCACCACCGGGGCACCATTGGCGTCACCGCCTTCGCGCCAGGTAAACGTGCCGCGTGGGGTGGACAAGGTCTTGGGATCGCTGAGAAACATGAGGGGCTCCTGCCTTTATTGGACTTGATGGAATCAGGTTGCAAAACGAAACCTGATCGTAGACACCAGCGCGGTCGCTTGTCCAGTCAGTTCGTCGACTATAGAGAGGGTAGTACAGGCAGGGGCAGAAAAAAGGAGCACCCGGCCGAAAGGCCGGGTGCTCAACAGGTCGCTGAGTACTTCTACTGCAGACCGAGTGTGAAGTTGTCGATAATGATTCGGCTGGACGTATCCGCACCCATGATGTGGAGTCTCAGCTGGCTGATGGCCCCGGCGGGCTGAATGCTGAACTGGCTCTGGATGGAAGACCAGTTGTTGGTCGCCATCTGGCCCTGCCCCAGCTGTTGCCAGTGCGCGCCCTGGTCATCCACATACCAGGCCCAGAGCTGGGCGCTGTCGTTGGCCAGGCGGCGGTTGCTCAGCATGATGTCGAAGGAGGCATTGTAGGTCTTGCCGGCTTCGATCAGGCCGGAAGCTTCCATCGCCGGACCGGAGTAGATGCTCCTGCGGAACATGGAGGCCAGACCGAAGTTGCCCTCGCTGGCGGTGCGGGTACGGAATACCCAGCTGCCCATGAAACCGGACCAGCCGGTGCCGCCCTGCTCGAAGCCTTCCTCGAATACGATGGTGTTGCCGCCATTGCCGGTGTCACCGTCGTCGCCTTCGTCAGGTGCGTCGGACACTTTCACCAGACGGATCTCGTCGGCCACGAAGTCCACACCCTCGGCCGGGCCGGCGATCAGCAGGCGGGCCTGGCTGATGCCGCCTTCGCTGGATACGGTAAAGGTCTCGTCGTACTCGCTCAGTTCGTTGGCGGTGACGGACAGCTCCGGCAGGTTCTGGTAGCGGGTGCCTTCGTTGTCGGTCAGTTCGATGCTGGCACGGACCGCGTCACGGCCATCGGTGCCGGCGAGGGCCAGTTTGGCGGTTATCCGGTACCGGGCGCCAGCTTCCAGGCCGCCTTCGATGGTCTGTACCGGGCCGCCGTAGTATTCGGTGCGCTCGGTTGCCAGCAGCAGGTTATCGCGGCCACAGCCGGTGGTGATGCTTGCCGTGGTCAGCGTGGCGGCGTTGTTGAAGCTGCTCCAGGATGACAGGTCGTTGAAGTCGGGGCCGCTGATGAGGTTGTTCTCGGCCAGTTCCGGCTTGTCACATACCGGCAGGTCGGGGTCGTTGCCACCGTTGCCCGGGCTGTCACCATCATCGGGATCGCCGCCATTGTCCGGCTCTTCTTCCTCCGGGTCGCCATCATCGATCACCGCGGTGGGCATGAAATCGGCTACCTGGGAAGCCAGACGATTAACGGCGGTAACAGCGTCGGCGCCATTGCTGCGGTTGGCGTCCACGCCGCAGGGCTGACCCTCACAGCGGACCTGGTCCGGGCTGGCGAACTGTGCCAGGTGGTTGCGGGTGCCATAGGACTGTGGATAGGCCATGATGGTGCTGAACAGACCGGATACCCCGTGCCCCCGGCCCCAGGGGAATACCGAGCCGAACGAATTCTGGGCGTCGGAATGGCCCAGCGACATGTTATGGCCCAATTCGTGGACGAAGGTGTTGTAGCCGCAGTTCACGCCGGACATGCTGTAGCCATAGGCGGAGGCATTGGAGTAGAAGGTGCCGGCACCTTCGGAGCCGCCGGGCTGGTAGCCAACACCGCAGACGTAACCACCGGCCGTGCGTTGCGGTGTGCTGATCAGTGCCACAAGGTCCGCACCATATTCCCGCCGCTGGCGGGCGACGGTGCTATCGGAACGGAAGCGCCCGAGAACGTTGCCATCAACGCCGCCGTAGTTGCCCTGCACCCGTTCAGTGCCCACCAGGCGGAGCTGGATATCGATATCACTGTTGCGGTAGGCCTGATTGGCGTGCTCGACAAAGGATACAATGCGGGCATCAATGTCTTCGCCGGAGCTGGTGCCGGCCGCCTCGTCATTGTAATAGACCAGTACATCAATCTGGTTGGCCGCCAGGCAGACAGTGCTTCCCATGGCAAGGGAAAGCCCGGCAAGCCATTGTATGGAGTGTTTCATAACGTCGGTCCCTGATTCAGGATGAATTTTTACCACGGCGGGTACTCCTCTCGCCGTTCTTTACGAGTTACTGCCAGCCGCCACGGTATTGGCCGCCTTACTGCAGAGACTGCCGGGGCTCAGCCGGAAGGTGTGCCGGGCGGGGTCTGATTGACACCCGGTACCGGAATGGCGTCCTGCTCCCCTGCCAGATTGTCCTGAACGTCTTTTTCGCTGGTCAGCACCGCATCGCCGGTACGGTTGTCGATGACCGCCGAGTAGACACCCTCACGAGTGTTCACCACCACGTAGGTGGAGGTGTTGCCCCGGGTGACAATGACGTTGTCTTTTTTGTGGCCGCCGGTCACCGGGCCACGAAAGACCTCGATGTTGTTGAGCTGATTGTGAGTGGTGGTAAGCCGGGCTGTGACGGTGCGATTCAGATCCGGCACCTGCAGCGCTACCTGCTGTCCCACGTGAAGGCCGGCCAGGGCCTGCGGGTCGGCCTTCAGACGGGTGGCGGGGAAACCGTCGACTTCGGTCTTGGTGGGGTTGCTGCCGGCCTGCCAGAGAGACACCAACGGGCGGGCGTTGCGGGCCGGGTTGTCCGGTCTTGCCGGCAAAGCCGAGGTATCGTCCGGGTCCGGCCAGCGGGATACCGGTTCCGCGGGCTTGCTGCTCTGCTCCCCGGGGTTCTGGCCACTGACTGTGGCCTTGTTCGCAGCCGGAGCAGCACGCTCGCTGCCATTGCCGGAGCTGTCGGTTTCGGCCCCGTTGTCGGGGGTTCCGGTTTGCGGGTCAGAGTCGGGGGTAAACAGGACCAGCAGTACAACAATAATGACTGCGATACCTGTGACAAAGGCCAGGGCCCTGGACATGAGGCGCCTCCTGCGAAATGGGTCAGTTCCTTGATAGGGTCCCATCTTGCCCTTATCACCATGGCGACACTAAGTGACAAACCGTTAAATGTCTTAAATTGGGAACCGGTTCAAAATACTGATCGGTAGGAAATTCAGTCAGTTGCAATTGGCGGGTGGTTTTTCAGACTGCCTTGATCCGGCCGCTGGCATCGGAGCTCGCCCTGGCCCGGTCACTGGGACCTTAGCCGGCTCCCCGGGTCAGTGTATCCCGGTAGAGCAACCGGTATTTGCGGCGCTGATTCAGGCCGATCAGTACCAGCGGCACCACAATCATCAGGCTGCCGGTGGCAAACCACAGGTCCGGTATTTCGCCAAACATCAGCCAGCCGATGCCGATGGCCCAGATAAGCCCGGTGTACTCGGCACTGGTAACCTGGTTGGCGTCAACATGGTGGTAGGCCTTCAATACGCTGGCGTTGTACCCCAGGATGAACACTGCGGAGCCCACCGCACTGATAATGATCTCCCAGTGCCAGGGCGCACCCTCCCAGATGGCCAGGGCCAGGCTGGCCGGCAATACCAGCAGCGAGTTGAGGAACAGTTTGTGCAGCGTGGACTGCCGTTTGGGCAACTTGCGCACCATCAGTGCGGCTATCGCCAGGCAGAACGCGGTGCCCAGCGCCGACAGAGACGACAGGTCCAGGGCCACGGGCCGCAGGATGACCAGCACGCCGGCGAAGCCGCTGATTACCGCCAGAATACTCAGTGGCGAAAGCCGCTCCCTGAATAACACCACCGACATCACCATCACGATCACCGGTGCGGCGTAGAACACGGCATTGGCAGTCGCCAGGGGCAGGGTGGTCAGTGCCACCACCATGCAAAGCAGGCCGGCCAGCAGAACGTGAGACCGCACCGCGTGTACCGCGGCACCTTCAAACAGGCGGCGAAATTCGGCTTTTTTCAGCAGGGGCAGCAGCAGAGCAACGGTGATCAGGCTGCGCAGGAAGGCAAACTGGAATACCGGCGCCTGGGGCTCCATCAGCTTGATGAACACATCGGACACGATGGCCATGGCGTTACCGATGACCAGCAGCAGGATGGCGCTATTGATGGTCTTGCCTGACATTGGGTTGCCCTCCTTCGAGCTGATGGCCGGAGCAGGGAGTATAGGAAGCTTCAGGTATCCGATAAAATGATATTTGTTGTCGTGATATGAGATTATTGGATAATGAAACTACCTCCCCTGAAATCACTGCCGGTGTTCGAGGCGGTCGCCCGCCTCAACAGCTTCTCCCGTGCGGCTGACGAACTGAACGTCAGCCAGAGTGCGGTCAGCCATCAGATCAAGCAGCTGGAAACCTTCCTGGGCGAGCCATTGTTCCAGCGCCAGGGGCGGACGCTGGCGCTGACCCGGGAAGGGCAGGACTATCTGGAAGGTATCTCTTCCGCCCTGTTCCAGATCGACAAGGCCACTGGTCAGTTGCTGGGGCGGCAGGACAGCCGCTTGCGGCTGGCGGTGTTCAGCTCTTTCGCTGTGCGCTGGCTGGTGCCCCGGCTGCCGGACCTGCATCGGCAGCACCCCGAGGTTCAGCTGGTGCTGGAAATGACCGGCGAGCATCCGATACTGTCGGGGCGGGTGGCAGACAGTTTTATTACCGTCAATACGGATTCACCGGCGTTCAGTTACGATCTGTTGTACCGGGAACGGCTGTTTCCGGTCTGCAGTCGTCAGTACTGGCAGGACATGGCAACCGACAGCCTGAGCCATACGGATGTGGCCCGCCATCCGCTACTGTCCACGTTCAGCATCTATAATAGAACCTGCGGTGACTGGGAAGCCTGGTTTGCCGAGGTGGGTAGCCCGCTGCCGCCTTCCACACAGGTGCAACATTTCAGCCATATGCTGTTGGCACTGGAGGCGGCCCGGTACCATCAGGGTATTGCCCTGACCAATGACTACATGCTCAGCAACCGGGATGATGCCGGCGACTTCGTTCGCCTGCCGCTGCACAGTGTGGTCACCGGCGACAATTTCTATTTCGCCAGCAAGATCAGCCGTCGCCACGAACCCGGCCTGCGTGCCCTGAGGCAGTGGTTGCTGGCGCGGGCTGAAGACAGCGGATTGTTGTCCGCTGACGCCGGAGGGATACCATGAGCGAAACCCCTGACAAGCCCATACAGCACAAGAACGACGACCTCGATGCCGTGCTGGAACGGATACGTGCCACCGATGGCGATGGCACGGACGTATCGGTGCGAGACATCCTCACGGCGGCCGGCACACGCACCTTCGGGCCGGTGGTCGTGGTGGCCGGCCTGGTGGTGTTGGCGCCGTTGATCGGCGATATTCCCGGAGTGCCCACGCTGATGAGCATGCTGGTTCTGCTGACCGTGGGCCAGCTTCTGTTTCGTCGTCGTCACCTCTGGCTGCCCCGCTGGCTGAGTGAGCGCAAGGTGCCCCGGGACAAGCTGCACACCGGGGCACGATGGCTGCATAAGCCGGCCCGCTTCCTGGACCGGTTTACCCGGCCCCGCCTGACGGTACTCATGGACGGCGGCGGCAACCTGCTGCTGGCCCTGGCCTGCCTGCTGGTGGCTCTGGCGATGCCATTGATGGAAGTGGTGCCCTTCAGTGCCAACGGCGGCGGCCTGGCACTGATGGCGTTTGGCCTGGCGATGATCGCCCGGGATGGCGTGGTGGCGATTATTGCGCTGTTACTGACCGGCGGCACCCTGGGTTTTATCGCCTGGCAGCTGTTGTGAGGGGTGGTCAATCAGTGATGGCTGGGGCAGGATGTGTCCTTCGCAACCGACAACCGGATCAGGTATTCCATGGCAAAACTGTTTATCGTCCGACATGGCCAGGCGTCTTTTGGCGAGGCCAATTACGACCGACTTTCCGAGCTGGGCTGGCAACAGGCCCGCTGGCTGGGTGAATATTTCGCCGAACGGGAACTGGATTTCCACCGGATAGTGGCCGGCGACCTGCAGCGCCAGCAGGACACCGCCAGGGGGGTGCTTGAAGGCATGGCCGGGGCCGGCGCTGACGTGTCCACCCACCCCGGGTTAAACGAGTACGATGGCGAAATGATGTACCGTGCCTTTACCGGCCATGGTGACCAGCACCTGCACCAGAAGCGGGACTTCAAGGACTACTGGCGCACCTTCCGTTCCGCCTACGAAGCCTGGATTGACGATCGCCTGACCGACGTCAGCGAAACCTGGGGCGATTTCGGTAACCGCATTGACGACGCCATCAATCACGCCTGCGAGGGTGCCGGCCGGGATGATGCGGTGCTTGTGGTGACCTCTGGCGGGGTCATTGGCTCGGCTCTCACCAAGCTCATCGAAGGCCCCCAGCGGGGCGCCATCCATTTCAACTTCCAGTTCCGCAATACCGCGTTCTGCGAGGTGATCGTGGGCCGCAGCGCGCGCCGGGTACTGAACTTCAACAACGCTCCGCACCTTGAGCGGCCGGGGCGTCGCCACGCTCTGACGCACGTTTAGAGACGAGAGCCAGCAACGCCGTTAAACTCCCTCTCCCTTGAGGGGAGAGGGCTGGGGAGAGGGTGGAGCGGTTTGGCACTGTGGTTGGACCTGATAGCGCCCTGCGGGCGTCCCCCCTCACCCTGGCCCTCTCCCGCGTTGGGGAGAGGGGATGCAGGGCGCAGGCTCAGATAGCCGTTCCTATCACTGTGTCCCTACGCCTGATCATCAGGCTGGTCATCCCGGGGCGGGCGCTCCACCACCTTACGCTTGCCCTTGGCACAGCGGGCAAGGGCCTTCAGGCCCTCGTCATCGAAGGCATCCACGCGGATGACGTCGTACAGGGCGGTAAGCGCTTCCAGCAGTTTCTCTGATTCGTCCTCCTTGATTACACCCTGTTCAAGGGCCCAGTCCACCAGTTCCTTGCGCTGGTGTCCCAACAGCATGTCGATACCGCCCAGCTCATCCGGATCGCGGTTGCGCAGGGCCTCATGCAGGCGGGCCCGCAGGTCCCGGGTTTCATTGGCCAGCCGATAGGCGTTCATTACCCGGCCCAGCGGATCGTCCGGTTTTTCATTGACGTAGCAGCCCCGACTGATGCGCTGGCGTAACGGCGTGTCCTGAACGATAGTAGCGGCGACTTCTGCCCCCAACCGGTCATCGGGACCGTTCAGGCCGGTGGCCCCCAGCGGGAAGATCAGTATGCGCAACGGCCAGCGCAGCAACGGTACCGGGAAGTTGATCACCGCCTCGCGCATGGCCTTCTGCAGGTCCCGCAGGCAGGTTTGCAGGGACCATTCCACCAGCGGCCGCTGATCGTCCGGGTAGCCTTCCTCATGCCACTGTTTGATCACCGCGCTGGCGTAATAGAGATGCACCAGACAGTCCGACATGCGGCCGGACAGGCGCTGGCGTGCCTTGAGTCCGCCGCCGATGGACAGCAGGGTGACATCGGTCATCAGCGCAAAGGCCGAGGAGAACCGGGCCAGCTGGCGGTAGTGTTTCTGGATATTGCCTTCCCGTGGCACCGGCTCCGCCAGCCCCTGGGTCAGGCCCAGTAACAGTGCCCGCAGGGCATTGCGGGTGGTGTGGGCGATATGGCGGTAGAAGGTATCGTCAAACTTGCGCACCGCCTGTTTCTGGTCCTTCATGCCCGCGGCCTCGATCTCGTCCACAATGAACGGATGGCAGCGGATGGCACCCTGGCCGAACACCATCAGACTGCGGGTGAGGATGTTGGCTCCCTCCACCGTAATGCCGATGGGTACCGCCTGATAGGCCCGGGCCATGAAGTTGCGGGGGCCGGTGATCACGCCCCGGCCGGCCACCACGTCCATGGCGTGGTTGATGACTTCGCGCATCAGGTCGGTATTGCGATACTTGAGCAGGGCGGAGGGCACCGAGGGCCGTACCCCCCGGTCCAGCATGCCGACGGTCAGCAGGCGGGCGGAATCCATCATGTAGGTGTAGCCGGCGATGGGCTCCAGGGCTTCCTGAACGCCCTCGAACTGGCTGATGGAACGTCCGAACTGTTCCCGCACCAGGGAGTAGGAGCCGGTCGCCAGGCCAGCCAGCTTGCCGGCACCGGTGCCCAGGGCCGGCAGCGAGACGGAGCGGCCGATGGACAGGACCTCCAGCAGCATTTTCCAGCCCTTGCCGAGCATGTCCTGACCGCCGATGACCTGCTCCATGGGAATGAACACGTCGTTGCCCCAGGTAGGGCCGTTCATGAACACGGTGTTCATGGGCAGGTGGCGAGCACCGGCATGCACGCCTTCGGTGTCGCGGGGCACCA
This sequence comes from Marinobacter zhanjiangensis, assembly GCF_014651935.1. Classification (GTDB taxonomy): domain Bacteria; phylum Pseudomonadota; class Gammaproteobacteria; order Pseudomonadales; family Oleiphilaceae; genus Marinobacter; species Marinobacter zhanjiangensis. The sequence continues at coordinate 95,309 of NZ_BMXV01000011.1, read as the reverse complement.
TGACGCAGGTCACGCCGATATTGTCAGTGCCGCCGAGGAGCTTGTCCGGGTCGTAGACCTTGATGGCCAGGCCGATCAGCGTGGCCACCGGCGCCAGGGTGATGTAGCGCTTGTTCCAGGTCACCTTCAGGCCCAGTACTTCCTTGCCGTTCCACTGGCCCTTGCAGACGATACCCTTGTCCGGAATGGCGCCGGCATCGGAGCCGGCCACCGGGGACGTCAGGGCGAAACAGGGAATTTCCTCGCCGCCGGCGAGCCTTGGCAGGTAGTGTTGCTTCTGCTCGTCGGTGCCGTATTCCATCAGCAGCTCCGCCGGCCCCAGCGAGTTGGGCACCATCACGGTTACCGCCGCGGAGACACTGCGGGTGGAAATCTTCATCACGATTTCAGAATGGGCCGTGTTAGAGAAGCCCTTGCCGCCCTGTTCCTTCGGAATCATCAGGCCGAAGAAGCCGTTCTCGCGGATGAACTTCCAGGCCTTGTTGGGCAGGTCGTAATCTTCGTGGGTGATCTTCCAGTCGTCGAGCATGGCGCAGAGTTTTTCCACCGGGCCATCCAGGAACGCCTGTTCTTCACTGGTCAGGTGGGCCGGGCGGGCACCCAGCAGCTTCGACCACTGTGGCTGTCCGGAAAAGAGTTCACCGTCCCAGTCCACGGAGCCCGACTTGAGGGCTTCCTGCTCGGTATCCGAGAGCGTTGGCAACTGCCCGCGTACCCAGCCTAGCAGGGGCTTGCTCAGCTTGTCCCGGCGCAGGTCCCGGGCATGGAGGATGATCAGTGCGAGGGCCAGCAGGCCACCACCGAACAGGATGCTGAGTACGTGCCAGTTGTCCTGGGCCATACCGGCCAGGGTGGCGGCAATCAGCACCACCGTCGCAACGGTGCCGCCAAGTCCCAGATAAATCAGCACCAGGGCACTGATCACAAGAAGCAGAACGCTCATGGGAAGACCTCCATATCGGTGAACGGAATCGGGGATAACTCCGTTTACCATCGGCCAAACCTTGCATGGTTGCAAGTGCCTGGCGGTTCCCGGGGCTCCGGTGGTTGGTGCTAACCTGTTACTTTGACTGAAGTCACCCGTTAGCTTGCGATTGACAGGCTATACTGGGACCCGAAAAAATTCTGCCTTGCCAACAGGAAACGAAACATGCCCACGCCGAGCCCGGACAAGCGCACGCAGTATTCCATCTGGTATTTCGTTGCGGTGCTGCTGTTTCTGTTCCTGTTGCCGGACTGGCTTTCCTCCCAGCCGCAAACCATCCGTTACAGCGAGTTCCGGGCTCTGGCTCTGGCTGGCGAACTACAGGAAGTGACCGTGGCCACGGAGGAGGTCAAGGCCTCTGTGCGGGCGGATCAGCTGTCCCCCTATCTGTCATCGGAAGAGGTAAGCCGGTTGCGCCCATCCGGAGATGATACCGTTCGTATCCGCGCCATTCGTGTCGAGGACCCGGATCTGGTGCAGGTGCTGGAAGAGGCGGGCGTGTCCTATACCGGGGTGCGGGAAAATACCTGGCTCACCTCGATGTTGTCCTGGCTGCTGCCGCTGGCGGTGCTGGTGCTGGTCTGGAGTTTCCTGCTGCGGCGCATGAGCGGCATGGGCGGCGGTGGCAGTGGCAGTATGATGTCCATTGGCAAGAGCAAGGCCAAGATCTATATGGAGAAGGACACCAGGGTCACCTTTGACGATGTCGCCGGCGTGGATGAGGCCAAGGCGGAACTGCAGGAGGTGGTGGACTTTCTCAGGGACCCGGACAAGTACAGTCGGCTGGGCGCCCATATCCCCAAGGGTGTGCTGCTGGTGGGGCCGCCGGGCACCGGCAAGACCCTGATGGCCCGTGCCGTGGCCGGGCAGGCCTCAGTCCCCTTTCTGTCCATCAGTGGTTCCGAGTTTGTCGAGATGTTCGTGGGGGTTGGTGCCGCCCGCGTGCGGGATCTGTTCAACCAGGCCCGGGGCATGGCGCCGGCCATCATATTTATCGATGAACTGGACGCCCTGGGCCGGGCCAGGGGTGCCAACCCCATGATGAACAATGACGAAAAGGAACAGACCCTCAACCAGCTGCTGGTGGAGCTGGACGGGTTTGACCCCTCCAGCGGTCTGATCCTGCTGGCGGCCACCAACCGCCCGGAAATCCTGGATCAGGCGTTGCTGCGGGCCGGGCGTTTCGATCGCCAGGTACTGGTGGACCGCCCCGATCGCATCGGCCGGGCCCAGATCCTGAAAGTTCATATCCGCAAGATCAAGCTGGAACCGTCTATCGATATGGACAAGGTTGCCGCACTGACCCCGGGCTTTACCGGCGCCGACCTGGCCAATCTGGTCAACGAGGCCGCATTGCTGGCCACCCGCCGCAATGCCAATGTGGTCACGCTGGAGGACTTCAACGCGGCCATCGAACGCATCGTTGCCGGTCTGGAAAAGAAAAACCGTATTCTCAGCAAGAAGGAGCGGAGAACGGTGGCCTATCACGAACTGGGCCACGCTCTCGTGGCCATGTCGCTGGAAGGCGTGGACCCGGTGCAGAAGGTGTCTATCATTCCCCGGGGTATCAGTGCTCTTGGTTACACCCTCCAGCGTCCCACGGAGGACCGGTTTCTGCTCTCGGAGCAGGAGTTGCGCAATCGCATGACGGTTCTGCTCGGCGGGCGGGCCGCGGAGCAGCTGGTATTCAACGCCACCTCCACCGGTGCTGCCGATGATATCGAGAAGGCCACGGAAATTGCCCGGGATATGGTCACCCGGTTCGGCATGATTCCGGCACTGGGGCAGGTGACCTACGAGCAATCGTCTCAGAATCACATGCAGCAGCGCTGGCTGGGTAACAGCCGCCAGTATAGTGAAGCCACGGCAGAAGCCATTGATCAGGCCATTCGAGAACTCATCGATCAGGCCTTCAACCAGGCCACCGGGATTCTGGAATCCCACCGGGAGACACTTGAGAACGGCGCCAAACAGCTGCTGGAGGTGGAAGTGCTCAGTGGCGAGGCGCTGCAGAAACTGCTCGGGCAGGAGCAGCAGACGGTTCAGACGTAGCCGGCACTGAACACCAGGCCAAGCACCAGCGGCATCACCAGCAGACTGCCCAGGTTGCTGATCAGCACCAGTGAGGCAACCTTGTGGGGCTCCTGCCGGTACTGCTCTGCCACCATGTAGTTGAGCACCGCCGGTGGCAGAGCGGCGAACACCCACAGGCTGGCCACCTGCAGCCCCGGCAGGTCCAGCAGGGCGATCATCGGCCAGGCCAGGATCAGGCCGCTGGCGGGGCAGGCGATGGCCCCCAGCATGCCCAGTTTCCAGTCACTGAAGTCCACATCCAGCATGCGGATGCCCAGGGTGAACAGCATCAGCGGGATGCAGATGCCGCCGAGCATGTTGAGGGCTTCCATCAGCCAGCCGGGCAGGGCAACCCCACCGATATTGACCGCCAGCCCGGCAATCGTAGCCAGCACTACCGGCACCCGCAGCCTTTTCAGCAGCGACGTGAACGGGTCCAGCATGTACAGGCCCACCGAGAAGTGCAGCAGCATTTCCACGATGAACAGCACGATGGCCGCCGGCAGCGCTGCCTCCCCGAACGCCAGCACGATCAGTGGAATGCCCATGTTGCCGGAGTTGCTGAACATCATCGGTGGCAGGAAGGTTTTCAGGTTCAGCCCCAGGAGTTTCGCCACCGGCCACAGCAGCAGCCCCGACCCGAGCACGATCACGGCTGCCGCCGTTGCCAGCCAGGCATAGTCCGCCAGCGGTGCCTGCTGGTCGGCCAGTACCGCGAACACCAGCATGGGCACGAACAGTTCCATGTTGACGGCGTTCATGCTCTGGATGTCCGTTGACCGGTAGCGGCCGTACAGGGCGCCACATCCGGCAATGAGGAAGACCGGCAACAGGGTCGACAGGATCTGGCCTACCATGGAGTCTCCGGGGCTGACTGGAAAGCAGGGTAAACAGTAGGTCAGCGAATTAACCAAACGGGACACTAGTGTAGAGGATTGCGGGAACTGCCGTCACCTGGCCTTTGGCGCCATGTTAAGCTCGGAGTCGCGTTTTATTCATGTTTGCAGGGGGAAACCAGCGCCGATGAATTTTGATCAGTCGTTTTCCAGGGAAAATACCTGTGCGGTGAAATTTGATGCCCGCAAGGCGGTGTTCGGGCGGGAGGATGTGATTCCTCTCTGGGTGGCGGATACGGACTTTGCCGCGCCGGAGGTGGTAACCGAGGCCCTGGTAAGCCGCGCCCGGCATCCGGCGTACGGTTATACGCTGTTCCCGGACAGCCTGTACGAGGCCATGATTGACTGGTTCCGGGATCATCACCAGTGGACCATCCGGCGGGACTGGATTCGTATGGCCCCCGGGGTGGTGCCAAGCCTTCATGCAGCGGCCATGGCGTTTGCATCCGAAGGCGAGGGAGTGATCATCCAGCCACCGGTGTATCCGCCGTTCTTCAGCAGTATCCGCAAGGCGGGCCGCCGGGTTGTGGAGAACCCGCTGGTGGAACGTGATGGCGGTTACCAGATGGATCTGGAGCATCTTACAGACTGTGCCGCGGATCCGTCGGTGAAGGTGCTGTTCCTGTGTTCGCCCCATAACCCGGTGGGCCGGGTATGGTCGACCGCGGAGCTGGAAGCGGTGCTGGAGATTGCCCGCGCCCACGATGTGGTGGTGATTTCCGACGAGATTCACGCCGACCTGGTCTACCCGGACCGGCCGGGTCACCGCATGCTGGCGACCCTGTCGCGGCCGGACGATCCGTTGCTGACCACCGTGGCCCCGAGCAAGACCTTCAATATTCCCGGTATGGGGCTGTCGGCGGTGGTATCGGAGCGCCAGGATCTGTTACGCCAGCTCAACGACGTGTTCGATTCCCTGCATATGGTGCAGTGCAACCCGTTCAGTATCACGGCATTCGAGGCGGGTTACCGTTATGGCGCCGACTGGGTGGCGGCGATGATGGACTATGTTCGCGGCAACCGGGATTTTGTGCTTGGCTTTGTGGAGCAGCAGCTGCCGGAGATCCGGGTAACGGATCCGGAGGGCACTTATCTGCTGTGGCTGGATTGCCGGGCCCTGGGGCTGGACGACGCCGAACTCAAGCGGTTCATGGTGGAGCAGGCCGGGGTGGGGATGAATCCCGGAATCAGCTTTGGCAGCCAGGGCAGTGGGTTCATGCGGCTGAACCTGGGGTCGCCTTTGGCGGTGATCCAACAGGCGATGGCGCAGATCGAGGTGGCAGTAGCTGCCCGTCGATGACGTGGAGGGTCGTTATGAGCAAAACCGGTTACACGTTAAACGGCATTGAATTCGAATGCACGCAGGGCGATATTACCAATCAGCCGGATCTGGACGTGGTCGTGAATGCGGCCAACGCCCAGCTGATGCCCGGCGGTGGCGTGGCCGGGGCAATCCATCGCGCGGCCGGTCCGGATCTGGCCCGGGCCTGTGAAAAACTCGCCCCGATCCGGCCCGGGGAGGCGGTGATCACCGAGGGATTCGGGTTGCCCAATGCCCACATTATCCATTGTCTGGGTCCGGTCTACGGTGTGGATGAGCCGTCGGACAGACTGCTGGCGGATTGTTACCGCAACGGGGTGCAGCTGGCGGAAAAGCACGGGCTGTCATCCATTGGCTTTCCGGCGATGTCGACCGGCGCCTTCGGCTATCCCATGGAGGCTGCGGCGCGGGTCGCCTTTGCCACCCTGCAGGCCGAGGCGGCCAGTCTGTCTTCGGTGAAACGCATTCGCTTTGTGCTATTCAGCGACCGAGACGCCGAACTGCATCAGCGGGTGCTGGACGAGTCGGTGAATCAGGCGCCGTGATTCCGGGGTGCTGGTGGATTGCGGGTGGTGAGATACAGCCCCACCAGTATCAGTGCCCCGCCGGCCAGGTGATACCAGCCGAGCCGCTCACCCAGAAACAGCCACGCCAGCACTGAGGCGAACACGGGCACCAGGTACATGAAGATGGCGGCCCTGGCCGGTCCCACGGCCCAGACACCGTGATTCCAGAAGGCATAGGCAAGAATGCCGGGGAAGATGGCCACATAGAGCAACGGCGGGATGCTGGACGCCGACAGTGTGAAGCCACCGGACACCAGTAACAGATCGATCAGATACACTGGTATCAAGAGTACCGTGCCCAGGGCGATCTGAAGGGTCAGGAAGGTCATGGCGGACAGGGGAATCGACAGGCGCCGCAGAAGCACGGAAAAGATCCCCCAGCTGATTACCGCGGCCACCATGAACAGATCCCCCGGTGAAAAGGACAGGCTGATCAGCCGGCCTAGCGTGCCCTGGGCAATCACCATCAGCACACCGGCCAATGCCACGGCGATCCCGAGACGCTGAATGGGTCGTGTGCGCTCGCCCAGCAGCAGGAAGGCCAGCAACGCCACCATGATGGGAATGGTGGAATTGATCAGGGCGATGTTGATAGCTGTGGTAGTGGTGGCAGCCACGTAAAGCAGGGTATTGAACGAGGCCACGCTGAACAGGGCCAGCACCAGGATGCGAGGCCAGTGATCACGCACCACCGGCCATTCCCGGCGGACTTTGGGAAACGTCAGTGGCAGCAGGACCACCAGGGCGATGACCCAGCGCCAGAACGCCAGGGACACCGGCGGTATGCTGTCCACCACGCCGCGGGCCACCACGGCGTTGCCGGCCCAGAAAAGCGGGGTCAGCACCAGCCCGGTGTAGGCCAGTGCGAGGGATCGGTTTGCGTATCGTGCCACAGGTCGGCTCCAGACTGTCAGACTATCCCGTTCTTACCATTCGGATGACCCGAAAGGTACACCAGTCTACTCGGCCTGTTCTTCAGTTTCCGCCCTGGATCCCAGATGATAGGCCGCAAACCCGGCCATCACCACCTGATCCACCGCCATGCCGATGACCCGGCCATCGGCATCCGCCCGGATGTGGGACTGCTCGTTGGTAATCGGGTCCGATACCGTGCCCAGAATGGTGCCTTCGGTCACGTAGGCGCCCAGCTCCACGTCGCTGAACAGAATGCCGCCCTGATCAGCCCGTACCCAGTGCGACTGGTAATACACGGGTTCCGGGTCGCCCCACTGGAACAGGCGGGTCGTCATGCCCTGTTTTTCCATCAGGCTGACCAGGCTGTTGACGCCGGCCTTGATCTGCTCCTGCTGGATGCGCATGGACTCGCCCACTTCCATGGTCACCGTGGGAACGCCCGCCTCGGTGGCCGCGGTTCGCAGCATGCCGGGGCCGCCACTGCTGTGGACCACTGCCATCGAGTCGAAGCCCCTGGTCAGTTCGGCTACCCCGGGGTTATCCATGTCAGCGCGCAGCTGTGGCAGGTTGGTGCGCTTCAGGGAGCCGGTGTGAATATCCACCAGCATGTCGCAGTTGAGGATGACCTGCTCGAACAGTGAGTGGGCAATGCGGTGCGCCAGACTGCCGTCTTCGCTGCCGGGGAAGTAACGGTTCAGGTCGCGCCGGTCTGCCAGGTAGCGGCTGCCCTGCTGGAAGCCCTGCAGGTTGACGATGGGAACGCCCACCACGGTGCCGGACAGTTCACCCGGATCCAGGTCGTAGATGACCCGGCGAATGATCTCGATACCATTGAGCTCATCGCCATGGACCGCACCGGTCATGCACAGCGTGGGGCCGGGCAGGCTGCCGTTAACGACCAGCACCGGCGTGGGCTGGGACAGCCCCGAAATCTGGATGCCAGGTGACCAGCCCAGCCGGGCGGTAGTGCCGGGGAGCACTTCGCCGCTCAGCAGCCGGAAGGGCCGGGCCTGGGCGGGTCGGACTTCGGGGATCACCCGGTCAGGTGAGGCTTCCCTGTCGGCTACCTCGCCTTGCGGCTCTCCGTTATTGTCGGTGGCGGGTTTGTCCTTGCGGATGTCGGAGTCCGCAGCGGTAATATCTTCCACCGACTCATCCTCTGGCAGCTCGATCACCAGGGGGGCTTCCGCAGCGGGCCCCTGGCTCTCTGACGCCGAAGATGCACTGCTGCCCGCTGGCCCGGCAATGACCTGAGGCCCGTCATCGTTCAGCCTGACGGGAGCGTGGTCTTGCGTGGGATCGTCGCCAGCCGATCGGGCCGACATGCTGGGAGGCTGGGCGGCGCCCCCGGTGTCAACGGAACCGGTATCCCGGGCCCAGGTCTTGCCAGTGACAACAGCAACCGCCAGCAGGACCGGCAGTATCAGGCGGGACGTTGGACTCAGGCGCATCGGGTCTCCCATTGACAGCAATTGGTACGGCGCCACATGCGAATCAGAGGCGTATCCGTCTCGGCACGGGCCCGGCAAGGCTAACCGATAGCGGAATGCCCGGTACAGAGGCCTGACAAAGGTTTAACCGGGCTGTCACCCGGTTCCGGCGGAGGCCCAGACCTGACCGTTCTCCGTCGCCCGGTTCTCCTTTCGCAACTTGATCAGGTGGGCCAGCAGCGAGCGGGTGGCCAGGCCGTGGATGGCTGGCGGCACATCATCGTAGGCGTGCCTGACCAGTTCCTGAAGTGTGCCGGGGCCATGCTCGGCCAGCGTTCCGGCAATTTTCTTTTCCCGGGTCAGGCGATGGGTGATCAGCCAGTCAATCACCGACTCCACCCTGCCCATAAGGAAGCCGTGGGCCGGAGCAAACCACCGGATATCCTCGTGCAGCAGACGGTCCAGTGAGTCCAGGTAGTCTTTCATGTCGCCATCAGGCGGGTTAATCACCACCGTGGAGCCCTGCATGATGTGGTCACCGGCAAACAGCATTTTTTCCGGTTCCAGCAGAAAACAGAGGTGGTTGGAGGCGTGGCCGGGCGTAAACAGTACCTTCAGGGGGCCGGCGGCGGTATCGATCCGGTCGCCATCCACGGGAACCGAGTCGGGTCGGAAGTCATGGTCCTGGATGGGGTCCTGCTCCGGTGCCGGCATGCCCCGCAGGGGTGCGCCGGTGTGTTCGCGGAGCCAGCTGGCCCCTGGCGAGTGGTCCGGATGGGTGTGGGTGGTCAGCACCTGCTCGATCCGGCCGCCGGTAATCTCCAGGATACGATCCAGGTGGCTTTGCTCGGCGGGACCGGGATCAATCACCGTCCACGCCTGCCCGGGCTGGCCCAGCAGGTAGCTGTTGGTGCCGGGGCCGGTCATCGCGCCGGGGTTGGGACAGGTCAGGCGGGTTACCCCGGCCGCCACCTGTACCGGCTCACCCGGGACGATTTCCGCCAGCGCATGGCCATGCCCTTCCGGGTCCAGCTTGTGAACTTCGTCGAACGGACCGGTCCCGGGCTCCACGGACACCGGCTTGTCCTGCCGTCTGGCGGGCCAGGGCTTGTCCGGTGCCGGCTCTGGTGGCTGTGAGCGTGCGTGGCGGATGATGGCCTCGGTGGTATCGAAGCCGGCGATGATACGCAGGGTCCGCAGGGTGGGTGAGGCGAACAGCCGCGTTCCCTGGCGGTGTTCCTCCATGGCCTGTTGTGGTGTCAGCCAGATATGATCGATGGTTTCCACCCGGTCGTGGTCCGGTTGCTGGCCCTCGGGCATGGCGGCGACAAAAAACCGGGTATCGAAACGCCGCGGAGGTCCCGGTGGGGTAATCCAGTGGGCCAGATAGGCAACCCGGTCCAGGGGCAGGGTCAGACCGTGCTGGTGGCACAGGGCGGCCAGGGTCTGGTCACCGGCGATCATGCCGTCGCGTTCACGGAAAACCGGGTGTTCCGGTGGCAGCGTGTTGCCCTGCTCATCCAGTGCCAGCAGTACGCCGGCTTCCTCGAAGCTCTCCCGGATCGCGGCGATCATGTAATGGCTGCCGCCGATGCCGATACTCATGTCATGGCTGACGGAGCTGTCATCGCCGCCGGTCACGTAGGGCGCGCAGCGCTGGTCCGACTCATCCACGGCGCCACCCGGGAATACATAGAAGCCGGGCATGAAGCTGGCATCCCAGGTGCGCTGCATCAGCAGGACCTGGAGTCCTTCGTCGGAATCACGGGTGATGGCCAGGGTGGCAGCGGGACGGATATCCATGGGGGGCAGACCTTGTTCGGTTACAGTTTTTTGTGTTGCCTCCTAACATAACGGATGCTGCTCCGAGGCTCCAGATGATTTGGGGCGCGGAAGGGCGTATTATTCGCGTCCTTCTTTCTGATCCATCTTTCCGGTAGTTGTGTCATGGCCCGCGTCAAACTGTCTTTTCCCGATGAAGTCTTTGTATTTTCCACCACCATGCCGGTGCGTATCACCGACATCAATGGTGCCAACCACCTGGGTAACGATGCCCTGGTCTCCATGCTGTCGGAGGCCCGCGCCCAGTTCATGGTGAAAATGGGGCTGGAAGAGAAAATTGCCCGGGGAATCGGCATCATCGTTACCGACCTGGCGACCATGTACCAGTCCGAGTCCTTCTTTCCGGAGAGCCTCCGCTTCGAGGTGGGGGTGACCGACCTGAACAAGTATGGCGGCGACTATGTGTTCCGCGTGACCAAGGAAGCCAGTGGTCAGGCGGTGGCGCTGGCCAAGTACGGTTTCGTGTTCTTCGACTTCCAGCACAAGAAAGTGGTGGAGCTGCCGGACTATTTCCGCGAGCGGTTTTCCTGAGCGGGGCTGTTGCGTCTTATCCCGTTGCCGGAGCGTCTTGCCGCTGTAGATGGATCATGCCCTGCCGGTACAGAAGGTAGGCCATGATACCGGCCAGCAGGTTGCCGGCCAGGGCGCCGGACATCAGTCCGGGCAGGCCACCGAGCTGGCCGCCCAGCCACAACAGTGGCAGGTAGCAGGCGAACAGTCGCAGGGTGGAGATCAGCAGTGCCCGCATGGGCAGCCCCAGGGCATTGTTGACCGAGACCATCAGCATGCATACCCCCAGGCCGCTGTAGCTCAGCGGCACCCGCAACAGATAATCACCCAGCACGTCACTCACTTCCCGGTCGGCGGTGAACAGTTCCGCGACCAGACCCGACGCCGCCAGCCAGAGCAGTCCGATGGCCAGCTGCCAGAGCACCACAAAACGTACCGCCAGCCGAACCAGCTTGCGGATGGTGCCAATGTCCCCCTGACCCAGTAGCCGGCCCACCATGGGTGGCATGGACATGGTCAGTGCCAGTACCACCACGATGGAGAAGAACTCCAGCCGGGTACCCAGCCCCCAGGCAGCCACCGCGGCGGAACCAAAGGTGGCCACCAGCGCCGTGGCGAGCATGGCGGAGGCCGGTGGCATCAACTGGCTGACCATGGCTGGTGCCATGATACTGCCAAGCTGGCGGATGGACTTGCCCAGCTCCAGCTGCCCCAGGTCAAAGCCGAGCCACCCCCGTTTCAGCAGCGCCGGGTAGATCACCAGGCAGCCGACGCCGAAGGAGGTAATGGTGGCCAGCGGCGCCCCCGGCAGCCCCCAGCCGAAGACAAAGATATACAGCGGGTCCAGGGCGATATTCAGCAGGCTGGCGGCCATCATCATCAGCCCGGGCAGTTTGGTATCGCCATGGGAGCGGCAGATGCTGTAGCCAAAATACAGCACCGCGCCGGTCCAGGCGGCCACCAGCCAGGGCATCCAGTACAGGCGGATCAGCGGCAGCAGGGACTGCTCGGCTCCCAGCAGCGTCATGATAGTGTCGCGCAGCAACCACAGGCTGATCGCCAGCAGGCATACCAGTATGGCGCCGGTGGTGACGACCAGACCGGCCAGGCGCACGGCCCGCTGTTCATCACCGGCACCCAGGGTGCGGGAGATAATAGCGGTGGTGGCAATACCCAGGCCCACCTGCAGGCCGACAATCAGTTGCTGGATGGGCACGGTAAAGCCCAGGGCCGCAAGCGGATCCCGGCCCAGCTGGGCGATGAAAATGCTGTCAGCGAGCTGGAAGGTCATCAGTGACAGAACCCCGAACAGCATCGGCCAGGTCATGGCGAACAGCTGGCGGGGCAGAGTGGTCGGCTGGTCTGGGTTGTTCACGGGAATCCGTACGTCGATGACTGAAAAACGGGAGAAAGGATTCTAGCAGCCCGAAGGGATATCGGGCGCATGGAGATATCAGAAGCGACCAACTGGCCGCCCCTGAGTTTTCCGGGAAGGTTACTTCTTCTGGTCAGCCCAGTAGGGCTCCCGCAGTTCCCGCTTGAGCACCTTGCCGATGGTGGAGCGGGGCAGTTCGTCCCGGAATTCCACGCCTGCCAGGCGCTGGGTCTTGCCCAGTTTGCCGTTGGCGAAGCTGAGGATGTCTTCTTCCGTGGCGGTTTCGCCCGCCTTGCGCACCACCAGGCCCAGCGGCGTCTCGCCCCAGTGCTCGCTGGGGATGCCGATTACGGCTACATCGGCCACCGCGGGGTGCTCCAGCAGTACTTTTTCCAGATCCACCGCATAGATGTTGAAGCCGCCGGAGATGATCATGTCCTTGCGGCGGTCGAGTATATAAAGGAAGCCATCCTCATCCAGCTTGCCCATATCGCCACTGCGATAGAACACATGGCCCTCGGGGCTGGTCCACAGCATCTCGTTGGTTTGCTGCTCGCGGTGATAGTAGCCCCGCATCATGGAAATGGCACGACCGACGATTTCGCCGATCTCGCCCTGGGGCACTTCGTTGCCGTTGTCATCGATAATCCGTACTTCCGACCCTTCGGTAGGCACGCCGACGGAATCCCACTTGGTAGGGTTGGCGGCGCAGTCCAGGCTGGTGGAAATGCCGCCCTCGGTGAGGCCATACACTTCGCGGATGTTGCCGGGCCAGCGCTTCATGGCCTCGGCAATGACGTCGGACCGCAGCGGCGCGCTGGTGCACAGTTTGAGTTTGAAGCTGGACAGGTCGAAACGGTCGAAGTCCGGCTCGGCCATGATGCGGCTGTACTGCACCGGCACCAGCATGGCATGGGTCACCCGGTGCTCTTCCGCCAGTTCCAGGAAGCGACGGGCGTTGAACTTGCCCATCAACACCAGGGTGCCGCCATGGAACAGCGTGGGCAGGGCGGACACCAGGGTGGTGTTGGAGTAAAGTGGCGTGGAAACCAGATTGATAGCGTCGCCATCCAGGCCAAACCGGGCCAGGCGTTCGAACTGCCGCTGGCGAAACCGGTAATCGTGCAGTATACCTTTGGGAGTTCCGGTGGTTCCGGAACTGTAGATGATGTTGAAGGGATCGTCCGGGGTCACCTCGGCAGGGTTCGGCTCGTCGCTGATGTCGCCCAGCCAGGCATCCAGATCAAGACCGCTGTCGACGTCGGCGGTGTCAATGCCGATACGTTGTGCAGGCTCGACACGGTCGAGCTGATCGCGGATCTCGTTGAACAGGGGCAGGTTCTTTTCCGACACAAACAGGAAACGGCTTTCGCAGTCTTTCACCATCAGCGCCAGCGCTTCACCACTGGCCATACCGGACAGGGGCACCATGCAGCCGCCGGCAATCAGGGTGCCCAGGTAGAGACACATGTAGTCATTGCTGTTTTCCGACAGGCCGGCCACGGTATCGCCGGTCCGCAGGCCATCGGCTCGCAGGCGGTTGGCGATGCGGTTGGCGCGGCTCAGCATTTCCGCCCAGGTGAGAGTGCCCTTCTCGTCCGTCAGGGCGGGCTTGTCACCCTGGGAGCGGGCGAAACCCTGGATGTGGTGACCGATGGGATCCATGGTTTCATGGTCGATCGCTGGAGCGTAATTGGGCATCGCTGCAACGGTTTGTCTCATTTGGGGGCCTCTGTGGTTGTTGTGTTTTGACTAGTGAAATTTATTTCCGAATATATTGACTCAAAACTGGAAGGCGTGACAAATTAAACGCCCTGTTACGCCTTTTGAAAAGCACCCTAACTAGTTTTGAGTGCTCTTTTCACTCAGTTCCTTCGGAAAAAAATGATTCCGGATCAATCTGTTAAGCGTCACCATTACAATCATAAGAATCGGTAAGTCTGCGGCTTTGTTTCGCGCGGGCTTCCGGAAAGGTTAAAGGAGCATAGACTATGATGCGTTTCACTGAGCGGGTCGCCATTGTTACCGGCGCCGGCAGTGGTATCGGCCGTGCTACCGCCCTGAGGCTCGCCCGTGAAGGCGCCCGGGTGGTCCTCGCGGACTGGTCGGAAGAAGGTCTTCTGGAAACCGCCGCACAGATGCCCCCCGAAGCTACCCATATTGAGCGCAAACTGGATGTGTCCGATGAGGATGCCGTCAAGACGTTGGTGTCTGAAGTCAAGGAACAGTTTGGTCAGATCGATATCCTGGTCAACAACGCCGGTATCTCCGGTGGCAGCTATCCCCCCGTGACCGAGAACGAGAAGGCCGACTGGGAGAAGATACTGGGCGTCAACCTGATCGGCGCCATGCTGATGATCAAATACGTGGCGCCGCACATGCAGGAGCGCCAGCAGGGTGCCGTCGTGAATACCGCCTCGGTAGCCGGTATCCGTTCCGGTGCTGGCGGCAACCCCTATAGTGCTTCCAAGGCCGGGGTGATCAACCTGACCCAGACCGCGGCATGCGACCTGGGGGGCTTCAATATCCGCGTTAATGCGATATGCCCCGGGCTGGTGGAAACCGGCATGACCAAAGCAGTATTCGACTATGCCCGGGCCAATGAAAAGGAACACAAGCTGGGTGCCCGCTGCGAACTGCGCCGTTACGGCAAGCCGGAAGAACTGGCTGCGGCCATCTGCTTCCTGGCCTCGGATGACGCCAGCTACATCACCGGGCAGGCGCTGCCCGTGGACGGTGGCAACACCGCCTCACTGAACATGCCGGGAATGAAAGTGTAATGAGTGAAGCAGAACAGAACCTCCACATCACCGGTGGCAAGGATCTGCCCGGCTTTCACAACATGCTGGGATACCGGCAGGTGTCCTGGGAAGAAGACAAGGCCGTTATCGCTCTCGACCTGAGGCCGGAGCACCTGAATCTCGGGGGCGTGATCCACGGCGGGGTGCTCAGTTCCCTGCTGGATATTGTCATGGCAGAGGCCGGTACTCATTGTCCTTACCCGGGGCGGATGCGCAAGGCCATCACCCTGACAATGACCACCACATTTACCGGCCAGTGTTCCGCTGGCACCATTACCGTCACCGGCATCAAGCGTGCTGGCGGAACCCGTATTTTCAACAGCACCGGCGAGATCCACGATGACAAGGGCAACCTGCTTGCCATTGCCGAAGGTACGTTCAGGATCCGATCCGGCAGCGAAAAACCCGAGGGCGTTCCCATCTGAACGCGCGTCCCTCCAACCAATAAATACAGAGAGGCACAACGATGTTGTACGAACCGTCTGACCGAGCAAAGCAACTGCAGAAAGAACTCCACGAGTTCATGGATGCCTACGTCTACCCCAACGAGCACAAGTATCACGAGCAGGTAGAACAGGCGGAGAACCGCTGGGCGCCGACCCAGATCATGGAAGAGCTGAAGGCCAAGGCCAAGAGCAAGGGCCTGTGGAACCTGTTCCTGCCGGAGAGTGAGCGCGGCGCCGGCCTGACCAACCTGGAATACGCCCACCTGTGCGAAGTCATGGGCCGCTCCCACATGGCGCCGGAAGTGTTCAACTGTGCCGCGCCGGATACCGGCAACATGGAAACCATCGAGCGTTACGGTAGCGAAGAGCACAAGGAGAAGTGGCTGAAGCCCCTGCTGGAAGGCGAGATCCGCTCATGCTTCTCCATGACCGAGCCGAATGTAGCGTCTTCCGACGCCACCAATATCGGCACCGAGATTCGTCGTGAGGGCGACGAGTACGTCATCAACGGCAAGAAGTGGTGGTCCTCCGGTGCCATGACCACCACCAGCAAGATCGCCATCGTGATGGGCAAGACCGATCCCGGTGCCGAGAAGCACAAGCAGCAGTCCATGATCTTGGTGCCGCTGGACGCGCCGGGTGTGGAAATTGTTCGTGCCCTGCACGTGTTTGGCTATGATCACGCGCCCCACGGTCACGCCGAAGTGCATTACAACAACGTACGGGTGCCGGCATCCAACATCCTGCTGGGTGAGGGCCGTGGTTTTGAAATTGCCCAGGGTCGCCTCGGGCCAGGCCGTATCCACCACTGCATGCGCACCATCGGCGTAGCCGAGCGTGCCCTGGAACTGATGTGCGAACGTGCCAATGCCCGTGAGGCCTTTGGTCGTCCGCTGGTGGAATTCGACTCTATCCGCAAGGACATCGCCCGTTCACGCCTGGAAATTGAACAGGCTCGCCTGATGACCCTGAAAGCGGCCCACATGATGGACACCGTGGGTAACAAGGTGGCCCGTCAGGAAATCGCCATGATCAAGGTCATCGCACCGAGCATGGCGCTGAAAGTGCTGGATCGTGCCATCCAGGTTCACGGTGGTGCCGGCGTCAGCCAGGACACCTTCCTGGCCGCGGCCTGGGCCAACGTGCGGACCCTGCGTCTGGCCGACGGTCCGGATGAGGTGCACCTGGATTCCATCGCCAAGCTGGAACTGAAGAACTATCCGCGCACCCACTGATCCCGGAGCCGATTCATGACAAACCCATTGTTTGATATGACCGGCAAGGTGGCCCTGATTACAGGGTCCACCAAGGGTATCGGTCGGTCCATCGCCGAAGAGATGGCCCGCCTGGGGGCAAAAGTGGTGATCTCCAGCCGCAAGGCGGACGTCTGTGAGCAGGTGGCCGGTGAGCTCAAGGAGCAGGGCTTCGAGGCCATCGCCATTCCCTGTCATGTGGGCAAGAAGGATCAGCTCCAGAACCTGGTGGACAAGACCATTGAAGCCTGGGGCCGGATCGATGTGCTGGTGTGCAACGCGGCCACCAACCCGGTCTACGGCACCACGGCGGAGATGACCGACGAAGCCTGGGACAAGATCATGGAAACCAACGTCAAGGGCACCTTCTGGCTCGCCAATATGGTGCTGCCGGGCATGGCCGAGCGTGGCGAAGGGGCCGTGGTGCTACTGTCCTCCATTGCCGGCATCCGCGGCAACACCACCATCGGCACCTACGGCGTGTCCAAGGCGGCGGAAGCGGCCCTTGCCCGTAATCTGGCGGTGGAGTGGGGGCCGAAGGGTATCCGCATCAACAGCATTGCCCCGGGCATCATCAAGACCGACTTCGCCAAGGCGTTGTGGGAAGACCCGGTGCGCATCAAGCGCGCCGAGGAAAAAACCCCGCTACGCCGTATTGGCGACCCGGTCGATATCGCCGGTCTGGCGGTGTTCCTGTCCACCAAGGCCAGCGCCTACATCACCGGTCAGGTGATCGTGGCGGATGGCGGCGAAACCATTTGCTGAGGTTTTTATGAGTACTGGACCCAACCTGGTGGACGTCCTCGACGCCCACCGGTTTGACGAGGCAGCCCTGCTGAAGTGGCTGCAGAAGGAAATTCCGGAGTTTGGCGACGACCTGCAGGTCAAGCAGTTCCAGGGTGGTCAGTCCAACCCCACCTTCCTGCTGACGTCCGGCGGTAATCGCTACGTGCTGCGCAAGAAGCCACCCGGCAAGACGCTGCCTTCTGCCCACATGGTGGAGCGGGAGTACAAGGTCATCCGTGCCCTGTCCGACCATACTGATGTGCCGGTGCCAAAGGCCCGGGTGCTGTGTGAAGACAGCGACCTGATCGGTACGCCATTCTATGTCATGGACTTCATGGAAGGCCGTGTGCTGAGCCACCCGGCGCTGCCGGATCTGGACAAGGCGGAACGTCGCCCGGTGCACGAGGCCGCCATCGATACCATGGCAAAGATGCACGCGGTGGACGTCAATAAGGTCGGCCTGGGGGACTTCGGTCGCCCGGAAGGCTATGTGGCCCGTCAGGTCGCCCGCTGGTCCAAGCAGTATGAGGCCTCCAAGACCGACGATATGCCGGCGATGGATAACCTGATGAAGTGGCTGCCGGAGAACCTGCCCCGGCACGACGAGACGGCCATTGCCCATGGCGACTACCGTCTGGGTAACCTGATGCTGGCGCCGGACAAGCCGGAAGTCATTGCCATTCTGGACTGGGAACTGTCCACCCTGGGCCACCCGCTGGCGGATCTGGCCTATTACTGCCTGCCCTATCACCTGAGTTCCGGGTTCGAGGGTATGCGTGGTGTTGTTGGTGAGGACCTGGACGAGATTGGCATTCCCACCGAGCAGGAAGCCATTGAACGTTACTGCAAGGCGTCCGGCCGGGACGGCATCGACGACTGGCATGTATTCGTGTCCTTCTCCCTGTTCCGGCTGGCGGCCATCGTGCAGGGCGTCTACGCCCGTGCGCTGGCAGGTAATGCCAGTAACTCCGATGCCCTGGAAGTGGGCAAGCGCGCCAGCATCCTGGCGGAAGCTGGCTGGTCCGTGGCCCAGAAGGGCAGCAAGGGCATAAAGGTATGAGTCAGGTTGTCGCGGCGGACCCGATGGTCCGCCGCATTCTGATCACCAACGATGACGGGGTCGCGGCGCCGGGGCTGAAGGTCCTGGTGGACATCGCCCGCCGTCTGGCCGAGGAAGTCTGGGTCGTCGCCCCCGAGCATGATCGCAGCGGTGCCGGGCAGAGCATTTCCCTGCATGATCCGCTGCGGGTGTACCGGCATGGCGAACGGCATTTCGCCGTGTCGGGCACGCCTGCGGACTGTGTGCTATATGCGCTGGCGGAGTGGTTTGGCGAGACCCCGCCGGACCTGGTGCTGTCCGGTATCAACGCCGGCGCCAACATCGGCGATTCGGTGCAGTATTCCGGCACCGTGGGTGCGGTGCTCAGCGCCGAGCACCTGGGGATCCCGGCCATCGCCCTGAGCCAGGCATTCGCCAACCGTGAGCAGATTGACTGGTCACCGGTGATGGAATTGGGTGAGGCTGCCATTCGCGCGCTGTGGCCTGCTGCCGGAGACGGTAAGTGCTGCTGGAATGTGAATTTCCCCGCCTGCGATGTGGGCCAGGTCAGCCACATGGAGTATGCCGGGCAGTCGGCCGGGTCCATTGCCAGACCCAGGCTGTTGCCGGGGCAGGACAGCCGGGGGCTTTCGTATTGGTGGCTGGGATTCGACCGTCACACCGATCACGACGTGCCGGACGATTCCGATGTCGCCGTGCTTCGGCGTCGTGGCGTCGCGGCCTCACCCCTACGGGGTGACCAGGGGTTGCCGGGCAACCGGACGTCCGTCCCCCTGCGGAAGACATGACAGAACCGTCCGGGCAAGCCCTGCTGTTCAAGGTAAAGGGTCTGCCCGGACGGTTGCCGTCTGCAAGTTTGTTAACGGGAGAGCACTGAATGTTTACAAGACACCATACGGTCTGGCCCCGAGAGCTGCCAAAGACCATGACCTTGCCGCAAACCAGCCTGGTCACCAACCTGGACATTTCGGCCCTGCGGTATCCGGATCATACCGCCATCATTTACTACGATACCAGGATCACCTATCAGGAACTGCTGGATGAAGTGGAAGCCCTGGCGGGCTGGCTGCAGGAAAACGGGGTCGGCAAGGGCGATCGCGTACTCCTTTACATGCAGAACTCTCCCCAGTACGTGATCAGCTACTACGCCATATTGCGGGCGGATGCCGTGGTGATCCCGGTTAACCCCATGAACCGGGCGTCCGAGCTGGAGCACTATATCTCCGATACCGGTTCCACGGTGTGTCTGGCGGGCATGGAGCTGGCAGGGTTCATCGCCCCTCTGGTGGGCAAAACCTACCTGGAGCATGTCGTGGTCGCGGCCTATGGCAACTATGTGCGCGAGCCCACTGACCTGAACCTGCCCGCGGAAGTGGCGGCTGAACCGAAGCCTCTCGAGGCGCCGGGAATGATCTCCTGGGAAGATGCCCTGAATGCTGGCCACGCTCCGGCTCCGCATACCGCAGGGCCGGACGACCTGGCGGTGATTCCCTACAGCTCCGGCACCACCGGCCAGCCCAAGGGGTGTATGCACGTTCACCGGGGGCCCATGGCCACCGCGGTCCATCGCGCCTTCTGGAATATCAGCGCCAGCGACTCGGTGCAGTTGTGCACTCTGCCGTTCTTCCACGTGACCGGTATGACCGGCTCCATGAACAGCCCCATCTATGCCGGATCCACCATGGTCATCATGACCCGCTGGGACCGGGATGTCGCCGGAAAGCTCATCGAGCGGTACAAGGTCACTGGCTGGACCAACATCGTCACCATGGCGGTGGACTTCCTGTCCAACCCGGATCTCGATAAGTATGACATCAGCTCCCTGGTCACCATCGGTGGTGGCGGTGCCGCCATGCCGCAAGCGGTGGCCAGCAAACTGAAGAAGCTGACCGGTCTGGACTATATCGAGGGCTACGGCCTCTCCGAAACCATGGCGGCCACCCATATCAATCCGCCCAACGATCCCAAGGCCCAGTGTCTGGGTATTCCGGTCTTTGATGTGGACTCCCGCATTATCGACGTGGAAACCCTGGAAGAGAAAGGTCCGGGCGAGGTGGGCGAGATTGTCTCCAACGGGCCCCAGGTCACCGTGGGCTACTGGAACCGGCCGGCGGAGACCGAGGCCGCCTTCGTGGAACTCGACGGCAAGAAGTTCTTCCGTACCGGCGACCTGGCCTATTACGACGAGGATGGCTACTTCTTCATGGTCGACCGGGTCAAGCGGATGATCAACGCGTCCGGTTTCAAGGTATGGCCGTCGGAAGTGGAAAGCATGATGTACCAGAACCCCGCCATCCATGAGGTCTGCATCATCTCCGCGCCCCACGAAAAACGGGGCGAGACCGTCAAGGCGGTTGTGGTGCTGACGCCCGAGGCGGATGGCACCACCACCGAGGAAGACATCATCGACTGGTGCAAGGACCAGATGGCCGCCTACAAGATTCCTTCTGTTGTAGAGTTCGTTGATGAACTGCCCAAGTCGCCCACCGGCAAGCTGATGTGGCGTTCGCTCCAGGATGAGGAGTGGAAGAAAGAGGGTTGATGCTGGCGTTCCGTCTGACTAACGAATTCGTCAGACGGGACACTGGTGACTGCTCCACTGGCTACCCTGGTCAGTGGGGTGCCTGACCCGGTGCCGGGTCCCGTCCTATCATGGGGCGATTCGGAAACCGGCCACGATTTCATTTTAACCATTGAAATTGCCAATCAGGTCCGCATGGCGAAATCACATTCTGTCTATTGACAGTATATGCTCGCAGTGTACTCTTGTGCATCGGCGTGAGGCGTTCTGCCAATACGTCTGAATACAAAAGAAAACCAAAAAAGCAAAACACGATAAACGAAACCCAATAAGATCAATGACAGTGTTGCGGTAACGGCAACTCTACAAAAACAACGTCGCCACGGGAGGGGCCGGTTTGACTACATTTCTCCAACAGGTTTTCAACGGGTTGACCCTGGGCAGCATCTACGGTCTCGTAGCGCTCGGTCTGACCCTTGTTTACGGGATTCTTCACATCCCGAACTTCGCACATGGTGCGCTCTACATGGTAGGCGCGTTCATGTCGTACTTCTTCATGGTGGACATGGGTGTTCACTACTGGATTGCCATGGCGGGTTCCGCCGTGGTTGTGGCCGTACTGGGCATCATCTGCGAGCGTCTGGTTTTCCACCAGCTGAGAAACTCCCCTCCGATTCACGACAAGATTGCTGCCATCGGTATTCTTCTGTTCCTGGAGGCCATGGTGCACATGTTCTGGGGGTCCGAATTCCGCCGCATGTCGTCGCCATTCGGCGGGGTGATGAATCTCGATGGTGTATACCTGCGTGAACAGGGCATCCTGATTATCGCCTCTACCGTGGTGCTGGTGGTCGCCCTCAACCTGTTCCTGCGCAAGACCATGGTGGGCGCGACGATTATCGCCATGGCGCAGAATCGTGAAGGGGCCTTTCTGGTGGGCATTGATGCCAACCGGGTCGCCATGATGACCTTTGCCATCTCCGGCGGACTCGCGGCTATCGCTGCAACCCTTTACGCGCCCCTCAACCTGGTTTACCCGGCCATGGGTCACCTGGTGATCATGAAGGCCTTCGTCATCATCATTCTGGGCGGAATGGGCAGTATCCCGGGGGCCATTGTCGGCGGCATGATCATTGGTTTTGCCGAAGCCTTTGGTGGCTACTATATCTCCACCGCCTATAAGGACGTGATCGCCTTCAGTCTGCTCGTGGTGATCCTGTCTATTCGTCCACAAGGTCTGTTCGCCAAGGGGGCCCACTGATCATGATGTTCAAACTTGGAGCTCTGCTAATGCACCCGGCCAGCAAGTACGTGCTGCTGGCCGTCGCCCTGCTGTTCCCGGCACTGGCCTCGAACGAATACCAGGTCTATGTGATGGCGACTGCCTTCGTCTGGGCCATCGCGGTCTACGGTTTCAACGTCATCACCGGGTTTTGCGGCCAGCTTAATCTGGCTCACGGTGGCTTCTTTGCCATCGGTGCCTACACCGTAGGGCTGCTGACATCCGATGCCGGCTGGAATTTCTGGCCTGCCTTTATTGCTGCCCTGTTCATGACGGCCATTCTCGGCTTTCTGGTGGGCGCGGTGTCATTGCGCCTGAAGGAACACTACTTTGCCATTTTCACCCTGTGTGTCGGCTTTATCATCTACCTGCTGCTGGACAAGTGGGAAGAGCTGACCCACGGCGCAGTGGGTGTGCGGAACATTGCCGCCCCGGACGGGTTTGGCCTGGTGAACTTCCGCGAGACCATGCCGGTTTACTATCTGGTGCTGTTCTTCCTGGTGTTTATCATCTGGTTCACTGGTCGTATCCAGAAATCGCTGGTGGGTCGTACCTTTATCGCCATCCGCAATGGTGACGAACTGGCCGAGTCCCTGGGTATCAACCTGATGAAAACCAAGATCCTGGCATTCGTCATTTCCACCACCTATGCGGGCCTTGCCGGCGCGCTTTATGCGGGCATGATCCGTTTCGTGGGTCCGGAAGATGGCAATATCCTGCTCACTTTCAACATGATCATGTACATGCTGGTGGGTGGTATTGGTACCCTGTTCGGACCGCTGATCGGCACCGTCGGTATCGTGTGGCTTACCCAGTCGCTGCAGTTCCTGGAAGAGTACCGGATGATTATCTTCGGTCCGCTGCTGGTGCTGCTGGTGATCTTCTTCCCGCTGGGTGTCTGTGGCTCGTTCCTGACCTGGATGCATCGCAAGGCGCAGGCTCTGGGCCTGGGGCCGAAGAAGGCGAAATCGGAAAGCAAGGTGACCACGAGCGATCAGGAGGCCAAAAACAATGCTTAAGGTAGAACATCTCACCAAAATGTTCGGCGGCCTGGCTGCGGTCAATGACGTGTCCGTGGACTTCGGCGCGAACCAGGTGAACGCGATTATCGGCCCCAACGGGGCCGGAAAGAGTACCTTCTTCAACCTGATTTCAGGAATGTACCAGCCAACGTCCGGCAGAATTCTGCTGGATGACAAAGACGTGACGTCGATGCGGTGTGACGATGTCGCCAGACTGGGCGTGGGTCGTACCTTCCAGACAACCAACCTGTTCGAGACAGCAACGGTTCTTGACAACCTGATCGTGGGTTATCGGCTGCGTACCCGGTCCGGTCTGTGGGATGTGCTGATCAATTCCAAACGGTTGCAGGCGGAAGAGAAAGCTGCCCGCGAAAAGGCCCGCGAGGCGCTGGATTTTGTCGGCCTGAACCATGCCGAAAATCGATATATCGCGGACTGCACCCAGGAAGAGCGCAAGCGCGTGGCCTTCGCCCTGGCCCTTGCCACAGACCCCAAGATTGTGCTGCTGGACGAGCCTGCGGCAGGTGTTAACCCGGAAGAGACCGAAGGTCTGGCTGACCTGATGAGGAAGATGGTCAAGCACGGCCTGACGGTGTGTCTGATCGAGCACAAGATGGACATGATCATGGGCATTGCTGACAAGATCATGGTTCTTGATCATGGCGAGAAGATTGCCGAGGGCACACCGCAAGAAGTGAAAAACAATCCGCTGGTCATCGAAGCCTATCTGGGGAGTGATCACGATGCTGCAGCTTAAGAACGTCGACGGCCATTACGGTAGCTTCAAGGCCCTGAACAACATCAACATGACCGTTGATACCGGCGGGCTGGTGGTTCTGCTTGGTGCCAATGGTGCCGGCAAATCTACCCTGTTCAACACCATCAGCGGCCTGATCAAGCCTACAGCCGGGAGTGTCGAGTTCGAGGACAAGATCCTCAACGGTATGAGGCCCAGCGAGGTGGTGAATTCCGGTGTGGTCCAGTGTGCGGAGGGGCGTCAGCTTTTCCCGCAGATGAGCGTCCACGATAACCTGATGCTGGGTGCCTACGTGCACCGGCGGGATAAGGAAGGTAACCGGAAGCGCCTGAACGAGGTTCTGGAATTGTTCCCGATCCTTGAAGAGAAATCTCACCAGCCGGCAGGTTCCCTGTCCGGTGGGCAGCAGCAGATGGTGGCCATCGGCCGGGCCATGATGAGCCGACCGCGCCTGCTGATGCTGGACGAGCCATCACTGGGTCTGGCACCTTTGGTGGTCAAGCAGATGTTTCAGACCATCCAACAGATCAACAGCCTGGGCACCACGGTGCTGCTGGCTGAACAGAATGCCTTTGCGGCACTGAAAATTGCCACCTACGCATACGTCATGGAGAATGGTCAGCTCGTCATGGACGGTGACAGCAAGGCGATGCTGGGTAATGAAGAAGTGCGCAAAGCATACATCGGGGCCTGATGGTCCCGGCTCGCTTGTAAAGAGACCTGACAAGCGTCTGCCTTGCAGACGAAACAAAAACCAGGAGAAAACAATGAAAACAGCGAAGAAACTTGGACTGGCAGTTGCTGTAGCAACCACAATGGGAATGAGTTCCGCGGCGATGGCCGAGGAAGTGAACATTGGCTTCTCGGGCCCGCTTTCCGGCGGTGCTGCGCTTTACGGTGAAAACGTACTGTCCGGTCTGCGTATGGCAGCCGACGAAATCAATGCTGCCGGTGGTTTCGATATTGATGGTGAAAACCATACCATCAACATTGAGGCGCTGGATGACCAGTATTCGCCGGCCCAGGCTGCGACCAACGCCAAGCGTCTGGTTCAGGAATCCAACGTTCCGGCCATCTTCATCCCGCATTCCGGCGGCATTTTTGCGCTGATGGACTTCAACGTTGAGGATGACTTCCTCATCATGGCCTACACCAGTGTGCCGACCATCACGGAGCAGGGTAACCCGCTGACCGTACGTATTCCGCCGACCTTTGACGGTTACGTCAATGCATTCACCGACTACGCCATCGAAAACTGGGGCACCAAGCTCGCCATGGGCGGTGCGACTCACGAGTATGCCAAGATCTGGGCGTCCATGATCGAGAAGGCCTGGACTGCCAAGGGTGGTGAAGTGGTCGCCAAGAATCCGATGGACTATAACAAGTCTGCGGACTTCTTCACCGGGGTCAGCCGTCTGGTCTCTGAAGAGCCCGATGTCATGTTCGTCGGTGGTGCCTCCGAGCCTACCGGCCTGGTCATGCAGCAGGCCCGTCAGCTTGGCTATGAAGGTGCCTTCATCATGATGGACCAGGCCAAGATCGGCGAAGCTGCCAATGTTGTCGGTGGTCTTGAGCTGCTGGAAGACACTGTTGGTGTTATGCCCCTGGGTGCCTATCAAACCGATGCTGCCCAGAACTTCATCAAGCGATATGAAGAGGAATACGGCAAGACACCGGGCTCTGAGGCGGCCTTCAACTACCTGGCATTACACGGTCTGGTAGAGGCGATGGAAGAGGCGGACAGCATGGATCCGACTGTCGTTCGTGCCGCTCTGGGTGACGCCATTGGCAATATGGATGTCGGCAAGAATCCTTACGAAGTCGAGGGTGTTGATGAAAAGGGCGGTTTCATTACCGCGCCGACCATGGCGATCGTCAAAGACGGCGAGATCGTGGAAAAAGAATTCTGATTCCGAGAATTCCAAACCACGCATGAAAAGGGGGCTTCGGCCCCCTTTTTCGTTCTGGCTCAAAAGTTAAGCAGCATGAGCCACGTCCAGTCTGTACGGAAACTCAGGGCTTGACGTACATGGCCAGGTTTTCCGCCACAACGGCCGGTTTATCCTCACCCTTGATCTCGATAACCGTCTTGTAGGTGGCCAGCACCCGCTTTTCGTCCACGTCCTGCACGTCCAACAACTCCACGGTGCTGCGAATGTCCGACCCGGACTTGACCGCTGCGGGCAGGCGGACTTTGTTCATGCCATAGTTGATGGTGGCAGCTGGACCTGTCACGGTCATTGCCTGCTGGTTCAGTTGCGGAATCAGTGACAGGGTCAGGAAGCCGTGGGCCACGGGAGCGCCCCAGGGTGCTTCTTTTTTGGCCCGCTCTACATCTACATGTATCCACTGGTGATCGCCGGTGGCATCTGCAAAGGCCTGAATGATGTCCTGACTGATAGTTTTCCAGGGGCTCTGGCCTACAATCTTGCCTTTATGGTTCGGCAGGTCTTCGAGTGCGATACTTGTCATTGTTGTCTCCTGGGTTCCATTTGGCGGAAATGTATTTCGTAAGCTATTCTCATGCACTTAACCCTCCGGTGCAACAATAAAAAACCCCCGAACAAGGAGCTTTATGATGACCATGAATCAACGCTATATCCTGGCCGAACGTCCCACCGGAATGCCCGATGAAGACCACCTCCAGCTTGAGGAAGCAGCGATGCCCGAGGCCGGTGACGGTCAGGTGTTGCTCAAAACCCGCTACCTTTCCCTGGACCCCTACATGCGCGGCCGGATGAATGATTCGGCGTCCTATGCGACGCCGGTCGCCATTGGCGAAGTGATGGGCGGAGAGGCCGTCAGTGAAGTCATCGAGAGCCACCATCCGGACCTGTCACCGGGGGATCTGGTGAAGGGCCGCACTGGTTGGCAGACTCACTCCGTGGCCAGCCCGGATGCCCTCTATAAAATTGATACCGGGCTGGCACCGCCGAGCGCGTGGCTCGGTGTGATCGGGATGCCCGGTTTCACCGCCTATGTCGGGCTGCGGGAATTCGGTCAGCCCAAAGAGGGCGAAACCGTGGTGGTATCCGCCGCCTCCGGTGCCGTGGGCCAGGTGGTCGGCCAGATCGCCAAAATGAAAGGTTGCCGGGTGGTTGGCGTCGCCGGTGCCGACGACAAGTGCCAGCATGTGGTGGAGCATTACGGTTTCGATGTCTGCGTGAACTACAAGGATGACGACTTCGAGGACCAACTGAAGGCCGCCTGTCCGAAGGGCATTGATGTGTATTTCGAGAATGTGGGTGGCAAGGTTTTCGATGCCGTCATGACGCTGGTAAACGATTTTGCCCGCATCCCGGTCTGTGGCCGCATCGCCCACTACAACCAGACCAGACTGCCGGAAGGCCCGGACCGGCTGATTCCCTTCATGCAGCAGATTCTGGTCAATCGGTTGATGTTCCGGGGCTTTATCCAGTCCGATCACAACGAGCTGTTGCCGGATTTCCGTCGGGACATGAGCCAGTGGCTCAAGGACGGCAAGGTGACCTACCAGGAGGATGTAGTGGAAGGTTTCGAGAATACCCTGACGGCGTTCCAGGGGCTGTTGCAGGGACGCAACCGGGGCAAGCTGGTGGTGAAGGTGTCCTGATGATGCCGGAAGGCGAAGGGCAGCCCGGCAAGGCCGCCCTTTCCGGTTACAGTACCGCCAGTGCGGCGTCGTAATCCGGCTCGTTCTTGATTTCATCCACCAGCTGGCTGTGGAGGACCTTGTCATTCTCATCCAGCACGACCACCGCCCGGGCACACAGACCTGCCAGGGGGCCGTTCTGCAGGGCAACGCCGTAATCCTGCTGGAAGCTGTAGTTACGGAAGGTGGACAGGGTCTGCACACCCTTGATGCCCTCGGCACCACAGAAGCGCCCCGCCGCAAATGGCAGGTCGGCGGATACCACCAGCACTTCGGTGTTATCAAGGCCGGCGGCCTTCTCGTTGAACTTGCGGGTAGAGGTGGCGCACACGCCAGTATCGATGCTGGGAATGATATTGAGAATCTTGCGCTTACCAGCGAAGTGATCGAGGCCGACGTCCTTCAGGTCGCCGGTGGTCAGGGTGAAGTCCGGTGCGGTATCTCCCGGCTGGGGGAATTCGCCACTGACTTCCAGCGGGTTGCCGTCCAGAGTGACCTTGCTCATGGGGTTCTCCTTGCTTGTTGGTTGCGGGCGTTGGATTGCGCCAGTTAAACCTATTTTACGTCTCCGGTCGACCACAAGTTCAGACCCGGTGACAACAAGGTTCGGGGCCAGGCACTATCGGCTATTTTGCCACCTCGGCGGGCTCGAAGCCTGGAGCGGGATAGCGCTGCACCAGCAGCAGATAAGTGGCCAGTGCTGCCACCGAACAGGCCGCAATGACGCTCGCCATGACCAGCGAGGTGCCGGCATAGAAATGCCCTACCAGTGCGCCGACGCACGCGGCCAGCGCCATTTGTCCGAACCCGAACAGAGCGGAGGCTGAGCCAGCCATCGTTGGGAAGTTGGCCAGGGCCCCTGCCATTGTCTGTGGCAGCGTCATGCCCACGCCCATCATCACCACTGCCTGGGGAATCATCACTGCCCACACGTTGTGCACTTTCAACATGGCGAGCCCTGCCATTGCAACACCGCCCGCCACGCTGATCAGCAGCCCGCGCAACAGTATCTGGTCCGGGACCAGGCGCCGCCCGAGGCGAACCGAGACAAGGTTGCCTGAGATATAGCCGGCCACGACGCAAGCGAAGTAGAGACCGTAATGTTCCGGCGCCACACCGAGGAAATCGATCAGCACAAAGGATGAACCCGACAGGAAGGCAAACAGACCGGAGAAGGCAAAGGCGTTGGTGAGGGTGTAGCCGATAAAGCTGGGGTCCGTGCCGATATGTCGGTAGTTCCGGGACAGGTTGCGTAGTTTGAGTGACTGACGGTTGGCGGGTGCCATGGGCTCTGGAATGCCAAACGCCACAACCACCGCCATGATAAGTCCATAGACTCCGAGGGTGATGAAAATGGATGGCCAACCAAAGAACCCCAGAAGGAAACCACCCAGGGTGGGCGCGATAGCCGGGGCCAGCGCCATGATGCTGGCAAGAATCGCCATGATGCGTGCAGCATCCCTGGGTGTGTAGATGTCTCGAATGGCTGCGCGTCCTAACACCGGACCAGCAGAGCCTCCAAGGGCCTGCAGAAAACGGTTCAGCATGAGGGTTTCAACATTGGTGGCGAGGGCGCAGCCAACGCTGGCCAGAAAAAATAGCAAAAAGCCGGTAATCATGACCGGTTTGCGCCCAAAGCGGTCGGCCAGTGGCCCGCAGAATAGCTGGGCCAGGGCAAATCCGGCCATGTACAGGCTGAGAGTCAGTTGCACCTGATCTGGTCCTGCCGACAACGCTTCGCCCATGGACGGCAGTGCCGGCAGATACATGTCTGTGGCCAGCGGGCCCAGGGCAACTGCAGCAGCGAGCAGGATTGTGGTCCAGATACTGGTCAGTGCAAGCATGGAACATCCGGTCAGGTAATGAAGTTGGCAAGTTTACGCGCCTGACGCGCGAAGATAACGGCCTGACTGGTCATATAATCCATGAACAAAGTCGATTAATGAGTCTGGGCACGCGCCACCCGGGCCAGTTCGTTGCGTAACCAGCGGTGCCCGGCGTCGGTCTGGTAGCGTTGGTGCCAGATCATCAACAGGTTAACTTCCCGGTACTCGAAGGGTAGCGGCGCGGTGGCAAAGCCCCGCAGCAACTGATGTTGCATGCCTAGTGGCGCCGAAGCCAGCAGGTTGGTTCCGCGCAGGAACTCTGGCAGTCCGGAAAAGTTTGGTACCGTCACCACGATGTCGCGACTCAGTCCTCTGCCCTGAAGCGAGTTTTCCAGGCCTGTGTGTTCACCGCCGCTGAAAAGCACATCCACGTGCCGGGCCCGGAGGTATTCCGCCAGATTCCCGGGGGGGTGTCGTTGGGAGGCATCGTAAAAGATAACCATGCGGTCCCGTAACAGGCTTTTCTGGACGATGTCCGCGGTATCGGGGGCATGGGGCGTGATAATCAGGTCGCAGATATCGTCCCGGAGCATGGCCGGGCCGGGGATGCCGGACGGTATGACCTGCAACCGGATACCCGGCGCCTTCTCCGAGAGGCTTCTCATCAATGCCGGCAGCAACAGGTCGCGCTGGTAATCGTTAGCGGCAATGGTAAAGGTAAAAGTTGCGGTGGCTGGCTCAAAAGGAGGACCCTGGGACAGGGATTGCAACTCATCCAGTATCTGGCGCACGTGGGGGCCGGTTTTTATCGCGTAACGGGTAGGGGCAATACCCCGGCCGGACTTGACGAACAGCGGGTCTCCCAGTGCCTTGCGCAGTCGCTCCAACGTATGGCTGACGGCGGACTGGCTCATGCCAAGAGTGTCAGCCGCCCGGGACACGCTGTTCTCCTTCAGCACGGCAAGAAACACCTCGAGAGAGCGGGTATCCATATTGAATTGATCAACAGATTTCATGAGTCAAGTGTAACATGCGGTTGGCTTACAGGTGTTCGCCGGAACTGACTGAACTGCTATCATGCGCCGCTAAGACCACGAACGATGGAAGTCATGATGTTGGGATTCCTGCCGAAACCGGTTATCGGCGTTATTGCGACCACGCTGTTGATTCTGAACACCCTGGTCTGGGCCTTTTTGCTCTACATTCCCGCCCTGCTCAAGCTGATCATTCCCCACCAGGGGTTTCGGGTCCGCTGTACCCGGTTGATCATCTGGGTGGCGGAAAACTGGGTCGCCGGTAACAAGGCCTGGATGCGACTGACCCAGCGTACACGCTGGCAGGTGACGGGTGCCGGGGAGCTCGAACGCGAGAGCTGGTACCTGGTGCTGAGTAATCACCAGAGCTGGGTCGATATCCTTGCCATGCAGTGGGTGTTCAACCGGCGGGCGCCATTCCTCAAGTTCTTTCTGAAAAAGGAGCTGATCTGGGTGCCGGTCATCGGTCTTGCCTGGTGGGGGCTGGACTTCCCGTTCATGAAGCGGCATTCCTCGAAATACCTGCTCAGGCACCCGGAAAAGCGCGGGCAGGATCTGGCCACCACCCGTCGGGCCTGCGAGAAATTCCGCTATACCCCGGTGAGCGTGATGAACTTCGCGGAAGGCACCCGCGCGAGCCCGGAAAAGATCCGGCAGCAGAAATCGTCCTATCGCCACCTGCTGACTCCCAAGGCGGGGGCTGTCGGTTTTGTGCTGGATGCCATGGGTGACGCCATGGAAACCCTGGTGGATGTCACTATCGCCTATCCGGGCGGCGCCCCCAGTTTCTGGGATTTCCTGTGTGGCCGCGTGAGCGAAATCCGTATGGAAATCCACACGCATCCGATTCCGGAAGAACTGAAAGGGCGGAATTACGCGACGGATGCGGAGTTCCGGCGTCAGCTGAAGGACTGGCTGGGCAACCTCTGGCGAGAGAAGGACGAGCGCCTGGAGCGGATGCTGAAGGAAGCCGACAGGGACTGAAACGGCCGCTGTCGGCTTCCTGCCTCAGCTCCCGGTTGACTCGGGACTATCTGCCACCAGTTCAAGATTGATCTGGCGCCGTTCCTCATCGATACCTTCGAGCTTTACCGTCACGGCCTGGTCCAGCTGGAAGACACGGGCTCCTTTGGTGGCCTCCAGGCGCAGGGTGACCGGGTCAAAGCTGTACTTGCCGGACAGGGTCTTGCAGCTGACAAAACCTTCCAGGCCATTGGCATCCAGCCGCACAAAGAACCCGGCGGGTACCGTGCGGGTGATGACACCGGTGAAGGTGGTATTCGTTCCAAGCTGACGTGCATAGTCGCTCTTGAGCCAGTTCTCCAGGCTATTGGAGGCCTGGCGCGCCTGAATCTGGGCTGACTGCAGCTTTTCCAGCCCCCCATTCTCGAGTGACTGGTGTTTTTCGTCCCAGAGGGCTGCCTTGATCTGCCGGTGGACATGGAAGTCGACGTAGCGGCGCAGCGGTGAGGTAAAGGTGGTGTAAGCAGCCAGCCCCATACCCTGATGAGGCGCTGCTTCGAAGGCCATTTCCGCCCGCGCCAGCTGGCGCGCAATGATGGTCTTGACCGGCACTTCGGCATCCAGTTCAGTGGTGCGCACCATCAGCTCGCGGAAACCTTCCGGCGAGGATGGGTCGATGGATGCCAGCTCCGGGGCGTAGCGCTCCAGCAGGGTGCGGATGTTGTCCGCGCGGTCATCCCGCACGCCAGGGTGAGTCACGAACAGCCCCCGGCCCCTTTCCGACAGGAAACTGGCCGCACATCGGTTGGCGGCTACCATGCACTCTTCCACCAGGCGGTGGGCCTCGCTCTGCACGGCCGGTTCAATGGTGCGGATACGGCGGTTCTCATCCAGCCGCAGGCGGAATTCCGCCCGCTCGGTGTTCAGCAGGGCGTGTTCGGACCGCCACTTGCGCAGGGCCGTGGCGGCCTGGTGCAGCTGGTCGAGGTTGTTGGTGATTTCCGGTGCCAGGGCGTCGGTTTCCTCGCTGTGGCGATCCTCCAGTAGCTGGCTTACCAGCTCATAGCTGAGCTTGCCCCGTGAGCGGATCACCGCCTGATGGAAACTGAACTCACCAAGGCTGCCATCGTTGTTTACCTGGAGGTCGCACACCAGCGCCAGCCGGTCGGTCTCCGGCATCAGCGAGCAAAGGCGTGTGCTGATGGCCTCGGGCAGCATGGGCCGGGGTTCGCCGGGAAAATAGATGGCTGTGGCCCGGTTGCGGGCTTCAACATCCGCCGGGGAGCCTTCGGGCACCAGGGCGGTGGGGTCGGCAATGGCCACGGACAGGCGCCAGCCGGTGGCGTTGGGCTCCACCAGCAGGGCGTCGTCCATGTCCTGGGTGCCGGGGCTGTCGATGGTGACATAGGGCTGGTCGGTACGGTCCTCGCGGCCTTCCCGCAAGGGCGTGATCGACGCTTCGGCGAGGGCATCCGCCTGCTCGGTGACGGCTTCGGGGAACTCATCGTCCATGTCGAAGCTGGCGAGCGTGAAGCTGCGCTCAATGCCCGGGTCACCGGCCTTGCCGATCACTTTCAGGACCTGGGCCTGACCTTTGCCGTCGCGGATCGGGTGGCGCAGGATGCGGCAATAGATAAAGTCGTCCGGCTTGGCGTCCAGGCGCTCCTTCGGCGGCAGGAAGATCCAGCGGCCGACGCCGGGAGTTTCCGGTGCCACGAAATGACCCTTGCCGCGGATCAGGTAACGGCCGACAAAGGTGGTCAGGCTGGTTTCCACCAGTTCTTCCACCAGCCCCTGGGTACGGCCTTTCTCGCCGGGTACTTCGGAGACGGTGACCCGGTCGCCGGGCAGTACCTTCTGCATTTCCTCGGGTGGCAGGAATACATCACGGCCTTCGTCCAGTGCTACAAACCCGAAACGACCGTTGGTGGCCTTGACGGTGCCGGGGTAGACCACCTTTTTCTCTTCGATGTCGGTTTTGAGCTGGCGCAACTGGCTGAGCGCGTCGGCATTAAGCATGAAAGAAACCTGGCTGGTAAAAGTGACTGTTGGCCGGAGTATACCGGTTATGGCCGCCCGCGTCAGATGGTCTGTGGGTGAGATTCAGTGCCGGTAACGGGTCGTTTTCAGTGGCACAATAGCCCCAGTTTTTTCGGGAGAAAACAATGTCGATCCGTATCCTGGCGAAAACCCTGGCATTTGTACTGGCGGGACTGTTGGTCACGACCCCGGCCCGGGCCGAGTGGTTCCGTTTCAGCGACAATGCCATGACCACTCTGGTGTCCCTTGAGGTCTGGGCTGATAGCCGGCAACAGGCCGAAGCCTTGTGGCAGTCGGTGTTCGCGGAGTTCACGCAGGTGGATCAGGTCATGAGCCGTTACCGGGACGACTCGGAGCTGTCCCGGGTTAACCGGGAAGCAGCCGATCACCCGGTGCCGGTCAGCCGGTCGCTGTTCGAGGTGCTGACAAAGGCGCGGGAAATCTCGGAGATGAGTGATGGCGCGTTCGATATCAGCTTTGCCTCGGTGGGCTATCTGTACGATTTCCGTGAGCGCCGACAACCGGATGACGAGGCGGTGAAGGCAGGCCTGGATCGCATCAATTACCGGGACATCCTGCTGGACGCGGACGACCTCACGGTGCGTTTTCGCAAGCCCGGCCTGATGCTGGATCTGGGCGGCATCGCCAAGGGTTACGCTGTGGATCAGGGTATCCGGGTATTGCAGCAGGCGGGGGTTGGCCATGCCCGACTGAGTGCCGGTGGTGACATGCGCCTGCTGGGGGATCGCCGGGGGCGGCCCTGGGTGGTGGGGGTGCGGGATCCGCGACACCGGGACAGGCAGGCAGTGGTCATCCCCGTGAGCGACACTGCCATCTCCACCTCTGGCGACTACGAGCGTTTCTTTATCGATGAGGAAGGCGAGCGTGTCCACCACATACTGTCGCCGTCCACCGGTCGTCCGGTGGGCGAGGTGCAGAGTGTGACCATCATCGGCGATAACGCCATGACCACGGATGCCCTGTCCACCGCCGTGTTCGTGCTGGGTGCGAGAAAGGGCCTTGCGCTGATCGACCAGCTGGAGGGCATTGACGCGGTGATCATCGACGGCAACCGCCGCATGCACTATTCGCAGGGGCTGATGTCCGGCGAGTAGGAAAACCCGCTCCGGTCCGGGTCCGTCCGGACGGGGCGGATATACCGCAGTCAGGTGTTAACTGACCTTGCCGTTGACGATCGGCGCCAGCCCCAGCAGCCGGTCCCGTGAGGCGCTGTCGCCGAGGCCATGGCCGGCAAACTGGTCACCAAACTGCCCTTGCTCACCATGCAGGGCCATGTAGTTCAGCAGCACGGTCTGCACCAGCTGATTGACGTTATTGGCGGCAGGGCTGGAGGAGGTCTCCACATTGCCATCCTCCCGCATCCAGCCGATCTGGTTGCGGATGGCGTTGGGCCGGCCATTGGGGTTGTAGACCAGGTAGAAGGATGCCGCCGTCTGCTGGTTGTCTGAGGTCCACTCGCCCTTGCCGCGTCCGTCCATGGAGTCGTCGATACGCCCGTTGCTGGACACGGATCCGTCACTGAACACATACAGCATCAGCGGCATGCCGACCCGGGCGGCGTATTCCAGACAGGCACCCATGCAGCGCCCCGCCAGCAGGTCGCGGCGCTCGCCGGTAGCCCGTTCGCCAGTGTGGTAGTCGTAGCCACCCATGGTCACCGTACCGGCACCGGCAAAGCCGTTCATGACCAGTTTCATCACCGAGGCGGTCTTGCGGAATTCCCGCTCGCGGTTGAACTCGTCGGTGGTGAAGATGCCTGAAGCACCGACAATATCCGTATCCAGTTCCGGGTCCAGGGTGGACGGGGTGCCAAACCGGTCCGCCAGATCCGCGGTCTTGACGTAACCGCACCGCACCAGGTCCTTGATCACTTCCTCGCGGGTGATACCGGTACGGGTGTCCATCCGTGCCAGCTTCTGGTCGCTGATACGCTGGATCGACTCCATCACCGCCACCGCATCGGACTGGTCCAGCAGGCCCACCAGGTTGCCGGTATCCACCAGGCCGGTGACATCGCTGGGGCGGTCCACCTTGGTGGGGCGCACCTGGGGATTCATCAGGTCCATGGGGGCCATGGAATTGCCGCCGGAATCGGAAGTGCTGGAACCAATGAGTGTCAGCAGTTCACCATCGGCGCCGGCCCGGTGGATGCCATACATGGGATTGTGGGGGTTGTTACCGGTGTCGTTCTCGGACCGGGCCGCGATGATGGCACCGTTGATGGCGGCGCGGGTTCCGGCGGTGGTGCTTTGCTGGATGCCCCGCAGAAAGCCACTGTCGGAGTGGAAGGCGAGCCCCAGCTCTGTGTTAATGAACGCGGGGTTGTTCGGCAGCATGTCCCCCGGCAGTCCCTGGCGGTTGTAGCCCCGGGTGCCGAGAAAATCCAGCTGGCCCCCGGATTTGCCCACCAGCGCATTGGAGCCGGCCATGCTGGCGCCGCCCGCCAGGTCAAAGCAGATGAACGGAATCTTGCCGGCCCCCTGTACCGCGATGCCGCAGCTCTGACGCAGGGTTTCCAGATCCGGGGACAGGTCGGCGGAGGCTGCCCGCGGGTTGGCGAACAGGCTCAGTGTGGAGGCGCCGAAGACGGCGGCGGTGCCCGCCTTCAGACCCTGTGAGATGAACTCCCGGCGGGTGCGGGGGCGGGCGTGATCGCCGTGAAACAGGGGCTCGTGGTTGGCCAGCGGCCGCTTCCTTGACGTCTTGATAAACATGATCAGTTCCTCTCGTGGCGGCCGTGGTCAGTGAATCAGCGTGGTCGCGCTGCCCAGCACGGCGGCGCAACCGGACTTGACCACGGTTTCGGTGCGGTCGTTCGGACAGCTGCCACCGCACGCGGTCAGGGTCTCTATAAGCTCGTCCAGCTCGGTTTCCAGCTCGGCTACCCGGGGCTGGGAATCCAGGTTGCGGCCCACCATGGTGTCGATTAGCGGATCCACCACCAGGTCCCGGCCGGAACTGTCGAAGGCCGCGTTGGCAGACTGGCTGAAATCAAAACCGGGGAAGAACTCCGTACGCAGGCCGTTGTCCTCCACCAGGGCATCGCAGTAGCCAATGGCCAGTTGGGTAATGGCCATCTGCTGAGACGCCAGGAAGCCCTCGATGTTGGGTGACGACGGCAGCTGCTGACGGATTGTGGTGAAGGTATCCCGCACCGAGCTATTGGATACGGACACACCAGTGAGTCGCGACATGGAGGCGTTAATGGCGTCGAAGTTCTTGAGGCCGATATCCGCAGGCGCCGTTGGCGGGTCAGTCGGTGGTGGCGCCGACGGCAGCGAGCCTTCTATGACCACGTTCTGGTGATCGCCCAGGCGCTCGAAGCTGAGGAAGAACTCATCCGCTTCCGGACCGCCCTCCTGCGGAATAACAGTCCCCTGGCTGGATAACAACTGTCCCCGGCCGGCGACATAGTCACTACGGTTGAGTGTGGTCTCCAGCAGTGTCCAGGCCTGTCCGGTGAGGGTCTCGCGGCCGTTGACGCCCAGTTTCATGCCTTCCAGTGCGATACCGCCGGGGCTGGCATCGTCGTTCAGGCTGATAAAGAAGGGTTGGGTGAACAGATAGCTGTAGTTGTCGAACTGGCTGACCTCGAACACGATGAAGGCCTCGGGCACGTCAACCAGATGGGACACGCCGAACAGCAGGTAGTATTTCTGTCCCACACCCGCCTCGAAGTTGGTGCGGATCTGTGCTGGTGACAATGCCCGGTTATGGAAGGCCACCAGTCGCAGGGAGCCCTCCCAGGGGGAGTTGCCATCGGTTTCGTTGCCCAGTACCAGCGCGAAGTTGTCGTCCCATTCGCTCAGCAGGCCGCCGGGGGCCGGGTCCACATCATCGGTGGGTTCGCCGTTGATAAAGATCTTTCGGCCCTGATCCGGGGTGAAGTTGACCACCACATGTTGCAGGCTGGCCTGCAGGCGGTTGGCGCCATCCTCGGTGCTGAACACCGCGTTCTGGTCGGTGGTGGTACTACGTTGCAGAACCTCGTAGTTCTGCAGGGTCTGCCCCAGGGTCAGGTTGCGGGCCGTAGCCGAGCCCGAGTAGGTGACGATACGGGCATCTTCCTGGGTCACGTTGGCGGGCACGACCCAGGCTTCCAGACTGTACTCGCCGGAGGCGGTCAGCAGGTTGTGGAGCTTGCGGCTGTTGCCGGTGGTGGCCTGAGCCTTGCCACTGCGCTTGCTGTTGCCGCTATCGTCGGTAAAGGCCGGACCGAAGTTCAGCCCATAGCCGCCTACCCATTCCACATTGCCGGACAGGGTCAGGTGCATGGACGGCTCAATGCCCGAGGTGTCGAAAGCCGTGATACCGTCGCCGGTCTTGAACTCGTACAGCGCGACGATGTGGTCCTCATAGCGGCCGCCGGAGTTGGCGAGCAGGCCGTCGCCGCCCAGGGTCAGTGCCTTGCTGGTGACCAGCTCCGGGTCCGGGGCGCTGGGTGTAACGGAGCCGGCGAGGGCGTCTATTGCCGCTTCCATTTCATTGGCAGAGGCTTCACAGCTGTTGTTCCAGCAGTTGTGGCGGTCATCCCGCAACCGCTCCACCAGTCGTGAGCTGAACGGGGCGGTCAGACTCATACGGCTTTTGGCCGAGTCATAGGCGGTATCCACATTGCCGCTCGCCAGGTAGGGCCGGGTATCGCCGTCAGCGTGACAGTTACTGCAGTAGCTGGTCAGCAGTGGATAAACCGTGGTGGAGAAAGTGCCGCTACTTTCCGGGAACGGCAGGGTGCCGCCCGGGTCCCGCAGGGCAGGGGCCTGCAGTTCGATACGGTTGACACTGCCGGAGCTGCCCCCGGCCCAGCTGCTGATCATGCTGGTAATGGCGTCGGCACAGGCCTGGTCGCTGCCCAGCCAGCAGTTGTGGCCGCCGGCTACCTTGGAGACCAGTGGTGAGCGTGCGGGCTCATCCAGGTTGACCACGCCATTGGCCTGGGCGTAGGCCACGTTAACGTCGCCTTCATGAGCGAAGCGCGGTGACTGGCCGCTGCTGTTGTGGCATTCGCCGCAGCGGTTGGCCCGGGACAGGTTGTCCCAGACGTTGATCTTGAAGGCCTGGACATCGGCGGTAGCCGGAGGCGGCCCGCTATACTGGCTGGTTCCCGGTGACTGCGTGTTCGGCAGGCTTTCCGTGGACTCGCCGGTCTTGCAGCCGGTCAGGGTGACCAGGGCCAGCAGCATCGTAAAAAGCAGGGGCTGGTGAAGCCGTTTGGTGATTTTCATGGTGACCTCGTATTCCTTTATCGGGCTTAATCACCCATGCAATAGGCGGCTGATTCGGCGTAGACGCGTTTCAACTGGTACCCGCTGCTTTCGAAACTGCTGACAATGTTTTCCAGTTCGCTCCGGTCGGCGGCGTTTGCCGGTTCCCGCAGGCACACCTGTTCGAACACCTGACGGACCTTGCACTGGGCAAACGCATCGGAGTGGGCCAGTTCGCGGCCCAGGGATTTTGCGCCTTCGCCGTTGCCCGGCAGTGTTCCGTCCCAGCCCAGGCGGCGGTTGTCACCCATGCGCCAGTAGTTGTCCCACTGGTCATTGCGGGTGATGTAACCATGTTCGAAGTTGCTGGCGTTGATCAGGTACTTGCCCTGCACCCGGGTGCCGGTTTCCGGGTCGGTCATGCCCGTCGAGTTATAGACCAGCTCGCCCAGCGTTCCTTCCGGGTCGGCATCGCTGTTGTACTCGTAGTCGTAGTAGGCGAAAGCCTGGGCCATGGGGTCCATGCCGGTATGGCAGCCGGCACAGTTATTGAGGAACACGCGGCTGTCACCACCGGGGCTGCGGGATACATCCTGGCGGATGCGATCCACCGGCAGGGTGACGTCCGCCACCTGTTCCAGATCGTTGCAAAGATGGTTCATCAGGGTGAAGCGGAACATCGCCCGGTTGGTACCGTCGATAAAGAAGGCTTTCGCTGCCGCCCGGGTGGTCATGACACCGGCAGTTGCCTGAGACGGCAGGCCGGTATACGTGGACTGGCTGACCCTGCGAAGGGAATCCGCTAGGGGTGCGCCGGTGGCTTCCAGCGCTTCGTAATGGCGGTTGTCGTCAGTGTTGTAGCCGGGCAGGCCGCTGATATCACCGACATACAGCACGTTGTCGTAAAGCACGCTGCGGAAGTCGGCCTCGTCACGCACCAGCCCTATCACCGTGGCGGTGTAGTCGTTCAGCGGCACAAACGCGGTCATCGCCTCGTTGGTCCAGGGGGCCGCCAGATTCTTCACGGTGACGTTGTAAAAGGCCGGGTCGTCCATGGCGACATAGGCGGCGGCAACCGGATCGCCGCCGGCGATTTCCGCTGCCATCTGTTGCAACAAGGGTTCCGACGGCGGTACCCCGGTCAGGCGGCTGTGCATTCTGGCCGCCTGCTCCCGTTCGCCGGCCATCAGCAGTGACGGCGTCAGCACCATCAGGGCGGCGAGAACCGTCAATAACAGACGGCCGGGCGAGGTGATCAGGGGAACGGTTGGCGAATTTGCTCTCATCAGGAAAGACCGACTACTGGCGTCCATGACGCATATCCTTTGCAGGTTTCCATTGATATTGGTCACTCCATGTTTCCGTCATGCCGAAAAAGGTGTGACATGTTTAACAGGACTTCGATTTTACGGCAGGAGTTATAACTATTTTGTGTACTGCTCCACGATAAAAGAAACGGGGCATATAAACTTATTGGAGTGTGAGCAATAACCGGAGATACTTAAAAAGACAGGAGCCCGGTATATTGAAGGATTATTGCTTGTGAACTGCGTCTCGGAATCCATAAATCATTTAATTAAAAGACAGGCGCATTTGTCGGTTGTTCTTATGGTTGTCCTGATAGTGGCCGGTTGCAAAAGCGGTGGTGGAAGTCAGGATCCTGACCCGGTGGTGAACGAGCAGGCCGTCGCCTATATCCAGCGTCCCCTGGTGTTGAACGAGGGTAACGCGATGCCCGTCGCCCGTGACCGCCGTGAACCGGACAGTTTCATGCCGGGCGCCCGCCTTTTTATCAAGGAAAGCGCCGCACCCTCGGCGCCATCCCGGGACGTGACATCCCGGGTGTTTCGTGGCGAGGAATTTCTGGATGATGATGGTCGCCTGCGTTATGACGTCCGTGACCTGGCGGTGTCCTACGATGGCCAGCGACTGCTGTTTGCCATGCATGCCCCGGTGACCGGCGACGAAGAGGTGGAGCCCACCTGGAACATCTGGGAGTACGACCTGGGCTCGGGCTCCCTGCGACGCATCATTACTTCCGATATCGACGCGGATTCCGCCCACGACATTGCCCCCGCCTACCTGGCTGACGGCAGCATCGTGTTTTCCTCCACCCGCCAGCGGGCCTCCCGGGCCATCCTGTTGGACGAGGGCAAGGGCATGTTTACCGCCCGGGACGACGCCCGGCGCTCGCCTGCTTTCGTCCTGCACATCATGACCGCCGGGGGTGACGATATTCGCCAGATCACCTTCAACCAGAGCCATGACCTGGATCCGGTGGTGCTGGACGACGGACGTATCCTGTTTAGCCGCTGGGACAACGCCGGCCAGACCAGAAATAACGGTTTCAACCTGTATCAGATCAATCCGGACGGCACTGGCCTGGCCTATGTCTTCGGTCGTCACTCCCATGATGTGGACGACAGCAATCTGCATTATTTCCGCCCCATTCAGACGGATGATGGCGACATTCTCGTGCAGGCCCGTGGGCTGGGCAATAACGACCTCTCGTCTTTCCCCAGCCTGGTGGATATCAATCGGTTCGTGGAGTACAACCGCACTCTTGATGGTGCCACTGGTGACGCCCTGGCGCCGCTGGTGCCCGGTCAGTCCCGGGATGGTTCCGCCAGCCTGGCGGGCAGTTTTGATTCGGTGACGCCCCTGTTTGATGGCTCCAGCCGTTACCTGATCAGCTGGAGCCCCTGTCGTGTGCGCGAGGTGGTCGGTGGCAGTAGTGCCGGCCAGCCCAATCTGCCCTGTACAGGGGAACGCCTGAACTCCGACAATTACGAGGTGGCACCGCCATTGTTCGGCCTCTGGCAGCGCGACGTCGGTAATGATACCCAGCTCCCCATTGCACCGGCCCGGGAAGGCCAGCAGATTTCCGAAGCCGTGTTGATGAGCTCCCGTCCGCTACCCACCTACCTGCCACCGGCTGTGAACAGCGGTGCGCTGGCCGAAGACGCCCGGGAGCTGGTGACCGAGGGACTGGGTATCGTACATATTCGCAGTGTCTACGACATTGACGGCGTCGATACGACCCCTGGCGGCATTGCCGACATGGCCAATCCGCAAAGGACCCCGGCGGACCAGCGTCCGGCCCGATTCCTGCGGTTTGAAAAGCCGGTTTCCATCCCCGATCCCGACGTGCGGGCCGTGGACAATGCCGACTTCGGCATCAGCCGCGCCCAGGGCATGCGGGAGATTCTCGGCTACGTACCGGTGGAGCCGGACGGGTCCGTGCGGGCGGCGGTGCCCGCCAATGTGGCCTTTGCCATCAGCGTGGTGGACGCCCGGGGGCGTCGCATTTCACCCCGTCACCAGAACTGGCTGCAACTGCGCCCGGGCGAGACCCTGACCTGTAACGGATGTCATACCCTCAACAGTGAAGTGCCCCACGGTCACTACCGTGCTGACCCGGCCCCGGCAAACAACGGCGCGAGAACCACCGGCATTGAGTTTCCCGGCACCGACAGCACCCTGTGGGCCGAAATGGGCGAAACCATGGCAGAGACCTGGAGCCGCCACAATGAGGTACGCCGGCTGTCGCCGGATGTGGCGTTCGAGGACCAGTGGGCCGAAGCCAGTGAAGCCGCGCCTTCGTTCGCCCTGCGCTACGAGGACCTGGATACTCCGGCGCCGGTGTCAGCGTCCTGCCAGTCCCGATGGAGCGCCTTCTGTCGTTCGGTAATCCACTATGAAACTCATATCCATCCCCTGTGGAGCAAGGAGCGGCTACTGCTGGATGACGACGGCGTGGAAGTGGATAACTTTACCTGCACTGGCTGTCATTCAGGCACCGATCAGGACGGTGCCTTGCAGATACCAGCGGCCCACCTGGATCTGAGCGACGGCGCTTCTCCCGACGAGCCCCGCCAGTTCGAGGCCTATCGCCAGTTGCTGACCACCCGCTTTGAGCAGGAGGAGGTGGACGGTGTGCTGGTGGACCGCCAGGTAGACACCGGCGAATACGTGCGGGACGAAGTGGGCGAGCTGATCCTCGATGACGACGGCAATCCGATCCCGATCCTCGAACGGGTTCCGCTGCCCTCGGTCATGAGTACCGCAGGTGCGCTTGCCAGCGAAGGATTCATGGAGATGTTTGCTGCCGGTGGTGGCCACGAGGATTTCCTCAGCGACGCGGAGTTGCGCCTGGTCAGCGAGTGGCTGGATCTGGGGGCGCAGTATTACAACAACCCCTTTGATACGCCGGAGAACTGATGGGTCTGCGCAGTCTGGCCCGTCAGGGGTTGCTGGTGGTGTGTTGTCTGCTCTGGAGCCTGCCGCTGCGGGCCGGAGTGCTGGACTGGTTATGGTCCTCAGGCGAGGGGCCCGCTGAGGTGGTGGTGACCGCTCCCTATGTGGAGTGGCGCACTGGCCCGGCCATCGGCTACCCGGTCTTCCATGCCAGTGAAAAGGGGGAATGGCTGACCCTGCTCAAGCAGAAGACCCGCTGGATCAAGGTGCGGGATAGCCGGGACCGCGAGGGCTGGGTACTGCAGGACGATCTGTCCACCGGCACCCTGACAGCGGACGGGCAGGTAGCCATTGGTCCGCGACCGGACCGGGACGACTTCACTGACCGTGGTGGCGAAGTGGTTGCGATGATGGGGGACTTCGAGGGCGCGGCCGCCATCAGTGCCGCCGCCAGCTGGCAGTTCACCCACAATCTTGCGCTGGAAGTCCAGGCCTCACAGGTACTTGGCAGCCGTTCGGAAATCCGTCTGGCCAACCTGAGCATCCAGCACCAGCCGTTCCCGGGCTGGCGGCTGACGCCCTATCTCACCATGGGGGGCGGCTATGCCTGGATCAGCCCCAAGGCGACCCTGGCGCAGACCGAACGCCGCCAGAATCCCACAGCCCACATCGGCCTGGGGCTCAGGTACTACGTGGCGGATCGCTATTTCCTGCGGGCGGAAGTCCGCGACTACAAGGTCTTCACCGACCGGACAACCAACGAAGAAGTGACGGAATGGAAACTCGGACTCGGTATTTTCTTCTGAAAGTGATCATTGCGAGCGCCTTCGCGTTGGCCAT
Organism: Marinobacter zhanjiangensis; assembly: GCF_014651935.1. GTDB lineage: Bacteria > Pseudomonadota > Gammaproteobacteria > Pseudomonadales > Oleiphilaceae > Marinobacter > Marinobacter zhanjiangensis. Next base: position 51,712 of record NZ_BMXV01000011.1, on the reverse strand, counting down.
CGTGGCCACGCCGGAGGATGCCCTGGCCCAGTCGGAGCGCGAGCCCCCGCTGATTGAACCGGATGTGGAACCGCAACCGGTGGAGCAGGCCCTGGTGGACAGCGAGAACTTCGAGGTAGCTGCCGTGGCCGGCTGGCTCAACATCGAGGACTTCGGCTCCTCGTTCATGTACGGCGGCCGGCTGACCTACAACATCAGCGAGTCGTTCTTCGTGGAAGCCGGCCTCGGCTTTGCCGAGGCGGAGGACACCAGCTTCGAACGCCTGGCCGGCGACGTCCAGTTGCTGCCGGACGATGACCGGGATTACCGCTGGTACAACCTTAACCTTGGTTACCGGCTGCTGCCCGGTGAGGCCTTTTTCCCCGGCGGTTATGTGTTCAATACCAATTTCTATTTGACCGCCGGCGCCGGAGCAACGGATTTTGCCGGCGATAACCGGTTCACTATCAATTATGGCGCCGGTTATCAGATGTTATTTACCGATAGTCTATCAGCGCATATTAATGTCCGGCAGCATCTTTTCGACAGTGACATTCTTGGCGAAGACAAGACCTTTGTTAATACAGAAGTCAGCGCTGCTATTTCGGTTTTCTTTTAAATGGATCACATATATAACGTGATGCGGTTAATGGTAAATGAGGAGTTATAACGTGAAGGCTTCAACCTGGGTAATAGCATTGTGTCTGGGGCTTGGGATGCTGATGTCGGCCTCTGCCATGGCCGAAGTGTCCGGTACTGCACCGGATTTCACCCTCAAGAGCCGCAGCGGTGACAACCTTCGCCTGGAAGATCTGCGGGGCGAGGTCATCATGCTCAATTTCTGGGCCTCCTGGTGTGGCCCCTGCCGTCAGGAAATGCCCCACATGGACGCCATTGAAGAAGAGTTCCGGGACTACGGCTTTCGTGTGCTGGCGGTGAACGTGGACCAGCACCGGGATGACGCCGAGCGCTTCCTGGACTCGGTGCCCGTGGATTTCGCCATCCTCTGGGACCACGACAGCACCGTCAGCGAGCGCTATGACGTCCAGGCAATGCCCACCACGGTGATGATCGACCGCAACGGCGAGGCCCGTTACATCCATCACGGCTACCAGCCGGGGTATGAGGATGACTACCGCGCCCAGATACGCGAACTGATCCGGGAATGAGGCTGCCATGACGACCCGTCTTCTCGCGCGCCTTCCGTTGTGTATCCTGCCGGCAGTCCTGTTACTTGCAGGCTGTTCCGCACCGGAGCCCTGGGTCAAGCCCTACCAGAGGGCCAATCTCGCCGACCCGGTGATGCTCGACAGCCGCAAGGGCAAGGCCGGGGAATACATCCAGCACGTCTACGGTGCCCGTGAATCCGCCCGCGGTGCCCAGGGCAGTTCAGGAGGTGGTTGTGGCTGTAACTGACCGCCGCTGTGCTGCCGTCGCGTTGCTGATTTTGTTGGTGGTGACCGGTACCGCCCGGACGGCGACCCTGCCCGAGGACAAAGTGGACGCCTTCTACCACCGCTACGAGGGTGGTGGCATGACCATCGATGGCCCCTCGGTGCTGGTCCGCAAGGGCATGGGTAACCAGGTGTCCGTCAGCGGCCAGTACTACGTGGACTCGGTCTCCGCCGCATCGGTGGATGTTATGGCCACCGCCAGCCCCTATACCGAGGAACGGACCGAATACACCCTGGGTGCGGATTATCTTGAAGGTAATTCCATCCTCAGCCTCAGCTACACCAACAGTACCGAGAACGACTATGAGGCCAACACCCTCTACCTGGGCATCAGCCAGGAGTTCTTCGGCAACATGACCACCGTATCCATCGGTTATGCCCGGGGCTGGGACACGGTGATGGAAGTGGGCAACGACAGCTTCGAGGCAGAGGCGGACCGCCAGAACTACCAGCTGGGCGTGAGTCAGGTGCTGACGCCCAACAGCGTGATGGGTCTGGATCTGGAAGTGGTCACCGATGAGGGATTCCTGGAGAATCCCTACCGTCAGAACCGCTATATCGACCCGTCGGATCCCACCAACTACCTGTACCAGCCGGAGCGCTACCCGGAGACCCGCACCAGTGTCTCGGCAGCGGTCAGTGGCCGTTATTACCTGCCCTGGCGGGCATCAGTGAGAGGGCGTTACCGCTACTTCTCCGACTCCTGGGGCATTGATGCCCACACGGTGGAAATGGGCTACGTCCACACCCTGGGCACCAACTGGACCCTGGAAGGAGGCGTGCGCTACTACACCCAGGAACAGGCCGACTTCTACAGCGACCTGTACGACTTCGGCAACTCCCAGACCCACCTGGCGCGGGACAAGGAAATGAGCACCTTCTCCGGGCTCACCTTCAGCGCCGGAGTTGAGTACCAGTGGCAGCGAATCCCCGTGCCCGGCATCGACCGGCTGCAGCTGGGGCTGCTGGTGGACTACCTGGACTTCAGCTACGACAACTTCCGGGACGTGACCGCCAGCGGTGACTACCTGCCGGGGCAGGAGCCCCTGTATGGCTTTGATGCCTGGGTCACCCGGGCGTCCATCCTGTTTGAATACTGAATGATTCGTGTCTGGCCGCGCAGGCTGGACCAGCGGAATTTCCGAGGCCCGTTATGACAGCAAACCAACCTTTCCCCCTCTACCGGCTCCCGCTATGGGCAGTTGCGCTGATGCTTTGCTGGGCCCCGCTGGCCCAGGCCCAGGATGACACCGGTGAGGCGGGCTCCGTGGCCATGAGCGTCGAGGAACTGCGCAAGCAGGTGATCGAGCTGAACCGCGACCTGTTCGTACTGGAGGAAGACCTGCTGTTCCCCGCCAGCACCCAATTTGCGGTGTTCCTGAGCGTGGAGACCGGCGAGTTCCTGTCACTGGATGCGGTCAAGCTCAAGGTGGACGACGAGGTGGTTGCCAGCCATCTGTACACCGCCCGCCAGGTGGATGCCCTCCGTCGCGGTGGCATGCAGCGCCTGCACATGGGCAACCTGAAGACCGGCGAGCACGAGGTAACCGTGTTCGTGGACGGCATTGGCCCGGAAAACCGTCCCTACCGCAAGGCCGCCACCTACCAGCTGGACAAGGGCACCGGCACGGCCACCCTGGAAGTGCGCATCCGCGACCGTTCAGCGGACTATCAGCCCGCGGTTGAACTGGTGGAATGGGAGTAACCGTGGGACCAGCCATGAGCCGCAACCGGCTTGCCCTGCGTATCCGCCAGGTCACCCTCGGCCTGATGCTGGGTGCCTCCCTGGGGGCGTCCGCCGACAAGGGCGATCCACCCACCCGTGCCCAGGACCCCGCCTGGGGCGAAGTGCTCTACGACTATTACCAGGGTAACGCCCTCGATGCACTGACCAGACTGGCGGTGGCGCGACAGCAGGGCGGCATTGACGGCCATGGCCAGCATCCGGCGCTGGTGGAAGGTGGTCTGATGCTGTCCTGGGGCATGCTGCGGGAGGCCCGGGACCGGTTCGAACAATTGCTGGACGAATCAGTGGAGGTGCGCCAGCGCAACCAGGCCTGGTTCTACCTGGCCAAGGTGTTCTACCTGGAAACCGACCACGACAGTGCCCGCAACGCCCTGGCTCAACTGGACCAGACCGTGTTCCGGGAGCAACAGCCGGAACTCTACCGTGAATCCCTCTACCTGCAGGGTCAGATCGCCCTCAAGGACCAGGATGCCGGGGAAGCCCCGGAACTGGCGGGTATCCTGGACGACCTGCCGGACGACAGCCTGTTTGCGGCCTACCTGCGCTACAACCGGATACTGGTCGCCAATGCCGGTAATCGGGAGCAGGCCCTCGAGTCCCTGGCCAGCGACCTGGACGATGACGACTGGCAGGACGTTCGACAGGGCGAACGCCAGGCCCTGCAGGACCGCATCCGCCTGACCCTGGCGGCCTTGCGCTATCAGTCAGGAGAGCACAGTGAGGTGCCGGAGATCCTGGCCGATATCGCCGATCAGAGCCTGTTCGGGGCACGGGCCCGGCGGCTGGAGACACTGTCCGCAGAGGGCAAGGATGCCGAGCAGGTTCTCGCCCAATGGGCCGCCATGGAAACTGGCGAGGCGTCACCACAGCAGATGGCCCTGGTGCGCGGCGTTCTCCACGAGCGGGCCGGGCGCCGGGAGCAGGCTCTGACCGCCTACCGGGAGGCCGCATCCTACTGGCAGAATCGTTACGACGGCGCAGCCGGCGGGCTGGTGGCACCCACCGAGGACGACCTGCTCGCCGCCGTGGTGTTAGCCTCGGACGAGCAGGGCGAACAACGCTGGCTGCCCGGGCCCACCTTGCTCGAATTTCCCGAGGCGATCATCACAGACCCCTATGGGCGCCCGGAGGTCATGCCGGCCCCGGGAGCCGGTGAGGACGCCGCCGGTCTGGCGGAACTGGTGGCCGGCGAGAGCTTCCAGCGTGCCCTCAAGGATTTCCATGAACTGAACCAGATGGCCCGCCTGCTGGAATCCGGAGATCAGAAGCTGGCGTCCTTCAACCTGATGCTGGAAACCCGTCGCCAGCAACGCGAGGAACGTATCCGGCAGACCCGTGAGAACCTGGCAGGCATCGAAGACGACCAGTGGTTCCAGCGCCAGCAAACCTTCCATGAACAGGTGAAGCGGGCCGAATCGGAACAGGACGCGGCCTTCTTCATGACCGCTGAGCAGCGGGCCCTCGCTGAACGACTGGAGCGCGCCCAGGCGAGGCTGGCCCGGTTGCCGGATGACGAGCGCACCGTTAAGCAGCGTCGCAAGCTGGAACGGGTTGCCGCCGCCCTGACCTGGCAGCTGGTGGACGACTATGGCCCCAACCGTTGGCAGGTGCGCAGTGAACTGAACCGGCTGGATGCCGCCCTGGACGAGCTGACCAAACGCAAGGCCCGCCTGGAACAGGAAATGGCCAGCCCCGGCGCGGTGGGAGAACTGTCCACCCGGGTGGACGACAGCCACGATCGCCTGCGTGGGCTTACCGGCGCCATTGCCGATGCCCGGAGCAATGCCCGCAACCAGCTGCTGGCACAACTGCGTGACTACTATCGACGCGACCAGCAACAGGCCCACCGCTATCTGCTGGCGTCACGGCTGGCGGAAACCCGCCTGCTGGATCGGCGTTACCGGGAAGATCGCGATTCCCTGGAGGCTGCGCCGGAACAGCTGGCCGCCACCCTCGACCAGCTGATTACCCGCTACCGGGAACTGCTGGTGCTGCTGGACGACCCGGAAGCCCTGCATGCCACCCGGTACCGGCTCCACGACCTGATGTTTATCGAGGCCGAGGGGCTCTATGCCGACACCGCCGAAGACACCTTCGACCCGGTGATCAGCGGTTACCGGGCGTTGCTGGACGACAACCCGGGCCATGAGGACAACCACCGCATCCGTTACCAGCTGGCGCGCATCTACGATCTCCGGGGTGACCGCGCCGCCCAGCGGCGGGAACTGGAAACCCTGATCGAACAGCACCCGGACTCCCCGCTCTGGGTGGAAGCCCAGTTCCGTCGTGCCGAACTCTTGTTCATCGAGGGCGACTACCCGGCGGCGGAAACCGGCTACGCCGCCGTGATCCGCGCCAGCGACGGCTCCGAAGACGAACGCCAGCAGACCTTTGCCAGCCACGCCTTCTACATGAAGGGCTGGTCCGGGTTCCGCCAGGGCGACTATGACACCGCCGTGGTCAGCTACAGCCATGCCCTGGACCGCCTGTTGCCGGACGACGCCACCCCGGGGGATCTGGACCGGCAGCATCAGACCCTGGTGGAGGACCTGTTCCGGGTGCTTGGCCTGTCGTTCTCCTACCAGGGTGGGGCGCCGGCGGTGGCCGACCTGTTTGAACGCATCGGGCCCAGGCCCTGGGAGCCCGTTGTCTATGAGCGCTACGCCGCTCAGCTCCAGGACCGGGAACAGTACACCGACGCCATTGCCGTGTACCAGCAGTACATCGACGCCCATCCGTTCAGTGAACAGGCACCCCATTACGCCATTCGCATCATGGACATCTACCGTGACGGCGGCTTCCCCGAGGCGGTGCCACCGGCCCAGGCCCGGTTCGTGGAGCAGTATGGCTTGCGCAGTGCCTACTGGCAGCAGGCACCGGATACGGTACGGGGCGCCATCCGCGACCAGCTGATCGTGCTGCTGCCGGAGCTGGCCAACCGCCACTACCTGCAGGCTCAGGACGCCACCGATCCGGCGACCCGTGACCAGCAATACGATAGGGCCGCCACCTTCTATCTGGATTTTGCCGACACCTTCCCGAACCATCCGAAGACCCCGGAAATGCTCTTCCTGCTGGCGGAGACCCGTCTCGCCCAGCAGCAGTGGGGGCCCGCCATCGAGATCTTCGAGCGGGTGGCCTACGACCATGGTGATCATGACCGGGCAGCCGAAGCGGGCTACGCCGCCATCCTCGCCTACCGGGAATCCGGCCTGACCGACAATGCCGACAGCCCCTGGCCGGATCTGGAGCAACAGAGCCGGATACGCTTTGCCAGCCGCTTCCCGGATGATGAACGGGCCGAAGCCATTCTCTACAGCGCCATCCAGTACGAGGCGGCCGCTGGTAACCATCGCGGTGTGCAGGAACTGGGCGACCGCCTGTTGTCCTGGCAGCCGCTGCAGGATCCGACCCTGGCGCTGGAAACCCGTCTGCTGCAGGCCCAGAGCTATTACGACACCGGCGATTACCGCAGTGCCGAGCAGGCCTATACCGGCGCCCTGGCGGATATGCCGGCGGACGACGAGCGCCGCGCCCAGTTGCAGGACAGCCTGGCCGCCTCGGTCTACCAGCAGGGTGAGCAGTTACTGGAAGCCGGCGAGAAGCAGGCGGCGGTCACCGAATGGCTGCGGGTGGCCCAGTCCGCGCCCGGCACCGAAATCAGCGCCCGCGCCCGCTACGACGCGGCAGGCCTGCTGCTGGAGGTGGGCGATTACGATGACGCCCTGATGGTGATGAATGACCTGCGGGCGGACCAGCCCGACCACGAGCTGACCGCGCAACTGCCCGCTCGCATGGCCCTGGCCTACCGGGAGACCGGGCAATGGCAACGGGCGGCGGAAGAACTGACCATCCTGGCGGACCGCAGCTCCGACCCGGAAACACAACGGGAAAACCGCTGGTTGGCGGCGGAGCTGTATGACCGGGGCGGCAGTGAGGCCGAGGCTATCGACGCCTATCAGCAATACGCCGAGCAGTGGCCAGAACCGGTGGGCCCCTATATGGAAGCCGCCAACCGGCTGGCGGAACTCCACTCCAATCGGGGCGATAGCAGCAGTCGCCAGTACTGGCTGGAGCAGCAGATCGCCACCGCCGACCGTCTGGGGGATTCCGCAACCAACCGCACCGCCATGCTGGCCTCGGAAGCCGCAATAACCCTGGCCGACCAGGCGCGGGCGGATTTTGAGGCAATCCGTCTGACCCCGCCGCTACAGGACAACCTGCGGGCCAAGATGGGGGCTCTGGAAGCCGCCGCCGATGGCTACGAGAAGGCCGCCGCCTATGGCCATGAGGACTACCACAGTCAGGCGGGTTATCGGCTGGCGGAACTCTACCGCATCCTGGCCAACGACCTGATGGCGTCCGAACGCCCCGCGGGCCTGAGCGACATGGAGACCATGCAGTACGAACTGCTGCTGGAGGAGCAGGCCTATCCCTTCGAGGACGACGCCATTGCCATCCACGAACAGAACATCAAACAGACCCGGGATGGCCATTACGATACCTGGATCCGCCGCAGCTTCGAGGCCCTGGGCAAGCTGTTGCCGGTCCGCTACCAGAAGCCGGAACAAGCCGGAGGTGCTGTCCATGAACTGGAATAAACCCTTGCACCTGAGCCTGATACTGGCGGTCACGCTGGTGGCGGGCTGTGCCACCGCGCCGGACAGGGAGCGCCGGGAAAGCCGTGGCGAGTCCGCCATCACGCCGGAGTTCCGCAACCGGTTCCAGCAGGCGGTGACCCTGATGGACCAGGATCCGTCCCGGGCCCGGCAGGCACTGCAGCGCCTCCATCAGGCGCAGCCGGACCTGACTGGCCCGCTGCTGAATCTCTGCATTCTGGACTATCAGGACGATAACACCGGGGCCGCCCGGGCCTGCTTCGAACAGGTACTGGAGCGACATGCGGAGCAGCCGGATGCCCTCAACCACCTGGGGGTGATGGCCCGCAAGGCGGGAGAGTTTGGTCTGGCGGAGGACTACTACCGACGGGCCCTGACTGCTGATCCGGACCATCTGCCCAGCCTGCGCAACCTGGGCATCCTGCTCGACCTCTATCAGGGGCAGCACCGTGAGGCCCTGGGCCTGTACGAGCGATACCAGGCGTTGCTGCCGGAACCCGACCCGATGGTGGCGCAATGGGTAGCCGATCTCAAAAACCGACTTTGACAGCCATTATGAGTGACATGACCAGCTTCAGAACACAAAAGCGGGAAACCCGGCACAGTCAGCGGTGGCGGTTGTCGTTAACCTTGCTGTCATTGACGGTGCTGGTTGCCGCGCCCGCCTTCGGCCAGGGAAACGGTAATCAGGACCAGGTAGTGACCATTGAAGGTACCCGCATCCAGGGAGAACAGGAGCTGCCCACCGTGCTCTACCTGGTGCCCTGGCAACCGGTTGCCAGTAAGGGCCCGGCCCCCATGGAACGTCGCCTGATGACCGGGCAGGCCCCGGCGCTGCAGGAACGGGAAGACTTCCGGCGGCGACTGCGCTACCACCAGACTCAACCAGAACTGACATCAGACCAACGATCACAGGACACCCAGGAGTAACCCACCATGATCGAATCCTTTGCTGGCTTCTTCCAGGACGGCGGCCCCTTCATGGTCGTTATTGCCGTGGTGCTGCTGATCGGGCTGATTGTCTCGGTAGAGCGGTGGCTGTATCTGACCACTCAGAAGCATGTGAACCGGCGGGATTTCCGCAAGCTGCACGAGATGCTGCACCGCAAGGACCTCAAGGGCGCTCTCAATTACGCCCGGGATTCCGGCAGTGCCATGGCCACCATGATTGGCGCCGGCCTGCTGCGCATGGCCCGCAAACAGCCGCGGGAGGATATCGAGTACGCCATGGAGGAAGGGCTGCTGGAAGTCATGCCCCGGCTGGAGAAACGCACCCAGTACCTGGCCACCCTTGCCAATGTGGCGACTCTGTTGGGTCTTCTGGGCACTATTTTCGGTCTCATTGATGCCTTTACCGCCCTGGGTGGCGAAGAAGCCGCCGGCAATCGCCAGGCGATGCTCTCCAGCAGTATTTCCCTGGCCATGAGCACCACCGCGTTCGGCCTGATTGCCGCCATTCCACTGCTGTTGATCCATGCGTTGCTGCAGACCAAGACCAACGAGATCGTGGACAGCTTTGAAATGGCCGGCATCAAGGTGCTCAACCTGATCAGCGACGCCAACAACCCGGCTGCGGCCCCCGTTTCTGCACCGCCGCGCAGCCCCCAGCCGAATACCGCCGGCTCCCGTTCCAGCTGAGAGTGACACGGATGTTACCCGTCAGGAGAAGGCCATGAGGCGCAGACATCGCCGGCTGACAAGTGAAGCGGATCTGGACGTTACCCCGTTCCTGAACCTGATGATCGTGCTGGTTCCGGTGCTGCTGATGAGCGTCGTTTTTGCCCGCACCACCATTATCGAGCTCAACTTTCCCCGCAGTTCCGGTGTCGCCGCCGAGGAACAGGTGGTGCGACCGGTAGTGATCGTTACCGGCCGGCAGATGACCGTCACCGATAGCGACGGCCATGTGTTGCGCGACATTCCACCGGTAAGCGGGGAGGACGGGGAGGAAACGACGCCGGACTACGACCAGCTGCAACAGGTCATGAAGCAACTGAAGAAGCGCTGGCCGGAACAGGAGGACATTACCGTCAAGGCCAGCCCGGACACCCACTACCAGACCCTGATTGCCGTAATGGACACGGTGCGGTCGTTCCACGCCGTGGAGGTGACCAGCCTGGTGGAGGTGAAGTTGTTCCCCAACATTTCCGTGGGTGATGCGCCGGGCAGCCGGTCAGGGGAGGAGGCACCGTGAAGGAATCGCCAAGGGCGCGCCGGCTCAGGCGTCATCATCGCCGCACCAAAACCCAGGGCAAGCTGAACCTGGTGTCGCTGATGGATATCTTCACCATCCTGGTGTTCTTCCTGATGGTGAATTCCTCGGCGGACAACCAGCTGATCAGTGACAACCCCGGGATCGTGCTGCCGGAATCCACGTCTCAGCAAGTGCCGGAGGATGCCCCGAATCTGGTCGTCACCGAGCATAACGTGTTTCTTAACGGCCAGCTCATCGCAACTCGGGCAGCACTGGACGCCACGGAAACGGCAGCGGTGCCGGCGCTTACCCAGGCATTGTCGGCGTTAGAGGTTCCAGGCAGAACCGGGGCCGGGACGGTATCCCGGAGCGAATCCGGCGCCGCGCCCGGCTGGCCGGTGAATATCCTGGCTGACCAGGAGCTGCCTTACCAGGTACTGCGCAAGCTGATGGCGTCCTGCACCGAAGCAGGCTATTCGGCCATCTCCCTGGCGGTTACCCGGAAGACTCCGGAGGGCGTGTAGTATGGCGACCCGCCGCTACGGACTGCCCTGGGAAAAGAGCGCCAGTGAACGCCGGCGCCTGCGGATCATCAGCTGGATACTGGCGCCGCTGTTCCTGGTCGCGGTTGTGGTACTGGAATTCATGCCGGTTTCCGAGCCGCCGCCGAAGGAGAAGGAAGAACCGGTCCAACTGGCTGAGCTGATCCTGGAGCCGGAACCTGAACCAGAGCCAGAGCCGGAACCGGAACCCGCACAGGCAATTGCAGCACCGGAGCCAGCACCACAACCCGAACCGGCGCCAGAACCGGAACCCGAACCTGAGCCGGCACCCGAACCAGAGCCCGAACCAGAACCGGAACCCGAACCAGAGCCCGAACCAGAACCGGAACCCGCTCCGGCGGAGCAGACTGCTGCCGCCCCCGAGCCGGAGCCCCCCAGCCCGCAGCCCACGGAAGAGGAACAGGCCCGGGAGACCGCCCGCAATACCGGCATCATGGCCATGAGCAGTGAGCTGTCGGCCCTGCGCGAGCGCTCCGGCAACACCTCGCTGCAGGGACCGAGGGCGCGGAGTGACGAGCCGGCGGCGACCAACACCGATCGTGTGGCCCGGCAGGCCAGTCGTGACCGTTCCCGGGGCACGTCAGACCACCAGGCGTCGACCCGGACACGGGACGTGGCAATGCAGGAGCGCCAGCAGGCGCAGGTCGAGGCACCGCGAGAGATCGCCTCGCCGGAACCGTCGCCGCAGGCGCAACCGGCACCCAAACCCGGCCGGCAGGTCAGTCGGAGCCGTGAGGAACTGCGCCGGACCATGGACGCCAACAAATCAGCGGTGTTCAGCATCTACAATCGGGAACTGCGCCGGAACCCGTCCCTGCGCGGCACGGTGACGCCAGAGCTGGTGATCGAGGAGAGCGGGGCTGTATCCAGTTGCAAGGTGGTAGAGTCGTCCCTCGGCCAGCCGACCCTGGAAGCGAAAATCTGTGCCCGCCTGCAACTGGTGAATTTCGGCGAGAAGGATGGGGCCGGACGTTCCACCATCCGCTATCCTATCGAGTTATTGCCGGGATAGGGGCCCGGGAAAACCGCCGGTCAGTCGGTGGTTTCGGTGTCCCGCTCATCCTGGTCACTGGTGACCAGCCGGTTGCGACCACTCTGCTTGGCCCGGTACAGGGCCGTGTCCGCCTGCTTCAGGATCTCGTCCAGGGTTTCCCCGGGTCTCGCCAGGTGACCGCCGACACTGATGGTAACCGGCATGCCCATGGCGCTGCTCTGGGTTTCCACGTGGCTGCGAATACGCTGGCCGATGTGGTTCAGGGTATGGCTGTCGCAGGGTGACAGGATTACCACAAACTCGTCGCCGCCCCACCGCCCGGCCTGGTCATAGGGGCGCAGGCTCGCCCGCAGCCAGTGGGCCACGTCGCAGAGAATGGCATCGCCGCTCTGGTGGCCCTGCTCGTCGTTGATGGTCTTGAAGTGATCAATGTCCAGCCACAGCACACCAAAGCCGGTGCCCTGACGGTGGGCCCGTTCAATCTCGCTGGCAAACAGTTCATCCAGGGCGCGGCGGTTACCCAGGTCGGTCAGCGGATCCCTGCGTGCCAGCCGGTGCAGTTCACGGGTGCGTTCGTCCACCTGTCCCTGAAGGTTCTCGGTGGAGTCTTTCAGGGTGGCGGTCATTTCCTCGAAATGACTGCTCAGGTGACCGATCTCATTATCGGGTTTGGGCAGTGGCGGCAGCCGGAAGTTGCCCTCCCGGACCCGCTTGACGGCCTCCTCCAGCGCCATGACCGGGCCAAGCACCCGGCGGCTGATCAACAGGTGGAACAGCAGCAGGGTGACCAGCAAAGTGGCCAGAAAAACGCCCACCAGTGGCCACAGGTAGCTGACCGGTAGCAGTGTCTGAAGATCCAGCAGGGTGATTTCGAACCAGCCGATGGCGGGCAGGTAGGCTACGCCGGCCAGGTGCTTGCGACCGTCCACGGTGACGAAGCTGCTGGCTACCTTGCCCTCCTCGCCGCCGCTGTTCTTGAGCATCTGCAGCATGCCCAGTACCTTTTTCTGGTCGTCCGGTTTATCGAACAGCAGGTCGACGGTGTTCTTCTGACCCTCGGGTTTGATGATGCTGGCAAAGTCGATGTAGTTGCGGTCCCGGTAGAGCTGGATGGCGCCGTTGTAGTCCACGAACAGGGTGGTAATACCCTCCTGGTTGATGTCCACGATGTCCTGCAGAAAGCTGTCCAGCTCCAGCCCGGTGCCCACCATGCCCAGTATTTCGTCATCGGGCCCGCGCATAAGTACGTCAATCCAGAGCTTGGTGACGCCCAGTTCGGTGTCCGGGTTGACGTTCAGGTGGAAGTCGCGGCCCTCCTCGATCAGCTGGTAGAACCAGGCATCATCCGGATCCTGCGGGTCCAGCACGTAGCGGAATTGGTCGCCGGCAAATTCATTGGCGGTATTGTTGAAGTAGTAGTGGCCATTCTCGCGCAGGGCAACGAAATAGCTGTTATCGCGGAAATTGTCGCGGAAGCTCTCCATCTGGCGGATGGCCGCGGCTTCCAGTGCCGGGTCGACGGGTGACCGGGCCCACTCGATCAGTGTGGAGGAGTCCGCCATCTGGCGGGCCAGGCCGATCTCCCGTTCCAGTGACTGCAACAGCCGGGCGCTGTCATAACGGACCTGGATCTCCGCCACCTGCTGGCCCCAGCGCTCGATGATGTCCTCGGACAAGGCCCGGTATGACAGCCAGGTAGCCAGTGAGGCCACCAGAATAAGTGCAGAGACGAGGCCCAGAATGCGTGTCTTGAGGCTCAAGGCGGTTTCCTTGCGGATTGGACGAAGCACCCGGTCAGTTCAGGGAAGTGATCAGACGGGCCACAGGGAGATCATAAACCACTCCCTGGTCAAATCGTAGTCGCTGTTTTCCTCGCCTGCCACGTATCGCACTCCGACCCGGCACCGCTGACGGGTGCCGGGTGCCGCTCATCCTCCGCTACCGGCTGATAATGGGCCGGGCGATCAGTTGTGCTCTGCAAACACCCGGGTCTGACCGGCTTCATTGAACAGCAGCACCTGGTAGTGGTCCTTGCGGTCGCCGATGTCCATCCCCGGCGAGCCCATGGGCATGCCGGGAGCGCTCAGGCCATGGGCGTTGGGCTGCTCTTCCATCAGACGCCGGACGTCGGCGGCGGGCACATGGCCCTCGATCACGTAGTCACCGACAAAGGCGGTGTGACAGCTGGCCAGTTGCGGGTTCAGACCGGCGTCCATCTTCACCTGGTTCATGTTATTGGTGTCAGTCACGTCCACCTCGAAACCGTTCTCTTCCATGTGGTCCACCCAGTCACCGCAGCAGCCGCAGCTGGGTGATTTGTAGACCTTCATGGTCAGGTCATCTTCCGCCCAGGCCGTCTGACCGGCGGTCAGGGAGACGGCGAGGCCCAGGGCCATGGTCAGTTTTTTCATGTTGTGTTCCTCAGTGGTGATTGTGTTGTTGGTCGGAAGTGCCGTTGCCGGATAGCCAGAACCACCAGACGATAGCAACCATTAGTCCAAGTCCTGCAAGGTTGACCAGTACTGTTGTCATCCGTTCCCCTCCTGTGATGCGCTTTTGTGACCGGGTTTGAAGAACCTCAATCGGTTGGCGTTGGTCACCACTGTAACCGACGACAGGGACATGGCTGCCCCGGCCAGAATCGGGCTCATCAGCATTCCCCAGGCCGGGTAGAGCACCCCGGCGGCGATGGGAATGCCCAGGGTGTTGTAGATAAAGGCGCCGAACAGATTCTGGTGGATATTGCGAATGGTGGCCCGTGAGATCTGGATGGCATCGGCCACCCCGTGCAGGGATCCCCGCATCAGGGTGATGGCGGCACTCTCGATGGCGACATCGGTGCCGGTGCCAATGGCAAAGCCCACATCCGCCGCGGCCAGGGCCGGCGCGTCATTGATGCCGTCGCCCACCATGGCCACGGTATGACCCTTGCGTCGCATTTCCTCGACAATGTCCGCCTTGTCCTCCGGCAGCACTTCCGCCCGGATATCGTCGATTCCGGCCTTGCGGGCAATGGCCTCGGCGGTGGCCTGCACATCACCGGTCACCATCATCACCCGGATGCCGGCATCATGAAGGCGGCGAATGGCCACTTCCGAGTCTTCCTTGATGGCGTCAGCCACCCCGATGACACCCAGAGCCTGATTGCCCCGGGCCAGAAACAGCGGCGTTCCGGCTTCGCTGGTGATGGTGTCGGCGGCCTCGTCCAGGGCGGACAGGTCGACGCCTTCCCCTTCCAGCCAGCGGCGGTTGCCCAGTCGCAGGGGCTCGCCGTCCAGGTCGCCCTGTACGCCCTTGCCGTTAAGCGCCTCAAAGCCGGTGACGGAACGCTTCGGCTCCCCATCCTCTTTGGCCCGGGCAAGGATGGCCTCGGCCAGGGGATGTTCCGAGTGTTGCTCCAGCCCCGCCGCGAGGGCCAGCACCTCGGCCTCATCTCCCTCAGCGGCCTTTACATGAGTCACGGCCGGGTGGCCCTCGGTAATGGTGCCGGTCTTGTCCAGGATCACCAGGTCCAGCTTTCCGGCGGTCTGCAGGGCGTCCCCCTGGCGAATGAGGGCGCCATGTTCCGCCGCCTTGCCCACGCCCACGATCACCGACATGGGGGTCGCCAGGCCCAGGGCACAGGGGCAGGCGATGATCAGCACGGTGGTGGCGGCCACCATCATGTGGACCACCCGGGGGTCGGGGCCCACGTTAAACCAGACCAGGGCGGTCACCACGGCAATCAGCATCACCGTGGGCACAAATACCGCCGAGATCTTGTCCGCCAGGCGACCAATGGCCGGTTTCGAGCCCTGCGCCTTTTTCACCAGCCGGATGATCTGCGCCAGTGCTGTCTCGCTGCCGACGCGGGTGGCCTCATAGACGATGGAGCCATGGGTGTTGAGGGTGCCGGCGGATACCTCGTCGCCGTCCGCCTTGCTCACGGGCATGGGTTCGCCGGTAAGCATGCTCTCGTCGATGCGGGTAGTTCCTTCCACAAGGAAACCATCGACCGGCAGCTTCTCGCCCGGGCGCACCCGGATATGGTCGCCCTTGCGCACCTGTTCCACCGGGATATCCTGTTCTTCCCCGTCGCGGATGACCCGGGCCGTCTTCGCCCGCAGGTCCAGCAGGCGGCGTACGGCCTCGGACGTCTTGCCCTTGGCGCGCAGCTCCAGCGCCTGCCCCAGGTTGATCAGGCCGATGATCATGGCGGACGCTTCGTAATAGACGTGCCGGGCCATGTCCGGGAAAACGTCCGGAAACAGGGAAACCACCATGGAATAGATCCAGGCGGTGCCGGTACCCAGGGCAATCAGGGTGTCCATATTGGCATTGTGGTGGCGGAAGGCCTTGGCAGCCCCGGTAAAGAAGTGCCCACCGGTGAGTGCCATGACGGCGATGGTGAGAATGCCCAGACCGATCCAGGTAACCTGGTTGGCCTCGCTGACCATCATCGAGCCAAAGCCCATGCCATAGGCCATCAGGCCGATACCCAGCGACAGGCTGACGGCCATCTTGATCAGCATGTTGCGGTACTGCTTGCGGTCCTGTGCCTGTTTCTGCTCATCGGCCGCGTCCGGGTCCTCGATGACACTGGCGCCGTAGCCAGAGCTCTCCACCGCCTGCACCAGGGCTTGCGGGTCGGCGTCACCGGTTGCCGTGGCGGTATTGTCCGCCAGGTTCATGTGGGCGCTGGTCACGCCGTTCACGGACATCAGGGCCTTTTCGATGGTGGCGACACAGGAGGCGCAGGTGGCGCCGGTGACCGCAAGCTGGATCTGGTCGTCATCGGTATTGCCGGCGGATGCTGACGGTTCCGGGGCTTGGTCACCCTCCGGCGCCTGAGTCGGCGTTTCGGACTGGTCGCTTTGGGTTTTCGGAGGGGCTGGAGTATCTGAATCCTCGTCCAGTGGCCGGGCCGGGTAGCCGGTCTCGGTAACCCGTTCTGCGGCCTGCTCACGGTCAACATCCGGAAAAAGCCAGACGGTCTGCTGTTCGAGATCCACGTGAGCGTGACCTTCGTCGCCCGTGAGGGGCTCGAGGGCCTGGCGGATCTTGCGGGCGCAGCCCTGGCAGGTGGCCCCGGAAATGGACAGGGCCGGCTTCCAGAGCGGTTCCGCGGGATAGCCCGCTTCAGTCACCCGTTTGGCAGCGTCGTCGAGATCAATGCCGTCAGGCAAGGCCACGGTCTGGTGCTCCAGGTCCACCTCGACCTGTTCCGTACTGCCGGTCAGGGGTTCCAGGGCCGTGCGGATCTTTTTGGCACAACCCTGGCAGCTGGCCCCGGATATGGAAAGCGCGGGGCTCAGGGTGGCGGTATCAGTTTCAGCCATGGTTGCAGCCTCTCTTGTGAGCAGGTTGGTCATTGTCCCAGTGTTCGATCAGCTGGCAGATGGTGTGGCCATCCGGGGTGCCGTCGGGCATGGCCTGCCAGGCGGTAAGGGCGCTCTTCATGCGTTCCCGCAGTTGCTGAAGCTGGGCGATTTCTTTCTCCACTTCGGCCAGGCGCTCTTCAAACACTTCCCGGACCATGGGGCAGGGGGAGTGGTTTTCGTCTGCCTGATCCAGGATGGAGCGGATTTCCGGCAGCGAGAACCCGAGCTGACGGGCCTTGCGGGCGAACCGCAGCCGGCGCAGGTCTTCGGCATCGTACTGCTGGTAGTTGTTGTCCGGATTCCGGGTCGGGTTCAACAGGCTTTCCCGGGTGTAGAACCGAACCGTGTCCGGCTTTACCTCTGCCGCTTTCGCCAGGTCGCTTACTTTCATGGTGCTTCCCATTATGGGCTTATAATAAGCTTACACTAGAACCTGTGAGTTGCTCATAGGTCAAGAGTTTATTGGATTTTGGCTGGCGGGGGCTGAATGTGAGGTCTGAACCGGGGGCTGGTCCGGTGGGCAGTGGGGGCCTTTCTTCGCCGCAATACAGGGGCCGTCCCGGATACCCCAGAGCCAGGCACCCAAACCAGCAGTCTTAGAAACCATGACAACTAAAAGCGGGACCGGAGAAAAACACCACAATGCCGACACTGATCCGGCGCCATCAGTTTGGCCTGCCAGCCGATGGAGTGGCCGCAGGCAGGGCATTTGAGGCGGAGCTGGAGAACGATAATGGGGATAACCAGCAGCGCCAGAAGAACCCCCAAAGGCCCCCAGCTGCTGCCACTGGACAGGCCCAACTGGCTGCTGAAAACCAGAAGCACGATCAGTGCCACAAACGCAAAGATGAAATAGCCCTTGTTTATGGTTTCCCAGCGGCGAAGGCGCTGGTTCTGTTCCGGAGTCAGATAGCTGGCCATGGATATCCTGTCAGATTGGCTTGAACAAGGTCGGACTGTTCAGAGTTTACCATGTGCGACGGGAGCGCCCGAAAGCGGTTATGCAGAACGTACGGGCAACAGACCCCGGGCGATCACTGCCGGCAAATCACCGGCGGGCACCGGGCGGCTCATATAATAGCCCTGGGCCATATCACAATGGTGCTGCTTCAGGAACAATAGCTGCTGCTCCGTTTCCACACCCTCCGCCACTACCCGGATGCCCAGGTTATGGGCCAGATTGATCACCGCACGGGTAATTACCGCATCATCATGTCGCTCGGCGACATCGGTAATGAACGAGCGGTCGATCTTCAGAAGATCCACCGTGAAATCCCTCAGATAACCCAGTGAGGAATAGCCCACACCGAAGTCATCAATCGCCAGGTGCACACCCAGATCACTGATGCGCCGCATCTGCTGATGGTTGTGCTCGACATTCTCGATAAACGTCTGCTCGGTCAGCTCGATTTCCAGCTGTTGAGGCTCAACCGAGAATTCCCTGAAGCAGCGTGCCAGGTAGTCCGTCAGATCGGCCTCGCCCAGCTCACGGCCGGACAGATTGATCGCTATCCGCATGTTTTCCAGCGGGGTGCCGCGCCACTTGCGAATCTGCTGACAGGCAGCACGGATCACCCAGCGTCCGATTTCCGTGATGCGACCGCTTTCTTCGGCCAGCGGAATGAACTCCACGGGCGGTACCAGGCCCCGTTGCGGATGATTCCAGCGGATCAGTGCTTCCACGCTACAGGCCCGGGACGTGACCAGGTCCAGTTGTGGCTGGAAGTAAAGCTCGAACTGGTTGCGGGCCAGAGCTTCGCTCAGATCATGGTCCAGCTCCAGTCGACGAACCTCCCGCTCCTGCATACCCTCGGTATAGAACTGGTAGGTATTACGGCCCTGCTCCTTGGCCCGATAGAGCGCGATGTCGGCGTTGCGCAGCAGGATATCTGCGTCCATTCCGCTCTGGGGATAGACAGCGACGCCCATGGTTGCGGTGACGTGATGTTTCTCGTTATCGATTTCAAACGGTTCGGCAAAGCATGCCTTGATCTGGCCCAGCAGGTTGATCACATCGTCGATGTCCTCCACATGCTGTTGGCAGATCATGAACTCGTCGCCGCCGGAGTAACCTACCATTACCCGTTCGTCGCTTAACCGGTTGAGTCGCTCTGACACCATCACCAGCAACTCATCCCCGAACTGGTGGCCCAGGGAATCGTTCAGCATCTGGAAACGGTCGAGGTCCATCATGATCAGGCCGACCTGACGCATCTGCCTTTCCGCCTGCAGCAGGGTGTGCTCCAGGTCTTCCATGAAGAACCGGCGGTTGGCCAGGCCCGTCAGTGGGTCGGTGGATTTCAGGTGGGCCAGGTCCTGCTGGACAGCAATGCGCTGGTCGATCTCTTCCTCGAGATCCTGTCGGGTTCTCAGCAGAGCCTGGTTGCGCTTGAGTACCACCTGAGCCAGCAGGGTGCTCAGGGACACGAGCAAACCCAGCGCCACCATGCTGATGAAGGTGGCCCATGGCCAGTTGCTACGGTATTGGTCGATCCACTCATTGGTGGGGACGGCTCGCAATGACCATTGTACCGTGGGCAGGTTGGCTGCCGTGGTGTGGCTGAAATCGGTGTTGGTGGCAGTCCGGGCGGGCAGGCTGAATGCCACTTCGCCATCTTCTATCAGAGCGAGGGAGAAATTGCCGTGGACTCGGGGAGCAATCAGCGCATCGGCCAGCTTTTCCATGCGGAAAACGCCGGCGATGAAGCCACGGTTATCGGCGCCGGATCCTACCGGGGCATAGGCTACCAGGCCGGTGCCGCCCTGGGTCAGGTTGATCACCCCGGAAATATCAAGCCGACCCAGTTGCCGGGCCCGCTCCAGTTCCTCTCTCCGTTCTTCGGAAAAGGCGACATTGTAGCCCAGTGCATCGGCATTGCCTTCCACAGGCTCGAGCCAGCGAATGACAAAGTGGCGGTCAATCCACTCGATAGCCTGGAATGTCTGGAAATCCTGCAGGTAGTTGCGGGCGTCTTCGCGCCAGACAGCTTGCGGCATGTCCGGTTGCAGGGCCAGACGGTCGGCCATCCGGCGCAGGGCAATCAGGTGGTTGAGGAAGTCCTGCTCCAGCTGGCGGACCAGGGAGTCGGTGTCGGAAGCCAGTGTCTGGCGGATCTGGGCGTCTTCTTCCGAGTCCAGCCCCAGCTTGAGTCCGGTCGCGATCACCAGAAACGTCAACAGGATGATCGCCGGAAACACCGGCTTCATCAGCTGACGGGCAAGGACAACAGATAGCGGGCGTTTCAGGCGCACACAGCTCTCCGGAAGCAGGATGTTAGAGTTATGTCGTTATTATTCTGTTAGCGGCGACCAAGCCTACAGTATGAGCGATCGGGTGACTAATCGGTCACATTCGCAATCGGTATGTTATGCAATAGGTGACTTTTTTACCAAACGATGAAATTACCCGTGCATAAAAGCTGCCGTCAGGCTGCTACTGGTGGAATTCCCAGCCGCGGTATTTCCTGCTTCGGGCACCGGTCCATGACAACCCTGGCGCCGGCGGCTTCGGCACGCTCGGCACCTTCGTGATTGATAACCCCGATTTGTAGCCAGATCACCGGAATATTCCGGGCAATGGCGGCATCGATGACCGGGCCGGTCCGTTCAGGGGCAAGAAAAAGGTCAGCCATGTCCACCGGCCCCGGTACCGATGCCAGATCCGGGTAGACGGTCTCACCCAGCAGGGTTTGTCCGGCCAGTCCGGGGTTTACCGGAATCACGCGATAGCCCCGCCCCTGCAGGTAGGCCATGACCTCGTGGCTGGGTCGATGGCTTTTTTCACTGGCGCCGACAAGTGCAATGGTACGAACGTCGCCCAGAATCTTTCGGATTTCTTCGGGGTGCTGTATTGGCATAGGTCATCTCCGGTCAAGGGTACCAAAACAAGGGCATATTAACGGCTGGAGCTTGTGTGTGCCTACCGGGAATTGCAGGGAAAGTTGATCGAGATCCAGTTTCATGGTTCAACGGTCAGGCAACACACTGGGCCGTATGCAGACCCGGTCCGTACTGCTTGTTGAAGATGGCAGCACCAATCAATAGAGCAACAACGTGAGAGACCGGTATGTGGTATCTGTGTGGACTGGGTAGCAACATTGATCCGGAAAGGAATCTCCCCCGGGCGCTGGCACGGCTGGCACGGCGGTTCGGGCCGGTGTCACTGTCGCCGGTGGTTCGCACGGCACCACAGGGGATGGACTCGGAAAACAGCTTCCTGAATGCGCTGGCGGTGTTTCACAGTGATCTGCAGCCGGATCAGGTAAAGCAGCACCTTAATGAACTGGAAGAGGCGCTCGGCCGTGACCGCTCTGATCCTTTCAGTGGTGTGCGCGACAGGCCTATCGACGTGGACATACTGGAAACCTCTGGCAACCCGGCGTTTACCGGCAATGCGATTACCGAAACCTACTACCGGCAGTTGCTGGCGGGGGAACCTGTCTCCGGCGAACGCCTGCCCTATCGGGGCCGGGTCCTAGGCGAGGCGCCGGCCACCATCGACTGGAATCAGGGCGCCGGTCATGAACTGGTTGTCCAGCAGGGCGATAATCTGCTGGACCACGCTATCAAAGCCGCCCTCCCGGGCTAACAGGGTTTCCGACAGTACGCGGGCCTGTTCCTCTTCGGTATGATCCGGCAGAAAGCCGATCGGGCCGGGCATGATGGCGTTGACGCGCACTTCCGGCGCCAGCGAACGGGCATAGCTGAGAGTCAGGTTACTCAGCGCCGCCTTGCTGGCGCAGTAGGCGGCAAATGTCGGGTTGGGCTTTTCCACGAAGATATCGGTGATGTTGACCACCAGCGTGGGTTCGGCAGGGGACGTGCAGCCGGCACGGAGACAGTTGCTCAGTCCGGCCATCAGCATCATCGGTGCGATGCTGTTGATCTGGAACAGGCGTGCGGCCTGGCGTGCCAGGTCAGCTTCTTCCTCTTCATCCGCCGTGAACTCGGAGGCGTTGTTCACCAGCAGATGCACTTCAGGGGTCCGGGTGCGGATGGTTACCAGTGCCTGGTCAACGCTGGCGGGGTCGGCCAGGTCCACGGCCACGGGCGTGGCGCCCCTGGCGGCCAGCTGGTCGATCTCGCCGGTGGTGGTACGATACAGGGCAAATACACGGTAACCGAGGTCCAGTAGCGCCTGGCAGGTGTAAAAGCCGAGCCGGCGGCCGGCACCGGTGATGACGGCGACGGGAGTGGTCACGGCGTCAGTCCCTTGCGGCGACAAGTTGCAGGAACTCGGTGCGGGTAGCCTGGGACTTGCGGAAGCCACCCAGCATCATCGAGGTTTTCATGATCGAGTTCTGTTTCTCCACGCCGCGCATCATCATGCACATGTGGCGGGCTTCGATAACCACCGCGACGCCCGCGGCGCTGGTGACCTGTTCCACGGCTTCGGCAATCTCCCGGGTCAGGTTTTCCTGGATCTGCAACCGGCGGGCGTACATGTCCACGATGCGGGCAAACTTCGACAGACCCAGAACCTTGCCGTCGGGAATGTAGGCGATGTGGCACTTGCCGATGAAGGGCAGCAGATGATGCTCACACAGGCTGTACAGTTCGATGTCCTTCACCAGCACCATTTCGTCCATGGCGGACTCGAACACGGCGCCGTTGACCAGTTCCGCCAGGGACTGATGATAGCCCCGGGTCAGGAACTGCATGGCCTTGGCAGCCCGTTGCGGTGTGTCCTGCAGGCCTTCACGGTCCGGGTTTTCGCCCAGGCCTTCAATGATGCCCCGGTAATGGGCGGAAAGGGAGTCGAGAGTGTCTGTCATGATGCTTCCCGTTGCGGTACGGCGTGACTAAACCCGCCATTGTAAGGCAAGTTACCTGTTAACAGTACTGGTTACGTGGCCTGTGCCCAAAAAGACCAGTGACTGGCCTGGTTATAGTCGTGCCCGCGGGAGTTCGATAAACTCGCGACCGAATTCCCATGCCGGCGTTGCGTTCCGCTGCCGGTTACAGGGCTCCGGTGCATAAGCCGTAGCGTCATACTTCCAGGGAGGTATCAGCCATGCCAGCCATCCACAGCCGCCCGCCGGCTCTGACCATCAGGGCCGGGAGACGCGCCATGGCGCGGGTCCGGGAAACCGGGCTGAAACCGGAAGACGTGCATGTCATTCCGGGCGCGGCGGGCGGCCCCAAGGCCCTGGGGCTGTCCGGTCTGGACCGGGCAATCTTTGGCGACTGGCTGTTGCGGGCTCCCCAGGAGCGCTCGCTGATCGGGTCCTCTATCGGCAGCTGGCGGTTTGCCGCCGTGGCCTCCTCCGACGACCCTGCGGCCCAGCTGGCGAAGCTGGCGGAACTCTACACCTGCCAGCGGTTCTCCAGGGGCGTCAGCCCGGCCGAGGTAAGCCGCAAGAGCACGCTGTTTCTGGAGGAGCTTCTCGGTGGACGGGAGCAGGCCATTCTCGAGCACCCCTGGTACCGGCTCAATATTGTCGTGGTGCGCAGCATGCCGGGACTGGAAGACGATACCCGTGGCCGCCTGGCCATGGGGCTGATGAAGGCTATCAGCGCCAATACGATCAGCCGCCGTCACCTGGGTCGCTTCTTCGAGCGGGGCATTATCCATGACCGGCGACTGGCCACGCCATTGGCGAAGCTGGTGGACTTTCCCAGTCATGATGTGGCCCTGAGCCGCGACAATCTGATTCCTGCCCTGCTGGCGTCGGCGTCCATCCCCCTGGTGATGTCCGGCGTCCGCAATATTCCCGGGGCCCCGCAAGGGGTCTATCGGGACGGCGGTTTGCTGGACTACCACCTGGACCTGCCCTACCGGCAGCCGGGGGTGGTGCTGTACCCCCATTTTACCGACCGGGTGGTTCCCGGCTGGTTCGACAAGAGCCTGCCCTGGCGTCGCGGCGACGCCAACCGTCTGCAGGATGTCCTGCTGGTGGCCCCTTCCCGCGACTACCTGCATTCATTGCCGGACCGTAAATTACCGGACCGGAAGGATTTCGAGCGGTTCGCCGGTGACGATGCCGGCCGCGAGCGCACCTGGCGCACGGCGATTGCCCGCAGTGCGCGGCTGGGTGAGGAATTCATGGAACTGGTGGAAACCGGGCGCATAAGGGATGTGGTCCGACCCCTATAGCCTTGATTACTGCCGTGGCGTCAGCGACACACGGAAGCCGGAACAGCCGCTGAGAGGGTCTTTCAGGGCCTTGATTCGCAGAGCAACCGGAAGCGCCGTGCCGTCCCGGTTGATGATCTCGGTGTCCAGACGCTGGATGGCATGGTCCTGTCTGGCGGCGTCGAAGGCCATGGCCAGGTCCATCTGGCTGTTCCCGCTGAACAGGCTGTCCAGGCGCTTGCCCATCAGGTCTGTAGAAGGAATTTCCAGCAGGGTGGCTACCTGTGGCGAGATGTATCCGATCAGTCGTCCCTCATCCACTTCCGCGAAGATGCCGGCGCCCAGTTCGATCAGGTCCCGGGTCCTGCGGTCGCTTTCCTGCAGTGAGTGGTGAAGGATGTTCTTCTCTACCCGCGTGTTATCCAGTTGCTGACCCAGGCGCCGTGCCCGGCGGGTGCGCCGGCCCAGCAGGCGTTCGGTCC
This sequence comes from Marinobacter zhanjiangensis, assembly GCF_014651935.1. Classification (GTDB taxonomy): domain Bacteria; phylum Pseudomonadota; class Gammaproteobacteria; order Pseudomonadales; family Oleiphilaceae; genus Marinobacter; species Marinobacter zhanjiangensis. Next base: position 27,245 of record NZ_BMXV01000011.1, on the reverse strand, counting down.
GCAGGGTCAGCCAGACGGCCCACAGGGTCAGGGCGCTGGCCAGCAGGGTGATGGTCAGCCCGGTCAGCCAGGCGGGCCATAGCACCTGTTGTTTCATGTTTTCCAGCCAACCGGCCGCGGGTATGGTGCTGAGCATCCACTTCCGGTCCGCTACCGACAGGGTAGAGCGGGTGGGAGCGACATCGCTGGCAACCATACCGGCCGCAGGCATTAAAGCAATGGGGTGACGTGCATGCTGGCTGATGTCGTGGAGTTCCACCTGCCAGCGAGGGTCGTGCAGATTTGCCAGGTTTTGATGGAGCCAGGCTTCCGGCCGCAGCACCAATGAGACCAGCCGCGCCTCTTCTGTCTGCGGTGGCCTGGAAGCAGGCACAAATACCCGCAGGGCGGTCTGGTCGTCGCCATTGCGGTGCAGTTTGGTCAGGGTGGTGGCGGCGGTGCGGTTTTCATCCAGCGCCCTTTTCAGGGCGCCGCGCCAGTGGGGCACGGACGTGGCGACCAGCCCGAGACTGGAATCCGCTGATCCGGTCTCCGACTGGTAGCGGGCACGCCGGATAATCAGATACTGGTCGGACACGTCCGCGACCCCGGTGGCAAAGCGGTCATCCCGGGTGGCAAAACGGACAAGCTGCCCGCTCTGCTCACTGAGGCGCTTCTCGATCATGGGGCGCCGGGCATGACTGACCTGGGTCAGCAGCTCCAGCCCGGCCACATCGGGAAACCGCTCCAGCAACTGGCTGGCCTTGTCCGGAAAGGGCGCCTCATCGGCACCGGCCAGCTCCTTTGTTGCTGCCAGTGTGTCGGAGATCCGCCGGCTCAGGGCACGGTTGAGTTGCTCATGATGGGTGGCCGACAGATCGTCGATCAGCCGCTCTACTGTCAGCAAGCTGCGGGGCGCGATCAGCGCGGTCAGAATGAGCCCGCTGAGCATCACCAGAACGGGTAACAGCCACAGGTAGAAGGGTCGTCCTGACGTTTGTTCGGGGTCCATGGAAGCATCCTGTCCGACAGTATTCCGGTCGGGGCAACCGGGTTGTGGTGTGCCCTCCGGGGCATGCGTCACACCGGGAGACTAGCCTTCACTCTAGACCAGGCAACCGGGAGCTGCCAGCTCAGGCCCTGGCCCGGCGGATCACCCCGTAGATCAGCAGGAATACCACGAAGGCGGCCACCACAATGGAGGGACCGGCGGGGGTGTCCAGGTTCCAGGACATGCTCAGACCGGAGGCAACCGCAATCATGCCGAAGCCGATGGCCATCAGCACCATTTTTTCCGGACTGCTGGCCAGCCTCCGTGCGGTGGCTGCGGGGATGATCAGCAGGGCGGTGATCAGCAGAACCCCGACCATCTTCATGGCGACGGCGATGACCAGTGAAAAGATCAGCATCAGTACCAGTTGCAGGCGTTGCACCGGGAACCCCTCCACCCGGGCCAGTTCCTCGTGGATGGTGGCCATCAGCAGGCCCTGCCAGAGCCAGTACAGCAGGGCGAGTATCACAATGGCACCGCCGAAAATCCAGGCAAGATCCTGCCGGGTCATGGCCAGCAGGTCGCCGAACAGATACCCGGTGAGATCCACCCGTACATCCGGCATGAAACTCAGGGCCACCAGGCCGAAGGCCAGAGCGCTGTGGGCCAGTATGCCCAGCAGCGTGTCGGTGGCCAGTGCCTGGCTGCGGGACAGCGACACCAGAACAATGGCCAGCAGCACGCAGGTGGCCGCCACGCTCAGGTTCAGGTTGGTCTGGAACAGGAAGCCGAGGGCCACACCCAGCAGCGCCGAATGTGCCAGGGTATCGCCGAAGTAGGCCATCCGTCGCCACACCACAAAGCAGCCCAGGGGGCCGGCGACCAGGGCGATCCCCAGGCCACCCAGCAACGCGCGCCAGAAGAAGTCATCAAGAACCGGATCAAGAATGGACATGGTGCTCAACGTGCTCCGGATGCTCGCCGTCCACCACATCTCCGTGGAGGTCATGGCTGTGGTTATGGTGATGATGATAGACCGCCAGGCTCTCCGCCACGGGCTGACCGAAGGTTTCCACGAACGCCGGGTCGTGGGAGATATCGGCGGGGTAGCCACTGCAGCAGACATGCTGGTTCAGGCAGATCACCCGGTCGGTGGCCGCCATCACCAGGTGCAGGTCATGGGAGATCATGATCACGCCGCAGGCCAGTTCGTCGCGGACGTCGCGGATCAGCTCGTAGAGTGCTGCCTGGCCATTGATATCGACGCCCTGGGCGGGTTCGTCCAGTACCAGCAGGTCCGGTTTACGCACCAGGGCACGGGCCAGTAGCAGGCGCTGCATTTCACCGCCGGACAGGTGATGCACCGACTTGCGGAACAGAGGGCGGATGCCGGTCCGCGCCAGCGCTGACTGGCACTCCGTTTCCGGGGCGCCGGTAAGAGCCATGAACCGGCGCACGCTCAGCGGCAGGGTGGGCTGCAGCTCAAGGTGCTGAGGCACATAGCCGATCAGCAGACGGTGGGCCTTGTGGATGCGACCGGCGGTGACCGGCTGTATACCCAGCACCGCCTTGATCAGTGTGGTCTTGCCAGCGCCGTTGGGGCCGATGATGGTGACGATATCGTTGCGGCGAACTTCTAGGCTGACCCGGTCCACCACTGGCAACTCGTTGAAGGATACCGAGACCTGGTCGAGCCGGACCAGGGGTTCCGCGTCTGTTGTGGTCATGGTGCTGCCTGCTGCGCCTGGCAGCGGGGGCAGAGTCCCGCTACTTCGATGGTGGTCTCGACCGGCCTGAACCCCTCTCTGGCGGTGGCCTGCGCCACGGCCCCGGAGACCTGGTCGGAGGTCAGTTCAGCGACATTGCGGCAGCCCTGGCAGATCAGGAACATGCCGGTGTGGCGCTCGCGGGCGTGATTGCAGCCGGTAAAGGCATTCAGGGAGGCAATGCGGTGTACCAGGCCATGCTGCTGCAGGAAATCCAGCGCCCGGTAGACCGTGGGCGGCGCCGCGTTATGCCCTTCCTGTGCCAGCATACCGAGCAGGTCGTAGGCTCCCAGTGGCTTGTGGGACTCCCAGATCAGTTCCAGTACCCGTTGGCGGATGGGCGTCAGCCGGGCGCTGCGGGACTGGCAAATGGCCCGGGCTTCGGCCAGGGCGTCCCGTACGCAGGCGTCATGGTTATGGGGGCGGTAGGGCAGTGCGCTGGCAGACATAACTGGGCGTTCCGGCAAATAATGCAACAGTATAACATTAATCTGCAGGCGTTAAAAAACCCCGTACCCTGACACGGTCGAGGTGCCCGGGTCGATAGGGGATTCCCCACCCGATACCGGATTCAGGCGCTCTTGAGGGCCTCGATGCCCAGCTTTTCAAGGTATTCCAGGTCGGGAATCCACACCGGCTCGCCTTCCACTTCTACCTGCATCAGGTCGGCCGGGCCCTGGTCAGAGTCTTCCCGGCCATGGACCTGCTCCGCCTCGAGGCGGGTCTGGCTGGGGATACCCTGGGTCACGATGGCGAGGAAGGGCAGTTTGTCATGATTGGGGCCAATGGTGTTGAGCACCACGATGCGGCCGCGACCAGCGCCGGGAATCACGACTTTCTGTTCATTGGCTCCCTCGTAGGAGATCACGGGCAAAGTCTGGCCGCGCCAGTCCAGGTATCCGGCCAGCCAGTCGGGGCCTTCATCCCCGGACAAGTGGGTGTCGTGGTCCACCACTTCCGCTATGGACACGTTGGGCAGCAGCAACTGTCGGTGGTTCATGGGAATGAGCACACAGTGCAGCGTTTGCGTGGTGGTATCGGTCATGATTCTTGGTCCTCAGGTTACATCCTGCGACGATGTCTGTTTCAGCAGGGCCGCATCGGCCAGTGTGCGCACCAGTGACCTCGCCAGTACTTCCGGAGAGCCGGACAGGCTGGTACAGCCGGTGGCCGCTACCGCTTCGGGCATGGCACTGTTGGCGCAGGTCTCGCTGGTCTGCACCCAGATATTACTGCCAAAGGCCCTCAGCATGGGTGCGGCGACGGCACCATCGTTACCCATGCCGGAAAACACGATGGCATGGCAGCGGGCCCCGAAATGGTCGCCAAAATTCAGCAGTACCTGGTCGATGGACGGCCCGTAGGGTCCTGGCCAGGCATTGCTTTTCTCTGTCAGTGCGCCTTCCGGGGTCAGGCTCCACTCCCGCTCCACCGGTATCACCGTGACATGGCCGCAGGCGGGGCGCATGCCCTCTTCAGCCCGCTGCAGGCGGTAGTGGGCGTGACGCCCCAACACCCTGGCCAGCACCTCGGTAAAATTGCCATCAATGTGCTGGGCATAGACGAAGCCCACCGGGAGCCCGGGGGGCAGGTGATCCAGAAAGGCCTTCACGGCCGCCGGCCCGCCCAGTGAGGCCCCCAGAATCCAGATTTCCTCGGCTACCTGCCCCGGTGCCGCCGGCGTGATCCAGGGAGGCATGTCCACCGTTTCCGGTCGCTCGGGAGGCGTCGCGCCCAGTTCTTCCAGGGCCTCCTGGGATTCGGTCTGTTCCAGGGGGCCCAGCTGTTGTTCCAGCTTTCTCAGCAGGCGTCGTTCCCAGCGTACGAAATCCCGGGTTCCGGGCTTGGGCGCCGGATCAATCCCGAACAGGATGGGCGCCTCGGTCTGGTCCAGCAGGTGGTCGAACAGGGCGGGGTGGTCCGCTTCATCTTCCAGCGTGACCAGCCACAGGTCCACCTCCGGCAGCAGCTCATAATCCAGGATTCGCTCCGGGGCTCCCGAGAATCCCGGGCGTATGCCGAAGCGACTTGTCGCCTCCTGTAAGCGGTGGCGTTGCAACACGTCGTCAGAGACGATCGCGACGGCAGGCCGCCCGCCTCCTGTCGACATCAGTCGTCCCCAGCTCCGATTGTCTCGCCGGTCAGGCGCTGAATGGTTTCAAGCAGCTCGGTTTCCTGGAAGGGCTTGCCCAGGTATTCGTTGACCCCCAGACCCAGGGCCCGTTCCCGGTGCTTGGCACCGGTACGGGAGGTGATCATGCAGATGGGCACCTCGCTCAGGGTGTCGTCGTGGCGAACGAAACTGGCCACTTCGAAACCGTCCATCCGTGGCATCTCGATGTCCAGCAGGATGATATCCGGCCGGTGGTCCTGCAGCTGGGCGACCGCATCGAGGCCGTCCTTCGCGGTGACCACTTCCATGCCGTTGCGTTCCAGCAGTCGGGAGGTCACCTTGCGCACCGTCACCGAGTCATCCACCACCATTACCAGGGTGGGGCGATCCTCCCGGTATTGCTGCTGCAGGGCAGCCTGTTCCGACAGACGCTGGCGCTCGGACAGGATGTCGGAGCGGATCATCGCCGGCAGATCGAGGATGACCACCACGTTGCCGTCACCCAGAATGGTGGCGCCGGACACGCCCCGCACGGAGCTGAACTGCGGCCCCAGGGATTTGACCACGATTTCGCGGCTACCCAGCAGGCTGTCCACCTGCAGGGCCATGGGCTGCTCGGAACCACGCACCAGTATTACCGGCAGCGGCAGCGCCTGACCCTGCAGCTTGGGCCGGTGTTCACTGTGCAGCAGGCCACCGAGGTACTGCAGGCGGTATTCCTGGCCGGCATATTCATACAGTGGCGCCTCGGGCTGGTAGTATTCCTCCAGCTCCCAGGTACTGACCCGCACGATACCTTCGATGGTATTCAGCGGAATGGCGTAGAAGTCCTCGCCGGTGGACACCATCAGTGCCCGGTTCACCGAGACGGTGAAGGGTAGGCGCACAGTGAAGGTGGTGCCTTCGCCAACCCTGGAGTCGATATCCAGGCTGCCGCCCAGTTGCTTGATTTCGCTGGCGACGACGTCCATGCCCACGCCACGACCGGAAATCTGGGTCACGGCCTGGGCCGTGGAGAATCCGGGCTGCAGGATGAACTGCAGGATTTCCCGTTCGCTCAGGTCTTCCTGTTCGCCCAGCAGGCCCCGCTCAATGGCCTTGCGGCGAATCACCCCGCTGGGAATGCCAGCGCCATCGTCGTGCATTCGCAGGACCACTTCACCGCCTTCCCGGGTCAGGTTCAGGGAGACCTGACCGGTTTCCGGCTTACCGGCCCTGGCACGGTCGGAGGGGCTCTCGATGCCGTGATCCAGGGCGTTGCGCAGCATATGCTCAAGGGGGGCGATCATCCGCTCCAGGATGTTGCGGTCCAGCTCGCCTTCGGCGTTGTGAACGTCGAACTCCACCTTCTTGTCGAGCTCGCCACTGATCTGCCGAACGATCCGCCGCAGCCTCGGCACCATGGAGGCGAACGGAATCATGCGGGTCTTCATCAGACCTTCCTGCAGCTCGGTATTGATCCGCGACTGCTGGACCAGCAGGGTGTCGGTATCCCGTACCCGGTCGGACATGGTTTCGCGCAGGTCGGCAAGGTCCGAGGCCGACTCGCTCAGGGCCCGGGACAGCTGCTGGATGGAGGAGTAACGGTCCATTTCCAGCGGATCGAAGTCCTCGGTGTAGTCCGGGCCGTGCTCCTGCTCGGCCCGGAACAGGATCTGCGCCTCGGTTTCTATGTCCATGCGCCGCAACTGCTCGCGCAGACGCTCGATGGTGGCGGCCATTTCGTCCAGGGTATGGCCGAAGTCACTGTTCTGCTGTTCCAGGCGGCCACGGGTAATACTGGTCTCGCCGGCCAGGTTGACCAGATCATCCAGCAGCGGTGCGGAGACGCGGATGGTTTCCTGGGCCGCCCGGGCGCTGTCCTTGCGGCGCTGTTCAATGGCCTTGCGGGCAGGTTGCGGCGCCTTGCTGGCAGACTCCTGCCTGGCAGGGGGCTGGTCGCCGGCTTTTTCGGCCGTCTCGGCGGGCTGTTTCGCTGGCGGTGTTTCGGCCTCCGTGGGGGCCTGGCCGGCCAGGTAGTGATCGAACGACTGGCGAACCTCGCCAACCGAGGCAATCAGGCCATCGTGGTGCCGGGTGATCTTCTTCCAGTCATCCGGCGTCGGCGCCTGCTCGCCCAGATCGGTGAGCAGGGTTTCAAAATCGTGGGCCAGGTCCCCGAGCTTCGGTTGTTTTGACAGGCGTGCGCCGCCCTTGAGGGTGTGCAACGCGCGCTGGGCTTCATTGCTGAAGTGCTGGCTCTCGGGCTCCTGGTACCAGTCCGCCAGCAGTTGCTCCAGCTGGTCGAGAATTTCCTGGGCTTCTTCCAGGAAAATTTCCAGTACTTCGGTATCCGGTTCATCCTCGTCGGCTGCGGTGGTTTCTTCCGCAGCCTGGTCGGCGGACTCGTCCCGGTGGCTGGCCGCTTCCCGCAGCAACCGTAGCAGGCCGTTATCGGGCTGTGGCCGGTTGCCTTCCTCCAGCTCGCTGAGCATGGTCCGCAGGCCTTCGTTGGCCCGCTCACTCAGGGACAGCACCAGGGGCTGGTTGCCGGAACCTTCCAGCAGTGGCCCCAGGCCGTCGGACCAGGCCTCGGCAAGGTCAGCCACGGCATCGATATCCGCCAGGCGGGCACCGCCCTTGAGGGTATGCAGTTCCTGCTGCAGCTGGGTAATACCACTGAGCTGCTCAGGGTCTTCACGCCACTGAACCAGGCTTTCTTCAATGGTTTCGCAGATGTCCAGGCCTTCTTCCAGGAACATGCCGGTAATTTCGTCGGCACTCAGTTCCGGGCCGGTATCGTCTTCATCGGTGTCTGCGGTATCGACGTCCTCGGGTGAACTTTCTGCGGCCGGCGTATATTGGTCGTCGTCCGCTGTTGCCGTGGTCGTATCGCTTCCGGTCGGGTCTGGCTTGCCGTCGATGATGGCACGAACCCGGCTGATCAGTTCCGTGGCGGGTGCGCAGGGACGGGAGGTGGCCACCTCGTCCACCATGTTGGCCAGCCGGTCATGGCAGGCGAACAGCAGGTTCAACATGTTCTGGTTGGCACTGATGCGACCGTCAGCGACCCGCTCGAACAGATCCTCGAGTACGTGGGTCAGGTCGGCGATGGGATCAACGCCGGCCATGCGGGCGCTGCCCTTGAGGGTGTGTACATCCCGCTGGAGCTCGCCGGCCAGGGTGGTGTCGTCGGGGTTTTCACTCCAGCTGTGCAGGGCACTGCCGGTGGAGTTGACCAGGTCGTAGGCTTCCTCCAGGAAGATGGCGACAAGATCCGGGTCAAGGTGTGACAGGTCGAAGGTCCGGGCGGTTTCCTCCGGCTCGGCGCCGGTACCGGTTTGGCCGGCTTCGGCCGTGTCGCCGGTGCTGTCGGCAGCAGGTTCGTCCGGAACCTCGCCAATGTCTTCATGGAGCTGCTCCAGCTCATTCTCGAGATCGCTGACATCCAGCCCGGACAGGTCCTCATCGTCCGACTCGGTGCGGGCGTCTTCCAGATTGGCCTCTTCGCTGCCTTCGATCGGCTCGTACTCAACGGCGTCGGACGCCTCTGTGTCCGGTGCCTCTTCACTGAACTCTTCACCGATCTCCTGATTGGTGTCTTCGCGGGTTTCCTCTTCGGCAGCGTCCGGTTCATCGACAGGCTGGTCGGGTTCTGCGTCCGGGGCCTCGGTATCTGTCTCCGATGTGGCATCGGATTCCTGGTTTACATCGGTGACCGGCCGGCTGCCACTGGCGGTGCCCATATAATGGCGGATATCAGCTTCCAGATCCTGCGCGGGTCGCGGTGGTTCGCCGTTGGCGAGCGCGTCCACCATGCTGGCGAGACGGTCATGGCAGCTGAACAGGAGGTCGGACAGTTCCCCGGTCACACCCAGGCGGTGTTCCGCCAGGCCTTCGAACAGGTTCTCCATCTCATGGGCCAGGTTGCCAATGGCATGGATTTCGGCGAGGCGTGCGCCTCCCTTGAGGGTGTGCAAATCCCGCTGCAGCAGGCGCAGCAGTTCACTGTTGTCCGGGCGCGCCTGCCAGGATTCCAGGGCATCGGCGGTGCTGGCGATCAGATCTTCGGCTTCTTCCAGGAAGATGGCCGCCAGTTCGTCGTCCACCTCGTCGTCAGACTCGTCCGCCGTGGTTGTGGCCTGCTCCTCGTCCACCTCTGCCGTCGGCAGCGGGTAACTGTCATATTCGACATCTTCGGCCAGGTCGTCGGTTGTGGAGAGGGAGTCTGCCAGTAGCTGCAGCTCGCTTTGCAGGGTGTGGTCGGGTTTGGTGGCAAGGCCGGCAGCGACCTGATCCATCAGGTTGATCAGGTGCTCATGGGCCGATTGCACGGTTTCCATGAACCACTCATCGGGTCCTTCGGTGTGGGGCAGGGCGTTGTGATAAACCCCGGCCAGTGCGCCGGTGAGTTCGGCCACATCCACCAGACCGGCTTCCCGTGCGCCACTGGTCAGTTGTTCAAGCTCATGGGAGAGCCGATCCATGTCGTCGGTCCTGGCGGGATCTTCCGCCCACTCGGACACGATGCGGTCGGCATCCAGCAGTACGTCGAGCCCGTCACTGAGGAACAGGCTGACCAGCTGCTGGTCCTGACTGCCGGCGGCTTGCGGATCATCATGGTCGCGGCGCCCCAGGGTGCGGGCAGACACGTCTGCCAGTTGTTCGAGGTAGGCTTCGGTGCCGTCCAGTGGCTGCTGGGGCGTGCTGTGGAGCTGGTCGAGCCCGGACTTGAGGAACTCACAGCACTGGTGAATCAGGTCGATAACCTCGGCATCGGCACGGCGGTTCTCGGCGCGAGCCTGCTTGACGAACTGCTCCAGCGGCGTGACTACCCGGGCAATGGGCTCGATGGCGGCGGTGTTGGCGCTGCCCTTGAGGGTATGAAGTGCCCGCGAGACGGCATCGGTGTAGGTGACGCTGCTGCGGTCGCCGGCGTCCTCCAGAAACTCTTCCAGTGCCGCCAGGTGCGTGCGGGCCTCACTTTCAAAGATCTCCACCAGAATCGGGTCGACCAGATCCTCTTCATCAAGGTTGGTCTCGGCAAGCTCGTCAGCGATCGATGGCTGTTCCGGCGTTTCCGGGGTTTCAGTATCCGCCGGCTCGACGGTCTCATCCTGTGCTTCTGCGGCCGGCATCTCCCGGGTATCCGGGATTTCGCCATTGGCCAGAGCGTTGGCCCGGTGCTCCAGCGCGGTGGTGTCTGTCGAGGCTGGCCGGCGGGCCTCAAAGTCGGCAACCAGGGCCGGAATGGTGTCGGCCACATCCCGCAGCAGCGTGGCGATGTCGTCATTCATGAACACCGTGCCATCAATGACCCGGTTCAGCATATTCTCGACGGACCAGGCCAGCTCACCCACGACACTGGCACCGACCATACGCCCACTGCCCTTGAGGGTATGAAAGGCGCGGCGTACTTCCGCCAGGGCACTGCGGTCATCGTACTGACGCAGCAGCATGGGCAGGTATTCATTGACGGTGCCCAGTACTTCGCCGGCTTCTTCCACGAAGATCTCGATGATCTCATCATCGATCAGATCATCCTCGTCCTCGAAAGGTGTTGCCTTGGCAGCTTCTTCGGCGGGAGCTTCCGCCTGGTCCGGTTCGGCACCGTCGGCGACCTCTGTTCCGGTTTCCGCGTCGGATTCCCCGACGGCACTGTCATCCTGCCCGGTCTTGCGGGTATTGGCCATGGCTTCCGCCTGCTCGATCAGAGCGGTCACATCGCCGGTGGCGTGGCCGGTACGGAACTCGTCGATCAGCCCCGGCAGGCGGTTGTTCACCTCGTCCACCAGCTGGAACAGGTCCTCACCGGGCCTCAGCGTCTGGTCGAGCACCCGGTTGAGCAGGTTTTCGATGGACCAGGCCAGCTCGCCGATGCTGGTGGCGCCCACCAGACGACCGCTGCCCTTGAGGGTATGGTAGGCGCGGCGGACTTCGGTGAGTGCTTCCCGGTCGTCGTGGTTCTGGCGCAGCCGGGGATACCAGTTGTGGATGGTCTCCATGACTTCGCCGGCTTCCTCGACAAAGATCTCCAGGATTTCGTCGTCCACCAGATCCATGTCGGAACTCTTGGCGCTCTGTTCCGGGGCCTCCAGCGGGGCCTCTTCGGTGGCTGTCGCCGCGGGTTCGCCAGCCGGTTGGTCTTCCACCCAGGTGGGTTCCTCGCCGGGAGGGAATCCGAGGCTGCGCAGGCTTTCCTCGGCCACCCGCAGTACCGATTCGTTATCGGAGATGCCGTCGGCCAGGCGCTCCATGTAGTACTCGACACTGGTGATGGTGTCCGCCAGGGTGTCCAGTTGTTTCCAGTCCGGGATGCGCTTGCGCTCCAGCAATACCTGCTGGATATAGTCGCGGGCGGCGTCGAGGATGTCGGCCGGCCGCTTCAGGGGGATAACTTTCAGGCCGCCCTCAATGCTGGCGAGCATCTCGGGGACATGCTCGATTTCCCGGGGATCCCACTGTGAGGCGATGAAATTGACGACCGCGCTCTTGACCTGTTCCAGGGCATTGCGGGATTCCCGTAACAGGGCGGTATGGGCATCACCAAGCTCCTGGGCGCCGGGGCCGGCGTCATCGGAAGCGGTGTCGGCCCCGGTCTCGCCCCGGTTCAGGTGTTTGTCCCGGTCCAGTCCGGAAAGCGTCGCCTCCACATACAGTAGTGCCCCGGCGATATCCAGCAGGGTGCCGTCATCGGCGGTTTCACTCTGCGCCAGCAGGCGTTCAACCGTTTCAATCTGCTCGCCGATGATGCGCCGGGGGTTGCCAAGGCCAATTACCGCCAGGGTATTGGCAACCTGCCTCAGGCCGGGCAGCAACTCCTCCAGATCCTGGTTCTGGCGACTCTGGTCACGGACAAACAGGTCCAGCTGGTCTTTCAGTCTCGCCACTTCCTCGTTCAGGGCGAGAACAACCGACTGGATGGCTTCACGACCGGGTCCAGCGCCGGTTTCGTCAGCCTCGTCACCGGGCAGAGCCTGGTCCAGACCATAGCGATCGCGCAGGTCGGTAATGTACGGCGAGCCGGCTTCCCTGGCCTGTGCCACGTAATAAAGCAGATTGCGGAACAGGGTTTCCGGTACCGGCTGACGCAGGATGTCGTTGGGCTCGCGGGTGAGGCGGTCAATCTCGTCGTCCAGGTCCTGCAGCAGTGTGCGGGTGGCCGGGGCGAGGTCATTGATCTCCTGCTGCAGGCTTTCGATAAAGCCGCCGGCGGCGCGCCAGAGCTCTTCCCGGGGAGTGCCGGTGCATAGCTTGACCAGACGCTGGATGACTTTCTGCAGGTTGTCGTAATGGGTGCTGTTGTCGCTGCCGGGCCGGGTGCTCTCCACCGCCCGATGGAACATCTTGCCCAGTTTGGCCACATTGGTCAGGATTTTCGGGTCCTGCAGCAGGCGGGCAACCCGCGGGGAGGCCTCGAAACGGGCCTCGGTCATGTCGGGCCGGAACAGGGACAGATCAGACAGCAGGCCTTCACCGCGAGCGGCGCGCAGGTCGTTGAGCAGCGGCAGCAGGGTCAGGGGCAGGTCGTCGTTGCTGGAGCGCAGGCCTTCCAGGTAGCGGGGCAGGCGCAGCATTGCCTCCATCAGGATGTCGACGGCCTGTTCCGGGTTGTCCACCTGCTCCTTGAGCACGCTCTGGGTAAGCTTTTCCATTTCTTCGGTGAGCAGGGCAGCGCCCTGCAGCTCCACCATCTGCAGGGTACCGTTGACCTGGTGCAGGTAGTTCAGACAGAAACGCAGGCGGGCCGTATCGTCGCGGTTCTCGACGTAGGCTTCCAGCGCCTGCTGGCCCTGTATCAGAGTTTGTTCTATTTCGCCGCGAACCCAGTCCAGGGCGATGCTGTCATGGTTGTTGCCCATAACCACTCCGGTTATTCGTCGTCTGACTGGCGGCGTATCCACGCCAGCACATGTTCCGAGGGAACCCGCTGCATTCCAGGTGGGTGCCAGCCGGTGATCTCACCCTGGCCCAGCACCAGCAGGCCGCCGGGAGCCAGATAGCCTGCCAGTCGGCTGATGATTTCCCGCCGGCGCCAGCGGCGGAAGTAAATCAGCAGATTCTGGCAGAAGATAATGTTCATCCCCTGCATGGGGGCCCGTTTCAGGTCCAGCACATTGAGCCGGGTGAAACAGACACGTTCACGAATTCCCTCTGCAATTTCTGCACTGTTACGGGCGCCTGCCCGGAAATACCGCTGTCGGAGACTGTCATCCATGCCGTTCAGGCGGCGGGGATTGAATAACCCCTTCTGCGCCTTCTCCAGAGCCGGCTTGCTGATGTCAGAACCGGTGACTCCATACAGCGGGGGCAGCCCGAGCTGCTCCATGCTTTCGTTCAGCAGGATGGCCAGGGTGTAGGCCTCCTCACCGGTGGAGCAACCCACGCTCCAGGCCTCCAGCGGACGCCGGCGCAGCTGCTCCCTTGGCCGCGTCATGACATAGTCAGACACCAGCCGGAAGGCATCCGCATCCCGGAAGAAGCGGGTTTCCTGAACGGTAAGGCGGTCCACCAGAGTGGCCCACTCCACCACGGCTTCCGGTCCTGCCACGATCTTTTCGTAATAGGCCTGGAAACTGCCGCATCCGATTTCACGCATGCGGATCCCGATGTTGGTTTCCAGGAAAGACTTGCGTTCAGGTGCCAGGGCCATGCCGGTCCGGTGTTCCAGCAGTGTTTTCCACTGGTGGAACTGCGCCTCGTCCATATCGGGAAGCGGGCGCAGCGCCCAGGTTCCGGAGCCGGGTGACAGGTTGCGGGGTGTTTCAGACATAAACCGTCATCGCCCCAGGCAACGGTGGTCAGCTGACCACCGGAACGTTGCTGTCTTCCTCGTTCTCCATGGTGTCGGTAGCGTCTTCCTCCGGCAGGGTGAAGCCGGCAACGGAAGACCGCAATTCGGAAGCCATCTCTGCCAGGTTTCCGATCGACCGCGCGGTGGCGTTGGTACCGGAGGATGTCTGCGAGGTGATTTCCTGGATGACGTTCATGGTGTTGGAAATGTGGGCTGCCGAAGACGCCTGCTGGCGTGCCGCGTTGGAGATGTTCTGGATCAGTTCCGCCAGACTCATGGATACGTTTTCGATTTCCTCCAGGGCGACACCGGCGTCCTGCGCCAGGCGGGCACCACGCACTACCTCGGCGGTGGTGTGTTCCATGGAGATAACCGCTTCGTTGGTATCCGACTGGATCGTCTTGACCAGCGCCTCGATCTGCTTGGTCGCTGCGGAGGAGCGCTCCGCCAGGCGCTGAACCTCGTCGGCAACTACCGCGAAGCCCCGGCCCGCGTCACCGGCCATGGAGGCCTGGATGGCGGCGTTCAGGGACAGGATGTTGGTCTGGTCGGCGATGTCGTTGATCAGCGATACGATATCGCCGATTTCCTGGGACGATTCACCCAGACGCTTGATCCGTTTGGACGTTTCCTGGATCTGTTCACGGATGTTGTCCATGCCGCGGATGGTGTTCTGTACCACTTCCGCGCCTTTCTTGGCGATGGCAACCGAGCGCTCCGCAACGGCGGTGGATTCGGCGGCGTTGGAGGATACCTGGTCGATGGATACCGCCATCTCGTTCACCGCTGCCGAGGCGCCGGCGATTTCCTGGGCCTGGTGCTCGGAGGCGTCGGCCAGCTGCATGGCCGTGGACTGGGATTCCTGGGCCGCGGAGGCAACCCGTACTGCCGTACCCCGGATGGCCTGTACCAGGCCACGCATCTGGTCGATAGCGTAGTTGATGGAGTCGGCGATGGCACCGGTGAAGTCCTCGGTAACCGTGGCCTCCGTGGTCAGGTCACCATCGGCCAGGTCGGCCAGTTCGTCCAGCAGTCGCAGGATCGCGTTCTGGTTCTGCTCGTTCTGGGCCTGGGTCTGGGCCAGACGTTCCTGGGCGGCCCGGTAGAGCACCACACCGATGGCAACAACGGTGGCCACCATCAGGGCCAGGATCAGGTAGGCCAGCAGCGGGCTGATAATCCGTGAGTCGGCCTGGCCGGCAAAGCTGTTGGCCAGGGCGGAAATTTCCTGCAGCAGCACCTGCGAGTTCTGGAAAATGCTGTTGGATGCTTCACGAACGCGCTTGAGGTAGGGCGAGGCGTTGAGGATGGCATCAATGTTCTGGGAAACGAACTGGAATTGTTCCTCGATGGCTTCCAGGCCGTAACGGGCTTCCTCGATGTCGATGCGGGAGATGTCCTGGGCCGGGTTGCCTTCCAGTTGTCCCTGAAGAATGCGCCCGAATTCGGTGGCATCGCGACCGAACCGGTCAGCCGCCACTACCGCGTCCTCGTCACCGGACAGTACGCTGTTGACCGCCCTGGCGATACGTTCCGCCAGCAGGGACTGACGTTGGGCCAGGGCCACTTGCTGGGCCGGTGCGCCGTTGTCCAGCAGTACCGTTACGATATCCCGGTAGTCCCGCTGCAGGTTGGGAATGGTATCGTTGAGCCGGCTCGCAACTTCGTGCAGGGCGAGCACGTCCTCGCGGGTGTTCACGATACGGTCGGCGTTGTCGCGGACGGTATTCCAGTAGGGCTGAACCTCACTCCGGGCAGCCAGTTTACTGGCCGGGAGGCCGGTTTCCGGGTTGCCTTCCAGAATGTAGCCCCACAGCTGGGAAAACTCGTTGCGGCTGCTTTGCAGCTGGTCGAACGCTTCCGCGTTACCGTCAGCAGCTTCGGTGGCGTTACTGGTGATCTCCTGGGAGAGCACCCGCAGTTCACCGGCGTAAGCGATATATTCCTGATCGTTCTGGCTGTTCTGGTTGACGATGAACAGAACCACAACGAGCAGCACGGTAAGTGCGATCAGCGTTGCGATCAGGCCGGCAACAAGCTTGTTGGCGCCCTGTCCCATGCTGAATCTTCCGGCTTTGTTTTTCATCTTTGGCTCCCGGCCTCTCTTCTTTTTGGCAAATAGGTTTCAGAGGGTAAGTCGGCCAGCGATGCCGGCACGGCCGTAAACATTACCACTGTGACACATCCAGAAAGCGCTCATCATCGATCAGCGCAAAAGTTGAGAACACGTTCCACGTTTCCTCATCACGGACGTAGCCGCCCTGTACGAACGGCTGGACCGCCTCATGCACCTCACCCGGATGAGCCTGAAAGCTGTCTTCGGCGAAGTACTGCATGCCCGCCACGTCGTCGACCACCAGACCGGTAAAGATGTCGTCCTGTTCGACCACCAGGATACGGCGATCCCGGTTACTGCGGGCACCACGTGGCAGGCCGAGAAACTGGGCCAGGTCGATCAGTGGCAGCAGCCGGCCACGCACGTTGGCCACGCCCAGCATGAACGGACGAACCCCCGGCACATGGGTGTAACGAGGCACATGAAGGATTTCCACGACTTCGCCCATGGGGGCGACGAAGCGCTGGCCGGCGAGCATGAAGCCGATGCCGTTCCAGAGGGCGACGGCCTGCTGCTGTTCCGGCAGGCCGGCAGCCAGAGACCGGCTTCGCCGGGCAATATCCGTCAGTACGGCAAAGGGGGCGGCCTGGGCAGACATGCTTACTCCACGGGACGGAATCAGGAAACGAGGCTGTCGATGGTGCTGATCAGGTCGTTCTCGTTGACCGGTTTGACCAGATAACCCTTGGCGCCCTGACGGGTGCCCCAGACACGGTCGGTTTCCTGGTCCTTGGTGGTGACGATGACCACCGGGATAGAGGCGGTTTCAGGCGCGCGAGTCAGCTGCCGGGTGGCCTGGAAGCCATTCAGTCCGGGCATGACAACGTCCATCAGGACCAGGTCCGGGTTTTCGGCCCGGGCCATGGCAACGCCGTCGGCGCCGTTGTCGGCTGTCAGCACCTC
Organism: Marinobacter zhanjiangensis; assembly: GCF_014651935.1. Lineage (GTDB taxonomy): Bacteria > Pseudomonadota > Gammaproteobacteria > Pseudomonadales > Oleiphilaceae > Marinobacter > Marinobacter zhanjiangensis. Next base: position 10,604 of record NZ_BMXV01000011.1, on the reverse strand, counting down.
GTGCTTGTGTTTCTCCAGCAGGGTGGAGATCTTCTTGAGTTCGGTGGGGGAGTCGTCAACGATCAGAATACGGGCCATGTTATCCTCAATGGTTCTCTTTATGGAACGAACTTACTGTTCCGCCTGGGGAACATACTGGCGAATCGTGTTTAGCAGCTCGTCCTTGCTGAATGGTTTGGTCAGGTACTGGTCTGACCCGACAATACGCCCCTTGGCCTTGTCAAACAGTCCGTCCTTGCTCGACAGCATGATGACTGGCGTCTTGCGGAAGTCGGAATTGTTCTTGATGAGGGCGCAGGTCTGATAGCCATCCAGGCGTGGCATCATGATGTCCACGAATATGATGTCGGGATGGGAGTCGGCTATCTTGGCGAGCGCGTCAAATCCGTCGGTCGCGGTGATTACCTCGCAGCCCACTTTTTTGAGCAGCGTCTCTGCGGTGCGACGAATGGTCTTGCTATCGTCAATCACCATGATTTTCAGATTCTCGAAGTTGTCGTCCATTGTGCAACTGCCTTGCGCTCTGCGGGTGTCGGTATTCAGAGAGTTGCTTTTTAACACACAAACCAGGGGTGTTCTATCAAGCCTCTCCATTTATAGGTTATTCGTGACCGGCAACAAAGTTTTAGATTGTGACGTATTGTACACGCGCACAGTTTGCGTCCACTGACGCGACAGTTTTTTGGCGCCTGGCCGCGGCGGCGCCAAAGGCGGGTGCATTCCGGCGCCGGGTGCAATAACATCTCTTGCTCAGCATAGCACCGTTTAACAGGCATGCTCTGTAGACGGGTTCCTGTTTTTCATCAATTGATCGGGAGGCTCGATGGCTCTCAGAATCGGCGTGGTAATGGATCCGGTCCAGGACCTTCATTTCAAGAAGGATACCTCCCTGGCCATGCTTTGGGCGGCCCGGCAGCGGGGCTGGGAGATTGAATACATGGAGCTGCCGGACCTGTACATGAAAGGTGGTCAGGCGCGGGCACGGGTTCGCGACCTCGATGTGCGTATGGATCCCCGGGACTGGTACACCTTCGGCCGGGAGTCGGACGTCGCACTCGGCGATCTGGACGCCATCCTGATGCGCAAGGACCCCCCGGTGGACCGGGAGTTCCTGATGTGTACCCACATCCTGGAAGCCGCCGAACGCCAGGGTGCCCTGGTGGTCAACCCCACCCAGGCGCTGCGGGACTGCAACGAGAAGCTGTTTGCCACCCAGTTCGAGGACTGCACGCCGCCCCTGCTGGTAACCCGCTCCGCCGATCGCCTGCGTGAATTCTACCGGGAGCATGGCGACGTCATCATGAAGCCGGTGGACGGTATGGGCGGCAAGTCCATCTTCAGGATCCGCGAGAACGACTTCAATCTGGGTGTGATTATCGAGACGCTGACCAACGACGGTCAGCACCAGTGCATGGCGCAGAAGTACATCCCCGAGATCACCGAGGGCGACAAGCGCATTCTGCTGATCGAGGGTGAGCCGGTGCCCTACGCCCTGGCCCGTATTCCATCCGTGGGCGAGAACCGGGGCAACCTGGCGGCCGGCGGGCGTGGTGAGGGTCGCGAATTGACCGCCCGTGACCGGGAAATCTGCGACCGGGTAGCGCCGGTGCTGAAAGAGAAGAATCTGATCTTTGTCGGCATCGACGTGATCGGCGACTATCTCACGGAAATCAATGTCACCAGCCCTACCTGCGTCAGGGAGCTGGATGCGGCGTTCGGCATCGATATTGCGGGCCAGCTCATGGATGCCATCGAGCGTCGTCTGGGATAATAGTCCGGCATTGATGATCCTCTGATACAGGCAACCCCGGGAAGTGGCAGGAATGGCAGCACAGGTCACGGCGAATGATCGCCTGATGTTTACATTGTTCATGGCGCTTGCACTGCATGCGGTGGTGCTGCTGGGGGTGACCTTCGCCCCCGAGGAGCCGGCCACCAGTGCTTCCACCATGGAAATCACCCTGTCCCGGTTCGATGATGAGCAGGCGCCGGATGAAGCGGATTTTCTGGCGGCCAGCAACCAGCAGGGCAGCGGCGAGGCCGAGGAGAAGCTGGAACAGACCACCACGGAAGTGGCCGATGTCAACGCTCGCGAGGTAGAACAGGTGCAGCCGGTTCAGCCCACGGTGACCGAACGCCAGCCCCGGGAAGAGCGGGAGGTGGTGCAGGCGGAGGCCGCGTCAGAGGAGGCGGAGGTCCGTGAGGAAAATCCGGAACCGCCAGAAGAAGACCTGCCGGTGGCCGAAAAGAAAAGCCTGATGGAGCGAAGCCTGGAGATCGCCAGCCTGGAAGCGCGACTGGATGCCCAGCAGCAGGCCTATGCCCGTCGGCCCCGGGTCACCCGGGTGACCGCCGCGTCCACCCTGCAGTCGTCCAATGCCTGGTATGTACGCCAGTGGATTGACAAGATTACCCGCGTCGGTAACAGCAATTACCCTCAGGAGGCCCGCAGCCAGGGTATCTACGGTGACCTGCGTTTGCTGGTATCCTTGCGCAAGGATGGTACCGTCAAGGAATTGAGCATTCTCGAATCTTCCGGCAGCTCGGTGCTGGACGACGCGGCTATCCGCATTATCCGTCTGGCGGCACCGTTTGCACCTTTCCCGGAATCCATGCGGGAGAAAACCGATGAGCTTGAAATCATACGCACCTGGTCTTTCCAGCGCCGGGGGCTGACATCAGGATGAGTGAACGCGAGCAGCAGGGCCAGAATCTGAAGGGCCAATTCCTGGTGGCATCACCCTGGCTTGGCGACCCCAATTTCCATGGCGGGGTTATCTATATCTGTGATCATGACGCCGATGGCACGTTCGGCCTGTTGATCAATCAGCCGCTGGACGTGTCCCTGGGAGAAATTCTGGAGCAGCTGGATATGGACGGCGAGCATCTGGATCAGCCGGTTTACGGCGGCGGCCCGGTGCAGCAGGAACGGGGTTTCGTGCTGCACCCCCTCGACCGGGAGTGGCAGAGTTCCGTGGCGGTCAGCGACCGGCTGCAGATTACCACCTCCCGGGATATTCTCCAGGCCATTGGCAACGAGCTGGGACCGGAGCGCTACCTGGTGGCTCTGGGGTATTCCGGCTGGGGTGCCGGTCAGCTGGAGGAAGAGCTGGCCGGTAATGCCTGGCTCACCTGTCCGGCCAGTGATGCTGTTCTTTTCGATACGCCATGGCAGGATCGGTATCGAACCGTGCTGGCACAGATGGGCATCGACCCCGGTCAGCTGGACCAGTCGGTGGGTCATGCCTGAAGCGGATTCCGGTGCGGCCCGCCAGCGCCGGGTGCTGGCCTTTGATTTCGGCCTGCGCCGGATCGGCGTCGCCTGCGGCCAGGAGCTGCTGGGGTCGGCGCGCCCGGTCACCATGATCCCCGCCCGGGATGGGGTCCCGGACTGGAGCCGGATTGAAACCCTGCTCAACGAATGGCGGCCGGACCTGGTCGTTGTCGGCCTGCCCCTCAATATGGATGGCACTGAAAGCGATATGTGCGCCCGGGCGAGAAAGTTCGGCAAGCGTATCCATGGCCGCTTTCACGTGCCGGTGGAGATGATGGACGAACGGCTGAGCAGTTTCGAGGCCAAGGAAGCGGTGCTGGCTGACGGCGGCAGCAGCGATTTTGGCCGCCATGGCGTGGATGACCTGGCGGCGGTTCTGATCCTGGAGAGCTGGTTCAATCACCAGCAGACCCGTCCCGACTCATTGATGTAGCGGAGGCAGATGCCACCATGACCAACTTGCCCGAGGTTCCCGCCTTGCTCGATACGCTGGAGCAGTCGCTTCGCCGCTATCTGAGTGACCGGGGTATTGCCGATCCACTGCTGGTGGGTATCCGCACCGGCGGTGTCTGGATCGCTGGTGAGCTGCACCAGCGCCTGGAGCTGGAGGAGCCCTTCGGTCAGCTGGATATTTCCTTCTATCGGGACGATTTCAGCCGTATCGGCCTCAACCCCAGGGTGACCCCTTCGCACCTGCCGTTCGAAACCGAGGGCCGGGACCTGGTGCTGGTGGATGATGTGGTCATGAGTGGCCGTACCATCCGTGCCGCCATGAACGAGCTGTTCGACTATGGGCGGCCCAGCTCCATTACCCTGGTGGCGCTGATCGACCTGGGCGGGCGCGACCTGCCCATCCAGCCGGACGTCGTGGCCCACCGCCTGGCGTTGCCGGCCAGTCAGCGGGTCAAGCTGGTGGGGCCGGATCCCCTGAGACTTGAATTGCGGGAGCTGAAACCATGACCGTGTCGGCCCGGCTCAGCGCCCATGATCAGGCCTCCCGGCACCTGCAGCTGACCGATGAGGGCCAGTTGCGGCACTTTATTACCCTTGATGGCCTCGACCGGGCCATGCTGACCGATATTCTCGATACCGCCGATTCCTTCATTGAAGTGGGTGAGCGCACCATCAAGAAGGTGCCCCTGTTGCGGGGGCGCACCGTGGTCAACCTGTTCTTCGAGTCCAGCACCCGTACCCGCAGCACCTTCGAACTGGCTGCCAAACGCCTGTCGGCAGACGTGCTCAACCTGGACATCAACACCTCCGCCACCTCCAAGGGCGAATCCCTGTCCGATACCCTGCTCAACCTCGAAGCCATGGCCAGTGACATGTTCGTAGTGCGCCATTCCCAGAGCGGCGCGCCCCATTTCATTGCCGAATCCGTTACTCCGGACGTCGCCATCATCAATGCCGGTGACGGCCGCCACGCCCATCCCACTCAGGCCATGCTGGACATGCTGACCATTCGTCAGCACAAGCAGCGCTTCGAGGGCCTGAAAGTGGCGATCGTGGGGGATATCCTGCATTCGCGGGTAGCCCGCTCACAGATCCGGGCGCTGCAGACCCTGGGCGCGGAAGAAGTGCGGCTGATCGCGCCGGGTACGCTACTGCCTGCCGATGTGGACAGTCTCGGCTGCACGGTCGAATTCGATATGACCAAGGGGATGGCTGACCTGGATGTGGTGATCATGCTGCGCCTGCAAACGGAGCGGATGGAAGGCGCACTGTTGCCCAGTGAGCGGGAGTTCTACCGGCTTTATGGCCTGGATTCAGAGAAACTGGCATTGGCCAGGCCGGATTGCATCGTCATGCATCCCGGGCCTATCAACCGGGGCGTGGAAATCGAATCCGCCGTGGCGGACGGGCCGCAATCGGTGATCCTCAATCAGGTCACCAATGGCATCGCCATCCGCATGGCGGTGATGTCCATGGCCATGAGTGGCCAAGTGGCTGAACGCGCCACCCGGACTCGGCAGCCGGGAGGTGCGCAATGACCAGCAGCCTGCGCATTGACAATGCCCGTTTATCGGGTGAAAGCGGCGCCGTTAATCTGCTGGTGCGGGACGGCCTGATCCGGTCCATGGGCCGCGATGTCATCCGTGACCCTGCAGACCTGGAAATAGATGCCAGTGGCCTGACCCTGTTGCCGGGCTTCGTGGACCTGTGCTGTAACCTGCGGGAGCCGGGTAACGGTCAGAAGGGCAACATTGCCTCGGAAACCCGGGCAGCGGCGCGGGGCGGGTTTACCACCGTATGCGCGTCACCGGACACCTCACCGGTGAACGATTCCGGTGCCGTTACCAACCTGATCCGCGATGTGGCGCGAACGAAGTCGGCGGTCCGGGTGCTACCGGTTGGCGCTGCCACCCGCGGCCTGGCCGGCGAACTGCTCAGCGATATGGTAGGCCTTGCCTCTGCCGGCTGCGTGGCCTTCAGCAATGGCAACAATGCCATGGCCAACGCCCGCATCCTTCGCCGTTGCATGGCCTACGCCCGTACCTTTGATATCACCCTGATGCTGCAGCCGGTGAATCAGGCGCTGGCGGCAGATGGCTATGCCCATGATGGCAGGGTGGCGGCCCGGCTTGGTTTGCTGGGCGTGCCTGAGGTGGCGGAAACCGCAGCGGTCATGGAAATGCTGCTGCTGGCGGAAGAAACCGGCGTGCGGATACACCTCGGCCAGCTGTCCTGCGCCCGTAGTGTGGGGATGGTGGCCGACGCCCGGGCCCGGGGGGTTGCAGTCACCGCTGATGTGGCCATGCACCAGCTGTTGTTCACCGAGGAGGCCCTGTCCGGTTTCGACAGCCGCTACCACGTGGTGCCACCGCTGCGCAGGGAATCGGATCGCAAGGCCCTGCTGCAGGGGGTGGAAGATGGCGTGATCGATGCCATCGTCAGCCAGCACCAGCCCCACGATACCGCCGCCAAGCAGGCACCACTGGGCATCACCGAGCCGGGGCTGTCCACCGTGGAAAGCGTGTTCTCCATGGGCCTGTCACTGGTGGAGCGGGGCGAGCTGACCATGAACGCCCTGCTGAGAGCCCTGACGGAAGGCCCGGCCGCTGTGATTGGCTGGTCCGCCGGAATCGAACAGGGCGCCCCGGCCAGCTTCAGCCTCTGGGATCTGGAGAGTCAGTGGCAGGCTCACCCGGACACCATGTTATCCCGGGGGCTTCATGCACCCGTGTCGGGACAGGACCTGAAAGGCGTGGCGCACTGGACCGTGTGCGAAGGGCAGGTCGCGTACCGGCCGGGTTGAACCTTGTGACAATCAGCAGAGCGCAAAAAAAGCGCCGTGCCGTGAGGCAGGGCGCTTTTTTCTTGCCGGGGCCGATTACAGCTTTGGGCCGGCTGCGACGATGGCGTCGGAGACTTCGAATTTCTTGAAGTTTTCCACGAACTGGCCGATCAGTTCCTCCGCCTTGGCGTCGTAGTCTTCCTTGCTGGGCCAGGTGTTGCGCGGGTTCAGCAGGTTGCTGTCGACACCCGGAACCGCCTTGGGAACGTCCAGATTCAGGGTGGGCAGGTGTTCGGTTTCGGCGTTGTCCAGATCGCCATTCTGGATCGCGCTGATAATGCCCCGGGTGGTGGGGATGCTGAAACGCTTGCCGACACCGTAGGGGCCCCCGGTCCAGCCGGTATTGACCAGGAATACCTTGCTGCCGAACGCGTCCATCCGCTTCATCAGCAGCTCAGCGTAAACGCCGGCCGGGCGCGGGAAGAAGGGTGCGCCGAAGCAGGTGGAGAAGGTGGACTTCAGCTTGGAGGAGGAACCCATCTCGGTGGAGCCCACCAGCGCGGTGTAACCGCTGAGGAAGTGGTACGCCGCCGCTTCCTTGCTGAGGATGGATACCGGCGGCAGTACGCCGGTCATGTCACAGGTCAGGAAGACGATGTGGGACGGCTCGCCGGCACGGTTTTCCTCAACGCGCTTCTCCACGTGCTCCAGCGGGTAAGCGCAGCGGGAATTCTCGGTAAGGGAGACGTCGGTGTAGTCGGGCTCGCGGGTGTCCGGGTCAATGACCACGTTCTCCACGATGGCGCCAAAACGGATCGCGTCCCAGATAATCGGCTCGTTCTTGCGGCTCAGGTCGATGCACTTGGCGTAGCAGCCACCTTCAATGTTGAACACCGTGCCCGGGCCCCAGCCGTGCTCGTCGTCACCGATCAGGTAACGATCCGGGTCGGCGGACAGGGTGGTCTTGCCGGTGCCGGAGAGGCCGAAGAACAGGCAGGTGTCGCCGTCGTCGCCCACGTTGGCGGAGCAGTGCATGGGCAGCACGTCCTGCTCCGGCAGCAGGAAGTTCTGCACCGAGAACATGGCCTTTTTCATCTCGCCGGCGTAGTGCATGCCGGCCAGCAGCACCTTGCGCTCGGCGAAATTGATCATCACACAGCCGTCGCTGTTGGTGCCGTCCCGCTCGGGAACGCACTCGAAGTTGGCGGCATTGAGAACCTGCCACTCGTCCTTGTCGGACGGGTTGTAGCTGTCCGGGCGGATGAACAGATTGCGGCCGAACAGATTCTGCCAGGCGGTTTCGGTGCGCATCTGCACCGGCAGGTAGTGTTCGGGGTCCGAGCCCACGTGCACATGGGACAGGAAATGCTCTTTGGCGGAAAGGTAGCTTTCCACGCGATCCCACAGGGCGTTGAACTTGTCTGCATCAAAGGGCCGGTTGATCGGTCCCCAGTGAACGGTGTTTTCCGTGCCAGGCTCCTGGACAATGAACCGGTCCATCGGTGAACGCCCGGTACGCTTGCCGGTCTTGACGACCAGCGCGCCGTTGGAGGCCAGTTGACCTTCTTGTCTTTCCAGTGCCAGCTCGACCAATCGCGCTGAGCTCAGATCCGTATAAGTTGTGCTCACTTCGACCTCGCCCTCAAGATGTCTTTGGACTGCTCTGCCCGCGTGCCCCGGGACAGCAGCGGGTTGGCGGATTTATGAGCAGTCGGGTCAATTCAGGCGCGCTATTATGCCAGAGGCGACCTGAAAAAACGACAGCCCGACAGGCCCCTTTACGGGTAGCTTGCGGGCTGATGTTCCGTCCGTTCGGACGGCAACCGTGAATGTCGTTGGTCAGTGCAGCGTATGCCCCGAAAACAGCTGGTCGATATCGATTCGCTGGAACTGGTAGTGGGCGTGGCAGAACTGACAGTCCATCTCGATGCTACCCTGTTCTTCCAGAATGTCATAGCACTCATCCTTGCCGAGGGACTGCAGGGCAGCCAGCGTTCGTTCACGGCTGCAGCTGCAGCGGAAAGCGACGGGCTCCCGGTCGAACAGGCGTACTTCTTCTTCATGGAACAGGCGGTGCAGAACCGTTTCGCTGTCCAGGGTCAGCAGTTCCCCGGCACTGATGGTGGCCGCCAGGTGTTCCACCCGCTCCCACAGCTGATCGTCTTCCTCGGTGGCACCGGGCAGGCGCTGTAGCAGCAGGCCGGCGCAATGCTCGCCGTCGGCGAACAGGAACAGGCGGGTGGCGAGCTGTTCGGAGCGCTCGAAGTACTCTTCCAGGGCGCCGGCAAGGGTATCGGCTTCTCTCGGCACCACGCCCTGATAGCGCTGCCCCTGATCCGGCGTAATGGTGATGGCCATGCGGCCCTGGCCCAGCAACTGGTTCAGGGTTTCCCCTTTTGGCTGCGGTCCCTCTTCGTCAACGCGGGCGATGCCGCGGATAAAGCGGTCGTGACTGCATTCCGCCAGTAGCGTGGTAACGGGGCCTTCGCCATTGGCCTGGAGCGACAGACTGCCATTGAACTTCAGGGTGCTGCTCATGAGCACGCTTGCCGCCAGTGACTCGCCCAGCAGATGGGTGACCGGTTGCGGGTAGCTGGTCTGCGACAGGATCTCGTTATAACTGTTGCTCAGGTGTACCCAGGCACCCCGGATCTGGCTGTGCTCGAAAAGGAACTTGCGGAACTGGTCACTGGCTTGCATTGGGGGTCCTGTGTTGGTGGAGCCTGGGAATCAGGCGCACGGCAGGCAGGGTCAGAGGCCCTGCTGCTCGCGGAATTTCTGCAGCTCACGCCGGTCTTTCTTGGTGGGCCGGCGGGCCGGGGGCAACTGGGCGGCCTGCATGGTCTTGCGCTGCCATGCCAGGTCTTCCCGTTTGCGGATGCTGTCGTCGGTTTCGTGGTAAAGGGTCTGGGCTTCCGGAGCGCCCCGCCTTTTATCTGTTATAGCGTCGATAACCACGATCCGTTCCTGCCAGCCCTGGCGGAGTTTGACCGTGGCTCCGGTTTCCACGGTCTTGCCGGGCTTGCAGCGCTGCTCGTTGTAATGGACCTTGCCGCCCTCGATGGCTTCCTTGGCCAGGTTGCGGGTCTTGTAGAAGCGCGCGGCCCACAGCCATTTGTCGAGGCGTACCTGGGATTTGCCGGTGTCCGGACGTTTCTGGCTCATGATCCTCCGCAGGGTATGACGGTGTCTCGTGTCTGGTTGTTTATTATACCGGTCCTGTTTCCCCGATGGCAGGGGCATTCGGCTGAAGGGCGTCCAGTACCTCGGCGAAGTGCGAGACGGCCGGGATGTCCGGGTGCGGGTCCCGGTCCGGCTGGCGGCTGTCCGGAGACAGGATCGCCAGGCACTGGCCGATGCCGGCACGGCGCGCACTCTCCAGTACCGGAAAGCTGTCGTCCACCATGATGGCCTTCCCGCCATCGTAGGGGTGCCGATGGGAAAGCCCCTGCCAGAAGGCCTGGTCCTCCTTGGCGGCGCCGAGGTCATGGCTGGAGATGATGTCGTCGACCAGCTGATCCAGCCCGGTGCGATCCAGCTTCAAGCGCAGGGGGTCCGGGTGGCAGTTGGTGAGGATGACCGGCTTCAGGTGGTTGCGCCGGAGGGCCTGCAGGAACTCCCGTACCTGGGGGCGGTAGGCAATGCGATCACCCACTTCCGCCTTCAGGGCGGTGATATTGAGGCCCAGCCGGTCACTCCAGTAGTCGGTGCAGTACCAGTTCAGGGTGCCGCGCTCGGCCATGATCATGGGCACCACCAGGTCCCGGGCCTGATCCGGTGTCATCCGGTGCTTTTCGGCATAGCGCCGGGGCAGGTGCTCCAGCCAGAAATGGTTGTCGAAGTGCAGGTCCAGCAGTGTTCCGTCCATATCCAGGAACACGTGGTCTGCACGGGACCAATCGATCATCATGTGTTGCCCTGTATTGAGTGATTGTTCAGGGTGCCGCAGATCTCCGGGCACTGCAATCCGGGCTTGTCCGGACGAACGCTAGTGTGCCGTGCGGTTAATTCGCTGACCTACTGCGTGACGCTGGGGCTTCTGGCCAAGGCGCCAGTCCGCCGGTGTGGTGGTTCCACATCAAGGACTGGCAACAC
>NZ_BMXV01000010.1 GCF_014651935.1 Marinobacter zhanjiangensis | reverse complement strand
GAGTAGGCGAACAGGATGATCTTCAGCAGAATCGCCGGATCATAGGCCAGCCGGCCAGTGTCGTCGTTGCGGTACTTGGGGTGGAACACCGACAGGTCCAGCTTGTGCTCGATCAGATAGTGCACCGCGTGCTCGAAGGTGCCGGGCTGGAGCTGTTCCTGGTAGTTGATCACGACCATCGCGTCCTGGTCGTAGTTGTAGTGCCTGAAGCGGGGCATGGGACGGGTCCTTGTCGGCCTGCGATGACTCAATGCTACCAAAACCAGAGCGGGATTTTCGGGACTTTTTCTACAGCCTCAACGCCCGGCTCACGCGCCGGTTTGGAGCCGCGAAGCGGCGGAAAATCGGTCGCGGTGCAGCCGATTGTTATCCGATGTTTCGAATCGCCACAGCGCCTATTCGGAAACTAAGTTGTCGCTTTTGTCATTGGAGCTACTTGAATTTTATCTGATCCATTAAGCGTAAGAATAACTGCAAAGCACAATTCATCCGATAACTGTATCCAATGATGTCCTAGCAACATCCAAATACGATCGAACCACTGCTTAATTTCAGCCTCTGGAGGAGTATAGGGCTCGTGAAGAACAGCTGTCCGGCTCGCGTGCAACATTTTCCCACATTGGTGGTCATATAGATGGAGAAATTCTTCTTTCGTAAGATACCCCTCTAGAAGAGCCACGGTACTTGGTGGGTCTACCTCGCGATCAAGCTTCTCTATTGGGTTTGGATAAAAGTTCGGATTAACTTGCTCCAAATATTTGAAAATTTTCCTTGCATTCCACTCCCGCCCGGCGATCTTTCTCGATATCTCTGCTCCAGCGTCCTTGTGAGCTAGCACGGAGGAATACATAATGAGCTCCAAAATCTTTCGGAAGTTCAAAAAGCATAACTCAACATCGGCCGCTGGTAGCCCTGTAAGAGAGCGCCCAGCCGTGAGTGCTCCGCCAGCCTTACCAACTAACTTTAATCGAGAACGAATTTCGTGCATATACACTGCATACCGCTTAGAAGCTGACGTGAGATCTAGCGTATCCATTGGTTAATTTCTAATGTTCATGGGTAACCCGGAAGCATAACAGTTTATTCTACGTCAAAAATGGCCATATGCCCGGGCGAGCCTACCGCACAGGCTGATGATAATATCCCTGCAATTCAACACATTGCCACTACACGAACCCACCCGTGAGCACACATTCATTCCGCAAAAAGCGACAAACTGTCGGTTTATTTCGAATATACCGTCAAAAGTGGCCGAATATCCGGTGAGTATTCCAAATAACGGCAACGCCCACCAAAACTGTGACACAAGTCACACTGAAAGCATTGCTGATACTGTACAAATGCACAGTTATTTTCTGGAGCTCATCGTGCCATGGGCGTGCCACCGCCAGTATCCTCGCAATCGCCCCGCTTTCTCGACCAGCTCCGCACGTTTATCCGTGCTCGGGGCCTGGCCTACCGAACAGAGAAAACCTACTGCGCCTGGGTCCGGCGGTTCATTCGTTTTAACGAGTATCAATCCCACGATCAGCTTGATGCTCATCATATTCAGGCTTTTCTTAGCTACCTGGCGGTCGATCAGCATTGTTCAATCAATACGCAGAAAACCGCGCTGAACGCACTGGTATTTTTGTTCCGAGAGTTTCTCGGGCAGGAGATACCGGACCTGAACTTCCGGAAGGCAGCTGTGCGTCGCAAGCTTCCTACCGTACTTTCGAGTTCCGAAGTAGCCCGCGTGCTTGTGCGTCTTCACGGTTCCCACCGTTTGATGGTTCAGATGATGTATGGCTGTGGACTGCGGGTCATGGAGGTGGTTCGGCTTCGTGTGAAGGACATCGATATCGAGAATCAGGCGCTTTGGGTCCAGGAAACCAAAGGAGGAAAGGCCCGCAGAACGTTGTTGCCCGAACGGCTGAAAAATACGCTGGCCGAGCAGATCCGATGGGTCACGGAGCTTCATCGGTGCGATCTACAGGCCGGGTATGGCAGTGTCTATCTACCGAACGCCCTGGACAGAAAGTACCCGAATGCGCCTTTCGAACTCGGATGGCAGTACCTGTTTCCCGCGCGACATTATTCCACCGACCCTCGCAGCGGTATGGAGCGCAGGCACCACATCAACGAGCGTCAGCTGCAGCGATCAGTCAAACAGGCGAGTCAGAAGGCTGGTATCAATAAGAGGGTATCCTGCCATACTTTCAGGCATTCTTTTGCGACCGAGCTACTTCGGCAAGGCACGGACCTTCGTGCCATTCAGGAGATCCTGGGCCACACCTCCATCGAAACCACACAGATCTACACGCATGTTGTCGGTCTGCATGAACGCGGAATGGTCAGCCCCATCGACCGTCTTTAGCCGTCGCAGAGGCTTCTCCAAGCATGCTACCGGTGCAGCATCAATAGCGACAACACCCTGGGGCAGATGAACGTGGTCAAAACCTACTCGGGCAAATCTACGACTACTTTACAGGCGACTGAAGCATGGACGCAGAACTCATTTTCGCATTCATCTTCGCCGGCTGCCTGTTCACGGCCTTGATTTCCTGGCTGGTGTTTGGCCGTTTGTCCATGGCGAAAATCGAGAAAGCCATTATGGCAGAGGGCAAACCCCGACCCTGCCCCTGGGATGGTGTTGGCGGCCGCCTTGTCTGGTATGCGTACGCGGTCGCGTTACCTGAGCCATTTTTCAATGATATGGACAATCGCCAGCTCAAGACTTCGGATGTAAAGCGATACACAACAAGGGCTGACCGGCTGCGGGCATGGATGTTCATGGTTGCCGGGCATGGCTTCGTGCTGCTGGTTTTCACTGCCGTGATCTTTGACTTTGGGTGACGGTCAGAGACGGACTCCAGCCCACAAAAAAGCCGCCAGGCCCAAAAGGGCAATGGCGACAACACGTCAGGAGACCAACCCTGAATCGAATCTATTCCGGGTGCCTAGAACGAATCCCCAGGCACCCTCACCCAACCTTCCATCAAAACCCTCGCACTACGACTCATAACAGCCTTTTCAGCAGTCCATTGCCCATTAACCTGCTTAGCCTCAGCCCCAACCTGCAAAGTCCCGGACGGATGCCCGAAGGTCACAGAAGTCCGATCCCCGCCCCCGGCAGCAAGATTCACCAGGGTGCCAGGCACCGCAGCTGCCGTAGCAATCGCCACAGCCGCCGTCCCCATCATCGCATGATGCAGTTTCCCCATGGACAGGGCCCTGACCAGCACATCCACATCACCGGCTTTGATGTCCTTGCCACTGGAGCTCAAGTAATCCTTCGGCGCAGAAACGAAGGCAACCTTGGGCGTATGCCCCCGATCCGCCGCTTCCTCCGGCTTCTGGATCAATCCCATCTTCACGGCCCCGTAAGCGCGAATCGCCTCAAACCGCGCCAGCGCCTCGGGATCACCATTAATAGCCGGCTGCAACTCGGTCCCCTCATACCCGATGTCCTCCGCATTCACGAAGATGGTCGGTATACCGGCGTTGATCATGGTGGCCTTGAAGGTCCCCACATCGGGCACCTCCAGCTCATCCACCACATTGCCGGTGGGGAACATGGCGCCTTCGCCGTCCGCCGGGTCCATGAACTCCACCGCCACTTCCGCCGCCGGGAAGGTGACACCGTCCAGCTCGAAGTCGCCGGTTTCCTGCACTTCGCCGTTGGTCATGGGGACCTTGGCGACGATGGCCTTGGCAATGTTGGCCTGCCATATACGGACAGTGGCTATGCCGTTGTCCGGTACCCGGCTCTTGTCCACCAGGCCGTTGGTGATGGCGAAGGGGCCCACAGCGGCGGAGAGGTTGCCGCAGTTGCCGCTCCAATCCACGAAGGCCTTGTCGATACCCACCTGGCCGAACAGGTAGTCCACGTCGTGGTCGTCGCTCTGGCTACGGGCCAGGATGACGGTTTTGCTGGTACTGGAGGTGGCGCCACCCATGCCGTCGATCTGTTTCTCGTAGGGGTCGGGGCTGCCGATGACGCGCATCAGCAGTCTGTCCCGGGCTTCGCCGGGTTGCTGGCAGCGTTCCGGGAGGTCTTCCACGTTGAAGAAGACGCCTTTGCTGGTGCCGCCACGCATATAAGTGGCGGGGATTTTTATCTGGGGTGTTTTGCTCATGGACGGGTACCTTGTGTTCAGGTCTGGCTGGTGGCGGTAGCCTGCTCCACCCTCACCCTGGCCCTCTCCCCTCAAGGGAGAGGGGATTTAGGGCGCGGGCTGGGGAGTTGTCTGGAGCCTTAGGCCGCCGTTTCGGATTGGAGGAAATCCTCGGCGAAGCGTTGTAGTACGCCGCCGGCCTTGTAGATATCCACTTCCTCCGCTGTGTCCAGGCGGCAGGTTACCGGGACCCGTTCGGTGTCGCCGTTCTGGCGGTGGATGACCAGGGTCAGTGCGGCGCCGGGGGCGGCGGTGCCTTCCACGTCGTAGGTTTCGGTACCGTCCAGGTTCAGGGTCTTGCGGGTGGTGCCTTCCTCGAACTGCAGGGGCATCACGCCCATGCCAATCAGGTTGGTGCGGTGGATGCGCTCGAAGCCTTCGGCGGCGATGGCTTCCACGCCTGCCAGTGCCACGCCCTTGGCGGCCCAGTCACGGGAGGAGCCCTGGCCGTAGTCTGCGCCGGCGATGATGATCAGCGGCTGCTTGCGCTCCATGTAGGTTTCAATGGCTTCCCACATGCGGGTGACCTTGCCTTCCGGCTCGACCCGGGCCAGGGAGCCCTGCTGCACGTTGCCCTGCTCGTCCCGCACCATTTCGTTGAACAGTTTGGGGTTGGCGAAGGTGGCGCGCTGGGCGGTCAGGTGGTCGCCGCGGTGGGTGGCGTAGGAGTTGAAGTCCTCCTCCGGCAGGCCCATCTTGTGCAGGTATTCACCGGCGGCGCTGTCCATCATGATGGCGTTGGACGGCGACAGGTGGTCGGTGGTGATGTTGTCCGGCAGGATCGCCAGCGGGCGCATGCCCTTGAGGGTTTTCTCGCCCACCATGCCACCTTCCCAGTACGGCGGGCGGCGGATGTAGGTGCTCTCGGGGCGCCATTCGTACAGCGGGCTGACCAGGTTGCGGGCATCCTTCGACACGTCAAACATGGGGATGTAGGTCTTGCGGAACTGCTCCGGCTTCACCGCTTTCTTGACGATGGCATCGATTTCCTCATCGCCGGGCCAGATGTCCTTCAGGGTGATGGGGTTGCCATCGGTGTCGTAACCCAGGGCATCCTTCTCGATATCGAAGCGGATGGTACCGGCAATGGCGTAGGCCACCACCAGCGGCGGAGACGCCAGGAACGCCTGCTTGGCGTAGGGATGGATACGGCCGTCGAAGTTACGGTTGCCGGACAGCACCGCCGTGGCATAGAGATCACGGTCTACCACTTCCTTCTGAATGACCGGATCCAGGGCGCCACTCATGCCGTTGCAGGTGGTGCAGGCGTAGGCGACCACGCCGAAGCCCAGGTCTTCCAGTTCCGGCAACAGCTCGGCTTCTTCCAGGTACATCTTCACGGTCTTGGACCCCGGCGCCAGGGAGGACTTCACCCAGGGCTTGCGGGTCAGGCCCAGTTTATTGGCGTTACGGGCGATCAGGCCCGCGGCCACCATGTTGCGGGGGTTACTGGTATTGGTACAGCTGGTGATGGCGGCAATGATCACGGCACCATCGGGCATCTTGCCCTCTTCCTTTTCCCAGGGGCCGGCAATGCCGCTTTCCGCCAGCTGGGACGTTGGCAGGTGGGCGTGGGGGTTGGACGGGCCCGCCAGGGTGCGCTCAACCTTGCTCAGGTCGAAGGTCAGCACCCGCTCGTACTCGGCGGCTTTCAGGTCGTCGGCCCACAGGCCGGTGTGTTTGGCGTACTTCTCGACCAGTTCCACCTGCTCGTCTTCACGGCCGGTGAGTTTGAGGTAATCGATGGTCTGGCCGTCGATGTAGAACATGGCCGCCGTGGCGCCGTATTCCGGGGTCATGTTGGAGATGGTGGCTCGGTCGCCCACGGTCAGGCTGTCGGCGCCGTCGCCGTAGAATTCCAGGTAGGCGCCCACCACCCGCTCCTTGCGCAGGAACTCGGTGATGGCCAGTACCATGTCGGTGCTGGTGATGCCCGGGCGCAGCTTGCCTTTCAGCTCCACGCCGACAATGTCCGGCAGGCGCATCATGGAAGCACGGCCCAGCATCACGCTTTCCGCTTCAAGACCACCGACGCCGACGGAGATAACGCCCAGGGCGTCGACCATCGGGGTGTGGCTGTCAGTGCCCACACAGGTATCCGGGTAGGCCACGCGGCCGCCTTCCCCGTCCGGGCGCACCTGCACCACCGGCGACATCTTCTCCAGGTTGATCTGGTGCATGATGCCATTGCCCGGAGGAATCACGTCCACATTCTCGAAGGCGGTCTTGGTCCAGTTGATGAAGTGGAAGCGGTCGTCGTTGCGGCGGTTCTCGATCTCCCGGTTCTTCTCGAAGGCGTCCTTTTCAAAGCCGGCATGCTCCACGGCCAGGGAGTGGTCGACGATCAGCTGGGTGGGGACCACCGGGTTCACCTTGGCGGGGTCGCCACCCTTCTCGGCGATGGCGTCCCGCAGACCGGCCAGGTCCACCAGGGCGGTCTGGCCCAGGATGTCATGACACACGACGCGGGCCGGGTACCAGGGAAAGTCCAGGTCACGCTTGCGCTCGATCAGCTGTTTCAGGGAGTCCGTCAGCGCGGCTGGGTCACAGCGGCGTACCAGCTGTTCCGCCAGGATGCGGGAGGTGTATGGCAACGTGGCGTAGGCGCCTGGCTGGATGTCTTCTACAGCCTGGCGGGTATCAAAATAGTCCAGGTCGGTGCCTGGTAAGTTCTTGCGGTATTGGGTGTTCATTTGGGGGCTCTCTTGGAATGCCATGTTCGTTTTTTATCCCCTCTCCCTTGAAGGGAGAGGGTTAGGGTGAGGGTGAAAGCGGCGGACACGTGGCTTGTCGTCTCCACCCTCACCCCGGCCCTCTCCCCTCAAGGGAGAGGGAGCCAAAACGGAGGCCAGACTCGAATTCCTGGCCTGGCCCTTGGTTGCGCCGTGCTCCGTTCCATCCCCTCTCCCCTGGAGGGAGAGGGTTAGGGTGAGGGGGGAGCGGCGGACTCTTGAGTTGGAGCCTCCACCCTCACCCCCGGCCCCTCTCCCCTCAAGGGAGAGGGGGGCTCACGGCCCTCACTTACTCGTTCTTACGGGCGCTCGTCGATGGGCACCCACTTCGAATCCGCAGGCCCGGTGTAGTCGGCGCTGGGGCGGATGATTCGGTTGTTCTCCCGCTGTTCCTTCACGTGGGCGGTCCAGCCGGACACCCGGGACATCACGAAGATGGGGGTGAACAGTTCGGTGGGGATGCCCATGAAGTGATAGGCCGACGCGTGGAAGAAATCGGCGTTGCAGAACAGCTTCTTCTCCCTCCACATGACTTCCTCGCAGCGCTCGGATACCGGGTAAAGGACGGTGTCGCCCACTTCCTCCGCCAGCTTCTTCGACCACTGCTTGATGATGGCGTTGCGGGGGTCGGACTCCTTGTAGATGGCGTGACCGAAGCCCATGATCTTTTCCTTGCGCTCCAGCATACCCAGCAGGCCTTCTTCGGCCTCGTCCGGGGTCTGCCACTTCTGGATCAGGGCCATGGCCGCCTCGTTGGCGCCGCCATGTAGTGGGCCGCGCAGGGTGCCGATGGCGCCGGTCACACAGCTGTGGATGTCCGACAGGGTCGAGGCACACACGCGAGCCGTGAAGGTGGAGGCGTTGAATTCGTGCTCCGCATACAGGATCAGGGACACGTTCATCACCTTCTCGTGCAGCTCATTCGGCTTCTCGCCCAGCAGCAGCTCCAGGAAGTGGCCGCCAATGGAGTCCACGTCGCTCTCGGTCTCGATACGCACGCCCTCGTGGGCAAAGCGGTACCAGTAGGTGATGATGGACGGGAACGCCGCCAGCATGCGGTCGATCTTATCGTCCTGCTCGCTGAAGTCCTGCTCGGTTTCCAGGTTGCCCAGCATGGAGCAGCCGGTACGCATTACGTCCATGGGGTGGGCGTCTTTGGGGATCTGCTCGAGAACGGCCTTGAGCGCGTCCGGCAGGCCGCGCAGGCTCTGCAGCTTCTGCTTGTAGCTGTCCAGCTCCTGGCGGTTGGGCAGCTTGCCACGCAGCAACAGATAGGCGATTTCCTCGAACTGGGCCTTTTCCGCCAGGTCGGCTATCTCGTAGCCCCGGTAGGTCAGGCCAGCGCCGGATTGCCCGACGGTACACAGGGCGGTTTCACCGGCTACCTGGCCACGCAGGCCCGCACCTCCGAGTTTCTTTGCTTCAGCCATCGGTTATCTCCTCATCAGAATCTTGTTGTCGGCAATAAATCAGTTCTTTTTCTGGGCGAAGAGTTCGTCCAGTTTCTGTTCGAAGTCGTGGTAGTTCAGAAAGTCATACAGCTCCGCACGGGTCTGCATGATGTCCACCACGTCTTTCTGATCGCCCTTCTCCAGGATGTTCTCGTACACCTGAAGGGCCGCCTTGTTCATGGCGCGGAAGGCGCTTAACGGATAGAGCACCATACCGGCCCCGGCTTCTGCAAGCTCGGACTTGTTGTACAGCGGGGTGGCGCCGAATTCGGTGATATTGGCGAGCAGGGGAGCATCGATGGCTTCCGCGAAAGCCCGGTAGTCGGACAGGTCGTGTACGGCCTCGGCGAAGATGCCGTCAGCGCCGGCCTCAATGCAGGCCTTGGCGCGATCAATGGCCGCTTCCAGCCCTTCCTTCTGGAAGGCGTCGGTGCGGGCCATGATGAAGAACTCCTCGTCCTGGCGGGCATCGGCGGCGGCCTTGATGCGGTCCACCATCTCTTCCTTGGAGACGATTTCCTTGTTGGGGCGATGGCCGCAGCGTTTCTGGGCGACCTGGTCTTCAATGTGGACCGCTGCCACACCAGCGCGCTCCATCTCGCGGATGGTGCGGGCAATGTTCAGGGCACCGCCCCAGCCGGTATCGATGTCCACCAGCAGCGGCAGGTCGGTGGCGGTGGTGATGCGGCGGGCATCTTCCACCACATCATTCATGGTGGTCATGCCCAGGTCCGGCAGGCCGAAGGAGGCATTGGCGACACCGCCACCGGACAGGTAGATGGCCTGGTGCCCTACCCGCTCCGCCATCATGGCGGAATAGGCGTTGATGGTACCGACAATCTGCAGCGGCTGGTTCTCTTTCAGCGCCTTGCGGAAACGGGCGCCGGGGGATGGTTGTTTGGTCATGTTGCTCTCCTGATTAAAGATTTTGTTAGCCACGGAATCCACGGAAGGACACGGAAAAAGGACATAGATAAAAAGAACCTGGCGGCGGGTACTTTCAAGTCTGAGGCCACCCGCGACCCATTTTTCTTTTGCTTTTCTTCTGTATTCTTCCGTGGATTCCGTGGCTCAATTTCTTCTTTCTGTCCGTGGCTGCCCGTCAGATGTCCAACAGGCCGTCGCTGATTTTCTGTTCAATGTTCTTTCTGGCGGCGTTGATATGGCGTTGCATCAGGAATTCCGCCAGTTCGCCGTCCCGCTGGGCAATGGCCTCGACAATGCGGCGATGCTCGCCCAAGGCCCGGTGCGGCCGGCCGCTGGATGTGCTCAGACGGTACCGGTACATGCGCACCATGTAGTAAAGATCACCCAGCAGCATTTGCGCGAGTTTGGCATTGCGGCTGCCGGTGGCGATGCGGTGATGGAAGTCGTAGTCACCCTCGGCCTGGTAGTAGGCCTGGCCGCGTGCTTCCTCGATCATGGTTTCGTGGCTGTCGAGGGTGGCCTGCAGGTCGGCGATTTCCTGGTCGGTCATGCGTTCTGCGGCCTGGCGGGCGGCCAGCCCCTCCATGGCTTCGCGGATGCGGTACAGTTCCATCAGTTCGTCGGCGCTGACGGACACCACCTTGACGCCGGCATGGGGGCGGCGCACCAGCAGGCCCCGGGATTCCAGCCGGCCCAGCGCTTCCCGCAGGGGACCACGGGTCAGCTTGAAGCGTGCACACAATTCCACCTCGCCGATCTTTTCGCCGGGGGCAAGGTCTCCCGTGACGATGGCGGTTTGCAGACAATCAAAGGCTTCGTCGGCTCGGGTAAGGGGCTGTGGTGCGACTGCATTCATGCTTTTGTCGACAATCATTGCGATATTTAACCGAAAATTACGCCCTGCCGCCCCGATTGTCAACAATCCATAACATCAGACCTTGGTCTATTGTTGACATTGTCAGAAGCGCACCGCAAGAGTGCGCCGTAGACGGTATCGCTGCGGGCACCCGTCGTGTCCCGGTCCATGGAGAAATGGTAAAACTCCCGGAACCTGTTGATGTTTCCCTTTGTAACGGTAACCTGGTTACACTTGGCATATTTCCTGTATCGCCATGCGTACACGCTCATCTCACCTTCAGGAAACTGACACTAAGGACGTTATCGATGATCAAAAAATGCCTTTTCCCCGTTGCCGGTTACGGAACCCGCTTCCTGCCTGCCACCAAGGCCATGCCCAAGGAAATCCTGCCGATTGTGAACAAACCCCTGGTGCAATACGGGGTTGAAGAAGCCTCTGAAGCCGGCATCAGCGAGTTCGGGTTTGTGACTGGACGGGGTAAGCGGGCCATCGAGGATCATTTCGATATCAGCTATGAGCTGGAACACCAGATTGCAGGCACCGGCAAGGAAGACCTGCTGTCCTCCATCCGCGATCTGATCAACAACAATTCGTTCGCCTTCACCCGCCAGAACGAAATGAAAGGCCTGGGCCACGCCATTCTCACCGGCCGCAACCTGGTGGGCGACAGCCCTTTTGCGGTCGTGCTGGCCGACGACTTCTGCGTGACGGAAGAAGGCGACGACGGCGTGCTGGCGCAGATGGCCAAGCTGTACAAGCAGTTCCGCTGCTCCATCGTCGCCATCGAGGAAGTGCCCAAGGACGAGACCCACAAATATGGCGTAATCGCCGGCGAAACCATGAAGGATGGGCTGTACCGGATTACCGACATGGTGGAGAAGCCTTCACCGGACAAGGCACCGTCCAACCTGGCGATCATTGGCCGCTATATCCTGACACCGGACATTTTCGAGATCATCGAGAATACCAAGCCGGGCAAGAACGGCGAGGTACAGATCACCGATGCCCTGATGGAGCAGGCCAAAAATGGTTGCGTACTGGCCTACCAGTTCCGGGGCAGACGTTTTGACTGTGGCTCAATCGAAGGGTTTGTTGACGCGACCAACTATGTCTACGAGAACGTGTACAAGAAGAACAAGGAAAAGAAGAAGTAAGGCCCTAGCGGCCCAGCAGTTGCACGATCATGCGCCGGTTTTCCTCCGTGCTCTTGCGGAACCGGCGCAGCAATTCCGCTTCCTCCTCGGAAGGCTGAATCCGCTGGAACTGGCGCTCCAGCTCATCCAGGGCACCGGTCAGTTCATCGGTGTTGGAGAAAGCCAGCCCCGGCAATTGCAGTTGCCCCGGATTCACGCTCACCTCGGAATCCAGCAGGGACTCCAGCGGTACTTCCAGGTGCCGGCACAGGTCAATCAGTTCATCCACCGCCGGGTAAAGGCGCTGACGCGCATCCACATGCTCCCAGCGGGTCACCACCGCCTGATCAACGCCGCACAGTTCCGCCAGGTCGCGACGGGACAACTGCCTTGCCTCCCGGGCGTCTTTCAGTCTCTGCCAGAATGTTTCCATGTAGCGCATGGGGGTCTCCTGCGGATAATGCGGGGCCTGTGGTTCCCGTTTGCGAACAACCAGGGTCTCTACTTTATCCTTTACCGGCCTGTTCCGCGATAACCGGGTCACGCCTGTATGCCAATTGCCGAAGCGCCGTTCCATTACAACGTATTGGTGCCGGGCTTTTCCATTGGCGGCGGCGGGTTTATGTCATTAGAGTGAATCAATGACGATTTCTTACGTAAGTATTTCACAGGGGCACAGGCCCGACCAATCCGGATCCAGAACAATGAGGCATTGATGACCCCCAACCAGGCCTGGGAACTGATCCTGCAACAGCGACATCACCCCGACCACAGCAGTGACGACTGGCTTGTGGAAACGCCCGCCAGTGACGCTGACCGGGCGGCGGAACTATTGCAACTGTTCGCCCCGCTCGTTCGGGCCTTGCCGGCAAACCAGCCGCAACAGGTTATCGCCCAGATGGGCCAGAGCCTGGATGGTCGTATCGCCACCATCACCGGCAAGTCCCGGTACATCAACGGCGAGGACGGGCTGATTCACCTGCACCGGATACGGGCGGTATCGGATGCCGTGCTGGTGGGCTCCGGCACGGCCAGCGCCGACAACCCGCGCCTGACCGTACGCCTGGCCACCGGCCCCAACCCGGTACGGGTTCTGGTAGACCGGCACCGCCGGGTTCCCGCAGACCATCATCTGTTCACGGACGGTGCCGCCCCGACCCTGCACCTGGTGGCCGGGCGCTATAATCCTGCCAGCCTGCCGTCCACGCTGTCAGCGGGAGTGTATGAGATCCCCTGTCTGAGCGACGAAGAAGGGCCCATCGATCCCCGGGAGGTACTCCGGGTGTTGGACCAGCTGGGGCTGAAGCGGATCTTTGTTGAGGGCGGTGGTCAGACGGTGTCTACTTTCCTCAGCGCCGGGCTGGTGGACCGGCTGCATGTGCTGGTGTCGCCGATGATCATTGGCAGCGGTCAGCCCGCGTTCTCGCTGCCGGAAATCGACAGCCTGGCTGATGCCCTGCGACCACGGGCCAACATGGTCAATCTGGGCAGCGATATGCTGTTTGATCTGGATTTTTCTGGTCATTGAACAAGAACAATGCCCCGGGCAGCGAGGACACCAGCACCAGCAGCCCGTAGCTGACCGAAAGAGCCACTCCCTGCCCCGCCTCCAGCCCTGCCAGCGGCCAGATCAGTGCCGCCGCGCCTTCACGCACACCCCAGCCGGCAATGGTGAGGGGTATGAGCATGGCCATCAGCAACACGGTACACAGCGCCAGTAGCAGCCAGGGATTCGAGCGGGCAACCTCAAGCCCCAGCCCCATGGCCAGGCACCAGAACACCAGCAGATAACTGCCAATCACCAGCAGCGACGAGGCCAACTGAATCGGCAATGCGGACAGGTTCAGCAGTGCACGGCTCAGATCCTCCCGGAAACGCCACCACCACTGCTGTACGGCAGGCGCCTGCAGCAGGGACCAGAGCAGCAGGCCGGCCACCAGCACCCCGGGAATCAGGAACAGGCCCGGCACGGGTGGCCGCAGTACCGGCAACCAGACCATAACCATGGGCAGCACCAGTA
Source organism: Marinobacter zhanjiangensis (assembly GCF_014651935.1). Lineage (GTDB taxonomy): Bacteria > Pseudomonadota > Gammaproteobacteria > Pseudomonadales > Oleiphilaceae > Marinobacter > Marinobacter zhanjiangensis. Next base: position 114,613 of record NZ_BMXV01000010.1, on the reverse strand, counting down.
ACAGCAGCACCAGCTGCCCGGAGAGGCGTTCGATCATGACACCATGGACAGCGAGGGTGGTGTCGTTGCCATTGCCGCGGTGGCGCAGGGCTCGGCCAGCGTCGCCCGCGACACCACCGGGCATCAACTGGTTCACCATGGTCGCCAGGTAGTACTCGCCGATGGCATGGCCCAGCGGTATATGCCCGCCCAGCCTTGCCACCGTGTAGTGCCAGCGCCAGGCGGAAATCACCACTTGCAGGGGCGTGACCAACAACGCCAGCAGCAGCCATGGTAGTGCCACCGAGCGGAGCTGATCGGCCACCTCCCCCAGGTCCACCAGCCAAAGCACGAAAGCCAACACGGCCAGTGTCACGGACCAACGCAAAACGGCGCCGCTGCCAGTGGTCACGATGCGGGCACTCCCAACAGGTCGACATGGTCCACCTCGATCAACAGCTCGCCCTTATCCGCCTGCCGGGTGCGCTCCGTCAGCCACTCTTCGAGCCAGTCGCTGTCTGCTGGCTGATCATTGGTGCCAGAGCAAAGCTGTGCCCGTGCCGCATCGACCCAGCCCGCCATCAAAGCCTTCTGCAGGGCACAGTGGGTGCTGTCCAGATGCCAGATACTGGGCTCACGGCTTACCCGGTACCCCTTGCGCTGCAGGGCATTGGCCAGATAGTCGCTTGCCTCCGGGCCGCAGGCGGCACCGGTGCCCTTGTCTCCGTGCTGGTGTTCGTTGACCCGCTGGCGCAGATCGCCGTCAGCCCGGTGTTCCGGTATCAGCCGAAACCGACCGGCATAGGACAGCACGACAAGCACCGCTGCCCGGCGTGCGGCTGCCGCACCGGCAAACGCATCCAGCCAGTCCTTCGACACCAGATCAATCAACGCCGAGGCGGTGAGCAGGTTCAGCGACCGTGGCAGGCGCTGGTCCAGGTTGGTCGCCTCCAGCCGTTCGATATGAATAGCCGGGCCCGACTCGGCCCGGGGATTATTCCTGAGCAGCGCTGCATCCTGGTCGAACAAGTGCCAGCGGCTGTCGGCCAGGCCGGCATCAGTGAGGGCCCGGGTCAGATAACGCCAGTTGGAGCCGGTACCAGAGCCGATATCCGCAATCACCGGAGCCTGCTGGCCCTGCTGCCGCAGCCAGTCTATCGCCTGCGCGGTCAGCGCACCGGCGCGGGCCGCGTGGTCCGCCGGTTCCCGCAGGCCCAGCCAATGGGCATCGAAGTCACTGCCTGTGGGCAATGCCTGCGCAACTGCCTGCTGGAATTCCCGGGCAGCCTGCTGCCAGCTCCGCAGATGGCGGGTACTATCGACAGCGGCTTCCTGTTGGCGGGCCAGTATTTCCGGGTTCCGCCAACGCGCTTCCAGCAGGCGTGACAGCGCGGCCACCTGCCCTGCCGGATAGGTGACGCAGCCGGGTCGGTCAGCGGTGACCGCCAGCGCGCCACCATCGGACGAGATTACCGGCAGGCCGTGTGCCAGGGCCTCGTCAATCACCATACCGTAGCCTTCATTCAGCGACGGCAAGACAAACAGGTTGGCCCGCCGGAAAGACCGGGCCAGCGCCTTGCCGGACAGCTCGCCGGTCAACCGGATCCGTTCGGTCAGGCCCAGGGCTTCAATACGCTGCTGAACACTGGCAGCATAGGCCGGGTCCCGCTCAAGCGACCCCGCCAGCTCACAGTGCCAGCCGGTGCCCGGCAGTTGCGCCAGCGCTTCAACAAGATGGTGCTGTGCCTTGCGGGGTGACAGATGGGCGAGACACAGGATACGGAGATCGCCTGACGGTGACACCGGGCGCCCGATTGCCGGATCCGGGCGGTGCACCCCCGGCGGCACGGTAGCGATTCGGTTGGCGGCAACGTCATACCGGGAGAGCCTCTCCGCGGTGGTGTTGCTGGTGGTAATCACCCGCCGCACCGCCGCCAGGGCGCGCCGCTCGGTATCGAAAAAATGCTGCTGGTCCGCCCCGGTAAGGCCGGTTTCATCCGCCAGTGGGTGATGGACCAGTGCCATCAGGTCAATGCGATGGCCGTGGCGCTCGGCCACTTCCGGGCAGCCACCCAGGGCCAGGCCGTCGACAATAACCGTGGCGTGATCAGGCAGCCCTGCCAGGGCACCTTCCAGCGACTGCCGGGCCTGCTGATCCACCCGGGGGAACTGTCCTGCCAGCCCCAGAAGCGTTACCGGCTGGCCGAGCTGTTGCAGGCCATCCACAATCGCCCGCACATAACCATAGCCGCCGGTGAGCTGCCCCGGGTCCCCCGGGACCAGGATCGTCCACGGTGCCTCAGATCTGGCCACGATAGCTGGCCCAGGCAACGTGGGATTCCGACAGGGTAACCACCAGCCCGTTCAGCCCCCTGGCACCCTCACCCAGTCGACCATCGTGGATCGCCTCGGCCATGCAGTCGAAGATATGCCGTGCCATGAATTCGGTGGTGGTGTTGTGGCCATAGAATCGCTCCAGCTCATCCAGATTCTGCATGTTGATGGGGGCCAATACTTTGCCAAGTGCCTCACTGGCCAGGCCGATATCCACCACCAGGTCGTGGTCGTCCAGTTCCGGGCGTTCGAAACCCACATCCACCACATAGGTGGCGCCGTGGAGTTTCTGGGCGGGGCCGAAGAGCTCGCCGTCAAGGCTGTGGGCAATCATTACATGGTCACGAACGGTCAGTGTGTACATGGTGCGTCCTTGGTTTCAGGCGTAGTGAATACGATGACACAGCGTGTCGGAAGCGCCGGCCGCCAGTTGCTGCATGACCGCTGGCAGCTCGCTGAAAGGACTCTCGCCGGTGATCAGGGCATCCAGTGCCGGCTCCGCCAGTAGCGACAGGGCCAGGGCCATGCGGTCGGCATGACTCCAACGCGGGGCCTGCTGCGGGCTGACCTGCCCGACCTGACTGGAGCGCAACGTCAGCCGGCGGGAGTGAAAGCTGCCGCCCAGGCTTGCCGGCACGGCCTGACGACCGTACCAGCTCATCTCGATAATACGGGCCTCGTTGCCCGCCAGGGCCAGAGCGCTCTCCAGCCCACCAGGATGGCCGCTGGTGTGAAACACCAGGTCATGATCGTCCTGTTCCGGAGAGCCTGCCCAGCGCACGCCGAGGGATTCCAGAACGGCCTGCCGGTGAGGGTTGGGGTCAATGGCCGTTACCCGTGCACCCGGGATACGGGCGGCCAGCCAGGCCACCAGGCAACCGACAACACCACACCCCACCACCGCAATGCGATCTCCCACCAGGGGCGCGCCATCCCACAGGCCATTGATGGCGGTTTCCATGTTGGCCGCCAGCACCGCCCGCTCCGGTGGCACGCCCTCAGGCAACGGGGTAACCGCCGATGCCGGCACACGATACCGTTGCTGGTGAGGAAACAGGCAGAAAACGGGGCGGCCCACCAGGTCCACGCGACCACCAATCACCCGGCCGACGTTCATGTAACCGAATCGGACCGGGCCCGGGAATTCCCCCTGCTGGAACGGCGCCCGCATGCGCTGGTGTTCCGATTCCGGCACATCCCCGTTGAACACCAGTGCCTCGGTGCCACGGCTGATGGCGGAGTAAAGGGTTTCCACCTCGACCCAGCCCTCCTCCCCTGAATGGTGAAAGACCTGGCCGTCGGCAATCTCACCCCGGCCGTTTCCCAGGGACCAGAACGCCGGAGAGGTTTCCGTTGACGATGAGGTCATAGTCGCTCCATGCTTGAATGTGAATACCGGAAAGGTTCTCACCGTGGGCGCAGGTGAACCGGAACCGGGCCGGTGGTGTATTTATGGGAACACAGCATAGCGTACGACAGGTAACGGGTATGGATTCTTCCCTTCGCGACTCTTCCTTCGGCAACAAGGCCCTGGCCCGGGCACCCTGGCCGGACCTGCTGCTGGGAGGCCTTGCCCTGGCGGTATTGCTGGGTCTGTCCAGACTAACGCTGGAAGTCACCATCCTGCCCCTCGCCCTGGCCGGCCTGCTCTACGCGGGCCTGACTGTGCTATTGATAACCGGGCTGACCCTGAGCCGGAGCCGCTTCGGCCCCGCAGACCGGGTCACCCTTGGCCGCGCCGTGCTGGTGCTGTTCCTGACCAGCCTGACCTTCCAGCCCGGGTTGCTGCAACAGCTTGCCTGGCCTTATGCCCTGCTGTGTCTGGCTGCGCTGAGCATGGATGGGGTCGATGGTTACGTGGCCCGCCGCACCGGCACCGCCAGCGATTTCGGCGCCCGCTTCGATATGGAGCTGGACGCCTTCTTCATACTGATGCTGTGTCTGGCCACGATGATACTGGGAAAGGCCGGGCCGTGGGTACTGCTGATCGGCCTGATGCGCTATGGCTTCGTGATAGCCGGCTGGCACTGGAAGTGGCTCAATAGTCCATTGCCGGAGAGTTTCCGGCGCAAGACGGTGTGCGTTTGGCAGCTTGTCACCCTGATGGTTGCGCTGCTGCCACTGACGCCGGACCTGCTGGCCCATGCTACCCTCATGATAGCGCTGGCGCTGTTGTCCTGGTCCTTCGCCATCGATATCCGCTATCTGTACCAGCAAACCCGACAAGGAGCTCATGATGAACACTCAACGGAAGACCGCTAACCCGATAGTTGCCGGCCTGGCAGCTGTCTCCCTGGCCATGGGCAGTACTGCCGTGCTCGCGGAGCCCCGAAGTTACAAGATTGATGACAACCACTTCGCGATCACCTTTGAAGTGGACCACCTGGGCTATGCCTCGGTGATTGGCATGTTCCTGAAGGCAGAGGGCCAGTTCGAATACGATGCCGAAGCCCGGGATGTGCCCTCCGGCACAGTGGTGGTCCAGAGCGCCAGCGTGTTCTCCAACCACGAGAAACGGGACGAACACCTGCGCAAGGACGACTTCCTGCACAGCGAACAACACCCCGAAATCACGTTCGAAGTCACTGACTTCGAGCCCACCGGTGACGACACTGGCAAGCTCACCGGCGACCTGACCATGCTCGGCCAGACGCACCCGGTGACCCTGGACGTGACCCTGAACAAGGCGGCGGAGTACCCGATCAGCCATGAAGAGTACACCCTGGGCCTGTCGGCGAGCACCACCATCCAGCGCAGTGACTGGGGCATGACCTACGCCCTGGACCCGCTGATGGTAGGTGACGATGTGCATCTACGCTTCGAGTTCGAGGCTATCCGGGACAATAACGGCTGGTTCTGACCGACGCAGCGGGTGCTACGGTCGTGGTTTCAGGCCGGGTCGATTAGCTGGGGCGTTATGAGCATGCTAAACTCCGCGCCCTGATTTTCGGATGAGATCGGTGCCATGGCCCTCTCCAACACCAACAAATCGGACCTCCTCCTGGTCGGTGTGACCCTGCTGGCGGCGTTCAGCTGGGCCTTTTCCAAGGAAGCGGTGCTGCTGATGCCACCGCTGATGTTCATGTCTCTGCGTTTTCTCATGGCCGGCGCCATTCTGGCCTTGATGGCCCGGCGGCAGCTGACGCGCCTCAGCACTACGCAGATCCTGCGCGGTGCGCGGGTCGGCCTGGTCTTCGGCTCCGCCATGAGCTGCTGGGTGATGGGGATCTGGCTCGGGGTCAACCTGGGCGAAGCCGCCTTCATTGTCAGCCTTGCGGTGGTGATTGTCCCCGTCATTGCCCGTGTTTTCTTCCGGGAGCAGCAACCCCTCAGCACCTGGCTGGCCCTGCCTGTGTCCGTCTGCGGCCTGGCTTTGCTGTCGCTGGAGAATGGCTTCCGGCCGGAAAAAGGCCAGCTGCTGTTTGTGGTCGCGGCCTTTATCTTTGCCACCGCCTATATCCTCACCTCCCGCACTGCCAATACCCGCACGGTGGTCAAGCGCAGCGGCGAGAGCGTCACCAAAGAGCGGGTGCCGGCATTACCACTGACCACCCTGAGCATGACCACGGCCGGCCTGCTCACCGGCGCGATCTCCCTGTTTTTCGAGCAGTGGCAAGCCACGTTTGCCAGCTTCACCGGTGAGATGTTCTGGTGGCTTTTCGCCAGTGCCACCATTGGCACCGCCTTCCGCTTTTTGGTGCAGACCTATGCCCAGAGCCTGTCTTTCCACAGCCATGGCGTGGTGATACTGGTGTTGGAGCCGGTGTGGGTCGCCCTGATGGCCTGGGTCTGGTTCAGCCAGACCATGACCCCCACCCAGCTTGCCGGCTGCGGCGTGATCCTGCTGGCCCTGCTGATCAACCGCTGGACAGAGCTCTCCCGCAGCCTGCGCAGCTGGCTGCGCAAGTCCGGCCGCGCCCGCCGGATTGCCCGCATTCGCTCGTCCCGGCAGGTCTGAAACCGCCACGAAAAAGTGCCGGAAAATGGTTGACCACGGGAGCCCGGATCAGTATATTTCCACCCCGTTGCACACAGGACCATAGCTCAGTTGGTTAGAGCGCTGCCTTGACATGGCAGAGGTCGGCAGTTCAAATCTGCCTGGTCCTACCAGAATTGCTTTAAAAAGAGCCACTTAGAGCGCAAGCCGAGTGGCTTTTTTGTATTCGGTTACATGACACTGCTACGTGTTACCAATCTGTGACCATGAAAGCAGAACAAACCGCTCGCATGGTTGCCCAGCGGTCGCGCCACCTGCCGGAAATGGTGGGACTGTCAGGAGAGACTGACGCCCTTGCCAGCGTTCACCCTCCGTTACAAAACTGTTAGGCTCTAATCCACCTTTGTCCATAGATGGATTAACCAGATGCCGAACAAAAATCTTGCTGCCGTTTCTGTTGTCGTGGCCAGTGCGTTACTAGCTGCGGGATGCGCCACTCAGCCTTCAGAACAACTCACCCCGTTATCTCCGAAAAACATCACCATTAAACGGCCCGCCTTGCAGAATGAAACAACTGTAGAAATCGGGCAAAGCATTATGTTTTGGGCATATGGCCCAGCGGAGACAGTAATCCAGCTTGAACGCCCCTATGAGTTTGAACACGACGAACGCAGTCTTTCCCTAATCGGTCCTAACTTTCCAGCGGTTGCTATGCTTGGGAATGACTATATCGCTCGGGTTAACTATGTGTCCGTTGATGGTGAATTTACTGCGATCAAACCGGGAGAGCTATTACTTTCATCTGGGCCTGAGGGCTGTTCCCTTCTGGTTGCTAATACTTTCTCGCTGCCAGAGGCTGGCGGAGCTAACCCAGTAGACGGCATCTCCAGTATTTTTTCGGGCAAGCGAGCAATCTTTGGCGGCACGAAACCAGCCCAAGAGCATCAAATACCCACGGAAGTGTGCGGCATAGACCAATCGACGATTGCGGATTCAGAGGATAGCTTTAGGAAAGAGCTGGTATATCTAGGGCGCTCGGGAGATACGATTCAGCTTTCCTATCGAGAGTTTTATAACAACATGGCAAGACCAGCATTCTCTAACAATATCCAGTATGACCTTGGCGACAGTGACGTGATCGGTTTTCAAGGCGCCAGGTTCAAGGTGCTCTCAGCCACTAACACCTTCTTTACCTATGAAGTCATGAAACACCTTCAATAACTTCTCTCAAGGGCACTGCTCACACCATTGGATAAATCCCCGGCTAAGCCACGCCGGGTCATGGCCTGTAACGTTGCAGATCCGGCGCAACATCCATGTGCACTCGCACATAGCGTCGAACGCTTCCTCTAGGTCGTCAGCGGTCGCTGAATGGCTTTTCTTGCCCTGCCAGTAGCGTTTAGCATCATCCACTATCAAGGCCAGTGCAGACACCCACAAGCGGCGCTCTGCCAGACCAGCATCAGTACCGTAGTCGATAGGATCAAGGGGAAAGGGTGCCGCCGGTGAGCCTGCCACGTACCCACCGACGGCGTTGTTGCGCTTCAGACCAGATGAGGTGCCAGTCATCAGCGCGAACTCTTACAACGTGTGCTTCAGGAAAACCATCGGCACGGCTTTACGCTCGATTGAGCGCGTCCAGTTGGTTGCGTCGGCCAGCTCTGCAATGGTCGGGCTTTCACCGACAACGGCAGTATCAGACCAGCTAAAGCCAAGCGGATGCACCGCCAGGTTCACACGGCTGTGAAGTACCTGTTGGCCCCCACCGTTACCGGAGGAAGGCAGGCTTTCCACTTCGGTGCCGTCAGCCACTCGTGGTTCGCCCATGGCATACCCTACCGCACCAGCACCGAACAGAACGCTTGTGTAAGTGGTGTCCGTCGCCACTACTTTTGGCATGGCCTCATCCATCACCACCGCCAGCCCTCGGAAGGTCGGCATGGTCAGACTGCCCTGTGAGTCTGGAATAAACTCGATCAGGTCATCTTTCAAGGCTTTGCGGTAGGTGTCCGGGTGCATGGCAATGGCAGACAGTGAGTCCATCGCATCGCCCATGGTGCCAGCGGCATCAATGACGGCGGCGGCGCTAAACGCGGATGGTGTGTCTGCCGTAATGTCCAGAATCATATCGCCGGAATCGTTGGCCAGGTTGCTGGCCTCAATACCCTGAAGGGTTGATACCAGACGTTTCTGTACCTGTCGGTTCCAGTAGGCCACCACGCGGTTCTGAATGCGGATCATTGCATCGTCACCGGCAATCTCTGAGGCCAGGTTCATGGTTGACCAAGAGCCATGCAAAAACGATTTGCGCACCTTCTGTTTGAAGCTGCCAATCTTGTGCGGGGTGGACTCGATAGCGGGGTCATCGTTTACAACGTCCGCTTCATCGTCGGCAAGATCCAGCCAGCCGGGGACAGTGAACGCATGAGCGCCAGCGGTGAGCTGATCTTGCATCACGGCGTTATTGACCAATACACCAGACTCAGCGAGCGCGGTACGCACCATGCTGTTCTGGATGATGTAGTCGGTAAATTTAACGGGTTCGATTACGTCTGAAAGTCTTACAACGGCCATAAGAATCACCTAGTTATGGAAACTATTTAAGGTTGATTCTCGGCAAACCACGGGTTTGGGAGAGTTGCGCCACGGGCGCGAAAGGGTCAGCCGCCGCACCGCCAGGGCACGGCTAACTGATTGATTAAATTATACTCAATTCAGCCCGAAACGTCTAGCGGGCGCGCTTTCGGATTGGGTGCCGGTCTGGGTAGTGCTTGCGGAAGTTCCGGCCCCTGTAGCGCCTCCACCGGTTGCCCCTGAGCCTTTAATCATTGCCCTGATACTGGGTATCAACTTGTTCTCGGCAATGCGTCTAATGCCGTCCTGATCCAGCTTCACGGGGACGCGCTCGCCCTTTTCTGGGATCTCCACTTCCAGCGGTTCGCCGGAGTCTTTCGAGATGAGCGCGTCACCTTCGCCGATGTCGTAATGGTGGGTGATTTCCCGGAACAGTGTTTCCGCCATATTCGGCATGGCGACCTCTTCCAGCATGTTCTGGCGGGGTAGTTCCACCGTCACACGCTGCAATTTTGCTTTGGCCTCGTCCCGTTCTTTCTGGGCCTGTTCCAGCTCTGCGGTTGCAGCCTCGCCGTCAGCCTTGGCCTTTCGTTTCTCGCCTACCAGCTCGTAGTTTTTGGCTTTCAGCTTTTCAATCTCTTCTTTCAGTTGCTCAACTTCGCTCATGGTGTCACCTCGTTAGTTATTGAACGCAAACTCTACATGCGGGAGTGGTTGGTAGCCGGTCAGGGCATAACGACAAGCGTCGGCGGCATGATCGGCGGCAGTGGAATCGACATCTTCCGGTTTACGGGGATCTCTGGGCAGCGCGGGGACGGTCTGCCACCACACTTGGCAGTTGCGGGAGACGTACAAGCCAGGACGGTCTGGGGTGCCAGCGTCAGCCAGCATACGGCGCATGATCTGCCAGCCTGCCAGCCGTGAGCCTTTGTGTGCTTTGGTGAACGATACGCCAGCCTTGCGGAACTCGTCGCCGATGGTGCCGGACTGCGAGCCGTTGTTGTTGAATATGGCGTCATCCGCCACGCCTCTGGGTGAAGCGCGCCATTGCTTGCACATACTGATAATGCGGTCGGCCTGATCGGGGACGGTCAGCCCTAAACCGGCATTCAAATCGTCCGGGCTTGTGGTGCTTTCCTCATCCACCAGGACAACCGAACCTTTCGGGTAGAAGTAACCGTCTGGTCCTTCCGCGCCTGGGGACTGAGCACACAGATACGTGACAGACGGCGCGGCGCTTCCGAAGTCGTGAGCCAGGTATATCTTCCAGCGGTCGGTGTCCCATTGGTCCGGCAGGGGCAGCTCTGGCCATGGCTCTACTCTTACTCGCTGCTCATCGATGACTGAGCTGAAGTAGGCACCACGCAGAACAGACCAATCACCTTCCAGCCAGGCACGGCCTAACTCTGGGTCAGTGGCACAACTGGCCATCAGGTTCTTTGCGTAGCGGTCACGGTCGATGAACTCGTTATCCCGGTAGGTGCTGGCAATGGACACAAAATCAAAACCAGTGGCCTCGTCAATGTACGGCTTCCATGGCTCTTTCAGGGCGTATCGTCGCACCAGCCACGCATGACCTACGCCACCAGGGTTAGCAATCAATATAAACCGTGTGGGGACGCCAGCAGGGGCGCGCAGGGATGACCTGAGCCGGTCGGTCAGTGCTGGACTGGCGTACTGCCCTGCCTCATCCACGGCGATGTGGGAGAAAGACTTGCCCTGATACTTTGCAAAGTCGTTTTCTCTTTCGAGCTGATCCAGTTGGACAGTCGCGCCATTGGGTAAGGTGAAGCGGTGTTTCTGGCCATCAAACCGGAGCTTATCGCCATACACTTTGGTGAAGTAGGAACGGAACTCTGCCTCAAGATCCTGAAGGCCGGGGAAGCTCTTACGCACCACCAGACAGCGCGCCTCGTCACCATGCTGTTCACAATGACGTAGGAATATCGCGGCAAGGGTAAACGTCTTACCACCACCACGGCCACCACCTAAAAACAGATCAAAGGCTTCCGGCACTGCCATGGCCTGGGCTTGCCAGGGGCTGAGTTGATCCGGGCGTTGTTCAGTTGCCATCGGGTAGCCTCTCCTGCTCTACCTGAATGGCTTTTGCGTACTCCGAAGGGTCAAGGGCCTGGGGCAAGTTGAACACCACACTAACGCGCTCTGAGGCTCCCTTGGGCTGCTTTTCCGTCATACCATGCCGTACCGCCAGCAACGTCTGGGCAGCTTTGGTGTCACCCTCCATGGCGCGGCTATACATGGCACCCAGTAGTTGATCCCGCTCCACTGCCAGGGCGTTGTCCCATATCTCTTTACTGGGCTTATGCTCGGCAATGACGCGCCTGAATTGATCCAGGGGCATACCTAACGCAGTCGCGGCGGCGGATTCAGACAGCAGACCATTAGCGGCCATGCTTTCAAGATGGTTCTTTGCACCAGCCGGTAGCTTTTCAAAGGGTCTGGCCATGGTTATGCCTCGTTAATTGCAGGTTTACTTATCGTTATTATCGCATTTAGGGTCACATATTGATAACACGTTGCGAACGCATATGAACAATAACTGTTTTCTAACATGGGGTTACGAATACTTTACTATGCCATAACAGGGTAGCGGTCGTTTGTTCGTTCTGTTGCTCGTGGCGGGAAATGGTTTTCCGTTGCTACAGGGTCATCAGGGACGGAAGGGTCACGTATTCCCACATTCCCCAATATCCAGAAAAGAATGTTTTAGGGTCATACTGAAATACAAATAATCTCTTTTTCTTCCATCACGGAATGTCGGGAGTGGCGTCCCTGCCGTCCCTGTTTTGCTATCAATGTGCGTAACTTCTGAAGTCCACGGCCCTCTTGCACTTAATGCCGGTGAGATACCTTGTGCCGTCCGACTTCTTCCGCTCAAATCCGAGCATAACCAGGCGATCACCAAACGACTTTTGCGCCAGACGTTTGTGAATCCCGTTTTCCTCTGCCCACGCCTTGTAAGCATCAAACAACGATTGCGGTCTGATCTTTCCGCCGGGGTCACGCTCGCACTCATCATCAACGAATTGCGCTACCTGATCGGCCTCAAGTCTCCATTTCTCTCTGGCCTGTTGGCAGCTCTCCGGCATCGTAAAGCGGTTTTGCAGTGCATCAGCATAAGCATCAAGGGCAAGGCTCAGGATTCCCGGCAACTCTTCCATCAGCTTGTCCTTTAACTGAGGGTCGCAGTTACCCAGCTCCGGCTTGAACTTGTTGTTGAACTCCACCACCAGGGCGCGGCGGAACAGTGCGTCGGAAAAGTCCCGCGTATGGGGCATATGGTTCGTACCAAACCAGCAGGTAGCGAACGGCCGCATCACAAACGGGTCTTTGAACTTGTGCTCAACGGTTGTAGGTTCGCCTGAGACAATCCCTTTCAGGCTGGCATCGTCGATCATTTCGCCCTGTTTGATCTCGGTTACGATGTTGGCCAGCTTGCCGTGTAGGTGAGCGCGCTGGAATGAGCGGTCAAAATGCGACGGCTGTACGCCTGCCACGTTCTCCGGGCCTGCCAGGGCCTCCAGAACAGACAGCAGAACAGATTTACCGTTAGCGCCTGTACCTACCATGATGATGAATTTTTCATGCCTGCAATGGGCCATGAGGGTGTAGCCGATCATTTCCAGCAGTGCCTGGGATTTGTCTCCGGCATCAGGATCGTCCTTGAATACCTCGCTCATAAACTGAATGAAACGTGGCGCTTGTGCCTTTGGGTCATACTCCACTGGAATCTGGGTTGTCCGGTAATGCTCCCGGTTGTGGGGCATCAGTTGCCACTGGCCAGACTGCAAAACCAGTTCGCCATTCAGCGTATTGACGCATTCAGGCGGCCCGACATTAAACGTATGGTGAGGGCGGAATATCTCGGTTCTGAACAGGTCTGCCACGCTATCCACCAGACTTTTTTTAACGCCATCGGCGTTGTCGGCCAGGTGGTGCTGTACCCACTGCTTCACCGCTCGATCTTCCTGCTTTTGCCAGACGCCAGTGTCCCGCCACTGCCAGACGAACGTGTCAGCCGCCATGACGTTGTTGTGGCCTACCTCATCCACCAACGAACGGGCAAGCTGCAAATCATCGGTGCCGCCATCGTCATAACAGGCGCGCTCTGTTTCTTCCATGACGCTGAAGGGCAAGCCGGTGGCCTTCTTGATTGCCTGCCGTACCTGTCGTTTTTTAGTAGGTGACAGCGGTATGGTTTCCTTAACCAGTGCGTCAACATCATCCGGGTCTGATTCCGGGGTCAGTTTTTGGGCATCAGCCAGGATCTCGGCATATTCACGCGGCGCGTAACCTTTGGCTCTCGCGCTGGCAATGGCATCATCCAGTTCCTTACCTCTGAGCAGGGCGGCGCGCTCTGGGCCTCGCTCGGCTTCTACTCGCTCGACATAGGGCACACAAAACAGACGTATATCGTCATCCTTCCAGCCCTTCGCCACCAGACGGCCAGCAACTTTGATTAAGTTAGGGTGCACTTCATCGCCTGAGCAAATAGCAGCTACCCAGTCGTTTATGTCGGTGTCATCAAACGCATCAGAGAAAGAATCAGACTCGCCGATCTCCTTCTGCTTTTTCGTTTGCAGCGGTTGCCGGAATTGGTCGATGCCGTCCATCTTGTCCAGCTCGTCCAGGGTGTAACCTTCTTCCGCATCATCAAACGTATGCAGGACGTTGTAAGCAGCGTCAGCCGGAACGCCTATATAGTAGGACTGGGAAAGGGTGCGGCTTTCATAGGCCAGCACACCACCTAACATGCCATTCAGGACTTCGATGTACCGTAACCGCTCGTCGGGCGTTATCGCCGTTGTGAGAGGTGTCAGAACGCGCCAGCGAGGGGCATCAGGTGTGGCGCTAAAGGTCGGCGCAATAACTGCCTTCAGGTTGTGACCTTCCAGCAGTTCAATGGCCTGTTCGGGTGTCATTTCTTCGCTGTCGTAATCGCCTTCAATGCCGGTCACTTCCAGCACGTTGGCGTTGTGGCGCAAACAATGTTTGTCGGTACGAATATCTCCAAACGTGGCCAGCTTAATCAGCTTGCAGTCATCCTTAACTGTTGCCGCCGGGAGATCCTGAAGCCACTGACAGAACTCTGGCCAGGTCTGGCACTTGTCGGCCTTTTTGGTGCCGGAATTGTTGAGCCATAGGGTGTAGTGCATAGCGGTCATACCTCACCTCCCGGCATCAGCACATATTCAGCGACACGGTGTAACCGTCCTTTGGAATCGGTATCTTCCCGCCGGTTGGTAATGATTTTGTACCCATGCTTACGCAATTCCATGACGCGGGCGGCAGGGTGCATAACATTTAGATGGTGCCGCGCATAAAGGGTCGTTAATGCACGATTGTTTTGCAGGTAATCCAGAATCCGGGCGCGTTGTGCGGCTGCGGATAGATCACGCATGTTCTCGCTGTCGGTGTTATACTGAACTTGCTCAAGTTGATTATTATTTGTGCTCTGGCTGGAAACGGTCGGGGCATTTTTCATTTCGCGCCCTCCTTATAATCCAGCAGACGGAAAACATCAGCCAGGCTGATTACCTTGCAGCCGCTAAACTGGCGGACAGTCACATAACCAGTGCTAACCGCATCGGTTACGGTATGCGCCGGGAGTCCAGTAAGGTGTGTAACATTGGACAGCGCCACGTATTCGCGCCCATTGGAAATGAAGGTGCCGGGAGTCCGCTTCATGCTGTGGCCTCCCGTTGCTTGGCCTCAAGCCATGCGTCGAGCTGGCCACGGGTCCAGCCTACACACCGGGGAGAGATGCGAATCTTGCGAGGAAAGTCGGGGTCGGTTTCTGACAGTTGGTGGAGCTTGGTTCTGCCCATGCCGAGATATATACAAGCATCGGCAACGCGGAAAAAAGCCTGTTCGGGTTGGTGTTGCGGTTGAATGGACACTTAGAGCGCCTCCGTTGTTCATTAAGGGACGCTCGTAGGGTGCTTTTGATGCCTGTTGGCAACCGTGGGTGCTTGCCAGCTAAGTTATTCTGAGCCTTATAGTTCGCTCCGATTCACTCACAGACAGGCGTTTTTTGATTCTCCGGGCAACTTCTGTTTTCGAGAGTTTGGTTATAGATTCAGAGCGAATTTTATCAGCCTCTTTTTGCCATTGCTGCCACACAGGGTGGCGCTCCTCTTCAACCTGTTGCTTCCTGTGGTCGGCATCTTTCCCGAACTGCCGTTGTACTCCCATCAGCCATTTATCATGTTTGGCATTCTCGAAATTCATTCTTGCTTTGAGAATCCAAAGGCGGAAGTCGCTCTCATCGCCACGCTCTATTGCATATTCGGCAGCTCCCAGCAGTTTCAGAATATAAGGCTTCTGTGGTAACTCGTCTGGCAAGCTATCTGCCGCCTTTTTCCAGGTTTCAACGAGCAAGACCCAGTCATTCGGCAATACGAGCTGATCCGCCTTTATGCGGATTACCTCGCGTTCCTTAGACTTTTGCGAAAAATACGCTTTCACCTTTTCTGGATCTAAAGTCATACCGCCTCCCTCTGCTCAACACTAGCGCCAAACTCCCGCAAAATATCTTTTGCTGCATCCGGGCAAAGATGCCCATAGTGGCTTTCGATCATCGCCACGGACTTGTGACCTGCCAGTTTTGCCACTGCGAACAATGGCACACCAGCGGCCACGAGAGAGCTTATAAAGTGGTGTCTCAACGCATATAGAGTCAGATCGTCTGGCAGACCGCCTAACCGTTTAACACGTCTCCACGGTTTGTCATGGGCGTTTTTGTCCATGCGCTTGCCAGTCACCGGAGATGGAAAGACAAGGCCGGAATCAGGCTTGCCGTTTTGCTCCCACCAGGACTTGACCACGGCCATTGCCTGCGGCGGGAGATCCATTTCAACACGCGCGGCTTTGTCCTCGCCGTGATGCTTGGTTTTCTCCGGCGTTTTGGTCAAACGTCCGAAGGTCGGGTTTAACTCCGATTGCCACTGCAACGAATAGAGATCACCGGGACGCATACCAGTAAACAGGCTCAACTTAGCGAACGGAATAAACCAATGGGGAAAAGCCACGTTGTCGAGGTCTGGCAAATGGGGTTTGCCATGCTTTCGGCTGTTGCGTCTCCCCTGCCTGATTTCCTCGGAAAACGCATCCAGGCCATTGTGAAAAGCCGCCAGCTCATCCTTAGTCAATAACCGTCGAGTGGATTCCCTTCTCTCCCGCAGCTCTCTGGCTCTCTCACTGTCGAGTGGCTTCTCTAGGGAAACATGCTGCAAGGGGTTTTCATCTAGCACACCGTCAACAATTGCCTGCTTTAGCAGGGTACGCAACGCTCCATAGGCTCGTTTAAGTGTTGCGTGAGCGCGTCCTTTCTTCTCTTTATCTGCTTGCCATGTGTGAATATCGGCGCGTGTCAGGCTGGCCATATCCCTGTCGAGTAGGTTCTCGAAGTTGGAGCGAAGTATTGCCAGTGTTCCATCCCCTGCGCTCCGGCGTGACTGGTAACGTGTATATGGTCCGTCGAGGTAGGCTTTCAGGGTCCGATGGGCGGCGCGTTGCTCTTGAGAGATAGCGAGAGCCTTCTTTTCTGCCTTCTCTGCCAGAACGTCCACATCGTCGTTGCGCCAGCCCATAGCCTTCTCTGCGGCTTGTTGCGGCTTCATTGCGGGATAACGACCTACTGTTGCAGTCTTGCGCTTGCCCCTCGGGTCCGTATAGCGATAGCGCCAGCTCCCGCCGGTTTTGGTCTTGAGTAGGTGCAGGCCGGTTACTTTCTCGCACCACAAGGTTGCTCTGTCTGCGGAGTCCTTGAGAAATGTATTTGCGGCTGAATCTGAAATGCTTGTATCGAGCTTGGCCTTTGCCATGTGTCACCCCGTGTCACCAATCTGTGACCTTAATGGTAACACATAAGCGAACAAACGTGGTCTACCATGAACACAAAAACTATTTAAGTCTTTGTTTTGTCGTTGTAGCCACTGTTTTTTAAGGATCTGTTTTGTCTTGACATGGCAGAGGTCGGCAGTTCAAATCTGCCTGGTCCTACCAGATTTATGAAAAGCCCCCGAGCGGAAACGTTCGGGGGCTTTTTCGTTGGCGGTGCCTTTTCCGGACACCAACCAGACATCAACTGACCTGTGAACGGCCAAAGAAGTAGAAACTGAGCCCGTCATAGTTGCGGAAGCCCAGGCGCTGATAAAGCGGCAGGCCGAAGGGGCTGGCCTGGAGAGTGACGAGGCGTGCGCCGCGCGCGAAACCGGCATTGACCGCCAGGCGTGTGCAGGCCCCGGCCAGCCCCTGGCGCTCGGCGTCGGCCACGGTGCCTACCCAGTAGATGCCGGCTGAGGCTCCGGTGACATAGGTCAGTGCCGTGGCCTGGGGCGCTCCATCCTTGTAAGCCACGTAACCGCAGACGTTGTCCCCCAGCACCCGGTCGCCGTGTTCGAAGAACCCGGCCACCTCGTCGGCCGAGACGCCAAGCCTGGGAAAGGCCTCCATGTTGACCTTTACGCAGTCCTTCAGGTGCGCCTCGCTCTCGATCGCCACCGTATGGACACCCTCGGGCAGGGGGACGGTTTCCAGTTGCCGGTTGATGATCATGCAGGGGGAGCTGGCGCGGGGGAAAATGCCGGCATCGGATAACAGGCTGTCCATGTCTTCATCGAAACGCTTGCGGGTCAGCAGCGCAAAGCCCCGCTCCCGGGAGCCGAAGAAGCCCATGGCCTGTTCGAAAGCCTTGCCTGCGGGCACCGACGGGTCGAGCCGTAAGGCACAGTTACGGTACAAACCGGGGCGGTGGGTGGACCCCGCTATCATCAGCATACCACCCTGCTCATGGGTCTCGGCAGGCTCCTGCCAGCGGGCATGCATACGAAACGATTCGATCAGGTTCTCATCTGCGAGCTGGGCACCAATCACCTGTATCCTCCCTATACCCCGTAACACTCTCAATACCATGGGACGAAACGGGCCCGTTCCGCCGGATTGTTGCCGCCAATACCCTTGACCGGTCGGGCGCCCCGCTCCAGTCTGGATCGGGTAGCGCCTCCTTATCCAGTGTATGCATCACACCTTTGACAATATCCTCCCTACCGGCGAATGGGTCGAGTCTCCGGCGTACCTACAGGACAAATCAACGTTTCGGTATCAGGCTGCCTGTTGCAGGTCGCCCACAATCAACCGGCGGGAGGTCGTTTCTGTCCGTTGCTCCAGGTAAGCAGTTCGAGCGCAGCGCCGACATGTATGCGGTTCTCGGCCAGCGGCCGTGGCAGTAGTTCCTCGGCCCGGGCCAGTCTGCGTAACAGGGTATTACGATGAGTGTGCAGTTGCCTGGTGGCCTGGGCGGCGTTGCAGCCGTGACAAAGGTATGTGAGCAACGCCTGCTGTAGCTCGGCACCGGCTAAAACCAGATCACCCAGGGTATGAGAGACGAACTGACGGGTTGCTTCCGGGTCTTCGGACATGAGTGACACCAGGCGAATCTGGTCGAAGCTGATGATCCGGCTTTTCGGGCGCAGCCGGCCGAACACCCGCTGCGTGGTCGCCGCTTCCAGATGAGATCGGCGAAAGCCGTCGAGGCCGGAACCGTGGGAACCGACTGTCACGAACACACCGGACAGGCTGGCCAGGTACTGATCCATCCGAGGCAGATCGACAGGCACTTTGGCGTGGCACCAGACCCATAGGGTCGCCGAGTTGGCGGCGATAGTGAGTACCTCGCTGGTACCTGCGTAGCGGGCGAATGCCCCGGCCACGCTTTCCAGCCGTGAAAGTTCAACGTTCGGGTCCTCACACCAGATGATCGCCGCCAGATGGGGCTGGTCCACCGCGTATTTCAGCTGGACGTTGAGCCGCTGCACGCTGGCCAGATCGCCCTCCAGTACACGGCTGATCAGTTCCCGGCGGTCCACCTGGCTGCTGCGAATCAGTTTCTCCCGCTCATCGTGCATGATAGCTGCTACACCCTCCATATTGGCCTCCACGAACGCATTTATCGAGCGGGATGACAGTTCCAGCAGTTGCCGCAACTGGTCGGGGTCGCCGGTCAGTTCGAAGGCCACCTTCATCCACAGGTTCCACGCTGCATTCTGGGCCGCCTGCGCCGCGGAAAACATCAGCTCGGGCACGCCATGGCGCACCAGTTCCCTGGCATTACTTTTCATATCCTCGGAAATGTAGGGTGGTACCGGCGCCCCCGGTTTTTCCACATTCGCCAGTGCCCAGTGGGTTAGGCTACCCCGGTTGGCGCGCCTGGTGGCGGCCGCCAGTACCGGGTCTTCGGCGACGGCTACGGGAGAGTCTGTCCTCATGCTGGCATTGTCGATCTTGTTGAGCCATTCCACCGGCGAACTTAGCACCCGCTCCGCGCCCTGCCGGAGCAGTTCAAGCACAGCCGGGGAGACATCCGCTGACAGGTTTTCCGATCTTGGGGAGGCGCCAGCATTCATGGCAGAGGGTTCACTCCTGGAAAAGGATTAAAGTGCACAATAATAAACCCAATATGGTGTCAAGTGTACCTTGTTGCCGGCACGGCGAGTCCATAGGATGGAATCGGGCCCTTTGACAAGAGCAGCGAGGAATCGTTATGGCCGGAAAACAACAACAAGAAAATGCAGAGCACACTGATGTCCTGATTATCGGTGCGGGCCTGTCGGGCATTGGTGTTGCCCGCTACCTGCAGGAAGAGGTGCCTGATGCCTCCTACACCATCCTGGAGTCCCGGGCCGCCAGCGGAGGTACCTGGGATCTGTTCCGCTATCCCGGCATCCGGTCGGACTCGGACCTGCACACCTTTGGCTATGAATTCAAACCCTGGGTGGACGACAAGGCCATTGCCGGTGCGGGCCCGATTCTTGATTACCTGCGAGAGACCGCTGCCGAAAACGGCATTGATCGGCATATCCGCTACCGGTATCGGGTTGTCAGTGCCGACTGGTCCTCCGAAGAGGCTCGATGGCATGTGGAGGCAGAATCCGGAGACGGTGGCGAGTGCCACCACTTTGTCTGCAAATGGCTGTTTTCCGCCGCCGGCTATTACCGCTACGACGAGGGCTATGCCCCGACCTTTGCGGGCAGCGAACGCTTCCGGGGAGACATCATCCACCCCCAGCACTGGCCCGAGGACCTGGACTATACCGGCAAGCGGGTACTGGTCATTGGCAGCGGCGCAACGGCGATTACCCTGGTACCGGCCATGGCGGAAAAGGCCGGCCACGTCACCATGTTGCAACGCACCCCCAGCTACGTGATGAGCCTGCCCTCCGAAGACGCCATTGCCAGGCTGCTTGCCAGGATACTGCCGGCGGACAAAGCTTACGCCGCCACCCGTGGCAAGAACATCACCATGTCCCGCAATATCTGGCGCTTCTGCCAGAAACACCCGAAAGCGGCCAGGCGCCTTATCCGCTGGCTCAACAAGCGGTCGCTGCCCAAAGGCTATCCGGTGGACGAACACTTCAACCCGCCCTACAACCCCTGGGACCAGCGCCTGTGCGTGGTACCGGATGGTGACCTGTTCAAGGCCATATCCCGGGGGAAGGCTTCCATCGTTACCGACCACATCGACACCTTCACCGAACAGGGTGTACGGCTGAAGTCCGGCGAAGAACTCGAGGCGGATATCATCATCACCGCCACCGGGCTTAACCTGCAGTTGTTCGGGGGTATCCGCCTGTCCAGAGATGGCGAGGACGTCGATCTGTCACGTACCGTAGCCTTCAAAGGCATGATGCTCAGCGGACTACCGAATTTCGCGTTCGCCATCGGCTACACCAATGCCTCCTGGACCCTGAAGGTGGGTCTGGTTGCCGAGCACCTGTGCCGGTTGCTCAATCACATGACGCAGCACGGCTACGACATCTGTTGCCCGGAACTGCCCTCCCCCGATATGCCGACCCGCCCGCTGCTGGATTTCGACGCGGGCTACGTACAGCGATCCCTCGATAGCCTGCCGAGGCAGGGTGAGCATGCGCCCTGGCTGATGCCCATGGACTATCGGGTGGATTCCAGGGTTTTGCGCCAGGGCCCGGTGACCGATCCCGCCCTGAAATTCTCGCTGGCCGGGTCCACTGACAAGGGCCGGACGGCGAAATCGAACATCACTGAAGAGGTAAATTCATGAATGCGCTTTTCCGGCTTCGGGGCGAGGACCGTTTCTGCGAGCTGTCCCATGGCCTGCGTCTGTGTTACCGGGAATATGGTCACCCGAACGATGAACCCATGTTGCTGGTCGCCGGCCTGGGACTGCAGCTGACCTCCTGGCCGGCAACCATGGTCGAGCACCTGACCGCCGAAGGTTACAGGGTGGTGGTGTTCGACAACCGTGACGTGGGTCGGTCTTCCATGCATGAGGGGCAGCCACCTGGCGTGATGCGCCAGCTTTTCAGGGTGCCTGCCCCTGACGGCTACGATATTGCCGACATGGCCCGTGACGCTCTCGGCCTGCTGGATCATCTGAACATTGAAAAGAGCCATGTCGTCGGCATGTCCATGGGTGGCATGATCGCCCAGACCATGGCTGCGCTGGAGCCCCGGCGCCTGTTGTCGCTGACCTCGATCTTCTCAACCACCGGCAACAGGCGGGTCGGCCAGCCGGCCATGTCCTCGGTCATAAAGCTGGTGGGCCCGCCGGCCCGTACCCGTGAGGACCATGTGAGTCGTCACCTGGCCATGATGCGGCACATCGGCCCGACGGCGTACCCCCTGTGCGAAGAGACCCATGGGGCTTATGCCGCCGAGGGCTGGGACCGGGGTCACGGCGAACACGCTCATAAAGGGGTGGCGCGTCAGATCGGCGCCATCGCCAGGACCGGTGACCGCACCCCTCAGCTGAAGACGATCCGTACGCCCACCCTGGTCGTTCACGGGGACAGGGATCTGATGGTGGCTCCCAGCGGTGGCCAGGCCACGGCCAGGGCTATCAAAAACGCCCGGCTGGTTACCATTCCCGGCATGGGGCACTCCTTCCCCGAGCCGGTCATACCGGAACTGGCCGGCGCCATCGTTGCTCATGCGCGGCAGGCCGGAGGCGTGTCATGAAACAGTTTACCGATAAGGTTGTGGTAATTACCGGCGCCGGTTCCGGCATGGGCCGCGGCTACGCCCTGGCGTTTGCGCGGCTGGGCGCGAAACTGGCGCTGAACGACTACGACCGCGAGGGCCTCGAGGAAACCGGCACATTGGTCCGGGCACTTTCCGACAAGGCATTGCTGACCGATGTGTTCGACGTGGGCAGCCGGGGACATATGTACGATTTCGCCACAAGGGTGAAAGCGGAAATGGGCAACGCCAGCGTGATCATCAACAACGCCGGCGTTTCCGGGGAAGGCCTGCCGACATGGGGGCTCAGTGACGACTCCTATGAGCGGGTCATGCAGATCAACTTCTTTGGCGTGCTCTACGGCACCCGCGCCTTCCTGCCGCAGTTACTGGCCAGCGATGAAGGCGCGGTGGTCAATGTTTCCAGCATCTTCGGGCTGGTGGGCACGCCCAACTCCTCCGATTACTGCGCCTCGAAGTTTGCGGTGCGCGGGTTCACGGAATCCTTGATGGTGGAGCTGGAGGAATCACCGATCTCGGTTCATCTGGTTCACCCCGGCGGGATCCGGACCAACATTGCCAAGGGTGCGGTGAAAGGCGAGGAGTTTGCAGACAAGTACCTGAAGACCGAGCCGGACGACATCGTGGAACAGGTTATCCGCTGTATCCGCTCCGGTAAGCAGCGGCTGGTCTACGGGCACCAGGCCCGGCGAATCTGGCTGGCGTCCTGGGCCATGTCGCTGGAGAAGCGCAACCGGCTGCTGTTCCGGGAGATGCAGGACATGATGGATCCCGAGCACTACAGCATACTCCGCCCGGGCGCCTGAACTGCCGGTACCGGGCCGATAATCAGACCTTGTAGAAGTCCCGGTACCACGCGACGAAACGGGCCAGGCCATCCTCCAGCGAGGTCTCGGGCCGGTAGCCCACGTCGTTGATCAGTGAGTCCACATCGGCGTAGGTGGCCTCCACATCGCCGGGTTGCATGGGCAGATAATTCTTCTCTGCAGTGCGCCCGGTTTCCTGCTCGATGATTTCGATGAAACGGGCCAGCTCCGCCGGGTTGTTGCTGCCAATATTATACAGCCGGTAAGGCGCCCTGCTGGACGCGGCATCCGGTTCCAGTCCGCTCCAGTCCGGATTGGGCTGGGCCACATGGTCCAGTGAACGAACCACACCTTCGACAATATCGTCGATATAGGTGAAATCCCGCTTGTGTTGCCCGTAATTGAAGACGTCGATTGGCTCCCCGGCGAGAATCTTGCGGGTAAAGATAAACGGCGCCATGTCAGGCCGGCCCCAGGGACCGTATACGGTGAAGAAACGAAGGCCGGTGGTGGGCAACCGGTACAGATGGCTGTAGGTGTGGGCCATCAGCTCGTTGGCTTTTTTCGACGCCGCGTACAGGCTGACCGGATGGTCCACGTTGTCCTGCACGGAAAACGGCATGGTCTCGTTGGCACCGTAGACCGAGCTGCTGGAGGCATACACCAGGTGTTCTATCCGGTTGTAGCGACACCCTTCCAGGACATTCATGAACCCCACCAGGTTGCTGTCCACATAGGCATGGGGGTTCTCGATGGAGTAGCGCACCCCGGCCTGGGCTGCCATGTGGGCCACCCGTTGCGGCTGGTACTGCCGGAAAAGCGCTTCCATGGCGTCGCGGTCGGCGATGTCCTGACGTGCTTCGGTGAAGCCCCGGTAATCGCGAAGCCCGTCAAGCCGGGCTTCCTTCAGGTTGGTATCGTAATAGTCGTTGACGTTATCGACACCGATAACCTCGTCGCCCCGCTGCAATAGCCGGCGCGCAAGATGGAATCCGATAAACCCGGCGGTGCCGGTAACAAGCAGTTTCAAGTCTCTGTCCCTGTCGTCTGAGCGCGGCGAGTGTCCGCCCGCTGTTCCGGTTGTCTGACCGGAGCAGCGGGCTTCTCAATCAGAAGCTGAAGCCAACACTGGCGAATGGCCCGCCGACATCGATATCCAGGCGCTCGTCACCGTCTTCATAATCAACGGCCATTTCCCGGTAACCCGCCCGTAGCTGAACGCCGGCGAAAACATACTGACCGTAGATATCATAATCATACACGGAGTCGCCATCGTAACTGATGATATTGCCGGTAATGCCGGCGGATACGCCGGTCAGCGGCAAGTCAAAGCGACCGGCGGCATAGAGCATGGGCAGAACGGCGCTGACCTCCGTGCGGCTGACGGGATAGAGGCCTGTGGTGTCGGTCACTTCCAGCTCCGCGTCCAGGTCACGGGCGGTCAGGCCCAGGTCCAGATTGACCCAGTTGTCGAGCACTTCGTAATAGAGGGTCAGGTCGGTCTGGCGCCAATCGAGGCTGGAATCCACCGGCACACCGCCAGGAATGCTGTCGAAACCGGTACCCAGTTCGCCACTGCCGCTCTGGTCAATGTGCAGATAACTGAGGCGGACATTGGGCAACAACGGAATCGGGTGCTCGAGGTAAGCGGAGAGATTCGCCTCGGTGTTGTTGCTGAGATCCAGGTCATTCTCCACGTTCACCCGGTCGCTGCCCTTGGCCGCCTTGCCGGAAAGATCGGAATCCCAGTAACCGATACTGGCACCAAAGCCCAGGACATCGGCGTGGGCAACCGGCATGGCGACCAGGGCCGATACAACCAGTGCTGACTTGAGGGTTTTCATGGCATTCTCCCGGCTGGCGATTGCGTTGGCCAGCTGTTTGCAAAAGTGAGATCAACAGACCGATTGCCAGCGTGGTGGGCCGAAAGTGGCCCATGCTGTTCAATCGTCGAAATGGATACCGAGGCGCCGCCCGACCTCTTCGTAGGTTTCGATGACGTCACCAAGCCCCTGGCGGAAACGGTCCTTGTCCATCTTCTTGCGGGTCTCGCGATCCCAGATGCGGCAGCCGTCGGGGCTGAACTCGTCACCCAGCACGATACGCCCTTCGCAACGACCGAACTCCAGCTTGTAGTCCACCAGCAGCATGCCGGCGTCGGCAAACAGGGTCTTGAGGACACTGTTCACTTCATAGGTCAACCGCTTCATCTCGTCCAGCTCGTCCTGGTTTGCCCAGCCGAAGGTGACCGCCAGTGATTCGTTGACCATGGGGTCGTGCAGTTCGTCATTCTTGAGGAACAGTTCGTAGGTCGGCGGATTCAGGTCCTGCCCTTCTTCCACCCCGAGACGACGGCACAGACTGCCCGCCGACACGTTACGGACGACGCATTCCACGGGAATCATCTCGAGTTTTCTGACCAGGGATTCCGTCGGCGACAGTAACTGGTCGAAATGAGTGGGCACACCGGCCGCTTCCAGCTTTTCCATAACAAAGGCATTGAAGCGGTTATTCACCATGCCCTTGCGGTTGAGCTGTTCCTTTTTCTCCCCGTCAAACGCCGAGGTGTCGTCCCGGAACACCAGCACGAAGCGATCGGGGTTATCAGTGGTAAAAACGGACTTGGCCTTGCCGGCATAGAGTTCGTTGCGTTTTTCCATATCAGTCTCCGGTGACCAGCACCCTGCCAGGCTGGCCACACCATGGTTCATTCCGCCCGGTGTTCAGCCGGGGCGGCGATCAATAAAGGTATTGGTAGAGCCGGGACAGCACGGACCGGGAGTAGTTACCGCCATTATAGCCGTCTGCCCGGTCGGCGGTGACAGTGACCTTGCCATCATCTTCCACCAGCTCAATGCGGTTGGTGGCAACCGGTTCCACCTCGTCGCCGGCAAACCAGCTGGTAAACCAGTTGCGTTGACGGTCATCCGCGGGGCGCCCGTCCACCAGGAAATAACCGGCGCTCTGGTCCAGGTCCAGGATGGGGATGTTCTCGTCCTCGAAGACCCGCCGCACTTCGGTCCAGGCGCGGTCATAGGGCAGCTCGATAACCACCGCCTGTTCCTGCCCGGCGTCAGCCTGACGCATGGTGACACGAGGCTCGCTGGTCATGGCCAGAGCGGCGCGGGAATAGGAGCGGTTGTCTTCCTGCTCCTGCAGGAACCGCGACAGGTCACGGAGCAGTTCTTCCTCCAGCACCTGGTCCATGGGCTCGTCCTGCCAGGACAGCAGGCGCCCGGGCGCTTCCGTCACCAGCCTCGGGCGAAGCTGGATTTCCGTGGTCTTGCGTCGCACACCCGGGGCCAGGCGCGCCTGCACCAGAGTCAGCGGCTCGTTGGCCTCGGCTTCGTCCAGACCCACCAGCTCGCGGGCGCGGCGGCTGTAATTGACGATCTCACTCTGCATCATGCCCAGCTGCGTGCTATCCGATGCCACACCCAGACCGGTCCGGGTCATCCAGGCCGCCACCGCGGGCCAGATTCGCCCGGGCACGTCATTTACCAGCAGCCAGGACTGATCGCCCACCGACTCGATGACATAGTTCTCATCAAGAATCTCGGAGGTCAGATCCGGTGGCCGGGGCACCTGGTTGGCCATGGTCCCGCTGCCGCTGACCGGGCGGATGGGGTAAGCGGCCCGTTGCCGTGGCAAGGGTTCGCCGTCGACGCCATGCAGGGGGTCGGCCTGCTCGGCCGTGGCATAGTTGTCGGACCTGTCCTGGATCAGGCCGCAGCCACTGGCCAACAAGCCGGCCGCCACAAGCGACAGGAGTGAACGAACCCGGGGCAAATGACGGGAACAAGACATCACGTTATGGTTACTGTCGGTCATTCAGAGTACGCCTGCCGCATTCAGTGCTTCTTCAACCTCACCGTGGAACTTCTCGCTGAGGGGCGTCAGGGGTAACCGGATACCCGTGTCCATCATGCCCATGCGTTGCAGGGCCCACTTGACAGGAATCGGGTTGGCCTCGAGGAACAGCTTACGGTTGAGCGGCTCGAGGATCTGGTTCAGGCGCTCGGTTTCCGATTCATTACCTGCGATCGCGGCTTCACAGAGCTGGGACATCAGCCTGGGAGCGACATTGGCGGTCACCGACACGTTGCCCTTGCCGCCAGCCAGCATGAGCCCTGCTGCGGTGGCGTCATCACCGGAATAGACCGCCAGGCGGCCCTCGACGGCCTTTATCAGCTCCGCGCCCCGGGGAATATTGCCGGTGGCGTCCTTGATGGCCACGATGTTGGGGATGTCCGCCAGACGCTCGACAGTCTCATTGAGCATGTCGCAAGCCGTTCGGCCCGGCACGTTATAGAGCACCTGATTGACGTTGGGCACCGACTCCGCAATGGTCTTGAAGTGGCGGTAGAGGCCTTCCTGGGTCGGCTTGTTGTAGTACGGCACCACCAGCAGGCAGGCATCCGCGCCAAGCTTTGCCGCCTCCGACGTGAGGGCTATCGCCTCATGGGTGGAGTTACCCCCGGTGCCGGCGATCACCGGAATCCTGCCCGCTGTCCGTTTGATGATCTGCCCGATCACCTTGAGATGTTCCTCGGGGGTCAGGGTTGCTGACTCGCCAGTGGTGCCGACGGCGACAATACCGTGGGTACCGTTATCAAGGTGAAAGTCCACCAGTGCATCCAGCTGCTCCCAGTGAATGCTGCCATCCGGGTGCATGGGCGTCACCAGCGCGACGAGGCTACCAGTAATCATAAGGACTCCGTGCAGATAAAACGGTTATGGTAATCTTGGGTGTCAACCGACACAAGGGAAACAAGGGAGAACCCATGGCAAAGCCGGAACTCGACCAACCCGTTCACGATTTCGAAACGCCTGTCACCGGGGACCAGACCATCCGCCTGTCCGATTTCGGGGGACAGAAGCACGAGATGATCAACTTTTAACCGCAAGATAACACCCCGGGATGCACCACCCAAGGCCAGGATTTCCGGGCACCTCAGCAGCGGAACGGCAAGATTACTCTGCGAGCTCCTCGGGACTGCCGGGCCTCACCGGCCACGCTGAAAATACGGCCTTGACCATCGTCGCCAGCGGAATGGCAAAGAACACGCCCCACAACCCCCAGATGCCACCAAAGAACAGCACAGCAACAATGATCACCACCGGATGCAGGTTGTTCACCTCGGAAAACAGCAATGGCACCAGCACATTGCCGTCCAGGGCCTGGATAATGCCATAGGCCACCATCACCCAGATGAAGTGCGAGCCCCAGCCGAAGGCGAACAGGGCAATCATCGCCACCGGCACGGTAACCACGGCTGCGCCGATGTAGGGAATCACCACACTCAGCCCGACCAGCATCGAAAGCAGCGCTGCATAAGGCACGCCGAGAAGCTTGAAGGTCACGAAGGTGACACCGCCGACAATCAGGATCTCCACCGCCTTGCCGCGGACATAGTTGGCGCACTGCTGATTCACCTCCTGCCAGATCTGGCTCATCATCGGCCGCTGGCTAGGCAACAGGCGAGCGATGGACCGGAGTATCAGACGACGATCCTTGAGCAGGAAAAACACCAGGATGGGCACCAGCACCACATAGATAAGCAGGCCCACCAGGTCCGGAATACTGCTCAGAGAGAAGGACACCAGCCACTGGGTCACGTTGCCTGCTTCGGCGGTTACCTGATGGTAGAAGTCGTTCACCGCGTTCATGGAAATCAGATTGGGGTATTGCTCCGGCAGCAGCTCCAGGTAGCTGCGCATTTCCCGGAAGATTCGCGGAGCCTCGGTAGCCAGGGACGCCAGCTGGGCCCAGATCAGCGGCAATAGCCCGAACAGGAAGCCTGCCAGGGTGCCCAGAAACACCACAAAGCCACCGATAATGGACACCAGTTCAGGCAGCCCCAGTTGGGTCAGGCGCGCCACCAGACCCTGGAGGATAAAGGCGATAATGACCGAGGCAATCACCGGCGCCAGCATGGCGCCAAAGAAGATGATGGTCAGAACACCGGCCAGCAACAGCAGGAACAGGACGACAGCTTCGTCGTCCGAGAAATACTTGTGGGCGAGACCACGTAAAATTCGCACCATCGGGGAACTTACTCCTGCTTACCGACACGAATGACAAAGCGGAAACGACCCTGGTGCTCGTCGCTGGCGACCAGTTCGTGCGCGGTATGGGCCAGCCAGGCAGGAATATCCCGTGCCGAACCGGCGTCGCTGGCCAGCACTTCGAGCTCCTGGCCCGCGGTCATGGTGCCAAGCTGCAACTTGGCTTTCAGCAATGGCATCGGGCATCGCAGCCCGGTAGCATCAAGGGTATTATCGACCATAGGTTGTTTCTGACAGTCTCGCGCTGGTGAACGGGTCACTATTATGCCCATGGAGCCGGCGACTTGCATTGTTTCCTGTGCCCGCATTATTTCATCTGGAGTGTATCAGCCAAGGTATGACTTTCGATTCGACCATTAACCCCTGCCCGCCACGACGATACGTGGCATTGGTCATGACCCTGGTCATGTTCTTCGCACCCTTGTTGAGCGGCTTCGCCCGGGCCCAGGAAAGAGACCTGCCGGCCATTGGCGGACTTGGCGGCGGCCTGCTGTCCGACCAGATGGAAACCGAGATTGGCCAGCAGGTGATGAGTTCCATCCGCCGGTCCGCCAGCCAGATCCACGATCCGCTGGTGAACGAATACCTGACCTCGCTTGTTTACCAACTGGTGCCCTACACCCCACTAAGTAACCGGGAACTTACCATCGTGGTGATCGACGACCCCGGCATTAACGCCTTTGCGGTACCCGGGAACATCGTCGGCGTCAACGGTGGCCTGTTCCTGAACGCCAGGACCGAACAGCAGTTCGGCTCGGTCATGGCCCACGAACTGGCCCATCTGAGCCAGCGCCATTTCGCCCGGCGCCTGGAACAGCAGGAGCGTTCGGCCCCCCTGACCGCGGCGGGCATTATTGCCGGTATCGTGCTGGCTGCGGTTACCGGTTCCGACGCTGGCCTGGCCGCCATCATGGGCACCCAGGCCATGAGCGTGCAGAACATGCTGGCCTACAGCCGCTCCCATGAACAGGAAGCGGACCGGGTCGGCATGGAAATCATGGCGGATGCCGGGCTCAACCCCAGGGGAATGCCAGAAATGTTCGAGACCATGATGCGGCAGAGCCGTCTGCAGGGGAATCGGGTCCCCGAATACCTGTCGACACACCCCCTGACCCAGTCACGGGTTTCCGACACCCGCAGCCGCGCTGACCAGTATCAGGGTGTTTCTGATAGCGACAGCCTGGAGTACCACCTGGTGCGCGCCCGCCTGCAGGTCCGTTTCGCCCGTAACAGGGGCGAAGTCATTGACGCCTTCACGGCCTATCTTGACAAGCCGGACTCAGGGCGCAAGGAAGCCGCCCGTTACGGGCTGGCGGTTGCCCAGCTGGCCAACGAAAACGCCGGTCGCGCCCGGGAGATTCTCGAACAATTGCTTGCGGGCAACCCCAACCGCATCACCTACCAGGTCACCCTGGCGGAAACACTGCAGGCCCAGGGCAAACTGGAACAGGCCCGGGAACTGATGCAAAAGGCCCTGCGCCGCAACCCCGGCAACTACCCGATCACCGACCGGCTGGCGCACATAGAAACCCAGGCAGGAAACGGCAGCCAGGCCGCGGATTACCTGAGAACCCTCACCCGTGAACATCCCCATCGGGAAGAGCTATGGCTGCGACTGGCGGAAGCAGAAGGTATGGCCAGGAACATCGTTGGAGTGCACCGGGCACGGGCGGAATACGATCTGCTGATGGGCGACCTGGAGGCCGCCCAGCGTCAGCTGCGCCAGGCCCAGGAGCGGGCACCGGCCAGCACACCCCTGAGGCAGGTTATCTCGGAACGACTGGCGGAAGTCAGCCGTCGCCTGAGCCGCTCATGAGGCACCCCGACCGGATAACAACTGGCATCACGTCAGGCGTTGCCGGCCGCCTTCAGATTCATTTTGGAGGTGAAATCCAGCATGCGCCGCAAGGGCTTTAACGCCTCTTCGCGCAAGCTATCATCCACATGGACTTCCTGATCGCCCTGTTGCAGTACACGCAACAGGTTTTCCAGTCCGTTCATGGCCATCCACGGGCAGTGGGCACAACTGCGGCAGGTGGCGCCGTTTCCGGCCGTGGGCGCCTCGATCAGGGTCTTGTTCGGGGCCAGTTGCTGCATCTTGTAGAAGATGCCGTTGTCAGTGGCCACAATGAAACGCTCGTTGGGCATGGACTGCACCGCATGAATCAGCTGTGAGGTCGAGCCCACCACGTCGGCCATGTCCACCACCTGCTCCGGTGATTCCGGGTGCACCAGCACGGCGGCATCCGGGTACAGGGCTTTAAGATCCTCCAGCCCCTGGTACTTGAATTCCTCGTGCACAATGCAGGAGCCATCCCACATCAGCATGTCGGCACCGGTGGCACGCTCGATGTAACCACCCAGATGCTTGTCCGGTGCCCACAGGATCTTTTCGCCCCGGGCGTCAAGGTGTTCCACGATAGCCGGCGCGCAACTGGAGGTGACCACCCAGTCTGCCCTCGCCTTCACAGCGGCAGAGGTATTGGCATAAACCACCACGGTGCGGTCCGGATGCTGATCGCAGAAGGCGGCAAACTCGTCGGCCGGGCAGCCGATATCCAGTGAACAGGTCGCTTCCAGGGTTGGCATCAGCACGCGCTTCTCCGGGTTGAGGATCTTCGCGGTTTCCCCCATGAAGCGAACGCCCGCAACCACGACCGTGGAGGCCGGATGTTCGTTGCCGAAACGGGCCATTTCCAGGGAATCGGCGACACAGCCACCGGTCTCCTCGGCCAGCCGCTGAATATCCGGATCGGTGTAGTAGTGAGCGACGAGCACCGCATCCTGCTCCTGCAGTGCGTCACGAATGCGCGATTCCAGCTCGGCCTTTTCCTCAGCACTGAGAGGTTTTGGCTCTGCCTTGTGGGCAAGGTGCTCCTGAACCAGGATACGATCTTCAGCTCGTGTCATCATTCGCTTCTCTGTTGCTACTCCAGAATACCGGCAGTATAACATCCCGCCGGGTCGCCGCTTTCCGGTCATATCGGTGTCACCGACAGCCTGCATTATAGAAAGCCTGCTCCATACCTGATTGTGGGGTTTTTCAGGCAAAAAAAAAGAGCCCTGAGGCTCTTTATTACGGCAGACTGCATCAGCCTGTCTGATTGGTGGGTCGTGAAGGATTCGAACCTTCGACCAATTGGTTAAAAGCCAACTGCTCTACCAACTGAGCTAACGACCCGTAACCGGGATCAAACCAGCCTTCCTTGCCAGCTTTCAAATTTGGTGGGTCGTGAAGGATTCGAACCTTCGACCAATTGGTTAAAAGCCAACTGCTCTACCAACTGAGCTAACGACCCAAACGAGGCGCATATAGTACGGATTTTTTGTGGTTGATCAACCCCTTTTAACCCGCCCCGAGATATTTTTTTGCCAGATTGGCCGCCTGGCTGGCGCCGTACTGATTCACCACTCGTTCCATATAGCGCTCGGCCTGATCCTTTTCGCCCATGCGGTCATGAACCACCCCCAGCTTGTACAGCGCATCCGGCGCCTTACGATGGTCCTGGAACCGGGTCGCCACGATGGTGAATGCCTGCTTGGCCTGTTCCAGCTGCGGCTTGACCAGGTAGACCTCACCCAGCCAGTAATAGGCATTGACCGTCAGATCGCCTTCGGGGTATTCATTGATAAACTCGTAGAGTTCCCCGATCGCCTCGTCATAGGCCTTGTCCTGCTGGATCAGGGTCTGTATCCGCTCGTAGGTTTCCCGCTCCTCTGCCGAGGGCTGTCGGTACTCCTGGCTCACGGTTTGTGGCTGCGGCCGCTCGCTGGAGGCCGCTGCGGTCGAACTGCCTGATCCGCCGGTGCCGGAACCACGCTGTTGCTGCTGTTCCGACAGCTCCATGAGTCGCTGATCCAGATCGATATAGCGCTCACGTGACTGACGCGTCAGCCGATCCAGTTGATGTCGCTGTTCCTCCACCTCGCCACGCAGGCTACGAACCTCCTGCTGAAGACGTTCAATCATGAAAAACAGTTCGGCATTGCCTTGATTACCGGCCGATTGCCGGCGGGCCTCCGACTGATTGTTCTGGTACGCGGGCGTGGAAGATTGCGCCAGGGCACCGGCGGAAACCGCCAGCGCCACTGTCGCCACGAGAAGCTTTCTCATGGGTACACCTATTTGTCAGTTACCGCTTGAGTTTAGCGGAAGATCAGTTCCACCCGACGGTTCTGGGCCCAGGCACTCTCGTTAGAGCCCATGGCTGCCGGCTTTTCCTCACCATAGCTTACGGTTTCGATCTGGCCGCGATCAGCACCGTTGACCACCAGGAATCGCTGGACCGCGTTGGCACGGCGCTCACCCAGAGCCAGGTTGTACTCCTTTGTGCCACGCTCATCGGTGTGACCTTCCAGGCGCACGTCGACGTCCGGATTGTTGGCCAGGTAACGGGCGTGGGCCGCCAGTACGTCACGGGATTCCGCCTTGATCTGGGCCGTGTCGAAATCAAAGTAGAAGGTGGTAATACGGCGCATGGCAGCATCGTCGCCGCTGGCACCCTGCTCCGCCTGGTCACGACGCTGCTCATCCCTCAGTTCGTCGGAGGAGATACCACCGTCACCGTCACCACCGTAGACGGAGGCACCGCCGTCCTGGTCCACCGCGCTCATTTCTTCGTCGGTCATGGGTTCGTCCCCGGTGGTGCTACAGCCGGCGACCAGCCCCAGCGAGAGCACAAGGGCAAATGCGGATTGCTTCATCATGGTGTTCATAGAACGTCCTTCTGGTTTGGTTTCTGTTTTCCTGTGTTCAGCGAACCCGGTCTCTCTCCACTAGCCCTCAACGGAGGACCGGAGACCAGGCCGGATCACGCACATCCCCATTGGCCGCAGGCAGCGTATACGCTGCCCCACCGTTGGTGGAGATCACGGTCAACACATTGTCATTACCCTGGCGGGTCGCGTAGATCAGCATCCGCCCGTTGGGGGCGATGCTCGGGGATTCGTCCGAACCGGTACGGGTCAGCACCTGCTCATCGCCGGAGTCCAGCTCGGTGCGGGCAATGTGAAAGCCGCTGTCACGCTGATGAACGTAATAGATGTATTCCCCATCCGGACTGAATCGTGGCCGGGCGTTATAGCGGCTGCCAAAGGTCACCCGGCGGGGCGACGCACGCTCGCTGTCCTTGATGTAGATTTGCGGTCCGCCGGAGCGATCCGATGTGAAAGCAAGGCCATCTCCGTCGGGGTGCCACTCGCCCTCGGTATCAATGCCCCAATGATCCGTCAGCCTTGTCAGCGAACGGGAGTCCAGGTCAAGGCGGTAGATTTCGGCGTTGCCCGAACGGGACAGGGTCACCAGCAGGGAGCGGCCATCGGGAGACCAGTCGGGGGCGGAGTTCAGCCCGGGGTAGGACGCCACCACGGTTCGCTTGCCGGTGGCCAGTTCGTGCACAAAGATCTCTGGCCTGCCACTTTCGAACGACACATAGGCCAGCTGCTTGCCATCCGGCGACCAGGCCGGTGACATGATGGGTTCACGGCTCTCCAGCCTGACGCTGGCGCGGCGGCCATCCACATCGCTGATCTGAAGACGGTAGCGGGGGCTGCCCTCGTGCTCGTCCAGGGTGACATAGGCAAGCCGGGTCGAGAACACGCCCGGCTCCCCGGTCAGGGCCTCGTATACCTTGTCGCTGATATGGTGTGCCAGGGTGCGCAGGTTGTTTACCGACGTGGTGGAGGTTTCCCCCAGCATCCGTTGTTCGCTGTTTACATCAAACAGTTCGTACCGTGCCCGGACCCGGTCACCCTCGCGGGTGACGTTACCCACCAGCAGGTACCGCTGCCCCAGCATCCGCCAGTCCCGGAAAAACACATCGTCGCCACTGGAGGGCAGGCTCAGCATTCGCTCTGCCGACAAGGGGGTGAATTCCCCGGTCATTTCCAGGTTGTTGCGCACAATGGTGCTGATATCGTCGCCCGCCGGCAGGTCACCGGATTCAGCGAAAGGCACCACCGCGACGGGTACGGCTTCACCCGTGCCCTTGGTAACACGGATCATCAGCTCTGCATTGGCGGTGGTCGCCAGCATAAGTGCGGCCACCAACAGGACCAGTGCCACCGGCCCGTATTGCCTCGTACGCCCGCTTGCCGGCGCCTGATTGGTTGCTGTCATTCTGGCCTCACCATTCTTTCTGGGGTTTGCGGTTAAAATTCCTGCAAAGCGACTCAGATCTCCGGTTCAAACTGAATCGTGAACTGCCTGAAGTAGCGCTCGAACGTATCCCGGCTGTCGGGAACCGGGTACTCACGAATCGCCCGGGCGGCGCTGACGGCGGAGTTATCAAAAGCCCGGTTACCGCTACTTTCGACGACATCCACCGACTGAAGTTCACCGTTGGGCAGCAAGGTCAGCCGCAACACCACGCTCATGCCCTCCCGCGCCGACGATGGCGGGTACCACTGATTCTCGATGGCCTGACCGATCAGTGAGACGTAGCGGGCCCTTTCATTCTGCATCTCGGTTTCCCGCGCCCGGGCCGCAGCGGCCTGTTCGCGACGGCGCTGTTCCGCCAATCTTGCCTCCTCGGCTTCCCGGGCCATCTGCTCAAGCTGCTGCTCCCGCTGTTGCCGTGCCCGTTCCTGGCGCTGACGTTCGGCCTCCTCCTGGCGACGGCGTTCCTCCTCCTGACGCTGGCGTTCCTCCTCCTGGCGGCGACGCTCCTCTTCCTCGCGGCGCTGCTGTTCCTGCCGCTGGCGCTCCTCTTCCGCCTTGCGTTCAGCTTCCTCGCGGGCCTTGCGTTCTTCCTCGGCCTGGCGACGGGCCCGTTCTTCGGCCTCTGCTTCGGCGCGTTCCCGGGCAGCCTCTTCCTCCCTTGCCTGGCGCTCACGCTCCTCTGCCGCCGCTTGCTGTTCACGGCGTTGTTGCTCAAGGCGCTCCTGTTCCTCGCGCTCGGCCTCTTCCCGGCGCTGGCGCTCCTGCTCCTGCTCGAGTCGCCGCTGTTCCTCTTCCTGCTGCTCGCGTTGCTCTTCCTCCACCGGCGCTGGCTCATCAGGCTCAGGTTGCGGGGGTGGTGCGGTGGTTTCCTCGGGTGGCACGGCCTCAGGCGAGACCAGCCGGGCCGAGATACTGGGCTCCGGAGGCTCTTCCAGGGGCGTTATCCACTGCCAGCTCATCAGGGTGATAACCACAATGACGCCATGGAGTACCAGTGAAAGCAACACTGGCGACGTCCATCCCGGGCGCATGTCCTTACGTTCTTCGGCTCGTGGATCCGTCACAAGTCAACCACCCGCGTCGTCCAGGTCTTCAGCCTCGGTAATCAGGCCCACGTTGGTGGCACCCGCCTGCTGCAATACTGACATCAGTCGCACCACCTTGCCGTACTGCACGTTGTCATCGCCACGCACCAGCACCTCACGGTTGGTACGTTCCGCCATGATCTTGCCGACCATTTCCTGTACCTGCCCCAGCGGCATGGGGTCACTGCCCTCATCCCCCACCTGCAGATAATAGGCGCCATTGGCGTCGACCGAGACCACCACTGACTCGGTGTCCTTCTCGGCCTGGATCGGGTCCGAGGTGGTCTCTGGCAGTTCCACCTTGACGCCCTGGGTCAGCATGGGCGCCGTCACCATGAAAATCACCAGCAACACCAGCATCACGTCAATGTAGGGTACGACGTTGATCTCCGCCATGGGCTTGCGGCGAACCGTCTGCATCATTCCGCCTTTCATTGCATCCTCTCCCGTCGCTCGCGCGATCAGCCCTGGCTGCCGCCGTCACCATGCACCCGACGATGCAGGATGCTGGAGAATTCCTCGGCAAAGGTCTCGTAGTTCTTCAGCAGGGCATCGGATCTGGCAGCGAAACGGTTGTAGGCGATCACCGCCGGAATGGCCGCAAAAAGGCCCATCGCCGTCGCAATCAGCGCTTCGGAAATACCTGGCGCGACCGTGGCCAGCGTCGCCTGCTGCGCGGTTGCCAAACCCCGGAATGAGTTCATGATGCCCCAGACGGTGCCAAACAGGCCGACATAGGGACTGGTGGAACCCACCGTTGCCAGAAAGGGCAGGTGCGCCTCCAGGCGCTCCTGCTCCCGGGAAAAGGCGACCCGCATGGCACGCTGAACGCCGTCCATGACGGCGTCCGGGTCCCGGCTCTGCTGCCGCAGACGGGAAAACTCACGGAAGCCGGCGCGGAATACGGATTCCATCCCGGAATAGGGTGTCGGGTTGGCATTGACCTCCCGGTAGAGCTGACCAAGGTCCATGCCTGACCAGAACTGTTCCTCAAAGTTCAGTTGCGCGCGCCTGGCCTTGCGGAAAGCCTGGACTCGCTGGAAGATCAGCGCCCAGGAAATCACCGATGCCAGCGCCAGCAGCAGCATGACCATCTGGACCAACGGGCCTGCCTGGGCGATTAGGTGCCATACGGAAAGTTCTGAATCCACCGTTTACTCCTGATGTCGTTCTAGGATGTCTTTGTTGCCAGCTGCTGTTTCAGCAGCTGGTTCAGGTCTTCCGGCAACCGCCTGGGGCGCCCGGAATCCAGTGCAATGCAGGCGACCCTGACGGTTGCACTGGCCAGTTCCCGGCCACTGTCCTTGCGGCTTACCCGCTGATCGAACTCCATCCATACGCGACCGGCGGCCACCAGATCCGCCGTTACCAGCAGTTCGTCATCCAGGTAGCCCGGAGCCGCATAGTGAATGGTAATTTTCTGCACAACGTAGCTGATATTGTCGCTGAGCCCCGCCCGTAGCCCGACACCACGGCTGCGTACCCACTCGGTACGGGCCCGCTCCATATAGTGCAGGTACTTGGCATGAAAGATAATACCTCCGGCATCGGTATCTTCGATATAGACTCGTACCGGCAGGGTGAAGGCGGATGAAGTCTGGTCGGCGTCGTTACTGCTGTCCGTCAAGGAGATCCTCCTGCCGTGATGACCGGGGCGTGGCACCAAAATGGAGATAGGCGCTATTGGTCACCATACGCCCCCTTGGCGTGCGGACCATGAACCCCTGCTGTATCAGGAAGGGTTCCAGCACGTCCTCTATGGTACCTCGTTCTTCACTGATGGCCGCAGCCAGACTGTCGACCCCCACCGGACCACCATCGAACTTTTCGATCATCGCCAGCAGCAACCGGCGGTCCATGTGATCGAAGCCTTCGTTATCCACTTTCAGCATGTTGAGGGCCAGGTCGGCCACCTCGACGGTAATCGCCCCATCGGCTTTCACTTCCGCATAGTCCCGCACCCGCCGCAGCAGGCGGTTGGCGATCCGCGGGGTACCCCGGGAGCGCCGGGCAATTTCGAAAGCACCGGCATCGTCTATGGATACCTGCGACAGTAGCGCAGACCGCAGGATGATCGAGGTCAGGTCCCGGGTATTGTAGAACTCCAGCCGTTGCACGATACCGAAGCGATCCCGCAGGGGTGAAGTCAGCAGCCCCGCGCGGGTCGTCGCCCCGACCAGGGTAAAAGGCGGCAGGTCCAGTTTGATGGAGCGGGCGGCCGGGCCCTCCCCGATCATGATATCGAGCTGGTAATCCTCCATCGCCGGATAGAGCACTTCCTCCACCGCCGCGTTGAGACGATGAATCTCGTCGATAAACAGCACATCACCGTGCTCGAGATTGGTCAGCAGCGCCGCCAGATCCCCGGCCTTTTCCAGCACCGGACCGGAGGTGGTCTTGATAGCCACGCCCATTTCGTTGGCAATGATATTGGCGAGGGTGGTCTTGCCCAGACCCGGCGGGCCAAAGATCAGGGTGTGGTCCAGCGCTTCACTGCGGGCCCTGGCGGCAGAGATGAAGATTTCCATCTGCTCGCGGACCGTGGGCTGGCCCACATAGTCTTCCAGGCGGTGGGGCCGTATGGCCCGGTCGTAGACCTCTTCCTGGAGACCGGCCTGGGGAGAAATCAGTCGATCAGATTCAATCATGTAAGGACTCGTTACAGGTTTTCACCATCATACCTGTGTTCGAATGATTAGTGTGCCCTGACCGGCATTTGCGGAGTCCATCGGCAATGCCCTGCCCTCAATAGCCTTTGGCAGGCACCTCCGGTCACCCCTTCAACCCGGACACATTGTACGGTCAGTAGTATGCCTGTCACGTTACGCTCTTTACACATTCCTGCGTATTATCAGGCTCGAAGGGCCCCGGCAAGCAGGTATTAGCGGGTGGGAATCATGGCCTTGAGCGCATGCCGGATCAGGTCTTCCCGGCTCATGCCCTCTTCCGCGACACGATTGATGGCCTTGCTGGCTTCCTGGGGCTTGTACCCCAGGGCGATCAATGCGGCTTCCGCCTCTTCCGGAGCATCTGGCTGCCTCGGGGGCTGCCTGGAGGTATCGCCTGGTTTCACGGCGCCTTCATGGTGGGGAACAAACTGACCTTCCAGTTGACCAATACGGTCCCCCATGTCAATCAGCAGCCGCTCGGCGGTTTTCTTGCCCACACCCGGCAGCTTCACCAGGGCGCTGGCGTCCCGCTGTTCCACACAACGGATGAACTGATCGGCGTCCAGACCGGAAAGGATGCCCACCGCCAGCCGCGGCCCTACGCCGTTGACCTTGATCAGCAACCGGAACAAATCCCGGTCCAGGCGGTTGGCAAAGCCGAACAGGCTTTGGGCGTCTTCCCGTACGGCGAAGTGCGTGTGCAGCACCACTTCCTGACCGGTTTCCGGCAGATGGAAAAAGGTGGTGTAGGGAATGTCCACTTCGTAGCCAAGGCCCCCTGCCTCCACCAGAAGATGGCCGGGCTGTTTTTCTATCAGGATACCGCGCAGTCGTCCGATCACCGGGTCTGCCTCCGTTTGAGTGTTGCTGGACGTTCGAGTGTTATTGGAACAGCGGGAAGATTAACGCATCCGGCCGCCACGGACACGCCCCCTGGCGGTCGCCCGGGACGTTGACACTGACTGCCCGGCAGCCCCGGACAACCGCGCCACGCTCTGGCTCATATGGGCATGGCACAGGGCGATAGCGAGGGCATCGGCGGCATCCTCCTGGGGCCTGCGGGACAGCTGGAGGATGGCCTGCACCATGTGCTGGACCTGGGACTTGTCGGCGCCGCCCTTACCCACCACGGCCTGCTTGACCTGGCGGGCCGAGTACTCATGTACCGCCAAGCCGGAATTGGCCGCACTGACAATGGCCACGCCCCTGGCCTGACCAAGCTTGAGGGCCGAATCCGGATTCCGGGCCATGAACACCTGCTCGATGGCAAATTCGTCCGGACGGAATTCGGCAATCAGGGTTGCCAGACTCTGGAAGATAATCTGCAGCCGCTCGGCCATGGGGCGCTCACCGACCCGGATACAGCCGCTGTCCAGGTAGTCGGTAGTGCGACCGCCGGTGCGGATAATGCCGTACCCGGTGGTACGGGACCCGGGGTCGACACCCAGGATTATCGCCATCAGGCCCAGCTCCCGTGCATCTTGTGGATAAAAAAAGACTCAGCCGTTCAGCTCCTGCAACACCTCGTCGGAGAACTCGGCATTGGAATATACGTTCTGCACATCGTCCAGGTCTTCCAGCGTATCGATCAGCTTGAAATTGGATTCGGTGCCGTCGCGGTCCAGGTCCACGGTTGTGGACGGAACCATGGTGACTTCCGCATTGTCCGGTTCGAGGCCGGCTTCGACCAGCGCTTCCTTCACATCCAGGTAATCTTCCGGGGTGGTACGCACCTCCAGGGAGCCGTCTTCCTGTTCGACGATATCCTCGGCACCCGCCTCCAGCGCCACCTCCATCAACTGCTCTTCGCTGGTGCCTGGCGCATAGCTGAGAATACCCTGTTTGCTGAACAGGAAGGCCACCGAGCCATCGGTGCCCAGATTGCCGCCGAACTTGTTGAAGGCGTGGCGAACCTCGGCCACCGTGCGATTGCGGTTGTCGGTCATCACTTCCACATACATGGCGACACCACCGGGGCCATAACCCTCGTAGGTCAGCTCCTCGTAGTTGTCGTCATCACCACCACCGGCGCCCCGTTCAATGGCGCGCTCGATGGTGTCCTTCTTCATG
Source organism: Marinobacter zhanjiangensis (assembly GCF_014651935.1). Classification (GTDB taxonomy): domain Bacteria; phylum Pseudomonadota; class Gammaproteobacteria; order Pseudomonadales; family Oleiphilaceae; genus Marinobacter; species Marinobacter zhanjiangensis. The sequence continues at coordinate 73,892 of NZ_BMXV01000010.1, read as the reverse complement.
TTGGCGGTGAGCGCCTTGTCCATGACCGCTCGCAGGCGCGGATTGTCGTTCGGGTCCGGGCCGCCCAGCTTTGCTGCCACCACCAGTTCACGAATGATCTTGGTGAAGATCTTGCCACGTTTGGCATCCTGGGCCGCCTTGCGGTGCTTGATGTTGGCCCATTTGCTGTGCCCGGCCATAAACCACTCCCATTTACTGCTGGCCTGTGAATTGGAATTCGCTCCGGCGGGTGACCGGAGCGGCTACACACTTAACCTTCTGACTTGCCGCCTTCGCTGTCAGCAGACGCCGCTGCCGGCTTCTTGCGCAGGCGGATATTGAGTTCCTTGAGCTGCTTCTCGTCCACCTCACCCGGTGCCTGGGTCATCAGACAAGTGGCACTCTGGGTTTTCGGGAAGGCGATAACGTCGCGGATCGAGCTGGCGCCGGTCATCAGCATCACAAGCCGGTCCAGGCCAAAGGCCAGGCCACCGTGAGGGGGACAGCCGAACCTCAGTGCATCCAGCAGGAAACCAAACTTGGCCCGGGCTTCCTCTTCATCAATGCCCAGAACACGGAACACGGACTGCTGGGTGTCCTCGTCGTGGATACGGATCGAGCCGCCGCCCAGCTCGGTGCCGTTCAGCACCATATCATAGGCCCGGGACAGCGCACTGGCGGGGTCCGCTGCCAATTCTTCCGGGGTACAGCTGGGTGCGGTGAACGGGTGATGGATGGCGGTCAGACGACCATCGTCGGTTTCCTCGAACATGGGGAAGTCCACCACCCACAGGGGTGCCCACTCGCTGGTGAGCATATCCAGATCGTGACCGACCTTGATCCGCAACGCGCCCAGGGCCTCGTTGACAACGGAAGCCTTGTCGGAGCCGAAGAAAACGATATCACCGTCTTCCGCACCGGCACGCTCCATCACCGCCATGGCGGTTTCATCACCCAGGAACTTGACGATGGGCGACTGCAGGCCTTCAACACCCTTGGCAATGTCGTTGACCTTGATGTAGGCAAGGCCCTTGGCGCCATAGATTCCGACAAATCTGGTGTATTCGTCGATCTGTTTGCGGGTCAGGCTGCCGCCGCCGGGCACGCGCAGCGCTGCTACCCGGCCTTTCGGGTCTTTGGCGGGACCGGAGAAGACCTTGAAGTCCACACCCTCAACCAGATCACCCACGTCCACCAGCTCCAGCGGGATGCGCAGGTCCGGCTTGTCGGAACCATAGCGTTGCATGGCTTCGGCGTAGGGCATGCGCGGGAATTCCGGCAGCGCCACCTCCAGCACGTCCTGGAACAGGTTACGGGTCATGGATTCGGTCAGCTGCATCAGGTCTTCTTCGCTGACGAAGGAAGCCTCGATATCCACCTGGGTAAATTCCGGCTGACGGTCAGCGCGCAGATCCTCGTCACGGAAGCACTTGGCGATCTGGTAGTAACGGTCAACGCCGGACACCATCAGCAACTGTTTGAACAGCTGGGGCGACTGGGGCAACGCAAAGAAGGAGCCTTCGTGGGTACGGCTGGGTACCAGGTAGTCACGGGCGCCTTCCGGGGTGGCACGGGTCAGGATGGGGGTCTCAACATCCATGAAGCCGTTGCCGTCCAGGAAATTGCGGAGGTAGCTGGTGACGCGGGAACGGAACCGCAACCGGTTCAGCATTTCGGGACGGCGCAGGTCCATGAAGCGATAACGCAGGCGCACGTCCTCGCCCACATCCACGTGCTCGTCCAGGGGGAACGGAGGTGTCGCGGCGGCGTTGAGGATGGTCAGCTCACGACCCAGCACTTCCACCTGGCCGGTGGGCATGTTGGCGTTCTCGGTGCCGGCCGGGCGACGGCGCACCCGGCCCACGACCTGGATAACAAACTCGCTGCGCACCTTTTCCGCTTTGGCAAAGCTTTCCTCGGTATCAGGATCGAACACCACCTGGGCCATGCCATCCCGGTCACGCAGGTCCAGGAAAATGACGCCCCCGTGATCCCGCCGGCGGTGGACCCAGCCACAGAGCGTGACGTCCTGATCGATGTTTGATTCGTTGATTCCACCGCAATAGTGACTGCGCATACCCGTTCCCATAGCTGTCGTTCAAGTTGTGTGATCTGAAATCGGGCCACCGAACGGTGGCCGCCCCGAAGGGGGATGTGAAAAGCCGGTCATTATAAACACAATCGCGCCCAAAATCAGGGTTGAGTACCCTGTTTTCAGGTACCCGTCCGATTAACGAACTGGCCGGGCGAGATACTGGAGACATTTCGTGCAAACCATCACGGGTAATGGTGATCCGCTACCATCCTCATCATTGGGTGACTACAATAAGCCATCGTCAAGATGTACAAGGATTACCCCCGTGTCAGCCCGCGCTGAACAAAAACTCCGCACCCGTCGCGCCCTGATGGACGCTGCCCTCTCCCAGCTCAGCGCCGACCGGGGCTTTGGCAGCCTCAGCCTGCGGGAAGTGGCCCGCGAGGCCAGCATTGCACCCACCTCCTTCTATCGCCACTTTGCGGAGCTGGATGAACTGGGCCTGGCCCTGGTTGACGAAGGCGGCGTTGCCCTTCGCCAGCTGATGCGACAGGCACGCAAACGGATCGCCCGGGACGGCAGCGCCATCAGCACCTCTGTGGACACCTTTCTGGAATACCTTGCCAACAACGCCAACCTGTTCCGGCTGATGCTGCGCGAACGTACGGGGGTTTCCAAGCAATTCCGCACGGCGGTGAAAGCTGAAATTGATCACTTCGTAACGGAACTGGCGGATGACCTGGCCCGTTTCGGGGAAGAGCGCGGCAAACCTCTCACCAGCCCTCGTACGGTCGCCGAAGCCATGGTGACCCTGGTATTCAACCAGGGCGCGGAAGCACTTGATGCCAGCCGCGAGGAAAAGGAACAGCTACGGCAACGGCTGAAAATGGAGTTGCGGATGGTTCTGCTGGGCTCTCAGATGATGGCCCGTCGCCAACGGTCGGCGTGAGCGGGAATCAGGAGGCCTTCAGCCGGGCAAGCACCGGCGCCATGCGGGTGCGGCATTTCTCAACTTCTTCGTCGGTATAAGGCACTGGCGGCTGGACACCCCACACCGGGCCGGGCCAGCCGGTATCCCCCTGTTGGCGGACGATGTGATGCAGGTGAAGCTGCGGCACCATATTGCCCAGCGCCGCCACATTCAGCTTGTCACCGCTGAACGCGGCCATCATGCCCTCCCCCAGAAAGGACGACTCCGCCAGCAACTGCTGCTGATCAGCCACGGACAACTGATAGATCTCGCGGATGTCCGGGCGCCTGGGAACCAGCAGCACCCAGGGCCAGGTGCGATCATTCATCAGCCGGATGTCGCATAGCCCCGAGCGACCGAGGCTGATGGTGTCAGCCTCGAGCCGCTGATGAAGGTGAAACTCGGCAGCCATCGGGTCAGACGGCCCTGAACTGGTTGCGGCCACGGCCAATGGCGTAATAGACCAGGTCATAGCGATCAAGCATCTGCGGGTCGTACATGTTGCGACCATCGATGATTACCGGTTCACTGAGGGCTTTCGCAATGGCCTCGAAATCCGGCGAGCGGAATTCCTTCCACTCGGTGCAGATCACCAGGATATCGGCACCGCGCAGAGCCTGCTCCTTGGTACCGCACAGCTGCAGGTCATCCCGGTTGCCGTAAATGCGCTGGGTTTCCTCCATGGCCTCCGGATCGAAGGCCTGCACTTTCGCGCCGGCCTGCCACAGGGATTCCATCAGGGTGCGGGCCGGCGCCTCACGCATGTCGTCGGTGTTGGGCTTGAATGACAAGCCCCAGACGGCAACCGTCCTGTTCGCCAGATCGCCCTGGAAGTAATGGCTAACCTTGTCGAACAGTACGTGTTTCTGGTCGTAGTTCACTGCTTCCACCGCGTTGAGCAGTTTTGACTCATAGCCACAGTCGTAGGCAGTGCGCGCCAGCGCCTGAACATCTTTCGGAAAGCAGGAGCCGCCGTAACCACAACCCGGATAGATAAAGTGATAGCCGATACGCGGGTCGGAACCGATACCCCGGCGCACCGCCTCGATATCGGCACCCAGGCGCTCGGCCAGGTTGGCCACCTCGTTCATGAAGCTGATCTTGGTGGCCAGCATGGCATTGGCGGCGTACTTGGTCAGCTCGGCGGAACGGATATCCATGAAGATCATCCGGTCGTGGTTGCGGTTGAAGGGATAGTAAACCTCCCGCAACACCTCTTCCGCCCGGTCGCTGCTGGTGCCAACGATGATGCGGTCCGGCTTCATGAAGTCATTGACGGCGGCGCCTTCCTTGAGGAATTCGGGGTTGGATACCACATCGAATTCCAGCTCGCTGCCACGGTGGTCCAGCTGGAGGCGGATGGCATCGCGTACCTTGTCGGCGGTGCCCACCGGCACCGTGGACTTGTCCACCACTACCTTGTAGTCATCCATGTGCTGACCGATGGACCTGGCTACCGCCAGCACGTATTGCAGATCTGCGGAACCATCTTCATCCGGAGGTGTACCCACGGCGATGAACTGCAGCAGTCCATGGGCCACCGCTTCAGCAACATCCGTGGTGAATTGCAGACGCCCGGCGTCGGTGTTGTGCCGGACCACCGGCTCAAGGCCCGGTTCATAGATCGGAATCTGGCCGTTCTTCAGTCGCTCGATCTTTCCCTGATCAACGTCCATGCAAAGCACATCGTGGCCGGAGTCCGCCAGGCACGCGCCTGTCACCAGCCCCACATAGCCTGTGCCGAAAATGGTAATCTTCATGGGTTCATTCCTTGCCTTCTGATCGAGTTGAAATCACTTTAAATAAAAGCCCTGGCTTACTGATTTTACTGATTTTGTTTTCGGATTTTCTGCCACTTGAACTCCCAGTCGAGAGCCGTCTGGACGATGGTTTCCAGATCATCGTGGTCCGGGGTCCAGCCAAGGGTTTCGGTGATCTTGCGGTTGTCCGCCATCAGCGCTTCCGGGTCACCGGCACGACGACCGGTTTCTTCCACCGGGAAGTCCACACCGGAGCGGGACTTCACCACATCGATAACCTCATGAACCGTAAAGCCCCGCCCGTAGCCGCAGTTGAGTACACGGGAATCACCGCCCTGGGACATATAGTCCAGCGCCATGACGTGGGCCTTCGCCAGGTCTTCCACGTGGATATAGTCACGGATGCAGGTGCCGTCCCGGGTGTCGTAATCCGTACCGAAAATACTCATGCCCTGACGAAGACCGGTCGCACACTCACAGGCCACCTTGATCAGGTGCGTGGCTTCCGGTGTCGCCTGCCCGAGCAGCCCTTCCGGGTTGGCACCGGCAACATTGAAATAGCGCAGGATGACGTACTTCAGGGATGAGGCCGCGGCCAGATCCATGATCATGCGCTCGCTCATCATCTTGGACGCCCCGTAGGGGTTGATGGGCGCCAGGGGCATGTCCTCGGTGAGCACGGTTTCCTCCGGCATGCCGTAGACGGCCGCCGTTGATGAGAACACCATGTAAGGCACGGAGTAGCGCTCCACGGCCTTGAGCAGATTCAGGGTATTGCGGGTGTTGTTGCTGTAGTACTTGAGGGGATTGGCGACGGATTCCGGCACCACGATGTTGGCGGCAAAGTGCAGTACCGCGTCGAACGAGTGGCTGGCGAAAAGGTCGTCGATAGCCTGCTCGTCGGCCAGATCCCCGACCACCAGTTCGCCGGCGGTAACCGCCCAGGCATAGCCGGTGGAGAGGTTATCAAACACAATGATGTCATGCCCGGCCTGGCCCAGCTGGCGCACCACATGACTCCCGATATAGCCGGCCCCGCCGGTCACCAGTACTTTCATGCTGTTGTTCCGTTTCGTCCCTGAATCACTCAGGCCTGAGGTTTGTTTCGGGCCCGACGAATCTGTTCCCGGCGGGCGGCGAAGAAATCTGTCAGTGTCTGCCCGCACTCGGCAGAAAGGATGCCGCTGGTGGTCGCGACTGTCCAGTTGAAGTGCGGCTCTTCCAGGGTGGCACGGATTGACTCAACCGCCCCGCCCTTCGGCTCGGTCGCACCGTAGACCAGTCTGGATATGCGGCTGTGAACCAGCGCACCCACGCACATGGTACAGGGTTCGAGTGTTACGTAAAGCGTGGCACCGGACAAGCGATAGTTGCCCACCCGGGCAGCGGCATCCCGCAGTGCACGGATTTCCGCGTGGCCGGTGGGGTCACAGGACGAGATGGGCGCATTGTAGCCAGTGCCCACCTCCCTGCCATCAAGAACCACCACGGCACCCACGGGCACTTCATCATGGCTCGCGGCCTGGGCAGCCAGCTCCAGGGCACGCTTCATCCATAGCCGATCGTCTTCAGTCTGTTCCGTCACGGTGTTGTCCGGCAATACTGGCAGGCGCCGCCCCTATTCCCACTCGATGGTCGCCGGCGGCTTGGAAGACACGTCATAGGTGACCCGGGAGACACCGGTAATCTCGTTGATAATCCGGTTGGAGACGGTCTCCAGCAGTTCGTAGGGCAGTCGTGCCCAGCGGGCGGTCATGAAATCAATGGTTTCCACCGCCCGCAGGGCAATCACGTATTCGTAGCGGCGCTGGTCGCCGACCACACCCACCGACTTGACGGGCAGGAACACTGCAAACGCCTGGCTGGTCTTGTGGTAAAGGTCAGCCCGGTGCAGCTCTTCCAGGAAGATGGCGTCGGCGCGGCGCAGGATGTCGGCGTACTCCTTCTTCACCTCCCCAAGGATGCGTACACCCAGCCCCGGCCCCGGGAAGGGGTGACGGTAGACCATGTCATAGGGCAGCCCGAGTTCCAGACCGATACGGCGCACCTCGTCCTTGAACAGTTCCCGCAGCGGCTCCACCAGCTTGAGCTTCATGGTTTCCGGCAGCCCGCCCACATTGTGGTGAGACTTGATGACATGGGCCTTGCCGGTCTTGGAGGCGGCGGACTCGATCACATCCGGGTAGATGGTGCCCTGGGCCAGCCAGTTAACATCGGTAATGGCGGTGGCGTGCTCGTCGAACACCTCGATGAAGGTGTTACCGATGACCTTGCGCTTCTGCTCCGGATCGTCAACGCCCTTCAGCCGACCCAGGAACAGGTCTTCGGATGCCGCCCGGATAACCTTGACGCCCATGTTGCGGGCGAACATGTCCATGACCTGGTCGCCCTCGTTCAGGCGCAGCAGACCATTGTCCACGAACACACAGGTAAGCTGATCACCAATGGCACGGTGCAGCAGCGCCGCGGTTACCGATGAATCCACTCCGCCGGAAAGGCCCAGCAGGACCTTCTCATCGCCCACCTGCTCCTGAATCTGGCGTACCGCGTCATCCACAATGCGGGCCGGTGTCCACAGCGCCTCGCAGCGGCAGATATCCTGAACGAAGTGCTCCAGAATACGCTGGCCCTGAAGCGTGTGGGTCACTTCCGGATGGAACTGCACACCGTACAGGCCCCGACTGGTGTCCTGCATGGCGGCCACGGGCGCGCTTTCGGTGGACGCCAGCAGCTCGAAGCCCTCCGGCATGACCACGACCTTGTCGCCGTGACTCATCCACACGTCCAGCAGTGAATCGCCCTGGGCGGTGAGGTGATCCTTGATGTCCTTCAGTAGCGGCCCTTCGGCGCGAACCCTGATCTGCGCATAGCCGAATTCCCGCTTCTCGGAGCTGGCCACCCGGCCGCCAAGCTGCTCCGCCATGGTCTGCATGCCGTAGCAGATCCCGAGCACCGGTACGCCCCGATCAAACACACCTTCCGGGGCCCTGGGCCCGCCGAGCTCGGTGACGGATTCCGGCCCACCGGCCAGAATGATCCCCCTGGGCCGGAATTCATCGATTGCTTCCGCCGTGAGGTCAAAGGGCTTGATCTCACAGTAGACCCCGATCTCACGTACGCGGCGGGCGATCAGCTGGGTGTACTGGGAACCGAAATCAAGAATCAGGATGCGGTGGTCATGGATGTTCTGGGACATGAATTCCTCAACAGACTAGACGAAAACGGCCCTCAGATGAGGGCCGAAAACCAGGCAATGTCAGCCAACTCGGTAGTTCGGGGCTTCCTTGGTGATGGTCACGTCGTGTACATGACTCTCACGCATGCCGGCGTTGGTGATCCGGACGAACTGGGGACGGGTTCGCATCGTCTCCATATCGGCACTGCCGGTATAGCCCATGGCCGCACGCAGGCCGCCCATCAGCTGGTGAACAATATTGCGCATGGGGCCCTTGCAGGCGACACGGCCCTCGATGCCTTCCGGCACCAGCTTCTCGACGCCCTCGCTGGCATCCTGGAAGTAGCGGTCACTGGAGCCCTGCCCCATGGCCCCGATGGAGCCCATGCCACGGTAGGCCTTGTAACTCCGGCCCTGGAACAGCTCCACCTCGCCTGGCGATTCATCGGTACCCGCCAGCAGGCTACCTACCATCACGCAGTAGGCGCCGGCGGCGATGGCCTTGGCAATGTCGCCGGAGAACCGGACACCGCCGTCGGCGATCAGCGGTACGCCGCGATCTTTCAAGGCCGCCGCCACATTGGAAACGGCGGAGATCTGGGGCACACCGATACCGGCAACAATGCGGGTGGTACAGATGGAGCCGGGGCCAATGCCGACCTTGACCGCGTCCGCGCCGGCATCCGCAAGGGCGATAGCCGCTTCGGCAGTGGCAATGTTACCACCAATGACATCCACCTGCGGGTACTGCTCCTTGATCCAGCGAACACGGTCGATGACACCGGCGGAATGGCCGTGAGCAGTGTCCACCACGATCACGTCAACACCGGCCTCAACCAGCGCTCCGACGCGGGCTTCGGTGTCAGCGCCGGTGCCCACGGCAGCGCCTACCCGCAGACGGCCCTGGTCGTCCTTGCAGGCCAGCGGGTAGTCCTTGGCCTTCTGGATGTCCTTGACGGTAATCAGTCCGCGCAACTCGAACTCTTCATTGACCACCAGCACCTTCTCGATACGGTTGCGATGCAGCAACTCTTTCACTTCTTCCAGGTCGGCCCCCTCACGGACCGTCACCAGCTTGTCCTTGGGCGTCATGATATCGGCAACCCGGGTGTCCATCCGGCTCTCGAAACGGATATCGCGACCAGTGACAATGCCCACCAGATCCTTGCCATCAACCACTGGCAGACCGGAAATACTGTTGGCCATGGTAATGTCCACCAGCTCCCGCACCGTGTTGGAGGGGGTAACCGTAATGGGATCCTTGACCACACCGCTCTCGAATTTCTTGACCTTGCGCACCGCCGCAGCCTGCTTCTCGGCCGTCATGCTCTTGTGCATGATGCCGACACCGCCCTCCTGGGCCATGGCAATGGCAAGCTCGGCTTCGGTGACGGTATCCATGGCGGCTGAAATCAGCGGAATGTTGAGGGTAATGCCTTTGGTGAGCTGGGTTTTCAGATCCACGTGCTTCGGCAGCACGTCTGAGTAACCCGGCATCAGGAGAACGTCGTCAAACGTGAGGGCTTCTTCGGCTATTCGCAACATTGGGACCCGCCTTCTGGACAAACTGTATGGAGGCCCGGCGCCATTGCTGGAGCACACAACGGAACCGGTCACCTTAATCGAACTATTATAAGTGTCGCGAGCGCCACAGTAAACTGCACCACAACCGGCCCTGGAGTGCATCTTGCTGAATTTTCGTTGTTTTTAATGCAACGGCTTCTCGGAAAACCCGTATGGCGAGCGAGAAGGTTCTGATAACATGGTGATTTCCGGCCCGACGGCGGGCTTCGACAAGCCCAGAGAGACAATGATGTACCCTGACTCCTCCCAACCCCTTCGCCCTCATGCACTGACCGTCTCCGAACTGAACCGGCAGGCCCGGCACCTGCTGGAAAGCAGTTTCATGCAGGCCTGGGTGGAAGGGGAGCTTTCCAGCCTGTCACGGCCTTCCTCCGGGCACTGGTACTTTTCTCTCAAGGACCAGCGTGCCCAGGTGCGATGCGCCATGTTCCGGGGTTTCAATCAGCGCATCCGGGAGATTCCGAAGGAAGGCGATCAGGTGCGCATTCGCGGCAAGGTCAGCCTGTACGAGAACCGGGGCGACTTCCAGATCATTGTCGAGCACCTGGAGCCGGCCGGCCTCGGCGCCCTGCAACAGGCCTTCGAGGCCCTGAAGGCCAGGTTGGAGGCAGAAGGGCTGTTTGCAGTGGAGCGCAAGAAGCCGATCCCGGAGATGCCCCGCCATATCGGTGTGGTCACGTCCCCGACGGGCGCTGCCATTCACGACATCCTGACCGTGCTAGGGCGCCGCTGCCCCGGCATTCCCGTCACCCTCTACCCGACCGCCGTGCAGGGGCAGGCGGCCACCGCCAGCATTGTTGACGCCATCAACCGGGCCGTTCGCCATGACCAGGCCGACGTGCTGATTATCGGGCGCGGCGGCGGCTCCCTGGAAGATCTCTGGTGCTTCAACGAGGAAACTGTGGCCCGCGCCATCGCCGCCTGCCCCATTGCCACCGTCAGTGCCGTGGGCCATGAGGTGGATGTCACCATTGCCGATTTCGTGGCGGATCTGCGTGCGCCCACCCCATCCGCCGCTGCCGAGAAAATCTCGCCGGACCAGTCCACCTGGATCGCCCGGCTGACCGATACCCGCCAGCGTCTGGTCAGCGCCGCCAGGCGCAACCTGCGGCAACAGGACACACGGCTGGGTCAGATCGCGGCAAGACTGCGAGACCCCCGACACCAGTTGCAGGAAAAAGCCCAGCGCCTGGACGATGTGGAGCTGCGCTTCCGTCATGCCATCCGGCAGCGTCTGGCGACCGAGCAGACCCGCAACAGCCACCTGGCCCAGCGCCTGATGAGCCACCGGCCCTCCCGCCAGATTGGCGAACAGAGCCTGAAGGTGGAACAGCTCGGTGAACGCCTGCAGGCCAGCCTGAATCGGCGGCTGGAAACCGGCAACCAGCAACTGGACACCGCGGCCCGCACCCTGAACGCCGTCAGCCCCCTGGCGACTCTGGGCCGGGGCTACGCCATCGTCTCCAGCGACGACCAGACCGTGGTCCGAGACCCCGCGACCCTGGCCCCCGGGGATCGCATCCGGGCGCGACTGGCGAAAGGCTCGGTGGACGCTACCGTGTCCTCGGTTGCCCCAGGGGCGGACTGACCCGCCGAGCCATTGCCGGCCAACCCGCCCAAGATACCGCCATTTCATGTACACACCTTCACGGCGCCCGGAAATAGCCGCTGCCGGGCTGGTTAGCCTTTGGTCTACTTCCGCTGTAGCACAAATCCCTTACAGTCGAACTCCTATCATGACCAAAAATAACAATGAACCAAGGTGACGAGGTGACCCTATGGATTATCAATCAGAGTTCCGTCGTTCCGTGGACCAGCCCGAGCAGTTCTGGCGCGAGAAAGCCAGTGCCATTGACTGGATCCGCCCCCCGGAAGACATCTGGAAAGCAAAGGACAACGGCCATGGCGACTGGTTTCCCGATGGCCTGATCAACACCAGTGATGTGGCCCTGGATGCCAACATCCGTGCCGGTCGCGGTGACCAGAAGGCACTGATCTACGACTCGCCGGTCACCGACACCACCCACAGCTACACCTACCGGGAGCTCACTGACCAGGTCGCCCGCTTTGCCGGTGTGCTGAAGGCCCAGGGCATTGGCCATGGCGACCGGGTGATCATCTATATGCCCATGGTGCCCCAGGCGGTGATTGCCATGCTGGCCTGTGCCCGCCTGGGCGCCATTCACTCCGTGGTATTCGGCGGCTTCGCGGCCCACGAACTGGCAGTGAGGATCAACGATGCCAGCCCCAAGGCGATCATCACCGCCTCCTGCGGCATCGAAGTCAGCAAGGTGATTGCCTACAAACCCCTGGTAGACAAGGCTATTGAAGAGGCCGATCACAAGCCGGAATGCTGCATCCTGTTCCAGCGCCCACAGGTGACTGCCGAGATGGTAGCCGGGCGAGACCTGGACTGGGACGAGGAAATGGCAACAGCTTCCCCCGTCGACCCGGTACCCGTGGCCGCCACCGACCCCCTGTACATCCTCTATACATCGGGCACCACCGGTAAGCCGAAGGGCGTTGTCCGCGACAATGGCGGCCATGCCGTGGCCCTGCGCTACAGCATGGAACTGGTCTACGGTGCGCAGCCGGGGGATGTGTTCTGGGCAGCGTCGGATGTCGGCTGGGTCGTGGGCCACAGCTATATTGTCTATGCGCCCCTGTTCATGGGCTGTACGACCATTCTGTACGAGGGCAAACCGGTCAAGACCCCGGATGCCGGCGCCTTCTGGCGCGTGGTACAGGACCATGGCGTCAACTATCTGTTTACCGCCCCGACCGCGTTCCGGGCTGTGCGCAAGGAAGACCCGGAAGCGGACCTGATGGGAAACTACGACATCAGCTCACTCAGGCGCCTGTTCCTGGCCGGTGAGCGGCTGGACCCGTCCACTTACGAATGGCTGATCGAGCACACCGGCCTGCCGGTACTGGACCACTGGTGGCAGACCGAAACCGGCTGGGCCATCTGCTGTAACCCGGTGGGCATCGAGGAAATGAAGACCAAGCCCGGCTCTGCCACCGTGCCATCCCCCGGCTATGACGTTCAGGTGGTCAGTCCGGACGGGCGCCCCATGCCCCATGGCGAGCAGGGCCAGGTGGCCGTGAAACTGCCACTGCCTCCAGGATGCCTGACTACGGTATGGGGTGACGACGAGCGCTTTCGCAAGACCTACCTGGACCCCATCCCGGGATACTACAGTTCCGGCGACGGCGGTTTCGTGGACGAGGACGGCTATGTCTTCATCATGGGCCGGACCGATGATGTCATCAACGTGGCCGGTCACCGCCTGTCCACCGGCGAAATGGAGGAAGTGGTCGCCTCACATCCTGCCGTGGCCGAGTGCTGCGTGGTGGGAGCCAGCGACGAAATGAAGGGCCAGGTTCCCATGGGCCTGGTACTGCTCAAGGACGGTGCCACCATTGACCCGGAGGAACTGGAGGAAGAACTGGTGGAAATGGTACGGGACAAAATCGGAGCCATTGCCTGCTTCCGCCGGGCCATCGTGGTGGAGCGGCTGCCCAAAACCCGATCCGGCAAGATCCTGCGGCGGGTGATACGACAGATTGCCGACGGCGAGCAATGGTCAGCACCATCCACCATAGATGACCCTTCCATATTACAGGAAATCAACCAGCAGATGCGCCGATGACCGACTCACGGAATTTTGACATCGTCATGACAGTTGCTTGTTTTGCATGAAAAAGCAGGGGGTGCTCAAGGGTCTCAAAAAATCTTTGACGCCCCCTGAACTGGGTCTATACTGAAAATGCTGTGGAAAGACAGCGGTATTAAGTGAAAGTGTTGCAACGATCTGCTTTTCAGGCGTTCGGTTACTCCTTCCCTCAGTACAACTGCCATCTCCCCAGCAAAACTGTGTCGGTGTGTTATACGGCCACCGGCACCCGAAATAAGTCCCGTGAGGGCGCAACGTTCAGAAACACAGGAAAGATCAATGTCTGATACAAAAACCGGCAGCGTAAAGTGGTTCAACGAGTCCAAGGGTTTTGGCTTTATTGCCCAGGACGGCGGCAGTGACGTTTTCGTTCACTACAGTGCAATCAATTCAAGCGGGTTCAAGACACTGGCCGAAGGCCAGCAGGTTGAGTTCACCGTTACCCAGGGCCCGAAAGGACCCCAGGCGGAAAACGTAACCCCGGTTTAAGGTTACGCATTCCGTCCATTGCCCCTCACGGGCTTTGGAAACCGTCAAGGAAAGCCGGCAACTGCCGGCTTTCCTGCGTCTGGACGACGGGTCAGGCCGTGGCGGGCTCGGCTTCTGCCGTCGCAACCACGTGATTGCCCACCGCCGACAGCAGCGCCTGCAGGGTCGCTGAGGTTGTATCCTCCGCCAGGGCGGCGGAACTGTGGACCTCGCCATTCACCACGGTGCGGATGCAGGCCATGGCATTGGCGGTGGTGCCCTCCCCCAGCGCGAACTCATCGTAGGCTTCCACCGCCACGGAGATGCCATATCGATCCTGCAAGGAGGCAACCACGGCTTCCACCGCACCGAGGCCATGGCCCTTCAGTTCGACCGCCGGCTTGCCGAACTTGATGGTGGCATTCACACCTTCCTCATCCCGGTGCAGGTCGTAGGTGGACAGGCGCCAGCCGTCGGCCACAGCCAGGTAACGATCCTCGAACAGGCGGTGGATGGTGTGGGAGTCAATCTCGCCACCATTGGTTTCCGCTTCCCTCTGCACGCACTGGCTGAATTCGATCTGCAGCCAACGGGGCAGGCTGATCTTGTAGTCCCGCTCCAGTACATGGGCGACACCGCCCTTGCCGGACTGGCTGTTGATACGCACCACTTCCTCGTAGCGCCGGCCCAGATCCCGGGGATCAATGGGCAGGTAGGCCACATTCCACTTGTCACCGTCATTGCGGTAGGCCAGGCACTTGCGGATGGCGTCCTGATGGCTGCCGGAAAAGGCGGTGAATACCAGCTCGCCGGCATAGGGGTGCCGCGGATGGGTGGAAATCTCGGTGCAGGCCTCCACCACATCGGTGATCTCGGCCATGTTGGACATGTCCACTTGCGGGTCTATGCCCTGGCTATACAGGTTCATGGCCATGGTAACCAGGTCCATATTGCCGGTGCGTTCCCCGTTGCCCATCAGCGTACCTTCCACCCGGTCGGCCCCTGCCATCACCGCCAGCTCGGCGGCGGCCACGCCACAGCCGCGGTCATTATGGGTATGCACGCTGACGCTCAGGTGCTCCCGGCGCTGGATCTTGTCACAGATCCACTCGATCTGATCGGCGAACACGTTGGGGGTGGCCATTTCCACAGTGGCGGGCAGGTTGATGATCACCTTCTGGCCCAGGTCCGGGCGCCAGACTTCAGTCACCGCATCCACCACCTCGGCGGCGTAGTCCAGCTCGGTTCCGGTGAAGCTTTCCGGTGAATACTGGAAGGTCCAGTCGGTTTCCGGGTAGCGGGTAGCCAAGTCTTTCACCACTTTGGCACCGTTCACGGCAATCTGCTTCACGCCCTCGCGATCCATGCCGAACACCTGCTGGCGCTGCACGGTGGAGGTGGAGTTGTACACATGCACGATGGCGCGCTTTGCGCCCTCCAGGGCCTGGTAAGTCCGCTCGATGAGTTCAGGCCGGGCCTGGGTCAGCACCTGAATGCGGACATCATCGGGAATCCGGTCTTCCTCGATCAGCTTGCGGCAGAAATCGAAATCCGGCTGGCTCGCGGCCGGAAAGCCGATCTCGATTTCCTTGAAGCCGACCTTCACCAGCAGATCGAACAGACGCTGCTTCTGGGCCACGGTCATGGGCTTCACCAGCGCCTGGTTACCATCCCGCAGGTCCACGGCACACCAGGTGGGTGCTTTTTCAATGACCTGGTCAGGCCAGCGGCGATCCGTCTTGCGAACCGGCTGAAAGGGGATGTACTTGCTGTGATCAAAAGCCATGGTGGTGTCCTTATGTCTGAATCAGCATCAGGAATAATATGACAACAGGATAACGCAGGAAGCCGGGAATTTGTTTGCTTTTTTTGCCCCTGATGACAAACTGGGCGCAACAAATAACCCTTTACGCTACACGGATGGCAATTTAATGCCCATAAAGGACCAGGACCTGCACAAACTGGATCGCACGGACCGCCGCATCCTCGACGCACTCCAGCGCGATGGCGGCCTCAACAACCAGCAACTGGCGGAAGCGGTTGACCTGTCCCCCTCCCCTTGCCTGCGACGGGTGCGGGCCCTGGAGGAAGCGGGCATCATCCGCCAGCGGGTGACCGTGCTGGATCACAAGAAGCTGGGCCTGTCACTGACCGCCATTATCCTGATCGGCATGGACCGGCACACCCCGGAACGGTTCGAAGCCTTCGAGCAACAGGTGGCACAGTACCCGGAGGTGCAGGAGTGCTACCTGATCACCGGCCAGGATGCGGACTATATGCTGAAAGTGGTGGTGCCAGACATGGATCATTACCACCATTTCCTGCTCAACCAGATCACCCGGATACCCGGGGTCAGCGGCGTTCATTCCAGCTTTGTGCTGCGACGGGTCATCGATTCCACCGCCCTGCCCCTGAAATACCTGGAGAGCCTTTGAGTACCAGCTTTCATGCCGGTCTATCCACCGGGCATACCTACGTGCCCAGAGTCCCTGCCGTCCGGAGTTATAGAACGCCGATCAGTTCCAGGGGTGGCCCACGCAAGGGCGTATAACCCCTGCGGTAGCCGTGGGGCCAGACTGTAGAATCCTGAATTTGTGGCATTTTGTTGGGGATTCGGGCGACCTGATCCTGAAGCTATGCGAATGGGTGTTATACGAATGCGTTCGTAAAACCAGCTGTTAGCAAGATGCCGATAGGCACACACTCTGCTAGACTCGTTTCATGAAGCAAATTAACTGGAGTGCTGAAAAGAACCAGCAGTTGATGAGCGATCGCGGAGTTTCCTTCGAAGATGTCCTGTTTGCTCTTCAGTCTGGTGGTTTACTAGATGATGGACCTCACCCCAACAGGGACAAGTATCCGAATCAACGTCTGCTTGTGGTTCGGATTGACGATTACGCCTGGCTGGTGCCGTACGTCGAGGATGATAGAGAAATCTTTCTCAAGTCGGTTATCCCCAGTCGCAAGGCCACCAAAAAATTTCCAGGGGGGTAGCATGGCCAAGACCAAATTAGAGCCCGAAGAGCAAGAGCTGCTGGAGGCTTACGAATCCGGAGAGTTCGAGTCAGATCTGGATGCCGATCGTCGGGAGTACTTGACGAAGGCAGCGGAAGAAATGTTCAAGAAAGACAAGCGGATCAATATACGTATCTCCAGTCGCGACCTGGAGGCACTGCAACGTCGAGCACTGGAAGAGGGACTTCCTTACCAGTCCCTGGTTTCCAGTGTCCTTCACAAGTATGTCTCCGGCGGCCTCAAGGACATCTCTGCTAACAAGTCAGGCCAGCGGACGCGCTGATGCGCGCCGCTGCCTTCTAAGTCCTTCTCGGCCTACTCGGGGTGAATTTAATTACGAAAGCCGAGAAGCGCGGATGTATGGCTTGGAGCTATTTGAGGGCTCCTGGTTTTTCATCATGGTATTGAGCACAAGGATGGCAACACCGGGCCCTGATCCCGACCCCGCCTGACAGTCTTCGGACGCAAGGCATAATTCAGGGCCCCCGGGCCATCTGACCGGTTCATTTCTGGCTCAGGGCACGTACAATACGGGGGATGCCATCAAGGAGCTCAAGAACTCCTTAACCATCAACACCTTCTTTACGTCACGGAACCCATAATGCGAGCTAGCCGTTACCTGATTGCCACCCTGAAGGAAAATCCCTCCGATGCCGAGATCGTCAGCCACCAACTGATGCTGCGAGCCGGCATGATCCGCAAACTGGCTTCAGGCCTGTACACGTGGCTGCCACTGGGCTTGCGGGTGCTGCGCAAGGTCGAGCGGATCGTGCGGGAAGAGATGGACCGCAGCGGTGGCCAGGAGGTGCTGATGCCCGCCATACAGCCGGCGGAACTGTGGCAGGAATCCGGCCGCTGGCAGCAGTATGGCGGTGAGCTGCTGCGCCTGAAGGACAGGCATGACCGGGACTTCTGTTTTGGCCCCACCCACGAGGAGGTCATTACCGACCTGATCCGTAACGAGCTCAAGAGCTACAAGGAACTGCCCGCCAACTTCTACCAGATCCAGACCAAGTTCCGGGACGAGCGCCGCCCCCGCTTCGGTGTGATGCGGGCGCGGGAGTTCCTGATGAAAGACGCCTACTCCTTCCACGTCGGCAGCGAATCGCTGAACGAGACCTATGAGGTGATGCACCGCACCTACTGCGCCATCTTTGACCGCCTGGGCCTGGACTACCGCCCGGTGGAGGCGGACTCCGGCGCCATCGGCGGCAGCGCGTCCCACGAATTCCATGTGCTGGCCTCGTCAGGTGAGGACGAGATCGCCTTCAGTACAGAAAGCGACTACGCCGCCAACCTCGAGAAGGCGGTGGCCCTGGCCCCCACCGATGACCGCCCGCAGCCGTCCGAGGACATGACGGAAGTGGCAACCCCGGGCCAGACCACCATTGCCGCCATCTCGGATTTCCTGAAAGTGCCCACAGAGAAGACGGTCAAGACCCTGCTGGTCAAGGCGGAAGCGGAAGACGGCGAGGAACGTGGCCTGGTGGCGCTGATCCTGCGCGGTGACCACACCCTCAACGATATCAAGGCGGAAAACCTGCCGGGTATTGCCGAACCGCTGACCATGGCCACCGACGAGGAAATCCGCAAGGCGACCGGTTGCCCTCCCGGCTCCATCGGGCCGGTCAAACTGCCGGTGCCGGTGATTGTCGACCGAGCTGCCGCGCATCTCGCGGACTTTGTCTGCGGGGCCAATCGTGAGGGTTATCACCTGACCGGCGTAAACTGGGAACGGGACCTTCCGCTGGGCCGTGTAGAGGACCTGCGCAATGTGGTGGAGGGTGACCTCAGCCCTGATGGCAAGGGTGTGCTGGAGATCCGTCGCGGCATCGAAGTGGGCCACATCTTCAAGCTGGGCAACAAGTATAGCAAGGCCATGGGCGCCACGGTGCTGGACGAGAATGGCAAGAGTGCCCTTCTGGAAATGGGCTGCTATGGCATCGGCGTGTCACGTATTGTGGCGGCGGCTATCGAGCAGAATCACGACGACCGGGGCATTATCTGGCCGGACGCCATTGCACCGTTCGAGGTAGCCGTTGTGACCCTCAACGGCCACAAGTCACCAGCCGTGCAGGAAGCCGGGGAGAAGCTGTACGAACAGCTGAGCCAGGCGGGCTTCGACGTGCTGCTGGATGACCGCAAAGAACGCCCGGGCGTGAAGTTCGCGGACCTGGAACTGACCGGCCTGCCCCACCGGGTGGTGGTTTCCGACCGCGGGCTGACTGCCGGCACCCTGGAGTACAAGGGGCGCCGGGATGCGGACAAGCAGGACCTGCCCATAGACGAGATTCTGCCGTTCCTGCAGAACGCTTCCCCCCGCCGGGGCCACTGACCCCGGCACTGGCAAGAGGCGGGCGACCGGGAACACCGTCTCCGGTCGCCCGCTTCAACAGCCT
Organism: Marinobacter zhanjiangensis; assembly: GCF_014651935.1. Lineage (GTDB taxonomy): Bacteria > Pseudomonadota > Gammaproteobacteria > Pseudomonadales > Oleiphilaceae > Marinobacter > Marinobacter zhanjiangensis. Next base: position 54,830 of record NZ_BMXV01000010.1, on the reverse strand, counting down.
TGCCTCAGTCTCGCGGGGCCAGGCCACAGTCGGCAGGCACCACCCCGGGTTCCACTTCCAGGGTCACCCCATAAGAATCCTGAACATCGTCCCGGATACGCCTCGCCAGGGCCAGCACATCGGCACCGGTTCCCGAGGAATGATTCACCAGTACCAGCGCCTGCCGGTGATGGACGCCCACAGTCCGGTTGCGGTACCCCTTCCAGCCACACTGCTCGATCAGCCACCCGGCCGCCAGCTTGACGCCGTCGTCCATGGGATAGGCCACCATTTCCGGCCATTGCTCCTGCAGGGCCTGCCACTGCGCTCGGGGCACCACCGGATTCTTGAAGAAACTGCCGGTATTGGGCAGCTGCGACGGATCCGGCAGCTTGCGACGACGCAATGCCATGACCGCTTCCGCCACCGCCATGGGTGAGGATGGCTCTTTGTCGTCAAACCACTGGCTCAACTGGCCATAACCCAGCACATAGGGCCGGCTACGGCTCAGGGCAAGACGGATCTCCAGGATCAGGTAGCGGTCAGCTTCCTGTTTGAACAGGCTGTCCCGATAACCGAAACGGCAGTCTGCGGCGGTCAGGGATACTTCCTGCCCGGCCTGCCGGTCCCAGGCAGTCAGGCCGACGAAGGTATCGGACAGTTCCACCCCGTAGGCGCCGATATTCTGTACCGGGGCGGCCCCGGCGGTGCCGGGTATAAGCGCCAGGTTCTCCAGTCCACCGTAGCCCGCGGCGGCGGCATAGAGTACTGCCTGATGCCAGTTCTCACCGGCTGCAAGCACCAGCGTGGCTGAATCCCCTTCCACCGACGCCCAGTGGCGCCCCTTCAACGCCATGTGCAGCACCAGGCCGGGGAAGTCGTCGCAGAAGATCAGGTTGCTGCCACCGCCCACCAGCTGCACCGGAAGCCCTTGCTCCGACGCCCACTCCAAAGCATTCCTGGCCTCGCGGGCATCGCGGGCGGATACAAGGTAGCGTGCCACGGCAGGGGTCGCCATGGTGCTCAGGTTCTCCAGGGAGGCGTTTTCGATCAGGTTGCGGGGCCGCATCAGTCCAGACGTGTCCGGATATCGGCCAGCAGACCGTCACTGGCCTCGGTGATCATGTCCAGCACACGCTCGAAACCATCGTCGCCACCGTAGTAGGGGTCAGGCACCTCATCCTCGTGCTGGCGCGCCAGAAAATCGAGAAACAGCCGTGGCTCGGTGCCGCCCTGCTGATGCCAGATGTCCCGCACATCCGCCAGATTCTGCCGGTCCATGGTCAGGATGTAGTCAAACACCTCAAGATCTGCGGGCTGAAACTGGCGTGCCCGCAGGTGGCCGATATCAATGCCACGGCTGGCCGCAGCCTGCCGTGCCCGCTCGTCCGGCGCCTTGCCCACATGCCAGCTGCCGGTACCGCAGGAATCCACCTCAACATGGTCCGCCAGGCCATGGCGCTCCAGCTGTTGGCGGAACACACCTTCGGCGGTGGGTGATCGGCAGATATTGCCCAGGCATACGAACAGTACGCGAACTCGGTTGCTCATCGGGGTCTCCTCAATCCAGTTCTTCAAGCCAGCTGCCGGCGCACGCGCTCCAGGTCTTCCCGGGTATCCACGCCGGCCGGCGGTGTTTCGGACGCCTCACTGACGTGTATCCGTGCGCCGTTGTACAGGGCCCGCAACTGCTCAAGGCTCTCCATGGTCTCGGTGGGCGCAGGCGGCCAGCTGACAAAGCGATGCAGCAGGCTGACCCGGTACCCATAGATACCGATATGGCGCCACGCCCGGTAGTCATCCGGCAGGGTGTCGGGCATCGTCAGGGGCTGCCACTGGTCGCGCAGCCAGGGCATGGGTGCGCGGCTGAAATAATGGGCGTAGCCATCGTGGTCACGCACTACCTTGACCACGTTGGGGTTGAACAGGTCCGCCGGCCGGACAATACGTTCGCACAGGGTGGAAATGGCAGCCTCAGGATAATCATTCAGGGCGCCGGCCACCTGGTCGATCAGACCCGGCGGAATCAACGGCTCATCCCCCTGTACATTCACTACCCGGGCGTCATCCCCCAGCCCCAGCCTGGCCACCACCTCCTGCAGGCGGTCGGTGCCGCTGGCATGATCCGGGGAGGTCATCACCGCTTCCGCACCAAAGCCCCCACAAACCTCCGCAATACGCTCGTCATCGGTGGCCACCAGTACCCGGCTGGCGCTGCTGCGGCAGGCCTGCTCGTATACGTGACGGATCATCGGCGAGCCGTTGATGTCAGCCAGGGGCTTGCCTGGCAGGCGGGAGGAGGCGTATCTGGCCGGAATCACAACGGTAAAGGACATGGGCCTACCCCAGGGGCCGGTCGAGGCGCTCGTCGGTCGACAGGGTGCGGGCCTCGGTGGCCAGCATGACCGGAATGCCCTCGCGGATGGGGAAGGCCATGCCGTCGCCGTAGCACACCAGTTCGTTGCGATCCTTGTCGAGCTTGAGGTCGCCCTTGCATACCGGGCAGGCAAGCATGGCAATCAGTTTCTTGTCCATGTCAGGTCTCTCGTGAAGAAGAAGGTTGCAGGCCGCGATCAGCCAGTTTACGCCGGAGGGCCTCCGTTACTGCCGGCCCGAAGGTGGCAGGCAGGGTAGGCTCTACTTCCAGCACCCAGCACTGCTCGTGGGCGAATGGCCGGATCTTGACAGCGTCCTTGGCGGTCATCAACAGCGGCCGCTCATCGGCCATGGCGATATCGCCTTCAGTATATCGGTGATGGTCGGCGAATGCCCTACCTTCCACCGTCGCGCCGAGTGCCCGCAACTGGCCGAAAAATCGCTGCGGGTTACCGATACCCGCCAGCGCGATACAGTCAAGGCCGGACAGCCATGACGGTGGCTGACTGGCGCCGGTCGCCAGGTTGCGTACGCGGTGCGGCTCCAGGGTCATGATGAAGCGATGGGGGTGGTCCGGCACGGGGCCGGTGGCCTCGCCGTTGACCACCACGAAATCCACCTCCCGCAAACGCCCGGGCAATTCCCGTAACGGCCCCACCGGCAGGCTGGCACCATTGCCGATACCCCGGGCGCCATCAAAAACCGCCAGTTCCAGGTCGCGGGCCAGGTAGTAGTGCTGCAGGCCGTCATCGCAAAGGATAATATCCCCCAGGTCCTGCTCCATGGCCATACGGGCAGACTCAAGACGTTTGGGATGTACCACCACTGGGCAGCCGGTCTGACCGGCAAGCATTACCGGCTCATCGCCGGCACTGGCAGGGTCGCTCGCGGCTGTCACCAGCATCGGCCGATCAGCGGGCCGGTCAGAGCCGTAACCGCGGGACAGGATCACCGGCCGCCAGCCCTGTGCTGACAGGAAGTGTGCAAGCCAGGCGGTCAGGGGCGACTTGCCGGTGCCACCGGCGGTGATATTGCCCACCACAATCACCGGAACCGGCAAAGGCCGGGCCCGCGCCTGCAGGCGACGACGCCGGTTACGGGCAATACGCTGGTACAGCCAGGCCAGGGGCAGCAGTGGCCACAGCGGGCGTCGTTGCCCGTACCAGAGCTTCCCGGCCAGGTCCACCATTATCCTTCGCTGAACTGCATCTGGTGCAGTTGCGCGTAGGCGCCGCCGGCGTCCAGCAGTTGCTGGTGGTTACCGTCTTCCACAATGCGGCCGGATTCCATCACCAGGATACGGTCGGCCTGCTCGATGGTGGACAGGCGATGGGCGATCACCAGAGTGGTGCGCCCCTTCATGACGGTCTCCAGGGCTTCCTGGATGTAACGTTCGGACTCCGTGTCCAGGGCTGAGGTGGCCTCATCCAGGATCAGTACCGGGGCGTCCTTGAGCAGCGCCCGGGCAATAGCCAGACGCTGACGCTGACCACCGGAGAGCATCACACCATTGTCGCCCACCATGGTATCCAGCCCGTCCGGCATGCGTTCGATGAACTCCATGGCGTGGGCCTTGCGGGCGGCCTCCACAATCTCGTCCCGGGACCTTTCCCTCAGCGAGCCGTAGGCAATATTGGCGCCAATGGTATCGTTGAACAGCACCACGTTCTGGGTGACCAGGGCGATCTGGGCCCGCAGGGCGGTCAGGCTGAAGTCGGTGATGGGGTGATCATCCAGCCGGATCTCACCCTGCTGGTATTCGTAGAACCGTGGCAGCAGACTCACCAGTGTGGATTTGCCACTGCCGGAACGCCCCACCAGAGCCACACTCTGGCCGGCTGGAATCTCCAGACTGATCTGGTGCAACACGTCATCCAGGGTGTCCTGGTAGCGGAAGCTGACGTTGTCGAAGTTAATCGCTCCCCTGACCCGGTCCGGTGAATATCGCCCGGTATCCTGCTCCGGTTCTTCGTCCATGGTGCCAAATACGTCATGGGCGGCCGCAACCCCTTTCTGGATTTTGGCGTGCACCGAGGTGACCTGGCGGATCGGCTTGGCCATGGTAGCCGCCGCCGTGATGAAGGCGACCAACTCACCGGTGGTCATGCCGCCACGGATCTCCGGCGCCAGCATCACCCAGACCAGTGCGGCAAGGGCCAACGCCACGAACACCTGAACCACCGGCGTGGCGATGGCCTGGGTGGATGCCATTTTCAGGCCCTGACGCATGGTGCGGTCGGCCACCTTGCCAAAGCGCTTGCGCTCGTAGTCTTCACCGCCAAAGGTGCGAACCACCCGGTAGCCGGTAATGGACTCCGACGACACATGGGTGACATCCCCCATGGAGCTCTGGATACGGCGGCTGATCTTGCGGAAACGTTTGCTGGCGTAGCTCACCACAAGAGCGATCAGCGGCCCCAGGGCGACAAAGATCAGGGTGAGCTTCCAGTTGGTGTAGACCATGAAACCCAGCAGGCCGACGATCGTCAGCCCTTCCCGCAGGATGATGGTCACTGCGTTGGTGGTGGCGTCCGCTACCTGTTCCACATTGAAGGTGAGTTTGGACACCAGGCGACCCGAGGCATGGTTGTCGAAGTAGCGGGATGGCAACGTCAGCAGCCGGTCAAACAGTTGCTTGCGCAGGGCATTCACCACATGGCGCCCGACATAGGCGATGAAATACTGGCTCATGAAGGTGCCCACACCCCGGAACGCAAATACCCCCACGATCAGTCCCGTGATCAACATGCGATTTTCAGGCGTGGGATTCTCGATGGCCTGGATCACGAATTCCATCGCCGCGGCCATGCCTGTGGACGCGGCCGCATAGATCACGTTGCCCACTACGGCCAGGCTGAACGCCAGCCAGAACGGCTTGACGTACTTGAGCAGGCGACCGTAGGTCTGCCAGTTGGATGCTTCAGCTTGCTTCATTGCCCTGCCAGGTGTTTGCCGGATTCAGTGTACCGTCTGGTTGATTGGTCAGCCGGTTGCGTGACACTTGTGTCAAGGCGCACTAGGAGTCGTCCGATGTCGGATCGGTGGTGAACTTGATCTTCGTAAAGCCCAGTTTACCGGCAACATCCATCGCCCTGATCACAAACTCGTGGGCGGTGCGGGCGTCTGCGGTAATGACGAACGGCAGCTCATCATTGCCACCGGCTGTATCGCGGATGGCCTGTTCAAGCGTTTCCCGCCGATTATTGATCAGGGTACGACCGTTGACAATGTAGTGGCCCTCGGCGTTCACCACCAGGTCGATCAGCTCCACATCCGCCGTCACCGGCTCACCGTCGGCCTCGGGTAGCTGAATATTGAGGTGATTGTCGTCCGGCAGGGTGGTCGACACCATCAGGAAGATCAGCAGCAGGAACACCACATCAATGAGGGGTGTGAGATCCACCCCTACCTCTCGGCTACGCTGGCGTTGGAATTTCACGACCGTCAGACTCCCTCGACGTCAATTTCGCGATCGCCATGCACGACCTCCACCAGACGGATTGCCTCCTGCTCCATGTTCACCACCAGGGCCTCGATACGGCGAATCAGGTAACGATGGGCAATCAGTGCGGGAATGGCCACGGTCAGGCCGGCGGCGGTGGTCACCAGAGCTTCGGAAATACCCCCGGACAGAGTGGCGATGTTGGCCGCCCCTTCCGTGCCCTGCATCTTGGCGAAGACCTTGATCATGCCGATGACGGTACCGAGCAGACCCAGCAACGGGGAGATGGTGGCAATGGTACCAAGAGGGTTGAGAAAGCGCTCCAGGTCATGGATAACCTGGGTCGCTTCCTGCTCGATGCTTTCTTTCATGACCTCACGGCCATGCTTGGCGTTCATCAGGCCGCTGGCGAGGACCCGCCCGGTGGGAGACGACGCCTGCAGTGCCTTGAGCTTGCGGCCATTGAGCTCTCTGGCCTTGATCCAGCGCCACAACTCGGACATGACATCCGGCGGTGCCACCCGTGATGGCCTGAGGGTCCACAACCGCTCCAGAATAATGGCCAGCGCCAGAATGGAGCACAACACAATCGGCACCATCAGAATGCCACCCGCTTTCAGAAGCTCAAACACGCACAGTCTCCCCTGATCTGTTATAAGCGGCGCTACTTTAGCATAGCCACGAAATCAGACCACACCCGAAAGCGACGGATGGGAAGAGTTACTCACTACCGGCCGGCTCCGGCCCCCGGATCCAGAACGGGGCACCTTCCCGCCAGCGGACGACGTCAACCCGGCCAGGCCTCAGGTCCAGTCTCAGAGCACCCGAAGTGGCGGTGTTGAGCAGACTACTGCCAACCGCCCGGTATCGCGCCACCACATCCGGGTGCGGATGTCCGTAACGATGCCGATAGCCCGCCGTGAAGATCACCTTTTGCGGCGCCAGCCGGGCCACGAATGCCTCTCCCGAGGAGGTCTTGCTGCCGTGATGGGGCGCGATCAGGGTCAGGTCATGGTGCTCAGAGGTCATTACTGGCCAGCCCCTGAGCATCTCCTGCTCAGTGCGTCTGGAAATGTCACCGGGCAACAGGATCTGCTGACGGCCGTAGCGGATCAGCATCACACAGGACCGGTCATTGGCATCGTCGGTCACTGCCGGCTCGGCTTGCCAGAATGACACCGCCACCTCACCCACCGGGACCGGGCCATGGCGCTGGCAGGAAACCACCGCGCGCCCTCCGGTAGCCTCCTGCAGCCTGGCAGGCTCGCCCGAAATGATCCTCTCCGGGGAATAGCGACGAAACAGTACCGACAGGCCGCCGGCATGGTCCTGATCACCATGACTGAGCACCAGGGTGTCCAGGGACCGTACGCCGAGCCGGTCGAAGGACGGTATAAGCACGTCCGACACGGCGTTGTAGCCCGAGGCGGACTCAGGCCCGGTATCGTAAATCAGGGTCTCGTCCCGGTGACGGACCAGCACCGACAGGCCCTGCCCCACATCCCAGACCCAGACCTGGGGCGCTTCCTGCCAACGGTTGCCTTTGGGAATCCCCGCTCCCACCAGCATCAGCGCGACCACCAGGACGGCAGACCACCGGAACCGGCGATCCGGCACCCACAAGGCGGCCAGCACCACACAGGCCACCGCCACGGCCAGAAACACCGGAACCCGGCCCGCCGGGAGACCCACGGCCGCGAGATTTTCCAGCACCCACCACAAGGCACCGAGCACACCATCGAACAGCACACCGACCCACGCGCCGGCTTGCCCGGCCGTGACCAGCAGTATCAGACCGCCAATCATCAGCACCGGCATCACCACCAGCGACAGCCAGGGGATCGCCAGTATATTGGCCACCAGCCCTGCCCACGCAGCCCCCTGGTCAAGCACGGACAGCACCGGCCAGAGGCCGGCGAAGACGGCAGCCTGTGCCAGGACCAGTGCCCGCAAGGCACCGGGCTGACCCTGTCGCCGGCTGAATACCAGGATCAACACCGCCACCGCGCAGAATGACAGCCAGAACCCCTGATCCAGCGGTGAGACCGGATCCAGCAACAGCACCGCTCCCAGCGCCAGCAGCCAGCCATGCCAGGTCGTGGACAGGCGCCCCACCAGCAACAGCCAGCCGGCAACCACCACCATGACCAGTGCCCGCCGTGTCGGCACAGTAAACCCGGCAAGCAGTGCATAGCTGAGCGCCACCGTCGCCACTCCCAGCCAGAGCACCGCCCGCAGGCGCCGGGGCTGGGGCTCCCGACGCGGCAACCTGAGCGCAAGCCAGCGCAGCACGACAGCGGCCAGTGTGGCCACCAGCCCCAGGTGCAGGCCGGAAATAGCCACCAGGTGGATGGTGCCCGTGGCCTCCAACACTTGCCAGTGCCGGTTGGACAGCTCTCCGCGATAGCCAAGCAGCAGCGACAATGCCAGCCCGGTATACTCCATGCTGTCCAGCGAGTCATGACCCGCGAGCACCAGCCCCTGGCGCCAGCGATGATAGCGACATGGCAACCCGCAACCGTCACCGGGACGGGCAGTGACACTGCGAACCGAACCCGTGGCACCATACCCCTGACGGAAAAGCCAGGTCTCGTAGCGGAATCCACCGGGGTTCACGGCACCATGTGGGCGCTTGAGGACAACGGTGGCAGTCATCGGGCTCGGCAGGCTCAGAGTGGCCTCATCCCCATACCAGGCCAGTCGCAACCGGCGCGGCACACCCGCGGGTCGGCGGTCATCCAGGCACAGGCTGAAGCGGACACTGTCCCAGGCTCCGGGAGAAGGCGTGTCGCAGAGGTAGCCGGATACCGTCAGCTGGTCACCTTCCAGAGCGGGTGACAGGCGGTCATCCAGCCGCTGCTGGCTGACCAGCGCCGCACAGGCAAGGCCCACAAACAGGCAGATGGCCAGCCCTGCGCCACCGCGCCAGCGGCCCGCCCGGTGACCTGCCAGCAAAGCCCCCAGCAGAGTCACGCCAGCAACCGACACAACCAGCGCCCGAGGTGGCGTGAAAAGCCCTGAGTACAGTATGATGACGCCGCAGGCGAAGGCGGCGATCCGTGCGCCCATTGAGTCGACCGTCCTTATCCTTGAAAGGGCATTCCTGGTGCCCCATACCCTTGAGGAGCCCTGCTGACGACTGATAGCGGGGCGCCAACACCGGCGTTCCATCACCAGGCGTGCGGACCCCGGCTTGTCCCTGTCGGGCCATCCAGGCAACCAGGCGTTTCTTCGTTATGCCGAAGAAGTTCATGAAACGTTACATCCCGTCACCGGAGAGAGTCCGCGCCATCGAGTCGCTGCACTTCCTCGGGGATATCCTTCATGAACCCAACCTGTGGCACGTCAACCGGCACTGCATCGCGCGGGCGTTCCTGATTGGCGTTTTTCTTGCGTTCATTCCCATGCCGGCGCAGATGCTGGCGGCGGCCTTCGGTGCCATCTGGCTCAATGCCAACCTGCCATTGGCGGTGGCACTGGTATGGATCAGCAACCCGCTGACCATGCCTCCCATCTTCTACTTCAATTACAAGATAGGTGCCATGCTGCTGGATCGGCCGGTGATCACCTTCGAGTTCCAGCCATCGTGGCAGTGGCTCAGCGAGCGCATCGTGGAGATCGGCATTCCGCTGTACATCGGCTCGATAGCGGTGGCGACGATGCTGGCCTGCATCAGCTACCTGCTTATCCAGATCCTCTGGCGTCGCAGGGTGCGGTTGGACTGGCGCCAGCGCCGCCACCGGGTCTGACTGGCTCACCCAGCACAGCATCCGTTGCCGTCAGGCCGGGTGAAGCTTGCCCTGTTCCAGCTTCAGCACCCGGCCCATACTGCGGGCGATCACCATATCGTGGGTCACCACCACGAAGGCGATGCCAAGTCGGTCCCGCAGGCTCTCTATCAGCTTCTGGACGCTTTCTCCGGTCTGCTCGTCCAGGTTGCCGGTCGGTTCGTCCATCAATACGCACTCGGGTTCGTTTACCAGAGCGCGGGCAATGGCCACCCGCTGGCGCTCGCCACCGGAGAGCTCGCCGGGCTTGTGCTCCAGACGTTCCGCCAGCCCGACCTGCGCCAACATGTCGTCGGCCCTCTCCTTTGCCTCCCTGATCGCCATGCCCCCCAGGGTGCAGGCCAGCATCACGTTCTCGCGGGCGGAAAATTCCGGCAACAGGTGGTGAAACTGGTACACAAAGCCCAGGTGCCGATTGCGGAATCTGGCCCGCCGGGCCTCGCTCAGGCGATGGATCTCCTCGCCGCAGATGGCAATATGACCGGACGACGGGCGATCAAGACCGCCCAGCAGGTTCAGCAGGGTGGTCTTGCCGGCGCCACTGCTTCCCACAATGGCCACGGTTTCCCCCGCCCCGACGGTGAGAGAAATGTCGGAGAATATCGTCAGTGTGGCCGGGCCTTCCCGGTAGGTACGGGTGATGGTCCGGCATTCAATGACAGGCCGCTGGCTCGATTGCATGGATACATCCTCACTCATACCTGAGAGCCTCCGCCGGATCGACACGGGACGCCCGCCAGGCGGGATAAATGGTTGCCAGCAGACTCATGACCAGCCCTGCGGTGCTGATAATGGCCACGTCAGCCCACTGCAGGTGGGAAGGCAGATAGCTGATGAAATAGACATCGGCATTCAGGAACTGGTGGTTCAGCAGATTTTCCAGACCACTGATCAAGTCGCTGATGTACCAGGCCCCGAGCACCCCGAGGGTGGTCCCCACCAGTGTGCCGAAGACCCCGATCACGGCCCCCTGGACCATGAAGATCCGCATGATACGGCCCGGTGTCGCCCCCATGGTCCGCAGTATGGCGATATCCCCGGTCTTGTCGGTGACCACCATGACCAGGGTCGACACAATATTGAACGCCGCCACTGCCACGATGAACATCAGCAACAACCCGATAATGGTCTTTTCCATCTGGATGGCACTGAACAGGCTGCCATGGGTCCGGGTCCAGTCGGAGATGTAGTAGCGTCCACCAAGACTCAGGGCGGCCTGTTCCGCCACTGCCGGGGCCGCAAACAGATCATCCACCAGCAGGCGCACCCCTTCCGCGAGTCCACCGGTTCGCATCAGTTTGCCGGCATCCTCCATGTGGACCAGGGTGTAGTTACCATCGAGCTCCGCCCCCGTACTGAAAATCCCCGCGACGGTAAAGCGCTTGAGCCGGGGCATCACCCCTGCCGGGCTGACGGAAGCCTCCGGCAGCACGATGGTCAGGCGGTCGCCCACCTCCAGGCGCAGGCTGGCCGCCAGCGGGCGCCCCACGATAATACCGAACTCGCCGGCTTTCAGGTCATCCAGCTGCCCTTCGATCATCTGGCTGGATATGATGGAAACGGTGTCCTCTTCTTCAGGCACCACCCCCTTGATCAACACGCCGCGGACGTTGCCACCACCGGTGACCATGCCCTGCCCCTCGATAAAGGGAGCCGCGGCCAGCACCCGCGGATGCTCGGTAACCTTCTGATCCACCTCCTGCCAGTCCGCCAGGTAGGGGTCGCCCTTGACCACGGCGTGGGGCACCATGCCCAGCACCTTTTCTTTCAGTTCCCGGTCAAAGCCGTTCATCACTGACAGGACAATGATCAACACGGCGACGCCCAACATCAGGCCGATCATGGAAGTGAGGGAAATAAACGAGATAAAGTGGTTTCGTCGCTTGGCTGCGGTGTACCGCAAACCAATGTAAAACGAGAGAGGTCGAAACATACAGGTCGCCTGTCACTGCCGGAAGTCGGATCGAGTGCCCCCGCTTTCTTGCCACCGGGAAGCTGCTAAACTGTTCAAAAAACGGGTATTCTGTCGGTTTCAGGCCTGGTACCGGGTACTGCGGCCGGCACCACCTGCCCCCCATTGCTGCTCTGGAGCCCAGATGTCGTCAGATCAACACACGCCCGACCGCCGGGATTTCTTCCGCATCGAGGACCGGATCGGCCTGGAATACTGCCGGATTCACCCCGGCGACGCCGGGGCAGACAATCCTTTCGCCGAGGATCATCTGGACAGTCTCGAATCGGAGCTGAAACGTCTGGACCAGGAGTTCCGCAACCAGCTTCCTTTACTGGCGGAGCGGGACCGGCTGGCGGCTTCCGTGCTCAAGTCGCTGAACGGCAAGGTTGATACGCTGGCGCGCATTATGGCCTTTGAGCAAAATCCGTTGCAACCGGAACAGTGGCGGGACGTTACCCTGAGTGAAGGCGGCGTAAGCTTCACCGTGACCGCCAATGAATTGTCACCGGGCGATATCCTTGCACTGCGCCTGACACTTCCGCCCGAGCTTTACCGGCCTCAGGTAAAAGCGGAAGTCGTGGAGGTCACACCAATCGAGAGCCCGCGGGGCGCCAGCCGGGCACTTATACATACCTCATTTATTGACATACTGGACGCCGACCGCCAGCAGATTGCGAAACACGTCATGGCATGGCAGATCCGACAGAGACAGGGCAGCGAACCGTCGCAATAATGGTAATAATAGACCGGGCTGATTATTAAAGAAGTTTCAGGAGAACTGACAATGAACAAGCTGATGTCCGCAGCCATGGCTGCGAGTCTTGCCATGACGGCACTGGGAACCGGGTTCATCCCGCTGGCACAGGCCGAACAGGTCAAGGTGCCGGTCATGTCCCAGGGTGACCGTGAATCCATCAAGCTGCCAGACACCGGCCAGACCCGGGAAACCGTGCGCAAGCGCTTTGGTGACCCGGCCCGCACCTCCGGTCCGGTGGGTGATCCCCCCATTTCCCAGTGGCACTATGACGATTTCGTGGTCTACTTCGAATACAACCATGTCATTCATACCGTCGCCCGACACTCCCGCTGATAGTTGTGCGCGGGCCTGGTGTCTCGTTTGGCTAATTCGCTGATCTACTGCGAATTAGCCAAACGAGACACCAGGCCTGACGTTACGCCATCAAATGGGTAGAATGCGGCAAAACCCGACGCGGGACCCAGTAGCCGGTTCCAGACCGTGAACCTCTGACAGGATGGTTGCAACTTTGACCTCGACACGCGTGATGCCTGCCGAATGGGCACCCCAGAGTGCCGTCATGCTGACCTGGCCCCACCCCGGGACCGACTGGTTCAGCCGACTTGAAGAAGTGGAACCGGTGTTCCTCGCCATTGCCCGGGCGGTTCTGCAGTTCGAGAACCTGCTGGTGAGCTGTGAGCATGTGTTCCGGGCAGAGCAGCTCGAGAAGGAACTGAACAACTGGGCCCGCGAAAATGATCTACCGGGCAGGGCCCACTGTGTTCCCGCCCCTGCCAACGACACCTGGGCCAGGGACCACGGACCTGTTGCGGTACAGACCAGTGACGGCACCAGCCTGATCGATTTCCGCTTCAACGCCTGGGGCGGAAAGTTCCCCTGGGAGAAGGACAACGCCCTCAACCGGCATCTGGCCAATGCTGGCTGCTTCGGCGACACCCCATTGGAAACAGTAGATTTCGTTCTGGAGGGAGGCTCCATCGAATCCGATGGCCAGGGCACCGTTATGGTCACCAGCGAGTGCCTGATGACGCCAACCCGTAACCCGGATTATGATCGCGCTGCCATCGAAGCCCTGCTCGGCGAGACCATTGGTGCCAGGCGGGTACTCTGGCTCAACCACGGCTATCTGGCCGGCGATGATACCGACAGCCATATCGACACCCTGGCCCGCTTCTGTGGGCCGGACCGGATCTGCTATGTTCGCTGCGACGACCCCGAAGACGAGCATTATCCGGCCCTTGCCGCCATGGAAGAGGAATTGCGCCTGTTCCGCCAGGCTGACGGCTCGCCCTATCAGCTCGTCCCGCTGCCCTGGCCCGAGGCCATACTGGATGCTGATGGCGAGCGCCTGCCGGCAACCTACGCCAATTTCCTGATCATCAACGGCGCCGTGCTGATGCCCACCTACAACGTGGCCCAGGACGAGGCCGCACTGGCCACCTGCCGCGATCTGTTTCCGGACCGGGAGATCATCCCCATCCCCTGCCGCACCCTGGTGGAGCAACACGGCAGCCTGCACTGCGTCACCATGCAACTGCCCCGGGGTGTGGTGGAACTATGACCGGCAACCGGAATCTCAGGGTCGCGGCCATCCAGCAGACCTGCAGCGACGACAAGACCGCCAGCCTCGACACCTCGGAACGGCTGGTCAGGCAGGCCGCCAGTGAAGGTGCGCAACTGGTGGTATTACAGGAACTGCACGCTACCCTGTACTTCTGCCAGACAGAAGACACCTCGGTCTTTGACCTGGCGGAGCCCATTCCCGGCCCTACCACGGACCGGCTTTGCGCACTGGCAGGGGAACTGGGCATCGTTTTGGTGGGCTCGGTGTTCGAGCGCCGCATGAGCGGCGTATACCACAACACCGCCGTGGTGGTGGAAACCGACGGCTCCCTTGCCGGTATCTACCGCAAGATGCACATTCCGGACGACCCCGGGTTCTATGAGAAGTTCTACTTCACCCCCGGCGACGCCACCTGCAATGACGGCCGCAATGGCTTCACACCCATCGACACCTCCGTGGGCCGGCTCGGCGTTCTGGTCTGCTGGGACCAATGGTATCCGGAAGCCGCCCGCCTGATGGCCCTGGCCGGCGCCGATCTGCTGATCTATCCCACCGCCATCGGCTGGGATACCACCGATGACCCCGACGAGCAGGCCCGGCAACTGGACGCCTGGGTCACCGTGCAGCGTGGCCACGCGGTGGCCAATGGCCTGCCGGTGATCGCGCCCAACCGGGTGGGCACCGAACCCGACCCCTCCGGCCAGTCAGCCGGCATCCGCTTCTGGGGTAACAGCTTTATCTGCGGCCCCCAGGGCGAAGTGCTGAGCCGGGCGGAGGAGCACCAGGAAGCAGTTCTGACGGTGGATATCGACCAGCACCGCAGCGAGTCCGTTCGCCGCCTATGGCCGTACCTGAGAGACAGGCGTATCGACGCCTATAACGACATACTCAAACGGGTACGGGACTGACACACAAACAACGGGCCTTCCATGAAGAAACTGATCGACGCCGCGATCACCGAGCTTAACCACATTGTTCTTGGCAAGGAACCGCAGATCCGGCTTGCCCTGTGCGGGCTGCTGGCCCAGGGCCATTTGCTGATCGAGGACATCCCCGGCATGGGCAAGACCACGCTGTCCCATGCCCTTGCCAAGGTAATGGGGCTCAGTTACCAGCGCATCCAGTTCACCAACGACCTGCTGCCGGCAGACGTGCTGGGTTTTTCCATGTACGACCGTGAGGCCGGTTCGCTGGTGTTTCACCAGGGCCCGATCTTCGCCCAGGTGGTGCTGGCCGACGAGATCAACCGCGCCTCACCGCGAACCCAGAGCGCCCTGCTGGAAGCCATGGAAGAGCGCCAGGTGTCTATCGAAGGGGAAACACGCCCGCTACCGCTGCCATTCTTTGTGATTGCCACCCAGAACCCGGCGGAACAGGGCGGCACCTACCCTCTGCCGGAGTCCCAGCTCGACCGTTTCCTGATGCGGCTGCGGCTGGGCTACCCGGATCCGAAGGCAGAGCGTGAATTGCTGGAGGGGGAAGACCGGCGCCAGATGACCGAACGACTGCGGACCATGTTCCACATCGATGACCTCAAGACGCTGCAGGAAGGCGTGGCCAGGGTCAGCACCAGCCCGGCCCTGCTGGACTACATCCAGAGCCTGCTGGAAGAAAGCCGTCGGATGCCGGGGCTGCTTTATGGTCTTTCACCCCGGGCCGGACTCGGCCTGGTGCGGGCCTCACGGGCATGGGCGCTGATGCAGGGTCGTCACCATGTGCTGCCGGACGACGTGCAGACGGTGTTTCCTGCCATCGCCGCTCACCGGCTGGAACAGGGCGACAGTGGCAAGGGGGAGCAACGGGTAAGGCAGCTGCTGGACCAGGTACCGGTCATTGGTCGCGGCTGATAACGGCTACCGGGTCAGGAATAGTACCGCTCAATCGGCAGAATTGCGGCAATCAAATTCGCGTTTGGGGCGCACATTGGTATCCTCTCCGTCCTCGGAAAATCTGCAAACGACCCTGATGGACAGCCGGGTGCCCCGATACTCATAATGACCGGGATCTGACACCCTTGGGCACCCCGGGACCATCGTCACCGATAATCGAAGAGACTCGAGCAATGACCGACACCAAGCATTCCCGACTGATCATCCTGGGCTCCGGCCCGGCCGGTTACACGGCCGCAGTCTATGCGGCCCGCGCCAACCTGCAGCCTACCCTGATTACCGGCATTGAAGTGGGTGGCCAGCTCACCACTACCACCGATGTCGACAACTGGCCCGGTGACAATGACGGTGTGCAGGGACCGGAACTCATGCAGCGCATGCTCAAGCATGCCGAGCGTTTCGAGACACACGTGGTTTATGACACCATCAACGAGGCCGATCTGCGTAATCGCCCGTTCCGGCTCAAGGGTGACAGCGGAGAGTACACCTGCGATGCACTGATCATCGCCACTGGCGCCTCCGCCATGTACCTGGGCCTGGAGTCGGAGGAGAAGTTCAAGGGTCAGGGCGTATCCGCCTGCGCCACCTGTGATGGTTTTTTCTACAAGAAGCAGAAAGTTGCGGTAATCGGTGGCGGCAATACCGCCGTTGAGGAAGCGCTCTACCTCTCCAATATCGCCGATGAGGTAACCCTGGTCCATCGCCGTGACAAGCTCCGCGCCGAGAAGATTCTGCAGGACAAGCTGTTCGAAAAAGCCGAAAACGGCAACGTTAAGATTGTCTGGGATCACACCCTGGATGAAGTACTGGGTGACGGCACCGGCGTAACCGGTATGCGCATCCGCAACACCAAGGACGGCAGCACCGAGGAGCGGGACCTGGCCGGCGTGTTCATCGCCATTGGCCATCGCCCGAATACCGAGCTGTTCGAAGGCCAGCTGGACATGGAAGGCGGTTATATCCGCATTCGCAGCGGGCTCGAAGGCATGGCCACCCAGGCCAGCGTGCCCGGGGTTTTCGCGGCCGGCGATGTGGCGGACCACGTCTACCGTCAGGCGGTAACCTCGGCCGGCTTCGGCTGCATGGCGGCCCTGGATGCCGAGAAGTTCCTGGATCAGCAGGGCTGAATCTGACCCTGAAATCGCCTGCCCCGGCAGAAGCCGGGACAGGCAGTAAGAGGCAGACCCGATGAGCGCCCTGCCCTGGCTTGATCCGGATCAGCTGTGGTTTCCACCGGCGGAGGAAGCCCTTGACGAACCCGACGGCCTGCTTGCTATCGGGGGCGATTTGTCGCCCGCGCGCCTGCTGCTTGCCTACCGTCACGGTATCTTTCCCTGGTTCAGCGATGACCAGCCCATCCTCTGGTGGTCTCCGGACCCCCGCTGTGTACTCTTTCCCGACGACGTTCATGTGTCCCGCAGCCTGCGCCGGACCCTGAACCAGAAGCGCTTCCGGATCAGCACGGACCAAGCCTTCCGCCGTATTATCCACCTGTGCGGCTCCACGCGTCCGGAAGGCACCTGGATTACCGACGATATGGAGCAGGCCTATATCGAGCTCCACCGTCAGGGTCACGCCCATTCCATCGAGGCCTGGAACCAGCGGGACGAACTGGTAGGCGGCCTGTACGGGCTTGCTATCGGGCGCTGTTTTTTTGGCGAGTCCATGTTTTCCCTGGAGACCAACGCCTCCAAGGCGGTACTGGTGCATTTATGTGGACAACTGAAGCGCTCGGGCTACCGGCTGATGGACTGTCAGGTGGAAAGCCCGCATTTGCTGACAATGGGGGCACAAACTATTCCACGGCGGGCATTCCTGACTATACTGGGAGAAAATGTTGACCACCCACCCCGGGACACCCGCTGGAGACTGGACTGGACCTGGCAGGGCAAAAGTCCGGGACATGAAACCGGTGCCCTGTCATACCATTCAGGGACCACTGGTTAAGGGGCACTGAATGAGCAGCCTGAGAACACTGGTATTCTTCGCAACACCGGCCCATACCTGCAGCTACCTGCCGGGCCGTGAGGCCACCACCATGTTTGTGGACCCCAGGGCCAATGTGGACAAACGCCTCTACTCCCAACTGACCGCCCTGGGTTTTCGTCGCAGCGGCTCCCATTATTACCGGCCCCATTGCGAATACTGCAATGCCTGCGTCCCTGTTCGCCTGGACACCCGCGCCTTCCGGCCCGACCGGTCCCAGCGGCGGGTATGGAAACGCAATGAGGATGTCACCTTCAATCTTGTGCCCGCCCGGTTTTCCGAGCGCTTCTACCAGCTTTACGCCCGTTACATTAACGAACGCCACTCCGATGGTGACATGTACCCTCCGTCCCGGGACCAGTTCCAGTCATTCCTGGTGGAAGGCGCCACCAACAGCTGGTTTCTGGAAATGAGCGTCGGCGACGAACTCATCGGGCTTGCGGTCCTGGACGAACTGGAAGACGGCCTGTCTGCCATCTATACCATTTTCAGCCCGGATCACGACCAGCGTAGCCTGGGCACACTGGCCATTCTCTGGCAGATCCGCGAAGCCAGGGAGCGGGGTTTGCCGTGGCTGTATCTGGGCTACTGGATCCGTGAAAGCCGCAAAATGAACTACAAGACCCGCTACCGCCCCATTGAAGCACTCATCGATGGCTCGTGGCAGGAGTTTGATCCGGATTCGGACAAATCCTGATCCTAGTCTGCCTGAACACTAGCCTCTCGGTAATTCCATAGGAAAAAACTTACGCCGAATGGACGCTTTTTTTGCCAATCGCCTGCAAATGAGGCAGAATTGCGCCATTCCAGAATCAGGGAAACCCAATCAAGAGAGGTTCGTACTGAATGGCGAAATCAGATGTCATTGAAATGGAAGGCGTTATTGTTGATACGCTTCCGAATACCATGTTTCGTGTGGAGCTGAGCAACGGTCACGTTGTCACTGCCCACATCTCCGGCAAGATGCGCAAGAACTACATCCGCATCCTAACTGGCGACAAGGTCAAGGTCGAGCTGACCCCCTACGACCTGAGCAAGGGCCGTATCGTCTATCGCGCCCGTTAATGCCGTCAGTCTGCCGGGCCGACAGATCAGCGGCCTGACATCTGCACAAACAAAAGCCCCGCCATGGCGGGGCTTTTGTTGTTAATGACGACCGGGTTGCTGGTGGCCCCCTGAACCAGGGGGCCCACTGTCAGACCGCTTCGGCGGGCTCGTCCTCGTACTCGAACACCAGCTCCCCGTCCTTGAGGTGGACATTCACCTCGCCGCCGTTTTCGGACAGCGCACCAAACAGGATCTGCTCCGCCAGCGGACGCTTGATCTTGTCCTGGATCAGGCGCGCCATCGGGCGTGCGCCCATGGTCGGGTCGTATCCTTTCTCCGCCAGCCAGAGCTTGGCCTCATCATCCACATGCAGCACCACGTGTTTCTCGTCGAGCTGGGCCTGAAGTTCGGTCAGGAACTTGTCCACCACGTGGGTGATGATTTCCGGTGCCAGACCGCCGAACTGGATAATCGAATCCAGGCGGTTGCGGAATTCCGGAGTGAACATCTTGTTGATCACCTCCATGCCATCGGTGCTGTGGTCCTGCTCCTGGAAACCAATAGAGCGGCGACTGATATCCTCGGCCCCCGCGTTGGTGGTCATCACCAGGATGACATGACGGAAGTCTGCCTTGCGGCCATTATTGTCGGTCAGCGTGCCGTGATCCATTACCTGCAGCAGCAGGTTGAACACTTCCGGGTGTGCCTTCTCGATCTCGTCCAGCAGCAGCACGCAATGAGGGTGCTTGTTCACGGATTCGGTCAGCAGGCCACCCTGGTCGAAACCAACGTACCCCGGAGGCGCACCAATCAACCGTGACACGGTATGGCGCTCCATGTATTCCGACATGTCGAAGCGGACCAGCTCGATGCCCAGAACCTTCGCCAGCTGGCGCGTGACCTCGGTCTTGCCGACACCGGTGGGGCCGGCGAACAGGAAGGCACCCTCCGGCTTCTCCGGCGCCTTGAGTCCGGCCCGGGCCAGCTTGATGGCATTGGACAGGGACTCGATGGCCGGATCCTGGCCGAACACGGTCATCTTCAGGTCCCGCTCCAGATTGCGCAGCAGGTCCTTGTCGTTGCTGGACACACTCTTCGGTGGAATACGGGCGATGGTGGCCACCACATCTTCAATGGCGGATACGCCAATCACCTTACGACGCTTGGCTTCCGGCAACAGCCGCTGGCGCGCACCGGCCTCGTCGATCACGTCGATGGCCTTGTCCGGCAGATGGCGGTCGGAAATGTACCGGTCCGCCATTTCAGCCGCCACACGCAGGGCCTTGTCGGTGTACTTCAGATCATGGTGCTTCTCGAAGTGCGGCTTGAGCCCCTTGAGAATCTCATAAGTGTCGTCAACGCTGGGCTCGTTCACATCAATCTTCTGGAAACGACGGGCCAGCGCGCTGTCCTTCTCGAAAATCCCGCGGAACTCGGAGAAGGTGGTGGAGCCAATGCAGCGAATCTCACCGGAGCCGAGCATCGGCTTGAGCAGGTTGGAGGCGTCCATCACGCCACCGGAAGCCGAACCGGCGCCGATGATGGTGTGGATCTCGTCAATGAAGAGAATCGCCCGCTTTTCCTTCTTGAGTTCGGCAAGCAGACCTTTCAGCCGCTTCTCGAAATCGCCCCGGTACTTGGTGCCGGCAAGCAGCGCACCCAGATCGAGAGAGTAGACCACCGCATCGGAAATGATATCGGGCACCTGTCCGTCCACGATGCGTCTTGCCAGACCCTCTGCGATGGCGGTCTTGCCAACGCCGGCCTCACCCACCAGCAGCGGATTGTTCTTGCGGCGACGCACCAGGATCTGCACCACCCGTTCGACCTCATGTTCACGACCGATCAGCGGATCGATACGCCCCTGACGGGCCTGCTCGTTGAGGTTGGAGGCATAGGCTTCCAGTGGCTTGTTGGAGGAGCCCTCTTCGGCCCCTTCTTCCTGCGCGGCGGGATCCGGCGATTCCTGATCCTCGGCGCCCTGTACTCTCGAGATACCATGGGAAACAAAGTTGACCACATCAATGCGGGCAATGTTCTGTTTCTTGAGCAGGTAAACCGCCTGGCTCTCCTGTTCGCTGAAGATGGCCACCAGCACGTTGGCGCCGGTCACCTCCTTCTTGCCGGAAGACTGGACATGGAAGACCGCCCGCTGCAGGACACGCTGGAAGCCCAGAGTTGGCTGGGTCTCCCTTTCGTTATCAGTGCCGGGTATCAGCGGCGTGGTGGAGTCCACAAACTCGGTAAGGTCATCCTGCAGACGCTGGAGGTCTGCCCCGCAGGCTTTAAGGACGCCCACCGCTGAATCGTTGTCCAGCAATGCCAGCAACAGGTGCTCAACCGTCATGAATTCATGACGCTTGTCCCGGGCATTCCGGAACGCGGCATTCAGCGTAATTTCTAGATCTTTGCTCAGCATGGGCCACCCCGCATAAGGTCAGTCAGTCCGCACGTTCTATCTCGCACAGCAGCGGTTGCTCGCATTCGGAGGAATACTGGTTCACCTGCGCTGCTTTCGTTTCCGCGATGTCCCGGGTATACACCCCACATACGGCCTTTCCCTGCGTATGGACGAGCAGCATCACCTGCGTCGCCTTTTCTTCGTTCATGGCGAAGAATTTCATCAACACATCCACGACGAAATCCATGGGCGTGTAATCATCATTCAGGAGAACCACCTGGTATCGGGCGGGCCGTTTCAGGGCCGGCTTTTCCGGCGCCACACTGACGCTGTCTTCGCGACCGGGCTCGTCCTCGCCGTTTTGATCCCCCTGACTCAATACTAGTAGAGAATTTCTCAGAGTCCGCATGATTCTGTTACCGGATGTCGGTTTCTGTGACATAAGATGGGTGTCCGGAGGCGGGTTTTCAAGATCGGGAATGCTTTGCTGTGCCACTGGACGCCTTCTATGCCGCTATCCTGCCCGTCAGGATGCAGTGTGTTTGTCTGCCACACCACCATTCTCTGAACGAACAGGCAACCGACACAGTTACGACAGCAAAACCGCCACCGGGTTCAATCAATCATCATACCGCGTCGCCCCCCTCTTCAACCAGTGCGAAGCAATAGCAACCGGCAAGGCCGGCCGGGTGGTTTTCGCTTGCCTGCCGTACGGGGGTGGACAGCGGCCTTAGATCTGTCGCTTTTAACCATTCCCGGGCTATAACCCTGCGACACATAAACACACAAATCTGTCGATATCATTGGGGCATATACCTCCTTAACGAGGATGTAATGTGCACAATCAGTAATTCCCGCGACTTTGGTGTTGACTCGCAACGACGAATGATCAAAAGTAAATCCTGCAATGTAAAATTGTGTAAAACACCGTAATCGGGCGGTCTCCACCGAGGCCAACCGTTAAGACAGATAATGACGGGACAAGGGAGTTCATCATGCCAAGGGGCAAAGTAAAGTGGTTCAATAACGCCAAGGGTTATGGCTTCATTATCGAAGAGGGCTGCAGTGATGACCTGTTTGCACATTTCTCCTCGGTACAGATGGAAGGGTATAAAACCCTCAAAGCCGGGCAGCCGGTAACCTTTGAAAAGAAACCCAGCGACAAGGGTGTTCATGCCGTCAACATCGTCCCGGAACAGCAACCGGCGACAAAGGGCCAGGAGTCCCGGCCAGCCAGAGACGATGCCGGGCAGGAACGCACGAGTAACGTGGTTCGCATGGTCAACGGCTGACTTCGGGCCGGCAGCACCGCGATCACAAGCCATCCCTGACGGTCAACAGATGGAAGTCTGTTAACATGTCAGGATGGCTGCTCTTATCCTGCTCAACAAACCCTTCCATACCCTTTGCCAGTTCAGTGATGATCAGGGTCGGGCGACTCTGGGGGATTACGTCGATGTGCCCCATGTCTATCCCGCCGGCCGACTGGACTACGACTCTGAAGGCCTGGTCCTGCTGACAGACGACGGTGGACTGCAGCATCGCATTGCCTCACCACGCCAGAAGATGACCAAAACCTACCTGGTCCAGGTCGAAGGAAATATCAGCGACGAGGCGCTTGAACAGCTGCGGCGCGGACTGCATCTCAAGGATGGCGCCACCCGGCCGGCCAGTGCACGGCGCATTGATCCACCGGCACTCTGGCCCCGCAACCCGCCGGTACGGGAACGGGCCAGAATTCCCACGTCGTGGCTGGAACTGAAACTCACCGAGGGCCGCAACCGGCAGGTGCGCCGCATGACCGCAGCGACCGGGCACCCTACCCTGAGGCTGGTGCGCTGGCAGATCGGTGAGTGGAGTCTTGAAGGGCTTGCTCCGGGTGCCTACCGCAGTCTTACCATTCACTCACCCGCTTCCGCGCGCAGGCCGGGCAAGGCTCGGGCGCACCCCGGGAAAACGCCCGGCCAGCGCCAGCTCCGACGCAAACCTGAACGGAAATCCCCATGACCTGGAAACCACACGCTACCGTCGCCGTTATCGTGGAAGACGACCGCGGACGCTTTCTGCTGGTGGAAGAGCACATCAGCGGACAGATTGTTTTCAACCAGCCCGCCGGCCATATCGAGGAAGGCGAGGCCATCACCGAGGCCGCACGCCGGGAAGCACTCGAGGAAACGGGCTGGGAGGTCGAGCCCGAGGCCTTCCTGGGCATGTACCGTTACATTGCACCAGCCAACGGCGTCACCTACTTCCGCTTCTGTTTTGCCGCCCGCCCATTGCGCCACGTCACCGACCAGCTGGACGACGACATCGTGGCCGCCCACTGGCTGACCCTGGATGAAATCCGGGGTCTCGGCAGCCGCCTGCGCAGCCCCATGGTGCTCGACTGCATACTGGATTACCGGGATGGGCGACGATTTCCCCTGGATATCATCGTTGA
The DNA here is from genome assembly GCF_014651935.1 of Marinobacter zhanjiangensis. Classification (GTDB taxonomy): domain Bacteria; phylum Pseudomonadota; class Gammaproteobacteria; order Pseudomonadales; family Oleiphilaceae; genus Marinobacter; species Marinobacter zhanjiangensis. Next base: position 31,207 of record NZ_BMXV01000010.1, on the reverse strand, counting down.
GCCGGAAGCGAAGTAACCATGAACAATGTTACACTTCCGCTCCAGACATTCACCGGTAACCAGTACCCATTAGCACCATGAATCAGCCCGTTTCCAGCAAACCAGAAGATACCCGGGTCATTGTCGGCATGTCCGGCGGTGTGGACTCCTCCGTGGCGGCCTGGCTGCTGAAGGATCAGGGTTACCGGGTGGAAGGCCTGTTCATGAAGAACTGGGACGAGGATGACGGCACCGAATACTGCACCGCCATGACCGACCTCGCCGACGCTCAGGCGGTAGCGGACGCTATCGGCATTGCCCTGCACACTGCCAGCTTTGCCGCCGAATACTGGGACCGGGTGTTCGAGCACTTCCTGTCGGAATACAGTGCCGGCCGCACCCCCAACCCGGATATCCTGTGCAACAAGGAGGTGAAATTCCGGGCGTTCCTGGATTATGCGGTGACCCTGGGCGCCGACTTTATTGCCACCGGTCACTACACCCGCCAGCGCCCGGACCCGGATCACCCCGGCCGGGCCCAGCTGCTGAAAGGACTGGACAATAACAAGGACCAGAGTTATTTCCTGCATGCGGTATCCGGCGAAAGAGTCGCCCGCACCCTGTTCCCGGTGGGTGAGCTGGAAAAACCCGAGGTCCGGCGCATCGCCGCGGAACAGGGCTTCGTGACCCAGGACAAGAAGGACTCCACCGGTATCTGCTTCATTGGTGAACGCAAGTTCAGCGATTTCCTAAAGCAGTACCTGCCCGCGCAGCCCGGCGATATCCAGACCCCCGACGGCCACGTCATCGGTCGCCACCAGGGCCTGATGTACCACACTATTGGCCAGCGCCAGGGTCTGGGCATCGGTGGCCTGGCGGGTTTCAGTGACGACCCCTGGTACGTGGCGGAAAAGGACCTGGAGCGAAATGTGCTGATAGCCGTACAGGGTAAACATCATCCCCTGCTGCTTTCCCGCGGCCTGCTCAGCGGGCCGGTAGACTGGGTGGCGGGGGAGCCGCCGGCGCAACGTTTCCGCTGCAAGGCCAAGACCCGCTATCGCCAGCCGGACCAGGACTGTGAGGTCATCGTCACCGCCCACGGCACCCGGGTGATCTTCGACGAGGTGCAACGGGCCGTCACACCCGGCCAGTCCGTTGTCTTCTATCACGGCGAAGTCTGTCTTGGCGGTGCGGTGATCGAGACCACCTGGCGCGACGACCAGGCGGAACCTTCTGCGCCGGCCATGGCGACGGAGGCGTCTTGAGCAAATCCCTGACCGACCAGACCCTGGCCCTGGCCGGTGTTTTTCAGGCGGCCACCCTGGTCAGCCAGGTGGCTCACCAGGGACGCTGCGCCGAGTCCACCCTGGAAACCAGCCTGCGTTCGCTGTTCGTGACCAACCCCGACAACACCCTGGATGTCTATGGTGGCGAACTGATGAATCTGCGCGAGGGCCTGGATGCCCTTGCCAAGATCCTCAGCAACCAGACCCGCCAGCAGGACATGGACATCCTCCGCTACAGCCTGAACCTGATCCAGCTGGAATCCAGCCTCAATCGTAAACGTGACATGATGGGCGCCATCGGCGAACGCATCGATCAGGCCCGTCACACCGCCAATCATTTCGGCTATGTACACAGTAACCTGATCAGCAACCTGGCCTCGGTCTATACAGACACCATCAGCACCTTCCGCCTGCGCATCCAGGTCACGGGCGATCCGTCCGTGCTGCAGCGGGAGGAGAATGCTGCCAGGGTCCGCGCCCTGCTACTGGCGGGCATCCGCTCGGCGGTACTCTGGCGCCAGACCGGCGGGCGCCGCTGGCAGCTGATTTTCCGCCGCCGCAAGGTGGCTGCCATCGCCGGGGAACTGGCCGAGAAGGCCAACCAGTCGGTCTACCACTCCGAATAGTCTGCCCACCCTTGGCCTGCCACCCCTGACCACCAGCATCCCTGGCGCTGAATTGCGGCTCACGCTGGTGTATCATAAACGCCAGTTTTTTTTACCCGCAGGCCGTCGCAGCCTTCTGCGCCCTGCCCGATTCTGATGAGGTGTAAATCTGATGGAACTGACCAGCCTGACCGCCATTTCTCCGGTGGACGGCCGCTACGGCAATAAAGTTTCGGTATTCCGGGAAATTTTCAGCGAGTACGGGCTGATCCGTAACCGGGTCAAGGTGGAAGTGCGCTGGTTGCAGCAGCTGGCCGCTCACCCGGACATTACCGAAGTACCCCCGTTGAGCGCCAGCGCCACAGATGCCCTGGATCACATGATCGACAATTTCAGCCTGGTGGATGCCGAGGCCATCAAGGCCATCGAGCGCACCACCAACCACGACGTCAAGGCAGTGGAATACTTCATCAAGGAAAAGATCGCCCCGATTCCGGAACTTCACGCTGTCACCGAGTTCGTTCACTTCGCCTGCACGTCGGAAGACATCAACAACCTGTCCCACGCGCTGATGCTGCGGGAAGGTCTGGACGACGGCCTGCTGCCCGCCATGGACCGGATCGTCCAGCGCCTGGAGGCGCTCTCACTGGAGCATGCAGAACAGCCCATGCTGTCCCGCACTCATGGTCAGACCGCCTCCCCCAGCACCGTAGGCAAGGAGCTGGCCAACGTGGTCTACCGCCTGCGCCGACAGCTCGGTCAGATCCGCAAGGTGGAACTGATGGGCAAGATCAATGGCGCCGTGGGCAACTACAACGCCCATCTTTCCGCCTACCCGTCCGTGGACTGGGCCGCCAGCGCCAAAGACTTTGTGGAAGGGCTGGGCCTCTCCTGGAACCCTTACACCACCCAGATCGAACCCCACGACTATATTGCCGAGCTGTTTGATGCCGTGGCGCGCTTCAACACTATCCTGATTGATCTCAACCGGGACCTGTGGGGCTACATTTCCCTCGGCTACTTCAAGCAGAAGACCGTGGAAGGGGAAATCGGCTCATCCACCATGCCCCACAAGGTCAACCCCATCGACTTCGAGAACTCCGAAGGCAACCTGGGCATCGCCAACGCCCTCATGGCACACCTGGGCAGCAAGCTGCCGATTTCCCGCTGGCAGCGGGACCTGACCGACTCCACCGTGCTGCGCAACCTGGGCGTGGGTTTTGCCCACAGCCTGATCGCCTACGAGTCGACCCTCAAGGGCCTGGGCAAGCTGGAAGTGAACCCGGCACGCCTGGCCGCAGACCTGGATAACGCCTGGGAAGTACTGGCGGAGCCCATCCAGACGGTGATGCGTCGCTACAACATCGAAAAACCCTATGAAAAACTCAAGGAACTGACCCGGGGCAAGGACATGAGTCCGGAGCTGATCCAGAATTTCGTACAGAACCTGGACATCCCCCAGGCAGCGAAAGATGAACTCATGGCGCTGACGCCGGCCCGCTATACCGGCAATGCCGCCCAACAAGCTGGTGATATCGGATCATGACCGTACCTGACCGACTGCCCGGCGGCATGCCCGCCGAAACTTTCCTGCGGGAGTACTGGCAGAAAAAGCCATTGGTTATCCGCCAGGCGTTTCCTGATGGCGTCGGATGCCCGGTGGACGCCGACGAACTGGCCGGGCTGGCCTGCGAACAGGCGGTGGAGTCGCGGATTGTTGTGGAACAGGAGAACGGCAACCCCTGGCAACTTCATAACGGCCCGTTCAGCACGGATCGCTTCACCTCCCCGCCGACGGGCAACTGGACCCTGCTGGTGCAGGGGCTGGACCACTGGGTGCCGGAAGTGGCTGATATTCTGGATCACTTCCGTTTCATACCCAACTGGCGGCTGGATGACATCATGGCCAGCTATGCCCCGCCCGGCGGCAGTGTCGGCCCCCACTATGACCAGTACGATGTCTTCCTGGTGCAGGCAGAAGGCCACCGGCGCTGGCAGTTTGGCGGCCAGTGCAGCGAACAGTCGCCAAGGGTCGAAGGTACCCCGTTGCGCATCCTGAAAGACTGGCAGCCGCAGGAGGATGTCCTGCTGGAACCCGGCGACATGCTCTACCTGCCGCCGGGCATCGGTCATCACGGCGTGGCCGAGGATGACTGCATTACCCTGTCCGTGGGCTTCCGTGCGCCCACGGTGGATGACCTGCTGACCAGCTTCACGGACTTTCTCTGTTCGGAGACCGACGTATCGGCCCATCTCCCCGACAGCCATCCGGCCCTGCCCGACAATCCCGGCACTATCGGCCAGGGTGTTCTGGACCAGCTTGAGGCGGAGATCCGGTCGCGCCTGTCCGACCGCCGCCAGCTTGCCCTGTGGTTCGGACAGTTCAGCACCGCCCCCAAGAACAGTGATATCGTGATTCCCGCCGAGCCCCAGGCCACCACCGACGATCTCGTTGGCGCCCTGTCGGACGCCGGCAGACTGCGCTGGAACGAGGGTTCCCGCTTCGCCTACACGGAGTTGGATGATCAGACCGCCCTGTTCGTCGACGGCGAACGCTACCTGCTCAGCGGCGATGCCCGCCCATTGGCACCGCTGCTGTGCGCGTCCAGCCGGCCCGATACGGCGAAAATCGCACACCTGTGCCAGGACCCGGCCCTCGCCGAGTTGATGACCGTACTCTACAACCAGGGAAGCCTTTATTTCGAATGACCGTGAGATTCCGCAAGTACAGCTGGCAGCTGGCGCCCCAGGATCTCGGCAACATCCGCCAGACTGTCTTCATCGATGAACAGGGCGTGCCCCCCGAACTGGAGTGGGACGACACCGACGAGATCGCCGATCATTTCCTGGCGGTGCTGCCGGACAACACGCCGGTGGCCACCGCGCGACTGTTCTACACTCTCGATGACAGCGCCCATATCGGTCGCATGGCGGTACTGCCTGAACACCGCGGCCGCGGGCTGGGCGAGAAGTTACTCAGACATCTGATGGCAGAGGCCGCCGACCAGGTAAAAGACCTGCACCTGTCTGCCCAGGAACACGCAGTCCCCTTTTACCAGCGCAGCGGCTTCCATGTATGCACGGAGCCCTACGATGACGCCGGCATCCCCCACTACGGCATGCGCTGCCTGGCACCGACACTGGCCACCAGACATTTTGGCGAAGACAGCCAGCGACAACAGCCACTGATACTGGGTAGCGACGACAAAAGCTGGCTGATTGACGGCGACCACCCGTTACCCGAACTGATAGACAGCCTGGTCGGACAGGCCCGCCAGCGACTCTGGCTGTACGACCGCGTGCTGGACCACGAGCTCTTTGACCGCCAGCGGCTGCGGGATCTTGTGTCCTGGCTCGCCCGCCATCATCGCAATAGCGAGATCCGCCTGCTGGTCCATGACGACGCCCTGCTGGTGAAACGCCGCCACCGGCTGGTGGAACTGATGCGGCGGCTGCCCAGCGCGATCGACCTGCGCCTGGTCAACGACGCCTACCCACCGGTGGAACATCCCTTCCTTTTGGTGGATCGTGAGGGAGCCCTGGTCCGGCACCGGTTTGATCGGCCGGAGGGTTTCGCCAACTTTGCCGACAGTGGCCGGGTCAAGCTGTTGGCGGAAGCATTCCAGCGCATGTGGGATACCGCCCGACCCTCGCTCGAACTGCGGGAGCTACCGCTCTGAGCGGTGGGGACCATCTGGCTCCCGCGCCTCGAACTGGCGCCCGAAATCGGCAAACTCCTCATCCACCTCTTCCGCCACGGCAGCCACCAGCCGGCGAAGCCACTGGTGGTCCGCGTTGTGCTGCAGCAACGGGCTCCAGGCCATCTTCAGCTCGAACGGCGGGATATCGAAGGGTGGCGGCTTGATCACCAGCTGCGGATTGTCCTTCTGCAGCCAGGCGGCCCGGCTGGGCAATGTGGCAATCAGGTCGTGTTGCTCGGCGAGCAGCATGGCCACCTGGTAATGTCGGGTAAACACGGATATGTGCCGCTTGCGCTCCATCAGACCCAGGGCCTCGTCGACCCAGCCCAGGCGCTGCACATCTTTCGGGTTGACGCCCACGCCCACACCGAACCCGGTCTTGCTGACCCAGATGTGGCTGGCCTCCAGGTAACTGTCGAGGGTGAACGGATCCTGCAGAATCGGGTTGCGGACGTTCATCAGACACGCAAAATACTCGGTCCACAGGGTTTTCTGGTGGAATGACTGGGGAATCTTGTCGAACCGGTTGATCGCCATATCCAGACGCCCCTGCTCCACATCCTCGAAGCTGACATCGCTGGGCGTGAGTACGTCGAGAATCACATTGGGGGCTTCCTGACGGATCCGTCGCAATACCCGGGGCATCAGGCAGGACTCGGCATAGTCACTGGCCATGATGCGGAATACCCGCTGGCTTTCATGGGCCGAGAACGAGGTTTTCTGCTGCACCGCCTGCTCGATCTCGGAGAGGATACTGCGCACCATCGGCTGCAGTTCCGTCGCCCGCTCGGTTGCCGTCATGCCTTCGCTGGTACGCACCAGCAAGGGGTCATCGAACAGGTCACGCAATCGACGCAAACCGTTGCTCATGGCCGGCTGGGTAATGCCCAGGTGATTGGCAGCCTTGGTGACGTTCTTTTCCCGCAGCAACACATCCAGGTATACCAGCAGATTCAGGTCAACGCGGGAAATATCCATGACAGGCGGGGCCTCCAGTACTCGGTAACTGCGACTATTCTATCACCTGTAACAAGATGGAACGGAATCGATTAGACTTTTCCGCTAGTCTGCCAGATACTTGCGATAGCTCAGGCACCCCGGAACAGGCTTTGACGAGCCAGAATGAGACCTGTTCCGGGGCCGCCATTCCCAAATCAGAAAGATAATCAGGGAGCGTCCCCGGGATACATGAATACCATCACCATTGTCCTGCTGTTGCTGACGGTTGTTGTCATCTCGATCGTCATTGTCGTGGTCAGTCAGATGCGCGAACGCGCCCGTATAGAGCGTGCCCGTCGGGTCGCCTCTCTCGAGGATGCCTATAACCGGGCCTTTCGCATCTATGACGAGCTGCCGGGCCAGTACCTGACCCGGGATATCAAACTGCTTCTGCTGCGCCGCATGGAGGAAGCCTGCGAAGGACTCCGCCAGGAAAGCACCGAGCTGCCGGTGAAAGAATGGCTGGCCACAGTCCGGGAAAACAAACAGATGGTGATGGACGGTACCGATGAGCATCCCAAGGTGATCATCGACTCCCCGGAAAAATCGAATTACGTCAAGGAATTGTTGCAGAGCCTTTTCAAGCTGATTGAATTCCTGCACAAGTCCGGCAAGATCAACGCCTCCACCGCCAAGGCCAACCTGCGCCATGTGCTGTTTACCATTCACAAGACCCATGCGGACCTGTTCGTTTTCCAGGCCCGGGATCATGTCAAACAGAACGAGTTGCGCAAGGCTATCCACGCCTATCACCTGGCAGCCTCGGAAATGGCCAAGTCCCGGGGCAATGACATGGCAGCCAAGGCTGTCGCGGCGTTCAAGGCACGGATCCATGAACTGGAACAGGAACTGAGCAGCGGCGACCGGAGCCACTCTGCCGAGCAGCAGACCAAGCTGGACAAGCAGTGGGACACTTTCCTCCATGACGATTCATGGAAGAAGAAAGCCGACTACGACGACTGAGACGCAACCCCGGGTACCCGGGCCACACAGGGAACAGAGTGACAAACCTTTTCAGGAACCGCCTGTCATACCGCCTCACCCGCAACACCGTGTTGCTGGCCATGGCCGTGGGGCTCGTTCTTAACCTGATTCAGGTCACGGTGGAATACCACAGCACCCGTGACTACATGAATCAGGATATCGAGGCGCTGATGGAGATCAGCCACAGCCCCGCGTCCCAGATTGCCTACAACATCGATACCCGTCTGGCCGGCGAGCTGCTCGACGGCATGCTCCAGCACCCGGCGGTGATCGATGCCCGCCTGCTGGACCCCGGTAACCGTACCCTGTCCGCCGCCAGCCGCGGCAGCCTTGATGGCAACTACCGGTGGATCAGTGATCTGCTGTTCGGGGAAACCCGCCGTTACTCGAAGGAGCTGGAAGTTCCGGACCTGCCGGAGGTGGAACTGGGTGAACTGGTCATTACCATTTCCACCAACCATTACGGCAACCTGTTCCTGTCCCGCGCCACTTTCACACTGATCAGCGGTGTACTCAAGAGCCTGGTATTGTCAGCCATGCTGCTGGTGGTGTTCTATTTCGTGCTGACCAAACCCATGATGCGGGTAATCAGCAGCCTTCAGGATGTACCGGAGGCACCGGAAAAGGCCCGCCTACCCGTACCACCCTCCCACGAGCATGACGAGATTGGCAGCATGGTGGCGATCATCAACCGCCACTTGCAGACGGTGGACACCTCCCTGAGCCAGTTGCGGGAGGTCGAAAGCCAGATGAAGGACTATTCCGGCAAGCTCGAGCGGGAGGTGGAGGACCGCACCCGGGAGATTTCCGAGAAAAACGAAGCCCTGCAACGGGGTAACCGGGCACTGATCCGTGCCAAGGAAGATGCCGTCCGGCGCGCCCAGACCCGTGCCCGCTTTCTTGCCAGCATGAGCCACGAAATACGCACACCCCTGAACGGCGTTCTGGGCATGCTTGAGCTGGCCCTGGAAAGCGACCTGGAGCCCTCACAGCGCCATCAACTGGAAATTGCACACCGGGCCGGCCAGAGCCTGCTGAGCCTGCTCAACGACATTCTCGATATCTCCAAGGTGGAAGCCGGCAAGCTGGACCTGGAAGTCATCTCCTTCGACCTGCGCTCGCTCATCAACGAATGCGCCACCATCCACGGGGAACAGGCCCGCCGCAAGGGGCTGGAGTTCGTCACCCACCTGGAGACAGATCTTGCGCCCCGTTACCTGGGCGACCCGACCCGGCTGCGTCAGGTGACCAACAACCTGCTCTCCAACGCCATCAAGTTCACCGATGAAGGCAAGGTTGCCATTCACCTGGCCCAGACCCCGGAAGGTATCCGCCTGGAGGTCAGGGACACGGGCATTGGTATGTCGCGCCAGGAGCTTAACCGGATCTTTTCACCCTTTTCCCAGGCTGCCACCGATACCACCCGCCGTTACGGTGGCACGGGGCTTGGGCTGGCATTGTGCCAGCAACTGGTTGAGCGCATGCACGGGCAGATCCGGGTGGACTCACGGGAGCACGAAGGCACCTGGTTCACGGTCACCCTGCCCCTGCCGGTGGACGACAGCGCCGGCAAACCTGAACCGGAGAGGGCACAGGTCCCGGAAACGGGTGCCAGCAGACGCCATTGCCGGATCCTGTTGGTGGAAGACAACCGGGTCAATCAGATTGTGGCCTCGGGCCTGCTGCACAAGCTCGGCCATGAGGTGGATCACGCCGAAAACGGCGAACGGGCGCTGGCTGCGCTGGCACTGAAACCCTATGACCTGGTGCTGATGGACTGCCAGATGCCGGTCATGGACGGTTACGAAGCGACGCGACGGATTCGCCAGAACCCGGAATGGAAGCATCTGCCAGTAATTGCGGTAACTGCCAATGTCATGTCCGGCGACCGCGAGGACTGCCTGGCCGCTGGCATGGACGACTACATCACCAAACCCTACCACCGCGAGGTGCTGGACCAGATGATCCAGCGCTGGGCGACCGGCGGGCAGGACGCTAGCGGTCACCCTCCACGCGGCTGAGCAGATCCCTCAGATCTTCCCGCAACTGCACCGCCTGCTCCGGGCCCACCCCAAGGTCACACAGCAGGCGCAGTGGCACATCGGATGCCTTTTCACGCATGGCCCGGCCCTCGTCGGTCAACGCCACGGTCACCACACGTTCATCCTCACTGGACCGTTGGCGCGTCAGCAGTCCACGCTGCTCCAGGCGCCGCAGTAATGGAGTCAGGGTGCCCGAATCCAGTCGCAGGCGCTCCCCGATGGACGACACCCGGGGGCTATCGCCCTTGCGGTCCGCCTCCCACATCACCAGCATCACCAGGTATTGGGGATAGGTCAGGTCCAGTTCCGCCAGCAATGGCCGGTAACGACCGGTGATGGCCCGGTTAACCGCATAGAGGGCGAAACACAGCTGATTATCGAGAGCCAGCAGGTTGTTGATATCTTCTTCACTGTCCAATGCTTTGCGTTCCTTCACTTACAGGAGCTCCACAATATCATCGCGGATGGTTTCGGGCTTTGCTGTGGGCGGATAGCGCCGGACCACCTGGCCATCCCGGTTTACCAGAAACTTGGTAAAGTTCCACTTCACTTTCTTCGATCCCATCATACCCGGCGCTTCCTCTTTCAGCAGCCGGAAGAGCGGGTGTGTTTCCGGCCCGTTGACCTGCAGCTTGGCAAACATGGGAAAGCTGACGCCATAGTTGAGTGAACAGAATTCGCTGATCTCGCTGTTGTCAGCGGGATCCTGGTTCATGAACTGGTTGCAGGGAAACCCCAGCACTGCAAGCCCCCGGTCCCCCAGCTCGCTGTACAACGACTGCAGGCCTTCAAGCTGCGGGGTAAAACCGCATTTTGAAGCCGTATTCACGATCAGCAAAACCTTGCCGGCATAGTTCGCCAGGGTTCGGGTCTGACCCTTGATGTCTGTTACTTCAATGTCGTAGAGCGGGGCGGTCGTCATGTGTCAGAACTCCTGTATTTTTAACAACTATATTGTGCACAACATGTTATCCGGAAGCCAGCATGAGAAATACTCTCCAACTTGCGGTGAGCTTTGCCATTTTTCATCACAATTGCGCCCTGTCCGGACTGTTTTTTACGTCGCCGGCTCCGCTAGAATGGTGGACCTGTTTATATCCTGCCGCCTGTTACGGCGGGTACGCACAACCATCGGGAAGATGCCTTCTATGCAGAACTACAGAAAATCCGCAAAACTGGACAACGTCTGTTACGAAATCCGTGGCCCGGTTCTGCGTGAAGCGCGTCGTCTCGAAGAAGAAGGCCATCGGGTGCTCAAGCTCAATATCGGCAACCCCGCCGCCTTTGAGCTGGACGTACCGGAAGAAATACAGCAGGACGTGATCTACAACCTCCACACGGCCCAGGGCTATGTGGAATCCAAGGGCCTGTTCTCCGCCCGCAAGGCGGTGATGCACTATTGCCAGGAGCGGGGCATCGACAAGGTTGATATCGACGATATCTACCTGGGCAATGGCGTCAGTGAGCTGATTGTCATGTCCATGCAGGCGCTGCTCAATACCGGTGACGAAGTGCTGATACCCGCGCCGGACTATCCCCTGTGGACGGCGGCCGTCACCCTGTCCAGCGGCAAGGCCGTGCACTACCACTGTGATGAACAGCAGGACTGGTTTCCGGACCTGGACGATATCCGCCGCAAGATCACCAGTCGCACCAAGGCTATTGTGCTGATCAATCCAAATAACCCCACCGGGGCTGTTTACCCGAAGGAGTTGCTGGAAGATGTGATCGAACTGGCCCGGCAGCACAACCTCATCATTCTGTCCGATGAGATCTACGACAAGATCCTGTACGACGGCGTTGAGCACGTTTCCACCGCATCCCTCGCCGACGACGTACTGTTCTTCACCTTCAACGGACTGTCCAAGAACTACCGGGCTGCCGGCTATCGCTCCGGCTGGCTGATCATCAGTGGCGCCAAGCACAAGGCCAGTGACCTGATCGAGGGCATCGACATGCTGGCCTCCATGCGCCTGTGCGCCAATGTGCCGGCGCAGCTTGCCATCCAGACCGCCCTTGGCGGTTACCAGTCCATCGACGACCTGGTGGCTCCCGGCGGACGGCTTTACGAACAGCGGGAGACCGCCTGGCGACTGCTCAATGACATTCCCGGCATCAGCTGTGTAAAGCCCAAGGGGGCGCTGTACCTGTTTCCGAAACTGGACCCCGAGCTCTACCCCATCGACAACGACGAGCAGTTCGTGATGGACCTGCTACAGCAGGAGCGCATTCTGCTGGTGCAGGGGTCGGGCTTCAATATAGACGACCGCCAGCACTTCCGGGTGGTATTCCTGCCCCGGGTGGACGCCCTGGAAGACGCCATCGGTCGTCTTGAGCGCTTCCTGACTACCTGGCGCTAGTGTCCCGTCTGGGTAATTCGTTAACCTACTGCGTGACGCTGAGTCTTCTGGCCAAGGCGCCAGTCCGAAGGTGTGGTGGTTCCACATCAAGGGCTGGCAACACCGGCCAGAAGCCTCAGCGTCACGCCCTTCGGGAGCCACTGAGGACTTTGATAGCCGCGTTGCGTTGACTCGATTTGGAACCACCAAACCTTCGCCAACGCGCCTTGCTCTCAAAGTCCTCAGTGGCTCAGTAGGTCAACGAATTACCCAGACGGGACACTAGTCCCGCGAATCAACCTGCAGGACAACCTATGGCCGATATCCATATCGAGGAGTTCTACCGGGATTCCGCCATTGCCCTGGTTCAGCTTTACAGCGTGTTTCCCAGGCGCATCAACCTGTTCGTGGAGGACATTGCCGGGCCAGACGAGCCGGATGAGTTCGGCCTGCACAGCCCCCGGCATATGGCGTGCTTCGGCGCCCTGCTATGGCTGGAGGAGGAAGGCCTGCTGCGCTATATCGACACCATTCGTCAGGAGGCTCTGGACCAGGCCGTGCTGACCCGCAACGCGTTTATCCGCCTGAGCACACCGGCCCCCTACGATCTGGTAGCCGCCCTCGACCTTCCCGAACCCGGCGTGCCGGCTCCCGATGACGATTCCCTGCCACGCTCGGTGCGGCAGGATCGCTCTACCTGGGTGCATGTGCTGCGACAGTCCATAAAGGGGGGGCATTCTCCCACCCTCAATCGCGCCATGCAGGCAGCTTTCTTCGCGCCTGCGGGGAACTGACAACGCGACCCATTGTCTTTCTCATCCGCTGAACGCGGTATAGGCCACCGGCCATTGAAATGGCCGTGCAAGGCCCGATATCCGAAATCAGACACTGTTCTTCCGGAGTGAGAGAGAATGAGAATACTGCTGTTCCTTGCCACCAACCTGGCGGTGATCCTGGTGGCCAGCGTCACCCTGAGCCTGCTCGGGGTTGATGGCTATCTGCAACAGAACGGAATCAACTACAGTTCCCTGCTGATTTTTGCGGCCGTGTTCGGCTTTGCCGGCTCGTTCGTTTCGCTGCTGATGTCCAAGTTCATGGCCAAGCGAGCCACCGGCGCCCGGGTCATCGAGTCACCCCGCACCCCGGCGGAACGCTGGCTGGTGGATACGGTGGCGGAACTCGCCAAAAACGCCGGCATCGGCATGCCTGAGGTGGCGATTTTCCCTGCCACCCAGTCGAACGCCTTTGCCACCGGCTGGAAAAAGAACGACGCGCTGGTGGCGGTCAGTGAGGGCCTGCTGCAACGCTTCAACAAGGAGGAAATCCGCGCGGTACTGGGCCACGAAATCGGCCACGTGGCGAACGGGGACATGATCACCCTGGCCCTGATCCAGGGGGTGGTGAACACGTTCGTGATTTTCGCCGCGCGGGTCATCGGCTCGCTGGTGGACCGGGTGGTCTTCCGGAATGAGAGTGGACACGGCCTGGGCTTCTTCGTGGTGACCATTGTGGCGGAAATCGTACTCGGCATCCTGGCCAGCACCATCGTCTTCTGGTTTTCCAGACGGCGGGAATTCCGGGCGGATATCGCCGGTGCCCAACTGGCCGGAACGGCTGCCATGATCAGCGCTCTGGCCCGCTTAAAGCAGGAAAGCGAGATGCCCGACCAGATGCCCGACAGCCTGCAGGCCTTCGGCATCAACCGGGGCGCCAGGGGTGGCCTGAGCGCCCTGTTCATGACCCACCCGCCCCTTGAGGATCGTATTGCGGCCCTGAAACAGGCCCAGGTCGGGTAAAGGAGAGAGAACCATTGAAGCGTCCGGGGCTTATACCCCGGACGCTTCAACGACCCGGAAGCCACAGTGCGACAGGGTCCGCTGTACTGCAGTGTCGGGCGGCATGGCTATCGTCAGACTGGAGGGCTCACGCCGGACCGGATAACGTTTCCGCAGTTCATCAAAGACAGGCCCCCTCGGCACGCCAGCAGCATCCCCCCGGGCAAACGCACCCCGCAGGCGACTATCGTCGTCCCGGGGGTCATAGCAGGCCATCAGTGCCCGGTGCAGGGCGTCCATGGGCGTCGCATGATCGGTGACGTGGAGTTCTGAAAGCGGAGGCGGCGGCAGGACCGAGGCCAGGCGGGCGTGAAATTCCGCGCCGGCCCACTGATGCAGAGCATGGGCTATCATTTCCGTGCCGCGACTCTTGCCCTCCAGGCTGTAGCCGGCAATGTGAGGCGTGGCGAGCCAGCACTCATCCACCAGTTCCGCCGATGGCTCCGGCTCATTTTCCCACACATCCAGCGCCACCAGGGGAGCATCCGGGGCCTGCAGACGCGCCAGCAGCGCCCGGTTGTCGATGACGGGGCCACGACCACTGTTGACCAGCAACTGTCCCGCCCCGAGCCGGGACAGCCGCGCGGCGTCCAGCAGGTGTGCGGTGGCATGGGGACCTTCTGGAATCAGGGGGGTATTCAGTGACACCACATCGCACTGCAGGACGTCATCCAGGGAGGCAAACGGCAGGTCGGCGCCCTGCTCCTGTCGCGGCGGATCACTGACCCTGACGCTGGCACCAAGATCCAGCAGGCGCTGAACCAGTGCGCCACCCACATTCCCCGCACCAATGACGCCAACGGTCAGGCCGTCAAAACCCGAACGCTGCTGGCGAACCATGAACAGGGAAAGTACCGACAGCACGTATTGCACGACGCTGCTGGCATTGCAGCCGGGCGCGGAGAAAAAGGCGATGCCCTGACGGGCCAGCCAATGGGTGTCCACATGGTCAGTACCGATGGTGGCGGTGCCGACAAACCTCACCTTCGTGCCGGCCAGCAGATCGGCATTGACCCGGGTCACGGACCTTACCAGCAGCACGTCGGCATCCGCCAGCTGACCCGGGCCCAGCGTTCGGCCATCAACCCGGGTCAGACGCCCGAGCCCCCCGCAGAAAGCATCCAGCAACGGAATGTTTTCATCGGCGACGATATGCATGGTGGCCGCCGGGCAGCTGTTAGCGGGAGCCGGAGGACCGGGGACGACCGCCCTGCCGACCGCGATTGCCTCCACCGGCACGGCGCCCACCACGACGACGCTGGATCGGCGGTTTCTCAAGCGGCTGAAGCAACTCCTCCTCCGGCACCGACGTGGTCAGCTTCTGGCTGATGTAGGTTTCGATTGACGGCAGTGTAAAGGCATCGTCTTCGCTGGCGAAGCTGATGGAAATCCCATGCTCCCCCGCCCGACCAGTGCGGCCGATTCGATGCACGTAATCCTCGGCATTCTCCGGCAGGTTGTAGTTGAACACATGGGTAACGCCGTCCACGTGGATACCACGGCCGGCCACATCGGTGGCAACCAGCACCTGGATCTCGCCGTTCTTGAACTGATCCAGGGTTTTCAGGCGCTTGCTCTGGGGGATCTCGCCGGACATCAATGAAACCTTCACATCCTGATTTTTCAGGTCCTCTTCCAGATCACGGCACTGGTCACGACGGTTGGCGAAGACAAGGGCCTTCTCGACCCCCGGCTGCTTCAGCGAGTTCACCAGAACCGGCAGTTTCTGGTCTTCGGATACCAGATACACCGTCTGTTTTACCCGCTCGGCGGTTTTCTGTTGCGGCTCGATCTCGATGAATTCCGCACCGTGGGTCCACATCGACGCCAGGTTCAGCACGTCCTGATTGAAGGTGGCACTGAACAACAGGGTCTGCCGGTCATCCTTGGGCGGACAGCGGCGGATGATGCGCTTGACGTCGGGAATGAAGCCCATGTCCAGCATCCGGTCCGCTTCGTCCAGAATCAGCAGGTCGATCTGGTCCAGGAACACATCCTGGGAACCCAGGAAATCGATCAGCCGTCCCGGAGTGGCCACCAGAATGTCGACAATCTCGTTCTGCAGCACTTCCCGCTGCTTGTCATAGTTCATGCCACCCACCACGGACACCACTCGGTGGCCGGTGCGGGCACATAACTCCTCGGCATCCTTGGCAATCTGCATGGCCAGTTCCCGGGTGGGCGCCAGCACCAACACACGGGGTTCGGACGCAAACCGGTCCTTGTCATCCACCGGCGTTTCCAGCATTGCCTGTATGGCCGTGATCAGGAAGGCGGCGGTCTTGCCGGTACCGGTCTGGGCCTGACCGATCAGGTCGTGGCAGGCCAGAGTATAAGGCAGGGTCTCCGCCTGGATCGGCGTGCAGTACTCAAACCCGATGTCGGCAATGGCGTCCAACACCGGCTTGTGGAGACCAAGCTCGGCGAAACGGGTGCCGCTTTGCTTCACGTCACCGCTCTGTGGCGCTTCAGCTGCATTGTCGTGTGTACTATCGGATTCAGGAGATTGCGTCATAGGCTTCGCTTACTGTTGTTAAAGAGTGTGCTGCCCCGGCTGGCCCGGTGGCCAGGCAGGCATGTCGTTCGCGCCACCGGCGAAAATGATCGGGGCCGGTACCATAAAATGCTGTCAGGGCATCCAGAAACTGCCCGGCACGGGCCGGCAACCCCTCGTCCAGGTAGCGACAGGCCTGTTGAATGACCCGCTGCCGGAAGCCGGCCTCATCGATCGCGCCTCCGCCGTCCAGGTTATCAACGCTGATGTGGAAGCGACTGCCACAGGCCACCGAAAACAGCCATTCCAGAGCCTGGGGCTTTACCTCAACCCGCTCGAAGGCCTGCTGCTGTTCGCGGCTGCGCCCGTCCGGGCAGTACCAGTAACCATAGTCCGTCAACCGGCGTCGCTGCTCACCGGCGATGCACCAGTGACTGATCTCATGAAGGGCGCTGGCGAAATAGCCGTGGGCGAAAATCACCCGGGCATAATCACCGGCAACGCCTGCGGGGAGGTACTCCGGCTCATCGTCGCCGCGAACCAGTTCCGTTCCCCGGGATTTCAGGAACAATGTATTGAACAGTGTGACAAGGTCTTCTGGACGGTGATTCATGGGTTCGTTATTGTGCGGCTTTACTGGCAAAAATTCCAGCAGGATCTTCCCGATGAATGGACATATCCCCAAGAGCCCCGGGAACTTTCCGGGCGGAGCTGAGTCTCTCCTTCCACTCGATCACCCGCTTACCCGGTAACCGACAGATACTGAGCCCCATGCCACTGAAAACCGTTGTTCCTGCTTCGCTGTTACGGCTACTTCTGCTGACCCTGTTCACCCTGATGCCCACCGGGGCCGTACAGGCAGCCCTTGGCGACAACAACAGCCTTGGGGGCCAGGATTTCCTGCCGGTGGACGAGGCGCTGCCCTTCAGCTCCACCACCACAGAAACCGGCGTACTCTTACGCTGGGATACCGCCCCCGACCATTACCTTTACCGGGAGCGCATCTCCATTGAGCCGGTTTCGGATGACGTCCAGGTGTCGGAACCGGCCTTTTCCGAACCCGGCGTGGAAACCGAAGACCCCTACTTCGGAACCGTCAACGTCTTCTACGAGCCGGTCGAGGCCCGCGTAGACCTGACCCTGCCGGAAGGCACCCGGGAAGCTACCCTGAAGGTCACTTATCAGGGCTGTGCCAAGGCGGGCCTGTGCTACCCGCCACAGACACGGGATGTACTGTACTACGCCAGCAAGGGAGAGCAGCCAGCAGCACCTTCTTCCTCCGCTAGCGGTACAACTGGCTCCGGTGGCGGCGCAACCGGCCAGACGCCCGCCCCCGGCACGGCAAGCAACCTGGAGAGCGCCACCGGCCTGGCAGGCTTTCTTTCCGAGCAGTCCCTGGCCATCATCGCGCTGGTATTTCTGGCCCTGGGCCTGGGCCTGACCTTCACGCCCTGTGTACTGCCAATGGTACCGATCATTTCCACGCTGGTATCCAGCCACAATACCCGCAGCACCGCACAGGCGCTGGCACTGGCTTTCAGCTATGTATTCGGGATGGCGCTGACCTATGCCGCTGCCGGGGTCATTACCGGGCTGCTCGGCGCCAGCTTCAACCTGCAGGCGCAACTGCAGTCTCCCTGGGTGCTGGGCACCTTTGCGGCACTGTTCGTAATCTTTGCCCTGGCCATGTTCAACGTGTTTGACCTGCGGCTACCCCATGCCATCCAGAATCGCCTCAATCAGGCCAGCGAGAACCTGAGCGGGGGTCGTCTGGCGAGTGTTTTCGGCATCGGCGCATTATCCGCCCTGGTCGTATCCCCCTGCGTGTCGGCGCCGCTGGCTGGCAGCCTGCTCTACATCAGCACCACCCAGGATGCGGTAGTCGGCGGGGTCGCGCTGTTTTCCCTCGGGCTGGGCATGGGTGTTCCGCTTATCCTGGTCGCGGTGGGTGGCCGTCACCTGCTGCCCAAAACCGGCTCCTGGATGAATGTGGTCAAGGCCTTCTACGGGGTCATGCTTCTGGCGGTCGCCATCTGGCTGCTGGAGCGGCTGGTTCCGGGCTGGGTCGCACTGACCCTCTGGGGCATATTGGCGGCCATCACCGGCGTGCAGCTGGGCGCCTTTGACCAGGCCCGGGCGGGTTGGCAGCGAACCTGGAAAGGCGCCGGACTGGTGCTGTTTGCCTGGGGCCTGGCGCTGCTTGCCGGGGCACTCTCCGGCGCATCAGACCCCCTGAGACCCCTGGCACCTTTTATGGCGTCGGCCAGTAGCGATGGTAGCGTCAGTGTGACCGAGCATGCCCCGTTCGAGCGAATGGAAGATCCGGACGCTATCCGGGAGCGGCTGACCGAAGCCAGCAATCAGGGGCGCGCGGTGATCCTCGACTTCTACGCCGACTGGTGCATTTCGTGCAAGATCATGGAACGGGAAGTGTTCAGCAAACCGGCGGTGATCAGCGCCATGGAACCTTACACACTGCTGCAGATTGACCTGACCGACAATACGCCGGCGCAACAGGCACTGCTGAACGATCTCGGCCTGTTCGGACCTCCAGCGATTCTGTTCTACGATGGCGAAGGGCAGGAAGCCGAGGACCTGAGAGTCCTTGGGGAAATGGATCTGGACCAGTTCATGAATCACCTGAACCGGGCCAGTGCTGTGCTTTAAGCCCCCCGGCGTATCCAGAACAGGTATTCGCCGCCGGTCTCTTCCTGTTGCATCAGCTCGTGATCCAGGAACTGACAGAAACGGGGGATATCCCTCGTTGTGGACGGGTCCGTTGCCACTACCCGGAGCACGCCCCCCACCGGCACGTCCGCTATCCGGTTGTGCAGCATCATGACCGGTTCGGGACACACCAGTCCCCGGGCGTCCAGTTCGGCATCCTGATTCGGTGATTCGGCCATTGTCATCTCCCGGGATTGGCCCCGGCCAGGCAGGTTACTTGAGACAACACGATAAAGTGTGCCCTCAATAACTCTGTGAAAACTCCCGGTCCAGGTGCTAAATTACTGTTCATGTGGCCCATTTTAGACCACATTGTCCGTGGAACGGTATAGCATCGAGGTACCCATGATTCGTGTCATCATTGAACGCCATATCGCCGAATCCCTGGAATCCGCCTATGAGGAGCGCTCCCGCAGTATCCTGCAGAGCGCGGTGGCTGCCGCCGGATTTGTGTCCGGCGAGACCCTGGTGGACGCCAGGGACCGGAATCACCGCTTCACTCTGGCCAACTGGCGCTCCGAGGCTGACTGGGACCGCTGGTACAACTCCGAGGAGCGGAGGCGGCTGTTGAGCGAAGTCAAACCGATGATGGATCAGGACGAGAGGATTACCATCCTGGAGCAATGCTGAACGGCCGGATCATCAGTCCGTCCGCTCCAGAAAACAGGTTATCTCCTCCCGGTCATGGTACAGCTGCCTGGCCCGCAACTCGACCGCGAAGGGGGCGTCGGCCAGCCGGTCTGCCAGTAATTCCCGGCAGATTTGCCACTCTTCGTAACGCTGCTTCATGGGCAGCTTGAGGTTGAACACACTGTATCGGCACAGCTGTGCATTGAACCAGTCAGCAACCATGGCGGCCGTGCGCCGGGGTTTGTCCACGATATCGCAGACCATCCAGTCAACCGCCCGCCTGGGCCGCCACTGGTAACCATCAGCCTGCACATGGGTCACCATACCGGACGCCATCAGTTGCTCGTCCATGGGCCCGTTGTCTACCGCCGTTACGGTCATGCCCTGATGCACCAGTTGCGAGGTCCAGCCCCCCGGCGCCGCGCCAAGATCAACGGCCGTTTTGCCACCCCCGAGATAGTCGAGCGCCCTGCCTTCCGGCAACAGTACTCGCCAGGCTTCCTCCAGCTTCAGGGCCGAACGGCTGGGTGCGGAGGCCGGTAACCTGAGGCGAGGAATGCCCATGGCCCAGCGAGCACGATTGCTGACCGGGCTGACGCCTGCCACCACCCGGGCAAAGTCCACCAGCAGCAGCTCCAGCCGGTCCGCATTGTTGCCCCGGTTACCGTCGCCTATCAGGCCGGCACCCCGAAGCGCCCTGGACAGGGGTGCGACCCATTTGCGGGCGAACCGGCTCAGGTCGGCATCACTGTTATTTTCCGGAACCCGCACCTCCACACGGTCACAGCCGGAAAGGGCACCAGAGCTGCCATCGCGCAGCGCATCAATGACTGCCCCGACGCGGTCTGACGCCGGCAGGGTTACCTCCGCAACAACAATCAGCCAGTCCCGCACGAACACCATCGAGTCCAGCGGCAGTTCGCCAAGCAGCGTCGGCGCATCCATGCCACCGGCAAGGGTAAACGGCAGCCAGCCGGTACCTTCCGCGGGTTCGAAATAACCCCAGGCCCCCAGGGCGGCCGCAGCATCGGTGAGCTCCCGTCCGGCTTCCGCCTCGAACCCGGGGCGACAGAACAACAGCAGTCGATTAAGGGAAGAATTCATAAAAGGATCCTGTAAAGTCAGAGAAGCACGGACTCCGGGCGCAAGGAGTGCAGGAAGCTGGCCGCCAGCCGGGCGGACTCGTCAATCAGGGCATCCGGGTCCAGGCCCTGCCTTTTCAGTGGGCGGAGGTCATGATTACCGCCTTCCAGCCAGTGAAGCTCAATCCGGGACGGCAGCGACGGCTGGTCATCAAGCTCTTCCGGCTTGCCGAACGGATCCCGCGTACCCTGGAAAATCGCCATGGGTACCCGTATGTCCCCGAAATGCCCGGTTCGCCACTGATCGGGCTTGCCCGGCGGGTGAAAAGGATACCCGAAACAGGTCACCGCGTGGACCTCCGTCATCTCCGGGCGGGCGGCCAGCAATGATGCCATGCGCCCACCCATGGACTTGCCTGCCAATACCAGAAGCCGGTCACTGCCAACTTCGGATCGGCACCAGCGGACCAACTCGATGAAATGCTCGAGCAATACCGGCTGGCGATCAGGCGGTCGCCTGCGGCCATCGTTACGGGACCGTTGCATATAGGGGAACTCGAAACGCACCACACTGACACCGTGAATCGCAAGCGCGCGGGCAAGCCGCTCCATAAAGGGGCTGTCGTAGCCGACACCGGCTCCGTGGGACAACAGCATGACCGGTGCCCGCTCCGGGTTATTGACCGCCTTATCAAAAAGCAACTCTGTCATTTTGCAAGCTCCATAAGAGAAGCTAGGCTCCTGTTTCAGGGGTTCTATCCGCAGCCCCCGCGAACCAGCATCCATTGAACATCCGGCAGCTTGCGGGAACTATTGATGAATATCGAAAATCCCGCGAATTGTACATCACTCCCACATTGAACAGATTCGCCATCACACTGATTTAAACGAAATTACGGAGTCAGGCGGAGTTGATCTGAGTCATTGCAAACGGATTAGCGTTTCTCCATACTTGCGCCGATTTCTTTCCCCACCCTTGAATCCATTGGTAAGGCTATGAGCACAGTGAATGCAAACCTGACATACAACTACAAGGTGGTGAGGCAATTCGCCATCATGACGGTGGTATGGGGCATTGTGGGCATGGCGCTGGGTGTGCTGATTGCAGCGCAACTGGTGTGGCCGGCATTGAACCTCGATCTGCCCTGGACCCACTTCGGCCGTTTGCGGCCGTTGCATACCAATGCCGTCATCTTCGGCTTTGGTGGTAGTGCCCTGTTTGCAACGTCTTATTACGTTGTTCAGCGCACCTGTCAGGCGCGCCTGTTCTCGGATGGCATGGCAGCCTTTACCTTCTGGGGGTGGCAGGCCATTATCGTGTCTGCCGCCATCACTCTGCCGCTGGGCCTTACCTCTTCCAAGGAGTATGCAGAGCTGGAGTGGCCTATCGATATCGCCATCGCGGTAGTCTGGGTCACCTACGCCATCGTCTTCTTCGCTACGATCACCAAGCGCAGCGCACCGCATATCTATGTGGCGAACTGGTTCTATGGTGCGTTCATCCTGACGATCGCGGTTCTGCATATTGGCAACAGCCTGGCGTTGCCGGCAAGCGCATTCAAGTCCTACTCTGCGTATGCGGGCGTCACCGACGCCATGATGCAGTGGTGGTACGGGCATAACGCAGTAGGCTTCTTCCTGACCGCCGGCTTCCTGGGCATGATGTACTACTTCGTTCCCAAGCAGGCCGATCGCCCGGTTTACTCCTACCGGCTGTCCATTGTTCACTTCTGGGCACTGATCGCCACCTACGTATGGGCCGGCGGCCACCACCTGCACTACTCCGCTCTGCCAGACTGGGCCCAGACTGCCGGTATGGTGATGTCACTGATCCTGCTGGCACCCTCCTGGGGTGGCATGATCAACGGCATGATGACCCTGTCCGGCGCATGGCACAAGCTGCGTACCGACCCGATTCTGCGCTTCCTGGTGGTTTCCCTGTCGTTTTACGGCATGTCCACCTTTGAAGGTCCGATGATGTCCATCAAGACCGTCAACGCCCTGTCCCACAACACGGACTGGACCATCGGCCATGTGCACTCCGGTGCCCTGGGCTGGGTAGCCATGATCAGCATCGGTGCCATCTATCACCTGATTCCGAAACTCTGGGGCATCAAGGCGATGTACAGCGTCAGCATGATCAACGTGCATTTCTGGCTGGCAACCGTCGGTACCGTGCTTTACATCGTGGCCATGTGGGTCAACGGCATCATGCAGGGCCTGATGTGGCGCGCGGTCAACGAAGACGGCACCCTGACCTACAGCTTCGTGCAGGCACTGGAGGCCTCCTGGCCCGGTTACCTGGTACGCCTCATCGGTGGTGTCATCTTCCTTGCCGGCATGATTGTCATGGCATGGAACGTATGGATGACCATCCGCCAGAAAGATGCGGTTGCTGCCGACAACGTCGCAGCTCAGCCGGCCTGATCAGGAGCATAACGCAAGATGAAACACGAAATTGTCGAAAAGAACCTTGGCCTGATGTCCGTGCTGATCCTGCTCGTGATCAGCGGCGGCTTCCTGGCCGAGATCGTGCCACTGTTCTTTATTGAGGAAACCAACGAACCCGTGGCCGGGCTCGAGCCGCTGGATCCACTGGAACTGGAAGGTCGTGATATCTACATCCGGGAAGGCTGTCATGTCTGCCACACCCAGATGATCCGCCCCTTCCGGGCCGAGACCGAGCGCTATGGCCACTACTCCGTTGCGGGCGAGTTCGTTTATGACCGTCCGTTCCTGTGGGGCTCCAAGCGGACCGGTCCTGATCTGGCCCGGGTTGGTGGTCGCTACTCCGACTCCTGGCAGCGCATGCACCTGTACGATCCGCGCAGCGTGGTACCGGAATCCAACATGCCAGCGTTCCCCTGGCTGTTCGAAGACCGTGTCGACCACACCAAAACAGCCGGAAAGCTGGAGACTCTGCAGACCCTGGGCGTGCCTTATACCGATGAACAGATCGAGGGTGCAGCGGAAGAAGTGCGTGGCGAGTTCGAGATCGATGCTCTGGTCGCCTATCTTCAGCAGCTGGGCACTGTCATCTCTGACAAACGGTGATTGCGATGGATATCAACGATTTAAGAGGCATCCAGACGCTCCTGGTAATGATCGCCTTCTTCGGCATTGTCTGGTGGGCCTATAGCGCCCACCGGAAAAAGTCCAACGATGAGGCAGCTCATCTGCCCTTTGATGACGACGAAATCGCCGAGCGAACGGTGAAACAGGATAAAGAGACGGCAGTGAAACAGGACAAAACGGAGAAGAAACAATGAGTACCTTCTGGAGCATCTGGATCAGTGTGATCGTGCTCGGTACTATTTTTGGCTGCTGGTGGCTGCTGTTTGCCACCCGCAAGAGCCAGACCACCGATACCGAAACCGAGAAAACCATGGGGCACTCCTTTGATGGCATCGAGGAGTACGACAACCCGCTGCCCAAGTGGTGGTTCTACCTGTTCGTCGCCACATGCATCTTCGGGCTTGTCTATCTGGCACTGTATCCTGGCCTGGGCAACTGGCAGGGGCTGCTGGGCTGGACTCAGGAGAAGCAGTGGGAACAGGAAGTTCAGCAAGCGGAAGCCCGCTATGGCGAAATCTATGCCCAGTATGGCAGCACGCCCATTCCGGAACTGTCACAGAACGGCGACGCCATGGAAATGGGACAACGGCTGTTTGCCAACAACTGCTCGGTCTGCCACGGCTCTGCGGGCCGCGGTTCTGTTGGCTTTCCGAACCTGACCGATGATGCCTGGCTATACGGTGGTGACCCGGATACCATCCTGGAAACCCTGCATAATGGTCGCCAGGGCAACATGCCGGCCAAGGGCACCATGCCCAACATGACGGCTGATCAGGTTGACCAGGTGGTAAACTATGTCCTCAGCTTCAGCAATCGGGCGCAGGACGAACAGGCAGCCGAAGCTGGTGCTGAAGTTTACGCCCAGGCGTGCGTCGCCTGTCATGGCGCGGATGGCACCGGTAACCAGGCATTGGGTGCGCCGAACCTTACCGATGATTCCTGGCTGTATGGCAGCACTTACGAATGGATCGAAGAAACCGTGCTCTACGGCCGTCAGAACGTAATGCCGGCACAAGGTGACCGGCTGAGTGATGATCAGATTCATATCCTGGCGGGCTACGTTTACAGCCTGTCCAACGACTGAAGATACCGGCGCCGCTCTGGCGGTGCCTGGTCTTTTCAACTCTGGGCCTGCCCTTTGCGGACCCAGGCTTGAGAGGATCCCCGAGGTACGCACAGCCCATCCCCGCCGTGCACCTTACATCATCAGGAGGTAGCGATGAGCAGTCAGATTCCGGTCAGACAAGTAGACCCGAACACTGACGGCCCCTCCGACAACAAAAAAAACAAGCCGGAAACCGTCGAGCTTTACGCCAGCCGCAAGAAGATTTATGTGCGCGAGGTGAAGGGCCTGTTCCAGCGCATCCGTAACGTCAGCCTGACCGCCCTGATGGGCATGTACTTCCTGTTCGTATGGATTACGGTGGACGGCGATCCACTGATTCACTTCGATCTGCCCGCCAGGGAATTCCACCTTTTCACCATGACATTCTTCCCGCAGGACTTTTTCCTGCTGGCGGCCATGCTGATCATCTGTGCCTTCGGTCTGTTCTTCATCACCACCCTGTTTGGCCGGGTCTGGTGTGGCTACACCTGCCCGCAAACCGTCTGGACCTTCATTTTCATGTGGGTGGAAGAGCGCATTGAGGGCAGCCGCAACAAGCGCATGAAGCTGGACAGAGCGCCCAACTCCCCCGAGAAGATGGCGCGTAAATCCGCCAAGCACGCGGCCTGGCTGCTGATTGCCCTGGCCACCGGTGTCACGTTTGTGGGTTACTTCTACCCGATCCGCGACCTCCTGGGCGACCTGGCGACGTTGAATGCCAATGGCTGGGCCTATTTCTGGGTCGGCTTCTTTACGGTTGCCACCTACCTGAACGCCGGCTGGATGCGCGAGCAGGTTTGCCTGTACATGTGCCCCTACGCCCGCTTCCAGTCGGTAATGTTCGATCGCAATACACGGATTGTTTCTTACGATCCCAACCGGGGGGAGCCACGGGGTAGCCGCAAGAAGTCAGCTGATCCGGAGGAGCTTGGTCTGGGTGACTGTATCGATTGTGGCCTTTGCGTGCAGGTTTGCCCTACCGGTATCGATATCCGGGACGGATTGCAGTATGAATGCATCGGCTGCGCCCTGTGTATCGATGCCTGTGACAGCGTCATGGACAAGATGGATTACCCCCGCGGTCTTATCCGCTACACCACCGAAAACGAACTGGAAGGCCGGCCGTCGAAACTGCTACGCCCGAGAACCTTCGGGTACGGGGCATTGCTGATGCTCATGATCGGCGCAGTTGTGATTACCATTGCCACCCGGGTACCGGTCGAGCTGGATGTCATCCGGGATCGTGGTGCCCTGTTCAGTTATAACAACAACGGCTGGATCGAGAACACCTACACCCTGAAGATCAACAATATGGCGGAGGTTCCCAGGGATTTCCGCATTGAGTTGGGGGGCATTGATTCAGCCCGACTGCTGAGAGGGCAAGAACCCGTCCAGGTGGATCCGACAGCACAGAGGTCCGTTCCCGTTGTGGTGGAGGTGAACCCGGAAGATCTCAGCGACATCAATACCGCCATCATCTTCCGTATCGAAGCGTTGGACAACGCAGAGATTACCGATGAAACCGACAGCCGCTTCGTTGGTCCAAGACCCCGATAGCACATTTTCCAGGCCCGCCTGGCGGGCCTTTTCGATTTTCCGATAACGAGTCAGACATGTCAGAAACCGTAAGCAACTATGATGACGAAGCCTCCCGCCCCTGGTACCGTCAGCCCTGGCTGTGGTTCCTGCTGCTATTCCCGGGCGCATCCATAACCTATTGTGCCGTCGCCATTACCCTCGCTCTCAACACACATCCCTCGATGGTGGTCGATGACTATTCCAAGGAGGGCCGGGGCATTAATCAGTCTATCGCTCGTGAGGCCCTGGCCGCCGAGCTCGGGCTCGAAGCCCGGATCGTGCAGAATAACCGCAACCTTGAGGTCACTCTGGACAGCACTGGCGGCAGCGCCGGGGTAGCACCGGAATACCTGCTCCTGCAACTTTTCCATCCCACCATAGGGGGCAGGGACCGGGTGATTCAGCTCAGTGCTGTCTCTCCTGGCGTCTACCGGGGCCAGATTGCCGGAAACATTGACGGTCGCTGGTATTTCGACCTGAGCGGTCCGACCAAAGACTGGCGCATCAAGGGCGAAGGCCGTTTCCCTGCAGACTCCGATATTGTCGTACGCCCGACCAACGCCGCAAGTGGCTGAAACAGTCCCCTGCTTTCATTGCAGTGAGCCGGTCCGCCCTGATAGTGCGATCGTGCCCGACCCGGACCACCCGGAGCGGGCCTTTTGTTGTCATGGCTGCAAAGCGGTCTTCGAGACCATCCACAGCGAGGGGCTCGACAACTTCTATGACTTTCGCACTGCTGCGGCCGTAACGCCACGCTCGCTGTCCCGTGCCGACATTGAACGGCTGCGAGAACTGGACCACCCTGTGGCCCAGGAAGAATTTGTTGCCCCCGTCAAGGGCGGGCTGGAAGCCCAGCTGCTCATTGGTGGCATTACTTGTGCCGCCTGCATCTGGCTATTGGAACAGCATCTTGGCCGGCACTCCGGCGTACAAAGCTTTACCGTCAACCATACCACCCAGCGCGCCCGGTTGGTCTGGTCACCTGATCAGACACACCTCAGTGATCTGTTGATTGCCATACATGAGCTGGGATACACCGCGTCCCCCTACCATACAGACGAAGCCGAACTGGCCCTGAAAGCGGAAAACCGTTCAGCCATTATCCGGTTACTGGTCGCAGGCATCGGCACCATGCAGAGCATGATGCTTGCCGTCCCCCTGTATTTTGAAGTGCTCAGTGATATGTCGCCGGAGTTCGTCCAGCTGTTCCGGTGGTTCAGTCTGCTGGTGGCTACCCCTGTGGTCGCGTACAGCGCCCGGCCGTTTTTCAGTAACGCCATCCGGGACCTGCGCTCCCGACACCTGACCATGGACGTTCCGGTGGCTACCGCCATCGGCCTGGCCTATGTCGCCAGTGCCTGGGTGACATTCTTCGGCGGCGAGGAAGTCTATTTCGAGTCTGTCTGCATGTTCACCTTCTTCCTGTCACTGGGCAGATTCATCGAAACCCGCGCCCGTTATCGCGCCGGACTGACCGGGGCCGCCATGGGAAGCTACCAGCCCCGGGTGGCCACCCGCCTCCAGGGTGAGGAATCGGAAGTGGTCGCCGCACACCAGCTGCGGCCCGGGGACCGGATACGGGTCAAACCCGGTGAAACACTTGCCGTGGACGGCGTGATTGTTGCCGGGCAGTCCACATTGAACGAGGCAGCCCTGACCGGGGAATACCTTCCCGAATCCCATGGTCCGGGGGAGGAGATATTTGCCGGCAGTATCAACGGCGAGAGCCCTCTCGAAGTTCAGGTCCGGCAGACCGGCAGCCGCACCCGGCTGTCAGGCATTCTGCGCATACTCGATCGGGTGCAGGCGGAAAAGCCCCACATCGCCCGTATGGCCGACCGCATTGCCGGCGTCTTCGTCAGCCGGGTTCTGATCATCGCGCCACTGGTCTGGATCGGCTGGTGGCTTGCCGGCGCTGACAATGCCTTCGACATCACACTCTCGGTGCTGGTAGTAACCTGCCCATGCGCCCTGTCACTGGCGACCCCGACAGCGCTTACCAGTGCCACCCTGCGACTGCGGAAACTGGGTTTCCTGCCCACCCGGGGGCATACCCTGGAAACACTTGGCGACATTGACACGGTGGTATTCGACAAGACCGGTACCCTGACGGAAGGCCGGCTCCACCTGTTGAACGTGGCACCCGAGGGCGACCTGTCCGAACAACAGGTACTCGCCATTGCCGCCGGCCTTGAGCGACACTCCGAGCACCCGATCGCCGGAGTCTTCAAAGGCATGGCGGAAGAGCCCGTCGAGCAGGTCAACAACCATCTTGGCCAGGGGCTGACCGGTTCGTGGCGCGGGAAGCCTGCCGTCATCGGCCACCGGGAGTTCGTGTCAGAGCATGTCGGGCGTGCCCTGACGCCACCGGAAGATGCTCAGGGTATCGACCTCTGGCTCGCCATCGATGGGCAGGTACAGGCCTGCCTGCTGATTGATGACCGGGTTCGCGCCGATGCCTACGACGCGATTCGTACGCTGCAGGCAAGGAACATAAGTACCGTGATGCTCAGCGGCGACCGGTCCAGCCATGTCGAGCGGGTAGCGCGTGAGCTGGGTATCGACGAGGCCATCGGGGGCGCCTCACCCGAAGACAAGCTTGCGCGCCTGCAGTCCCTTGCCGAAGGCGACCACAAAATCATGATGGTTGGCGACGGGCTCAACGATCTCCCATCCATGGCAGGAGCTTCCGTATCGGTTGCCATGGGTTCAGCCACCGACCTCACCCAACTGCGGGCAGACGCGATACTGCTCAGTGGTAACCTCCAGCTACTGGTAAAGGCCATTGACGCCAGCCGGGAAACCCGGCGTATCATTCGTCAGAACATGATGTGGGCCCTGGGTTACAACCTGCTGGCTCTGCCTCTGGCCGCAGCCGGCCTGGTACCCCCCTGGCTTGCAGCCATTGGCATGTCGGCGAGCTCTCTGGTCGTGGTGCTGAACGCCCTCAGGCTGAGCCATGGACATGCTGACCCTGCCCCGGCCGACAACCCACAACAGACTACCAGTGACGGCAAGACCGCCACCGTCACATGATGATCAAGGTGATTAACCCGTGAATATTCTGCTTATATTGATCCCGATTACGCTGATGCTGGTCACCATTGGCGTACTGGTCTTCAACTGGGCCGTCAAAAGTGGCCAGTACGACGACCTGGAAGGACCCGCCCACCGCATTCTTTACGATGATGACCGCGACATGATTCCGGATGATGCCAAGCAGCCCCATCAGAAAGAGGGCCGGCCAGCCTCCGGCAAGCAGGATCGGAACGCAGGGAACCGTTCCGATAACGACCAGAGCGGAGCCTGAACTTGCAGGAACTGGCCCTGAGTTATCCTGCTGCCTTTGTGATTGGACTACTGGGCAGCACCCATTGCCTGGGCATGTGCGGTGGTATCAGTGCGTCACTGTCCATGGCGCTACCCGTGGGACGTGGCTACCGGTTCCGTCAGATGGCGATGTTGCTGGCCTTCAACGGTGGCCGTATCGGGTCGTATGTTCTCATTGCCACCCTGATTGCTTGGCTCAGCATCAGTGCAACCAGTTCCTGGAGTGCACTTGGCCCCCTGCTGCGAACTCTCGCCGGGGTTCTGCTCATACTCATGGGGCTTTCCATGGGCCAGTGGTGGAACGGAATCCGTCATGTCGAACGTATCGGCGGGCCAGTATGGAAGCGACTTCAGCCATTGACCGGTAAACTGTTGCCGGTACGACATCCCCGCCAGGCACTTCTGCTGGGCGCACTCTGGGGCTGGCTGCCCTGCGGTCTGGTCTACAGCACCCTGGGGTGGGCTGCGCTGCAACCGACGACCACTGCCGCCGCCGGCACCATGCTGTTCTTCGGTCTCGGCACCTTGCCCTCCATGCTCGGCACCGGCCTCGCGGCCACCCGGATTCAGGCACTTCGCACCAACCGGTGGTTCCGTCAGATTGCCGGGGCTGCAATGATTGGCTTTGGGCTCTGGACGATTCCGTGGATGGCTGTTGTTTGAGGGCTATACCCAGGATTGACTCCTTCCACTGCTACCCATGCTCCTGGTCTGGTTTGTTACCCATGTTGCCGGTTTGCACAGCACCTCCCCCTTTCCCCTTGCGAGAGAGGGCCGGGGTGAGGGGGTGGCGCCCGCAGGGCGCCTGTATCAGCAAGAGGCTGGCCTTGTACGGGCGCAATGATGTCGCTGTAGATCCAGGCTGAATGAGTGATCCCCGTGACTTTCTTCCGGGCTTGCCGCGGGCCCGGACGGGCCTAAAGGCCGTGCTACGCACGGCGACGATTCCCGGCCCTTCGCGGGGACGCTCCGGGCGTCCTTACCCTGAGCGAGCGGTGCTCGCTCTGCCTGCGGCACCGGGACGGACACTATCGTAGGTTATCGTCACCCTCACGAGGGCACGGGCTCATAATCCCATAAAAAAACCCCGGCAGCTTTCGCTGTCGGCGGAGTTGCCTGAGACTGGCCGTGCGTTGCACGACGACGATTCCCGGCCCTTCGCGGGGACGCTCCGGGCGTCCTTACCCTGAGCGAGCGGTGCTCGCTCTGCCTGCGGCACCGGGACGGACACTATCGTAGGTCATCGTCAGGCTCATAATCCCATAAAAAAACCCCGGCAGCTTTCGCTGTCGGGGTTTTGGGATTAGGAGCCTGACGATGACCTACTCTCGCATGGGCAAATGCCACACTACCATCGGCGCTGCTCTGTTTCACTGCTGAGTTCGGGATGGGATCAGGTGGTTCCAGAACGCTATT
>NZ_BMXV01000009.1 GCF_014651935.1 Marinobacter zhanjiangensis | reverse complement strand
GAGTAGGCGAACAGGATGATCTTCAGCAGAATCGCCGGATCATAGGCCAGCCGGCCAGTGTCGTCGTTGCGGTACTTGGGGTGGAACACCGACAGGTCCAGCTTGTGTTCAATCAGGTAGTGCACCGCGTGTTCGAAAGTGCCGGGCTGGAGCTGCTCTTGGTAGTTGATCACGACCATCCCATCCTGATCGTAATTGTAGTGCCTGAAGCGGGGCATGGGACGGGTCCTTGTCGGCCTGCGATGACTCAATGCTACCAAACCCGGAGCGGGATCTTCGGGACTTTTTCTACAGCCTCAAAGCCGCTCAGCACGCGCGGTTTTGGAATGGAGGCGAAGCCGCAATGTAAAAACCGTCGCCGTGACTGGCATTGTTAAGGGCCGTTTACCCTTTATTTTGTTGGGGCAACCAATGCAGCATGCCGACTCCCCGATACCTTGTACCAACTTGACCCATGGCGCCAGGAACCAGAGCACCATATGGGCGGTTTTGTCCGAGGTTAAACCGGACTGCCCCGCGACCTTTGCACCGAATGACCTACCAACTCCAATGATAAATTTGGGGATGTGTTTCTGCCGAGGCCAACCACCGGAACCGGCCCCAAACACCGTACCCAAGAACACGACAGCCAGGCCTTTAACAGCTGTATATCTGTCGCCACGACCGTTTTTCAGCGACCTATATCTCCATCGGTAATGTTTCAAAATTAGGCCTAAAATTACCCCAAGTCAAAGAGTTACCGGGGTGGCTCATTTATTGATCTCAGGAAAAGTGATCATCAAGACCACTATCCCGGTTTTTGAGGGTCGTCGTAACCATCTGATGTAACGAGGGAAAAAGGCTATATAAGTGAAACCTCCCAGTTCATGGTCCCCGCGACTGCTTTTCCAGCCGACGGCCCTGATCAGGCCCCTGCCAACAATGCCCGAATTTCCTCGTAAATCTCCGGCGCCGTAATCAGGTTATCCCGTCCCCAAAGATCCTCCGGATATCCCTCCGGCACCTCGCTGAAATGCCCGGCCCTGGCTCCCGCTTCCCGGGCGATCAGCTTGGCTGCGGCAAAATCCCACGGACTGACCGTCTCGTAATAGGCATCCAGCCGCCCACAGGCTATCCAGCAGATATCCAGCGCGGCGGAGCCGATACGGCGAAGGTCGCGGCAGTGGTGGATCATTACGTTGAGGCGGCGTACCAGGGGTTCCAGGTTGTCCTTGGTGTAGGGGAAGCCAGTGGCGAACAGGGACTGGCGCAGGTCGGTGGCGCCGCTGTGTTTTATGGGCTCGCCGTTGAGGGTGGCGCCCTGGCCTTTTTCGGCGCGGAAGGTTTCCTCAGAGAAGGGCGCATGCACCACTCCGAGTTGCACCCGGCCCTTTTCCGCCCAGGCGATGGACACCGCCACCTGGGGGTGTCCGTAAGCATAATTTACGGTGCCATCGATGGGATCAACGATCCACAGGGGGGTGTCAAGTTCCTCCGCCTGGGTCAGGTCCGGCATGGTTTCCTCGGACAGGATGCGGTGGTCCGGGTAGGCCTTGCGGATGGCGTCAGTGATAAACTCGTCAGCCATGACATCCGCGTGGGTGACCAGCTCGGTCTGCTGCTTGTAGTCGGTGCGAAGGGTATTATCTTCCCGCTCACGGCGAACCAGTTCGCCTGCCTCCCAGGCGATGCGTTCGGCGAAGTCGGCTATGTCGGACATGGGGCTCTCCCTGAAATGGTGATTGCCGATACCATTGCAGGAAGCGTTGTCTGAATCAATCGGCTGCGCGGGTGTTTACCGCTATTACCACCATCATTCCCGGACTGAGCAGGCTGCGATCGCCCTTGTCCACCGAGATGCGCACCGGAATGCGCTGGGTGACCTTGGTGAAGTTACCCGAGGGGTTGGAGCTGGGTATCAGGGCGAATTCACTGGTGGCGGAGCGCCCGATCACCTGGATCCTGCCGGAGAAATCCGTATCAGGCCAGGCGTCCACACGGATTTTTACTTCCTGGCCTGGCGACAGGTTGCGCACATCGGTTTCCTTGATTTTGGCTTCGATCCAGACATTGTCCGGTTGATACATCATCAGAATAGGCTGGCCAGCGGACAGATATTCGCCCGTTTCAATAAAGGTGCGCGCCACTACGCCGTCGGCGGGGCTGGTCACGGTCATGTCTGCCAGCAGGGCTTGCTGCTGACGGACATTGGCTTCGGCCTCCACCAATTGCTGCCGGGTGATGGCAGTTTGGGCTTCCAGAAGCTCCGGCGTGGGCAGCGACATGGTGCTGCCGGAAAACAGCCCCAGCCTGGCGGTATCCCGTTGCGACTGGCGCAGGGTCACCTGTTGCCGTGCGGTTTCCAGCCGTGCCCGGGCCGACATCAGATCGTAGTAGTTCCGGTCGCGCTGCTGTCTGGACAGGGAGCCGGACTGGAAGAGCGTGTCCGCCCGCTGCCAGCTCTGCTCCGCGTCTTCCAGCTCCACCTCGGCGACCTTCAGGTCGGTGCGGGCGGCCTGTAGCTGCTGCTCCGCATTGCTGATGCCGCCCTGCAGCTGCCGGCGGGCCTGTTCAATCTGCTGCTGCTCGAAGGTCAGTCTCGCCTCCATGCTGGCCACCCTGGCCTGGCGCTGGTCCAGCTCCAGCTGTTCCGGTTGGCTGTAGAGTTCCGCCACGATCTGGCCCTTCACAAGGGGGTCGCCGTTTTCCAGGGGGAAGGCGTCAACCCGGCCGGACAGGCGGGAGGACACGGTCACCAGGTCGGTGGTGACGCTGGCGTTGTCTTCCACTACATGAGTGTGGCGGTACCAGAGCCATTGGCCGAGCCAGATCAGGCCAGCCAGTATCAGCACGGCGATCAGTAACAGCCTGGCCATCTGCCCCGGTCTCGGGGCAGGCTTGCCTTTGTGGGTGGTGGTGTCGTTGTTGTTGTCAATTACCATGAAATTATCCCGGGTCAGGGTCAGTCTGTAGCATGTTGAAGTGGCCGGCTCCATCGGCTCAACAGCCAGGCCGGTATCACCACGAAGGTGAGCGCGATCATCACCAGCCAGAAGCCGTCCTGGTAAGCCATCACTGTGGCCCAGAACTGCTCGGTGGCGCCGACTTGCTGCAGGGCTGCGGTCTGCTGCCATGCCTGCGGTACGCCGACGTTGGCGAGTATTTCCTGCCAGCGGGCGGCGGTGGCCATGGCCACGTCATTGCCCGGGGTGACAACGGTACTGATATGTTCGCCATGCCAGGTGATGCGCCGGTCCATCATCAGTACCAGGGCGGCGGTACCGAAGGCGCCCCCCATCTGCAGCATGAAGTTGATCACTCCCGAGCCATAACCGGTGAGGTGCAGCGGCAGCGAGCCGATGGCCCGGGACAGGGTTGGTGGCGGAAACGACGCCATGCCGGCGCTCATCAGGGTGAGAGCTACGGCCAGATAGGTAAAGGACGTATAGGCGTCGGCGCGGGAGAACAGGAACACCGCAAAGGTGGCGAAGGCCAGCCCTGGCAGGGTCATGTAATGGGCCGGGTAGCGGTCACTGAGCTTGCCGACCACCGGCACCAGCAACGCCAGCACCAGGGTGGAGGGCAGGAACAGCAGGCCGGTGGTCACCGGGCGGAAGTCGAGGATGCCCTGGGCGAACAGGGGCAGCAGGTACATGATGGCGTAGAAGGCGCCGCCGAACACGAAGATTGCCAGGCAGCCGGCCAGAAAGGCCCGGCGGCGGAAGATGCCCAGGTCCAGCAGCGGCTGGTGGATATGACGTTCCCACCAGACAAAGCCGACACCCAGTAACAGGGACAGGCCAAGCAGCCCCACCACCGCATTGCTGTCCCAGCCCCAGCGCTGACCATTGGAGACCGCCGCCAGCAGGGCAAAAATGCAGACAAACAGGCTGATGGCGCCGGTCCAGTCGAAGGGTGGCCGGGGTCCGGTACCTTCCCGGGTGGGCAGGAACAGATAGCCCATCACCATTGCCGCCAGGCACATGGGCGGGGTCACGAAGAACACGTAGCGCCAGGTAAAGGACTCCACCAGCCAGCCGCCGATCACCGTGGCCAGGGTCAGAGGCAGGCCCAGACACATGCCGTAGATGGCAGTTGCCATGCCCCGTTCATTGGCGGGGAACACCGAGAAAATGGCTTCCAGCGCCAGCGGACGGATCAGGCCGGTCATGGCGCCCTGTACCACCCGGGCCGCCACAATGGCCGCCATGCTGGTGGCCAGCCCGCCGATGATGGACGCCACCACAAAGGTAGCCAGCAACCCCACAAAGGTGGCCCGCTGGCCGAAGGCCTTCACCAGCCAGGGGGCAATCAGCAGGGCCACGGTGGTGGCGGCCAGGAAACCGGTGGAAATCCACTGCACCTGCACGTCACTCAGCCCCAGGGAGCCCTTGATGTAGGGGGTGGCGACATTGACGATGGTAATGGACATGCCCAGCGCCACCAGCCCGAGCAGCATGGTAAGGGTGACGAGCCACTTGTATTTGGGCCCGTAACGCTGGAACATCATCTCCACTTGCGACATGTGGCTTCCGGACGTGTTTGGGACTGGCGGATCAGTCAGGGGGTAGTCCCTGATGGACAGTGTAGTGAGCCATAGGTCTGCTACCTTCGTCGGTTACGACGATTTAGCAAGCTGATTAAATGTACCTCAGGGGCAGACATTTGAAAAACCAGGAATTGACGCTGCTGTATATTTTCGACGCCATCATGACGGAAGGCTCCATTACCCGCGCGTCCGAACGGCTGTCGATGACCCAGCCGGCGGTGTCCAATGCGGTGTCGCGGATGCGCCACGCCTGGAAAGATCCGGTGTTCGTCAAGAAGGGCCGCCAGATCGAGCCCACCTCCTACGCTCTCAGCCTGTGGGATCAGGTGCGCAACCCCATGCACGAGTTGTCCCGGGCGGTGAGCACCAGTGCTTTCGACCCGGCCAGTTCCCGCCGCAAGTTCCGTATTGCCCTGGTGGACATGATGCTGGACCTGCTGTGGCCGGCACTGGTCGGCAAGCTGGAACGGGATGCCCCCGGGGTTGACCTGCACGCGGTGCCCTACACCCTGGGTGGCGCCCATATGCAGCTGCGGGAAGCCCATGTGGACCTGGCCATCGGTATGCTGGAGGAACACGACCACAGCCTGCGCAGTACCTGGCTGGCAGAGAGCGGCTATGTCCTGGCCATGCGGAAGGATCACCCGCTGGCGGGTCGCCCCATTACCCTGGAGGAGTTCCTGGACGCCCGGCACCTGCTGATATCCCCGACCGGCGATACCCATGGCCCGGTGGACTCGGCACTGGACGCAATGGGGCTCAGCCGCCGGGTGGCGGTGACGGTCAACCACTTTCCCGCCATCCCACAACTGCTGAAAACCTCGGACCTGGTCACCGCACTGCCGGACGGCATGATGCAGGACGAACGGCTGCGGGAAGGGCTCTGGCTCACACGGCTGCCCATCGAGGTGGACCCCATCAGCGTGTACCTGATCTGGCACGCGCGTCATGACCGTGAGCCGGGGCTGATCTGGATGCGCTCGCTGGTGGAGTTTCTTGTTCGCGAGCGGTGGCAGGACCTGGTGGGTGAAATGACAGACCGGTGATGACCGGCACTCCCGATACATCACTTCAGATGATGTTAAGGATACCGCTAAACAATTTTTTTGAATCGTGCAACTCCCGAATAATACAACCATCGAGATCAGCCAGGGCGATCCGCCGCTGATACCCGACGAATTCAAATATTCGTATTCGAGGAGTTAAATCATGTTCGGTATCAATGCAAACCTGAAGAAAACCCTTGCCGTCGCCACCATCGCCGTTGCCGGCATCATGGGCGCCGCTAACGCCAGTGCCCAGCAATACTGGATGGAAGAAGTTCTGGAGCAGCAGCTGCAGGAAAAAGCTGCTCAGGAAGAGCAGGACCGCAAGGCAGAAGAAGCCGCTGATAGTGAGGCGGAAAACAAAGCTGACTCCGAAGCGGAAGAAAAAGCTGACAGCAACGCTTCATGAGTTGCTGGACGGGCCCTGGTGCGCTGTTCGATCCGAACGGCACGCCAGGGCCCGGCGCTTCTTTCCTTTTCTGTTTTTTTACAGCCCCTCCAGCCACGCCTCTATCCGGTCCATCGCCTTGACCAGCTTCGGTCCCGCCTGATGGATGAAGTCCTCATTACCTGACAGTTCCTGGTCCGCAAACTCGCCGGCCGCCAGGTCCAGGGCCCTTGCTCCGTCAAGGTCCACAAATGCCAGCCGCGCACTAAGCTGATCCGGCACAAAGCCGAAATCACTGGCGGGCAGCACGGCCACGCCGGTGTCTTCCAGCAGCTGTTTGCAAAAGGCGGCGCTGGTCTTGATGTCACGGTTTGCCAGTGCCTCACGGTAGGCCGAGAAGTCCGGGAACAGATAGAAGGCCCCTTCCGGCTTGCGCACGTCAACCTTCATGGCCGTCAGACGTTCGTGCACATATTCGCCAATGGCTTTCAGCACTTGGCGTGAATGGCGCAGGTACTCGTCGATATCCTCGCCGCCGTTGAAGGCGGTAATGCCGGCATACTGGATGGGCGCGGCGGTGGAGGTGAAGGTCTCACTGGCAATAATGGCCATGGCATCCTGCAGGGGCCGCAGCTCCGGCGGGAATATGAAAGTGCCCAGGCGCCAGCCGCCGGCCCCCAGCCACTTGCTCATGCCGGTGCTGATAATAGTGCCTTCCGGGTAGTAACGGGCGATGGACTTGTGGCGGCCGTCGAACTGCACCTCGCCGTAGATTTCATCCGACAGCAGGATCAGCCGGTACTTGCGGGCCACGTTGGCGATGGCCAGCAGCTGGTCATCGGTATAGGTGCAGCCGGTGGGGTTGGACGGATAGTTGAGGATCAGGATGCGGGGCCGGCCGGGGTCATCCCGGCAGATGATATCCAGTTCCTCGGCGGTCAGCTGCCAGTTGTTTTCCGCATGGGCTGGCAGCCAGTGTACCGAACGACCGATGATCCGCGCCTGGGGGGCATAGGACACCCAACTCGGGCGGGGAATCAGCAGGTCGCCGTAGTAGGCCAGCTGCAGGATGAAGAGCAGCTCCTTGGAGCCGGGCCCGATCAGCACGTCCTCCCAGCTACAACGCATGCGTTCGGCGCGGTTGATATAGCCGGCAATGGCCTCTCGCAGCCCCTTCAGCCCCTTGACCGGCAGGTAGTCCTTCTCACTGGCGTGGTCCCGCAACGCCTGCACCACCCGTTCCGGTACCGGGAAGGGGGACTGCCCCAGGCCCAGCTTGATGATGTCGCGGCCCTCGGCGCGCAGCTGGTTGCTCAGCTCGTTAATGCGCAGGGTGGCGGATGGCTGGATGCCCCGCACATTGAGGTTGATGGCATAACGGTGTTCGTTCTGGATGTCCATGGCCTGTCTTTACCGTGGGTTGTGCGTGGGTAACACGCGCAGTATAGGCAACAAGTCTCGCCTGGCGAGACTGTCCTCCGGTAGGGGATTGCCGAAGCAAAGGCCGCCCCCTGTCCTTGTCGGCCTGTGATCAGCAATTGGCGTTCAGTTCCCGCGTCAGTTCGGCCAGCTCCTGATTGAACACCCGGTCGTTTTCGCTGTAGTCCACGGGCACTTCCACCAGGTGCACGCCACCTTCCGTCATGGCCTTGTCCAGCGTGGGTTGCAGCTCTTCTACGCGGTTAACCCGGTGTCCCTTGGCGCCGTAGGATTGCGCATAGGTGACAAAATCCGGATTGCCGTAATCCAGGCCGAAGTCGGTGAATCCCTCCTGGGCCTGTTTCCACTTGATCATGCCGTAGGCGTTGTCGTTGATGATCAGGATCACCAGGTTCAGCTTCAGGCGTACGGCGGTTTCCATTTCCTGACTGTTCATCATGAAACCGCCATCACCGCAGATGGCCATTACCTTCTGGTGAGGGTAGAGCATGGACGCCATCATGGCGCTGGGCAGGCCCGCGCCCATGGAGGCGAGGGCGTTGTCCAGCAGCACGGTGTTGTTGTCGTAGGCCTTGTAGTTGCGGGCGAACCACAGTTTGTACATGCCGTTGTCCAGGGCAATGATGCCATCGTCCGGCATGACCCGGCGCACATCCCGCACGATCCGCTGGGGAGTGACCGGAAAGCGCTCGTCCGCGCACCGGTCTTGCAGATGGGCCTCCAGGGCATCCTTCACCCGCAGGAATTCCGAGAAGTCATGGTTGGGACAGTAGCCGCAGTTGCGGGCCAGCCACTCAACGCTGTTGGCGATATCGCCCACCACTTCATGCTGTGGGAAATACACCGGGTCGACATCGGCGCCACTGAAGTTGACGTGAATGACCTGTTTGCCACCGGGGTGCATGAAGAAGGGCGGTTTTTCCACCACATCGTGACCCACATTGATCACCAGATCGGCGTGGTCGATGGCGCAATGGATGAAATCACCGCTGGAGAGGGTGGCATTGCCCAGGTAACGGGAGTGGCGTTCGTCCACCACGCCTTTGCCCATCTGGGTGGTAAAGAAGGGGATGTCGGTGGTGTTGACCAGGTGGATCAGCGCCTGGGACACCCGCTTCCGGTTGGCACCGGCGCCGATCATGATCAGCGGATGCTTCGCTGAGCGGATCATGTCAGCGGCCTGTTGCAGGCTCTTCTCGCTGGCGGTGGGGCGGCGGGCATCGCTGGGGGCGAAGATATGAGTATCCGGTGTTGCCAGTTCCGAGGCGATATCCTCCGGCAATTCCAGGTGCACGGTCCCGGGGCGCTCTTCCGACGCCAGGCGGAAGGCTTCCCGCAGCTTGGCGGGAATGGTGTTGGCGTTGCTGATCTGGCGGGTGTACTTGGTTAGCGGTCGCATCAGGTCCACCACGTCCAGAATCTGGAACAGCCCCTGCTTGGACGACTTGATCGGCTTCTGGCCGGAAATCATCATCATCGGCATGGCGCCCAGCTGGGCATAGGCGGCGGCTGTCACCAGGTTGGTGGCGCCCGGGCCCAGGGTGGACAGGCAGACGCCGACCTTGCCGGTCAGCCGTCCGTAGGTGGCCGCCATGAAGCCCGCCGCCTGCTCGTGGCGGTTCAGGATCAGCTTGATGGACGATTCCCGCAGCGCCTCCAGCAGGTCGAGGTTTTCCTCGCCGGGGACACCGAAGATGTAGCGTACGCCCTCGTTTTCCAGGGCTCTGACAAACAGCTGCGCGCCGGTGAGTGCACCGTCGGTGCGGGATTCGTCAGTCATTTATCAAGCCTCCAGATTGTCATCGGGATGTCCGGCTGTTCTGGTTTGTTACGGTCAGTCTGCAACAAACGGGGCACAAGTGGCTACTCGAAGCGATGAACCTCCAGTTCGATGTGCTCCACCTGCTGCCCCAGCATAATGATCCGCCCCAGGTAGCGTTCTTCACCCGTGGTGGTGAAATCGAACAGAAACCGTCGCCATACCCGCAGCTTGCCCTGCCGGTCTCGCTTGAACCATAGCCCCCGCAGGTACACCGCGTCGTCCAGCAGCATGACGTCCATGCGCTTGCAGTAGTTTTTGGCGGCGGTCAGTACGAAGTCCTTGATGGCTTTCGCGCGCCACCAATACCAGGCGGCGAATCCGATCGCGAACAGCCAGGTGAGGGTAGACAGGGTCACGGGTTGGTTCCATGTTTTCGGGCCAAACGCAAGCCTACACTGCTGCGCTGAAGGTTCAAAGTTTGATGATGTGTCATTCACCTGCAGCCATCCACGTGTAGAATCAGTCCTGAATCTGCCGGAGATTATCTGCATGCAATGGATCCTGGGGCTCGGACTGGCAGCCCTGCTTTTTTACGTGCTCAAGCGCTGGGGTGCCCTGGACCCCGGGCAGAAAAAGGCCGCTACCTGGAAAGTTGCGCTGGTGGTGGCCGGGGTGTTGCTGGTGTTCATGGTGCTCACTGGCCGGGTGCATGTATTGACCGCTGCCGTGGCCGCGCTTATTCCCCTGTTGCGAAAGCTGCCTTCCCTGTTGCAGTTCCTGCCCCATGCCCGCCGTCTGTTCGGTGAGGGTGAGCAGCCGGGGGGCCAGCAGCGCAATCAGCAGCAGTCGGCTGGGTCGTCTGATCAGATGTCGAAACGGGAAGCCTGCGAGATTCTCGATGTGGAACCGGGCTGCAGCCGTGACGAGATCGTGGCCGCCCACCGGCGACTGATGCAGAAACTCCATCCCGACCGCGGCGGCAACGACTACCTGGCCGCCAAGGTCAACGAAGCCAAGTTCGTCCTGTTGGGTAAGCGCGGCAGCTGACCCGGCAACCTTAACGTCTGTCCACAACCGCCGTCCCCGGTGGCGGGCTTACCGGCCCTTGGCTAGTTTGAAGGAAAGCCTTCGCGATCAGGGACGGGTGCCATGGTGGTATTTGCAGTTGTGTTTATTCTTCTGGGTCTGGCGCTGCTGGTGGGGGGCGCCTGGCTGCTGACCCTCGGTGGCAGTTTCTATTACCTGGCGGCGGGGCTGGTGTTGATCGCCGTGGGCGGCTTGCTGCCGGTCAGGCGGGTGGCCGCCCAAGTGCTGTATGGCATCTTCCTGGTGTTTACGGCGCTCTGGAGTTTCTGGGAGTCGGGTTACGACTGGTGGCCGCTGGCTACCCGCATCGGCTGGTTTCTGATACTGGCCATTCCTCTGCTGATCCCGGCCTCGAAGGCTACCCGGGGGGCCGCCCTGGGCCTGGGTGCGGTGTGGGCGGTGATCGGATTTGTCCTGCTGGGCAGCCTGCTGCACGACCCCCATCGCATTGAAGGCCGGCTGGGTGAGCAGGTGGTCAGCCAGGACCCCCGCCTTGGGGAGAGTCCCGAGGCTGACTGGCTGGCCTGGGGGCGCACCAACCTGGGCCAGCGCTACTCGCCCCTGAAGCAGATCACACTGGAGAATGTCGCCAACCTGGAGCAGGTCTGGCGCTACCAGACCGGTGATACCAAACAGCCGGGAGATACCGGCGAGATTACCTACGAAGCAACGCCCCTGAAGATCGGCAACACGCTGTACCTGTGTACACCCCATAGCTGGCTGGTGGCCCTGGATGCGGACACCGGCGAGGAACGCTGGGTTTACAAGGCTGGCGTGGGCCCTGAGAGCCAGCGCCAGCACCAGACCTGTCGAGGGGTATCCTACCTGCCGCCGGAAAATGGCCTGGAAACCGCGTCGTCCGCACAGAACATTGACGGGCCCGCCGAGGACCAGCCACCGGTGAGTTGCGATGCCCACCTGTACCTGCCCACCGCCGACGCCCGCCTGCTGGCACTGGACCCGGCCACCGGCGCCCGCTGTGAGGGCTTCGCGGAGCAGGGCGAGCTGGGCCTGCTGCATAACATGCCATTCACCCAGACCGGGTTCTACTACTCCACCTCGCCCCCCGTGGTGGCCAATGGCCTGGTGATTGTGGCCGGTGCGGTGAACGACAACTACGACATCGACGCCCCCTCCGGCGTCATCCGTGCCTACGATGCCCGCACCGGTGAGCTGCGCTGGAACTGGGATCCGGCCAACCCGGAGCAGACCGAGCCGATTGCCGATGACGAAGTCTATTCCACCAGCTCCCCCAACAGCTGGGCGGTGGCCAGTGCCGATGAAGAGCTGGGCCTGATCTACTTCCCCATGGGTAATCGCACCCCGGATCAGCTTGGCATGTACCGTGGCGAGAATGAGGAGCGATTCTCCAGTTCGGTGGTGGCCCTGGAGCTGGATACCGGTCAGGTGGCCTGGGTGCAGCAGTTCGTCCACCACGACCTGTGGGATATGGACACCCCCGCCCAGCCCAGCCTGCTGGATCTGGATACGGATTCTGGTGTTCAGCCGGCCCTGGTGGTGCCCACCAAGCAGGGGGATGTGTACGTGCTGAACCGGGAAACCGGGGAGCCGATCATTCCCATCGAGGAAGTGCCGGCTCCGGAAGGCGCTATCGAGGAGGATTACACGTCGCCCACCCAGCCGGTGTCCGCGCTCAATTTCAACCCGGACCCGCTGAGGGAGTCCGACATGTGGGGTGCCACGCCCCTCGACCAGCTGGCCTGCCGCATCCGTTTCCGGTCGCTGCGCTATGATGGTCGTTATACGCCACCCTCCGTGCAGGGGAGCATTGTCTACCCGGGTAATTTCGGGGTGTTCAACTGGGGCAGTATCGCGGTGGATCCGCAGCGTCAGGTGATGTTCGGTATGCCACTGTACATGGCGTTTATCTCCAGGTTGGTGCCCAGGGAAGAGGCGGACGAAATGGAGGGGCCGGTGAATCAGGGTGAGCAGGGGATAAACAGCAACACCGGTGCAGCCTATTCGGTGGAAATGAAACCGCTGATGTCACCCCTGGACATCCCGTGCCAACAGCCCCCGTGGGGGTATGTGGCCGGCGCTGACCTGCGCACCGGTGAGGTGGTCTGGAAACGCAAGAATGGCACCGTCGAGGACATGAGCCCGATTCCGGTTCCCCTGCGTCTGGGCGTGCCGGGCATTGGCGGCCCGATTATCACCGCCAGTGGTGTGGTGTTCCTGGCGGCCACCGTGGATGACTACATCCGGGCCTATGACCTGACCACCGGTGAGCAGCTATGGCGGGCGCGGTTGCCGGCGGGCGGCCAGGCAACGCCCATGACCTACCTCAACAGCAACGGGGAGCAGATGGTGGTGCAGGTGGCTGGCGGGCATGGCTCCGTGGGGACCACACTGGGGGACTCCGTGGTGGCCTACAAGCTGGCAGACCAGGAGGAGGACTGACTAGTGTCCCGTGCGGTTAATTCGCTGATCTACTGAGCCACTGAGAGCCTTGAGAGCAAGGCGCGTTGACGAAGGGTTGGCGGCCGGCGCTCCGGTGGTTCCAAATCGAGTCAGCGCAACACGGCTATCAAGGCTCTCAGTGGCTCCCGAAGGGCGCGACGCTGGGGCCTCTG
Organism: Marinobacter zhanjiangensis; assembly: GCF_014651935.1. GTDB lineage: Bacteria > Pseudomonadota > Gammaproteobacteria > Pseudomonadales > Oleiphilaceae > Marinobacter > Marinobacter zhanjiangensis. The sequence goes on along the minus strand of NZ_BMXV01000009.1, from coordinate 167,978 downwards.
GCCGGTGTTGCCAGCCCTTGATGTGGAACCACCACACCTTCGGGCTGGCGCCTTGGCCAGAGGCCCCAGCGTCACGCAGTAGGTCAGCGAATTAACCGCACGGGACACTAGCCGGTGGCCGGCCACCGGGGAGGGTACTGGGACTGACAGGCGAATCCGGTATGATGGCGGTTTACATCCGATTTTCAGCCTGTTCGGCCCAGAACAAGACCCAAGGAGGAAGCTCACCCATGTCCCATCAGGACACCGTTAACCGGCTCTACGGCGTACCCCATTCCCTGTACACGGGTATCGCCCGCTGCTACCTGCGCACCCAGGGAATCGACTATGTCGAGGTTCCCACGTCCCATCCCGATTTCGCCGACCGCATCATGCCGACCATCCAGCGCAGCATCATTCCCGTGCTGGAGACGCCGGAGGGCGAAATCGTCCAGGACAGCCTGGATATCATCGATCACTTCGAAAAACAGGGGGTGCGTTATTCCGCCTATCCGGACGGTCTGTTGCAGCGTGTGCTGGCGGTGATCATCCAGTACTACGGCACCCAGGCCATGCTGCCCCACGCCATGCACTACCGCTGGACTTACCGTGACGATCAGGAAGTGTTCCTCCGTGATCAGTTCGCCGCCGGCGTCGGTGAGGCCATGGCCGACAAGATCATGTCGCGGATGAATTCCTATCTGCCGCAGCTGGGTGTGAATGACCACACCATCCCGGAGATCGAGGCATCCTACGAGCAGCTGCTGGATACTCTTAACGCCCACTTCGCGGAGCACCCATACCTGTTTGGCGGCCGTCCGTCCATTGCTGACTATGGCCTGATCGGGCCCATGCTCGCCCACCTGGGCCGCGACCCGGTGCCTGGCAACATCATGAAAGTGCGGGCGCCGAAGGTGTTCCGCTGGGTTGAGCGGATGACCGCCCCGGGCCTGGATACGCCCGAGTTTCCCGGTTACGGCGATAAGTTCCTGGCGGACGATGCCATTCCGGAAACACTGGATCCGTTGTTCGCACAGATCGCCGACGAGATCTTCCCCATGCTGACCGACAAGCTGAAGTTCATGGACAGCCTGATTGCAGAGCACCAGCCGGAGGACGGTCAGCCGGTGTCACCCAAGCCCCACCAGCGCTATGTGGGTGCGGTAAAATCCTCCTTCCGGGGCGTGCCGGTACAGGCGGGTATCCAGCCCTACCTGCTGTATGTGCTGCGCAAAGGAGATGAGATGCTGGCGGAAGGTTCCGCCGACGACCAGGCCCGGGTGCGTGAGGCACTTTCCGCCCGGGGCCTGGCCGAAGCGCTGCCGGGTGACCGCGGCTATACCGTGGACCGACGCAACCACATCGAGGTGTGGGAGCGCCGCTAGACGGGGGCTGTTTAGCCTTCCAGTCTGGCCAGTAATGCCTGGCGGCGGTCTTCCGGTATGAAGGCTGCTTCCAGGGCATTGCGGGCGAGCTGACGGAAAGTGTCTTCGCCCCAGTCGAAAGCCTTCTGGCAGGCCCGGTAGTTGTCCAGTACGCCGCCACCGAAATAGGCCGGGTCGTCGGAATTGATGGTCAGGGTGAGGCCCCCTTCCAGCAGACGTGGCAGCGGGTGATCCGTCATTTGCTCAACCACCCTGAGGCGCACATTGGACAGCGGGCAGACCGTCAGCGGGATGCGTTCTTCCCGCAGGCGGCGGACCAGGTCCGGGTCCTCGAGACAGCGCACACCGTGATCGACCCGGATCACTTTCAGGTCATCCAGGGCGCTGCGGATGTAGTCCGGCGGGCCTTCCTCGCCGGCGTGGGCTACCCCCGGAATACCCAGCTCCCGGGCCCGGCGGAACACCTCCGCGAAGGGTTCTGGCGGGTAGCCCGCCTCGGCACTGTCCAGGCCTACCGCGCTGATATTCGACAGCCAGGGCCGCGCCTGCTCCAGCACATCAGCAGCGCTGGCTACGGGCTCATCCCGCAGGAAACTGAGGATCAACGCCGTGCTCAACCCCAGCTCATTCTCCGCCTCTTTCATGGCGCTCAGCAGTCCCTCCATCTGCACCTCGAGACTGACACCGCGCTTGAGGTGCGCCTGCGGGTCGAAGGAGAGGTCAACGTGCACCACGCCCTCTGAAGCCGCCCGGCGGAAATAGTCCATGGCCAGGTCGTGAAAATCCTCGCGGGTCAGCAGCACCGCCATGCCCTGGTAGTACAGGTTCAGGAAGGATTGCAGGTCGCTGAAATCGTAGGCGGCCCTTACTTCCTCCACCGAGCCGTAGGGCAGGGCAACGCCATTGCGCCCGGCCAGCCGGAACATCAGCTCCGGCTCCAGGGAGCCCTCGATGTGCAGGTGTAGTTCAGCCTTGGGCAGGGCCCTGAGGAAGGTATCCATGATCGTCTCCGTAAATCTGCAAGTGTGTGGCAACCGCCCCGCCTGCTGTCCTGATTGGCCGGCGAATTCAGGTGGCGTAGCGACCGGACAGAGCCCGCAGCTCCTCGGCCAGCGTGGCCTGTTCCCGGGTCACCTGACCGATTTCACGGGAGCCTGCCAGGGTCTGCAGGGAAGCGTCACGCACATTGTCCATGCCACGGGCAACGTCCTGGGTAACGGCTTCCTGCTCTTCCGCAGCGGTGGCGATCTGGCTGGCCATGCCCGAGATGCGGGCCACGTCGTCGTTTATCGCGGCGAACGTCTCGGTCAGGGCGGAGGCCTGTCGAGCGGTGTCCAGGGCCTGCTGGTGGCTGACGCCCATGGCCTTATGGGCATTCTCGGCAATGTCCCGGAAGCGGGCAATAATGTCTTCGATCTCGATGGTCGATTCGTGGGTCTGACGGGCAAGGGTTCTCACCTCATCGGCGACCACCGAGAAACCGCGACCATGCTCACCGGCCCGGGCTGCTTCAATGGCCGCGTTCAGGGCCAGCAGGTTGGTCTGGTCGGCCACCTTCTTGATCACGTCCACGACATCGGTGATTTGCAGGCTGGCGGATCGTAGCTCCTCCACCGTGCCACTGACCGACTGGATGGATTGTGCCAGTCGTTCCACCTCCTCCACGCTTTCCCTTACGACGGTCTGCCCCTGCTGGTTGCGCTCGGTGGCGTTGTCGGCGGCGGATGCAACGTCCTGGGTGTTACTGGAAATCTCGGCGGAGGTGGCTGCCATCTGCTCGATGGCGGTAGCTGCCTGTTCCACCTCCGATTGCTGGTGGCTGACCCGGTCAATGGCCTGGCCGGCGGTCGTGCTGGTCTGCTCCGTCGCGCTTGCCAGCTGCACGCTGGCCTGGTCAATGCGGGTGATAGCCTGGGCGAAGGTTTCCAGCAGACGGTTCAGGGACTGCCCGATGCGACCGATCTCATCCTGGCTGGTCACCGTGGTGCGAATGGTCAGGTTGCTGTGCTCGGTCACCGCGTTGATATCGGCAAGCAATCGGCGCACCTGTCCGCTGATGCTGCGTACCAGTAGCAGTGCGATAACAAGGAAGACCAGGATCGAAACGATGGTGATCAACACCGTTTCGGTCTGCTGGGCCCGTGCATGGGCAAGATTTTGCTGGGCCTGGTTGGCCATGGCGGCCACGACACTGTTTTTCAGAGTGTAGAACAGATCGATACGGGTGGTGGCCAGGTCAAACCACTCGATTCCCGCCAGGCCCAGGTAGCCGAATTCCGACGATACCAGTTGTTCCCGCTGCTTTACGAAAGCCCGTGCATCGTCGGAAGCGGCAAGCTCCTGCAGGCGGCTTTCCGTTTCCGGCCCCAGCAGGTCGCCAGCGGTTTCCAGCAAGGCCTGCTGACGCCCGGCCAGTTTGGATAGGCCCGCATAGGCAACGAAGTCAGCTACGCCTGAACGGATGATGGCGGCCCCGGCGGCACGCTCACGACCCGCCCACTCAGCGGCCATGGTCAGGGCATGGTAGCCGCTGAGGGTGCGACTGAGCTCTCCATCCTTGGTGAGGGCCAGGATATCCGGGGTCAGCCTGGTCATGGCCATAATCATGTCGGAGTAGCGGCCGGTAGCCTGCGGAATGCTCACGGCGGCGCTGTCCGCTTCCGTCCGCAGTGTGCCCAGTTGCCCAAGACGGGAGCGGATGTCGTCCAGGCGCTTATGGAGGACTCCGCCCGGGGGCAGGCTCCTGGTCAGCGTGGGCCACTGCTCAGTGAAGTCGGCCAGTTGCTGGTCGGTGGTGGCCCGCTGTTCCCGGAGGCGCTCGACCGCCCGGGAGTCGCTGCCGCCGGACGCCAGCATCAGGGCCGTCAGCCCCCGTTCTTTCTGAAGGTGTTCGATCAGCGGGTCCACTGCCTGGGTGACTGCGACCCGGTCCAGCAGGGCGCGGGTATCGTCCACCTGGGTCAGGCTTGACCAGAACGACGACAGGGAAAACCAGAGAATGGCTACAAGAGCCGGCAGCACGAGAACTAGTAGCTTTCCACGCATGGAAAGATGATTGAGCCAGGACAAAGATACCTCCACGATACGGTGACAACGCTCCGGAATGGAGCACAACCGAAGCCGCCGCTGTTGCCATGCCTCCTCGGGGTGCGTGGGCAGCTTCTCTCGGGCCTTCTGGAGCCTTGATCAGGAGTGCTCGGGTCCGGGGGCGAGGCTGGCGGGCGGCTCGCAAGGTAGGAGGCTAAGCAGTTACTGTGCCAGGTAGTCGTTTCAGAGGATGTCCACCTTCACCGTAAAGCGCTGATTGTCCTGACGGTTGCCACCCACCTGGTAGGTGATACCGGACTGCTGGCTTTGTTGGCTGGTTTCGGTGCTGCCCACCTCCACCCATTCACCGGGAGCGACGCGGCGCTGGGTGACCACTGCATCGGTTTCGTAGCCTTCCATACCGGAGTCGGGGACGTTCTCGAAGGCGGTAATGCTGAGCTGGATCTGCTGGTCGGATATGCGTTGCGGGGTCACAATAAAGCCGCTGCGGATATCCACCTGCTGGTAGATGGCCGCCGGGTTGCGCCCGCCACGGATGGCCACTGGCAGGGTGCGAACCTGGCCGGAACTGATATGAGCGGATTGTCCGTCCTGCACGACCAGGTTCCGTTCCTGATTGCTGCGGGTGCTGGTGGTGCGGCTCTGGCCCTGGATGGTGACCACCTTGCCATGGCCGGTGCTGACCCCGCCCCCCTGACGCTTGCCTTGCACCTGGCCACCGCTACGGATGGTGATGCGCAGCTGGACCGGGGCCACGTCCATGGTCTGGATCAGCTGGCTGATTTCATCCAGCACTTTTGGTTCAGCACGGGTAACCAGCCGGCTGCCCTGGGCCGCCATGGTCAGCTCACTTTCCGGATACAGGGACCGCAATTGGTCCGCCACTTCCCGGGCCGGGCGGTTGTCCAGGGTGAAGGTGCGGTTTTCCGGCACTGCCAGTGCAAGGGCGGGAAGGATCGTCAGAAGGAGAACAAGAACGCGAACGGGAGCACTGGCCATGAACATCTCCGCAGAAAATTTGAAGCTGCCGGTTGCAAACCGGGAAAGCCGGGGCGTATATTGAAAAGCATGAATACGACTCACGCACCCTGTCAATTGAATCTTTTGACACGCTTCGCAAACGCGGCGGCGGGTGCAGCGGTGTTTTTCTGGTGGTTTTTTGGTTATGGCTTTTATTTTAGCCACAGCCGCGGCCGCCTGTAGCACACGCAAGACAGACTCAGGAAAAGGCAGCCCGGCACCGACCCCAGGCTGCCACCGGACCAAAAGCCCCGACTGGTAGCCTCCCAGCCGGGGCTTTTTCGTTTCCAAATGGCAGAAAGAGAAGGATTGAAACACCATGAACATGCCGCTGGAGGTCCGGACTACCCAGGAGGCCAACCCCGTGGAAGCATCCGCGGATCAGCAACCGGAATCATCAGGGCTGGTTGCCACGCCACTACCCACGCCCGCGACACTGCGCCAGGACATTCCGCTACCGGATTATCTGAGAGACCAGATCGGGCATCACCGTGACCAGATCCGGGCCATTCTCGATGGCGACGACGACCGGTTATTGATGGTGGTGGGGCCCTGCTCCATCCACGATGAGGTGGCCGCCCTGGAGTACGGTGAAAAGCTCTCCGCACTGGCGGATGAGGTGAGTGATCGCATGCTGATCGTCATGCGGGCCTATCTGGAGAAGCCCCGAACCACCGTGGGCTGGAAGGGGTTGCTTTACGATCCCGAGCGCACCGGTGAGGGCAATCTGGGTCAAGGACTGGTCCGGTCCCGTCGCCTGCTGGTGAACCTCGCCCACCTGGGGCTGCCCCTGGCCACTGAAGCGCTTAGCCCCCTGGCCATGGATTATCTGGATGACCTGGTCAGCTGGACCGCGATAGGCGCCCGTACCACTGAGTCCCAGATCCATCGTGAACTGGTCAGCGGCCTGCCTATGCCCACCGGCTTCAAGAATGGCACCGACGGGTCCATTGGCGTGGCGTTGAACGCCATGAAGTCTGCGGCGCACGCTCATCACCGGTTCGGTTTCAGCGCGGAGGGGCAGCCCGCCATGATTACCACCGCCGGCAACGGGGATACCCACCTGGTACTAAGGGGTGGTCGCGGTATCACCAACTACGATGCCGGCAGTATTCGGGCGGCTGTGGAAGCCCTGGCCGGGGCCGGTGTCCGCCAGTCGGTGATGGTGGACTGCAGCCACGATAACGCCTGCAAACAACCGGAACGGCAACCGGGTATCGCCCGTGAGGTCATTGCCCAGCGTCACTCGGGCAATCAGGCTATCAAGGGGGTCATGATCGAGAGCTTCCTGCAACATGGCCGGCAGGATGACGGTAGTGAGCTGGCCTACGGGCAGTCCATTACTGACCCATGCCTGGGCTGGGATGACACCGAAGCATTGCTGAGGTCGCTCTGATCGAGGGCCGGGAGTCTGCGCGATCAGTCCTGCAGCGGCGGGCTGTCGCCGGACACGGTCGACATCAGCAACCGCCCCGCCAGTAGCAGCAACACACCGCCCATCAGCCGGTCGAGCCAGTGACCAAAACGGTCGAACACCCGGCGCACCCGGGGCAGAGTGAAGAATAGCGCCACACCGGCAAACCACAGACCGGTTGCCACTGCCATGTAGAGGCCATAGCCCGCCTGCACGGCGACCGGGGTGCCGGGGCTGATGATCACCGAAAACAGCGACACGAAGAACAGCGTCGCCTTGGGGTTCAGGGTATTGGTCAGAAAGCCGAGGCGGAAGGCGGCTGGCCCGGACTGGCGTTTGGCGCCACGGGTTTCCACGTGAATGGCCCCTGCCTTTGACTTCAGACACTGTATCGCAATCCAGGTCAGGTACAGTGCGCCCACGACCTTCAGAATGGTAAACAGGGTCAGCGATTGCTGGATCAGCAGGCCTATTCCCAGCAGTGAATAGCTGACATGCACCATGATGCCCAGGCCGATACCCGTCGCCGTCAGCAGCGCATTGCGCCGGCTCTGGCAAAGGCCCTGGCGGATCATGATGGCAAAGTCGGGCCCCGGGCTGGCAACGGCCAGCAGGTGGACAACGGCAACGGTGGCGAATTCGGCCCAGTAGGCAGACACGTGTGACCCCGCATTCGAGTTCGTGAAAAGCAGGCAGGATAGAGATTAATGCGGGCTTTCGCCACTTGAACCAGTGGACCCGCGACGGAAACTGTCTATAGTCAGGGCAACACAATCAATCCGGAAGGAGGTACCCGTGGTCAAGCGCAGCAAGGTTGACGTAGCTGTTCTGGGGGCTGGCACGGCTGGCATGGTTGCTTACACGGCCGCCCGCAAACAGACCGACAGTCTCGCCCTGATCGAGGCTTCCCGCTACGGTACGACCTGTGCCCGCGTGGGTTGCATGCCCAGCAAGTTGCTGATTGCAGCGGCTGATGCCGCCCACGATGCCCGTAATACGGACCTGTTCGGCGTGCGCACCGGCGAGGTCAGCATCGATGGCCGTGCGGTTATGAAACGGGTGCGGGACGAGCGGGATCGGTTCGTGAGTTTTGTACTGGACGCCGTTGACGGCTTCCCTGAAGAGCACCGTTTCCGGGGCCATGCCCGATTCCTGTCGCCCCACCGCTTGCGGGTGGGGGATGACCACGAGATCGAAGCCGAGCGGGTGGTAATCGCCACCGGTTCCCGGCCCAATGTCCCCGGCTTCCTGAAAGCGGCGGGAGACCGCCTGATGGTCAACGATGACCTGTTTGAGTGGGAGGACCTGCCAGACTCCGTGGCGGTCTTCGGGCCTGGCGTAATCGGCCTCGAGCTGGGTCAGGCGCTCGCTCGCCTGGGTGTGAGAGTGCGAATGTTCGGGGTCGGCGGTGCCGTAGGCCCGATTCAGGATCCGGAAATCCGCCAGTGCGCCCTGGATACCTTCAACGACGAGTTTCCCCTGGATCCGGACGCGGATACCCGCAACATCGAGCGCACTGCGGATGGCGTTGCCATAACCTTTACCGATGGGGAGCGGGGCGAGGTTACTGAAACCTTTGACTACCTGCTGGCCGCTACCGGACGACGCCCGAATGTCGATGGGCTGGATCTCCAGAACGCCGGCCTGGAGCTGGATGATCGCGGCACGCCGGTGTTCGACCATTACACCCTGCGTTGTGGTAACAGCCATGTTTTCATCGCCGGAGACGTCAACAACAGCCAGCCGCTGCTTCACGAGGCCGCCGATGAGGGGCGTATTGCCGGTGACAATGCCGGTCGCTACCCGGACGTGCGGGTCGGATTGCGCCGGGTGCCGCTGTCGGTGGTGTTCACGGAACCGCAGATTGCCACCGTGGGCAAGACCATCCAGCAGGTAGACGACGCCTGTCGCGGTTGCTTCGCGGTGGGGTCGGTGTCCTTTGAAAATCAGGGGCGCAGCCGTGTGATCGGTAAAAATCGTGGCCTGCTGCGGGTGTACGGCGAGCATGGCACCGGGCTCTTCATGGGCGCGGAAATGTTTGGCCCCGCTGCCGAGCATATTGGTCATCTGCTGGCCTGGTCGGTGCAGCAGCGTATGACGGTTTCGGCCATGCTGGACATGCCTTTCTATCATCCGGTCATGGAGGAAGGCATCAGGACCGCATTACAGGATCTGAACCACCGGCTCAGCATCGGGCCGGCGGTGGTTGATAACTGTCTTGATTGCGGTCCGGGTGGCTAACGCGCGGGCGTAATAAAGCCATTGGGAAAGTCCGGTGCCTGTTGGCGAGGAGTCCTGCGGGAAGCTCTCGTCAGCCCTTCGCCGGGTGGGGAGCCTCAGGCCGCAGTCAGGTTGCTGTGGCTGGATACAGGCGCCTCTTCCTGCTTCCGGCGGGTTCTGCTGGCCCAGATCTTTTCGTGAAAGAAGTAGGCCACGGTGTTGATGGCAGGTTCCACCATGGCAATCAGGCTGCCAATCAGCAGGTCACCGGTCAGCAGGTAGGCCACTGTGAAGGCCACGGTGAAGTGGGTGATGGCGAAGGTCACCGTCTTGGTCAGCGAGTTGTCGCCATCGCGTCCGTGATCGTGCAGGAAAAGTTTCAGAACGCTCATGTGGTCAGCTCCCGTTTGCTGATGGCCCATGAATCATATTGAAACGCAAACGAGAATTTTTGTTAAGTAAATTAAATTTTGAATTGTGATAGTTCCAGGTTATTGATAGCCGCCACAGGCCTTCTGTAAAAAATGCATAAGGTTATGGCTTATTATTATCAATGCCTATCAACGACATTGCGGAACTCTGCTTTTGCCGGGAGAACTGCCGGAGTATATTCAGCGTAATAAGTTTGATTATTACAACGGATCAAGGAGTTAAGTTTATGGGTACCAATTTTATCGGCCTGGACACCGCCAAAACTGAGAAGCTGGCGTCGTCGCTGAATGAGCTGCTGTCGAACTACCAGATTTTCTACATGAACGTGCGCGGTTACCACTGGAACATCAAGGGCGATAACTTCTTCGAACTGCACGCCAAGTTCGAGGAACTCTACGACGACCTGTTGCTGAAGATTGACGAGATTGCCGAGCGCATCCTGACACTGGGGCATCGCCCGGCTCACGCCTACAGTACCTATATCGAGCAGTCTGGCGTCCCCGAGCGCAAGGATGTATCCGATGGCAAAGAGGCGGTGGAGAATATCGTTGAAAGCTTCGCCAAGCTGATCGGCAAGCAGCGTGAGCTGTTGGCTCTGGCCGGTGAAGCCACAGACGAAGGCACCGTGGCCCTGATGAGCGACTACATCTCACAGCAGGAAAAGACCGTGTGGATGTATCGCAGCTACCTCGGTGACTGATCAGTAAGCGTTTTCAGTAATACCCCTTCACAGGCGGCCATTCGGCCGCCTTTTTTTGTGTGCGCGAATGGGTAATGGCCCGGCTCTTTTGGTGGTCGTTGCCCGGTTGACCGTGACGGGAATCGGTCACACGCCAGTCATTTCAACGTCATATCGATGCAATAGAACTGTCACTTCACTCTGTCAGGGTAATCCGCAACATGCAGCCTCACTGGGGTGATTTATTCGCCCGGTGGTTTTCAATCACGCTTGGAAAGGATAACAACATGCGCCATCTGATACGCAGTCTCGCTCTGACAGGAGCAGCTATCGCCGCTCTGGCAGCCCCCGCGGTTCAGGCCGCCGAGGACCTGAGCAGTGTATGCCCGAACCCCATCCGTATGGCGGATACCGGCATTGAAGGAATGGGCCAACTGAAAGACGCTTTCGGGCCTTTCAGTGAGGAATTCAAGGCAGTTACCGGCCTGGATCTGGCAATGTTTTCTTTGAGCAACCGCACGGCGGCTGGTAATGCGCTGCAGTTTGATGATGTTGAACTGGTTTTCGCGGGGCCTTCGGAGTTTGTGCTGTTCAATCAACGTCAGCCGATAGAGATCCTGTTTACCATTGAGCGTCCTCACTATGGCAGCAGCTTTTACGTCAAAGATGAAAGCTCAATCGAGGAGTTATCAGATCTTGAGGGGTCCCGCATTGCTTTGAAAGATGCGGGTTCTACCAGCGGTCATATCATCCCCAGCCAAATGCTCGTGAAGGCAGGCCTGGACCTGGACCGGGACCTCGATATTGTCATGGCCGGTGATGCCAGGATAGCCGCTTTGGTCAATGATGACGTTGCCGCCATGGGCGGTGGTAACCGTGATATCGAAAAAATCGAACAGTTAGATCCTGACGGCGAGTATCGTGTAATCGCCAAGAGCGACCGCCTGCCAGGTGATCCGGTTGTTATGCGAGCAAACCTTCCCGAAGCCTGCAAGACCGGCCTGCGTGACACACTTGCTTCAAACAGCGATCAGTTGTGGGAAGCCCTGATCTCCACAGAGCGCAATGAGGACAAGTTCCTCAACCGGGATTCGTACATGGCTTTCGACATTCAGCCCGGTGACTACGAGGTCGTTCGCCAAGCCTACGACGCCGCGGGTATCGATCTGAACTGATCGACACCTTCCAGAGGCATCATTTCTGGCCCGGGAAGCTGTGACTTCCCGGGTTTCTGCTTGCAGGCGGGCATAGCGGTATGAGTTCTATCACGATTCGTAATCTCAACAAATACTATGGTTCTTTGCATGTTTTGCGGGATCTGGAACTGTCTATTGAGAGCGGGGAAGGCGTTGTATTGCTCGGTGCCAACGGCTGTGGCAAATCAACTCTGATGAAATGTCTGAATGGTCTGGAGAAGCCAAAATCCGGAACCATTTCCATTGATCAGCAGGATGTAACAGGCGCCCGAGGAAAACGACTGCGAAACATTCGGCGAGGCGCAGGCGTTGTTTTTCAACAATTCAACCTGGTCGATAACCTGACCGTTTTCCAGAACGTGCTCTACGGTGCGATGGGGCAGCGCCCGGGTGGGCTGTTGACTGTGTGGCATTCCCTGGCGCCCAAAGAATTTCGCGAAAAAGCCATGCACTGCCTGGACCGGGTTCATATGGCAGAGAAGGCAAGCCACCGCTGCAGGGAACTGTCAGGCGGGCAACAACAGCGGATTGCGATTGCCAGAATGCTTATGCAGAGTCCGAAAATAATTCTTGCCGACGAACCGGTGGCGAGCCTGGATCCGAAAGCCGGAATCGAGGTAATGGATCTGCTCTGGGAAGTTGTCCGCGAGCATAAAATGACGGTCTTCTGCACCTTGCACCAGCTGGATCTTGCCAAGAGCTATGCAGACCGGATCGTGGGTATGAAAGCGGGCCGAATTGTATTGGACTCGAATCAAGACTCCGCTGATAAAGAATCACTGGCCACGATTTACCAGGGAGAAACCAGAGTCGACGGCACTTCGATGAGCGATCAGGAGTATTCACCTGCTGACGTTAGTACCACGGAGGTCGCATGAATTCTTATCGCGAAAGCCGGCCAATTCCTGCGCCGCCAAGATTCACATCCCCATCGTGGTTCGCAGGTTTCGTACTTCTCGTATTCGTCTTTTTGTTCATTCAGGGGTTCAATTCCGCGGAAATCTCTGTTGAACGGCTGCTGAAAGGTGCTCGGAATCTTTCGACGTTCCTCGGTCAGGCGATACCGCCCGACTGGTCCGACATGGACGTGATCGCCAATGCCATGTTGGAAACGCTGTATATGGCGATTGTGGGTGTTACTATCGGGGTCATCTTGAGTATTCCCTTTTCTTTGCTGGCATCCAGAAATACCGCACCTCATCCAGTAGTCCGGACGATAACCCGATTTATCATCGCTACCATGAGAACCATACCGGACCTGATCTGGGCGCTGATATTTGTCGTCGCAGTTGGGCTGGGCCCCTTGGCGGGTATTCTGGCCATCATACTGGATACGATTGGCTTTGCTGCCCGATTTTTCTCAGAGCGCATTGAAGAGGTCCAGCCAGGCCCGGCAAATGCCCTGACCGCAAGCGGAGCAGGGAGGCTTTCCGTCATTATGGGAGCTATTTTGCCGGAGACTCTGGCCTCTATGTCGGCTACCAGCCTTTATAGTGTTGAGAAAGCGATTCGCTCAGCGGTTACCCTGGGCTTGGTGGGAGCCGGCGGTATCGGGGTGGAACTGTCAACAGCCATGCGTCTGTTCCAATATGATAAAGCCTTCGCCATAATTCTCGTGGTATTGGTAGTCATTATAGGCTTTGAACAGCTCTCCTCGATGATAAGAAAGCGCGTTATCTGATGTTCCGTCCCGGTAAATCAATGATCAATTATTAATTATTAATGATACTCGGTGTTGCTCCCGCTACCGGTCCTGTAATAAATTCCGCGATTTGCTGCCGGTCGAACGGCCGGCCGGCCGGCTTTTAATCACGCCCCTGAATGTTCTAGTTAGTGCCAAGCCTGAATGTTCGTGTTCATTCAGAAACACACACCGTTAATATAAATGAAATATCGATCAGATACGCTGCTCTTTCGTGTTTGAGTTTATGCTGGTCTGAAAATGACCACCGTAACCAGGCCTGAGTCTCAGTGTTTGATTTGATCCAGTCTCGCCGGAGCTATGCTCCGGTTTTTTTAATTCTGCAAAAAATTTAATTATGCCAGTGTCAGTAACTTTCACGTAATAAAAGAGTTTTAGCATCGGGGCCAGTCAATAAAAGAGTCAGACAACAGGTGGTGCTTTAGTGAAAACAATGTCCCTGTCGATACTGGTTGCCGCGACGCTGATTTCCGCGCCTGTCATAGCAGAGGTGAATCTGCACCTTGACGAGGGTGTCCGCCTGCATGCGGTTGATGGAAAAGCCTATTCGGATCGGGGGTTGTTTTCCGCAAAGCCCATGCTGACTCTGGCTGACGGTGTTCACCAGATTGTTGTTGATTATCAGGCAGAAGTGGGTCGCAACAGGGACGACAGCGTTATCGAAGCGTCGGACGCTTTTGTCATTCTGTTTGAAGCCGAAGATGAATCCTTAACGCTTTCCGCCGAGGAAGTCTCTACTCGCAAGCAAATGGAAGACTTTAATGAGAAACCCGAATGGGTTTTTCATGATGACTCGGAAGCCGATCATCAATTCCGTCTGGATGTTCTGGAGAAGACCGGTTTTCAGTTGGTCAGGGATTATGAAAGGGAAATTGCGGAGTTTAATAAAGGACCATCGAAAGCCGCTTTGAGTAATCTGACTTCTGTCGATGCTGAAAGCAACGCTGCTGCCAGATCAATGCCGCCAGGCGAACCTGTCGATGATCAGGAAATGGTCATTGAGATGCTTCGCTACTGGTATATGAAGGCTGATGAAAAAACGAAGAGTGAAATGAAACACTGGATCAATTCTGGTGAATAAATAAACCGACGTACCAATCAATGGAGTATTAATCAATGAAAAAACTTCTTCTCGCTGTTGCTGTGTCTGCTACTGCTGGCTCTGCCAGCGCTGCTACCGTTTATGAAAACGATGGCCTTTCCTACAAGGTGAACGGTGATTTACAGGTTCAGATGCGCCAGGATATCGGCGATGATGAGAATCTGGGCGTTGATTTTGACGACCTGGAGATAAAAAACCACGTCAGCTACGATTTGAACAATGACCTGACCGCTTTTGGCCGCGTTGACTTTGGTTTCAAAGATTACGCTAACCAGGACGATGCAGGGGAGGAAGATTTGCTGGAAGAGGCCTATGTGGGCATAGCATACGGCGTCACGTCATTCTCTTTTGGTAAGCAGAACTTTGCAGGTGACGAATTCGGCGTGGAAGAGGCTATCGAATCGCCATTAGACGAAGATCAGTTCGATGCTCAGGGAACCGACGGCGACGATACCCTGCGTGTTGACGTTGATCTGGACAACGTCTATGTCGCGGCTTCCTATGAGATGGAAGCGGAGGGCACTGACAGTGAGGGCGATGAATTCATTGATCTGTTCGCGGCTACCGAGGTTGCTGGTCTGACTCTGGCCGGTGCCTATCAGCAGAGAACACCGATCAATGGTGACTCCGTTGATACCTTCGGTGTGAGCGCTGGTTACGATTTCGATATCGCCGCTGTGGCCGCCGATTACAGCGTTTCCGATGACGACGGCACGGACACAACACTGTACAACGTGGTCACAGCCTTCGATGTGACCAGCACAACGGGTGTTGCCGTCGGCATGCAGAACCAGGAAGTGGATGGCAGTGAAGACGTGACTGGTTGGTACGCCAACGTTACCTACAAGTTCCCGGCTGCCAAGAACGTTCGTCTGTTTGCAGAAATTGCAGATACTGACGAAGACCAAACTGACATGGGCTACCTCGCCGGTATGCGCGTCAAGTTCTGATCGTTGGGCTGCTCCAACCTTCTTAACTGAAAGGTAAGTTTTGAGTTAACGACCTTTGCCGGGCCCCTGAGCCCGGCTTTTTCATTTCAGGCGGGCCGCCAGTAGGCGGTTTCCCGCCCGGCTCTGCGGGTGGGGTCTGGCAGGTCCAGGGGTGGTACCTGTTGGTGCAGGAACCAGCGTTCGGCGACCACCCGGCGGGTAAACCAGTGGGATTTCATCAGGCTGGCGGCCAGGGGCATTTTTACCCAGTCCGGTACCTGTACCGGCCCATCGCCATGCAGTGAGCGGGTTCCGAAACGCCGTGCAATGGCCTCGCCATAAGGCTGCAGGCTGCGGGCAGAGAGGTCGGGCTCGGAGCGAATGACGTTGGCCGCCATCAGTGCCGACTCCACGGCCGGCCGGATACCTTCACCACTCTGGTTGAACGCGAGGCCGGCGGCGTCCCCGATGAGCATGACGCCGTCGTCCACCAGGGGCCTTTCGGCGTGATCATAGAGCAGGTAGGCGTGATCCTTGAATTCGTCGGGCAGGTCCGGGGGAATGCGCCCCTGCGACTGCATGTGGGACACGAAGCGGTCCAGGTGACGGGGCAGGCTGCGGGCATCTTCCCTGCCCAGGCCCACATTCAGATGGCTGCCCTTGCGGAAGATCCAGGCGTACCCCTTGAGATCCCCGCAGAACCAGAGCTCCGGCCGATCGCCACGGGCATTGCAGGCCCGGGCCTGCTGCGGGGTCATCTCGAACTCCATTTCCCGGGCGCTCACCACCGTTTCGTGGCTGTCCGGCCCGGCGCCGAGGTATTGCGCTACCGGACAGGCATGCCCCCCGGCCCCGATCAGCAGGGGCGTTTCCCAGCAATCATTGATCACCCAGTTGCCATGGGCCTGGTGGATAGAGTCGATGGTGGTGTCCAGTGCCTGGTCAGTATCGGCCCGGCTGAGAAGGTAGTGGTCGAATTCCGCCCGGCGTACTCCGTAACTGACATTCTCGCCGTGGTCATTCTCCACGGCGCGATGACCGATCAGGCCAATTCGGAAACCGCGGATGGGTTCCAGCAGGTGGTCCCTGCCGTAGTCGCCGGGTGTGATCTGGAGCGCATCGAAGACCGCCGGGGTTACCCAGCCTGCGCAGCTCTTGTCCCTGGGAAAGCGGGCCTTGTCGATCAGCAGAATGCGTTTGCCGGTATGCTGAAGGGCCCAGGCCAGGGTTGAGCCAGCCGGCCCGCCACCGACGATGATCAGGTCGTAGTAGTCCATCTCAGATGGATCCTGTCCACGCAGGGCGAAATGGCGGCATCGTATGCGCTCCGGTATTTGTTGTTATTGATTCGGTCGGATCATGGCCATGTTCAGGGTGATCCCTGTCAGCAATCGCTCACCTGAACAGTATAGAAAATGAACGCCATTTGTCACCTGTTCTCCGGGATGGCGTTCGTCTACCCGCCCAGATTGACGGCCCAGGCGACCGCCAGCCCGACAGCCAGCGACAGCGCCATGGGGACGCCTACCAGCAGACCCAGGTGACGGGTGCCGATTGTGGCCGCCATGGTGGACTTCACCAGGTTATTGACCGAGGCCGCAATAACGATGCCCAGCACCGCGGTGCCGGCACCAATGTCATCCACGGACATTCGGGTAAGGGACAGGGTGATGGCGTCGACGTCGGTAATGCCGGAGGTGGCGGCAAGGACATAGATCCCCAGGTCCCCCAGCCACTGTTGCAGCCACTCACCCAGTACCAGGATGACGGTCAGCAGGATGCCGAATACCAGCGCGGACTTGAGATCCAGTGGGTTCTGGCTCAGTTCGGGTTGTTCCACGCGGATGTCCCTGCGGTTGCGCAACCAGATCAGGCCGGCGCCCAGGTAAAGGACTACCGCCATGGTTGTTACCGGCCAGACCAGCGCGGGCAGCAGCGCCCGGTTGATGATGGCGCCATAGATCAGGATGCGGGGGAACATGGTGCCGCAGGCGATCAGTATGCCGGCGGCGTACATGGGCGTCAGCATTCCCGCCTGACGTGACTGCCTGGAAAAGTGCAGGGTCAGGGCTGTGGACGAACTCAGACCGGCAAACAGGCTGGTAAAGAGAATGCCCTTTTCGGCGCCACCGACACGGATGGCGAAATAGCCGACGAACGAGATCGAGGCAATCAGTACCACCATCCACCAGATCTGGTAGGGGTTGAGTACGTCCCCGGGGCCCATGCCCTGATTCGGCAATAGTGGCAACATGACCACGGTGATCAGCAGCAGTTTCAGGGCGGCGTCCAGTTCATGGGACTTGAGCCGGTTAAGAGCGCCGTGGATTTCCGCCTTGTTGTCCAGGATCAGAGCGGTGATGACGGCCGATGCGGCCGCCAGTGCCATGTCGACCGCAATCACCATGGTGCCGAAACAGAAGGTCAGCAGCAGTCCGATAATACCGGTGATGCTGTAGTTCCGGGTTTCTGCGGTTCTGGCGTGGTAGGACACCAGGGTGACGCCGATCAGCCCCAGAAACACCACCGGGAATACCCAGAAGGTCAGGGTCTGGCTCAGCAGCGCGGCAATGGCCCCGAGCAGACCTGTCAGGGCATGGGTGCGGATGCCGGCGATGCGCTCACCGGCCTCCTTGTGCCGGGCCTCCCAGCCACGCTCCAGGCCGATCAGGGCGCCGAGTAACAGTGCCACCGCCAGCTGAATGGCGACCTCATTGTTTTCCAGGAAAGAGCTTGCGATGTCATCCACGGCAGGTCAGGTCCGCTCCGGTAGAATTGAGTATCGGGGCATCCGATGGCTCATGGTACTGTGCCATAAAAGAGGCCGGTGCTCTCGACTATGGCTGATTGCCACGTGGTGCAAGCCCAAGGATAACGTAAGTGGCCGGATTTCGTGAATCAGGCTACTGTCCTGAAGGCCTGTTCGCTGACAACCCGTTGCGACGGGCTCGCGACCACCGATGTTGCCCTGACCGGAACTCTGCCTCTGCACTGCGGTCAGAGCAGGCTTGTGAGCTGCTTTTCTGCCTGTTCAAAAACCTCGAGGCGCGTATATGTCCACTCTCTCCCAGACCATCTCCCTGGGGCCCCTTGGGTTTACCCTTGCCCAGCTATTGATGGTGTTCGCACTGATGGTGGCCCTGCTGGTGGGGGCGCTTCTGGGTCGCCGGTACCGGGTGGTGGTCAGTGATGCCCTGTTCTCCCTGATTATGGTGGCTTTCGTCGCAGCCAGGGTGGTCTTTGTGCTTCGCTACAACGAGAGCTATGACAGCTTTCTCGCGATGATCGATATCCGTGATGGCGGTTTCGATGTGACCGCCGGGGTGGTCGCCGCGCTGCTCTGGTTGTGCTGGCGCAGTTGGCGAAGTAGCGCCCTGAGGCGGCCGCTATCAGCGGCGGTGTTGTCGGCGGTTCTGGTCTGGGGGGTACTCAGTGGTCTGATTCTGTTGATGGACAACGAAGCCCGGCCAGTTCCTGACCTGGAGCTGGCAGCCATGGATGAGAGTGCAATCAATCTGCGTGACTTCCAGGCAACGGGTGACGGTCCGATGGTGGTCAACCTCTGGGCCACCTGGTGCCCGCCCTGCCGGCGGGAAATGCCAGTGCTGGCGAAAGCTCAGGCCGAGCAGGACGATATACACTTTGTGTTCGTCAATGTGGGCGAGGGGCCGGGCACCATCCGCGAGTTTATTGGCTCCCAGGACCTGAACCTGGATAACATTCTGCTGGACCGGAACAACCGCCTTGGTGCCATGACCGGTGCCCACGTGCTGCCCACGACCCTGTTCTACAATGCTGACGGGCTGCTGGTGGACAGCCATACCGGTGAGCTGTCCCGGGCAACCCTGCGGCAGGGCCTGGAAAAGCTGGGGTCTGGTGTGCCATGACACCGGCCTGAAGCGCCTGTCCCCATTGCCGGAGCATGTTCCGGGTCGCTATCCTGATAGCTGGCCGGGCATGCCGTCCATCCGCTTCCATCATCATGCACGAGGGTTGCCACGCCTATGATTCCGCCGCTGGGGATAATCGAGGGATTCTATGGGCCCATGTGGCAATGGGCCGACCGGCGCGCCCTGATGGAGGTGTTGCAGCCCCATGGTTATGGCTTCTACTGGTATGCGCCCAAGGCGGACCGGTTTCTGCGCCGGGCCTGGCAGAAACCCCATCCCCCGGAAGCCGCCGCAGACATTGCCCGGTTCGCCCGCTGGTGCGACGATCGTGGTGTGGAGTTCGGCATCGGCCTCAGCCCCTGGGAGGTGTTCAACCACTTCGACGACGCCGCCCGCCGGGCATTGGCCCGGAAGCTTGATTTCTTCGAGTCGGTGGGTGTCCGCCGTCTTGCCGTGCTGTTTGACGATATGAAGTCTGACACCCCCGATCTCGCTGCCCGTCAGGGAGAAATCATCGACTGGATCCGTCAGCGTACCGGTTTCCGGCAGTTGGCGGTGTGCCCGTCCTATTACTCGGATGACCCGGTGCTGGATCGGGTATTCGGGCAGCGGCCCCCGGGCTATCTGGAGGAACTGGGCAAGGCGCTGGATCCGTCGGTGGATGTGTTCTGGACCGGTGAGGAGGTGTGCTCGCGGGAAATCTCCCCGGGGCATCTGCGCCGGGTGGCCGGCCAGCTGGGCCGCAAGCCGCTGTTATGGGACAACTACCCGGTTAACGATGGCGAGCGCATGTCGAGGCACCTGCATCTGCGGGGGTTTACCGGGCGGCCCGCCGCCAATGCCGGGCTGATCAGCGGCCATGCCATCAACCCGGCCCTGCAACCCACCCTGACCGCCATTCCGGGCCTGACCCTGGCGCAGAGTTATCAGCAGGGTGACGACTATTGCTATGGCGAGGCATTCCGGGTGGCGGCGCAGCAGGTGGCCGGTGAAGAGCTGGCCGACATGCTACAGCAGGATCTGCTGGTGCTGCAGGATACCGGACTGGGCAGGCTCAGTGACCAGCAGCAGAGCCGCCTGCGGGAGCGCTATGGTTCGTCCGGCCATCCGGCGGCACAGGAAATACTGACGTGGCTGGACGGCGGTTATCAGGTAACCGACGAAATGGTTCAGACCCAGTAAGTCGCCCTTATTGGCAGTCCGGCCCGCGAGCCTGGCTGAACTGTTTCTTCATGGCCGCATTGCGGCGGTCTTCGTCCTGGTACTGCTCCGGCAGAGGCAGGACGAAATAGAGATAATTCCCCTTCGCCGCGTGCTCACCCGGCTTCAGGTCCGCCCCGTCATCCTCCAACACCACCGGGCTGATAACGGCCACCCTCAGGTCTGGCCGCCGCTGTTCCAGTACGCCTACCAGGCCCAGTCGCTGCTCGCTGTGAAAGGTGCCGGTAATCATCAGCACCTGATGGTCCGGGTAGCGCTGCCGTGCCTGAATGATCCGGTCGGCCATGGTGCTGTCACGCAACAGCTGGGCCCGGTAGGCGTTGTCCAGGCGCTCACGGCTGGCGTCCGGCGCCTGGCCGTGGCTGTTGCCACCCATGGTGTTGAGGAACTTGCTGCGGTAACCGGGTATGTCCGGCCAGGGTTCCTCCGGCAGCAGGGTGCGTCTGGCCGGTGGCAGTGAAGCCAGGTAATCCGGGCCCTGGCGACCAACGCAGCGGACAGTGTCGGCGGGCGCGTTGGCCGCAATGACCGGCAATTGCTGGCGCCGGGCGAACTCCATCAGCGGACGATAGGAGGCCTTGTAGTTGTTCCAGGCGCCGGCATCCTCGATCAGTTCCTCTTCACCCAGTTCTTCCGCAAGGTAAGCGTCAATCACGTTCTGATGGTCCAGGTCGAAGGGCTCCAGTGCCAGTACCTGCTTCGGATGCTGGTGATGCAGGGCAGCCTGCAGGTTCGACTGCAACAGGTGCGCGGCCTGATGGCCGTGGTACTCGCCCACCACGATCACGTCTGCCCCGGTGAGCTGCTGTGCCATCGCCGGGATGGTTACCGGCTGGCCCGACTCTGCGTTGAAGGCCACCGACTCATACAGTGTGGCCGGTGCCTCGCGGGCTTCGGTCTGCAGGCCGGCGCAACCGGAGAGCAGTGCCGCGGCAAGCAGCCCCGGCAAATAAAAGTACGCGTGTGGTGAAGGCATCTGAGCAAGCTCCTTCGGGTCAGCTGTTGTCCGGGGCCCGGCCATCAAGATTTTCTTTCCAGTCAGGCCCGAGCCTGGCCTCGACATAGTCGCGGATGAACTGCCGCACCTTCTGGGAAGGGGTGACGTCCTCTTCCCGGCACAGGGCTTCGAAGGCTTTCTTCTTGTCCGGGTCGATCAGCAGGGTGAGTCGCGCGGTCCGCTGCTCCTGGGACATGGTCTTTCGCTCCGTGTGGCCAAGTATGTTAATCAGGTTAACATTGAATGTGGTAAGGGTGAGCATATAATGACCATTCCTACGGATCAATCCCAGGATGCCTGCCATGCCTCATCGTGCCCATCTGTTTTCCCTGCGAATTGGCCATGCCTTTCGCGAAGCCTGTCTGGAGGAGCGCTATACACGCGCCCGGCTGTTCAGGGACCTGATGGCAGGGGTTACGGTGGGCATCATCGCCATCCCCCTGGCTATGGCGCTGGCCATCGCCAGTGGCGTCGCCCCCCAGTATGGCCTGTATACCGCCATCATTGCCGGTTTCGTGATCGCGCTTACCGGTGGTAGCCGGTTCAGCATTTCCGGGCCTACGGCGGCCTTCGTGGTTATTCTTTACCCCATTGCACAGGAATACGGGCTCGGTGGTTTGCTGCTGGCTACGCTGATGTCCGGCCTGCTGCTGATGCTGATGGCGCTGATGCGACTTGGCCGCTTCATTGAGTATATTCCGGAATCGGTCACCCTGGGGTTTACCGGCGGTATCGCCGTAGTCATCGCCACCCTGCAGGTGAAGGATCTGCTGGGTCTGTCCATCGCCGACATGCCGGAGCACTACTGGGACAAGCTGGCGTCTCTCTGGGGGGCGCTGGGCTCCTTCCATGGTCCCAGTGCGGCAGTGGCCGGTTGCACCCTGGCGGTGATGCTGTTGTGGCCACGTTTGAGGACCCCCGTGCCGCCGCATCTGCCGGCGGTCGTGCTGGGCACGGTGCTGGCCTGGTGGCTGAACCTGGGGGGTGCCGGTATTGATACCATCGGTTCGCGTTTCAGTTATCTGTTGCCGGATGGCACTACGGGGGCGGGCATCCCGCCGTTCCTGCCCGGCTTCGAGTGGCCCTGGCTGCAGCCGGGTGCCGATGGCGCGCCACTGGGGATCAGCTGGTCCATGGTCACGGAGCTGCTGCCCGCGGCCTTTGCCATTGCCATGCTCGGCGCCATCGAGTCGCTGCTGTGTGCGGTGGTGCTGGACGGCATGACGGGCAGGCGTCACAGCGCCAATAGTGAACTGATGGGGCAGGGCATCGGCAACGTGCTGGCGCCGCTTTTCGGGGGTATCACCGCCACTGCCGCGATTGCCCGGTCGGCGGCCAACTACCGGGCCGGGGCGGAGTCGCCGGTTGCCGCGATGATCCATGCCGGCGTGGTTCTGCTGGGCCTGGTGGCGCTGGCGCCATTACTGGCGTGGTTGCCCATGGCTGCCATGGCCGCGCTGCTGATCATGGTGGCCTGGAACATGAGCGAGGCACCCAAGGCGGTTCACCTGCTGAAAACCGCCCCCAGGGGCGACATGCTGGTTTTTCTGACCTGCTTCTCCCTGACCGTGATCCTCGATATGGTGATTGCCATCACCACCGGCATCCTTCTGGCCGCCGTGTTGTTCATGCGGGACATGGCCCGCATGACGCGGGTGACGGATATCACCGACAGTACCCGGTTGCAGCAACAGGCATTGCCGGACGGGTGGCGGGTATTCAAGATCAATGGCCCGCTGTTTTTTGCCGCCGCCGACCGGGTCTTCGGGGAACTGGCCGAACTGTCCGCCCGGGCCCCCGGATTCATTCTCTATATGGATGGCGTAACCGTACTGGATGCCGGCGGACTGGCCGCGCTCAACAAGCTGGTGGAGACGTGCCGGCGCAATGGCTCCCGGGTGATCATCGCCGATCTGCAGTTCCAGCCATTGAAAACGCTGGCCCGGGCGGGGGTTCAGCCGGTGCCCGGGGTCAGCCGGTTTGCGGCGTCCCTTGATGAGGCGCTGAGCCTTGCGGACTGACAGGGCTCCTGGTGATTCTCAATCGTCGCGATACCGCGTCACAGTGGCCAGTGGAGTTGCAGGTTGCCGCCTCCGAAGGCAGCCTTGTGCAGGTAGAAGGTGGGGTTGATGGTCAGCACGGCCTGGTTGGTGTCTGGTAGCTGCACCTCGATCGGCAGCGCCAGCTTGCCGGTGAAGCCGGAGTGCCGGCGGCCATCGTCCTCCGCGAAAGATTGCCGGACCTTCGGCGCGCTGAGATAGAGGCCGGGGCTGATGGTGGTATTGCGGGCGGCTTGCAGCGAAATCTCGCCAAAGAGCGTGGGTTCCCTGCGGCGGATACGTCCCTCGTCATCCAGTGCCCGTCCGAAATAGCCGGTTTCGTCCAGATGCACATAGGCCAGGCCAATGCCCGGCTGCAGTCGATGGCTGGTGAGGGTGGCGGACACCCGGGCTTCCAGGTATTCCCGGTCGAATGGGGTGGATCCACTCTCCTCTGGTCCCCGCAATTGATAATCGCGCCGGGTCCGCTCACCTTCAAGATGCAGCCTCAGCAGCCAGTCACCGGCCCGCTGACCATGGGTGATTGCTGTCCGAAGGCTCTCGCTGTCCACGGTCAGTTGTTCCTGCCGGCTGATGAAGCGTGACTCGGGCGACAGGTTGAGGGACAGCGTGGTACCGGCCCCGGTACCTGTTCCTTGCCGGTGCCACTGGAGGAAGAAGGTTTGTGGCGCCTGCTCGACCGAGTCCCTGGTGTCGGTTTTGTCGTTGAAGTAGGCATCCGGAAGTATCCAGCTGGCGTGAATCCAGCTGTTGTCGGTCAGGTGGTGACGTGCGCTGAAGTACACGTCTGCCTGTGACTTGTCGGAGAAGACGTCACCCTGCAGCCAGATCTCCGAATCGTCCCCCAGGTTCTGCCGGAAGCCGATCAGTTGCCGGTCGTAGGCGCCGTCCAGGTCTTCAGCGCGCTGGATGTCCAGCAGGAAGCCGTTCCGGTCTTCCCGGAAACCGAAATCCCGGAGGAACCGAAAGTCGTAGTAAAGGCGGTCGCTGCCCACGCTGCCGGCCGTGCCGCGAATGCCCTCCTCCGTTGCGGCCGGGGGTGACAGCCGGTGGCGGAAGGTCAGCTCGTGCAGGAAGCGTTCGGTGTTGTAGGCCTCGTCCCGGCCCATGACGACAGCATCCTCGCGCCAGGGTTGCGGCACATGGGCGGTGTCAGCAACCACGCCTGTCGCCGGAGGGAGGCCCAGACAGATCGCAGCGAGAAGCAAGTGCCGATGCGGTACAGACATAATCCTGGTTCACCTTCCGTGTGGCCTTTGCTTTATGCTATGGGACACCATGACTTTCCGCAAACGGATGACTATAATAGGGTCTCCATGCTGCCATTCCGTATTGTTGACCGCATCAAGTTCATCGTAGAGCGCCAGCTGGTCAAGGGCGCCGGCTTCCAGTTACTGGTGGTGGCTGTATTCATAGCGGTTATCTCTCTGGTGGGCGGCATCCTGGTGGTGCCCCTTGATGGCGAATTCGATCACGTGGGCAATGCCATCTGGTGGGCGTTCCTGCGGCTGACCGATCCGGGATACCTGGGCGACGACGTTGGCGCCTGGCAACGATTCGTGTCCACGCTGCTGACCATCAGCGGCTACGTGGTGTTCATGGGTACCCTGGTGGCGATCCTGACCCGCTGGCTGATCGCACGCATGAGCGAACTGGAGCGGGGCCTGACCCCGGTTACCCTGAAGAACCACATCGTGGTTCTCGGCTGGACCAGTCAGACACCGCCACTGTTGTCCGAACTGCTCAGTTCCACCGGCCGCATGCGGCGCTTTCTGGAGAAACACGACGCCTCACGGCTGAACCTGGTCGTGCTTTCCGAGGAAGCCGGTGCCGGGCAGCTCCATGAACTGCGGACCGAGCCGGGTATCGGTTCCCGTGCACGCCAGATAATCCTTCGGTCGGGCCTTCCGATCCAGCCGGATGCCCTGCACCGGGTGGCCTGTCTGGATGCGGCGGCCGTCATCGTGCCCAGTGCCGCCCATGAAGCCGACAGCCTGTTTACCGCGGATGTGGAAACCGTCAAGGCATTGCTGTCCATCGCTGCCCAGGCCCGCCACTACCGCTCCGGGCTGCCCTTTGTTGTTGCTGAACTGCAGGATATCCGCAAGCTGCCGGTGGTGGAACGGGCCTACCCGGGCCCGGTGGAGGTGGTGGCCGGTGATGCCACCATCAGCCGGCTTATGGTTCAGAACATCCTGCATCCGGGGCTGTCGGAGGTCTACAACGAGTTGCTGGCAGGGGAAGGTGGCAACGAACTCTACATCCGCAGTGGCGACTCGGTGGCCGGGCTGTCCCTGGGGGAACTGGCCAGCCAGCGCCCCGGGGTCATTGTGCTGGGCATTCTGAAACCCCTGACGTCGGGCTGGCAGGTTCAGCTGATTGCCCCGTCGGATGCCCTGATTGATACCGGGGACCGGGTTGTGATGATGGCGCGCAGCTATAACGAAACCGGCCCGGACACCCAGGGGGAGCCGCTGCCGGCGATCGCCCGGGCCCCTGTGGCCCGGCGGGCGCGTCACCTTCCGGCACGGCATCACCGCGTACTGGTGCTTGGCTGGAACCGGCGAGTATCCAGCCTGGTGGCGGAACTGGCCAGCTATCCGGGCCAGGGCTTCGAGGTGGATGTGGTCTCGGGGGTGCCGGCTGTGGAGCGGGAGCAGGCCATCAATCGCTATTGCGGGCCGGAGCTGGCGGTGCCCTGCCGGCACCTCGAAGCCGACTACATGGTGGAAGAGGAGCTGCGGCGCATGGCTCCTGCGCAGTATGACAGCATCGTGCTGGTGAGCAGTGACCGGCTGTCCTCCGGCGAAGAGGCGGATGCCCGGGCCATGGTCGGTTACCTGCAGCTGGAAGACCTGTTGCTGGAGAGCAGCCGGCGGCCACAGCTGATCATGGAGCTGAGCGACCCCGACAACCGTCAACTGCTCTACGGCCACCAGAGCGAGATGATGATCAGCTCCATGATTCTCAGTCATGTGCTGGCCCAGGTGGCCCTGCGCCGGGAGCTTCGTGCCGTGCTGGATGAGCTGTTCACCGTCGGTGGTGCCGAAATCCAGTTCCGGGCCCGGGACGATTACCCGTTGCCGGCAAGTGCCAGCTTCCATGTTCTGGAGAAGGCGGTGGCCGCAGAGGGCGAGGTGGCATTGGGTGTGTATCGTGGCCGGGCCGATGAAAAGGGGCACCGTCTTCAGCTCAACCCGCCCCGGGACGAATACCTCGAACTGCAGCCGGGAGACCGGCTGGTGGTGCTGGCCAACACTGGCGATGAACCATTGTCCGCCCTGTAAAATCAGGCGGTTGCGGGTGCATCACCACTATTCACCAAAGAAATGCCGGAAATAGATAATATAAATTTCAATTATGCGAGAGGAGTGTCTAAAGTAGGCGCCAATCTTCGGTGATCCGCTCATTTTTTGAGCGGAGCGCTGGTTCACTGCAAGATACTCAACCCGCAACCGCAAGGACTGAGACCATGCCTTACGCAAAAGACGTTGACCAGATTGCTTCCATCCTGAAGCAGAACCCGACCTGGAATGCTATCAACCCGAAGCACGCCGCCCGCATGCGCGCCCAGAACAAGTTCAGGACTGGCCTGGATATCGCCAAGTACACCGCCAGGATCATGCGCGAAGACATGGCGAACTACGACAAGGACACCTCGCAGTACACCCAGAGCCTGGGCTGCTGGCATGGGTTCATTGGCCAGCAGAAGATGCTGTCCATCAAGAAGCACTTCGGTAGCACCAAGCGCCGTTACCTGTACCTGTCTGGCTGGATGGTTGCTGCCCTGCGTTCCGAGTTCGGTCCGCTGCCGGATCAGTCCATGCACGAGAAGACTGCCGTATCCGGCCTGATCGAAGAGCTGTATACGTTCCTGCGCCAGGCTGACGCATGGGAACTGAACCACCTGTTCCGCGCCCTGGAAGAAGCCGAGAACGCCGGCGACAATGCCAAAGCGGAAGAGCTGATCAAGCAGATTGATAACCACGAAACTCACGTTGTGCCGATCATTGCCGATATCGATGCCGGTTTTGGTAACGCCGAAGCCACCTACCTGCTGGCCAAGCAGATGATCGAAGCCGGTGCCTGCTGCATCCAGATCGAAAACCAGGTTTCCGACGAGAAGCAGTGTGGCCACCAGGATGGCAAGGTGACCGTTCCCCACGCCGACTTCCTGTCCAAGATCAACGCCGTTCGTCTGGCGTTCCTGGAACTGGGCGTTGACGATGGCGTCATCGTTGCCCGTACCGACTCCCTGGGTGCCGGTCTGACCCAGAAGCTGGCCGTAACCGAAGAGCCGGGCGACCTGGGCGACCAGTACAACGCCTTCCTCGACGGCGATTACATCGAGAAGCCGGAAGACATCAACAACGGCGACGTGGTCATCAAGTCCGACGGCAAGCTGATGAAGCCCAAGCGTCTGGCTTCCGGCCTGTTCCAGTTCAAGCCGGGCACTGGCGAAGACCGTGTGGTTCTGGACTGTATCACCAGCCTGCAGAACGGTGCCGACCTGCTGTGGATCGAAACCGAGAAGCCCCACGTTGGCCAGATCGCCAGCATGGTTAACCGTATCCGCGAAGTGGTGCCCGACGCCAAGCTGGTCTACAACAACAGCCCGTCGTTCAACTGGACCCTGAACTTCCGTCAGCAGGTATTCGATGCCTGGAAGGAAGAGGGCAAGGATGTGTCCGCCTACGAGCGTGCCGACCTGATGAACGAGAAGTATGATGACACCGAGCTGGGCAAACTGGCTGACGAGTGGACCGCCAACTTCCAGCGTGACGGCGCCCGTGAAGCCGGCATCTTCCACCACCTGATCACCCTGCCGACTTACCACACCGCGGCCCTGTCTACCGACAACCTGGCCAAGGGCTACTTCGGTGACGAAGGCATGCTGGCCTATGTTGCCGGCGTGCAGCGCAAGGAAATCCGTCAGGGTATCGCTACCGTGAAGCACCAGGACATGGCCGGTTCCAACATCGGCGATGACCACAAGGAGTTCTTCGCAGGTGACGCGGCCCTGAAGGCCGGTGGCAAGGACAACACCATGAACCAGTTCTGATCGAACGGTTCCCGGTCCGGGGTCCTTCGGGGCTCCGGCACCACCAGACACAAAAAAGCCGGCGGGAGTGATCCTGCCGGCTTTTTTGTGTCTGGAGTGGAGTGCCTTGGCCAGGTGGAATCAACCGCCAATGGATCAAGGTTATTTCAGGAAAACAGCCGTGAAGTCGAGCTGTTTTTTTGCGATGCTTGGCAGCGACAAAGCTTGTTCGA
The DNA here is from genome assembly GCF_014651935.1 of Marinobacter zhanjiangensis. Lineage (GTDB taxonomy): Bacteria > Pseudomonadota > Gammaproteobacteria > Pseudomonadales > Oleiphilaceae > Marinobacter > Marinobacter zhanjiangensis. Next base: position 139,430 of record NZ_BMXV01000009.1, on the reverse strand, counting down.
AACACTTGTGGATGGATAGCGGATTTTGACAACAGATCAGGGGATTGTTTTCGCTGTATTGCTCATCACGCTCGGCCTGTTTGTCTGGAACCGGATTCGCTTCGACCTGGTGGCGATGCTGGCACTGATTGCGGTGGCGGTGGCCGGCCTGGTGCCGACAAACGAACTGTTTGCAGGCTTTGGTCACCCGGCGGTGATCACTGTGGCCGCGGTGCTGGTGATCAGCCAGGGTCTGGTGAATGCCGGGGTGGTGGACAGCATTGCCCAGGTGCTGGGGCGTGTAGGCGACAGGCCCGCCGTGCAGGTGGCTACGCTGACGGCTGTGGTGGCCTTGTGTTCGGGTTTTATCAACAACGTGGGAGCCCTGGCCCTGTTGATGCCGGTGGCGATCTGGATGGCTCGCCAGTCCGGGCGCTCGCCGTCCTATTTGTTGATGCCCCTGGCCTTCGGCTCGCTGCTGGGCGGCACCATGACCCTGATCGGTACCCCGCCGAACATCATCATTGCTTCCTATCGGGAGGGCGGTGCCAATTTCGGCCTGCTGGACTTCTTTCCCGTTGGTTTCGCCATCACCCTGGTCGGCGTGGCGTTTATCTCGCTGATCGGCTGGCGCCTGACACCCCGTCGTGGTGAAGCCGATAACGATGAGAAGCTGTTCAGCGTCGGCGACTATGTGACCGAGTTGAGGATTCCCGAGGAGTCTGACTACGTGGGTCGCACCCTCCATGACCTGTTGTCGGATAGCCACGACGATGCCGACCTGGCGGTGCTGGGGCTGATCCGTGATGACAGCCGCAAGCTGGCACCGTCTACCTACCAGGTCCTGCAGGCCGGCGACCTGCTGCTGGTGCAGGCGGACACCGACAGCCTGCAGGCTGTGGTGGACAAGGCGGGCCTGGAGTTGGGCAGCACACCGGACGACGCGGCGCTGGATGAGGGCGACTCCCGTATTGCCGAGGCCGTGGTTACGCCCGATTCGAGCCTGATCGGTCACTCCGCCAACCGCCTGCGCCTGCGGGAACGCCATGGCCTGAACATCATTGCCGTGGCCCGGCAGGGGCACCGTATCGACAAACGGGTGGGCCAGGTGGCGTTGCGGGCAGGGGATATCCTTTTGGTGCAGGGGCATGACGAGGAACTCGAGGGCGCCCTGCGGGAGATCGGGTGCCTGCCCCTGGCCGAACGGGGGCTGAGGTTTGGTATCCAGCGTCGTATCTGGATTGCGGGTGGAATTTTCCTGGCGGCCATCGGCCTGATACTGAGTGGCCTGTTGGCGGCGCCGGTGGCCCTGGTGGCTGCGGCTGTGGCCATGGTACTGGTTAATATCCTCGACACCACCGAGGCCTACCAGGCCATCGACTGGTCGATTATCGTGCTGCTGGGGGCGATGATACCGGTGGGGGGTGCCCTGGAGTCTACCGGTGGTGCCGGCCTGATTGCCAGCGCGCTGCTGTCTGTGGGGCAGGGCTTGTCACCGGCGTTACTGCTGGCGGTGCTGATGGTCGGTACCATGCTGTTGTCGAACGTAGTCAACAACGCCGCAGCCGCCATACTGGTCGCGCCCATTGCCCTGAGCCTCTCGGGGCAACTGGGTATCGCCTCGGACGCCACCCTGATGGCGGTGGCGGTAGGTGCTTCCTGCGCCTTCCTGACCCCGATCGGTCACCAGTCCAATGCCCTGGTGATGGAGCCGGGTGGCTTCTCGTTCGGTGACTACTGGCGCCTGGGAGTGCCTCTGTCGGCGCTGGTGGTTGCGGTGGCTGTGCCGATGATCCTGCTGGTCTGGGCGTGATTAGTGTGCCCTCAGTGGCTTGGCAGGTCAGCGAATTTCCCGAACGGTACACTGCCGCTCTGTTTTATCTGCCGCGATGAATCCTCTGTGTCAGTTCTTCTACAGATCACCAGGGCGACAAAGGCGATGATGCGACCCTTGAGCATGGCGCTGACCAGATCACGTAAGCTGAGATTGCTCTGTAGAAGTTCTTTACAGTAACCGCCTGACTCCATGTGCATGAATTGTCGTCATAAATCGTTCTTCCGGGATTGACCGAAAAAACAGGCTGTTTCAGGAGTGAAACAGAATGGCGTTCGTGTCGTCCCATCTGCCCAGCCAGCCTGAAATAATATCCCCATAAAACAATCACCTGAAAATCAAGGTCAGCGCTGGCACAGGAATCGCTTTGCCTTCCTTGCGGGCCCGGTACATGAAGTACCTGTGAGCGCTCAGGTGTTGGAGGCCCCGGACAACCAAGAGCCAATAGTAGAGGGAAGCGATATTATGAATACCAAGAAAAGCTTGCTGGCAGCCGCCATTGCCATGAGTCTGGGTGTTTCCGGTTTTGCCTATGCAGACCTGGGGGGGGACGGAGATCCGAATACCAACGCGGATAATACATCCACCGCCAACAACGACCAATCCGGCAACACCGACTCCGGTAATGATAACTCCACAACCACTGATAACTCGAATAACTCGGACAATTCGGACAGCAGCACGGATGTCGCCGATTCGTTCAAGGTCGCGGACAGTGGCAATGACATGTCGGACAACTCAGACAACTCCGATAACTCAGACAGTTCGGACAACAGCACCGATGTCGCCGACTCGTTCAAGATTGCGGACAGTGCCAACGACAACTCGGACAATTCGGACAACTCCGATAACTCTGACAACTCCGACAGCAGTACCGATGTTGCCGACTCGTTCAAGATTGCGGACAGCGGGAACGACATGTCGGACAACTCGGATAATTCCGATAACTCGGACAATTCCGATAACTCCGACAATTCGGACAACAGCACCGATGTCAGTGACTCGTTCAAGGTTGCCGACAGCGGGAATGACAATTCGGACAACTCCGACAACTCCGACAATTCGGACAATTCCGATAACTCGGACAACTCGGATAACTCCGACAGTTCCGACAACAGCACCACCGTCAGCGATTCGTTCAAGGTTGCCAACAGTGGCAACAGTGACAGCTCTGACAGTTCTTCGAGCGCCACTGACTCCTACAACTCCGACAGCAGCACCAACACGCTGGACCTGAGTGTGAGTGCATTCCTGAACACTGCGGAGCTTGAAGGAACCGTGTCGGGCGTTACTGCGACTTATGGTGATGCCAATGGTGGTGGGTCCTATACCCATGTCAGCAATAACAACGAAATCTCCGGTGGTTCCGCGAACTTCACCGGTGTCGGTGCATTTGCCCAGAACGTGGGGACTGGCAGCGTGACCCAGGCCAATGTCAGCGTGATGTCCAACCTGTCCACTGGCAACTAGAGGAAACCGGGCCGCCAGCCATCGGGCGGCGGCCCGTTTTTCGGGAGAACGGCCATGGGTAACGTCATCAGAGGGATTCTGCGGGCATCCGTGTTGCTGGGTTTGCTGTGTGGACTGTCGCCGGCCATGGCGGAGCAATGGATGAATGCGCCGTCCCTGACGGATGAACAGCTGGCCGGAGCCAGCGGACGCCAGGGGTTGGCCATGCAATGGCAGGTCAATGACACCGAGCAGAATGCATCGGTTGCCGACAATGTGCTTTCGGGCAATGTGGTTACCGGCAACAATAATCTGTCTGACAATGCCTTCGGGCAGATGAATGGTATCGCCACGGTGATCCAGAATACCGGTAACCAGGTGGTCATTCAGGACAGCACCCAGATCAATATTCTCATCAATCAGTAGAGGGAGGTGGGGCATGGGCAGGTGTGCAGTGCTGGCAACGGGGCTGATGTGCAGCCTGTTCTGGCCCCAGGCTCAGGCAGGCTCCGTGACGGTGCCGGGCATCGGCGGCGACCTGTCCATCCCGGTAGAAAGTTACCGCGAGAAAACCTTCAGCGAGGTGATCCGTCAGCAGTATGACTTCAGCTGCGGTTCGGCCGCACTGGCATCCCTGTTGTCCTACCATTACGGCCACGAGGTTTCCGAGCAGGAGGTGTTCCGGTCCATGTTTGCCATGGCCGATGAGCAGAAAGTGCGCCGCGAGGGATTTTCCATGCTCGACATGAAGCGTTACCTGGCAATGGAAGGCTACCAGGCTGACGGCTTCCGTATGCCGCTGGCCGGATTGCGGGAGCAGGTGCGTTTACCGGTGATTGTGCTGATCGACATTCGCGGCTTCCGCCACTTCGTGGTGATCAAGGGCATCAGCGACCAGGAGGTTCTGGTGGGGGACCCTGCCAGGGGACTCAAGGCCTACAGTCACAGAGAGTTCGAAGAATACTGGAATGGTACGGCGTTCGTGATCCGCAGCCATCTGCGAGAGGGGCGGGCGTCTTTCATGAGCGATGGCAACTGGCCGTCGCTGGCCCGGGCTCCCCTTGGCAAGGGGCTGAGAGATCTGCCGGGCGCCCACAATTTGCCCTATTGGCCATCATCGAGGGAGTGGTGATCATGACTGTGCTGCGCAGATTAATGGTTACAGGGCTGCTGTTGCCGGTTCTCGCCCTGGCCGCCGAGTCCGGGTCGAATGGTCCGGTCCTGTTTGGCACACCACTGGCGGATGATGAGCTTGACCGGCTCCGGGGTGGGTTCCTGCAGGAGGGCCTGGAAATCTCCATCGGGCTTGATCAGATCGTTGCCGTGGATGGTCAGGAGCTGATCGTCAACCGACTGACCATTCCCAACCTGAACCAGCGGGTACAGGGCGAGGCCATCAAACACACCATGGAAACGGTGGTCCAGGTCCTGCAACCGGATCAGCCCGGCGGTACCCGTGTGATGGCCGGGCCGGGCGGAGCCGGAGGCGGCTGGACCACCATTATTCAGAACAGCCTCAACTCGACGGTGATCCAGAACATACACCAGCTCAATATCGAACTGAATAATCTGGCGGCCGTGCATCAGGTGCCCCTGCATCTTGGCGAGCACCTTAACCGGCTGCTGGGCCGTTAACGCGGGCCGGTCTACAGGTTTATGGGCAACCGCAAGGTGATCTCGGTGTTGGGGGCATTGTCGGTTACCCCGACACTGACTGCCATGCTGAGGCTGGTGTCCCGGGTCAGTCGCTGGGACAGGCCGAACGTCAGCGACCCCACATGGACCCGCTCAAACCGGGTATCGAACAGACTGTTATCCTGTTCATAATCGGTTTCGCCGATGATGGAATGGTCGTAACCCAGGCTGAATGAAGTACGTTCGTTGAAGGCGAAGCCCATGCCGAAACCGAAACGGATGACGTCGCCGGGGTCGATGGTGCCGCCATTTCGCTCACCCTCATCCTCCTCCCTGGTCCAGACATAACTCAAGTTGCCGAACAGCACGGCGGGATCCGTCGGATAGATGAACGAGAGTCCCGGTTCGACGGACCAGAAGCCGGAACCGGTGGGACGCTCCCCCAGTTCAACGCCAATCGGATTGCCATCACTGGAATAGATCACCCGCTGGTCGACATCATAGGGTCCATCGCCGGTTGGTGCCTTGATTCGCAGGCTGCCGATCAGATAGGGCCAGCCGTCAAGGCCATCGTTGAGCTGGTAGCGTGCCGATACCTCCACATCACCGAGGCCGTCACCGGATGACTCACGGATGGTGTCCACCGGCGTTCCATCAAAGATCTCCCGCTCCCGCAGGTCTTCGTTGATGCTCAGGTAGGGCACCCGAACCCCCGCTTCGAAGCGGCTGGTGAAGCCGTACTTCATGGCGAGGGCGCCAGTGAAAATGTCCCGTTGTACTTCCGAGATATTGATCAGGCCGATCAGCAAGGCCGGTATGACGGTATAGCCCTCAACGGCAACCACCGTGGAATTGCTGTGTGCGTATGACACCGAGGGCTCCAGGGTTATCCGGCCCGGGGAGGTGACGATGCCGCGGTCATAGGTGATGGAGGCCACATCCGTGGCCTGGTTCGAGGCCGCTTCCCGGGCTTCCGAGCCCACCGTTGTGTTCTCGGCCGGTTGCTGGCACAGAGCGGCGGCGGGTAGCAATCCCAGGGTCATGGACAGGGGGAGCAGGCGCTTGCAGGTTGGCATGGCGATTCCTTACCGACGATGGGGACGTTCGGGCGCATTGGGCGGATGGATAGTGTCTGACACCGACAACTGGTACTTGTCGATCAGACGGTAAAAGGACGCACGGGAAATTCGTAGCAGCCGTGCCGCTGCCGAGATATTCTGGCGGGACAGGGCCAGGCTGCAGTAGAGGGCCTGCCGTTCCGCCCGGGCGCGAAACTGGGCCAGGCTGAGATCGTGCTGGCCATGGATGTCGGCCGCGACTTCGTGGAGTGCGAGGTCCATGGGTTCAATCCGGGCATTCTCGCTGAGCAGCAGGGCCTGTCGCAGACGGTTCTGCAGTTCGCGCAGGTTGCCCGGCCATGAATGGGTCATCAGTCGCCGCATCGCCGCAGGGCTGACGGGCTTTGCGTGCAGGTGTGGTGGCAGGCGTGTCAGCAACTCAGGCACCAGCAGCAGTATGTCTTCCGGCCGTTCTTTCAAACCGGGCAACCTGACGGCCATTTCTCCCAGCCGGAAGAACACGTCGCTGCGGAACCGGCCCTGACTGACAAGTTCCGACAGGGCGGTTGACGCGGTGGCAATAATCCTGACCCGGACCTGCCTGGGGTTATTGGACCCCACCCGCTCCACAACGCCCTCCTGAAGGAACCGCAATAGTGACGATTGCTGTTGCAGAGACAACTCATCGATGCCAAGCAGCAACAGGCTGCCCCCATCCGCCGCTTCAAGGCGGCCGACGCGAAACTGGGTGGCGTTGGTGAAGGCGCCTTTCTCGTGACCAAACAGTTCACTCTGGGTCAGTGATGACGGCAGCGCGGCACAGTTGATCACCACCAGCGGTCCATGGCGCACCGCCGACTGCTCGTGCACAAAGCGGGCTGCGGCTTCCTTGCCGGTGCCACTGTCACCGTATATCAGCACCGGCTCCGACGTTCGTGCGAAGCGCCTGAGCCTTGCAGTGGTATGGCGGATGGCGTCTGACTCTCCCACCAGGGCGATTTGCTGATAGTCGTTGCGGGAGGTTCGTGCGATTTCCCGCTGCAGCTCGGCCATGCCCCAGAAATGACCGACCGCCAGGGAGAGTCGGTCCCAGTCGATGGGCAGTGTGTGATAGTCGGAACAATGAAGAGAGGTCAGGTAGGCCAGGTGTGGGTTGGCCGCCGGCGTACCTGGCAGAATGGCGATCCAGAACGAAATGCCGGACTGTTCGATCCAGCGTTCGAGAAAAAAGGCCCCGGCGTCCTGCGAATAACCGGTCAGATCAAGAATGCCGACATGACTATCGTGCCTTTCCGGCAGTCCAAACGGCGGCCTTGCCGTATAGTTCAGCTGACGCACGTGCCAACGGGAGGTCAGCGTGTCCGGTGGCACGATGCGGTCGTCACCTGTGGTCAACCAGATCAGGGCGCGTCTCGTTTCCATGATTGGTGATCTTTGATTGTTGATATCATTGATTGACCGGCCATTGTCGCTGCCGGATACCGCAAAGAGCCTGGCCCGAGCCGGAATGGATTGTTCTTCTCGGATCCCGGCGACGGGCCGATGCGTGAGACAAACAGGTTGCGTGCCACTTTTTGAGAACTGCTTCTCGCTCATGGCGTTAACAGCGTCACAAAAATGGCCTGATTTGCGGCGTGTAAAAAACACGGACACTTAGCGGACTTCTTCGCCCGCAATATGTGTTACTCCTGACGCACGACGTGCCCTGGTCACCTAAGATAAAGGCACCGATATCACTGAAAGAGAGGGAGCATGACGGAAACCGGAACGGCTCAGAAAGATGAACTCCTGGGGATGCTGGAAGAGACTCGCAACCGCACTCTGGCGCTGGTGGACACCCTGTCGGATGATCAGCTGCAGGTGCCGTATCATCCCGGCGTAAACCCGCCGCTCTGGGAAATGGGGCATTCCTCCTTTTTCTACGAGGTGTTCGTTCTCAACCTGCTGGACGGTACCCCGAGCTATGATCCGTCCATGGACGACCTGTGGGACTCGTTCCATATTGATCATCGTGACCGCTGGAGCGGGGATCTCTTTCCGGGCCGGGAGCAGACCCGGGAGTACATGCTCACCATCTACGACCGTGTTGCCCGGCGCATCCGCGAGCAGCCCCTGGACGAGTACACACGGTACCTTTACCGTTATGCTATCTATCACCAGCACATGCATATCGAGTCCATGACCTGGTGCCGGCAGACCGTGGGCTATCCGGCTCCACCGGCGGTGGTGGATCCGCTGTCCGATCGCCTGTCTTATGATCACGAGACCCTGGGAGACGCGGAGATACCCGCTGGCACCTGGCTGATCGGCATGCCCGGCGAGTCTGAAGATTACGCCCGCGAGGACTTTGCCTTTGACGGTGAAAAGCCCCGTCATGCTGTCACCCTGGATGCCTTCCGCATTTCCCGGACCCTGGTCAGCAATGGCGAGTTTCTGGACTTTGTTGAGGATGGCGGGTATCGCAGGCCCGAGCTGTGGTCTTTCGGCGGTCGCAAGTGGCTGCAGACTGAAATGGACGTGTCACTGGTATTCGACGAGCTCGAGCCGGTGCTGAGAGAGCCCCGCCACCCGCTCTACTGGCGTCTGCGCGGTGGTCAGTGGCAGCAGAAGTTTTTCGACCACTGGCGCCCCCTCGACCGGAATGCGCCGGTAGTGCAGCTCTCTTACTGGGAGGCGGAAGCCTGGTGTACCTGGGCGGGCCGGCGCCTGCCCACGGAAGCGGAATGGGAAGTGGCCGCGTTGGGCAATCGCCCCGGCGAGTCCTTCAGCCGTTTCCCCTGGGGCAACGACTCGCCCACGCCGGACCGGGCCGACATGGACGCGACCATGATGGGCAGGCAGTCGGTCAGCGCGCTGCCCGCCGGGGACAGCCCGTTTGGCTGCCGTCAGATGATCGGTACCGCCTGGGAGTGGACCAGTGACCAGTTCCTGCCCTATGACGGTTTCAGGGTGGACATGTACCCGTTTATGTCTACGCTCCAGTTTGGGGACCACAAGGTGACCAAAGGCGGTGGTTGTGCCACCTCATCAATGCTGATCCGTGGCACCTATCGGCAGGCGTACCTGCCCCAGCGCAATGATGTCTACACCGGGTTTCGCACCTGTGCGGTGTGATGGCCCGGTCAGCAAAGAAGGCCGGATCGGAGAAATAATGCATGAATGTCTATGAAACCGATGAGTTGCTGGGGCAGTACCTGGCCTTTCATTACGGCGACAGCCATTTCGGCGTCGGCAACTATCCCGCCCGCTGCGCCAGCGCCTGCCTGGAAGTCATGGCCGGCCGCGACAAGAAGCGCGCTCTGGATCTGGGGTGTGCCGTTGGCCGCACCAGTTTCGAGCTGGCCCGGGCCTTTGAGGAAGTGGTGGCCCTGGATCTGTCAGAAAGCTTTATCGGGGCTGCCAATACCCTCAAGACCCAGGGCGAGATCGGGTATGTGCTGCGGGATCAGGGAGAGCTGGGTCAGAATGCTGTTGCCTCCCTGGCAAGCCATAACCTGGCCACTCATGCCGGGCGTATTCACTTTGCTGTCGAGGACGCCTGCAATCTCGGGCCCGGTCATCGGGGCTATGATCTGGTCTTCGCCGGCAATCTGATCGATCGCCTGCAGGATCCCGGCAGGTTCCTGGCGAGTGTGCATCACCTGCTGAATGAGAATGGTGTGCTGGTGATCAGTTCGCCATACACACTGCTGGAGGAGTTCACGCCCAGATCGAAGTGGATTGGTGGTTTCCAGCGTCATGGTGAGCCCTTTACGGTGCTCGATGGCATGAAGGAAATCCTGGCGCCACACTTCGAAATGATGCGCGAGCCGATGGATGTGCCCTTTGTGATTCGTGAAACCTCGCGGAAGTATCAGCACACCATTGCCGAGCTGACCGCCTGGCAGAGAAAGGTTTAGCCACGGAAGCGCATGGAAAAAATCAGGCCTTGGGCATCGGCAGTTCCGGCAAGCCGGTTTCCTTCACCAGGCCCTGCATCAGCAGCCGCATGCTGGCTTCTTCCTCACCCATGTGAGCATTCAGCCGGCTGAGCTCTGCCAGGGTCTCCTGGCTGCGGCGCAGGTGCAGGCTGGTTTCGAAGTACTCCCGGGCCTTGCCCCATAGCTCGTTGCGCAGGCTCAGGCGCCCCAGTGCAAGCAGCAGCTCCGGGTTGTTGGGGCGATCCTGCAGCCAGCGCTCGGCGGCCAGCAGCTGTTCATCGGGTTTGGTTCCGCAGATACGCCCATAGAGGTGGATGAGCTGGTCACTCCAGTGGTTGCGCAGCACCTTGCGCAACAGGGTCTCGGCCTGGGCCTCGTCGCCGGCCCTGGCCATCAGTTCGGCGTACACGCGAATGGTGTGCTCGTCCCGGCGCATGGAGCCCGGGAGCTTGTCCCACAACCGGGTCAGCGGTGTCAGGTCCTGATTGCCCTGCCGCTGGCATTCATCAGCGGCACGTTGCAGCAGTTTGTGCCAGGCCATACGTTCCAGGCGATCCAGCTCGCCATCCTCGCCCAGCTGACGCTTACGCAGCTCGGGCAGCAGGCGGGAGAGTTCCTTCCAGTCTTCCAGCCGCAGGTAGACCGTCTTCAGCAGCTTGAGCACGAACGGGTGATGGGGCGCCTGCTTGCGCAGCCGCACCAGGGTCGCCAGCGCCTGCTCCAGGCGGTTGGCATTCAGTTGCAGCTGGGCCTGGGTGATACCCACCGCCAGGTCGGAACCGGGGGTGCTTTCGAAGGCCTTGCGTAGCAGTTCGTCCACAGCGTCGTGATCACCGGCCTCCGAGGCAGCCTGGGCGGCGGCCAGATAATTGATCAGGGGCGTGTCGGCATGGTCCGCCGAGGCTTCCAGTTTTTTCCTGGCATGGGGCCAGTTGCCTTCCGCCAGGGCCAGCAGGCCCTCGGTGGTGCGACGGCGGGCCCGTCGTTTCTGGCCCTGGGCCAGCCAGCCGGCGACAAGACCGGTCTGCCGGGTCAGCCGGCGTATCAGCCAGACCGCCGCCAGTATCAACAGCACCAGGGCGACCAGAAGCACCAGTCCGACCCAGAAATTGGTTTCAATCAGATAATTGCCCAGGCTGATGCGGATGTAGCCCAGGTCGTAGTGAATGCCCTGGCTAAGTGCCAGCCCCAGGAGCAGGGCAGTAACTAGGATGACCACGATGCGAATCATGACGCATCACCCTCGCTGCCGGATTTGTCCTGCGAATCGCCGGCATCGTCAGAGTCGCCGTTCATGGGTGCCTCATTGTTGGCATGGCGTCCGGCAATTCGGCCCTTGAGCAGGGTCAGGGATCGGCTGATGTCCGGCAGTTCCGGGTTGATGTCGCGATCCTTCAGTTCCGTCAGGGTATTATTCAGCGCGGCGATGCGGCTGTTACTGTCGTCGTACCAGGTGTCCAGGGAAGCGAGGGCCTTGTCGAGGGCCTGCTGGTAGAGGTTCTCGTGACCACGCAGCACCGCCAGCGCCGCCTGTTCCAGCATCAGCTGAAGGTTGAGCCGCGCCCAGGCGCTCTGGTCGGGAGAGAGCAGCGGTTTGACCGGTTCGTCCAGGCGGCGGATGGAAACCACGTTATCGAGGCTGGATTTGGTTCTCTCCCAGGCCCGGGAGAGGGCACTGGATTCCTCGCCAGTGTCAGCGGTACCACTGTCCTGTTCATCCCCGGTAAAATCCGGGGCTTCGGTCATAGCCTGGCCGCTCAGCTGGCTGACGGTTTCGCGAGCCGCTTCCAGCTGCAGATAGAGCCCGGTGCGATCCACGTCCGTGACACTGCGCAGGGCCAGGATTTCCTGCGCCAGTTGCTCCCGCACCGGGTAAACGCCGATGTCATCGGTTTCCCTGAGCACGTCGTCAGCCGACTTGAGTGCCGCCAGGGCACCGCGGATGTCCTTTTCAATCATCAGGCGCTGGTTGGCAATGCGCATCAGGTATTCGGCTTCCGCCAGCAGCCAGTCGGTTCGCGTGCGGTTGCCGGCGTCGAGCAGTTCACTGGCGGTGTGGTCGATCTGTCGCTGCTGTTCGCTCAGGGTCTGCTGCTGTTCCCGCAGGGTGGTTTCCAGGGATTCGAGCCGGTCGGCGCGGCTGGAGCTGCTCTGGTCCAGCCGCTGGCCCAGCTGGTTGTTCATCTGTGTGACATGGTCCAGTGATTGCCGGATCTGTTGCTGGGCTTGCCATTGCTGCCAGCTCCAGAGCCCGATGGCAATCAGGCCGGCCAGCAGGATCAGGCACGCCAGCCACAGCGGCCAGGTTCTGGGGCGGGATTCCCCGTTGGCGGAGACGGTGGCGGGAAGCTGGTGGTTCTGGTCGTTGGATTCGGTCACGGGCATCCTTACTGGCTGTCAGGGTGATCCGGGGGGCTGGTCCTGTCCTGCCTGTTCAGCAGCATAGCAGGCAACTACCCGGTTCACGATGTCCTCGTCTGCCATGCCGCTGGCGCAGATCACCCGGGTAAATCCGGCGTCCCGGGCCTGCCGGGCTACCCGTTCAGTCGGAACCAGCAACAGACTTTTCAAGCAATTATGGCTGCTATTGTTACTCAGTGCGATGAAATTGTTCAATGTTTCTCCGGACAGGGCGACGATGACGTCGGGCCTGAACCGTTCCAGGCTGTCGGTCAGTTGCTCCGCGGACGGGGTTGCCGCCTGGCGGCGATACAGTGGTAGTACCGTTACCGAGGCGCCCCGTTTTATCAGCGTCTCGCGGATCAGTTCACGACCCTGGTCGCCCCGGGCCAGGAGCACCTTTTCATGCTTCAGATGTTGCAGGGGCGGCAGGGCAAGCAGGGCTTCACTGGTGAAGCCTTCCGCCGGGTGCTCCGGAGTCAGCCCGGCATTTTCCAGCACCGCTGCGGTGCTGGCGCCGACACCGTACCAGCGGATGCCGGTGGGAAACTGGGGCCACCAGGTGTCTACCCGCTCCAGCAGTTGCCGGGCGGCATAGGGGCTGACAGCGATCACGTGCTGGTAAAGGTCCAGGTCGACCACCCGCTGGCGGTGCTCCGGTGTTTCCGGTATGGGTACTCGCTCAATAACGGGTAGCGTACGGGTGCGGGCGCCAGCTGACCGGAAAGCTCCGGCCAGCCTCGAGGCCTCCGGCTCGGGCCGGCAGACCAGCACCCGGACCCTGTCCAGTGGCGTCGACTGGTTAGCTGGGGGTATGTCCATAGATGTCCGCCAGAATCCGGTCAGCGCCCATCGTCAGCAGGTCTTCTGCCAGCTCGCGGCCCAGCGCTTCGCCGTTCGCCCGTGGGCAGCGGCCTTCAACGCGCAGGATTTCCTCGCCATTGACCTTGCCCACCAGGCCCCGCAGCCACAGGGTGTCGTCATCCTCCAGCAGGGCATAGGCGGCGATGGGTACCTGGCAGCCACCTTCCAGGCGGCGGTTGAGGGCACGCTCGGCGCAGACCCGGTCCCAGGTGTCCCGGTGGTTCAGGGGTGTAAGCAGGTCGACCAGCTCCTGATCGCTGAGGCGGCACTCGATGCCCAGGGCGCCCTGGCCAACCGCCGGCAGAGACACGCTGTCCGGCAGGGTGTAGCGGATACGGTCGTGGAAACCCAGCCGCTTGAGGCCGGAGGAAGCCAGCACGATGGCCTGGTAGTCGCCGGCATCCAGCTTGGCCAGGCGGGTGTTGACGTTGCCCCGCAGGGTGCGGATCTCCAGGTCCGGGCGATAGCTGCGCAGCTGTGCTTCCCGGCGCATGCTGGCAGTACCCACTACGGCACCGTGGGGCAGGTCGTCCACGGTGGCGTAGTCGTTGCTGATAAAGGCATCGGTCGGGTCTTCCCGCTCGCAGATGGCGACCAGGCCCAGGCCCCCGGGGAACTCCATGGGCACGTCCTTCATGGAGTGCACCGCCAGGTCGGCGCGGCCGTCCAGCATGGCTTCTTCCAGTTCCTTGACGAACAGGGCCTTGCCGCCAATCTTGGCCAGGGGCACGTCGAGAATCTTGTCGCCCTGGGTCTTGATGCCGATCAGTTCCACCTCGACGTGGTCGTGCAGGCGCTCCAGCTCGGCCTTGATGAATTCCGCCTGCCAGAGGGCGAGGGCGCTGTTACGGGTTGCGATGCGCAGAGTACGTTTTGCCATGATGTCGATGTTCTTGAGCGGTGAGAATGGGTGGTCGCCCGGGGTGCGCCCGGGGCCGTTCAGAAGATTGCGACAAGCCTAACGCGATGGCGCTGAAAAGTCCCGTGGAACGGCAGTGCCTATCACTGGTCGCGCAGCCATTGTCGGACATGGGCCACGTGGCGTCGGCTGACCGGCAGGGCCTCGTCGATGTCGGCCAGTCTGAGCTGGCAGGAACCATCCTCAAGCCGTTCCAGTGAGCGGATGAAGTGAGTGCCCACCAGCGTGTTCCGGTGAATACGCAGCAGCTGTTCCGGAAACCGGCTTTCCAGCGCCTTGAGGCTGAGGTCGGTCAGTGTCTCGCGGTTGTCATGGTGAAGGGTGACGTATTTCTGGTCCGCCTCGCAATACCTCACCCGGGTCATGTCCACCAGTTCGGTGCCGCGGGCGCTGCTGACGCTGAGGTGATGACCGTCTTCCGTCGGCTGGGCCTGCAGTGCCTGCAGCTGGACCCGGTTCAGTCGCTCGGCCCGGCCCAGGGCTTCGGTCAGAGCCTCCCGGCGGACCGGTTTGAGCAGGTAGGCAACGGCCTGCACATCAAATGCGCGGATGGCGTATTCATCGTAGGCAGTGCAGAAGATAATGGCGGGCGGATTGGGGTGAGCGGTCAGCTGCTCCGCCACCTCCAGGCCATCGGTGCCGGGCATGCGGATATCCAGTAGCACCACGTCGGGCATGTCACGGGCGACCGCGGCCAACACCTGGTCGCCGTTGGCGGCCTCGCCCGCAACCTCGTAGCCACCGAGGCCGGAAACCATGCGGCCAAGCCGCTCCCGGGCCAGGGGTTCGTCATCGGCAATGAGTACGCGTCGTTGGTTGCTCATGATGTCTTGCCTGCGGTTTGCCAGGGCAGCCTCAGGGTCACGGTATAAAGGTCACCCTGCTGGCTGTGCTTGAGTACGGCGGTTTCACCGAACAGCGTCTGGATTCGCGCCTGGGTGTTACTGAATGCCACCCGGTTACCCTGATGCTGGCCGGCGCCGTTTGCCGGTTTCGGGTTCTGCACCAGCAGGTAAACGTACTGACCACTGCGCTGGCTTTCAATCACCACCGTGCCCCCGTCAGGGCGCGGCTGGATGCCGTGGTAGATGGCGTTTTCCACCAGCGGCTGCAGCGTCAGTGGCGGAATGGCCTGGTCTTCCAGTGCCGGATCGGTGCGCCACTCCACCTTCAGCCGGTCCCCCAGTCGCAGCTGCTCCAGGGCCAGGTAACGGCGGCACAGGCCCAGTTCCTCCCGTAAGGGTACAATGCGTTCGGTGGTTTTCAGTGACGCTCTGAACAGTTCCGACAAGTCGAGCACGGCGTCTTCCGCCTGTTCCGGGCGGGTGCTGATCAGGCTGGCGATGGTGTTCATGCTGTTGAACAGGAAGTGGGGGTGGATGCGTGCCTGCAGGGCGGTCAGCCGGTAGGTCATTTCCGCCTGTTTCTGCTGCCGCCACTGGTGTTGCAGGTAGAAATAGCGCAGCACCATCAACGTGGCGATGATCGCTACCAGCAGGCTTTTGCCCACCGCTTGCCAGCGTTCCGGGGCGGACTCCGGGTACAGGAAGGTGCCGGCGAGGCTGCTGAACAGCAGCACATCCAGCGCTACCAGTGCCACCATGGCGATAGTCGCCTGGGATGTGGTGAGCCCGGAAAGCCAGGGTCGCGCCAGGCAGATCAGCGCCGCACTGGTCAGCACGGTCCACTGCACCAGCAGGGAGACCAGGCCGAAATAGTGCCAGTCGAGCCACTGGCCGCGGGCATGGGCCATGGCCAGCAGCATGACCATCAGTTCGCTACTGATCACCAGCATGAACACCGAGCGCACCCGGCACAGGTCCGGCACGAAGAAGCCGCCTGATACGGCGCCGGGATCATCCTGCTGGCGGTTTCTGGTACTGCCGGTGGTCATGCGGGTGAGAGTCCTCTCCGGGGTGCGGGGGTGTTATAATCCGCACACATTTTTCGCACCCGGATCATTCTGCCGGGCCGTCAGCAGGAAAGATACACCATGACCGACCAGAACAAGAGCTCTGAAAAACCCTGGGGAGGCCGTTTCAGCGAGCCAACCGACGCGTTTGTGGAAAGGTTCACGGCCTCCGTGGATTTCGATCGCCGGCTGTACCATCACGATATCCGTGGCTCCGTTGCCCACGCCACCATGCTGGCCGAGGTCGGGGTACTGACGGCTGACGAGAAGGACCAGATCATCCGGGGGCTGGAGGAGGTCCGTGCCGATATCGAGCAGGGCAGGTTCGAATGGTCGGTGAGCCTGGAAGATGTGCACATGAACATCGAGGCGAAACTCACCGAGCGCATCGGCATCACCGGCAAGAAGCTCCATACCGGGCGCAGCCGCAACGATCAGGTGGCAACGGATATCCGCCTGTACCTGCGGGACGAGATTGACGCCATTGCCGCTGAGCTGGCCCGCCTGCGCGGTGGCCTTCTGGACCTGGCCGAACGTGAGGCGGATACCATCATGCCCGGATTTACCCACCTGCAGACCGCCCAGCCGGTGACCTTTGGTCACCACCTGCTGGCCTGGGCGGAGATGCTGGAGCGGGACGCCGAGCGCCTGCAGGACTGCCGCAAGCGTGTCAACGTGATGCCCCTGGGAGCCGCCGCCCTGGCCGGCACCACCTATCCCATCGATCGCACCATCACTGCCCGCCTGCTGGGTTTTGACCGGCCGACAGAGAACAGCCTGGATTCGGTCAGTGACCGCGACTTTGCCATCGAGTTCTGCAGTTTTGCCGCACTGTTGATGACCCATATGTCCCGCTTCAGCGAGGAGCTGGTGCTGTGGACCTCCGCCCAGTTCGATTTCATTGACCTGCCGGACCGCTTCTGCACCGGCTCCTCCATCATGCCCCAGAAGAAGAACCCGGACGTGCCTGAGCTGGTGCGTGGCAAGGTCGGTCGTGTCAACGGCCACCTGATCAGCCTGCTGACCCTGATGAAGAGCCAGCCGCTGGCCTATAACAAGGACAACCAGGAAGACAAGGAGCCGCTGTTCGATACCGTGGACACGGTCAAGGGCAGCCTGCGGGCTTACGCGGATATGATTCCGGCCATTACTGCCAGGGCGGACAACATGCGCGAGGCGGCCCGCCGCGGTTTCTCCACCGCCACCGACCTGGCCGATTACCTGGTCAAGAAGGGCGTCGCGTTCCGGGACGCCCATGAGATCGTGGGCAAGGCTGTCGCGCTGGGTATTGCCGAAAAGAAAGATCTGTCGGAAATGACCCTGGAGGAGCTTCAGCAGTTCTCCGATACCATCGGCGAAGACGTGTTTGATGTGCTGACCCTGGAAGGTTCGGTGCAGGCGCGGGATCATCTCGGCGGCACGGCGCCGGATCAGGTCAGGGCGGCGGTTGCCCGCGCCCGGTCACGGCTGGGGTGAGCAGCTGCTGATGATGCCGGCGGCTCGCCGATTCAGGCGATAGCGCCGGCTTGCCATGTACCCCGGTCGGAGCTGCCCAGCTCCTTCAGGGGTCGGGGTGCACTGACCAGTTTGCCCTGAATCAGGTGAATGCCCAGATTCTGCACACGCTGGCGGGCAATATGGTTCTCCACGCTGGTGGCAATGCTGACCTTGTCGGTAGCCTTGGCGATCCTCTGCAGGGCTTCCATCATCACCAGGTGGGTGGGTTCATTCTGCAGCCCCTCGAGCAGTTCCGGCGCCAGCTTGATGTAATCCACCGGCAGGCGGCCCGCCAGGCGGTAACTGTCCATGCTCTGGCCGGCCCCGTCCAGGGCCGTCTTGCAGCCCAGGCGCCGCAGCATGCGGCAGGTCTGGCGGCAATCGGCGGTGTAGGTGACGGCGTGATGGGCGGGTATCTCGAAGCACAGGGCCCCGGGGTTCAGGCCGGTCTTTTCCAGGGCACGGGCAATAAAGCCCGGGAAGGTCCGGTCCTGCAGGGAGCCAAGGGACAGGTTGAAACCGCAGTAGCCCAGGGTGGCGGACAGCTCCGGATGGCGGTGCAGGTGACAGAGCGTCTGCTTGATCACCTGCCGGTCAAGGCGCCGGGACAGTTCGAACTGCTCGATCAGGGGCAGGAAGTCCGCGGGCGTCATGGCGACACTGGAGCCGTTGGCGCCACGCAGTCGTGCCAGCACTTCGAAAGCCAGTCCATCCGCCTTGATGTTCAGGGATTCAATAAGCTGGAATTCCAGGGGCAGGCCGCCACTGGACAGGCATTCGCGAATATGGGCCAGCATGGCTTTGGTTCTGGCGATGTTTGCCCGATCGTGACTCCGGTCCGTCGGCCTGGCGGCTATTTTTTCAGGAGCCTTGGGCGTTGCTGGCGCGCGGGAGGGGGCTTTTTCTGCCCGTGCCTTGCGAACGATAACTCGCGCCGCCATGAAATAGCCGCGACCATGGCGCAGGGTGACCGTCAGTGGGCGACCGGTTTCGTGATAAGAGGCATAATCCGGACTCAGCGGATTGTCTTCGGCAGAGGCAATCAACTGTTTGAGGGGGTGACCTTCAAGTTCACCACTGCTGTAGCCCAGCACCAGCGAGATATTCGGATCTGTGTGGGTCACCGTGCCGTCCTGGCCAATGGTCAGAACGGTCGTCACAGTCTCGCCGGCCCCTGAGCGGTGGCGGCAAATGACGAGCTCATTCACGTCAGAGTACTCCTGTCTCAGTCCCTGTTAGCGTCCCGCAGCAAATCAGCGTCATGAATACGGCGGCACACTGGACTGCGTTATTATTCTCTGGCGTCCAGTGCCAATTGCCTGAGGCGGCGATGGTTGGTAACCCGCTCAGGTTCTTCTTCTGGTAGGCTATCCAAATGCCAACCCGGTCACATTGTACAGGTAAAACGCCGAAAGAAAACGTCTCGATTCTGGAGTGATGTTGGAAAGTGCATAGCCGTCCTTTATTGGTAGACTTTTCCGAAGGTGTTGACCGCAAGGTTCTGAAACGGATAACAGACCGTTTCCGCACCCTTAACCAGTCACGCCTCGACCGTGCCCGGTCGGCACTGACCTGGCGGCAGCAGATCGTGCTGGATCTGCTGCCGCTGGTGTTTCACCTGAATCACCCCGCACTCCCCGGCTACCATGCCGTCGATTGTCCCCATGGACTGGACCGCTACCAGCCCTCCGATCTGGCGATCCATGCCGCGCAGCGACTGGCCCGATCCTTCCGTGTCGGCTCCGGGCGCAGAACACCGGCGGAGCTGACCGGCCTCTATCTGATGGGCAGCCCCGGATCCCTGGGGCATTCCGTGGCCAGTGATCTGGACGTCTGGGTGTGCCACCACGGTGACCTTGCCCCGGAGCGGCTGGCGATCCTGCAGGAAAAGGCGAGCCGCCTGTCCCGGTGGGCGGCGGAGTACGGTCTGGAGCTTAACCTGTTCGTGTTCAGTGCCGAGGACTTTCGGCAGGGGCGTCAACAGGCGGAAGTGACCGGGGAGAACTGCGGCAGCGCCCAGCACTATCTGCTGCTGGATGAGTTCTATCGCACCGCCATACACCTGGGAGGGCGCTATCCTCTCTGGTGGCTGATCCCGGTGGACGAGGAGAGCCGTTACGGCGAGCTGACCCGCTTCCTGCTGGACAACCGCTTTGTCCGGTCGGATGAGTATCTCGATTTCGGCGCGCTGCCATCGATACCGGTCGCCGAGTTTCTCGGTGCCGGTATCTGGCAGCTGTACAAGGGCATCGAATCCCCCTGGAAGTCACTGCTCAAGCTGCTGCTGATCGAGTGTTACGCTCGCGACCGCCGCAATGGCCTGCTGTCCGGTGACTTCAAGAAGGCGGTCTACAGTGGCGATGCATCGGTCGATTCGGTGGACCCCTACGTCATGCTCTATCGGCGCCTGGAGCGCTGGCTGCAGTCCCAGGAGGCGCCGGGGCGACTGGACCTGGTTCGCCGTGCGCTTTACCTGAAAACCGGGCTTCCGCTGACCCGCGCCACCGAGACCGCCGGTCGCTGGCAGGGCAGGATCCTGCAGCAGCTGGTGTCCGAGTGGGCCTGGGACCGGCAGACCCTGTCCGAGCTGGATGCCCGTCACCAGTGGCGGGTAGAGACAGTGGCAGATTTACGTCGGCGGGTGGTGTCGGAGCTGACCCATAGCTACCGTCTGCTCTCGCGCATGGCCCGCAGCGACAACGTCCGTTCCAGCATCAGTACCGCTGACCTGAACCTTCTTGGTCGCAAGCTGTATGCGGCCTTCCAGCGCAAGGCCGGCAAGATCGAGATCGTCAACCCGGGAATCGCGCCGTCACTGGCCGAGGAGAACCTGTCGTTCTGCCAGCGGACGCCGGCGACGAGTCATCCCGGGCCGGAGGGCTGGTTGCTGTTCCGTAACCTGGACCGTCCGGCTGACACTGCCTGGCAATCTCCCATCCGCCGCGCTGGCAGTCTGGTGGAGCTGGTGGTCTGGTGCCAGTGCAACGGCCTGCTGTCGCCGGTGACGCGCCTGAATCTGCGTCAGGAAATCGCGGATACGGAGGCCGCCACCGCGGTGCTCACCGTGAAAGACCTACGGGCCATGGTCGGCTTTATCAGCCAGCACCTGGGTATACCCCGGCCTCCTTCCCGGGAAGCCTTGATGTCGCCGGTACGCCCGGAAACCCACCTGTTGCTGGTCAATGTCGGCATAGACCCCCAGGCCAGCCTCACCGAGCGGGGGCTGCACAAGCTCAGTGATCAGCACGATTCCCTGGGCTTCAGCGGTGGTCGTGACAATCTGGTGGCAACCATCGAGCAGGTCACCCTCAACAGCTGGCGTGAGGTGAGTCTGCAGCGCTATGTGACCGGCGATGCCCTGGTGCAGTGCCTCAAGAACCTGCTGGCATTGGTGGCCAGGGACCCGGCCAGTGCCCCTGTTGTCGAGGTGTGGTGTGCCGGCGGCAGTCACTCCCGGGCGATCTCCCACCGTATCCGGGAGCTGGTGGAAGACATGACCCGGCAGTTCTTCGCCGGTGGTACCGGTCCCCATTCACTGCGCTATCTGCTGAAGGTTGACAGGCGCTGGTTCGTGCTGCGCTTCGAGGGCCTCGAGCCGGGGTTTGTCGGGCTGGCGTCAGACGATGACCTGATGGATTACCTCGCTCATCCGCAGGAGGAGTATACGCCGGTGGTGCCCGACCGTTACGCCATGCAGCAGGATCCGGCGTTCCGGGCTGTCTGCGGCGCCTGCCAGCCGGAGGTTATCCAGATGTTCTGGCAACCCGGTGGTCGCCGCATGCGATTCTGGGTGACCGACGAGACCGGCTCCCTGTATGGCTGGAGCCAACCCTGGTCCGGCAGCCGTCGGCAGGCACTGCTGCCGCTCATGCGCTTCCTCGAGAGCCTGGCGGAGCGCCGACAGTTGCGCCAGATGGCCGGAGCCGAGACACCGGTGGCGGAGCTGGTCTGTAACGAAGTGATTGTTGAGGATGGCGAGGCCCGCCTGGAGCGCACTCCGCTGGCTCCGGAATCCCTGTCCCTTGATGGTATGGAGTTGCAGGCGGTCGGGGTCCAGCAGGGCGATGGCAGCCTGCGTTTCGACCTGTTCTGTGATGAGCAGGAGTTTTCTTTCCAGGAGTATGGCGACCGGCAGATGGCAGCCGTTGCCCACTATGTCCGCCAGGGCCGCCGCCGGGGCGAGGATTACCCCATCTACCTCACGGACCTGCATCTGCCCCACGACCTGGACCCGCAGATGTGGCAGCAGGAGCTGCAGACCTGCCAGTACGTGTGGTACCGCCAGCAGCTTCAGCTGGCCCTGAACCGGGAGCTGGGGCTGGTCTGACTGGCCCGTCGACCCCGCTCCGTGGCTCGCCCTGGCCGGGCTCCCTCAGGTATACTGCGCAATTGATTTTATTGAGGTGCAGCCAGATGAGGCAGCAAGGTCTGATCATGAGAACTGCAATTTGCCTGGCCGTTCTGGTACTGATGACCGGATGTGGCCAGAAAGGACCGCTGGAGCGTCCGCAGGAAGTTGCCACGGCTGTTTCCTCTGCGGCGGATGACCGCGCCGAAAACCGTTAACAGGACTCTTTCATGGATCAGTTCAGCTATCGCGACGGTCAGCTGTTCGCGGAACAGGTAGCCGTGGCCGACATTGCCCGTGACCACGGCACGCCGGCTTATGTCTATTCCCGGGCGGCGTTCGAGAATCATTACCGGGCCTACGACAGTGCCCTGGCGGGTCGTCCGCACCTGATCTGTTACGCCGTCAAGGCCAACAGTAATCTGGCGGTGCTGAACGTGCTGGCCCGCCTGGGCGCCGGTTTCGATATTGTTTCCGCCGGTGAGCTCGAGCGGGTGCTGCGCGCCGGCGGCGAGCCCGGGCGGGTAGTGTTTTCGGGCGTGGGCAAGCAGCCCTGGGAAATGCGCCGTGCCCTGGAGGTGGGGGTACGCTGTTTCAACGTTGAGTCGGACACCGAGCTGGACCGTCTCAACGAGATTGCCGGGGAGCTGGGCGTCAAGGCACCGGTATCCCTGCGGGTCAATCCGGATGTGGATGCCGGCACCCACCCCTATATTTCCACCGGCCTCAAGCAGAACAAGTTCGGCATCGACATCGCCGACGCGCCCAGGGTGTATGCCCGCGCTGCCGCCATGCCCCATCTGGACGTGCAGGGTGTGGACTGCCACATCGGCTCGCAGCTGACCACAACCGCCCCGTTCCTGGATGCCATGGACCGGGTGCTGGCGCTGGTGGACCGGTTGGCGGACGACGGTATCATCCTGCGACACCTGGATATGGGGGGCGGTCTCGGGGTGGCCTACGAGGACGAGCAGCCCCCCTCTCCGCAAGACTATATCGGTGCCATGATCGAGCGCCTGGGGGACCTACAGCTGGAGCTGGTGCTGGAACCCGGTCGTTCGATTGCCGCCAATGCCGGCATCATGCTGACCCGGGTGGAGTTTCTCAAGTGCACGGATCAGCACAACTTCGCCATTGTCGATGCGGCCATGAACGATATGATCCGCCCGGCCCTGTACAGCGCCTGGCAGGCCATTGTGCCGGTTGCCCCACGCTCCGGCGGGGAGGAGAAGACCTGGGATATCGTCGGCCCGGTCTGCGAAACCGGCGATTTCCTGGGCAAGGACCGGCCACTGGCCCTGGCCGCGGGCGACCTGCTGGCCGTCCGCTCGGCAGGGGCCTATGGTTTTGTGATGAGTTCCAACTACAACACCCGTAACCGTCCTCCGGAACTGATGGTGGACGGTGGCCGTGTTCATGTGATTCGCGAGCGGGAAACAATCGACGACCAGCTCCGTCACGAACACTGCCTGCCGCAATGAGTGAGTACGCGATGAGTGGATCAGGACGCAGCCAGGGCCCGACGCTGTCGTTCACCAAGATGCACGGCCTGGGCAACGATTTCATGGTGGTGGATGCCATCAGCCAGCCGTTCCGCCTGCGCCCGGAGATGATCCGCAAGCTGGCGGACCGCCACTTCGGTGTGGGTTTCGATCAGCTGCTGGTGGTGGAGCCGCCGGGCCTGCCGGATGTGGACTTTCGCTACCGTATCTTCAATGCCGATGGTTCCGAGGTGGAGCAGTGCGGCAACGGCGCCCGCTGTTTCGCACGCTTCGTGCGCGATCAGCGCCTGACCAATCGCCGTGTCATCCGTGTGCAGACGGCCGCCGGTGTGATCGAACTGCGGGTTGGCCGGGAAGGCTGGGTAACCGTGAACATGGGCGTGCCGGAGCTGAATCCGGCGGCGATTCCGTTTGCGGCGGAGTCGCGCCAGCTGGTGTACCCGGTTGAGGTGAACGGCCAGACTCTGGAGCTTTCGGCGGTGTCCATGGGTAACCCTCACGGGGTGCTGTTGGTAGACGACGTGGATACGGCGCCGGTGGAGACCCAGGGGGCGGTGCTGGAGCGTCACCCCCGGTTTCCCTCCAGGGCCAATATCGGTTTTCTGCAGGTGATTGACCGTGGTCGCGCCCGGCTGCGGGTGTTCGAGCGGGGTGCCGGCGAAACCCTGGCCTGTGGCACCGGTGCCTGCGCGGCCGTGGTTGTGGGCCAGTTGCGGGGGCTATTGGATAACCGGGTGCGGATCACAGTACCGGGGGGTGACCTGGTGATTGAATGGCAGGGTGAGGGGGCCCCTGTTATGATGGAAGGGCCGACCGCCCGTGTCTTTGATGGCCAGATCCGCCTGCCCGGTGATCACCGCCGCCGGGGTCGCCGCCAATCGGGGCGCCACACGCCAGCGGATCGCTGAGCCGGGTGGGCATCAACGCTACACAACCCGGAACATGAAACATCGGCCCGGCAGAAGGCCGAGGCAACAACAGGGGAACCTTCAGTGGATGCAACCTTGACCGCCGAGCAGGTGGCGGAGTACCTGCAGAATAATCCGGATTTCTTTGTCGGTCGGGATGAGCTGCTGCGCTCTCTGACACTGCCCCATGACAGTGGCCGGGCGATTTCCCTGGTGGAACGCCAGGTCCACCTGTACCGCGAACAACGGGATACCCTGCGCCACGAGCTGGTGGAGCTGGTCTCCATTGCCCGCCATAACGACCGGCTGTTCGAGAAGAGCAAGCGCCTGCTGATGCAGGTCATTGAAGCCCGCAATCTCACGGAAATGGCCTCTGCCATTGACGACAGTATTCGCGGTGATTTCGGGCTGGACGCCGCCTCTCTGATGCTGGTGGGTGACTCCCTGCCCGCGGGCAGCACCACGGGCGCATTGCATGTGGTCACCGAGGAAGAGGCGGACAGGCAGCTGGGTTCCCTGTTGGGGGGTGAGCGGGCGGTCTGCGGTCAGTTTCGCGAGACCGACCGCGACTTCCTGTTCCCCGGCCGCGACGAGCCGGTGGCCTCGGTGGCACTGGTGCCGCTGCGCACGGATCGCCTGGTTGGCGTATTCGCCGTGGGAAGCTGCCAGCCGGGCTATTTCGATCAAAGCATGGGGTCGCTTTTCCTGAGCTACATCAGCGATACCCTGAGCCGCCTGCTGCCGCCGCTGCTGCAGCGCCATCGTCAGGTGGAGCCTTTACTGGATGCGGTGGCCGAGTCCCGCTGATGTCTGCCCGGGCCTTTGCGACACTCCCGGCCCCTTGCTGGTCGGGGGTGCCGCAGCCTGGTTCCGCATCTGGATGTCCTGCATCCGGAGGAGCCGATGAGCCGCAATGAATCCGGCAACGAAGCCCTGCCCGACAGCCTGACCGGCGCGTTATCGGACTTTCTGCACTATCTGTCTGCCGAACGCCGTCATTCCCCTCATACCAGCCAGGGCTACCAGCGGGACCTGATCCGGTTGATGCACTGGGCCATGCGCCAGTCGCCGCCGGTAGATCAGTGGGAGAAGCTCACCGTTGCGGATGTACGCCGCTATGCAGCCACCCTGAACCGAGACGGCCTGTCCGGCCGCAGCATCGCACGGGCGCTGTCGGCCATCCGCCGGTTCTACGATTACCTGATACGGGAATACCGTGTCAGAACTAATCCGGCGCTGGATGTGCGCGCGCCGAAAAGTGGTCGGCGATTGCCGGTGGCGGCGGATGCCGATCAGCTTGGCCACCTGCTGGACGCCCGGCCGGAAGACCCCCTGGAAGTACGGGATCTGGCCATATTCGAGCTTTTCTACTCCTCGGGGCTCCGCCTTTCCGAAATGACCGGGCTGGATCTCCGCCATCTGGATCTTGCTGGTGGCGAGGTGCGGGTTTTGGGCAAGGGCAACCGGGAGCGGGTGTTGCCAGTGGGCCGCAAGGCAGCCGGGGCGCTACGGCAGTGGCTGGCCCTGCGGCCCGCGCTGGCTGGGGCCGGAGAAACCGCCCTGTTCGTCAGCCAGCGCGGGCAACGCCTGAGCGCCCGTAGCGTGCAGCAAAGGCTGAGCCGGTGGGGGCAGCACCGTGGTGCCGACCAGCATCTGCATCCGCACCTGTTGCGGCATTCCTTTGCCAGTCACCTGCTCGAGTCCAGTGGCGACCTGAGGGCGGTACAGGAACTGCTGGGGCATGCCGACATTGCCACTACCCAGGTTTACACCCACCTTGACTTCCAGCACCTGGCCCGGGTCTATGACGCCGCCCATCCGAGGGCGAAGCGCAGGAAAGCAATGGTGTCGGGTCAAGGTCATGTTGACGGGGATTCGCTATAGTGTTGTCGCAGTCTCCTGTTATCGGTGCGGACAGGACCGGTGGCACCGGGGGACGAAACCCAATCAGAACGGAACAGGACATGGCATCGAAAAAGAGCGGCGCGGAGTTGACCGCCAGCGATGAAACCGAACTTCGCTACCTGGTCGAGCGACTGCTGGCTCGAGCCTGCCTGGCCTCGGAGGGGCAGGACGAGCGCCTCGACGCGCTGCTGTCCGGCCTGCGCCAGTATCTGCGTGAGCAGGAGCGGGACCCCGCCAGCCTGCGGGATTTCCAGGAGCGCCTTGATAACGAACTCGAGCGTCTGGATGACCAGGTTGCCGGCGATGACCGGGAGGCTGGCCGGATTCTGTCGCAACTGCTGTCTTCCATGGAATACGGCGACCTGCCTCGCAACACGTCCTCTGAACTGAAGCGTCTGCGCCGGGATCTGGGCCCCCGGGGGCTGCCCCGCCAGCAGTTGCTGCCCTGGCTGGAAACCTTCTCGCAGGTGGCGGATCAGGCCCTGGCCCACCGGGACCGGGGAGCGGGTCGTGAACGCGGACTACTGGGTCGGTTGTTCAATCGCGGCGGTGAGAGCGAGACGGCGACAGACCAGGATACCGCTACCGTCGCGCCAGACCACTCCCCTGAACTCGATCTGGGCTTCCGCCCGGCCGCCATTGTCCCCGCGGGCCCGGCTGACGACGAACAGCGCCTGCGGATTGCCCGACGTGTCGGTGAGCTGATGGACCGGATCATGCAGCAGGTGGAGTTACCGCCGGACAGCCACAAACAGGCCATCCTGCTCAAGTCGCGCCTGTCCGATCAGCAGGACTGGTCGTTGCTGCGCCAGAGTCTGGACGAAACCGCTGACCTGGTGATCGCCGTGGTGACCCATAGCCAGCGGGAATTCGAAAGTTTCCTGCAACGGCTGGATGAGCGCCTGTCCTCGCTGCACGGTCACTTCAGCGAGCATGCGGATGTCATGGCAGGCCGTCGCACCTCGGCGGCGAAGCTGGAAGAATCTGTGCAGGCGGAGCTGTCGGAGCTGGGCGGAAGTCTTCAGAGCAGCTCTGACGTGTCGGAACTGCGCACGTCGGTGTCACACCATATCGAGCGTATCGCCCGTACGGTGGAAGTCTTCAGCCGGCAGGAAGAACAGCGCGAGCAGCAGATGACCAGCCAGATGGACGCCATGCGGGAAAAACTGGTGGCGATGGAAACCCACGCTGAACAGGTCCGCCAGCAACTGGAAGAGGAGCGCGCCCGGGCCCTGACGGATATCCTTACCCAGTTGCCGAACCGGGAAGCCTGGGATGAGCGCCTGCGCTTTGAATATGACCGCTGGCGGCGCTATGGGCGCCCGGTGGCGCTGGCGGTTATCGACATCGATCATTTCAAGCGGGTTAACGACTCCTTCGGGCACAGGGCCGGTGACCGGGTGATCCAGCTGGTGGCGAAAGCATTACGGGAACGTCTGCGCACCACGGATTTTGTGGCCCGCTACGGCGGTGAGGAATTCGTCGCAGTACTGCCGGAAACCTCGCTGGAGCAAGCGACACGGGTACTGGATGAGCTTCGTGGTGACGTGGCGGACATGCCGTTCCACTTTCAGGGGCAGCCGGTCAGGGTGAGTGTGTCCGCGGGCCTGTCCTGTTTCCGCGAAGGCATCGAGCCCGACGCCGTGTTCGATGAGGCCGACAAGGCTCTGTATATCGCCAAGAACAATGGCCGTAACCGTGTGGAAATGGCCACGGAGCTCAAGCCCCGGTGAGACAGGTTCTTTCCCTTGTTCTGTTGCTGGCCCTGTTCCTGCCACCGGCCTGGGCCGATCCGGAGACCCCGCTGCCCTGGCCGGTACTGGGCGCTGATGAACTGGAGCTGCTGGAGGGCATCGAGGAGCTCGAAGTCGGTGTGCGCGCCGGTCAGCCGCCGCTGGCGTTTGTTACCGCCGAGGGCTGGCTGGCCGGCACCTACGTTGATTACCTGACGCTGATTGCCGCCAAGCTCAGGGTCGGGCTTGATGTCCGGTCCATAGGCGACAGCAGCGGGGATCTCGAGAAAAAAACCGGGCCCGATGTGCGGGTCAGCACCCGGCAGCCGGAACAGGCCAGGGACCAGGGCTGGCTGCGCTCCCGACCGATCATGCAGCTGACCTACGGCATCTTTGCCGACCCGGGCGATGCCGGTATCCGGCGGCTGACGGACCTGGAGCGGCGGCGGGTGGCTCTGGTGGGCAAGGACAGCAACCAGTATGCGCTGCTGGATTCCGTTGATAACTTTACCCCGGTGCCCGTGGCTACCATCAGCGAGGCGGTCAGCATGGTGTTGTCGGGGCAGGCCGATGCTTTCGTGGGCCCCGTGCCGGTGGTGGCGGACTACCTGCAGTCGGCACTGATCAATGGCGTCGGGCTGATTGTGCTGCTCGACAGCAACCCGGTGGATGTGGTGGTGGAGGTAAAAGAACAGCGGGCCGAGCTGGTGCCGATCATCAACCGCACTATCGAATCCATCAGCCATAGTGAGCACCGGCGTATTCGTACCTCCTGGTTGCCGGACCCGGTGGTGGAGCGGAATTCCGGTGAAGGTCTGGCGCTCAGCTCGATGGAAAATGAATGGTTGCGGCAGCACGGTCCGTTGCGCGTCGCCTATCGTGAAAACTGGCCACCGTTCGAGTTCACCGAGAACAACAGCCCCCGGGGTCTGGTGCCGGATCTCGTGCAGCGACTGGGAACCGGCCTTGGCGCCGATGTCGAAAGCCGCTCGGTGTCGGACTGGGCCACAGCGGAAAAGATGCTCCGCAACGGCGACATCGACGTGTTGCCGGCGCTTCCGCGAACCCCCCGCCGGGAAGAGGACTTCCTGTTTACCCGGGCCTATCTCACCCTGCCCATTGTGGTGGTGATCCGCGAGGATGGCCGCTTCATCGGTGATCTGCGGGAGCTGCGTCAGGAGCGGGTGGGGGTGGTCAGCCAGCACGCTGCCCATGACTACCTGCTGATCAATCACCCGGACCTCAATATCTATCCGGTCAATACCGTGCAGGACGGCTTGCTGGCGCTGTCCAATGGCGACCTGGACGTGATGGTGACGCATATCCCCGGGGTCAGTTACACCGTGGCCAAGCTGGGGCTGTCGAACCTGCGCATAACCAGCATCACGCCCTACGAGTACGAGTTTCGCATGGCGGTGAACCGCAAGCGGGGGGAGCTGGTGCGGATTCTCAACAAGGGGCTGGGCACCATCGATACCGCCGAAAAGGACGCTATCTATAATCGGTGGGTGTACCTGGATATCGAGCAAGACCGGGACTACACCGCCATCAAGCGGGTGGTGCTGATTGCGGTGGTGGTGGTGCTGATCTTCCTGTACTGGAACCGCAAGCTGTCACGGGAGGTAGACGAACGCATCCGCTCCGAGCACGCGCTGCGGCGCAGTGAGGACGAGCTGCGGGCCGCCAAGCTGGAAGCGGAGCGGCTGGCGCGGGAGGCGGAGAGTGCCAATCGCGCCAAGAGCGAGTTCCTCGCCAATATGTCCCACGAGATACGCACGCCGATGAACGCGGTGATCGGCTACAGTGACCTGCTCAGCAAGACGGTTACCGACCCGCGCCAGAACCATTACCTGGAGGCTATCCGTGCCAGCAGCCGCAGCCTGCTGATGCTGATCAACGATATCCTCGACCTGTCCCGCATCGAGGCCGGAAAGATGCGCCTGGAGTTTGGCCCGGTGAGCCTGCGTCGCCTGTTACAGGACGTTCGCCATATCTTCGACCTGCGGGCACGGGAGCACAATGTCAGCCTGGAGGTGAGCGTGGCTCCGGATATGCCGGCAGGGATGATCCTGGATGAAACGCGCCTGCGTCAGGTGCTGTTCAATCTGGTTGGCAATGCCATCAAGTTCACCCATGAGGGCGGGGTCACGGTGCGTGCCGAGGTGGCTGACATGGAGCGCCGGGGCGAGGAAGACGTCTGCCGCCTGACCATCGCCGTCACCGATACCGGCATCGGCATTGCCGAGGACCAGCAGGGCCGCATCTTCGATGCCTTCGAGCAGCAGGAAGGGCAGAGCAGCCGCAAGTATGGCGGGACCGGTCTGGGCCTTGCCATCAGCCGCAAGCTGGCGCGGATGATGGGCGGTGAGCTCAGTGTCGAAAGCGTTCAGGGGAGAGGTTCCACTTTTGTGCTGGTGCTGCCGGAGGTGGAGGTAGTGCCAATGGACGATGATCCCGGGGACGAGCCGGAGGTCAGCCAGGCGCCCATGACGGAAACCCTGGACATGCAGGAGCGAAGCTGGCTCAGGGAACAGTTGCGGGAGGACTTCGGCGACGAATGGCGTACCGTGCGCGAAAGCGGCGACCCGGAACAGATGCGGTATTTCGCCGCGCGGGTGCTCAGCTGGGGGCAACGCTACCGGTCACGGGCGGTAACCCGCTACGCGGAAAAACTGATGGCTGATGTGGATGCGTTCAACCTGGATGCGGTCAATACCGCTCTGGAAGCCTTCCCGACCCTGCTGGGCACTGAACCGGACGCCAGCGGCAAGCCGTGAAACGCACGGGAAAGCGCTTCAGGGGATGCAGTCGTACTGATAGTGGCGGTCGAAGGCCACACTCACCATGTCATAGCCCTGATGGCTCAGGCCACGGATCAGCTCCGGGTTGCCCAGCAGGGTCATGCAGACCTTGTGGACCAGGGCGACCCGGGTTTCCCTGGATTGTTCCCGGCTGCTGCGAAAGTCCACGATCAGGTATTTGCGATCAACCCCGGAGGCTTCCGGAATATCGGTGCGCTCGACGCTGTCGAAGCCGATGTAGGTCAGTTCTTCCTGGGAAAACAGCCCGTTCATCAGCATATCGATATTGTCGGCATTGGCCAGCAGCGGCGTGATGCCAAGCAGGCATCCTGTCAGGTAGGCCAGTGAACGGTTGACCATGCCGAATCTCCTGTTACATTCCTTTACGAAAATTATCTCAAAAAAATGGGATAAGGTCGGCAAAACAGGCCGTATTTTTCAACGTTTCACAAATAACAGGTCAGGATGACCTGTTGCGTGCCATTTTCTGACGTGGGGCGCTAAACTACAGGAATAGACATCCCCAGTCATCAAGCTGTGCCAGAGTGCGACAGATGGCAATCGCAAGGATCAGAACATGTTTCAGTTGATTTTCCGGGGCGAGTGTCAGCCCGGCACCGACATTGAGACTGCCCGCAATAATGCCCGTGCCCTGTTCAAAGCGTCTGTTGAACAGGTCGACCGTATGTTCAGCGGGCGCCCGGTGGTTATCCGCAACCGGCTGGAACAGGATCAGGCGGAAAAATACCGTTCCGTACTGGCCCGTCACGGCATGGTCGCCCATGTCGAGCCCATGGAGGAGAGCCAGCCGGCCAGTCCCCCGCCCAGGCCAGCCCCGCAACCAGAAACCAGTGAGCAGGCGGCACCCGCCACGCAGCCTGCCGGTGCCGCGAACCGTGACCAGGCGGCTGCCGGTGCCGGACCGGCAGTGGAGCCGGGTGATCGCCTGCCGGTCGCCGGTGACAAGGTGGATGACCTGTTGGCGGGCTCCAGCCTTGGCCTGGAACCGACAGGTGTCCGGTTGAGTGAAGAGCGGCACGACCCCGCCCCCATGTTCCAGCATCTGGATGAATGGACCCTTGCGCCAGCCGGCACCGATCTGGGAGTCAAGCGTGACACACCGCCACCAGTAGTGCCGGACGTCAGTCATCTGTCACTGGCGGAAGTCCCGGACGAGAAGGAGTCTGGCGAACAGTCGTGAAGCTTCCCGCGGCGGTGGTGTCGGCGTTGCAGTGAGCCGTTCAGGGAAGGCTGTCGGTGCTATAGCAGCGGTGCCATCAGGCGGGCGGAGCGGCAGGCAAGCCGGAACAGCAGTGAGCGGTCCTCATAGTCCGCCCGTTCCAGTTGCCGGCTCCTGGCCAGGTCCGCTTCCAGCATTGCTTCCACATCCGCCACGAAATCCGGCGCCGTGGTCAGTGCCGCGATTTCGAAGTTCAGTCGCATGGACCGGTTGTCCAGGTTGGCGGTGCCAACGGCTGCGTAGCGGTCGTCCACCAGTACCACCTTCTGGTGCAGGAAGCCGGGCTGATACTGGCAGATCCTGATGCCGCACTCGTTGGCGGTTACCAGGTAGGAGTAGGCCGCCAGGTGAATCAGCAGGTGGTCGGCCTTTTCGGGGATCAGGATACGTACGTCCACGCCCCGCATGGCTGCCAGTTGCAGGGCATTGATAATCTGGACATCCGGCACGAAGTAAGGTGACGCGATCCACAGCCGATCACGTGCATTATTGATGCAGTTAAGGAAGAACAGCGTGCAGGTTTCCCAGCGGTCGGCCGGACTGCTGGGGAGAATCAGCACCTGCTGGTCGCCGGTCTCGGCGCGTCGGGGCTGCCAGTTCAGCTCCGGGTTTGCGTCGGCGGCCCAGTTCCAGTCCTCCAGCCAGGCCAGTTGAAGCCCCAGTGCCGCCGGGCCCTCAACCCGGCAGTGGGTATCCCGCCACACTTCTTCGCCCGGCTCCCTTGCCAGGTACTCGTCACCCAGATTGATACCCCCTACGAAGCCGACCCGTCCGTCACAGACCAGGATCTTGCGATGATTGCGGAAGTTGATCTGTAACCGGCGCCGGCGGACGTTGCCATTGCCGAAGGAGGTGACTTTGGCTCCGGCGGTTCTCAGGGCCTTCAGGTAGTGACCCGGCAGCAACAGGCTGCCGATGTCGTCATACAGGAAGTAGACCCGCACGCCCTGGGCCAGCTTGCGCCTGAGAATGTTGAGGATGCGGGCCCCGACCCGGTCGGAACGAACGATGTAGAATTCCAGCAGAATATAGTCGGTGGCACTCTCCATGGCATCGAACAGGGCTTCGAGCGTGGCCTCGCCATTCTTCAGCAGCGTACAGTGATTGCTACCGGTGAAGGGTTGTCTGCCGAGCTTGCTGAGTACGCGCAGTTCATCAACACCATTGGGAAAGTCCGGGTACGGGATACCCTCGGCCTGATGTTCGTATTGGCTCAGCAGGGGGTCCAGGGTCTGGTCGTTCATGCGCCGGGCCCGGACGTAGCCCGAGAAGCGATTGCGACCGAACACCAGGAAGAGTGGCACGGCGATCCATGGCATGCCGATCAGGCCGATAACCCAGCCAATGGCGCCCTGGGCAGTGCGGTAGCTGAGCAGGATGCGGTAGATGCAGAAAAGGGCTACGCCATAGAGCGCGGTGACAACAACGGCCAGTAGTGAAAAATCCGGCATGTACTGTACTCTTGCAAACAGACCTTGCAACAATAGCAAACCCGGACAGCTCCTGTATGGCCCCTTCCATTAATGGGCCAGTGCCGGACCATTCACCATGAACAGTCAGGAAGAGGTAAGGATGAGCGTCAGGTTACATCACCGGATCACCGGCGAAGGCAGGCCCCTGCTGCTGCTTCACGGCTTGTTTGGCTCCCTGGAGAACCTGGGCAGTGTCAGTCAGAGGCTGCAGGATGGCTGGCAGGTTCACGGGCTGGACCTGCGCAATCACGGCCGGTCGCCTCATACGGAGTCCATGGATTATCCGGCCATGGCCGAAGATGTGATCGCCTACCTGGATGAACAGGGTATCGACAGGGCCTGTCTGCTTGGCCACTCCATGGGTGGCAAGACCGCCATGCAGGTGGCTCTCACTTTCCCGGAGCGGGTGGAGCGGCTGATCGTGGCGGACATCGCGCCGGTAACCTATCACCCCCGCCATGACGCCATCCTGGAAGGCATGAAGAACCTGGATCTCTCCTCCGTCAGTTCCCGCTCGGATGCCGACCGTGCGTTGAAGGAGTATGTAGAGGTACCCGAAATCCGCATGTTCCTGCTGAAGAACCTGGAACGGGTGCCGAAGGACGAGAAAGACGATAACCCGGACACTTTCCGTTGGCGCCTGAACCTGCCGGTCATCGACGCGTGTTATCAGAAGCTGGCAGATGCCCCGGAAGGTGACGGGCCCTTTGACGGGCCGGTACTGTTCCTCAAGGGGGCCGATTCCGCCTACATCCAGCGCAAGCACCACGACCGCATTCACTCCCTGTTTCCCGAAGCCCGCATCGAGGAAATCGACGGCACCGATCACTGGCTGCATGCCGAGAAACCGGACGAGTTCGCCCGCCTTTGCCGGGAGTTTCTGACATCCTCATAAGAGTGCGCTGGTCCGGCAACACAACCGGTACAGGAACCGTTCCATGAAATGGCTGCTGATACTGTTACTGATCGTGTTTCTGCTGCTGGGGAGCTTCCTGCTCAGCCCTTCGCCGATCGACAGTCATGGCTGGCAGCCACCATCGCCGCCCGCCCTGAGTGGTGCTTTATCACCCAATGAACGGCTGAGGTTATCGGATATCCTGGCCAGGGGGCAGCTGGAGCACCCCGAGGATACGGCGATGGACGACCAGGGCCGACTATACACCGGCACTGCCGATGGCTGGATCATGCGGCTGGAAGCGGATAGCGAAAGTGACCCGCAGCGGTGGGTCGAAACCGGCGGCCGCCCCCTGGGTCTGGTTTTTGACCACAACGGCAATCTGATCGTCGCGGACGCGGAACGGGGCCTGCTGGAGGTGTCCCCCGCCGGCGAGGTAAGGATGCTGACCCGTGAGGCGGAGGGGCTGCCCTTCCGGTTGACGGACGGTGTCGACGTGGCGCCGGACGGGATGATCTACTTCACCGACGCCAGCTCGCGTCATTCGCTGGCCGACCACCAGCTGGACATGCTGGCCATGCGCCCCAATGGCCGTCTGCTCAGCCACAACCCGGCCACCGGACGGACGCGGGTATTATTGCGCAACCTCTACTTCGCCAATGGTGTGGTGGTGTCCCCCGGCGCTGATTTCCTGCTCGTGGCGGAAACCCCCCGATACCGATTGCTGAGGTTCTGGCTCACCGGCCCGAAACAGGGGCAGGCGGAGGTCTTTGCTGATAATCTGCCGGGCTTTCCCGACAATCTGGATGTGGACCGCAGGGGGCGGTACTGGGTCGCCCTGCCGTCGCTGCGCCAGCCGGGGCTGGATTTCCTGCACCGGCACCCCTGGCTGAAAGACCTTGTGGCAAGGCTGCCGGAGTCCCTGAGGCCGGGTGCCGGCCATTACGGGCTGGTGCTGGCGCTGGATGGTGAAGGCAACGTCATCACCAGCCTGCAGGATACCCGGGGGGATTACCTGTGGGGCCTCACGTCGGCCCGGGTCCACAATGGCGAACTGTTTTTCGGCAGCCTGTACAGCAAGCGCCTGGGGCGGCTGCCTTTGTCGGCGGTACCCGGCCTCGAAGAGGCTGAGTCACCGCGAACCGGCAACCTCTGATCTGAAGGAGTATGTGGTTCATGAAAGATAACAAGGGTGCCCCGCTGGCCTGGGACCTGCCCGACCCGTTCACCCTGACCATTGACGTAGGCGACGATGACACCGACCGCCTGGGTCATGCCAATAACGTGGTCTATGTGCGCTGGCTGGAGGATATCAGCTGGGCCCACATAGAGAGTGAAGGCATGACCTGGGCCCTGCACGAACAGACCGGCAAGGCCATGGCCATTACCCATACCGGAATCGATTACCTGGCGTCGGCCAATGCCGGCGACCACCTGGTGCTGGGCACCTGGTTCACGGATTTCGACGGCCGTATCCGCTCGGCCCGGCAGTTCCAGCTTATCCGGCCGGCGGACGGCAAGACCCTGGTGCGGGCCGTGTCCACCCACGCCTGCGTCACTATGGCCTCACAGCGGCCGTCGCGGGTACCGCCGGAATACGCGGAAATCTTCCACCGTATCCGGGTCGAGGGCGGCTATACCTTCGCCGGAGCCGCAGGTTGACCGGGTTTCTGCTAGTCTGACAGGTCAGGGTGGCGGACCACGAGGGCGCCGGCCCGCTCCGGCTCTGGCCGGAGCGTCATTTTTCCCGGGGTTCCGGTTGGGAGGCTGTCATGGATCCACAAGAGGTCACGACCATGAAACACCTGGTTTATCATCAGTTTGGCGAGCCCGATGTGCTGGTGGTGGAGGATGCGCCGATACCGGAGCCCGGTCCGGAGGATGTCCTGGTACGGGTAGTGGCCGCCGGCCTCAACCCCATTGACTGGAAGACCCGGCGTGGGTTGGGTTTCGCCGCCCGCCAGATCGAGAACCGACTGCCCTGGACGCCGGGTTATGACATGGCCGGCGAGGTGGTCGCGGCAGGGGCCAGGGTGTCTGCCCTGGTGCCCGGTGACCGGGTCATGGGTATGGTGGGCTTCCCGACCAATGGCGGTGCCTGCGCCCAGTATCTGGCGGTGCCCTCGGCGGAGCTGGCCATCGTGCCGGAGGAGCTGGAGCTGGTGTCGGCAGCGGGGTTGCCCCTGGCAGGGCTGACCGCCTGGCAGGCATTGTTCGATGTGGGTGAGCTGGAGCCCGGACAGAAGGTGTTGATCCATGCTGGCGCTGGTGGCGTCGGGCACCTGGCGGTGCAGTTCGCGCTGGTGCGCGGGGCCCACGTGATTGCCACCGCGTCCGCTGATAACCGGGACTTCCTGGCCGGTCTGGGGGTGCATGAGGTTATCGACTACCACCAGGTGGACTTTGCCGACGAATGCTACGGCCTTGACCTGGTGCTCGACCTGGTCGGCGGCGACACCGGCAAGCGCTCACTGCATACCCTCAGCGAACATGGCATGCTGGTCACCATTCCAACGGTCACCGCCGACGAGATTGTCAGCGAGGCGGAACGTATGGGGCTCAAGGCCCACGGCATGACGGTACGGCCGGATGTATTCGAGCTCGAGGAAATCCTTGAGCTGATTGAGGACGGTGATGTGAAGGTGCATGTGGACGGTGTATTCCCGCTGACCGACGCCGCCGCGGCCCACCACCTGCTGGAGGGGGGCCATGTGCGCGGCAAGCTGGTGCTGGAGCTTCAGGAAGCCTGAGCGGCCTTGCGGGCAATGCGGTTGATCAACCGTGAGGCCGCAATAAAACCGAAGCTGGCGGTGACCGGTGATGACGCGCCGAACCCGGTAGCGCAGTCCAGTCGCACCGGGCCGGCGGTGTCCGGCTTCTGATGGCAGACTTCGCCGTCCGCCGCCGGATAGATGAGCTGCTCGGTGGAATAGACGGCCTCTACCCCGAAGCGACGCTTGGGGTTGCGGGAGAAACCGTATTCCCGCCGCAACAGGTTGCGGATCTTGGCCAGCAGCGGATCCTGGGTGGTGCGGCTGAGATCCGCCACTTCAATCCGGGTGGGGTCGATCTGGCCGCCGGCACCGCCGGCCACCACCAGCGGAATCTTGCGGCGCTTGCAATGGGCAATCAGCGCCGCCTTCGACTTGACGCTATCAATGGCGTCCACCACCCCATCCATGTCCTCATTGATCAGATCAGCCACGTTAGCCATGGTCACAAAACCGAAGTGGATCCGGATATCCGCCTGTGGATTAATGGCCCGCAGCCGGTCGGCCACGGCATCGGTCTTGGTACGACCATACTCGCCTTCCAGGGCATGGAGCTGGCGGTTGGTATTGGACACACAGACGTCATCCATGTCGATCAGGGTAATCGTGCCAACGCCACTGCGGGCCAGCGCCTCCGCCGCCCAGGAACCCACGCCTCCCAGACCGGCCACCGCGATATGGGACCGGCGGAAAGCTTCGCTGGCACGTTGCCCGTAAAGGCGCTCAATGCCGCCGAAGCGGAAGCTGTAGTCGTCACTGCTCATGGAAATGCCGTATCAACTGTTGCATGAAAGCGCGTATTCTACAGCATCAGAGTGCGGTCACTAGCGGGGATTTCACTGAGGAGAAGGGAGCTGACCCCGGGCTACCGGAGCCAGCCGGGAGTCAGCGGATAAACGGGTTCAGCAGGCGGCCAAAGGTGCCGGTGAGCTTGAGCGGGGCACTGAGAACCGACAGCGTAATGCAGTCATCACCTTCCAGGGCCACGGGTTTGTGCTCGTCTTCCTGCCCCAGCACGACAAAGTCCCACTGGTTGAACACGCCCCGGTTGTCGGAAAAGGCGCCCTGCAGCACCAGGGTGGTTTCCTCTCCCCGATGGGTGTGGGCCGGTGCCTTGCCGCCGGCGCACAGTTTCTGCAGTATCACCTGGTCCTTCTGGCCGGGGAAGCGGTCGGTGATATCCAGCACACTGACGTCCCGCAGCTGACGCTTCCATGGCAGCCCATCCAGATCATCACCCAGCAACTTGCTGAGGGGCGAGCGGGGAGGCGTGCGGGGTGTCGGTTGTGGCGCTGGCTCGCTGTCGATACGGGCCAGGATACTGTCGAAGGTGGATTCCGATACGCTCACCTGAGACTGCTGCTCCATCATTACGGCGCCAAGGCTGTCCAGGGCATCCACACGGCTGCGACAATGGGCGCACTTGTCCAGGTGAAGCCGGATGCACAGGGCATGGGGCTCGCTCAGGTTGCCTGCGCTGTATTCCATCAACATCAGGCTGTCAGGGTGATGACGGGTCATACGTTCTGATCCTGCAAAATGACCTTGAGCTTGTTCAGTGCGAGTCTGACGCGGCTTTTGACGGTGCCCAGGGGTATGTCGAGTTCGTCGGCCACCATCTGGTGTGACTTCTGCTCCATGTACACCTTGGCGATCACCGTAATCTGTTCCTCGGGCAGGTGACGAAGCGAGTCCCTGACCCGGCGCTCGGACATCAGCCGATGCAGTGAGGTGACCGGTTCATCTTCATTGTCGCCGGGAATCTGCCACAAGTCTTCGGTTTCCACCTGAATTTCCGCACTGGTGCGCTTCATCTTGCGCAGCATGTCAATGCGCTGGTTACGGGCGATGGTGAAAATCCAGGTGGACGCGGCCGCCTTGCGCCAGTCGTACAGACAGGAACGACGCCAGATGGACACGAAGACTTCCTGTACCAGTTCCTCGGCATGGCTCGACATGCCATTGGCCATGGCATAGTACTTGATCTGCGGGCCAAAGTGCTCGAACAGAGCATGGTAGGCCTGACGGTCCTGGTGCTTGCCGACTTTCTCGAGAAGCTGACTCCAGGGATCCTTGCGGCCCTCTGCCCGCGAAGGTTTCTG
Organism: Marinobacter zhanjiangensis; assembly: GCF_014651935.1. Classification (GTDB taxonomy): domain Bacteria; phylum Pseudomonadota; class Gammaproteobacteria; order Pseudomonadales; family Oleiphilaceae; genus Marinobacter; species Marinobacter zhanjiangensis. Next base: position 100,286 of record NZ_BMXV01000009.1, on the reverse strand, counting down.
GTCCAGTGTGGTCACCGGGCGCTCCTTGACGGCATGAGCTGACGTGTTATTCATCATGATTGTAGCACTCGTCCAGCGATTGTCAGTAGCCGGATGTACGCCCCGATCATGGAGCCGGATCAGGATAATGCTGAATTTTTTCCACCGGCTGCCGGCAGACAGCCTATTCCTCCAGGTAGGTGTAGCCCTGCAAGCCGGCTTCCAGTTCCCGCAGTAGTGGTTCCTGTTCATGAGCGGGCAGCCCACTGGCCAGGAAGCGGCGTTGGTAGGCCTCGATCAGGGCCTCGGGGTCGAAGTTCACATAGCGGAGGACATCTGACACCGTATCGCCTTCGGTGGGCTGGCTGATCTGGTAATGGCCGTCTCCGGTCAGGCGGACATCCACCGAATGGGTGTCGCCGAACAGGTTGTGCATGTCGCCGAGGATTTCCTGGTAGGCCCCGGTCATGAAGAACCCCATCAGCAGTGGTTCGCTGTCGTCGTGCTCCGGCAGGGGCAGGGTGGTTTCCACCCCCTGGCCGTCCACGTAGCGGTCAATACGGCCATCCGAGTCGCAGGTGATGTCCTGGATGACCGCGCGCCGGGTGATGGCACGGTCCAGGCCACTGATGGGCAGCACCGGGAATATCTGGTCGATACCCCAGATATCAGGCAGTGACTGGAACAGGGAAAAGTTCACGAACAGCTTTTCGGCCAGCTTTTCGTTGAGTTCATCGAGGATTTCCCGGTGGGCCCGGTTGGCGCTGTTGAGCTGTTGCTGCAATCGCCGGCAACTGGCGGTGTAGATGCGTTCGGCCTCAGCCCGGTAGGCCAGCGAAAGCACACCATGGGCAAACTGGGCGTGAACGTCACTCATGGCGTGAAGCAGGTCGTGGTAGATCTCGACCCGGGACCGGGGGTTGTCGCCATCGGTCAGGTGCCGGTAATCCCGCCACAGGTCGTGCACGGGACCCGGCGCATCCTCCGCCGGTGCCGACGGGGTGCGCGACTCCGGCTGCTCCCGGTCAATGACATTGGTCACCAGCACTGCATGGTGGGCCGTAAGGGCGCGGCCGGATTCGCTGATCAGGTCCGGGTGGGGCACACCGGCCCGGTCGCATTCCCCCTGCAGGGTGTGAATCACGTTCCAGGCGTACTCGCGCATGCTGTAGTTCATGGAGCAGCTGCTGCGGGAGCGGGTGCCCTCGTAATCCACCCCTAGGCCGCCACCGATATCCACCGTGTCCACCGGCGCGCCCAGCTGGCGAAGCTCACTGTAGAAACGGGCGCATTCGCGCAGGCCGGTCTGGATGTCACGGATATTGGCAATCTGCGAACCCAGGTGGAAATGCAGCAGCTGCAGGCTGTCCAGCGCGCCGGCGGCACGCAGTCGTTCCACCACATCCAGCACCTGGCCGGCGGACAGGCCGAATTTCGACTTTTCGCCGCCGGTGTTCTGCCAGTTGCCCTTGCCAATGGTCGCCAGGCGCGCGCGGATACCGATCAGTGGTGTCACCTGCAGTCGCCCGGCTTCCTCCAGGATCAGCTTCAGCTCGGAGGGCTTTTCCACCACGATAAACACCCGGTTGCCCAGCTTCTGGCCGATCAGCGCGGTGCGCACGTACTCCCGGTCCTTGTAACCATTGCATACGATGACGGCTCCGGGAGCCGACAGGGCCAGCACCGCCATCAGTTCCGGCTTGCTGCCGGCTTCCAGCCCGATCTGGCCATTGTCTGCCGCCGGTTGTGCCCGCAGGAGCTCCTCCACCACACCCCTTTGCTGGTTTACCTTGATCGGGTAAACCGCGGTGTAACCACCGCGATACCCGTGTTCGGCGGCGACATCGTTGAAGGACTGGCAAAGGGTGTTGACCCGATCATGAAGGATATCGGTGAAGCGGATCAGTACCGGTAAGGCAATACCCCGGCCGGTCAGCTGGCGGATCAGTTCCGGCAGACGAACATGAGTGTCACGAGCCTGACGGTGGGGCTGGACCAGCACCTCGCCATCGGTGCTGACATCAATATAGCCATCGCTCCAGTGGGGAATGTTGTACACCTGGCTGGCGGTGGTTTTGGTGGTCATACTGATATCCTGAATTGCAGAAAGGGCATGGTTGCCGGCGCGCCCATTGTAGGCTCCTTGCCCGCACTGTGGGAACCGGGAAATGGCGGCGACCCCGGTGTCAGAATTAGTGCTTTGGCTGGCGGCTGCCCGACTCTACAATGGCGCCATCGATCAAGGGAGGTTTGGCAATGAGTACACTGGACAAAAACTGGTTCACTGAAGTTTTCCAGGACCAGGGCACGGCGTTTTCCCTGCAGGTGAAAAGCAAGCTTCATGAAGAGCAGACGGATTTCCAGAAACTGGAAGTCTGGGAAACGGAAACCTTCGGTAACCTGATGGTGCTGGATGGCTGCGTCATGCTCACCAGCCGCGACAATTTTCTCTACCACGAGATGATGACCCATCCGGCGCTGTTCACTCACCGTGACCCGAAACGGGTGGTGATCATCGGCGGCGGTGACTGCGGCACTCTCAAAGAGGTGCTCAAGCACCCGGACGTGGAAGAAGCCTGGCAGGTGGAAATCGATGAACGGGTAACCAAAGTGTCCGAGAAGTACTTTCCGGAACTGTGTGAGTCCAATCGCGACCCCCGCGCCAATTTCTTCTTTGGCGATGGCATCCAGTGGGTACGTGACCAGCCGCCCGGAACGGTGGATGTGATTATTGTCGACAGCACCGACCCGGTGGGGCCGGCGGAAGGCCTGTTTGCCCTGGATTTCTACCGTGACTGCATGATTGCACTGCGTGAGGGTGGCATCGTTGTGCAGCAGAGCGAATCGCCGCTGCTGCATACCGACAGCATCATCCGCGATATCCACAGAGATATGAAGGAAGCCGGCTTCGATCACGTTCATACCCTGCCGTTTCCGCAACCGGTATACCCTACCGGCTGGTGGAGCTGCACCATGGGGGGCAAGGATGTGCATACCAGCTATTTCCGGGAGGAAGACGCCGCTGATCGCCCGTTCGTGACCCGCTATTACAACGAGGGCGTCCACCGTGGTGCGCTGGCCATGCCCCAGTTCATGGCGGAAGCCCTGGAAGATCCGGTCAGGCCGGCTGAGGGCTGATCCGACCGCCAGAAAACAGGCAAAAAAAGAGGGCAGCCAATGGCTGCCCTCTTTTGTTTCGATCTCCTTGTTCTGCAAGCCGTCCGCAAGGACGGCTTCAGGTCGGAGGATTACTTGCTGGAGACGAACTCCGGGTAGGCTTCCATGCCACACTCGGACAGGTCGACGCCTTCGTACTCTTCTTCCTCGGTCACGCGGATGCCCATGACTGCCTTGAGGATGCCCCAGACAATCAGGCTGGCCACGAAGACCCAGATGAAGATGGTGAGTGCGCCAATGATCTGGCCGCTGAAGGTGGCACCGTCGTTGGTGACCGGCACCAGCAGCAGACCCAGCAGACCACAGACACCGTGGGCGGAAATGGCACCAACGGGATCATCAATGCGCAGCTTGTCCAGGGTCACGATGCTCAGTACCACCAGAATGCCGCCCAGGGCGCCCCAGATGGTGGCGACCAGTGCACTCGGGGTGGAAGGCTCGGCGGTAATGACCACCAGGCCGGCAATGGCGCCGTTCAACAGCATGGTCAGGTCAGCCTTGCCGAACATCACACGGGCGGTGATCAGGGCAGCGATGGCGCCGCCAGCGGCAGCCGCATTGGTGTTCAGGAAGACCATGGCCACGGAGTGCGCGCTGGCGACATCGCCAAGCTTGAGCACGGAGCCACCGTTAAACCCGAACCAGCCCATCCACAGGATCAGGGTACCGAGAGCTGCCAGGGGCATGTTGGCACCCGGGAAGGCACGAATCTCGCCATTGGGGCCGTACTTGCCTTTACGGGCGCCCAGCAGGATGACGCCCGCCAGGGCTGCAGCCGCGCCAGCCATGTGTACGATGCCGGAACCGGCAAAGTCGGAGAAGCCCAGGTCACCCAGGTTGTACATGCCGAACACATCGGCACCGCCCCAGGTCCAGGCGCCTTCCATCGGGTAGATGAAGCCGGTCAGGACCACCGCGAAGATCAGGAAGGACCAGAGCTTCATGCGCTCGGCCACGGCACCGGAGACGATGGACATGGCGGTTGCAACGAACACAACCTGGAAGAAGAAGTCGGAGGCACCGGAATAGATGGAGCCACCCTCGAAGTCGCCACGGTCGGCGAATTCACCCATGACACCGCCGACGTCAACGTCGCCCATGCCGCTGAGGAAGATGTTACCGCCGTACATGATGGCGTAGCCGCAGATCATGTACATGGTACAGGAGACCGCGAACAGGGAGACGTTCTTGGTCAGGATTTCGGTGGTGTTCTTGGCACGAACCAGCCCGGATTCCAGCATGGTAAAACCAGCTGCCATCCACATGACTAATGCGCCACACACCAGGAAATAAAAAGTATCTATTGCGTACTGTAAGTGAAATACACTGTTTTCCATTGGAAGCCCTCCGCACGAGGCTTAACAGGATGTTGAATTTTTTGCGTTGGCCTGACTGCTTAAGCGTTCGGGATCAGACGGCCTCTTCGCCGGTTTCGCCTGTCCGGATACGGATTGCCTGTGCCAGTTCCGTCACGAAGATCTTGCCGTCACCAATCTTGCCGGTATTGGCGGCCTTGGTGATGGACTCGATCACCTGGTCCAGCAGGTTGTCACCAATGGCGACTTCCACCTTTACCTTGGGCAGGAAATCCACTACGTATTCAGCCCCGCGATAGAGCTCGGTATGCCCTTTCTGACGCCCGAAACCTTTCACTTCGGTTACGGTTACGCCCTGAACGCCAATCTCGGATAGTGCCTCTCGGACATCATCCAGCTTGAAAGGCTTGATGATCGCTGTCACAAGTTTCATTGCTGTCTCCTTGGAGTTAGCCGTCCCGGCTTTCTGACCACAGTGCCGTGGATCGACCGGGTTCGGGATGCTGCCACCTCGCACACCAATTGTGCGGATTGCGTACAAGGCTTATAGCATCGTGTGTGCCAACGCAAAAAAAGTCTTTATAATCAGTGTAGTAATTTGTCGGTGAACCAAAATGGGTCCAAAGTGTGCGCTATTATGGCGCAGGCAGGCCGAGAGAGAACCAAAATGGTGCAAATGCTCGGGGCAGGTGCGCCGTCATGGCGTTGGGCTCCTCGGCCCGACACTCACTCATAGTATGGCAGGGACCGGGCTGTGTTACACTCCCGGGGCATGAAACCTGGCCCCGGGACACCCTGTGCAGGCGGGCTGGTGGCCACCGGGCAACCCTGCAAGGCAATGGAGTAGAGAACGGTGAAGACCCCTAACGATCTGCTGGGGCAAGTCCAGCAACAGTTTGGCCAGTTCGTTCCGGACATGGCCCGTGCAGCCCGGGAGGACGTGGAAAATCACGCCCGAGCCGCGGTGATGTCGGTTGTTTCGAAGCTCGAACTGGTTACCCGGGAGGAGTTCGATGCCCAGCAGGCGGTACTGCTGCGCACCCGTGAGCGCCTGGAGCAACTGGAAAAACGGGTCGCCGAACTGGAGCAATCGCCCGGCGACGACCGTTCACAGGACTGAAACCCGCCCCGGATGACGGCACAGGCAGTACCGTCGGGGCCCCGAAAAATGTCAGGGATGACCCGTATGCTTGCCACTATTCATACCCGTGCCCGGCTGGGTGTCAGCGCCCCGCCGGTGACTGTTGAAGTGCATCTCTCCAGTGGCCTGCCGGCCCTGTCCATCGTGGGATTGCCGGAAACCGCGGTTAAGGAGAGCAAGGACCGCGTCCGCAGCGCCCTGCTGAACGCCGGTTTCGAGTTCCCCGCCCGTCGTATCACCATCAACCTCGCCCCGGCGGATCTGCCCAAGGAGGGTGGCCGCTTCGATCTGGCCATCGCCCTGGGAATTCTGGTGGCCTCCGAGCAACTGCCCCCGGGTTCCCTGAGTCACCTTGAATGTCTGGGAGAACTGGCGCTGGATGGCACCCTGAGGCCGGTTCGCGGGGTGTTGCCGGCGGTAATTTCAGCCAGGAACGCCGGTCGTCGCATCCTGGTACCTGCCGACAATGCCGCCGAGGCGTCGCTGGCCGGCGATGACGATGTGCTGGCCACCGATCACCTGCTGCGGGTGTGCGAACATCTGGCGGGCACCAACAGGCTATCTCCCCTGCCGCCCATGGCGCCGGCCAGCCGACCTCCGAACGGTCCGGACCTGGCCGATGTCAGGGGCCAGCACGTGCCCCGGCGGGCCCTGGAAATCGCCGCCGCCGGCGGGCACAACCTGTTGTTGTTTGGTCCCCCGGGTACCGGCAAGAGCATGCTGGCAAGCCGGATTCCGGGCATTCTGCCGCCACTGGATGATCGTCAGGCGCTGGAGGTGGCCAGCGTAAGGTCGGTGGCCGGTCTGCCGGTGGGCGCCGATGGCTGGCGTCAGCCACCCTACCGGTCGCCCCACCACACGGCATCGGCTGTGGCCCTGGTCGGAGGTGGCAGCAGCCCGCGCCCCGGCGAGATCTCCCTGGCCCACAACGGCGTACTGTTTCTTGATGAGTTGCCCGAGTTCGACCGCAAGGTGCTGGAAGTGCTCCGGGAGCCTATGGAATCCGGTGAAATCGTGATATCCCGGGCTGCCAGCCAGGTGACCTACCCGGCCCGCTTCCAGGTGATTGCCGCCATGAATCCCTGCCCCTGTGGCTATCTGGGGCACCCGGCCATTGACTGTCAGTGCTCGCCGGCACAGGTGGTCCGCTATCAGGCCCGTCTTTCCGGTCCGTTACTGGACCGCTTCGACCTGCACGTGGAGGTGCCCGTGCAGGGTGGCGATGTGCTGCTGCAAGCCGGGCACGCGGCGGAAAGCAGTGAGCAGGTGCGCTCCCGGGTGGAGCAGGTGCGCCAGCATGCTGCGGCGCGGGGCAGTGCCAACGCCGGGCTGAGTGGTCGTGCCCTGGAGGCGTACTGTGCGGTGGATGATGGCAGCAAGGCGATGCTGGCCACTGCCATGGAGCGCCTGGGGCTGTCGGCCCGGGCGCTGCACCGCATCCTGCGGGTGGCGCGGACCATTGCCGACCTGGACGGGCAGGCGGATATTGACCGGCAACACCTGGTGGAGGCTCTGGGTTACCGCAAGCTGGACCGCAAGGCTGCCCGTGCCATGTCCGGGTAGGTCAGCGAATTAACCAAACGGGACACTTGTGTCAAGGCACACCAGAGCGAAACCTCACGAACGCCACGCGCTCTGTTAAACTGTAGCGATTCAGCGAATTGGACAAACCGGGGAATACCATGACTGACCCAGACAAGACAGCGGACAACGACAATGGTGAACAGGTGACCACCCGCCGCGGGGTGCGCAGTTTCGTGATCCGTCAGGGGCGCATGACCGATGGCCAGAAAAAGGCCTACGAGCGCCTGTGGCCGAAATACGGCCTGACCCGGGAGCAGGGCGTGATCGACCCCCGGGAGGTCTTTGGTCGCGAGGCCTGGCTGAACCTGGAGATCGGCTTCGGAATGGGCCAGTCGCTGGTGGAGATGGCGGAAGCCGCGCCGGAGCAGGACTTTATCGGCGTGGAAGTGCATCTGCCGGGAGTGGGCGCCCTGCTCAAGGAAGTGGACGAGCGGGGCCTGGAGAACGTGCGTGTCTACGCCATTGATGCCAACGATGTGATCGACCTGTGCCTGCCGGATGCGAGCCTCGATCGGGTGATGGTGTTTTTCCCCGACCCCTGGCCCAAGAAAAAACACCACAAGCGCCGGCTGATCCAGCACGATTTCGTGCAGCGCCTGCGTCACAAGCTCAGGGTGGGCGGTATCCTGCACCTGGCGACAGACTGGGAGAATTACGCCGAGCACATGCTGGAAGTGATGGACGGCTCCGAAGGCTTCCTCAACAGCCAGGATGATGGTGGCTATTCACCCCGCCCGGATCATCGGCCGGTCACCAAGTTCGAGAAGCGGGGCGAAAACCTGGGGCACGGCGTCTGGGACCTGCTCTACCGACGCACCAACTGATTGATCAGGCACCGGGAGCCCGTGATCAGGCCCGGGTAGGATGCATCGGGTGGCGACGGGCTGCCCGGATCACCACCAGGCCGGCAATGCCCAGAACCAGCGCCGTGTAGTTGGCCAGTGCCAGCAGGGTGGCAGACAGGCTCAGTCGGTCGCTGGGGGTTTCCAGGTTTGCCAGCATCAGCGCGTACTCGGCAATGTGGGCCAGGCCTGCGGTCACGAACAGACCTCGCACCCAGCGGCCGGTCTTGCGCTCGCGGATCCCCGGGCGGTCGACCAGAAGGTAGTTAGTGAACAGGATCAGCAGCGTGCTGTACAGCACCGCAAACAGGAAGCCGCTCCACAGGGAAGCCAGTGCCCAGCCCATGCCTGCGCTGGCCCAGCTCTGGGCAATGGCAGCGGCGCTTTCCCCGGTGCCGGCCAGCTGGAAGCTGAGCATGCCCTGGGGCGCCGTGGCCGTCTGCAGGGGCTGATTCAGCCCCAGCTGCAGTAGCAGCATGATAGCCGTGATAACGCCGAGCCAGCGAATCCTCACCGGGACCGGCGCTCTGGTGGTATCGTTCATGACAGAAAGCGCTCCAGCACACTGTTCAGGAACTGTCGCCCCCGCTCCGTGGCTTGCAGGCGGTGGGGTTCCAGTAGTCCTTCATTCCTTAGTGTCTCAAGTATTGCAGCAATTGTGGCCAGGGGTAAACCCGTGCGTTCGCTGAACAGCGACTCGTCCACGCCTTGCTGCAGCCGCAGGGCATTCATCATGAACTCCAATGGTCGCTCGTCCGCGTCAATGGCCTGGGTGCCGGCAGTGCGGCTGCCAATGCGGTTAAGATAGGCGTCCGGCTGTCGGGTCTTCCAGTAACGGATAACCTCGCCACTGGCCAGCGAGGCCTTGCCATGACCTCCGGCACCAATGGCCAGGTAGTCGCCAAAGGTCCAGTAGTTGAGGTTGTGCCGGGAGGCCTGCCCGGGCCGGGCCCAGGCAGACACCTCGTAGTCCCTGAAGCCGGCCCCGGTCAGCCGCTCCCGACCCGCCTGCCAGATTGCAAACAGGCTGTCGTCCTCCGGCAGGTCCGGGGGACGGCTGTAGAATTCGGTATTGGGTTCCAGTGTCAACTGGTACCAGGACAGGTGCGGGGTCTGCCAGGACAACGCCGCATCCAGGTCCACCAGCGCCTGCTGCGGGGTCTGCTCCGGCAGGCCGTGCATCAGGTCCAGGTTGATATTGTCGAAGCCAGCCCGGAAGGCCGACTCGATGGCGTGGTGGGCTTCGCGGTCGTCGTGGATGCGGCCCAGCCGTTGCAGTTGCTGCGGGTTGAAGCTCTGGATGCCGATCGACAGCCGGTTGATGCCGGCCTCACGGAAGCCCCGGAAGCGGGCCTGCTCGACAGTGCCCGGGTTGGCTTCCAGGGTGATTTCGGCATCCGCGCTGAAGGTCACCAGCTCGCGCAGGCGCCGGAACAGGGACTGGAAGAACGCCGGCGACATCAGCGATGGTGTGCCGCCTCCGATAAAGACCGTGGAAACGGGCCGCTCACGAGCCAGTGGCAGATCATGGCGAAGATCCTCGACCAGTGCATCCAGATAGGCCTGTTCCGGCAACTCGCCGGTAAAAGTGTGGGAATTGAAGTCGCAGTAGGGGCACTTGCGGACGCACCAGGGCACGTGGATATAGAGCCCCAGGGGCGGGCAGGGCGCGCCGGGACCGGCCATCACGGCTGGTCCAGCAGTTCCGTCAGTTGTCGCAGGGCCCGCCCGCGATGGCTGACCCGGCTTTTCTGTTCGCGGCTGAGTTCGGCCGCGCTACAACGGTATTCCGGCGCGAAGAACACCGGGTCATAGCCAAACCCGCCATCGCCCCGGGGCGCCGACAGGATGCGTCCTGGCCAGCGGCCATGGCAGATCACCGGAGTCGGATCGTCGGCGTGGCGCAGGTAGACCAGCACACAGTGAAACTGGGCCGACCGGTCGCTCTCCGGTACGTTGGCCAGAGCCTTCAGCAATGCCTGCACATTGTCGTCGTCACTGGCGTCTGGACCGGCATATCGTGCCGAGCGAACCCCGGGTTGGCCGTTCAGGGCGTCCACTGCCAGGCCGGAGTCATCGGCCAGTGCCGGCAATCCGGTTTCCCGGGCGGCGTGGCGAGCCTTGAGCAGGGCATTCTCGATAAAGGTGACGGCGGGCTCTTCGGCTTCACTGACGCCCAGCTCGCCCTGGGCGACCGGCTCCAGGCCCAGGGGAGCCAGCAGCTCGCCGAGCTCACTGAGTTTGCCCGGGTTGTTGCTGGCGAGGACCAGTTTCTGGGGCATGAGGCCTCCTGGATGATCTTCAGTCATTGAACAGGGACTGCGAGAAGCGGATGGGCAGATCCTGATCGTGGCCACTGGGGCGGGCGGTAATCTGGAAGGTCATCAACTCGCCAGCCTGGTACTGGTACTGGGCGATGAAGTAGACCGCATCACCTTCCTGGATACGGCGGAAGCCCAGGAAGGTGGGCTGACCGATGTCGTTGAGCACCTTGCCTTCCACCTGACCGGCAACAGTGCTGAGGGCGCCGTTTTCCCCTTCGGTCATGATGGCGATGTTGACGATACCGATGCCCTTGCTGCGTTGCAGGTCGTTGGCGGCAGCGACTTCCTGGGGCAGGAAGGTGCTGGGGAACACGGAGTAGTGGACCTGGTATTCCCCGAAGTCTTTGAACTTCTCCTCTGCTGCCGCAGGGCCGACGATGGTCAGCAACAGCAGAGTCAGTGTGATTGCGAATTTCATGGTCAGTCTCCCCGGGTAATGCGGTAGATGGCTATCTGGCCCAGAAAGTTGGGCCACAGGCGGCTTAGCCAGCGGTCCTGGTGTTCGCCGTCCACTACCGTACGATTACGGATACGGAAGTTTTTCTGATGACACAGTGCCTCAAAATCCTTGAATGTGCACAGGTGGATGTTGGGGGTGTCGTACCAGTGGTGGGGCAGGGTCTCGGATTCCGGCATTCTTCCCCGCCGCATCAGATACCAGCGTAGTCGCCAGTGGGCGAAGTTGGGGAAGGTGACAATGCCCTCGCGCCCCAGACGCATCATTTCGTCCAGCACCACGTCCGGGCGGCGGACCGCCTGCAGGGCCTGGGTCATCAGTACGGTGTCGAAACTGTCGTCGTCGAAGTTGGCCAGCCCCTGGGTGTCCAGGTTCTGTTCGATGACCGGTACGCCCCTGGCCAGGCACTCGGTAATATGGTCCGGGTTGATTTCCAGGCCAAAGCCGGTGGTCTGCCTTTCTTGCTGCAGGTACTGCAGCAGGGTGCCGTCACCACAACCCAGATCCAGTACATGGCTGCCGGGGCCGATCCATTGCTGGATGATCTCCAGGTCCGCTCTCATGCGCCTACCTCCCGTGCTACCCGCTTCATATAAGCGGTGAATACGGCATTGTACCGGGGTGTCGGTATCAGAAAGGCGTCGTGCCCCCAGGGCGCTTCGATCTCCGCGTAGCTGACCTTGCAGCGTGCCGCGATCATGGCGTTGACAAGTTCCTCCGAACGGGCCGGCGTAAAGCGCCAGTCGGAGCTGAAGGACAGTACCAGGAATTCACAGCGGGCTTTCGCCATGGCCTTGACCAGATCGTTATCGGTTTCGTACGCCGGGTCGAAGTAGTCCAGTGCCCGGGTCATCAGCAGGTAGGTGTTGGCGTCGAAGCTTTCGGAAAAACGCTCGCCCTGGTAGCGCAGGTAGCTCTCTACCTGGAATTCGGCATCGTAACCGAACTTGTAGGCCTGATCCCGCAGCTCACGGCCGAATTTCTCACCCATGGAGGCATCGGACAGGTAGGTAATATGGCCCACCATGCGGGCCAGCATCAGGCCGTTGCGGGGCAGGGTATCGTGCTCGTAGTAACGGCCGCCATGGAAATCCGTGTCGGAGGTGATGGCCCTGCGTGCCACTTCATTGAAGGCGATGTTCTGGGCGGTGAGCCGGGGGGTGGAGGCAATCACCACCGCGTGGTGGAGGCGGTCCGGGTAGCTGATGCTCCACTGCAGTGCCTGCATACCCCCCAGGGAGCCGCCCACCACGGCGGCCCAGCACTCGATGCCCAGCCGGTCAGCCAGTACCACCTGGCTGTCGACCCAGTCCTGCACGGTTACCACCGGGAAATCCGGGCCGTAGGGCTCGCCGGTGTCCGGGTTCAGGGTGCTGGGGCCGGTACTGCCATGGCAGCCGCCGAGGTTGTTGATGCTGACCACAAAAAAATGATTGGTGTCGATGGGCTTGCCGGGCCCGATACAGGTGTCCCACCAGCCCGGCTTGCGATCATCCATGGAGTGGTAGCCCGCGGCATGGTGGTGGCCGCTCAGGGCATGACAGATGAGCACGGCATTGGTGCGTTTGTCGTTCAGGGTGCCGTAGGTTTCCACTACCAGATCCCACTGCTTCAGGGTCTGGCCACAGGCGAGCGTCAGCGGCTCGTCAAAATGCAGTGTTTGTGGGGTAACGAGGCCTACAGAATCCGAAGGCAGGGAATCGGGCATCGATGCGGCAGAATCCTTGGTTGGTCATCTCTGAGCGTTTTCCAGACCTGTTCCAGTCTGGTGCAAGCCCTGCAGTTTAAAGGGGCCCCGGCAACGCTGCAACCGCGCCGTGGCCCCGGCAGGTTCAGGCAATACCCGAGATGTTGACCACTTTCTGCTGGCTCAGTGTCGGGGCGGGGCGGCGGATCTGGCGCTGCATGGCATCAGCCAGCTCCAGCTGCTTGCGCAGGTCGCTGATGGTGTTGGTCAGGCGCTCCCGTTCCGCCTTGCCGTCACGGTCACTGCGCACCATGTCGCGGATGCGTCGCACCTGGTGTTCTAGCAGCTGCTTCTGTTCCATGGAGTACTGCATGATGGGCAGCAGGGCTTCGCCGGGCCAGCGCTCCACATCACGACGGACGCGCTCGTGCAGGGTGCGGGCCTCGGTCACCATGACCTGGAAGAAACGGCGGATCAGCTGGTTCTGTTCCCGCAGCAGGTTGCCGGGTGCACGACGGAAGCGCACGGCCCGTTTACGCAGCTCGCGCACGGCGATGATGTGGCGCCCAGCCCGCAGGGGGATTGGCTCCAGATGGCGGGCACGGGTGTCCTGGTTGTAGCGGCGATAGATGGCCTCCACCATGCGCTCCGCCAGGCGGCCCTCGGCCAGCAGGTTCTGCAGGTCGTTTTCCAGCAGCTCGAAGAAGTGGTCCATGGCCTGGCTCATGCCAGCGGAGGTCCAGCTCTTTTTCATCATGTTATGGACAGCGGAGGCATGGGCGTTGAAGCGTTCTTCACTCACCATGTCCGTCAGTATGTCGCCCTGGGACTGCATCAGCCGGCGACTGGAGCGCAGGGTGATGAGCTTGCGGTAGTAGAAGTCATAGTCCGTCTGGGCTCTGTCCGCCAGTCGGCGCAGGGCCTGGCGGTCGACGGTATTACCGGTGCAGGCCTGGCGCTCCTCCTCCAGCCCCGCCAGCCGCGACTGCATCGCCGCCTGACTGTTCTGCAGCATGCCCAGCAGGTCGTTGATCAGGCTCTGGGTGATCAATTCTTCCTTTTGCTTCAGGATCCGGCCCACCAGCAGGCGCTCCAGTTCCGGCAGCTCACTGCGCTGAAGCAGGCCGTTATCGTCGCGGGCCTTGGCGGTTAGGCCCTGCTTGGCCGACACCGGGATGACGTCCTCATCCTTCAGGCCCAGCTGGCTGGCAGTGGTGTGCTGCACTCTCGCGATGCTTTGCCTGACCTCCTCGTCTGGCCGCAGCTCATCCCACAGGGAGTCGATCTTGTTCAGTACCGCGAACCGTCCCGCCCGGTGATCGGCGTTCTCGGTATCGATGTGCTCCTTCCAGATGGTCATGTCACTGGCCGTGACGCCAGTGTCGGCGCTGAGCAGGAACAGGATGGCATGGGCCGCCGGCAACAGGCTGACCGTGAGTTCCGGCTCCGAACCCAGGGCATTGAGCCCCGGCGTGTCGAGAATACGCAGGCCGCGCTCGAACAAAGGGTGGCGGATGCTGATGCGGGCACTGCGCCAGGACGGGATCAGCACGTTACCAGGGGTGTCGCGGTCGGCCTCCAGCATGGCTTCGCTGAAACCGTAACGGCGTGCTTGCTGGGGGCTGACGCTGCGAACGCGGGACACTTCCGCGAGCACGGCCCGCATGGTGTCCGGATCGTCCTCGTCCAGTTCGTAACGGATCCAGTGTTCGGGGTGCCGGCGCAGCTCCTGCAGTGACAGCTCGCCCTCGCGAGTCTCGATGGGCAGCAGTTGCACGTAATTGCTGCCATTGGCCCGGTCGAAGAACAGCTCGGTGGGGCACATGGTGGTGCGACCCGCCTCGGAGGGCAGCATGCGCTGGCCGTATTCGGAGAAGAACAGGGCGTTGATCAGCTCGGTCTTGCCACGGGAATACTCACCCACAAAGGCAATGGTGAGCTCGTCCTCGATCAGCAGTTCCACGCCCCGTCGGATGCGTTCGCTGACATCGTCGGAGTACAGGTCGTTGTCCTGCAGCCAGAGCCGGTAACGGCTGATCTGGCGAATGAGTTCCTTCTTCCACTGATGGTAGGCTTCAACCTGGTGAGCCAGGATGGCTGGTCCGTTCATGGTACATGCCCTGTCCGCTTGGCAGGCGCCCGCCCGGGGCCCTGCGATGTCTGGTTACGCCGCCCGGTTCCTGGCCGGGCGGGTGTCAGGCCCCCGCATCGAGTCTCCGGGAAGTGCCTGCTGAATTGCGCCTGACATTGTCGCAGATTAACAATCGATAAGGTTTAGCGTATGTCGGATTTATTGTCAGATCTGTTAAACCGGTCACAGGCGCTTCAAGCGGACGCGGCGCCCGGGACCGTATCTGCAATCTAGAGCGGGATCAGACCGGCATGCCGACAGCGGCTCCCAGATGGTCCACTACCTGGCGGAGCACCGAGAGAATCAGGAACACGAAGATGGGGGACAGGTCGAGCCCGCCCAGGGGCGGTACGATATTGCGCACAGGGCGCATCACCGGCTCGGTGATCTGGGCCACCAGGGCGATGGCGGGGTGATCGCTCTGGGGAGCGACCCAGCTGATGATGACCATCGCCAGCACGGACCAGAAATAGATGTTCAGGATCAGGTCCAGCACATGCACACCGGACCAGGCCAGCAGGGATATCGGGTTGAGCCCGGTAATCGGGTAGCCGCTGGCCACCCACAGCAGGGCAAAGAACAGCGCGCTGACCAGCACTGCAAGCACCAGCGAGGCGCCGTCAACGCCGCCGATGCCGGGGATGACCTTGCGCAGGGGGCGCAGGGGCGCGTTGGTGGCCTTGACCACAAACTGCGAAATCGGATTGTAGAAGTCAGCTCGTGCCAGTTGCAGCATGAATCGCAGTAGCACCACGGTGAGGTAGAACATGGACACAAACTGCAGCACGGTGATGAAAATCTGGGCCAGCATTGGGGCAGTCTCTCCGTTAAGCCTTGGGGTCAGGGTGGTTGCCGGTCGTTATCGTTTGCCGTCGGCCAGCTCTTTGGCCATCTCGCGGGAACGGCTCATGGCCGCCTTGTAGGCCTTTCCCACGAGCGGGCGCAGGCCGCCATCCTCGAAGGTATGAATGGCCTGCTCGGTGACGCCGCCGGGGGACATGACATTGCGCTTGAGCTGCGCCGGGTCGTGCTCGCTGCGGGCCGCCATCTCGGCCGCGCCGGCCATGGTCTGGATGGCCAGTCCACGGGCGGTGTCCGCGGGAATGCCGGCCTCGCTCGCCGCCGCTTCCAGTGCTTCCAGCATCAGGAAGAAGTAGGCCGGGCCGCTGCCCGAGAGTGCTGTGACCGCGTGCAGCTGGTTTTCATCCTCCACCCAGAGTGCCTTGCCGATACTGTTGAAGATGGACTCGACGGTGTCTTTCTGGTCGTCGCTCACCTCGTCGTTGGCAAACAGCCCCGCAGCGCCCATGCCTACCAGCGAGGGAGTGTTGGGCATGACCCGCACCAGCGGCAGTCCGCCACCCAGCCAGTTGTCGAGGGTGTCGGCGGTCAGCCCGGCCGCGATGGACACCATCAGTGGCCGGGTGTTCTGGACAACCGGTGCAATGTCTCCGCAGACCTCGGCCATGATCTGGGGTTTCACGGCCAGGATCAGCAGGTCTGCCTGCTGGGCGCAATAGCGGTTATCGGTGGTAACGCTGACGCCGAACTTGTTGCGGATGGTCTGCAGGTGCTTGTCGTCTGGCGCGCTGACCCAGATGCCGCCGGCCCGGAAGCCGCTGTCCAGCATCCCGCCAATAATGGCACTGGCCATGTTGCCCGCGCCGATAAAGCCGATCGTCGGTGATGTGCTCACAGTTCACTCCGCGTCATAAAGTTGTGATGGCAAATGATACCAGTTAAATCGTGCGCTTACCCACCAGCCCCGTAGTCCCTGGCACCGAATATCGCGGTACCGACACGCACCAGGGTGGCGCCCTCGGCGATGGCCAGTTCCAGGTCGCCGGACATACCCATGGACAGGGTGCCCAGCGTACCGTTGATGTCTGGCTGCCGGTTGAGCCGGCCCAGAGCGGTGGCCAGGGCCCGGAAACTGTCCCGCAGGCTGTCCTCCGGCTGGTCCGGGTCGGGTATGGCCATCAGCCCGCGCAGGTTCAGCCGGGGCAGCTTGCTGACGGCGGCCGCCAGCTCGGGCAGATCCTCCATTCGGCACCCCGACTTGCTGTCTTCATTGTCTACGTTTACCTGCAGGCAGACGTTCAGCGGCGGCAGGTTGTCCGGGCGTTGCTCGCTCAGGCGCCTGGCAATCTTGAGCCTGTCCACACTGTGCACCCACTGGAAATGTTCGGCGATGGCGCGGGTCTTGTTGGACTGAATGGGGCCGATAAAGTGCCATTCCAGCTCGGGCAGATCCGCCAGTGCTTCGATCTTTTCCAGGCCTTCCTGCAGGTAGTTTTCTCCGAACGCCCGTTGGCCTGACGCCGCTGCTTCCCGAAGATCCCGGGGCGGTCGGGTCTTGCTGACTGCGAGCAGATTCACACTCCCGTCGGCCCGTGCGGCTGCCTTTGTTGCTTTTTGTATGCGTCGGGTTACGCTCCCGAGGTTGTCTGCTATGCTGCTCATGATAATTTCTGACTGCCGCTGGCTGTGCTGCTACAAGGGCCTCACGTTAACCCCGGGGTGTGGAAAAACCAAGCGGGCCAGGGCATAAAAGAACGGCCTTCCGAGGAACCCTATGGATATTACTGAACTGTTGGCCTTCTCGGCCAAACAGGGCGCGTCTGACCTGCACCTGTCCGCCGGGCTGCCCCCCATGATTCGTGTCGATGGTGATGTGCGCCGGATCAATCTTCCGCCGATGGAACATAAAGAAGTCCACGGGCTGATTTATGACATCATGAACGACAAGCAGCGGAAGGATTTCGAAGAGTTCCTGGAAACCGACTTCTCCTTTGAAGTGCCGGGCGTGGCCCGCTTCCGGGTCAACGCCTTCAACCAGAACCGGGGAGCCGGCGCCGTATTCCGTACTATCCCCTCCAAGGTGCTCACCATGGAAGATCTGGGCATGGGCCAGGTTTTCAAGGATGTATCGTCGGTGCCCCGGGGCCTGGTGCTGGTGACCGGGCCCACCGGCTCCGGCAAGTCCACCACGCTGGCGGCCATGATCGACTACATCAACGATTCCCGCTACGAGCACGTACTGACCATCGAAGATCCCATCGAATTCGTGCACGAATCCAAGAAGTGCCTGGTGAACCAGCGGGAAGTGCATCGTGACACCCTGGGTTTCAGTGAAGCCCTGCGTTCGGCCTTGCGGGAAGACCCTGACATTATCCTGGTGGGTGAGCTGCGGGACCTGGAAACCATTCGCCTGGCGCTGACCGCGGCGGAAACCGGTCACCTGGTGTTTGGCACCCTGCACACCACCTCGGCGGCCAAGACCATTGACCGGGTGGTGGATGTGTTCCCGGCGGAAGAAAAGTCCATGGTCCGCTCGATGCTGTCGGAATCCTTACAGGCCGTCATCTCCCAGAGCCTGATGAAAAAAATGGGGGGTGGCCGCATAGCGGCTCACGAAATCATGATCGGTACCGCAGCAATCCGTAACCTGATCCGCGAAGATAAGGTGGCCCAGATGTATTCCGCCATCCAGACCGGCGGTTCGCTGGGCATGCAAACGCTTGATCAGTGTCTCCAGCGGCTGCTGCAAAAGGGTCTGATCAGCCGGGAAGCGGCCCGGGCCAAGGCCAAGATTGCAGACAACTTCTGACACTGATCGTGACATGGGCGCCCCGTTCCGGGCGCCGGCAAACGTGACTGAATGCTGGGTGTACTCTGATGGAATTTGAAAAACTGCTGCGATTGATGGTTGAAAAGGGCGGCTCCGACCTGTTTATCACGGCCGGGGTGCCGCCCAGCATGAAGGTCAATGGCAAGGTGCTGCCGGTCACCAAGAACGCCCTGACCCCGGAGCAGACCCGCGAGTTTGTCTACGGGTCCATGAACTCCAAGCAGCAGGCGGAGTTCGAGGACAGCCACGAGTGCAACTTTGCCATCAGTGCCCGGGGCATCGGCCGTTTCCGGGTCAGTGCCTTCTTCCAGCGCAACCTGTGTGGCATGGTGCTGCGTCGCATCGAGACCACGATCCCTCAGGTTGATGAGCTCAACCTGCCCGAGATCATCAAGGATCTGGCGATGACCAAGCGCGGCCTGATCATCTTCGTGGGGGCCACCGGTACCGGCAAGTCCACCTCGCTGGCGGCGATGCTGGGGCACCGTAACCGCAACAGTCGCGGTCATATCATCTCCATCGAGGACCCCATCGAATTCGTGCATCAGCACCAGGGCTGTATCGTCACCCAGCGGGAAGTCGGCATTGATACCGACAGTTTCGAGACCGCCCTGAAAAACACCCTGCGTCAGGCGCCGGACGTTATCCTCATCGGTGAGATCCGCACCCGTGAAACCATGCAGTACGCGGTTCAGTTCGCGGAAACCGGTCACCTGTGTCTGGCTACCCTGCACGCCAACAACGCCAACCAGGCCCTGGACCGGATTATCCAGTTCTTCAATCCGGACCAGCACAATCAGACCTGGATGGACCTGTCCCTGAACCTCAAGGCGATTGTCGCCCAGCAGCTGATCCCCACGCCGGATGGCAAGGGCCGGCGGGCGGTTATCGAAGTGCTGATCAACACACCATTGGTGTCGGACATGATCCGCAAGGGCGAGGTACACAAGCTCAAGGAGCTGATGACCAAGTCCACCGAGTCAGGTATGCGGACCTTCGACCAGGCCCTCTATGAACTCTATTCCGAAGGTGCCATTACCTACGAGGATGCCCTGGCGCACGCTGACTCCGCCAACGACCTGCGCCTGTTGATCAAGCTCGGCACCGATGCCAAGGGCTCGGACCAGCTGTCGTCCTCGGTGGATAAACTGTCGATCCAGAACGATTGACCACTCTTCCTTGTCACAGTGCCCCATACCGGACCGGGTGTGGGGCCATTGCCTTCCTGCATGCCAGTCTGTGTAATATCTGCTTCTGGCCCAATACATTGATAATTCGTATGTTTAATATAAGCAGGGGATATTAGAGGTCGCTGATTGGTGCTGCGTATACTCCGCGCGCGTTCATAGAGGAGATACCATGCACAAGATACAAAAACCATTCACCCGCGCTACCCGTTTCGTTTCAGTGACGGTGGCGCTTATCCCCACCTGCGCGTTTGCCGGAGGCTTTTCGCTGAATGAGCAAAGCGCCAGTGCCATGGGTAACGCCAACGCCGGCGCGGCTGCCAACCCCGAAAATGCCACCACCGTGCTGTTCAACCCGGCGGGCATGAGCCAGTTGTCCGGCACCAACCTGTCGTTCGGTGCAGCGGTTCTGGACATTGATGCCAGGGCCAAGGGCGACTCTATCTCGGTGACCCGCGAGAAACCGTCGGTGCCGGTGCGGTCTGCCTCTGATGGTGGCGACATTGCCGATCCTGCCATTCTGCCCAATCTGTACCTGACCCACGAAATCAACGATGCTATCGATGTCGGCTTTGGTATCCATGCGCCCTATGGCCTGGCTGCCGACTACGACAACGATTTCGCCGGTCGCTATTTTGCCGACAAGACCGAGCTTACTGCTATTGCCTTTACGCCGGCGGTTTCCGTCAGTAACGGGCAGGGGCTCTCAATGGGGGCCGCGTTCAATATCATCTACGCCGAAGGGCGACTGAGCCGCTATCAGGATCTGAGTGGCTCGGCGGGAGCCGGGGCACTGACCCTGCCGGAGCCCTATGCCGACATCGAGGGTGACGATGTGGCTGTGACTTTCCGTGTGGGTTTCCTTTATGAGCTTTCTGACCGGACCCAATTCGGCCTGACGGCCCAGACCGGCACCGAACTTGAGCTGGAGGGAGATGCGGAAATCAGTAATGTGCCCGTGGGGCCCAACTTTGCGCAGACCACGACCCTGAACGAGAAGGTCACGGTGCCGCTGGCCATTCCGGAAACCATTACCGTCGGGGCACGCCACCGGCTGACCGACGATGTCACCCTGCTGGCAGGGGCAACCTACGCCAAGTGGAGTCGTTTTAAGGAGCTGGATATTATCAGCCGTGATTCTGATGGGGACTTGCCTGGTGGGCCCGGCACGGTCATCACCCATATCACGGAAAGGTGGAAAAACACCTGGCAGTTCAATCTGGGCGGCACCTGGCAGGCGACGCCGGCCTGGGCGCTCAAGGCCGGCTACGCCTGGGACGAGTCTCCGGTGGATGACTATGTTACGGCCCGGATTCCCTCCGAGGACCGTCATTGGCTCACCCTCGGGACCCAATGGCGCGATGCTGCCAGTGGCTGGACGGTGGATGCCGCCGTGGGCACCCTGATCTTTGCGGATGACGCTGAGGTTGATGACCGCGAGTACAGCCACAGCAGCCCGACTGTGCCCTCATCACAAGCCGGTTATCAGGCGACCTACGAGCTCAGCGCATGGAGTGCTTCGCTGCAGCTCAGCAAGGCATTCTGAGCGCCCGCTAGCCAACAACCCGCCCCCGGTAGATGACCTTCGTCTTCCGGGGGTGACTTTCCTCTCGTTCATCCTGCGCGCTTTTCATTGCCGGTTCGGCATCCGCAATCGGCTGGCCGCGATAGGTTCTTTTCGTGACGGGCTCGCTTCTGGTCAGCGCATCCGCCAGCTCCGGTACGGCTTCCTTGAGTTCAGTCCAGGTCCGGTTCAGGGTGTCGGAGCGGGACTTTCCGGCATAGCTCTCCAGCTGCTCCACCAGCGATTCCTCGTTCAGGTGCACCTTGACCCCGAATTCCATCTGGATCAGCCGGCGGCACTGCTGCACCTTTTTCATGGTAGACGGGTTGAACAGCCAGTTACGTTCACTTGCCAGAGATGCCATGGAAGCCTGCCTCATGTCTGGAAACGGATAAGTAACTATTTTTAAAGCCAGAATCGTGCCATGCGCCGGACATTCCGCGATACGCTGCCAATGGTTGCCGGGGTTACAGGTCAATAACGTGAGGCGCCCTGGAAGGCCGAGGCGGGGCAAGGTAATGGTGCGCGCCATGCCGGGAACGCACCGGTTCAGGGCCCGGCGCGCTCCCGCTGGTTTACCTGTCGGGTAATCAGTGGGCCTCGTCCCAGTTGTCGCCCACGCCGGCCTCCACCAGCAGCGGCACCTTCAGCTCGGCAGCCGCGGACATGCGCTTTTCCAGGCCCTGGCAGATGGTATCCAGGGCCGTTTCCTTTACCTCCAGAATCAGTTCGTCGTGGACCTGCATGACCATCCGTGCGTCCTCGGCATGGTTGGCCTGCAGCCAGTCTTCCACAGTGACCATGGCCCGCTTGATGATATCGGCGGCGGTTCCCTGCATGGGCGCGTTGATGGCAGTGCGCTCGGCAGCCTGCTGCATCTGCTTGTTACGGGCGTTGATCTCCGGCAGGTACAGCCGGCGGCCGGCGAGGGTCTCCACGAAGCCGTCGTCATGGGCCTGTTTGCGGATCCGGTCCATGTACGTCAGTACGCCGGGGTAACGCTGGAAGTAGCGGTCGATGTAGTTCTGGGCAACCTTGCGATCTATCTCAAGCTGCCGTGACAGGCCGAAGGCCGACATGCCGTAGATCAGACCGAAGTTGATGGCCTTGGCGCTACGGCGCTGGTCAGAGGTGACCTCGTCCACGCTGATGCCGAAGACCTCGGCGGCGGTGGCCCGGTGGATGTCTTCCCCTTTTTCAAACGCCGTCAACAGCCCCTTGTCACCGGACAGGTGGGCCATGATGCGCAGTTCGATCTGTGAGTAATCAGCGGCCACCAGTTTGTAGCCCTCGGGCGCCACGAATGCCTGGCGGATGCGCCGGCCCTGCTCGGTGCGCACGGGGATGTTCTGCAGATTGGGTTCCGATGATGACAGGCGGCCGGTGGCGGTGACCGCCTGGTGGTAGGAGGTGTGGACACGCCCGGTGCGGGGGCTGATCAGTGCCGGCAAGGTGTCGGTATAGGTGGACTTGAGCTTGCTCAGGCTGCGGTGCTCCAGGATCAGCCGGGGTAACTGGTGTTCATGGGCCAGTTCCTGCAGCACCGGTTCCGCCGTGGAGGGTGCGCCTTTGGGGGTCTTCTTGATGACCGGCAGCCCCATCTTGTCATAGAAGATGGCCTGAAGCTGCTTGGGGGAACCCAGGTTGAAGGTTTCTCCGGCCTCTTCGTGGGCTTCTGTCTCCAGCTCCGCCATGCGCTCGGACAGCTCCTGGCTGTGCTTTCTCAGGGTTGAGGCGTTGATCAGTGCACCGCGCTGTTCGATGCGTGACAGTACCGGTACCAGAGGCAGGTCAATGTCCCGGTAGACCGCCTCGAGCCGCCCCGTCTCCGCCAGCTTCGGTCGCAGCTGCCGATGCAGCCGGAGGGTGATATCCGCATCCTCGGCGGCGTACTCGGAGGCCTGCTCAAGGTCGACCTGATTGAAGGTCAGCTGTTTGGCACCCTTGCCGGCAATATCCTGGAAACTGATGGTCTTCTCACCCAGATACTTGAGGGCCAGGCTGTTCATATCGTGGCGGGTAGCGGTGGAGTTCAGTACATAGGACTCCAGCATGGTGTCTTCGGCGATGCCTTCCAGGGAAATGCCGTGGTTGGCCAGCACGTTCTTGTCGTACTTGAGGTTCTGCCCCACCTTGAGGCATTCAGGGTTCTCCAGCAGGGGTTTGAGTTTTTTCAGTGTGGCATCGCGGTCCAGCTGCTCCGGTGCGCCCATATAGTCATGGGCCAGGGGCAGGTAGGCGGCATGGCCCGGTTCAATGGCGAATGATACGCCGACGATTTCCGCGTCACTGTAACGGAGGCTGGTGGTTTCCGTGTCGAAGGCAAAGAGATCGGCCTGTTCCAGCCGGGCCAGCCAGTCGTCCAGCTGCTCGTCGGTCAGAAGGGTGTCGTATTGGCGCTCGGGTGATGTCTCACCCGGGTTGTCCGACGTTTGTTGTTCGTGGTTGTCATTGTCGCCGGTGTACTCCGCGATCCAGGCCTTGAACTCGTGCTCACGGAACAGATCGAGCAACTGTTCCCGGTCTTCCGGTTCCGGGCAGACTTCCTCGATACCGAAGTCCAGCTCCACATCCGTGCGGATGGTGGCCAGCTCACGGCTCAAGGGCAGGTGTTCCAGGGCATCCCGCAAATTGTCGCCGATCTTGCCGCCTATCTCGTCGGCATGGGCCATCAGGTTGTCGAGGTTGCCGTACTTCTGCAGCCATTTGACGGCGGTTTTTGGTCCGCACTTGGTGACGCCGGGAATGTTGTCCACGGTGTCGCCCACCAGCGCCAGGAAATCGACCACCTGTTCCGGGGCGATGCCGAACTTTTCGACCACACCCTCCCGGTCCATCCGGGTTTCGGTCATGGTGTTGATCAGTGTGACGTGGTCGCTGACCAGTTGTGCCATGTCCTTGTCACCGGTGGAAATGACGACGTCGACTCCCTTGCTGGTGGCCTCGGTGGCCAGGGTGCCGATGACGTCATCCGCTTCCACGTCCGGGATGATCAGCAGCGGAAGCCCCATGGCGCGTACAATGTCGTGGATCGGGGCAATCTGGACCCCGAGCTCTTCGGGCATCGGTGGACGGTTGGCCTTGTACTGCTCATAAAGCTCATGGCGGAAGGTCTTGCCCTTGGCATCAAAGACCACGACCACTTTCGACCCCGGGAAGTCCTGTTCAAGCCGCCGCAGCATGCTGGTCACGCCCTTGATGGCTCCGGTGGGGTGCCCCTTGCTGGTGGTGAGTGGGGGCAGGGCATGAAAGGCCCGGAACAGGTAGGAGGAACCGTCGACAAGGACAACGGGAGGCGTCTTCTGCTGATTCATATCAAGGGGAATCCGGAATCTGTTTGAAGGTTCGGGTGGCTTGTGTAACGCTTTGAACATGCGCCCAATCTGAACACAGAGGTTATCATGAAAACGCTCTCCGTCTCCCTGTTGACGCTATCCATGCTGGCGGCTTCTTCCGCTGTTTCGGCGCAGGATACCTCCGGTTCGCCCCTTGACGAAAAACCCGAGATGCCGGCCGAACCGGTAATCATCCCCGACTATGAGCCCGCGGCTGATGCGGCATCGGAAATCGTGATCCGCCCGGGCGAGGATGTGGTGTACTACGAATACCGTGTAAACGGCGAGATCAGGGAAATCAAGGTGGTGCCGGATGCCGGCCCCTCCTATTACCTGGTGCCGGTCGAAGGCGGCGGCTGGATCCGGGAGGGGGAAACCTCTTTGCTGGTTCCGAGCTGGGTGCTGTTCCGCTGGTAGGGAGACGTCCGGGATCCGCGCCCCGGACTCGTTATTGCGCTGGCCCGGCAACCTCCGGCCTGTCTTTTCCGGCGGGCACGTCCTGAGCTGCGCCCGCGCTGCCGTCCGGCTGCTCACCCTCTGGCACCGACCATGGTCGGGAAGTTGCCCCCCGGATGCCACTGCGAACGAAACAGTCGGGATTATGAGTAACGGGCAAGTGGTCTCAAGTGACCGTTCTGTAAATTGCTGGCTGGTTGACCAAATTCGTTCAGGACCGGAATCAGTGCCGATTAGTGTGAACACTCTAACTTTTCACCCTAGAGTGATAGTCACAAAGCCGGAGAGCATGATTTCCCGGCTGATGATTTTACCGGACACACATAAAAGGAGTGTCAACATGAGCAAATTGAGAACCTGGCAGGAACAGCTTCAGGATATGGTAGACAAGGGTATCGATGCCGCCGAGAAAACGCAGAAGCAGATTTCGGCGCGGCCTTTCAAATTGGCGGAAAGGGTAGAAACCGAAGTTCGCCAGCACCGGGTCAAGAACCTTCGCAAGAGTTACGAGGGTGCCACTGGCGCCGTTTTTGACCAGCTGAGAAGCTTCAACAGCCGTGTTGGCAATTTCGCGGCGGATCTCGTGGCCCGTCTGGAAAAGGAAACTGCAGACACGGCGCGCACAGTCAGCAAGACTGCTGATGAAGTGGCTGATGACGTTTCTTCCACTGCCAAATCGACCGCCACCGAAGTGTCCGATACGGCACAGAAGAGCGCCAACAAGGTTTCCCGTGGCGCCCAGGCTACCGCCAAGGATGTTTCCAGCGCTGCTGACACCGCAAGCGAGGAGGTATCCAAGGCGACCCAGAGCGCACGGAAAACCACCACTCGTGCCAAGTCCGGCACTCAAAGCCAGTCTTCAGGCAGCAAGAGCACAACCAGCGCCTGAAGCGGGGTTGGTTGTGCCAAAAGGTCCGGCCAGGCCGGACCCAAAAAGGCCACCTCAACGGGTGGCCTTTTTGCGTGTGGCTGATCGGGAACAGGCCTACGGATTGGTTTCGGTGCTATCAGCTTCCAGTGGCAGCGTTCGCTCCTGTTCGGTAATGATTTCCAGTCGCTCAATATCTGCCCGGTATTCTGCCTGGATCTGTTCGATTTCCCGGGCCTGTGTGTCAATCTCGGCCTCGATATCCTGGATTTGCGCCTGCAGGCGTTCGATCTTGTCGAGGGTGGCGTCAGGAATCTCCCGCCCGGAACGTTCCAGGTTGGCGGCCCGGGACTGCTCCGCATCCAGTTGCGATTCGGTCACTGAGATGTTGCCGCGCTTGAGCTGAATCAGACCCTCAAGTTCATCAACCTTGCGGTGGAGGGCACGAACGGCGTCGTCCGGGTGGCGGTACCGGCGCAGCAGGGCTTTGTCGCGTACGCGCTGCTCTTCGGCTTCCTGTTGTTTGCGCTCTTTTTCGGCCCGCTGGCGCAACTCTTCCTCGGTGGGTGCCGCATCAATGCGCTCGACCACCCGGCCCTGACTGTTGAGGATTTCGTAACCGCGGGTAGAGGCCTCCTGGGGGACGGTACTGCTGATCACCATCCGCCCGTTGTCGTCCTTGTACCGATACATTCTGGCATCCGCCAGGCTGGACATCAGCAGGCAGCTGGCAGCAAGAACACAGGTTGTCAGTTTTTTTGCTTGCACCGGTTACACCGTCTATTGAATCAGCATCTGTATTGAACAAGATCATACCAGACATGGTAGTGGCTGTTCCGGGCTGTTTCACACGCCTGAAACGTGGTGGACTCACCTGCCCGGGAACCCGGCCCGGTTCAGACGCCGTATTGGGCGCGATAGGCCGCTATGCTGTCGGCATGCCCGGCAAATTCCGGGTGCCCCTGGATGTACTCGAGCACCTGTTCCAGTCGGATAATGCTTATGACAGGAATGCCATAACTCCGTTCCACCTCCTGGATCGCGGAGAGGTCGCCGTTGCCCCGTTCCTGACGATCCAGGGCCACCAGGACGCCGGCCGGGGTTGCGCCAGCGGCTTCGATAATAGCCATGGATTCGCGGATGGCCGTGCCGGCGGTGATAACGTCATCGATAATCAGCACCTTGCCTTCAAGGGGAGCGCCCACGATGTTGCCGCCCTCGCCATGATCCTTGGCTTCCTTGCGGTTGAACGCCCAGGGCCGGTTGTCCCCCTGCTGCGCCAGTGTCATGGCTGTGGTGGTGGCCAAGGGAATGCCCTTATAGGCAGGGCCGAAAATAATGTCATACTCCAGCCCGCTTCGGGTGAGAGCGGCGGCGTAGGCTTCGCTCAGACGCAACAGGTCATGGCCGCTGCTGAACAGCCCGGCGTTGAAAAAGTATGGACTGGTGCGTCCTGACTTGAGGGTGAATTCACCGAAACGGAGTACCTCCCGGTGAATGGCAAACTCGATGAAATCGCGCTGGTAGTCGTGCATGGCAAGGCTTCTGGCGGGGTCTGGTTCTTTCAAATACGTGTAAAACCGGTATCATACACACAAACTGAATCAGGGAATACGTATGCGTGTAGTATCAATCAGCGTCAGTGGCCTCGAACAGGCGGTCGAGAAAGGTTTTTTTGACTGGATCGCCGACCAGAACGCCGACGTCATCTGTGTTCAGGATCACCGCATGCGGGTCTACGAGATAGAAGACCGAAACCTGATTCCGGAAGGTTACGAAGCCTATTTTATCGACGGCGAGCTGGATGAGCATGGCGGTGTGGGCATCTACACCCGCCACTTCCCCAAGGCCATCATGTACGGCTTCGCCAGTGAACAGGCGGACCGTGAGGGCCGGTTCATTCAGGCCGATTTCGACCGGGTCAGTGTGGCCAGCGTACTGGCGCCCTGTGCCCTTGGGCGCGAGGACGAGCTGCTGGGGGACGAAAACGACCTGACGGTACTGGATCACAAGGATGAGTTCATGGATGCGTTCGCCCTGCACATGCAGAAAACCCTGCGCAAGCGCCGCCAGTTCATCTTCTGTGCCAACCTGCAGACCGCTCAGCATGTGACCGATGCCAGCCCTGTCTATCATCAGCTTGATGTATCCGGGTTCCTGCCCCATGAAAGAGCCTTTCTGGACCGGCTGTTTGACGAGATGGGCGCCATCGATGCCTTTCGCGAGATCAACCGGCAGAGCAACCAGTTCACCTGGTGGCCGGAGTGGGATGGCGGCGAGCGCAAGAACGTCGGTTTGCGCGCCGACTACCAGATGCTGACCCCCGGCATCCGCAAGACCATCCAGGACGGCTGGATTGATGATGCCACCCGCTTCTCTGACCATGCTCCACTGATCATGGATTACGATATCGAGATCGGCTTCTGACCGGTCCGGGAAACAAAAAAGCGCGCCGGGATTCCCCGCCGCGCTTTTTTTGTGGCCGCATCCCCGTGGCGGACGCGGCCGGGCAACAGTGACCGTTCCCGGTGATGGTGCCCGTTCCCCGTCCGGGCTCTACTCTGCCAGGACAGCCTTCTGGATCTCGAACAGCTGCTCGATACCCTGTTTTGCCAGGGTCAGCATGTTGTCCAGCTCTTCCTGAACAAACGGAGCGCCCTCGGCGGTGCCCTGGATTTCGATAAACCCACCCTGGTCCGTCATGATCACGTTCATATCGGTTTCCGCCGTGGAGTCTTCCGGGTAGTCCAGGTCCACCACGGGGGTGCCCTGATAGACGCCGACCGACAGTGCAGCGACCATCTGCTTCAGTGGCGACTTTGCCAGACGTCCTTCCTTTACCAGATGGTTGAGGGCGTCCACCAGCGCCACGCAGCCACCGGTGATCGCGGCAGTGCGAGTGCCGCCGTCGGCCTGGATGACGTCACAGTCAATGGTGATGGAGTGTTCGCCCAGGGCCTTCAGGTCCACCGCTGCCCGCAATGAGCGCCCGATCAGCCGCTGGATTTCCACGGTGCGTCCACCCTGTTTGCCCCGGGCCGCCTCGCGGCCCATGCGGCTGCCGGTAGAGCGGGGCAGCATGCCATACTCGGCGGTGATCCATCCCTGCCCCTCGCCGCGCAGGAATGGTGGCACCTTGTTTTCCACAGAGGCGGTGCAGATGACCCGTGTGTCGCCGAATTCCACCAGCACGGAGCCTTCCGCGTGACGGGTAAAGTGACGGGTGAGCCTGATGTCTCTGAGCTGATCGGGCTGTCTTCCGCTCGGTCGCATAACTGATCCTTCTGAAACTGGAAATTGAGCAGGGCCGGTCAGCGGCTGCGGCTGCCGGCAGTGCGGAAAAGGGTCCGGAGTATAGCACGGGCAGGGTGCCCGGGCTTGTTCGTGACATGGGCAGGATTTACCGACACCCGAACTGATAGACTATAGCCAGTTGTTACTGACCAACCCGGAGTCACCATGATCAGAAGCATGACCGCTTTCGCACGCCAGGAGACCCAGGGAGAGTGGGGTGGCCTGACCTGTGAGATCCGCACCGTCAACCACCGTTATCTGGAACCCTCTTTCCGTCTGCCGGAGACGCTGCGGGAGCTGGAGAACGCTTTCCGGGAGCATCTTCGCAAGACACTGGGGCGCGGCAAGGTGGATGTCGGCATGCGACTGCAGTCATCGGAAACCGCCGATGCCGGCCTGATGGTGAACGAGCAGCTGGCTGATTCACTCAATGACGCCATTAACCACGTCAACCGGATGCTCGACAACCCCGCTCACATCAGTGCCATTGATATCCTCCGCTGGCCGGGCATGCTCGAGCGGCAGGAGCCCGATCTGACCCCGGTCAAGGTGGCTGCCGACGAACTGTTCCGCCGCACCGTGGAAGATCTGGTGCTGGTACGGGAACGGGAAGGTGAACGGCTGCGCCCGCTGTTCGAAGAGCGGCTGGATGCCATGGCTGAACGGGTTGCCCGGGTGCGAGAGCGTATGCCGCAATTGCTCGAGGCACAGGCGGACGTGCTGCGGGAGCGGTTCCGGGCAGCGTCGGTCGAGCTGGACCCGGACCGGCTCAGTCAGGAAATGGTGCTGCTGGCGCAGAAATCCGATGTCGCCGAAGAGCTGGACCGCCTGGATGCCCATCTGGGCGAGATTCGCGACACCCTGCAGCGCAATGACGCCATCGGCCGTCGGCTGGACTTCCTGATGCAGGAGCTCAACCGTGAGGCCAATACGCTCAGCAGCAAGTCCATCGATGCGGATGTCACCCGTACCGCCGTGGACATGAAAGTCTACATCGAACAGATGCGGGAGCAGGTGCAGAATCTGGAATGATCGTGGCACAGGCGCCACCCCCTGAAGCCGGGGTGGGCGAGCCACGCCTGAATCCGTATAATTGCGCACTCTTTAACCGGGGTGCGCAGATGCCCCTTCCGCAAGCCCGTTCAACAGCAGTGCAGCCCTTATGAATCAGCCCGTCGAGAAAGGCACCCTGTACGTGATCTCCGCGCCCTCCGGTGCCGGCAAGACCAGTCTTGTGGGTGAGATGATCCAGGCGGACCCACGTCTGGGTGTTTCCGTTTCCCACACGACCCGGCTCATGAGGCAGGGGGAGCAGGACGGTATCAACTACCATTTCGTCACCCGGGACCAGTTCGAGGCCATGATCCTGCGGGGCGAGTTTCTGGAGCATGCGGATGTGTTCGGTAACTACTATGGTACCTCCAGGGTCTGGGTTGAGCAGACGCTTGCCCGGGGGCGGGACGTGATTCTGGAGATCGACTGGCAGGGCGCGGCACAGGTGCGCCGACTGCTGCCGGATTGCGTCGGCATCTTCATTGTGCCGCCATCTGCGGCCGTACTGCGTGCGCGTCTGACCGATCGTGGCACCGATGCGCCGGAAGTGGTCGAGCGCCGCCTGGATGAAGCAGCTGAAGAATGCCGGCATGCGCTGGAGTTCGATTATCTGGTGGTCAACGACGATTTCGGTGAGGCCCTGTCCCAGTTGTTGTCCATCGTGACCAGCCAGCGGTTGCGCATTGATCGTCAGGAAATCCGCCACCAGGGCCTGCTGTCCGAGCTGATGGCAGGCGATCACGGCCATCACGGATAGGCTGTGTACATTGTGACCGCTTGGCAGTAAACTGCACGGTCTGGTAAAGCGCCCGCTCAGGCGGGTCACATCGTAATCGTTTATCTTAGTCGGGGAAGACATGGCACGAGTTACCGTTGAAGATTGCCTGGAGAACGTGGACAACCGTTTCCAGCTGGTGATGCTGGCGACCAAGCGCGCCCGTCAGCTAGCCACCAAAGGCTACGAGCCGCTGCTGCCGGAAGAGAACGACAAGCCGACCGTCATCGCTCTGCGTGAGATAGCGGAGGGTAAGGTAACCCGTGACCTGTTGAAGGAAGAAGACGAGGACTGAGGTCTCTGAGGTTACTGGTCGCGGGTCTTCCGCAAAAAGACCATTGAAATTCGCCCCGATGGATTTATAGTGGAAAGCAGGTGCATCGCATGTGTGCATGCTTTCCCGGCGGGGGTAAAGGAAAAACCCGAATGTTCGCATTCGGGTTTTTTTGTCCGCCGTTCATAAAAGACCCTACGGAGGCGCGGTGTCGCAAGTGGCTGCTGTAGCAGAGCAGGAACGAACGGTCGAAGACCTGACGGACAGGCTCAGCGATTATCTGGATAGCAGTCGCATCAATCAGGTGCGGCGGGCCTACTATTATGCCGAACAGGCCCATGAAGGCCAGATGCGCCGCAGCGGCGAGCGATACATTACCCATCCGCTGGCGGTGGCCACCATTCTGGCGGACATGCGGCTCGACCATCAGAGCCTCATGGCAGCCATGCTCCATGACGTTATCGAAGACACCGGCATTCCCAAGGATGCCCTGGTGGAACAGTTCGGTGATTCAGTGGCAGAGCTGGTGGACGGCGTCTCCAAGCTGACCCAGATCGAATTCCGTACCCGGGCCGAGGCCCAGGCGGAGAACTTCCAGAAGATGACCCTGGCCATGGCCCGGGATATCCGCGTCATCATCGTCAAGCTGGCAGACCGGCTGCACAATATGCGCACCCTGGGCCCCATGCCCTATGAAAAGCGCCAGCGCATTGCCACCGAAACCCTCGATATCTACGCGCCCATTGCCAACCGGCTGGGTATGCACCGGGTCTGTACGGAGCTGGAAGACCTGGGGTTCGCATCGCTGTACCCCATGCGAGCCAGGTATATCTCCAAAGCCGTGTCCAAGCTGCGCGGCAGTCACCGGGAGATCATCGACGACATCCGCGGCAGACTGGAGGAAAAGCTACAGCAGCGGGACCTGCCAGGGCGTATCCTGGGCCGGGAAAAGCACCTGAACTCCATCTACAACAAGATGAAGTTCCGCCACAAGTCATTCCACGAGATCATGGACGTCTATGCGTTCCGGATCATCACCGACACCGAGGATGACTGCTACCGAATCCTGGGTGCCGTGCACAGTCTGTACAAGCCCCTGCCGGGTCGCTTCAAGGACTACATCGCGATGCCCAAGGCCAATGGCTACCAGTCGTTGCACACCACCCTGTTCGGCATGCATGTGAACATCGAGATCCAGATCCGTACCGAGGAAATGGAGCAGATCGCCAATGACGGCATTGCGGCCCACTGGATGTACAAGCATGAACAGTCGCCGGTGACCTCGGCCAACCAGAAGCGGGTGGATCGCTGGGTCCAGGGCCTGATGGAGATGCGCGAGCGGGCCGATGACTCCCTGGAGTTCATCGAGCACGTCAAGACCGATCTGTTCCCCGACGAAGTGTACGTGTTCACCCCCAGAGGCAAGATTCTGGAGTTGCCCTCCGGCGCCACGCCCGTCGATTTCGCCTATGCCATCCACACGGATATCGGCAATGCCTGTGTGGCCTGCCGTATCAATCGTAATCTGGGTTCCCTCAGCCAGACGCTGCAGAGTGGCCAGACGGTGGAGGTCATTACCGCGCCCAATGCCCGCCCCAATCCGGCGTGGCTGAGTTTCGTGGTCACTGCCAAGGCCCGTAGCAGTATCCGTCATGCCCTCAAGGCGCAGCGTCGTACCGAGTCGGTGGAACTGGGCAAGACCCTGCTGAAGAAATCCCTGCACGGCTTTGGCCAGAAGCTGTCGGATCTGGGGCAGAAACAGATCAACGCCGTGGTAAAACATAACCAGGTGGCGAACTTTGACGACCTGCTCGGCGATATCGGCCTCGGCAACCGCATGTCCTATCTGATTGCCCGCCAGCTGGTGGCCGGGGAGCCCGGCGCCGAAACCAGCTCGCTGGATGTGGGCAAGGTGCCGGACGACGGTGAACACAAGCGTGGCGCTGTCACGATTCGCGGCACAGAAGGGCTGTTGGTGCGTTTTGCCAGCTGTTGCAAGCCGATTCCGGGTGACCCGGTGGTGGGCGTAATGGATTCCGGCCACGGCCTGGTCATCCACAGTGACACCTGCCCACGCCTGCCGGAAAGCACCGAAGACCGGGCCCACCTGACCCATCTGAAGTGGGCCAAGGACATCACCGACGAGTTTTCGGTAGAGCTGCGGGTGGAGCTGGAACGCCAGCGCGGTGTGATTGCCGAGGTGGCCAGTGCCGTCGCGGTGGCAGACGGCAATATCGAGCGCATCAATGTAGAGGAGCAGAACGCCCGCCTCAGCGTTGTCAGCCTGGTGGTTCACGTCAACGGTCGCCGGCACCTGGCCCGCGTTATGCGCCGGATTCGCAATATCCGGGCGGTTACCCACATTACCCGCATCCGCAGCTGACCACGAACCCGTCTTTTCCCGCCGTGTGGAGGCATCTGCCACCATCCTGTTGACAGTGTCACTGCCCCGGCGGCAGCATATTCTTTTAACAGCAACGCAGGATCAACCTGACATGAGCAACAAGTCGATCATCCAGACTGACTCCGCCCCGGAGGCTATCGGTACCTATTCCCAGGCGGTGAAGGCGGGGGATACCGTTTACCTGTCCGGGCAGATTCCGCTGGACCCGGAGACCATGGAAGTTGTGTCCGGTGATTTTGCCGACAAGACCCGCCGGGTGTTCGATAACCTGAATGCTGTGTGCGAGGCCGCCGGTGGTCGCCTTCAGGATATCGTCAAACTGAATATCTACATGACCGATCTGGCTAATTTCGCCACCGTCAACGAGGTGATGGCGACCTATTTCCAGGAACCCTACCCGGCCCGTGCCGCCATTGGTGTAGCAGCGCTGCCCAAGGGGGTTCCGGTGGAAATGGATGCAGTGATGGTTATCAGCTGACCCCACCGGTCAATCCGCGATTCAGGCAGGCCCCTTCGGGGGCCTATGCTTCCTTCAGGGCACGGATCATGGGCCGGTAGCCGGCCCGGAAATCCGGATAAGTGAACTCGAAGCCACTGTCCAGCAGGCGCTGGTTGTTGCAGCGCTTGCTGCCGCCCCGGCCCCCGCGGCGTCCGTCGGGGCTGGGAGGCCGGCAGGGTATCTGCCCGCGAATCCACCTGACCACTTCGTCAAGCCGCACCGGTTCACAGTCACTGGCCAGATAGCAGGACTCCAGCGGATTACCGGCCAGGGCCTTCCTGATCAGGTGAACACACACTGCCTCGGCATCCTGCTCGTGGATGCGGTTGGTAAAGGGGCCGGGCGAATCCGGGTTGAGCTCTCCGGCCACCACGGATTCCAGGAACCGCCCCCGGTTTGGACCGTAAATACCACTGAAACGGATCACCGTGGCGGGCAGCCCGCTGTCCAGGGCCAGCTGTTCCCCCTGCAAAACCCGCTCCCCGCTGAAACGGCGAGGTGCGACCGGGCTGAGTTCATCGACCACTGAATCGTCATCCTGTCCATAGACGCTGGTGCTGCTGATAAAGAACAGTCGCTTCAGGTTGCGGGTGTCTGTGACCGCGAGCAGGTTCGCCAGTCCGTCCACGTAGGCGCCCCGGTAACCGGCATCGTCATAGGTGGAGGGTGTCAGGCAATAGAGGATGATATCCGGGGCGTCCGGCACGGCACTGGCCAGTTCCGCCTTGTCCATCAGGTCCGCCGGGGCGGGGTGGACCCCGTGGGGAATCGCGGAAACGGTACGACGGATACCCCATACCTCGCCGATGTCCGTCAGTGTGCTGGCGACAGCACCTCCGAGGGCGCC
Source organism: Marinobacter zhanjiangensis (assembly GCF_014651935.1). Taxonomy (GTDB): domain Bacteria; phylum Pseudomonadota; class Gammaproteobacteria; order Pseudomonadales; family Oleiphilaceae; genus Marinobacter; species Marinobacter zhanjiangensis. The sequence goes on along the minus strand of NZ_BMXV01000009.1, from coordinate 65,461 downwards.
GCAGCCGGCGACCAGGATGTGGGGTGGATACTGGTCTGCAGAGATTGCCATAGTCAATTTCAATCCTTATGCTTGAGTCCATAAAGAGCAATTGGAGCCTGTGATGACCCTGACCGAATTACGCTACATTGTCACGCTTGCCAGGGAAAAGCACTTCGGGCGAGCGGCCGAACGCTGTCATGTCAGCCAGCCCACGCTCAGCGTTGCCGTGAAAAAGCTCGAGGAGGAGCTGGGCATCCCGTTGTTCGAGCGCAGCAAGAGCAGCATTCGGGTGACCGAAACCGGCCAGCGGATCATCGAGCAGTCCCAGCGGGTACTGGATCAGGTCGGTGTTATCCGGGATATGGCCCAGGATGGCAAGAACCAGCTGAATTCGCCCCTGAGAGTGGGGGCCATCTACACGATCGGCCCCTACCTGTTTCCCCATCTGTTGCCACAGCTGCGGCGAGCGGCCCCCGAGATGCCCCTGTATATTGAGGAAAACTATACCGGGAGTCTCCGCCAGAAGCTCCGTCAGTCGGAGCTGGATGCCATTATCATCGCGCTGCCCTTTGAGGAGCCCGAAGTGGTGACCCTGCCGCTGTACGACGAGCCCTTTGTGATCCTGTTGCCCGGTGGTCACCCGCTGGCAAGGGAAGAATCCCTGACCGCCGAACAGCTCGCCAATGAGCAGCTACTGTTGCTTGGCCCGGGGCACTGTTTCCGTGACCAGGTGCTGGAATCCTGCCCGCCTCTGGTGGAGGCTGTGACCGAACGCAATGCCGGCGCCCGTGGGCCGTCACTGGTGACGGAAGGCAGTTCCCTGGAAACCATCCGGCATATGGTCGCTTCCGGTCTCGGCGTTACCATCCTGCCGCTCTCTGCCGCCACCTCAATGACCTATGATGAAGACATCCTCGCGGTACGGCCGTTTTCCGCGCCGGTGCCTTTCCGCACCGTGGCGCTGGCCTGGCGGGTAACCTTCCCGCGTCCCAAGGCGATCGATGTACTCTCGCTGGCCGCCAGCCAGTGTCGCGTCATCGAAAAGGCGGGGCAGCAGAAACCGGCCCTCGTCGCCGGGGCCTGACCCGTCGCCATGGCGTCACTGGAAGACCTGCCCGTTACCACCCTCAAAGGCGTTGGCGCTGCGCTGGCAGGCACGCTCGCCAAACTGGGCATCCACTCACTGCAGGATTTGCTGTTTCATCTGCCGCACCGTTATGAAGACCGTACCCGGGTGATCCCTATGGGCAGCCTGAGGCTCGGGGACACTGGCGTGGCGGAAGGCATCGTCATGCGCGCGGAGTTGGTGATGGGTCGCCGTCGAAGCCTGCAGGTCACTCTCAAGGACGACACCGGCTTCCTGGTAATGCGGTTCTTCCACTTTTCCGCCGCCCAGAAGAATCAGCTGACCGAGGGTGCCCGGGTACGTTGTTACGGCGAGGTGCGACCGGGGCGGGCAGGCTTCGAGTTCTATCACCCGGAATACCAGGTTAATCCGCCACCCATGCCACCGGCGGAAGAGGCCACCCTGACGCCGGTCTACCCCCTGACCGAAGGTATCCAGCAGCCCCGGGTCCGCGGTCTCTGCCGCCAGGCCCTGGAGTATCTCAGGCGTTACCCGATTCGTGACTGGCTGCCGGAATCGTTGCTGGCGGACTACCAGCTGCCGGACATCACCGCGGCCGTGGCTCTGGTGCATGCACCGCCGGCGGATGCTCCGGTTCACCTGTTGATGGAGGGGCGCCATCCGGCCCAGCAGCGGCTGGTGATGGAGGAATTGCTGGCCCACCAGCTGAGCCTGTTGCTGGTGCGCCAGCAGATTCAGCAGCGGCAGGCGCTGCCACTGCTACCCACCGGCGACCTGGTGGAGCGTTTTCTGGACCAGCTGCCATTCAGCCTGACGCCGGCCCAGGGCAGGGTGGTTTCCGACGTCCGCCAGGATTTGAGCCAGCCACTGCCGATGTTGCGGCTGGTGCAGGGGGATGTGGGCTCGGGCAAGACGGTGGTCGCCGCCATGGCGGCCCTGCAGGCGGTGGCGGCCGGTGCCCAGGTGGCGCTGATGGCGCCCACGGAGATCCTCGCGGAGCAGCATTTCCGCAATTTCGTGCAATGGCTGGAGCCGTTGGGCCTGGAGGTGGTCTGGCTGTCCGGCAAGGTCAAGGGAAAGGCTCGCATCGAGGCACTGGGCCGGCTTGCTACCGGACAAGTAAGCCTGGTGATCGGTACCCACGCGCTGTTCCAGGGCGATGTGGAATTTGACCGGCTGGGGCTGGTGATCGTGGACGAGCAGCACCGGTTTGGTGTGCACCAGCGCCTCGCTTTGCGGGACAAGGGCGCCGAGGGGCGTATGGCGCCCCACCAGCTGATCATGACAGCCACGCCGATTCCCCGTACCCTTGCCATGAGTGCCTACGCCGATCTCGATACGTCGGTAATCGACGAGCTGCCGCCGGGGCGCAAGCCCATTGAAACCATAGTGATCCCGGAGGCGCGGCGGGATGAAGTGATAGAGCGGGTGAGAAAGGCCTGCGCGCAGGGCCGGCAGGCCTATTGGGTCTGTACCCTGATCGAGGAGTCCGAAGCGCTGCAGTGTCAGGCGGCTGAAGTGACCGCCGAAAACCTGCGGGAGCGGCTGCCGGAACTGGGTGTGGGGCTGGTCCATGGTCGCCTGAAAGGCGCCGAAAAGGCGGGGGTGATGGAACAGTTCAAGAACGGCGACCTCGATCTGCTGGTGGCGACGACGGTGATCGAGGTGGGTGTGGATGTGCCCAATGCGTCGCTGATCATCATCGAGAACCCCGAGCGCCTGGGGCTGGCCCAGCTTCACCAGTTGCGGGGGCGTGTCGGCCGTGGCGAACAGGCGAGTTTCTGCGTGCTGATGTATCAGGCACCCCTGTCCCACAACGGCAGGGCCCGCCTTCAGGCATTGCGGGACAGCCAGGATGGTTTTGTCATCGCTGAGAAGGATCTGGAAATCCGCGGGCCGGGGGAAGTGCTGGGCACCCGCCAGACCGGGATGATGCAGTTCCGGCTGGCGGATTTCGAGAGAGACCGTGGCTGGATTGAAACCGTAAAGGACATAGCCCCCGGTATTATGAGGCATCCGCGGTCGGTGGACGCGCTGGTGCGCCGCTGGCTTGGTGAACGGGTACGTTACGGCGATGTCTAAGTGCCGGACCCCAGACAGCCACCGTATAATATTCACGACTACGGGCCTGCCAGCCGGACCCGTTTGAGCCACAATACATTGAGAGTCTCGGAGCAGATCCTGACAACAACTGAACCACGGGGCGGGAGAACAACATGGAAATGCCCGGCACAATCCGGAAACTGCTAGAAGCATCAGCCATCAATGCGCAGCCGGAGACCACGGCTGCGCCAGCGGAAGTGCCGACTCTGCGAATGGTACTGCTTGGTGACAATCAGGGGCAGATCCAGGTGATCTGTCGTAATGATGATCTGCTGGACCTTGCGGATCTGAACCAGCAACTGGGGCGTGACCTTCATCTGGTGTCCCAGAGTGACTATGCCCGTGTGCGGCGGCAAACCGGTCTTCACGAGATACCCGCCCTGCCGACACTCACTGGCTGGCCCACCATTGTTGACGCCCGGGTCGGACAATGCGACCGGGTAGCCATCGAGCCGGCCGGAGACAATACCCGTCTGGTGCTCACGCAGGCTGACTTCCGGGCGCTGGCTGGCAAGGCCGAGGAGCGCGCCTTCAGTGTGCCCCTGAGTGACATTCAGGTGAATCTGGAATCGCCGGAGAAAGATCGTGAGCAGGTCTTTACCGCGATCCAGCGCTTTACTGGCCTGAGAATCCGCCAGCGCCTTGAAGACACCCTGGAATTGCCGCCGCTGCCGGAGACCGCGCAACGCATCATTCACTTGCGGGTCAATCCCAATGCGGTCATGGGAGACCTGGTGGATATCGTGGAAAGTGACCCGAGCCTGGCCGCGCAGGTGGTCAGCTGGGCCTCGTCGTCGTTTTATGCCGCTGCCGGCCAGGTACGGTCGGTGCATGATGCCGTGTCCCGTGTCCTGGGCTTTGACCTGGTGATGAATCTGGCCATGGGGCTATCCCTGGGGCGGACGTTGAAACAGCCGGACGACCATCCCCGGGGTTTCGTGGGTTACTGGCAACAGGCCATCTGGCAGGCCCAGGCTGCGGGGGTTCTGGCCGCCATGATGCGTGGCCGTGAGCGGCCGGCTTTTGGTCTGGCCTACCTTTCCGGCCTGTTGCACAATTTCGGTTATCTTGTGCTGGCGCAGGTCTTCCCGCCCCATTTCCGGCTGGCCTGCCGTAACTGGGAGGTCAACGAGCACGTGGATTCTTCTCTGGTGGAGCATCATCTGCTGGGCGTGACCCGGGAACAGCTTGCCGCCGAGTTGATGTCTAACTGGGGCATGCCTGACGAGGTTATCGTTGCTCTCAGGCACCAGAAACACCTGGACTACCGGGGGCCGAATGAGACCTATGCCCACCTGCTCTGGCTGGGGCGCCAGCTTCTCAACGAGCGGGGACTGGGTATCGGGCCAAGGGAAACCATCCCGGATGCGCTCTATGCCCACCTGGGGCTGGCCCCCGCTGCGGTGGAAGAGAGGTTTGATGAGCTGGTGGCATCGAAAGATTCGGTAGTGGCCATGGCGGGAATGATGAGCAACGGCTGACAGGGAGCACCCGGGTGGCGACTTCAGGCTGCCGATCAAAAAAAGCCGGCCCTTGGGCCGGCAAGCTCACCCGCTTGTTGCAGATCACGACACGCTCGAGTCAGACGTGCCGGTAACACACTGAACGCTTGCTGGTACAAACAAGCGCAAAAGGTAGCTTGTCTTTAACTCTAGCCAACTGACCGGAATTTGCTCGCCCGAGGCGGGGCTGAAGTCCCTTTTCAGCTTGCTATTCGTTACAAAGCGCATAAAAGTGCTTTGTTTTCAATCAGCCAGTGCACAGTCTCGCTTACAAAATGTTACAAAAAATGATACCGGGTCTCGGGAGCGGGGGGAATCGCGCCTGCCGGGCCTGCCAGGGCGCCTGTCAATCGAAGCGGTGATGCCGGATGGCAGTGGCAGCGCGGCGGATGGCATCCGAATGGGCCTGCTCCAGGGCGAACCGTTCTTCGTCCATCTTGCGCACGAAGCGGGAGTCTGTCTGCTGCCTTGCCTGGTGGGTCGGCATATGCTGGATCTGGTCGTGGATCTCTAGAAAGACCTGATAGGGTGGTTGCTCCAGCAATTCCGGAGCGACGTGGTCCAGTAATCCCTTGATTCTCAGGCAGGCTTCCGAATACTCCACCTGGTTTTCTTCCACAGCCATCGCCAGTATGCGGATACTTTCGATCATGCTGTCCCTTCGGTCGGCCTGGAATGCCTGCGCGCGGTCTTCCTTGCGCCGATGTTCCCGGAGCAGCCGGCTGTGCCTGACAATGAAGACCAGCAGGAGGGTAATGGCCGCCAGGCCAAGAACGATCAGACTCCATTGCAACCACTGGGGCATGGACGGGCTCCGGTCAGATAAGATGTGTTTTCAGGAAGCACCAGTGTAAACGGATTTCCGTCAGCTTGCAGAGAACGGCCGATGACAGGGTCATTCCGGTGTGTGAACTCGGTCATCACGGCAACGGGCCGGCAATGGTTATGATGTCTGCCTGCTTTCACTCCGGTTCAGGATGATGATGCCATGACTACCGCCAACAGGGAGTTGCTGCCCCGGGACAGCTGGATGCCGGCCATAGCCATGCTGGCGGTTGCCCTGCTTGCGGTAGCGGCACTGCTCAACGGGATCGGAAACGTTGGCGTGATGGCGCCGCCTCATGCGGGCGGAGGCCGGCACGTTGAACTGCCGGCCCTGACTTCTGCCGAGCAGTTCTCCTTCGCCGGGGCAGATCGGGCGATCAAGCGCCTGAAGCTTCCGGAATCGGGCCGGGCGGAGCGTTTTGAAGCCTACGAACAACTGCTGCTGGCACTGGCGGAGAGTCTGCCGGTAACTCCGCAAAACGCCACCCTTGACCGGGCGGATCTGCTGCTGACGAAAAGCCTCCCTGTTGCGGCCGCGAATGAGGTGACGGCGGTTTTGCCGTCGTTCCTCCGTTACCGGCAGGCCGAAAAGACCTTGCTGGGCCTGTCCCCGGGAGCGCCGGGTGACATTGAGGGAGCGTATCTGCACCTGCAGCTTCAGAATGCACTGCGGAATACGATACTCGGCGAAGAGGTGGCGGCAAAGCTCTATGGCACCAGCTACCGCATGACCGAGATTCATCTGGTGCGGCGGATGCTGATGCAACGGCAGGATCTGGACGAAGACGAGAAGCGTCGTCTGATTCGTGAGCAGATGGACACGCTGATGACTGAGGACGCCCCGGGGGGCACTCGATGAGCCGCCGTGCTTCGTTGACCGGCTGGCTGCTTTCCCTGCTGGGCGCGGCGGCCACCGGAGTCATGCTGGCGGTGCCCTATAACTATGCGGGCTTCTATCCGCTGACCTGGGTGGCGTTGGTGCCGCTGCTGCTGGCGGCCCATGGTCGGGGGTATGGTGCCCACTATCTGCTGGGTCTGGTTGCCGGCCTGAGCATGTATCTGGTGGGAACTCCCTGGATGGTGGAATTCCTGCAGCGCCTGAAGGACTATTCGCTGGCACCGGCGATGGGCGGTGCAGCGGCGTACTGGTTGCTGTCTTCGCAATTGCTGGCGCTGTTGATGGTCAGTTATCGCTGGCTGCAGCGCTTTACCGGGCACCATGCCCTGTGGGCATTTCCCGTGCTTGTGGTGCTGTTCTTCGGCTGGTTCCCGGTCCTGTTTCCCCTCCAGCTGGGTGAAAGCCAGAGTGCCTTTTTACCGGCTATCCAGGGGGTCTCGCTGACCGGGGTCTACGGTCTGGACCTGATGATTGGCGTCAGTAACGCGCTGGTGGCTGCGGCGATGCTGCAACGGCTGGGCCGGGAGCCTGGGCTGGTCAGCCGTGGTACCGCCATCGCCGGAGTTGTCGGGGTAGTCGCGCTGATGGTGTGGTTGGGTTTTGGCTGGTGGGCGCTGGCGCACTGGGATCAACGGGCGGCACAGTGGCCCACGGTAGCGGTGGGGCTTGTGCAGTCCAACGAGACTCCAAGTGCGTCGGTACCTGATCCGGAACCGGGTTATGCCCGGGCCTGGCCGCCGGAAATGGAAGTGAGTGAGAAACTGGTGTCCGCCGGGGCCGAAGTGGTGCTGTGGCCGGAAACCCGTTACAAGGGCTACTTCGAGGTGGACCATGTGCCCGGGGCTTACCGGCGCAACGTAGCCGCACTGGGAGTGCCACTGGTGTTTCACGATGCTGAACAGCAGGGCAGCGGAGAGGACTTCCAGGAGTACAATACTGCCCTGTTTCTGGGGGCGGACGGCCAGCTGTCTGAGCGCTACCGCAAGCACCATCTGGTCGCTTTTGGCGAAACCCTGCCCCTGTCCCGGGAGTTTCCCTGGCTGGTGAGCTGGGCGGAACGTTTCCTGGGTGACTTCTTCGCCAATCTGACGCCGGGTTCGCAACGGGTTACCTTCCCGGTCAACGGGGTTCACCTGGTACCGGCCATCTGTTACGAAAGCGCCTTCCCCGGACATATTGCCCGGTCCGTGGCTGCCGCCCCGGGCAGCCCCCTGCTGGTGGTCCTGTCCAACAATGGCTGGTTCGGTGACTCACGTCAGCCATGGCAGCATGCCGGCGCCACGATATTGCGGGCGGTGGAGAATCGTGTGTCCCTGGTCCATGTCATCAATAATGGCCCGTCTACTATGGTCTCCCCCTCCGGCCGGGTGCTGGCGGCTACTGCCTTCCGGGAGCGGGCCGGGCTGCTCAGCCAGGTACCCCATACGCCGGCAGGCGAGGGCTTCAGCTCCTGGTTTACCCGCTGGCCCGAGTGGTTCTCCGTGGTATCGCTGGTTGCCCTGCTCCTGGGCGTGGTGGTCGCCCGGGTCCGTCGTGATAATCACTGATCCGCTGTTTCCCCATCCTGTGAAGCAGATCGCGTTCCATGGCGGCCGGAAAGCACGGAGCCCGGTGTTACCACCGGAATTGCGGTTCACGTTATAGCCACTCCCGCTGGCTGACCCATACACTTTTTCCTGCCTGAAGCGGTAGTCAGTAAGCTGCCCGCTGTGAGCGGCGAACTGACACCAAGACAAAAAATACAAGCAGGAGATTCGTTATCATGTTCAACAAAAACGTAAAACAGCTGGCATTCGCGGTTTTGGCCTCATGTGTGGCATTTAACGCCTGGGCCATCGGCGGTGGCGGCGGTTCCAGCGCCGACAAGATGATTGTTGGTGACTCCATCTTTGCGCTTTCGGGTGATATCCACAGCTACCTGGAAGACGATCTGGATGAAACCATCGACACCTACGCCCGCAGTGGTTGCCAGGTGAATGGCACCAGCCTGCTTTGCAGCAGTCGCTACACCATTCCCAACCAGTATGATAACGCCGACAAGGATGGCATCGACACCGTGATCATGAATGGCGGCGGCAATGACTTCCTGCTGGGTGACGGCGCTGATTGCACCACTCAGGCCTGTATTGAGGAAGTTCTGGCCGGTATCGAGCAGACCCTGGCGGGCATGTACAACGAAATGCAGAACGATGGCATCAGCGAGATCATCTTCCTGGGTTACTACAATGTGGAAGATCCCCAGGATGCCGCAATCAATGATCTTTCCATGGCCTACAAGGCCGCTAACTACCCGCAGATGGGTGTGGACTTCATCGATACCCGTCCCGCCTTTGCCGGTAATGAGAGCCGTTACATCTCGTCTGACGAGATCCACCCCACTGCCGCCGGCTCCCGGGTACTCGCCGATCTGATTCTGCAGGAACTTGACTGATTCAGTGGTGCGATAAAACCTGAAAGAAATCCGAATGCCGGTGGTCGGGTGCGATCACCGGCGTTTGTGCTACTGTCCGTGATGCAGGTATTCAGTCTGGCGACTCCGACCCCGGAACAGACCCATGCCAAAGCTATCAACACCGGTTCTACTGGCAGCCCTGCTGTCTTCAGGCCACGTTTCCGGTTCCGAACCGGAGCAGGTTACCAACATTCTGGGTATGTCCTTCAACAAGGTGCCTGCCGGTACATTTCTGATGGGCAGCGCGCCGGATGCCCCGGGACATGAGCCTGATGAGGTGCAGCGCCAGGTCACTATCTCCGAACCCTTCTATCTGCAGACCACACCGGTTACCCGGGGCCAGTGGCTGGAGCTGGTGGATGGCGTGCCGTCAGCCTTTCCCGAATGTGGCGACCAGTGTCCGGTCGATGGTCTCAGGGCGGACTGGGTGGACTGGTATATCAATGCCCTGAGCAAGAAGGATCCCGAATGGGATTATCGTCTGCCCACCGAGGCAGAGTGGGAGTATGCCGCCCGGGCCGGCACCGAGGGGCCCTACTACACAGGCGACTGCCTTGATGGCGAACAGGCCAATGTTTCCGGCAACAAAGTCCTGGCCGGGTGCGACTCCTTCCGTAATTCCGCCGGCCCTCAGCCAGTGGCTCAATACGAACCCAACCCCTGGGGCTTCCATGACATGCTGGGCAACACCTGGGAGTTGTGTGCCGACTGGTATGGGGCCTATGAGGAAGGGCCGGTTACCGATCCCGCGGGCCCGGGGGAGGGTGAGCATCGGGTGATCCGGGGCGGCAGCTGGCATTTTCAGGCGGTGCACGCCAGAGCGGCCAATCGGTTCCGGGCCATCAGCGATATTGCCGGCTTCCGACTGGTTGCCATTCCCGAAGATCGCGAATCAGCATCCGGGCAAAATGCAGTCGAATAATCCGGGCAGCATCAGTCCGAGAGTTCTGCCTTCAGGTATTCCGGCAGCCAGTTACTGGCGGCTTCCACTTCCTCGGCCGTAAAATAGGTATCCATCAGGGACTCAACCTGTCGGGCTTTCTCATCCTCGCTCAGCCCGGCGCTGAGAATGGTATCCCGTTGCTGCGAAAACTGGTCGTAGCGATTCTGCCAGTCCCGGGCATCAGTGCCAGTCAGGTCCCGGGCAGCGACCAGTCCCAGAGTCTGTTGCTCCAGATAGTCCTGGGTTTTGTCACTCAGCCCCATGGATTCCCAGCTCTGGCGCTCCGAGCGAAGCTTTTCCACAGCATCCGTGCCTTCGCTGTCTACCAGCAGTGCCCCGGAGTGAAGGTCCTCACGCAGGCGGGAGAGGGCCTGCTGCCGCTGCTCCCCGTCAAGGTCCGGATTGGTGCGCACTTCCTCCATGGCGATCAGGTAGCGCTGGTGGGCATCTTCGCCGGCAAACAGCTGGCTGGCGGTCAGCGGATCCATGTGCTGTCGGCGCAGTTCAATGGCGCGTTCCAGCTTGTCACGGGGGGCAAGGTCTTCCAGCTCAGCCCAGTCCGCCTCCGCTGCCGTCAGCGCCTTGCGATAGTTGATATAGTCGCCGAGGATGCTGGCGGCCTGGACGCCGGTTTCGCCCGCCAGGCCGGCTTCCACGTAGCGTTTCAGTTCGTCCAGGGTGTCTGGCCCGGCGTTCTCCAGCCCACGGAAGGCCTCGCGCAGGGACGCCAGAGCAATCTCATCCAGTACCAGATTGCCGTCCTCGTCGATGCCAATGTTCGCCAGCGCATGCTGCAACCGGTCCAGGCTGATTTCCGGTTGTGCCGATTCCGCCTCTTCGGCTGATGCCCGGGTGTCAGAGGCTTCACTTTCTCCGGCAACATTGATGCTGGTATCCGGCTCCCGCCACTCACTGGCAATGGTCTGCTCTGGACGACCTGAGTCGTCGGAGGAAGTCCAGCCGGGATCGGGCTCGGGGGAATCCGGCCAGAGCATCCAGCCCCCCAGCAAGACCAACGGTGAGATCACCGCTGCCAGCCACCATCCGTCACGATTTCCTGCCACATCCCTCTCCAGTCATAGTCTTGCCCCCCGCTGTCATCTGGATGGCGAGGTTCGAGTGATTTCAGTACACGTCCAGTGTAATTCCCCCAGATCTTAGGTTGCCATAGGCTGAGTGACTATGACATGAGTGGCAGTTAACTCATTAAATGGGGGCAACACACCAGTGCCGGCCTGGAAGGCGGCACTGGCCAGCATTTCCGGCAGACCATGTTACATTAACCATTCCATATTCCACCCCTTCCACCCGTAAGGAGTCCCGGACGTTCATGGCCAGCTTGCTCATTCTCAAGACCGGTTGCACCTATCCGGTGATCAGTCAGACCTTTGGTGATTTCGAGCACTGGTTTGTGCGGCATCTGGATGCTGACTCCCGGCCGGTGGTCAGGGATGTCACCCGGGAAGGGCCGCCGGAATCGGTGGCGGGCTGGTCAGGCGTGGTTATTACGGGCTCGCCAGCCATGGTCACGGAAGGTCTGCCGTGGAGTGAGCAAACCGCCTCATGGTTGCGGGAGGCGGTGGATAACGACGTGCCGGTGCTCGGCGTCTGCTACGGGCATCAGCTGTTGGCCCATGCCTTTGGTGGTCGCGTGGGGTTCCGTGATGAAGGCCGGGAATCCGGTACCTTCCCGGTGACGCTCACCGAGGAAGGCAAGCAGGACCGACTGCTTGGCCAGCTCCCGGAAACCTTTCCGGCTCACCTTACCCACGCCCAGTCGGTGCTGGCGTTGCCACCGCAGGCGATCCTGCTTGCTCACTCTGACGGTGAACCCCATCAGGCGTTCCGCATCGGGCGCCAGGCGTGGGGGGTCCAGTTCCACCCGGAGTTCGATCACCGCATCATGACGGGATACCTGGAAACCCAGGCCAGGGATCTGGAAAGAGAAGGGCAGGACCCGGGCAGCCTGATAGCGAAGGTGCAGGAGACAGCCCAGGCCACAAGCCTGCTGGCCCGGTTCGCACGCTACGCCAGCGGCCAGAACGCCGGTCGACCTTACACCGGATCGACATCGCGATGAGGCAATGACTAACATTTCAGACGTTACCCGGTGATCCACTTTTTATTAGCAACGTAGGTTTATGTGCAAGCATTGCGGTGATCTGCATTGTATTGTTGGACGAGACGTTTCAGGTCGGCCTTATGGCCGGCCTTTTTTTTATGGCCGGACGAAAATCGGGTGGGATGCTTGCAGTACCCGCGTGATGGAGTGTGGAAGGAGTGGTGGGCCCAGCTGGACTCGAACCAGCGACCAAGGGATTATGAGGGCCCTGCAGCGGCATTCGTAGCCCCACACAGTTGCACAGTGGTCTGAAAAACAGTGGGTTAGCAGATAGCAGCAACCACTTCAGACCACTTAAAACCACAAGGTGGTTGACGTTTTGTCGACACCTACTAGCGTCTAGTCGAAAGATCTGGCTGCGTCTTGGACGTCCTTGTCCCGTGCATAGGCTTGTTAGTTAGGTTTTTTGTTGTCTTTTGAATCTTGCTTTATAGAATATTTCGTAATAGAGAATTCGCGCTTCCAAGTTGGCCAAGAGTTAACTATATGTTGTGCTCTTTCATGATTTCTTTTGATTTTTTCTTCGGTTTTCATGCTTCCTCCTTGGTCAATTTTGAGTACTCTTCCACAAGTTTGGTTTCGGATTCTAGATAAGATAAGGGCGACATCGGTACGCGTAGTTCAGCTCCCCTTCTCTCCCAATTCACGACTTTCCCATCTTTTTTTCTTTTGACTTTTCTGCCGTTACCTAAGTTCATTGAGAATAGATCAACAAACTTGCGAGGTCCAATACCAACGAACTGAGTAAAGTTAACTTTGTTGCTGGCGCGTTCTTCTTTGTCGTTTATTGTGTCATCGTGTAACTTTGTTGCGAAGCTTTTGGGATAAGGTTCAATATAAACAACTTCCTTTGCTCCGGCGGCTACAATATGTTTGGCACAGTTGTGGCAAGGAAATGTCGTGGTATAGAGCTTGGATCCTCTTACGGAAATCCCATTTCTTGATGCTTGAATTAAGGCTTCCATTTCTGCATGAACTGCTCTTCCAAACTCTGTAAGATCAGCCAGTCTTGATTTTTCCAGTGTTGCTTTCGCTTCGGCAAGTTTAGTGCTATCGATATCATTTCCAAGTAAAGATTTTATTGCTTCGTCGATTATGTTTGTTCTTTCTCTTTCATTAGAATCATAACCTTTGATGTAATCACGGTTGTCGAATTCGTCAGGCCAATACAATCCTCCTCCAAATCTAGGAACGTCGTTTGCACCTGTGGATACGATGTCGCCCATGTCATTGGTGATTACAGCCCCCACTTGTCTGGAAAGATCTGCAGACCTCAGTGAAGCCGCATACGCCATAAACATTGCATATTCCTCCTCCGTTGGAGGAGTGTGCGGATTCGAGAATAAGAGGTCTACAATTCTACCTAGCTGCTTGGATAGCCTGGTGTTGTCATCTGTAGTTACAAACGCATCAGCCAGTTGGAATACATTCCGTGTTTGCTGGCCTAACTTGTCATTTTCTTTATCGTCGCGGCCTATCAGGGCATCTAGGTCGTCCTCCTCGACGCCTTGAAGTTCCCTTAAATAATGTTTTTTGCTCTCGGTGCTTGCAGATATTCCAAGCAGAAAAAACCCTTGACCATAGACCTGTCTGAGAGTATTTACTTCATCCGCATGTTTTAACGACCTTATCACATGTACCGTTCTAGGTCTGGGCGAAACAGATTCATTGTCTGTTTCCCTGCTCGCATTGATTTCGTCCATCGCCATTAGTGCGTAAAGGTCTCCCCTGCCGTACTTGTTTCGCAAGTCAGATCCTGTTTTCATGGCCCAATTTAAGCGATCAACTTCTTTGTCAAGTCTTGGTCTTTTAATGCCGAAATGTTTTTCTACAAGTTCACTTAGGTGAATATAATTAACGGTGTAGTTAAATTGAGAGAAGATACTTTTTAAACGATTTTCGACGTCGGCATGATTAACCCCAACTGGACTTGCTAGCCCGATAATTAGCTCGCAGTCATTTGAAAAGTAATCCATGAGTCACCGTTATTTGTTTTTTAGTTTGTTGATGTTCTCTATTAGCTCTAGGATTTCATCCTTACTTTTCCCTTCGTATTCTGTTTGAAGTTCATCAAGCATTTTTTCTAGCTTCCAAGAAGTTTGTTCTTTATCGAACTCATTGGGGCTGGCTAAGTCGTTAATGCAAACTTCATCGTTTTCGAATTTCTCGCCTAACACTAACCATAGAGAAAATCGCATCCATTTTTGCGACGCGAATTCTATGAAGTCAGCGGTCAGTCTCGCCCTTCCATTTATGACGTTCACCCACCTTCGGTAGTCGATTCCTGACTCTGACGCCAGGTCCTGGATCGATTCCCCGGACCTTCGGACTAGGTGGGTGAATCTCTCGTGAATGGTGCTACTCATTAAATTCCCCAAAGAACGAAAATCACCCTTGACACATTAATGCACGGTGCATTAATGTGTATGGTGTAAATAATGCACCGTTGATTGGTGCTGCGAGTTCTTTGTCGAATTTTAGCAGAGTGCAAAACAGTGGACGAGCAGAAACAACTCATCTTGCTAGCAACCCCGGTCATGACCCAGGACCGTTACGCCCAGCTCACCGGGCTGACGGAAGGGCAGGTCCGGGGCCAGATCGAAAAAGGCCACCTGCCTTCTCTGAAGATTGGCCGGGTTCGCATGGTGAACATTGCGGCGTTGTCCCAGGTGGCACTGGAACAGGAGGACTGGCAATGAAGCGTCTGAATAGAGCCGGTGAGGCGGTCGCCCTGTATGTCCGACTTCGCAGTGAGGGTGATTGCAAGATCCCTGGCTTCTGGTTCTTCGATGGCAACAAGCTCGTAGGGTCTGCCGACCGCCTGGGCCCGGCCTGCATGGTGGCGCCTGGAACGGTCGTTGTCAGTGCCTCCGGTCGCCAGTGGGTGGCCGTTGGCGGTGACAGTACCAACGGGGCTACCGGCTGGTCCTTCACCTCTCCTTATAAGGATGAGGCAGAAGTAGAGGGGGACGCCGTCCACTTCAACGACAACGCCCGATCCCTGAAGATCCGCGCCAAGCTGGACGATTACCTGGACTACTTCCAAAGCGTCAAAGGCACCCTGCCGGATACCGTCGTCCTGCGCCGCGAACAGCTATCCACCTGCGGCGCCATGCCCGGCCAGATCTACAAAGGTGTCCGCCTGGAGGCTTACTTATGACCCCGGCCACCCGCGAACTCAAGAAACACCAGGGCCGAACCCTGTTCAACGTTGCCATCCACTTCCTGGACAACGGCGACCGCGATACCGCCTTCGAATGCCTGATCAAGATCCAGGGCATGAAGGCGGCGTTCGATCAGTTGGACAGCACCCTGTGCGCCTACGCCACGTTGGCCGAATCCGCCTTTATGACCTACGCGCACTCCCACGCCATTAGCCCGTTTATGCACAGCGTCCGGATGGAGGCCTCTGTCCAATGATTCGCACCACCCACCAGACACCAGGGCAGGGCATGACCATGCCCCACAGCGCCATCCCGGTAACCGACCGGATGCGCGAACTCGTCGCCGACATCGACCAGATGAAAGGCCAGCTGATGTCCATCAATGTCGTTAAGGACTCCAGTGAAGAGATCCGCGCCGGTGTGGAACTGGCCAACCGGATCCGGGACCTGGAATCCAAACTTGGACGCCTGGTAGTGGGGGCTTCTCGATGAACCGCTCCCGCAAGCCCAACAAACAACTGGTTCGCGACTGCCTCCAGCAGGCATTTCAGGACACCTTTGCCTTCCAGGCCGCTCGTCCGTCCTCTGCGCTCACCACCGACACCCTGGAAGGCCTTTTTACACTCTTGGCCGACCGCCTGGGCCACCTGCAGCACGTCCGCACCGACTACCCGTGCGACTACCTGGCCCGGTGCAAGGCCACCTTTACCGATCAACTCATCCACGAACTGGAAGCCAGGGGCTACCACAGCCCGGCGTTCGACCGCCTGACACGACTGCGCGACGCCTGGGATCACGGCCACCTGGATCTGCCCACGGTGACGGAGACACAACCATGAACACCATCCCCAAGCGCAAACAAAACCTGCCGGCGGAGCCAAAACGCTTTTACGTCATGGCCACCACCCGCATCCATGCCGACCTGTTAAAGGAAGCCGCGGCCCGCGGAACGGATCTTTACACCCTCGGCGGTGCGGTCTTGAGCGCCTGGGTCGAGGCCGGCTGCCCGGATTTCTTCGAAAGGGACCAGGCCCACCTGGAAAAGTCCCCGAGTCCGCCCCCGTCATCGTCACCGCTCGCGCACGACCCGGGGGCCGGGCAGTGAGGCCTGCAAGGCTGGCGCGCAGCGCCAGGGCCGCAGGCCCCCTGGCCTTGCGGGGCTCACTGGCTGGACCACAGTGCGCATCACGAGCGGTGAGGATGACGGGGGTGGACGCCCGCCCCTTGATTCCGAGCCGTGAGCAAACGCAGCCACCCGCAGGGTGGCAGGAAGACAACACCCAGGCCCACGTGGGCCATCAACGCCAAACGAAGCAAGAGGACTGACCAATGGAAAACTACCTGAACCTGATGATCATCGGCGCGACCCGCTACGACATCGACGGTAACAAAGGGGGTTCCGTCTGGGCCTACAGCCCGGCAGAGGCCACCGACGACAACCGCGTCGGTAACGAAGTCATGAAAATCGCCTGCGACTGGAAACACATCGACCAGCTGCGCAACCACGCCGACAAGCTCCCGGCGCCCTTCGTCGTGAAGGCCCAGATGAAAGCCGGGGCAGGGGGCAAAGTCACCTTCAAGGCCCTGGAGCTCAAGCCCCAGGACGCCATGAAAAAACCGGCTGCCTGAGCTGAGTCATGGGCAGCCTGATTTTGTGTGACGGCACCTGGCAAACCGGCCCCACGGGCTGGGAGTGCACCGGCACCGTCACACAAATCGTGTACTCGGCCCCGGTCGAGCACACACCCGCGATGGCGGCGGAAGCCTTCTTCCACGGCTTCGCCACCGTCGTCCCCGTAATGGCCGTTATCTTCGGCGGTCGCCAAATCCTGAAAATGCTGAGGTAACGCTTATGAAAAAAGTAACCCAAATCAAGTCACGCCTGGCCGCCAAGGCAGGCATTGCAGCCGCTGCCATGGCGGCCAGTTCCGGCGCCTTCGCCTACGACTGGTCCACCGTCACCGGCGGTATCGACCTCTCCGGCGAAGAAACCGCCGTCGCCGCCATCGTCGCCCTGCTTGCGGGCTTCTTCGTGGTGCGCAAGGGCGGTCGCCTCCTGCTGAGCATGATCAAGTAGGAGCACCACCATGGCCGAGTTGTGGGACTGGACATTCTTCGTGATGGGAGCTGTGGCATGCGCCTACCTGTTCAAAGATATCTGATCCTGCTGCTCGGCCTGTTCGGCTTTGCCAATCTGGCCCATGCCCACGAGTACTTCACAGAACAATCAGCGGCTCATGCCGCCTGTCTGGCAGGCACCTCCGGGGAAATCTCCAGCGATTGCCAGGAAGTGAAAGAGAACCCCGGCGGTAACTATCCGTACTACTACGCGGCCTTCACCTGCGGAGGCGGCTGCAAAGTGAACTACTTCTTCAAGAACCAGGAGCCCGCGTGCGAAGCGCCCAACTACATCGACGTCGTCACCGGCGAATGCGTCCAGGTCCAGGAACCGGAAGAATGCTTCGAGAACGGCGAGATCTACAGCCCCGACACCAAAACCTGCATCCCGGAATGTGAGAACGGCACCCTCCTGGACGGCTACTGCCTGCTCCCTGACGACGATCCCGACGACCCCGACGACGACTGCACCCCGGACACCGACGGCTACCAGGGCACTTACGGTACCGGCAACGGCCAGGTCCACGTCTGCGCCCCGGCAAAGAGTGAATGCGAAGACCAGAACGGCACCTACGGCATCGTCAACGGCGAAGCCACCTGCCTGCCGGAAGGCTACGGCGCCGACACCGTCTGCGACTCTGACAGCCTCAACATGATCGCCGTCAACGACGGCTACGGCTTCACCTGCGAAAAAGTCGACGGCTACCCCGGCGACGAAGAAGAGGAAGAAGACCCCGAACCCAACACCGACACCGACGGTGACGGCGTCCCCGACGAATACGACCGCACCAACGACCCCGACACCGGCAACCGACAGCGTGACGATATCCTGGACGAACTCGGTGAAGGCAACCGCCACCTCCAGAACATCGACAACCGACTCAAAGGCATCACCGAGAACGGCCTACCCGGCACCGGTGGTGGCAACGGCAGTGGTGACGACAGCGGCAACCCCGCCCCCACCCAGGAAGGCCAGGAACAGACCAACGAAGAACTGGAAGGTATCGGCGACACCCTCGACGAAATGAACGAAAAGATGGACAACCCCGACGACGGCTACAGCACCGACGGCCTGGGCAACGCCGCCACCTTCGAACAGAGCTCTAACCGCCTGTATGGCGCCATCAGCTCACACCCCACCATCGCGGCGGTGAGCCAGGTCCCCAGCATAGCCAGCAACACCAGTTGCCCGACCTACACCTTCCCGGCCAACGACTACTGGGGAGCCACCACCATGGATGTCCACTGCGACATCCTCGAGAACTATCGCGGCCAGCTCTCGGCCCTGTTCATGGCGGTGTGGACCATCGCCGCCGTTGTTGTCTTCTTGAAGGCCTGACCTATGTTCCAGAACATCATCGACGCACTTATCGACATCGTACTCTGGCTGCCCCGCAAGCTGTATGAATGGCTCGTCGACGCCCTGGAAGGCATGCTCGACTGGATACCCGAAATCCAGGTCGCCGACGTCCAGGACGTCTTTAACAGCCTGGGCGGGGACATGCTCTACTTCCTCACCATGATGGAGTTCGACTACGGCTTGACCGCCATCTTCACGGCACTGCTGGCCCGGTTCGTCCTCCGTCGCATCCCCTTCATCGGGTGACCTATGTCCATCGTGGGATACTCCGGTTTGCCCGGCTCCGGCAAAAGCTACGGCGTCGTCGAAAACGTCATTATCCCGTCCCTGGAAGTGGGCCGGCACATCATCACCAACATCCCGCTCAAGCTCGGACGCCTGGCCGACGACTACCCGGACGGGAAAATCACCGTCTTCAACAACCAGGACGCCGAAAACGACCCCCAGTTCTTCAGCCTGGACAAACACCCCGCCGGCGCCATCTGGATCATCGACGAAGCCTGGCGCTTCTGGAAAAGCGGCATGAAGGCCACCAACATCCCGCAATGCCAGAAAGAGTTCTTCACCGAACACCGCCACGCCGTGGGCGAGGACGGGCGCACCAACGAAATCGTGCTGGTCACCCAGGACCTGGCACAGCTCTGCGCCTTCGTCCGACAACTGGTCGAAGAAACCTACCGCGCCGTCAAACTCACCGCCATCGGCCAGCGCAACAAGTACCGGGTAGACGTCTACATGGGCGCCGCCACCGGCCAGAAGCCCGGCACCCCGATGCGCCAGCTCTACGGCAAGTACAAGCCCGAGATCTACCAGTATTACAAGAGCCACACTCGCAACAAGACCGACTTCGCCGCCGGCATGGAAGAAAAAGCCGACGACCGGGCCAACATCCTCAAAAGCCCCTTTATCAAGTTCGGTATGCCGATTGCCATCATCATCATGGCCTATGGCGGCTGGAAGGCCTTCAGCTACTTCCAGGTTCCAGACCCAGACCAAAGCCCCCAGGCCCAGCAACAACCGGTAACCACAACCACCGGCAACCCAGCAGCGAACGGAACAAACACCAGCGCTACAACAACAACGACAAACAGCACCGGCACCACCAGGAAAGTGCGAACACGCTTACCGGAAAACGCCCAGCGCCAGCAGCAATACGAAATCGAGCAGGGCTGGCTACCCGTCTCCGACAAGTGGCGCATCGTCGGCGAGGTCAACGGCATTTATTGGATCTGGGGCGAACACGGCACCCGGAAAATCCATTCCCGGGTGTGTGCCACCTTCCGCAAAACGGGCGAACCCTACTGCGTCATCGAAGGCCAACTGGTGACCTGGTACAGCTACAAAGAGCCCCAGCGGTACGACGAATACGAACGCGAAAGCCGGAATTACCTGGAGGTCGGCCGCGAGGACCCCGGCGCATGAGCGGAGCGACGCGCCGGCGTCTCGCGGCCGGCCCCCGGAGACGTCACTGTAACACGTCTCATGGAAAACGACCCTAGTCGTTTATTGACCACAGACAACCACAGAAGGCCACAGATGAAAATCAGAGACTTTGAACGCATGGATATCCGCACCGGGGAGATCGGTAAAGGACACCTGTTCATCGGACCCGAAGGCCAGCAGGTCAACCTCCAGAACGTCAACGTACTCTGGAGTGGGGTGGATACCGTCAGACAACTGTTCCAGGGACGGTTAAAACCCCAAATCCTGGCAACCATCGCCCAGGCCTACGAAGAAGGCTTCAACGCCACCATCACCCTCAACAACACCGAGTTCCGCCTCATGTCAGGCAGACGTGGCGGCTTCAAGTACCTGCTGCAGAATCGCGAAGTGGGCCTGACCATCCTTATCCAGAACTTCTATGCTGACGCCGACAGCCAGGGCACCCACGTCAAGATAGAGACCAGCCCCAGATGGCTCTATGAGCGCTCCAGCGACCAGGTACACGACGAACTGACCGAATGGGGCATGCTCTTCCTGAACGGCATCAACCCCGTCGGCATCGCCCTCCACCTGGCCGTGGACTTCCAGGGTTGGGAACCGCCCCAGGACTTCGCCAGCCACTTCGTCACCAGAGCCCGGACCATCAGCTGCCACAACGGCATCAGTGAACTGGCATTCCAGGGCCTCCAGGGCGCTACCATCAACGGGAGAGGGGAGACCTTCACCTTCGGCAAGGCCAACAGCCTCCAGGTCTGCCTCTACGACAAATCCAAGGAAATCGACGTCTCCGACAAGCGCGCCTTCATGGAAGGCATCTGGGAATGCGCCGTCAGTGAAGACAGCTTCCCGGACACCTGCTATGACCCGGAACTGCCCGTCTGGCGCCTGGAAGTTCGCTTCCATCACCGTATCGTCAACGAAATCTCCGACGGCACCCCCGGCATGAAAGGCATCCGCACCTTCGCCGATGCCGTCCCGCACCTGACCGGCCTCTGGCAATACGCCCTCCAGGGCAACCGCTACGAGGTCAAACGGGAATGGGTGCACCCCATCTGGACCAAACTCCGGGACGACGTCAGCTTCGGCCACCCACCGCCCAGCCTGGTGTATAAACGCGCAAAAAAGGAACCCGGTTGCGGCAACGAAAAGAACGTCTCCCTGGCCTTCGGCAACCTCCTGTCGATCTATGCCCGCAACCGGTTTAATGCTCGACAGGCCTGGGACTGCCTCAAGAAATCCGGCCTCTGGGAAGACCTTTGCAACTACTACCGACGCCGTGACATGTACGAAAACGAGCTATTCCAGCTCGTCCAGGAAGGGCTTAACCGACGACGACTGCTAACCAAGGTAGCCGCATGATCAAGAAGTTACCTTCCGGCAAATGGCAGGTAGACCTACAACCTGGTGGACGCGGCCAGAAGCGGATCCGCAAGAGCTTTCCCAGCAGGGCAGAAGCAGCCCGTTTCGAGCGCTGGCTACTGACAAAACACCAGGCAGGAGAAGACTGGAACCCGAACCGGGATACCCGCACGCTCCTGGACCTCGTAAAGCAGTGGTATGTTCACCACGGTCACGCTCTCAAGGATGGGGAAGGGCGCAAGAAGAAATTGGAAGCCATAGCCATCAGGCTGGGCAATCCCAGGGCAGGTCGTTTCACTGCTGGTGACTTCGCCGCTTATCGCCTGGTTCGCGTCGATTCGGGTACCTCCGAGAACACGTTGAACCACGAACAGGCATATCTGAGCGCTGTGTACAACGAACTCATCCGCCAGGGTCATTGGAAGGGGCGTAACCCACTGGAAAAGCTCCGACGTTTTAAACTGGACGAACAGGAACTCGCTTTCCTGGACCAGGAACAGATCCAGGAACTCCTGGAACAGTGCCGCCAATCATCGAATTCATCGGTCTACCACGTTGTCCGCCTGGCATTGGCAACCGGCGCTCGTTGGTCGGAAGCAGAGAGTGTCACCAGGTCATCTTTCACACCGCACCGGGTAACCTATGGATCCACCAAGAGCGGCAAGAACCGGTCCGTTCCCCTGGATAAGCGCCTATACGATGAACTGATTCAGGAAGTGCCGTTTCAGTCTTGCTACAGTGCCTTTCGGTCTGCTGTCGACAGGGCAGACATAAAGCTACCCAGGGGGCAGCTCACCCATATCTGCCGGCATACGTTTGCGAGTCACTTCGTGATGAACGGGGGCCACATTCTGACGCTCCAGAAAGTCCTGGGGCATTCTGATCTCAAGCTGACCATGCGTTACGCGCACTTGGCCCCTAACTACCTGAATGACGTGGTAATCTATAACCCTTTATCAAGGTGAGGTAGGGGGGGGGGTAATCGATGGTTTTGAGTCATATTCTTACGGATAACACTGAGCGAGCTAAAAGGAACCTATTACTGTTTTCGGCACTTTGCTTTTTTCTTAATCATCTTGGCGAGTTGCCAGGAAGAATTCCTCTGCTGGATATCCCTCTTGACGTTGCTGACAGGCAGCAAAGCGTCGCTCAGGCTTTTCTATTTGTTCAGATTTATTTTCTTACTCGATTTTCTGCGCTTTGCTGGGTCGACTCGGTCAACTGGCTGGCTCAATTGGATAAGTCACAATACCCCGATCACAGTAGGTTGAGCGTTGCGGACAGTTCGTTCTTCGAGGTTCTTAAGAGGTTTGCTCAGACTTATTATAATGAGCGTTCCAAAGTTAAGTTGGCGTTTGTGGGTTCATTAAACCAGACCATGGAAGTAGTGATTCCGTTGGGCGTGGGTGTTATCGGGCTTTGGGCCGCCTTTAGCCTGGTGAGTGTTGGTTGACGTTTGGTTGACGCCTACGGCGGGGAGAGGTTGCGGGGGTGTGGTAACGCATTGAAAAATGGTGGGCCCAGCTGGACTCGAACCAGCGACCAAGGGATTATGAGTCCCCTGCTCTAACCAACTGAGCTATAGGCCCAAATTCTCTGTTTTCGATTGTCTTTAAGCAGGCTGCCTTTCGGGCCTTGCGCCCTCAAGTCAGCGGGATTATGCCTTCCTTCGGAAGGTCCGGGGCGCTGGCGCCCGTTCGTCCCGCTGCGATGTGCCACTGGCACATCGGTCGGGCCTCACCCCCTGCTCTAACCAACTGAGCTATAGGCCCGAATATCTGTCTGCGAGAGACTTAACCATCTGAGCGGTAAGCTCTTTCCGGTTGTTTTTTTGATGCCTGAACGCAGAGCGGGCGCCATTATACCGTTGAGGCATGGCGCCCGCTACTGTGTTGGGCGGTTTAACCGTTGCCCTGGTCGTCGATGAAGCCGCGCAGGTGGTCAGACCGTGACGGATGGCGCAGTTTGCGCAGGGCCTTGGCCTCGATCTGACGAATCCGCTCCCGGGTGACGTCGAACTGTTTGCCGACTTCTTCCAGGGTGTGGTCGGTGTTCATCTCGATGCCGAAACGCATGCGCAGCACCTTGGACTCGCGGGCAGTGAGCCCGGCCAGGACCGAGCGGGTGGCTTCCCGCAGGCCTTCGGCGGTGGCGGAATCCACCGGCGAAAGTGCCTGGATGTCCTCGATGAAATCCCCCAGATGGCTGTCTTCGTCGTCGCCGATGGGGGTTTCCATGGAGATCGGCTCTTTTGCGATCTTCAGCACCTTGCGGATCTTGTCTTCCGGCATTTCCATACGCTCGCCAAGCTCTTCCGGGGTGGGCTCGCGACCCATTTCCTGAAGCATCTGGCGGGAGATGCGGTTGAGCTTGTTGATGGTCTCGATCATATGCACCGGAATCCGGATGGTGCGGGCCTGATCCGCGATGGAGCGGGTGATGGCCTGACGAATCCACCAGGTGGCGTAGGTGGAGAACTTGTAACCACGGCGATATTCGAACTTGTCCACCGCTTTCATCAGGCCGATGTTGCCTTCCTGGATCAGGTCCAGGAACTGCAGGCCGCGGTTGGTGTACTTCTTGGCAATGGAAATAACCAGACGCAGGTTGGCCTCGACCATTTCCTTCTTGGCGCGGCGTGCCTTGGCCTCGCCAATGGAGACGCGACGGTTGATTTCCTTGATGTCCGGAATGTCCAGATCCACTTCGGCCTGTACATTGGCAATACGCTTCTGCAGCCGGACGATCTCGTCCAGGCGCTCACCGATAGCGGCGGCATAGGGCTTCTTGGAGCGCGCGATCTTGGGTGCCCACTCCAGGTTGGTCTCATTGCCGGGGAAGGATTTGATGAATTCCTTCCGGTTCATGCGGCATTCACGAACGCAGATTCGCATGATGGCGCGCTCGTTTTCGCGGACCAGCTCGTTGGTGGAGCGGACCACCTTGACCAGTTCTTCAAAGGCCTTGTTGGCCAGCTTGAAGGGGGCGAATACCTGGCCAAGCTCGTTGAGGGCTTCCTGGGTTTTCTTGTGGGCGCGTCCGTATTTGTCCAGGCACTCTTCGGCTACGGCAAGCTTCTCCCGCAGCAGTTCGAAGCGCAGGCGGGTCTCCTCCGGGTCGGGGCCGCTCTCTTTCTCTTCTTCGTCGTCGTCATCGTCGTCACTGGCGGAGGTGTCGGTGTCAGTGGTATCGGAGGTGTCCTCGCCCATGAATGGCTCGGCGCCGTCCGGGTCCAGAAAGCCGGTCACGATGTCGCTGATGCGGCCTTCATTCTCGACGATGCGGTCGTAAGCCTGGATGACGGTGCCAACGGTACCCGGGAAGTGGGCGATAGCAGCCATGACATCGCGGATGCCTTCCTCGATGCGCTTGGCGATGACGATCTCGCCTTCGCGGGTCAGCAGCTCCACGGTGCCCATTTCGCGCATGTACATGCGCACCGGGTCGGTGGTGCGGCCAGCGTCGGATTCCACGGCGGCCAGGGCAGCGGCGGCTTCTGCAGCGGCCGCCTCGTCGGCGGTCGAGTCGCCTTCAGTCATGATCAGGGTGTCAGCGTCGGGAGTCTCCTCACTGACCTGAATGCCCATGTCGTTAATCATGCGGATAATGTCTTCTACCTGATCCGGATCCGCGATATCCTCAGGCAGGTGGTCGTTGACCTCGGCGTAAGTCAGGTAACCTTGCTCTTTTCCTCGGGCAATGAGGTCTTTCAAACGGGATTTCTGAGAATTGCCTGACATAGACACCCTGTGAACTTGATGGTAAAAAGGAAAAAAGTTAAACAACCATTATAGCGGTCACGTCCAACGACTGCCACCGAATGGTTAGATGGTGATCAGTGGTCGTGGTTTCAAGTCGTCGCCGAAAAAATCCTTTGCTTCCAACCTTCTTTCACGGAACCTCCTGATTCGTTCGTAATTGTGATGTCGCTTATCCGTGTTTTCCCTGACCCGCAGCCAACGAGGCTTTGAGCTGTTGACGCTCTTCCGGGCTCAGATCGGCGAAATTCAGGTCCCGGGCCTTTTCGGCCAGCGCCCGCAGGCGTTGCTTTTGTCGCGCCTCGTCGTTCGGGGCCAGCAGCGCACGGGCACTATCCAGTGCTTCCTCCCGCGCGGGCAGATGCTCAATGCCGTCGAACAGCGAGCGAAAACGCGCCTGGTCGTCCGGTGACCGGGCGAGCTGCTGGTAAACCTGCCGCCGGGTCTTGATGCCCTGGCGGCTGAGCCAGTCGGCAAACCCGGCGGCCTTGTCCAGTTGGCGGTTCTGACGGCACAGATCCTTCAGTTCCTCGGCCATCTCCGGAGCTTCCAGCATGGCCAGGCACAGCATGTGGTTCCTGCTCAGCCGGACCTGCACCCGTTCCTGTGGTTCGCCTCCGCCGGCGTTGCCGGACCGGTAACCGTCACGGCCGCCGGTCTTGTTCTGCCAGCGCCACGGTGGCCGACACAGCCGCATCATTTCCTGCCACATGGCGTTACGCAGGCTGCCCTGGGGCATGCGATTGAGCAGCGGTTCCACTCGCGCGCGCAGCTCACCCTGGTTTTCCGGCAGGGTCAGGTCCAGTCCTTCCTGCATGCGGTCAAACAGGTAGCGGGACAAGGGCCTGGCCTCGCTGATGCGACGCTCGAAGGCCTCGGCCCCTTCCTTGCGGATCAGGGTGTCCGGGTCTTCCTGGTCCGGCAACATCAGGAACTGCAGGTGAATGCCGTCTGCCAGCAATTCCAGTGCATTTTCCATGGCCCGGTCCGCAGCCCGGTACCCGGCGGTGTCGCCGTCAAAGCAGAACACCAGATGCCTTGTCTGCTTAAGCAGGGCGCTCAGGCTATCCTGATTGGTGGCGGTGCCCATGGCAGCCACGGCGTAGTGAATGCCGAACTGGGCCAGGGCGATCACGTCCATGTACCCTTCCACTACCAGCAGCTTGTCGACGCGGCGAAGCGCCTGACGTGCCTCGAACAGGCCGTAGATCTCGCGGCTCTTGTGGAACGCGTCCGACTCCGGCGAGTTGATGTATTTGGCCTTGTCATCCCCCAGTGTGCGACCGCCGAAGGCGACCGTACGGCCCCGGGTATTGCGGATCGGGAATATTACCCGGTTACGGAACAGGTCCCGGGGGCGCCCGTAACGATCCGATACCGTGCCGGTCTCGATCAGCGGTTTGCGCAGCTCCTCGCTGGCGGCGTTGTAAAGCGCCGTGCCAGCACCAGGGGCATAGCCGATCTGGTACAGGTCAATCACCTGCGCATCCAGGCCGCGCTCCGCCAGGTAGTCCCGTGCCAGAGCCCCCTCCGGACTGGCCAGGCGGTTCCGGTAGAACTGGTTGGCGAAATCCAGGGCGTCGGTCAGTGTCCGTGCCTGGCGGATCTGCTGGCTGGCCGCTTTGTCGTAGGGCACTTCCAGGCCTGCCCGGCGGGCCAGTTCCTCTACCGCGTCGGTGAAGTCCAGGCCCTCGAATTCCCGCACGAAGCTGATGGCGTCGCCATGCGCGCCGCACCCGAAACAGTGATAGAATCCCTTGTCCGGCCTGACGTTGAACGAGGGGGTCTTCTCATCATGGAAGGGGCAGCGGGCCTTGTAGTTGGCGCCGGCTTTCTTGAGGGTAATGCGGGAGCCAATAAGCTCGGCAAGGTCTGTCCTGTCCAGCAGGTTTTCAATAAATTGCTGGGGGATCAGTCCGCTCATGCCTACTCCTGAAGAGCCGCTAACTGCAATGGTTCGGTTTGGCGCCATAGCGCAAAATGCCGCCGGAGCACTGCCCCGACGGCATTGATATCACGCATGCCTGTCAGTATGGGGCTGACAGGTCTGTCGCGCCATGAACGGGTTCATAACCCTGCGTGAAGCAGGGCATGAATCTCGCTCTTAGTACAGGCGCTCGAACTTGCGCTGTTCCCGCTGAAGCTTCTTGAGATGACGCTTGACGGCAGCGGCAGCCTTGCGCTTGCGAACGGCAGTCGGCTTCTCGTAGTGTTCGCGACGACGAACCTCCGAGAGTACGCCTGCTTTCTCGCAGGAGCGCTTGAAACGACGCAGCGCTACGTCAAATGGTTCATTCTCTTTCACTTTAACAGCTGGCATTAAAGATCACCTACCTTGAATTCGGTTTGAAATATTGGACAAAAATCGGCCAGTCCTATTTAAGGGCGGCAATGATAGCGCCTGTGACGGCCCATCGTCAATTGCCCGGTGAAACTATCGGTACTCTTTCTGCTAGAATGCCGCCTGCTTTTTCCACTAGTGTCCCGTCTGGGTAATTCGTTAACCTACTGCGTGACGCTGAGGCTTCTGGCCAAGGCGCCAGTCCGAAGGTGTGGTGGTTCCACATCAAGGGCTGGCAACACCGGCCAGAAGTTTCAGCGTCACGCCCTTCGGGAGCCACTGAGGACTTTGATAGCCGCGTTGCGTTGACTCGATTTGGAACCACCAAACCTTCGCCAACGCGCCTTGCTCTCAAAGTCCTCAGTGGCTCAGTAGGTCAACGAATTACCCAGACGGGACACTAAACCTGAGGTACTGGCCATGCTGATTCTGGGTATCGAAACGTCCTGTGACGAAACCGGTGTGGCGCTCTACGACAGCGAGCGTGGCCTGCTGGCCGATGCCCTGTTCAGCCAGACTGACCTGCATGCTGACTATGGCGGCGTAGTGCCGGAGTTGGCGTCGCGGGACCACGTCCGCAAACTGCTCCCGCTGTGTGACGAAGTGCTGGGCAAGGCCGGCTGCCAGCGCGCGGACATTTCGGGAATTGCCTACACCGCCGGCCCCGGCCTGGTGGGTGCCCTGATGGTGGGTGGTTCGCTGGCCCATGCCCTTGGCCTGGCCCTGGATGTGCCAGTGCTGGGTATCCATCACATGGAAGGCCATCTGCTGGCGCCGATGCTGGAGGAGAACCCGCCCGCCTTCCCGTTTGTGGCGCTGCTGGTTTCCGGCGGCCACACTCAGTTGGTAAAGGTGGAGGGCATCGGCCAGTACCAGTTGCTGGGTGAGTCGGTGGATGACGCGGCCGGCGAGGCTTTCGACAAAACCGCCAAAATGCTGGAGCTGGATTATCCAGGTGGCCCCCGGGTTGCGGCGCTGGCGGAGCAGGGCCGCGAAGGAATCTATCGTTTCCCGCGCCCGATGACGGACCGCCCGGGCCTGGAGTTCAGCTTCAGCGGGCTGAAGACCTTCACCCTCAATACCGTGACGGCCGAGAAAAAAGCGGATAACTGGAGCGACCAGACCCGGGCCGACATTGCCCTGGCATTTGAGAGCGCGGTGGTGGATACCCTGGTGATCAAGTGTCGCCGGGCCCTGGATGCGGCGGACTGTGACCGCCTGGTGATGGCCGGCGGTGTCAGTGCCAACCGCAGGTTGCGGGCGGCACTGGAAGCCATGGCCGGAAAACGGGGCGCATCGGTATTCTACGCGCGGCCCGAATTCTGCACCGATAACGGCGCGATGATCGCCTATGCGGGCTGCCAGCGATTGCTGGCGGGGCAACGGGATGGTGAGCGGATCGTGGCGCGGCCGCGCTGGCCCATGGATACCCTGCCGGGCCTGTCAGAGGAGCGCACTGACGGTCTGGTATAAAGAGGCCGCTAGAACCGGCTCTCGCGGCCCTGTGCCAGGCGTATCAGGTTGTTGCGGTGGCGTATCACGATGACAATGGCCAGCAGGCCGAACATGGGCAGGGTTTCCGGTTCGAGCAGGGCACTGATGACCGGGCCGGAGCCGAGCGCGATGACCGAGGCCAGGGCGGAGATCCGCCAGCGCCACAGCACCAGCAGCCAGATCAGCGCCAGCAATGAAGTGGTCAGCGGTGCCAGCACCAGGCCGGATCCCAGGGCTGTGGCCACGCCCTTGCCGCCCTGGAAACGGTACCAGACCGGTACCATATGGCCGGTGACCGCGCACAGGGCAACCATGGCCTGGGCGAATACGGAAAAGCCGAACTGCTGCGCCAGCCACACCGGTGCTGCGCCTTTCAGCGCATCCAGCAGCAGGGTGATGATGGCGGGCAGCGGTCCGCCACTGCGGTAGACATTGGTAGCACCGGGGTTGCGGGAACCCAGAGCGCGGGGGTCTGACAGTCCCGATAGCTGGCAGATGGGAATGGCAAACAGTACCGAGCCCAGCAGGTAGGCGAGGGCGCAGATAGCAATAAACAGAATGGGGTGGCTGGCTACATCCATGGTTGGTCGGGATATCCGTGCAGTACCTGAAGTCTGAAACCACCGACCTTATCCCGTTGCCAGCAACGGTTCAATCAGCAAATAGCTAAATCTGGAGACGGAACGCTTTGACCGACAGCGTATTGATCGAAGGCCTGGTCGTGGAGGCGGTGATTGGTGTCTATGATTGGGAGCGGGAGATTCGCCAGCAGCTGCGGGTGGATCTGGAAATGGCCTGGGATAACCGCCCCGCCGCCGCTTCCGATGAGGTTCGCCAGGCGCTGGACTATGCCGCCGTGAGTGAGCATGTGCAGAGCTTCTTCGAGGGCTGCCAGCCGGCATTACTGGAGACCGCGGCGGAAAAGCTGGCCGCCGATCTGATGGAAGCCTTCGCTGTTCCGGCGCTCCGTCTGACCCTGTGGAAACCCGGGGCGGTGCCAGCAGCTCATCAGGTGGGCGTGCGTATCCAGCGTGGTGACTGGCGATGAGCGGGATGGTGCAGGTTTTTATCGGAGTGGGCAGTAATGTCGACCGGGAGCGATATATTCGCGCCGGCCTGAATGCGCTGGCGCGGGAGTTCGGCGAGTTGCAGGTGTCGCCCGTCTATGAAAGCGAGGCTGTGGGCTTCGATGGCTCACCGTTCCTTAACCTGGTGGTCGGCGTCCGCACGGGCAAGACCGTGGCCGAACTGAGCCGCTGCCTGAAATCGATCGAAACGGATCATGGCTGCCAGGCCAATGCCCGCCGATTCAGCCCCCGCACGCTCGATCTGGATATCCTCACCTACGGTGACCTGGGCCAGCCCCGCGACGGGGTGGATATCCCGCGTGAGGAAATCCTGCTCAATGCCTTCGTGCTGAGACCTCTGGCGGACCTGGCGGGAGGCTGCCGGCACCCGGTCGACGGGCGCACCTACCGCGAGCTGTGGCAGTCCTACCGGAGTGATCAGAAACTATGGCCCGTGGACTTCCGCTGGCCATAGGCGCCCGTCATTCGCCCCGAAACAGTTTCATCAGTCCGGCGGTGGAGCTGTCCAGTGCCACATCGGTGATCCCCTCGTTCAGCTGCTGCAGGATGGGTTTGCCCAGTTGCTTGCCCAGTTCAACCCCCCACTGATCGAACGAGTTCAGATTCCAGATTACTCCCTGGACGAAGGTGCGGTGCTCATAAAGCGCCACCAGGGCGCCAATGGTTTCCGGCGACGCCTTGTCGAACACCAGGGTATTCGACGGTTTGTTGCCGGGGACGACCTTGTGGGGCGCCAGCCGGTCCACCTCGTCGGCAGGCAGCCCCTGATCCTGAAGCTCTGTGCGCGCCTCATCTTCGGTCTTGCCCTGCATCAGCGCCTGGCTCTGGGCCAGGCAGTTGGCGAACAGGGTGGCGTGGTGGTTGGCGACCGGGTTGTGGCTGTTCAGGGGGATGATGAAATCCGCTGGTGACAGCACGGTGCCCTGATGCAGCAGCTGGTGGTAAGCGTGCTGGCCATTGGCGCCGACCCCGCCCCAGATGACCGGACCGGTCGCATAGTCCACGGGCCGGCCATCACGATCAACCCGCTTGCCGTTGCTTTCCATGTCCAGTTGCTGGAGGTGGTTGGGCAGGTTCTTCAGGTATTCGTCGTAGGTGAGAATGGTATGGCTGTCTGCGCCCCAGAAATTCACATACCAGACGCCCAGCAGAGCCATCACCACTGGCATGTTGTCCTGCAGTGGAGCATGGCGGAAATGATTGTCCATGGCCCGGGCGCCGGCCAGCAGACGGCGAAAATGGTCCATGCCCAGGGTCAGGGCAATGGGCAGGCCGATGGCGGACCAGAGGGAATAGCGGCCGCCCACCCAGTCCCACATGGGAAAAATGGCATCGTCGTGAATGCCGAATTCCCTGGCTGCGGCGGCATTGGCGGTGACGGCTACAAAATGGTGCCCCAGGTCGGTGTCACTGGCACCGTTATCCCGCAGCCACTGCCGGGCCAGCTGGCTGTTGGCCAGGGTTTCCTGGGTGCTGAAAGATTTCGATTGTACCAGGAACAGGGTGGTTTCCGGCCTTACCTGGCGCAGCACTTCGCTGATATCCGTGCCGTCGATATTGGCCACGTAGTGGCACCGTATGCCTTCCCGGGCCAGCGGTTTGAGCGCCTCGGTGATCATGCGGGGCCCCAGATACGAGCCGCCAATACCGATCGATACGATGTCGGTCAGGGTATCGCCCCGGAACCCTGTCAGTTCACCCCCATGGACCCGTTCGACAAAGGATTCCATTCGGTCCAGGGTCGCCTGTACTTCCGGCACGATATTCTCACCGCTGACACGGATGTCGCTGCCCGCGGCCGCGCGCAGAGCGGTATGCAGGGCCGGGCGGTTCTCGGTGTTGTTGATGGCGGTGCCGGAGAACATGGCCTCGGTGGCGTCCGGCAACCCGCAGGCGCGGGCCAGGGCGGTCAGCAGGGGCAGAGTGTCATGGTTGATGCGGTTCTTTGAGTAGTCCAGCCGCAGTCCGGCGGCCTGAATGGAAAAGCGGTGGAACCGCTCCGGGTCGTCCCGGAACAGTGCTCGCATATGGGTGTCCGTCAGAGCGGCCTGATGCTCTCGCAGGGCCTGCCATTCCGGTTTCCACACCAGCGGTGAGCCTTCCGTTGTCATATCGCTTCCTTTCGCTGCAGGGCGTTAGCGTTCGACTGACAGGTTATCTATCAATCGTGTTGTTCCCAGGAAAGCCGCCGCCAGCGCAGTAATCTGGCGGTCTCCGGGTGTTGCCGGTTTCAGGGTGAGGCTGTTGACGATGTTGAAGTAGTCCGGTCGCAAGCCTTCGGCGATGAGCTTTTCACGGGCGGTAGCTTCCAGGGTGGCGAAGTCGTCATTGCCTTCGGCAATGGACTTGCCCGTCTCTGACAGTACTCGATGCAAGGCAGGTGCCACTTTGCGTTCGCTGGAGGAAAGATAGCCATTGCGTGAGCTCATGGCCAGTCCGTCGGTCTCCCGCATGGTGGGCAGGCCGATGACGTCCACCGGGATGAACAGGTCCTGCACCAACTTGCGGATGACGGCCAGCTGCTGGTAGTCCTTTTCACCGAACACGGCGACGTCCGGCTGCACCATATTGAACAGCATGGTCACCACCGTGGCGACGCCATCAAAGTGACCGGGACGACTGGCCCCGCAGTGGCCTTCACTGACCTCCGGCACTACCACCTGGGTCTGGCGGGCGAGACCATCCGGGTATACGTCCTGCACCGTGGGTGCAAACAGCAGGGTGTTGCCCTCGGCCTCCAGCTTGCGCTGGTCGTCCGCCAGGGTGCGGGGATAGGCATCCAGGTCCTCGCCGGCGCCGAACTGCATGGGGTTGACGAAGATGCTGGTGACCACCACATCCGACGCTTCCCGGGCCCGGCGAACCAGCGCCAGGTGGCCCTTGTGCAGGTTGCCCATGGTGGGTACCAGGCCCACCCGTTTGCCCTGAGTGCGATAGCTGCGGATAACCGCCCTGAGTTCCTTGATAGTATGTACGGTACGCATTACTTGAACGTATGCTCCTCGCCGGGGAAAGTGCGGTCACGAACAGCCTTGACGTAGGCCTCGATCGCGCCGGGAATACTGCCGCCTTCGGCCAGGAAGTTCTTGACGAATTTGGCCTTGCGACCTTCCGGAATGCCCAGCATGTCGTGGAGCACCAGCACCTGGGCGTCGGTGTCCTTACCGGCACCGATGCCGATCACCGGCGCCTGGACCGCCTGGGTAATGCGGGCCGCCAGGGGAGCTGGTACGCATTCCAACAGGATGACATCGGCCCCGGAGGCCACCAGGTCACTGGCGTGTTCAATCATCAGTTCCGCCTGTTTCTCGTCGCGACCCTGCACTTTGTAGCCGCCCAGTTTGTTGACGAACTGGGGCGTCAGGCCCAGGTGGGCGCAGACCGGCACGCCCCGCTCGCTGAGGGCGGTGATGGTTTCTTTCATCCAGTCACTGCCTTCCAGCTTGACCATATGGGCGCCGGCGCGCATCAGCTCCGCCGCGTTGTCCAGGGCATCCGGGACGGTGCCGTAGCTCATGAAGGGCATGTCGGCCATGATCAGCGCGCCCTGGTTACCGGCGGCCACACAGCGGGTGTGATAGCACATTTCCTCGAGGGTGACCGGCAGGGTGCTGTCGTTGCCCTGCAGGACCATGCCCAGTGAGTCGCCTATGAGGATGACGTCGACACCGGCTTCGCTGACAACCTGGGCAAACGCCGCGTCATAGGCGGTGAGCACGGCAAAGGCTTCGCCCTTGTCCTTGTAGTCTCGCAGGGTGTTGATGGTAACGGCCATAGATAAGACGCCTTTACTGGAATGATGTGGCAGGTTGAGCGTTGCAATCCCTGAAGCTTATCGCAAGTAGCTTTTCCGGGCATTCACCAAGGTTAATGGTGGCGCGATGACGAGGCAAGGGGCGGTTCCAGTCGCTGCAGATGGCTGTCAGTGCATAGCGCAAGAAGCTCGTCGATCCTGCGGCCATCCGGCAGTGTCACCCCGGGGTTAATGTCCAGCATCGGGCGCAGCACGAAGTCCCGGTCGGGGATGCCGGGGTGAGGCACTGTCAGGCGCTCGGTATTCAGCGTTTCGCGACCGTAAAGCAGCAGGTCCAGGTCCAGGGTTCGAGGGCCCCAGTGTCGTTCGCGAACCCGGCCATGTTGCTGCTCGAGCTGTTGTAGCTCGTCAAGCAGGGATTCCGCCGGCAGGCTGGTCTGCAGCAGGGCCACGCCATTGACAAAATCCGGCTGGTCCTGGGGGCCCATGGGGCGACTGCGGTAGAAAGGAGACTGGCTGAGCAGGGTGGTGCGGGGCAGCATGGCCAGGCCGGTGACAGCGCTGGCCAGTTGCTGGAGTGGCTCCTCCAGGTTGCTGCCGAGCCCGATCCAGGCCTCGACCTGTCTGCTCACCCGTCTTGCCTCTGGCTGGCCGGCTTGCGACCCCGACGACGCTTGCGCGGCCCTTGCTGGCCCAGCTGGCTGAGCATCCGCTCACGCTCACGGTCATCCGCGGCCTGGAAATCCGTCCACCACTGGCCGAGCCCGGGCTCGATCTCGCCGGCCGCTTCCCGCACCAGCAGGAAGTCGTAGGCGGCCCGGAACCTGGGGTGGTCCATGATCGCGTAGGCCCGCTTGCCCTGGCGCCGGGGCAGGCGCATCTGCAATTCCCAGATTTCTTTCATCGGGCCCGAGAAGCGCTTGGGGATGGAAATGGCCTGCACCTGCCGGCCAATTACCTTGCCAATGGACTGATGCAGTGCCGGCTGTGCCGGTTCGCCATTGTCCTGTCGACGCTGCCATTCCGCCTGCAGGGCGGGCCAGAGCAGGGCGGCAAACATGAAGTAGGGCGTCACCGACTTGCTCTGCCGAAGCCGGTCGTCGGTGTTCTGCAGGGCCTTGACGATCAGCTCATCCGGCTGGCCCTCGTCAATGGCGCGGACTGTCTCCGGGAACAGGGGGGCCAGCAGGTCGTACTGCTGCAGCAGGTACCAGGTGGCCTCCCCATAGCCGGCGGAAAACAGTTTGAGTACTTCCTCGAACAGGCGTGCGGGGGGGATATGAGTCAGCAGCGGAGCCAGTTCGCGAATGGGTGCTTCGGTGACGGGTTCGATGGTAAAACCGAGTTTGGCGGCAAAGCGCACCGCCCGCAGCATACGTACCGGGTCCTCGCGATAGCGGGTTTCCGGGTCGCCGATCAGTCTCAGCTGGCGGTTGTCCAGATCTTCGACGCCGCCGGCGTAATCAACGATGGTGAAATCGCGGATGCAGTAGTACAGGGCGTTGACGGTAAAGTCCCGTCGCAGGGCATCTTCCTGCTGGTTGCCGTAAACGTTGTCCCGCAACAGCAGGCCATGCTCGTTGGTCTTGCGGTCATCGTCATCATCCGCGTCGTCATTGCCGGCGTTGCCGCGAAAGGTGGTCACCTCGATGACTTCGCGGCCGAACAGTACATGGACAATGCGGAAGCGTCGACCGATCAGGCGGGAGTTGCGAAACAGTTCGTGCACCTCCTCCGGCGTGGCGTCGGTGGCGATATCGAAATCCTTGGGCTGTTCTCCCAGCAGGATGTCACGGACGCCGCCGCCCACCAGGTAGGCTTCGAAGCCCGCCTTGTTGAGGCGGTTGAGCACCTTCTTTGCCGGCTCGCTGATCATCGAGCGTGACACGTTGTGCTGGTCCCTCGGGATTTCCCGACGCTGGTAGACCGGTCTCGCCGGGGCTTTCGAGGGAAACAGGGCGCGAACTTTTTTCTGTATGTTTCTCAGCATTGAAATCCATGAACTGCTTGTTGGTGGCCCGGCTCCGGGGCTGACCGTGGTTTGACGTTGGCTGGACGGACGCGGTCTTTTGGCCGGCGCCATCCTCGCAGGAGGGAGAGTTTAACGGTTTGCGCAGGATTTGCCCATGTTGGCGTCTGTTACCGGTGGGGGAGGGCCAGAAAATCAAAAGGCGGGAACGCTGTTGCGAACCCGCCCTGTAAGATTAGACGATCTGCATTGTTTTTGTTGTTGCGGTTATTATTGTTGGCAGGTCATTTGCCTGCTTTGACCTCATTGGAGGCCTTCAATCCTGCAAACGGAACGCTTTGAACACAGAGAGCGGTAGTGACTGCATGATCACTTTCAGCAGTTGTAGCGACACCTCAAGGGCGTTTCTTCTCTACGACTGCAGCTCTCACAAGCCAGGGCACCACTAAAAAGCTCAGTACCCAAAACACTCAGTTCGCTCACGCCCTGTTGTTGTTCTTGTTGCCGGGCGCTTTTTCTGCAGCTTTTTGTTTTTGTTGTGGCGCTGCGTTGTCACATTGTTTTTGTTGTTGTGCACCAAAGGTATTGCAGTGCGCGTGCCAGTTTTACCAAAGTCTTTAAAAACAACATATTAGAAATTTTTAATGGATTTTGGGAATAAAAACCCCGCGCTTAGTGTTACTCATGTCTCGGTTATCCATTATCTTGTGTTTCGTGCGGTAACACTGGGTAACACCTCAAGTGTTACCGGTGCGGTAACACCTGGGTAACACTCCCATAACGATTGCAGGTCGAGGGGGCAGGAGGCAAAGGTAGGGGGTCAGCTCTTCTTGCGGGGGATGCCCAGGCGCTGGCGGCGCTCCCAAAGGGACTTTCGGCTGATGCCCAGCTTCTGGGCGAGCTCGGTTTCGCTCATGCGGTCCTGGTTCTCCAACACAAAGTGCTGGAAGTAATCTTCCAGTGACAGGTCGCTGCCCGAGTCTGCCTCCCGTGAAGGCGGTGGCGTCTGCTCGTTGTCACCCTCCACGAGACTGCTGGGTATGTTGTAGTCATCGCCTGTTTCAATGTCCAGGTCCAGTTGATCCGGGGCGATAACATCGCCATCGGCCAGGATGGAAGCCCGTTCTATGGCATTTTCCAGCTCCCGCACGTTGCCTGGCCAGCGGTGTCGCTCCATGGCTTTCATGGCTTCCGGGGTCAGGCTGAGGCCGGGTTTGCCCATCCGGTCTGCCTGTCGTGCCAGAAAACGTTTGGACAGGCCCAGGACATCGCCCTGGCGTTCCCGCAGGGGCGGAATGCGGATCTGCATCACGTTCAGGCGGTAGTACAGGTCTTCCCGGAACTCGCCGGTGCGGGTCATGGCCTTCAGGTTGCGGTGGGTGGCGGCAATCATGCGCACGCTGACCTGGCGGCTCTGGGTGGACCCCACCTTGCGGATCTCTCCTTCCTGTAATACCCGCAACAGTCGCGCCTGGGCTTCAGGGGGCAGTTCCCCGATCTCGTCCAGGAACAGGCTGCCGCCGTCGGCGGCTTCAACCAGGCCGGTGCGGGCTGAAACCGCGCCAGTGAAGGCACCCTTCTCATGACCAAACAGTTCCGACTCGATCAGGCTTTCCGGAATCGCGGCGCAGTTAACCGAAATCAGCGGGTGGCTGGCCCTCGGTGACAGCAGATGCAGGGCGCGGGCGGCCAGTTCCTTGCCGGTGCCGGACTCACCCTGAATCAGCACGGTGGTTTCCGTGGGGGCGACCTTGCGAATCAGGGTAAATACCCGCTGCATGGCCGCGCATTGCCCGTACATGATGTCTGCCGGGTCGCTGCCAGAGCTGTCGGTACCGCTGGCTTCCTGCTCACCGGGTGTGGCCGCACGGGTGTTTTCCGCCAGGATACCTGCCACCGCAGAGAGCATTTCGTCATGGTCGAAGGGCTTGGCGATGTATTCCACAGCGCCTTTTTTCATGGAGTCCACCGCCGAGCGCAGGCTGGCGTAACTGGTCATGATCAGTACCGGCACCCCCGGAGCGTGGCCAATCAGGCTGGTGCCGGCTTCCCCGGGCAGGCGCAGGTCGGAGATGATCAGATCAAACGCGTCGAGATCATATTCGCCGGTGGCCCCTTCGACCGAGTCGGCCACGGCTACCTCATAGCCATTGTGCTGGAGCAGCTTGCGCAGAGCCGCGCGGATGATCTCTTCGTCTTCTACAATCAGTATTCGATGCATCGTCTCTGTCATGACTCCTGGTAATCCCCTTCACCACTGTCGTCGTCGGCTTCGTAGGCGGGCAGTTTCAGCCGCACCAGAGTACCACGCCCGCTCTGGGCGTCGGCGGGGCTTTCCACATTGATGGTGCCGTAGTGTTCCTCGACTATGCTGTACACCAGTGACAGCCCAAGGCCCGTGCCCTGGCTGGCGCCCTTGGTGGTATAGAAGGGCTCGAAGATGTGGTCGAGCTGTTCAGTGGGTATGCCGGTACCTTGATCGGTGACCTCGATGATAGCGGAGTATTCGTCGCGGTTTCCACTGATCCTGATGCGCCCACCTTCCGGTGACGCGTCCCGGGCATTGGCCAGCAGGTTGACAAACACCTGCACCAGCCGTTGCTCGTCACCGAGGATCATCAGATCCTCGGGGCACTCGTTGATGTAGTCAAGCCTGCGGCCCGTGTCGCTCAGGGACAAGAGGTTCACGGATTCATCCACGCAGCGGCGGATCTGCACCGGCTCATAGCGGTTGGCCTGGGCGTGGTTGCCGGTGCGGGCGAAATTCATCAGCGACTGCAGAATATTGGAGATGCGTCTCGTCTGTTGCTGAATCTGGTCCGCGGTTTCCAGAATGTCGGGGTTGTCGGTTTCCAGCTTCAGGTTCTGGGCCAGAGAAGAAATGCCGGTGACCGGGTTGCCCACCTCATGGGCCACGCCGGCAGCCAGCCGGCCCACCGATGCCAGCCGCTCGCTGTGCATCAGCTCGTCTTCCAGCAGCCGGGTTTCGGTCTGGTCTTCCACCAGGATGATGCTGCCACCTTCGGCGTGGTCCGGGCCAGCCAGCGCTGCCTTGTGAAGGTTCAGCCAGTGGGGGCGCCCCTTCAGGTCCAGCCGGTGCTTGTAACGGCGCAGGTCGGGCCCGAGCACGAACTCTTCCAGCAGGCTCCGCCAGTGCGAGGGCAGAGCCTGCAGGCGGGCGCCCACTATCTCGTCGGCGGAGATGCTGGTGAGCTCCGCCATAGCCTGATTCCACATCAGGACTTCTCCGTCATCGCCCACCGAGCAGGCGGGAATGGGCAGGTTCTGCAGGGTCTGCCGGTAGTGACGCCGCAGGTTGTCCAGTTCGCCGGCAAGGCCGGTCAGCCGGTTTTCGTACTCCCCCAGGGCCCGTTCCACGTACTGTATGTCCTGGGCTGTGCGGCTGCTGGCCATGGGTTTGAAGCCCAGGTGACGCTGCACCAGGTCCTGGGCCACGGACGGCCCCATCAGGCCGGACAGGTTGATCTCTATCTGGTCTCTCAGTCGCCGTAGCTGGTACGGTCGGTATTCCACCGGTGGCAACTCCAGCTGTTCCAGGGCCCGCACCACTTCCCGTTTGGCCACGGTGTAACCGAGGGGCTCTGAGAGCTGGCGCACGAAATCCGCGGACGACGCGGCAATCAGTTCCCGCCGTTGCGGCCGGGACAGGGCACCCAGTGAACAGGCCTGGGCCGCCCCGGTTTCCTCGGGGCTGGTGGGGCTGATGATGGACACCAGGGCAAAGATGACAACGTTCACCCCGAGGCTGATAAAGGTGAAGATGTGCCAGTTGTCGTATTCCGGGTCAACGGGCAGCATCGACACCCAGCTCAGCGGATCGGCGGTATGGGACAGTGGCAGTACCAGGGTGATCGCCCACAGGAACAGGCCGGCCAGCAGGCCACTGATCAGGCCCTTGCGGTTGCCTTCCGGCCAGTAGATCACGCCCAGGGCCCCGGGCAGCAAGTGCAGCACGCCGGACAGGGCCAGAATGCCCAGGGTGGACAGGTCCAGGTCACGCCCCAGCAGTTCGTGGAAAAGCAGCGCGGCAAAGATGATCACCGCGATCAGGATGCGCTTGGTCCAGCGCAGCCAGCGGTAGATGTCCTGCTGGTCCCGGGGGGTGCGCAACGGCAGTACCACATGGTTCAGT
Organism: Marinobacter zhanjiangensis; assembly: GCF_014651935.1. Taxonomy (GTDB): domain Bacteria; phylum Pseudomonadota; class Gammaproteobacteria; order Pseudomonadales; family Oleiphilaceae; genus Marinobacter; species Marinobacter zhanjiangensis. Next base: position 25,546 of record NZ_BMXV01000009.1, on the reverse strand, counting down.
ACCATGCCGGCCAGGGCCAGGGTGCTGACAATCATCAACCCGCTGGCGGCGGACAGGCCGGCGACATACATCAGTATGGTCAGCCACGGGTTGCCCAGGGCCTGGGCGGTGCTGATGGCATAGAGTGCCGGCTCGTCCCTCACCGGCAGGGCCATGCCGCCCCAGAGAATCAGCGGTACCGGCAGAGCCAGCAATAACAGGTAGAGCGGCAGCCCCCAGCTTGCCCGCGACAGGGATCGGGGGCTGGGGTTCTCGCTGAAGATCATGTGGTACATGTGCGGCAGCACCAGGGCACCGGCAAAGGACATCAGCATCAATGCCCGCCAGCTGCCATCGTCGACGCTCAGGCTCAATGCACTGACGCCCGGCGCCGGCATCGCCAGCCACTCCTCAAGCCCGCCGAGGCCATCGAACACCGAGAACAGGATGGTGCCCCCCAGCAACAGCATCGCGCCGAGTTTGACGATGGAGTCGAAGGCAATGGCGACCACCAGCCCCTGGTGACTGCCTGATGCCTGATCCCGGCGGGAGCCGAAGAGCATAGCAAACAGCACCACGATAATACTGAACAGGATGCTGATCACCTCCGGCGACGCGTCCGGTGTCAGCAGGTTGGCGCTGTCAGCCACTGCCTTGATCTGCATGCTCAGCAGGGCCATCAGCGAAATGCCGGAGGTCAGTGTGACCAGAGTGCCGGCCCACTGGCTTCGGTAACGGAAGGCGAACAGGTCGGCCAGTGAGGTGAGCTGGTAGGCCCGGCCTATACGCATGATCGGGTTCAGCAGCACCGGCGCCAGCAGGAACGCACCGCTGATGCCCAGGTAATAGGCCAGGAAGCCGTAACCATATTCGGCGGCTACCCCGACCGCACCATAGACGGCCCAGGTGCCGGCATAGACGCCGAGACTGAGTGTATAGACCAGGGGGTGGCGCACCCAGCGCCCGGGCAGCCGGCCCCGCTCGGTGGCATAAGCGATACCAAACAGCGTCAGCAGGTAACCCAGACTGATGACAACCAATACAGGCAGGCTAAAACTCATTGGGATCCCGTTGCCATTCCAGCCAGATACCAACGGCAATCAGGCTGCTCCAGAAGAGGTAGGGGGAGTACCAGGCATTATCCGGCGATACCCACCAGTCCAGGATGTTGGGTGAAAAGATATAAACAGCCAGAACCAGCAGAAAAACCAGGCGATAGATATACATCAGATGTTTATCCGGGCCGTTGATTCCGGGGTTTATACCATGGGCCAGGGGTAACTGTCAGGTTGCTGGTGTTTGCTCCGGCCCGTGATGGCTGATTTCACGGCTCCCGGGTGTGCTGCAGGGGAATCCGCTCCAGCGACCAATGCTCAATGGCCCAGGTCAGTATCCGTGCAGGCGTATCACCTCGCAGCGTCTGCGGTGGCTGCTGGCCAAGAGCGCACAGCGCATGCCACAGGTTCTGCCCTGGCTGGCTGTCGTCCAGCGCCGGAGCATGGTTCTGCTTGCTCAGTTTCTGGCCCTGGTTGTTGAGCACCACGGGAATGTGGGCCCAGCCGGGGGCGGTGCCCGCCAGGGCCAGGCATATCTGACGTTGCTGGGCGGTGGTCTCCAGCAGGTCTGATCCCCGTACTACATCGGTGATGCCCTGGTCGATGTCGTCCGCCACCACGGCCAGTTGATAGGCGACAAAGCCCTCCTTGCGGATAATCACCGGATCGTCCACTTCGGCCCGGACGCTCTGGTGCTGAGTACCAAGAATCCGGTCGTGCCACTGGGCGTTCTCGTTATTGAGGGCAAAGCGGATGGCCAGGGGCCGGTCCGGGGGCAGGGGGCCACCGCTACGACAGTGAAAGGGGTGATGCCCTTCGTTGGCCTTCAGCTCCTTGCGGGAGCAGCCGCAGTAGTAGGCCCGGCCCTGCTCCACCAGCCGGTCGGCCAGTTGCCGGTAAATCTCAAGCCGGGTCGACTGGTAGCGGACTTCGCCATCCCGGTGCAGCTGATGCCGTGCCAGGCTGTGCAGGATGTGTTCGGTTGCCTCCGGACTCTCCCGCAGGGGGTCGAGATCTTCGACCCGCACCAGCCACTGGCCGTTGCGGCTGCGGGCTTCCAGGTAGCTGGCAAGAGCGGTAACCAGTGAGCCGAAGTGCAGGGGGCCAGTGGGTGAGGGGGCGAAACGCCCGCGATACCCGGTAGCAGTCATGGAAGGCATTCCTGCGTGAGGGCCGGTTGACCCTCACGTCGATGTCGGTCTGGCGGTATCAGATGCCGGTCTGGCGCTCGCGGATCTCGGCCAGGGTCTTGCAGTCGATACACAGGGTGGCGGTAGGCCGGGCTTCCAGGCGACGAATGCCGATTTCGACACCGCACTGGTCGCAGAAGCCATAGTCGTCCTTGTCGATACGGTCGATGGTCTTGTCGATCTTCTTGATCAGTTTGCGTTCCCTGTCACGGGTGCGAAGCTCCAGAGAGAACTCTTCCTCCTGGGACGCACGATCGCTTGGGTCGGCATAGTTTGCTGCATCTTCCTGCATGTGATGCATGGTGCGGTCGACTTCTTCCATGAGCTCCTGCCGCCACTGCATCAGCAGGCCGCGGAAGTGTTGCAGCATCTCGGGGCTCATGTATTCTTCACCCTTGCTGACTTCATAAGGGGTGAAGTTGGTAAAACGCTCGCGTGTCTGTTCTGCGGTATTTGCCATGTGACCCGGCCTCTCTATTTAAACTCCAAAAGGGCGCAGTGTTGTTGCTTGTGTGCTGCGCCCGTCTGAAACAGGAACCTCACGGCTCCTCGGGAATCTGCGGAAAGTAGCAGATCTTATGCGGGGGCGCTAGTGTGCCGTGCGGTTAATTCGCTGATCTAATGAGCCCCTGAGGGCCTTGAGAGCAAGGCGCGGTGGCGAAGGTTTGGTGGTTCCAAATCGAGGCAGCGCAACGCGGCTATCAAGGCCCTCAGGGGCTCCCGAAGGGCGCGACGCTGGGACTTCTGGCCGGTGTTGCCAGCCCTTGATGTGGAACCACCACACCGGCGGACTGGCGCCTTGGCCAGAAGCCCCAGCGTCACGCAGTAGGTCAGCGAATTAACCGCACGGCACACTAGTGTCCTGAATCAAACATTGTACATCCTACCAACTGACCATGGGGACATCATGAATTTCCCGGAAACACTCGTCGAAGGCCGGCTGCTCAAACGATACAAACGGTTTCTTGCGGATGTGCGACTGCCAGATGGCGAAATCGTGACGGCCCACTGCCCCAACACCGGTTCCATGATGGGATGCCAGCCTGACGGCGCCCGGGTCTGGCTGAGCCCGGCAAGCAATCCGAAGCGCAAGCTGCGGTATACCTGGGAGCTGGTGGAAGCCTCGCCTGGCCAGCTGGCCTGCGTCAATACCGCTCGTCCCAACGCCCAGGCACGGGCTGCGGTGGAGGCAGGGGTCGTTACCGCGCTTGCGGGATATGGTTCGGTCCGGCCGGAAGTGCGCTATGGCGAGGAAAAAAGCCGTATTGACCTGCACCTGTCAGGCCACCCGGAACGGGCCGATGCCTGGGTAGAGGTCAAGAACGTCACCCTGTGCGAGGCCGGGGTGGGATATTTCCCGGATGCGGTCACCCTCCGCGGCCAGAAGCACCTGCGGGAACTGATGGCCCAGGTGCGAGCGGGAGATCGTGCGGTGCTGCTGTTCTGTGTCAATCACACCGCCGTCACGGAAGTGCGGCCAGCAGATCATATCGACCCGGTCTATGGCAGTCTGCTGCGGGAGGCCTCAGCGGCGGGCGTGGAACTCATGGCCTGGCAGGCAGAGCTGGCCCGGGATGGCAACCCGTCGGGCAGCCTGGCCCTGGTTCGTGAGCTGCCCGTGATGCTATAGCCGGGCTTCGATGCTGCCGTCAACGACTCGCAACGCCACCGCCATCAGCCGGTCGCCCTCGCAGGGCCCGGCAATGCAGTCACCGGATTCCGGAACGAACAGGGCGCCATGGTTGGCGCAATGAATAAAGCAATTGTCCAGGTCCATGAAACGCTCCGGCATCCAGTTCAGGGTGATGCCCAGGTGCGGACACTGGTTGCGATAGGCGTGCAGCTGGCCCTGGCGACGAAACACGAAGCAGGGCTGTTCGCCCAGGTGGAATTCCCGGAACTGTTCGTTGGCAATGTCCGCCTCCCGGCAGACAGCCACCCAGTTGCTGTCCGGACGCTTGTCAGACATAAGAAGCCGGTGATGTGCCGGACGGGATACCGGCCATCCCGAAGTGAGCACGGATGCGATGGGCCAACTCGCCGGCGGCCAGGCTTTCATCGGTGCGGATATGGATGGTATGCGATTTTTCCAGCTCGGACAGTGGCTCTTCCCACTGCTTTTGCTGTTCCAGCAGAGACTCGTTCGCTTCCGAAGCATCCCCCTGGCGGGCACGAATCCACTGGCGGCGGGTATCTTCCGGCGCTTCACAGTGGATAAGTGCGAACGGCATGCCGAGATTCTCCGCGACGCTGTCCAGCAGTTCCCGTTCGTTTTCCCGCAGGCAGGCAGCGTCGACGATCACCCCGAAGCCCGACTGCAGTAACTGTTTCGACAGATCCGCCAAACGATGGTAGGTCTTGCGGTTGGCTTCTTCGGTGTACAGGTTTTCGCCAATACCGGACCCGGAGGTGTCCAGCGGACCCATGCCGGCCATGCGTTTGCGTTCCACATCGGAGCGCAGCCGCACCAGGCCCAGTTCGCAGGCCAGGGCGTGGCTGACCGTGGACTTGCCGCTGGCGGACAGGCCGGTCGTGGCCAGCAGGTAGGGGAGCGGGATTTCCGTATAGTGCTCCGCCAGGTTGGCGTAGTCCCGGTATTTCTGCAGCAGGCCTTCTTTGTCCTGTTGCGACAGGCCCTCGTTACCGCGGGTGAACAGTGCAATCTTGGCCCGCACCAGGGCGCGATAGGCCTTGTACAACGGCAGCAGGGCCAGTCCGTCGAAGTCGCCACGCCATTCCAGGTAGGCGTTCAGGGTGTGGCTGGCCAGGGCGGATTCCCGGCGGGACTCCAGATCCATCAGCAGGAAGGCCAGATCATTGATTACATCGATCCAGCGGAAGGATTCGCTGAACTCGATGCAGTCGAACACCGTGACCTTGCCTTCGAAGGTGGTGATATTGGCCAGGTGCAGGTCGCCGTGGCACTCCCGCACGAAGCCGTCTTCCCGGCGTTGCGCAATCAGGTCCTGCTGGCGCTCGAAGGTGGCGCGGGTCCAGCCCTCCAGGGCGGAGAGCTGTTCCGTCAGCGCCGGGTCGCCATCCAGCAGCGGGCGGATCTGGTCAAAGTTTTCCTGCATGGCGGCGAACACGGCTTCCGGTGTGCCCAGGGGTTTGTCCTTCGGCACCGGTGGCAGCTGGTCGTGAAAACGGGCCGCCTGTTCGGCCAGCTCGCTGAGCAGCTCCGGGGTCAGTTCACCCCGCTCCTGCAGGCCGTCGAAAAGCTGGTCCTGGCGGAACTGGCGCATGCGGATGGCATACTCGAAGGGCTCGCCGCTGCCATTGAACTCCGGAGCTTCCGGGGTGCCGGTAATGGGCACCACCTCCAGATAGAGAGGCGCTGCCAGGCGCCGGTTCAGTCGCAACTCTTCCTCGCAGAAATGACGACGCTTTTCGAGGGTGGAGAAGTCCAGAAAGCCAAAGTCCATGGGTTTCTTGATCTTGTAGGCATAGTCGCCGGTAAGAATGACCTGTGAGATATGAGTTTCCAGTACCTGGAACCCCTCCACCGGATGGTCGTACAACGCCGGGTCTTGCAGATTTTCGATCAGGGTAGCGGCCGGTGCTTCGCTCACAGTGTACTCCTTGGTCAGTGTTAGGTCCGGAATGCCGTGACGGCACTATGATAACGGCCACATTACGCAAATAACACCGACAACGGATGACGGCGAGCGGTGTGGTTTGGTTATAATCCGCGAATGCCTAAGAAATCGCCTTCCAAACGCAAGAAATCCCCCGCCCGCAAATCACGCCCCACGTTCAGGCAGCGCCTCTGGTCACTGCTGTGGCGTCTGGGGGTGGTGGGGCTGGTATTACTGGCCGGCTGGACCGTCTACCTGGATGCGGTGGTTACCTCCCGCTTCGAGGGGCGTCGCTTTGAAGTGCCGTCCCGGGTCTACGCCCGCCCATTGGAGCTTTACGATGGCGCCAGCCTTGGCACCGAGGCCCTGCGTCAGGAGTTACAGTTGGCTGGCTATCGCAGCGGCGATGGTCGTCAGCCGGGTACCTGGCAGCAGAATGGCAGCCGCTTCATCATTGCCACCCGGGGCTTCGAGTTTGTCGATGGTGAGGAGCCCCGGCGCCGTCTGTCGCTGACTATCTCCGGTAATCGGGTGGCCGGCTTCCGGGTGCTGGAAGGTGCCCCTACACCGGTGGTCAGGCTGACCCCGGCGGAGATCGGTGGCATCTATCCGGCGCACCGGGAGGACCGGGTACTGGTAAGCCTGGATGATGCGCCGCCCCTGCTGGAGGAGGCTCTGCTGGTCACCGAAGACCGCGACTTCTACGACCACTTTGGCATCGCGCCCCTGTCTATCGGCCGTGCCATGGTGGCGAATATCAAAGCGGGCCGGGTGGTGCAGGGGGGCAGTACGCTGACCCAGCAACTGGTGAAGAACTTCTACCTGACCCGCGACCAGACCCTGATCCGCAAGGGTAACGAAGCCATCATGTCGCTGCTGCTGGAGTGGCACTATGGCAAGCGGGATATCCTGGAAACCTATCTCAACGAGGTCTACCTGGGTCAGGCCGGTAACCGCAGCATCAACGGCTTCGGGCTGGCCTCCCAGTTCTATTTCCGCAAGCGCTTCCAGGATCTGGCACTGCATGAATCGGCGCTGCTGGTAGGCATGGTCAAGGGCCCCAGCTACTACGACCCGCGGCGCAACCCCGAGCGGGCGAAAGAGCGTCGGAATCTGGTGATCGATTTGCTGGAGGAACACGGAGGCATTGACCCACAGACTGCCAGTGAGGCCCGCGCCAGACCGCTTGGCGTCACCAGCCGGCCGTCCTGGTCCGAGAACCGCTATCCGGCCTACATTGATCTGGTAAAACGGCACCTGGCGCGGGATTATCGCCAGCAAGATCTGCAGAGCGAAGGCCTGCGCATCTTCACTACCCTGCATCCGACGATCCAGGCGCAGGCGGAAACCTCGGTGGCCAGCACTCTGCACGAGCTGGACAAGCGAGCCACTGATACCCGTCTGGAAGCGGCCATGGTGATAACGGCCCGGGACAGCGGTGAGGTGCTGGCGCTGGTGGGTGGTCGCGATGCTTCCTATGCCGGTTTCAATCGTGCGCTGGATGCCAAACGGCCTATCGGTTCCCTGGTCAAACCGTTTGTGTATCTGACCGCGTTGTCGCAACCGGACCGCTACACGCTGATCACGCCGGTAAGGGACACGGGCCTGGCGCTGGAGTTCGAAAACGGCCAGCGCTGGGAGCCCCGCAATTTTGACCGTGAACAACGGGGCGAGGTGCCATTGCACATGGCTCTGTCCCGGTCGTGGAACCTGCCGGCGGTTCGCGTCGGCCTTGACGTGGGGCTGCCGGCCGTGACCGAGACCCTGCAGGACTTCGGGGTCACCTCCGCCATCAGTCCTTACCCGTCCCTGCTCCTCGGTTCAGTGGACCTGGAGCCGGTGGCCGTGGCCCAGATCTACCAGGGGCTGGCAACCTCCGGTTTCAACACGCCGCTGCGCACCATCCGGGATGTAACCGATGCCCGGGGCGAAGTGCTCAACCGGTACAACCTGGAGGTCAATCAGGTGGCGGACCCGGCGGCGGTACACCTGGTGCAGTACGCCATGCAGGAAGTGATGCGGGAGGGCACTGGCCGGTCCGCCTATTACACCATCCCCGACAGCCTGGGCCTGGCCGGCAAGACCGGCACCACGGATGACGGCCGGGACAGCTGGTTTGCCGGCTTCAGTGGCGACCTGCTGGCGGTTACCTGGGTGGGTCGCGATGACAACGGCCCCACGTCGTTGACCGGGTCATCCGGCGCACTGCCGGTATGGACGAGATTCATGGCCCAAGCGCCGCAACACAGTTTTTCACCGGTGGTGCCGGATGGCGTAGAGTATCACTGGGTGAACAGTGAAAAGCGCGTGCTCACCGACGAGCACTGCGAAAATGCGAGGCTGATCCCCTTCATCGTTGGCAGCGAGCCGGAAGGTTTTGAAGGGTGCGGCAGTGATTTCTCGAAACGCCTGCGCGGCTGGTTTGAAGGATTGTTCGAATGATTCAGAATTTGCGGAAGTTGATCATCCTCGGCGCGCTTTCGGTGGGCCTGGCCGGTTGTGCTTCGGATATCTATGCGCCGCCGGGCGGCGGTGATCGGACGCCGGACACGGAGCGGGCACCACAGCCGCCGACGGTGGAGGAAGAGGATCGTGAGCGAAAGGAGCGCCTTTCTGAACAGCCGGACCGGCAGGAAGAAGATCGCGCGCCCAGCCCGGGCTATCAGGAGCAGGGTGATGACCTGTCGCCGGCGGCCGCCAGCCTGATCAGCCAGGCCGATGACCTGATGGCTCAGGGCAAGCCGGACGCCGCCCTGAGCCAGCTGGAGCGGGCCCAGCGTATCTCGCCCCGCTCTGCACAGGTGTACTTCAAGCTGTCGGAGGCCTACGTGCGAACCGGCAACCTGGGCGCGGCCGAGCAGTTCACCCTGAAGGGTCTGTCCCTGTCCGGCAACAACAACCGCCTGCAGAAAGCCGGCTGGGAATTGCTTGCCAGTATTCGTCGCGAACGCGGGAATGTGGCTGGTGCCGAGCAGGCGGAGCGTCGGGCCAGCCAGTTGTAAACGAGAAAGCCCCTGCGGGGCAGGGGGCTTTGGGTTCTTTCTTGGTTTAAGGCAGCGGTTTACTCGATACGTACAGCCGGAATTTCTTCACCAGCGGTAACGGTTACGTTCTGGGTGCCAACGAACTCGAGGGTTTCAGAAGTTTCGTTATCGTCGGGCTGGCATGTGTAGCTGATGGTGTAGTCGCCTTCGGTCAGGAAGGCGGCCTTGTAGCTGTAAAGACTGGCATTATCCTCGTTGGTGACGGAGACGGCCACGAGAGGCCCTTCATCCTCCGCTGTCACGTTCAGATCAGTGGGCGTAACGTCCGCTCCTTCGTATACATAAACGGATCCATAGTACTCGTCATCTACGTCACAGCCGAGCTGCTGTTCCAGGTTAACAACGTCTACTTCGCCAACGATGGCACCGGCTTCGACATTATCGACCAGTCGATGGGCTGGCTTGAGCATATATTTGTTATTGCCTGAACCCTCGCCGCCGGCATTGAAAATGGATTTCTTCACATCGAAGTCGATGGTGAAGTCTGCAGATCCGCCAGCGGGGATGACGAATCCACCATTCAGTTTTAGGCCTGTCTGAGGACCCGATGGCAGGAACAGAAATTCCTGTGTCTGGTTGGGATCAGACGCTTCCACGACGTACGGGTCTTCCCCCAGGTGCAACCGGATCCACTCGTACTGCCCGGCCGGAAACTCCTGTCCTTCAAATAACTGAGCGACCTTGCCCCCCTGGAAGTCCAGCAGGTTGATATCTACCGGTGTCTCCAGTTCGATTGAAACGCTATCCGCTTCCGCAGGTTTGACCTCGACTGACGTGATATTGAGCTGTGCGACAGCAAGATCTGTAACAGGAGCATCCGTCAGACCGAGTGACATGGTCCCGGTGGACTCGGAATCAGTGCTGTCGTCGCTACCACTGCCGCTGCCCCCGCAAGCCGCTACGGCCGCCGCCAGTGCTGCAACACCAAAACTCTTGATCAATGGATATTTCATCTTGTCTCCTTCGAGCATGAGCCCGCTGTGTGAACCTTGGTTGGCTATGGGCCGTTGACTTCCCGGTCGGGGATAAAGTCGCGGCACCTGGCGATACAACGCCGACAGCCTCTGCAGGGTTCCGGTTATTCGTGTTACAAAACGTAAGTGTGCAATGGTCACCTATTCGGAGAGCAAGCGACGCATTAGCCGTTGTTTTCTGGTATAACGCGCCCTGAAACCCGTATTCACAGGTTGCTCAAGTGGCATTGATTCCATTCCGACGTTCCCGGACCAGGCGGTTTGAAAATTGCGTCAGGCCCCATCTGGCCAGCATGTACCGGTTCGCCTATCGTCTTACCGGTCAACGGGAGGATGCCGAGGACCTGGTGCAGGATGTGCTGACCAAGTTGTTCCCGCGGGCGGAGGAACTGTTTGAGGTGGAGCAGCCTGGCGCTTGGCTCAACCGGGTGCTTTACCACCGTTTTATCGACCTGACCCGCAAGCGCGGCCGGCAGGCGGATCTTGCGGCTACCGCGGTCATGTCCGAGGAAGCCAGCCGGAACTTTCTGGACAGCCTGGTGGACGTCAGTGCCGAGCCGGACCGCCAGCTCGGTGACGAGCAGATGCGCAAGGCCGTCGCGGTCGCGTTGGACAGTCTGTCTCCGGATCAGCGCACGCTGTTACTGCTTCACGAAGTGGACGGCTGGCGCCAGGAAGACATTGCCGAGGTGCTGGGTATTGCGGAAGGCACCGTCAAGTCCCGGCTCCATCGATGCCGGGCCAGCCTGAGGCAAACCATGGCGAAAGAATTGGAACCTTTTGTTCCGGGCAGACGTGTTGATGAGTAAGGAGACAGACATGACCAGCTGCCAGCAGAGCCAGGAAACGATTGAACAGTACGTGGCCGGGACACTTGCTCGGGCTGATGCCCTGATGTTTGAGCGTCATCTGGCCAGCTGTCCACGGTGCGCGAGTCGTTTGAGGTGGCAGCAGCGTATAAACGAAGAGGTAGCAGGTCAGTCCGGTATTCCCGAGCCTTCCGGCGATTTCGAATCACGGGTGCTGGCGGCCGCCACCGGGCGCAGCTTTGCTCGCCCCGGGCTGGCCACGCCGGTGGTTGGTGGTGCCTTTGCGGCAATGCTCGTCCTGGGGCTCGTTCTTGGCCTGAATCTGGATGACCGGGCACCCGACGGGGTCAGGCAGGCGGATTCCGGAACTGCTACTGAGGCGGTCGAGCGGTCTTTGGTGCCTGCGGAGCCCCGGGAGGAGACTGTGCGGCTTGCCTTTACCTCGCAATCACAGTTGGATAACGTCAGCCTTACGCTGGAATTGCCGGCCCATGTGGAGCTGGTTCAATTCCCCGGCCACCAGCAACTGACCTGGCAAGTGGATCTGAAACCCGGTGACAATGTCATTGCTTTACCTTTGCGCATAGCCTACCCGGACGGTGGGGAAATCGTCGCCCGTCTTGATGACGGTCGCAAAAGCAAGACCTTCCGGGCGCGCATTCCCGGTATCGGCGAAACGGACAAGGAACCCTCTTCATGAATATGACCCGGCGTTCGCCTTCCTTTCTGACGTCGCTGGTGGCGGTTCTGTTGCTGTCGCCTGCCAGCCTGATGGCCCAGGACGGGGATGATCTGGATGTCACCATGCGCATGGTGGCTGACGACGATGATCTGTCCGAGGGCCTGATCCAGGAGCTGCAGCTGCCGGAGTCGCCGACTGATATCGCGCGCAAGGGAGGCGAAGACCGGCGTGACCGGGCCGACAACCTTCGGGAGCAGGGGCGGTCACTCGGGCGGGAAATTTCGGAGGAAGCCCGGGGACGTCGCGAAGAACGCTCAGTGGGTCGGCCCGGCAGTGATCCGGGTTTTTCGCCCGCCGATCCCCGCGACCAGACCGGTAATGATCGGCCTGCGCCGAACGAGGATGTCGGTGGCAGGCCGGGGGGACGGCCTGACACAGGTGCGCGCCCCTGAGCCGCCATTCTTCCTGCTATACTTTGGCCAGCATTTTACCCCATCGACGATCTTTCTTGTGCCGGGAGACCTGTTTGCCGCGCCTGCTTTTCCTGACCCTGACTGGCCCATTACTGTTCATCATCCTGGCCTCGGCTTCAGCCTTTGGCGATGAGGTTTCTCCGTCTCGGGGCACTGACGGCCAGCAGCTCCTGCAATCGGGGGTGAGTGCCTTTGAGAGGGGCGATCTGGCACAGGCGCGTCGCCTTCTGGAGCAGGCTCGCGCCTCCGGCCTTGCGTCTTCTGCACTGCACTATAATCTGGGCGTGCTCTATTACCGGGCAGGTCGCTACCCCCTTTCCCGGCAGGCGTTTCGTGAGTTGCTTGGCACACGCCATGACGATCTCGCCCGTTACAACCTGGGGCTCGTAGCCCAGGCGGAAGGCAGGGAGCGGGAAGCGCTGGGGTGGTTCCGACAGGTCGCAGCGTCTTCGGAGCAGCAAAGTTTGCGGCGCCTGGCCGAGCGCCAGCTGCAGGGCCCGACTGAAAGCCAGGCCCCTGCCCCTGCGGAATGGCTTGGTTTTGCCTCCCTGAGCGTGGGCTATGAAAGCAACCTCGCCCTGAGGCCCGATAATGTGGCATCGGGTTTATCCGATAGTTTTAACGATGTACTGGTGGCCGGCCAGGGCCCATTGATGGATTTGGGCGGAAGCGCTGGCTCGGCAAAAGCTCTGCAGCTGTCGGCCAGTCTCTATCGCCGCCACTACCATGCTGAAAGTGATTTCAGCAGTGATGCGGCCCGGCTAGGGCTATCCTGGGTATCCCGGGGCGATGATGAAAAACATGAAATCGGTCTGAGGCAGAGCTATTTTCGCTCGGGCGGGGAGCCCCGGGAAACGCATACCTCGCTGCTGCTTGAATACCAGCGAGCGGCTTGTGTTTCCGGTCGCTTTGATGGCCGGTGTCTGCTTGCCCTGACTGCATCGCGGGTGCGGCCGTTCGACGGATACGAGCCCTATGAGGGCATGCGATACCTGGCTCGGGCAAGCTATCGCCATGACTGGTCTTATTGGCAGGCTTCTGCTCGTCTGGGTCTGGAGTTCAACAACCGTGAGGACATCGCCGCAGGGGATCAGTTCATAAGCCTGTCACCCCGACGTCAGGAAGTCGGGCTGGCGCTGACCTATAAGGGGTGGGAAGCATGGGATGTGGGCGGCGAGCTGGCCTATCGCTACAGTGACTATTCTGACCCCTATCAGCTCAGCGCCGGGCCTGACCGGGAGTCGGGCCGCCGGGTCGAGCACCGTTACACCGTCGAACTGACAGCGGAGTACGCGCTTTCAGGGGCCTGGACCCTTACCGGGCTGGCCGGTTACCATCGTAATGACAGTTCCCTGAAGCAGTATGACTACGTCAACCAGGTCTACCAGCTTGGCATCGACTACCTGTTCTGACGGTCCCCTCTGGAACTGCCAGCCCGGAAGCGCGGCAGACCTGACCGCCTCCGGGCTAAGACACTTACAGCGTTGCCATCACCCGTTCAGCTGCGGCAATGGTTGCCGCGATATCGTCATCGCTCAGTGCCGCGTTGGTAAAACCTGCCTCGAAGGCGGATGGTGCCAGATAGACCCCTTCCTTCAGCATGCCCTGGAAGAACGTCTTGAAGCGCTCCACATCGCAGTTCATCACCTGATCGAAACGGCTCACTTCCGGCTCGTCGGTAAAGAACAGGCCGAACATGGCGCCGGCGCTCTGGACTGTCAGCGGAATGCCGGTGTTTTTTGCCGCCTGGCGGAAACCTTCGCACAGGGCCTGGGTCTTTTCGGTCAGGCGGTCGTGGAACCCTTCCTCGGAAATCAGGTTCAGGGTGGTCAGGCCGGCCGTCATGGCCAGCGGGTTGCCTGACAGGGTGCCCGCCTGGTAAACCGGGCCCAGCGGAGAAATGTGCTCCATGATCTCACGCTTGCCACCGAAGGCGCCCACCGGCAGGCCGCCACCGATGACCTTGCCCAGCGCGGTCAGGTCCGGGGTAATGCCATAGTGGCCCTGGGCGCCGCCCAGGGATACCCGGAAGCCGGTCATCACCTCGTCGAAGATCAGTACCGAGCCGTGCTGGTCGCAGACCTCCCGCAGAGTCTCCAGAAAGCCCGGCGCGGGCGGGATGCAGTTCATGTTGCCGGCTACCGGCTCGACGATGATCGCTGCCACCTGGTCGCCCATTTCGGCGAAGGCCTTACGCACACCTTCGCTGTCGTTGTAGGTGAGGGTAATGGTGTGCTCGGCCAGGCTGGCGGGAATGCCCGGGGAGTTGGGCACACCCAGGGTCAGGGCGCCGGACCCGGCCTTGACCAGCAGCGAATCCACATGGCCGTGGTAGCAGCCCTCGAACTTGATGATCTTGTCCCGGCCGGTGTAGCCCCGGGCCAGCCGAACCGTACTCATGGTGGCTTCGGTGCCACTGTTGACCATGCGCACCAGGTCGATGGAGGGTACCAGTTCGCAGACTTTCTTTGCCATCTCGGTCTCGATGGCCGTGGGGGCACCATAGCCTACCCCCAGGTCAATCTGTTTGTGCAGTGCCTGTTTGATAGCCTCGTTGGAGTGGCCCACGATCATGGGGCCCCATGAGCCCACGTAATCGATATAACGCTTGTCATCTTCGTCGTAGAGGTAGGCGCCTTCCGCGTGCTTGAAGAAGATCGGCGTACCACCGACGCCCTTGAACGCGCGAACGGGGGAGTTCACACCGCCAGGAATGTATTTCTGTGCCTGTTCGAACAGGGTTTCTGAATGGTTCATGTCTGCGGCTCCTTGAGGGTCGCCAGAGTAAGTCGGGAATCCGGTCGGGACTCGATAATGAAAGTGACCGCAATCCTATCAGAGTTTGAAAAGGGGGTGGTGCTCCGCAAACAGCCGGGTAAACGCCCGGGCCCGGTCCTCGATCTGCACAATGTCGCCGGAGAACAGGCCGCCGACAACCGCAAGCAGGTCGGCGCCGGCGCGGATCAGGGGGGCGCCGTTGTCCACGGTAATGCCCCCGATGGCCGTGCGCGGCAGCCCGAAACGGCGGGCCTGCTCAAGCACGTCCGGTGTCGCCGCCGGCGCCCCCGGCTTGGTGCCTGACATGTGGAAGCGGCCGAAGGCCAGGTAATCAGCACCCCTGCGGCTGGCGGCTTCCGCCAGGTCCAGGCGGCCATGGCAGGTAACGCCGATAATGGCATCCTCACCCAGCAGGCTACGGGCTTCTTCCACCGAGCCGTCGGCCTGTCCCAGGTGAACGCCATCGGCGCCGCAGTCCCGGGCCAGTAACGGGTCGTCATTGATGATCAGGGGTACCCCTTCGCGATGGCAAAGGTCAGCCAGGGCCCGCCCCTGCCTGAGTCGCCCGGCCTGGTCGAGGCGTTTCTCCCGGTATTGCACCAGCACTGCCCCGCCCCGGAGGGCCGTCGCTACCGCAGGGACCAGTGTGTCCTCCGGTAGCAGAGCGCTGTCGGTTACGGCATACAGCCCGGGCCGCAGTCCCTTGCTAAACGCGGGGGTGCTCATGACTCGCCAGGCCAGGCGGCTCCCCGGTCCGGAACCGGTTGTCCCTGGCCTACCGCGAGGGCGTGGTTAATGGCGCCTGCCACGAAATGCTGGGCCTGCTCGATCGCGTCTTCCAGGGTCAGCCCGGCAGCGCGGCCAGCGGCGATAGCGGCTGCCAGGGTGCAGCCGGTGCCATGGTACTCGCCACCTACCCGTTCGATCTGCCAGTAGCGGACGGGGTGCTCCGGTCGGTACAGGGCGTTGGTGATCGTGGGCCCGGTGCCATGGCCACCGGTGGCCAGCACCCCGGCGCAACCCTGGTGCATCAGGGCGTCGGCCGCAGCACCTTCGCTTTCCCTGTCGCCGAGCATGGTCAGCTCGATGCCGTTGGGGGTAATAACCTCGGCCCGGGGAAACAGCCGGGTCTTCATGGCGGTCAGCAGTTCCTCGTCGGCCAGGTCGCCGCCGCCCGCTGCCTTGATCACCGGGTCCAGAATCAGGGGCAGGTCAGGGCGCTGGTCCAGGAAGTCGGCCAGCACGCTCACCACAGCGGCGTTGCCCATGGCGCCTGTCTTGACGGCATCAATCCGGCAGTCTCCGGCCAGGGCTTCCAGTTGCTGGCGGATCAGGTCGGCGTCTACCGGGGCCGCGTTATAGACATTGCGGGTGTCCTGCACGGTCAGGCAGCTGAGCACCGGCAGCGGGTGTCCCCCCAGGGCGGTGACTGCCTGGATGTCTGCCTGCAGGCCTGCACCGCCAGAAGGATCCAGCCCGGACAGAATCAGCACATGAGGGCGTTGATGAAGTTTGATAGCGACCTCCTCAGAAGGGTTTGACGACGGCGAGGATCACGATGGCAACCAGTGCCAGTACCGGCAACTCATTGAACCAGCGATAGAACACATGGCTGCGGTGGTTCCGGTCGTCCCGGAACACCTTCACCAGATAGCCGCAATAGAAGTGGTAGACAAGCAGCAGGGCCACCAGTGCCAGCTTGGCGTGAAGCCAGCCCTGACTGAAATAGCCTGACACATTGTAACTCAACAGCCACACACCGAAGACCACCGTGGCAATCATGGAGGGTGTGGTAATGCCCCGGTACAGCTTGCGCTCCATGACCTTGAAGCGTTCACGCCCGGGCTGGTCGTCGCAGGCAGCGTGGTAAACGAACAGGCGCGGCAGGTAGAAGATGCCGGCGAACCAGCACACCAGTGAAATAATATGCAGGGCTTTTACCCAAAGCATGGTCAGCTCCGTCGGTATTGGTAGTAACTTTCGATGTCTGATTTAAGAACGACACCATAGATCCGCTGGATCATCGGTGCGACCTGGCGTTGTACGTAGAGAGCTTGCGCCTGTGACGATTCGAACTGGTCCAGTGCCTCTTCCAGGGTGGCCTGGTACTGGATGGGGGCGATGTCCCGGCGGTTCGCCGGCATTTCCATCAGGTCGATCACCTCGGGCATTGGTCGGTCGTCCTCCGCTGCCCGCTTTTTCAGGTGTTCCAGGAAGCGGGCCAGATCGGCGGATGGCAGCACCGCCGTGGGGCCGTTATTGCCTTCCACCACCAGCCACTTGGGCTCGTTCTTGAGCAGCTTGCGGGCAGCGCTCAGGGTGATTTCCCGGTCGGTTCGGGTAACGCTGCGATCCATGAGCGCCCCCACGGACGCCCGCCTCAGGGCCTGGACAATGGGGGAGTTGTGATAGCTCAGGCCCTGGTTCTGGAGCATGGTCAGGAATACCGACTTCTTGCCAAACACCTCGCTGGTCACCAGGGAGGAGGTGGTGATGATCAGCATGGCGGGCAGGATGATGTTGGGGTTACGGGTCAACTCCATCAGTGCCATCAATGCGGCCAGGGGGGCCTGCAATACGGCGCCCATCATGGCGCCCATGCCCAGCATGGCGTAGAAGCCCACAGAGGAAGCCGCCGTCGGTGCCACTGCTGCGCCAATCAGCCCCAGGGCGCCTCCGAGGGTGGCGCCGATGAACAGCGTGGGGCCGATAATGCCGCTGGGCATACCCAGGCCAATGGTCAGGGCCGTAATCAGCAGCTTGCCGACGCCAACACCCAGCAGCAGCCAGAAGCCGATCTGCCCGTAAATGGCGCCGGTCACGGTATCGTAGCCGATGCCCATGACTTCCGGGATCAGAATGGCAAATGGCACCATCAACAGACCGGCGGCGCCGAGCCGCAACAGGATCGAGTGATGTTGATAGCGGCTGGCCCAGGACAGTAGGTGAATAAAACCGGCAGCCGCCACCCCGATAACAATGGCCATGGCGATGATCCAGGGGATTTCCAGCAACGAATTCATGGTCAGTGCCGGCACCGAGAATGCCGGCTCGGCGCCATAGACTGCCTGGGTTATGATGGCGGAAGTGACAGCCGCCAGGATAATCGGTGTAAAGCCGGCGATGGTGTATTCCATCATCACCACCTCCATGGCGAAGATGACACCGGCAATGGGCGTGTTGAAGGAAGCCGATATGGCAGCGGCACACCCGCAGGCCACCAGGGTGCGGATGCTGTTATTGGGCAGCCGCATATACTGGCCCATCAGGCTGGAGAAGGTGGCGCCCAGGTGCACTGCAGGCCCTTCCCGGCCGGCGGACTGGCCTGTAATCACCGTGGTAACGCCGGTAATAAACTGGATGATGGCGCTGCGCAGGGGAATGTACCCCTGGTGATAGTTGAGGCGCTCCATGACATGGACCACGCCGACCTTGCGGTCACGGCTGACCAGCTGGTTCAGCAGCAGGCCGAGCAGCAGGGCGCCGGCCAGAGGCAGGGCGCCGCGGGTCAGCCAGTGCAATGCCTCGAAGTTCTCGGCGTTGCCGGCAGGGAGGAAGTGGCTCAGGGGCCATTCAATAGCGAAACGGAACAACAGTATGACGCCGCCTGTTACGACACCCGACAGCAGTCCCAGCAGCGCCAGCTGGGGCAGGGCATCGACACCGGCGAGACGGCGACGGAACCTGGGAAACAGGTTGTCGCTCAGTTGTTTTTTCAGCTTCCCCATGGTGTCGCCATTGGTACCGGGCTCCTTCATGCACCAGGCGGTGTCATCAATACGGTGTGGTGTGGATCATTGTAACCAGCCCGGGCACGGCTGCAATAAGACACTGGTTTATCATGGTAGACTGACCGCACAAATGATCAGTCCGGGCTGCGGTGAGGTTCCGCGTATCGGACCCTATTCAGAAACAGGAGAGATCGGTGATTAAAGCAGGTATTGTCGGTGGCACAGGCTACACGGGGGTCGAATTGCTCAGAATTCTGGCCATGCATCCGGAGGTGGAGGTTTCCTGTATAACCTCCCGCTCGGAAGCCGGTATGGCCGTTGCCGACATGTACACCAATCTCCGTGGCTACTACGACCTGGTGTTCACCGAACCGGATGTGGACGTGCTGGCCCGCTGTGACCTGGTATTTTTCGCCACGCCCCACGGTGTGGCCATGCGCATGGCCCCGGAGCTGCTGGCCAGGGGCGTTCGCATTGTCGACCTGTCTGCCGACTTCCGCATCAAGGATCTTGACGTATGGGCGCGCTGGTACGGTATGCCTCATGACACGGCGGAGTGGGCTGAAAAGGCGGTGTACGGTCTGCCGGAGGTTGCCCGCGAGGCCATACGCAAGGCGCAACTGGTGGCAAACCCCGGCTGCTACCCCACTGCCGTTCAGCTGGGCTTCCTGCCGCTGCTGGAAAGCGGCCTGGTGCGCACTGGTCATCTGGTGGCGGACGCCAAATCCGGTGCCAGTGGTGCCGGCCGCCAGGGCAAGATCGGCATGCTCCATGGCGAAGTGGGCGAAAGCTTCAAGGCCTACGGTGCCTCCGGCCACCGGCACCTGCCTGAAATCCGCCAGGGGCTGGAGCAGGCGGCCGGCGGCAAGGTAGGTATCAGCTTTGTGCCCCACCTGGTACCCATGGTCCGCGGGATTGAAGCCACCCTGTATGCCGAGCTGGAAAACCCGGAAGACTTTGGTCGTCTGCAGGACCTGTTCGAGGACCGGTACCGTGACGAGCCGTTCGTGGATGTGATGCCCTTTGGCAACCACCCGGAAACCCGCAGTGTCCGGGGCGAGAATACCTGTCGTATGTCGCTGCACAGGCAGGAGGACAGCCCCGTCGTAATTGTCAGCTCGGTTATCGACAATCTGGTCAAGGGGGCTGCCGGGCAGGCCGTCCAGAACATGAACATCATGTTTGGTTTTGACGAGCGGACTGGCCTGCAGGCACCCGCTCTGCTGCCATGATCCTGTTGCTGGCCGCCGGAGGCTTTCCCCTTGGCTGAAACGCGGAATCCCCAGGAAGAGTTCGTTATCGTGCCGAAGCGGCGCAAACCGCGCCCCTACCGGGTGGTGGGGGTGTTGGTGTTGTGCCTGCTGAGCGGCCTTGTCGGCTATGGTGTGGGCTGGTCCCAGGGTGGTTACCGTATCGAGGACGTGGTCCAGACCCGGCCCTCACTGGCCCGGGAGCTTTCAGCGGTCAAGGCGGAGTATGACGAGGTCCGACAGGAGAAGGTCCGTCTTGAGCGGACCCGGGCGATCGACGCCCAGGCCCTGATTACTGCCCGAGACTCCATTGCCGACCTGGAATCGACAATCGCCAATCTGGAAGCGGATCTCACTTTTTACCGAAATATTATGGCACCCTCGGAAGCCAGTAAGGGCCTGCAGGTGGACCAACTGTCGCTCAGAGACGTGCGTGGCGAGGGGCGATACGATTTCAAGCTGGTGCTGACGCAGGTAGGTGACAACAAAAGCTACATTTCGGGCCTGGTGGCAGTGAATATCATAGGGGAGCAGGAAGGTGAACAGGAAGTCATCCCCCTGAGGGACCTGTCAGAGGATGTCGAGGACCTGGGCGTCCGCTTCCGCTTCCGCTATTTCCAGGACGTGGAAGGGACGCTGGCCTTGCCTGACAATTTTGAACCCTATGAAGTTCAGGTGGTTGCCAAGGCGGAAGGGAGCAAGGCCTCACAGGCGGAGCGTACCTTCGAGTGGCGGCAGCTCGCGGAGAATTGATATGTTCAGCAAGAAAAAACAGAAAGCCAGGCGTCCACATGGCCGTTTCGATACCCTGATATCGGCGAAAACCCGGGTGGAGGGTGACATTCACTTCACCGGAGGCCTGCATATTGATGGTCGGGTCAAGGGGAGCGTGGTATCGGAAGAGCAGGCCGACAGTGCACTGCTACGGCTTTCGGAGTGCGGCGAAGTGGAGGGCGATATTGTCGCCCCCAACATCGTCATCAATGGTACGGTGAAGGGTGATGTATATGCGCTGGCGCACCTTGAACTGGCCGGAAAAGCCGCCATTACCGGTAACGTCTATTACAACCTGATCGAAATGGAGGCAGGTGCCTCGGTAAACGGCAATATGGTCCACAGCACGGACCCTGATACCCTGCCACGGCGACTGTCCGGCCCCGGAGAATCCCAGCCGGTGGAGCGTAATGGTGCAGACCTGCCGGAAGACAGCCCCGGCGAACCCGGTGCCATACCTATCGATGAGCGAAAGGTTGCAGAATAGTTGATCAAATTACTCGGGAATACCATAATGGCATCATCAACATGATGTCGGGAGGCAGAATTGAGCGCAGTCCAGGAACAGATAGCCGTACCGCTGTTTTTCAGTGATAACGCGGTTGCCAAGGTGAGAGAACTCGTTGAGGACGAGGGTAACCCCGATCTCAGGCTGCGGGTCTTTGTCACCGGTGGAGGCTGTTCCGGCTTCCAGTACGGTTTTTCCTTCGACGACAGTCAGGAGGACGAAGACACTGCGGTTGAGCGGGACGGCGTTACCCTGCTGGTAGATCCCATGAGCTATCAGTATCTGGTGGGGGCCACCGTTGATTATCAGGAAGGTCTGCAGGGTTCCCAGTTCGTGGTCCAGAACCCCAACGCCACGTCTACCTGCGGCTGCGGCTCCTCATTCGCTATCTGATGTCTGCTTATCCCGGGTAGATTGCGCCCAGTACTCTGGGACCAGTGGCGCCGGTAACCCCAGGCACGTTACCGGCCAGCCCTTCCATGGTCTGCCTTGCCAGCCAGGCGAAAGCCGCTGCCTCAACCCATTGGGGGTCGATACCAAGTTCCCCGGTGGTGGCAACGTGCACATGTTGTGGCTCGAGCAGCTCCCTCAGTCGTAACATCAATGTGCTGTTCAGCGCTCCACCGCCGCACACGTACAGCCTCAACGGTCGCTCTGTGGGCAACGCCCCGGCAATGGACCGGGCGGTCAATTCCAGCAATGTTCTCTGTACGTCCCCCGGGGCATATTCCGCCTCCCTGCTCAGCCGGGCATCCAGCCAGTCCAGATTGAACAGTTCCTTGCCGGTACTTTTGGGGGCCGGCAGCGAAAAATAGGGTTCGGCCAGCAACCGGTCGAGCAGTGGTGTCACCACCTTGCCGCTGTGTGCCCAGCGACCGTTTTCATCATAGGCACGGCCGGTATGGCGCTGGCACCAGGCGTCCATCAAGCCGTTGCCGGGGCCGGTGTCAAAGCCCCCCGAAGCACCGGCGCCGCCGGCCGGAAGCCAGCTGATGTTGGCAATGCCTCCGATGTTCAGGAGTACCCGGTGCTCCAGCGGGGAGGCAAACACAGCATGATGAAATGCGGGGACCAGAGGCGCACCCTGGCCGCCCGCTGCCATGTCACGCCGCCGGAAGTCGGCCACTGTGGTGATACCGGTGCGTTCGGCAATGACATTTGGGTCGCCAAGCTGCAGTGAAAACGGATGCTCGCCCTGAGGCTGATGGCGGATGGTCTGGCCATGGCTACCAATGGCGACAACCGAACCCCGGTGGCCGGCTGTTTCGAGAAGGTTCAGAGTGGCGGTGGCAAAGCATTCGCCAAGGGCCCGGTCGCAGTGGCCGAGATTGTCCGGGGTGCCATGATTCTGGCTGAGGCTGACAATGGAACGGTAGAGAGAGTCCGGGAAAGGTTCGGTATGGGTGGCGACCAGGGTCGCCCCACCGGCCTCATCCAGGTCAACCAGCGCGGCGTCGATGCCGTCCATGCTGGTGCCTGACATGAGGCCGATGTAGAGGGGCATGGTTTACTGCTCTTCGTTGGCGATGGCGTCCTCGGCCATGGCGATCTGGCGGTAACCTTCGCCGAGCGTATTCAGCTGGGCAATCTGCTGCTGGGTAGCTGCCTTGAAGCGGGCCAGCTCAGTCTCCGGTACCGGATTGGCTTCCGGCAGGTCGATGGTGCGGGAGTTTCGCGCCACGCCATTCACCCGGAATTCATAGTGCAGATGAGCCCCGGTCACCATGCCGGATGCGCCGACATGACCGACGGTCTGGCCCTGCTCCACGCGGGTGCCGCTGCTGATACCCTTGCCAAGTTTGCTCATATGGGCGTAAAGGGTGGTGATGTTGTCGCCATGGGTCAGCACCACTGTGCGGCCGTAGCCACCCTTCCATCCGGCAAAGGAGACCCGGCCATCGCCGGCTGCCTTGATGGGCGTGCCGACCGGGGCGGCATAATCGGTGCCTTCATGAGGGCGGACCACGTCCAGCACGGGATGGCGGCGCTGCAGGTTGAACGGTGACGAGATGCGGGCATTGATGGGCGTGCGCAGGAAAGCCTTACGCATGCTGTTGCCGTCGGGGGTGTAGTAGTCACTGTCACCTTCGGTGTCGGTGTAATGAAGCGCGACCACTTCGCGACCACGATTCATGAACCGGGCAGCGACGATGTTGCCGTCATCGACTTTTTCGCCATCCAGATAAAGCTCTTCGTAGACTACCTCAAAGCTGTCGCCCTTGCGGATGTCATAAACGAAGTCGATATCCCAACCAAAGATGCCGGCCAGTTCCATGGTGATTCGATCATCAAGCCCGGCCTCTTTGCCTGCCAGGTAGAGCGAGCCCTGAATTTCACCGGAGGCGAAAGCCAGCCGCGGCTCCGGCTCGCGTATGACCACTTCGCCTGCGTAGCCATCCTCGGTACGTTCGATAACCAGAGATTCGAGCCGGTTGCGCTCAAGGCGCACTGCTTCAAGTTCGCCTTCCTCAGATGTGCCGAAAGCCACCTGTTCACCCGCGTAAAGGTGCTGCAGCTTGTTGGCTTCGCCTTCGCCATGGATGACGGAGAGCATCAGGCCATCGTTGAAGCCGGCTTCGCTGAACAGGGTGGACAGCGTATCGCCGCTTTCAACCTTGAATTCGGTCCATTCCAGTTCGGGCTCAGTCGGTGCAGCCGGCTGGGTTGCCTCTTCGACCGGCGCTGCCTCTGATGTTGTCGGCGCAGATGCGGTGACCAGGGGGGCTTCGTTCGCCGGGGCTTCTGTTTCGGCGTTGTCCGCCGGCGCTGATTCAGCGGGCTCGGAACGGGCGGAGCTTGCAGAGCCCGGGGTGTCCAGGCTGATGGTCATGCGCTTGGCTTCAACACCAGCGCCGGGGCTGAGTGCCAGTACTGAACCCACGACGAGGCTGATACCTGCAACGGCAATTAAATGTTTCTTGGGGAAGGTTTTAATCACGTTAACAACCTGTTTTTGTCGCTACGTCGGTAGCTTGTGTGATCTGGTTCAAGTGGTGACTCAAGTATAGAGCATGCCGAATCGTATAAAAAGCATGCGGTGTCACAGTGAAATAAAAGTCTGACGGCAGATTTTCCCGTTTCGGCTGATATAATCCCCGACTTTCCGGGGCCGGGAAACCGGCAACGATCCAAATGTATCAGGGTTTACGGTTACGCTCAGCTTACTTTTGTTGAGGACTGTAACGGACCCACCTGTTTTTTGCTATGGGGTTCAAGGTTTATGGCATCTGTTGATGAGGCGCTGGCGATAATCAAGCGTGGAGTGGATGAACTGATTCCCGAGGAATCTCTGGTGGAAAAGCTCCGTGAGGGGCGTCCACTGAAGATAAAAGCGGGGTTTGATCCCACCGCGCCGGATCTCCATCTCGGGCACACCGTTCTCATTAACAAGCTGCGCCAGTTTCAGGACCTTGGGCACGAGATCATCTTCCTGATCGGGGACTTCACCGGCATGATCGGCGACCCGACAGGCAAGAGTGCCACGCGGCCGCCGTTGACCGAGGAGCAGGTAAGGCAGAACGCGATTACTTATAAAGAGCAGGTGTTCCGGATTCTGGACCCGGAGAAAACCACCGTCGTGTTCAACTCCGACTGGATGAACAAGCTGACGGCCGCCGATATGATCCGCCTGGCGGGGCAGTATACCGTGGCGCGGATGCTGGAGCGGGATGATTTCGACAAGCGTTACCGTGCCGAGCAGCCCATCGCCATCCACGAATTTCTCTACCCGCTGGTGCAGGGCTACGACTCGGTGGCGCTGGAAGCGGATGTGGAGCTGGGTGGTACCGATCAGAAGTTCAACCTGCTGATGGGTCGTATCCTGCAGAAGCATTACGGCCAGGATTCGCAGGCCATCCTGACCATGCCGATCCTCGAGGGGCTGGACGGGGTGCAGAAAATGTCCAAGTCCCTGGGTAACTACGTCGGGGTGAGTGATTCGCCGGGAGAGATGTACACCAAGTTGCTCTCCATTCCAGACCAGTTGTTGTGGCGCTATTTTGAATTGCTCAGCTTCCGTCCCCTGGCGGAAATTGAGGAATATCACCGGGCCGTGGACGGTGGAGACAATCCCCAGGACTACAAGAAGATCCTGGCAGAAGAGATTATTACCCGTTTCCATGATGAGCAGGCCGCGGCCAGCGCGCACAAGTCTGCCGGCAACCGGGTTGGTCTGGGTGAGATACCCGAGAATGTCCCGGAGGTCTCTGTTGCCCTGGGCGATCGCTCCGAGGTTCATATTGTGTCACTGCTGAAAGAGGCGGGGCTGGCTCAGGGCAAGGCAGCAAAGGATGTGTTTGCACGGGGGGCGGTCTATGTCGATGGTCAGCAGTTGAAAGATGAGCGCATGTTCCAGGCTGGCGAGGATGTTGTCGTGCAGGCGGGCAAAAAGAAGATTGCCAGGGTTCTGATCACGGACTGACCAACAATTTCGTGCCGTTAAAGAAAATGAAACTTTTTTGTGAGTTCGTCGTTGACAGAAAGTGAGATCGCTGTAGAATGCGCCCCACTTCGACAGGGAAAGCCGGCAACGGCGCCCCGGGAAGGCGAAGTAAACGGTTGTTGGGATTAGGTTTTTCGGTACAGGGCTTCGTTGAAGCGATTTGAGAAACCGCGAAAATAACCGTTGACAAGGTGGCGATCTGATGTAGAATACGCGGCCTTGATGAGCTTCGGCTCACTGCTCTTTAACAAGTTGACCAAGTAATTCGTGTGGGCGCTGG
>NZ_BMXV01000008.1 GCF_014651935.1 Marinobacter zhanjiangensis | reverse complement strand
CCTATGCACCAGAATCTGGAGAACCGTTCCGTTGACGGGCGGGTCAAAAAATTTAGCAGTCAGGCGGTGGGAATGGCCCGGAACCGGGTTTTTCTACAGCCTCGTTATGTGCTAAGGAGACCTTGTGGCTGAATCGCCCTGGTACGACAAATTTGCCCCGCTGTACGACGTTGGCACGCTCGGAGACTTCTTCTACCGAAAACCGCGTGAAGCCGCCATTGACCAATTAGATTTGGAAGCCGGCTGCCATATAGTGGATGTTTTTTGTGGCACCGGAGTAGATCTTCCAACACTTGTCCGGCAAGTCGAGAGGGAGGGGGCAGTGTTGGCGATAGACGGTTCCAAAGAAATGCTTGAGCAGGCCAGGAACCGCGCTGCGAAGCATAATATAGATAGGAACGTCGAGTTTCTTCAAGCCGACTTTTCAAAGACCAGCGGTATCGGAATAGTCGAACGTGCTATTACTGAGAAGCAACCCCGACATGTGTTCTTTTCGCTGGGGCTTACGTGTCTGGAGAATTGGTGGGAATTCTGTTCGCGTATCTTTGATGCATCACCTTCGGGAACGCGCTTTGCGATCATGGACGTTTATAGCGACCGCTTAACTTTGGGGGCGCGTTTTATAAACTGGATTGGGGCGGCGGACTGCCGCCGTACCGTATGGGGGGTTCTTGAAGAACGGTGCGAGTCGTTTTCATGGCAAGAGTTTCGCCCCTTTAAAATACTTGGCGTTTCAGTGGTTGTCGCAAGTGGGACGAAGCCATAAGCACATAACCAGCGGCTGTACGGCGACCGGCTTAATAGGGAATCAGGACAAGGGAATCAGGACAGGCATTAGCAAAGAAGAGAGCTTCATCCGGTGACCTCGTTTGTTGGCGAAAGCAGGGAATTCAGTTCAAACGGCGGGAATTAGCTTTTGACGACAGGTTTGGTATCAAACCGGCGAATTTTGAAGAATTTGGCCCGCATCGGTCCCCTGGCGGCAGCCAGTAGGGGGTAAATTAAGGTGGAACGGCCCCGGTCAGGCTGCCGATCGTCGCCGGTCCAGGTAGGCCCGTCGGTTGTCGTGATACCGGTCTTCGAACTCGGTGGCTTCGACAAGCCATTCCTCGTTACTCAGTCCGAGTCTTTTCAGGATGGGCGGTTGGTGTTCCGGTATGTGGCCGCGCTTGCTTGGATTAATGATTCGCCCGGTGTAATCCACCAGTTCCAGATAGTCGTTCAGTGAGAACAGGATGCCTCGTTGTGGCTCGTTTCTGACAGCCTCTTCGAAATCGAGTAGTGGTTTGAGAGGCAGGGGGAACTGCTTCAGGAAGAGCTGCTCGCTTTGTGACTGTATCGCTTCTGACAGATTGAATCTGGGGGCGATGCGTTCCTGGATGCTGGTATGGTCGGATGTTTCCGGTGTTTCTGCCATGGCCGCTCGAACCGGGTTCAGGTCCACATAGGCCATGCAGCTGATTAGGGATTGTTCCGAAAGCAGTGCCTGGGACTTGAACCGTGACTCCCAGAAGTGCCCAGTGCATTCATCCTCCCGGTTCGCCTCCCTGGCGATCGATTCGTTCAGGCATTTCATGAACCAGCTCAGGTCGGTCAGCCTTTGTCGGTACACGCCGATGATTCGCTTTACGAACCGCCTTTCCGCCTCGTGCAGATCTTCTCCTGACCGGTAACGCTGCACCAAAGGTGGCCCCTTGAAGAGGGTGGTCCAGCGTTCCAGGATCTCATCATCGCTCCAGTCGTCAGCCTGCCCCGGGCAAAGCTTCACCACCAAGTGGTAGTGGTTGGACATCACGGCATAGGCGCAGAGATCGATGGTGAAGATGGATGACAGCAATCGGATCCGCTGCTCAATCCACTGGCGCCGGTGTTCGTAGCTTTGCCCGGTCTGGTGGTCTATTCCGCACAGGAAAGTCCGGCGGACGCAGCGGGAAACAATGTGATAGTAAGGTGTGTCTGCGATGGAAATCTGTTGTTCTCTGGGGCGGGGCATGCTGACCCTTAGCAATAGTAATGGCTTCCTTCAGGTATCGAACCACTATTGGTCGGCTTCAGCAAGAGTCGTTTTTGGATGCGGTTGGTGCGATTGACTGAAAACACTGTCCATGAGCCAATACATTTAATCAATGTCTGTTGTCGGGGTGCCTGCACTGGTGCTGCCACGCCGTAAAACCAGGGCACTACTAGTTGGGCGAGCCATCAACCAGGGAGTTTTACAGAATGTATGTACCGAGCCACTTCAAGGAAGACGATATCGGCAAGCTTCAGCACTATATTCGGGACTACGGATTTGGTTTGCTGATCTTAGCGGATGATGACGGAATTGAAGCGAACCATGTTCCCTTTTATTTGAGTCCTGGAGAGGACGGTTCTTTGGGGCACCTTCAGTGCCACCTGGCTCGGGGCAATCCAGCCTGGCAGCGCCTGCGCGATGGGGCTCGGGTTCTTGCGGTTTTTCAGGGACCAGATGCTTACATTTCACCTTCCTGGTACGAAACGAAGGCAGAAACGGGCCGGGTTGTTCCAACATGGAATTATCTGGCTGTCCATGCAGAAGGCAGTGCCCGGATTATCGAGGACCCGGCCTGGTTGAAGCGTCATCTCCATCGGCTGACAGACCAGCACGAGTCGGGTATGAGCACTCCCTGGTCTGTAGATGATGCGCCGACTGACTTCACCGAACGGTTGGTGCAGGCTATTGTCGGCGTGGAGATCAAGATTGATTCTCTCACAGGTAAGCTGAAAGCAAGTCAGAATCAGCCGGAGCGAAACCGGGCGGGCGTCAAGGCTGGCCTTGACGCTGAAGAAGGAGCGCATAGCCGTGCCATGTCCAGATTCATCAGCTAGCCAACCATAAAGAAGACAGGCGCCGGCAAAGGTAAAGACAACAGAATGCTGAAGAAACGGGCGCCATTCAATCCACCGTGGCTGACTTCAGTGACTCATCGACTTGTCGGCCCCGGCCAATGACGCCTTGTCAGCTCGCCAGGGTGTGCCGTTGCAGGTGGGATAGTTTTTACAGTCGGGAAGACATCCCCGGCACGGTAAGCGGTGAGATGCCAATGGCGAACTGGAAGAGGAATGATGAGACATGGGAGACCTGTTGCTCGGGTGTGGGAAGTAGTACGATCAGCCTGGCATTTCGGACGCCTGGGCACCGGAAAATAACAAGAAGCGAGGGTCAAGCAGGGTGCAGAGAACCTGGGAGCCCCTGCATTCCTTGCTCAAGGTCCGGTACTGGAAAACTGATGACCGCTTCTTCCTCGTTTAACTGCCGTTGAAAGACAGCGTGTCTACCAGTGTCCGGCCATGGAGGACGGCGCCGCTGAAGTCATCCACGGGCATATCGGTGAGGGCAAACGCGATAGCGCTGGCAGCCTGCTCAGGTGTCAGGCAGTCACCGGCATCCAACCGTTCGGTCAGCCATGAGGCGTGGGGAAGCTTGAGTGCTGAGGCTTTTGCGATGTGGTCGCGAATACCCGGGGTGTCCACCAGGTCAGGCTGGAACAGGCTGCCGATAAATCGCGGCTCAATCGTGCGGACGTTCCATCCCGTCAGATATTTGGAGTTTCGAGCTACAAATCTTCCAGACATTGGCCTCGGCCGGACATTTCTCGTTATTCTCCCGGTACTGATAATGGACCTCCGGCGCTTTCAGCTGGCCACTCTCTAACGAAAAGGCGGTGATTTTATGACCTCTCAGGAACGCCAGGTAGTGCTGCTGGACGGGGGCATGGGCCAGGAGCTTCGTCGGCGTAGTCGCTATCCTGCGTCGCCCCTGTGGTCTGCTCAGGTCATGCTGGATGAGCCGGATCTGGTGACGGCCGTCCATCGCGAGTTCATCGATGCCGGGGCCCGGGTGATCACGGCCAATACGTACAGTGCAACACCGCAGCGCCTGATGCGCGACGGCGACCCGGGGTTGTTCGATTCACTTCACGCCGCCGCACTGAAGGCCGCCGGCAAGGCTCGCAGTGACAGCGGGCAGGATGTAGGTATTGCTGGCTGCCTGCCGCCACTGGTGGCGAGTTTTCGCCCCGATCTCGTGCCCGACGACGCGACTTGCCTGCGCAACTATCGCCGAATGGCGGAGGCTCAGGCCGCAAGTGTCGATCTTTTCATCTGCGAGACCATGTCCCTTGTCCGCGAGGCGCGTATGGCGACCCTCGCGGCGGCGGAGAGCAAGCTGCCGGTGTGGACGTCCTTCACCGTGGACGATAACGACGGCAGGCGGCTCAGGTCCGGCGAGCTGTTGGCCGACGCAGCCCGGGAGATGGTTGCCGCCGGGGCCGAGCGGATACTGGTCAACTGCGCAGTGCCCGAGGCAGTAACCACTGCAATGGGTGAGCTTGCCGGACTCGGTATGCCGTTCGGCGGCTACGCCAACGGATTCGCGTCCGTGGCCGAACTCCAGCCGGGCGGTACGGTGGATGTACTGGAGTCGCGTTCGGATCTCGGCCCTGCTGCCTATGCCGAGCATGCGCTTCGGTGGGTAGAGCAGGGCGCATCCATCGTGGGTGGCTGCTGCGAAGTTGGCCCGGCCCATATCGCCGTTCTGGCTGACCGATTGACCTCGGCGGGTTGCCGTCTGGTGTCTTTCTGATACAGGTCCGGAGCCAACGCATATTCCTTTTCTGATTGCCTGTCGGGCATGCCCTGGTTGACGCCGGCGGGCCGCCCGGCCCCGCGAATCAGAAATACGCTCTGCTGCCCGCACGTGACTATCCTTCAGCTTTTGCGATTTCGAGCAGTTCCACTTCAAATATCAACGCAGCATTCGGTTCAACATATTCCCCTGCCCCTTCCTCCCCGTAAGCAAGGTCGGCAGGAATATACAATTCCCATTTCGAGCCCTCTGACATCAGCTGGAGTGCCTCCCCCCAGCCTTCGATAAGCTTTTTAACCTTCACGGTATAGGGTTCGTTGCGCTGGTAAGTGCTATCAAATTCAGTGCCGTCGACAAAGCTGCCTCGGTAATGCACTGTCACTGTATCGTCTTCTGTCGGGGTATACCCGCCATCACCTTCGGTGATCACTCTGTATTGCAAGCCACTCTCGGTAACGACGATGCCTTCCTTACCGGCATTCTCTGAAAGGAAGTTCTCGCTTTCCGCTTTATTCTTTTCGCCAGCCGCAGCCCGTTCTGCCTCTTTCTTCTTTTCGTGGATTTCCATATAGATATCTATCGTCGCGGCGATTTCTCCGGCAGACATTTTCGCCTCGCCGTTATCAAACACATCCTCCATCGCTGCAGCCATTATATCGACATTCAATTCAACGCCTTCTGCTTTGAATTTATTCGCCAAATCAGCTCCATAGGCATAGCTGTAACGATCGGTCAGGTCTTCGAATTCATGCCCGGTTTCATCCGCCGCTGTTTCCTGTTCTGCTGAGCTTGCCGATCGGGACTGTTCACTATAGGTTCCCATGAACACGGCGCCCATCATCAGTATCGTGGCAGCACTCATATATTTTTTCATGTGATCTCCTCTGACCATCAATAAAGACAAATGCCAGCCAATAAAAAACCCCAACCGTACAGGTTGAGGTTTTTAACAACTTCAGCTAAAAGGGATTAATTGACCAACCAACGTTCAGAATACTCACGCATTACGTCACCAACTGCGCCGCCATCGCCAGTTGTCGGTGCAAAGTGAGTACCAGAGGTCAGCTCCTGAGTGTACCTGGTTGAGTTATTTCTGCAGTTTCGGCCGTTAGACGGTAATGCTGGCGCCAGAACGTCGCCGGTACTGAAGATACAAACAACATCAGTGTCGCTGGAGACCGGACGGTCAATGCGCGTGGTGAAAACGGTGTCAGGCTGAACGGCGATGACACAGTCCGCATCAAGACGATTCGCGGCGTTGAAAGAACCACCGCCACCCTGTGAGTGGCCGGACGTGCAGACTTTCGGGTCTGAACCGACAATGTTGCTGTAACGGCTTTTCGCCTGATTGACAGCACTTGCCACATCTCTGCCACTGCCGGACTGAGAGGTTGTGGCAGCGGCTACCAGGATACACTGCTCTGCGACTGACTCGAGCAGGCCACTGTAAACGGTTACTGAGCCGCCAGTACCGTTACCCCAGCCCAGAATGTTGTAATTGCCGTCACCACCGCTTGGTACGAAAAATCTGGCGCCGGATCCTCTTTCCGTGTCGACGCTGCAAGCGCCGCCACCGCCACCACCGATGGCCAATGCTGAACCTGACATAAAGAGTCCTGACACTAAAGCTGCGGAAATACCCGCAAGTTTCAGTTTATTTGAAATCTTCATATAGAACCTCTTTTTATAAGTTATGTTGATAATTACGAACTGTAACTCAACCTTCCATAAGTAAGGATTCAAATTACAACTATGAAAACGTACTTGATCAACACCCGCGCTCAGACAAAAACGAAGTCCTCGCGACAGGTTGTGAAAGAGTGTAAAAGACAGGTTTTTATTCTGCTATCACACGAAATACACAAAAAATGGTTCAGTGGAAGGTCAAAAATTGACCAGCGATCGGGGTCACAAGTTAGTCAAGGACGTCATGGGTGCGCCCGGATACCATGCTCGGATTGGCGGCGATGAATCTGTGTTGTTACTCGACGGGATCGGGAACAGCGAAGATCTGGTCAGCATGACCGCAAGGCAGTTTTCGCTTCCCGGAAAACCAGTTTGTGTTTCAGGTCGTAATCCCCTCCACACGAAAGGTTTTAATACCTTCAACATACTCAAATGCAAGCGGAGACGTTATAGCCGCTGATAGGAGAGAGACCATGTCCAGTCCGGAACACAAGCAAAAGATCTGGAATCTCATCAAGGACATCAAGACCGGCATGCTGACAACGCGCCACGGCGAAGAGCTTCGGTCACGGCCCATGGTCCTGGTACAGGACGAGTACGACGGAACCTTGTGGTTCTACACCGACCTGGAGTCTGAAAAAGTGTTCGAACTTGAGAGCGACAACGATGTCTGCCTGTCGTTCTCTGATCCGGATAACCATATCTACGTGTCGCTCACCGGTGTCGGCCGCGCCATCCAGGACAAGACTCTGGTCGACAAGTACTGGAATCCGTTCGTTGCGGCCTGGTTTCCTGAAGGCAAGGACTCACCCAATGTAGGCATGGTGGAAATCAAGGTCGAGAAGGGCGAGCACTGGAACAGCGACAGTAGCAAGATGCTGAAAAGCGCCAAAACCGTCAAGGCAAAGATCAAGGGTGAGCAGCCAGACCTCGGCGAGCACGAGAAGTTCGGTGTAAACGAGTAGGTCCTGGCTAGCCACGTGGCGCAGCCAAAACCAGCGTCCAGTAGGGTTTGCCGCTTTCGTCCCGGTCCACACCCGCGCCGAACTCCTCATAATCCGTAGACATGATGTTGGCGCAGTGGCCCGGGCTGTCGAGCCAGGCGGCGACCACTGAGGCGGCGTCCCGCTGGCCGGCGGCTACGTTCTCGGCCCAGGCTCTTGCCTCATATCCCGCTTCGCCGAGTCGGTCAGCGAGGACTTTGCCTTCGCTTCCCTCGTGGCTCATCTGGCCCATATTCGCCATATCTTCGCTGTGTGCCTGCGCTGCGGCGCCCAGGCGAGCGTCCCAGGTGACCGGTGAAGCCTCGGCGTAACTGTCGCCGCCGCACTGGCGCGCCTGCGCCCTGGCCTCGGTCAGCAGTGATTCCCAGGTGTCGGCAGACAAGTGGGCATCGGTGCTTTCACCGGAAGCCATCGCCGGGGCCGCCGACAAGCTGATCAATCCCGCAAGGGCGAGACTGGCGAGTCGGTCCGTGGCGGCCGTTGTCGGTGTGTGGTTGCGGTATCGGAGACGTTTCAACATATCAACTATCGGATGCTTTGATACCCCGGGTGAGGACTCCCCGGGCGGCGAATGGAAAAGCGGCAAAGGTTTGGCCCCCGGCCCCGGTTCCACGGTCGACGGAGCGCGTACATGAGCATACCAGAAGGCCTGAAAAAAACGGCCACTTCCGGTGAAAGCGACCGATGAGATCACGACGTGAATAGATCTGTACTGCTGATGAAAAACCTGAGAGGTGAAGCCTTAACGAAAACCAAGCACGGAAAGAATCACCAGAACGATCACCACAGCACCGACGATGTAGACGATATTGTTCATTGTAACTCCTCCTCTTCATAAATCCGGAAAGCGGATTACGCCAACATCCGTTTGGCGTGTGATGTAACTCCCTGTACAGGCGTCTCCGTTGCCTCATCTGAATCCAGATTAGATTATCGGTCGGGTCTGGTCTGTTCGGTGGCGCACTATCGGTATCAAAGAAAGGAACTCTACCGAAAGGAAGCTGAAACCAGTCAGGTCTGGCGCTCAGAGTAAGTCTGGAACGACAGCCCTGTGGAGCCAAAGGGGGGAGGAGAACAAGGCGCGGACACCTGCGAAGCCCGCAGGCAGCCTGCGGGCAGGTGTTGCTTCGCCACCTGGTTTGGTTCAGGAAGTGCCACCGGCCGCTACCATGCCGCTACGCAGACCGTCTTTCTGAAGCGACTGGCGCACCACGTCCTCCGGGTTGCCGGCCATTTCCCGGAACATGCCCATGGAGCCGAGCAGGGCGGAGGATTCGTAGGGCACGAAGACGCGCTCGCCGTCTTTGGCCATGTTAGGCAGAACCTTGATGTAACTCTGGCCGAGCAGGTAGCCCACGACCGTACGTTTGTTTTCTTCGCTTTCGCCGATAGCGCTGAGCACCAGCTTGATGGACTCCTGTTCGCCCTGGGCGCGCAGGATCGCGGATTGCTTGTCACCTTCCGCGTTGAGGATCGCGGATTCGCGCTGGCCCTGCGCCATGGCAATGGCCGCGGTCTTCTCGCCTTCGGCTTCGGTGACGGTGGCCCGGCGTTTACGTTCGGCGGCCATCTGCAGGCGCATGGCCTCTTCCACTTCTTCCGGCATGTTGATGTCCTGGACCTCCACCCGGGTCAGCTTGACACCCCACTTGGAAGCGGCTTCTTCCATTTCCGCCTGGATAGCACTGTTGACCTCGGCGCGGGACTCGAACAGCTTATCGAGTTCCATCTTGCCGACCACGGACCGCAGGGTGGTCTTGGCCAGCACCTCCACGGCCTGGGACATATTGGCCACCTCGTACACGGCCCGGCGAGGGTCGATAATCTGGTAATAGAGCGCGCCATTGATCTTGACGGTGACGTTGTCTGTGGTGACGACAGGCTGCGCCGGAAAGTCCATAACGGTCTCGCGACGGTCAATACGGATCTCTTCACTGCTGGTGGCGTGGTATTCCTCGCCCATCTTGATATAGCGGATCATGGTGATGGCACGGGGCCGCTCGATAAAGGGGATGATAATGTTGATACCGCTTTCCAGGATCCGGTTGAAGGAGCCAAGGCGCTCGATGACCATGACTTCTGACTGTCGCACAATCACCAACCCCTTGCCGATGATGGTGATGCCAATGACGACGATGATCAGGCTCAGTATCAGGCCGGGTGTAAGCAGGCTTTCCATGTTCAGTGTTCCTTATGCGAATGATCGCGGTGAACGATAGCCGTGGTGCCATCGAATTGTTCGAAAATAACGTCGGTGCCCTCCGGCAGTTCGGTCTCACCGGTTTTTGCTACCCGCAGGCGGTAGACATCGCCGTTCACCTTGATACAGCTGGCGCCGTCAAAATCCCGTTTGAAGGTGCGGTAACGCCTGCCTTTTTCAACGCCGGTGCCGGTGGTGCCATAGTGTACCCCTCTGGGGGAGAACCAGGGGCGGATGTAGCGCACGGCCACGGGTACCAGCACACCCGATAGCAATCCCATGGCCACCAGTTGCCAATAAAAAGGCACGCCAAGGAAGGCGAGCAGGGCGGTGAGGGCAGCGGCAGCGCCCAGCGCAAGGAAGATCATGCCGGAAGCCGTCAGCTCTATCAGGCTGAGCACCAGTGCCAGGGCCAGCCACAGGTGGGTCAGAGTCCAATCCATCGCGAGTACCGCTGTATGAGATGAGGTTCCTGTTACGGCATTACGCCGCTTCTGGCAGGAGAGTACCAGCTTACCTGAGGAGTATCGATCCCGGGTCATCTGCAAACTGTTTGAATCCGCGCAGGAGACGTCCTAGGCTAAGAAGGTTACTTTTTGTCACGAGGGCGGCATGGTGATCAAGGTAAGCGGGCAAGTCGGGCATCAAAGGTTGGTCGTGGTGGCGCAGGGCAGGGATCCGCAGCTTGATTTCGCCGAAATGTTCACCGCGTGCCCCGAGTCTGCATGAAGACCCTGTCGAATACCGGTTTCGCCCTGTTAGGTGCGGCGCTTGTCGCGATCAGTTACGGCCTTGCGCGCTTCGCTTTCGGACTGTTCGTGCCCCCTATTCGCGACGAACTTGAAATGACAGCGTCGGTGATCGGCGTAATCGGCGCGCTGCCGCTGATCAGTTTTGTGCTGGCCATGCTGGTTGCGCCGTTTTCCGCCGATCGACTCGGGGCCCGCAATACAGCGGTACTCTCCGGTCTTTTTGGCGTTGGTGGCCTTGTGCTGATCAGCCAGGCTACGGGCCCGCTAACGCTCGGCGCGGGGGTGTTCGCTTGCGGCATCTGTACCGGTCTGATGATGCCCGCGCTCACGGCCGCCATGCAGGTGGTGGTGGATCGCTCGATGCACGGGCGCGTGAGCTCTATCATGAACGCCGGCACCAGCGTCGGTGTGGTCGTGGCCGTACCGACGATCCTGTTTCTGACTGGCGCCTGGCGTTTGGCTTACGTGTCTTTTGCCGTGCTGGCGGCCATCGGGGTCATTGCCGCCTGGACCTTCATCCCCGCCGTGTCGCGGGTCATTCCGTCGAACGCGGCGCCGCCCGAGCCGATCAGCGCGCGGCAATGGTGGCGTCTGTCCCGGCTCTCGCTGTTCGCGTTTGCAATGGGCTTCATTTCCGCGGCCTATTGGATTTTCGCTCCCGATCTGGCCGTCAATCTCGGTGCCCTGTCCTCCGGCGAAACCGGATGGCTGTGGCTGGCGGTCGGCATCGCCGGCCTCGGCGGTGCTGCGGTGAGCGATCTGGCCGATCACAACAACCCGGCCATCACGCACGCACTGATGCTGGTAATGATGGCCGCGAGCCTGGCATTACTTGCTGCCAGCCCCGATCAGATACTGATTGCGGGCTTTTCCGCGTTGGTATTCGGCCTTTCCTACATGAGTCTGACAGGGCTGTACCTGATGACCGGCATCCGCCTGTTGCCGGGTCGACTGTCGATGGGGCCGGTGCTGCCATTTCTAGCTTGCGCGCTCGGACAGGCGGCTGGCTCCCCGGTCGTGGGCTTGCTGGTCGAAGAGTTCGGTTATGCGGACGCGTTTTCCATATTCTGTGTGTTCGGCATCCTGGTGGCTATCGTGTCGCCATTTTATCCAAGCTATCTTGAGGACGAGTCTGAGCAGGGCGAGGGTGAAACCGGGCTCCAGGCCGCTTACGACAACCAGCTCACGGATGCGGGTGGCGAGCCACTCGGCAACGATGCGGAAACAGCCCAGACGCCGTAACAAGAATAAGGGGCGCGCGGCAAGGGCCACATGGAAAAGGGGGTTAGCCGACTGGCCTGATGTCCGGGGCAGAAATGGAATGCCCGCCCGATTGAGAAAACAGGGCGGGGATCAGAGCGCACTTTGAATGCGCAACTACATATAAACACCGCCGTTGACGTTAATCTGCTGGCCGGTGATGTAATCCCCGTCCGCAGCAACGAACACCACGGCCTTGGCGATTTCCTCAGGCCGGCCAAAGCGCGCCATGGGTACACGAGCCATTATTTTCTGGCGAATGTTCTCCGGAACCTGGGCAAGCATCTCGGTTTCGGTAAAGCCCGGGGCAATTGCGTTGACAGTGATGTTATGGCGGGCGGCCTCCAGGGCGAGCGTTTTTGTGAACGCGATTATGCCGCCTTTACTGGCCGCGTAATTGGCCTGGCCGAAGTTGCCTGCCTGCCCCACGAATGAGGTGATATTGACGATGCGGCCGTACTTCTGCTCCATCATGATCGGCAGTACTTCCGAGCAGGTGGCGTAGACACTACCCAGGTTGGTATCGAGAACGTCCTTCCAGTCTGCATCGGTAAGGTTTTTCATGGCCTTGTCGCGGGTTATGCCGGCGTTATTGACCAGTATGTCAATGTGCCCCCATTCCTGCTGGACCTTGCGGATCAACTCACGGCCGGCCTCCATCTGCGAAAGGTCAGCCTTGTAGGCCAGGGATCGTACACCCAGTTCTTCGAGTTCCTTGACGACGGTGTTGGCATCAGCTTCACGGGACACGTAATTGATGGCGACGTCAGCGCCGCGTTTGGCGAGTTGTATGGCAATTTCTTTGCCGATTCCACGGGAAGCCCCCGTGACAATGGCCGTTTTACCCTTGAGATCTTCCATGGCGGTTTCCCCTGTTCGTCATAGCCTTTGCGAAGGCTGTCCGGTTCTTGTTTTAAGGGTTGTGCCGTACTGCTCAGGTTTTTCCTGACCGACATATTTAAAGCTAGCAGAGCGTACGGAGCAATCAAGGGGGGGCGTTAGGAAAGCGGGTTGTGGGTGCTGTTCGGCCGTCAAGCCCACGCCGTCCCTGGCGCAGGCTGCTGGTCAGCTCACTTTGGTGGGCTTGCGGCTTCGCTGGCGCTGGGGGGATTTCTGCGTTGCCGGCTTGCGGCTTGTACGCCGGGTGGCGGCGATGGCCCTGGGCCTGGTTTTCTGTGGCGCTTCCGGCGCTGGTTGATTGCGCAGATAGGCGCCCGGGGCTGGCTCGATGACGGATAATTCTCCGTCTCCGGGTATTCTCGCCGGAACCTCTCCGCCTCCGAATTGCTCGGCCCACTTGACCCAGTCCGGCCACCAGGAGCCCTCGAATTGCTCCGCTCCGGTGAGCCATTCATCCGGTGACAATGTGGTATCTTCGTTGATCCGGTAGCCGTATTTGTGCTGGTAGGGCGGGTTGATGATGCCGGCGATGTGGCCTGAACCACCCAGCACAAAGCGAACCGGTCCGCCGAGATACTGTGATCCCTTGTAGCAGGACACCCAGGGGGCAATGTGGTCCTCAATGGCCGAGGCAAAATACGCGGGTACCTTCACCTCGGCAAGGTTGATCGGCGTGCCGTCAAGGGTGATGCCGCCAGGCTCACGCAGGCGGTTTTCCAGGTACATGTTGCGCAGGTAAAAGCTGTGCATGGCCCCTGGTAGCCGGGTGGTGTCCGAATTCCAGTAAAGCAGGTCGAACGGTGGTGTATCGCGGCCCAGCAGGTAGTTGTTGATATAAAAGGACCAGATCAGACTGTTGGGACGCAGCATGTTGAAAGAGGCGGCCATGGACGTGCCATCAAGATACCCCTGTTTCTTCATGGCTTTTTCCAGCTTCTTGATCTGGTCGTCATCGATAAAGACTTCCAGGTCGCCCACTTCGGAAAAGTCCAGCAGACTGTTGAAGAAGGTGGCACTTTTGACCCGGTCGTCACCGCGGGCAGCCAGCCAGGACAGTGTGCAGCCCAGCAGAGTGCCGCCAATGCAGTAGCCGACGGTATTGACCTCACTCTCGCCGGTGGCCTGCTTGATGGCATCCAGAGCCTCCACCGGGCCCTCGAGCATGTAGTCCTCGAATCCCTTGTCGATGTGCTCCTTGCCCGGGTTAACCCAGGAAATCACGAAGACCGTGTGGCCTTTCTCGACCCAGTAGCGGATGAACGACTTTTTCGCCCCCAGGTCGAGGATGTAGTACTTGTTGATCCAGGGCGGCACCACCAGAAGCGGCCGTCGATGCACCGTTTCGGTCGTTGGCCGGTACTGGATAAGCTGCATCAGGTCATTCTGGTAGACGACCTCACCCGGCGTGTCCGCCAGGTTCTTGCCGACTTCGAAGACGTCCGGATCCGACATCCGGAAGAAAATATGGCCATCGGCCTCGTCGATATCCCTCAGGAAGTTGGCCAGGCCACGCACCAGATTGCGCCCCCGGCTGTCCACTGTTGTGCGCAGGACTTCCGGATTGGTCAGCACAAAATTGCTCGGTGACAGTGCACTGGTTACCTGGCTGGTGAAGAAGCGGACTTTGTGGCGGTCGTGCTCGTCAAGGCCGCGAACATCGTCGATGGTGTCTTTGATCCACCGGTCCGACATCAGGTAGGCGTGCTTGAGGAAGTTGAAGTAAAGGGAGTTAGTCCAGGCATCATCCTTGAAGCGACCATCGCCCTTTTCCGGTACCGCAACCTGCATGGGCTCGCGGCTGATCAGGCCAATCACCGCGCCACCACTGAGAAGGACAGTGTTCTGCACCAGGCGCATCTGGGCGGTAATGATGGCGTCCGGCTGGGTGGCGAGTTTCATGGTGAAGCGGACAAAGGGTTTGGTCACACTCTTGAGGCTGACCGGATTGGGTCGACCCCCTTTCAATCGTCTCATCACTGAACGCGTTATCAGGCGGCTTCCGTGCACCCCGGCATCAACCAGGGATTTGCGTACAACATGAGGTTCCTGATCACTTTCGGAAAATTTCTTGGCGGGTTTCTTGGCCATAATAGAGGTTCTCCCCGGAGCACAACCGCTGCCAGGCGGAAGGGCTGTGAGACTGCGAACACAACATTCTCTTTTCGTTATCCGGCACGGGAACCTTCAGGTTCGCCGTGCCGGTGACTTTTCAAGAGGTCTGTATTCAACCTAGCAGAGGGGCCGGGTAGCAACAAGAAACCTGAGCCAGTTGCGACTCAGGCGTTGCGAATAAACGCCTGCAACCTGGGGGCGATCTCCTCGCGCCAGCGGCGGCCATTGAAGGTGCCGTAGTGGCCGACGCCGGGTTGCAGGTGGTGCACCCGGCGATCATCCGGAATATTGTTGCAGAGCTTGTGGGCTGCTTCGGTCTGGCCAGGGCTGGAGATATCATCTTTCTCGCCCTCGATGGTCATCAATGCCGTTTTGCGGATGGCTCCGGGGTTCACCAGCCTGTCATGGTGCCTGAAACAGCCCCTGGCCAGATGGAATTTCTGGAAGACACGTTCGATGGTGTCCAGGTAGTAGGCGTCCGGCAGGTCCATCACTGCCAGATATTCGTCATAGAAGTCCCGGTGGCGCGTAACTTCCTGAGCGTCATCATCGCGGATGGATTTGAACAGGCCACGGTAGGCATCGAGGTGACGATCAAAATTCATGTTGATGAAACCGGTCAGCTGTAAAAAGCCCGGGTAAACCCGGCGCATGGCGCCGGGATAGTTCAGCGGAACCGTGTGGATCAGGTTGCGCTTGAACCAGGAAAGCTTGTGCTTGCTGGCCAGTTCGCAGGGCTCGGTGGGGTCAACGCGGCCGTCCACCGGGCCACTCATCAGGGCCAGGGAGCGTGGTGCACAGGGATGATTGTCCTCGGCCATCAGGGCAGTGGCCGCCAACACCGGCACGACCGGCTGACAGACCGCGAGTACATGGGTGTCCGGGCCCAGGTGGTCAATAAAATCGATGACATAATCGATATAGTCATCAAGCCCGAAATTGCCTTCCTTGACGGGTACCATGCTGGCGTCACGCCAGTCCGTGATGTAGACATCATGACCCGGCAGCATGGCTTCCACCGTGCCCCTGAGCAGTGACGCAAAATGGCCCGACAATGGCGCTACAATCAGCAGTTTGGGGTCATCCGGACGATCAACATTGCGCTGGAAGTGTTTCAGCTGGCAGAAGGGCTTGCGCTTGACGATAGTCTCATTGACCAGAACCGTTTCGCCGTCGCAGACTGTTGTGTCGAGATTGAAGGCGGGCTTTGGATAGCGACGGGTCAGATCTTCAAACACATTAAGCGCCGAGGCAATACTGCGTGTTCCGGGAACTCTTGACCACGGGTTCATCCGATGGCGAAGCAGTTTGCTCTGGGCGCCCGCGATCATGCGGGCCGGGGTCAGCGCCTTGCGGCTCATTTCGTGAGCGAAATACATCATAATGCGCGTTATCCTGAGTGAGTTTGGTTGGTCCGTATCGGTGCCGCTACTCCACTCCGCTGGATACTGGCTCCCGGTCTCGGTGAGCCGGGTATTCTGGACGATGGAGCCTATCATACGCGTGTTTATTGATCAGCGCGAAAGAGCCGGGGACATCAGGGGCGGGTCAGGGCAAAACTGAGAAGCCATCGACTGCCGCGTTCGATTCTGGACACCCGATGCTGGTAAAGGTCCGGCCGGAACACTATGAGTCGCCCGAACAGGTTGAACAGGTTTTTTTCGCAGATGAATTCGCCGCCAGCCCCGGGTTTGACCAGTACGCAATTGAGTTTGTACAGCCGGCCCCCGGATATCATGTCCACGTGAGGCACCACCTTGTGGCCCTCCGGGTAGCGGACCAGGTAAATGCTCAGGCGTTTACCATGGAACAGGATCCGGGTTTTTACGTTTGCTGTCGTCGCGTGCATGTTCACTCTTACGTCAGGCAGTTTCGCGTCAATTGTGCGCGACTGACCCTATAATGAACAATAGCTTTCCAGAACCAGATGCTGTGGTCGGGGCAGAATGCGACTGAACCACGCTGTTTTTCCTGATCCCGGCGCCGCCGGGCTGAGGGTTGAGAGAGGTCTCCGGCTTCCTGGTTCTGGCTTACAGGACAACCGAAAGGAGAACACGATGGGCAACAAGATCAAGGTGGAATCGCCACTGGTAATCCTCCACGGCGACGAGATGGCCCAGGTGGCTTTCGAGGAGCTCCTGAAGAACTTTGTTTCCTCGAAGCTGGATATCGAACTCAAGGAAATTGACCTGTCTGCCGAGAACCGGCTGGTTACCAATGGTCGAGCGGTGACCGAGTCCATTGAGGCACTCAAAAAGTACGGCGTGGGCATCAAGAACGCCGGTATTACGGTCAATCGCAGCCAGCTTGAGGAACTGCTCAGGAAGCACCCTGACATGGAGGGGACTTCCCTCGATCCCCTGGCCACCAAGTCGCCGAACGGGGCCATCCGCAAGGGCATTGGCGGCAACATCACCCGTGAGGACATCCAGTTCCGCAATATCCGGGTGAGGCGGCCAGAATGGATCGGTCGCGACATCGAGGTAATGACCATGGAAAACGGTGGCATCAAGGACAGTTTTAACGAACTCTCCCGTGCCACGGGTATCATCAAGCTTCTGTTCGTGGGCAGCAGTGGTGACCCGGAAGAGCTGCATCGCCGGGAGGTCAGTAAGGGTGATCCGCTGCTGCTTGCCACCAATGACACGGCGGACATCACCGACTGGGCGCACCAGTTTTTCCAGCGGGCCATTGACGAAAAAAGGGACATCTATCTGGGCCTGAAGGATACGGTGATACCCGGTTACGATGGCGCCATGCGTTCCACCATCGAGAGCGTCTATAAAAAGCACTATCAGGAAAAAGTGGAAGAACTCGGCCTCGGCTTCTACTACGAGCTGATTGACGCCCAGGCGGCGCGGATCGTGTCCAACCCGCCGGACCACGCCCTCTGGGGGGTGCCGGACAACACCACCGGTCGCAAACTCTTCAAGCTTGTCAACCAGCTCAAACTCCACGGCATTCCGCCGCGCAACGTGCATGTGTCCATCTCTCGCATGAGCGCTGGCGGTGGCGACCAGTACGGCAGCTTTAATGCCCCCGCGAGGGAAGACGGCATCGTGAAGGTGGTGGTGGATGGCGAGGAACGGCACGCCAGGCACGTCAAAAAAGGCGACCCCATGCTGCTTATGTCCAATGATCGTGAAGCGATCAAGGACTGGGTCAGCCAGGTATTCCGCGATGCATCACGTAAGGACAAGGAAGTCTATTTCGGCCTGAAACGGGAATACATGGAGTATGACGAAGTCTTCAGCAACGTGATCACCGAAGTGCGCCGGGAGCTGGCCAAACAGCACACCCCGCCGCCATCCTTCATGATCATGCGGCCTTCCAGCCAACTCAAGAAAATGATCACCGATCCGCCGCGGAATGCCCTGTATCCCTCCCAGAACCTGGACGGGGACATTTACTCCGACATTTCCGCCGCTCTGGGTGGAAGCCTGGCTACCGCCAGTTCGATCATCGAGAGCAAGGAAGGCACCATGCTTTTCGAGGCGCCTCACGGCACCGCCCATGATCTTTACCTGACCTACAAGGAGAGTGGCGGTAAAGAGGCCCACTTCAATCCTTCGGCCCTGGTCTACGCGCTGGGCAATGCGCTTGAGGCTCTCGCCGAGAGGGACGGCAACGAAGAACTGGCCGCGTATGCTGAAGCGCTCAAGCAGGCACTCAAGGACACCGTCGCTGATGGCATTATCACGGCGGATCTGAAGGGCAAGACCACCGATCCGGATGCTGAAAAAGTGGTGGATCTGTATGGGTTCATCGATGCGCTGCAGGCTCGGATCTGAAGAGGGGCGGGGACGTTTGACCATGTAACACAGCCAGGCAAGGGCAGGAATCGCAAGGAGTTAAAGGTCGATCTATCCTGACCTTTGCTCCTGGAGTGAGCTATTCCCTGCTGTCCA
This sequence comes from Marinobacter zhanjiangensis, assembly GCF_014651935.1. GTDB lineage: Bacteria > Pseudomonadota > Gammaproteobacteria > Pseudomonadales > Oleiphilaceae > Marinobacter > Marinobacter zhanjiangensis. The sequence continues at coordinate 189,099 of NZ_BMXV01000008.1, read as the reverse complement.
GCACCGCGCACATGGCGGCTTTCAGGTTTTCCGGGGCGCGGGTGTCTCCCTCGAGGGCTGCCTGCAGGTGGACACGAAACAGGCCATCCAGCAGAAAATAGGTGGTTTGGCCGTTGTCGTCGGGCCGGCCAAGCCGTGAAAGAAAGCGGACAACCATGGCAATCAGGTTGTCCTCGATTTCCCGGACCACGGGCCGGAAGGCCTCTTCAAACAGCGACTGTGAACGGATGTCATACCACAGGCGGTGCTTGTGGGCATCGTGTTCGATGGCCCAGGCGAAGGCGCCGGTTACCGCCTCGATGACCTCCGCACTGCTGTTGTGGCCGGCCATGGCCACATCGATCTGCCGCACGAACTGCTCCTTGTACAGGCGAACGCAGTAGGCGATCAGATCGATCTTGCCATCGAAATAATAGGTGAGCGCTCCCACGGAGCGCCCCGACAAGGTCGCTATGTCACGCAGACCCGTCCTCGCATAGCCCAGCTCGGAAAGAGCCATGATGGCATGGGAGGCGAGTTCATTTCTGGTATCGACCCGCTGCTTTGAGCGCTTTCGGGCATCCGCCTTTATCTTCTGGACCTTTTCAACGGTTGCCATCATCACTCCTGGTCGATTTTTGCCTGACTTTAACCCACGACTATCACCCCAACAAGGCATTCAGGAAGATTCTGGGAACCTTCAGAATCGAGGGCTGGTACTGGAACTCCGTGAGCAGTTTGCCCAGTACGTGCTGCTTCCGGTTGGACACAAACCAGGGTGGTTTCGGCAGCAGGGTAAAACCGAAGCTCATCAGGTTTCGCGGGAAGGGCCGGAAGGGCGCGTACACCACACAGCGTTCAACCTTGTCGAACATATAGGTGTTGTGGACGAAGCCGATGCCGCTCTGCACATCGTCCAGGGTGTGCTCGGGGAATGCACCCCAGGGGCACTGGGGCATCAGGAAACCGAGCCCTGTCCAGGCGTTGATGGCGATGGTGCCATAGCGCAGCTCTGCAATGATCGACTCGAAGGTATCGGTACCGATCTCACGGATGGTCGCCGGATGTATGATGATATTGGCACCCAGGGTGCCGTGCAGCTGGTCGTTGGCGTAGGCGACGGCCCTGCGCAGATACTCCGCCGGATCCTCTCCCGCAATGCGGTATGTGCTCATGGCGGGCGCAAACACTTCGTTGTTGCTGAACCAGGGCCTGGTTTCTCCTTCCGGTGACTCGGCGGATAATGGTTCAACCAGGCAGGCCTCGGTACCCGGGCGTTCGAACTTCAGGATGTTATCGCCCTGTTGCGAGAACCCGGTCATGCGGTCGGTGGCCCCCGGGTAATACAGCGGACGGGACGGCACCCTGGCCATGGTTTCCTGAACGCTGGTCATCAGCTTGTCCGACAGCGCCCAGTTCTCGGGAAGCACGAGCATCTGACAGGCCACGCAGTTGAAGCCGGAATTGTGCAGCTTCTGGGTGGCGATGTGCTCGGCCTGGAAGGCAATGTCGGCATCGCTCCAGGGGCCCGGAACCACAATAGTGGGGCAGACCGCACCCAGTTCGGAGGTGATCCTGCGGTTGTTGACCGGTGTGCCGGCGGCCTTGTTCTTTGCGGTCTCCTCGCCACCGCCCCAGACAATGGCGTCGTGGGAGGCGCCGGCGCCGGTAATGTGCAGCTCGTCGATATCCGGGTGATTGGTCAGATACTTGCCGACCTCCAGGCCACCCCGGACAATCCGCAGGGCGCCCGCGTCGATCAGCGGTTTGAAGGCATCCTTCAGGTAGACATCGAGATACTCGTTCACCGGGTTCATTTTCAGAATGGCCACCTGGTGCTCGGAAAACAGCTTCTGGAAGCAATCCAGGGGCGGGATGGCGGCGATATTGCCGGCGCCGAGAATCAGCGCAACCTTGCCTTCCCGCTCAGACAGGGGGATGTCATAGGCGCTTGCGGTGTGGGTCGCGAGATTGTCTTTGGTGACCTCTTTCTGCATCCAGACATCGGCGCGCACACCGGAGAGCAGCAGTCGGTCCCAGATCGAATGTGGGACGATACCGGCGATTACCTGACCGGTCACCGACTCCCGCAACGGGATGTCTTCCAGGAAGGCCTTGCCGTCCATTGATGAAAGGGTATGAATCAACTGGTTGCAGGCACCCATAACGGCGTAGGGTCCCGATATCCACTCCTCCCCGGCCAGTGGCGAGCCGGCCGGTATCTGTTTCTGCCGGGCTGCTTCTTCCGCCCAGGCGGGGGCGACCTTTATCAGGCGGTCGCGGACCTGGGAAAGCAGGGCGATGCGTTCCTGTGCGGAGGTCCGGGCCCACTTGAGGGCGTTGGTTTTCAGGTCGGCAACGGCCTGGTCCAGGGATTCAAAGGCCGAATCCGGCTTTGGTTGTGATTGTGTCGCGGTCATGGTTGTTCCTTAGCTGATCTTTGGTGAATGCGGGGTGGCGAGCATTGCGCAAGGCGCTGTTCAGGCGTCTTCCCTGATCAGGTCGGCGCACTTTTCGCCAATCACCATGCAGACAGCGTTGGTGTTGCCATTGATGATGCGCGGCATGACGGATGCGTCCGCCACCCGCAAACCCTTGACGCCATGCACCCGAAGCTGCGAATCCACGACTGACCGTTGGTCAGACCCCATTTTGCAGGTACCCACCGGGTGGTAGATGGTCTGGGTGTTATTACGAATATAGTCGCGGATGTCGTCATCCGTGTGGACGGACTCGCCCGGCATATATTCAGCGCCCCGGTACTCATCGAACGCCGGCGCGTTGAGAACATTGCGGGCGATCTTGAGCCCCTCGACCATAACCTCCAGGTCGTGATCATCCTTCAGGATCGCGGGATCAATGGCGGGCTTGGCGTGGGGATCCGATGACGTCAGCCTGATCGAGCCAACACTCTTGGTGCCCACAATGCCGGGCATCAGCGTAAAGCCGTGGCCCGCAGGGTTGCCGGCACCGTCGGCAATGAAATAGTTCGGGGCAAAGTGGAACTGCAGCTCCGGGGCAACGGCAGCCGGGTCCAGTTTCAGAAAGCCGCCCGCTTCCCCGATATTGGAGGTCAGCAGTCCCATGCCCTCCTTGAGCAGTTCGGCCTGTTCCGGGGTCTCCGCACCGGCCAGTGTTATCGGCTGTGTGCACTCATAGGCCACGGGTACCATGGCGTGGTCCTGAAGATTCTGGCCAACTCCCGGCAGGTCGTTGACCACTGTGATGCCATGGGCTTCCAGGTCGCTTCTGGCGCCGATGCCGGACAGCATCAGGATCTGCGGTGAGCCGATGGACCCGGCGGACAGGACAACCTCGCTACCGGCATGAACCTCATGCATTTCGTCGCCGGACTCGAAGCGGACGCCGGTACACTGGCCGTTTTCCATGATGAGGTTGTGCACCAGCGCTTCACCCTGAATGGTGACATTGCCGCGCTCCAGGGCAGGGTGGAGGTAGGCACCCGCCGCGGAGGCTCTCATACCGCCTTTCTGGGTGACCTGATAAAGACCAAAGCCCTCCTGGCTACCTGCGTTGAAATCCTCATTCAGCGGATAGCCCCGTTCGCCGGCGGCAGCCACCATCGCTTTGGACAGCGGGTTCGGGTCACGCTGGTCAATCACGCTCAGCGGGCCGCCAACGCCATGGTCAGGGCTTTCGCCGCGGGAGTTGTCTTCGCCACGAATGAAGTAGGGCAGCAGTTCAGCGTAGCTCCAGCCGGGATTATCCTGCGCCCAGGCGTTGTAACTGTTCGGATGGCCGCGCATGTAGATCATGGCGTTGATGGAACTGGAGCCGCCATAGACCTTGCCTCTGGGGATGTAAACGGTATTGCCGGCAAGCCCACTCTGGGGCACGGAAGTGTAGTCCCAGTCAAACGGTGTTTTGAACAGCTGCGGAAACGCAACGGGTACGTGGATCGCCTGGTGGCTGTCAGGCGGGCCAGCTTCGAGCACCAGGATGTTCTTCGAGGTGTCCTCGGCCAGCCGGGCGGCCAGGGCAGAGCCGGCCGAGCCGGCACCGATAATAACGTAGTCATATTTATCGGCTGATGACGCCCGCGCATGCCTGGCGCCCAGTACCATCGGCACCGAAGCCACCACGCCCAGTGCTGCTGCGGCCTTGATGAATCCTCTGCGTGACAGTCGCCCTGCTTCAAAATCTTCCTGAAGATGTGCTGACATCTTGTTGTTTTTGTTCTTCATATGCTTCTCCGACAACGCTTCCGGGCAGGCCCTGTCTGGTATTGGCAGTGCCCGCATTTATTGGAAATTACGGATGTACATAACAGGTGTTATGTACATCTGCTAACAACATAGCAGTGTTTTGTCGGATTACCAGAGGGTTGCTCAAAAAAAGATCAGGAAGGTGTTCAGAGGCAGAGCAGGCCGCTCCCACGAATGCCATCTGGCCGCCAGTCCGGGCTCCTGGCGGTTGCCGGGCTGACCGGGGTTGAGCCGATCACGCAGACCCTACGTACCTGTAGGTGTCAATTCCTGAAAACCGGAGCCTGCTATGCACATGAGCACTGGCGAACTGAAAAGCCACAAGCATGACACCATTTCCTTACTGGAGATCGTGTCCATGGAAGGGCGTTACTACATGGCGCGCTTCTATCTGGACGGGCAGGGCTACGTGCTCACTGACAGTGACGACAAGGCTGTCATGTTCAGTGGTGCGCCCGCGGCGAGGGAGTTCTTCCATGATTTCAGTGTGGAAAAAACCGAAGTCATTCCTCCCACCGGTACCGACGAGATGATCGGTATGCCGGACAGCGGCAGTGAAACCATGCGGGTGCCGTTATAGGTCATCGATAAGGTGCCAGAAAGACACAGGAAGCTATCTCTGTAATCGTGACACCGGGTCGTGCCATTCAGGGACTATCGGGATAGTCCGTTAAGATCGAACGTCTTTTGAAGTCATTGATGGGTATGAGGGCGGTCGAGGGGCACCGGGGTGAGGTGAGATGCAGGGCCCCGGCCGTGTTCGGTCAGGGCCCTGGCAGCAATTCACGATGCGTTGCTGTCAGCCTTTTCTTCGGCCTTGTTGTCAGCCGTTGCTGTGGTGCTGGTTTGCTGCTCTGCCTGAGACTGCTGCTCCATGACTTCTTCCATCCACTTTTGCTGTGCGCTGGCGTTAGCGGCGCCGAGCACACCGACAACGGCGATGGTGGCGATGGCAGCGGTTTTTTTCAGGTTTGCATTAATACCGAACATAATTGAACTCCTCGTAAAGCATGGTCTGGATTCTTCGGGTATCAGCGCTTGAGATGCTTCGCTGATCTCGATGGACGTAGTATCGAGGAGTTACGCTGCACGGAAAAATTGTTTAGCGGTATTCGGCACATCATTTCAAGTGATGAGTTAGCTGATGGTCAGGCCCTAGAGTTGCCAGCGGGCCGGATCAAAGAGCGGTGAGCACGAGTCAGGCAGAGGGGGCCGGCCTGATGCGAAAGCGCGGCTTGAAACAGCCGCTGTCCGGACGCATTTAATGAAGGTTATCCCGAAAACGATCATCAGGAGGTGACCCATGCGTGTTCTTATTGCCGGTGCCAATGGCAAGATCGGCCAGCACCTTGTCAGGCAAATGGCTGACAGCCAGCACACCGCCCGGGCGATGGTCCGCAAACCGGATCAGGCACAGGCGCTGGAGCAGCTTGGCGCTGCGGAAACCGTGGTGGCGGACCTGGAAGAAGATTGCAGTCATGCCCTACGGGACTGCGACGCGGTGGTATTCACCGCCGGTTCCGGCCCCCACACTGGCCCGGAGAAAACCGTTGATGTGGACCAGAACGGGGCCATCCGCCTGATCGATGCCGCCAAAGCCGCCGGGGTCAAGCGCTTCCTCCTGGTCAGCAGCATGCGGGCTGATGCGCCGGAAAAGGCCCCGGAAAAGATTCATCACTACCTGCGGGCCAAGCAGAAGGCCGATGAACATCTGCGCGCAAGCGGTCTGGATTTCACTCTGGTTCGTCCCGGACCGCTGACCAACGATCCGGGCACCGGGCGTGTCGAGATCAGCACAAGGCTTGACCGGACCGGCTCGATACCCCGTGAAGATGTTGCTTCGGTGCTGCTTGCCACGCTGGATGCGGACAACACCGTAAATCAGACGTTCGATCTCCTGTCCGGGGATGACGACATAGCGGAATCACTCGCAAGCCTCTGAGGCTTGTTCCTTTAACAAGACACGACGTCCTGATCATCAGCTTGTTCAGGCCATCAACGACAAGGAGCACAACCCATGAGCAGCGATACCAATACTCAGGTCCGCCTGGCGAAGCGCCCGGTGGGAGAACCGGCTCACGACGATTTCGAGATTACCCGGGAACCCGTTCCCGAGGCGGGCAGTGGTGAGATCGTGGTGAAATCCAGCTACCTGTCCCTGGACCCGGCCATGCGTGGCTGGATGAGGGAAGGCAAGTCCTACATTGACCCGGTGAACCCTGGCGAGGTCATGCGTGCCCTGGGCGTGGGTGAGGTTGTCCAGTCCAGCCACCCGGACTTCCAGGTGGGCGACACCGTATCCGGTATGCTGGGTGTCCAGGAATACATCAAGTCGGACGGCAAGGGCTTCCAGAAGGTTGACCCGAATCTCGCGCCGCTGCCCACCTACCTCAACACCCTGGGCATGACCGGTATGACCGCCTATTTCGGCATCCTTGAAGTAGGTGCACTCAAGGAAGGCGACATCGTACTGGTGTCCGGCGCGGCCGGTGCTGTGGGCTCCACGGTTGGTCAGATTGCCCGTATCAAGGGCGCCCGGGCGGTTGGTATTGCCGGCGGCAAGGAAAAATGCGATTACCTGATTAACGAGCTTGGCTTCGATGACGCCATTGACTACAAGTCCGAGAGTATTCACGACGGCCTCTCCCGGGCCTGCCCCAAGGGCGTTGATATCTACTTCGACAACGTAGGCGGCGATATTCTCAATGCCGCACTGACGCGCCTCAGAATGCATGCCCGGGTAGTGATCTGCGGTGCCATTTCCCAGTACAACAACACCGAAGCCCCCAAGGGCCCGAGCAACTATATGTCACTGCTGGTCAACCGCGCCCGCATGGAGGGCATGGTGGTGTTTGACTACATCGACCGGTATGACGTGGCAGCGAAAGACATGGCCGCCTGGATGAAGGACGGCAGGCTGAAACATCGTGAGCACGTGGTTGAAGGGATCGAGAAGTTCCCCGAGCACCTGATGATGCTGTTCCGGGGTGAGAACTTCGGCAAGCTGGTGCTGAAGGTCTGACCGCCCTGCTGTTCAACGGGACCGCACAGACCCGATCTCCGCTGGCGTCAGGCTCCGGCAGGCGCCCGGCGGCAGGTCGTCCGGCAGGGCAATCCCGCCAATACGCTCCCGGTGTAACCTGGTGACCCGGTTGCCGACAGCATGAAACATCCGTTTCACCTGATGGTAGCGACCTTCGAAAATCGTCACCCGTGCCTCGCAGGGGGCCAGGGGCTCCAGGGTTGCGGGTGAGGTGGTCAGCTGCTCATGGGCGAACCACAGGCCCTCGGCAAATCGATGCGCCGCATCCTGGCCGATGGGGTGAGCTGTGGTGACCCGGTAAACTTTCGGTATCTTGATCCGGGGCTCTGTCAGTCGTCGTGACCAGCCGCCGTCGTTGGAGAGGATCAACAGGCCCGTTGTGGCCCGGTCCAGTCGTCCGGCAATGTGAAGGTGGCCCCGTAGCTCTGGTGGTACCAGTTCCATGACCGTCGGATGGACCGGATCCCGGGTGGCGCTGAGGTACCCTGCCGGCTTGTGCAACATCAGGTAGTGTGCCGGTTCCCCCGGCTGGAGTATCTGCCTGCCCACCACCACGCTCTGGAAACGTGAGACCTCCCGGGCGGCGTCGGTACAGATCTGTCCATCCACCCGCACGTGTCCGCAGGCAATGGTCCGGTTTGCCTGCTGGCGGCTGATACCGTTCTGGTTGCTGAGGATGCGGGAGAGTTTCAAACACAGGTCCGGGTTGCTCTGGAGAGTGAGCTGCATTCTATCAGACAGGGTCCCGAAGGTACCGCTTCCGGGTTTTGGGCCCTGCCCGGGAATGCACTGAAGGTGCTGATTACCTTGTGTGTGGCAGGCGTCGTTTCGGGTTGTTCGCGGACTTTATGACAGCGACTGACGGCGCTATGGGATAGACTTCGGGGTCAGGCATCATCTGACACACCTGCCAGCACCGTAGGAGGAGCGGGTCACCATGGACCAACCGAACGAGAATGCCGCGCTGGAGCCGGCGGTACGGCAATTTGACGCCGCCCTGGACGAGTTCCACCGGGCGCGGCGAGTGGATCCGACGTCCTCCAGTCTGGCTCTGCTTGAGCATGCCCGCTGCCTGATGCTGATGCCGGGCGGCTTCGACGCGCTCTACCGGCGGGTTCGGGCCATGGAGTCGGCCGGCATTTTCGGGACCAGCGACTGGGCCCAGCCGTCCATCCTGCAGCCGGCACTGGCCAAGCGGTCGTTGCGGGAAGCGGGCGAGGTAACCACCATCGTTGAAGCTATCAGCGAGATCCGCATGCTCGCGGTGGCTTCCCGCGACTACTTCCACCCCGGTATTTCTTCAGAGCAGGCGCGGCACTTCCTGACCCAGGTGATGGCGCTGAATCTTGACCTGCTGTCGGGCCAGATGAGCGAAGCGGACCGCGAACGCCCCAGGCAGATGGGCCTGCTGGTGCAACAGCTTTACCAGTATCTTATCGGGCACCTTGGCTACGAGAGCCTGCTGGACAGCCTGGTGGCCGAGGTCTGGCGACTGCTGGACCAGGGCCCGGTTCAGGTAGACAGCATCTGCGACATGATCGGCCAGATCGCCAAGTGCCTGTATGACCCGGACATCAAGACCCGGGGCACGGGCGATGCCACCCGCCTGGTACGGGCGCTGTATGCGCCGTCGCCGGCCTGCGCGGAGGACCCGGGGCTGCCCGTTTACCAACAGCGTCTGTGGGAAATGGGGGATGCCGAGCTGTCGAATGAAGCCGCCTGTCTGGCCAGTTGCATGCACGATACCGGCCTGGCTTCGCCCTACCACGCCGTGATGGTCCGCCATCTCCGCGCCACCGGACAGGACGACCTGATCCCGGCGGTGCTGGGGCTTACCATGACCGGGCTGGACGACCTCTACTGCTACAACGAGCTGGTCAATGCGCTGATCGACGAGGCCATATACCCGGAAACCTGTCAGGCGGTGTACGGGCTCACCATGATGCTTGAACGGGGCTCCCTGTTCACACCTCCGGTGGCCCAGGCCCTATGGCGCCAGATCAAGCTCACGCTTTCCACGGAAACGGCCCGGACCCTGACGGAGGCGTTCGGCGATGCCCGGCCACCACGGGTCTATCTGCTTGCCGGCGTACTTAACCTGCTGGGCCAGCCGTTGGGTGTGGGGCAGGGCAACAACCCCAGTTGCCAGTCTGCCATCGGCCTGTCCCTGTGGGCGGCCAACGAAGCGGATTACCTCCTGCAGGTGCTGGCCTGGGCGGCGCGGGACAACGAAGTGCTGACCCGCTTTGAAGGCCATCCGGTGTCGTCGAAGGACCTGGAGGTGGGGCTGGTCAAGGAAACTCCCGTCGACGTGGACCCGGTCTCCGTTGTCCTGATTCCCCACATGGACCGCCTGTACGGCGAGATGTGGCGCCGCTGCAGTGACCGGGACGACGACGCCCACCGCTGGATCAACCCGGAATTCTATGGCTGGTGGGTGAACCATGAGTTTCAGGTGGTGGCGGATATCCACACGGGCGAAATCAATGACTATGAAGGCTTTGTGAGTTGCTTCTACGCCAGCTATCACCCCTACTACAACGGTAATATGCCCCTCATCCACCCCCAGCCGGCGGGCATCGCCGTGACAGACAGCGCAGCCCGGTTTGTCGGACGCCACGCCATCACCATCCTCCGGGTCGGGCTCAGCCCGAGCAACGAGATGAGGGTCTATTTCTTCAATCCCAACAACGACAGCGGCCAGGACTGGGGGCAGGGCATAACCTGCTCCACCCGGGGCCATGGCGAGTTCCGGGGGGAGGCATCCCTGCCCATTGCGGAGTTCGCCTCCCGGCTTTATGCGTTCCACTATGACCCGCTGGAAACCGGTGACCTGACCGACGTTCCGGAGGATGAGCTTGCCCGGGTGGTGGCACTGGGGCGTGAGAGCTGGGCAGCCCCCGACGAGGAGTGAGCCTGTCGTCTCTGATGGTCGTCAGATAAGTCCATGTCAGCGACAGAACCATTGAGCAGACATTTCCGCGGTGTATATACTCACCCCCCTGATCGGCAGACAGGCAAGCAAGAGCTTTCCGGTTTGCTCACGGCAACAAGCCACTCCATGAACCTACAAAAGGGTTACTGATGAAACTTGATCAGGCCATACAGGAACGCCGCTCCATCCGCGGATTTACCGATCAGCCCGTGTCCCGGGACATTCTCGAAGAAGTCATTGCGCTGGCAAACCGCGCGCCCTCCTCGATGAATACCCAGCCCTGGCACCTGCATGTGCTGACCGGGGAGCCGCTCGAAAAAGTCCGCCAGGGCAACACGGAGCGGATGCTCGGCGGCGTGCCGCCCAGCCGTGAAATCGAGGATCACGGGGCTTACCAGGGTGAACATCGCAAGCGCCAGGTTGAAATTGCCGTGCAGTTGTTCGAGGCCATGGGCATTGCGCGGGATGATGCAGGGCGCCGGCAGGACTGGGTCATGCGGGGTTTTCGTCAGTTTGACGCGCCGGTGTCGGTGGTCGTCTGCTTTGACCGGGAACTTCTGAACAATACCATTGCTCACTTTGACACCGGGGCGATGACCTACGGTCTGGTGCTGGCAGCCTGGAGCCGGGGCCTGGGGGCGGTCATTAACGGGCAGGGCATCATGCAGAGCCCGGTGGTGCGGGAAGTGGCCAATATCCCCGACGATCAGGTCATTCTGACATGCGTTGCCCTGGGCTGGCCGGATGACGATTTTGTGGCCAATTCGGTCGTCTCGCGCCGGCGCCCGGTGAGCAACACGGCCCGTTTTCTGGGCTTCGCCGAGTAAGCACCGGGCACCTCCGTAAAGCGGGTCGCCAAACCGGACCATTACGTTAGCAACAGTTCGGCAACAAACTGTTTCAAGAATAGAATGGCTCTGCCGTTACGCTGCATTAGAGTAGGTATCATTCACAAGATGAGCATCAGGAGTTCCCCCTGTGAAGCGTATGCTTTCCCTGTCGTGGCGGCAGAAATTCTGGTTATTGATCGGGGCTACCCTTGTCGGGCTGGTTCTGGTGGCACTGGCGGCCTTGCGTGGTCTGGACCAGGTGTCGGAGTCCTATGAAGCCCGGTCCGTCGCCAATGCCTACGAAAACGCCTCTCTCACCCTTTGGAACGAGTGGCTGAAGGCGGAAAGCCTGAGCGCTGATCTGGATACCGATGACGCGGAACGCTATCAACAGCTGCTGGACGCCCTGAGGCAGCAGGCCGATGAGCTGGTGAGCCTGACGGACAGTATTGCCGATGAGCAGATCCGGTCGATGGCCGCGCAGATCGAGGAACGGATTGGCCAGTATGTGGAGCTTCGCCGGCAGTGGCTGGAGCACCGTCAGACGCTGGGTCTGAGTTCATCGGAGGGCATTCATGGTGACCTGACCAGCGCGATGGATGAGGGCTTGCGGGAAATCAGCATTTCGATCATGGACGAGGATATTGAGCTCGCCATGACGGCCTACTCCGACTACCTCAACAACTTCACGCCGGCATCGGCGGAGCAGACCAATCAGGCCATTGCGGGCATGCAGGAAGTCATTGTCAGCATGGACTGGGAGGAGAACGACCTGGGGCTGGCGGTCAGTGCGTTTTCCGATGCCTTTGAGCGGGCCGAGAACCAGATCAATAGCATCCGTGATACCGAGCAGCGACTGGCCAAACTGGGCGCCGACCTGGAAGCCATGATCGAGAGCCAGAACCAGTCCCTGGAAAGCGGTCTGATTGCCCGGACCATTGCCAGTGCGGAACAGGCAAGGAGTGCGTCGGCGTGGTTGATCATTATTGTTTCAGCGGTGGTGCTGATGTTTCTGGTGGTCACCCTGACCCAGGCGTCCCGTACCCTGGTCAGCCGGTTACACGATGCTGTCGGTCTGCTTTCGCGGGTGGCCGGGGGTGATCTGAGCCAGCGATTGCGAGTGGGCCACAACCCCAATGACGAGTTCAACGCCCTTGGCAGCGCATCCAATCAGATGGTCGACGATGTGTCCGGGGTGATAAGGGAAGTGCTTGATGGCAACCGCGACCTGTCCCGCCTTCAGGGTGAGCTGCAGGATCTGGTCAGCCAGATGAGCAGCAACGGCGAACAGGTAGAGGCACAGACAGAACAGGCAGCCGCCGCCGTGCAGGAAATTTCCCATACCGCTGCAGACATCGCCAAGCTGACCAATACGGTCAACCATTCCACACGGGAAGCCAATGAAGCCGCCCAGCAGGGCGCCCAGGTGGTTCGCAGCAATGGCGAGGTGATGCAGGACCTGTCGCGGAAGATTCGTCAGACCCACGAGCAGGTGGAAAGCCTCAGTAAAACCGGCGAGAAGGTGAATACCATTGTCGGCACTATCAATGGACTGGCCGAACAAACCAATCTGCTGGCACTCAATGCGGCCATCGAGGCGGCCAGAGCCGGTGAGGCAGGGCGGGGCTTCTCGGTAGTCGCTGATGAAGTGCGGTCACTGGCAGAAAAAACAGTCTCGGCTACCAGTGGTATCGCTGACATTGTTGAGGCCCTGAACCGGGAAACCCGGGAAATCGCCTCATTGATGGAACAGGGTCTGCAACAGGCCAGTTCCGGCGAGAAGAGCGCTGGCGAGGCGGTGTCGGTCATCGAGCGCATCACCGTATCCATCCAGTCCCTGGCCGGGGATATGGAGCAGGTGGTCAGTTCTGTGGAGGGTATTTCCAGCACCACCGAGGAAATTGCCCAGAAGGTGGAGCATATTCACGGCCACGCTCTGGAGTCCCGTTCGATCCGGGGGCACCTGGAGAACCATGCGCGGGCACTCGGGGACTGCTCCGGAACGCTGAATCAGACATCCTCCGGCTTCCGGTTATCCTGACCGGGCCAGAGGGTGTCGCTGGCCAAGCCAGACCCTGAACGCTGTGGTCATGTCCATGGGCCTTCCGTGTCTGTCTGCGGGTCACGATCAGGAATGCCGGCAGGCAGAGCGGTGTCAGCGATGGTGTTCTCCGGGAGCCTGGTGCAAGCTGGCCACACCCCGATCCAGGGATTCCGCCAACGCCCTGCCATCGTCCAGGGCCGGTGAAAAAGCCACGTATAGCGGCTCTGTGCCGGCAAGTCCGGCATGCCGCAGGGGATTCACCAGGCCCCTGGAAATGAAGTAGTAGTCCAGCACCCTTTCTTCTGCGACCAGGGCATCGATCCGGCCGAGTTTCAGCATTCTGACCAGCCGGGGCAGAACCCTGTCCCCCCTCAGAATGGCGAGGCGGTCGATATCCCCCTGATGGGGTTCGATATAGGCTTCATACAGTCCGCCATAGGAATAGTCCTGGATAACACCGATACGGACCTCCTCAAGGGATTCGAGACCGTCGTATTGCCAGCTGGCAGAGGCGAGCGTAAAGAAACTGTGGCGGGCCGTTGCCAGCGGTTGTGCCGGAAAATGGAAATCCGGCGTTTCGGTGCGGCCGGTGCCGACGATAGCGTCGTAGGTGCCCTCCCGCACTCCGACAATGGCCCGACTCCAGGGCATTTCAATATAGTTTATCCGGATCCCTTCTCCGGCCAGGGCGGTGGCCGCTCGCTCCACGAGGATCCCGCGGTGGTCAGGGGTATCACTGCAATTGAAAGGGCACCACTTGTCGGCCACCATTGTCAGGGTACGTTCTTCGGCGACGCTGACGCTTGCCGACAGGAAAATCCAGTAAAGCAAAGCAGCGGTCAGCCTCATTCCAGTCTCCTTGTAATGGGTACCGTTCCATTCACATATTTACGTAACCACCAGCCCTGTCGGGTCAATCTTTTTCCGATGGAGCGACAACGGCCTTGTCCATTCAGTCTAGCGATAAGCACACAGCAGTTATACTTTTTGCACAGTTCCTGAAATCCGTACCATCTTCTGGACGTAAGGGTCTGGGTGACCGAAGCTGTAACCCACACTCAAGATTGAACGAGGAGGAAATTTCATGGCTCAGTCCAACGACCCCGTGCTGGTGATCACCGGCGCATCATCCGGTATTGGCGCGGAAACCGCCCGGGCAGCCGCTGCAGATGGCTACCGGCTGATGCTGGCGGCCCGCTCTGAAGACAAGCTGCAGGCATTGCAGAAGGAACTTGGCGGCGACGAGCGGGTTGCCATCACTGCCTGCGACGTACAGTCCGTGGCGGACCAGAAAGCCATGGTGGAAAAGACACTGGCGGCTTTCGGCCGGATCGATGCGGTGTTTGCCAATGCCGGTCGTGGTGGCGAACCTGGTGGTTTTTCCGGTGCTGACCCTGATGTCTGGAAAGACATGATTCTGACCAACATCCTTGGTGTGGGCATTACCCTGCAGGTGTGCATGCCGGCGCTGAAGGAGTCCCGGGGGCATATCCTGATCACCGGTTCCGCCGCCGGTCGCGCCACCATTCCCGGTTCCATGTACAGCGCCAGCAAGTGGGCGGTGTCGGCCATTGGTTATGGTGTGCGGGAGGAAATCCGCGGCAGCGGAATGCGCGTCACACTGATTGAGCCGGGCATGGTGGACACGCCCTTTTTCGACGAGCGCCCGGACAATGCTCTGGCACCGGAGGACATTGCCCGCGCCGTTACCTACGCACTGGCTCAGCCCGCCCATGTCGATGTCAACGAGATTCTGGTGCGGCCGACACCGGCGCAGCAATAATCCCGGAGCAGACCGAAAGTGGCGGTGGGCAGGGTCAATCAAAGAGGGAAGGGCCGCTCTGGTTGACCGTGCCCCCATTACAGCGGGGCGGTACGGGGGTATCTGTACACCCTCGCGGATCCTGCCTGATCTTGTTCAGGTCACCAGACGCACGGGCTCTGTTGGATCAAAGTCGACCCACTCACCCTTTTTGATCTGCCCCTGTGCCTCCTCTATCTGCTCGCCGTCGTGTTGCCGTATCAGTGTCACAACGTCCTGCCGGGTTTTGCGGTCAACCTCGACAGCGACATGAATTCCGGCCTTGCGGTCCACAACCGGAGTGTCTTCGTCAGCCTTGTCTGCAGCCTCGGCCTCGTTGTCGGTCTTGCTGACAGCACCGGCCAGGGAACCGGTATAGGCCCCCACACCGGCACCGGCGACGGCACCTGCTGGTCCGGCGACGGAGCCTGCTGCTGCGCCGGCGGCCGCACCGATGCCGCCTCCGACCCAGGCTCCCCTGGCGGCCCTGGATGCGCCAGGGGATGAACTCTTGTCACCCCCTTCCGGCAACAGATGGTGCTGACCTTCAGGGTTGACATAAAAAACAGACACCTTGTCGTGGGCGATGCCCAGACCCTGAATGGCGTTGGCGAGTTCTTCCGCGTTTTCCTGGGTCTCCAGGCGCGCTGCGATGATATGTCCCATAGGCTCTCCTCGCGAATGATCAGAATGTCTGCAACCCTTGATACGAAATATAGCAGACAATGTGTCACCCGACGTTCAGTCGCCAGGGTCGTGAATCTGGCTACGCCGGCAATGAGGTGTCTCGCCCGGGGGTTCAGTAATCGCCAGTCCGGCTGCACAACAACAGAAGACCTCTGTCAGGGGCTGCTGGTACCCGGTCCGTTACCTTCCGCTTTCGCGTCGTTCCCGCTATCGGATTCAGCAGCTTCCTGAAATCCGGTGTTTCGGGGATCAAGTTCATCAACACCCAGCGCGGCTTCCGGCATGGTCGGGTAGTAATGCTCCTGCTCTTCCACCGTCGGATGGCGGCGTTTTGGCCCGGCGACCATGAACAGGATCAGCGCCCCGAGCATAAGCGCGTTACTGACGAACAGGCCGCGGGGCCCGAGCAGGTCCATGAACAGCGCGCTGAGCAGCGGGCCAACGATGCTGCCCAGGCCGTAGCTCAGCAGCAGTGCGGTACTGGCGGCAGTGACCTGATGCGTTTCCATCAGGTCATTGGTGATAGCAACAGCGATAGGATAGATGGCGGCGCTGATTCCCATATAGAGCCCGACAAACAATACCAGCACGACCATATTGATGTGGCCGACAAGTGCCGCGATCAGACTGCAGGCAGCCGCAAAAATGGCCGCGACCAGCATGACCCGGTAACGGTCAAAGTGGTCGCACAAGCGGCCGATGGGCCAGGCCAGCAGCATGGCGGCGACGATGGCGGATGCCATGAAGTTGGAGAGCTGTTCAAGGTTCAGGCCGATACGGTTGGCATACACCGGGCCCATGGCGTAAAAGGCGCTGATCAGCAGCCCGGCGATCAGCGCGCCCAGGGTGCCGGTGGGAGACTTGCCATAGAGCTTGCGTAGTGACAGGCGCTCTCCCCTGGAAATGGTTGGTGATTCCCGGCGGGTCATCGACAGGGGGGTCAGTGCCAGCACCACCAGGATGGTAGCCAGCGAGAACGGAATAAAGCCCGCCGGATCAGCCACCCGGATCAGCACCTGGCCGCCGGCTGTGGAAAGGAAGAAAATGATCTGATAGATGGCGAACAGGCTGGCACGGCTGCGGTTGTCGGCCTTGCTGCTGAACCAGCTTTCCATGACGATCATCAGGCCGGCCATCATGAAGCCGCCCAAGGCCCGCAGGAAGCCCCAGAGGTAGGATTCGACCGCCATTGGGTAGATCAGAATCGACGCTGCCAGCACCGCCGCAAAAACTGCAAACGCCCGTATGTGGCCAACCTTTTCGATAATGCGTCCGGCGTAAAGCGTGCCGGCCACAAAGCCGATGGAGTAGAAGGCGAGTATCCAGCCGATCACGCTGGCACTGAATTCCTCGAGACTGAGCCTCAACCCGAGCAGGGTCATCAGGTAGGCGTTGCCGACGATAAGCAGGATGATACTCACAATCAATGACGAAAGGCTGACGACGGTTTTTTGCATTCAGGTTGCGCCCCGGTGTTGGATTTGAGCGAGTCGCTGGACGACGCCGTGACTGTGGGGTCGATCAGGATAATTAAAAGGGTGTCGAAATACCCCAGGCTGTCGAATTGACGGAAACACAAGTGGGAGCAGGCGGGCACTCGCTCAGAGATAATCCCGCAGCCGCACCAGTTGCCGCTGCGCGCCCCAATGGCCCGGAGGGCCCTCGAACACACCGGCACAGGGGGTGCCGCAGTTCAGGCAGTGGCCATCGTCAGTCAGGTTCCAGTCATCCAGAACGTACCAGTCGCGGCCGATGAGAAGGTTGCCACAGTGGTGGCAATAGGTGCTGGAGCCGCCATGGTCGTGCACATTGCCCGTGTAGGCGTAACGAATGCCGTTTTCCCGTGCGATCCTGCGGGCCCGGGCGAGGATGGCCGGTTCCGTGGGAGGTGAGTCCATCATCTTCCAGTCCGGATGAAAGGCGGTGAAGTGCATGGGCACGTCCGGGCCCAGGTGATCGGCG
This sequence comes from Marinobacter zhanjiangensis, assembly GCF_014651935.1. Taxonomy (GTDB): domain Bacteria; phylum Pseudomonadota; class Gammaproteobacteria; order Pseudomonadales; family Oleiphilaceae; genus Marinobacter; species Marinobacter zhanjiangensis. Next base: position 171,592 of record NZ_BMXV01000008.1, on the reverse strand, counting down.
ACCCAGCGGGTCATCCGGTCAAGCTCTTCGTCAGAGTCGTTCTGCTCCGGTATCAATAGCGTGGTCAGCTCCAGCCAGGTGTCGGTTTCATGGTGAATGTACTCCAGGGTCTCCAGCACCGGGTCCAGGTGGGCACCGGTGATGCGGTGGTAGAACCGGTCCGTGAATGCCTTCAGGTCGACATTGGCAGCGTCCATGTGGCGATAGAACTCCGCCCGGGGTTCGGCGGTGACATAGCCGGCGGTCACGGCAACCGTCCGCACACCGACGTCGTGGCAGGCCTGGGCCACGTCGATGGCGTATTCATGGAAGATCACCGGGTCGTTATAGGTGAAGGCCACACTCTTGCACCCGTTGGCGACAGCGGCCCGGGCGATGGCCTCTGGGCTGGCCTGGTCGGCCAGTTCGTCGGTCTCGCGGGATTTGCTGATGTCCCAGTTCTGGCAGAACTTGCAGGCCAGGTTGCAGCCGGCGGTGCCGAAAGACAGTACCGGTGTGCCGGGCAGAAAATGGTTAAGGGGTTTTTTCTCGATGGGGTCGATGCAGTAGCCGGATGACCGGCCGTAGGTGGTCAGCACCATGGAGTCGTTCATGCGCCCGCGTACAAAGCACAGCCCACGCTGGCCTTCATGCAGTTTGCAGTACCGTGGGCACAGGTCGCACTGGATTCGTCCGTCTTCAAGAAAATGCCAATAGCCTACGGACTGTCCCTGCTGGATGGGAATGTCAGCCATGGTCTGGCCTCCTGGTGACGGGTTTCTCGTCTATCATCTATAGTGTTGGTCTCCGCCGGTGTCAAAACACCACACGCAATGACCGGAAAACCGCAGGCCGGAGGTGATCATCATGTCCGCTACCATACGTCATACTGCTGTGGCCGGGTTGTTCTATCCCGGTGATGCCACGGAACTCAAGGCCATGGTGGATGGTTTGCTGGACTCGGCCGAGGCTGATGGTCCGCCGCCCAAGGCCATCATCGTTCCCCACGCCGGCTACCCGTTTTCCGGTGCGGTGGCGGCACGGGCTTATGCCCGTCTGGCGCCGCTGCGGGATCGTATCCGCCGGGTGGTTCTGCTGGGGCCGTCCCACCGGGTGCCATTACGGGGTATCGCCGCGCCCACCGCGGAACTGTTTGAAAGCCCGCTGGGTAATGTGCCGGTGGACCAGGCTGCCATCGCCGGTCTGGAACACTTGCCTCAGGTGGGGTACCGGGATGAGGCCCACCGGCTGGAACACAGTCTGGAGGTTCACCTGCCCTTTCTGCAGACGCTCTTTGATGACTTTACGCTGGTGCCGCTGGTGGTGGGCGAAGCCCGGCCGGAGCAGGTAGCCGAAGTGCTTGACGCCCTCTGGGGCGGTGAGGAAACCCTGATCGTCATCAGCTCGGACCTGAGCCACTTCCATCCCTATGACGATGCCAGGCAGCGGGACAGGCTGACCACCCATCACATCGAAAACCTGGATTATGAGCGCATTCAGTATGATGACGCCTGTGGCCGCAATCCGGTGAACGGGCTGCTCTACCTGGCAAAACAGAAGGGCCTGGGCATGACTACCCTGGATCTGTGCAATTCCGGCGATACTGCCGGTTCCCGTGATCGTGTCGTGGGCTACGGCGCCTACGTGCTTAACGGGGGCTCTGGCTGACAACGCTGTCTGAAAGCTACGGCCGGTTCAATCGCACGCCGAGCTGATCGAGCGGCTTCGTCCGGGGCCCGTAGGAGGGCTCACAGCAACCGATTGGCCAGCGACTGCATGGCGAGCGAGATGCCAATCACGATGGCAGCGGCGGCGAGACTGGAGAGCACGGCATGCCGTCGCCATAGTTTCTGCGCCCGGTCACCGAAACAGTGAACCAGCCACGCCAGCCCGAAATAGCGGAGCCCGCGTGCGATCAGAGCGGCCAGCACAAAAAGGTAGATAGGGTACCCGGAAAGGCCTGCCGTGATCATGGCGACCTGGAAGGGCACGGGCAGGATCCCAACAGCCAGTATCGCCACGAATCCATACTGGTCGAAAAACGTCTGGAAGGCCTCATAACCCTGCTGCATGCCCATGGTGTCGATAAACCAGGTGCCCACTGACTGATACAGCACCATGCCCACGCCGTAGCCCAGGATGGCGGCCAGCAGGCAACCTGCAGTGGTAACGGTGGCGAGTGTCCAGATGCGGGAGGGGTTTGTGGCCATGAGGGGAATCAACACCACTTCGATGGGCACCGGCACGATAATGGTTTCCAGGAACGACAGCAGGCCCAGAACCCAGAGCATGTGCCGGGACTGGCTGATCCGGTAAAACCAGCGCTGGGCCTGTTCGGATTGGAAGGCCATGGCTGGTCAGTCCTGCGGAGTCGGGTCGATTCGGCGGTAGGCTGCCAGCAGCAGGCTGTAGAGCCCGAAGGCAAACAGTCCTGTAGCCATTATGCCGAGAAGCCAGCGTCCGAACACCTGGTGACTCAATACGTTGAATACCTCCGAAGTTCCACCTGCCTGACCAGGAGCCGCATGCCAGGCGGCCATGATAAACAACACTCCCACGATCATGAAAACCACACCACGGGTCGACAACCCTAAGTAACAAATGGGATAGGCCCAGCGTTTGGTGCGCTCAGCCATATCGAAGTGTCGATCGAATCCCCCCTTCACTGCCTTGATGATATGGGCGACCCCAACAGCGATGAAAATGGCACCGGCCATGCCGACCAGCCATTGCCCGAAGGGCTGTTGCATCAGCCAACTGGCCAGGCTCTGGCCACCACCGCCAGACTGGCCAAATGTAAACACCAGGCTGACGGCAAAAACCGCCAGCAGTGCATGGGTGACCGCGCTCATCAGAAGACCGGCCCGGATAACAAGGCCTTTGGCCCCGCTGCCGTGTGCGTCAGTATCGAGTGTGGCCTGCAGGCACCGCCAGATCGCGTACCCCACTAGCCCAACGGCAATAATTACCAGCAGCACGTCACCGGCAGGCGCCAGTAGCAGACTTTGCAGGGCGCCCTGGCTTCCTGTGGTTTCACCGCCCTGGTCCAACACCACGAGAGCCGCCAACCCGCCAACCAGCAGGTAGACGACACCGCGGGCGGCATAGCCGAATCGGGCATAGAGAACCATCGCACGCCGGTAGTGGGCAGGGTGTGGGGGGTGGCTTATGGTGATCTCCTTATCAGGCTGCGGCTGGCGACCAGGTTTTGGTGCTCACGCGGTCGGGACCAGCATCATCTTTCAAGCTAGCACCTGCGGACGGCTTCTTGCCAATCAGGAGTCGCTTTTTTCAGCAGACTTCTGGTCAGCATCGAGCGGCCGACTTTGCGCTTTCGCGTTGTGAGACCTATATTCATTTCGACTCATGCAAAGACATAACAACGGAGGTGATAGACCCGAACATATTCAGACCGACAACCTATCAATGTGAATGCAGTACGTCAGGCTCCGCCAGGCGGTATTCAGGAAGAACGACGACTACAACAATAAGGATACCTGCATGAACAATTCCATCCCGAACACGGGCCGGTATCGCCGTGCACTTTTCGCCGCTGCCCTGACACCCATGCTTGTCACCCTTGCTGGCTGCGGGGATGACGACAACTCATCCGCCAATACCCGCACTGGGACCTTTGTCGATAGCCCGGTGGCGGGGCTCGACTATACCGGGTCGGATAACTCTGCCGGCCGCACCAACGGAAACGGCCAATTCCGTTATCAGGAAGGGGAAACCATTACCTTTGCCATTGGCGAGCTGAAACTGGGCTCCGTCGTTGGGGCAGAAGTAGTGACGCCCCTGTCGATCACCGACGGTGCCGATTCCGTAGATGACGTCGGCGCAACCAACCGGCTGATTTTCCTGCAGACGCTGGATGCTGACGGCGACTTGAACAACGGCATCCAGATCACCGACGGGGTTCGAGATAAGGTCTCGGCGAATGCGATGTCGATCAACTTTGCCCAGGCGCCAGAGGATTTTCGGGCAAGCCTGAACCCACTACTGACGGTCCTCGAGGACGCCGGTGCCTTCACCGACCTGGACCCCCGGCCACGGAGAGCCCGCGAAGCGGCAGATGCAACGCAGCATTTCGGGCGTAGCCTTAAAGCAGGTATGACCGTGGCCACCACCGGTGGCGATCTGCGGGGCTTTGAGGCCAATGAGGACACCTGGCAGTTCCTGGGGGTGCCCTATGCCAAACCGCCGGTCGGGGAACTGCGCTGGCGCCCGCCAGTGGCGCCGGAACCCTGGGAAGGGGTGCGCCTGGCGGTGTCCTGGGCTGATCAGTCTGCCCAGAACCCCACCATGGAATCCGTCAACGAAGGCGGTATGAGCGAGGACTCCCTCTACCTGAACATCACCGCACCCAAGGAGGCTGAGGATCTCCCGGTCATGGTGTGGTTCCACGGCGGAGCCTTCGCGATCCTCACTGCCAACGCCAGGCAGTACAACAACCCGGACAGCCTGACGACCAAAGACGTGGTGCTGGTGACCGTCAACCACCGGCTGGGGCCGTTCGGCTATATCGCCCATCCGTTGCTGACGGAGGAGAGCGACTATAACGGCTCGGGCAACTATGGTCAGATGGATCTGGTTATGGCGCTGCAGTGGGTGAAGAATAACATTGAGGCCTTTGGCGGTGATCCGGGCAATGTCACCATCTTCGGGCAGTCCGGGGGCGGTGGCAAAACCTACTCGCTGATGAACTCGCCCCAGGCAACAGGCCTTTTCCACAAGGCCATTGTGCAGAGCGGCTTCGCGCCCCTGGATACGGAAAGCACCCCGGAAGACTCCCTGGCGGCGTCGGAGGCAGTGGGTACCGCGCTTTTCGACCGCCTGGGAGTATCGACCCTGGAGGAGGCACGGGCATTGTCCTGGAAAGAGATTACTCAGGCGGACCTGGACAACGAGATTCCCCGCCAGGTCTACCGTCCGAACGTGGATTTTTACTACCAGACCAAAACCTATGCCCAGAACGTTGAGGACGGCCTGCCCAGCGATGTGCCGCTGATGGCGGGGGTCACCGACGGCGACTACGACACCCTGCGCGCGGCCTTACCAATCTGGTTGGACCAGCGTTCCTCCGACTATGAGTCCGACCAGTTCGTGTATGTGTTCACCCGGGTGCCGGCAGGCTGGGATGCCCTGGGCCTGAACAGTTGCCACGGCTGTGAGTTGCCCTATCTGTTCAATTATCCCGCCGGTATGGTGCAGAACTATCTGTTCAATCTGGTGCAGACCCCGGAGGGGGAAACGCCGGACATCGGGGATCTCAACGGCAACGGGCAGTCGGGTACGCAAGGCGATACAGCCGATATCTTTGCGTCCATGCAGTATGGTGCCGACGATGTGGCAATATCCGACCTGACCATGACGTTCTGGACCAACTTCGCCAGGACCGGCGACCCCAGCACTGGAAGTCTGAACTGGCCGGCCTATACCACCGGCAATGACACCTTCATGCACATCGGGCCTGGGAGCAGCGCCGCAGCTGAAATTGGCCTGGAGGCGGCACTGGATTAGGAGATGACATCCGGGCCCTGTCGAGGCAGCGGCTGTCTTCAGGCTATAATGCCCGCAGGCCCCTGTACCTGAAGCCAGTCGCCGTGGACAGGTCCCGGATATCCCTGACACCGCCGTGGAGGAATGAATGCCGCATCGCAAACGGTTCCGTCGCTACCTGGCCTCCGTGCGCCGGGGGCTTCATATACTGGCGGCGCCGGTAAAGGGCGACAACGGCCGTGGTGGGTTGTTCATCCAGGCGTACCGGGGCTTTGGCTCACGGGACCGGGTGTTCCTGATGGGGCGGGTGTTCCGCCAGCCGGGGTTTGGTGCCGACATGAGGGAAGACTCGCTGCGTCGTGACTTGCTGGACGTGGTGCGGCGGTTGTTGCGCAAACCCATCGTGGGCGGCCTGGTGCGGGTTCGCTACAAGGACACTACGGCGGTTGTCGAGACCGACCAGCATGGCTACTTCCGGGTAGATATGAACCTGGGCCAGATGCCATCAGACGTGACCTGGCATGTGGTTGAACTGTCCCTGGACCAGCCCACAGACGAGCGGGCCACCACGACCGGTGAGTTCTTCACGCCCACCCATACAGCCGGCTACGGTGTCATCAGCGACATCGACGACACCGTGGTCTACACCGGGGTGGCCAATACCCTCAAGATGATGTGGCGGTTATTCGCCCAGGGCGCGGACAGCCGGGTGATCTTTAACGGCGTGCCGGATCTGTATAAGGGTTTCCATGACGGCCCCGAGGGCAACCAGGGTAACCCGTTGATCTATGTCTCCCGCGGGCCCTGGAGCATCTACCAGGTGCTGGTGGAGATGTTCCGGCTGCATCGTATTCCCAACGGGCCCATCCTGATCCTTCGGGAATGGGGTATGAAGCGGGGCAGCCTGCTGCCACGCCGGGCCAGGGACCACAAGCTGGATGCCATCCGCCACGTTCTGGATCTGTATCATTCCATGAGTTTCGTGCTGGTGGGCGATTCCGGGCAGCATGACCCGGAAGTATACAGCCGCGTTCTGCAGGAGTATCCCGGCCGGATCCTGGCCATCTACATACGTGACGTCAGCGCTGATTCCGACCGTGCCGAGGCTATTGCGAAACTGGCAGAGAAAGTCCGTGACAGTGGTTGCGAACTGGTGCTGAGCGACGATAACCGGGTACTGGCAGAGCATGCGGCGGAACACGGTTTGATCTCGGAGGATGCGCTGGCAGCAGTGCAGCGCACCGAGGTGTCGGCCTCAGCGGGCCACGAGCCTGCCTGATGTTGGCTACCAGTTGTCTTTCTCTTTTTCCTTTTCTTCTTCGGCTTCCACTTCCGCCTTGCGCTTCTTGATCCTTGCCATTTTCTCCCGCGAAATGGGCATGTTGGCGGAGTCTTTCAGCATCAGCAGGCCGCCCACCATCAGGGCCAGCGCCAGTAAAAGGAATACCCAGCCGATCATTGGCATAGTGAGGTGTCCTGATCCATGAATGTCACTCTATAGTGAACCAGGAAACCGGCGGGTGCCAGTGGGATCATCAGGTAGCTGCTGTGTCTTGGCAGCAACGTTGAACCGACTGACAAGCCATATCGTCGGCTCGCTTCAGGGATTGGTTATGCTGCTGGTTGTAAAGGGCCTGAATGGCCGGATGTTGTATCGGCCGCGGATCAGCGAGGGGGCGGGAACGGGAGAGGCCCCGGTGCTGCTGTTGAACACCGGGGAATCGGATCGGTCAGTTGGCGTCTACGGTCAGACCAAGGGTTTTGGCAGCCTCGGCGGCAGCGCCCATCATCAGCATCATACTGACCTGGGTCAGTTCTTCCATGCTGAGCGGGGCTTCCGGCTCGATGGTCACGGAAAGCTGTTCGGGGTTTTCGATAAAGGTTCTGATCTCGTCGGCCATTGCGGAATCGCCTAGTTGCTGTTCGATACCGGCCATAATCTGGTTCTTGAGCGTTTCTGCGGACACACCGTTGTTGCCAGCTACCGCTTCAAGGATCAGCTCTACTTCACCATCGTTCTCGTAGCGGACCATGGTGCGGTTGAAGTGAATATTCTGAAGCTCGCTCTCGATAGCACGGGTTTGTGCCGGGGTGAAATCGGTGTCGCCCTGGTTTTCCTGGTAGGCGGCCTGAATCGCGTCCCAGCTGCCCGATACGTCCGACATGGTCAGTTCATGAGTGAAGTTGCTCAGTCCTTCGGTGGACCAGTTCAGATTGGTTTCAAGCTCATTGCTGCCGCCATCGAACTCATAGCCGAACAGGAAGTCCATCGGGTGATCGCGGTAGTCGATTTCCGCAAACGAGGACATTTCGGCCAGCAATTCCTCGTTGAGGATCTGGAGGTTTTCAACGGCAATGCTGAAGGTATCCGGAAGGCGCTCGCTCTCGGTATAGCCATCCATGACCACGGTGATGCTGTCAGCCCTGAAGATGTCACCTTCCTGCTGGCTGCCAACCTGTACACCACTGAGCGTGGCGGAGTTGGAGAACAGTGACGAATCGACACTGTCGTAGGTGATGATGGCATCACCATCGCTTTCCTGTTCGATCGTGTCGATGGTCTCAACGACTTTCGCTTCAACTTTGGAATCGACAACGCCGGAAATCACGAAATACAGAATGGCCAGTATTACGATGATCGCAACAACCGCGATTATTCCCTTGTTTTTTCCGGATGGGGTGGTGACTTCACTCATTACAGCAAACCTCCTTGGTTAATGAGTGGCAGAAGGTTGCAGAAAGTTCATGTCCAGTCAATTAAAAGTGGTGTATCAAATGTAAATTAACGTTGCCGGTCCGGCGCCATGGCCAGAATGCAAAGGCGCTCCATTTCTTCTGCCCAGGATTCCAAACGCATTTGATCAAGGCTTACCTGCAGGGCGTACCGGCGACCGCCCCAGGTGGCGAGATGAAGGGCCTCGACAGCCTCGGCCGATGGTTTCGGCGTCAGGTCATGGCAGGCCGAGAGCATCTGGTGCCAGATGCCCAGCAGTTCGTCGTAGGCGCGCTGCTGGTGACGGAGATCAGCGACCAGCGGTTCAAGATGCATCATGTCCGGCGAGAACCAGGTGCGATCGGATTCCAGTCCGGCCAGATGCCTTATCAGGCCCCGGACACGCTGTTGCCAGGTCAGCTGTTCAGGCGCGATAATCCGCTCCATGATCTGCTGGAGCATTTGCTCGATACAGTGACGTACATAGCCTGAATGCAGGGCTTCCTTGCTGGGAAAATACTCGTAGAAGGTACCCACCGCGACACCGGTTTCCAGTGCCACCTTGCGAGTGGTGAGCTGGTCCCATCCCTCCCGTTGCCAAATCCGAACATAGGCGTCGTAAATGGCCTGGACCGTGAATCTGGCCCGGGCCTGACGGGGGCGTTTGAGCGGCTTGGTGCGGGCACTGGCGGTGTGTGTGGGTCTGTTCATGGGTTTTCCGAACCACGGACTCTCATACGATGGATACAATGGGCCTGTCACGGGGCGCTGCTGGCCTGGCCGGTTTGGATGGCCGGGCCACCCGCCCATGGTAACCCCTTTCAAGGATCAGGCTTATGACGGACATCACCCGACTGGTGACAGACCAGCAGTCGCTGGGCTCTTCAAAACTGATTGAAGAGCAGGTTTCATCGTTGGCGGACGGCCAGGCGCTGATGCGCATCGACCGTCTGGCGGTGACCACCAACAATATCACCTATGCCGCTTTTGGACACACGCCTCACCTGCGTTACTGGGATTACTACCCGGTGGCGGAGAAGGGTTGGGGACAGATGCCGGCCTGGGGCTTTGCCGAGGTTGTGGAATCCACCGTGGACGGGCTGGAACCAGGCGAACGTTTCTACGGCTTCTGGCCCATTGCCACCCACGTGGTGGTCGAGCCGGTGCGGGTAACTCAGCGCGGTTTCTATGACGGCAGCGAGCATCGTCTGGATCTGATATCGGCCTACAACCAGTATCAGCGGGTGGAAACCGATGCCGCCTACCGTGTGGAGAATGAAAACTACCAGATGCTGTTGCGGCCGCTGTTCATAACGTCCTTCATGCTGGCGGATTATCTCGAAGACAATGAGTTTTTCGGTGCCAAACGTGTGGTGATCTCCAGTGCGTCCAGCAAGACGGCCTATGGCACGGTGTTCTGCCTGCAGGACCGGGATGATCTGGAAGTCGTTGGCCTGACGTCTTCGTCCAATGCGGCGTTTGTGGAAAGTCTGGGCTGCTATGACCGGGTTGTCGGCTATGACGGTGTAACCGATCTGGACCCGTCGGTGCCCACGCTTTACGTGGACTTTTCCGGTAATGATGAGTTGCGTGCCAGTCTGCACCATCATCTGGCTGACTCGCTGGTTCACAACTGCTACGCCGGCTCTGCCCACAATCACGAGCACATCAGCGAAGGGGAGTGGACCCTGCCGGGGCCGGCGCCGAAACGCTATTTCGCTCCGGACCAGATCCGCAAGCGAAATGCTGACTGGGGCCCGGCGGAGGTCACGCGGCGGTTCAATGAAGCCCAGCTGGCCTTCATTGACCGCGTACAGAAGCCGGACGCCCCCTGGATCCGGCTGGAGGCGCATAAGGGGCTGGAAAACGCCCGGTCTCTGATCCATTCACTGGTGGAAGGCCGGGTTGATCCGCTGAAAGGACACGTGGTGCTGCTATAGGCTTTGCAGGTCAGGCCCTGCCACCAGTGCAGGGCCTGACCCGGCGGAGTCAGTTGAAGATGTTCTGGTGGATAACGCTCTCGCTCTCATTCACCAGGTTCTTGTCAACACTCTGAATAACCGACTTTTCCAGCGGCCCGTGCAGCTTCTGACGAATGACACCCAGGAAGTGGGGGCTGGCAACCAGGATCAGGCTGTGAAAACGACCCTCCTGGCGGGCCCTCTCCAGCGTATGCACGATTTCCCCGGCAAAGGCCGCCTCTTCGTGAACGGTGGCACTGGCCTCCTGCATGGCGTGTCCCTGGGCCCGGTTTTCCCGGGAGCGACCGGGTTGGTCGGAGACCAGTTCGCTCTCCTTGAGTCGAGCTTCGGGGTGCTCCAGTCGGGTGATTTCAGCAGGCATGGCCGTACGCGCGGTGGTCTCCAGGATTCGTGCATGGGCACTATCGGCTACCAGAATCCAGATCTTCTCCATTGCATCCTCCACATCGTTGGTGGTTGGGCGAATTTATCCGCTGATGGCGTGAGTATGGCTCAACCCTGCGTGTTTTGTGATGTTACGAAAAATTGTTGGTTCCCGATACGGTCTGAAAAACCCCACGCTCGGTCACCAGATGGACACCGCGGGCGAACGGTACGGCTTCGAAAAGCGCCGTCGAGTACTGCACCTGCCGCACCTGCTTGCGTGAATCACCCAGCACGAAAACCGGATTGGCCGCGTCGGTCATCGCACGGGTGATCGGTTCGCTGCCCACCTTATTGACGAAGCATTGAGCATCGAACTGGTCCACCCCCAGCCAGACGGCATCGATGGACGACGCCAGACCGGGAGCGTCGCCATCGTCCACCAGCTCGCAGGCTACTCCCCGGTCCTGAAGCCGGCGGTATTGGCTAACACCTTCTTCGCCGGGAAGCGAGCGGGTCTGCCAGAAGTGCATGTCCGGTGCTGACTTGTGCACATGCTCGATGGCTGACAGCAACATGCCGCTGTGGCTGTGGAGCAATACCAGGGCATTGTGCCAGTCGCGAACCGATAGCAGTTGCCGGGCGACCCGGGCAGGTATGTCAGACCATTGCCGGGCATAGGCTCTGACCCGCTCGGGAAGGTCGTCCCCGGGCTCGGTTCCCAGGGTATCCAGCAGGTGATGGACCACCACCATCGAACGATCAATGCGCCTGAGCTCGGCAAGGGCCCAGCGCTGTTGTGACCGGGTGGGTGAGGTGCCATCCTCGCCGGACAGGGCATCAAGAATCCACTGCAGCAGGGTGGACGAGCCGTGCTCCCGGTCGGCGACGATGGCATGGATCTGCTTTGTGAATCTGTCCATATAGAGTCGTTGTTGTGATCCGAAAACCCCGGGTTAACTGGTACTGGCCGATTTCCAGAGTAACAGTTTGACTGCGCATCGCCAGCCCTTATAGCGGGCGACACCCTGGTATCCGTTCATTCGGCCTTTGCCGTGGCATCAGGGCCGTGGCGCCACGGTGCAGGCGAGCGGGCCGGGGAGCCAAAGTATCGATTATTCAGCAATCTGCTTCCCGGAAATGCTGGCAGGTTCCTGTTTCGGTCGGGTGATTTCGCTATACTTTCGGTCATTGTCCGGCCATGTCACTGCCACTGTGACGGCGTCCGAATGTTGTTGAGGTATCGATGCAAGTTCCGGTTAAGTCCCTGACCAACGGTGCCATTGTCTGTGTTTGCCTGATGATGCTGTCGTCGGCGGCAGCAGCAGATTCGGTGCGTCGTATTGTGCATGATGACGGCCGGGTGGAATTCACCAATGCGTCGTCCGGAAAGTCCGCCCGGGCCAGCACCCGCAGCGAGACGGTTTACAGGTTTACCGATGAAAACGGCGTGGTAACTTTCAGCGAGGCACGTCCGGCGGGCGCCCGTTACGACGTGATCCGGTTCGAGTGCTATGCCTGCAGTCCGGACTCGAATGTGAACTGGCACCGAACCCCGCTGTTTGTGGGCCGTTATGAAGACGCCATCGAGAAAACCGCGCTTGACTATGATGTTGATCCGGCGCTGGTGCAGGCGGTTATCCATGCGGAAAGCGCCTTCAACCCGCAGGCGGTGTCCTCGAAGGGCGCGCAGGGGCTGATGCAGCTGATGCCCGGCACGGCCCGGGATGTGGGGGTTGGTAACGCCCTGGATGCCGAGCAGAATATCCGCGGCGGCGTGGACTATCTGGCCAGAATGCTTTCACTCCACGACGGCGACATTCGTCTCGCCACGGCCGCCTATAACGCCGGGCCGGGCGCCGTCCGGCGTCATGGTGGCATTCCCCCCTATGCGGAAACCCGGGCCTACGTGAAGCGCGTTGGCATCCTCCACGAACGCTACCGGCTGGCCAGTAATTGACCGGTTAATAGCTTGTCTCCTGATCCCCTGATCCCCCGAAAACCCTTACAGCAAGACGATCTCCATGTCCCTGACCTCATGGCCATCGGCGGTCCGGTATTGAACCATCGCCCGGACTCTGAGCTAGACTATTTCAGAGACATGATCTTTTGCACCGGTATCAAGGAGACACCATGACCGCCAACGCAGACCAGAACGAACGCCCGGATTACGATGAACTGCTCAAACAGATCGCTGACTATGTGCTCGACACGCCCATCGACAGCGATCAGGCCTGGACAACCGCCCGGCACTGCCTGATGGATACGCTCGGGTGTGGACTGCTGGCACTCAGATACCCGGAGTGCACCAAGCATCTGGGGCCGCTGGTGCAGGGCACGCTTGTGCCCAATGGCGCGCGGGTTCCCGGAACGTCTTTCGAGCTGGATCCGGTCAAGGCAGCCTGGGACATCGGCTGTATTATTCGCTGGCTGGACTACAACGATACCTGGCTGGCAGCGGAGTGGGGCCATCCCTCGGACAACCTGGGTGGCATCCTCGCCGTGGCCGACCATCTGTCTCGTCAGCGGGTAGCCAGCGGGCGTGCACCGCTGACCATGAAAACCGTACTGGAAGGCATGATCAAGGCCCACGAGATTCAGGGCGTGCTGGCCCTGGAGAACTCCTTCAACCGGGTGGGTCTGGATCATGTGGTGCTGGTCAAGGTGGCGTCCACCGCCGTCACGGCGTGGCTGATGGGGGCCGACCGGGAGCAGATACTGTCAGCCCTGTCCCATGCCTGGGTGGACGGGCAGTCGTTGCGCACTTACCGTCATGCCCCCAACGCCGGTTCCCGCAAATCCTGGGCCGCCGGGGACGCCACCTCCCGTGCCGTGCGGCTGGCGGACATTGCCCTGCGCGGGGAAATGGGTATCCCCGGGGCCCTGACCGCGCCGCAGTGGGGTTTCTATGATGTCCTGTTCAGCAAGACCAACCGGGATCAGGCTATCAAGCCGGAAGGCCAGCGTCAGTTCTCCGTTCCGCAGGCCTTTGGCAGCTACGTGATGGAGAACATCCTGTTCAAGATTTCCTTCCCGGCGGAGTTCCATGCCCAGACCGCGGCAGAGGCGGCGGTGACACTGCATCCGCAGGTAAAGGACCGGCTGGACGAGATCGACCGCATCGAGATCACCACCCATGAGTCCGCCATCCGCATTATCTCGAAGCAGGGCAAGCTGGCCAACGCGGCCGACCGGGACCACTGCCTGCAATATATGGCGGCGGTGCCACTGATTTTCGGCGAGTTGACGGCGGATCACTATGAGGATGCGTTCCATGAAGCCCATCCGATCATTGACCGGATCCGCGACCGCATGACGGTTGTCGAGGATGAACGCTATACCCGGGAATATCTGGAGCCTGACAAGCGCTCCATTGCCAATGCCATCCAGGTGTTTTTCACGGACGGCAGCAGTACCGAGAAGGTCGCGGTGGAGTATCCGATAGGCCATCGCCGGCGTCGCGAAGAGGGCATTCCCCTGCTGGAACAGAAATTCCGCGCCAACCTGGCAACCCGGTTTCCCGGCCAGACCTGCCGGCACATCGACGGGCTCTGTGCCGACCAGCAACAACTGGAAAAAACGCCGGTTTCCGAGTTCATGGATCTGTTCGTTATCTGAGCGGGCCGCCCGGTACCCTTATCAGACCTGGGTGGCCCCCGCCGACGTGTCGATCCGGTATTTGTCCGTCAGGTTGTAGAGGGTGGGCCGGGTAATGCCGAGCAGGCGCGAGGCCTGCGCCATGTTGAAACCGGTGGTCTTGAGGGCCTGGGTGATGGCCGTGCGTTCGGCGGTTTCCCGCACCTGGCGGAGGTTCAGTTGGTTTTCGCCGGGCTCGCTGTCGCCGTTCAGTTCCAGGTCGGCGGCGGTAATCCGTTTGCCCTCGGCCATGATGGTGGCGCGTTTGACCTTGTTGATCATCTCGCGCACGTTGCCGGGCCAGTTGTAGCCGTTGATGGCTCGTACCGCATCGTCACTGAAGGAGAGGGTGGGGCGGTCCATCTGCCGGGCCAGGCTCTGTAGCAGGGAGCGGGCAATCAGCAGTGGGTCGCCCTGACGCTCGCGCAGGGCGGGCACGTCCAGGGTGATCTCGCTGATCCGGTAGTAGAGGTCTTCGCGGAAATCACCGGCGTCAATCAGCTGACGGGTATCACGGTGGGTGGCACACACCACCCGCACGTCGACGTCCACCGGCCTGACACTGCCCACCCGGTCAACGGTACGTTCCTGCAGGAACCGCAGCAGCTTGGCCTGCAGGGACATGGGCATGTCACCAATCTCGTCCAGGAACAGAGTGCCACCATTGGCGCTCTCTATCTTGCCTTTCTTGCTCTGCGTAGCCCCGGTAAAGGCGCCCTTCTCGTAACCGAACAGTTCGCTCTCCAGCAGGTTCTCGGGAATAGCCGCGCAATTGATGGCGGCGAAGGGGTGGTCGCAGCGGTGGCTGAGATCATGCAGGGCACGCGCCAGCAATTCCTTGCCGGTGCCGGTTTCGCCAGTAATCAGGGTGGTTACGTCGGTGGGGGCGACCTTCTCCAGGGTACGGCATACCGACAGCATCTGTGGGCTGGCGGCGACAATGCCCTTGATACTGGTGCCATTCTGGCGGCTGTTCAGTTCCCGGTTTTCATTCTCCAGCTCGGCAAGGCGAAAAGCGCGGTTGACCACAAAGGCAAGGATGTCCGGGTCCAGCGGCTTCTGGTAGAAGTCGGACGCCCCCATACCAATGGCCTTGACGGCGTTTTCCTTGTCCTCTCGGCCGGTCACCACGATTACTTTGACCATGGGCGACAGGCGCAGAATATCGTCCAGCAGGGCAAAGCCCTCTGAGGCACCACCCGGGTCCGGCGGCAGACCGAGATCCAGGGTAACGACCTGTGGCTCGTTACGGCGGAGAATTGCCAGGGCCGAGGCCCGGTCCGCCGCCACGTCCACGTCGAGGTCGCGACTGAAACACCAGCGCATCTGGCTCTGGAGGCCCGGGTCATCTTCAACTATAAGCAAACGTTTGGTCACAACAGCACAAATCCTTTTCGTTGTCGGCGTAAATCAATTTACCAACCTTACCTTTTCGTAAGTGTCGGATGAAATCAGGAGGAATGCAATCCTCCGGCCTGACCGGTCGCGGTCCGGGGCTGGTCAGCCGGCAGTCGGGCCGGTTCATCGGCCGGCCTGTTGCCGGAGCGCTGCGGGGTGATCTTCACCGTAGGCAGCAACACCGAGAAGCACGATCCCATGCCCGGCTCGCTGGTCACATCAATATTGCCACCCAGCTGGCGAACGTATTCCCGGGCCTGGTAGGCGCCGATGCCCATGCCGGTCAGCCCCTTGGTGCTCTCGAAGGGCTTGAACAACTGCATGCGAATGAACTCCTCGCTCATGCCGGTACCACTGTCCTGTATGAACAACACCACGTGGTCCGAGGAAGCCTTGAGGGTAAGGGACACCTCGCCGTCGGGAGGCGTGGCATCCTGGGCGTTTTGCACCAGGTGCCCCAGCACACTCCAGAGCTGGTCGCGATCGGCCCGCACCATCACCGTGTCCTGTGGCCCCAGTATCTTCGGACGTGGCTGGTTGCGGGCATAATGGGAGGCCAGTTCAGTGACCATCTTCTGCAGGTCAAGGGGCTCCTGATCACCGTGGTCAGAGGTTGGTTTGCGGATATGGTCCACCAGGTTGGACATTTTCTGCACCGCATGGTCGGTGGTACTGATCATGTCGTCGATAAAGGCGGGGTTATCCCGGTGGTGGGCGGAATTGCGCACCAGCAACGAGAGCTGTGCGATCAGTGTTTTCAGGTCGTGCACCATGAACGCGGAGGCCTTGCTGACCGCTTCGAACTGCATGGCCCGGGAAAGCCGGTTCTGGGCGTCCGCCTGGGCCAGCAGGTTACAGGTCTGACGGGCCACTACGCGGACCAGGTCGAAGTTTTCCCAGTTCAGCTCGACCCGGGCGTTGGCTCGGCCCACCAGGGTGATGGCATACAATTCATTGCCCAGATACATGGGGATAACCAGCCAGCCCCGGTCGAACTTGAGAATCGGATCCGGTATTTCCAGCAGGTTGTAGCGCACCGGGTCGTTGCGGTATTCCTCCAGGTCGATGATCCACTCCCGGTCACTGAAGAACTGTGCCAGCTCACAGTTACCATCAATACTGGTAAAGCGGGGCTGATTGAGGTTGACGGCACTCTGCAGCATGAAATTACCATCCTCGTCCCGGACCCACAGGGCGCCGGATGAACTCTCCACCAGACCCGCCAGTATGCGGATGATCCGTTCCGGAAGGGGTGGTTCGTCACTGAGATTGGCCAGCTCCCGGGTCATCTTCAGCCATTCTTCCCGGTAGTCGTACTTGTAGTCGAAGAAGTTCTGGCTGATAAAGACCATCAGGCGAGCGCGAAACCGCCTTGAGCTCAGCAGCAGCGCCAGGAATGACAGCGCTGCCGTGATGAACAGCATCTGCAGGGCGTCGCCCCACTCTCCGCCGAGCACCCGTACGTAATAGCCCCCTGCTGCGGCAAACAGCAGGTAGACGCCGGCGAACACCAGTGCATTGACGTGAAACATGGCGTTGCGGGAGAGCTGGAATTCCACCGGCTGCTTGCGGGTGTTCATCATGGTGACACCCAGCAGAGGAACGATCAGGGCGTTGACGGCGCCCCTGGCATCCCAGAATCCCGACGAAATCTGCCCGAACAGCAGGGCGTCGGTGTACATGAAGAAGTCGTAGGCGAACAGCGTGAGAATGCCAATGCACAGATAGCGGATGCTGGAACGGCTCGACTGCACGGAGTTCCGCCAGATCTGTTCCACCAGGCAGATGCCCAGCAGTGACAGGGCGATCTGGCCCACGATCTTCAGCTTGCCGCTGACCAGCGGGACATTGAGCAGATACTCCAGCGCGGCGAGGGTAAACAGCGTGAAGATCACCGAAAAGGTGAGGAAGCCGAGCAGCCGGCGCGTCCGGTGGGCGGCCATTCCCGGCTGTTCCGCAGCATGCAGCAGCGCCAGCAACACTATGACCCAGCCGGCGTCCCGCAGCAGCTCCAGCAGATAGCGGATGATGAAGGCGGGCTCGCCCCAGAGCTGTTGGGTGACCAGTGAGCCGGCCCACAGGAACGACAGGATGGCGGACAACAGCAATACCCGGTCCGAGGTGCGACGCAGGTAACGGGTGACAATCAGCCCCCCCAGCAACAGGAAGGCCAGGGCGGCGGAAGCATGACTGATCAGTCCGAATTCATTGAACATCAACGGCACATCCTGTGATTCAGACGGCGCCCGAGAGTCTGCGCCTATACAGGGTGCTTGTTCTCCCTGTAGTAATGGAATATATCATCCAGACTGCGTTTGGGGCTAAAACCGAAGTCCTCGGCAAACGAACGGCCGTCGATGATCACCGGGTACTTGAAGAAATCCATCAGATAAGGCGGGAAACGCCTCAGGTTCAGCAGCCGTAGCACGGTCCGTGGCAGTACCGGTGGAATCGACGGTATTGGCAGCTGGCTGCAGCCGCACAGTTCCAGCGCCCGCTGGTAGGCGACCCAGTCGTGGGGGGCCACATTGTAGATGCCCCGTTTCTCGCCGTGCCAGGTGAGCACAATGGCATCCGCCATGTCGTCGATATGAATGAACTGCATCATGGGCGAGAAACCCGCCAGTACCGGCGCCCGCTCACCGGACAGCAGTGTACTCATGGCATTGCGCACTCCGGGGCCAACGATGTTGCAGGGGCGCAGGATGGCAATATTCAGGTCCGGATAGCGCCACAGGTAGATATTGGCCAGATTCTCCAGTTCCACCGAATCCACCAGGTCCATGGTCAGCCCGGCGGCCTTCAGTGGCGCCTCCTCGTCAATCAGCGCCGGGTTGAAGGGCACGGCGCCATAAACGTGATAGGTGGACAGGATGATTACCCGGCTGACGCCGTACTTGTGACTGAGGTCCAGCAGTTTCTGGGTGCCCAGTACGTTGGCATTGTACCGGCGCAGGCGTGTTTCCTGGCTCGACATGATGCGCCCGAGATGAATGACACCGTCGAAATGGAAGCGGCGGAACAGGTCCTCGAATACACGCTTGTTGAAATCAATGCAGTAACTGGGGATGTCATCGCCCAGCCAGACCTGCTCGCGGAAATCCACCGCGACGATATCGCAGCTCTCCCGAAGCTGGCCGATCACTTCCTGGGCAAGGGTGCCGGCGGCGCCGGTCACCAGTATTTGTGGCCGTTTGCTTGCAGGCATCAGAATATCCTTTTCCGCTGGTTCAGTCCCCTGGTGATCATCTCGCCGACCGCCGCCTTGACCAGCTCTACCCGGGCTGTGACCTGCTCCTCCGGGATATTGTCATTGTCGAAAACCATGGGCTCGCCCACGCAGATATGAACTTTGGCCGGCAGCACTACCGGCGCCGCCAGCGGAAAATAGGGCAGCCCCAGCAATCTGGCCAGTGGCTTGATGTTGGCCAGGGTGGGAATGGTTTCCTCGCAGCCGACCACGCCCACGGGCACAATGGTGGCGTTGTATTCCATGGCCAGGTGCATGAAACCGTTACCGAAGCGCTTGAGCTGGTAGCGGTCCCGGTACAGTTTACCGGAACCCCTCACACCCTCCGGGAACACGATGACGGCCTCGTCATTGGCCAGGATCTTGGCACAGTTCACCGGGTCGCCCAGCACGGCGCCGAACTGGTTGAGCAGGTTGCCCAGGTAGGGGACGGTGGGGAAAAAACGTTCAATCATTGCCCTGGGAAGGCGGGGTCTTACCTTGCGCGAGGCCAGGGCAAAACCGATCAAAAGTCCGTCGATGGGTAACTGGCCACTGTGGTTGGCAACGATCAGTACCGGGCCGTGTGCCGGAATCCTGTCGATCCCATCCACTTCCACACGGAAGTACTTCTCGTAGATTTCCTGGGTAAGGGCGTAGCCAATTTTCAGGGTTTCGTTATTGTAACCCCACGGATCGTAGCCAAGTGACCCGATGGGTTTGCCAATCTCGTCGATCCGCTCATCCAGTTCTCTGGATACCAGATGGCGTTTCAGGAATTCTGTCAGACTCATCGGTCATCCTTTCCTTATTGTTTTACCGCAGTAGCAGTATAGGCAATTGGCGCCTGCCGTCAGCCTGCCGGTCCATGATTCTCCGGCTTTTCTGACCGGGATCAGTTTCGTGCCAGTGTCACGGACAGGGTATGACTGGCGCCGGGTTGCAGTGTCCGGTAATCATCGGCGGCGTTTGCCGTTTCCACGCACAGCATGCCGGTCCAGGCATCGTCGGGGAAGTCCGTCAGCCTTGCCGCTTTCAGCGGGCCCGGGTTCCAGACCACGGTGGACTGGCTGCCGCCGGAGGTCAGGTGAACATCGTCACCCGGTGACTGGATGTCCATGTCAGACGCGGCCAGGTAGATGCGGTCGGTTTCGCCTTCAAAGGCGACGGCGCCCTCCTGTTGCTTCGGTTTCCAGTCGTCCAGGGTGTCCAGGTACCGGGCTCCGCTCAGGCCCCGGATGACGGTTCCGGAAAGTTGTTCGGTGGGCAGATAGGTGTGAAGTGCCTGCGTGAGTGCCAGCGGTTCGCCGCTTGTATTCCGGGTGGTCAGGGCCAGTGTCAGCCCCTCGGGTGAGAAGTTCAGGGTCAGACTGGCTCTGGCCTGCCCGTTCCACGGATACCCGGCTCCGGTGCCGGTGGCATCCAGGCCGAGTGTCAGGCTGACGGTCTCCTCCAGCTCCTCGACGCTATCCAGTGACCACACGGCGGTGCGGGCAAACCCGTGGGCCTTGTCGGTACTCACCAGTGATTTTACCGGGTCAGGGTTCCGGTCGGGGGCGCCGAACCAGGGCCAGCACACAGGAACGCCGCCCCGGATCGCAACACCCTTCTCGAACCGTGCCTGCGGGCTCATCCACAGCCAGTTGCGCTCACCGGCAGGGGCGAATTGCACCAGGTGCGCCCCCTGCAAGGTTACCGTCGCCTCGAACAGCGGGTGCCGGATACGGATGGCTTCCAGTTCTCCTGCCATCTCCAGTCGAGTGTGGCGGGCGTTGTCCAGTTCGTGCATGGGCGTCCTCACGGTAATTGCCTATCGGATATCATGGCCAGGGGCTTCCGCTTCCCTAGAAAAGTTCTAGAATGCCGGTTTTTACCTGCCGGGAAAACTCCCTATGACCATTGTTTCGTTCGCCGGAGCCACTCCGGTCGGCCCGTCGCTCGATACGACAGATCAGCAATGGCTGGACCACATCGCCGATGAGGTGTCTGAATGGGGGTGGCTGACTCTGGATGTGTCTTCCCGGCTGGGTGGCGGCCTGCTGGCGGGGCTTCGCGAGGAAGTGGATCGGCTGGAGGAATCGGCTGCCATGGCGCGGGCCGGCGTGGGTCGTGGCACCGCTTATAGCCGTGACCCTTCGGTGCGACGGGACCGGATCGCCTGGCTGAACGGGGAAACACCTGCGCAGCAGCAGCTGTTCGTCTTTCTGGAGGAGCTTCGGGTGGGCCTGAACCGCCGTCTGTTTCTGGGACTACAGCGGTTCGAGGCCCATTACGCCAGCTATCAGCCAGGGGACTTCTATCGCCGGCACCTGGACAGTTTCCGGGGGCGGGCTTCCCGGGTGGTCAGCCTGGTGCTGTATCTGAATGAAAACTGGCAAGCCGGTGATGGCGGTGAGCTGCAGGTATTCAACCGGGAAAGCCCCGACGAAATCTGTGGCCAGGTGGCGCCGGAGTCGGGCAGGGCGGTGATTTTCCTGAGCGAGGAGGTGCCCCACGAAGTGCTGCCGGCCCGGTGCAGGCGCCACAGTATCGCCTGCTGGTTCCGCCAGGATGTGGTGCCGGTCCCCCTCACCGGCGTCTGACCGAAGCCCGGGAATCGAGGGAGTGATTCGCGGGGATTGATACCGTCCCCGCCTGCTGCTACTATGCGCGCCGCGCTCGGGCAAACCGGGCCGCCGTTATGGTGGCCCCGCTGGTGCCCCCGCAACGATAAACCGTGAACCCGGTCAGGCCCGGAAGGGAGCAGCCGAAGCGGTGGACTTGTGTGCCGGGGTGTCGCTGGTGGGGTCACCCCCAGATTTTCCTCTCTTCAGTATTCCCCGACGTTGTATTCCGGCAGGTTGTTCCGGGCACTCTGCAACCACTGGCGTATGCCTGTCTCTCTGTCGGCGTGGGTGAAAACCAATGCCTCGCGACAGGCCTTGCGGGTTGCCGGGCGGGAACTTTTCACCTTCTTCTGATACCGGGTCCGTGCTAAGGTTAGCGCCATCAAGCAGCCGTAGTTGATGGATCATGAGTTACCAGGTACTAGCCCGAAAATGGCGCCCCCACACGTTCAGTGACATGGTTGGCCAGGAGCATGTGCTCCAGGCCCTGATCCATGCCCTGGAGCATAATCGCCTGCACCATGCCTACCTTTTCACCGGCACCCGGGGCGTGGGCAAGACCACCATTGGCCGGCTGCTGGCCCGGTGCCTTAACTGCGAAAAAGGCATTACCCCCGACCCCTGCGGCGAATGCTCCAGCTGTCAGGAAATCCTCGACGGCCGCTTTGTCGACCTGATCGAGATCGATGCCGCCTCCCGCACCGGGGTTGACGACATGCGGGAGCTGACCGATAACGTTCAGTACGCACCCTCCCGGGGCCGGTTCAAGGTGTACCTCATTGACGAGGTGCACATGCTGACCAACCAGTCGTTCAACGCTTTCCTGAAAACACTGGAGGAGCCCCCGGAGCACGTCAAGTTCCTGCTGGCGACCACGGACCCCCAGAAGCTGCCGGTTACAGTGCTGTCTCGCTGCCTGCAGTTCAATCTGAAGCGCATGACGCCGGAGCACATTGTCAGCCACCTGCGTTATATCCTGGGTGAGGAAACCGTCCCCTTCGAGGAGCCGGCACTCTGGCAGCTGGCCCGGGCCGCGGATGGCAGCATGCGGGATGCGCTCAGCCTGACCGATCAGGCCATTGCCTTTGGCAACCAGAAACTGGGCGCCAGCGATGTCAGCAGCATGCTTGGCACCATTGATCAGCGGGACATTGAAAAGCTGGTGGATGCCCTGGTGGACCACAACGGTCCGGAACTGCTGACGGAAATTGACCGGATTTCGGATTTTGCCCCGGATTTCAGCGCCATCCTCGCCGACCTGTTGTCACTATTCCACCGTATTACCACCGAGCAGGTGGTGCCAGGCAGTGCCGATAACGCCATGGGCGACGCCCACCGGGTCCAGGAACTGGCACGCCAGCTGAGTGCGGAGGATGCTCAGCTTTTTTATCAGGCGGCACTGGTGGGTCGCAAGGATCTGGAAATTACCCCGGATGCGCGCATGGGCTTCGAAATGACCCTGTTGCGTATGCTGGCCTTCCGCCCCGGTGCCGAGCGCCGGGACCCGCCGGCAAACTCTGCTGGCGTGACGGATCGGAACCGGTCGCGGGAGGGTTCGTCGAGCGGCGGTTCCGGGGACCGTGATACCGGCGAGGAACCCGCCCCCGCCGCGCTTGAAAGTCTGGCCGGGCAGCCCAATCAACCACCATCAGCGGCAGAGGGGCGTGCGGTTGAGCCATCGCCACAGGGGGCCCCGGACAAGGACCAGCCCGGTTTGACCGGGAGCCCTGAACCAGAGCCCACGGAAATCCCTGCGGGACCGGCAGCCACCCCCCGGGCTGAGGGCACGGCGGACTCAGGTTCAGCAGCACAAGGCGGGCAGTCAACGGTAGCGGAAACCGCTCCGGAGCAGCAACCGCCGGCGCCGCATCCTGAAGATGACAGCCTGATGGCCATGGCCGATCAGATGGCTGGTGGAGGCGGGGGCAGCGATGATGACCCGCCCTGGGATACCGGACCGGAAGACCAGGCCGCGTCGGCGGCGCCGCAACCTGATCCTGAAATCACGGCCCCGTCGGCGGCGACAACAACCGTGGAGGCCGAGGCTTCCCCGGAATCAGCAGAGCCGCAGCCGACACCGCCTGAACCGGAATCGACAGTGGATGCTGGAGGCTTCGTCTGGGCGCGGGACTTCCGTCAGCTGGGCATCCTGGGCATGCCCGGAAATCTGGCCAGCCAGGCTTCCTGTGAACGGCATGGCGACACCTTCGTTCTGACTCTGGATGAAGGGCATTACCGGTTACTGACGGAGCGTCACCGGCAGAAGATCCTTGAGGGCCTGCGTGCGGCGTTTGGTGATAACGTCACTCTTGAGGCTCGTCAGGGTGATCCGGGCAATCAGACTCCGATTGCCTGGGAGACCCGCGACAAGGCCCGGCGCCAGCAGCAGGCGGAGCAGGCCATTGCACAGGACCCGCACGTGAACGCCATTGTGGAACGGTTCGAGGGGCGGGTCGTCAAAGACAGTATCCGGCCCCTTGAGAATTCCGCCGGGTAAGCGACATAAACAGCTTTGTGAGGTAGAGAGCATGATGAATGGTATGGGCGACATGATGAAGAAGGCCCAGCAGGTGCAGGAGCAGATGAAAAAAGCCCAGGAGGAAGCCGCCAAATCTGAAGTGACGGGTGAATCCGGGGCCGGCCTGATCAAGGTGACCATGAATGGCCGCCACGACGTCAGAAAGGTGGATATCGACGACTCCCTGCTCTCGGAAGAGAAGGAAGTACTGGAAGATCTGCTTGCTGCCGCCGTCAACGATGCGGTGCGGCGTGTGGAAGCGGACCAGAAGGAGCGCATGTCTGGCGTGATGTCCGGCATGGGTTTGCCGTCGGATTTCAAGATGCCGTTCTGACGGCCGATAACCCTGTAACCGGGCCCTGCCGTGCGGGGCCTGGTTGTCTTTCACTGACCCAATGTTGTCAAAGCAGGAGTATGGATGGCTTTCAGCCCGCTGGTGGATGAACTGGTCGAATCCCTGAGGTGTCTGCCGGGCGTCGGTCAGAAGACGGCCCAGCGCATGGCCTTTCATCTGCTGGAGAAAGGCCGGGCCGGCGGTGAGCGGCTGTCCGAGGCGCTGGCCTCGGCCATGACCGGTGTGCGCCGCTGCGAAAGCTGCCAGAACTTTTCCGACACCGGCATCTGCCCCATCTGCGAGAAACCCGAAAGGCGCGGTGGCACCATCTGCGTGGTGGAAAGCCCGTCGGATCTGCTGGCGATCGAGCAGGCGGGGGACTATCAGGGCGGCTACTTCGTACTGATGGGCCACCTGTCCCCCATCGACGGCATCGGCCCGGCGGATATCGGCGTTGAGTTGTTGTTGCGCCGTGTCCATGAGGAAGGGGTAAAGGAACTGATTCTCGCCACCAACCCCACCGTTGAAGGGGAAGCCACCGCCCACTACATTGCCGACCGCCTGGATGGCTCCGGCGTGCTGACCACCCGGCTGGCCCATGGTATTCCCGTGGGCGGGGAGCTGGGCTACGTGGACGGCTTCACCCTGACCCATGCCTTCCGCGGCCGCAAGCCCCTGGCGGACTGAACCATGGCTGACCGGGAGTTGTCATGAACCAATCGTTGCCCAATGTTCCTCCGGTTCCGGAGTCATCGGCGTCCCGCTGGCTGACCACGGTCGCCGAGCTTGATGACTGGCTGGCGGAGCACCAGGATCACCCACTGGCGCTGGACACCGAGTTCGAGCGCGTATCCACGTTTTATCCCATACCCGGGCTGGTCCAGCTTGGCGCTGCCGGGTCGCTGAAGTTGGTGGACCCTTCCGTGGCCGAGCAGTCCGCGCGGTTCCGGGACACCCTGGCGGATGCGGACCGGGTCAAGCTGCTGTATGCCATGGGCGAGGATCTGGAACTGTTCCGGCACTGGCTGGACCTGGAGCCCCGGGGCCTGCTGGACCTGCAACTGGGCGCTGCACTGGCCGGTGCCGGGTTCTCGGTCGGTTATGCGCGGCTGGTGGAATCGCTGTTTGGCGAGGCCCTCGACAAATCCGCTACCCGGTCAGACTGGCTGGCCCGACCGCTGTCGCCGGCACAGGAGCGTTATGCCCTGGACGATATCCGCTTCCTGGAGCCACTCTATGAGTGGGTCACCGAGCGCTTGCTGGCCCGTGGTCTGGAAGGCGCCATGGCGGAAGAGTCCGACCGCTTCGCCGCGGATCTGCTGAGTCAGTCGGAACCGGGCGATGCCTACCTGAAACTGCGCGGTGGCTGGCAGCTGACTCCCGACAGGCAGCAGGTGTTGCGGGCACTGACGCTATGGCGCGAGCAGGAATGCCGGCGTCGTGACCGGCCCCGAAGCCGGGTGCTGGCCGATGCGGCGCTTATAGGCATTGCTGATCGCCTGCCGGATAATACCGGCGCACTGGCGTCGGTGGACGGTGTGCCCCCGGTGGTGGTTCGCCGCTACGGGGACCAGATCATCGACCTGATCCGCCAGGCGAAACAGTCTGACCAGGTACCCGATGTGCTGATTGACCGACCGCTGACCCGTCCGCAGCAGGATCTGTATCGCAAGATCAAGAAATGTATGGTCCGCGCCGCCGAGCAGGCGGATGTGCCGGTGGAGTTGCTGGCCCCCCGTAAACGCCTTGAAGCCCTGCTTCGGAACAATACCCCCGCCACCGACGCCATGAAGGTCTTTGACACCGGCTGGCGGGCCCGGGTGCTGGCGCCGGTCATGCCCGATGTCAGGGCCTTGCTTGAAAAACAGGACAACCATGACTGAGAAAACCTTTGTTTCCGTGTTTCGCAGCACAGCCAAAGATGACACCTACCTGTATGTACGCCGGGGGCAGGACTGGAGTGAGTTGCCGGAATCACTGCGCGAGATTTTCGGCAAGCCGGTCAAGGCTCTGGACCTGGTGTTGACGCCGGAGCGCAGGCTGGCCCGCACCACGGGCCGGGAAGTGCTGGAGGCCATCCGCGAGAAAGACTACTATCTGCAGCTTCCCGAGAAGTCGGACGGCTACATTGTGGCGTTCAAGGAAAAACTCAGGGACTTCGGCGCGTGATAGCCGAGATCCCTTTCTGGCAGCGCAAGCGCCTGGCAGAGATGACGGCCGCAGAGTGGGAGTCTCTCTGTGATGGCTGTGGCAAATGCTGTCTGGTGAAGCTGCAGGATGAAGATACCGACGAGGTGTACTATACCGACCTGGCCTGTTCCCAGATGGATACCACCAGCTGCCAGTGTCAGAGCTACAGCAACCGGCAGCAGGTAGTGCCTGAATGCACGGTGCTGACGCCGGACAACATCGACCAGTTTCACTGGCTGCCGTTTACCTGTGCCTACCGGACCCTCGCCGAGGGCCGGCCGCTGCCGTCGTGGCACCCCCTGCGCTCCGGTGACCCGGCCACGGTTCACGAGGCGGGCGTCTCGGTCGCCCGTCGGGTGACACCGGCGGATCAGGTGCCGCAGCAAGACTGGCAGGAACATATTATTCATTGGGTATTGTGAAGGATCTATGACTGACTCGCTGACTATCGCCGCGATGGATGCGGACTCCCAGACCGCCTACGCTTTATTCTGGGGCATCTATGTCGTGGGCTTCGCGCTGTTCTACTGGGCCATGTCGAGACTGATTCGCTGGCTGCCACTGTACGGTTTGCGGACCTTGCTCAAGTCTGCCCTGATCGTGGTGATCGCTACGCCGGTTCAGTCAGCCCTGGTTGACGGCTGGTGGATTCCGGCCTGGCTTTACGGGGGCTACGAGACGTTCCTGGGGGATCCGTCCGAGGCCGCCCGGGCGTTTTTCAATATGGGTATCGCGGCACTGATCATGATCCTGGTATGGATACTGGACCTGGTGCGTTACCGGTTCTTCCGGCGCTGAGGCCGGTGCGGGGTTCTGCCGCC
Source organism: Marinobacter zhanjiangensis (assembly GCF_014651935.1). Classification (GTDB taxonomy): domain Bacteria; phylum Pseudomonadota; class Gammaproteobacteria; order Pseudomonadales; family Oleiphilaceae; genus Marinobacter; species Marinobacter zhanjiangensis. Next base: position 144,321 of record NZ_BMXV01000008.1, on the reverse strand, counting down.
CGGCCGTCGTGATGCCCGAAGCCATACGAGAATAACAAGAGGACCTGTCCATGATGTTGCGAAAGCTGCTGTTCACGTTGACCTTGCTGTCGACGGTGATGCTTTCTTCCGTTCAGGCCCAGGAAGGCGAGAATCAGGCGGCCCGGGATGTGCGGGTGGTGGTGGACATCTCCGGTAGCATGAAGGTGAACGACCCGGACAACCTCCGGCGTCCTGCTGTCCGGCTGATTGCCCGGCTGCTTCCCGATGATACCGGGGTTGGCCTGTGGACGTTCGGCAGCATGGTCAACATGCTGGTGCCTCACGAGAATCTGGACGACAACCTGCGCAGTGCCCTGATCGCGGGATCGGAAAACATCAACTCCGTGGCTCAGCGCACCAATATCGGTAGTGCCATCGAGGAAGCGGCGAGCGACTGGTACGCGCCGGATCGCGCTCTGGGCAATACCCACCTGGTCCTGCTGAGCGATGGCAAGGTTGACGTCTCCGCCAATCAGGCCACCAATGACCGTGAACGGGAACGTATACTGGAGGAGCTGGTGCCGGCGTTGGCCGAAGAGGGGCTTACCATTCATACCATTGCCCTGTCAGCGGAGGCCGATCTGGATCTGTTGGGGGCGATTGCCGACATGACCGGTGGTATTGCCCGGGTGGCCGATTCCGCCGAGGAACTGAGCCGGATCTTTGCCGACACCCTGGGGCAGGCAATACCTGCCAACGAGGTACCGCTGGAGAACAACCGCTTTACGGTGGACGGCGGCGTTGAGGAATTCACCGCCCTGATTTTCAGTGGTACCTCACCGGAGCAGCGGGAGCTTGCACTGATCGGTCCGGAAGGAAGCCGGTACAGCGCCTCCGGCGATGATGACAGGGTGCGTTGGGCCCGGGAGACAGGTTACGACCTGATCACCGTTGATCAGCCTGCTGCCGGGGAATGGCAACTGGAAGGCGTGCTCGGTAAGGGCAGCCGGGTCACAGTGGTCAGCGACCTGCGGCTGGAAGTGGACCCCATGCCGGCCAGGTTCCAGCTGGGTGATGAAGTAAACCTGCAGGCGTTCTTCACGGAAGAGGGGGAGCGCATCAGCGATCCGGACTTTCTTGGCGTTATTACCGTCAACCTCAGCATGACAACCGAAGATGGCCGCAAGGGTACCCGAACCCTGAGCGAGGGCCAGCCACCAGCGGATGGCATCTATCAGGACACCATCAGCCGGCTTCCCGAGCCGGGCCAGTACCTGCTTGAACTGGAAGCCGATGGCGGCACCTTCTCCCGCAAGTTCCGCAAGACGCTGGTACTGGAGGCCCCGGAAGGGGAGGCTGCGCCGGCTGCAGGCGAGGACGTTCCGCTCGCTCCGGAGACCGCCGACGAGCCTCAGGAACCCGTGCCGGAAGAAGAGCCGGAACCACAGGCGCCTGAGGAGGGGCCTGTGGATCTGAGTCAGCTGGAAGAGCCGGAGCCCGAGCCTGCCAGTGCACCGGAACCCGAACCAGAGGCCGCACCTGCATCAGAAGACACCGCACCGTCGCTGTTTGAACGCATGCTCGCCTGGTGGCCATGGGCTGCCGGGGTGCTGGTTGCAGTGATCCTGGGCGCGGTAGCGCTGATATTATTCAGGCGCCGGCGGAGCGAGTCAGATGAGGCGGATTCGGACGATGATGCCGCCCCGGAGCCAGCGGCGGAACCGCCGCCCGAGAAGCCCGCTGCTGCCGATACTGCGATACCGGAGGAAACCGTCGCCGAGGTGGAAACCGGTGCCGGGGAGGAAGTGCCGGACGATACCGATAGCCCGGAGCTCGAGACGGATAGCATCATGGAGCCGGAGGAGGCGCCCGGGGAAATGGCACCGGACCTTGACGAACCCGAGCCACCACCTGCCGCGGAAGACCTGGCGGAACCCGAAGCGACGGATACCGGCGACGAAACGCTGGCCGAAGCCGGTGACGAGCAGCCGGAACCGGAAGAGTCCGCCGCAACGGATCCAGGGGAACCAGACACTGAATCCGTCGACGATCTGGACAGTCTGCCGGACGATGATGACGAGGAGTTCGGCCTGGAAGACTTCGACCTGTCGGATATCGATGACCTTCCCGATCTGGAGACCGATGAGCAGGACGACGACGGCGAGAAGCCCGCTCAGGACAAAGACCGGAAGAAAGAGTAAACCCGGTGTCCGCTGCGGCAGGATTTCTGCCGCACAGGTTCCGACCGCTTATCACCGACGGGTAAAAAATTTATACTCGTCAGCCATTGCCTATGAGCAGGGGCGGCGTCACCGCCCCTTTTCAGTCCTCTATCCGATACACCGAACACAGGATTCATTGCCATGAAGTTTACCGGTACCGATAATTATGTAGCTACAGAAGACCTGCAAATGGCGGTCAATGCCGCCGTCGCTCTGCAACGCCCGCTGCTGATCAAGGGCGAGCCCGGTACCGGTAAAACTCTGCTGGCGGAGGAAATGGCCGCCGGTCTGGGGCTCAGGCTGATCCCCTGGCACATCAAGTCCACCACCAAGGCCCAGCAGGGCCTGTACGAGTACGACGCGGTCTCCCGCCTGCGAGACTCACAGCTGGGTGATGAAAAAGTCCACGACATCAGCAACTATATTGTCAAGGGCAAGCTCTGGGAGGCTTTCGAGGCCGACGAGCAGGTGGTACTGCTGATCGACGAGATCGACAAGGCGGATATCGAGTTTCCCAACGACCTGTTGCTGGAACTGGACCGTATGGAGTTCTTTGTTTACGAGACCCAGCAGTATATCAAGGCGAAACAACGGCCAATCGTGGTGATCACCAGTAACAACGAAAAGGAACTGCCGGACGCGTTCCTGCGTCGGTGCTTTTTCCACTACATCAACTTCCCCGAGCACGACACCATGCAGACTATTGTGGACGTGCATTTCCCCGGCATTCAGCAGCATCTTGTCCGTGATGCCCTGGAGGTCTTCTTTGATGTACGCAAGGTGCCTGGCCTGAAAAAGAAGCCGTCCACTTCGGAACTGATCGACTGGCTCAAGCTGCTGATGGCGGATGACCTGTCCCGCAAGATGCTGCAGGAGAAAGACACCAGCAGCGCGCTGCCGCCGCTTTATGGCGCCCTGGTCAAGAACGAGCAGGATGTGCACCTGCTGCAGAAACTGGCCTTCATGGCTCGTCGCAAGAAGTGATCCGGGTAAGGGGGCTGCCCCGGCGGACTATTGATTCACCGGCCTCTTCTGGGAGGACGTCATGCTGATAGATTTTTTCATGGAGGTTCGTGCAGCCAGGGTGCCCGCCAGCCTGCGGGAGTTCCTGGATTTGCTGGAGGCGCTGCAAAAGCGCCTCGCCTTCGCTGACATGGAGGAGTTCTACTACCTGGCACGCCTGTGTCTGGTGAAGGACGAGCGCCATTTTGACAAGTTCGACCGGGCGTTCGATGCCTACTTCAAGGGTATCGAGAATCTGGATGACCTGATGGAGGCGCTGATTCCGGACGACTGGCTGCGGGCCGAGTTCGAGAAACAGCTATCCGAGGAGGAAAAGTCGAAGATTGACTCCCTCGGCGGGCTCGAGGAGCTTATCGACACCTTCAAGAAGCGCATGGAAGAGCAGAAGGAGCGTCACGAGGGTGGCAACAAGTGGGTCGGTACCGGGGGCACCTCGCCGTTCGGTGCCAACGGTTACAACCCGGAAGGGTTTCGCATAGGCCAGAACGAAGGCCGCCACGGGCGCGCGGTAAAAGTCTGGGAAAAGCGACAGTTCCGGGACCTGGACGACAGCATTACCCTGGGCATCCGCAATATCAAGGTGGCTCTGCGCCGGCTGCGCAAGTTTGCCCGCCAGGGTGCCGCGGATCAGCTGGACATGGATGACACCATTCGCTCCACGGCCCGCAATGCCGGCTATCTCGACCTGAAAATGGTGCCGGAGCGCCACAATGCGGTGAAGGTGCTGTTGTTCTTCGACGTCGGTGGCTCCATGGATCCCCATGTGCGGGTGTGTGAGGAACTGTTCTCCGCGGCGCGGATGGAGTTCAAGCACATGGAGTATTACTATTTCCACAACTTCGTGTACGAGTCGGTGTGGACCCGGAATGTCCGCCGCCTCAACGAAACCACGCCCGTCTGGGATATCCTTCACAAATACGGTCCGGACTACAAGGTTATCTTCATTGGCGATGCGACCATGGCACCCTACGAGATAACCCATCCGGGCGGTTCCATCGAACACTGGAACGAGGAGGCCGGTGCGGTCTGGTTCCAGCGCATTTACGAACACTTCCGCAAGGTGGTTTGGATCAACCCGTTGCCCGAGAGTTACTGGGGCAGGGGCGGTTCACTGGGTATCACCCGCCAGCTGACGGGTGACCACATGTACCCGCTCACCATCGAAGGCCTGGAGTCGGCCATGCGGTATCTGAGCAAATAATCAGAACGCCATTGGTCAGGCCGCACGGACGTGTCCGTGATGGTTCTCCCGGTGTCGCACCACAGGTGTGACACCAGAAACAGCCCGGGCCTTGCCCCGGGTTTTTTTGTACCTGGTAAAAAATAAGACATTTTCAGTTAATGTCTCATTATGCTTCAATTCTTCCTGACCCTCGGGGCCGATTTCCCGGAGGGCGCTTTGTCATGCTCTGGTTTGCCGAGACGGAACCTCGCGCTGTATTCCGGGGCTCCCCGATACCTACAAATTCAGGAAGGAACCTGTTCTATGAACATGAAACTGTTTGCTGTCAGCGTACTAGTCGCCGGAATGGGCGTGAGCTCCGTAGCCATGGCGAACCCCGTGTGCGAGGCCCAGAAAGCCGCTGCCCCGGATCTGGTGGGCGCTCGTGATAGCGATACCGCCATCGAGGAGGTCTATTCCGCGATCGACGAAAATGCCAGCAGCGAGGCTTCGGCCAGTGTGCTGAAGGAATCCGTCGCCCAGATTTACGCAGACGAGAGCATGGATCTGGAAACCGCGTCCAGTCTGATCCTTTCCAACTGTGAATCGAAACTGGGCGCCTGACTCGTTCCCTGTCCGTCTTGCGGTTTAACGCCTGCCAGAAACAAAAAAGCCGATACACGGTTGAGTGTGTATCGGCAAAGCTCGGCATTTAACGACAGGCACCTCCAGTAAGTGCCTGCGTCACTCTCCCTGTAAGCAAGTATATTGCCACTAATTAAAAGGTCATTTTAAACAATGGGGTAGGGTGCTTTAAAAATCCGGAAAGCGTGGGCAGGAGGCGGGGTTGTAAAAAAGCCTGACGGAAATGCGCGAAAGGCGTCACATTCGTCGGCAGGATTCGTTCTCCCGTAGCGCAGCATCTACCTGAAAGCGCGCAAAACTGGTATTCTCGCCTTTCTTTTAAGGCTGATACTTTGGTCTGCTTGCATTTTCGCCGGAGCCGGTTCCTGCGGAAGGCTGGCTGGATGGTATCCCGACAAGCTGCGTAACTATAATCATAAAGTAATTACAGGAGACGGTGCGATGGACTTCGAACAGTTCTATCAGGACAAGTATCCACCTGGTGTGCCACGTGAGATTGATCTCAACAAATACCAGAGCATGGTGGATCTTTTCGAGCAATCGGTGAAGAAATTCTCTGACCGACCCGCATTCAGTGCGGTTGGTGCGACGCTGACCTACGGTGATCTTGACACCCAGAGCAGGAACTTCGCTGCCTGGCTGCAGAACAAGACCAACCTGAAACCCGGCGACCGTATCGCGGTCCAGATGCCCAACGTTTCCCAGTACCCTGTTATTGTCTTCGGAGCCATGCGTGCGGGACTGGTGGTGGTCAACACCAACCCTCTTTACACCACCCGCGAGATGGAGCATCAGTTCAACGATTCCGGTGCCAAGGCTCTGGTGGTGCTGGCAAATATGGCCGCCAACGCTGAGCAGGTGCTGCCCCAGACCGGTATTGAGCACGTCATCGTGACCGAACTGGCCGACATGCATTCTCCGCTCAAGCGCACCCTGATGAATGCCGCAGTCAAGCACCTGAAGAAGATGGTGCCCCCCTACAACCTGCCTCAGGCCCACAAGTTGCCTGCGGTGCTGGCTGCCGGCGCCAAGGAAAAGCTGGACCAGGCGCGGCCGACCCAGGACGATCTGGCGGTGCTGCAGTATACCGGTGGCACCACGGGCGTCGCCAAGGGTGCGATGCTGACTCACGGCAACCTGGTGGCGAACGTGCTGCAGACCCGGCCGCTGCTTGAAGACAAGATCGTGGAAGGCCACGAGGTGATGATCGCCCCGCTGCCGCTTTATCACATCTATTCCTTCACCCTGAACTGCGGCATCATGCTGGAAGCCGGGGCCCATAACGTACTGATCCCGAACCCCCGTGACATCCCGGCGTTCGTGAAGGAAATGAAGAACTACAAATTCACCTCGCTGGCGGGTCTCAACACCCTGTTCAATGGCCTGATGGCCAACGAGGACTTCCGCGAACTCGACTTCAGCAATATGAAGATGACCTCCTCCGGTGGCATGGCCCTGACCAGCGCCACGGCCAAGCGATGGGAGGAAGTCACCGGTGTCGAGATCGGCGAAGGCTACGGTCTGACCGAAACCTCGCCGGTGGTCACCATGAACCCGCCCAATGCCATTCAGCTGGGCACCATCGGTTTGCCGGTTTGCAACACCATCTGCAAGGCCGTGGATGAAGACGGCAATGACCTGCCCCTGGGTGAGGCGGGTGAATTGTGCGTCAAGGGGCCACAGGTCATGCGCGGTTACTGGCAGCGGCCGGAGGAAACCCAGAAGTCCTTCACCGAGGACGGCTTCCTGCGTACCGGTGATATTGCCCTGGTTCAGGAGGACGGCTACATCCGCATCGTTGACCGCAAGAAAGACATGATCAACGTGTCCGGCTTCAATGTGTACCCGAACGAGGTCGAGGATGTGGTCAGCGGCCATCCGAAGGTGCTTGAGTGTGCCGCGGTTGGCATCCCGGACGAGAAAACAGGCGAGGCCGTCAAGGTCTTCCTGGTGGCGTCCGATCAGAGTCTGAAGGAAGGCGAACTCAAGGAGTTCTGTCGCGAGCGCCTGACGGCCTACAAGGTGCCGAAAACCTTCGAGTTCCGCGAGGAGCTGCCGAAGACCAACGTGGGCAAGATCCTGCGTCGCGAGCTTCGTGATGAAGAGACCAAAAAGAACCAGTAAACCGGGTTCTGATTGATGAAAAAGCCCTGCTTCGGCAGGGCTTTTTTTGTTAACACACCGGTTCCGGTACAATAGCGCTTCTTATTCACCAACCGAGCCATCCATGAGCAAGACCCCGCCCGGCAACGACGTTTCCGATACCCGGACCCTGCTGGACCCCGATCAGATCCGTAGCCAGCTTGGCGACTGCAACCAGCGGGAAACCGCCCGTATTCTCAAGCTGCTGGCCCGCACCCAAAACCGGCCCGGCGACCCTGAATTGCGCAAGATGAACCGCTGGCTGGAGCAGGGTCTGAAAAAGGTGGAGGCCCGCCGCAAGGCTCATCGCCCGGCCAGCTTTCCGGATGGTCTGCCGGTGTCCGACCGGGTGGAGGATATAACCCGGGCACTGGTGGAGCATCAGGTCATTATCGTGGCCGGGGAAACCGGCTCGGGGAAAACCACCCAGTTGCCCAAGATCTGCCTCAACGCCGGTCGTGGCACCCGTGGCCTTGTGGGTCATACCCAGCCCCGGCGCATCGCCGCACGCACTGTGTCCAGCCGCATTGCCGAGGAGCTGGGGCCGGAGCAGGGCGAGCAGGTTGGCTATCAGGTGCGCTTCACCGATACCACCTCGGAGTCTACCCGCCTCAAGGTGATGACGGATGGTATCCTGCTGGCGGAAATACAGCACGACCGCTTCCTGGATGCCTACGACACCATCATTATCGACGAGGCCCACGAACGCAGCCTGAATATCGATTTCCTGCTGGGCTACCTGAAACAGCTGCTGCCAAAGCGCCCCGACCTGAAGGTGATTATTACCTCGGCCACCATCGAGGTGGACCGGTTCAGCGAGTATTTCCACAAGGCCCCGGTGATCGAGGTGTCCGGGCGCACCTACCCGGTGGAGGTCCGTTACCGTCCCCTGGCGGGCGATGCCGAGGAACGGGACCTGGGCTGGGGTGATGCGGTGGTGTCCGCGCTGGAGGAAATCGAAAACCACGAACGTTCGGAGAGCAAGCCCCCGGGGGATATCCTCGTGTTCCTGCCCGGGGAGGGGGAAATCCGCGCTCTCAGCAAGCAACTCCGGCATGCCGACCTGAGGCATACCGAGGTGCTGCCATTGTATTCGCGGCTCAGCAACAAGGAACAGAACCGGGTGTTCCAGTCCCACCGGGGCCGACGCATCGTGCTGGCCACCAATGTGGCGGAAACCTCGCTCACGGTGCCGGGCATCCGCTATGTGATCGACACCGGCGTGGCCCGCATCAGCCGCTACTCCGTGCGCTCCAAGATTCAGCGCCTGCCGGTGGAGGCCATCTCCCAGGCCAGCGCCAACCAGCGGGCGGGCCGCTGTGGCCGGGTGGCGCCTGGCATCTGCTTCCGGCTGTACGACGAGCAGGACTTTGTCACACGAGACGAGTTTACCGATCCGGAGATTCTGCGCACCAACCTGGCGTCGGTCATCCTGCAGATGGTCACCCTCGGGCTGGGCGATATCCGTCAGTTCCCGTTCCTGGAACCCCCGGACAATCGTCAGATCAACGACGGCTACAAGCTGCTGGAGGAACTGGGCGCGGTCTCCGGCAAACGTAAAATCACCGGTCTCGGCCGTACCATGGCCCGGCTGCCACTGGATCCGCGGCTGGCGCGCATGCTGGTGGCGGCCAGTGAACTGGGCAGCCTGGCTGAGCTGTTGGTGGTGATTGCCGGCCTGACCGTTCAGGATCCGAGAGAGCGCCCCCAGGACAAGCAACAGGCGGCGGATCAGGCCCACAGCCAGTGGACCGACAAGGAGTCCGACTTCGTCACCCTGCTGAACCTGTGGAATCATTTCGAGGAGCAGCGTCAGGAACTGTCCAACAATCAGCTCAGCCGATACTGCAAGAAGCAGTTTCTGTCATGGATGCGCATGCGGGAATGGCGTGATATCCATCGCCAGCTGACCCTGCTGTGCCGGGAGCAGAAGTTTACCCTCAATCGCAATGCCGCCAGTTACGAGTCGGTGCACAAGGCCGTCCTGTCGGGGCTGCTGGGGCAGGTGGCGACAAAGATCGAGAAGAAGGAGTATCTGGCCACCCGCAACCGCAAGGTGTTCATCTTTCCCGGTTCGAAAGTGGCCAAAACGTCGCCCAAATGGATCATGGCAGCGGAGATCGTGGAAACCAGCCGCGTGTTTGCACGCGTGGTCGCGAAGATCGAGCCGGAGTGGGTGGAGCCGCTGGCGGAACACGTGGTCAAGCGCCACTACTCCGAGCCTCACTGGGAACAGAAACGCGCCCAGGTGATGGCGTTCGAGCGGGTCAGCCTGTACGGCCTGGACGTGGTCAGCCAGCGCCGCGTGCCCTACGCGAAGATCGACCCGGTGGAATCCCGCCAGCTCTTTATCCGGCGGGCCCTGGTGGAAGGCGACTATCGCACAAAGGCACCGTTCATTGCCCGCAACCGGGAGCTTCTGGACACGGTCGAAAACCTGGAGAACAAGACCCGCCGCCGTGACCTGTTGGTGGATGACGAACAGCTAGTGGCCTTCTATGACCAGCGCCTGCCGGCGGACATTGTCAGCGGCCGGCATTTCGAGAGCTGGTGGAAGTCGCTGTCGGCGGAAGACCTCAAGGCCATGGAGCTGACAGAGAAAGACATCCTGCAGCGGGACCTGGACTACGACGAGCTGCAGCAGTATCCGGACGAGCTGGAATGGGAAGGTGCAAAATACCCCCTGAGCTACCAGTTCGAGCCCACCGGCGATGAAGACGGTGTCACCATCCAGGTGCCATTGATGGCCCTCAAGCAGTTGCCCGGCCATCGTCTGGAATGGCTGGTGCCGGGCCTGGTTCGGGAAAAGTGCATTGCACTGGTGAAAGGGCTGCCCAAGGCGGTGCGGCGCAATTTCGTGCCGGTGCCGGATTTCGTGGATGCGGCACTGGAAAACATGAGCCCGTCCAACGAACCGCTCACCGAGGTGCTGGCCAACCAGCTACGACGCATGACCGGTGTGCGCATTGCCCCGGAAGACTGGCCACGGGATGATTTGCCCCGGCATCTGCGGATGAACCTCAAGGTCCTGGGGGAGGGCGGCAAGGTCATGGCCCAGGGTCGTGATCCGGACGAACTGCAGAAGAAACTGGAAAAACAGGCCGAGGAAGCTCTCAGCCAGATCGACAAGGAAGAGGGCGGTGCCCCTGCACGTCAGGGCGCTGACTGGCAGTTCGGTACCCTGTCGCCGTCGGTGCATACCGACCGTGGTGGCATGCAGGTGACCGTTTACCCGGCGCTGGAAGATCTCGGCGATCAGGTCCGGGAGACCCGCTTCCTGGACTCGCTGACAGCGGCCGCTGCCCATCGCCGCGCAGTGGCCCGGCTGATTCTGAACCGGCTGGGTAATACCCTGGAGCGAATCGATGGCCGGCTCCGGTATTTCCGGGATTCCGCGCTGATGTTTGCCCCCGTGGGCCAGGCCCGGGTGCTGCTGGACGATTTCCTGCTGGCTGGCGCGGCGAATCACTTCCTGGGCGGGCCTGACCAGCCGTCCGGCAACCTGCCCCGAAGCGCGGCTGAGCTTGAGCGGGTGTACGATGCCGGCCGGGGAGATTTTCTGCCGGCCCTGGAGGAAGCGGACCAGCAGCTGTACCAGGTGATGCAGGGCTATCACCGGATCATGAAACAGCTCAAGGGCAAGATAGACCTGGCCCTGGCCAACAGCATGGCGGACCTGAAGTTCCAGATGGAGCAGCTGGTCTACCCCGGGTTTTTGATCGCAACACCGCCACAATGGCTGGCCTGCTTCCCCCGCTACTTCGAGGCGGCGGATATCCGCCTCGAGAAGATGCCCCGTGAAATGGGCCGGGAACGGGAATTTCTGCACACCATCGAGCCCTTGTGGAGCCGCTACCAGCAAAAGGCTGAACAGCATCGCCGCCAGGGCGTGCTGGACCCGGAGCTCAGCCTCTATCGGTGGATGCTGGAGGAATTCCGGGTGTCCTTCTTCGCCCAGCAGCTTGGGACTGTCATGCCGGTGTCGGTAAAGCGCCTTGACCGGCAATGGTCGCAGGTACACTGACGCCTCGGCCGGCCACGAAGTCTTCGCCATAGGGTGCCCTTGTAAAAAAATGTACATTCGGCCTGGCGGAAGGGCACTGGTCTATCTTTGTGATATTATTCACAGTGAGTTAATGGGTAACAATGATGCGAACTGCCAACGCGCATCGGGCCCATCCGTGTAGAAGACCACAATAATTTCCAGAAAAGTCGGGGTCATTTGTGAGCATCACCGCCATTATCACCGGTACCGGGCTTTACACGCCGCCCGCATCCATCACCAATGAAGAGCTGGTCGCCTCTTTCAACCGATACGTTGAGCTGTTCAACGAGCGCCATGCGACGGAAATCGCCAATGGTGAGGTTGAAGCCCTGCAGCCTTCTTCCGTTGAGTTTATCGAGAAGGCATCCGGCATCCGGAGCCGTCACGTCATGGACAAGGACGGCATCCTGGACCCTGAGCGCCTGTGTCCGCGCCTGCCTGACCGTAGTAATGACGAGTTTTCCATCCAGTGTGAGATGTCTGTGGCGGCGGCTCGGGAGGCTCTGAGCCAGGCCGGTCGCACCACCGGCGATGTGGATGCGGTGATCGTCGCCTGTTCCAACCTGCAGCGGGCCTATCCGGCCATCGCCATCGAGGTGCAGGAAGCGCTGGGCATTGACGGCTTTGCCTACGACATGAACGTGGCCTGCAGTTCCGCCACGTTTGGTATCCAGGCGGCGGCGAATGCGGTCGAGAATGGCACCGCCAATGCCGTGCTGGTGGTGAGTCCGGAAATTTGCTCCGGCCACCTGAACTTCCGTGACCGTGACAGTCATTTCATTTTTGGTGACGCCTGCACCGCTGTGCTGGTGGAGCGTGACGACCAGGTCGCGGCCGGGCAGGGCTTCGAGATTCTTGGCACTCGCCTGAAGACCAAATTCTCCAACAACATCCGCAATAACTTCGGCTTCCTGAACCGGGGCGACGAGTCCGGCATCGGCAAACCCGACAAACTGTTCGTGCAGCAGGGTCGCAAGGTCTTCAAGGAAGTGTCGCCGATGGTGGCAGAGCTTATTGTCGGCCACCTGGAGAGCCTGTCCCTGAGCGCGGACGACCTGCGCCGTATGTGGCTTCACCAGGCAAACCTCAACATGAACCAGCTGATCTCGAAGCGCGTATTGGGTCGTGAAGCAACAACGGACGAGGCACCAGTGATTCTGGACGAATACGCCAACACCAGTTCCGCCGGCTCGATCATCGCCTACCATCTGAACAAGGATGACTTTGTTGCTGACGATCTGGGCGTGATCTGCTCCTTCGGCGCCGGCTACTCCATTGGCAGCGTCGTGGTACGCAAACGCTGAGCGCAGTGCCACGCAGCAACCGGCATGACAACCCGACGAAGACAGCTAACCAGGAATAACCATGTTTCGTGAATTTTCCCGAACGCTGACAATGCTGACGTTCGGTGCGCTGGCGCTTGCCGGTTGCGCTTCTTCCCCTGATGACCGCGAGGCCGGGTCCGCCTCCGGTGACAATGTCAGGGCGGTGTCCTCCGACGCTCCTGAAGAGGATGTGGTCGATCCCTGGGAACCATGGAACCGGGAGGTCTATGCCTTCAATGAGGCCATCGATGACTGGGTGCTCCGTCCGGTTGCCGAAGGCTATCAGTGGGTAATGCCGGATTTCGCCGACCGGGGGGTAACCAACTTCTTCGATAACCTCGGCGAGGTGAACAACTTCATCAACAGTGTGCTCCAGCTCAAGGGAGAGCATGCCGTGGTGGCGGCGGGGCGTTTTACCTACAACACCGTGTTCGGCATTGGTGGTCTGTTCGATGTGGCAACGGCCTTCGACCTGCCGGAGCGGCAGGAAGACTTCGGCCAGACCCTGGGGTACTGGGGTGTCGGTTCCGGACCCTACCTGGTACTGCCGTTGCTGGGGCCATCCACCCCCCGCGACTTTACCGGAACACTGACGGACAGCCTGGTGTTTCCCTCGGTCCAGGACTATATGGAAAGCCCGGAGAAGTGGTACCTGCTGGGGCTGTTCATCGTGGACACCCGGGCCGACCTGCTGTCGGCGGAAGCTTTCATTTCGGGTGACAGCTATACCTTTGTCCGTAACGCCTACCTGCAGCGGCGTGAATACCTGATCAATGATGGTGCCCCAGGCTCGGATCCGTTTACCGGGGGTGACGACGAAGAGCTGATGCTGGATGATTTCTGAACCGGCACTGAGTGCTGCCAGGGCGAACCGGTGACAGGTCCCATCAGGAGCAACCCTTCGGCGCGCGGTGGTGACAGTTGTCGGCTGCGGGCGGTATCATAGCCAGCAACAAAACCCGGGCCTTCAACTGAAAGGGAAAGGCCCGGAATCACCAGCCGTCAGCTGACTGGAATTGCATGTACTACGACTTCTTCGGGTTTCGGGAACCGCCGTTCTCCATCGCGCCGGACCCCCGTTACCTGTACCTCAGTGAACGCCACAAGGAAGCGCTTGCCCACCTGATGTATGGTGTGCAGGGGCAGGGCGGTTTCATTGTGATTACCGGGGAAGTGGGCACCGGCAAGACCACGATCAGTCGCTGTTTCATCGAAAACGTGCCGGAGCATGTGGACATCGCGCTGATCCTGAATCCGCGCCTGTCCGCCCGGGAGCTATTGGCTTCGGTCTGCGATGAGCTGGGCATTGCCTATCCGGACGATGCCACCATCAAACAACTGATCGATCGTATCAATCGGCATTTGCTGGAAGCCCATGCCCGGGGGCGCCATCAGGTGCTGATCATCGACGAGGCCCAGAACCTGTCCGCGGAAGTCCTGGAACAGCTGAGGCTGCTCACCAATCTGGAAACCGCCGAGAAAAAGCTGCTGCAGATCGTGCTGCTGGGCCAGCCAGAACTCAAGGAAATCCTTGGCCGTCCCGAACTCCGCCAGCTCGATCAGCGGGTGACGGCCCGCTACCATCTGGACGCCCTGGAAAAGGATGAACTCCCTGCGTATGTCCATTACCGGCTTGGCGTGGCCGGGGTCAAGGTAGAGCTGTTTACTCCGGCCGCCATCCGCTTGCTGTACAGCAAAAGCCAGGGTGTTCCGCGACTGATCAACCTGATCAGCGACCGGGCCTTGCTGGGTGCCTACAGCGAAGGTGTTCAGCAGATCGAGTCTCGCCACATCCGGGCTGCATCGAAGGAAGTGGGGGGCAGGTCCCGGAGCCAGCGCCATTCGGATGCCTCGCGGGTATTGCGCCTGGCCACTGCGATTGCGGTGCTGGTGGCCGTAACCGTGGTGGGCTGGGCCTACTTGGACAGTCGCCGGGAGCCCTCCCGATTGGTTGGCGTGCCGGCGGCAGAAACAGCCACTGACCCCACGGCAGAGGCTGACGCCGTCGAAGAGGGCACCAGTGCCGGTCAGGCCACCGCTGCCGTTGACCATGAGGGCACCGGTGACGACGGAGATGCCGCGCTTACCGGTACTGTGGAACGATCGGACGAGCCGGGGGCGTCCCGGGCCGATAGTCAGTCGCTGGTGCCCTTTGATTTCAAGGCACACGGGCTGACCACCGCGCAGGCCTATGACAGCCTGTTCCGCCTTTGGGGGTATGACTGGGATCGTTCCGACTATCCACTCGCGTGCGATTATGCCGATGCGACAGGCCTTCGCTGCCTGCATCGCCAGGGCAGCCGTCGCAGCATGGAAGACATCAACCGCCCGGCGGTGCTGACCCTGAAGGGGCCACAAGGGGAACGGGCCCATGTGACGCTGTCACGTCTGGAAGGGGATGTGGCCACGCTGAGAACAGCAGAGGGAACGCTGGAGGTTTCCTTCAGTGATCTGGAAGACTACTGGTACGGCGATTTCTCGGTGCTCTGGCAGGTGCCGCCCTACATGGCGTGGAACGGCGACCCTTCGGAGTTACCGAGACAGAACCGTGAGGGCGTATGGCTCAGTTCCCGCATGATGCAACTGGTGGGGCTGCATGCGGACGACAGTGATGAAATCGAGCGGGTCAGTCGCTTGATCCGCGATGAACAGATACGCTGGTACCAGAAGGTGAAGGGGCTGGAACAGGACGGCGTGGTCGGCGCCATGACTCTGATCCAGATGAGTAACGATCTTGATGCCGGCGTGCCCCGTCTGGTACCCGGCAGGACAACCATCATCGCACCCGCCGGACCGGGGCAGATGGTTCAGCCGAGGTCGGGGTAACATCGCCATGTCGTACATCCTGGAAGCACTGAAGAAGTCGGAATCCGAGCGAAACCAGGGACGGGTGCCCCACCTTGGCCAGCAGATGCGTATGGTCCACGGCAAGCGTAAGCGGGGTATTCCCGCCGCGGTCTGGGTTGCCATCGCACTGACCCTGAATGCTGCGGTGCTGGCGGCGTTGTTCTGGCCCGGCGCGGGTCTCTGGTGGGACGACCGTACACTGTCCGGGTCCGCTCAGGCGCAACAGGAGGCCGGCCCCTCCGCTGCCCCGCCTGCGCAGGCAGGGACGGAGCAGGCAGCGACCGGCAGCGGTGAAATCGCGCGTACTGAAGACCCGGCGCCGGAAGGAGCCGGGATGACCGCTGCTACCGGGGAGCTGGAGAGTCAGGGTGCCGTGGTACTGGATACCATGGAGGAGGCCCCCACAGTGATTGTGCCCAATGCCCGCCGGCCCTCCGGCGACGGGGCTGGCAACTACACGGCTGAACCCTGGCAGGGCCGGGTGCCCCATCTGGTGGAGCTGCCCATGTCGTTTCAGCGCAAGGTGCCGGACCTGGTGTTCAACAGTCATGTCTATTCATCGCAACCAGGGGCGCGCAGCGTCATGATCAATAACCACTATCTGCGGGTGGGGGACTCCTTTGGACCTCTGCGGGTGGAGCGAATTACCGAAGAAGGCGTGGAGCTGAGTATGGACGGCCAGCGATTCCGTGTCGGCGTCGTCCGTGACTGGAGAAGCCCCCGCTAATGCCCCTGAGCGACAGCGTCAAAACCGAGATCCAGCAAGCCTACCGCGATGTGCTCGCCGGCAAGGGCATCCGTGCTCGCTATGGCCAGCGCCTGATGATCGCCGAAATCGCCCGCTATATGGGGGATATCACCGAGAATGACGGCCAGCGTACCTCGCCACCGGCAACCTGTGTGGTCGAGGCAGGCACCGGTACCGGCAAGACTCTGGGGTATCTTATATCCGCCATTCCGGTGGCCCGGGCCCTGGGCAAGACCCTGGTGATTTCCACCGCCACCGTGGCGCTGCAGGACCAGATCATCTCCAAGGACCTGCCGGACCTTAAAAAACACACCAGCCTGGCGTTCGACTGGACCCTGGCCAAGGGCCGGGGGCGTTACCTGTGCATGTCGCGCCTTGAGACGCGGCTTCAGGACGAGGGTCACGGTGACAGTGACACCATGCCCCTGTTCCTGCTGGATGAGGGCCGTAACCAGGAGCCGGGCACCCGGGAGTTTTTCGAGGAGATGCTCGGCCAGTACGCCTCCCGCAAGTGGGACGGCGACCGGGACCACTGGCCGACCACCATCCCCGACGATATCTGGCGGCAGGTCACCACCGATCATCGTCAGTGTACCAACCGCCATTGTGCCTATTTCGACAACTGCGCCTTCTTCGACGCGCGCAAGGGGTTGGAAACCGCCGATGTGGTTGTCGCCAACCACGACCTGGTGCTGGCGGACCTGGCTCTGGGCGGTGGCGCCATCCTGCCCGAGCCGGAGAACGCCCTGTATGTGTTCGACGAGGCTCACCATCTGCCCGACAAGGCCCTCAACCACTTTGCCGCTTCGGTACCGCTGAACAGTACCCGCCAGTGGCTGAAGCAGCTTGCCCAGGCCCTGGCCAAGATCCAGCCCTGGCTACCACCAACCACCGTGGCCGGTCGCACCGTCGAAAAGGTATCCGAGGCATCGCGGGTTCTGGATGATTGCCTGACCCGGGTACACGACCATGTGCTCGACAGCATTCACTGGGAATTCTCCGAGGAGCGTCGTAGTGCCCAGTGGCGTTACCCGGAAGGCAATCTGCCGGAAGCCATGCTGACGCTGGCCACGGAAACCCGGGCGGCCACCGCCTCGCTGGTTCGCCACCTGGGGACCGTGGCCGACGAACTGCAGAAAGGATTTGACGAGCGCAAGGATCACGAGCTGGACCGGGAAACCGCCGAGGCCTGGTACCCGGTGATTGGCAGTTTCCACGCCCGGGCGGAGGACCAGGCGCGGCTGTGGGCGGCCTGGTGTGATGCACCCGCGCCAGCGAACGACGGGGCAGACGGTGACTGGCCTGCGGCACGGACCCCACCACCGGCCCGCTGGGCCGTACGACAGCGATGGGATCATGCCGAGGAGGTGACACTCTTCAGCAGCCCCGTGCTGGCGGACAACCTGCTGTTTTCCCGGCTCTGGGCCCGGGCCCATGGTGCCGTGCTGACCAGTGCCACGCTGACGGCCCTGGGGCGTTTTGACCGGCTCCGTTCCCGTGCCGGCCTGCCGGCGGACAGTCGCTACCTGGTGGTACCCAGTTCCTTTCGCTATGCCGACATGGCGACGGTGGAGGTGCCACCCATGGAGGCCCTGCCCACGGATACCGAAGGCTTCACCACCGCCCTGGTGCGGTGCCTGCCGGAGCGCTGGGCCACCGAGAAGGCGACGCTGGTGCTGTTTACCTCCCGCCGGCAGATGAATGCCGTCCGGGACCGGCTGGCTCCGGATTACCCGGGGCTGATCACTACCCAGGACGACATGGCCAAGGGCGAGGTACTGCGCCGTCACTGCGAGCGGGTGGATGCCGGCAAGCCTTCGGTGCTGTTTGGTGTCGCCAGTTTCGCCGAGGGCATCGATCTGCCCGGGCGTTACCTGGATCATGTGGTGATCACCCGGTTACCTTTCTCGGTGCCGGACGACCCCATCGAGGCCAGTCTGGCGGAGTGGGTGACCAGCCGTGGCGGCAACCCGTTCATGGAAATCACCGTACCGGATGCTTCCATCAAGCTGGTGCAGGCGGTGGGCCGCCTGTTGCGTACGGAATCCGATACCGGCCGGGTGTCCATCCTTGACCGTCGCATTGTCAGCCGGCGCTATGGGCAGCTGTTGCTGGATGCGCTGCCACCGTTCCGGCGGATCATTCAGTAGCCCATTGAGGTCTGCTCTCTGATGGTGTGCTGTTGTTATACCGTTGGTTCATGAAAAGCGACTTGTATACCGCTATTTTGAACTACACTGACTATCTGACACTCTCTATTCGATAAAAGAATGAAAACAAAAATCTTTATGCGTATTCTGGTAACGGATCAGGCAAGACCTTACCAGGGGCAGGGTGCAATACCCGGCCTCCGCTTTGGGGAGAGAAAGGATCAATGAAACTACAACAACTGCGCTATATCTGGGAAGTTGCCCACCACGACCTGAATGTTTCCGCCACGGCCCAGAGCCTGTTTACCTCGCAGCCCGGCATATCCAAACAGATCCGTCTGCTGGAAGACGAACTGGGTATCGAGGTATTTGCCCGCAGTGGCAAGCATCTGACTCGCATTACGCCCGGCGGAGAGACCATCATTCGTGAAGCGGGCGAGATTCTGCGAAGGGTGGAGGGCATCAAGAAGATCGCCCAGGAGTTCAGCAACCAGCGCAAGGGCGACCTCAGCATTGCCACCACCCACACCCAGGCACGCTATGCGCTGCCGCCGGTGATCCAGGGATTTATCGAGTCCTATCCGGATGTGTCCCTGCACATGCACCAGGGTACGCCCATGCAGATCTCCGAGATGGCCGCCAACGGCGCCGTGGATTTCGCCATCGCGACCGAAGCCATGGAGCTTTTCAATGATCTGATCATGATGCCCTGCTATCGCTGGAACCGTTGCGTGATCGTACCCCGCAACCATCCCCTGGCGCAGTTGTCGGAGCTGACGCTGCCAGAACTGGCCAAGCACCCGCTGGTGACCTATGTCTTCGGCTTCACCGGCCGCTCGAAGCTGGACGAGGCCTTCCGGGCGGAAGGGCTTGAGCCAAAGGTGGTGTTTACTGCCGCCGATGCCGATGTCATCAAGACCTATGTCAGGCTGGGGCTCGGCGTGGGAATCATTGCCTCCATGGCCTTTGACCCGGAGGCGGACCCGGATCTGGTGGCCCTGGACGCCAGTCAGCTGTTCCGGCCCAGCGTGACACGCCTGGGGTTCCGCAAGGGCACCTTCCTGCGGGGCTACATGTACGACTTCATGGAGAGGTTTGCGCCGCATCTGACCCGGGATACGGTCAACCAGGTGGTGGCCCATCAGGGCAGCCGGCAGGAAATCGAGGAGTTGTTCCGGAATGTTGAGCTGCCTCTCTATTAAGTGAGACAGCTGTTCTTCGCGCACAGATGGTGCCCCCGGCAGGGGGCGCCGGGGTATTCCTCAGACGTCGCTGGCAATCAGGTTGCCGGCGTGAAGCCCGCACTCCTTCTGTGTGGCTTCCTCCCACCACCAGCGGCCCTCGCGCTCGTGCTGGCCGGGCAGTACCGGGCGGGTGCAGGGCTCGCAGCCGATGCTCACAAAGCCCCGTTCGTGCAGCCGGTTGTAGGGAGCTTCGGAAATACGGATGTAGTCCCACACGTCTTTTGACGACCAGTTGGCCAGCGGATTGAACTTCACCAGTTCGCCGTTGCGACCCTCAAAGGCGTCGTCAAGCTGCACCGCCGGCACGTCATTGCGGGTGCCGGGGCTCTGGTCCTTGCGCTGGCCGGTGACCCAGGCGTCGAGGGTGTTCAGCTTGCGGCGCAGGGGTTCCACCTTGCGAATACCGCAGCATTCGCCGTGACCGTCCTCGTAGAAGCTGAACATGCCTTTTTCAGTCACCAGGGCCTGGACTGACGCCGCGTCGGGGAACTGGAATTCGATGTCGATGCCGTAATGCTTGCGCACCCGCTCGAAGAACTCATAGGTCTCCGGGTGCAGGCGCCCGGTATCCAGGGAAAACACCCGCAGCCGGTCAGTGAGCTTGTGGGCCATTTCGATCAGGGCCACATCTTCCGCGCCGCTGAAGGAAATCGCAATCTCGTCATAGTGGGCCAGGGCGGCCTTGAGGATGGCCCTCGGGCTCTTGCCCTCCAATTCGCTCTGAAGCTGCTCAATGTCCGTCATCGAATTATCGTTATCCCGTGAAATGGTCGCCACAATTTATCACCAGAACGAAGGTCAATGAAGTAATCAGCAATCATAAGGTTATAGCAGGGAAGGATTCGCCGGCGAACGGTCACGCTCCGACGGTGCAATTGCAGGCGTATTTTTCTATCATGGCGGACCAATTGACTTTGACCCCGTTACAGGAGATGACTGTGGAGCTTGCGTGCCTTGACCTTGAGGGCGTCCTCATTCCGGAAATCTGGATCGCATTTGCGGAAAAAACCGGTATTGAAGAGCTCAAGGCCACCACCCGGGATATTCCCGATTACGACGTACTGATGACGCAGCGGCTCCGTCTGCTGGATGAACATGGTTACGGCCTGGCGGCAATCCAGGAAGTGATTGGCGAGCTGGACCCGCTGCCCGGTGCTCCGGAGTTCCTGGACTGGTTGCGTGAGCGTTTCCAGGTGGTGATCCTCTCGGACACCTTCTACGAGTTCGCCATGCCGCTGATGAAGAAGCTGGGTTATCCCACCCTGCTGTGTCACAAGCTGGAAGTGAATGACGAAGGGCGTATCACGGACTACCTGCTGCGCCAGCGTGACCCCAAGCGCCAGTCCGTGCGCGCTTTCCAGTTGCTCAATTACCGGGTGATTGCGGCCGGTGATTCCTACAACGACACCACCATGTTGACCCAGGCCGAGGGCGGCATCCTGTTCCACGCGCCTCAGAACGTCATCGACGAGTTCCCGCAATTCCCGGCAGTGCAGGATTTCGAGGCACTGAAGAAAACTTTCCTGGAGCTGAGCAACCGTTACTGAGATCCGGTCATGCGCGGTGGGCTGGCCCGGGACATGAACCGGAGTCCTGATCGAGTGTCTCCAGCGTCGTGAGCAGCCGCTGGATCTTGGTCAGGGACTCCTGGTATTCCTCCTCCGGATCCGAGTCCGCCACGATACCGCAGCCGGCCCAGGCGCGGATGCGGCCGTCGTTCAGGGTCTGCAGGCTGCGGATCGCGATATTGCTCTGCAGCCGGTTGTCCGCCCCCCACCAGAACAGGCTACCGCAGTAGGGTTCGCGGGTGTGGGCTTCGAGTTCATCGATAATCTCCATGGCCCGGCGCTTGGGTGCACCGGTAATGGAGCCACCGGGGAAGGCGCTGAGCATGGCTTCAAACGGCGTGACATCGGCCTTGAGCGCGCCGGTCACCGTGCTCACCAGCTGGTGTACATTACGGAAACTCTCCACCCCGAACAGTTGCGGTACCCGCACCGAAAACGGTTCGCAAAAGTGCGAGAGATCGTTGCGGATCAGGTCCACAATCATCAGATTTTCGGCCCGGTCCTTGGGGCTGGCAGCCAGCTCCTCGGCCAGTTCCTGATCCCTGAGCGTGTCCTGGTCACGGGGCCGGGTGCCCTTAATGGGTTTGCTGGTCACGCGCTTGTCCGTGATCTCCAGCAGCAGTTCCGGGGACACGCTCAGTAATTGCCAGTGGCCGGTATCCAGGTAGCCGCCGTGGGGGACGGGAATCGCCTTCGTCAGCGCCTGCCAGGCCCGCCAGGGAGACCCCTCGAAGCACCCCTCGAAGGCCTGGGACAGGTTGGCCTGGTAGCAGTCACCGGACTGAATGTAGGACAGTATGCGGGCAACGCCTGCTTGATAGTCCGCCGCCGAGCCCAGGGCCCGGAAGGGCTCCGTGATGCGGAAGCCAGCGCCTGCTACCGGTGGCTTGTCGCCCTGGTCGCAAGCCAGTACCCGGGCCTTCAGTGGCGCCGGGCAGAGGTGATGAAATGCCAGCCAGGCATCGCCGCTGGCGGGAATGGTCAGGTCCCACAGGTACAGCCCGGCCCAGCCGAGGGAGTCCATGGTGGGCTGCCGGCTGCGGAATCCGGGAACCGTCTGCCGCCCGGCTTCGTAAAACAGGCTACCGGCAATGGCACCACCGGCGCCGGAAGCGGCGATGCTCTGGTGGGTTTGCAGGATGTCCGACACCGTTCCGGAAAACCGCCCCGGGTGGTCCGGGAAGGTCCAGTGCCGCGCGGGCAGGGCGCTGACCCGCCGGGTGTCTCCCCGTTCCGTGTCCAGACAGATGAACCCGTCGAGCCCGGCGAGGGCATCGAGCAGGGTTTCAACGCGGGATCGGGGCACAGTGTGGCGAGTCAACATCCGGAAACCTGACCTGGTCGTGACGGGAAAAGCAGGTCGCACATGATACCCTATAACCCGGGTTCTCTTCAGAAGTTCCTGAATCCATTCGGTCATGGGCCGCGGAGTAAGGAAGTACCCTTGCCAAGCATCAGAGACACGGCCAGACGGCGATGGCGCGCCTGGGTCAACCGTCGCA
This sequence comes from Marinobacter zhanjiangensis, assembly GCF_014651935.1. GTDB lineage: Bacteria > Pseudomonadota > Gammaproteobacteria > Pseudomonadales > Oleiphilaceae > Marinobacter > Marinobacter zhanjiangensis. The sequence continues at coordinate 121,737 of NZ_BMXV01000008.1, read as the reverse complement.
TACCACGGGACGACCGGCGTCATCTGGACCGCCGCTCCATCTTCATACTGCCCACCGGTGCCGGGCTGGTATTCGGGCTGCTGCTGGTGGTCATGCTGCTGACCGGCATCAATTATCAGAACAGCCTGATCTACCTGCTGACCTTCCTGCTGGGAGCACTGTTTGTGGCGGCCATGCACCAGACTCACAACAACCTCAGTGGCGTTGACGTGGCGCTGCTGAAACCCGGCGAGGGCTTCGCGGGAGACACCATCGTGTTCCGCGTTCGCTTGCAGGCCCGTCACGATGCCCCCGCTATCGACCTCAGCAGTGACGCCATGGCCGGGCCAAGCCTGTCCATTCCCGGCAACGAGCTTGTGGACGGCTCCCTGGAAATCCCCAGCCGCGAACGGGGTTACCTGCTGCCCGACAGAATCCGCATCGAAACCCGTTTCCCGTTTGGCCTGCTGGTGGCCTGGTCATGGTTGCGACCGGCGACATCAGCCATTGTCTACCCGCGCCCCATTACGCCGATCCAGGCCCCGGAGGGCGCCACCGAGGGCGAAAGCGTCGAAGCCGATCAGCGTAGCCAGGGCCAGGATCAGGTGGAGCTGCGCCCCTGGCGTGAGGGCGATCTCAGTGCCCGGGTCGACTGGAAACGTTTTTCCCGCAATGGTGACATGGTGGTGGCAGACTGGCAGGGCGAGCAGGGCAGTCCCCGGTGGCTGGATTTCGAGAGTTTTCCGGGGGCGGACCATGAGTTGCGGTTGAGTTACCTGACCGCTCTTGTGCTGGAGCGTCACAATGCCGGCGAGCCCTGGGGGCTGAGATTGCCCGGGCTGACCATTGAACCGGACCAGGGCGATCAGCACCGGAAAGCCTGCCTGAGGGCGCTGGCCACCTGGCAGCGGACACCGCCGGAGCGGGGGGCAGGGGTATGACGGCCAGGGTGCCCATGTTGCCCAGTGGCGCACTGCTGTGGCTGCTGTCCGGGTTTGTGGTGCTGCTGCTTCCGCAGTGGGATCGTCTGCCCCCGTGGCTGATTGTGGCCTGCCTGCTGCTGGCCGGGTGGCGCTGGCTGGCTCAGCAGGGCAGGGTGCGACTGCCCGGGCGCTGGCTTAAACTGGCGGTCATGGGAACCCTGATCGCCGGCTATATCGCCACCGTCAGCGGACACTTCAGTGTCGATACGGCGGCCTCCTTCTTCGTGCTGGCGGTGGGTCTGAAATGGCTGGAAACCCGCAACAGCCGTGACTTCTTCGTGCTGTTTTTCATACTGGTGTACCTGGCGGCGGTCAACTTCCTGTTCAACCAGGGGATCGGCTGGACGCTGGTTACCCTGGCAGGGGTCTTCATCCTGCTGGTGGCCCTGCAGTTGCTGCATACACCGGGGACCAGCCGCAGTCCGGTCAGTGGGCTGCGGCGACTGGGCGGCATGATGCTCAAGACGCTGCCGGTGGTGCTGGTCCTGTTTATCTTCTTTCCCCGCATGGCTCCGCTCTGGAGCGTGCCGCTGGTCTCTGGTGAGGCCCGCACCGGTCTGTCGGACAGCATCACTCCCGGTGATATCTCCAGCCTGGCGCAGAGCAGCGAACGGGTCTTCCGCGTCACCTTCGGCGGCGACACGCCGGCTCACCGGGACAGGTACTGGCGGGGCCTGATCCTGGACCGGTTTGACGGCGACACCTGGAGCCAGTGGCAGGAAACACCACCGACGAGGCTCGGCCGGGTCGACCTGGATGCGGGCATCGGCAACCTGGCGAACAACCAGTACGATGTGCTGATGGAGTCCTCCGGCCAACGCTGGGTGTACGCGCTGGACGACTCCCGGGCCGTATCCGGCAATGTCACCGAGGTGCCCGGCGAGCTGTTCCGCCTGGAGCGCCCGGCGGACACCTCCATCCGTTATCGCATGGCCCTTGAGCCGGCTGCCGACGATGCCGGTTCGCTGTCCCCCTCCGAACGCCGGCGTTACCTGCAGTTGCCGGAGCGGGGCAATGAGCGCAGTCGCCAGCTGGCCAGCGAGCTGGCCGACGCCGCGGACTCGGACCTGGCCTTTGCCCGCTCAATCCTGGACCGTTTCCGGCAACAGCCGTATTTCTATACCCTGCGCCCGCCGACCATGCCGGATGACCCGGTCGATACGCTGTTGTTCGATGCCAAACGGGGCTTCTGCGCCCATTACGCCAGTGCCACCACCTTTCTGTTGCGGGCTGCGGGCATACCCGCCCGTATCGTGGCGGGTTACCAGGGTGGCTCGGCCGGGGCCGACGATGCCTACCTGATCGTGCGGCAGTACGATGCCCACGCCTGGGTGGAAGCGTGGGTTGAAGGCCGGGGCTGGGTCCACCTGGATCCCACCGCGGCCATTGCCCCGGACCGCATTGAATCGGGCCTGCGCGACGCTATGGCGGAAGAGGGCTCGTTCCTGGAGGACGACTGGACGTCGCCGCAACGTTATGGCGATATCGCGGTGGTGCAATGGCTCAGCCTGCAGATGGACCGGATCAACTACAACTGGCAACGCTGGGTGGTCGGCTATCAGGGCCAGTCACAGATGGATCTGATGAGCCGGTTGCCGGGTAATATCGGTCTCAGGGAGCTGGGCTATATCACCGCCGCGCTGGTCGGTCTGGCGATGCTGGTGGCCGGCATTATTGCCGCCTTGCGCCACGCAGGTGGCCGCCGTGACGATCCGGTGGCCATGCTTGTGACGCGCTGGGTGCGGTCCCTGGAGAAGCAGGGTGTGACGGTGCCGCCAGGGGTAACGCCCGGGCAGCTGGCGAGTCTGACCGCCCGTCAGGCACCCGCCGCCGGACGGCTGGCACAGGCCTTTGCCCGCGACCTGAACAACCATTACTATGGCCCGGACTCCCGGCGATTGCGCGCCGGTGGATCGCAGAAACCGCTGGCTCTCCGTGTCATGCGACGCCGGCTATCCGCCATTCGCCGTGAGATACAACGATCAACCCGAAACAGGCCCGCCGGACGAGAGTCATCGTCGCGGTCGCAGCGCCTGTCCTGAATCAGGAAGTACCCGTGAACGACATGCCCTGGCTGACGCCGGTACTGGAACGCTTTGCACAGGACCTTGATCAGGGCCGGCTGCCCCACGCCACCCTGGTACACGGTGAACGGGGTGTGGGCAAGCGCCGGCTGGCCGAGCGCATTTCGGCCCTGCTGGTCTGTGAGCGGCGTGCGGTGGGTTCCGGGGAGCCGTGTGGCCAGTGCCGTCAGTGCCAGCTGGTGACTGGTGACTCCCATCCGGATATCCGGGTCTACCAGCCGGAAAAATCCCGCATGGTCCGCATCGACCAGGTCCGGGCCCTGTCGCAGTTTGCGGTGGCCTCGCCCCAGGTGGCCCATTTCAAGGTGGCTATCGTCGACCGGGCGGATCAGCTCAATATCAATGCCGGCAATGCCCTGCTGAAGACCCTGGAGGAGCCGGCGGCGGATGTGGTGCTGTTGCTGCTGCAGGAAACCGGCCGGCCGGTGCTGCCGACCATTCGTTCCCGCTGCCGCATCCTGCCGCTGGCAACGCCCCGTGCCAATGTAGCGACCGGCTGGCTGTCAGCGCAACTGGCGGGCCGCGACGAGGTGCCGGGCACCGATGACCAGGCACTGGCGCTGCATTTGGCCGGAGGGGCACCAAGACTGGCGCTGGAGCTTCTGGACAGTGGTTTTCTGCAGCAGCGGGAAGCCGCGCTGGATGCCTTTCGTCAGTTCATGAAAGGCGGGGTTTCCGTAGCCGTGGCGGCGCGGGCGTTCCGGGATCTGGGCCACGAAGCCACCCTGAACCTGATGGAAGGCTGGGCCAATGATCTGGCCCGCAGCATGGCCGGTGGTGATGCCCGCGACCCGGGCATCAGCGAGGTGGTAAAATACCTGGCAGCCGGCAATCCGCCCTGGCGGGCCCAGCAACTTGTGGACGCCATCCGCGAATCCCGGCGAGCTTTGGTGAATAATGTCAGCCCCGAACTGGAAACGGACCGTCTGCTGATTCAGTGGCAAGAGCTGATGCCCCGGCGCAGGCGGGCAGGGTAATTCGGAAACAGAGGCAGGCTGCCTGACAGGACTGTCTGCTAGAATGAAATCGAAGCCGACCCGCAGCACACCGGGGGCGGCAGCATAACGACAACAGCTGGAGGACACCCATGGGGCCTGGTTTCGGCGCGCGTAGTGGTATTCTGACCCTGACCATCAAGGACAAGGCAGTCTTGTATGCGGCCTACATGCCATACATCCGCCAGGGCGGGCTGTTCATTCCCACCCAGAAGCAGTATCAGCTGGGCGACGAGGTTTTCCTGCTGCTGAATCTGATGGACGAGCCGGAAAAGATCCCGGTTGCCGGCAAGGTGGTGTGGATCACTCCGCGGGGCGCCCAGGGCAACCGCGCAGCGGGGATTGGCGTGCAGTTCAATGGTGAGGACGAGACCGCCCGTACCAAGATCGAGTCCTACCTGGCAGGGTCCCTGAGTTCGGACCGGCCAACCCATACCATGTAATGGCAGGGCGCAGCAGGCGCCCGTTGTTCCCGTTGGAGGAAAGTCTGCTTCCCATGAACCCATCCCCATCCCCGGATTTGCTCTGTGACTCGCAAACGGATTTCCATGAAATCCGCTGGCCCCTGAAACAACTGACCCTGGCGGGCCTGCACTGGCCGGCTGCAAGCGAGGCTCCGAAGGCACCCCCGATTCTCATGCTGCATGGCTGGCTGGACAACAGTCTGACTTTCTACCGACTGGCACCTGGCCTCCAGTCGATGGCCGATGTCTGGGCGCTGGATCATGCCGGGCATGGCTATTCCGGCCATCGACCGCCAGGGCAGAGCTACCTGCTGGCCGACTATGTGGCGGATCTGGCGGAACTGATCGAAAGCCATTTCGCCGACCATGAGCAGGTGGACCTGGTGGGCCACTCCCTGGGCGGCATCGTATCGATGCTGTATGCAGCGGCGTTCCCCGAGAAAGTCCGCAAGCTGGTGATGATCGACAGTCTGGGCCCCCTTTCCAAGGACCCGGAAGAGGCGGTCGGCCAGCTGCGGCGGGGTATCCGCAAGCGGCTCACCGGTTCCGGTGCCAGTGCGGTCTATCCGTCACTGGAAACGGCGGCCAAGCTGCGTACCGGGGGGCGCAACCCCTTGTCTGAAGACGTGGCCCGGGTGTTGCTCTCCCGCAATATGGAGCAGGGTACTGACGGCTGGCACTGGCGTACCGATTCCCGCCTGCGCCACCCTTCCACCATGATGTTTACCGAAGAGCAGGTGATGGCCTTTGTCCGTTCGGTGACCGCTCCGACCTTGCTGATCCGGGCGGAGCATGGACTGCTGGCGTCCTTTGACCGCTGGCAGAAGCGTTTTGAGGCCCTGGAGAATGTTCGCTGCCTGGATATTGATGGTGGGCATCACTGCCATCTGGAGGGGAATATCACCCCGGTGGAAGAGGGTATTCGTTGTTTCCTGAAAGAGGGCTGACCAAGGTGTTACTGACAGTATCCGGCGTGCTCCGGAGGACAATGGCATTGCTTGGCGCCGCAGCGTTGCTGATAATTCCGGTGGCCGGTCATGGCAGCCAGTTGCTGGCGTTTCCCCAGGCAAGCCTGGAAGAAGAAACGTCCATCCGGTCGGCAAGCTACCGGGTCATGCTCAGCCCCATCCGCGAGGCAGACAACGAGGTGCGCGCTGAACAGTCGGTGCGGCTGGCGGTTGAAGGCAGTGGCCGCCTCTACCTGCTGGAACCCGGTGCCAGTCGTGACAATGCGAGACGCTGGTACCTGGAGCAGCTGCAGGCAATGAACGCCAGTATCCTGTTCCATTGTGAAGGGCGCCGCTGTGGTCGCAGCAACGTCTGGGCCAACCAGGTGTTTGACCAGTCCACCCTGTACGGACGGGACGCCGACCAGGACTATCTGGTGGCCGGGTTCGAGGACGATAGCGGGCGACGTTGGCTGGTGGTGCTCTATACCATTACCCGGGGCAATCAGCGGGAATACCTGTGGCTGGAGCGGCTGGAGCTGTCTGATGATGCGATAGTGCCGGGACTGGATGGCGCCGTGGGCAGGCTTTCGGGGCCAATGATTGTGCCCTGGGAAGGGGATATCAGCATCAGTGTGGAATGGGATGTGGAAACCCGTCGCCAGATCAGGGAAAAAGCGCAGGACCCTGACAGCCGGATTGTCCTTGCGGGCTTTACCGCCCTGGGATCGGATGAAACCGTCGAGCAGGCTCTCGAGCGATCGCAGAAAGCTGTTCAGACCATGTCGGACCTGCTCGACCGTTCGGGAATTTCCCGTTCCCGCCATATCATTCGCAACCTCGGGCCGCTGGTCAGGATCGAATCGCCGGGGCGGCCCCCGAACCGGATTGAAATACTGATCGTCGCGCCACCGGAGGGAGGCAGGAACATTGAGTAAGGAAAACAAACCGGAACAGGGCCAGATACCGGCCGTGCCGCCCGGGAAATCCGACCCGGGGGGTACGGTGACCCCGGACAAAAAAAACCAGCCGGGACGATCAGGTAGCAAAACCACCGCTACCCCGTCTCGCAAACGGGTAGCGCTCGCGCTGGGATCAGGCGGTGCCCGTGGTTACGCCCACATTGGTGCCATCGAGGTACTGGAGGAGCGCGGTTATGAGATTGTGGCCATTTCCGGCTGTTCCATGGGCGCCCTGATTGGCGGTGTTTATGCTGCGGGCAAGATGCAGGCCTACAAGGACTGGGTCACCGGTCTGGGGCAGTTCGATGTACTGAAGTTGCTGGATGTAACCCTTAACTCGGGGGGCGCGATCCGGGGTGAAAAGGTGTTCTCCGTAGTGCGTGAGATGCTGGGGGACATCCGCATCGAAACGCTCCCGCTGGCCTACACGGCGGTTTCCACGGACCTGCTGGGCCATCGGGAAATCTGGTTCCAGGAGGGGCCGCTGGATCAGGCCATCCGCTCATCCATTGCCATTCCGGGGCTGATTACGCCGGTGGTGCTCAATGGCCGGGTGCTGGTGGATGGTGCGCTGCTGAATCCATTACCCATCATGCCCACCATCTCCGCCCACGCCGACCTGGTGTTCGCGGTCAACCTTAGTGGCGAGGGCGATGCAGCCGACCGAGTTCCCGATGCGGCCTTCCATCCGCCGGAAGAGGACTCCGAACTGGAGGAGTGGGTTGGCAGAATCCGCGACAAGGCCTCCCGCTGGCTGGACTGGGACGCGCTTAAATCCTTCGGGGGCCGGCGGGACGGCGAGCGGCTGACAAAAGACGATTCGCCGGAGAAGAAGCTGGAGACTGAAATCAGGGAGCAGGTGGAGGAAGTGGAGGAAAAGACGGCGGCGAGCCGCGATCCCTGGCAGGAAACCGGTACCATCAACTGGGAAAAGCTTGGCATTGGCCGGTTCGATATCATGAACCTGACCATCGAGACCATGCAGAGTGCGCTGGTTCAGTACAAGCTGGCCGGCTACCCACCGGACCTGCTGGTGAACGTGCCCAAGAACTCCTGCCGCACCTATGACTATCACAAGGCTCCGGAAATGATCCAGATCGGCCGTGAACGCATGCATGGGGCGCTGGACCGGTTTGAAAAAAACCGCAGCAGTTCCGGTCCAATGGCGATCTGATCCGTATACCGGTGGCAGGGCTGCCGGCCTGCGTGATTACGCGTATAATCCTGCAACTACATTCAATGCCCACCGCCATGGTGGGAGCTGGCAGAAGGAACCGGCAGTGACCCGTCCTATCGACGATCTGATTACCGTGCGCGACTACCTGCGTTACGCCGCCTCACGATTCAGCGAAGCCGGCCTTCATTTTGGTCATGGTACCGATAACCTGTGGGACGAGGCGGTTCTGCTGGTGATGCGCAGCCTGCACCTGCCGCTGGAGAACAATACCCTGTTCCTGGACGCCCGCCTGACCCGGGATGAACGCCAGCTGATCCTGGAACGTATCGATCGCCGGGTACACGAACGCAAGCCGGTGGCCTACCTGATTGGCGAAGCCTGGTTCATGGGCATGCCCTTCCATGTGGACGAGCGTGTGCTGGTGCCGCGCTCTCCAATGGCGGAGTTGCTGGAGACTGGCCTGCAGCCCTGGCTGGCGGATCAGCCGGTTGAGCGCGTACTCGACCTGTGCACAGGCAGTGGGTGCATCGGTATTGCGGCGGCCACAGTATTCCCGGACGCGATGGTAGACTTGTCCGACGTTTCCGACGACGCGCTGGCCGTGGCCCGGTCCAACATCGAGCTCCACGAGCTGACCGATCGGGTGACGGCGATACGCTCCGATGTGTTCGATCAGATTACCGGCAGCTATGATGTAATCCTCAGCAACCCGCCGTACGTGGACGCGGAGGACCTGGCCGATATGCCGGACGAATTCCACCATGAACCGAGGCTGGGCCTGGAAGCGGGTGATGATGGTTTGGCCATCGCCCACCGTATACTGGAAAAGGCGGCACAACACCTTAACCCGGGCGGGCTGCTGATCGTGGAAGTAGGCAACAGCTGGCATGCCCTGGACATGGCTTTACCGCAGATGCCGTTTACCTGGCTGGAATTCGACAATGGCGGCGACGGCGTATTCCTGCTGACCCGTGAAGCCCTTGTGGCTGGTCTGGGCAAATCCTGATCCATTTTTTAACTTTCAACGACAAGATATTGAATTATGTCCGGAAACACCTTTGGAAAACTGTTCACCGTAACCTCCTTTGGTGAAAGCCATGGTCTGGCGCTGGGCTGTATTATTGATGGCTGTCCTCCCGGTCTGGAGCTGAGTGAGGCCGACCTTCAGGATGACCTGGACCGCCGCAAGCCGGGAACCTCCCGTCACACCACCCAGCGCCGCGAAGCGGACGAGGTCAGGATTCTTTCCGGCGTATTCGAGGGAAAGACCACCGGCACGCCGATTGGTCTGATGATCGAAAACACCGACCAGCGATCCAAGGACTATTCAAAGATCGCAACCCAGTTCCGGCCGGCCCACGCCGACTACACCTACATGCACAAGTATGGTGTGCGGGATTACCGTGGTGGTGGTCGCTCCTCCGCAAGGGAAACCGCCATGCGGGTGGCGGCCGGTGCCGTGGCCCGCAAGTTTCTGCAACAGCGCCTGGGCATCCGCATCCGTGGCTACCTGTCGCAGCTTGGCCCGATCAGCGCCGAAAAATTCGATTGGGAACAGGTTCATCAGAACCCCTTCTTCTGCCCGGATGCCGACAAGGTGCCGGAAATGGAAGCCTACATGGATGCCCTGAAGAAGGAGGGCAATTCCATTGGCGCCCGCATCAACGTGGTAGCGGACGGCGTGCCTCCCGGTCTGGGCGAGCCCATCTTCGACCGGCTGGACGCCGACCTGGCCCATGCCCTGATGAGCATCAACGCCGTCAAGGGCGTGGAAATCGGCGCCGGCTTCGAGTCTGTCACCCAGAAGGGTACCGAACACCGGGACGAACTGACGCCGGAAGGCTTCCTGTCCAACAATGCCGGCGGGGTACTTGGCGGCATTTCCTCCGGCCAGCCCATTGTCGCCAGCATCGCCCTCAAGCCCACCTCCAGCCTGCGACTGCCGGGGCAAAGCATCGACGTGGACGGCAACCCGGTTGAGGTGGTCACCACCGGGCGCCATGACCCCTGCGTTGGCATTCGCGCCACGCCCATCGCCGAGGCGATGATGGCCATTGTGCTGCTGGACCACTACCTCAGGCACCGGGGCCAGAACGGTGATGTGACGGTTTCCACACCGGATATCGGGCAGGTCTAGTGTCAAAGCATTCAGGCGCTCAGTAGGTCAACGAATTAACCAGACGGGACACTAATCATCTACTGGAGACTCTCGAACCTCTACTTCTGGTTCTTTGCGCTGCTGGGGTCACTGCTGCCGTACTGGTCGCTGTACCTGGAAGGGCGCGGGTTTTCCTACCTGCAGATTGCCACCCTGATGGCGACCATCCAGCTCACCAAGGTGGTGGCCCCCAGCGTGTGGGGCTGGATTGGCGACCAGACCGGCCTGCGGGTGCGGCTGGTACGCTTTGGCGCCGTGGTGGGTTCGCTGTGCTTTGCCGGCGTTTTCCTGGAACCCGGGTTCTACGGGCTGCTGCTGGTCATGCTCCTGTTCACCTTCTTCTGGAACGCCATACTGCCCCTTTATGAAGTCATCACCCTGCGGGTGCTGGGCTCAAAGAAGGAAAAATACGGCAGGATCCGCCTCTGGGGTTCGGTAGGTTTTATCGGCGGCGTCGCCATCATCGGCGCCATCCTCGAATACATCCCGATCATATTGCTGCCCTGGCTGCTGCTGCCGGTATTCGCCGGTATAGCAATATCGACCTTTCTGGTGCCGTCTGAACGGGGCGCCCGAAAAACCAGCGCCCCCAGCGGCAGCCTCAAGGCTATCGTCGGCCACCCGGCGGTCATCGCGTTCTTCGGGATGAACTTCCTGCTCCAGGTGTCCCACGGTGCCTACTACACCTTCTTCAGCATCCACCTGGAACAACACGGCTACGGCAAACTGCCCATCGGCCTGCTCTGGTCACTGGGCGTGCTCGCCGAAATCGGCCTGTTCCTGATCATGCACCGGATTACCCGATACTTCACGGTCCGGCAGATTGCCATCGGCGCCTTGCTGCTGACCATGCTGCGCTGGATCCTGATCGCGGAAGTGACCGATGTGGTCCCGGTACTGATCTTCGCCCAGCTGCTGCACGCCGCCTCCTACGGCGCCCTTCACGTGATCTCTGTGCAGTACGTTCAGGGCTTCTTCGGCGAGCACCACCACGGCCAGGGCCAGGCCCTCTACAGCGGCCTCACCTTTGGCGCCGGCGGGGCCATAGGCGCCTGGTTGTCCGGCTTCCTGGTGGAAGGCTTCAGCACCTCCGCCGCCTTCTGGGGCGGCGCCGTCGCCATGGTGTTCGCCGTCTTCATCACCTGGCGCTGGCTGCAACCACCACCGGAACCATCAACTACCTGATCTCGCCCGCGATGGCGAGCAACGCCCGTGCCTGTGGACTCAGCGACCGCCCCCGCAACCCGACGGCCCCCAGAAAACGACTGACCCGATGCTCCACCGGCAACACCGTCAGGGAATCGTCCACCATGCCTACCGGCAACACACTCCATCCCAGGCACACACCGGTCATCACCTTCAATGTTTCCAGATAGTTAGTAGGCATTGGCAGATTCAGGGACAGGTCGGCATCCAGAAACAACCGACTAACGGTCCGATAGGTAGCCGTGCCGGCCTCCGGCAATAACGCATCATAGCCCGACAGCGCTTGCAGATCCGGCGCTTCCATGGACGCCAGCGGATGATCCGGCGACACCACAAACAGCATCTCATCCTCCCACCGGGCATGCACCTCGAACGACTGATCCATACTCTCGCTCAAGGTCACAAACGCCAGCTCCGCCGAACGCCGGCGCATCTGGTCATAGGCCCCTTCCGAGTCCATAAACTGCAGCCCGAGCGTCACCTCCGGATATTCCCGGTTCAGCCGTTGCAGCCATGCCGGCAAGTGGTGCAGGCCGATATGGTGACTGGCGATCAGCGACAGGTGGCCCGAGACCCCTCCGCCCTGGTCCTGTATTGAGAGACGGGCATTGTGGACTTCATCGAGGATCCTTCGGGCGTGAGGTAGCAGCCTGGCTCCGGCATCAGTCAGGCGAATCTTGCGATGGCTCCGTTCCAGCAAGGGGGTTCTGAGCTGGTTTTCCAGAGCGGCCAGCCTTTTACTGATGGCCGGTTGGGTCAAGTGAAGTGTTTCGGCAGCTTCGGAAAAAGATCCTTGATCGATAATGGTGACAAAGGCCTTTAATGCGCTTGAATCCATCTGTTTTTCCTCTGAGGCTGGCACGCAGCGTGAGGATCGGGATGGGGGATGCCTTTCCGGGACCGTCGAGCGCCAGGGATGGCGCTCGTCGAGCCCTACATGGACGTACTTGCGGGGCGTGTCCCGGAAAGGCATACCGCATCCCGGTCCCGGCACCGGATTTCAATGGCTGGGTGCGGAGTCCGGCCAATGGCTGAAAGTCAGATTCAGCCATTCTATCATTCCAAAAGGGAATCCGATGAATAAAAAACATGAATTGAGGTTATTTGAAACAGGGGAGTAGAATCGCACTCACAGCAGTCAAAACGAAGACCCGAATAACCGAGAGAGACCAAACCATGGCGGGCAAGACCTTATACGACAAATTGTGGGACGACCACCTGGTCAAACAGCGGGACGACGGCTCCGCGCTGATCTACATCGACCGGCACCTGCTCCACGAAGTCACCTCACCCCAGGCCTTCGAAGGCCTGCGCCTGGCCGGCCGCAAACCCTGGCGCATCGATGCCAACATCGCCACACCGGATCACAACGTACCCACCACCGACCGTGAACTCGGTGTGGAAGGCATCGTCGACCCGGTGTCCCGCATCCAGGTGGAAACCCTCGACAAGAACTGCGACGAGTTTGGCATCCTCGAATTCAAGATCAAGGACCAGCGCCAGGGCATCGTCCACGTCATCGGACCAGAGCAGGGCGCCACACTGCCGGGCATGAGCATCGTCTGTGGTGACTCCCACACCTCCACCCATGGCGCCTTCGGCTGCCTGGCCCACGGCATCGGCACCTCCGAAGTGGAGCACGTACTGGCCACCCAGTGCCTGGTCCAGCAAAAAATGAAAAACATGCTGGTCAAGGTGAATGGCACACTCGGCCCCGGTGTCACCGGCAAAGACGTAGTCCTGGCCATCATCGCCCGCATCGGCACCGCCGGCGGCACCGGCTACGCCATCGAATTCGGTGGTGATGCCATCCACGACCTGAGCATGGAAGCCCGCATGACCATCTGCAACATGTCCATCGAAGCCGGTGCACGTGTGGGCATGGTCAGCGTTGATGACACCACTATCGACTACGTCCGGGGCCGCCCGTTTGCGCCCAGGGGCGAGCAATGGGACAAGGCCGTCGACTACTGGCGCACCCTGCATAGCGACGATGACGCCGAATTCGACAAGGTTGTGGAACTGGACGGCGCCGACATCCAGCCGCAGGTCAGCTGGGGCACCTCGCCGGAAATGGTCACCGGCGTTGGCGGCACCGTACCCGACCCCACGGCCGAGGAAGACCCCATCAAGCGTGAAGGCATTGTCCGCGCGCTCAAATACATGGGCCTTGATCCGAACATGAAAATCACCGACATCAAACTCGACCGCGTCTTTATCGGCTCCTGTACCAACAGTCGTATCGAAGATCTGCGGGAAGCGGCAAAGGTGGTCAAGGGCCGCAAGGTGTCGCCGATCCTCAAGCAGGCCATGGTGGTACCCGGTTCCGGCCTGGTGAAAACCCAGGCGGAGCAGGAAGGCCTGGACAGGATCTTCATCGAAGCCGGCCTGGAATGGCGCGACCCGGGCTGCTCCATGTGCCTGGCCATGAACGCCGACAAGCTGGGGCAGGGGGAGCATTGCGCGTCCACCTCCAACCGCAACTTCGAAGGCCGTCAGGGCTTCGGTGGCCGTACCCACCTGGTCAGCCCGGCCATGGCGGCGGCAGCTGCCGTCAACGGCCATTTCGTTGACGTCCGCGAAATGATGAACTGATCCACAGGAGACACACCATGCGAGCATTGCAGCAACACCAGGGCATTGTTGCCCCCATGGACCGGTCCAATGTGGATACGGACATGATCATTCCCAAGCAGTTTCTCAAGTCCATCAAGCGGACCGGCTTTGGCCCCAACCTGTTTGACGAACTGCGCTACCTGGACGAAGGCAAGCCGGACCAGGACTGCTCCAACCGTCCCATCAACCCGGATTTTGTGCTCAACCAGGACCGCTACAAGAATGCCAGCGTGCTGCTGGCCCGCCGGAATTTCGGCTGCGGCTCCAGCCGTGAGCACGCCCCCTGGGCCCTGGACGACTTCGGTTTCCGGGTGATCATAGCCCCGAGCTTTGCCGATATATTCTACAACAACTGCTTCAAGAATGGCCTGTTACCCATTGTTCTTGATGAAGAAATAGTAGAGAAACTGTTTCAGGAAACCTACGACAACGAAGGCTACCAGCTGTCCGTGGACCTGGAGACGAAAACCGTCACCACACCGTCCGGCGAGTCCTTCAGTTTCGAGGTGGACGATTTCCGGCGCCATTGCCTGCTCAACGGTCTGGACGATATCGGCGTCACCCTGGAAGATGCCGACCTGATCCGGGAATACGAGAACCAGCGTCGCCAGACCGCGCCCTGGCTATTCAACGCCGCTCACTAATTCAAATAAATCGTTCAAATAAATCGACAGGAACAAGACATGTCCAGAAGTGTATTGATGTTGCCCGGCGACGGGATCGGTCCCGAAATCGTCGCTGAAACCGAAAAGGTACTGAACCGAATCAATGAACAGTTCGACCTCGGGCTGCAGTTTGATCACGGCCTGGTGGGCGGTGCTGCCATCGACGAGACCGGCGAGCCATTGCCCGGCAAGACCCTGGAGCGGGCGAAAAAATCCGACGCCATTCTGCTGGGTGCCGTGGGCGGCCCCAAGTGGGATAACCTGGAAATGGCAAAGCGCCCGGAAAAAGGCCTGCTGGGCCTGCGATCCAATCTGGAGCTGTTCGCCAACCTGCGTCCGGCAATCCTCTACCCGCAGTTAGCCTCGGCTTCATCGCTCAAGCCGGAAGTGGTGTCCGGCCTGGATATCATGATCGTGCGCGAGCTGACCGGTGGTATCTACTTCGGCCAGCCCCGGGGTGTCCGCACCCTGGAAGGCGGCGAGCTCCAGGGTTTTAATACCTATGTATACAGCGAATCGGAAGTCCGTCGCATCGGCCGTGTTGCCTTTGAGGCGGCGCGCCAGCGCGACGGCAAGCTGTGCTCGGTTGACAAGGCCAATGTGCTGGAAGTAACCGCAATGTGGCGGGAAATCATGGACGATCTGGCGAAGGACTATCCGGACGTGGAATTGTCCCACATGTACGTGGACAACGCCGCCATGCAGCTGGTCCGCGCGCCCAAGCAGTTCGACGTGATTGTGACCGGCAACATGTTTGGTGATATCCTTTCCGATGAAGCGGCCATGCTCACCGGCTCCATTGGTATGTTGCCGTCCGCCTCGCTGAACTCCGAAAAACAGGGCATGTATGAGCCCTGTCACGGGTCGGCGCCGGACATTGCCGGGCAGGGCATTGCCAACCCGCTGGCCACCATTCTGAGTGGCGCCATGATGCTGCGCTACAGCCTGGGCGAGGAAAAAGCCGCCGGGGCCATCGAGGCGGCGGTCAGCAGGGTACTGGATCAGGGTCTGCGCACCGCGGACATCATGTCCGATGGTATGCAACAGGTGTCCACCCGGGAGATGGGTGACGCTGTTCTGGCGGCCCTGTAAGCTAACCGTCTTATTACGCCGAACTCCGACGGCAGCACAACGCCGCTGCCGCGGAATCATCCATCCGGTCCCTGCCAGCGATAACGGCAGCGGGCAGGCATAAATTGGTACTCCGTCGACATGAAGCGAGTTGGACTTGTAGGTTGGCGTGGCATGGTGGGCTCGGTCCTCATGCAACGCATGCGTGAAGAAAACGATTTTGCCGATATCGATCCGGTCTTCTTTTCCACCTCCCAGACCGGCAGTCCGGCGCCGGACGTTGGCAAGGAAGGCGTCCCGCCACTTCAGGATGCCTTTGATGTTGGTACCCTGAAAACCCTGGATGTGATCGTTACCTGCCAGGGTGGCGACTACACCACCGCGGTTTATCAGAAACTCCGCGACGCCGGCTGGGACGGCTACTGGATTGACGCGGCTTCCACCCTGCGCATGGTGGATCACTCCGTCATCGTGCTCGACCCGGTCAACCGTAACGTTATCGATGCGGCGCTGGATAAGGGCGTGAAGGACTATATCGGCGGCAACTGCACCGTCAGCCTGATGATGCTGGCCCTGGGCGGCCTGCTGGAGCAGGACTTGGTGGAATGGGTCTCCCCCATGACTTACCAGGCAGCCTCCGGTTCCGGTGCCCAGAACATGCGGGAGCTGCTCAACCAGATGGGGGTGCTCAAGGGCGCGGTAGCGTCGGAGCTCGAGGACCCCTCGTCGGCGATTCTCGAGATTGACCGCAAGGTGACCGACACCATGCGCTCCGGCAATTTTCCCACCGAGCACTTTGAAGTGCCGCTAGCAGGTAGCCTGATTCCGTTTATCGACAAGCAGCTCGATAACGGTATGAGCAAGGAAGAATGGAAGGCCGGCGTTGAAACCAACAAGGTCCTCGGTCGCAGCGATAACCCGATTCCCATCGATGGTATCTGCGTGCGGATCGGCGCCATGCGTTCCCACAGTCAGGCCCTGACCATCAAACTGAAGAAGGACCTGCCGGTCGACGAGATCGAGTCGATTCTGGCCAGGGCCAACGACTGGGTGAAGGTGATTCCCAACGAACGGGAAGCCACCCTCAACGAGCTCACGCCGGCGAAGGTTACCGGCACCCTGAGCGTACCCATTGGCCGGATTCGCAAGCTGACCATGGGGCCGGAATACATTTCCGCGTTCACGGTCGGGGATCAGTTGCTCTGGGGCGCTGCGGAACCCCTGCGCCGGATGCTGCGTATTCTGCAGGAGCGTTAAAAATCCGGCGTTCACCGGTACGTGTAATGCCAACTGTGTACCGTTTCAGGTAACAGGTCAGGGGCGTCGGCTGAAATCAGTCGCCGCCCCTGTTATTTTCCCGGGACCATTTCTCAGTTTGTGCCGGAAAACCGGCAGGAATAACCAATCAGAAAGAGAAAATGGCGATTCGTGCTGTGCCCGGTGAGATTGCGGGCAAGCGGTTCGGTAGAGGCTCCCGGGGTTTCTGAACTCGGAGTCATAACCATTTCCGTGAAATACATCAGGAAGTGGTGCAAAGATGCGGTGTGATTGATTGATAAAGCAGGCATTATCAACAATACTCTCGTAACTCCAATATTAAAAAAGTGAAAGTCATCCAACCTCGTCCGATTCTGTATTCAATTAGCGGTAACGAATAACGGAGACTGGTAAGGAAAAAGCATGAAAGTACGCAAGCTTGCGGTTGCTCTGGCTCTGGCGGGAGGGCTTGGTTCCGGTGTCGCACAGGCACTGGGCCTCGGGGAGATAGAACTTCAGTCCTATCTGAACCAACCATTGAATGCAGAGATCGACGTCAACAGGGTGGATGGTGTCAGCCCCGACGAGATCATTGTCAACCTGGCCTCCGAGCAGGCGTATGAGCGTGTAGGCTTGCGCCGTGATTATTTCCTTACCCGTCTCGATTTCCAGGTGACCACCGCACCCAACGGTGAGCTGGTGATATCGGTGACCTCCAGCGAGCCGGTGCGGGAACCTTACCTGAACTTCCTGGTGGAAGTGACCTGGCCCAGTGGTCGCGTGATGCGCGAATACTCGGTGCTGGTGGATCCGCCGGTTTACGCTGAGGATTCCGGCGAGTCCGAGCCGGTGCAGAGAACCCGGACCAGGCAGGCTGCCAGTCAGCCGCGGGCCAGCTCTCAACAGGACCAACAGGACAGCCAGGCAGCTTCTGCAACGACCACCACAGCCCGCTCCAGTGTGGGCGACACTGTGACCGTTCAGGCGTCCGATACGCTCTGGCAGATCGCCCAGAGGGTGCGGCCAGACCCAAGCTTTTCCCCGCAGCAGGTGATGCTGGCCATCCAGGACCTGAATCCGGATGCGTTTATTGACGGCAACATCAACCGTATCAAACGCGGCGAAGTGCTCAGGGTGCCGGATATGGACGATATTCGCTCCCGCACCCAGGCCCAGGCCAACCGGGAAGTGGCGGCCCAGAACGATGCTCTGTCCCGGCCCGAGCCCCAGGTGGACGCCACCCGGGCTGAGGTGGCCGGTACCGGCGCTGGTGATGGTGCTGGCCAGGCAGCCCCCGACGAGCTGCGGCTGGTGGTGCCGGAAGAGGGTGGTGATGCCCGTAGTGAAGGCTCGGCCGGTGGCGATGGTCGCCAGGGCGGAACCGCCGACGCCGGTGAAGCGGTGGCGCTGGAAGAGCTGGACCGTGTTCAGCGTGAAAACGAGGAACTCGGCAGCCGGGTGGAAGACCTGCAGGATCAGGTGGAAACGCTCCAGCGCCTGATCGAGCTGAAGGACAACCAGCTTGCCGAAATCCAGAGTGGCGTGGCGGATGACGGCCAGCCCACTGGCGGTGCTGATGGTGCAGGTGATGCCACTGACGGCTCTGGTGCTGGTGCCACCGAGTCCGCCGGGGAAGAATCCGTCAGTGATGATCCGTCTGCCACGGGCGAGGAAGCCGGTGATACCACCGCAGCGCTTGCCGGTGAGGACGACGCCGCAGGTGAGCAGGCGGCGGATCCGGATATGACCGGGGGGCAGGACCAGCCCACTGACCCGGATCAGAGCGCGGTTGATGACGCGACCGGCGTGGCAGCGGAAGACGACACCGCCATTGACGATGCGACTGGCATGGCAGTGGAAGACGACACCGCCGTTGACGATGCGACTGGCATGGCAGCGGAAGACGACACCGCCGTTGACGATGCGGATGGCGTGGCAGCCGAAGACGATACCGCCATGGATCCGCAACAGACTGACCAACCGGCGAATGCAGCCGATGGGCCCGTTACTGCGACAGGCGCCCAGCCTGAGGCAGAGCAGCTGGAACAGCCCCGTACTGAACAGGACAAGAGCTTCCTGGCGACGGCCATTGACCTGATTGCCGGTAATTTCCTCTACCAGATCGCCCTTGGCGGCTTCCTGGTGCTGCTGTTGCTCGTGGTGTTGCTCATTTCCCGGCGCCGCGCCAACAAGGAAGATGAGTTCTATCAGCAACTGGACGATAGCGATGACGGAGACGACGGTTTCGAGCTGACCCTCGGTGAGGAAGAGGCTGCTGCCACCGCCAGTGCCCTGGAGGAAGCGGATCGTTACGTGTCCTACGGTCAGCACGACGCGGCGGCTGAGGTGCTCGAGAATGCCATTTCCCGCGAGCCCAGCCGTTCCGATCTGCGGCTGAAGCTGCTGGCGGTTTATGCGGATACCGGCAACCGGTCCGCATTCGATAAGCAGTACGCCGAGCTGGACGCCATGGAGCTGGATGAGGCCAAGCCTGAAGCAGAAGCCTTGCGGGCACGCCTGGAAGACATGGAGTCCACACCCAGTATCGACGAGTTGGAATCCCAGTTGCGTGGCGGTGAGTCCTTTGGCGATTCCCGGCAGGCAGAGCAGGACGATTCAGCCGATATCGCCAGTACGCCGGTGGACGACGACACCAGAGAACTGATGTCCTCGTTCGAGGAGCTGGAGGTTCCGGAAGAGCGCAGTGACGAACCGGAGGCTGAGAGCAATGACGAGGCGATCGAATTCGACTTCTCCAGCCTGGATACCTCCGAGAGCGCCGGTGAGGAGCGCGCTGAAGAACCGGAAACCCGGCCGGCCAGCGACGACGAGCAGGGCGAGGACCTGGGTTCCATAGACTTCGAGCTGCCGGAAGAATCCGCTACCGAAGGTGACAGTAACGAAGAGCCGCTGGATCTGGAGGACGACTTCAGCTCCCTCGAGCTCGACGACGCAGGCATCGACAGTGAGCCGGCGGCGGAGGATGTGGAGGGCGCTGCGGAGCCTTCCGAGGAAGACGACCTCGACTTCGGTGACCTGGAGCTGGATACCGAAGGCCAGGAACCCGTCGACAAGTCCGTTAATCCGGAGGATGAAGCTGATCTGGACGAATCGTTCCTCGACGAGCTGGACGCCGAACTGGACAAGGTAACCTCCGGTGAGAGTAAGGACGATGGGCTGGAAGACCTGGAACTGGATGTATCCGACGAAGACCTGGAGCTGATGGATCAGGCCTCTGAATCCGAACCGGACGACGAAAGTCAACTGGACCTGAGTGACCTCGACCTGGACGAACCGGATACGGCATCGGAAGCGGCCGGCGAGGAGCCTGCGGAGGATGACCTGTCCGATCTGGACATTCCGGAACTGGAGGATGACGCTGTGTCGGACGAACAGGATGCCAGACCGGCTGACGATACCCGGTCACCGGCGCAGGGTGGCGCCAGTATTGATGAGATCGATGAGGCATCCCTTGGTGATGATGACGACTTCGATTTCCTGTCCGGAACCGATGAGGTTGCTACCAAGCTGGACCTTGCGCGCGCCTATGTGGACATGGGTGACAGTGAGGGCGCCCGGGAGATTCTCGAGGAGGTCATTCTCGAGGGCGACGACGATCAGAAGACGGATGCGCAATCGCTGCTCAAAAAACTGCCCTGATCCGTTATAATCTTCCACTGCAACAGAACGCCGGCCGAGTGCCGGCGTTCTTTATTCCTGACGCCCATTACTTGATCCGGTAGAAGCTTGTTCCAGACACCCGTTCCGTTGACCACTGATAATGCCATAGGCCAGGGGCGTGTCGCCCTGGTGCTCGAGTACGATGGCGCCGCCTACCATGGCTGGCAGCTACAGAAGAGCGGCGTACCATCGGTGGAGGATGCCCTTACCCGTGCCGTCAGCAAGGTGGCGGACAAACCGGTGGAGGTGGTCTGCGCCGGTCGCACGGATGCCGGCGTTCACGGCGCCTACCAGGTGGTGCATTTCGATACCGGGGCGGTTCGCAACCTTCGCTCCTGGGTTATGGGTATCAACACGGCGCTGCCGTCGGGCATCGTAGTACACTGGGCCGGCAACGCGCCGGAACCCTTCCATGCCCGCTTTTCCGCCGTGTACCGCCGCTACCGTTATGTTATCTTCAATGGTCCGGTGAGGCCGGCCCTGCTGGCGTCTCAGGTGTCCTGGAATTTTCGCCCGCTGGACGAAACGCTGATGCAGGAGGCCGCCTGCCAGCTTGAGGGCGAGCACGACTTCAGCGCCTTCCGGGCAGCTGGCTGCCAGTCACGCTCTCCCTGGCGTTTCGTGGAGTTTGTCCGGGTCCGTCGTCGCGATGATTTCGTGGTGATTGATGTTCAGGCCAATGCCTTCCTGCATCATATGGTTCGCAATTTTGCCGGCGCGTTGATGGCGGTGGGGCAGGGCAAGTATCCGCCGCAATGGGTGGGCGAGGTGCTGGCCGGTGGTGATCGCCGGCTGGCCGGGGTGACCGCACCCTCGGGCGGGCTGTATATGGTCGACGTCGGCTACCCGGAGCCGTTCGGTATTCCGCTGGCCAGGTGTGGGCCCGGATTTGTCCGCCCCTGGTTCGACAGCGCGGACAACCGGCCGGTTGCCCCGAGCTGGGTTCACCGCAAGCCACGAACGAGTTCATGAAGAGGTCTGGTTTGAATCCTGCACGCACACGCACCAAGATTTGCGGTATCACACGGGTCGAAGACGCGCTGGCGGCGGCCAGCGCCGGCGCCGATGCGATCGGGCTGGTATTTTACGGTGCCAGTCCACGGGCGGTAACCATTGAACAGGCCACGGCGATCGCCGAAGCCGTCCCGGCCTTTGTCACCCTGACCGGCCTGTTCGTCAACCCGAGGCGGATGGATGTGGAAAAGGTATTGGCCCGGGTACCTCTGGATCTGCTGCAGTTCCACGGCGATGAACCCCAGGATTTCTGCCAGCAGTTCCACCGTCGCTGGATCAAGGCCGTCAGGGTTCGTCGTGATGATGATATCGAAAACGCGTTTCATGACTGGAGCCGGGCATCGGGTTTGCTGGTTGATGCGTATGACCCCGAACGGTATGGCGGTACCGGCCAGATTTTCGACTGGTCTGTCATACCGCAACATCGTCCCCTGCCACTGATATTGGCCGGTGGTCTCGACTCTGCTAACGTTGCCGCCGCCTGCCGGCAGGTGCGGCCGTGGGGAGTGGATGTCAGCGGCGGAGTGGAAGCTTCCGACGGTACTCCCGAAGGCACCCGCAAGGGGATCAAGGATGCCGCCAAAATTACCGAGTTTCTGAGCGAGGTTAATCGTGCCAATCAAACTGACTGAAGAAATGCTGAGCCAATTGCCGGATGCCAGAGGACATTTCGGGGCCTATGGCGGTCGTTTCGTGTCCGAGACACTGATGGACTCGCTGATGACCCTTGAGAAAGAGTACCTCCGGCTGAAGAAGGATCCTGAATTCCAGGCCACCTTCGACAAGGATCTGGCGCACTATGTGGGTCGCCCCAGCCCGCTTTATCTCGCCGAGCGCCTGACCCGGGAAACGGGTGGCGCCCAGATCTGGCTCAAGCGCGAAGACCTTAACCATACCGGCGCCCACAAGGTCAACAACACCATCGGGCAGGCGCTGTTGGCGGCCTTCCTGGGCAAGAAGCGGATCATCGCCGAAACCGGGGCAGGCCAGCACGGGGTTGCCACAGCGACGGTTTGCGCCCGTCTGGGCCTGGAGTGTCACGTATTCATGGGCGCCGAAGACGTCAAGCGTCAGTCCCTGAACGTCTATCGCATGAAGTTGCTGGGCGCCGAGGTACATTCGGTGCAAAGTGGTACCCGTACCCTCAAGGATGCCATGAACGAGGCCATGCGGGACTGGGTCGCCAATGTTGACGACACCTTCTACATCATTGGTACTGTCGCTGGCCCCCATCCCTATCCGTTGCTGGTACGGGATTTCCAGTCCGTGATTGGTCGTGAGACGCGGCAGCAATCACTGGCACAGGCAGGCAAGTTGCCAGATGCCCTGGTGGCCTGCGTGGGTGGCGGCTCCAACGCCATCGGCATGTTCCACCCGTTCCTGATGGACGAATCCGTTCAGCTCTATGGTGTCGAGGCCGGCGGTCTTGGCATCGACACCGGCCAGCACGCGGCGCCCCTGGCTGCGGGTCGGCCGGGTGTTCTTCATGGTAACCGTACCTACCTGATGGAGGACGAGAACGGCCAGATCGCGGCAACCCATTCCGTGTCGGCGGGCCTGGATTATCCGGGTGTGGGTCCGGAGCACAGCTGGCTGAAGGATATCGGCCGCGCCCATTACGTCTCGGTGACCGACGATGAGGCCCTTGCCGCATTCCGCCACCTGACCCGGGTTGAAGGCATCATGCCTGCGCTGGAAACCGCCCACGCGGTGGCCTACGCCATCAAGCTGGCCGCTGAAATGGATCCGGAACAGGTGGTCGTGATCAACATTTCCGGCCGTGGCGACAAGGACATTCATACCATTGCCCAGCTTGACGGCATCGAGGCCTGAAGCCGATGCCGAACCAGGATTCTCTGATACAGGAGCACGCATGAGTCGAATTGCAGGGGTGCTGAACACTCTCGGGGAGCAGGGTCGCAAGGCGCTGATTCCCTATATCACCGCCGGGGATCCGCACCCGGATCAGACCGTTGACCTGATGCATACGCTTGCCGCAGCCGGCGCCGATATCATCGAGCTGGGTGTGCCGTTTTCCGATCCCATGGCCGACGGCCCGGTGATACAGCTTGCCTGTGAGCGGGCGCTGAAGCATGGCACGTCTCTGCGTCAGGTTATCGCCATGGTCAGGGCGTTCCGTGAAGCGGACCAGCACACGCCGGTGGTGCTGATGGGCTACCTGAACCCCATGGAGGCCATGGGCTTCGAAGCATTTGCGGATGCCGCAGCGGATGCCGGGGTCGACGGTATCCTCACCGTGGACCTGCCGCCGGAGGAAGCTGACGACGTGGCGCCCCTGTTCACCGCACGCCAGATGGACCCCATTTTCCTGCTGGCCCCCACCACCATGGATGAGCGGATACGTGCAATCAGTGAACACTCTTCGGGCTATGTGTACTATGTTTCAATCAAGGGGGTGACCGGTTCCGCATCCATTGATGTCGAGGAAGTGGCACGCAAGGTGGCCAATGTTCACCGGATTACCGCTCTGCCGGTGGGTGTCGGTTTCGGGATCCGTGACGCAGAAACCGCGGCCGCTGTGGGTAAGGTATCCGATGGTGTAATAGTCGGCAGTGTGCTGGTGGATACAATAGCCCGCCATCAATCAGATCCGGCCCGGTTGCAGCAGGCGCTTACGGATCTGCTGAGCCCAATGCGAGAGGCACTGGACGGGCTGGCCTCCTGACGGCTTCACGTTCAGTTTGCACGGAATGACAGGATGACAACATGAGTAACTGGCTAGACAAGATCATGCCGAGCAAGATTCGCTCGGAGTCCAAACAGCGAACGGGCGTACCGGAAGGCTTGTGGAAGAAATGCCCCAAGTGCGGCGCGTTTCTTTACAAACCCGAGCTGGACAAGAACCTGGATGTCTGCCCCAAGTGCAATCATCACCTGAGGGTCAACGCCCGTCGCCGCCTGGAGATCTTCCTGGATGAGGACGGTCGCGAGGAAATTGCCAACGAACTGGAGCCATGGGACCGGCTCAAGTTCAAGGACACCCGCCGCTACAAGGAGCGTCTGGCACAGAACCAGAAGGCAACCGGTGAGAAGGATGCCCTGGTGGTCATGCGGGGCAGCACCCTTGGCGTTCCGCTGGTGGCCTGCGCCTTCGAGTTCAACTTCATGGGTGGCTCGATGGGGCAGGTGGTTGGCGAGAAGTTCGTTCGCGCCGCCAATATCTGTCTGGAAGAGCGCATTCCGCTGGTGTGTTTCTCCGCATCCGGTGGTGCCCGCATGCAGGAAGCCATCCTCTCGCTGATGCAGATGTCCAAGACCGCGGCGGCGCTGGAGCGTATGAAGCAGGAGGGTATTCCCTACATTTCCGTGATGACGGATCCGGTGTTTGGTGGCGTATCCGCCAGTCTGGCCATGCTGGGCGACCTCAATATCGCCGAGCCCTATGCCCTGATCGGTTTTGCCGGCCCGCGGGTCATCGAGCAGACCGTGCGGGAAAAACTGCCGGAAGGCTTCCAGCGCAGTGAGTTTCTGCTGGAGCATGGTGCCATCGACATGATCCTCCACCGGCACAAGATGCGTGAACGCATTGCGTCGTCGCTGGCCAAGTTCACCAACCAGGACCGGCCGGCCACCGAAGATCCCATCGAGTTCGAGGTGTCAGAGCTCCCGGACTCCTCTGACACGGCCAATGTCCAGGAGTGAGAGCAAGGCTCCCGCCCCCGGGGCGGGAGCCGCACTCGGGGACTGGCTATCCTACCTCGAATCCATCCACCCAGTGGCCATGGACCTCGGTCTCGACCGGGTGCTGCTGGTGCTGCGCAAGCTGATGCCTGCCCGTCCCAATGGTCGTGTCATTACAGTCGGCGGGACCAACGGCAAGGGCAGCACCGTGGCGGCCCTGGAAGCCCTGTTGCTGGCAGCCGGCGAAACTGTCGGCTGCTTTACCTCGCCCCATTTGCAGGCCTACAACGAACGGGTCCGGCTCAACGGGCAAAATGTCAGCGATGAGTCACTGATCCGCGCCTTTGAGCAGGTGGAAGCGGCCCGGGGTTCGGTATCACTGACCTATTTCGAATTCGGCACGCTTGCCGCTTTGCTGGTAATGGCGGAGGCCGGGGTTGATAACCTGGTACTCGAAGTGGGCCTGGGTGGCCGTCTGGATGCCGTCAACGTGCTCGATGCGGACCTGGCTATCATTACCTCCGTGGACCTTGATCACACCGCCTGGCTTGGCGAGGACCGCAATACCATCGGTTACGAGAAGGCCGGTATCCTGCGTCCGGGACAGGTTGCCATCTACGCGGATGACGATCCACCAGCCTCCGTACTTCAGCAGGCCAGTGCCCAGAAAGTTCGCCTGTTGCGACCCGGGCAGGGTTACACGCTGTTGCAGGATCAGCCCACGCCGGTGCTGGCAACCGACTCAGGCCACCGTATACGCTTGCCGGGTAACAGCCTGCCCCTGAACAGTCTTGCCGCCGCCGCCATGGCGGGTCTGGAGTTGGACCTGGGGCTGGATGACCAGGCCATGGCCGATGCGCTTGCCGGCGTGTCCCTGGCGGGCCGCTTCGAGCAGGTGGCCAGCTTGCCGGATGTGTTCCTGGACGTAGGGCATAACCCCCATGCGGCACAATGGCTTGCCAGACGGCTGGACTCCTTGCGGGGTTACCGGCGTCTGCTGGCCGTCTATGCCGGTCTGGAAGACAAGAACTCCGCAGGCGTGGTGCAGGCCCTGGCGCCGGTGATCGACCACTGGTATATCGCCGGACTGGACGTGCCCCGGGGGCTGTCTGGTGATGCTCTGGCGGAACGGGTACGGCCGGAGTTGGCGGAAGCAACCGTGTTTGTCGGAAACCGGGTGGCCGATGCCATCGAAAACGCTCTCCATACCGCCGGTGAGCATGACCTGGTCCTGATTTTTGGTTCCTTCTTCACGGTTGTTGAGGGCAGGGGCTATTTCCGGTAGCCCCTTACCGTTCTGTCATGGCAGGCAGGGCGTTTTGAGTTGGCAATCTGTGACGGTTATATTCACACTACACCCACATGAGCCACACGACCGGTTCATGACCTGCAACAGGGAGCCGAAGTAAGGTGAATGGATTGAAGCAGCGAATTATCGGAGCATTGGTGCTGATTTCACTGGCGGTGATTTTCGTGCCGATGATGTTTGACGAGCCCCACGACGAACGTGACGTGCGCTCCCTGGATATCCCCGAAGAACCTCCTTTCCCGGAGGTAAGCGTCCCCGAGCAGGACGATTCCATGAGCGGCGTACCGGACTATCGGGTGGAGGAACTGGAGCCCGCGCCGACCCCGGAAGTGGTTGAGGATCCGGCCATGGGAAGCCAGCCGGCAGTCGGTTCCGACGGTGAGGGCGATTCGTCCCCTGGTGAGGCCCGGCAGGATAGTGGCGGGCAAACAGCGGAGTCCGGTGAGAACCCCGCTGGCGAAGAGTCACCGGCGCCGGCGGCACAGACGCAGGATGCGGAGAGTGGGCAGGCGGCCTCCAGCGAACCTGACCCGGACCTTGCCCCTGCGGACCCCGACACCCGTGGCGAAGGTGACTTCGAACGCACCCTGGAGGGCGCCTGGGTGCTGCAGCTGGGCAGCTTCGGTAACGAGGATAACGCCCGCCGGCTGCGGGACAGCGTCAGGGACCGTGGCTACGGGGCGCACCTGCAGGAAGTGGTGCGAGGAGATCAGCGACTGGTAAGGGTTTTCTCGGGACCGTTCGCGGAAAAGGCGGAAGCGGAGAAAGCCAAGCAGGTGCTGGATGAGGCTTTTGGTGTCAAATCCCTGGTTACCCGGGGCGAGGAGTGATCCCGGGGGCTCAGCCCGGGCTGGTCGAAGCAGGCCAGCGCTTCCCGGCGTTTCATTGCTGAGCGGGCAAGGCAGGTCGGCCGGGAGGTTTGGGTTACCGGTGATTCCTGATAGAATTCGCGCTTCCTGTTTATCACCGGGTTATTCATGAACGCGCTGATCTGGATCGACTGGGTCATTATCGCCCTGCTGACAATCTCCACCCTGATCAGCCTGAAGAGGGGCTTCGTCAGGGAGGCCCTGTCGCTCGTTACCTGGGTGGCGGCGTTCATTATTGCCCGTACATTCCATCCGCAGATGCAGTCCCTGCTGGCCGGCACGGTGGAGACACCGCTGGTCAGACTGATCGCCGCCTTTGCCATCCTGTTCGTGTCCACACTGATTGTTGGTGCCATTATCAATAATCTGATCGGCCATCTGGTGCGGGTTACCGGCCTGAGTGCCACCGATCGGGTTCTGGGCATGGTTTTCGGTCTGCTACGTGGTGTGGTGGTGGTCGTGGTGGCCATTGCGTTCACCCGTTATACCCCTCTTGCGGACGACACCTGGTGGCGCACGTCGGTGATGATCGAGCGACTGGGTGTGGTGGAAGACTGGTCCCGGCGGACCTTTGGTGATGAATTTGAACGTTTCCTCGGGCCCGCGTCGTCCGGCGAGGCCGTACAGGAGAAGGTATCAGAAGCGGTCAGGAACCGGGCCCTGGAGTCCGGCGCAGAGAGCCTCTGAGCCCTTCCTGAATGCAGTTGTTTCAATGCTCTGGAGAACACAGCACTCATGTGTGGAATTGTAGGTATTGTCAGTACCCAGTACGTGAATCAGGCGCTGTATGACGCCCTGACCGTACTCCAGCACCGGGGCCAGGATGCGGCCGGTATGGTGACCTTTCAGGACGAACGCTTTTTCCTGCGCAAGGACAATGGCCTGGTGCGGGATGTGTTTCGTACGTCGCACATGCGTCGCCTGGTGGGTAATGTCGGAATCGGTCATGTTCGCTACCCCACCGCTGGCAGCGCCAGTTCCGCCGAAGCCCAGCCGTTCTACGTCAACAGCCCTTATGGCATAACGCTGGCCCATAATGGCAACCTGACCAATGCGGACGACCTGGCCCGGGACCTGTTCCGCACGGATCTGCGCCATATCAATACCAACTCCGACTCGGAAGTGCTGCTCAACGTATTTGCCCATGAACTGCAGAAGCTGGGCAAGCTCGACCCCTCGAAGGACGAGATCTTTGCTGCCGTGCGGGCCGTGCACAAGCGTTGCCGGGGTGCCTACGCGGTGATCGCCATGATCACCGGTTACGGCATTGTCGGTTTCCGCGACCCCAACGGTATCCGTCCGGCCTGCTATGGCGTGCGTGAGACCGCCGACGGCAATGAATACATGATCGCTTCCGAAAGCGTTGCCCTGAGCGCTGCCGGTTTCACCCTGGTTCGCGATATCGCCCCCGGCGAGGCGGTATATATCGAAACCGACGGCACCCTTTACACCGAGCAGTGCGCGGAATCCCCGAGCCTGAATCCCTGTATTTTCGAGCACGTGTATTTTGCCCGCCCGGATTCGATCATGGACCGGGTGTCGGTGTACAAGGCACGCCTGCGCATGGGCGAGACCCTGGCAGACAAGGTGCTGCGGGAACGCCCCGATCACGATATTGACGTGGTGATGCCGATTCCCGATACCAGTCGTACCTCTGCACTGCAGATGGCACACCGGCTGGGGGTGAAGTTCCGCGAGGGCTTTATCAAGAACCGCTATATCGGCCGCACGTTCATCATGCCCGGCCAGACCATGCGCAAGAAGTCGGTGCGTCAGAAGCTCAACCCCATCGACCTGGAGTTCCGGGACAAGAATGTGATGCTGGTGGATGACTCCATCGTGCGCGGCACCACCTGCCATGAAATCATCCAGATGGCCCGGGATGCCGGTGCCCGCAAGGTGTACTTCGCCTCTGCCGCGCCCCCGGTCAGGTTTCCCAACGTGTACGGCATCGATATGCCGTCTCCCCAGGAGCTGATCGCCCACGATCGCACCGTGAAGGAAATCCAGGAACTGATCGGTGCCGACTGGCTGGTGTACCAGGATCTGGATGACCTTATTTCCTGTGTCAACGATGTGAACGACAACATTGAGGGCTGGGAGTGTTCCGTTTTTAATGGTAACTACATCACCGGGGATGTGGATGACGCCTACCTGGCAAAGCTGGATGCCCTGCGCCGGGATGAAGCCCGGGAAGCAGCCCAGGCCGGTCTGCCCGAGGATAACGGCATCATTGACCTGCATAATGACGAAGACTGAGGCCCCAGCGGCACGCTGCAGGTCAGCGAATTAACCAGACGGAACACTAGCACCATGACCCATCGCCGCGAAGAGCACACCTTTATTCCGGAATCGGACCTGGAGGGGGTATCAGTGGATACCCTGGCGGTTCGTGCCGGGCAGCACCGCACGAGCGAGCTCGAACACAGTGATGCCATCTTCCCCACATCCAGCTTCGTCTATGGCAGTGCCGCCCAGGCGGCGGCCCGTTTTGGCGGCGACGAGGCGGGCAATATCTACTCCCGCTTTACCAATCCCACGGTGCAGGCGTTCGAGGAACGGATTGCCGCCATGGAAGGTGGCGAGCGCGCCGTGGCCACCGCGTCCGGCATGGCGGCCATCCTGGCGACCTGCATGGCACTGCTTGAGCAGGGTGATCATGTGGTGTGTTCGCGGGGGGTGTTCGGCACCACCAACGTACTGTTCCAGAAGTATCTGGCAAAGTTTGGTATCGCCACCACGTTTGTCGGTCTGACCGACATGGATGCCTGGCGCGACGCGGTCACTGATCGCACCCGCCTGGTGTTTATCGAAACGCCGTCCAACCCGCTGTGTGAAGTGGCGGACATGACCGCGCTGGCGGCCCTGGCACGGGACAACAACGCCCTGTTTGTGGTGGACAACTGCTTCTGCACCCCGGTGCTGCAGCGTCCGTTCGAGTTTGGCGCCGATATCGTGATTCATTCCGCCACCAAGTATCTTGATGGCCAGGGCCGCTGTCTCGGTGGGGTCGTGGTGGGCAGCCAGAAGCTGATGGAAGAGGTATACGGCTTCCTGCGTTCCGCCGGGCCCACCATGAGCCCCTTCAACGCCTGGATCTTCCATAAGGGTCTGGAAACCTTACCAATCCGTATGCGTGCCCACTGTGAGAATGCGCTACAGTTGGCTCGCTGGCTTGAACAGCAGCCTGCGGTGGAGAAGGTGTACTACGCCGGACTGGAAAGCCACCCCCAGCATGAGCTGGCGAGCAGGCAGCAGGATGGTTATGGCGGTGTGTTGTCGTTCACCGTCCACGGTGGCCAGTCGGAAGCCTGGGCGTTTGTTGATGCCACCCGCATGGTATCCATTACCGCGAACCTGGGCGACGTGAAGACCACCATCACGCATCCGGGGACCACCACCCATGGTCGCCTGTCACCGGAAGACAAGGCCCTGGCCGGCATTACCGACAATCTGATCCGGCTGTCGGTGGGCGTAGAAGCCCTTGAAGACCTGAAGAACGACATGCGCCGGGGCCTGCAGGCCCTGGAGACTTGATGCCGGCGGTATCATCGTTTTCGCCATTTCATCAGCAGAGGATCGTTTGCGGACTTCATGGCTAAGACTGGCAAGCAAGAGGCAGCCCCCGCGGCGCTCACGGAAAAACAACAGCGGTTTCGCCGGCTGGTAGCTCAGGGCGCCAGGGAAGGGCTGGTTATTGCGCTTGTCGCGCTGACCATCTTCCTGGCCATGACCCTGGCCACCTACAGCCCATCCGATCCGGGCTGGGCCTCCATCGGTCATCAGGTCAGCGTCGACAACGCGGCCG
This sequence comes from Marinobacter zhanjiangensis, assembly GCF_014651935.1. Taxonomy (GTDB): domain Bacteria; phylum Pseudomonadota; class Gammaproteobacteria; order Pseudomonadales; family Oleiphilaceae; genus Marinobacter; species Marinobacter zhanjiangensis. Next base: position 90,850 of record NZ_BMXV01000008.1, on the reverse strand, counting down.
GGCGCTTTGGTGCCTGGCTGGCCAGCCTGATGATGGATGTCTTCGGTCAGGTATCCTATCTGTTCCCGCTGATGGTGGCCGGCTATGCCTTGTTGCTGATCCGTCTGCGTCACGATCCTCTGGAAACCCACTGGCCCCTGTTGCTGGTGCGTGCCGGGGGCTTCCTGCTGATCCTGCTGTCCGCCTGCAGCCTGCTGGCCCTGTATTCGCTGTTCGGGCTCGGGGCAGCCTCGGGCGGTGTGCTGGGTCAGGCGGTGTCGTCCGCCATGGTCCGCTTCTTTAACCTGCCTGCCACGACGCTGATCCTGGTGGCCATCTTTCTGTTTGCCCTTACCGTCACTACCGGGTTTTCCTGGTTCCGGCTGATGGACCAGGTGGGTGGCTACACACTGGAGGCCCTGCTGTGGCTCAAGGGGCTGTTCGCACGGGATAACAGTGAAGAGGCCGCAGACCAGGGGCCGGAGTCGGCGAGAAAAGTGAGTCCCCCGCCGGAACCGCCGGTGCTCACCGATACCAATACCGAAACAGCGCAGGGGGGCGAACGCCGGCCCTGGTGGCGATGGTTGTGGCCCTTTGGCAAGGGCGATAAGGAGCAGGGCGCGGATCGGCAGCCCTCCAGGGCAGACCCCATGTCAGCCCGGCGGGGGCTGGATGACGACGAACCGGTCATGCTGGAAAGCTTCAGCTCCCGGGATGACGACGCCGAAGAACCAGCACCGAAGCCGAAGAAGAAGGCAAATAACAGCAAGCCGGTGGAAAATAATACTGGCAAGGTGAAGATCTCGCCCTTCAAGCGGGACGACGCAGGCAAGCAGGACGGCCCGGGCGAGACCGAGAAAGACCGGAGCCGCAAGCAGGCCTCCCTGTTTGAGGACCTGGAAAGCCCGATACCGCCGCTGACGCTACTGGATCCCCCCGAGGAACATCAGGAGAAGGGCTACTCCGAGGAATCCCTGGAGTACATGTCGCGGATGCTGGAGGAAAAACTGGCAGACTTCGGTGTCTCGGTGGAGGTGGTCGAGGTCAATCCGGGCCCGGTAATTACCCGTTTCGAGATCAAGCCCGCACCCGGGGTCAAGGTCAGCAAGATCTCCAATCTGGCCAAAGACCTGGCCCGGGCCCTGGCCGTGCTCAGCGTGCGGGTGGTGGAAGTGATTCCCGGCAAGTCGGTGGTGGGCATCGAGATTCCCAACGAGAAGCGGCAGATGGTGCGCCTCAGCGAGGTACTGGGTGCGAAGGTGTTCACCGAGTCGTCCTCCGCCCTGACCCTGGCCCTGGGCAATGATATCGGCGGCAATCCGATGGTGGCCAACCTGTCCAAGATGCCCCATCTGCTGGTGGCCGGGACCACCGGTTCCGGTAAGTCGGTCGGGGTGAACGCCATGCTGATCAGCATGCTGCTCAAGGCGACGCCGGAGGAAGTCCGCTTCATCATGGTCGACCCGAAGATGCTGGAGCTGAGCATCTACGAGGGCATCCCGCACCTGCTGTCGCCGGTGGTTACCGACATGAAGGACGCCGCCAACGCCCTGCGCTGGTGTGTGGCTGAAATGGAGCGCCGTTACAAGCTGATGGCCAACCTGGGTGTGCGCAATGTGGCCGGCTATAACCGCAAGGTGAAGGACGCCCGTGCCGCTGGCGAGCCTCTGCTCGATCCCTTCTGGAAACCTGACGAATACCTGGATAACGACGAGCAACAACGGCCCGAGCTGGAAACCCTGCCGTTTATCGTGGTGGTGATCGACGAATTCGCCGACATGATGATGATCGTCGGCAAGAAGGTGGAAGAGCTGATCGCCCGTATCGCCCAGAAGGCGAGGGCAGCCGGCATCCACCTGATCCTGGCCACTCAGCGGCCATCGGTGGACGTTATTACCGGCCTGATCAAGGCCAACATTCCCACCCGGATATCGTTCCAGGTGTCGTCCAAGATTGATTCCCGCACCGTGCTGGATCAGGGTGGTGCCGAGCAGTTGCTGGGGCATGGTGACATGCTTTACCTGCCACCTGGCTCCGGGCTGCCGGTTCGGGTTCACGGCGCCTTTGTGGACGATGATGAGGTTCATCGCATCGTCAACGCATGGAAAGCCCGTGGGGAACCTGAGTACGTGGACGATGTCCTGAATGGTGCAGAAGGAGAAAACCTCCCCGGTGTGCCCAGCCTGTCCGAAGGCGGTGGCGACAGTGAGAACGATGCCCTTTTTGACGAGGCGGTAGCGTTTGTCACCGAGGGCCGGCGAGTGTCCATTTCTTCCGTACAGCGCAAGTTCAAGATTGGCTACAACCGGGCCGCAAACCTGGTGGATGCCATGGAAGCGGCCGGCGTGGTAAGCCCCGCCGGTCACAACGGCGCCCGGGAAGTGCTCGCGGCGCCACCCCCGAAACCCTGAGTCCCAGGAGGCACTGAATGATCAAAGCGGGTCGCACATTACTGGCCACGGCCACCCTGGTGCTGTTTTCCGGCGCTGCATGGGCGCAGGAGCCGGCGGCAGACCGACTGGCCGATACCCTGAGCAGCTATTCCACGTTCCAGGCCTCCTTTACCCAGACCGTGGCGGACGACCGGGGGCGGGTAGTGCAAGAGTCCAGCGGCAACCTGAAAGCCAAACGGCCGGGGCTGTTCTACTGGGAGACGGAGCCCCCCGCCAACCAGTTTATTGTCAGCAACGGTGAAACCGTGACGCTTTACGATCCGGACCTGGAGCAGGTGACCATTCAGGACCTGGATGAGCAGGCAAGCACCACACCCGCGTTGCTGCTGAGCGGCGAAACCGATGGCCTGTCGGAAACCTACGACATCAGTGAGTCCCGTTACGGTGACCACACCCGGGAATACACCCTTGAGCCGCTGAGCGAGGACTCCCTGTTCATCTCGCTGACCCTCACCTTCTATGACGACGAGCTTCAGGCCATGCGCATGGAAGACTCCCTGGCCCAGCGCACCGAGCTGGAATTCGGCAGCATCCGCATCAACGAGGAGGTGCCCGATTCGGCTTTCGAGCTGGAGTATCCCGACTCGGCGGACGTGATCCAGGGCATGCAGTAATGCAGGACAGCCTGTTCCAGGAACAACGGGGCTTCGAGCCCCTGGCCGCCCGCATGCGACCCCGCAACCTGGACGAGTATGTGGGGCAGGCCCACCTCGTCGGGCCGGGCAAACCGCTGCGTCAGGCAGTGGAGCAGGGCCAGCTTCATTCCATGATCCTCTGGGGGCCACCCGGAGTGGGCAAGACCACCTTTGCCCGGCTGCTGGCCAGTGTCGGGGATATGGGGTACGAAACCCTGTCTGCGGTGCTGGCCGGGGTCAAGGACATCCGCGCCGCAGTAGAGCGCGCCCGCAGCCGCAAGCAGGCGGAAGGGCGCGATACCCTGCTGTTCGTGGACGAGGTTCACCGTTTCAACAAGAGCCAGCAGGATGCCTTCCTGCCCCATATTGAGGACGGCACTTTCATCTTCGTGGGGGCGACCACGGAAAACCCGTCATTCGAGCTCAACAGCGCCTTGTTGTCCCGGACCCGGGTCTATGTGCTCAAGAACCTCGAAGAAGCGGATCTGGTGGGTTTGCTGCAGCGGGCCCTGCATGCCGACACCGGGCTTGCCGACAAGGTGACGGTCAGCGACCGGGTGCTCGGGCTGATCGCCGCTGCCGGCAGCGGCGACGCCCGGCGGGCCCTGAACGTGCTGGAAGTGGCCTCCGACCTGGCGGAGCCGGGAACCGGTGAGCAGCCGGAAATCACCGAAGCGGTGCTGGAACAGGTGCTGCAGAGCAGCCTGCGCCGTTTCGACAAGGGTGGCGACGTGTTCTACGACCAGATCTCCGCCCTGCACAAGTCCGTGCGCGGATCGGATCCGGACGCCTCCCTTTACTGGATGTGTCGCATGCTGGACGGCGGCGCCGATCCTTTGTACGTGGCCCGTCGGCTGGTTCGAATTGCGTCCGAGGATATCGGCAATGCCGACCCCCGGGCCTTGCGGATGTGCCTGGATGCCTGGGATGTACTGGAGCGCCTCGGCTCTCCGGAAGGGGAGCTGTCCATGGCCCAGGCGGTCACCTACCTGGCCCTGGCGCCCAAGAGCAATGCGGTCTACAGCGCGTATAACCGCTGCGTGGCGGATATTCGCCAGGACCCGGACTACCAGGTACCCGTGCATATCCGCAACGCGCCTACCTCGCTGATGAACGACCTGGGCTATGGCGAGGAATACCGCTACGCCCATGACGAACCCGAGGCCTTTGCTGCCGGAGAAGCCTACCTGCCGGAGGAGATTCACCAGCGCCGTTATTACCAGCCGGTGCCCCGGGGGCTGGAAATCCGGCTGGGAGAGAAACGCCAACGCCTGGATGACATGAATAAGGCCAGTTCACGGCAACGCTATCCTTCCGGCTCATCCTGAGCTGTTGACCGGGCTGACACCGAAAAAGGGTCGTCGGCCCGCCATTTCCGCGCCATACCTTAACGGGGGCACAGCCTCCGGTTATAATGCCCCGTTATTCAACCCGATGTCATACAGCTGACTTTCTACCCAGCCAAATAACAGGGATTGCCATGCTCGACCCGAAACGTGTCCGCGCTGAAACGGACGAGATTGCCCGCCGCCTGGCGGTCAAGCACTACACCTTTGATCGCGATCTCTTCAACGAACTGGAAGAGAAGCGTCGTTCCATCCAGGTGCGGACGGAGACTCTTCAGGGCGAGCAGAACCGTCGGTCCAAATCCATTGGCAAGGCCAAGGCCGCTGGGGAGGATATCCAGCCTCTGTTGCAGGAAGTGGATGACCTGAAGCGCCAGAAGGCGGAAGCGGAAGATGAACTGCGCTCCGTCCAGGAATCCCTGAACGCCTTCCTCGCCGGCATTCCCAATGTGCCGGACGAATCCGTTCCGGCAGGGGAGAGCGAGGACGATAATGTCGAGGTTCGCCAATGGGGCACGCCCCGCACCTTCGACTTCGAGGTAAAGGACCATGTCAGCCTCGGCGAAGCCCTGGGTGGCCTGGATTTCGAAGCGGGTACCCGGCTGGCCCATAGCCGTTTTGTGGCCATGCGCGGCGGTATTGCCCGCCTGCACCGGGCGCTGACGCAGTTCATGCTGGACCAACACACCCTGGAGCATGGTTACGAAGAGACCTACGTTCCCTATATGGTCAATGCCAACACGCTGTTCGGGACCGGCCAGCTGCCCAAGTTCGAGGAAGACCTGTTCCGGACCACGGGTGAGCATCCGTTGTATTTGATTCCCACGGCCGAGGTGCCGGTGACCAACCTGGTGGCGGATTCCATCATCGACGATGACCGCATGCCCCTCAGATTTGTCGCCCATACCCCGTGCTTCCGCAGCGAGGCGGGTTCCTATGGCCGGGATACCCGGGGCATGATCCGCCAGCACCAGTTCGACAAGGTGGAGCTGATTCACATCGTGCGGCCGGAAGAGTCCGACGCGGCCCTGGAGGAACTGACCGGCAACGCCGAGAAAATCCTGCAGCTGCTCGACCTGCCGTACCGTGTGGTCGAGCTGTGCGGCGGCGACATCGGCTTCGCGGCCGCCCGTACCTTCGACCTGGAAGTGTGGCTGCCAGGCCAGGACAAGTATCGGGAGATCTCCTCCTGCTCCAATACCCGGGATTTCCAGGCACGCCGCATGCATGCCCGCTGGCGTAACCCGGACACCGGCAAGCCGGAGCCCGTGCACACTCTCAATGGTTCCGGGCTGGCGGTAGGCCGCACCCTCATCGCCGTGATGGAGAACTATCAGCAGGCCGACGGCAGCATCGAGGTGCCCGAGGCGCTGCGCTCCTATATGCGGGGTATGGAACGGATACAGTGACAGCATCCCGGGAGGAAGCACCTGACATGTCGAGACCAGCCGGAGGCCGCCCGGACGACGCGCCGCTGAAGGGCGGGGCGGGCGTCCGGTTACCGTCCCGTTACCGGGTGAATCCGGTCACCCGCAACCCCAACTCCTCCGAAGGCGAGGTTTTCCTGGTGGGCGCCGGGCCTGGCGATCCGGAACTGCTGACCCTGAAGGCCTGGCGCATTCTGCAGGAAGCGGACATCGTGCTCTACGACCGGCTGGTGTCCCAGCCCATCATGGACATGATTCCGCATGGCACCGAACTGGTGCATGTGGGCAAGAAACGCTCGGATCACACGCTGCCCCAGGACCAGATCAACCAGAAACTGGTGGAGCTGGCGAAGCAAGGCAGCAAGGTGGTTCGCCTCAAGGGCGGTGACCCGTTCATCTTTGGCCGGGGCGGTGAGGAGATCGAGACCCTGGCCGAGGCGGGCGTCCGCTTCCAGGTGATTCCCGGCATTACGGCGGCGTCCGGCTGTGCCGCCTATGCCGGTATCCCGCTGACCCACCGCGATTACGCCCAGTCGGTGCGTTTCGTCACCGGTCACCTCAAGAACGACACCTGTGATTTGCCCTGGAATGATTTCGTGCAGACCAATCAGACCCTGGTCTTCTACATGGGGCTGGTGGGGCTGCCGATCATTGTGCGGGAGCTTACCGCCCATGGCATGACACCGGCCATGCCGGTCGCCCTGGTGTCACGGGGTACAACGCCACAGCAGCAGGTGGTGTGCGGTACTCTGGAGGATATTGTCGGCAAGGTAGAGGAAAGTGCGGTGCAGGCGCCCACGCTGGTGATAATCGGCGAGGTGGTCGGGCTCAGGGACAGGCTCGACTGGATGGCCGCTGTTCAGGCCGGCGACACCCGGTGAAGCCGAGCGGGCCGGGTGAACCGGCCCGCATCGGTCAGGACGATCAGCTCACCCGCTTGGGGAGCGTGTCCTTCAGTTTGTCGCGCATTTCCCGCAGTGCTTTCTCGGTGGTCTCCCAGTCGATGCAGGCATCGGTAACGGAAACGCCGTATTTCAGGTCGTCCAGATTTTCCGGAATCGGCTGGTTGCCCCAGTTGATGTTGCTTTCCACCATCAGGCTCTGAATGGACTGGTTGCCCTCCAGAATCTGGTGGGCAACATCCTGCATCACCAGCGGCTGAATGGCCGGGTCCTTGCTGGAGTTGGCGTGGCTGCAATCCACCATGATGGACTTGCGCAGGCCGGCTTTTTCGAGAGCCTGCTCACACAGGGCCACATTGACCGAATCATAGTTGGGCTTGCCACCGCCACCGCGCAATACGGCATGACCGTACTGGTTACCCCGGGTACGGATAATGGCCACCTTGCCCTGTTGGTCAATGCCCAGGAAAGAGTGGGGGTGCGAGACCGACTTCATGGCGTTGACCGCCACATCCAGGCTGCCATCGGTGCCGTTCTTGAAGCCGATGGCCATGGACAGGCCACTACTCATTTCCCGGTGGGTCTGGGATTCCGTGGTGCGGGCACCAATGGCCGACCAGGAGATGCTGTCCTGCAGGTACTGGGGTGAAATCGGATCCAGTGCCTCGGTTGCCGTGGGCAGACCAATTTCAGCGATATCCAGCAGCAGACGGCGCCCCAGGTGCAGGCCCTGTTCGATATCAAAGGAGTCGTTCAGGTGCGGGTCGTTGATCAGCCCCTTCCAGCCGACGGTGGTGCGGGGTTTCTCGAAGTAGACCCGCATCACGATGTACAGCGTGTCGCTGACTTCGTCGGCCAGTTTCTTGAGCCGTCGGGCGTATTCCCGGGCGGCCTCGGCGTCGTGAACGGAGCAGGGGCCGACCACGACAAACAGGCGATGATCCTTGCCATCGAGGATGTCGTAGATGGTCTGGCGGCCCTCGGTGACGGTGGCCGCGGCCTTGTCCGTCAGGGGCATTTCCCGTTTGAGGGCTTCCGGTGTGATGAGCGGCTCCTGACTGGCCACGTTGATATTCTCGAGTTGCTTGCCGGACATACTGTTGTGCTTCCTGATATTCTCTCGTCGAAGCCCTTCAACGCAGGCCGGACGCAGGCGTACAGGGGCTTCGGTGGTTATTTTGATGGAGCGATATACTGCGCCATTTGACAGGTCAATGCAATGAATCAGCTCCCCCGGCAGGTTGCCGGGCGCTGGACCTTCCCTGACTGCCGTGCTGCAATGTGAGCTGATGTCTGATGCAATGGATACCATGACCGATTCTGTACTTCCTGATTCCCTGTCCGAACGTATAGGTGGCGTGCTCCGCGAAATCCGGGTGCCGGATCTGCCTTACCCGGTGGGTCAGCCCGAGCAATCGCACAACTGGACCGCCCTGCTGCGCGAGCACTGGTCACGGCAGACCGACCAGCGTGTGTCCGCCGTTCTGGCGGACCTGGAAGGTCCCTGGTCGGTACAGCAGGTCAATGGCGCCTACCTGGCCGACCGTATCATGGACGTATTCCTGCGTTCTTCCGGGCTCCACCCGGTGCTGGTCACCCGGCTTGCCCGCCTCAGGTATCCGTTGGCATGGCGGCTGGTGGAAGAGGAGCGGCCGGTGTTTGCGGGCTTGCTGGTGAGCTGGCTGGACAGCTTTGCCGACTGGCGTGGCTGGAGCGATTCCGGTGGGCGCTCGTCCCGGGCCCTGCTGGACCAGCTCGATCGGGTGGTGGAGGTGGTAGATCAATGTTTCCTCGACAACGACCTGGCGCCATTTGCGAACTTCTGTGAGAAGTGGCACCGGGAAGCGGACCGGCGGCACCAGCATTCCAGCCGGCTGCACCAACGGCTGCTGGAAACCGAAGCCGGGGCCGCACGGCAACGGCGGGCAGACCAGCTGTCACGGGCGATCGCCGGACGGGCCATGGAGGGCAGACAGCTGCCTGCCCCGATGCAGGACTTTCTGATTCAGCACTGGTTGCCGCTGCTCCGACAGCTGGCCTGGCGGGAGGGCGACAGTGGTGATAACTGGCGACATGCCACGCGCTTGCTGGAATGGATGGTGTGGGTCGGTGATCCGGCCCTGTCCGGCCAGGAAACCGACCGTCTCTATCAGGTCGGGGAACAGCTTTCCGACCGGATTGCCGAAGTCTGGCAACGGATCTGGGAAGAGGCGCCGCCACGTGGCCCGTTGGCGGCTGTGGAGACAGTTCTGGTAGACCGCCTGCGTGGTGGCGACCCGGTGGTGGAATCCACTCGCGCCAGGGTGGAACAGCTGGACTATGACCCGGCATGGCTCGAAACGTCCGGTGCCCAGCCTGACAGCCTTGAGCAGTACCGGAAAAACTGGTTCGTGGAGGGCAGTGGTGATCAAGAACAGCGCCGGTTCTTTCTCGCCTATCTTGACGAAACCGCCGAGGTGCTCTGGAGCAACGGCTACGGAGTGCGTCTCGGCCTGACGCGATGGCACGAGTTCAGGGAGTCGCTGGACGCGGGCAGGGTCCGGCCTTTGCCGCCGCTGACCCGGTTCGGGGATGTGCTTGCGGATACCGTGGCGGCGCTGGACCGGGTGCTGGCCTCCCAGCGCAGTCAGCGTCAGGCGGCGGCCCGCAAGGCCCGTGAACGGGCAGATCACTTGCGACAGCAGAGGGAAGCCGAGGCGCGGCAACGGGCGGAGGCAGAGGCAGCTCGGAAGGCGGAGGCAGAGCGGCAGGCAAAGCAGGCCCGTGAACAGGCGGAACAGGCAGAAGCCGACCGGCTTGAGGCAGTCCGCGAGGCGGCCAGGGCCCGCGCCGTGGCGGAGGTGGACCGGCTTAACATGGGCGGCTGGATAGCCCTGAAAAAAACGCCGGACAACGACGAGCAGCGCCTCAAGCTGGCCGTGCGTATCAACGCCAGCCGCAAGCTGGTGTTTGTTGACCGGCTCGGGCTCAACCGTACCGAGCTGACGGTGGACGACCTGGTGGAGCGGTTGCTCTCCGGTACCGCAAGGTTACTGGGGGCAAGCGCGGAATTTGATGAAACCCTGAGCCGGGTAGTCGGCCGGATCCGTGTCGGGCGATAGCCTTGATGAGCAAGTCCTGGAAGAAGCAACGTATCATGATCAACAAAGACCCCTATGCCTTTGGCGATAACGAGCTGGATCCGGATCACGAACAGCGGGATGAATTCCGCCTGGTGGGACGCGCCAGCGTTTCCCTGGAGCTTGAATCGGCGGAACCGGGCGAGGTCGGTCAGGCCCGTGTCGCGCCGGCCGAAAGTTCCGATGTATCACCGGGTGGGCTCAGGCTCATTACCCGGGAACCGCTGACAGAGGGCGCGCTGCTGCCGGCCAGCATCAGCTTGCAGGGTGAGGTTGCAGCGTGTGCGCTCACCGTTGAGGTGATCTGGTGCAGGGCGGTGAATGATGGCCGCTGGCAGTCCGGGCTGAGAATCCTGGACACCGGCGACAGTGAGTATCTGGCGTGGATGGACGGTGTCGCCCGGGCAATGGAAGGGCAGTAGAGAATACCGGTGCCGGGGGCGACAGGGCCGCCCCCGGCCGGTTGGGCTGGATCAGTCGTCCAGAGTGCCCATGCCGGTAATATTGAAACCACAGTCCACATACATGATCTCGCCGGTGACACCGCTTGCCAGGTCGGAGCCCAGGAACGCGGCGGCGTTACCCACTTCCTTCTGGGTAATGTTGCGCTTGAGCGGCGCGCGCCCGGCATTCTCGTTGAGCATGCGGCGGAAAGCCTTGATACCGGAAGCCGCCAGGGTCTTGATGGGGCCGGCGGAAATGGCATTGACCCGGATACCGTCACCACCCAGCGATACCGCCATGTAGCGTACGCTGGCTTCCAGTGAAGCCTTGGCCAGGCCCATCACGTTGTAGTTCGGCAGGACCTTTTCCGACCCCAGGTAAGACAGGGTGATCAGTGAGCTGTGCTCGTTCAGCAGACCCTGCTGACGGGCGCCCTTGGCCAGGGCCACAAAGCTGTAGGAACTGATGTCGTGGGCGATGCGAAACCCCTCGCGGGTGGTGACGTCAACATAGTTGCCATCGAGCTCGCTGGCAGGGGCAAAGCCGACCGCGTGTACGATAATATCGACACTGTCCCAGTGCTTTTTCAGCTCCGTGAAGACGTTATCGATCTGCTCATCGCTGGCGACATCGCAGGGGAAGGTGAGTTCACTGCCCCAGCCTTCCGCGAAACCCACCACACGGGATTTCAGCTTTTCGTTCTGGTAGGTAAACGCCAGTTCGGCGCCTTGCTCGTGAAAGGCCTCGGCAATGCCGTGGGCAATGGAGTGTTTGCTGGCAACGCCAACAATCAGTGCGCGTTTACCGCTGAGGATACCCATGTCTGTTCTCCCTATTATGAATTTTGCGGGCATTATCCCTGAAGAAGGAGGCCCTGACTAACGGTCCTTTGGTCGGAGGTCCGCGGCCGCTGCGTCGGATGGCGGCCGGTAAAACAGTGCGGCCGTCAGCAGTTCCCGGGTGTACCCGGACTGCGGGTTCTGGAATATGGCCTCCGACGGACCGCTTTCGATGACCTGGCCGGAGCGCAACACCAGCAACTGGTGACTCAGTGCCCGCACCACCGCCAGGTCGTGACTGATGAAAAGATAGCTTAGCTGATAACGTGACTGCAATTCCTGCAGCAATTCAATCACCTGTTTCTGAACCGTGCGATCCAGCGCCGAGGTGGGTTCATCCAGCACAATCACATCCGGCTGCAATACCAGGGCCCGGGCAATGGCGATACGCTGGCGCTGACCACCGGAGAATTCATGGGGGTAACGGTGGCGTGCCTCCGGGTTCAAGCCCACGTCGGTGAGTGCGCGAATAACCTGCTGTTGCTGTTCGTCACGGCTGGTGTCGCTGTGAATCTCCAGGCCTTCGCGGACGATATCGCCCACCGACATGCGCGGACTCAGGCTGCCGAAGGGATCCTGAAACACCAGTTGCATCCGCCGGCGCCAGGGCCGGAAAGCCTTCTGGTTGAGGTGGTCGATCCGGTCACCGAGGAAAAACACCCGGCCCTGACTCTCGGTCAGTTGCAACAGGGCGTGGCCAATGGTGGTCTTGCCACTGCCGCTTTCACCGACAATGCCCAGGGTCTCGCCCTTACGTACGGTGAAGCTGACATCCTGCACCGCATGGGCCCAGCGCCGGGTCCGGCCGAACAGTGACTTGCCAATGGGAAAACGCACGTTCAGTTTTTCCACCCGCAGCAGTTCGTCCTGGCTGGTGTCTGCCGGCTGCGGCGCTTGCGGTGGTTCGGAGTCCAGCAGCTTGCGGGTGTAGGGGTGAGCGGGTGACGTGAACACGCGCTCCGTTTCGCCTTCTTCCACCATTTTTCCCTGCTCCATCACCACAACCCGTTGCGCATAGTGACGCACGATGGTGAGGTCATGGGTGATCAGCAGCACCGCCATGCCGAATCGTTGCTGCAGCGACTGCAGCAGTTCCAGTACCTGCTTCTGTACTGTGACATCCAGTGCGGTGGTGGGCTCGTCGGCAATCAGTAGGTCTGGCTCATTGGCCAGGGCCATGGCAATCATTACCCGCTGTTTCTGGCCGCCGGAAAGCTGGTGGGGATGGCTGTCCAGTCGTTCCTCCGGTTGCGGAATGCCCACCAGGTCGAGAAGTTCCAGTACCCGCTTGCGTGCCTGCGGCCCTCGCATTCCCTTGTGGACCATCAGCACTTCAGAGATCTGCTTCTCTACGGTATGCAGCGGGTTCAGGGACGTCATCGGCTCCTGGAAGATCATGCTGATGGCACGGCCGCGAACCTGGCGCAAACGGCGCTCACCGGCACTGAGCAGGTCTTCCCCGCGATAGCGGATAGCGCCTGATGGATAGTTGACCAGATTGCGGTCGAGCAGTCGCAGTACTGACAGTGCAGACACCGACTTGCCGGAGCCGCTTTCGCCAACCAGCGCCAGGGTCTCGCCCTCGCGGACCTCGAACGAGAGGCCCTGGACGGCAGGCTCGTCGGCGCCAAAGGTCAGGGTGAGGTTGTCGAATTCCAGTACGCCGGCCATGTCAGTTCTTCCTCGGGTCAAAGGCATCACGCACGGCTTCACCAACAAACACCAGCAGGGTCAGCATGATGGCGAGACTGAAAAAGGCTGATGCCGCCAGCCAGGGCGCATGCAGGTTTTCCTTGGCCTGGTAGATCAGCTCGCCCAGGGACGGTGACCCCGGAGGGAGCCCGAAGCCCAGAAAGTCCAGGGATGTGAGCCCGGTAATGGCACCCGTCAGGATGAACGGCAGAAAGGTGAGGGTGGCCACCATGGCGTTGGGCAAAATATGCCGGAACATGATCTTGCGATTGCCCAGGCCCAGGGCTCTGGCCGCCTTGACGTATTCCAGGTTGCGGGCCCGCAGGAATTCCGCGCGCACCACATCCACCAGGCCCATCCAGCTGAACAGCAGCATGATGCCCAGCAGCCACCAGAAGTTGGGCTGCAGAATGGCCGACAGGATGATCAGCAGGTACAGCACCGGCAGCCCCGACCAGATCTCCACGAAGCGCTGACCCAGCAGGTCCACCTTGCCGCCGTAGTAGCCCTGCAGTGCCCCGACGGATACCCCCACAATACAGCTGAGAACGGTCAGGATCAGGCCGAACAGCACGGATATCCGGAAACCGTAGATCACCCGCGCGGCCACGTCGCGGGCCTGGTCGTCTGTGCCCAGCCAGTTTTCCGCGGACGGTGGCGCTGGTGAAGGTTCGTTCAGGTCGTAGTTGACCGTTTCATAACTGAACCGTATCGGTGGCCACACCATCCATCCGTTACTGTTGATTTCCTCCTCGATGAAGCTGTCCCGGTAGTTGGCCTCCGAGGGCAGGAAACCACCAAAGGTTTCCTCGGGAATCGACTGCACCACCGGGAAGTAGAGCTCGTCCTGATAGGAGATGACCAGGGGTCGGTCGTTGGCGATCAGCTCGGCGCACATGGACAGCACAAACAGCGTGAGGAACAGCCACAGGGACCAGTAACCACGACGGTTGCGGCGGAAGTTCTCGAAACGACGGCGCTGGATGGGTGATAGCTTCAACAGAACCTAGCCCTCCCTGCTTTCGAAGTCGATGCGCGGGTCTACCAGCACATAGGTGAGGTCGCTGACCAGTTTCAGTACCAGCCCCATCAGCGTGAAGATAAAGAGCGTGCCGAAGATCACCGGGTAATCCCGGTTGAGGGCGGCTTCAAAGCCGAGCAGGCCAAGACCATCCAGTGAGAAAATTACCTCGATCAGCAACGAGCCGGTAAAGAACAGCGATACCAGAACACCGGGCATGCTGGCGATCACGATCAGCATGGCGTTGCGAAATACATGGCCGTAGAGCACCTGGCGCTGGTTGAGACCCTTGGCCCGGGCGGTGACCACGTAATGCTTGCCGATCTCATCGAGAAAGGAGTTCTTGGTGAGCAGGGTGAGGGTGGCAAAACCGCCAATCACATTGGCTGTTACCGGCAGTACCAGGTGCATGAAGTAGTCCTGAATCTTTTCCGGCCAGGACATCTCGTCAAAATTGGTGGAGGTGAGGCCACTGTTGGGGAATACGTCAAAGTAGCTGCCGCCACCGAACAGAACGATCAGTATGATGGCGAACAGGAAGCCCGGGATCGCATAACCAACGACGATGAAGGAACTGGTCCAGACATCGAACCTGGAGCCATCGCTGACCGCCTTGCGGATACCCAGGGGTATCGAAATCAGGTAGATGACCAGGGTCGACCAGAGCCCCAGCGAGATGGACACCGGCAGCTTTTCCACGATCAGCTCGATCACCGTCCGGTCCCGGTAGAAGGATTCACCGAAGTCGAACCGGACGTAGTCGGCAATCATCTGGAAGAAGCGTTCGTGGGGTGGCTTGTCAAAGCCGTACATGACTTCGATTTCCGCCAGCAGTTCCGGGTGTATGCCCTGGGAGGAGCGCGAATCACCACCGGACGCCACTTCGCTGCCGCCGCCCCCACCGGCCCGGGTGAGGGTACTGCCGCCATGGCCCTGCATTTCGGCCAGCAACTGCTCGACAGGCCCCCCGGGAGCGGCCTGCACGATGACAAAATTGAGCAGCATGATCCCGAACAGGGTCGGGATGATCAGTGCCAGACGCCGGAGAATATAGCTGCCCATAACGACTGTCAGCTCCGGTAGTCAGGCAGGTGGGACGGGTTCAGCATGGAGTCAGTCGCCATACCACCAGTTATCGACATCGACACCATTCTTGGGTGTGGTTTCCGGGCGCTCCAGGAAAGACCAGTAGGCAATGCGGTCCATGGAGAGGTGCCATTGGGGAACCACGTAATGGCCATGCAGCAGCACGCGGTCCAGGGCACGCACGTGGTTGACCAGGGTCTCGCGGTCGGGGGCCTGGATAACCTTCTCCACCAGTGCGTCCACCACCGGATCCGCGATGCCGGCATAGTTGCGGGAGCCTTTGATGTCGACCACCGAGGAATGCCAGAAATCCCGCTGCTCATTGCCCGGCGAGTCGGACTGGGAGATGACCTGAGTCACGATGTCGAAGTCGTAGCTCTGTACCCGTTCCACGTACTGGTTGGTATCCACCAGCCGCACGCTGACATCCATGCCCAGGCGTTCCAGGTTGTTCTTGAACGGCAGCACGATACGTTCGAAGTTCTTCTGGTGTAACAGGAATTGAAACGACAGGGTTTCGCCGGTGTCCTGGTGAACCATGGCGCCGTCCTGGATGCGGTAGCCCGCCTCCTGCAGCAGCGTCATGGCCTTGCGCAGGTTGTCGCGGAGGGTACGGTCGCCCTCGGTGGACGGCGGCGAATACGCTTCCGTGAAGACGTCATCCGGCAACTGGTCGCGATAGGCATTCAGTATTTCCAGTTCGCGTCCCTGCGGCAGGCCGGAGGAGGCCAGTTCACTGTTCTCGAAGAAACTGTCGGTGCGCTCATACTGATCGTAGAAAAGATTGCGGTTGGCCCAGTCGAAGTCAAAGGCATGAGCGATTGCTTCACGCACCTTCGGATCGGAGAACTTGTCCCTGCGGGTATTGAATATGAACGCCTGCATGCCGGCGGGCCGCTGGTGCTCGATGGCCTCGGTAATAATCCGGCCATCAGCGAAACGGTCGCCACTATAGGCGGTGGCCCAGTTCTTGGCGGAGGATTCCAGGCGGAAATCATAGTCACCGGACTTGAAGGCTTCCAGCGAGACGGTTTCATCCGAGTAATAGTCGTAACGGATGCGGTCGAAGTTGAAACGGCCCTTGCGGACGGGCAGATCGGCAGCCCAGTAGTCCTCGGCCCGTTCGTAGGTGATGTAACGGCCCGCCTCGAATTCGCCGATCCGGTAGGGACCGCTGCCCAGAGGCCGCGTCAGCCCTTCCTCGCCAAACACATGCTCCTGCCAGTAGTGCTCCGGCAGAATCGGCATCTGGCCAACGATCAGGGGCAATTCCCGGTTGCTGGTGTCCCCGAAATCAAAGCGCACCCGGCGCTCGGACTCCACGGTGACATTCTCAACGCCGGCATAATAACTGCGGTAGAACGGGTGACCTTTTTCCATCAGCAGATTGAACGTAAAGGCCACATCCTCGGCAGTGATGGGGTGGCCATCGTGGAACCGGGCTTCGGGTCGCAGATTGTAGACCACATGGCTGCGGTCTTCCGGCGTCTCGATAGACTCGGCTATCAGGCCGTAGGCGGAAAAGGGCTCGTCATCAGAGGATACCAGCAGTGTGTCGTACAAATAGGTACTGATGCCGGCGGCTGCCACCCCCCTTACCACCAGCGGGTTGAATGTATCGTACCCGTTGGCCCTGACTGCCAGCCGCAGACGACCGCCTTTGGGAGCGTCCGGGTTGACATAACTGAAATGGCTGAAGTCGGGGCCGTAAGCCGGCTCACCATGCATGGCCAGCGCGTGTACGGGCTCGACCGGTGCTGCCTTGCCTTGATCAGGGTTGTCTTCACTGGCTGAGAGTGTGGCTGACAGAAGCAGGGCGCCCGTCAGCGCGAACAGGGGTGAAAACCGGAAGATCCTTGGTCTGGCCATAGCAATTCTTATACCCGTCGTTGTTGTACGGGCGGCTTGCTGCCGCCCGTATTAGTCTGTGGGAAGACTTGGACCGGAAAAATCAGGGGCTGTTCCGCACATCCACGTAGAGTACCAGACTCTGGCCGGGTTGCAGATAACGGGCGGTGTTGAGATCGTTCCAGGCGGCAATGTCGCTGACGTTGACCGCAAAACGATTGGCGATGGTCGACAGTGAGTCCCCCTGGCGCACCCGGTATCCTACCTTGCGCACCATGCCGGAGCGGTTGTTGCTCGCCACTTGTGTGCCGGCGGCGGCCTGTGCATTTTTGGACCAGATTACCAGCTTGCGGCCAGGCACCAGCGGGTCACCCGGCGCCATACCATTCCAGGCGGCGACCTGGCGAACGCTGACGCCGTGCTCGCGGGCAATGTCCCAGAAGGTGTCGCCCCGTTTCACCAGGTGGCTGACACGCTGGCCGTCACTGTTGCGACCGGCCTGCTCCTGTTTGCGGGCAAGGCGCTGGTTCTGGCTGTGGCTGTAGGTGCCCTGGTCCGCGCGGGCTGACGGAATCAACAGTTGCTGTCCCACACGGATCAGATCGCCGTTGAGTTTGTTGACTTCGCGAAGTACCGACGCCGTGGTGCCGTTGCGGCGGGCGATGGCGCCCAGGTTGTCACCAGACCGGACCTCATAGCTGTTCCAGGAAACCCGGGTGTCGGGGTCAAGGGAGGCAATTCCCTGGCGGAAGCGGTTGGCACTGGCCACGGGCACCAGCAGGCGGTGAGGCCCATCCGGGCGGGTGGCCCAACGGTTATAGGACGGGTTCAGCAGATAGATTTCATCCACATCGACGCCCGCCAGTTCGGCGGCGTGGGCCAGGTCGATCTGACCACCGGTTTCAACGATCTCGAAGTAAGGCTCGTCTTCCAGGGGCGGCAGTTCAATACCGTAGGCTTCGGGGTCGTCAAAGATTTTGGCAAGGGCAATGAGTTTGGGTACGTAATGACGGGTTTCCCGGGGCAGGTCCAGAGACCAGTAATCCGTTGGCTCGCCCTTTCGGTTATTGCGACGGATGGCGGAATTTACCGTGCCGCCACCACTGTTGTAGGCGGCCAGGGCGAGGGTGGGATCGCCATCGAAACGTTTCGCCAACTGGTCGAGGTAGGTAAGCGCCGCGTTGGTGGAGCCCACCACATCACGCCGGCCATCGTGCCACCAGCTCTGATCCAGGCCGAAATGGCGGCCGGTACCCGGAATGAACTGCCAGAGACCCGAGGCGCGGCCGTGGGAGTAGGCGAAAGGATCGAACGCGCTTTCCACGACGGGTAGCAAGGCATATTCCATGGGCAGACCGCGCCGCTCGGTTTCCTCGACGATGTAGTGCAGATAGCGCCGGCCCCGCTCAACCACCCGGTTGATGTACGACGGGTGTTTCTGGAACCACGCCAACTGCTGCTGGACGCGCTCATCCCCCTGGTCATGGTTCATGGCAAAGCCGGCGCGGATACGGTTCCAGAGATCACGCTCTTCCTCGGCTGCCTCGCCGTCGGCGACCTCGCCGGAATCCAGGCGGTCACGGGCCTGTTCCGCAGTGAGCTTGAGCGAGGGCTCAATGGATTCGTCCAGCTCCGTGGTGCCATCTCCCTCACGGTTTTCCACTGACCGCTTGAGAGCGTCGTCACCGGCAGCCACCGTTTGCTGGTGCGAGTCCAGTACGGTTTCCTTCTCTTGTCCGAACCAGGAAGGGGTGGAGGAGCAACCGGTGAGCAGCACGGTCAGCAGAGTCAAAGTGGTCGTACGTCTTGCCATCATAAAGGACATTCCAGAGATCGGACGGATTCCAGCCTGTTTCCCTGCCTGCCGAGCGGGTAAACGGGTTCCGGGAAACGTTCGCGATTTTATGTAACCGTCGAATCCGGGTCAATCAGACCTGCGTTACGGGATAGCAACGCCAGGGCCCATTGTGGAACACTGGCATGCCGGATCTGAAGTGTATTCGATCAGAAGTTGTCCTTGCCGTGACGCACTGCCGCAAATACGGCGCTGTCACTATCGGTTACAAGGTTGTGTTCGCGGCCGTAGGCTTCCGCGGCCCGGATCACGATTGGGTCGTCCCAGCGCAGGAACGGATTGCGCTGTTTTTCATCACCCAGTACCACCGGCACGGTGGGCCTGTCGTCATCCCGAAGGGCCTGGCAATGTTCCTCGAAGGCCGCCAGGGCAGGATCGTCGGGCAGCCAGCTGCGCGCAAAACGGAGGTTGGCGAGGGTGTATTCATGGGCACAGAAAACAGCGGTGTCATCCGGCAGGGCCCGAAGGCTTGCCAGGGATTCCACCATCTGCCCGGGCGTACCTTCGAACAGGCGCCCGCAACCACAGGCGAACAGGGTGTCGCCGCAGAATAGCGCCGGCCGTCCTGCCACCGGGGTATCGCAGAAAAAGGCGATATGGTCGAGGGTGTGACCCGGGGTGTCCAGTACCTGAAAAGTGAGGGATTGCCAGACCACCTGGTCGCCGGGATGAACCGTATCGGTGCCACCGGTGAATGGAGAGTTGGCCGGTGCCACTATCCTGGTGGGGTTGAACTGGTCACGCAGCGTGGCGATACCACCGGTGTGATCGGGGTGGTGGTGGGTGACCAGGATGGTGTCGAGGGCGAGCTGGTTCCGGGTAAGGTAGTCCGCTACCGGCTTCGCCTGGCCGGGATCGACAATCAGGGCCTTGCGGGAGTCTGTATCGGCCAGGCACCAGATGTAATTGTCAGAGAACGCCGGTATCGGTGTGATGGTCAGCATAATGCCCTCGTTTCGGATGATAGGGGTGCCTGTTACTATAAAGCATCGGGTTGCTCGTGCCCAAGGGTGTCCCACCGACTGTCGGGGTAATGGATGGCAAATAATCAAGGCTGGAAGTGGTTACGTATCTTCCGTCGCGGGCGCCGACGCCAGCCCGATTACCGGGCATGTCATCGCAGTTTCGAGGCCTGGTTCCAGTCCTCCCTGGGTCAGGCATTGCTGGAAGACCAGCGTGCCTGCGTGCGGACCCATGTGGCGGATCTGGGTGGAGCGCGTCAGTTGCACATTGCGCTGAGTAATCGTCTGCCGCTGGCACCGGATACCGACTTCACCCAGCATATCGTGGCAACGCCGTACTGGCGCAAGGACCTGCCCGAGGGGGTTGTGGTGTGTGATCCTGACGAGTTGCCGTTTCCGTCCGGGTCGGTGGATCTGGTCATCCTTCACCATACCGCGGATTTCACCGCCTGGCCGCACCAGGTGCTGCGGGAATCCACCCGCGTATTGCGCGGCGGTGGGCAGTTGCTGGTGCTGGGGTTCAATCCGCTCAGTTCCTGGGGCATCCGCCGCTTGCTGAGTCGTCGCCGTCGCGGGCCGTGGTGTGGCCGCTTCCTGTTGCGCTCGCGGATGGAGGACTGGCTCAACCTGCTGGACTGTTCGGTGGACCGTTCCGGCACCTATTTCTTCCGTTTACCGCTGCAGAGCGAGTCACTGGCGGAGCGTCGCAGTCTGCTTGAATATGCCGGCACCCAGGGCATGCTGCCGCTCGGCGCCTACTACTGTGTACTCGCCACCAAACGTGTGTGCTCTCCCATTGCCCGTCGCTGGGCATGGCGGCCGGGTAAGGTGATTCCGATGCCCGCTCCCGGTACACTCGGCATCACACGACGGGGCTACGGCGATGAAGCAGAGCCGCTCCGTACCGAAGCCAATTATTCAGACCGGAATCGTTAATGACTGGAAAAGTAACGCTGTATACCGATGGTGCCTGCAAGGGCAACCCGGGCCCTGGTGGCTGGGGAGCCTTGCTGAGTTACGGGGAAAGCTCCCGCGAGCTGTTCGGGGGTGAGGGCACCACCACCAATAATCGCATGGAACTGATGGCCGCCATCGAAGGGCTGAAAGCCCTGAAACGGCCCTGCCACGTGGATCTGTACACGGATTCCCAGTACGTCCGGAAAGGCATAACTGAATGGATGGCCGGGTGGAAAAAGAACGGCTGGAAGACCGCTGCCCGCAAACCGGTAAAAAACGAAGACCTCTGGCGCGCCCTGGATGAAGAGGTGGCACGCCACGACATCACCTGGCACTGGGTCAAGGGGCACTCCGGCGTGCCGGGCAACGAACGAGCGGACGCCCTGGCCAACCTCGGTATCGAAAAACTGGCCTCGGCATGAGTGGAGCACTAACCAGCGCGCCTTGCTCTCAAGGCTCTCAGTGGCTCAGTAGATCAATAAATTAACCAAACGGGACACTAAGCATGAGACAGATCGTTCTGGATACGGAAACCACCGGTATTGACCCGGCAGAGGGTCACCGGATTATCGAAATCGGCTGTGTTGAGCTGATGGAACGGAAGCCGACCGGGCGTCATTATCACGTCTACATCAATCCCGAGCGGGAAGTGGAAGAGGAAGCCATTTCCATTCACGGCATCACCAATGATTTCCTGGCCGACAAGCCCCGGTTTGCTGACATCGTGGGGGAGTTCCTCGAGTTTATTGACGGGGCCGAACTGGTCATCCACAACGCACCCTTCGATGTGGGCTTCATGGACGCCGAGTTTGCCCGCCTGAAGCCGGTACGCAAGGTGGCGGATCATTGTGGCGTGCTCGACTCCCTGGCCATCGCCCGGCGCCGGCATCCGGGTCAGAAGAACAGCCTGGACGCACTCTGCAAACGTTATGGGGTGGATAACAGCAACCGGGAATTGCACGGCGCTCTGCTCGATGCGGAAATCCTGGCGGACGTTTTCCTCCTGCTGACCGGTGGACAGACCGCGCTGTCTCTGGATGCCGGAAGCGAGGGGGGCGAAGGTGGCGCCACCATCCGTCGCCTGCCGCAGGATCGGCCACGCCTGACGGTGGTACGCGCCAGTGAGCAGGAGCTGGCAGAACACGAGGCTTTCCTGGATACCGTGGAGAAGGCTGGTGGTGAAGCCGTGTGGCGGGGCTGACCACGAATTTCGGCGCTCTGAAAAGGGTTTGGTACAGATTAGCGACAGAACTGAGAACTGTTTAGGATATCTGGAAAGTGGTAACCGCAGTGGCTTGAGCGGGCTGACATTTGTGTTATAAGTAACGCTTGGTGTGCGGTTTGGGTCATTCGCTGTCAGGTAGTTCCAAACGGCATACGAGTCCTTGTATTACGGCGATTCGTCCGGGTAACCCACGAAACACCTGCGCTGTACCAGAAGGTCGTGAGGTGCCCGGCCAGGCACACTACCCGAGCCATTCGGGCCGGGCCTGACCCGCGACCGTCGGGAAGCCCCTGTTCAGGCCATGCCTGTGCAGGAGGTACCTGAAGGCCAGAACGGTACCTGCGCAGGAAATGCTGAGACAGGAAGCGTCAGTTTATGATTCAGTCGTCACTAGCGACGAAGTCCCAGTCGTTTGATCTGGTCAAGAGTGAAATAGAGCAGACCATCCGCAACGCAGAAACCAGCCTCGAGCGCTTCCAGGAAAATCGCGAGAGCGGCGAAGACCTGCAGAACTGTGTTGATTACCTGAATCAGCTCCGGGGCATCTTTGTGCTGGTGGAGCTGCGTGGCGGCACCCTTCTGTGCAAGGAAGCGGTCACGGTCGCCAACGACGTACCGGTAGGCGCCAGCGACGACAAGAACATCCTTCTGACCACACTCAACAGCTCCCTGTTTATCCTTCGCCGCTATGTGGAATACTATCACCAGCAGCGGGAGGATCACCCGGAGCTGCTGTTGCCCATCATCAATGAACTGCGGGTAGCACGGGGCGACCAGCCCCACCCGGAATCCTACTTTTTCGATCTGGACACAGAGAAGCGCCCGGATTTCTGCGCCGGTACCCCGACCCAGCCGCTGGATCTGGCCGACAATGAATTCGAGACCTATGCCCGTCGTATGCGGCTGATGCTCCAGGTCGCACTGGTCGGAGTGATTCGCGAGCGCAATGAAGTGGTCAGCAAGAAGCTGATCGCGCGGGCCTCGCGGGGGTTTGCCCGTTTGTGCGGAGACGGCCAGCTCAAGCAGTTGTGGTGTCTGCTGATGGTGGTGGCGGATACCATGACTGACCGCGCCATGGGCTTCAACAAGGCGCGCAAGCGGCTGCTGATGCGTATCGAGAAGTACAGCCGCGATATGGTCTATGTTGGTCGCACGGCGGCCCGCCGTACCGTGGACGAGGCCATTATCCGTGAGCTGGTCTACCTGCTGTACCGCAGTGGCTCCGGCAATCAGGAAGTACAGCGCATTCTGTCCGCCTGGAAGCTGGCGCCATCGGACTACCCGGAATCCATGATGGAGGCCCATCGCAAACGACTGTATGGCCCGGGTGCCGATGTGCTCAAGTCCCTGTCCACCGCACTGCAGGACGAGCTCAACCAGCTCAAGGACCGTCTGGATATCATCGAGCGGGGCATTGAGCCGGATCTCAGCGAGCTGTCCACCATTGCCGATTCTCTTAACCGGTTGTCCAATACCCTGAACATGCTCGACCTCAACCAGCTGGCGGACATCGCCCGCAGCGAAGCGGAGCGCCTGCGCACCTGGGAGCATGCCGGCTCTCTGCCGGCCGAGGACGAGATGTACTCACTGGCGGACGCAGTGCTGGGTATCGAGAACGCGGTCCAGCAAATGGTTTCCAGGGGCATCACTTCGGAAACCGACGCCCTGGCGATGGCCCGGCCTGAAACCCGTGAGGAGTCCCTCTACTTGCGGGAGGCTTCCATCGTAGTGGGCGACGAGGCCCGCAGTGCGCTGACCCTGGCAAAGCGGGCTATCACCGCCTTCGTGGAATCCGATTACGACAAGCTGCACCTGGCGAACCTGCCAAATACACTGCACAGCATCTGGGGCGGCCTGCTGCTGACCGGTGATGTGGATGCAGCGGGTGTCATGGACCGTGTGGCCAGGTCCATCCAGAGCCGTCTGCTGGACGTGAAGGAACCACCGGGGAACGCAGTGCTGGAATCCCTGGCAGATGCACTGACGTCGCTGGAGTACTACATCGAGACCATTGGTACCCGCGACAACCGCAATCCCGATCTTCTGAAGCTGGCGGAATCTTCTCTGGACGACGGAGGGTTGTAGTGTCTTATCCCATGTTGATGCTGGTACTTGCGGGGATTGGCGGCATCCTGGTTCTGGTTGGTCTGGCATTCTTCCGGCGCCCGCACTGGCTGGTGGGCTGGCTCAAGGGCATGTTTGTCCTGGCGCTGGTGGCGGGTGGCCTCTACGGCATCGCCGTGGCCATGGAGTTGCGCCACTATCAGGCCCTGTCCCATATGGAGACCGTTGGCTCGCTCAGTGTCGAGGCGGTGGGCGAACAGACCTGGCGGGTGCGGCTCGATCAGCCCGGGGCGTCGGCGCAATCCTGGACCATCAACGGTGACGAGTGGCAACTGGATGCCCGTATCATCCGCTTTGGCGGACCCTTTGGCTGGCTGGGGGTGAAGCCGGGCTACCGACTGGAACACATCAGTGGTCGTTACCGCTCCCGGGAAGCGGAGCGCAATGGTAACCACAGGGTCGGGATAGTGGGCGACCAGAGCTGGCCGGATCTGTGGCAGCTGGATCAGACCTGGAACCTGCCGTTCCTGAAAGGCACCCTTGGCAGCGCCAGCTACAGGCCGCTCAGGGATGGCGCGCGCTACGACATTCGGCTATCTTCCGGTGGGTTGGTCACTGTGCCGGTGAATGAAGAGGCCAGGTCGGCGGAACCCCGGCGGGACCAATAGCAGCCTGATGATCCTCACCCGGGGCCGGCCACAGGCAACCGTAGACAGAAAAAGGGCATCCCGCGGGATGCCCTTTTTCGGTATGGCTGGCGAGTACTCAGTTCAGGGAGAACAGCTGTCCGAGTTTGGTGGCCAGCATCATGTCACCTTCGGCCCGCAACTGGCCGGACATGAACGCCTGCATGCCATCGGTCTCGCCGGACACGATGCCGTTGAGGGTGGCGGAATCCATGATCAGGGTCACGGAAGGATCATCGTGGTCGCCCTCGACCATCTTGCAGGTCTTGTCCTTGATGATCAGGTGGTAGTTCTTGTCGTCTTCAATGTTGAACTGGAACACCAGATCCATGCCTTCGGCGGCATCGGGATTGAAGTTCTGCTCGAATTTCTGGAATACCTGGGCTACGGACATCATTTTTCCCTTTGTTATAAAGTGCTGTGAGACGGTGGCCATCGCCTTGTGCCGATTGCACCGGCCAGCGAGCCGCCAGCGGGTGCGGTCAGTTGTCTGGACCAGCCGGTTCAGTCCGACTTTAGGGGCGGCGAGTGACAGTGTCAAGAAAAAATCAAACGATCGTTTGAGTACTGCATTCCACTCGTTTTGCAACTTTCGGCGCCGGAAGCTTGTACCCGTTTTGACCTCGGTTACAATCAGGTCTCAACCCAGTTCCCGATTATGGAGTGTGCCTTGGAATTCCTTTCTGACTACGGTCTCTTTCTCGCAAAAGTCGTCACCTTTGTCGTCGCAGCCGTTGTGGTCATCGTCATGATCGCCTCTGCCGTGCAGCGTAGCCGGGGCGAGGGCGATGATGAGGGTGAGCTTACCGTCCGCCGGCTGAATGAAAAATATCGCAAGCTGCGGGAGGCGATCGAGAGCCGGATGCTGTCGCCGGACCAGCGCAAGGTCTGGAAAAAGGCAAAGCAGAAAGCGGAGAAGGCCCGCAAGAAAGCTGCCAAGGGTGGCGTAAAGACGTCAGAGGAAGCCCGGCCGAAAACCTTCGTGCTTGATTTCGATGGCGATATCAAGGCCAGCGATACCGAAACCCTGCGCAAGTCGGTCACCGCGGTGCTGGCCGTGGCCGAACCCGGCCGTGACGAGGTGGTCGTGCGCCTGGAAAGCGGTGGTGGACTGGTGCACGCCTATGGTCTGGCGGCCGCCCAGCTGGACCGGATTCGGGGCAAGGGGATCAAGCTGACAGCCTGTGTCGACAAGGTGGCGGCCAGCGGTGGCTACATGATGGCCTGTGTGGCGGACCGTATCGTGGCTTCGCCTTTTGCGGTGCTCGGCTCTATCGGGGTGGTCGCCCAGCTGCCCAACTTCCACCGGGTACTCAAGAAACACAATGTGGACTACGAGATCCTGACCGCAGGGGAACACAAGCGAACGCTGACCATTTTCGGGGAAAACACGGAAAATGGTCGCCGCAAGTTCCTGGAAGACCTGGAAGACACCCATCACCTGTTCAAGGACTATGTCCGTGAGCGCCGGCCTGACCTGGATGTGGACGCCGTATCCAACGGTGATATCTGGTTCGGTACCCGGGCACTTGAAGTCAGACTGGTGGACGAGATCCTGACGTCCGATGAGTATCTCCTCGATGCCTGCGACCGGTCGGATGTAGTATCAGTAGGTTTCCAGCGAAAACGCACACTCCCGGAAAAGCTGGGGCTGGCGACCAGTGCCGCTCTGGAGGCAACCGTGTGGCGGGTGCTGAGCGCATTCCGCAATCAGAACATCCAATAACAGTAAATCCCTCAAACTCCCAGGAGACAGGTTATGAGCAACGATACCGATTACCGGGCATGGCGCGTTCACGAGAAAGACGGCGAATACGTGGGGACCGAGGAAACCTGCAACACCGCTGACCTGCCTGACAACGAGGTGCTGATCCGTGTCAGCCACTCCTCCCTGAACTACAAGGACGCCCTGTCCGCTTCAGGCAACAAGGGAGTGACCCGCAACTTTCCTCATACACCAGGTATCGACGCCGCCGGTGAAGTGGTCGAATCCGCTGGCCAGCCTGCGGTGGGTGCTCAGGTGATCGTTACCGGATATGACCTGGGCATGAACACGCCGGGCGGGTTCGGCGAGTATATCCGCGTGCCGGCCGAATGGTGCGTGGCCATGCCGGAAGGCTGGGACGCCCACAAGGCCATGGTCTATGGTACAGCCGGCCTGACCGCCGGGCTCTGCGTGGGCAAGTTGCTGCGCATGGGGGCGGCGCCGGATCAGGGGCCGGTGCTGGTCTCGGGCGCCAGCGGGGCGGTGGGTACCGTGGCCGTGGAAATACTGGCTGGCCTCGGGTTCCGGGTAACCGCGGTCTCCGGCAAGGCGGATCAGGCCGATGCCCTGAAGGCGCTGGGCGCCGTGGAAGTCGTCGGGCGTGATGCCCTGGAAGCCTCTTCCAAACCCATGCTGAAACCGGCCTATGCCAATGCCGTGGATACCGTGGGTGGCAGCCCGCTGGCGGAAATCCTCAAACAGGTACAGCCCGGTGGTTCCGTGTCCTGCTGCGGCCTGGTTGCCGGCCCCAAGGTGGAAACCACGGTGATGCCGTTTATTCTGCGCGGCGTGAACCTGCTGGGTGTGGATTCGGTGGAGATTCCACTGGCAGACAAGGAAGCGGTCTGGAAGAAGCTCTCGTCTGACTGGGCCTGCCCGAAGACCGAGGCGTCTGCCCGGGATATTGGTCGCAAGGAGCTGGATGCGGCGCTCAAGGCATTCCTGGGCGGGAAGTCCAGCGGCAAGATCGTGCTGGATCACAGTCTGTGATCGGGGTCTGAGCCGAAAGGCCTGCCATGGATGGCGGGCTCGCCGTTACAGAACACGGAGGGTTGATACTATAAAAAAACGCTGGCCGGAGCCAGCGTTTTTTTATGTCAGATCAGGCGGTGTCGGCAACCGGGAATTCTCCCCGCCGCCGGAACAGCGGTTCGTCGTTGTCCGTGGCCGCCTGATAGGCGTTACTGAAGAAGTTCAGGCAGCGGGGTGCCTTGGTGATGTCCTTGTCGGGACGCAGGGCATAGCTGTCGAAGCCACAGCGCTTCATGAACTGGAGCTGGTCCAGCAGCACATCACCAATGGCCCGCAGTTCGCCCCGGTAGCCAAAACGCTCACGCAGCAGGCGAGCGGTGGAGTAGCCGCGGCCATCACTGAACTTGGGAAAGTTCACTGCGATCAGGGGCAACTGATCCAGATGGTCGGCCACCAGCTCGGGTTCTTCATGGCTGTCCAGCCAGATACCGATATTCCGGTCGCCGGCAAACTGATCATGGTGCTCCAGCCATTGCGCGGCCGGTACCAGGCAGGGGCCTTCGGGCAGCTCCAGGCTCTCGTCTTCGGCCGGCCGTTCCAGAACCTGCCAGTCATCGGACACAATACTGCCGTCGTGACGAACGATCTCAGGCATATACGCGCTCCTTGAACGGGGTGATGCCAATGCGGCGGTAAGTGTCGAGGAATTCTTCCTCTTCAGTGCGGTGGTCGACATAGACGTTGATGATTTTCTCGACCACCTCCGGCATGTCCTCCCGTGCGAAGGACGGGCCCAGAATCTTGCCGATGGCCGCATCATTCTGGGAAGCACCGCCCAGGCTGATCTGGTAGTACTCCTCGCCCTTCTTGTCGACACCCAATACGCCGATATGGCCCACGTGGTGGTGTCCGCAGGCATTCATGCAGCCCGAGATGTTGAGGTCGATATTGCCCAGGTCGTAAAGGTAGTCCAGGTTGTCAAACCGGCGCTGGATGGTCTCCGCCACGGGTATCGACTTGGCGTTCGCCAGGGCGCAGTAATCGCCCCCGGGGCAGCAGATCACGTCGGTCAGGGTGTTCAGGTTGGCGGTGGCAAAGCCCATGGGGCGGATATCCTGCCACAGCTCGTGAAGCTGGTCCTGGCGCACGTCAGCCAGCACCACGTTCTGCTCGTGGGTGACCCGTGCCTCGCCGAAACTGTAACGCTCGGCCAGGTCGGCAATCTGCTCGAGCTGACGGTCGGAAACGTTGCCGGGAGGCGTGCCGGTTTTCTTCATGGTCAGGGTGACGATGGCGTAGCCGGGCTTGCGGTGCTCATTGACGTTGCGGGTGACCCAGTTGTCAAAGGGCCGGCTTTCGGCACGGGCGGACACCAGCGCCTCCGGGTTGTTGTCCAGGGGCTGGTAATCCGGCTCGGTGAAATAGGTCTTCATCCGGTCGATGGCTTCCCGGGTCAGGCGGGTAGGGGAGTCCTTGATGTGGGCCCACTCCGCCTCGACACGCTCGGCGAACCCTTCCGGTGTCAGTGCCTTGACCAGTATCTTGATCCGCGCCTTGTACTTGTTGTCCCGGCGGCCATAGCGGTTGTAGACCCGCAGAATGGCTTCCAGGTAGGTCAGCAGGTCCAGCTCCGGAATGAAATCACGGATCACCGGCCCGACCATGGGCGTACGGCCCAGGCCCCCGCCCACATGAACACGGAAACCCGGCTCGCCGGCCTCGTTATGGACCATCTGCAGGCCGATATCGTGCACCTGGATGGCGGCGCGGTCGGTGTGCTCGGAGGCATTCACCGCCACCTTGAACTTGCGCGGCAGGAACGCGAATTCCGGATGATAGGTGGACCACTGGCGGATTATTTCGCAGTAGGGCCGCGGATCGGTGATCTCGTCAGACTGTACGCCGGCGAACTGGTCCGTGGTGGTGTTGCGGATGCAGTTGCCGCTGGTCTGGTTGGCGTGCATCTCCACTTCCGCCAGTTCCGCCAGGATGTCCGGCACATCTTCCAGGGCCGGCCAGTTCAACTGTACGTTCTGGCGGGTGGTGAAGTGGGCATAGCCTTTGTCGTAGTCCCGGGTGATACGGGCCAGACGGCGCAGCTGTTCCGCTCTCAGCATGCCGTAGGGAATGCAGATCCGCAGCATGGGCGCCAGTCGCTGCACATAAAGCCCGTTCTGCAGGCGCAGCGGCAGGAACTCGTCCTCTGCCAGTTCGCCGGCCAGCGCACGATCGGTCTGGTCCCGGAACTGGGCTACCCGCTCAGCCAGAAGCTGCCGGTCGTGTTCATCATAAACGTACATAATCGGATAGTCCTGAATCGTTCAGTTGCACAATCTCCCGGTGACGGGTTGTCTGCCGGCAGATGACATGAGTCAATGAGTGCTGATGGCGGGCAGGATAGCACCACGCCCTTATTCTTAAAATTATTATTTCAAAATATGGTAATCGATTTTGGCGATAAGGAGGTGAGGGAGAGAGCGTGGCAAACGCGGGTGCAAATGGGCGGAATCCGTCGCCACAGGCTGGACTTGCAGCACCCATCCGCCTAGATTAAAGTAAATCCCGGACGTGGAACCGGACGTCTACAAAACAAGATCAATAAATGTCAATTGGAGAACCAGATATGAAGAAAAGTACGCTCAGTGACAGCCAGGTCGATGCCATCGCCTTCACAATGCTGGTGGTGCTGGTGGTTGCTTTTGCGGTTACCTGGGTGGCAGGCCAGTAAGCCGTCGCGGAACCTGGCGGCAGGTTGTACCCGAGGGTGACTGCCTGCCCTGACGTGCCCGTTGCCAGGCTCTTGCTGGCTTTCCTGCTGATTATTGCCCTGCCAGCACCCAGCTGACGATCAGGGCCAGAGCGACCACAAATCCTACCGTAAAGATGATGCCGGCAATAATATAGGGCCATGGGCTGTGACTGCTGAAGTCCTCCTGATGGCGTTTGCTGGACTGCACCCCGAAAGCTCCCGCCAGTACACTCTGCAGAACCTTGAGGACACCAGGGCCTTTTTTGCGCCGGGTGTTGTCCGGGGCTGACCTGTCTTGCCTGTTGTTCTCCGCCATGGCGACTCCTGTTATTTCGCTGTTGTGTGCCATTGGTTGGTGCCAGGCGCGGCCCGTGATGCCGCGCCCACCCTTACTCCGCCGGATCGTAGGCCAGGCTCGGTGCCAGCCAGCGTTCCGCTTCCGCCTTGCTCATGCCCTTGCGCTCCGCGTAGTCCGCCACCTGGTCCTTGCCGATCTTGCCGACGGCAAAGTACTTCGATTCCGGATGGGCGAAATACCAGCCGGAGACGGCCGCTGTAGGGTACATGGCAAAATGCTCGGTCAGCTCGATGCCGGCATTTTCCGGGGCCTGCAGCAGCTCGAACAGGGTTTCCTTCTCGGTGTGGTCCGGGCAGGCCGGGTAGCCGGGGGCAGGACGAATACCCTGGTACTTTTCCTTGATCAGTTCGTCGTTACTGAGTGACTCTTCCGGCTGGTAGCCCCAGAACTCCTGGCGTACCCGGGCGTGCATCAGTTCGGCAAAGGCCTCTGCCAACCGGTCAGCCAGTGCCTTGACCATAATGGCATTGTAGTCGTCATTGGCGTCCTTGAACTCAAGCGAGAACTCTTCGGCACCGATGCCCGTGGTTACCGCAAAGCCACCCACATAATCACACTGCCCGGAGCCTTCCGGCACGATGAAGTCCGATAGCGCACGCATGGGCTGACCCGGTGCCTTTTCGTCCTGCTGGCGCAGGTGGTGGAGCACGGTCAGTTCCTCGGTGCAGCTGTCGTCACGGTACACCACGATGTCGTCACCGCGTCGCTGGGCCGGCCAGAAGCCAATAACGGCACGAGCGCGGATTCTTTTCTCGTCGATCATCCGCCGCAGAATCTGCTGGCCATCGTTGAACAGGCTGCGGGCCGCCTCGCCGCGCTTCGGGTCATCCAGTACAGCGGGGTACTTGCCGGCAATGTCCCAGGAAATAAAGAACGGCGTCCAGTCGATATAGTCCAGCACCTCATTGAGATCATAGTCTTCAAAGGTGCGCACGCCGGTGAAGGTGGGCTTTACCGGGGTAAAGTCGTCAAAATCGATCTCCGGCGCTCGCTCACGGGCTTCCGACAGGGAGACCAGCTTGGTGCGCTCGCCCCGGTTCTTGCGACGCTCACGGATCTGGTCGTATTCCTTGCGGGTATTGTCCACGTACTCGGGCTTGCCATTGCGGCTCAGCAGGGTAGAGGCGACGTTCACGCAGCGGGAGGCGTCAGACACATACATCGCCAGATCGTTCTTGTACTGGGGCTCGATCTTCACCGCCGTGTGGGCCTTGGAGGTGGTGGCGCCGCCAATCATCAGCGGGATGTGAAAGTCCAGTCTTTGCATTTCACGGGCCACATGGACCATTTCATCCAGTGACGGAGTGATCAGGCCGGACAGGCCAATGATATCCACGTTTTCGGCTTTGGCCTTTTCGAGGATCTTGTCGCAGGGCACCATCACGCCCATGTCGATGACTTCGTAGTTGTTGCACTGCAACACCACGCCCACGATGTTCTTGCCGATATCGTGCACGTCACCCTTTACCGTGGCCATGAGGATCTTGCCCTTGGCACGCTGACCCTCGGATTTCTCCGCCTCGATATAGGGAATCAGGTGGGCTACCGCCTGCTTCATCACCCGGGCGCTCTTGACCACCTGGGGCAGGAACATCTTGCCGTCGCCGAACAGGTCGCCGACCACGTTCATGCCGGACATCAGCGGGCCCTCGATGACTTCGATGGGGTGGTCCGCCTGCTGCCGGCACTCCTCCGCGTCCTCGACAATGTAGGTGGTCACGCCCTTGACCAGGGCGTGCTCGACCCGTTTTTCCACCGGCCATTCCCGCCAGGCCAGATCCTCTTCCCGGGTCTTGCCGCCCTGACCCTTGTAACGCTCGGCGATTTCCAGCAGCCGGTCGGTGCCATCGTCGCGGCGATTCAGCACCACGTCTTCCACCAGCTCCTTCAGTTCCGGGTCGATCTCGTCATAGACCACCAGCTGGCCGGGATTGACAATACCCATGTTCATGCCGGCCTTGATGGCGTGGTAGAGGAACACCGAGTGGATAGCCTCGCGGACCACGTCATTCCCCCGGAACGAGAAGGAGACGTTGCTGACGCCGCCGGAAATGGATGCATGGGGCAGATTGTCCCGGATCCAGCGGGTGGCATTGATGAAGTCCACCGCGTAGTTGTTGTGCTCCTCGATGCCGGTGGCAATGGCGAAGATATTGGGGTCAAAGATAATGTCCCCGGGGTTGAAGCCGAGGTCCACCAGCAAATCGTAGGAGCGCTTGCAGATCTCGGTCTTGCGCTCGTAGGTATCCGCCTGGCCATCCTCATCAAAGGCCATGACCACCACGGCGGCGCCATAGCGCATGCAGTCACGGGCCCGCTTGAGGAACTCTTCCTCGCCTTCCTTCAGGGAAATGGAGTTGACCACAGACTTGCCCTGCACGCAGCGCAGGCCCGCCTCGATCACCTCCCACTTGGAGGAGTCGAGCATGATCGGTACGCGGGAGATATCCGGCTCCGACGCCACCAGATTCAGGAAGGTGACCATCACCTCCTTCGACTCCAGCATGCCCTCATCCATGTTGATATCGATGATCTGGGCGCCGTTTTCTACCTGGTCCCGGGCCACGCTGAGGGCTTCCTCGTACTGCTCCTCCTTGATCAGCCTGAGGAAGCGCTTGGAGCCGGTGACGTTGGTGCGCTCGCCAACGTTGATGAACAGGGTGTTCTCATCACCGGTGAAGGCCTCCAGGCCAGACAGGCGCAGTGCCTTGGGGCGCTGCGGGATTTCCCGGGGCGGGTACTTGGCCACGGCATTGGCCACCGCTTCGATATGCTCCGGGCGCGAGCCGCAGCAGCCGCCGATAATGTTGAGGAAGCCATCCCGGGCGAAGCCCTCGATAATCTCTGCCATTTCCTCCGGCGTCTGGTCGTATTCGCCAAATTCGTTGGGCAGGCCTGCATTGGGGTGGGCGCTAACGTATGTTTCCGCCTTGGCGGACAGTTCTTCCACGTAGGGGCGCAGTGCATCAGCCCCCAGGGCACAGTTGAGGCCGACGGTGAGCGGCCGGGCGTGGGCCACTGAATTCCAGAACGCCTCGGTGGTCTGGCCGGAAAGGGTCCGGCCGGAAGCATCGGTGATGGTGCCGGAAATCATCAGCGGCAATTCGATGCCGGAATCCTCGAAATACTGCTGGACGGCGTAGATCGCCGCTTTCGCGTTCAGAGTATCGAAGATGGTTTCGATCAGCAGCAGGTCACAGCCACCCTCGGTCAGGGTTTGTGCCGCCTCGTAGTAATTGTCCACCAGGGTCTGGAAATCCACGTTCCGGTAGCCGGGGTTGTTGACGTCCGGCGAGATGGAGGCGGTACGGGAAGTAGGGCCGATAGCACCGGCCACAAACCGCGGCTTGTGCGGTTCTCTGGCGGTAAATTCGTCGGCAATGGCCCGGGCGAGGCGGGCGGATTCACGATTCAGCTCCGGAACCAGCTCTTCCAGCCCGTAGTCTGCCTGGGACAGCCGTGTGGAGTTGAAAGTGTTGGTTTCGATGATATCCGCGCCCGCGGCCAGGTAATCACCGTGGATGGTGGTCAGCAGATCGGGCTGGGTGAGGCAGAGCAGATCGTTGTTACCTTTGACTTCCTGATCAAGGTCCCGGAAGCGCTCACCCCGGAACTGCGCCTCGTCCAGTTGCAGGTTCTGGATCATGGTGCCCATGCCACCGTCAAGAACCACAATGCGTTCCTTGAGGGCCTGGTGGAGCTGGGCAAGTCGGGTTGCGCGATCGGTCATGATAAATGCTGTCCGGGAGTAATGAGTGTACTGTTGATAGCCGGGCATAATATCAAATTTGCATCCCTGCGTCCTGTCGCCGGCGACAATAGCCCGTTCAGCGGGGCCTTGAAAACCGGGGCTGAAGCCCCTATCTGTTATAAAGTCTGACTAAAACACTTGGTCTTTCAGGATGCCGGGATCTCCGTTAAAATGAACCCACATTTACAGACAGGTTGACGAAATGGCACTGGTAACCGTTACTGACTCTGCAAGAGACTATCTTGCCGAACTGATCAACAAGCAGGATGTGGAAGGCATGGGCGTGCGCATCTTCGTGACACAGCCGGGTACCAAGCATGCCGAAACCTGCCTGGCTTATTGCCCGCCCAATGAAGTGGTGCCCACGGACGAGCAGGTGGATCTGGAGAAATTCACCCTGTTCCTCGACCAGAACTCGGTTCCGTTTCTGGAAGAGGCCTACGTGGACTATGCCAAGGACCAGATGGGTGGTCAGCTGACCATCAAGGCCCCCAATGCCAAGGTCCCCAACATCGATGAAGATGCGCCGCTGCCGGACCGGGTGAACTACATTCTGGCGTCGGAGATCAACCCCGGTCTGGCCTCTCACGGCGGTGATGTCCAGCTGGTGGACATTGTCGACGAGTCCGTGGCTGTGCTGCGCTTCGGCGGTGGCTGTCAGGGTTGCAGCGCCGTAAGCCTGACCCTGAAGCAGGGTGTTGAATCCACCCTCAAGGAACGGGTGCCGGAGATCAGCGCGGTGCGGGACGTGACGGATCACTCCTACAAGGAGAACGCCTACTACCAGTAGTAGTCGTTGCCCTGGCGCGAATTCCGCTGGGCTGATGCAGGCGAAGAAAACCCCGGAGGTTGCAGGGCCCCGGGGTTTTTTCCGTTAAAGGCAGTTGGTCGGCCGGGGCAGGCCGGCAATGCGGCAGGCGGTCTTGGCGGGTGTGCCGGGGAAAAGCTGCATCAGATAGATGCTGTTGCCCTTGTCCTCGCCAAGAATTTCCTTCACGGCTTTGACAAACAGCCGGTTGGACGGTGGCGACATTTCATGTTGTTTATAGAAATCCCGCAATAAATGTATGATTTCCCAATGATCCTGGTTCAGGGATATGCCGGATTCGGCAGCAATGTCCGCTGCCACGGACTCATCCCATTGCCAGGCATCCTCCAGAAAACCTTCATTGTTGCGCTCGGGAAATGACATCCGGAACTCTCCGTCAAGGGTTTACCAACTGATCAGTCGTGGAAAACGGTCAGTGAGGTGTGTCATGCCGATGTAGTCCAGTTGCTCCACCTCCCTCGGCCGATGCGCGCTCAGGCCCCGGGCCTCGCAGTCCGCCTGCAGGGCGTAAGTAACTTCCGGCAGCGGGATCGCGACATCGGCAAGGGCGAGAACGGCGTTCTCGATAAGCAGCAGGGCATCGCCCGGCGCCATGGCATCCAGGCATGCCCGGAAACGGGTGTGATCCGGGTGCTTGTTGAGGATGTGAAGCGTGGTGGCGTCATGGTCTGTCATAACTGTACCACCTGGCTGAAATCGCCATAGAAAGCAGCATTCGGCACGACCGCTTCGGCTTCCGGGTCAGGACCGTTAACGGCGAAGCGTTCCAGCGCCAGACTATCCGCATACACCTCGGCAACACCAAACATCCGGGCGGCACCCAGGTTGCGGCTGACGGTCTTCTGGCTGATTGCAGAGCCTTCCTGGCCGGGACGCAGCCAGTTCACGCCTTCGCCCCGGAACAGCAGCGCCACCGGCCGGTCGAAGGCCGCCAGGGACAGCGCCATGTCCAGTGCCTCCCGGCCACGCCAGTCACCGTAGGGTGGGGTGTCAATCACTATCAGCTGGGTTGCGCTCACCTTATGCCCCTCCGTGAAAGTAGATGACCCGGTCCGAGGTAGCGACGGCTTCCACCCATTCACCCAGGCCGGCGATGGTGAACCCGCCGGTAAGGTTAGCGGCTACCCGTTCATAGCGGTGGGCCTCCTGTTCATTCAGCAGGCCCCTGCGCAGGGCCGAGGCGATACAGGCTATGGCGGGTATACCGTTCGCGACGAGCAGTTCCTGCCAACGGTCGGTCCAGTTGGTCTCATCTGAAGGTGGTGTGTTCAGGGCCGAGGCAAGCGCAACCCCGTCGCCGTAAAGAAATACCCGGTCCACAACGTGGCCGGAATCGAGCAGCGCGCGGCAGAAGGCGAATGCCGTGGCAGGCGCCTGGCTGACATAGGGCGCGCCGGTGATCACGATAGTGTAGCCGGGCACTGCGGATACTGCAGTTTCAGACATGATGAGTCTCTTGACCCTGAAGGGCGTTATTCGACCAGATTCCGGGCTTGTGATGCCAAGAAAAAGCCCCGCAGAGCGGGGCTTTTAACATGCATTTCCTTACTCTGCCGGGCTCAGTCGCCGCTGAAAGCGCCAATGAGGTGAAGCAGTGCGACGAACATGTTGTAGATGCTCAGGTACAGACCAACGGTCGCCATCACGTAATTGGTCTCGCCACCGTTCACGATACGGCTGGTGTCATAGAGCATGAAGCCGGACATCAGCAGTACAATGGCTGCACTCAGGGCCAGGCTCAGCAGGCTGGTATCGATACCGAACATGCCCGCCACCATTGCGCCCAGCATGGTGACCAGGACAACTACCAGGCCCGCGACCAGGAAGCTGCGCATGAAGGAGAAGTCCTTCTTGGTGGTCAGCACGTAGCCGGACAGGGCAAAGAACACGATGGCGGTGCCACCGAGCGCCTGCATGACGATGGTGCCGCCGTTCGAGAACGCCAGGTAATGAGAGAGCAGGGGCCCCAACGACAGGCCGAGCAGGCCGGTGAAAGCGAACACCACGCCGATGCCGGCAGGGCTGTTGGCGGTTCGTGGCAGCACGAACCACACCAGCGCCAGAGCGCCGAGGGAGCAGATCAGGCTGGCGCCCTGTCCCAGTTGTATTGCCATGCCCACAGACGCCATCACGGCGCTGAAGACAAGCGTCATCGCCAGCAGCATGTAGGTGTTTCGCAACACCTTTCTGGCATCGGCGCTGATTTCGGTACCGGAACCGGTACGGGTGGCTGCGTAGCTACCCTGATTCTGGTTGACGTTAAAACGCCTGTTTTCCATGTTTCTCTCCGTAATATGATCGGTCATTGGTTATACCCTGTGCTCCATCATAATGGACCGGGTTTAACTTTCAATCGTTAACATTCAGCATTTCAGACAATGTGTCGGTAAAAGGGTTCCATGACATGGATTTAATCATTATCCGGGCTGTCACCCTGCCTGGCACTGCCCTCTGACGGTTTTTCGGCCGCCGAGACAACGGTCTTCGCCTCCCAGTCCAGCTCCGGGCTGGACTGACAGAATGAGCATTCTTCCGTATCCACCGAGGCACCGCCACTTTCCACATAACGCAGCCGGTGGCGGGCCGCTTCCCGGTTGGCAGACACCGCGAACCGGCGGTCATTGCCACGGCCCTGGTCGGTTGTCTGAGTATGGTCTGTCATGGTGTGCCTCCCTCCGGCGGAGTGCGCCGACGATAGTGAGTTCTTATGCCCTTAATGGGGGCCAGAACCCGGGAATCAACAGTCAGACCACCAACGTCGGGCACTTGGCCATACTCGCCACCCGCTGGGACACACTGCCCAGTACCATGCCGTCCCTGTCGCTATCACTACCGCGGGAGCCGACCACGATGAGGTCGACGTCATGCTGCTTGGCAAACTTGACAATGGTTTTGGAGGGCTTGCCGCCTTTGACAAAGCCGCGCACGCCTGAAGCGCCCAGTTGAGTCGCATGCTCCTTGGCGTACTCCACCACATCCCGGGCATGCTCAGACAAGGCCTGGTCGGGAATCGGGGGCTCTTTGGATCGCACCATCGAGAGTGAAGCCTCAAACAGGCTGTGGTGCTTGTAGACGCAGAGCAGGTACAGCTCTGCGCCGGTCAGCCTCTGGAACTCGACGGCCTTTTCCAGGGCAACCATGGCGTGTGTGGAACCGTCTACAGCGGCCAGTATTCTTCGAAACATGATCACCTCCTCAGCGCAAATCAGCGCTTTTTGATCAACGGAATGCCAGATCCCTGAGGAACAGCGCAATTTGCGGGAAAGCAATCAGCAGGCCCGCAGCCGTCACCAGCATCACGATAAACGCTGGTGTTCCACGAATGACTTCCCAGTACGGACGTTTGAAGATCGCGATG
The DNA here is from genome assembly GCF_014651935.1 of Marinobacter zhanjiangensis. Taxonomy (GTDB): domain Bacteria; phylum Pseudomonadota; class Gammaproteobacteria; order Pseudomonadales; family Oleiphilaceae; genus Marinobacter; species Marinobacter zhanjiangensis. Next base: position 52,528 of record NZ_BMXV01000008.1, on the reverse strand, counting down.
GCGGTGAAGATGTCACAGCCAAAAGGCGGCGTTGCCGAGCCGATGGCCACCTGCAGGGTGATCAGAACACCCACCAGTACCGGATCCAGCCCGGTGGCCTGAATGGCCGGGGCAAAGATGGGCGTGAGCACCAGGATAACCACGATGGGGTCGACAAACATGCAGGCGATAAAGAAGGACACACAGATGGCAATCATTACCCCCAGGGGGCCGGCCTCGTTGACACCCACGGCCGCCAGGATGGCCTGGGGAATCTGGGCAAAGGAAATAATGTACGAGAAGCCGTTACCGGCGGCCACCAGGATAAAGACCACGGCGGTAATCAGGCCGGTGGACTTGGCGATGCGATAGATATCCAGGGTCTTCAGGGACCGGAAGATGACGAACTCCAGCAGCAGGGCGTAGAGCACGCAAACGGCCGCCGCCTCGGTGGGGCTGAAAATACCACCATAGATACCACCCACGATGATGACCGGGAAGAAAAGGGGCCACAGAGCCTCCCGCACCGCGCGGCCACGCTCCCCCCAATTGGATTTCGGTTCTGTGGGCACCTTGTGGCGATAGGCGTAGAACAGGCTGTAAGCCGAAAACATCAACAGGATCATGATGCCTGGACCAATACCGGCGATGAACAGCTCGGCAATGGAGGTTTCCGAAATTACCCCGTAGATGATCATGCCGATACTGGGTGGTATCAGGAACGCAATGTCACTGGAGTTGATGATCAGTGCGAGAGTAAAAGAGTCGGAGTAGCCTGCCTTGAGCATCTTGGGGCGCAGGGGCGAGCCGATGGCCACCACGGTGGCCTGGGTGGAACCCGAGACGGCGCCAAACAGGGTGCACGAGGTGGCGGTACTGATGGCAAGACCACCTTTGACGTGACCAATGAACGACATGACCATGGCGATCAGCCGGTCCGCCGATTGACCTCGGGTCATGATGTCTGCCGCCAGGATAAACATGGGCACGGCAATCAGCGAGGCGGGTCGAATACCCGCCATCATTTGTTGGACCAGAGTGGTCATCTGGCCGAAGCCACTGAATATTTCGTAGAAGCCGACCAGCGCAGCGGTCAGAAGCGGGATCATCATCGGGAAGCCCAGCAGGAGCAACACGATCATGATCACCAGTAGTAACGTAGCCATGAGTGATTCCTTTTTTTCTTGCTCTTGCGGGTGTCAGACTTCGGTTTCGGTGTCGGTGTAACCGTCCAGCACCGCAGTCGACAGGTAGACGTCCTTGGCCACCATGTTTTTGATCGCCGTCAGAACATATTGCACGCCGGTAATGGCCAGACCCACGGGCACCCAGATGTAGATAATCCAGATAGGAAGGCCCAGGGCGGGCAGTACCCGTCCGCGATCGTACATATTGAGTATGTACTCCACCGAGAAGTAGCAGAGGAGAAACATCACCACGGATGTGAACAGCGCGATGATAATCATCAGCACCTTGCGACCGGTGGCGGGCAGGGTGTCATAGATGGCCGACATGCGGATGTGGCGCCCGTGGCGGGCGGCATAGCCCAGGCCGGCAAAGGTGATCAGGATAATCAGGATGCGGTTGATCTCACCGGAGAAAAATAACCCCTCTCCAAAGACAAAGCGGGCAACGACGTTAATGCAGGTGTTCAAGGCCATCAACAGCACGCCGAGAGCGAGCATCACGGCTTCAATCTTGGCAATAAGCACGTCCACAACGCCCAGGGGTCCGGGCAGACCGGATTTGTAGCCAGCGGCTTCATCCGGTTCGGTGGCTGAATTGGTCATGGTGAGAACTCCGTTTTAAGTCCGGGAACAAAACCAGCCCCGGGGCGTACCCCGGGGAGGTTCAACCGTCAGTTGCTCTGGACCTCTTTCAGGTCTTCCTTGAATTGTTCGAGCAGTTCCTTGCCGCTTTCGCCCGTCATTTCGATAAAGGCATCCTCTACCTGAGGCGCGCGTTCGCGGAAGGCTTCGATCTGTTCATCGTTCAGCTTGGTAACGGTGACGTCGTCACTGGCTTCCTGGATCTTCTCGAGGGATTCGTCGGCCAGGCCGTCGATATGAACGATGATCTTCTCGAAGGCGTAGTCAGATGCTTCCTGAACCAGCTTCTGGTCTTCCTCGGACAGACCGTTATAGAAGTCCTGGTTGGCCATGATGGCGGTGGTGAACCAGCCGTGGCCAGTGAACAGAAGGTTCGGGGAAACCTCGTACAGGCCGCCTGACTCGATCCAGAAGATAGGGTTCTCCTGGCCATCGATCATGTTGGTCTGCAAAGCGCCGTAGACTTCGCCCCAGGGCAGCGGTGTCGGTGTGGCACCAAACGCCTCGTAGGTCTCGGACAACAGAGGGTTGGTCATGACCCGGATCTTCTTGTTCTGCAGATCCTCCGGTGATGTGGCCTTTTCGTCCAGGGTGATGACCATCTCACCCTCGGGGTACATCTGGAGCAGTTCCAGGTTCTGTTCCGCATAGAGCTTCGGGAACATCTCATTGATGGCCTCGCTCTCGCGGAAGAACTCAACCACAGTTTCCATATCGGTGGGCATCAGATACGGAATGAAGAAGATCTGTGCTTCGGGAATCAGGGAGCCGGTGAAACCGGGAGACTGGTTAACGAACTGCAGGATGCCGTTCTGGGTCTGCTCCATGATGTCGTCGGATTCGCCCAGTTGCCCGAATTCGAAGATCTGAATGGTGTGATCGGAGTTGTCTTCAACGTAGTCCTTGAAGTGCTCGGCGTATACGTCCTGAACGTCCCCGTCGTATTCCTCATGGGCGTAGCGCCAGGTAGCCGCGTTGGCAACGCTGGTGGCAGCGATGGCCGTTGCCAGGGTGAGAGAGGATGCACCTGCGAATTTCCTGAATATTGTGCTCTTGTTCATGGCTTTCATCTCCATCGTCCTTCCAGAGGTACGGCTGGGGGACTGGCCGGCTTTATTATTCTGGTAAGTGGGCCCCGGCATCGGGCGCGAAAAACCCGAAACCAGCCGTAGCAGTTTTGATTAACGCCTATTTAGACTGGCAAAACATTGATAATAAGGCAAGAAAACCGTCACAAACGAATCCCATGAATTGCGGAATTGTGCATGACTGGGCGGTTACCGGCCCGCCGATCGCCTATGATCAAGGCTGCGCGGGCGCGTTCATGCCCGCCAGTGGCGAAGGTAATACCTTGATTCAGCACGGCTACCGTGAGGGAGAAACGCATCGTGCAAAAACGCACAGCAACACTGATTGCCGGGCTGTGCCTGCTGGCAGCACTGGCGGCGGAGGCTGACACTCTGACCGGTCAGAGTGTCAGTCGTTTCATGGCGTCCATGGCGGCGCTGCAGGCCAGTGAGGCCTTCTCCGGGCATTTCAAATCAGCCCGGGAGGCTGTCTGGAACGACAGAGAGTTTCCCGGCTCACTGATGCCCTCCGAACTGTCGGCCATGGTGGAAGGTGGTGCGGGTTATCAGGCGTTCAAAACCATTATCGAGGCCCACGGATTTGAAGAACCTCAGGCATGGGCCCGGGCAGGGGATCGGATCCTGCTGGCACTGATGAGTCTGGACATGAACGACAGGCTTCCGGAAATGCAGGCCCGGCTGGTCAGAATGCGTGAGCAGATGAGCGCCAACCCCCGGTTCTCTGATGACCAGAAACAGCGGATGCAGCAGATGATCGACCGTACGGCGCAGCTGTTCAATCGCGTGGCACAGGTGCCGGAGACCGACCGAGAGGCTGTGCGACCACACAGGGCGGCCCTGAAACAGGCGCTGGATTATCAGTCAGTAAAATGAGAGGCAGTGAAGAGCAGTAAAGAGGGGGCTCTGAGCAGGAAGTCAGAGTTAAAAACAAGAAAAATGGCGGTGGGCCAGACCACCAAAAGCACCAAAAAAGACATTAAAAACAGTGCCTTACAAAACCCTTTCTTTTACGCTTCAATAACTTGCCCTCCTGTTTGTAGTCTCCAATAATCTGATGTAGTCTCCAATAAGAAATTTAATGATAGGTCTGATGATACGTCTGTTCTCAGGTCAGCATTATTGGTGGTTAGGATTCCAAACCGACCGCCACCATCTTTACCGGAGCCTGCACCATGCCGAAAAAATCCAGAGAGTTGAGCGCCACCGAGGTCAAACGGCTGACCCATGGGATAAGCGCCGATGGTAACGAGTACAACGCCCTGCACCCCGTTGGTGGTGTTGCTGGCCTGCTCTTACAGGTGAAGCCGTCCGGGGCAAAGTCGTGGATCTATCGCACCCAGGTAGCCGGAAAGCGCCGGAATATAGGATTGGGCGGATTCCCTGACGTGACGTTGGCTCAGGCCCGCGACAAGGCCCGCACAATGCGCGAGAAGATAAAGGAAGGCGTTGATCCAGTGGAGCCGTTCAGCGCGCCTTGAAAGTTGCTCAGATGGCTAACATCACGTTCGCCGATGCTATGGGCAAGTACATCACCATGAAGGCCAAAGAGTTCAAGAACCCACGGCAAGAGCAACAGTGGACTAGCAGCCTGACCAGCTACGCGATACCGCATATCGGCAAGGTGCCTGTGCGTGAAATAGACCTTCACCATATAAAGGCGGTACTTGATCCCATTTGGGAAGAAAAGACCGAAACGGCCAACCGTGTCAGGGCGCGTATGGAAAATATACTTGGCTGGTGTGCGGTGCATGGCTACCGCTCAAACGAGAATCCGGCCAAGTGGCAAGGCTATCTAGACGAGGTTTACCCCTCACCGGAGAAGATCAAGAAAAAGGCACACTTCACCGCCCTGTCAGTGGAGCAAATGCCAGACTTTATGAAGGCATTGCAGAAGCGCACCGGCACCGCCGCCCGCGCTCTTGAATTCCTGATTCTGACCGCCAGCCGCACCAATGAGGTTATTGGCGATAAGCGTATCGGTAAAGACGGCATAACCTGGCAGGAAATCGACTTCAAAAAGAAAGTGTGGACAGTCCCCGCCGACCGCATGAAGTCCGGCAAGTTGCACCGCGTACCGCTCACCGATACCGCTATTGATCTGCTCAAAGGTATGGAGCAAGGCAAGCCGGAGGATCTGGTATTCCCTGGCCCTAAAGGAGACGTACCCTCTAATAATTTCCTGTCTGCATTGTTGAAACGGATGGATCAGCCCGTTACGTCTCACGGCTTCAGATCCACATTTAAAGATTGGGCGCGGGAACATACCGCCTACCCTGACGAGGTATCAGAACTGGCACTGGCACACGTTAACAGCGATGCAACCCGCGCCGCCTACGCCCGCTCAGAGTTGATTGATAAGCGCCGTTTGCTCATGGCCGATTGGGAACAGTATTGCTACCACGGTGAAGCCCAAAAAGATGACAGTGGCAAGGTGGCTCATATTGGCGGGGGTGCGGCATGAGCAACGAATATGACGAGTTCGCGCATCCCGAACCTGAGCCGGTAAAGCCTGAAATGCGCTTCTTAAATCTGACAGACCCAACCTATCTGTTAAACAAAAACATAACTGATGGCGCATATCGCGACATTCCCGAAAAACTAGGCAAGAAAGGCGACCCAGACATTCACCTGGCGCAATTGGTGCAACTTGAGGTTCAAATGATCGCGCCTTTCGAGATTGCCGCGCTTTGCCGTCAATATGCCTATATGTGGCGAAAGGAAAAGAACCCTCATTGTGTCGACCTGATCGCCATGGCCTGCCAGCAATACAATTTTGTGCCACCGCCTTCAGTGGTGAAGGTATTGGCGGAAGCGGCAACGCTTAGGATCGAAGGCCACCCAGCGGGCACGGCAAAAAGGCTGCTAGCTGAAAATGCAAAACATCAAGCGATGAGGCTGATGGCAAACCTGATTCATTCAGGCGACACCCAGGAAACGGCAGGCAGCAAGGCAGCACAGTGGCACCATGACAACTTCCCTGGCCTGAAGCTGAAGGCTGGCACCCTAGACCAGTATTACCGCAAAGAGTACCGCGAAACCGGCGTTGAGGGCTGGCTTTTTGAACTGTGGAGCAAGTGCCCAGAAATCAAGGCGCAATGGAAAGCAATTAAAGACAAGTTACCATTGGCTGATATAGATCTCATAGGCTTTAGAAGGTAACAGGGGAAAAATCCGATTCAAAAAATTCCCTTATAGAACAGCATGTTAGCCATGAGTATGTAACCGTCATCCACAGTAGTGAGGCGGTTACCATGAATACCCAAACAGCACCAAGAACCCTTCTATCCGACAAGGATCTGGCCGCGCGCTGGTCAGTCCATCGTGTCACCCCTTGGGAATGGGCCAGACAAGGCCGGATTCCAAAGCCCGTCAAAATTTCAACCCGTTGCACCCGCTGGCGCGTTGCCGAAATTGAGGCATGGGAAGCAAAGCAGGAGGCCAGCGCATGAGACGCGAAAACGGCACCTTCTTTGATTACGGCAACAGCATGGAGTTCATTGCTGTCAGTAATGCCCCCAAAAAAGTAAACCTTCCCGCCCATGTAATTACTGACGCAATCAGCAACGGCACCCTGCCAGTCCATGAGGTTAGTGGATGCAAGTGTGTGACCCTGGCGGATCTGCTCAAGATTAAAAACGGGGGTGCAAAATGATCGACCCCTATTTGAGACAACAGCAACTAGCCGTGAATGTTCGCTCAGTCCGAGTTGATGGAGGTCATGGTGGACTACCGAGCGCCCGAAAATGGAAGCGGATTCAGGCCAGCATTGAACGGAAGAAACGGAAGCAAGCTCACAAGGCAGCAAAGCGGGGGGCGAAGTGATGGAACAGGTAAAAGAAACCCTCGCAGCCGAGCAGACTAACGAGGGCGCAATTCAAAATGGGCAAGCCAATTATAACACCGCTGGTCAGAAAACGAACAGCCGGACTTTTAACCCAGATAGTACGTTTATGATCCCGGAGGATCTGAAAAGCCGCCCCCAGTGGATTTTGTGGCAGTACAAGCAACGCCCCGGCGAAAGTAAGCCAGACAAGGTGCCAGCCACTCAGGATGGCCGAAACCTGACCGAATACACCGAAGGCAATGGACATATGGCCTTCCAAGATGCCGTGAAAGCCTATCAAAGCAGCCGCACGGCTTCAGGTATTGGTTTTGTCGTAATGCCCTCAGATGGCGTGATAGGCATTGATATGGACAACTGTCTGAACCCTGAAACTGGCGAGGTTGCAGACTGGGCAAGCCAGCACGTTGAGGCTTTGAATACCTACACCGAAATCAGCCCTTCCGGTACAGGTCTACGCTCTTTCGTGTCTGGTGAAATCAAACCCGGACACATGAGTAAGGAAGGCAATCGGGAGATATATACCCAAGGGCGTTTTCTGACCATTACCGGCATGGTCTACGGCGAGGGCTGCACCAAGCTCCCAGAGCGCCGTGAGGCTGTCAGTCAATATCTGGAAGCCATGCGCGTTGATCGTGAAGCCAAGAAAGGCGCAACCGGCACCAACGATAACTCCGGCACTGCCAACGGTGGCCAGATAGTAGACGGCAATCGTGACGTTGCCTTGACGAGTCTGGCAGGCACCCTACGCCGCCAGGGATTCAAGGAAAACGAGATTGAAGCGGCATTGCAGGAGATCAACCGCAGCCGCTGCCAGCCCCCACTGGATTCTGCACAGGTGTCTAAGATCGCCAGAAGCGTTGGCCGGTACGATGCTGCCAATGATTTCACCGATATGGCCACCAACGATGACCCCTTTGATCTTGAGGCGGCAAAGGTAGGTGATCTTCTGGACACTGATCCACCCGAACGCCGTTGGCTGGTGTCTGATCGTCTGCCCCTCGGCATTGTCGGATTGCTGGCCGCTGCTGGCGGCACGGGTAAGAGTATGGCAACGCTTCAACTGGCGGTTAGTGTCTGCACTGGTCTGGATTGGCTGGAAATGCCTATTGGTGAATCAGGGCCGGTTCTGATGTTCAGCGCCGAGGATGACCGGGAAGAACTACACCGCCGCCTGAAAGCCGTGGTGGCAATGTACGGCGATACGGTGGACCCGTTTGAAAGTGCGGCCTTTCTCCCACACAAAGCAGCGATTGCCGAGCGCCTGCACATCTTCGACCGCGTAGGAATGGACAACCGGCTAACCGCCAAGATTAACGGCGAGCTGCACCGAACGGCCTTTGCCCGACGTGTGATTGAAGTGGCGGGGCAAGTCCCTGACTGCAAGCTGATCGTTTTAGACCCCCTGGCACGTTTCGACGGTGGCGAACCCAATGACAACTCCGATACCACGCGCCTTATTGAGTGTGCCGAAGAGATCCGCAAGGCAACCGGGGCAACGGTATTGCTGCCGCATCACGTTAACAAGGCGAGTCTGAAAGACAACGCCAGCGGCATGGAGGCGGTGCGGGGCGGATCTGCTCTTTCTGATGGCTCACGGTGGGTAGGTCTGCTTTCGACCATGCGGGCCGATACTGCCGAAAAGGAATATGGCCTTGATCCAGAGGAAGCGGGCAAGTTGGTGCGATTCACCACCCCGAAGGCCAACTACTCAGCGCCATGGGAAGGGGTATGGTTGCGCCGCGTTACTGGTGGTGCGTTGGTGCCTACCATTGTTGAAAAAGCCGACAGCAAGCCCGAGAGGAAGTCAGAGGAACGGTATACATCATTCCTGCTGGTTGCCAAGGAACTTATCCGCAAGAAAGCAAAGGAAGGCGAGTATCTGAACGTGACCAAGCTCAGGAACTACGGTGGCCAGGAGGGTATCTTCGGAATGGGTGTCGGTTCAGTCAAAACCTGTATTCATCGCGCCCTTGAGGAAGGCGAGCTATTCAAGCGGGATGATGGAACCTTGAGGCTGTTCTGATGCCGGACGGCGGGACGGTGGGACGGCATCCCGGTTTTACCGTCCTGTCCCGCTACAGCCCTTGCGCCCCAAGGGGTTCAGGAAAAAGCCGGACGCTATACCCAACCGTCCCGCCATCCCGGTCAACCCCTTGCAGGACAAGGCCGGACGCAGGACGGTTTTTCACCCCCTAAAGGGGGTATGGATTAACCATCCCACCCCCTAAAGGGCTGGCGGATTCATACCGCCAAGACCCAGTGACCTGATCTTGTTAGACGGCTGAAAACCATTTCCCCTTACAGACCGCAGACCACCTAAAAACGATGATGGCGGTTAACTACACCACCACCCAGGCACAAACCACGGTTGTTTCAGAGTTGTTTTTACCTAGACGTATCATTAGACCTATCAACTAGGTTTAGTTTTTGAGACAATAACCCTACTTTCCATAAGGTTTAACGAGGCGTAACCATGGCCAGACCCTTTGAAAAGCTCCCCGCTGGTGCAAAGAACCATCTTGAGTCTATGGCGGCAAACGGTCTGCTGTCTGAATCTGCTGCTGCAACGGCACTGGGTATGCCCCTGGATCAATTCAGGCGCGTCATTGCCGAGCATAAGCCCAGTAAAGAGATATGGGACAACGCCCTGGCAGTGGAGCGGGATCAGCTCTTAGGCGCGATGTACGCCCGTGCTATGGAGGGTGACACCAAAGCTGCTCAGACGTTGCTGGCAGTCCGTCACGGGATGACAGAGAAGCAGCCTAAGGGTGCCTCAGAGCGCGTCAGTGTGGTGTTCAACCTACCGCAAGCCCTTGACCCTGCCGAGTACCTGAAGTCAGTACAGGTCGAACAAGAGCGGCTGACCGATGGCAACTGAACAACGCCCGGACCAGTTAAGCCCCTGGCAGGCTCAGGCCATGGCAGTGCCGGAAGCGTTTGATCTGTTTTTAGGTGGTGGTCGTGGTGGTGGTAAGACGTTTACGCTTGCCGCTATCTTTCTGCGTCATTGTGAGCAGCATGGAGACGAGGCGCGCTGTCTGGTGGTGCGTAAGTCGTTTCCTGGCCTTCAGGATCTTGAGGCAGAGTTCCGTTCCTACTTCACCAAAGTGTATGGCGATAAGCTCCGGTTTGATGGCCAGAAACACCGCTTCACCTTGCCCAATGGCGCGACCGTCCAACTGGATCAGCTCGAAAGAGAAAACGACTTTGCAAAGTATCAGGGCAAGTCTTTCTCCCATATCGCCGTGGATGAGGCAGGGCAGTATGCCAGTCCAGCACTAACGGACCGGCTCAGGTCATCATTGCGCGCCCCTGCTGGCGTCCCCACACGTTTTATCTTGATCGCCAACCCCGGTGGCGTGGGCCATGCCTGGCTGGTGCGCCGATACGCCCTGAAAGAGCCATGGAAGCCGTACATTGACGAGGCCACTGGTTTTGATTTTGTGTCCATTGCCAGCACCTACCGGGATAACGAGTTCATCGACCGCGACCGCTACGCCAAGAACCTGATGGCATCGTGTGCCACTGACCCAGAGTTAGGCCGCGCATGGCTTGAGGGTGACTGGTCTGTTCTGCGTGGTGCCTACTTCAGCTCAGTCATTGATGAGCAGCGAGTAAGAATCGAGCCATGGCCAGAGCTACCCCTGCCGGACCAATGGGACACCGACCGCTGGAAGATATACCTGGCTCACGACTTCGGAAGCGCCGCGCCGTCTGTCACGTATCTGTGTGCCCAGTCCCCAGGCGCGGAAGGCCCGGATGGTTACTTTTACCCGAAAGGTTCCGTTGTCCTGGTGGATGAGGAAACCACCACAAGCCCAGACGACTTGAATCAGGGCTTAGGGCTGACCGTGCCGGATCAGGCAGACCGCATTATCAGTATGTGCAAGAAATGGCGCGCTTCCCCCAGAGGCGTCGCGGATGATGCGATATTCAATAACACCGGCTCCCAATCCGGCACCATCGGCGATGAGTTCCGCAAGGCTGGCGTATCGTTCACCAAAGCGCGCAAGGGCTCACGGCTGGCAGGCTGGCAGATCATGCGCCGTATGCTTGCCGATGCTGGAAGCCCAGACCGGCCTGGCCTGTATGTGTCCCGTAATTGCCAAGTGTGGTGGCAGACCGTCCCCGCGCTGCCCAGAGATCCCCGTAAACCGGAAGATGTGGATTCAACCGCCGCCGATCATGCCGCAGACGCTTGCCGTTATGCCCTGACCGGCTACCAACCACTCCCGCACGTAGAGTTTTCATTCTGACGAGGTGACACCATGAACGAAGTTGAGCAACTGAAAGACGAAATCGAAAAGCTGAAGGCCAAAAATTACGAGCTGGTAGGCGAGAAACGAAAGGCCAAGGCTGACGGCGAGGCTGCAACCGCAGAGCTTGAACAGGCCCAGAAAGAACGGGACGAGGCCAAAGCAGAATTGCAGCGTGTGACGGTAGAGCTACCCCGCCAGAACATGCTGGAAGAAATCGCCATGCCGAACATGGCTGAAACCCTCCTGCGTGAAATTACGCACCATTACGATATTGGCGAAGGTGACGCCCTAGTATCGAGAGAAACCGGCGACCCCCTGCAACTTGAGATCCCGAACAAGGCAACGGGCCAGAATGATCTGGTGCCGGTGAAGCTGGATCAGGACGGCATTAGACGCATTGCCGAGAGTAAGTTGATACCCAGCATCCGGGCGATGATTAAAGGATCAGGGGCCACTGGTGGTGGTGCGACAGGGGCCGGGACTTCCGCAAGCACTACTCAGACCGGGGGCCAATCCGAAAGCGCGCCCGCTAGACGTTTCGGGCTGAATTGAGTATAATTTAATCAATCAGTTAGCCGTGCCCTGGTGGTGCGGCGGCTGACCCTTTCGCGCCCGTGGCGCAACTCTCCCAAACCCGTGGTTTGCCGAGAATCAACCTTAAATAGTTTCCATAACTAGGTGATTCTTATGGCCGTAGTAAGACTTTCAGACGTAATCGAACCCGTTAAATTTACCGACTACATCATTCAGAACAGCATGGTACGTACCGCCCTGGCTGAGTCTGGTGTATTGGTCAATAACGCCGTGATGCAAGATCAGCTCACCGCTGGCGCTCATGCGTTCACCGTCCCCGGCTGGCTGGATCTGGCAGACGATGAAGCGGACGTTGTAAACGATGATCCTGCTATCGAGTCCACCCCGAACAAGATCGGCAGCTTCAAACAGAAGGTGCGCAAGTCGTTTTTGCATGGCTCCTGGTCAACCATGAACCTGGCCTCAGAGATCGCCGGTGATGATGCCATGACGCGCATCCAGAACCGCGTGGTGGCCTACTGGAACCGGCAGGTTCAGAAGCGCCTGGTATCAACCCTGCAAGGCATTGAAGCCAGCAACCTGGCCAATGATGGCGGGGATATGATTCTGGACATTACCGCCGAAACCAACTCGACATTCAGCGCCGCCGCCGTCATTGATGCCGCTGGCACCATGGGCGATGCAATGGATACGCTGTCTGCCATTGGTATGCACCCGGACACCTATCGTCTGGCACTGAAAGCTGACCTGATCGAGTTTATTCCAGATTCCCAGGGCAGTCTGACCATGCCGACCTTCCGAGGGCTGGCGGTGGTGATGGATGAATCACTGCCAAAAGTGACCGGCACCGATGACACCTACACAACCGTTCTTTTCGGAGCGGGTGCGGTAGGCTATGCCATGGGCGCGCCACGGATTGCAGACGGCACCGAAGTGGAAAACCTGCCTTCATCCGGTAACGGTGGTGGCCAGCAGGTACTTCATAGTCGCGTGAACCTGGCCGTGCATCCGCTTGGCTTTAGCTGGTCTGATACTGCCGTTGTCGGAGAAAGCCCGACCATTGCAGAACTGGCCGATGCGACCAACTGGACGCGCTCAATCGAGCGTAAAGCCGTGCCGATGGTTTTCCTGAAGCACACGTTGTAAGAGTTCGCGCTGATGACGGGAATCACCTCACCCGATCTGAAGCGCAACAACGCCGCCGGTGGGTACGTGGCAGGCTCACCGGCGGCACCCTTTCCCCTTGGTCCTATCGACTACGGCAATGATGCTGGCCTGGCAGAGCGCCGCTTGTGGGCTGCTGCACTGGCGTCCCTGGTGGATGATGCCCGCGCTTACTGGCGGGGCAGGGGGATGTCCGGCCTATCCGCAGACAGCACCACCCTTGAAGCCGCCTTTGATGATGTATGCCGTGCCGGGCCAATGACCCGCCGTTGCTGCCTCATGTGTGAGATTGACCCGCAGTGGCTCAGTAACGGCTTTATAACGTGGTGCGAGCGGATGGACAGGAGCCAAAATAAGGCATAGATATTGCTAGGTGGTGTGGGTATTGCATAACAAGCAATAACTATGCCCCGGAAATATACATGCCAATATTAGAGCCCTGTCTACATTAAGATTTCAGTATTGGCGCGTGGCGCTGGCTGTTATCAACGCAATGGCCTGAACCTGGTGGATTCTAGATCAACACAAGCTAGGGGAGGGCCGCCTATAAACGGGACGTCGTTAGCCTACTTGGTGCGAGGCCGCCATTCAGCCGCAATGAAAATGCTGCCAACGATGGCCAATGTCTGGCCGATGCCTAAGCTATGAAAGTTCACTGTCTCGCTGTGATTGAGGAATAGAAAGTAAGCACCGATAAAAAGTAAAACTAGACCGAGTATTCCAAGAATCGGTATATGTCCGCCGCCGCTATGGCTCACCGCGTTATTTTTGTTGCTGGTAGACGCTGCTACCGAGGCCGCTGCTGACCAAGATAGCTCTTTGACGTAGCAATCTAGAGATAGGGCAGGATCAGTGAGGTTTAAATCAAGCGGTTCGCCGGCTCTCTCGATCTTCAAGGATAGGGGGCTTTTCCTATTTTCTTCTGCGTTCATGACCTTGCGCAAATCAGGCAGGGAACTAACGGCAGTCCCGTGCGCCTCTACAACGATATCCCCAACCTTTAGGCCAATCTTTTCGCCCGCTCCATTTTCATGCACCGAATTAATACTCAATACAGCCATGCCACCTCCTTTTAACATTGTGAGTTGACGTTAGCTTATTCTAGATATGGGAAGGAAGGCTACAGTTTTGGCTAATTAACAGAATGTAGGGAACGGCCAGACTATCCATGACGCAGCGGGATTATCTGGAGATGGTGCCACTGCACAACTTTGGAAATATTACGGTTTAGAAAGGATTGTTCAGAAGTTAACCGATTTGCTCATCTTTTGAGCACTTAGCGGTTGATAGGTCTAATGAAAGGTCTTGCTTGATTTTGTCTGTAACCCCTTGATTTAAAAGGGTAAATGGCGGTGGGCCAGGGATTCGAACCCCGGGAAGGCTACTAACCTTCGGCGGTTTTCAAGACCGCTGCATTCAGCCACTCTGCCAGCCCACCGTTTATCCATATTCTCACTGCCATTGCGACAGCGACGAGCATGATACCGGAATGTTCCGGTGTGTCAACGCCCGGTTAAATCAGAGCTTTTGGTTCCGGGCCGGGGTTGTCCTTTTACCCGCACCAGTCCTCCGACCAGCGACAGTCCAGGGACCCGTCCGCACGCCATGCACTGGTGTTCAGCAGGCGCTCGAACAGCATGTGCTCCGACTGACAGGTGGCCACGTCCGACCAGCGGAAACCGATCGATTCACCGGGCCTTTTCTGGGCCAGGCGGCTACAATCCAGCCGCGGGAGGGTTCCCAGTACCGGGTAACCGCCGATCGTCTGGCGGTCGTTGAGCAGCACCATGGGTTTGCCATCCCCGGGCACCTGCACGGTGCCACAGCACACGCCCCGGGAGGTAACGCCTCCGCGGGAAGCCAGTGCCGGCCCCTCCAGCCGGTAGCCCATGCGATCCGACTGTTCCCCGATGCGATAGCGCGAGTGAATGAAGCGGGCGATATCGACATGGTGAAAATCGCTCAGGTCCGGCCCCGGTATCACTTTCAGCGTTTTGTCGGCCCCGTCGGCAGGTCTGAAATCCACGGGGACAACACGTTGAAGGTAGCCTTCCACATCCAGTCCGGGCGGCGGCTTGTCAGCAGGCAGGGTGACGCCGTCTTCCACTGGCCCAAGCCCTGTCAGGCCCTCCCTTACCACGCATGAACGGCTATTGCAGAATTCCCGGGTCTGCCAGCCACCGGCAACGGCGAGGTAGGTGAGCAGCCCGCTGCGGGGAGTGTCAAGCTGCAGACGGTCTCCCGGATTCATGGCAAATATGCCCCAGTGGGGCACGGGCACTCCGTTGACCGCTGCCTGGCAGTCCGCGCCGGTGATTGCCATTAACAGAGGCTGGTCCGCCGTGGCAGCGAATCCGCCGAAGGTAATCTCGAGGCAGGCCGCATTGCGGGCGTTATCCAGCAGGTGGTTGGCCCAGCGGAAGGCGCGCAGGTCAGCGGCCCCGCCCGGTGACAGGCCCTGATGCTGGTAGCCACTGCGGCCGAGATCCTGAACGGTGGTTCGGGGACCGGACCGGGCCACGGTCAGCGCGGTCACGAGGGTGCCCCTTCGGTAAAGGGAGTGTCATCGCCGCCCAGGGACAGGAAGGTGTCATGATCCACGGCTCGGAACCGCACCGTATCTCCTACTGACAACACTGCAAGATCCTCTTCGCTGAACAGTTGTGCAGGGCAACGGCCAATCAGCTGCCATCCGCCGGGAGACGGCGCGGGATAGACGGCGGTCTGCCGGTTTGCGATACCAACGCTACCGCCGGGCACCATGACCCGGGGCCGTTCGAGTCGGGGGCGGGCAATGGCGGGGTGCACCTGACCCATGAAACCGAACCCCGGGCTGAAGCCCAGGGCATAGACCTGGTAGGCGGTGGTGGTGTGTTTCTCGATCACTTCATCAACGGTCAGTTCGCAGGCCCTGGCCAGGGCTTTCAGGTCCGGACCGACCGAGGGGTGATACCACACCGGCAACTCGATCTGATGCCCGGCAGGCCTGTTGTCCGGTTCGGGCAGGTTGCCGGCTATTGAGCGCAAACGGCTGATAACGCCTCTGAAGTCTGCCAATGAAGGCTCGTAGTAAACGACGATAGAGGCGTAGGAAGGCACCAGATCTGTGAGGATATCGTCAAGCCGCGCACGGATGGCATCACACCAGAGGGTGATGACCGGGGTCAGATCCGGGTCAATGGAGGTGCCGAAGCACAGCAATACCGCATCCTCGGAAACGGCCTGAATGTCCGGATGTGAGTGGGCCATCATAATGCTCAGGCCGTCGAATTGCGCTGATTCAGGGCGTCGCGAATGGCGCGGGTAGCCGCGAGGGCATGGCTGTTGTCGCCATGGACGCACAGACTGTTGGCGGTCAGCGTCAGCCACTTGCCCGACAGGCCGTAAAGACCGCCCTGGCTGGCCAGCGTCATCGCCTGGGCAACGATGGTATCCGGATCGTTGTGAACGGCCCCGGGCTGGTTCCTGGGAACCAGCCGGCCGTCATCGTCGTAGGCGCGATCGGCAAAGGCCTCGAAGATCAGGGGCAGGCCGAGCCTGTCGGCCAGGGCGCTGTGCTCCGTTGCATGAATCGTCGCCGGGATCATCAGCGGCAGTTGGTGGTGATAGGCGGCCACGGCCTCCATCACGGCCTGCAGTATGCTGGCATCCCGCATCATGTCGTTGTTCAGGGCGCCGTGGGGTTTGACATACTCTACGGTGGTGCCATGGGCCCGGCAGATACCTTCCAGGGCACCCAGCTGATACCAGATCAGCCCCCGGATCTCGTCTGCCGTATGCTGGATGGAGCGGCGGCCAAAGCCAGCCAGGTCCTGGTAGGAAGGATGGGCGCCAATCTGCACGCCGTGTTTCCGGGCGAGGGTCACGGTCCGCGCCATGATGGACGGGTCCGAGGCATGGAAGCCGCAGGCAACATTGGCCATGTCGATATAGGGCATGACTTCCTCGTCCTGCCCCATGGTCCAGGCACCGAAACTCTCGCCAAGGTCGCAGTTCAGTTTCATTGCAGCATTCCTGTCAGGGCTTGCTCTGGTCTGTTGCTACCAGTCTACCACCCAAGCTGCTCTCTGACTGCTTCCGCGCGCTCCCTGCGGGCATCCAGCGCCGCCGGGTCATTGGAGGGGGCCGCCCAGCCTTCCAGGTTCTTTTCGATCAGCTGCACCAGGGCATCAATGTGGCCGTCGGTGGCATTCAGGGCGGGAATATATTCGAAGCTCTTGCCCCCGGCCTCCATGAAGTACTCACGGTTTTCCTCGTTGATTTCCTCGATGGTCTCAAGGCAGTCGGAGGAGAACCCGGGGCAGAACACATCCACCGACTCAACGCCCCGGGAAGGCAGCGACTTCAGGGTTTCGTCGGTATAGGGTTGCAGCCATTCCTCCCGCCCGAACCTGGACTGGAATGTGGTCATGTAAGCGTCGGCGGACAGGCCAAGGCGCTCGGCCAGCAGCCGGGACGTCTTGTGGCATTCGCAGTGGTACGGGTCGCCGCGTTCCAGGTATTTCCGCGGAACACCATGGTAGGACAGGATCAGCTTGTCCTTGCGGCCGTTGCGGTGCCAGTGCTCCTCGATATGGCTTGCCATGGCTTCAATATAGGGCGGGAAATCATGGTAATGACTGATAAACCGGAAATCGGGAAGCCAGCGGCGTTTGCTGAAATCCGCGGCAATGGCATCAAACGTGGAGGCCGATGTGGATGCGGAATACTGCGGGTATAGTGGCAGCACCAGCAGCTGGCGCACACCCTGGCTGTGCATCTGGTCCAGCACACTGCTGATGGAGGGGTTGCCGTAACGCATGGCGAAGCCCACGACCAGGTTGTCACCGTACTTGTGCTGCAGGGCGGCGCGGATGCCTTCGCACTGATTGGCGGTGTGGACCAGCAGGGGCGAGCCCTCGGGCTGCCACACGGACTTGTAGGCCTTTGCGGAGCGGGATGGGCGGATTCGCAGGATAATGCCATGCAGAATCAGCCACCAGAGCGGGCGTGGGGCCTCAACCACCCGGGGGTCCCACAGGAACTCCGCCAGATAACGGCGTAGTGCGCTGGTAGTGGGGGCATCCGGTGTGCCCAGGTTGGTAACCAGTATGCCCAGGCGTGATGGCTGGTCGTGGCGGAATTCGTCCTCACCCTTGTAGCTCATGGGGCCAGTGTTCCTCGGGAAGCGTGCGGTGAATGGGTTGGGGGTCGTGCAAGGCCCGTGTATACGGTGCCGCCACCGGCCGGGATCAATCCTGGTGTGACGAAGCCTGTTGCTGAAGCCGTGGAATCAGTCCCCGCAAGTCGTAACCGGCCTGTCCGGCCCGCTGGATAATCGGTTCGACCGGCGTATAACGGGCGGAGCTCAGCGCCCAGAGCACGCTGCAGCGGGTACCTGACCGGCAGAATGCCAGTACGGGCTTTTCGGCCTGCTCGAACATCTCTGCAAAGGCGTCCACATCGTCATCGACGATGTTGCCTGATTCCACCGGCAGATAAACCCATGCCATGTCGTGCTCGCGAGCGGCCTGTTCCACGTCGGCCATGGCAGGCTGACCGGGCTCCTCATGGTCGGGGCGATTGGCCACCAGGGTCTTGAACCCCATGCTGGCGATCTCCGCCACCTGCTCCGGGGTGATCTGGGGAGCAACGGAAATCGAGTCGTCAATCTTGCGAATATCCATGGGCTGCTATCTCTCGGTTGCTGCTGATGACCTTTCCCGTTTCAGGGCCTTGTCTCTTGCGGGAATTCTACAGAAATCCGTCGGGCTGCACAGCCGGTCCTGGCCAGGGTGATGACTATCAGGGTGATTGTTGCGGCCTCTCGGCCAGTTGGAACAGACCCATGCCGGCAATCATGGCAATGACAAAAACCACGGCCTTGAGTTCGCCGGCACCGAGGGCAACCAGCCCCGGGCCCGGGCAGAAACCGGCGAGCCCCCAGCCCGCGCCGAATAACAGGCTGCCAATCACCAGCCGGGAGGTGATGTTGTTGCCTGATGGCAGTTTCATTTCAAAGCCCAGGAAGGACAGGTGGCGCCGCCGCGCTATGGCGAAGGCTATAACGCCGACAGCAATGGCCCCTGCCATTACCAGTGCCAGGGATGGGTCCCAGGCACCGAAAAGGTCGAGAAAACCCAGCACTTTTTCGGGGTTGGCCATGCCGGACAGCAACAGGCCGAAGCCGAACACAAAGCCTGCAACAAGGGATGCAAGTGTATAACGCATAAAGACTCCTCCGGTTACGTCAGGCGCCAAGGGCGTGGCGGATCAGGTAGACGGTGACAAAGCCCGCCGCCATGAAGACGACCGTGGCCATCAATGAACGCGGTGAGAAGCGCGACAGCCCGCACACCCCGTGGCCGCTGGTGCAGCCGGAACCGTAGCGGGTGCCGAAGCCCACCAGCAGACCCGCCACAATAATGAGCGGATAACCGGCCTTGACCTCAATAGGGGGCAGAGTACTGAACAGTGCCCAGACCAGTGGGGCAATGATCATTCCGCCCACGAAGGCGATGCGCCAGCCCACATCGCCCCGGACCGGCGTCAGCAGCCCACCGAGTATGCCGCTGATACCGGCAATGCGGCCGTTCAACAATACGAACAGGGATGCTGCCACCCCGATAACAAGCCCGCCGGCAAGGGCGGACCAGGGCGTGAACTGGTTCCAGGCAATATCAATCATGAGGCCCTCCTGTCAGGATTTGCGGCGTACGGGAGACGCCCTTTTGAGGGCATATACTAAATGATGCTAAGCATAGAACAAATAGTTAAATGTACGGGGATTGGATCGCGACGGGCAGATCAGGCCATTGCGCACAAAAAAGCCCGGCTCAGGGGCCGGGCAGAGGCGTGCGAGTAGTATCCATGAAAGACTTCCAGACAAACCGCCATCAGCGATGACGGTCAGTATCAGTATTGACCATAAATTGAACAGTTCAAGAAAATGGAGCGCTTCTCTGAAACTGTTTTTGAATATAAATAGCACTCTTATAGTTAAAGTGTCTTTTGTTTGAACTGGGGGCTGCTCAATGATTTGTCGTGGCCGATGTAATAGACTGGGAGTACAGTATTTACCCCCGGAAGAACGAGTTTTTTATGACTGAAAGAAAACGCCCTTCGAAGTCGCCCCAGCCCCCGGCCACGAAGGCCGAAGATGATTCGCAGATGGCCGGTCGTATTCGTGATTCCGCCCGGCAGATCTGGCTGGCGGGACTGGGCGCCTACACCAAGGCGGAAGAGGACGCCGGTCGTTTCTTCGAACGCCTGGTTCATGAGGGTGAGGAGATCGAGACCAGGACCCGTGGCCTGGTAGAAAAACAGGTCAAGGCCGTGGAGCACCGGGTCGAGGACGTGCGCGACCGTGCCACCGGCACCTGGGATCGCCTGGAAACCCTGTTTGATGAACGGGTGGCCGGTGCTCTGAGGCGCCTTGGCATTCCCCGTCGCGAAGATCTGGAGCAGCTGGAGCAAAGGGTCGCCGAATTGGAGCAGGCACTGGCTGAGCAGCAGGAAGCGGCCCCCCGGTCCATTCAAGGAAGATTACCCGGCTCGGATGAGGAGGAGTAGCCGGTTACCGCCGGTATTCCTGTGCCAGCACCGTGAGTTCCCCGGCCGCGCTTTCGGTCAGGTGCGGCATCAGCAGGTAGAACACCTGATACACCCCCCGTGCAGGGTCCATGGCGTTGCGGTTGCCCAGTTCCTTCAGGCTGTCGAAACTTTCCCAGTAGCAAACCGTCAGCGTCAGCTGTTCACATAGTGCATCCAGGGATGACTGGTCCAGTGACATCAGGCGCTGTCGCGTCAGGCTGTCACAGAGACTGCGGAAGCCTTTTCCCTTGCGGCTGAGAATCTTCCGGAACCGGTTCTTCAGATCCGGGTATCGCGACATGATATTGACCAGGTCGTGGTAGAGAAAGCGGTAACGCTCGAGGGTTTCAAACAGCAGGTGAAGGAAGAAGCCCAGCTGATCCAGGCTGACCTCCACGTCCGGGGGGATGGCCAGCAGGTCATCCATCTCGGCTGTGTACTGGCCGAACAGCTCGCCAATGATGTCCGATTTGCTGCGGAAGTGGTAATAGAGGTTGCCCGGGCTGATGTCCATTTCATCGGAGATCAGCAGGGTGGTGACGTTGGGCTCCCCCAGCTCATTGAACAGGGCCAGGCTGGTGGTGAGTATCCTGTCACGGGTTTTTACCTTCACCACCATCTCCCGGGCCCTGGCAATCTACAGATCAAAAGACGCCCATACCGGGCAGTGGTCCGACGGTTTATCCATGGCCCGGATGTCATAGCTCACGCCGGCGTCGCTGGCTTTGGCGAGCAGACCCTCGCTGGCCATAATCAGATCAATGCGCAGGCCCCGCCTGGGGTCGCGTTCGAATCCCCGGCTGCGGTAATCGAACCAGCTGAAGGTGTTGTCTTCGTCCGGGTGCAGGTGCCGGAAGACGTCGGTCAGGCCACGGCTTTCCACCTGCGCCATCCATTCCCGCTCCTCCGGCAGGAAGCTGCATTTACCGGTACGCAGCCAGCGCCGGGCGTTATCCGCCCCGATGCCAATGTCCCGGTCCGTGGGCGAAATGTTCATGTCGCCAATCACCAGGATATGCCCGCCTTCCTTTGTCAGGTCATCCAATAGCCGTATGAGGTCCTGATAGAACTTTTCCTTGGCGGGGAACTTGATCGGGTGGTCGCGGCTTTCGCCCTGGGGGAAATAGCCGTTGATAACGGTGACGGTTTCACCGTTGATGGTAAACCGGCCGTGAATCAGGCGTCGCTGGGCATCCTCCCCGTCCCACGGGTAACCCATGCCAACCGCCTCAGGCACCTGCCGGGAGAGCAGGGCAACACCGTAATGGGTTTTCTGGCCATGGAAGTGAACGTGATAGCCCATGGCTTCCACCTCGGCCACCGGAAACTGGTCGTCGTTGACCTTGGTTTCCTGCAGGCCAATGATGTCCGGATTGAACTCATCAATCACCACCTGTAACTGATGCAGGCGCATACGTATGCTGTTGACGTTAAAGGAAACAACTTTCATGGAATTGGTTCTGCCATTCGCCGGAGATGCTGCTGGGAGTCTACCACAGCGAGCCGGCAGGCCAAGGCAGAGTCATGAAGATGGAATCAGAGCGCAGGGCGGTGCCGAGTTGGGGGAGTAGCGTATGGCTACCTGGTAATTCTCGTCCTGATTCTTGCGGATATTGCCCAGGCCCTGGTAGTGGGTGAGAAAACCGTCGTCCCGGTAGCCCAGCCGGATAGGGTCCACCGCCAACCGCATGATCATCCCGGTGGGCCGTATGCGGAAACTGTGATCCGCGCCCTCGATCGGCTCGGCGGCGGGTTCCGCCACGAATCCGTAGGCCTCGCCCCGTGTCGGCGCCAGGAAGCGGAATTCCACGGCCTCTCCCGATGTCAGTGTGGCCCAGTGTTTGCGGATGAAATGATCGAAACCGGAATCCACCACCAGATCCCCGGTGTTATCCAGGGTCCAGCGCTCATCCCCTTTGCCGCCCGCTGACCAGCGGATCTCGAGGGATTCGTCGCTGACCGAGATCCGCAGGCGCTCGTCGAACTCCGGCTGGCGGAAGTCCACCTCGGGCACCAGCAGACCTGAGGGGTACGCCAGTGCTTTGGTCGCAAAGGGCTCGTCGGCATCGTCGCGCAGGTAGTCAACCCGATGTTGCTGCGGGCGCCACTGGCCGTCCTCGCAGGTCCCGCTGATTCGGTGCCGTTCCTGATACAGGGTCTGGTCGCCTTCGAGGGCCGTTGCGACGCCACGGAAAGTCAGGTCCGGCTCCTGGGCCAGTGGCTGGAATGACAGTACCGCGCCGACAATGCCCGCCACACTGGTCAGGTACCTCATGTGAGTGTCTCCGGAAAATAGCGTTTCTGGATCGCCATCAGCAGCGGGAAGATAACCAGCCAGCCCACGGCCAGCGCCGCCAGTGACAGCGTACCTTCGGGCAGGGTGACGGCGTCCAGTTTGCTGGCGGCCAGGTATGCAAATGGCCCGGCGACAGGCGCCAGCACGAAGGGCAGCCAGATTCGCTGGTGCATCCACGCCAAAGAGTGGGC
Organism: Marinobacter zhanjiangensis; assembly: GCF_014651935.1. Taxonomy (GTDB): domain Bacteria; phylum Pseudomonadota; class Gammaproteobacteria; order Pseudomonadales; family Oleiphilaceae; genus Marinobacter; species Marinobacter zhanjiangensis. The sequence goes on along the minus strand of NZ_BMXV01000008.1, from coordinate 29,772 downwards.
CAGGGTGGTCATGAACAGGGCCCAGATGGCCATCAGCCACAACGGGGTCCATGCACTCCCGGTGCCGTCCTGCATTACGCCGGAGCGGAACCAGAGACCATCCACCAGCGAGCCCAGCACGATTCCCAGTAGAATGAACCGTGCCTCCGCAGCGGGCCGTGCGCTGACCACCGTCAGGTGAAAAGCGAGCACCCCGGTCGCTATCAGTAAGGCCCAGCTGTTGGTCAGCAGTACACAGGCCAGCCAGCCGGCCTGAAACAACAGGAAATTCAGCAGCTTGAGGGTGGTGGCGGAGGACATGGTGATTCAGGCCCGCAAAGGGTCAGCCACCGGGTGTGGCCGCTTGTTTTCGGGCCTGGCCAGCAGTATCTGGTTAACACCGATGGCCCGCTCGTGGAACCCGGCCTCGCAGTAAGCGAAGTAGAAGTGCCACAGGCGCCGGAAGTCGTCATTGTAGCCCCGGGCCTTCAGCTCGCCGGCGCTGGCATGGAACCGGTCACTCCAGTCCCGCAGGGTGCGGGCGTAATGGAAACCGAAATCCTCGGCGTGGGTCATGACCATATCCGTCTCCGCGCGCACCGATTCCAGTATTGCTCCGAACGAAGGGATGAAACTGCCCGGAAAAATGTAACGCTGGATGAAATCCACATTTTTCAGGGCCCGCTGGTAGCGTTGCTCGGGCATGGTAATCGCCTGTATCAGTGCCAGGCCATCGGGCTTGAGCAGGGCACTGATCTGGCTCAGGTAGCTGTCGAGGAACTGGGGGCCAACCGCTTCGATCATCTCGATGGATACCAGCTTGTCGAACTGGCCCTCCAGGTCACGGTAGTCGTCGAACAGCAGGGTGATGCGGTCCTCGAGGCCTTCCTGGCGGACTTTTGCCCTGGCCAGGGCAAGCTGTTCTTCGGAAATGGTGGTGGTGGTGACATGGCAGTCGTAATACTTTGCCGCATGGAGGGCGAAACCGCCCCAGCCGGTACCGATCTCGATCACCCGGTCATCCGGTTGCAGGTCCAGTTTGCGGCAGATCAGGTCCAGCTTGTAGGTGGCGGCCTCGTCCAGGGTGGCGTCCTCGCGGGGGTAGACCGCCGAGGAATACATCATGGTCGGGTCCAGGAACAGGCTGAACAGGTCGTTACCCAGGTCGTAATGGGCCGAGATGTTCTTGCGGGAACCGTCCCGGGTGTTCCGGTTCAGCCAGTGCAGGCCTTTCAGTGCGGGTTTGGTGAGCCAGCTGAAACGGTCCTCGAAGGCGTTCATGGTGTCCACGTTGCGGGTGAAGAACCGCAACAGTGCGGTCAGGTCCGGGGTACTCCAGTCGCCGGCAACAAAGGCTTCAGCTGCACCGACACCACCACCGGTGAGCAGATCGCGCCATACCGAGTGGTCATGGACATCAAGTTGTGCCAGCGGCCAGCGCGTATCGCCGTCACCGAAGACCTGATCGGTGACACCGGATTCACGGACAACCAGCTGACCGGCACCCAGTTGACGGAGCTGACCAAGCACGATTTTCCGGGCCCAGCGGCTGGCAACGGGCAGGCTGGCGCCGGTGGTGGTCGTGGAAGCGTTTTCTATGTTCTCCATGAACTGATCCTCGTGGGGGTTGTACCCGCCGACAGGTGTTCGGATTCATCGGGCGTTACCGGTTCCATGCCCCGGTCCTCGCGGCCCAGTCCCCGCTGGGGGTGGTCGTGGGGCAGCTTGTCCGGGTGGCTGTGAAACGGTACGCCTTTGAGCCTGAGCCTGAGGGCATGCCAGTAGATGCCGGCAACTACCTTGAAGGATTCCACCGGAAACGCCCGCAGGCTGCTGTGAATAGTCTTACGTGTTACCGGGGTGCGCCGGACCACCAGGGTGGCATCGAAAACCCGGCCGGCGGCCTGTTCATCGGTGGCCGGGCGGTTTACGTTCATGTGGATGCGCAGTTCGGGCCCACGGAAACTGAAGGTCCACTGATAGCTCTGGTTCATGGGGTTGAACGGCGATACGTGGAACCGTTTGGTGAACCCTGCCTTGACGGTTTGCCAGCCCTGGCGGGTGGCGATGACATCGTCGCCGACATGAAGGCAGTAAAGATGGCGCTCATGCCAGGGTGTGTTGGTGATCTGGGCGAGAATGACGGCGGGTACCGCACCTTCCGAGGGCCGCTCGCCGGCGCGGTAACAGAAGTAGAAGCTGACCGGGTTGAACACATACCCGAAGTGCCTCGGATGGGTGATCAGCTCGACCGGACCATCCGGCCGCCAGCCGGTCGCGGTTTCGACCCGGTCGGCCACCGCCTGGCGCAGGTCCGGCACGGTGGGGTCCAGGTAGTCCCGGCGGTGCAGCGACAGCCAGTTGAAGTGACCGACCGACACCAGCGGGCTGACCTCCCCGAAGTGATTCCATTCGTCCAGATCAAGCGCCAGCATGCCAGTGCGGTAACTGAACTCGTGGTTCACCGGCGAATGACGGCGATGGCGAACCGTGCCGCTGAGCCAGCTGCTGGAGCGCACGGCGGACTCACTCACAGCGATACCCCGAAAGCATCCGCCACCCTCAGGGCACTTTGCACGCCGTCCTCATGGAAACCGTTGAACCAGTAGGCGCCGCAAAAGTGGGTGCGGTTATGGTTACCCACATCATGGTAGCGATCCTGGGCAGCCACCGCGGCAAGGGAAAACACCGGATGGGCGTAGGTATAGCGTTCAATCACGCGGCTTTCATCAATGTCCTGGCTACGGTTCAGGGTGACGCAGAAGGTTTCTGGAGCGGTATGGAAGTTCTGCAGGATGTTCATGTTATAGGTCACCGATACCGGCTGGTCTGGCTGCCGCGGGAGGTAGTAGTTCCAGGCCGCCCATGCCCGTCGGTTTGACGGCAACACCGAGCTGTCCGTGTGCAGCACCACGTCATTGTTCTGATAGGGGATGGCGGACAGGATGTCGGTCTCGTCATCGGTGGCGTCGCCCAGCATCGCCAGGGCCTGGTCGCTGTGGCAGGCCAGAATCACCTGATCGAATGGCAGATTCTCACCGTTCACCCTGACGGTGACGCCATCCGCCTGCCGGGTCACCCGTTCCACCGGGCTGTCCAGGTGGGTGCGGTCGCCAAGGCGCGCCATCATGCGCTCGACATACCGGGCCGAGCCGCCGGTAATTACCCGCCACTGAGGGCGATCGTCCACCGACAGCATGCCGTGGTTGTTGAAGAACTGCAGGAAGAAACGAATCGGGAACTGCGACAGCACCATCTCCGGTGCTGACCAGATGGCGGCGCCCATGGGCACGATATAGTGGTTGCGGAAATAGCGGGAGAACTTGTGGCGGTCCAGGTACTGGCCCAGGGTTTCCGAGTCGTCCAGCAGCCGGGCCTCAAGGTCACTGCGGGTCTGGCGGTTGAATCGCAGAATCTCGCGGACCATCTTCAGGAATGTCGGGTTGACCAGGTTCCTGCGTTGCGCAAACAGGGTATTGAGGCTGGTACCGTTGTACTGAAGCCCGTTGGCAGGTGCGTCAACACTGAAGCTCATGTCACTGGCTTCAAAGGGCACTCCCAGCCGGTCCATCAGGCGGATAAAGCCTGGGTAGGTCCAGTCGTTGAACACGATGAAGCCGGTATTCACCGGCCACTGCTGTCCGCCGGCCTCGACCATGCGGGTATTGGTATGGCCGCCGGCATAGTTGCCGGCTTCGAACAGCTGGACATCATGATGTTCCGACAGCAACCAGGCGGCGGTCAGGCCGGAGACGCCGGCGCCGACGACGGCAATGCGTTGGGGCGTTGTGCTCATGTTGATCGGTTTTCCTCGGAAGACTCGCGGGCCATACGGGCGGCCATACGGTCGATCAACCCCTGGGGCAGGTTACCAAGCAGTCGTATGGTCCAGGTGAAACGTTTAGGAAATTCAATATTATGACGGCCTTTTTTAAGGCCCTTTATGATGCGGTTTGCGGCATCCTCCGGTTGGATCAGGAAGGGCATGGGGAAGTCGTTCTGGTCGGTCAGCGGGGTTTTCACGAAACCGGGTGACACCAGGAATACCTCGATACCCTCGCGGGCCAGGTCCGCCCGCAGGGACTGGGCCAGATAGGCCAGCGCGGCCTTCGACGCCCCGTAACCCTCCGCCCGGGTAAACGGAAACCACCAGGCCGAGGAGCCCACAATCACCAGCGCCGCCGGTTTCCCCAGACGACGGGTGCGTCTCAGCCGCGGCAGGGCCTGTTCGATACAGCGAACGGTTCCCATCACATTGGTGTCGATATTGCGGCCAATCAGTTCACTGTCGAACTGCCGGATATCCAGGTATTCGCAGGTGCCAGCGTTGAGGATGGCCACATCCACCGGATCAACCTCGTCAAGGGCGGATGCGGCGTGCCTGACCTGGTCGGTATCCGTGGTATCCGCCGCGGCGGCCGTGACACGTTCCGGTGCCCGCTGGACCAGCTCGTCCAGGGCTTGCTGGCGGCGACCGGTAACCACCAGGGAGTGACCGTCACCAATCAGCTGGTACGCCAGGCATTCCCCGATGCCCGAGGTGGCGCCGGTCAGCCAGATTGTCGATGGCTGGTCGAGAAAATGGCTCATGAGGCGAAATTCCTTACCCATCGGATGGCGGAGCCAAGCACCGGCAGATTCTCATACAGCATCTCGCCGGCGTCGAAATAGTCCCGGTGATAGCTTACCCGTCCCTCCGAGACCGTCAGCCGGCTGATGCCACGGACAGTGAGTTCCCGGCCCCGGCGCAATTTGGGGTGTTTCAGGTGCATGATCCACTCGACGCACGCATTATTGTCACTGATCAAGACATCCCCGAACTGGAAACGGCAGGCTGTGACGTTGGTGTAGACCTTGTCGAAGTAGTGCTGGAGCTGGTCCAGACCTTCGACGTCACCAAACGGATCGGCGAAACGGACGCCCGCACTGTAGACATCCTCCAGGCCGGTAACATGGCCGGAGCACAGGGTGTTGAACAGCCGCTGAAAGCGCTCTACGGTTGCCGCGACAGGCTCGTGTCCGCGAATATCGGTAGTGCTGGCGGATGTGGGCTGCGTCCTCATGGCTTTCTCCGTTGCTGGTCAAGGCGACGGGTTTCTGCCCGGACGCTTTCAGGTATCGGCTTGAGATCATGAATAATACCGGCCCTGGACAGCAGCCAGAGCCCGTAATAGGTCAGGTCGATCTCGTACCAGCGGAAACCCTGGCGAGCGGACTGGGGCCAGCGGTGATGGTTATTGTGCCAGCCCTCGCCAAAGGTGATCAGTGCCAGCCAGGGGTTGTTGCGGCTGTCGTCCGGTGTGTCGAAGCGGCGTGAGCCCCAGACGTGTGACAGGGAGTTGATGGATACCGTGGCGTGGAACAGCACCACGGTGGAAATAAAGAAGCCCCACACCAGCAGCTGAAGGCCATTGGTGCCGAGCCCCGGTGCCCAGACCGCCAGGGCCTCGCCGAGCAGATAAATAAGCAGGGCACAGGCGCCAGGCACCAGCGCGTCAAAGCGGTTGATGAAGCGGAGTTCCGGATAGCGAAGCCAGTCCTTGACGCGGCGTTCTTCGGTGCGGAAGCCTGCATCGCAGGTGAACCAGCCCATGTGCGACCACCAGAAGCCACCCTGGTGGGGGGAGTGCAGGTCTTCCTCCCGGTCCGAGTGCTGATGGTGGTGGCGGTGGTGGGCCGCCCACCATAGCGGGCCGCGCTGCGCCGCAGACGCACCCAGCAGGGCAAATACAAATTGCCAGCCGCGGCCGGTGCGGAAGGTCTTGTGGGAAAAGTAACGATGATAGAAGCCGGTAATCGCGAACATACGGATGGCGAAGAAGGCGAGGGCAAAGCCTGCCGCGAAGGCGCTGACGCCGGTGTAGAATGCCAGCAGGCACGCCAGGTGCAGGGCAACGAATGGCAGCACCCTCAGCAGATTGAATTGTCGCGACGAATGATCAAGCTGATCCGAACCGGCTTCCGAATCGAACCATCTCAGAATGTTCGTGAGCCACGAGTAGACTCTGGTCATGCAGATACAACCCTGTTCAGTGGTATTGAATTGTCAGGCAGCGATGGCTGCGCCAAAAGGTACGCTGGTAACCAATGTTTCGGATGCACAATAAATCATGATTGATTGTCAGAATGTTCAGACACCTTTACGTCGGGTGGCGATTGTTGGTTCAGGTCTTGCGGGTCTGGTGGCCGCCAGGGAGTTGCTTGCCCTGGGCTTGGAGGCGACGCTGTTCGAAAAGAGCCGCGGCCCCGGTGGTCGCATGGCCGCCAAGCGACTGCCGGACCCGGCCAGCGGCTCGGCGGATATCGGTGCCCAGTACTTTACTATTCGCAATCCTGCTTTCCGCCAGTTTCTTGAACAGTACGCCGGTGAGGCCAGCTGGGGGGAGTGGCAGGGGCGTTTCCGCTACCAGAACGACCAGGGCATCTGGCAGGACATGCGCCCGGCACAGCGGTACGTGGGTGTTCCTCGGATGTCCGCAATCACCCGGGCGATATCTCAGGGGCTGGACCTGCGTGCGGGTGTCCGCGTTGCCAGTCTGCAACGGGATGAGCGGGAACTCTGGCAACTGACCGATACTGATGGTGGCGTCCATGGTGATTATGACGCCGTGGTGCTGACACCGCCACCGGCTCAGACCGTTGACCTGCTGACAGACAGCGGGCTGTCGGACGTGGCGGATGACCTCAACATCCGGATCAGTCGCATGCAGGCATGCTGGACGGTCGTGGTTCATTTTCCCCGGGGCGCCGGCGCCGACGTTGAAGGCTTGATGCCCCGCAGCGCCTTGCTGAGCTGGGCCGCCAACAACTCCAGCAAGCCCGGGCGTACGGACGAGGGTGAATGGTGGGTGCTTCACGGTGACCCGGACTGGTCCGATGCCAATACCGAACTGGACCCTCGGCAAGTCCGGGACCAGTTACTGGAGGAGTTCCTGCGCTGCACTGGCGCTACCGGGCAACCGGATGACTTTCTGGTTCACCGCTGGCTTTATGCCAAGCCGCGGGCGAGAACAGCGCCCGGCCACCTCTGGTTTGGCGACCGGAACATCGCCCTGGCGGGCGACTGGCTCGACGGCGGGCGCGTGGAAGGCGCTTTCAACAGCGCCAACGGGCTGATTCGTCGTCTGGAGTCGGACGGCCTGATCAGTGCCGAGCTGACTGCCCGGTAATTTCCCTGGGCCGCAGGTAAAAGTGAGTGATGGTACCGTCGGCGAACTTGCTGAAGAAGGCGCTGACATCGCTGATGCGCTGTAGCCGGCGACTGCGGGTTATGGGGTCCCTCACCAGAACCTGAATACCGTCAAAACTTTCGCCGATGCGTGAAAACTTCGCCCGCATGGTGCAGGTAACCACATCCCCCGGGGGCAGGGACAGTTCCCGGGCCAACCAGTGGCGGTGCGCGCCCAGTTCGTCCGGGTTCAGGTTCTCCCGGGTGTCCAGATGGCGCAGCTTGACCCGGTCCACAATGCAGCGGGAATAGCTGTCGGGACGTCTTCTGGCAATACGGCGGAAGGCCTCCCAGAAGAAGCTGTCCGTCAGATCGGCGAAGTACCCGATATCACTGAGACAGGTATTTACCCAGTCGAAAATCTCGGGGTCTTCCAGGGCTTCGTTGATCGCTTCCCTCAGCAGCCAGTCAAAGCCGAGAGCGGTCTTGTGGGCATAGACCTTGCGGTACATCTGGTGGCGACTGTAAACGAAATCCTCCAATGCTCCCAGTCCCTTGTGGGTAATGGCCAGCCCCAGCCAGGGGGTGCGGGTGTCCCAGCCGAAGCGCAGGTTGCTCAGTAGGTGGTCAAGATTGAAACCGCCGATGGTTACCGATGAATGGAAGCCGTCCCGCAGCATGTAATCCGCACGATCGGCATCAATTTCGCCGGATACAATGGATGACAGCATGTCCATCACCAGCCTCGGGATATCGGCATTGCGCAGGCGGCCGGCATCCGAGTCACCGCCGGCGATGAATTCCCAGAAGGTATGGGCATGGCGGCAGAAGGCCTCGCTTGGCGACACCTGGGTGGTCTCCATGATCCCCATGACATCTTCCGGGTAGAGGCCGGCCTGCTCCAGGTCGATGCTGGAGAGAATATCGTGGGCAACCCGGACGGAGTAATGTTCGTGCTCAAGTTCCGGCGGTATTTCCTTGAAATAACGGTGAAAGTCAGCGCCTTCCCAGAGTTGCTCGAAGCGGCCCGGCTGGGCCATCAGGTCGTGGATGCGCCGGGCCTGGGTGAACTGGTGGGAGAAGCTGGAGTGGCCGCTGTCGTGAAGCAGGCAGCCCAGTCGTATGGTCTTGGCCAGATAGTCGATGGCATCCAGCTGGCTCAGGGTCAGGTCCACCTGTTCGCTCAGCTGTCGCTCGCGCAGGTAGGCGTCGATCATTGCGCGAAACATCCGCCCGCCCACGTGCATCACGCCGACGCTGTGCAGAAACCGGGAGTGGGTCGCGCCGGGAAATACCAGGCTCAGAATGTCGTTCTGGCAGATATTGCGCAGGCGCTGGAACAGGGGGTGGTCGATAACCCGTATTTCGTGACGATAGAGTGGGATGCCCCCGTGAACCGGATCCATGATGATCTTGTCATAGGCACCGAGAAGATCATTGACCGCCTTGCGCATGATTAAACCTCGCCGGGAAAACAATATGGTACTTGTTATATCACAGCACCGTGCCAGAATACCCGGTATAAACCGTGGTTGAATATGAAAAAAACGGTGAACAGGGCACAACCAAAACATAAAGGCCGAAGCATGACAGCGCGCACCGAGCGCATACTTATTATCGATCCGGATGAAGCTGCGCGAGCGGATCTTGATCGCTACCTGGTCTCACGTGGCTTTTATGTGCATGGTTACGGAAGTATTACCGAAGCCCGCAAGCTTTTCGATGACCGTCCACCGGACGTTATTTTTGCCGACCTGCCACCGAAAACCATCAACGAACTCACCGCCGGCCTGGCCCATGACGGTGACTTTCTGCCCCTGATCGCCTTTTCCCATGTCACCACAGCCTCCGAGGTTATTGAAGCCCTGCGCGCTGGCGCCGTGGATTTTGTTCTCAAGCCGGTCACCGACAAGTCGGCGATTGAAGACGTGCTGGGGCGCCTGTTTGACCGGGTGCGGGTACACAGGCTCAATCGCCTGTACCGCCAGGAGCTGGAAGAGGCAAACACCGACCTGCGCGAGGGTATCTCCGAACTGAGGGCCGACCAGCGGGCGGGGCGCAAGGTGCAGATGAAGATGCTGCCGGACCACAACGTCATGCTGAATGGCCTGGCCCTTGACCACATGATCAAACCGTCACTGTACCTGAGCGGTGATTTTCTGGACTATTTCCGCATTTCCGACGATGAGACACTGATTTACATCGCCGATGTGTCGGGCCATGGCGCGAGTTCCGCCTTTGTAACGGTGCTGCTGAAGAACCTGACCAACCGGCTTCAGCGCAATCTGCGCCGGGGTTCGTCTGACGACATTCTCTACCCGGAGCGGTTCCTGCAACGGATCAACTCGGAACTGCTCGACACCGGCCTTGGCAAACATGTCACCGTATTTGTGGGCATCATCTCATCCTCCGCCAGAACCCTGCGTTACGCTGTGGGGGCACATTTTCCGATGCCGATGATTTCGGTCGAGGGTGGTGAAACACGGTTCCTGGAAGGCACCGGCCTGCCGGTCGGGCTGTTCGAGGAGCCGGAGTGGGAAGAGTATGAACTGTCCCTTCCGGCACCTTTTCACCTGTTCCTGTTCTCCGACGGCCTGCTCGAGGTGCTGGACGCGGCGAACCTGGATAAAAAGGAACAGCAACTACTTGAACTCGTATCGGGAGGCCGTCACACTATCGCATCGCTGAGTGAGGCTCTGCACCTTGACGAGAAAGCAGAGCTGCCAGACGATATCGCGTTGGTGTCGGTAACTGATGTGACAGTGACCGATAGCGATCTTCAGGGCGTATCTGTCACTGATGCCGGGAAGAAGCCGGCGGGTGCCGGGTGAGCAGGGCTCATCAGGCGTTTCCGTTTTGTCGAACGACTGGCAGTAGAAGACATGGCTGGCTACAAGATTCTGCAGGCTGAGAAGCAGGGGATTTACGTCCTCAAATTCATCGGAGAAATCCGGCTTAACCTGTGCTCGACGCTGGACAATCTGGTGGAATCCATTACCTCTGATCCGGCGTTCAAGACCGTGGTAATCGATTTGACGGAAACCGAGGTCATTGACAGCACAACGCTCGGGTTACTGGCCAAGATCGCCATGGCGGCCAAGAAAAAGAGTCAATTTCTGCCGACGCTGATTTCCACCAATCCGGATATTACCCGCATTATTACGTCCATGGGGTTCGACCGGATATTCATTATCCTGCGGGAGCCTGCCTCCCGCATCGAAGAACTTGAGGAAATCCCCGTTCTCCGTGCCAGCGAAAAAGAAGTGCGGGACAAGGTACTGGACGCCCACCGGGTGCTGATGGGCCTGAACAGCCGCAACCGGGACGAATTCCACAACCTGGTGCGCGCCCTGGAGTGCGAGGACACGGGCTGAGTCCACGGGCTGGAAAAAACGACAACGCCCCACACAGTCACCAAGGGCCGAAACGGAAGCTCTATGTCTGAAAACACGCGGCCCGGCGACGGGCAATCTCCCCCGGCATCATCAGAAGGCAAGCGCTCGGTTGCCGTCCTCGGCGGTGGCAGTTTTGGTACCGCCATGGCCAAGGTGCTGGCGGAAAAGGGCCACACCGTCCACTTCTGGATGCGGAACCAGGACCAGGTCCTCGAACTGATTGAACAGCGCACCAACAGCCGCTATATGCCGGGTGTCGAGATCGAGGGCGACCTCCACCCGACCACCAGTTTTGCCAGCGCGGTGGCCGATGCGGAAGCGGTGTTTGTCGCCATTCCCAGCAAGGCATTCCGCGAGGTTATCCGGACCCACGCCAGCGATTTCACCGACGGGCAGATCGTGGTCAGCCTCACCAAGGGTATCGAGCGTGAGGGCTTCAAGCTCATGAGCGAGATCCTTCAGGAGGAAGTGCCGCGAACCCGTATTGGTGTACTCAGCGGGCCCAATCTGGCGGCGGAAATCGTCAACCGGGAGCTGACCGCCACTGTGATCGCGGCCAAGGATCCGGAGATGCGGCGTACGGTGCAGGAGCTGCTGGGCTGCGACTATTTCCGGGTATACGCCAACGTTGATGTCTATGGCGTGGAACTCTCTGGTGCCCTCAAGAATATCTATGCCATTGTCTCCGGTATGGCTGCCGCCCTCGATCTGGGTGAAAACGCCCGCGCCATGCTGCTTACCCGCAGTCTCGCGGAAATGAGTCGTTTTGCGGTCAGCCTTGGCGCCAACCCCATGACATTCATGGGGCTCGCCGGTATAGGCGACCTGGTGGTGACCTGTACTTCATCCAAGAGCCGGAATTATCGGGTTGGCTATGCCGTTGGCATGGGAGCAGAGCTGGACGACGCCGTGGCGGAGCTGGGGCAGGTGGCCGAAGGCATTCATACGCTGTTGCTGGTCAAGGAAAAAGCCGAGTCCGTGGGCATCTACATGCCACTGGTGAAGGGGCTTTACGACATTCTCTATGGTGGCGCGTCTATCAGGGCCGTCATCAATGGTCTGATGACCGCGGTACAGAATTCCGATGTGGAGTTCATTCTGCCAAGAACCCTGTCGGGGCAGGGCTGAGCATGTATCTGCTGGTGATGCGCCACGGTGAGGCGGGCTGGCATACGGTTGATCAGGAAAGGGAGCTGACCGAGGCTGGCCGCAATGGCAGTGCCATGGTAGCTCGGCAGATTGCCAGGTCCTCATGGCGTCCCCGGGAAATCTGGTGTAGTCCCCTGGTCCGTGCACGTCAGACCGCGGCGATTGCCTCCGAGATCCTCAATTGCCGGGTAACGGAAAAGCTGTTTCTGACCCCCGAGGATGACCCCGGTCTGTGCCTGGATGCCCTTCTGGAGGAATCCTCTGCGAACCGCCTCATGATCGTGTCCCACATGCCGCTGGTGGGCGCACTGGCAACCCTGTTCGTGGATGGTCATCGCCGTGGCATTCCTTTCATGACAAGTCAGGCCGTGGTTCTGGATTTACCCGTGGTCGGGCCGGGCTGTGCCGACCTGAAAGCGCAGTTCCTGCCCTGATCCTGCCGCCACTGGCTGCCGACGATCTTGCAAGAACCGGTTTCCGCCCCCATCCTTCAGTCATATCCGTACTCTCGAATCTGACGCCCGTATTCATCAGGAGAATCCGTTATGAGCCAGGACACCAAGCGTCTTGAGGAACAGGTAAAGGCCGCCCGCGAAAGCGGTTCACTTCCCCCTGTCGAAAAGTGGAACCCCGAGCTGTCCGGTGATATTGATATTCGGATCGGCCGGGACGGCACCTGGTATCACGAGGGCAAACCGATGCAACGCGAAGCCGTTCCGAGGTTGTTCGCCACCATTCTGCGCAGAGAAGAAGACGGCGAGTACTACCTCATCACGCCGGTCGAAAAGTGGCGCATCCAGGTTGAAGACACGCCGTTGCTGGCGCATACACTGGAAGTGGAAGGTGAGGGCGAACAGCAGTTGCTGGCCGTTACCACCAACGTTGGCGAGAAGTTGCTGCTGGGCAGCGAACACCCGCTGGAAGTCGGCGTGTACCAGAGTGACGGCAGCCCGCGCCCGGTGGTTCATGTCCGGCGGGGGCTGGAAGCACGGCTGGTGACGGCCGCCTATTACGAGCTGGCGGATCTTCTGGTGGAGCGCAATGTCAACGGTAGCCCGGTTCTGGGTGTCTGGAGCGGTGGAGAGTTTTTTGAAGTGAGTAACGGTTGAAATCCCGGCGGGCGTCTCCACCATTGGGGGTAACACGGTAGAAAAGTCAGTCTGACACTTGTTAAACTGTATTTTCGATCTTGTTACCGAGCCCGGCTCTCTAACGAGGCCCGGTGGTCGTCAGTTACTCTGTGCAGTCCGGCTGTTCAAGATCACTTTCGATCAACCGTATTCAATTTACAGTCATTACGACATGCAAGGAGAAACCATGGCCCAACCTCGCGTTGTTACCATTCACTACACACTGACCAACGATGAGGGAGAAGAGCTGGACTCCTCCCGCGTGGAAGGTCGTGAGCCACTGTCGTATCTGGAAGGTGCGCAGAACATCATCGGCGGTCTGGAAACTGCGTTGAACGAAAAGGGCGCTGGCGACCAGGTCAAGGTTTCTGTTGATCCTGCCGAAGGTTACGGCGAGAAGAACGACGAACTGGTGCAGCCGGTTCCCCGCTCCGCCTTCGAAGGCGTGGACACCATCGAGCCGGGAATGCAGTTCCAGGCGCAGACTCCGGGCGGCCCCCAGATCGTCCGCGTTGTCGAAGTGAACGACGAAACCGTCACTATCGATGCCAACCATCCTCTGGCAGGCGAAACCCTTCACTTTGACGTGGAAGTGGTTGAAACCCGTGATGCTACCGATGAAGAGCAGGAGCATGGTCACGCCCACTAAGGCGACGACCTCCTGAATGAAAGCGGCCTGCGGGCCGCTTTTTTTTTGGAACAAAGGTTAGTCGCACTGCCATCCGGAGAGACCCCCGTGAATCAGGGGAGAGGCCTGTGACCGGTGCCAGTGGAGAGAGCACAGGCACAAAAAAGCCGGGGCGAACCCCGGCTTTATCTAACCGAACAGTCTGTTACATGTTCGGGTAGTTGGGACCGCCGCCCCCTTCGGGCGTCACCCAGGTAATGTTCTGGGCCGGGTCCTTGATGTCACAGGTCTTGCAGTGAACACAGTTCTGGGCGTTGATCTGGAACTTCTTGCCACTGCCGTCTTCCGCTTCAACCACCTCGTAAACCCCCGCCGGGCAGTAACGCTGTGCCGGTTCGTCGTATTTCGGCAGGTTGTGCTGCAGGGGAATGTCCGGATCCGTCAATTTCAGATGGATCGGCTGGTCTTCCTCATGGTTGGTATTGGACACGAACACCGAGGACAGTTTGTCGAAGGTGATGGCGTTGTCCGGCTTCGGGTAGTTGATTTTCTTGCTCTGGTCCGCCGGCTTGAGGGTAGCGTAATCGGGCACCGTGTCGTGGAACGTCATCGGCAGTGGGCGGCCGAGGATGTTCTGCTCGACAAAGGCGATGGCGCCACCGCCAATCTGGCCAAACTTGTGCATCGCCGGTGAGAAGTTGTGTTCCTTGAACAGCTCCTTGTATAGCCAGCTGTTCTCGAAGCGCTCCTGGAAGCTGGTGATTTCATCACCGGCCTTGCCTTCCTTGAGCGCCTCGAACACGGCTTCCGCACCCAGCAGGCCGGACTTCATCGCGGTGTGAGAGCCCTTGATCTTGGAAGAGTTCAGCGTGCCGGCATCACAGCCCAGCAGCAGGCCGCCCGGGAAGCTCATTTTCGGCAGGGAGTTCAGGCCACCCTTGGTAAGGGCGCGGGCGCCGTAGGAGACACGTTTGCCGCCTTCCAGATATTTTTTCATCTCCGGGTGCAGCTTCAGGCGCTGCATCTCATGGAACGGACTGACATGGGGGTTGCTGTAGGACAGGTCGGTAATCAGGCCCACATAAACCTGGCCATTTTCCAGGTGATACAGGAACGAGCCGCCGGTAGTGCCGGATTCATTCAGGGGCCAGCCAAGCGCGTGCACGACCAGGCCCGGCTCATGCTTCTCGGGGTCGATGTCCCACAGTTCCTTGATGCCGATACCGTAATGCTGCGGATCCTTGCCCTCATCCAGCTTGAACTCGCTGATCAGGCGCTTGCCCAGGTGGCCGCGGCAACCCTCGGTGAACAGGGTGTATTTGGCGCGCAGTTCCATGCCCGGCATATAGCCGTCTTTCTCGCTGCCATCACGGGCAACACCCATGTCACCGGTGATGACACCCTTGACCTGACCGTCCTCGACAATGGCTTCGGCGGCCGGGAAGCCGGGGTAGACTTCAACGCCCAGTTCTTCCGCCTGCTCGGCCAGCCAGCGGCACAGGTTGCCCAGGCTGATGATGTAATTGCCTTCGTTATGCATGCTCTTGGGCACGAAGGCATTGGGGATCTTGGTGGCCTTGTCCTGACTCTTCATCATGAAGATATCGTCCCGGGTAACCGGGGTGTTCAGGGGGGCGCCACGCTCTTTCCAGTCCGGGAAGAGTTCGTTCAGCGCAGTAGGCTCGAATACGGTGCCGGCCAGAATGTGGGCGCCGATCTCGGAGCCCTTCTCGACGACACAAACGGTCAGTTCTTCGCCGGCTTCCTGCGCCAGTTGCATGGTGCGACAGGCAGCCGAGAGACCCGCAGGGCCCCCGCCGACGATCAGAACATCAAATTCCATTGATTCGCGTTCCACGTTGGTCTCCTCAAACTTCTCATCAGTTGGACAGAAGGAATCTGGCACGTTCGGGCGCTTACCGAAATCAACCCAGGGCAGCTGGCCGGAGGCCCACGCTGCTCGCAACCCTTCATCTATTGTGTGCAGAACCAGACCCGCGGTTACCGCTGTAGCCTCGGTATGACTGGCCCTGCGCTTGACGTAAAGGGCTTATGATACCGGACGGGCCACTGTTTAACGACAGTGTAACCTGCTTTTTGCTCAGTTCAAACGGCCGTTTGAATGCGGAGTGCTTTTCTGGCACCTTGTTCCGCGCTACCGATCGGGGCTTTCAAAGCGCCATTGAACCGGATAGCAAGCAAAGTGAACTTTACCATAACTTTGCGAAACAGTGTTTCAAAAACAGGCGCAAAAGCGCGTCCATGGGCTCCAAATCAGAACAGGTACCACTTTCATTGATGGGCAAAGGCAATCCGGTAACCGTCCCGGATCCGTACCAATACGGTATTGACTATTGACCCACCGGGTCTTTGCCGTCAGTATTATGGCGCCCTGACAGCAGGTCCAACGGAGTTTTTGCTGTTTAGATTAATGTTCGGCCGCAGCTCCCTTGCGGTCGAAGCGACATGAATCATGAATACTCTGGTGTCGCCACGGCGGTGGATGTCGTCCCCGGCGGGTTGGTCGAGAGTTTTTCTGATTACGAGTCATTAAACCCATCGTAGAAGAACGAGGAATCTATGAAGGTTCTGGTCGCTGTAAAACGAGTTATCGACTACAACGTGAAGGTACGCGTCAAGCCGGACAACTCCGGTGTTGATCTTGCCAACGTCAAGATGGCGATGAACCCTTTCTGTGAAATCGCGGTAGAAGAAGCGGTTCGTCTCAAGGAAAAGGGTGTTGCCAGTGAGATCGTCGTGGTCTCCATTGGCCCGAAGGCTGCTCAGGAGCAAATCCGTACAGCCCTGGCACTGGGTGCGGACCGCGGTATCCACGTTCAGACGGACGAGGAAGTCCAGTCCCTGGAAGCCGCCAAGCTGCTCAAGGCCGTTGTCGAGAAGGAAGAGCCGAAGATGGTCATCCTCGGCAAGCAGTCCATTGATTCCGACAACAACCAGACTGGCCAGATGCTTGCCGCACTGACTGGTATGGGGCAGGGCACGTTCGCTTCCGAGGTCGTAGTGGAAGGCGAGAAGGTCAATGTCACCCGTGAGATCGACGGTGGTCTCATGACCCTGTCACTGGACCTGCCGGCGGTGGTTACCACCGACCTGCGCCTGAACGAGCCACGCTACGCTTCTCTGCCGAACATCATGAAGGCCAAGAAGAAGCCGCTGGATGCCACTACGCCGGATGACCTGGGCGTTGATATCTCGCCCCGTCTCGAGACCGTGAAGGTTGAAGCTCCGGCCTCTCGCAAGGCTGGCATCATGGTGGAAGACGTTGCCCAGCTGGTCGACAAACTGAAGAACGAAGCGAAGGTGATCTAAATGAGCATCCTGGTATTTGCTGAACACGATAACAGCAGCCTGAAGCAGGCTACCCTGAGTGTCCTGGCTGCTGCCAAGGAAATCGGTGGCGATATCGACGTTCTGGTTGCTGGCGATAACTGCAGTGCCGTTGCCGAGGAAGCTGCCAAGGCCGAGGGCGTAAACAAGGTCCTGCTGGCTGAAAATGCAGTCTACGGTCACAACCTGGGTGAGAACCTGGGGCAGCTGGTTGCCGAGGTTGGCAATGGTTACAGCCATATCATGGCGGCCGCCGGCACCACCGGCAAGGACTTCATGCCCCGCGTTGCGGCGCTGCTGGACGTTGCCCAGGTTTCCGACATCATGGGGGTGGTCGACGCTGACACCTTCGTTCGTCCGATCTATGCCGGCAACGCCATCGCGACCGTCAAGTCCAAGGACAGCACCAAGGTGATCACCGTTCGTCCGACCGCGTTCGATCCGGTTTCCGGCGAAGGCGGTTCTGCCTCTGTCGAAAACATCGACGTGGTCAAGGACGCTGGTGTTTCCTCCTTCGTGAGTGAAGAGCTGGCCAAGTCCGACCGTCCTGACCTGGCAAGCGCCGGCATCGTGATTTCCGGTGGCCGCGGCATGCAGAATGGTGAGAACTTCAAGATGCTGGAGCAGATTGCTGATCTGCTGGGCGCTGCGGTGGGTGCATCCCGTGCCGCTGTTGACGCCGGCTTCGTGCCGAACGACATGCAGGTTGGTCAGACCGGCAAGATCGTTGCTCCG
Organism: Marinobacter zhanjiangensis; assembly: GCF_014651935.1. Lineage (GTDB taxonomy): Bacteria > Pseudomonadota > Gammaproteobacteria > Pseudomonadales > Oleiphilaceae > Marinobacter > Marinobacter zhanjiangensis. Next base: position 12,240 of record NZ_BMXV01000008.1, on the reverse strand, counting down.
CAGTTGTATCTGGCGGTGGGCATCTCCGGTGCCATCCAGCACCTGGCCGGCATGGGCGACTCCAAGGTGATCGCTGCGATCAACAAGGACGAAGAGGCTCCGATCTTCCAGGTAGCCGATTATGGCCTGGTAGCGGATCTGTTCGAAGCTGTACCTGAGCTTGAGGAAGAGTTGAAGAAAGTTCTGTAAAGAACTGCTTCAAAAGGGAAAAGGGTGCCAATTGGCACCCTTTTTTTGTGCCCGGGTGGTCGCCTGTCGTGTAGTTGTTGCGGCTGGCTCTGCTATGCTTGGAAGTCTTCAGACCACCATCGACTTCAAGTCGCCGCCACAACTGACAGGAGAACCCCATGGAACCCCGGTACGATATCGTACTTTTTGGTGCCACCAGTTTCGTAGGCAAGATTCTTACCCGCCGCATGGCCGAACGTCACGGCTTCGGGGCGTCGGACAAGAGTGAGGTCCGCTGGGCCATTGCCGGGCGCTCAAAGGCGAAGCTGGACAGCCTGAAGGATGAGCTTGGTCCGGCTGCGGTGGATTTGCCCATGGTGATTGCCGATGCGGCGGATGAGGACTCATTGGCGGCCATGTGCGATCAGACCCGTGTGGTGGTCTCCACGGTGGGCCCCTACGCCCTTTACGGCGAAGCCCTGGTGCGGGCCTGCGTCGACAGTGGCACCGACTACTGCGACCTGACCGGCGAAGTGCAGTGGATCCGCCGGATGATCCAGCTTTACGAGGGCCGGGCCAAAACCTCCGGGGCGCGCATTGTTCATTGCTGCGGGTTCGACTCGATTCCCTCGGATATGGGCGTGTGGTATCTGCAGCAGGAATCCATTGCCCGTTTCGGCCAGCCCTGCGAGCAGGTGAAAATGCGGGTGAAAGCGGCGAAAGGGGGCCTGTCCGGGGGCACCGTTGCCAGCCTGATGAATGTGGTTCAGGAGGCGGCTTCCAACAAGGCTCTGCGCAAGGAGCTGGCAGACCCGTTCTCCATCTGTCCGCCGGATCACGGCTCGGTCAGGCGACAGCACAGCGTGAAGTCTGCGGAATTCGATAAAGATCTGGAGTCCTGGGTGGCTCCGTTCCTGATGGCCGCCATCAATACCCGCGTCGTACACCGATCGAATGCCCTGCAGGACGCGCCGTACGGAACCGAGTTCCAGTACGAGGAGGCGACCATGACCGGCCGTGGCTGGAAAGGCCGGGCCCGGGCACTGGCCATGGCCGGTGCCATGGGCGGCTTTACACTGGCAACGGCAGTCAAACCCACGCGCTGGGCACTGGAGCGGTTTGTGCTGCCGGAACCTGGTGAAGGGCCAGACGAGAAGGCACAGGAAAAGGGGTTCTACGATCTGCGTTTCATCGGTACTACGGAAGGCGGGCAGACCATCACCACCAAGGTGACAGGCCAGGGCGACCCCGGCTATGGCTCCACCAGCCGTATGCTGGCCCAGGCCGCCGAATGCCTGGCGTTCGATATTCCTGACGATGCTGAAGGGGGCTTCTGGACACCGGCCAGCCTCCTCGATGGCAAGCTGCTGGAACGTCTTCAGGCCAATGCCCGGGTAACCTTTGAGGTGTTGTCGGTCGGATAAGGGGCGCCAAAGGCCGTTAAGCTCCGGGCCCCCTGGTTCCTCAGTCCAGGCCGTCGAACAGGGCGGCCATGATGTCATCCATGGTGACAAAGCCCAGCAGGCGGTTGTCTTCCAGCACCAGCAGCCGTTTGATCCGGTGTCCGCTCATCAGACTGGCGACATGGCGGATGCCGAGACTTTCCCCCACGCTGATAACCGGTTTGGCGCAGACGTCATAGACGTTGAGCAGGTCGATATCGCCATCCTCGGCAATCACCGTCTTGAGTATGTTGGTATAGGTGATCAGGCCCCAGGCGTCGTGTTCGCTTTGTTGCTCCACCACCAGTGATTTGACGCCGTGGCGCTTCATCAGCGTCATGGCCTCCCGAAGGGTGGCAAAGGGGGATACCTTGATCACTTCCCGAATCATCACATCCCGTACCGTCAGCATGATGCGCCTCCTATTCCAGGGAATCTTTCATATGCTTTTCGAATTTTTCCACCTGCGAGAAATCGATCCCTCCCAGGTGTTCCAGCGGCACGGTGAACAGGATTCCCCTGGAGTCTTCCCCGTCCGGCATGATGATTTTCTGCAGGGCCTTGAGCACGTCCAGTGAGAGGCCTTTTTCCAGCACCATCAGTAACACGCTCTGACTGCCATCGTAGGTGAGCCCGAAGAACGTCTTGCGTTTGGTGTTGCTGATACCCCGGCCGGCCAGCACGGTGATACCGCCGGCCCCCAGATCCCGCGCTGCATCGATACATTCCTGCTCCATGTCTTCAGGAACAATGGCCGCAAGGGCGGAAAATTTCATGATGTTACCTCACGTCGGGTTGTTATCCATTGTGCCAGTATGGCGTAGCTCATGACCGTCACAATGGGAAAGATGGAGGCAAAGGCAATCAGGCCAAAGCCGTCGATCAGAACGTTGCGCCCGTCGATATTCGAAGCCAGGCCGATCCCCAGGGCGGTCACCAGAGGAACGGTGACCTCCGACGTGGTCACCCCGCCAAGGTCATAGGCGAGCGCCACAATATACCGGGGCGCGAGCAGGGTCAGCAGGATGACCACGGTGTAACCGCCGATGATGTAGAAATGCATGGAATCACCGGCAATAATACGATGAACGCCGATGGTGATACCGATAGCGACCCCAAGGGCAACCAGCAACCGGATGACATTGCCATTGATCTGGCCGGTGGCGGCCTCTTCCGCCTGTTGTCCGATGGCAATCAGGGCCGGCTCCGCCATGGTGGTGGCAAAGCCGATGGCGAAGGCAAACAGGTAAACGAACAGGAAACCGTCCAGCCCGATGAGCTGCTCCGCCATGCTGGTGCCAATGGGGAACAGCCCCAGCTTCAGTCCTACCACAAAGGCATAGAGACCGAAGATCACCAGTATGAAGCCGAACACCACCCGGCGTGGGTTGGCCAGCCCCTTGCGCAGGACCAGGTACTGGAAGAACAACACCGTCAGGATAATGGGCAGCACATCACGGATCATGCCCAGCAGTTCGCCAACCATGCCTGTTATGCCGGTAGCAGCGGGTTCATCGGCCCCGGTCGCGACCAGGTCACCGGAAATATCACCGTCGCCGCTGTAAACCACAATGCCGTATAGCTGTACGCTGATCATCGGCACCATGACCGCCAGGGCCACCAGCCCGAAGCCGTCAATCAGGGGGTTACGGCCACGAATGGATGCGGCCAGTCCGATACCCAGCGCTGCCACCAGCGGCACCGTAACCACGTTGGTGGTCACCCCGCCGGAGTCGTAGGCCAGCCCGACAATTTCCGCCGGTGCGAACCAGGTGATAATCACCACGGTGATGTAGCCGACAATCATGAACCAGTGAAGCGGCAGCCCGAGAATGGTGCGCAACACCCCCAGCGCCGTAACCGAGCCCACGGAGAAGGCCACCAACATACGAAGGATAAAGGCGTCAATCCGCCCGCCACTGATCTCCTCGGCCTGATGGGCAACGGCGATCAGTGCCGGCTCAGCCACCACGGCGGAAAAGCCAAGGGCAAACCCGAAGGCCAGCAGCACAGGCACCGACCCCTTGCGGGCAAACTGGTGGGACAGGCTCTTGCCCACCGGGAAAATGCTCAGCTCAAGCCCCTGCAGGAACAGCGCTACCCCGACCGCGACAATAAGCAGGCCCAGCGCCATGCTCCACAGGCCGTCAGGAAGTTGCTTAAGCACCGCTACCTGAAAGATTCCCACTACCAGAACAATAGGCAGCAGATTCTTCAGGGCATGCAGGAAAGCGCTGGCAAAAGCCTTCAGATAATACACACCGTCCCCGGTTTATCCTTATGTTTGCGTTCCACTTCTGACGTTCAACCGACGCCCGATCGCGTGGGCAAGATTGCACCTACCAGACATGGTGAATGAAGGGATCTGTCAAGCTGCTGATTTCAATCAAGCCTGATGCAAATATCGGATTCAGGCAAGGCCTCGGGGGCATGACCGGCGAAAACACAGGTGCGTCCTGCCAGCCAGGGTTCGATGGACTTGCATATCCGGGTGCGGGTGGCCTCATCGACCCCGGTAAAGGGCTCGTCCAGCAGTAACAGCCAGCCGGGTCGCAACAGGGCCCTCGCCAGCCCGACCCTTCGACGCTCACCGCCGGACAGTAGCCGCCCCTGATCGCCGATCCAGGTATCCAGGCCCTGGGGTAGATTTGCCAGCAGGTCCGATAGCCCTACAGCGTCCAGTACGTCCGTCAGTTCCTGCCCGGAAGCATCCGGTTTCGCCATGATCAGGTTGGCCCGCAGGCTGTCGCTGAAGAAGTGAGTGTTCTGGCGAAGATAGCTGGTGCAGCCACGCCAACCCTCGTGTCGGGACGGGATGACCTGTTGCCCGGCCAATCGAAGCCCACCTTCGACGTCGGCGCCTTCGATACCGGCCAGATGATCCAGTAATGTCGATTTGCCGGAGCCGGACCGCCCCACCAGAGCCAGCCGCTGCCCGGGCCGCAGTTTTACGGTTATGGGGCTGAACAGGGTCTCGCCATGACGACTCATGGCCACGGACTCCAGGGCGATCTCCGCCGGGGCTGGTGGTCTGGCTTCTGGTTCCGGCCTGGTCGTCTCATGGCCTTCGCTGTTGAGGCGGGAGGCGGCGCCCAGTGTGGCGCCCAGGCGGCCAAACGCCGTTGGCAGGCCGCTGAAGGCTTCGCCGAGACCAAGAATGGCCAGGGTGAACAACAGGGCGACCGGGCCGCTGAGCTGGCCATCGCGCCAGAGCCCCAGCCCGGTCCACAGGGCGGTGATGACAGCCACCTGTATCGCCATCAGAGTAATGCCATGGGTGATGGCGGTTCGGGTCTCGGTGGTCAGCTTCAACCGGTCCAGGCCGCGGCTGTCTGCCAGCAGTTGCCCGGCCTCGCCGGACCAGCGATGGGCGCCCTGCAGCTCCGCCATGCCTTCAATGGCGTCTACCATTCGCCCCCGCAGGGCTTCCTCCCCGAAACCCTGCTGTTCGCCCGGCACGAGTGTGAGCCGGGACAACAGGGCCAGCACCGGTATCAGCAGCAACAGTGGCACCAGCGACCAGAGCATGAGCGGGGCGACCACGGCCAGCACGACCGCCAGAATCACCAGTCCCGCCAGGGCCATTGCCGGCGGGGCAACCAGTTGCAGGTAGAGGGTATCCAGGGTGTCGATATCACGGGTCAGGCGGGTCAGCCAGTCGGCGGCCCGCTTGCCGCCCCGTGCATCAGGTGGTGCTGCCGCAAGACGCCGGAAGAAAACCACCCGCAGGTCGGCCAGCAGGCGCAGCACTGTATCGTGGTTATAGAGGCGCTCGAAATAACGAGAAGCAGTACGGGCGAGGGCAAAGAAGCGAATGCCACCGCCGGGTGTGTAGATGTCCAGGTGGGCATTGACGCCCGCTGCCATCAGCAACCCGGTCAGGGCCGTAGCGGTGATAAACCACCCCGACAGGGCCATCAGCCCGACGCCGGCCAGAATCGTGGCGAACATTAACAGGCCGCCGATGAACAGGCGCTGCCGGTGGGCCAACAGCAGACGGAACCAGGGCCAAAGCTCAGTCATTGACCAGCCTCCCGTCACGGAGTAACAGCCTGCGGTCGGCGACAGCCCGGAATGCCGGGTGATGGCTGGCAATAACTATGGTGACGCCGCGCTGTCGCAGGGCGTGGATGGCGTCGATTACCTGTTGCTCACTCTGGCCATCAAGGCCAGCGGTGGGTTCATCCATCAGCACCAGGCGATAGTCCGCCAGGAACAGTCGCGCCAGGGCCAGGCGGCGTGCCTGTCCGCCGGACAGACCGGCGCCGCCCTCCTGGATGGGGGTATCCAGGCCATTGGGCCGCTGGCTGACCAGTTGCTTCAGACCGACCCGCTCCAGGGCTGTCAGCAAGGCGTCGTCTGAGGCCTCCGGTGCCACCAGTCTGAAGTTGCCGGCCCAGGTATCCTGCCGGATAAAGGGTGTCTGCCCCAGCCAGCCAAAGGGTTCGCTGCCAGGCACCTGGCCAAAGCAACGCACAGACCCGCCGGACGGGGCCAGAAAGCCTGCCATGACATTGAGCAGGGTCGACTTGCCGCTGCCCGAGGTGCCTTCAAGGAGCACGAGCTGTCCCGGAGGAATGTTCAGTGAGACATCCACCAGGCCGGTTCGCCCATCCTCAAAGGTCACCATCAGCTCGTCGATCCGGAGCGCATTGTCCGGGTCTGAAACAGCCTGTGTGGTGTTGTCCCGTGGGGTAACCGGCGTGTCGGCCAGCCGGGCCTGTAGCTGGGCCGCCGCACCCAGGGCCGTGGCCCGGTCATGGTAATGCTGGGCCAGCTGTCGCAGGGGCTGGAAGAATTCCGGCGCCAGCAACAGGATGAACAACCCCGAGAACATCGTCAGCTGTGGTGAGGGGCCGTACTCAATGTAGCCCAGCAGTCCGAAGCCGATATAGATGGCGATCACCGCAATGGCAACCGAGGCAAAAAATTCCAGTACCGCGGACGACAGGAAGGCCACCCGCAGGGTTTTCAGGTTGATGCGCCGGTACTCGTCAGTCGCCTCCGCAATATCCGCGGTGGCGGGCGCGGTGTGCTGGAATAGCTGCAAGGTGGTTAGCCCCCTGAGCCTGTCCAGGAAGTGGCCGGACAGTCGCCCCAGGGTTTCCATGTGCTGCTGGTTCAGTTTCTCGGCGCCCATGCCGACCAGTGCCATGAACAACGGGATCAGTGGTGCGGAAAGCAGCAGGAACACCGCGGCCAGCCAGTCCAGCCATAGCACCATAGCCAGAATCATCACCGGCACCGTCACGCACAGGATCATCTGGGGCAGGTAGTGAGCGTAATAGCCGTGCAGGGCCTCCACCTGATCGATCCATTCCGATGCCAGGGTACCGGAGGATTTTCGGGCGAGCCTGGCGGGACCCAGGTGCCCCAGACGTTCCAGCAGATCCCGGCGCAGCCGGGCGCGAACCTCATCACTGGCCCGGGCGGCAAACCGGTTCTGGCTGGCAAGGGCGGTTGCCCGCACGGCAATAGCCACTACAACCATCGCGGCAACCCACACCAGACTGGCCGCTGATGCCTCGTCAACCAGTGCAGCGTGGGCAATCCAGGCAACACCCGCCAGCTGGATAATCGTTGCCAGGGCGGCCAGCGATCCGGCCAGCGCGGCCAGACGGATGTGGGGCAGGGCAGGACGCTGGCGCTCCTTCAGCCAGCGCGCTGCCTCTCGCGGGGAGGGTTGAGCCACCTAGTGGTAGCCCTCGCCGGCACGGACCTTGCCCCGGAAGACCCAGTAGGTCCACGCGGTGTAGCCCAGCACCACCGGAATCACGAACAGCAGCCCCAACAGGAGGAACAGCTGCGAGCCATAGGCCGACGAGGCGTCCCAGATGGTGTACTCCGGCGGCACCACGTAGGGCCACTTGCTGACGATCAGGCCCAGGTAGGTAAAGATGAACAGCCCCATGGTGGCGACAAAGGGCATGCCATCCCGGTTATTCCGTACCGCGCGAAAAATCACGTAGGCACAGATCAGACCAAGGGCCGGAAATACCCAGATCAGGCTCAGGTGATCAAACCAGCGATCACGCACGAAGGGGTCCACGAATGGCGTCCAGATACTGATGATGGCAAACACCACAAGCACGGCCACCAGCAACGGAATCACCAGTCGCCGTGCCCACCGCTGAAGGTCATCTTCCGTCTTCAGTACCAGCCAGGTTGCACCCAGCAGGGCATAGCCAGCGAGCAACCCGAGACCGGTGAGCACCGTGAACGGGGTCAGCCAGTCCAGTGCGCCACCGGTGTATACGCGATTGGCGGTCTCAAAGCCCTGGATGTAGGCGCCTACCACCACGCCCTGAGCAAACGCAGCAACAGTAGAGCCCCCGGCAAACGCCCAGTTCCAGAGATAGCGCGAAGTGTTGGCCTTGAAGCGGAACTCGAAGGCAACGCCCCGGAAGATCAGCCCGGCCAGCATCAGGAAAACGCCGATATACAAGGCGGGCAACAGGATGGAATACACCAGGGGGAAGGCCGCCAGTAGTCCGGCTCCCCCCAGTACCAGCCAGGTCTCGTTGCCGTCCCACACCGGCGCGACCGAATTCATCATCACATCCCGGGACTCTTCATCCGGGGCGAACGGGAACAGGATACCCACGCCCAGGTCGAAGCCGTCCATCAGCACATACATGATCACGCCAAAGCCGATAATGAATGCCCAGATCAGGGCCAGATCAAACAGTTCCATATCAGTATCCCCCCTGACGGACAACGTCTTCGTTGTATTCGAATGGCACATGGGCAGCGGACAGCGGTCGCTTGGGCCGGTCGGAGTCATGGGTATCATCCCTGGCCTCCAGCCCGTCATGGAGTACCCGCATCAGGTAATAGACACCGGCGGAGAACACCAGCGCGTAGACCACCATGTAACCGATCAGGGTGAACAGGGCCATGCCACCGGTGAGTGACGGGGTGAGGCCTTCGGCCTGGGTCATCATGCCATAGACCAGCCACGGTGCCCGGCCCACTTCAGTGACAAACCAGCCGGCCAGCACCGCCAGGAAGGGTGTGAGCGACATTAATCTCAGCCCCTGCAGAAACCAGTTGGTGGTGGCGAACCGGCCGCCGGGACGCAGCAGCAGGCCCGCCAGAGCAAAGCCAATCATCAGGAAGCCCAGGCCAACCATGATACGGAAAGCCCAGAATACGACAGCCACCGGAGGTTGTTCCGCCGCCGGCGCCTGGTCCAGCCCGGGGACTTCACCGTCGAAATCATGGGCCAGTATCAGGCTGGCCAGTCCGGGAATGCCGACCTCCAGATGGTTGGTCTGGTTGGCCTGGTCCGGCAGGGCAAACAGCAGCAGGGGAACATTGGTACCGGTCTCCCAGTTACCTTCCATGGCCGCTACCTTGACCGGTTGGTGCTCCAGGGTATTGAGGCCATGGAAATCACCGATCACCGCCTGCAATGGCGCGATGATCAGCAGCAGCCACAAGCTGATGGACAGGGCCTTGCGGTTGGCTTCCACCTCCCGGCCGCGCAACAGGTACCAGGCACTGACGCCGGCCACCACAAAGCCACCGGTCAGGAACGAGGCCAGGCCCATATGGAGGAAGCGCCAGCCAAAGGACGGGTTGAAGAGCGCCGCGGACCAGGACACCACATGGAACACCCCGTCACGGAGCTCCACCCCGGCCGGAGTCTGCATCCAGCTGTTGGCGGAGAGAATCCAGAACGAGGAGATAAAGGTACCCAGCGCCACCATCATTGCAGCGAACAGGTGGACACCCGGGGGCACCTTGTCGCGACCGAACAGCAACACGCCGAGGAAAGCCGCCTCCAGGAAGAACGCAGTCACCACCTCGTAACTGAGTACCGGCCCCATGAAATTGGCCGTCGCCTGGGAAAAGTTGGACCAGTTGGTACCGAACTGGAAGGACATCACGATGCCCGATACCACACCCATGCCGAACACCACCGCGAACACTTTCGTCCAGAACGCTGACAGACGTTCCCAGGCAGGGTTCTCCGTCTTGAACGCCAATGCTTCAAGGGTGGCAATAAACGATGCCAGACCGATGGTAAAGACAGGGAAAATCGCGTGGAAGGAGACCACGAACGCGAACTGGATTCGCGACAGCAACAGGGGATCGAGCTCCATAGGGAACCTCCGGTAACCACAGTTATGGTGAAGGAAACCTCCACCCGGGCCGACTGCCTCGTGTTTGTGCGGTTTTTGTTAGTACCGGCAGATGGTTATGATGCTACTCTCAGGATAGCGCATTACCAATGGGTCGGAATGTCGCACCAATTGTTTTAAATCAATTCTGGAGAACACCTTGGGATTTTACGAGGAACGAATTCTGCCGCACATGATCGACAAGGCCTGCTCGGTGGGCCAGGTGATGAAACTGCGCAGCCAGCTGATTCCCCGGGCAACAGGCACGGTACTGGAAGTCGGCATGGGCTCGGGCATCAACCTGGAATTCTACGACCCGGAAACGGTGGCACTGGTCTATGGTCTGGAGCCATCCGAAGGCATGCGACGCAAAGCACAGGAAAACCTCCAACGCTCGCCGGTGCCCGTTCAGTGGCTCGACCTGCCGGGCGAACAAATCCCGCTTGAGGATAATAGTGTAGACACGGTTTTGCTGACCTTCACGCTGTGTACCATCCCGGATCACCGGGCCGCGCTGGACCAGATGTGGCGGGTACTCAGGCCCGGTGGTGAGCTGCTGTTCCTGGAGCACGGGGAATCGCCGCACACCGGTACCCGCAAATGGCAGCACCGCATCACACCTGGCTGGAAGAAAATAGCCGGCGGATGCCACCTCAACCGCCCCATCGACAGCCTGATTCGCGAGGCTGGATTCACGATTGCCGAACTGGAGAACTTCTACATGCCCAAGGCGCCCAGAATTGCCGGCTACCTGTACCAGGGCAGGGCGCACAAGGCGCTTTAAGCGGCCTGTGTCCGTTAGCCCTGATCCCAATTGCGTTGCGAGCCACGGCCTTATACAATCCCGGCCTGCAATTGCCCTCCGATCTGCCCGGGTGGTGAAATTGGTAGACACTGGGGACTTAAAATCCCCTGACCGTTAGGTCGTGCCGGTTCGAGTCCGGCCCCGGGCACCATGATTATCAGTAGATTACGATGCCTTTGCTAATGCCTGCCAAAGTTATGAAATTCCATGTAGACGCAATGTAGACATTTCAGTCGCCATTGGATTGCCCCTCAGTAATGTTTCAGGTACAACGAGCCAAACAGTTTTGCGTGTCCGCACTCTCGCTGGATCGGTGGAAGGATCTCGTTTTATGGCTTTCAATTTAAACTTCCCACAATTTGAGGGTGAAGGAAAACAGCTGAATCTTGAGATGGGCCAAATGGCTTTCGTCGTCGGGCCGAATGGATCCGGGAAATCCAGCCTCATGCAGCAGTTTGCAACCCAGAACAGGGGCCGTTATCGAAGGATTTCAGCTCATCGACAAGTATGGTTTAACAACAACTCTTTGGAACTCACTCCGGCAACTCGCGATCAAAATGAAACCAACATATTGAATCAAGACGTTCAAGAGACCGCGAGGTATGTAGATCACCACGCTCATGCACGCTCGCAGATCACAATTTTTGACTTAATTGATTCAGAAAACACTGATGCGAGAAATATTGCAGCTGCGATAAGAAGTGGAAATTTAACGCGAGCGGAAGAGCTGGCGGCACAGTCTCCGCCACTTGAAAAGCTGAATAGGCTACTCAGCATTGCGAATCTGGATATAGAAATCAGTGTTGATGAGGCGAGTAAGCTTCTAGCTAAAAAGGATGGCTCAGATCCATACAGTATTGCTGCACTCTCTGATGGAGAAAGAAACGCCATTTTGATCTGCGCGAGCGTTCTAACCGCAAAGCCAGGAATGCTCATTTTGCTAGATGAGCCTGAAAGACACTTGCATCGTTCAATTGTCTCTCCTCTTTTGACGTCATTACTTGCAATGCGCAATGACTGCGCCTTCATTGTTTCGACCCACGATATAAGCCTTCCTTTAGATCAACAAGGGTCGGAGGTGGTCGTTCTCCGCGAGTATGTTCACAACCCCAGGAAATGGGAAGTTGATATAATTTCAGACCTGAATACGCTGGATGAATCGGTAGCGAGAACGATACTTGGTTCGCGAAAAAAAGTGCTTTTTGTCGAGGGAGCAAGTTCTAGCCTAGATATGCAAATTTATCAGTTAGCATTCCCTGATATATCAGTTGTTCCGTCCAATAGCTGTGTTGATGTTGAGAAGATTGTTCGCGGCTTAACGGCTAGCGTCGACCACCATCGTACCCGTGCTATAGGTTTGGTTGACCGTGATTTTCGGCCTGAAGATGAAGTTGAGGCGTTAAAGTCAGAAGGTATAATCGCACTAGAACAGTATTCCGTTGAGTCAATCTATTATCACCCAAACGTGCTTAAAATAGTGGCCCGAAGTGCATCCAGTCTGTTTGGTTACGATCCTGCGGAGGCCGTTCGATATGCCACCACGAGAGCTATACGATCGTTGGTCCCGCATCAAGAAAGACTCGCTTACCGCTTAGCCCGGATTTCTCATAGGCCGCCAACAAGTCTCGCAGACGGGTCGACCTATCGCCATACCGGTTCAGGTCAGGGTCTAACCGCTTAATATTTAATCAGTAGCGGT
>NZ_BMXV01000007.1 GCF_014651935.1 Marinobacter zhanjiangensis | reverse complement strand
TGTTGCCAGTCCTTGATGTGGAACCACCACACCGGCGGACTGGCGCCTTGGCCAGAAGCCCCAGCGTCACGCAGTAGGTCAGCGAATTAACCGCACGGCACACTAGGCCTTACTCTGCAGAAACCATGCTAAAGTTCAGGCACAGGATCCGGCCTTTGCCTGAGAGCGCCTATTCCAGCCTCCAGAGAGCGCCGCTGATGGGAATGGTGCCAACACTTCAGGTACCGGAACGTGGAAAATAGATCGGTCCCGGTTCCGGCTTTTGTTCAGTCAAGGAGGATGTTTTTATGCGTTCCCTATGTTCCCTATTGCTCTCGGTGCTCATCGCCTTAAGTCTGGTCGGCTGTTCCACGCGTCAGCTGACCGATAACCTGGAAGGCTCCACTGCCCAACGCCTGGTTACTCATAGTGTTGATGACCTGATCGGAAAGCTGCCGCAAGAGCATTTAAGCGGACTCCGGGGGCAGCGCGTCTACCTGGAAACGCATTTCCTGCACACATCAGGGGTAAAGAATTATGCGGATAAGCGTCTGGCCCTGGCACTGCAGCGCCGGTTTGGTGCGCAGCTTGTCGATTCCGAAGCTGAAGCCGATCAGATTATGACTGTTTTCTATAATTCGTTGGCCACGGATCAGAGCGATTTCGGTTTTTCAATCCCGCTGGGCTTTATACCCGGCACTGGTGCGAACGCGAAAATCAACATCATTACCCTGGAGAAATACCATGGTATCGCGGAAATGTATTATTTCCTTGGGCCAACCGGTGTCGAACATCGCAGCGCTACGCTCCAGGCGGTTGTGCGTACCGACGCTCTGGGCCTGCCGTTGATTACGATACCTATCTCGAATCTGAAGCGGGAGGAATAATATGGAAACCGGGACAGATTGATCTAGCCCCGGTTTTCGCAGACCCGGAGCGAGCCGTTGTTCCTGAAGCAGTCTCCCTCTCAAACCCCGGGGTTCTGTCCTTGATAGTGTTCTTTCTACCGAATGACGTCCCGCAAGGACTGCTCAATCCGACCACCACAGTAAGCCTTACCCAACTCCCTTCGCTGCTTTTCAAGAAAAGGACTGATCGACGGGCGGCCTTCCACTCGTTGGCAGAGACTCGCGACACAGGGAGCGCTGTGTTCCAGATCCGAAGCGAGTTCCGGAAAGCTGTGGACCAGGGTGCCAAACAATGCAGCAGTCGCAATATCGGCCACCGTGAGCCTGGAACCCAGCAGATAGCCCGCTTCCGGTTTGAGGCGATGCGCCTGGCCGGTCTTTTCAAAAATGGCCATCCAGTCGGCCAGGCGATGAGTCCGGAATTCGGTCCATGAATCCTCATCCCACATCACTGTGCCATTGTAGTTGGTGATTTCCATGAGGATATCATTGCAGTCCAGTACCACCTTCAGAGCCAGAGTGTGTTGCACAGGCTCGTCGGGAAGAAAATGGTAAGCCTTCGCCAGATGCATGAGAATCGCCGGCATCTGCGCGAACCAGACCTGGGCCCTACAGTCGTAAAGATACGGAGGTGCCATCCCCGGGTACTGAATGTTCAGGTTCTTGTCAGGGTAGACCTCGCTGGCATCCAGCTTCCGGTAATCCGCCCGGACCTCCTCCAGAAAAAGCTGGATAAAATTTCCGCGAAAGGGCAGGCCCCAGTAATAGAGTTCGTAGTCTTGCATTGTGGTTCTCCCGCACTGACGGGTGAGAAATGGAACTGCTGTCTGGAGTGTAGCGCAGATCTATTAGTTACCTCCGTCGCGGGGTCCACCTCATTCTATCAGCACCCGGGCCCGTATCTACGGAAAGCGGTAGCAGAAAATAGATCTGTCCCGGTTTTGGTTTTCACAGATTCTCAAGGGCCGCAATAATCTTCGCAATGTCCGGCCCGGCCTCCTTCTCCTGGAGAAGCCTGGCAAAATCCAGCGGAGTCCGACCCTGCTCGCCTTGTATGGCCGGGTTCGCGCCATGCTCCAACAACAGGTCGACGGCGAACGGGCTTCTTTCCAGCACCGCCGAGTGCAATGCTGAAACCCCGGAACCCGTAGCTGTGTCGACAGCATTCACGTCAACACCGTTCTCCAGGAAATGCTTCAGCAGTTTCCTCGCCTCAGCTTTATCGGGATACAGGGCGGCATATCGGGCACCGGCTTCGGTGTTCAGTTGCTGAACCTCGTCCTCCGTTGGGTGGAGCCCGTAAAAGGCCTTTTCCGCACCCCATTTGACCGCTGCCGGGGATTCGTCCGAACTCATGTAAACGATCAACGTAACCGGCGAGGTATTGGCGAAGCTGTAGGTGAATACGCCTGCCGCCCCAACCGCCACTACGACCAAGAGAACAAGAAAACCTGCGATAAACTTTCTCATGAAGCCGCCCTTATACCCAGACCAGGTTGCCAGCCGCGAGGTCAGATACCGCAAAGGAAGGAAGCTCTCTCGGCAGGGACACAATACCTGCAAGCAGCATTTCAAAGCGGGATTTCTGTTTCAGGGCAATGCTCGCTCTGACCGTGTCATAGATCTTTGCATCAGTCAGATCTTCTTCAGTGGCGCGCTTCCACCAGTGCGTCACATACTTGCGAGTAACCTTCTTGATCAACGACCGGACACTCGCGCCCGGCTTTTTGCGGATGATTGCATTGATCAGAATATCGACAAATCCAACCATATAAGAGGCGTCCACAGCAACAATCAGCAACGCCTGTGCGTAACGCCGGGCATCCAGATTCATGGACATCCCCTCAATGCCGCGCTTGCGTTCTGGCCAAAAGAAGACAAAGACCTCTCGTGCTTCCTGATCGGTCAGCACGATATTCTGATCACTAATAACGGGAAGACTGAGCGAAACTTCACTCATGCAAAGACTCCTTTCTATAGCAGGGACTTCCATCCTTCTGGAAGTCGTTGATCGGGCAGCGCGTGGCTGCTGGTCCACGACACGCACAGCGGAGACTAGCAGGAGGGGCATGATCGTTCAACGACCTGAGTCACCAATAGGCAAGGTGGGCCGGTCTGTTGCTGTTGTTGTTGTTGACGTGGGAGGCTTGGCGTCCGAGAAGTTTTGGCTATGCCTGTCTTCGTTAACCCCTAAAGAGAAGGGATTGGGTGCGAGCGGAGCCAAATTTTCAAGGACCAGCGCGTGGAAAATAGATCTGTCCCGGTTTTCGAAGACCGGCCAAAAGGTCGGCCAAATGGCAAAAATTGCCAACAACAACCCCCTGAATTACAATGGATTGTAACGGAAGTCCGGTGGCCACATAACCGGCCAAAAAGCCGGCCAATTGGTCGGACAAAGCCAATGGGGAAACCATGTCATCAGTAATGGACTTCACGCCCTTTATACCTTCAGAGAAAGCGCTGGAGAAAACGGACCTTCCCGACAGTGTAATGCGCCTGACCCGGAAATCCGCTTCTCTGGGTGGGGGCCTGGCGCCTCAGACCTTTGAGACGATTCGACGCCACATGTCGGTCATCAACTCCTACTATTCAAACCTGATCGAGGGGAACAAAACACATCCCCACGATATACGCCAGGCCCAGGCCGGAAACTACAGCTCGGATCCGGCCAAGCGTGATCTCCAGATCGAGTCGGTGGCCCATATTGGCGTTCAGGACTGGATTTTCGATCAGAAACTGAGTGTCGGGGAGGTCTTTTCGGCTGACTTCATCCAGGAGCTCCATCGCAAACTCTACGAGCAGTTGCCGGAAAGCCTGAGGATCGTTCGAGATGAGCAGAGCGGAACGAAGGAGATGGTCGAGCCCGGCCAGTGGCGCCAGCGGCCAGTGTCCGTAGGTCAACACCTGCCGCCAGTCACGGACGATATGGGCGACCTGGTTGACCGGTTCTGCCAGACGTACTCAGCCGACCGGTACCGGGGGACCCAGAAAACGATCGCCGTACTGTGTGCGCATCATCGGCTGTTGTGGATCCACCCCTTTCTCGATGGTAATGGTCGGGTGGCCAGGCTCTGGCTGGACGCCTCTCTGAAGGCCATTGACTACGACAGCTATGGACTGTGGTGTATTGCCCGGGGCCTGGCCAGAACCTCTGACCAGTACAAAGGGGCGCTGGCCGCCGCCGATATCAAGCGCAAGGGTGACCGGGATGGCCGCGGCCAGTTGTCCGAGGAAGGGCTTATCCGTTTTTGCAGCTATATGCTGGAGCAGGCGCTGGACCAGGCCGAGTACATGACCGACGTACTCGATCTGAACTCGATCAGGCAGCGCATCAATGCGTACATCAAGGCTCGAAACGAAGGGCTGATTAACAGTGGCACAGGGATCCTGAAGCCGACGGCCTCTACGGTGCTTTTTAACACCTTTATCACCGGTGAGATGGAGCGTGGCGAGGCCCTGGAAGCCATGGCCATTCCAGAACGATCGGCGCGTCGACAGATCAGTCTGATGAGAGAGGAGGGCTTGCTGGTGTCGGATAGCAAGTCAGCACCGCTTCGCTGGGCGATCCCTGAGCACGCTGAGCCCTGGCTGTTCCCGGATCTCGTCAAATGAGCCTGAACGACCCGCCGGCCTGACGCTTCAGACCTAATTCGAATGGCCAGTGGAACGATGCCGGAACGATGTGTAGTGGTTCAATGATTCCAGACACCAACGAGGACGTCGAAAATAGATCTGTCTCGGTTTTTCTCCGTCTCCGTTTAACACCTTTTACTGGGACCGCCATCAAGGATGACCACTGCTTGCCACTGTAGTATCTTTTCGATTGCGTCTGCTTTGCCAACGGGAAATGGACTAACGGCAAGCATACCCAAGGACCAAACAGGGAGATTTACTGTGTCACTGATTACCGATGATCCACGCAGCTTCGATAGCCTTCTCTACCGCGTCAAGCCCAACGATACAAGTTCTATAAAACCTCAGGAAACAACTATGACTTTGTCGGAAAGGTCCGTGTCGATCAAATTTGTGTCGCTTCACCCAGGCGTCCCACCCGTCGGCTGAACAGTGTTTACTCCAACAACGCCATAATGGGGTACTGAGACCATGGGCACTATGGAGCCAAACTTTCTTGCCCTGGTTTTCGTCGTCTGTTCGGTGCTTGTCTTAGGTGCCCTGTATTTACCTATATGGGCCATATTACATCAGTACCTGACGCCACGGCTCGATGGGCAGTTGTTCAGGCGGCCATTTTTCCAGTCATCCGAACTGCATAACTATCAGACGTTCCCGTTAAGTTTGCTGCGGTCACTCAACTACATTTTGCTGGTTGGGTGGCCATCGATCGCCAAACGCAGGCGCTTCCGGGGCTTTACGGGAAAACTGGCTGTCAGTCGCTGGGCTGTCGTCCTTTGCCGTATTCAGATTCTGCTGGCGCTGGTTGCGCTGGTGCTTGCAGTGGCGTTCTTCGGGTGGGGCGGCTTTATGGCCGTTTTTGTTCTTTAGTTATCAATTCGTACGTCCCAAGAGGCCAGAGTGCCCAATGGGCCTGTAGTGCACAGTATATACTGGCTGACCTGCACCCAACGTCGACGCTTGCGCGGAATAATGGACCGTGATTCTATACCGCTATATTTGCAACTTGCTAAAGGATTGGCATGCCCCGCCCCAGAGAACAGCAGATATCACTCGCCGATACGCCCTATTACCACATCGTCTCCCGTTGCGTGCGCCGGACCTTTCTGTGTGGCTTCGACCACGAGACTGGCCAGAGCTATGAGCACCGCCGTCACTGGATCGAGCAACGTATCCGGTTGCTATCGTCCATCTTCACCATCGACCTTTGCGCCTATGCAGTGATGTCCAACCATTACCATTTGGTGGTCAAGCTCTGCCCGGAGCAGGCGGACGACTGGAATGATGACCAGGTTCTTGAGCGCTGGGCCAGCCTTTTCAAAGGCCCGCCGCTGGTGCAACGCTACCAGGCCGGAGAGGATCTGCACGAAGCAGAACGGCGGTCCGTTAAACAGATCATCGATGTGTACCGGCAGCGGCTGACGGACCTGAGCTGGTTCATGAAGTGCCTCAACGAATCGATTGCCCGGGAGGCAAACCGGGAGGATGACTGTACTGGGCACTTCTGGGAGTCCCGCTTCAAATCCCAGGCACTGCTCACAGAACAGGCAGTGCTGAGTTGCATGACCTATGTGGACCTGAACCCGGTCCGGGCCGCCATGGCGGAAACGCCGGAGACATCCGATTACACCAGCATCAAAGAACGACTATCGCCCCGATTCGATCTGGCAGAGGCCATCCAGTCACAGAGCGAACAATTATTTCTGAAGCAGTTTCCCCTGCCCCTCAAACCTCTGCTCAATTTCGAGGGAGCGATCAGGAACGAGTCACAAATGGGCATCCTGTTCTCGTTGAGCGACTATCTGGAACTGGTCGATTTCACCGGGCGAATCATCCATCCGAACAAGCGCGGCCACATACCCGAACACCAACCACCCATTCTGAAAAGACTCGAACTGAGTACCGAGGAATGGCTGGCCGAAGCCACGGAATTCGAAGACCGGTACCACGACAACCGCCGCGCTCATCTGGACCGACGACGATCAGCAGCCTGACGTAACACCTTCTCCGCTTCCCTACCCCTTACTGGTGACCACCAGGAGCCCAACCTGGCTCAAAATCGGCCAAAAGGCGTGATTGTGATGAAAACGTGTCGCCAAAAGATCATTCCAAACATCTAGGACCGATTTACCGCCCCTTGCCATCAGCCAGGACTACACTCAGAAGCTTCCTCTTTTGGGTATGCCTGTCTCCGTTCATACCTGGAAGCTTCCTCTTTTGGGTATGCCTGTCTCCGTTCATACCTGGAAGCTTCCTCTTTTGGGTATGCCTGTCTCCGTTCATACCTGGAGAAATACCATGGTATCGCGGAAATGTATTATTTCCTTGGGCCAACCGGTGTCGAACATCGCAGCGCTACGCTCCAGGCGGTTGTGCGTACCGACGCTCTGGGCCTGCCGTTAATTACGATACCTATCTCGAATCTGGAGCGGGAGGAATAGTAAGCCTTTGTGATGAAACCGCGTGAAACCGGGACACGGACTGAAACCCGGCTTCCCGTGTTTGTTACTGACAACTACGGCTTAAAAATATAGAAAAATGGAATGCACACAAAAAACAATATCAAACCACCGACGGTTCCGTAGGCGGTTACCCTTTCAAAGCTGTTAGCGAAGGCCCTGATGTCCAGTTCGGGGTATACCCTCCGGAAGCGTTCCAGCCTCTGGATTCCCGGTATCGCGCAGGCCCAGGCAAATAGAGCTGTGTTGGCTAACCCGAAGTCGAGGGCACCACTATGCCAATACTGATCAGTCACTGAGAGGCTGGCCTTCAGTCGGCGTGTCAGGGTTAATCGAAGTATCAACAGACCCAATACCATAAGGGACGCACCGACAGCCCCAAGTAATGCAAACAGCGTCGTCAACGAGGCGTCAGTCATCAATCCACCAGATCATAGAGCCAGCCAATTATGTCCTTGAAGGCGTAATCAGCGCCAACGGCTGCCGCGCCGCCCGCAACGATGCCAACGGCCAGCCCCACTGGGGTGACCGCAATCACCGCGCCGATCAGAACGCCAGCGCCAATCCCCACCAGGAACGACCCACCTTCCACTACCGCTTTACGCTCCCAGTTTTCGCCATTCTTCCAGCTCTGGTAGACCCCATTGGCCCTCAGATAACCATCAACCATGATGAACCCAGGGCCTGCGACCCGACCAATCTTGGCAAACCTGGTAAGTTTCTGCACATCTGCAGTGTCACGAACAGGTATGGACTCCCATACTGTCCGGCCAGTCGCATTCGTGGTCTGACGCATCCTGAACGTGTTGTTGTTCAGATAATTCCTGGATCGGCTGAACAGCACCTGATTCATCTCATTGAAGGCGGCTTCTGCTCGCATTTTTGCCGCATGCACCATCCTGGGAGCGGCGCGATGATTCTTCAGGTCCTCGTAATTCTTGTTGGCAAGGTCGTACTTGTTGATAGCGCTCAGTACCGTGTCGGACTGAGCGAGTGCCGCACCCATGCCATTGCCACCAAAGGTATTCAGATCTCCGACTATGTTGGGAATCTTGGTCTCGAAGAGGAGGTCTGCCATTCCCATGACGGCGGCGCCGCCGGCATACTGACTCAGGTGGGAAAGCGTTCTTTGCTCTTCCATTGAGCACGCCATGATCGGACTCAAATCAACACTTTCGCCCAAGTCCGCGGCTGGAATAGCCAAGGGTCGATTGGGTCGACAGACTGCTGGTTGCGAGTCCGCCCAGTTGGCTGCCATAAACTGCCGGGCGAACTGCTCAGAGTTCATGTCCGACGGGCAGACATTCCTGGCGATCTCTTGCGGGGAGGTAACGGACTTCGGGTAGTAAATCGCTGAGGTCATAGTTCATCCTTGAATCATGTGGTTTCTGGTTTTGGTACGACAATCCTGTCAAATCGCAAATTAGCAAACTCCGTGGCGATATTCCAGCAGACTTATGGGCAGTGAGAGCGATCGCTCATTAAGCTATCCATCAGTCTGACGGGACATTGGCTTCTCCTTGCGTTGTGGAGTCAAAACATAGGAGCCGGATGTGGCAACAAATCGGCCAAAACGTGTGGCTCTACACCAAACGTGATGCTAAAAGCTCACTCCAAACATTTCTCACCGATTCACCGCCCCTAGCAGCCATCAGCCAGGGCTACACTCAGGAGCTTCTTCCTTTGCCTATGCCTGTCTCGGTTCAACCCGAAGACCGGCCAAACGGTCGGCCCGGTGGCAAAAATTGCCAACAATAATCCCCTGAATTACAATAAGTTTTAGCGAACGCCCGGTGGCCAAGTGACCGGCCAAATAGTTGGCCAATCAGTCGGACAAAGCCAATGGGGAAACCATGTCGTCAGTAATGGACTTCACGCCCTTTATACCTTCAGAGAAAGCGCTGGAGAAAACGGACCTTCCCGACTGCACATGTTCCCGACTCGTCCTGAATACTTTTGGCTATGCCTGTCTCTGTGATTTTTGACGCTCTCGTTCGCAACCTCGTCACAGGCCCACGATGACGACATTGAACAGCAGCCAGGAATTGCTTAATCTCCGGTTCGCCTTCACTGAACAAAGGATTGAAGCCATGGCACAAGGAACCCGTGTCGCCACATCGGCGCAAACTCCCCTCGCCCAGAACCTGGTACTCAGTGCCCGGGGCCGCTCCCTGCTCAAACGCCTTGAGGGCATTCGCCTCAGGCCGTACGACGATCAGACTGGTGTTGCCATTACCCAGTGGGTTGCCGGTGCCACGATTGGTGTCGGGCACCTGATTGATCAGAGTGAATGGTCCAGATTTTCATCGGGTATAAGCCAGCAGGAAGCAGAAACACTGCTGGCCCACGATGTGGCACCTTACGAGCGCGAAATCCGCAAAGTTGTGACACGTAGCCTGTCTCAGAGTGAATTCGATGCGCTGGTGATTTTCGCGTTCAATATCGGCAGGAGGGCCTTCTCCGGGTCATCTGTGGTTCGGTTGTTGAATAACCCGAAAGCGAGCACCGGGTACCCTTCACTGGAAAGTGCCTGGAAAGCGTGGAACAAATCCCAGGGTAAGGTCATGCAGGGCCTGAACAACCGCCGTGCGGCGGAATGGAAGCTGTTTGATAAGGGAGTCTACCAATGATGGCTATCACCGGATTTCTCCGTTCCTTCGCGTTTCTCGCCATCACGCTGACGTCACTAGGGTGCCAGGCCATCGATAACCCGGATGCGCCAAATTATCTTGAGGATTTCCGGTCAGAGGCGTCTTCCTACGAGAAGGCCATCTACAACGATGCACAGGCGACGTCGGACTCCATGAAAGCGTATCGCGACTACATTGGCTTCCTCGAGGAACAACTGGATACGGCTACGTTTGCACTGGCGCGTAAGCTTTCCGGTTCTGAGCGGGAGGCGTTCGACGAGGCCCGAGGTGCCTGGGAGGCTTACCAAAAGGCGGAGAACGCCTTTGTCTCGACTGTCTGGACGCCGCAGAACTTCGGCAGCTCTTCGGCTATGTCCAGGCTTGGTTTTTACGCAGAACTTTTGAGATCACGAATTGAACGACTACAGAAATATCGGCTGCAGTTCTAGAAATATTGACCGGCTATAACCCTATGTCTGCTTCAACTATTCAACAAGAAAAAGCCCGCCCCAGCCGAAGCCAGGACGGGCAAACCTTCAAACCGGTTTTTTTGGGGGCGATTAACCCACCATCAAGTAACCACCCACACCCGCCAGTGCAGCACCCACACCACGGGCTACGCGGTTATCCGTCTTCTGCAGCAGCGCACCGAGCCCACGACCAGCGAAGGTAATTGCCAGAGTCGCAATGGAGAACCCAGCCAAGTAAGCCGCCAGCGCAGCACCAGCAGGCATTTCAGTACCATGGGCGTGACCATGGAACACCATGAAGGCTACAACCAGCGAGCCACCAACAGCAGTAGGCAGCTTCGCCATGGCAGCAATAAGAATGCCGGCAACCATAACGGACAGCACAATGCCGGTTTCAACACCCGGCAGGGCAATACCCGCGAAGGCAATACCGGCCCCCAGAATCATGCCGCCTACCACGAACAGCGGGGTGGCCTTTTTCATAAGGTCGCCCTGGCGGACGCTCCAGAAGCCGATGGCGGCCATGGCCAGCAGGTGGTCCAGGCCGAGCATGGGGTGCAGCAGGCCGCTGGCGAAGCCGCCGGTGCCGTGGCCCGTGTGGGCGGCGGCGGTTGTGGCGGCCAGCAGCAATGCGGCGAAGGTGAGCAGTTTGGTGGTCAGTTTCATGTCGTCACTCCTGATCAATTTGAATACGGTGTCTCGCCTGGCATCAGGCGGAAGCGGTTAACTTTTCGGGGCGCCGCTCGGGCAGCATGCCCTTTTCCAGGATGAAGCTGATGATGGTTTCCAGCCCTACCCCGTCGTAGAGGTTGGTGAAGACGAAGGGGCGTTCGCCGCGCATTTTTTTGCTGTCCCGGTCCATGACGTCCAACGACGCGTGCACCTGTTCGGCGATGTCGATCTTGTTGATGATGAGCATGTCGGATTTGGTGATGCCGGGGCCGCCTTTGCGGGGAATTTTGTCGCCGGCCGAGACATCAATGACGTATAGGGTCAGGTCACTCAGTTCGGGGCTGAAGGTGGCGGAGAGGTTGTCGCCGCCGGATTCGACCAGGACGAGTTCGAGATCCGGGTGGCGGCTCTGGAGGTCGTCGATGGCCGCCAGGTTCATGGAGGCGTCTTCGCGTATGGCGGTGTGGGGGCAGCCGCCGGTTTCCACGCCCAGGATGCGGTCGGCTGACAGGGCCTCATGTTTCAGGAGGAAGTCGGCGTCTTCTCTGGTGTAGATGTCGTTGGTTACCACGGCGATGTTGTAGTGGTCTCGCAGGGCGAGGCACAGTTGGCGCAGCAACGCGGTTTTGCCGGAGCCTACCGGGCCCCCTACTCCTACTCTCAAACAATGTTTCATTTTGATGCTCCTAATTCGGTGTTCGTTGTTTTGGTTTCGGGGGGTGGAGTCGATCGGGTAGGACTTTCCGGGACACGCCGTGAATCCGTCCCTGGAGGCTCTTCAAAAACGTCCCTGTTTTTGAAGGTCCCGGAAAGTCCTACCCGACCGCCTCCGTTAAGCCCCGGTGCGGCCCTCTCAAGGCTTTAGCTCCTGAATAGCCGCGAATACTGTGTTTCATGTAAGGCACTGGCTAATGCCAGGCCCGGTAATATCGGTCCAAGTTCGTCGTCAGTTCTTGCCAATGCGTCATCGACGGCGGTGACCAGTTGTGGCCGTAACCGTTCAGTCAGCCGTTGGGCTGCCGTGTGGCCCAAGGGTAGCGCCTTGCAGGCGACCGCCAGCTGGTTTTCCAGCCAGGACCAGGCGAAGCCAAGCATTGTTTGGCGTACCGGGACCTGCCGTTTGTGGGCAGCCCAGGCGAACAGGGTGACGTAGCCGGGGGTTACCGGTAGCAGGTCGCTGGGCGGGGCCAGGTCCAGGCTTTTCAGTAGTGTCAGTAGCGCGGCGCCTAAGCGGGTGTCTTCGTCCACCAGTTCGGCGGTTTCCCGGGTGGCGTGAAGCCACTGGTTCCAGTGGGCTACTGCGGCATCGTCCCCTTCTGCCCAGGCGGTCTGCAGGCGGTTCAGCAGTGGCAGTTCGCAGCGGCTGAGGCCGTCTTCCAGTACGCCTTCGACCCATTCGCCAAGTTCCTCTTCGTTGTTCACCCAGCCCAGTTCGAAGGCGCTTTCCAGGCCCTGGGACCAGGCGAAGGCGCCGATGGGCAATGCCGGGCTGACCAGTTGCATCAGGCCCAGCAGGGCCAGGTCGGTCTGGTGGCTGGTGTCAGTGGGCATGCGCTTCACCCAGCTCTTTATCCCGCTCTCTACCCGGCTCATGGCTGTGGCTATGAGAGTGCTCGTGGCTATGGCTGTGTCCGTGGGAATGGCCGTGGTTGTGACCACTTTCCCTGCCCGCCTTGTCGTAGGCGCCCGGTTCCGGGTCGAAGGGGGCTTCGTGGTGTTCCAGTGTGGCGCCCAGGCGTTCGGCCAGTTCTTCCAGCACGTGATCCGGCGGAAAGCGGACCCAACCTTTGCCATCGCCTTCCACGCCGATGGACAGTTGCACGTGGCGGTTACCCAGGTGGTAGCAGAGTTTGGCCAGGGGCAGGCCCGCGTCGATGTGAGCGGTTACTACCGGCTCGGCCGCTGCCTTTACGCGGATGATTTCGCCGGTGTTGGCCTGCAGGCAGTCGCCGTCACGCAGCACTGGGCCGCGGTCGAGGAACAGGCCGACGTCGTGGCCGGTGTCGCTGGTGGCTCGCAGGCGGCCACGGATACGCAGTTCCAGCGGCAGGGTCAGGGTGTCGGATATTTCCGCCTGGTCCGTGGGTTCGATGCGTTGTGTCAGTTCCAGCATGTCGTCAATCCTCAGAACAGGTGGTAGCGCTGGGCCAGCGGCAGTTCGGTGGCGGGCTCGCAGGTGAGCAGTTCGCCATCGGCGTGCACTTCGTAGGTCTGCGGGTCCACGGTGAGGTGGGGGCAGGATCCGTTGAGCTTCATGTCGGTCTTGCGAACGTCACGGACGTTCTTGCAGGCAGACAGTCGGCTGTACAGGCCCAGTTCCTTGCCGACACCGGAATCCAGCGCGACCTGGCTGACAAAGCTGACCCGGGTGGCACTGGCGGCCCGGCCCAGGGCGCCGAACATATAGCGGTAGTGCACGGGTTGCGGTGTGGGGATGGACGCGTTGGGATCGCCCATGGGGGCGGCGGCGATCATGCCGCCCTTGATGATCATGGCGGGTTTGACGCCGAAGAAGGCGGGGTCCCACAGCACCAGGTCGGCCATTTTGCCCACTTCCACGGAGCCCACTTCATGGCTGATGCCGTGGGTGATGGCGGGGTTGATGGTGTATTTGGCGATGTAGCGTCTGGCGCGGACGTTGTCGGCGCCCCGGTCTTCGTCTTCCGGCAGCAGGCCGCGCTGGACTTTCATTTTGTGGGCGGTCTGCCAGGTGCGGCACACCACTTCGCCTACCCGGCCCATGGCCTGGGAGTCGGAGGCGATCATGGAGATCACGCCCATGTCGTGGAGGATGTCTTCGGCGGCGATGGTCTCGCGGCGGATGCGGGAGTCGGCGAAGGCCACATCTTCCGGGATTTTGGGGTCCAGGTGGTGGCAGACCATGAGCATGTCCAGGTGCTCGTCGATGGTGTTCACTGTGTAGGGCCGGGTCGGGTTGGTGGACGACGGCAGTACGTAATCCTTGGAGCAGGCAGTGATGATATCCGGGGCGTGGCCGCCGCCGGCGCCTTCGGTGTGGTAGGTGTGGATACACCGCTCCTTGAAGGCAGCCAGGGTATCTTCCACAAAGCCGGACTCGTTGAGCGTGTCGGTGTGGATGGCCACCTGGACGTCATACTTGTCGGCGATGGTCAGGCAGTTGTCGATGGCGGCCGGCGTGGTGCCCCAGTCTTCATGGAGCTTGAGCCCCATGGCGCCATACTTGAGCTGCTGTTCCAAGGGTTCCGGCAGGCTGGCGTTGCCTTTGCCGAGGAAGCCGATGTTCATGGGCATGTCGTCCACGGCCTGGAGCATTTTGCCAATGTGCCAGGGGCCCGGGGTGCAGGTGGTGGCGTTGGTGCCGGTAGCTGGCCCGGTGCCGCCGCCGAGCATGGTGGTGATGCCGCTCATGAGGGCTTCTTCCACCAGTTGCGGGCAGACGAAGTGGATGTGGGCATCCAGCGCCCCGGCAGTGAGGATTTTGCCTTCGCCGGCGATGATTTCGGTGCCCGGGCCGATGACGATGGTGACGTCCGGTTGGGTGTCGGGGTTGCCGGCTTTGCCGATGGCGGCGATTCGGCCGCGCTGGAGGCCGACGTCGGCTTTGACGATGCCCCACCAGTCGAGTATCAGGGCGTTGGTGATGACGGTGTCCATGACGGTTTCGTCGGCCCGTTGGCTCTGGCCCATGCCATCACGGATGACTTTGCCGCCGCCGAATTTCACTTCGTCGCCGTAGTGGGTGGCGTCGCTTTCCACTTCGATCCACAGTTCGGTGTCGCCCAGGCGGACGCGGTCCCCGGTGGTGGGGCCGTACATGTCGGCGTAGGCCTGTCTGCTGATTTTCATCTTAATGCCTCGCGTTCTGGATTCCGGGAGAGGGAGCCGATCGGGTAAGGCTTTCCGGGACACGCCGTGAATACGTCCCTGTAGGCTCTTCGAAAACGTCCATGTTTTCGAAGGTCCCGGAAAGCCTTACCCGACCGTCTCCCCTGATCTTGGTTGCTGGCCTCAAAGCTTTCCCATTACCTCTGCTCGGAAGCCGTAAATTTCTCGCCCGCCCGAATATGGGATCAGCGTTACTTCCCTCGTCTGACCGGGCTCAAACCGGATGGCCGTACCGGCAGCAACGTCGAGTCGATAGCCTCTTGCCTTTTTCCGGTCGAACCGGAGGGCCGGGTTGGCTTCCGCGAAGTGGTAGTGGGAGCCGATCTGGACCGGGCGGTCGCCGGTGTTGGCGACTTCGACGGTGATGCGTTCGCGGCCTTCGCAGAGTTCGATGTCGCCGTCTTTGAGTTGGTATTCGCCGGGTATCATCTAAAGCTCCTTACACAATCGGGTTGTGGACGGTGACCAGTTTGGTGCCGTCTGGAAAAGTCGCTTCTACCTGCACCTCGTCCACCATTTCCGCCACGCCTTCCATGACATCCTCACGGGTCAGGATTTCGCGGCCGGCGCTCATCATGTCGGCGACTGTGCGGCCTTCGCGGGCGCCTTCCATGATTTCGGCGCTGATCAGGGCGACGGCTTCGGGGTAGTTGAGCTTGATGCCTTTGGCCTTGCGCCGTTCCGCCAGCAGGGCGGCGGTGAAGAGCATCAGCTTGTCTTTGTCTCTGGGTGTCAGTTCCATCGTCTTGCTCCGATGTTTGCAGTGTTCGGTTTTAGCCCCTCTCCCGCGTTGGGGAGAGGGGGTGTTCACTCGTCCCTCAGCTTCGTCTCACCCTCGTTCGAAGTACTCGCCCTTTTTTTTGCCCCCTCTCCCCTGGCGGGAGAGGGTTGGGGTGAGGGGGGGAGACTCCCACTCCGGAGTTAGCTACCTTGGGCGCCTTTGGCGCTCCCCCTCACCCCGGCCCTCTCCCTCGTTGGGGAGAGGGAGTGTTCACTCGTCCCTCAGCTTTGTCTCACCCTCGTTCGAAGTACTCGCCCTTTTTTTTGCCCCCTCTCCCCTGGCGGGAGAGGGTTGGGGTGAGGGGGGGAGACTCCCACTCCGGAGTTAGCTACCTTGGGCGCCTTTGGCGCTCCCCCTCACCCCGGCCCTCTCCCTCGTTGGGGAGAGGGAGTGTTCACTTGCCCCTCTGCTATTCCTCTAACCTTTCTAGGTCAGCCAGATCCTCGGTACATGGGCTGGCTGGCCGGTCAGTTCTGGTCTGAGGATTTCCCAGGCCTGCTGGCAGATGGCCCAGGCTTCGTTGCGTTCGTTGCCCAGGTAGCGCAGCAGGAGCACGCCGCCCCGGCGGGTGACGGCCCAGCGGGGATTGTCCGGCAGCTTTGCTCGCAGTTGTTCGATGGCTTCCGCTACATCCTCCAGGCCGACGGTCCAGAGCGTGGCCTGGACGGTGTTGCCGCCCTGCCCCCATTTGCCGTGGAAGCGCCGGTGTTTGGGGTCGAGGGTCTGGCGTTCCTGCCAGACCGGTAGACCACCGCGGGTCAGGTGGAAGCGTTGTTCCAGTTGTCCGGTGGCGAAGGGCAGTTCGCTGGCCGGGCGGCCCAGGGCAAGGATTTCCCAGCCGATGCACTGGCTACGGTTGCCCAGGTCGATGGTGGTGGTCTGGGTGCCCCGTGAGCCGTCGAAGGCGAGGGTTTCCTGGGGCAGGTATTCCAGGGTGCCGCCGTCTTGCACGGTCAGGCGGGTGTGCTGGGCCCAGGCGACGCCGTGGCTGTCGGCCTTGTAGAGTTTGGCTGCTGCTGGCGTGGTCAGCAGGGCGTGGGCGCCGGTGCCTACGCTGGCGCTGATTTGCAGGGCGTCGCCGCTGACCAGCCCGCCTGGCGGGTGCAGCAGGTAAACATGGCAGCAGCTGTGGCGGCCTTCCGGGTAGAAGGGGCGCTGGACCCGTAACGGGCCGCTGTGGCGCGCGGTGGTCATGCGGGTGACCGGGCGGCCATCCTGTTGCCGGCCTTCGAAGCCCAGGGTCAGGCTGGCTGCCCAGTGGCGGCCCTGGTCGAAGCGGTGGCCGGACTCGGTAACATCCGGTAGCGGCTGATAGATAGTCATACCGTCAGATATTGTTTGATGAGTTCATCGGACAGCTCGGCAATCTCGCCTTCGGCCATGCGGCGGCCCCGGTCGATGATGGCGAAGCTGTCGGCGAATTTGCGGGCGAAGGGCAGTTTCTGTTCCACCAGCAGCACCGTCAGGCCGTCTTCGGCGATCAGCCGGCGG
Organism: Marinobacter zhanjiangensis; assembly: GCF_014651935.1. Lineage (GTDB taxonomy): Bacteria > Pseudomonadota > Gammaproteobacteria > Pseudomonadales > Oleiphilaceae > Marinobacter > Marinobacter zhanjiangensis. The sequence goes on along the minus strand of NZ_BMXV01000007.1, from coordinate 236,784 downwards.
ATGACTTCACCGATCTGAGTGACGATGTTGGGCTGGATCCCCTCCCCCGGTTCGTCCAGGATCAGCAGCCGGGGCTCGAGGACCAGGGCGCGGCCGATGGCCAGTTGTTGCTGCTGGCCGCCGGAAAGGTCGCCGCCGCGGCGGTTCTTCATTTCCTTAAGCACCGGAAACAGCTCGTAGACGCGCTCGGGGATAGTTTTCCGGCCATCGCCCCGGGATGCCAGGCCGGTACGCAGGTTTTCTTCCACGGTCAGCAACGGGAAGATCTGCCGGCCCTGGGGCACATAGCCGATGCCCAGTCGGGCGCGCTGCTCCAGGGGTTGTTTCGTCAGTTCCACGTCGTCGGCGAAGCGGATGCTGCCGTCGGCCACGGTTTCCTCGCCCATGATGCATTTCATCAGGGTGGTCTTGCCGACGCCGTTGCGGCCCATCACGCAGGTGCATTGTCCCTGGGGCACGTCCAGGTCCAGGTCCCAGAGGGTGTGGCTTTCGCCGTAGTACTGATTCAGTTTTTCGATCTGCAGCATCAGGCTTTCGTTTGGCATCAGGCTTCCTCCCCCAGGTAGACCTTGATCACTTCCGGGTCGTTGGAGACCTGGTCCATGGAGCCTTCCGCCAGCACACTGCCCTGGTGCAATACGGTCACCTTGCGGGCGATGGAGCGGACGAAGCCCATGTCGTGCTCGACCACCACCACGGACTGCTTGCCCGCCAGGCTGGTGAGCAGCTCAGCGGTGCGCTCCATTTCCTGTTCGGTCATGCCGGCCACCGGTTCGTCTACCAGCAGCAGTCTCGGTTTCTGCATCAGCAGCATGCCAATCTCCAGCCACTGTTTCTGGCCGTGGGAGAGGATGCCGGCGGGACGGTCGCGCAAGTCCTGCAGGTTAATCGTTTCCAGCACCTCCTCGATGCGCTCGCGGTGCTTCGGTTTCATTTGCGCGGTCAGTGTGGGGAACACCCGCTTGTCGGCAGCCATGGCCAGTTCCAGGTTCTCGAACACGGTCAGCGCTTCAAACACTGTCGGCTTCTGAAACTTGCGTCCGATGCCAAGGCTGGCGATATCCGGCTCGCTCATGGTGAGCAGGTTGTGGCGGCTGCCGAACCAGACCGAGCCGGTGTCCGGGGCCGTCTTGCCGGTGATGATGTCCATCATGGTGGTCTTGCCGGCGCCGTTGGGGCCGATGATGCAGCGCAACTCGCCGTCGTCGATGGTCAGGTTCAGATTGTTGATGGCCCTGAAGCCATCAAAGCTGACGTTGACGTCTTCCAGGTACAGGATCGGGCCGTGGCGCACGTCCACCGGGGAGTCGGTAGGCGTCAGAAAGTTGAAGACCCGGTCCCGGGCGGCCAGTTCGGTCATGATGCTCATGCGGTGGCCTCCGAGGTGGAGCTGGATTCAGACGGCCCTGAGCCGTCATCGGTGGACTTGCGGCGCTTCCTGAGCAGGCCGGCAATGCCCTGGGGCAGGAACACGGTGACCAGCACAAACAGGGCACCCAGGGCGAACAGCCAGGCGTCTGGCATCACGCCGGTGAACACGGTCTTGGCGTAGTTCACCAGGATGGCGCCGATCACGGCACCGTACAGGGTGGCGCGTCCGCCCAGGGCTACCCACACCACGATCTCGATGGAAAATATGGGGGAGAACTCACTGGGGTTGATGATGCCCACCTGGGGCACGTACAGGGCGCCGGCGACGCCTGCCAGCATGGCGGACACCACAAATACGAACAGCTGTACCCGCTCCACCCGATACCCGAGGAACCGCGTACGGGCCTCGGCATCACGGCAGGCGACGCTGACCCGGCCCAGCTTGCTGGTGACAATGCCCCGGCACACAACGTAGCCGATAGCCAGGGCGATGCCGGTGGCGATAAACAAACCCAGCCGGGTGGCATCCGTGCGCAGATTGAAGCCCAGAATGTCGCGGAAGTCGGTCAGGCCATTGTTGCCGCCAAAGCCCATTTCATTGCGGAAGAAGGCCAGCATCAGGGCAAAGGTGAGTGCCTGGGTGATGATGGACAGGTAAACCCCGGTCACCCGGGAGCGGAATGCCAGCCAGCCGAATACCAGCGCGAGGGCGCCGGGTGCCAGCAGCACCATGGCAAAGGCGAACCAGGCCATGTCGAAGCCGTACCAGTACCAGGGCAGCTCCTGCCAGTTCAGGAACACCATGAAGTCCGGCAGGATGGGGTCGCCATAGGTCCCCCGATCGCCGATCTGGCGCATCAGGTACATGCCCATGGCATAGCCGCCCAGCGCAAAGAAGGCACCATGGCCCAGGCTGAGAATGCCCAGATAACCCCACACCAGGTCCACGGCCACCGCCAGCAGGGCGTAGCACAGGTACTTGCCCAGCAGGGTGACGGTGTAGGCGCTGACATGCAGCGGATTGCCTTCCGGCAGCGCCAGGTGCAGCACCGTGACCACAATCAGTGCAAAGAAAAGGATGCCCAGGAACAGTTGGGTCGAGCGCTCCTGCAAAGGTCGGGTCAGCCACATAGCAGGTGTCCTTTCTGGCTAATTATTTGATTCACTGAGCCTCTGAACGCCTTGAGAGCAAGGCGCAGTGGCGAAGGTTTGGTGGTTCCAAATCGAGGCGCTGCAACGCGGCTATCAAGGCGTTCAGAGGCTCCCGAAGGGCGAGGCACTTGTGCCTCGCAGTGGATTAAAGAATTGGCTAGACAGGACACCCTAACCCTCCGCTGCCCGGCCTTTTTGAGGGAACAATCCCTTCGGCCGTTTCTGAATGAACAGGATGATGAATACCAGCACGATGATCTTCGCCAGTACCGCGCCAGCCCAGGGTTCCAGCAGCTGGTTGATGGTGCCCAGGGTCAGGCCTGCCACCAGGGTGCCCCAGAGATTGCCGACGCCGCCGAACACCACCACCATGAAGGAGTCGATGATGTAGTTCTGGCCCAGGTTGGGGCCCACGTTGGTGAGCTGCGACAGGGCCACTCCTGCCAGCCCGGCCACACCGGAGCCCAGGGCGAAGGTCATGATGTCAACGCGGGTGGCCTTGATGCCCATGGATCGCGCCATGGCACGGTTCTGGGTGACCGCCCTTACTTCCAGCCCCAGGCGGGTCCTGCGCATGATCAGCATCAGCGCGGTAAACACCAGCAGCGCGAAACCGATCACATACATCCGGTTCAGGGTCAGCGACAGGGCGTCGTTGATCACCAGTGAGCCGCTCATCCACTCCGGGGTCACCACGGTGCGGTTCAGGGGCGAGATCACGGTGCGCACCAGTTGCTGGAGGATCAGGCTGACACCGAAGGTGGCCAGCAGGGTTTCCAGCGGCCGGCCCTTGAGGAACTGGATAACGCTACGCTCAATGGCAATACCCGCCAGCGCCGCCACCAGAAACCCGGCGGGTATGGATAGAATCAGCGCCAGGCCCGGCTGGCCCGGCAGCAGTTGCTGCATGCCCCAGGTGGTATAGGCACCCAGCATGATGAGTTCGCCATGGGCCATGTTGATCACGCCCATAACGCCAAAAGTAATGGCAAGGCCGATGGCGGCCAGTACCAGTACCGAGCCCAGGGACAAACCGAAGTACAGGGTCTCGGCGGCGTTGTTCAGTCTCAGTTTCTGTTGGATGGACGCCAGCGCCTGTTCCGCCGCTGCCTTGCGCGCGGGATCTTCCGATGCAACAGCGCTATTGAGAGCAGCCCGGGCCCGGGGGTGCAGGCTACCGGAAAGCACTTCGATCGCGTCCAGGCTTCCCTGCTCCTCCACCTGGTAAATGGCCAGGGCCTCCTCCAGGCGGTTGCGCACCCCGGCATCCGGTTCTTCTTCAATGCGGGCCGTTACCTCTTCGACAATCGCATCATCGACCTTGCCCAGCAGATCCAGGGCAGCGGCTTCACGCACGGCGACGTCTTTGGCAAACAGGTCCAGCATGGCCAGCACTCCGGCCAACTGCCGGCGCACGGCATTATTGATGGCAATACGGTCCAGGTCCCGACGGGACATTTCCCCCAGGTTTTCCCCGGTCAGGGCGTCCGCCACTTCCCAGTCGCGACCGCGGTTGTTCAGTACAATCACGATCCGGCCGGTGGCCTCTACCTGGCTAATGCGGTTATTGCCGTAGGCTTCCAGCCATGCGCGGGCCCGTTCATGGCCGCTGGTGGCGATAGCCTTGATCGCGGCTTCGGTATCACGGGGCGAAGCGTCGGCAAGCTGTTCCAGCAGCGCCTCGGGGGTCTGGTCCTGCTGTTGTGCCGAGACAGTGCCGGCAGTTGTCATCAGCAAGACCATCAGGAAGAAGGTGAGCCATCGGGGGATGCTCATGGTGTTGTCCTGTCTGGTATCTGGATGGATGGGAGATCAGGGGTATTGACCGGGACGGCGACGCCACCCCGGTCAGGTGGCCACTTACTCGGCAGCCTTGGCCTGCTCGCCGGCAGACGCTCCACACTCGCCTTCCTTGACGTTGTAGTTACCGCAGCGCATGGGGGCGCGCCAGTCGGCAATCAGGTCACGGGAACCCGGCAGGTAGTCGGACCAGGCATCACCGGCCACGGTGGATGGGGTTTCCCAGACCACGGCGAACTGGCCGTTGTCCTGGATCTCGCCAATCAGTACCGGCTTGGTGATGTGGTGGTTCGGCATCATGGTGGCGTAACCACCGGTCAGGTTGGGCACGGTAACACCGATGATGGCGTCCTTGACCGCGTCCACGTCAGTGGTCTCTGCTTTCTGGACCGCTTTCACCCACATGTTGAAGCCGATGTAGTGGGCTTCCATCGGATCGTTGGTCACCGCGGTCTCGTCACCGGTGTACTCGATCCACTCGTCGATGAAGTCATAGTTGGCGTCGGAATCCACACTCATGAAGTAGTTCCAGGCGGCCAGATGACCCACCAGCGGTCCGGTATCGATACCGGAGAGTTCCTGCTCACCCACGGAGAAGGCAACTACCGGGATATCGGTTGACGAAATACCCTGGTTACCCAGCTCACGGTAGAAAGGCACGTTGGCATCACCGTTGATGGTGGATACCACGGCGGTCTTCTTGCCAGCGGAGCCGAAGTCCTTGATATCGGACACGATATTCTGCCAGTCAGAGTGACCGAAGGGGGTGTAGTTGATCATGATGTCTTCTTTCGCCACACCCTGATCCATCAGGTAGGTTTCCAGGATCTTGTTGGTGGTGCGCGGGTAGACATAGTCGGTGCCCGCCAGCACCCAGCGCTCGACACCGATTTCGTTCATCAGGTAGTCCACCGCAGGAATCGCCTGCTGGTTGGGGGCGGCGCCGGTGTAGAACACGTTCTCCGACGACTCTTCACCCTCGTACTGCACCGGGTAGAACAGCAGGCCGTTCAGTTCCTCGACCACCGGCAGTACCGATTTACGGGATACCGACGTCCAGTTGCCGAAAATCACGTCCACCTCTTCCTGGGCCAGAAGCTCGCGGGCCTTTTCCGCAAACAGCGGCCAGTTGGAGGCCGGGTCGACCACCACAGCTTCCAGTTCACGGCCCAGCAGACCGCCCTCCGCATTCTGCTTCTCGATCAGCATTTCCACGGTGTCTTTCAGTGCGGTTTCGCTGATCGCCATGGTGCCGGACAGGGAATGCAACACACCCACCTTGATCGGACCTTCCTCGGCGTAGACGACTGACGCACCGGCGCCCATTGCCGCTGCCATTACAACGCTGGCCAGTTGTTTCTTGAATGTTGTCACGTGCATATCCTCGCTTTCTCAGATGTTTGTGCGCTTCTTTGGCGCGGGGCGAATTTCATCCGTTCGCCTTGTGCACTGAGAATTGCAAGGGGTGTGCCATACTGAAGCCGTCAATTTTTATTGTTTTATTTCAGCAATCTACAAAACGAGAAGCGATGAATCGAAAAAATGAACTATCAATTTTGGTGCGCCTCGCCCGAATATCTGCACCGGATTGAAGCAGAAAATGCACTCAGGGTTCACAAATGGTGCGCAGTCAAATAGCGTGAACCATTTCGAAGCAAGCTCTTGGCGAATGCTTCATCAGGTCCACCTATAATCGCGATAGGCAAGGCGATAACTTGACCTGCGTCAGGTGCCACGTATGATCTTGTCCGTGCACCCATAAGGAGTCTCAATGATTCTTCAGCCCCGTTCTGCCAAACTCCGGCCAACGCCCGGTATGAACCCGGCCCTGTCGCACGTGCCCGCCATATACCTCAGCGGTCGCCTGCCCTATTTTCCGGACCCACCCGCAACTGCCCGATAAGCGCGTTGTTGCCGTCAACCCTTGACTGCAATACTGTCCCTAACGGGTAGTAACAGGATTTCAGGGCGAGAACCGGGCTCCGGTCTCTCCACCGATCAGAAGAACGGACAAAAGAGGTTGCGATGACACTGTCGCTGGTGGTGCTACTACCGTTTCTCGGGGCCATTGCGGCGCCCCTGTTCGCCCAGGCCGGTCGAACCGCCATTGCCATAGCCTCCTCGGTGCCGGCGCTACTGGCACTGGCCACTCTGTTCCCCATGTGGAGCACCCTGGCAGAGGGCGGCGCCATCGTTCAGACACTGGAGTGGCTGCCGCAGCTGGGCATCAACTTCAGCTTCCGGCTGGACGGCCTGTCGCTGATGTTCGCGCTGCTGATCCTGCTGATCGGGCTGCTGATCATCCTTTATGCCCGCTACTACCTGAAGCCCAGCGAGAACATTGGCAAGTTCTACGCCATGCTGCTGTGCTTCATGGGTTCCATGCTCGGTATCGTGCTGTCCAGCAATCTGTTGCTGATGATGGTGTTCTGGGAGCTCACCAGCCTGACCTCGTTCCTGCTGATCAGTTTCTGGAACCACAAGCAGGATGCCCGGCGTGGCGCCCGCATGGCCCTGGCGATCACGGGCGGTGGTGGCCTGGCGTTGCTGGCGGGTATCCTGCTGATCGGTCGTATTGTCGGCTCCTTCGAGCTGGACGTGGTGCTGGCCGCCGGCGATCAGATCAAGGCTCACGCCCTCTACCCCTATGCGCTGACCCTGGTGCTGCTGGGCGCGTTCACCAAATCCGCCCAGTTCCCGTTCCATTTCTGGCTGCCCCACGCCATGCAGGCGCCGACGCCGGTATCCGCGTACCTGCACTCCGCCACCATGGTGAAGGCGGGTATCTTCCTGATGGCGCGACTGTATCCGGCGCTGGCCGGCACCGAGCAATGGTTCTTCATGGTCAGCTTCACCGGCATGGCCACCCTGCTGATCGGCGCCTATGTGGCGCTGTTCAAGCATGACCTCAAGGGCCTGCTGGCGTACTCCACCGTCAGTCACCTGGGCCTGATCACGCTGCTGCTGGGCATGGGCACCAAGCTGGCGGCGGTAGCGGCGCTGTTCCATATCATCAACCACGCCATCTTCAAGGCCTCGCTGTTCATGGCCGCCGGCATCATCGACCACGAGACCGGCTCCCGCGACATGCGCCAGATCAACGGCCTCTGGCACTTCATGCCCCACACCGCCACGCTGGCGATGGTGGCGGCGGCGTCCATGGCCGGGGTGCCATTGCTGAATGGCTTCCTGTCCAAGGAGATGTTCTTTGCCGAGGCCCTGAGCCTGAACCTGCCCGGTATCTGGGCATGGGTTCCGCCCATCGTGGCCACGCTGGCGGGTATCTTCGCGGTGGCCTATTCAGCCCGCTTTATTCACGATGTATTTTTCAACGGTGCGCCCCGTAACCTGCCCATCTACCCGCCTCATGAGCCGCCCCGGTACATGAAGATTCCCGTAGAAATCCTGGTGGTGGCCTGCATCCTGGTGGGCGTGTTTCCGGCGTTCTCGGTGGGCCCGCTGCTGCAGGCCGCGGCTTCCGCGACCCTGGGTGGCGAGGTGCCGGATTATGGCCTGGCGGTGTTCCACGGCTTCAACCTGCCGCTGATGATGAGTCTTGCGGCGTTTGTAGGCGGCCTGCTCATGTATTCCCAGCGCCATAAGCTCTTCGAGTTCCATGCCCGTTTCCGGGAGATCGACGAGAAGGCGGTTTTCGAGGCAGTGGTGTCCTGGGTGGTGGAACGGGCCAGGAGCCTGACCGCGCTGCTGGAGAACGGCTCGCTGCAACGCTACGCCACGCTGCTGGTGCTCAGCGCCGTGGTGGTCGCCCTGGCACCCCTGTGGGGCATGACCCTGATCGGCAGCGATGGCCTGACGCCCATTGACTGGCCCACGGCCATTGGTGCTGCCATTCTGATCTTCTGCACTTTTGCCACGGTCTATATCCGCCGGGAGCGGCTGACCTCGCTGATCATGCTCAGCGTGGTGGGGCTGTTCGTGTCACTGACCTTTGCGCGTCTTTCCGCGCCGGATCTGGCCATGACCCAGATTTCGGTGGAGGTGGTAACCATCGTGCTGCTGATGCTGGCACTGTTCTACCTGCCCTCCTGGACCCCGTCCGAAGACTCGAAGGCCCGCCACGTGCGTGACCTGACCCTTGCCGGCGTGGCCGGTCTGGGGATGGCGGCCGTCACGCTGGCCATGCTGACCAGCCCGTTCAGTTCCATTTCCGACTATTTCATCGAGAACAGCAAGCCCGGGGGCGGCGGCACCAACGTGGTCAACGTGATTCTGGTGGACTTCCGGGGCTTCGATACCCTGGGCGAAATCACCGTGCTGGCGATTGCCGCGCTGGGCATCTACGCCATGCTGCGCAACCGCGAACTGCAGGCGCCATCCACCGACGGCCAGGGCCATCCCTGGGCCTTTGACGCCCACCCCACCATGCTCAAACAGATGTCACGGCCTCTGCTGCCGCTGGCGCTGATGGTGTCTGCGTACATCTTCCTGCGCGGCCATAACCTGCCCGGTGGCGGGTTCATTGCCGGCCTGATTACCGCCATCGCCCTGCTGATCCAGTACATTGCCAGCGGCAACCACTGGACCCAGGCAAGGGTCAACCTGCGCTATCACAACGTACTGGCCCTGGGGCTGTTCTTCGCCACCGTCGCCGGTGCCGCCAGCCTGATGTTTGACTACCCGTTCCTGACCTCCACGTTCACGTATCTGACGTGGCCAGTGGTGGGCAAATTCGAGGTCGCCTCGGCGCTGGTCTTCGACCTCGGGGTGTACCTGACAGTGGTGGGTGCGACCCTGCTGGCTCTGGTCAGCCTGGGCAAGCTGACACCCACTGGCCGGCCCATGAGTCGAACCGAAGCACGGCAGGAGTCGTAACCCATGGAAATCGCCTACGCACTGATTATCGGGACACTGACGTTCGCCGGGGTCTACCTGGTGCTTCGCGCCCGTACCTTCCCGGTGGTGGTGGGGCTTACCCTGCTTTCCTACGGCGTTAACCTGTTCCTGTTTTCCAGCGGGCGCCTGATGACCGGCGGCCAGCCGATCATCGGCAGCACCGAGGTCTATTCCGACCCCCTGCCCCAGGCACTGGTGCTGACCGCCATCGTGATCGGCTTTGCCATGACCGCCTTTGCGGTCGTCCTGGCCCTGCGCGCAAAGGCCGACACGGATGATGACCACGTCGACGGCACGCGCCGCACCGATCTGCCAGAAGAAGCCAAGCACACCAACCCGCCCCGGGAGGAGACCGGCCAATGAACCACTGGCTTATCGCGCCGATCCTGATTCCGCTGATTGGCGGCTTCCTGCAGGTGTTCATGGGCTACGCGCCTCTGAGACTGCGTCGTACCCTGGGGCTGATCACCACCGGCCTGCTGCTGGCAAGTACCATCATCCTGCTGATGATGGCCGCCGATGGCAGTTACCGGGTGTACGCCTTCGGTAACTGGGCGCCCCCCTTCGGCATCGTGATGGTGCTCGACCGGCTGGCAGCACTGATGCTGTTCATGACAGCACTGCTGGGGCTTTTCAGCCATCTCTATTCCATGGGGCGCACCGACGTGGACAGCCGCCAGTTCCACGCCCTGTTCCTGTTCCAGCTTATGGGCCTGAACATCGCCTTCCTGACCGGCGACCTGTTCAACCTGTTTGTTGCCTTTGAGGTGTTACTGATTGCCTCCTACGGCCTGCTGCTCCACGGCGACGGCAAGCAGCGCACGATTCCGGGGCTGCATTATGTGGTGCTCAACCTGATCGGCTCGGCCATGTTCCTGGTCGCCGTGGGCATGATCTACAGCGTCACCGGCACCCTCAACATGGCAGACCTGGCGGTGACCATTCCCACCCTGGCTGCCGACAAGCTGCCCCTGGTGGAGGCCGGTGGCATGATCCTGCTGGTGGTGTTCGCCCTCAAGGCCGCGCTGATTCCGCTGACCTTCTGGCTGCCGAAGGCCTATGCCGCCGCTACGGCACCGGTGGCGGCCCTGTTCGCGGTAATGACCAAGGTGGGGGTTTACGCGATCATCCGCGTTTACACGCTGATCTTCGGTGAAAATGCCGGCGCCCTGGCCCACCTTGGCATGGACTGGATATTCCCGCTGGCGCTGCTGACGATAGTGCTGGGGATGATTGGCATGATTGGCTCCGCCGGTCTGCGCACGCTGGTCGCCTGGCAGGTGGTGGTCTCCGTGGGCACCATTCTGGCAGCGTTTTCGCTGCTCAACGAAGCCGGTCTGTCGGCCGCCCTGTTCTATCTGGTGCATACCACCTGGGTAGCCGCCGGCCTGTTCCTGGTGGTGGATATGATCGCTGCCCAGCGGGGGTCTGCGACCGACAAGATCGTGACCGCCCCGCGCATGCCCAACCGCACGTTTATCAGCGTGATGTTCATGCTGGGCGCCGTCTCCGCCACCGGCCTTCCGCCGCTCAGCGGCTTCTTCGCCAAGCTGCTGATCATGAACGCGGCTACCCCGGGTGTGGCGATGGCGGCGCTGTGGGCGGTAATCCTGCTGTCCGGGTTCATATCCCTGGTGGCCTACAGTCGCGCGGGCAGTATCGTGTTCTGGCGCAACGTTGAAGGTCACATCAACAACCCGGAGAAACTGACCTTCCCCCACACGGTCGGCGCGGGCGCCCTGATTGCCATGAGTATTGCCATCGTGGTGGCCGCCGGTCCATTGAGCGATTACACCGATGCCACCGCCGAGCAACTGCGGGACGCATCCGCCTATACCAGCATACTGGACGCCAGAATGGTCGGGGAGGACGAATCATGACTGCTGAACGTCTGGGCTTTCCGCAGCCCTGGCTGACTGTTGCCCTGTTTGTGGTATGGCAATTCCTGGCAGATGGGGTGTCCGGCGCCAGTGTGGTAATGGGCCTGATTCTGGCCATTGTCATTCCGCAGATTACGCACCGGTTCTGGCCTGACCATCCCCGCCTGAGCAGGCCCTGGGTTCTGGTGCGTTACCTGGTGGTCGTTTTTTATGACATTATCGTTGCCAGTATCACGGTGACGATTCTGATCCTGAACCCCCGTCGCCCGCGGCCGGCATTCGTGTCCTATCCGCTGACGCTGAACCACCCCCTGGGCGTTACCATACTGGCGAGCACCATCTCGCTGACGCCGGGCACGGTCAGCAGCGATGTCAGCGATGACGGCAGGCTGTTGCTGATTCACGCGCTGGATGTGGATGATGAGGCCGAGCTGATCCGCACAATCCATGAGCGTTATGAGAAGCCTCTGCTGGAGATGTTCCAATGATCACCATTGCTCTCTACGTAACTCTTGCCATGGTCTCTGCCGCCGCCCTGCTCAATGTGTATCGACTGGTGAAGGGGCCGGATGCACCGGACCGTATCCTGGCGCTGGACACGCTGTACATTAACGGCATAGCACTGGTGATCCTGCTGGATGTGGCCCTGGGTACCCGTCTGTATCTGGAAGTGGCCCTGTTAATGGCCATTATGGGCTTTGTGGGTACCGTGGCCCTGGCAAAATACCTCAAACGCGGCAGCGTCATCGAATAAGGAGCGCACCATGGGTTCATTGCATCCCGTCGCCGAATGGATTGTCAGCCTGCTGCTGTTGGCTGGCGGCTTCTTCACACTGGTCGGCGCCATCGGCCTGGTCCGGTTACCGGACTTCTACGCCCGCCTGCATGGCCCCACCAAGGCCACAACCCTGGGTGTGGGCAGCGTGGTCATTGCCTCAATGCTGTACTTCACGCTGTCGACCGGCGAAATTGCCATTACCGAGATACTGATTACGGCGTTTCTGTTCCTGACGGCACCGGTCAGCGCCAACTTCCTGGCCAAGGCGGCCATGCATTTGAATGTGGAACGTTCGGAGGAAACCCGGGGGCAGCCCTGGGAGCAGTGATTACAGGCCAGTAAAGTCGAAGTCCAACTCTGGTTTCCGGCCCGAAACGATATCGGCAAGCGAGGCAGCAGACCCACAGGAGTGGGTCCACCCCAGGGTCCCGTGTCCGGTATTCAGGTACAGATTATTTAATGGACTCTTGCCGACATAGGGAACGTTCGAGGGCGTGGCAGGCCGCAGGCCGGTCCAGAATTCGCACTGATCCCAGTAGGCTCCCTCCGGCATGATCTCCGCGGCCCGGCGCACAATAGCGTTGCACCGGACCAGATTGAGATCCCGGTCATAACCGGCCAGCTCGGCGGTACCGGCAATCCGTAAGCGATTACCCAGGCGTGAATAAACCAGCTTGTACTCATCATCCGTCAGGCTTACCTGGAATGCCGCCTCCTCGTTTTTCACCGGCGCGGTAATGGAATAGCCCTTGGCCGGATAGATATTGAGGAAGAAACCCAGCTTGCGGGCGAAGTGGGCGCTATAGCTGCCCAGGCTCAGCACATAGCTATCCATGCGCAAGGTGCGATGGCAGCCATCCGGGCCAATGACACCAACGCCCTGAACACTGTCACGGGTATTCTCGAAGCCGACCACCTCGGTGTCATAGAAGAATTCCACCCCGGCTTTCTCCGCCTTCTTTGCCAGCTCCTGGGTGAACTTGCGGGCATCGCCGGATTCATCTTCCTGAGTGAACGTGGCCCCGGCAATACGGTTGGCGATGGGCTTCAGGGCCGGTTCCAGTTCCAGCGCCCTGTCAGCACCGATAATCTGCCGGTCGCAGCCCAGGTCCTGCATGATGCGGGTAGGCTCGCGGGCGGCATCGAATTCCTTCTCGCTGGTGTAGAAGTGCAGGATGCCCTTCTCCAGGTGATCATAGTCCAGCACCAACTCGCTTCTCAGGGCCTGTAGCTGACTGCGGCTGTATATGCCCAGATTGACCATCTGACGGATGTTCCAGGCCGCACGCTTCGAGGTGCACTGGGTCAGGAACTTCAGGCCCCAGATCCACTGGGCCGGGTCCAGCTTCAGCCTGAACAGCAAGGGTGCGTCGGGCTGATTCAGCCACTTCAGCACCTTCAGCGGCGCCGACGGATTGGCCCAGGGTTCGGCATGGGACACGGAGATCTGGCCGCCGTTGGCGTAGCTGGTCTCGGTCCCCGCGCGGGGCTGACGATCCACCACGGTCACGTCGTGGCCAGCCTGTTTCAGATACCATGCGGTGGTCACACCAACAACACCGGCGCCCATCACCAGTACGTGCATATCCGATCCCCTGTCTGTTCTGGAAGTACAGAGCCCGACCAGGGTTGCGAATACCCTGACCAATCAACAAAGCCCTGAGAGAAAAGTCTGTGCGAGAAGCTGCTGAGCCCGGCCAGTATTATCCGCCGGCCCGTTTCACTGTCCAGCCCTGTTCCTGCAGGATCGGGACCAGAATGTCCCGCTGGTCGCCCTGGATCTCCACCACATTGTCCTTGACGGTGCCGCCGGTGCCGCATTTGGCCTTGAGCTTCTTGGCGAAGTCCTTGAGTTCCTTGCCCGCCAGCGGAATGCCGGTTACCAGGGTAACTCCCTTGCCTTTGCGGCCCTTGGTCTCACGGCTGACCCGCACTACACCATCACCAGCCGGTTCTGGCTGCGCCTTGCAGGTGCACTGGTCCAGAGGGTTGCGGCATTCCGGGCACATGCGGCCCTGCTCGGTGGAAAATACCAGGCCGCCGGTTCCGCGTTTTTTCACATCATCTCCTGTAATCCGCTGATTCACTCGGGAGGATAACGGCTGAACATGTCGGCGACCACCTCATTGATCAGCTTCTGGCGGGTTTCCGGGGACTGGTTCTGGTTCAGGTAACGCTTGCTGGTGCCGCGCCACACTACCTTGTCGGTCGAGGTATCCACCAGGTCAATGATCAACTGGCCTTCCTGCACTTCCCGCACCGGGGGTGCCGTGGAGATGCCCCAGCCAAAGTTTCCGCGCCCCAGGCCAAAACCGTAGGAAAACCCGGAGGTATCCAGCCGTTCCACGTCATCAATCTGATAACTGACCAGAAGGTCTGCGGACCCGGCGTCGGTCCGGGTCAGCGCCTTGGCCTCAAGCTCGCGGCTGACAGCAGCCTCCACACGGGAACTGTCCAGAGTGGTGTAGCGATTGTCCTCGCTGGGGCCAAACGCCCAGGTCTGGTAGCTGTCATAGGAAGCGCCGGCGTCGTAATCGGTGACCACATTGGATGCGCAGCCCGTCATCAGGACGGCCAGGGCGACAAGCAGCAGGGCCATGCGCGGCATTGAGCGATCCATAATAGACCTCCGGTTCAGAAGTACGTCCTTTGTTTCTGTTTTACGGTCATTGCTCCGGGCTGGTTTGGCTCACCCGGTCACCGTATCGTAATGGTAATCCAGCTGATTGGCCTCACAAAACGAGACCAGGGAATCCACCGCCGGTTCCGGCAGGTGCACCGTCATGGTGACGCCTTCACCGTACACCGTTTCCGCCGGCGTCGCCTCATGCTGTTCGCACCAGTGCCGCAGGGGCTGTTCAAGAGCAAACGGAAGCGTGACCACCACCTGCTCCATGGGCTGGTTTACCTCCCGCTCCACGGCGGAAAGGACCGATTCCGCGGCGCCGGCATAGGCTCGCACCAGCCCCCCGGCCCCCAGCTTGATACCACCAAAGTAGCGGATCACGATCACCGCCACATCGCCCATGTCTTTGTGCTGGATAACATTGAGGATGGGCTTGCCCGCCGTGCCCGAGGGCTCGCCGTCGTCATTCATGGCGGCCTCCGCTGCCGAGCCAGGCGTGCCGATCTGGTAGGCCCAACACACATGGCGGGCATCGGGATGCTCCTGCCAGGCCTGCTGCACCAGAGCCTTGACCTGCTCCCGGGCATGCACCGGGGCGACCCGGGCGATGAAACGACTCTTGCGGACCTCGGTTTCCTTTTCCAGGAAGCCTGCCGGTATGGGGTATCCCTGGCTCATGAACGGCTCCGTGAATAGCTTTCACCAAGGCCGGGATCATCGGGGCCAGTGAACACCGGCAGCCAGAGCCGGATCTGCAGGCCACCCCCGGCCACATTACGGGCCTCGATACGACCATCATGGGAGGCGATGATATCACTGGCAATGGCGAGCCCCAGGCCCCAGCCCTTGCCACTGCGGGCCCGGTCAGCGCGGTAGAAGGGCTCGAACAGGTGGGGCAGCATATCGTCCGGCGCCCCGGGACCCTGGTCGGTGATGGTGCAATAAAGCTGATCACCTTCCCGCGTCAGCCTGACCGTCACGGCCTTGCCCGGCGGGGTGTAATCAAGGGCGTTCTGAATAATGTTATCGAGCCCCCGGCGCAACAGCTCACCACTGGCCAGCACCGTGACCTGCTGGCAGTCCGGGTCGGCCTCGAAGTGACAGTCCACACGGCGGTGTTCCGCATAGTCGGCGGCGTCACGGAGCACATCGTTGATGGCATGAACGATCTGCACCGGCTCCCGCTCAAGACCGTCACCGCCGCCGCTGGACACCCGGTAGAGGGTGAGGATCTGGCCGGTCATCTCCTCCAGGCGTTCATTCTGGCGCTGAATGCTGGCCAGCAATTCCGTCTCGATGCCACTGTCCGCTGCCAGCTCGATAGCCACCCGCTGGCGGGCCAGGGGCGTACGCAGATCATGGGAAATATCCCGCATCAGCTGCTTCTGCCGGTCCAGCAGTTCGCACAGGCGCTCGGTCATGGCATTGAAGGCCCGGGCCGTCAGTCCGATTTCGTCCCGGCGGCGGGCAATACGGTCGTTGACCCGCAGGCTCAGGTCGCCGCCGGCGATGGCCTGGGCAGTACTTTCCATGTGTCGCAATGGCCGCGACACCAGCCGGGCAATCCACCAGCAGGCAAAGGTCAGCAGGATGACCCCCAGGGACAGCTCCAGCGCCCGGGCCACCCCCGGGGAAATACGCCCTTCACGGCTCGACCGGGGCCAGGCCACCAGGCGCTGGTTTTCGCTTACTTCTATCACCGCGGGTTTTCGGTGGTACCAGGCGCGCATGCGTTCCCGCACCGAGTCCGGCAGCTCGCTCTGGGCCTCGTCCACATCCACCAGCATCAGGTGCAGGTCCAGTTCCTCACCCTTGGACCGAAGGTAGCGCCAGAACGCGCCACGGTCCTCACCCTGCTCCAGGCGGACGGCCTCAATGGCGACATCACGAAGGCTCTCCAGATCCTCGATAGCTTCCCGCTCCCGGTCCAGCAGCTCCCGGGTCACCAGGTTGCTGAGCACCACGGCCGACGCCAGCGCCAGCCAGATCAGCAGGAAGATCCGCCAGAACAGCGGAAACATGAAGGGGCGCTTGCCATTGATGTTCAAGAAAACTCCTGGAGGTCAGTCAGTTGCCGTGACATCAGTTTCCGTCACCCGGTAGCTGTAACCCAGCCCGCGCACGGTTTCAATGCGGGAGGGATCCTCCGGGCCCAGCTTGCGGCGCAGGTTGCTGATGTGCATGTCCAGGGTGCGGTCGTAGGCTGCCAGGCGCCGCCCCAGGGCCCACTGCATCAGGTCGGTCTTGCGAACCACACTGCCGGCATGGGCCAGCAGCACCTGCAGCACCTCGTATTCGGTAGCGGTAAGATCGACGGGGTCGCCCCGCAGAAGAACCCGGCGCTGTTCCGGCTCCACCCGCAGGTCGCCGAATACCCGGTCAGCCTGCACGTCCGTCTGATGATCCCAGGCCACCCGCCGCAGCACCGCCTGTATGCGGGCCACCAGTTCCCGCGGGTTGCAGGGCTTGGGGATATAATCGTCGGCACCCACCTCGAAACCCACGATACGGTCGGTTTCATCACCCCGGGCGGTCAGTAGCAGCACCGGCAGGTGATTACGGGCGCGCAGCTCCCGCAGCACATCCAGGCCGGACATGTCGGGCAGCATGATGTCCAGCACCACAATGTCAGTCATCCCCTCGGCGGCCAGGGCAAGGCCATCGCCACCACTCTCCGCTTCACGCACCTCGAACCCCTGCCCGGTCAGATAGCGGGCCAGCAGGGTGCGCAGCTCTTCATCGTCTTCTACCAGTAAAATCCGGTTCTGCATCAAACACTCCTCCAGCAAACCATATCACCCTGCCAAGCCGCAGCGCAGCCCCCACCGGGCATTTACGGATTTTTTACCACCGTCTGACAGGAGTAGATTCCCCGGGCGCCCGGGAAGCTTGAAGGACCGTGCGAAAATACTGATGGGGAGTGATCAGCCCGCCGCTTCTGTCGTAGAGTAGTGGCAATGACATTTCACCACCGCCAGCTCCGCGCGGTCACTTTCGTGGACGACTTATGACAGAACAACCTGCCTCTTCCGGGCTAGATATCCTGACGGTGGATGCCATTTCCGCCATTGGCCGCGATGACTGGAACCGCTTTGCCGGCACCGGCAACCCACTGGTCGGCTATGACTTTCTGGAAGCTCTGGAGGCCAGCGGCTCGGTGTCTGCGGATACCGGATGGCAGCCCTGTCACCTCAGGTTCTATCTGGACGGCCACTGGATCGGCGTGGCACCGGCCTATCTCAAGAGCCATTCCATGGGCGAATACGTATTCGACTGGGCCTGGGCCGATGCCTGGCAGCGCCACGGGCTGCCCTACTACCCGAAGCTGGTGATAACCGTTCCATTCACGCCCTGCCAGGGGCCGCGACTAATGCTTGCTGACCCGGCACGGGCCGATCTCGACCCGGAGCAGATCCACCAGGCCCTGGACCGCCTGATGGCGCAACAGGCCGCGCATTCCTGGCACCTGCTGTTTCCCGACGCCGCCGACCAGGCACTGCTTGCCCATCCTGATGCCCTGCACCGAGAGGGATGCCAGTTCCACTGGTTCAACCGGGACTTCAACAGCTTCGACGATTTCCTGGCGCAGCTTACCTCCCGCAAACGCAAGTCCATCAAGCGGGAACGTCGCCAGGTGGAGGAACAGGGCATCACTTTCGAACACTGGGCCGGCGACAACCTGCCCGATGTGGTGCTGGACGACTTCTTCCTGTTCTACAACGCCACCTACCTCAAGCGTGGCATGCCCCCCTACCTGAACCGGGATTTCTTCATACGGCTGGCCCGCCACCTGGGGAACCGGCTACGAATCATCACCGCGGTCCGCGAGGGCCAGCGGATTGCCTCGGCGCTGTTCATCCTGAGCGAGACAACCCTTTTCGGGCGCTACTGGGGCTGCCTGGAGGACTACAACCATCTGCATTTCGAGACCTGCTACTATCAGGGCATCGACCTGGCCATCCACGAGGGCCTGTCGCGGTTCGACGCCGGGGCTCAGGGCGAGCACAAGCTGGTGCGGGGCTTCGAGCCCGTGACCACCCACTCCTGGCACAGTGTGGCCCATCCCGGCTTCCGGGAGGCCGTGGCAAACTTCTGCGAGGAGGAAGCCGAGGACGTGGCGGCCTACCGGGAAGCCGCCCTGAACGCCCTGCCCTTCCGTCAGTCCTGATCCTGGTAATGCCATTCCTGCAGTTGAGCAATCCTCTCCAGGGCCTGTGCCTGCTTCTCTTCCAGCGACTCGCTCAAGCGGACGGGGTAAGCCTGATCAGCCAGTGCCAGTTGTTTCTGTTGATCCGGAAGGGACGCCACCGCCTCACGGGTGTAGCGGACCTGATCCTCCAGCGGTGCAATAGCATCCCTCAGCAACCGGCCATCCGCCATCAACGGCTGCAGTAGCGGGGTACCTTCCCCTTCTTCACTGGCTTCCACAATCAGGTCACCCTGCATGCGACCATCCCCGCCGAACCGACGGAACACCTGTTTCGGACAGGGCCAGGAACGCTTGCCGGTGGACTTCTTCATGCGTGGTTCGCCCTGGTAGGCGGTAAGCTTGTAGGCCAGCTCAATGGCCGGGGCATCATTGGCCACGCCGATCGCAGTGCCCACCCCGAACCCATCGATGGGGGCACCGGCGGCCACCAATGATTCAATCTGGTATTCGTCCAGCCCCCCGCTGGCCATGATGCGAATGTGGTCGAGGCCCGCTTCATCCAGTATCTGGCGACAGTCCCGGGCTTCCTCCCCAAGGTCGCCGGAGTCCAGGCGGATACCGCCGATATCCACATCCGGATTGTCCTTCAGCCAGCGGGCAATATTCCTGACCGCACCCCGGGTATCGTAGGTATCCACCAGCAGCGTGGTCCCCGGGTACAGTTCCGCATACATGCGGAAGGCGGCCATTTCATCCTCACAGGCCTGCACAAAACTGTGGGCCATGGTGCCCTTGACCGGAAGTCCGAAGTCAGTGCCTGCCTGAATATTGCTGGTACCTGACAGGCCGGCGACACGATAGGCACGAACGCCACGCCAGGCGGCATCCAGCCCGTGCATGCGGCGCATGCCAAAGTCCACCACCGGGCGACCGTCTGCCGCCAGCACAAGGCGTACTGCCTTGGAGGCCAGGGTCGACTCCAGATGCACATAGTTCATGACCAGGCTTTCCAGCATCTGTGCCTCGGCCACCGGCGCACGGATTTCCAGCAGCGGTTCCTGCGGGAACAACGGTGTACCCTCCGGCACCGCCCTGACCGATCCGGTGAAGCGCCATTGCCTGAGCCAGTCAAGGAACCCGCTTTCAAATCGGTTCAAGTCCTCAAGACGACGGATGTGTTCATCCGTGAACCGCAAGGACTCAATCACCCGAGCCACCTGCTGCTGGCCACAGGCCAGGACGAAATTGCGGTGTTCAGGCAGCTTGCGGAAAAACAGGCTGAAAACCGCATCATCATCCATGCCAAATCGCCAGTAGGCCTGGGCCATGGCCAGTTCGTACAGATCAACAAGCAGGGGCAAATCCTGTTCCCTGAGCATCAGTGATGGCTCTGCCATTAAATCGCTCCTCGGAGAAATGAATCGGGATATATCACATACCGGTCAGCCCGGGAGTCATCAGTCCCGGACCAGATTGACGCCTCCGCCCGCGAGCGATTCCAGCACTTTGCTGCCTTCGTCGCGATCAACAGCCCGCGTACCATCGACCAGAAGATCCACCTCGAACCCCAGCTTGCGGGCATCACGAACCGTGGCCTGCACGCAAACATCCAGTGCCAGGCCCGCCACTACCAGCTTCTGTATATTGTGGCGGTTCAGATACTTATCCAGCTCTGTGCCGTCGAAGGCCGAGTAGGCATCGGTTTCGAAGGCGGTACCCTTGCTTACCCGAACAGTATCTGGTGGCAGCAACATGTGCGGATGGAAGTCAGCACCATGGGTATCCTGCACGCAATGCTCCGGCCAGGGGCCACCACGGGACTCAAAGCTGCAGTGCTCCAACGGATGCCAGTCACGGGTGGCGACAACAGGCCAGCCACGCTCCTGCGCCAGAGTGATCCAGTGATTGACCGTGCTGAAGATGGACTCGCTGTCCGGAACCGCCAGCGCGCCACCCTCGCAGAAGTCATTCTGGATATCGACCAGCAGCAGGGCTGTTTGTTGCTCACTCATGGGAATCTCCTTTACCTGAACCATCCTGACATTAACGATATGTCTTCATTAATCAGCATGGGGGTAAATGATGAAATGCTCAAGACCCTTCGATTGAATACCCCCATGCGGTTCGGAGCCGAACCAGCACACGTATCTGCCAGAACGTGACGCAGGTCCCACGCCCTCAAAACACCACAAAAAAATATCCTATATTATTGTTTTTAAATGATTATTTTTACTTCTGACGTCACTCTTTCAGGCCACCAAAGGCACACCGGACCGATGCTTACAAACCTGTAAGCTTTATCCTACACGCCCTGGCTGCAATGTCTGATTTCCCGGCAACCGTCAATCCGTAGAATGGCTCCTGTACACGGAAGTCACCAACGGAATGCAACGGAACTGACTGAGCGTAGGGAAAGCGTAGTCAAGGAGTGAGGGCTACTGCAGGGAGTGTAGCAGCGGATCGGGCAGGGAATCGCTTACCGCCGGCCAGGACGGCCAGCGGAGCATGGATGCTCAAGGGATTGACGACAGGTATTGTCGCCCAGGGAGTCGGGCAGTGCCGAAGGAACCGGCATCGGGTCTGGTCGCGGACAAGGGTCACACGGACTGTGGCCCCAGCCGTGGGCCCGTCTTTTTCTTCCCCCGTTTTCGCCTTCATTTACCCGCGTTTGCACCAACTTTCCCTCAGGGCCTGACCGGTCAGAACAGGCATCCCTGGTTCGTTGTACATGGTTGGCAACCTTTATGTGGTGGTTTGTCGCGGTTCCGTGATGATGCCCGGGAGTCTGCGCGGGAACGCCATCCGGTGGTCGCGGTCGGTCGCTCCGGCATTCAGAACCAAACCATCACAAACCGAGATAGTGCGAATCATGAAACAGACGAAACAACTTTTTGCCTCACTGATACTGATATTCAGCCTTTTCGCCATGCAGGCGCCAGCGTGGGCCGAGGAACCTGCCGAAGCCCAGGCCCAGGTGGTCAATATCAATACTGCCACGGCGACGGAGCTGACCCGGCTGGACGGCATTGGCGAAACCAAGGCACTGGCCATTATCGCTGACCGCGATACCAATGGCCCATTCGAATCCGAGGGCGATCTCACCCGGGTGCGAGGCATTGGTGATGTCACGGTGGAGAAAAACGCCGACCGCATCACCACCCGCTGAGCTTTATGCCCCGCCGGATGGCGGGGCTTTTTTTGCGTTTCCGAACCCCGTCAGAACCTTCCCCGGCACCCGCCAGCCATCGACCTGAGCCAAAAGTCGTCTGGACACAGACCACGGCTGCCCCTATCGTTGTTATCAACGATTCACCCTCAGATCTGCAGACATGGCCGACACCCTGAAGCTGTACCCGACCAGGCCCGACAAGGTCTATTTCTACGGCACCTGCCTGGTGGACCTGTTCTACCCGGAAGCCGGCATGGCGGGCATACGCCTGCTGGAGCGGGAAGGTATCGAGGTCATTTTCCCCCAGGAACAGACCTGCTGCGGTCAGCCTGCCTATACGTCCGGCTACCACGACGAGGCCCGGGCAGTAGCACGGCGGCAATTGTCACTGTTTCCGCAGGATTACCCCATTGTGGTCCCCTCCGGTTCCTGCGGCGGCATGATGCGACAGCACTACCCACAACTGTTCCGGGACACCGACGACCAGGAGCGAGCCATCGGAGTCGCTGACCGGGTCTGGGAACTGACGGATTTCCTGCTCAATGTCTGCCATATCCGCCTGCAGGACCTGGGCAAGCCAGTCACCGTTGCCATGCACACCTCCTGCTCGGCGCGGCGTGAACTGGGGCTTGGCGGCACCGGCCCGGCGCTGCTGTCGCAACTGGACAATGTCACCCTGGTGGAACAGGCCCGGGCCGAAGAATGCTGCGGCTTCGGCGGCACCTTTGCGGTACGCCACCCGGAAATCTCCGGCGCCATGGTCTCCGAGAAAGTGTCGACACTCACCGACACCGGGGCGCGCGAGTTTGTCACCACCGACTGCGGCTGCCTGATGAACATCGCCGGTTATGCGGAAAAACAGGACGCTCCCCTGGAGGGCCAGCACATCCTCAGTTTCCTCTGGGACCGCACGTCCCATGACGAAGGAGGTAGCCAATGAACGAGCAGAAGGCCTCCGATACCGTGGATGTACGGGAATTCCACCCCCGCGCCCGTGCCGCGCTCGCCGATCCGCAGATCCGCCAGAACTTTCGCAGCGCCATGGATGGCCTGATGGGCAAGCGCCGGACAGCCTTTGAAGGCTGGGACCTGGAAGCACTGCGAACGCTGGGTGCCAGTGTGCGCCAGAATGCCCTGGCACACCTGCCTGACCTGCTCGAACAACTGGAAGCAAGGCTCACGGCCAACGGCATTCGCGTGCACTGGGCACTGGATGGCGACGAGGCCTGTCGCATTGTCACCGACATCTGCCGGGCACGGGACGCCCACAGTGTGATCAAGGGCAAGTCCATGGTGAGCGAGGAAATGCATCTCAACCACCACCTGGAACAGCATGGTATCGACGCCCTGGAATCCGACCTGGGTGAGTACCTTGTCCAGCTGGCCGGGGAAACGCCCTCTCACATCATCATGCCGGCCATCCACAAGAACACCGGCGAGATTTCCGAGCTGATGCATGACCGCACCGGCACCGAGCGCTCCACCGACGTGGAGTACCTCACCGCCAGCGCCCGCCAGCAGTTGCGGGAAAAGTTCATGAACGCGGATGTGGGCATTTCCGGGGTCAACTTCGCGGTGGCGGAAACCGGTACACTGTGTCTGGTGGAAAACGAGGGCAACGGTCGCATGACCACCACGGTACCGCCCTGCCACATCGCGGTGACCGGTATCGAGAAAGTGGTGCCCACGCTGGCTGACATGTCCGCCCTGCTGGCCCTGCTGACCCGCTCCGCCACCGGCCAGCACATCACCACCTATTTCAACATGATCTCCGGCCCCCGCCGGGGCGAGGAACTGGACGGTCCGGAAGAGGTGCACGTGGTACTGGTGGACAATGGCCGCTCCGGCATCTACCAGGATGACGAGCTGATAGACACCCTGCGCTGCATCCGCTGCGGCGCCTGCATGAACCACTGCCCGGTGTATACCCGTGTCGGCGGCCATGCCTATGGCACCACCTATCCCGGGCCCATTGGCAAGATTCTGATGCCTCACCTGATCGGTCTGGATGAAGGCCGCCACCTGCCCAGCGCTTCGAGCCTGTGCGGCGCCTGCGGCGAAGTCTGCCCGGTGAAGATCCCGATACCGGATTTGCTGGTACGGCTGCGCCGGGAATCGGTAGATGGTGATCGGCTGCATCCGTCGGTGGTCCGGGGCCATGGTGCCAAACGCAGTACAGCAGAAGCCCTGGCCTGGAAAACCTGGCAATGGGTGCACGCCCACCCGGCGGCCTATCGCCTGGGCACTGCCGCAGCCAGCCATCTGCGAGCCCTCCAGCCCGACCGGCTGGGGGCCTGGACGCAATACCGCAGTGCCCCGAAACTCGCTGCCCGCACCCTGCACCAGCAGGTGAAGGATCGCCGCTCATGAGCGCCCGGGACACGATCCTGCAACGCCTGCGCAACCGGACCGGCGACCAGCTGCCAACGCCGGAACGCGACTTCACGGCCATGGAGCGCCCCGACTGGAGCACCGGGGACAAGCTGGCCCGTTTCCGCAGTGCCATGGAGCCGGTGCACGGGGAGATCCATAACTGCCGGGGTGGCGACTGGGTGGCGACCCTGTCCGGATTACTGTCGGATCGACGGGTGTCGCGCATGCTGGTGGGCAGCGGTGCCGAACCTCTGGCCACCCTGCGCGCCTCGACGCAGGAGCTGCCGGACATCCTGGTCTACGACGAGCCGGTGGAAAACTGGCAGCAACACCTGTTCAACGACGTGGATGCGGGCCTGACCACCACCCGGGGAGGCATCGCCGAGACCGGCTCCCTGATCCTCTGGCCCACGGCGGAAGAACCCCGGCTCACCAGCCTGGTGCCGCCCATCCACGTTGCCCTGCTGAAAGCCTCAGAGCTTTTTGGCACCCTGCGGGAGGCCATGGCCGCGCAGCAGTGGAGCCATGGCATGCCCACCAACGCCCTGCTGGTATCCGGGCCTTCCAAGACCGCGGACATCGAGCAAACACTGGCTTACGGGGTCCACGGCCCCCGGGAACTGATTGTACTGGTCGTGGAATGATTCGCGGCGCCCTGCTCATTGCCTTTGCCGCCTTGCTGTGGGCCACCACCAGCATTGTCGCCAAATTCCTGTTTGCCGCTACCGACCTGCAACCCCTGACCCTGGGCCTGTTACGGCTGGTGGTGGCACTGCCGTTCTTCTGGCTGCTGATGAAGCGGGAGCTGGACCAGGCCTCCGCCAGCGCCAGCGGGCCAAAACGCCTGTGGCCCTCGCTGACGTCCAAAGGCCTGCTGGTGCTTGCCAGCCTGGGCCTGTTCCAGGCCTTCTACCAGGGCAGTTACCTGATGGCGGTGGACATGATCGGCGCCGGCATCGCCACGCTGATTTCCCTGTGCCTGCCGCCGGTGCTGGTGGCGATACTGGCCGCCCCATTGCTGGGGGAAAAGCCCAGACTGGTCACCGTAATCGCACTGGTGGCAGCCATTGCCGGTACCGGCATGCTGGTGGCCAGTGATATTGAAACCGCCGGCGCCCTCCGGCTGGCAGGCATTCTGACGGCCTTGCTGGCCGCCATCGTCTACACCGGGTTCAACATGACCAGCCGCTACAACTCCGCCGGTACACCAGTATTCACCACGGCGTTTGTCTGTTTCCTGGTGGCCGCGCTTCTGCTGCTGCCGGTGGTGTGGTTAAGCGGTGGATTTGCAGACCTGGCCAGCCTGGAACTTAAAGACTGGCTGATGGTGACCTATATTGGAGTTGTCCCCACCTGCCTGGGGTATGTGTGTTTCTTTACCGGGATGAAAAACACACCGGCCACGCTGTCGAGCATTATTGTCACCCTGGAGCCCCTGTTCGTGGCCCTGCTGGCGTGGTTGATCCTGGGCGAAATCCTGGGCGCCACCGGCATTGCCGGCGCTATTATCCTGACCCTGGCGGTAATCGTAGCTTCCGCCAGCAGTCGTAGAACATAGAAGGGTAAGGAGTAAACCACCGCACCATGCAGACAAAACCAACGCAGGAAGAGCAGCTGGAGGGCGTTGCCTTCCCACGGGATGAAGCCAGCGGACACCGGAGCACCTCGGAGGCGTCCCGAACCATTCTTGCCGCCGCGGCCAGTGCGGTTTCCGGGGAGGCGGCCGATGCCATCCGTCAGACCCGAAACTGGCGCAAAGGTTATGTGGGGCACTTCCATCGACTGGTTGAACTGGGACTGACCAGCCCCGAAGCGGCAGTGGCTATTGCCCGTGCCGGGCTAGCAGCCACCCGGGAAGCCTTTGTGTTTCATGGAGACCGGGGCGACCTGCCCATCGATGCCGCCATGACACAGCCGTGGGACGAACTGAGGACCCTGACCATCAACGGTCGCAGTACCGAAGGCCCGGCACCCTGGACGGTGCCCCTGGATGGAGAACAGCTCTCCGGGGACCGGTTACGGGTGCAGCTGGAGCGCTGGGTCTGCCGGGGCGTGATGGAGCCTTCGGCCGCCGATGCCCTGCACCGTTGCCTGGATAACCCCGACTGGTTCGACCTGTCAGACCACACCTTTGCCCTGCTCGGGGCAGCGTCGGAGGCCGGCCCTCTGGGCTGGTTTGCACGCTGGCGCGCTCGCCTGGTGGCCGTGGATGTGCCGGCGGCCGGCCCATGGAACCGGATACTGCAGGAAGTCCGTGAAGGTAACGGTGTGCTCTACGCGCCCGTCGACAGCCAGTCAGCACTGACCGAAGAGGATCTTCACCATGGCTGGAAGGAAGGCCTCGGCGCCAACCTGCTGACCCGGACCCCGGCCATTGCCCGCTGGCTTGCCAGCTTCGACACGCCGCTGGATGTGGGCTGCCTGGCCTATCTGCATGGTGAAAAGCACACCCGGGTGTCGGTGGCCATGGATGCCATTGCCGATGCGTTGCAGCAGGCCAACCCGGACACCAGTATCGCCTACATGGCCACCCCCACCGACAGTTTCGCGGTACCGGAGACGGTCGCGAAACGGGTAATGGCGGCCTGGCGGGACCGTTCGCTGGTGAGCAAGGCGACTCAATGGCCCATGGGCAACCATGCCTTCGCCCCGGGCATCACCCGGCTCTATGAATGCAACAACGGTAAGCGCTACGGCATTGTCGACAGTACCATCACCCAACAGGGGCCCAACTACGCCCTGGCCAAGCGGCTGCAGCAATGGCGGGCAACCGTGGCGCGAGCGGACGGGCGCGATGCGGTCATGAACATCGCCCCATCCACCACCACACGGTCGGTAGTCAGCAACCCGGCCCTGGCGGCGGGTTTTGCCGGTGCCGATCTGTTCAACGTGGAAGTCTTTGCGCCGGAAACCACCAATGCCCTGATGGCAGCGCTGTGGGTGCATGAACTGAGGCATGACAAGTCAGCCTCAAAGGCGGGCAACACCCTGGATCACCCCTACGAACTGTTCATGGACAACGCCATTCATGGTGGCCTGTGGTCGGTGCCCTACCTGCCGCGGACCGTACTGCCCTTTGCCGCCGCGGCCGGCTTCGTTCGCCAGCACCTGCCCGGGCGCAAGAAACAGAGTGGTTGATAAGGCCGGAACCAGGGTGTTCCGGCCCGCTAACTCAGTAGCTGCGACTGGGTGCCCTCAGCTGTCCTTGCGCTGGCGTTCCATCATGTCCGGTTGCAGGATTTCGATCCAGTAGCCATCCGGGTCCTTGATGAACGCAAGGCCTTTCATCTTGCCGTCGTCCGGACGTTTCACGAAATCGACGCCCAGCTTTTCAAAACGATCACAGGCGGCGTAAACATCCGGCACTGCCACGCCGATATGGCCAAAGCCCTGGGGCTCGTCATTGCCATTGTGGTACTGGAAGTCGTCGTCATCTTCGGTGCCCCAGTTATGGGTCAGCTCCAGCATGGCTTCGCGGCCGAAGATGAAGGTGGTCCGGTGGCCGTCATCCCCCGGTACCATCTGGGCCTGACGGTCATCCAGATAGGCCAGGAAGTACAGGGTGAACTTCATCTCCGGGAAGTCCAGCTTGCGCACCAGACGCATGCCCATCACCCGGGTGTAGAAATCCATGGACCGCTCGGGGTCCTTGATGCGCAGCATGGTCTGGTTGAATACGTAGCCTTCGGTTTCCGGCACTACCGCGTCATGCAGGCCAGGGGCCTGCTCAAAATGTCGGGGCATGGATTGGCTCCAGTGTGGACGTGAGTTTCACCTGATACTAATACCTGCGAGTGCAACGGCCGGATTTCAAGGGCGGGAAGGACGCTGGCAACCGATAGCCCCCGAGGGCTAAACTGTGCGCTGCTTTTACGGATACGCTGACAGCAGGGCTGTGGCCTTTACCAGCGGTTTTCCAGCACTTTCAGCGACTCCCCAACGGATAAGGACACATGGCGAACCCTCAGCGACCGTCCACCTCGGGCCGGCGACTGCTTGTCTTTACGCTGCTGTTCCTGGCCCTGACCGGTGCCGGGTTGTGGGTGGTCTATCAGCAGTTCGCTGATCGCAGCCTGACCTTCGACTGGCGCCTGCTGTCACCCTGGACCATAACAACCGTGGGCGGGTTGCTGGTGGTGTATTTCGCCAGCGATGGCCTTCGTCTCTACTTCACCCTGAGGGCGCTGGGCTACCAGGTTCGCCTGAGAGCTATCGCCCGCCTGGTGTTCGTCAACATCTTCTTTTCCAATGTCACGCCCATGGCTACCGGCGGCGGCTTTGCACAGATCTGGTACCTGCAGC
Source organism: Marinobacter zhanjiangensis (assembly GCF_014651935.1). GTDB lineage: Bacteria > Pseudomonadota > Gammaproteobacteria > Pseudomonadales > Oleiphilaceae > Marinobacter > Marinobacter zhanjiangensis. Next base: position 208,329 of record NZ_BMXV01000007.1, on the reverse strand, counting down.
GGGAAGGGGTTCCGCTGGGGTTTGCCACCGCCGCCACCACCATCCGCACGGTGCTGGCCGTGGTGTTCATCTTTTCCCTGGCACCGGTGTTCCTGATGACCCTGCCAGCCCTGAAAAATCAGCCACTGCTGGGCCAGGTCAGCTGGATACTGTCACTGTTGATTGTCCTCTACCTGGCTTTCTTCACGGTGGTGCTGTTCCGCACCCGCTGGCTGATAGGGCCCCTGACGGGTCTGCTGACACTGCTTGACCGCTGGCATCTGATCAGCCCGCAGCGGCACCGTCGCTGGCAGTTCAAGGCGCGGCGGGAAATGATGCGCTTCTCCCGCAGTTTCGGTTACTACCTGCGCGGCGATCGCCGCTGGGTGCTGCTGTCGGTGCTGTTTACCGCCCTTTTCCTGCTGAGCCTGTTCAGCTTTCCCTGGCTCATTATCACCGGCCTGGATTACGATGTGTCGTGGCTGAATACCCTGGGTCTGCTGGTGGTGACCACGTTTATCATGTATTTCTCGCCCACACCGGGTGCCTCCGGCATTTCCGAGGGGGTATTCGGCAGTTTCTTCAGTGGCATTCTGGGAGGCAATCACCTGGTACTGGTTACCGTAGCCTGGCGGGTGGTGACCATCTACCTGGGGATGTTGATCGGGCTGGTGCTGTTACAGAGGGACCTGGCAAGGAGTCACAGCAAAAAATGATCCGCAACCCGCTCAAGTGGCTGTTTTACTTCAACGTCGCCGTGGTGGTCCTGCTGCTCGCCTACAAGGCCTACCTGAACTATTTCCTGCCGGAGTTCGAGGGCGTACACACCCAGCAGGTGGAGGCCATTCACCAGGCGCTGGATGAGCGCGACAGCTATCGTTTTGCGGTGGCGGGCAACATCAACAACTCGGTGGGCATGTTCGAGAACCGCATCATACCCCGCATCAATAACAGTGACGCTCAGTTCCTGGTGTCAGCGGGCAATGCCGTCAGCAACGGCGGCGAGGACAAGTACCAGGCCCTCTACGGCACCCTTGGCAAGCTCGACATCCCCTATCTGCTGACTTTTGGTGAAAACGAGCACAGCACGTTCGGCAGCTACCGGTTCTACGAACACTTCGGCCCCCACTATTTCAGTATCCGGGTGGCTGACACCCGTTTCATATTTCTGGACAGCACCGGCAAGACGCCCTGGCGCTGGCAGGTGCGGTGGTTGAGAGACCTGCTGGAGGAGGATAGCTCGAAACACCGGATCGTATTCGTGGGACACCCTCTGTTCAAAGCGGACGACGACCTGCTTTTCGACGATGAAGACGACTACCTGCAACCGCAAGCCTTCCGGGATGAGCTTCTGGACCTGTTCGGGCAGCACCGTGTAGAGCTGGTGTTCTCCGCCAATGTCGCCACCTGGTCCGAGCGTGAGGTGGACGGCACACGGTTTATCACCACCGGCGGCGCGGGCGGCCTGGTGCTCAATACCGATAACAGCTTCTACCACTACCTGATGGTAACGGTGTCGGAGGACGGTCTCCGCACTGACCTGGAGCGGGTGGGAACCCGTCAGCACCCGGTACTGAAACATCTGGAAGGGCTGTGGTTCTTCGTCTACTCGCTGTTCTACACCGGCTTCCTGAACTTCGTGCTGATCGTCAGTGTGCTGATCATCCTCGCCATCAAGCTCTACACCGTGGTGTTCCGCGGACGCGACTACTACCCCAACTATGACCTGGACCCCACGCCCTTTCTCAAGCAGCCCCTGAAAGTCACCATGTTCACCAACAACTACCTGCCATTCATTGGTGGTGTACCCATTTCTATCGAGCGTCTCCGCAAAGGGTTACAGAAGCTCGGCGACCAGGTGCAGGTAGTCGCCCCCGCCTACCAGGACCAGCCAGAGCAGGAAAAACAGGTTCTGCGGGTGCCGTCACTGCTCGCCATGGGGGCGCATCGCGAATTCCGCATGGCCAACATCTTCCTGGGGCGTATCCGGCGAGGGGTACGTGAGTTCCGGCCGGATGTCATCCACCTGCACCACCCTTTCTGGCTTGGCTCCCTGGGGCTGTTCATGGCCCGGGTGCTCAACGTGCCGGCGGTGTACACCTACCATACCCGGCTTGAGCACTACGCCCATTTTGTGCCGTTGCCAGGGCTGCTGTTCCGTAACCTGATTTCCCACGCCCTGATCAAGCGCTTTGCCAGCCGCTGCGACGGGGTGATCGTGCCCACCTACTCCACCGAGGAATACCTGCGCATGATCGGTGTAAAGACGCCCACCTACGTCCAGCCCACAGGCATTGAATATGAACGCTTCCGCCAGGTCAGCGACAGCGAGATTGAGGCCCTGCGTCAACGGCTGAAACTGTCGCGGGACACCCGGATTTTTGTCAGCGTGGCGCGCCTGTCCAACGAGAAGAACATCGACTTCATGATCGATGCCCTGGCGGACCTCCGCAAACAATGCGATACGCCTTTTCACTTCCTGATGATTGGTGACGGTCACCAGCGCGAACGTTTACAGGCGCGGGTCACCGAACTGGGCATGGACGGTAACATCACCCTGGTGGGCCCTGTACCACCCGACGAGATGGCCCTCTGGTACCGGCTGGGGGACGCCTTCCTGTTCGCCTCCAAGTCGGAAACCCAGGGCATGGTGATTCTGGAAGCCATGGCGGCCGGCCTGCCGGTGGTGGCAGTGCGTTCCAGTGGCATCGACGACGTCATCCAGCATGGTGTTAACGGCTACAAGACGCCCGAACGCCGTGACCTCTGGTGCGAAAGGGTAAAACAGCTGCTGGAGGATGACGACCTGCGGCAGCAGCTGTCGGACAATGCCCTTGCCTTTGCCCACGACTACTCGGTGGAGAATTTTGCCGCCAACGTGCGGGAAATCTACGCCACCCTGCTGGCAACGCGGCGCGAGCAGGATCAGCAACGACACTTTGGCCGCTCCTCGAAAACCTGATGATTCCTCCGGCTCACCGGCGACAGTAATCGACCTGTGGCCGGCTCTCGTATAGATTTGTATTGAAACAATCTTACGGTTCCGAAGAGTCTGCAGTCATGAGCAACATTCCCGTTGGTATCAGCACCTGCCTGCTTGGCAGGGAAGTCCGCCACGACGGTGGCCACAAGCATTCTCGTTATTGCACCGAGGTATTGTCCCGCTACTTCGATTTCCGCTCCATCTGCCCGGAACTGGAAGCCGGCCTGGGCGTGCCCCGGCCAGCCATCCACCTGCGCGAAAGCGATAGCGGGCTGCACCTGGTGGAGGTGAAGGGGGGCGACGAACACACCGACGCCATGCAGGGCTTTATCGATCAGGTGATGGCCTCGCTTGCGGATCTGCGTGGCTATATCCTGATGGCCAAGTCGCCCTCCTGCGGCATGGAACGGATAAAGGTTCATAACAGCCATGGCAACGTCACCCGCCGTGACGGCCGGGGCCTGTTCGCCGACGCGCTGATTCGCCACTACCCGCTGATGCCGGTGGAGGAAGAAGGCAGGCTCAATGATCACCAGCTGCGGGAAAACTTCATTGAGCGGGTGTTCGCCTACGACGACTGGATGCAGAATGTTGCCGGCGACCGGCTCACACCCCGGGCGCTGATCGAGTTCCATACCCGCCACAAGTTCCAGCTGCTGGCCCATTCCGAGAAGATCTACCGCCAGCTCGGCCCGATGCTGGGGGACCTGAAGTCCGAACCCCTGGCCGACATTGCCGGGCGCTACATCCATCAGTTCATGGACGCCATGACCCGCCGGGTCAGCCGTGGCTCCCATGTGAACGCCATGCAGCACCTGATGGGGTACCTGAGGGACAGCATGGGCGATGAGGACCGCAAGGTACTGATGGAGCAGATCGATGCCTATCACCGGGGTGAAGTGCCACTGATTGTCCCCATGACCCTGCTACGCATGGCGCAACGCCGTGAACCCATCGATTACCTGAACAGCCAGCACTATCTGTCGCCCTACCCGGACGACCTCGGGCTGAGAAACCGGATATAGGGCGTGCCGCGCAGACTGCGGAAAAATTGTTCCCGGTATCCGCTCCGTGTGAGCTATAGTTCATGAGTCCGTGACTGCAAGCGAAGACGCCAACTTGAGCCGGATGACGCAAACCATCAACAACCAGGTTCCGGTTCACATAATGCGCCACTGTATCCTTGCTCTCGCGCTGTTGCTGGGGGCTCAAACCGCAGTCAGTGACGACGCTCCGGGGACGGACACCCGAACGACGCTGAAATTCAACGTCAGCAGCGGCGGTTATCCGCCGTTTACCATCGTCCATTCCGACGGCAGTATGTCCGGCATTTTCTGGGATACCCTGTCGGTCATCACGGAGCGGCTGGACCTGGCACTGCTCCCTGTCCAGATACCGCCCAAGCGCAGCGACAGCCTGCTGCACGATGGCTATGCCGACGTCACCATGAGAGCGATCGAGTGGGCTGACAATCCCGAGGACTTCGTGTTCTCGGATCCGGTGATCATCACCCGGGATGCCATCTTCGTGCACAAGGACAGCCCGCATACCATCAGCAGGGTGGCAGACCTTCGCGGAACCCTGCTCTGCCGACTCGGGTTCCGCTATCCCTGGCTGGAGGACAAACTCGAAAGCGATGCCGTGGAACTGATCCCCGTGCAAAAGCAGCAGCCAATGTTCAAACGCCTCTACCAAGGCGGTGGCCGGTTTACCGGCGCCGTCAGCAACCTTCACGCAGGCTATTGGGTATTGCGGAACAACCCGCAGTGGAACGACGCCATCGACGAGGCCCCCATCCGCCTGGATACCGTGGGGTTCCGCCTGATGTTCCCGCCCCGCCACGCCGACCTGGTCCCTGACATCAACCGGGAACTGGAGCGCCTGCGGAACTCCGGGGAACTGAACAGGATCATTAACGCCTACCGCTGACCCTCCGCGGCTTCCCCCTGCAGGCTTAGCTCGGCCTGACGCTCTCGTTCAGCCTTCTTGCGGGCCTTGCGCTCGGCGATGATGCGGGCGGCCTCACCCCCTACATGGGTTTCGCCGCGCTCTTCGGCCAGGCGGATCTGCCGCTCGCGTTCGGCGAAGCGGGCCCGCTGCTCCTCTGTGAGGGTATCCAGGCACTGATGGCAGCTTACCCCCTGCTCGTACTCCGGCCGCTGCTTGTCCTGCTCGGTAATGGGGCGCCGGCAGGCATGGCACTGGTCGTACTCGCCCCGTTCCAGCTTGTGGTTAACGGTGACCCGGTCATCAAAGACAAAGCACTCACCACGCCACAGGCTGCTCTCTTCCGGGACCTCTTGCAGGTAATTCAGAATGCCGCCCTTGAGGTGATAGACCTCTTCGAAGCCCTGCTCCTTGAGAAACGCGGTGGATTTTTCACAACGGATGCCGCCGGTGCAGAACATGGCCACCTTGCGGTGCCGGGAAGCGTCCAGGTTCTGCTTCACATAGTCCGGGAACTCACGGAAAGTGTCCGTGGCCGGGTTGACGGCATTATGAAAGGTACCGATTTCCACCTCGTACTGGTTACGGGTGTCAATCAGAAGCACGTCGGGGTCGGAGATCAGGTCATTCCACTGCGCGGGTTCCACATAGGTACCCACGGTGCGTTTGGGGTCGATGCCTTCGACACCCATGGTCACGATCTCTTTCTTGAGCTTTACTTTGGTACGCTTGAAGGGCTGGATATCCACAAAGGACTCCTTGTAATCAATACCCTCAAAGCGCGGGTCGCTGTCCAGCCACCCCTTGATGGCATCAACGCCCTTACGGCTACCGGCAATGGTGCCGTTGATACCCTCCCGGGCCAGCAGCAACGTGCCGTGGACGTCGTTTTCCAGCATCATCTCCAGCAGGGGCTGGCGTAGCTGACGGTAATCATTCAGTACTGCGAACTTGTAGAGTGCGCAGACAGCAACGGTCTGGTTCATGATTTCTCCTGCGGGCCGGAACGTAAATCCGGAGCATGATTCAGGTAAAGGCAGCGGCAACGTGGGCCAACCGGCACGAACCGGGGGCCCGGTTGCCTTCAAAAGCGCGCGGATTTTAACCAATCACCGCGATCAAAACCAATTGGCGGATGCCGAAAGGCCTTCAGTCCTCTTGGAGTTCTCGTTCGACCACTGCAGAAAGCTGTCCCCAGCCCGGTCGATTGAGGGGAATGTTGTCCACCATCACTGTGGGTGTGCTGGCAACCTGCAGCTGTATCGCCACCTCTTGGCTTTTCTCTATGGCCTCCAGATGCAGCTCCGACTCCATGCAGCGGTCAAAGCGGCGGGTATTCAGCCCCATTTCATCAGCGTAGCCCGAGAAGCGATCACCAGGGTTATCGCTGGTTTCCCAGCTGGTCTGCTCCGCAAACAGTCGGTCGTGCATGGCCCAGTACTGATCCTGGTCGCCGGCGCAGCGAGCGGCCATGGCCGCCTTCACTGCGTGTTGATGCTGGCGCAGCGGCAGGTCAAAGAACACGAAGCGTACCTTGCCCGGGTCCACGTACTCAGCCTTCAGCTTCTGGCTGGCCTCGGCAAAGCTGGCGCAGGCGGGACACTGATAGTCGGCAAATTCGCGCACCACCACCTCGGCATCTTCCGGCCCTACGGAAATTCCGAAGCGGTCCAGCTCGGCGGGAAACGCGGGCGTGTCTTCCGATACCTCCGGCAAACTTGCCGACTCCGGGGTCGGGGGCTGCGTCAGATAGTAGAGCGCGGCGACCACCGCCACAGCCACAATGACCAACCCGACGTAAACAACGGGTTTACTGGAACGTTTGTGGGGCGATGGCGCCCCATCGTGCTGGCGGCGCTTGGCTTCACCCATAATTACCCTCCCTGCATGTTAATTCTGGAACTCGAAACATCAGAGCACGTATTGTGCGGCCTCCGGACGTCGGGAACAACTGCCTGCGCCCGGACGCCGGAGAGAGGCTATCCGGCATCACGTGGTTATTGCTCAATCATCTTCTCGCTCAATATCTGTGGCAAGGAAGTCACCGTTTAGCAGGCGAACATACTCGACCTCGACTTTATCGCCTTTCGACAAACTGTCGAAATCGATGTCGTCAAACACAGTGCTTTCGTTCACCAGAATAGTCACGCCAAGAGCAGTCAGGCTCTGTGTTCTCTGCTGCGGATTCAGGGCGGTTATGCGTCCTTCCAGTTCAAAGCCGGCATCCTCTGCCTCGTTATCGCACTCCACCTCCAGGGCTTCGAGATACCCCCCGTCGGCTGAACGCTGGATGCCCGCAACCTCAAGATTGGCAGCATCTCCCAGATTTGCCGGACAACGATCGTCTTCATCATCGTCGTCCTCCCTGATGGTGAAGGCGGTCAGGCGGATCTCCACACCACCAACCCTGAGGATGTCGTTCAGGCTCATTTCCGGCGCCCCTTCGACTTCCGCGTCCGCATCCCGGTATTCGATTTCTTCAGCCCGCAGGGTCAGTACGTCGTTATCGTTGATATACCGGCCCTCTACCTGCAGCAGCACGCCACCGGAGATATCGGCAGGCTCAATGTCGTCAAAATCAGTGTCGTCGTTGGTGGTGACCGGAATGCCATTCAGAGTAAAGCGGCCATCATTACGGTCGCCGGTGAACTCACTGGTGACCACACCGGCAACCTGTACGTCCTCATCGAGTGACGCATCCAGAAACGATGCCGGGCCGTTACAGATCCTGCTCACGGTAAACGCCGCTCCGCTGAAATACTCACCTTCTACATCCACCGACGTACCGTCAGAGAGTTGAAGCTCGTCACAGGCCGCACCCGAAAGGATGTCAATTTCCAGGTCGCCAACAAAGTAGCGTTGATTCGGCTCGTCTCCGGTGACCCGGAGGTAGCCCTCGATTTCCTCGGAATTACCCGCATCGGCCACCCCCACATAGCTCGCCCTGAAACTGCCATCTTCCTGGAGCCAGCCGCTGACGCGCAGCCTGTTGTCGTCCACACCGATGCTACGCAGATCGTCGAGCGTGGTCTGGGTCAGGCGATCCAGGGTAACCTCGAAGCCCATGACCTCGATGCGGCCCTGCCCGGTGACCCCGTCCCATGGTTCCGGCACCGCCGTTACCGGGCCCCGAAGGGTGTCATCGTAGCGGATGGACTCGGCCTCCCCCTCACCGTCGTCCCGCCATTCGCCTCGAATCTGCAGGATCATGCCTTTTTTCAGGTACTCTTTGGTGGGTTCGGGAATACCGACTTCACCCTGGAAGCCATCCACACCCAGATTCCTCGTTTTAAAGAGGATTCCGTTGACAATCACACTGCTGAAACCGGATACCGGCCCGACACTCGACCCGGTTCCCCGGATGCCACCATCGGCGACGCTGCTACCGCCACCACCACCGCAGCTGGCCAGCAGCATGGTCAGCAACAATACTGAAATCGCGGACACTCCTGAAAGAAAACGACCCGTCATGAGCTCTTTTCCCTGTTTTTCACCGGACTATCACTTCCCGGATTGATGTCGGTATGGCGCCTGCCCAGCATTCCCCGAGAAGCCAGTGTCGACCGCCGTCTATCCACCGGCCCGGCGTTGCCCGGGCCATAGGTGCTGCGCCGGAGCATCACCCGCCCGGTCGCCAGCTGCTCCACCAGGCCCAGACGGGCCAGCTCCATAAGAACGTCGTCAGCCTCGAGATACTGATTCGCAGCCTGAACGAGCCGCTGGAACGCCGGTTTTTCTGTCTCGATCAGTGACAACATGGCCGGGTCACCCTGCTTATCAAGGAACCGACGGTCTCCAAGCCATGTTTGCACCACATCGCAGGCGGCTGGCGACAGCAGTGTTTCCACCAGCTCAGTAATCTGCCAGCGGGTCACCATCCAGTCCATCGGCGCTGTACTCATGATGACACCTCTGCGCCCGACCCATCCTGGATGGGCTCTTCGAAATAGAACACGCTCACCCCGGTTCGCACCGACGGCGGATCGCCCGGCTGTCCGCTGACATCCCGGTCGTGGGGCCCCAGCCAGCCATCCAGCTGCTCCAGGAACTGCTGGGCTTCACGCCCCGCGATCGCACGCCACTGCTGAATGACCTCCGGCGGAATATTGTTGTAGGTCAGCGTGCGCTGGAAGAGCGGTGGCTGCCCCTCTCTGGCACTCACCAAGTTGTAATCAATGGTCGAGATAAGATCAGATACGTCTTCGCCGAAGATATGGAGCATCTCGGCATCATCCCCGGCCGGCACATAGGCCCGCTTGCGAAGCACCAGAGCCTCAGAGCCTCCGGCGCCCTGGCTGACCACCCCGACCCGCAACAGCTCGTCCAGTACGGCCTTGGGCGTCATATCCCCGCTGTACAGCCGAACCAGCTCACTGAAACTGGGCTTGCCCTCGAATGGCAGCACTGCAGGGCGGCCTTCCATGTCCTGAAAACGGGTATCGTGCACCCAGCCGGCAACCACGCGGGAAGCGCGGTTGCCCTGACGATTCTCTCGCGGCTGCATTGGCTGGCCGGAGAGCATTTCCCGCTGCCGTTTGACCTCCTTGCGGGTCAGACCGGTCAGTACCGCCGCCCGCGAATCGGTCATCTTCTTGCGGTGATCGCGGAAATCTTCCAATGCAGCCTCCACATACGCCCGTCGCATCAGCTCGGCAAAGTCGCCAAACGGAATGCCATTGCGCAGAAGCAGGCGGGCCAGGGGCCGAAGGATACGGTACAAGGCCCGCTGCAAGGGAGTCGGGGTATGGTCAGTCATGGTTTGGGATTGTATTCCCATAAAAGAGATAACACCAGTGAGGGGCCGTGACCGACCCCTCACTTACCGGATCGCATCATTCATCAGTGTCGTCATCGTCTTCTTCGATTTCGAGTTCGGTGATGACATAGCCACCGTTGGCCGCCTTGTAGTCGATTTCAACCTCGGTGCCATCAGTGTCCCCGGTGCGCGCCTGAATGCCGTCAAAGCTGACGCGGCCACGATTCAGTGTCAGGCCCATGATGGTCAACGTATCACTGGTGATCTCATCGACCCGGCCTTCCACTTCGGCGTCGTCATCTTCGCCATCGTCATCTTCACGCTCGATCTTGAAGGCTTCCAGATAGCTGCCTGAATCGTCAGACCGCTGACGCCCTTCAATTTCCACATACTGGCCCGGCGCCAGAGACTCCAGATCCCGGGTACGGCTGCGGGCATCATCATCGTCGTCATCGTCATCGTCTTCGATCAGCGTGTTGATGGTGATGGCCACGGTCACACCGGACACCTGCATGCGGTCGTCTGCAAGGTTGACGGAGTCGATCATGCCTTCCAGTTCCGCGTCGCCACCCTGGGCTTCGATTTCCTCGGCGTACAGCAGTCCATCGCGATACTCACCCTCCACTTTCACAAACAGGCCATCCGTCAGTTGGTCTTCACCAAGACCATCGTCAAACTCGGTACCATTGGCAACCTGGACAGTCACACCATTGAGCATGAACTGATGGGTGTTGGCATCGTAGTCGCCGGCAATGGCACCGGAAATCTCCACATCGTCATCGTTGTCGAACCCGTCATCGTCGCCTTCAATCTCCCGGGCCATCAGCACGCCCTGACTGAGATAGCCCTCGACTTCAACCACCAGGCCGTCGCGCAGATCGTCGGCGCCGTCCAGGTCATCATCGAATTCTGCCAGCTGGTAGTCCACCTGCAGGCCGTTGATGGTGAACGTCCGGGTGTCACGATCCAGGTCAGCAATGACACCCTCGACCTCTGTTTCACGCTCATCATCGCCGGTGAAACGGTCAGCAACGGGCCTGATACCCACAAAGCTTGCCCGGAAGCTGCCGTCCCCCTGACGCCAGGCACTGACACGAACCCGGTAGTTCGCGGGCGCCCCGGCCACCGTTGCCAGATCATCAACGCTTTTGATCACGGTGCGCCCATCCAGCACCACCGTCTGGCCCGCCACTGTCAACGAACCGGTATTCTCGACCTCGTCCCAGGTAAACGCCGTCAGGGCACCGCGGAGGGTGTCGTCGTATTCCACACGGCTGGCCCGGCCTTCATTCCGGTCATCGTCCCAGTCGGCTTTCACCTGCAGGATCATGCCCTTTTCCAGTTCGCTTTCCAGACTCAGGCCATCGTCGCTGGTGATGCTGCCGCCCAGATCATCGGTATTGAAGTAAGTGCCGTTGACGTAGACGCTGCCAAAACCGGATACCGGCCCCACACTGGTGCCACTGGCAGAAGCGGTGGTATCACCAGAGCCGCCGTCCGAGCTGGATCCACCTCCTCCGCCACAAGCCACCAGAGTGGTTGCCAGGGTGCCGGCCAGAATCATTTTCACTGCGACTGCCAGATTGTTGCGTTTCATTGTTCTCTCCATCGGTGTCAGGAATTCGTACGCCCGGAGACGGTACTGCCGATCCCGCCTCATCTTTTTCTGGGATTATTTTCCCAATCCATATTTGGGATTTTATTCCCAATTTATCGGATGTCCAGCAATTGTCATGAACATTTTGTGAACCTGATGCCGCCGGTGCCGTAAGATACTGAACACTCGAATAATCGGACGGAATTATGTTGGGATTTCTGAAAGGCGACCCGAAGAAAAAACTGCAGAAGGCTTACGAGGAAAAGCTCACCAAGGCATTGCACGCGCAACGCAATGGCGATTTACGGACCCATTCGACGCTGATGGAGGAAGCGGAGGAGCTCTACAGGCAGATTCAGGCTCTGGAAAGAAATGACTGATTTGCCACGGAATCCACGGAAGAACACGGAAAACAGAAAAGGGAAAGACGAGAAATCGGGCACGGACAACATGGACAAACAGACATAAAAGTCATTTTTCCGTGTCCTTCCGTGGATTCCGTGGCTAAAGATCGTTTTTCGTATCTTTCCGTGGCTCAAGAAGTCAGTCGGTGATGAACTGATCCAGCAGGCGGTGCAGCCGGTCTACTTCCCGGCGCATGTCGTGGACTTCATCCAGCAATTCCAGCGACATGGCCAGCCCCGGCAGGTTCATCTTCAGGTCCCGCTGCAGGCGCTGGGCCTTGCGAAGACGGGCCAGCGCCTCCAGATCAAACGCCCAGTCGCGGGCGTCACGATCTTCCTCGACGGGGGCGATGATGCCATGGTTCACCAGCTTGATCACAAACTCCGCGTGGCACTCACCCCGCTCGCAGAATTCCCGCAGGGTGAAAGTGCCCTCCGGGTCTTCCAGTTCGACGGTCACGACGGTCTCTGTGGTATTCATCCTGCCCCCCCCTGTCACACGTGCAGTTTACTGCGTGGGTTGAAGTGACTCTCGGCCTCGGCCAGCTTTTCATACAGTGCCTGCGCTTCCTCGCTGTGCTGCTCGGGCATGACCACCTGGAGTACCACGATCTGGTCCCCGGGATGTTTGCCCGGCAACCCCTTTCCCTTGAGGCGCAGCTTGCGACCACTATTGGTTCCTTTCGGGACCTTGAGATTCACTTTGCCACCCATGGTAGGCACCGTCACTGAAGCCCCCAGCGCCGCTTCCCACGGCGCCACCGGCACGGTGATCAGCAGGTCCCGGCCCTCAACGGTAAAGTGCGGATGGGGAGCCAGCTCCACCTCGATAAACAGGTCGCCATTGGCACCGCCGCCGATACCCGGAGAGCCCTGACCCTTGAGCCGGATATGCTGGCCATCTTTCATGCCCGCCGGAATTTTTACTTTCAGAGTTTTTTTGCGGGCCGCCAACCGACCGTGATCATCCAGCTCATGAACAATATACTGTACCTGCTTTTCACAGCCATGGAAGGTCTCCTCCAGGAACAGCGACAGGCGGGCGTGAACATCCTCACCGCGCCTCTTCATGGTCTGCTGGCGGAAACCGCCGCCCCCGAAACCGCCTGCGCCACCACGGCGACCACCAAAGATTTCCTCGAAGAAATCACTGAACTGCCCGGCATCGGCGTCGGTGTAACCACCACCCCCGAAACCAGAGGCACTCTGCCAGCCGGGCGGCGGCTCGAACGAGCCATCGCCACTGGCGCCATATTTGCGCAACTGGTCATATTCCTCCCGTTTTTCCGGATCCTTGAGCACTTCATAGGCTTCGCCCACATCCTTGAATTTGGTATCTGCGTCCGCTTCCTTGCTGACATCCGGATGATACTTCCGGGCCAACTTGCGGTAGGCCTTCTTGATCTCTTCCGGGGTGGCCGACTCGCTTACCCCGAGCACGGCATAGTAATCCTTGAAGTCCATGTAACCCCTCGCGTACAGAAAGTTTCTACCAGTCTATAGTTGACGCAAACAGAGAAATTACAAGGCTGTGTTGCGGGCGAATTGATCAGGATCAGGTCGCTGGAAGGCGGGAAGGGGGCAGGATATGATCGCCCCTTACGCCTGAAGGCAAGGGGCGGGGGCATCACGGCGGGCAATCACTTGCGGGCGGTATAGTCCTGGTAGGACTTCTCTTCCACAAAGCGGGACCCCAGCGCGAGATTGACGTCCTTCTTGATAGCGGCACGCTTGTCGTTGGTCACATACACGGCGCGGGCCAGTTCGATAAAGCGGGGGCCGAAGTCCTGAGCCGCTTCCTGGTCGCGGATATCGTCCTCGATCTCCCAGAGTTGCTCGTTGACGGACTTGAGCTGTTCCCGCAGGTCGGCAATGGCGGACGGGTCCGGCACCGCCTGATTCCAGGTGGCGGTCAGCTCGTCCAGTTCCAGGCGCACGTTGCGCACCTTCGCTTCGTCCTTGATGCGCTCGGATTTGATTTCGAGGATAGTGATCTTGTCCAGTACCTCACCAAAGGATACGGGAACCTTGATAACGTCTGCCATGGCGGTGTTCCTGTCGAATCGGGTTACCAACAATAAAGCCGCCGCGCTGGGCTTCAGCTGACGGCGGCTCCTGTCACTCTGCGGTCTTCAGTCGTTAACCGGGGTCAGCCACTCACTGTGCTCCGGCAGCTTGCCCTTCACCGCGTCAAAGTATTTGCTCTGCAGTTTCTCGGTCAGCGGTCCACGCTTGCCCTCGCCGATGGTGCGGCCGTCCAGCTCGCGGATGGGGAGCACCTCCGCGGCGGTGCCGGTAAAGAAGGCTTCCTCGGCAATGTAGACCTCGTCACGAGTGATACGACGCTCCTTCACCGGAACGCCTTCGTCCTTGCAGAAGTCGAGGATGGTCTGACGGGTAATGCCTTCCAGGCACGAGGTCAGCTCCGGCGTGTGTAACACCCCGTCACGGTAGATAAAGATGTTCTCACCGGAGCCTTCGGCCACGTAACCCTCGTTGTCCAGCAGCAGGGCCTCTTCGGCGCCACCGGAGATGGCCTCGTTCAGGGCCAGCATGGAGTTGATGTAGTTGCCGTTGGCCTTCGCCTTGCACATGGTGATATTGACATGGTGACGGGTGTAGGAAGACGTGCGCACCTTGATACCCAGCTCCTTGGCCTCCGGCGACATGTACGACGGCCAACTCCAGGCTGCCACCATGACATGCACCTTCAGGTTGTCGGCGCGCAGACCCATGCCCTCGGATCCCAGGAACACCATGGGACGAATATAGGCTTCGTCGAGGTCGTTTTCCTGCACGGCGCGACACTGGGCTTCGTTCAGCTGCTCCTTGGTGAACGGCATAGTCAAGTTCAAAATGTGCGCGGAGCGGAACAGGCGATCGGTGTGTTCCTTCAGCCGGAAAATGGCCGGCCCCTGGTCGGTGCTGTAGGCGCGCACACCTTCGAAACAGCCCAGGCCATAGTGGAGGGTGTGGGTCAGGACGTGGGTTTTGGCTTCCCGCCAGGGAACCATTTCACCATCCAGCCAGATCAGGCCATCACGATCAGCCATTGACATTGTTGTTGCTCCTGGAAAACGTTTTTCGGAAGAACGGCAGTTTATCAGGAAACATCCCTGAAACGAAGTGTAGCAAGCTACTCACTTGCAGAGCCCAACATTACTTTCTTCCACATCTGTCGCACGTAATCCCGCTCCTCCGGGAACTCGTCCGCACCCACCTGGCTGTTCAGGTTCTGCAGGGCCCGACGATGGATGGTGGAGCGCAGCGTAATGAAGGTTTCCCGCAACTTCTCGGCATCCTCCACCGGCATGACACCGGCACGGCCCAGCTCTTCCATCTGGCGAATGTTGTCAGACCACTGGGTCAACTCCGGATGGGCTTCACTGTGGGCCAGCATCAGGTACTGGACGAGAAACTCGATATCCACCAGGCCACCAGTATCATGCTTGATATGGAAGACCCCGGACTGCTTCGACTCGGGCGTGCCCAGGCTGGCGCGCATCCTCTCCCGCATGTCCACCACCTCCTTCCGCAGCCGGGCGGGGTCACGATGCTGGCACAGAATGTCGTGTCGTAGCCGCTCGAAGGCTTCGAGCGTTCGCGGGCACCCGGCCACGCCCCGGGCCCGGGCCAGTGCCTGGTGTTCCCAGGTCCAGGCGTCGTTGAGCTGATACTTCTCGAAAGCCGGCAGGGTACTGACCAGCAGGCCGGAGTTGCCGGACGGCCGCAGGCGCATATCCACCTCATACAACTGGCCGGAAGGCGTCTGGGTATTGAGGATATGGACAATACGCTGTCCCAGACGGGTATAGAACACGGCATTGTCGATGGGTTTGTCGCCGTCGGTGGACAGCTCCGGGTCGGCGTCGTGTATGAACACCAGATCCAGGTCCGAGGTATAGCCCAGCTCAAGGCCACCCAGCTTGCCATAACCGAGGATGGCAAAGTCCTTGTCGCAGGCGGAGCCATCTGCTCGCCGGGGGTAACCGTGACGACTGACCAGGTTGGCGAATGCCACATCAACCACATGGTCCAGTACCACCTCGGCAATCCAGGTGAGGTAATCACTCACTTTCATCAGCGGCAGTGTGCCACTGAGCTCCGACGCCGCCACCCGAAGAATATGGGCCTTCTTGAAATGGCGCAGCGATTCCATCTGCTCTTCCAGGTCTTCGTAGGGAATCCGCAGCATCTGCTGGCGCAGGTCGTCGTCCAGCTCTTCCTTGGCCGGCGGATGGTAAAGGCTCTCGGCATTCAGCAGTTCGTCCAGCAGCAGCGGCGTTTCCGCCAGCTGCCGGGCGATCCAGGGGCTTTCGCTGCACAGCCAGACCAGCTGGGTGCGCGCACCGGGGTTTTCCAGCAGCAATACGATATAAGCGGTACGCCGCAGGATGGCCTCTACCAGCTGCAGAACCCGGGACAGGGTTTGCGAGGGCTGGTCCACATGGCAAAGGGCCTCCAGCATCACCGGCATGAACTGGTTGAGCCGCTGGCGCCCCTGGGTCTGGATGATCTGCACGGTACGGCTGTCGCGCAGGTCGGCCAAGGCAGTGATGCTCGCCTGGGGCTCTTCGAAACCGTGCCGGCCAAGCCACTCGGCAGCCGCTTCCTGGTCCATCTCCGCCAGCCAGAGCTCCTGCCAGCCTTCGTCGAGATCCGGGGATTCCTCGTCATCGTCGTCCAGGGCGATAATATCCGCGAAATGGCGGGCCACCCGTTCCCGGTGCCCATTCAGTGCCTCCAGGCATGGCTGCCAGCTGTCATAGCCCATGATCAGCGCGACCCGCGTCTGCCCCAGCTCATCGTCCGGCAGCAGCTGCGTCTGCTTGTCCTCGAGGCCCTGCAGGGCATGCTCCATATTGCGCAGAAAAACATAAGCCTCACGCAGCTCTTTCACCACCGGCGAGGGCAGCTGTTCCAGTTCCTCCAGCTCCTTCAGGATGATCAGCAGTTCGCGCTGCTGCAGTTCCCGGTCACGGCCACCGCGGATCAGCTGAAAGGCCTGCACCACGAACTCGATCTCGCGGATGCCACCACTGCCCAGCTTGATGTTGTTCTCAAGACCCTGACGGCGCACCTCCCGGTTGATCATGGCCTTCATGGACCGTAGCGACTCGAAGGCACTGAAATCGATGTACTTGCGGTAGACGAAGGGCTTCAGGCTTTTCATCAGCACATTGCCTGCGCTCTGGTCACCGGCCACCACCCTGGCCTTGACCATGGCATAACGCTCCCACTCACGACCCTGGTCCTGATAGTAGGTTTCCAGGGCAGCAAAGCTGAGCGCCAGGGCACCACTCTGGCCGTAGGGGCGAAGGCGCATATCCACCCGGAACACGAAGCCATCGGCGGTGATCTGGTCCAGGGCCTGTATCAGCTTCTGGCCCAGTCTGATAAAGAACTGCTGATTGTCCAGGGTGCGACGGCCGCCCCGGGTCTCGCCCTTGCCGGGAAACGCGAAGATCAGGTCGATATCGGAGGAGATATTGAGCTCGTGCCCGCCAAGCTTGCCCATGCCCAGCACTATCATCGGCTGCGCAACCTCCTCACCGGTAACCGGGTCAGGGCCGTAAGGCGTGCCCAGTTCTTCGCAGGTCCGCGGGTAGAGCCAGTCCAGTGCCGCCTGGATGCCGATATCGGCAAAGTCGCTGGCAGCGGCCACGGTCTCGTGATAGTCCGCCAGCTTCATGGCGTCGCGCCAGATCAGGCGGAACTGGCTTTCCCGGCGGAAGCGCCTCAGGGCCCGGTGCAGGGAGGGTTCATCGGTTACCTCGGCCAGGTAATCCTGCCACCGCTGCGAGAGGCTTTCGGCGGTCGTCGGCTCAGACAGGGGCTGCGCCTGTATGGCCTGCCTTATCAGGTCACCATGACGTTGCAGCGATTCCCGCAGGAACAGGCTGCGGGCGATGGCACCGGCCAGCGCCACCGGACCCATGCCAACGGCCTCGCTGGCCCAGGCTGGCACGCCATCCGGAAACACCTGGTCCCAGTTGGCGGATACCTCCTCCGCCAGTACCGGGGGAAGACCGCTCCACGGTTCTGTCATAACGCAAACCCCTGTATCTCTGTTATATTCCGACTACTCTATACGTTGCGAGCCACTGAACAAGCCCTGATTGGCGCAAGCTGTCGGTTGCTGTTCAGCGAGCAGTCACCCTTGCCAGACACGAATGCCGCAGATGCTGCCATACCGCCGCTCACTGAACCCGGAACACGAGCTTTCCCACCTGCCCATGTCGGGCATTATCCGCAGCCGGATAAAACGACTGATCATGCTGCTGGGCGGGCTGATCACCCTGCATGCCCTTATCCTCTGGGCCGCTGAGCCACTGTCCCTGGGGGAAAGCCTCTGGCTGGCCATGACCACGCTCACTACGGTGGGCTTTGGCGACTTTGCCCCGGTAACCGCCATCGGTCGCATCAGCACCGTGGTGTTGATGTACCTCTCTGCCATTACCCTGATGACCCTGATCATCAGTGACTACATTGAATTCCGCTTCTACCGCCGTGAACGCATCCTGACCGGTCGCTGGAGATTCGACATGAGAAACCACATTCTGATCATCAATACACCCAGGCGCGGGGGCGAGCAATATTTCATGCGGGTTGCCACCCAGATACGCGCCGTTCCCGGCTATGAAAGCATTCCCATCATGCTGCTGACCAAGGCGTATCCGACAGGCCTGCCGCCCGAACTGAAAGACATTGGCCTGGTCCACTACTATGGCACCGGCGCCAGTGAGGAGGACCTGAAAGCGGTACACGCCGGCCAGGCACGCCATATCCTGCTACTGGCGCTGGACGAAACCGACCCGGACTCGGACAGCTATACCTTCGACATCGCCCACCGCCTGAGCGAGCTGAATCTGGCCGGCAAGACCACCGCCGAGTGTGTGCGCGACGACAACCGCCAGCGCTTCCGGGCCATTGGTATCCGTTCGACCCTGCGCCCGGTGCGCACCTATCCGGAAATCATGGTACGCGCCGTGGTATCACCCGGTACGGAAACCGTGCTGGAGGACCTGTTCAATTACGAGCAGGACCATCCACACAGGTATAATCTCGAACTGGACGACCTGACCTGGTCTGATATAGTCAGCGCGCTCATTCGCCATGGTATCGGCACCGCACTGGCGTATATCGACGAGAACAACAACGTTGTCTGCCATCCTGAAGCCAGCCTTGAGATAGAAGGCCAGGGGCTGATCGTGCTGGTCAAGTCCACCGATACGCCCGACGTGTCGGTAGTGGAGGAAGCCCTGGAGCGATACCGTCAGTTCCTGGCCAAATGGCAGGCGATGCACGAACATCCCGAGAAGAGCTGATTCCCACCCGCATTTACAAGAGGCAGCAGCGTGTCATTCCTTGATTCCGAGTTCTTCCAACCGCTCTACAAGGCTCTGGAAACCGGTGAAGCGGACGAGATCCGGGCTGCGGTCTCAACATTCAATGCCGCCGACCTGGCAGAATTCATCGAACACGCCAGCGACGATGAGGACGAAACCGGCCTGCGCCTGTTCCAGAGCCTGCCCAGGGAAAAGCAAGCCAAGATTTTTGGCTACATCGGTCCGGATATGCAGCTGGCCTTTGCCCGGCTCATCCCCAACCGGGAGCTGGCCGGCATCGTCACCAACATGTCGGCGGATGAGCGGGCCGACTTCTTCAATATCCTCGGCGATAACCAGCAGCACGCCCTGTTCCAGTCACTGGCCAGTCGTGAGCGGGAAGACCTGCGCCGCCTGGCCAGCTTCGAGGAGGGCACGGCCGGGGCCCTGATGACGTCGGACTACGCCGTGATCAGCTCCGGCATGACCGTGGCTTCCGCCATGGACCTGCTGCGTAACACCGCGCCGGACAAGGAGACCATCTACCAGGCTTATGTAGTGGGCGAGGACCACCGGCTGCTTGGCGTGATCTCTCTGCGCAACCTGATTACCAGCGCCCCGAATGCCGTGGTGGACACACTGATGGCCACCGGCCTGGTGTCGGCACATACCCATACCGATAAGGAAGAAGTGGCGCGACTGATTTCCCGCTACGATCTGCTGGCCCTGCCGATTACCGATGATGACAACCGCCTGGTGGGCATCGTCACCTACGATGACGCCATGGATGTCGCCGAGGCCGAGGCAACGGAAGACATGCACAAGGGTGCGACCGTTGGCCGGCTGGAAACCGGTCTGAAAACGGCATCGCCCTTCTCGCTGTATCGCTCACGGGTGCAGTGGCTGGTCATCCTGGTGTTTGCCAACATATTCACCGGCGCCAGCATCGACCACTTCCAGCAGACCATCTCTACCCATATCGCCCTGCTGTTCTTCATGCCGCTGCTGATTGCCAGCGGCGGCAACGCCGGCGCCCAGTCCGCCACCCTGATGGTGCGGGGCCTTGCCACCGGTGATGTTACCGCCAAGGACTGGGGCATGCTGCTGGGCAAGGATCTTCTGGTGGCCACAGGCTTGGGGCTGACCATGGCAGCGGCGGTGTCCGTGGTAGGGCTTTACAAGGCAGGGCCACAAATTGCGACCGTGGTTGCCATATCAATGATTGTAGTGGTGCTTCTGGGCAGCACCATCGGCATGCTGCTGCCGTTCCTGCTGGACAAGCTGAAATTCGACCCGGCCACTGCCAGCATGCCGCTGATCACCACCATTGCCGACGTCAGCGGGGTACTGATCTACTTCACTATTGCCTCGGTGGTGCTGGGCCTTCCCTGAGAGGCCCCACCCCGGGCAACCGTTACCCCATCTCGGGTAACGCCAGCAGCGACAGCTGGAGCTGCCCGGGCCGGGTCGACCCGGCCGCCAGATCAGCCACGGTTGCACCCGCGTCCAGGCGCTCATTCAGCCAGGCCAGGTCACTGACCAGTGTGGCGGGCAGACTTCCCCGCCTCTGCAGACTCTCCAGATCCTGAGCCAGCGCTGCATCAACGGCGCCAGACAGCCAGGCCCGGGACAGGCCGTGAAGCACCCGGTTGACCAATGAGTCTTCGTCGCCCAGCGGTACCGGCCGGTAAAGCCCCGCCAGGGCATAGCCCTGCTCCGCCTTGCTGATCAGGTTCAGGAACACCGGCACCGTCGCCGCCAGTGACCAGGCCCAGTCCAGCAGGGCCGTTGACGCGCCCTGTTTCAGCTCAAGCTCCAGCTCACACAGGTCTCTTTGCCTGCCATCGGCCAGGATACTGCCCTGATCCAGGGCACACTCAATGGTGGCCTCCGCGTTTTCCAGCATCAGGATGCGACGGACAAAGTTGGTTTCGAAAACGGGGCTCAGGTCAGCCAGGTTGACGTCCTGCCCCACGGGGGTATCGGCAATCAGGCCGATATTCAGGTCTGTGCCCATCAGGGGCCATTCCCACTCCTGGCGCCGGTGGGCCCCATCCACGAACTCACCCTGGGTTTTCAGGGTCTGGATGTATTCGTCGCCCGCCTGACGCACCCGCAGGGCCACCTTCTGGCGATTGAGGTCTCCGCCCGGGGTGTCATAGTAACGGTTGACCAGCGTCTTCTCAGGGCCGGCACTGACACCGGCCTGGGCCGACAGCCACTCTTGAGCCTGATTGAGGGCGCCCGGGGTGAGGCTCAGCTTGATTTCCAGTTCTTCTGCCATGGGGGCTCCGTTTATATTGGTTTGGAACTGATCAGAGTTTTACTGACACCGTAAACGAAAAAACCGGCAGCCCGAAGGCTGCCGGTTTTTCTTTACCGCTTCTTTAAGTCAGCTGGTTAGCTGATCAGAAGTAGTAGACTGCGCCAACGGCTGCAACACTGCTCTCGTCGGAGTACGGGGCAACTGCAGGCTCGCCAGCCGGGTTTTCGAAGGTCGGGTCAACGGCATCTATGCCACCGTATACATCGTCACCACCGCCCAGGTAGCCTTCAACATAGACGTACATGTTGTCGGACAGGTTGTGCAGGGCCTGAACAGTGATGGTGTCTTGCTTGAGATCATCACCGCCATCCTGCTCTGCCAGCTCGTAGGACAGGGCAAAGCGATTCGCGCCCATGGTGTAAATACCCTGTACACCAAAGAGGTCATAGGCCTCATCACGGGTGTGGAATTCCGCGCTCAGGGTCAGGGCATCCAGGTTTACGGCACCACGGAGACCATAGGTGTTCTCGTTACCGAAAGCACTGTTGTCGTTAGAGTCCATGGCCGCAGCCAGCTCAAACATACCGGCGGTATAAACGGCAGCCAGCTGATACGGATACTCGTTGTCGCCGGTAGTGTTCTGGGAATCGCCGGAGCCATTAACTTCAACAGCAGCCCACAGAGAGAGACCACCGAAGGACGGGGACATGTACTGAACCAGGTCGCCTTCACCAGTGGTGTAGTCAGGACCGATGCTCAGGTCAGCGGCTTCATAGTACTGGGCGATGCCATCAACAGCGCGCTCGTAGGTGGAGTCGTCACTACCGATCCACAGCTGACCGAAGCTGTCACCCTTGACACCGATGTAGGCTTCATCCAGTGAGTCGAGGCCACTGCTGCTGGCCTTGTCGTCTGCATCAATGCCTTCAAGCTCAACCTTGAAGAAACCAGTGATACCCGGAGCCAGTTCGTGATCGTGCTTCACACCCAGAGTGGAGCCGTTGTCGCGGTGCTCGAAAGAGTCCGGACCGTCTTTGATATCACTGTGTACGAGTGCGTACTGGATGTTGCCGTATACCTGCGGCATGGAGTCCATGCGAGCCGCCAGTTCAGAGGCGCTCAGTGAGGGGTCAGACTGGGCAGCAGCAACACCGGAGAAGCTGATTGCGGCAATCGCTGAAGCGATAAGTGTCTTTTTCATCTTGCATCTTCCTTTTGAGTTAACTCAGGTTTTTAGCGACGGGCCTGACCCGCCTGTCAGTCTCAGTACACCCGCTCCCTTCGGCAGAGGCCTCGTGGGACCGGGGTGATGACGTCGGACCTCTTCTTTATGGAGCCCTTCACTGTCAACCACTTACAAAACTTTTTTAAAGCTCTGCTTTAATAGCATCTTTTTAATATACAAACGGGACAATTGCAAATTTTTAACCTGAAATTTTCAGATTTTTCCCATTCTCATCCCCGGCGGTTACAGCTCCCGGCTCTACCCCGGGGAACAAGATCAGGGCCAGCTTTTCGACAAAACTTACAAATCAGCAAGTTGCGAAAGCCTGAGGCAAACACCTGCTGAAATCCTCTCGGCAGAGCGCACCACAAGAGCGCGTCACCCGAAGCCGGGACAATCCGCCGCACCACAACCGGGCGCATTACCACCTGGCCGACTGTAAAAATAACAGCCTTTTATTACAGTTTTATTCAAACCGTCAACAAAAATGTCACCGGTCCGTCATTGACCAGTGATACCTTCATATCGGCCCCGAACTGCCCCTGCCCTACCCGGCTCTGCCCCATCAAATCAACGGCCCGGCGAACGAACTCATCCACCAGGTCGCTCGCCATATCAGGCCCGGCCGCATCGGAAAACCCCGGACGGGTGCCGGAACCGGTATCGGCGGCAAGGGTAAACTGGGGAACCACCAGCAGCGAACCACCGCAATCCTCAAGGCTGCGATTCATTCGCCCCTGGTCATCAGGGAAGACCCGGTAACGGGTGATCTTGCGAAGCAGGGCATCCACTTCCCTTTCGGTATCCTTTTTCTCGACCCCGAGCAGCAACAAAAGGCCCTGATCAATGCTGGCAATGGCCTCGCCATCCACCGACACACTGGCCCCGGTCACCCTCTGGATCAATCCCTTCATGACGTCCCTGTAACGAGGTTGGCTTGAAGACGGATCGGATTCTATCGGTGGAATTAGCCGCGTGCAAGTAGGGTTACCCGCCGGCCAATGAATTTTTTTACCGGCTATTCCGACATCGCCGGCGATGCCACCACGGCGTTCAGGCCAGGCGCGGGTCCGCCTGCCGGGACACGGTTTCAACTGCCCGCATCAGTGCGTCGATAACGGGCGGCTCGGACGCCGAATGACCCGCATCCCGGATAATCTGGAGTTCGGCCTGGGGCCAGGCTTCACTGAGAGCAAAGGCATTATCCAGCGGGCAGACCATGTCGTAACGCCCGTGAACAATAATGCCGGGAATCTTCGCCAGCCGATGCGCATTGGCCAGCAGCTGCCCGGGCTCCAGAAAGGCATGGTTCATGAAGTAATGACACTCGATACGGGCCAGGGCGATGGCCGTATGGGGGTGGGCAAAGTGCTCCACCACGCGGTGGTTGGGGTGCAGGGTGGCGCAACGGCCCTCCCACACGGACCAGGCCTTGGCGGCCTGAATCTGTTCCAGCTCATTGTCGCTAGTCAGGCGCCGGTAATAGGCAGACACCATGTCTGCCCGCTCGTCCTCCGGAATCGTCGCCACATAGTCCCGCCAGTAATCAGGAAACACCCGCCCGGCACCATGCTGGTAGAACCAGTGGATATCTTCCGGACGGCAAAGAAAGACCCCCCTCAGCACAAGCCCCAGCACATGCTCGGGATGGGCCTGGGCATAGGCCAGGCTGAGGGTGGAACCCCAGCTACCACCGAACAGCATCCAGCGTTCAATACCTAGAAACGACCGCACCCGTTCCAGATCTTCAATCAGGGCCTGGGTGTTATTCCCTTCCAGTTCGGCGAGCGGTGTCGACCGCCCTGCCCCCCGCTGATCCAGCAGGATAATGCGAAAACGCTCGGCATCGAAGAACCGGCGATACCACTCCTCGCAGCCACCGCCGGGGCCACCATGAACGACAATAACCGGAATGCCATCGGGGTTACCGGATTCTTCCAGGTACAGCTCATGGGGCGGATCCACTGCAAGCCGGTGGCGGACGTTCGGTTCGATTTCGGGATAGAGGGTCAGCATTGCGCGCTCCTTTATGTCGATAAAAGGAGTCTAGCTGAGATTGGCGGGGGAATTCATGTGTAAAAGCCCCCTCTCCCCCGGAGGGAGAGGGTTTGGGGTGAGGGGGGAGCAGGCAACTCTCAGTCGGCCCGCCTTTCACCCTCACCCTGGCCCTCTCCCCTCAAGGGAGAGGGGATGTACGTCGCAACCTCGAAAAAATCCTGGCCTTAGCTCTTCTTGCCAGCCCGCTTGCGCTCGTTTTCGGTCAGCAGCTTCTTGCGCAACCGGATCGACTTGGGCGTCACTTCCACCAGCTCGTCGTCGTCAATGAACTCCAGCGCCTGCTCCAGGGTGTGCCTGATCGGCGGCACCAGAGCAATCACTTCTTCCTTGCCGGAGGCACGCATGTTGTCGAGCTTCTTGGCCTTGGTGGGGTTGACCACGATGTCGTTATCGCGGCTGTGAATACCACACAGCTGGCCTTCGTAAATCTCGTCACCCGGCGCCAGGAAAAGCTTGCCACGACTCTGCAGGGTCTCCAGCGAGTAGGTCATCGCCGTACCTTTGGCCATGGAGATCAGCACACCGTTCTGACGGCTGCCCATGGCACCCTCTTTAAGCGGGCCGTAATGACTGAACGTCGAGGTCAGGATACCGCTGCCGGACGTCATGGTCAGGAAGGTGTTACGGAAACCGATCAGACCGCGGGCCGGAATGGTGTAGTCCAGACGCAGACGGCCCTTGCCATCGGGGATCATGTTGGTCATGTCGCCCTTGCGCAGGCCCAGCTGTTCCATCACCGGACCCTGGTGCTGCTCTTCGATATCAACGATAACGTTCTCGTAGGGCTCCTGCTTTACACCGTCGATTTCGCGGATAACCACTTCCGGCCGGCCCACTGCCAGCTCGAAGTTCTCCCGGCGCATGTTCTCGATCAGTACCGACAGGTGCAGCTCACCACGGCCGGAGACCTTGAACTTGTCTGCCGACTCGCCGTCTTCAACGCGCAGCGCTACGTTGTGCAGCAGCTCTTTTTCCAGGCGCTCCTTGATGTTGCGACTGGTAACGTACTTGCCTTCCTTGCCGGCGAACGGAGAGTCGTTCACCTGGAAGGTCATGGATACGGTGGGCTCGTCAACGGTCAGCGGAGGCAGCGCCTCTACATTGTTCGGATCACACAGGGTGTCGGAAATGAGCAGCTCATCCAGACCGCTGATGCAGACAATATCGCCAGCCTGGGCATCATCCACCTCTACCCGGTGCAGGCCGGAGTGACCCATGATCTTCAGAATACGACCGTTACGCTTTTTGCCGTCGATATCGATGGCGGTAACTGGCGTATTGGTTTTCACCTTGCCGCGTGCGATTCGGCCAATGCCGATCACGCCCAGAAAGCTGTTGTAGTCCAGCTGTGAGATCTGCATCTGGAAGGTGCCGTCCGGGTCCACATCGGGCGCCGGGACATGGTCGACAATGGCCTGGAACACGGCGTCCATGTTGTCGTCCAGGGCCTCGTGCTCCATACCGGCGACGCCGTTAAGGGCACTGGCAAAGACAATGGGGAAGTCCAGTTGCTCTTCTGTGGCACCGAGGTTATCGAACAGGTCGAAGACCTGGTCCACTACCCAGTCCGGGCGGGCACCGGGACGGTCAATCTTGTTGACCACCAGGATGGGGCGCAGGCCGGCATCAAAAGCCTTCTGCGTAACAAACCGGGTTTGCGGCATGGGGCCGTCGATGGAGTCGACCACCAGCAGCACACTGTCAACCATGCTCATGACACGCTCGACCTCGCCACCGAAGTCGGCGTGGCCCGGGGTGTCCACAATGTTGATGTCGTAGTCGTGCCATTTCAGGGCCGTGTTCTTGGCCAGAATGGTGATACCACGCTCCTTTTCCTGGTCGTTGGAGTCCATGACCCGCTCGCTTTCGAGCTCTTTACGGTCCAGTGTGCCGGACTGGCGCAGCAACTGGTCTACCAGGGTGGTCTTTCCATGGTCAACGTGGGCAATAATGGCAACGTTTCTTAGCTTATCAATCACAACAGGTTCCTGAGGCATGTCGGGCGACCTGAGAGGGTTTAGCGTCTCAAATCCGGAAAATGAATACTTGTCACCGGCAGTGAGGCCGGTATCCTGCTTCAACAGGCGCGCAAGTATATCGGAAACAGGGTGTCGTTAATATGAAGAAAAATGCCTATTCTGTTTCAGTGCATTCGGGCGCCAAATGCACCACAAATGATCACGGCAACCCTGTTTTGCACCAAAAGCGTGCACTCAAGACGCCGCTTCACGTGGCCTTGCCCCAGCGAAGAGCGCCATCGCCCTCTCGGAAAGCCGTGGTTGCGCTGTTCTGGCGCGCCAGCCTGAAACTGGCAAGCAGTTTGCATTTGTTTCCGGCAGCCGACTATCAGAGCGATGCGGCCCCATACCGGAGCCGCCGGTATCGCTGATATCAACGATCGGACCGCAGCAACGCTGAACGATCCGGCACAACGAACACCGAAATCACCCGCAATCCGGGTTAACTGACGGAGTAAGTACAATGGCCAAAACGATTGATCTGATCAAAGAACACGAAGTCAAATGGATCGACATGCGATTCACTGACAGCCGCGGCAAAGAGCAGCACGTTACCCTGCCTGCCAAAGAAGTGGACGAGGATTTCTTTACCGACGGCAAGATGTTCGATGGTTCTTCAATTTCCGGCTGGAAGGGCATTAACGAGTCCGACATGATCCTGATGCCGGACGACGAGACCTCCGTGCTGGACCCGTTCACCGAGGAAGCCACCGTCAATATCACCTGCGATATCGTGGAACCGACCACCATGCAGGGTTATGAGCGTGATCCCCGTTCCGTGGCCAAGCGCGCCGAGGAATATCTGAAGTCCACCGGCATCGCCGAAGGCGCCCTGTTCGGTCCGGAGCCCGAGTTCTTCGTATTCGACTCTGTCAAATGGAAGGTCGACATGCAGGGTGCGATGTACGAACTGCACTCCGAGGAAGCCGCCTGGGTTTCCGGCGACGACTTCGATCGCAACAACATCGGCCACCGTCCGGGCGTCAAGGGCGGCTATTTCCCGGTGCCGCCGGTCGACAGCCTGCATGACCTGCGTGGCGCCATGTGTGCTGCAATGGAGTCCATGGGCCTCGATATCGAGGTTCATCACCACGAAGTGGGCACCGCCGGCCAGTGTGAGATCGGTGTTGGCGCCAACACCCTGACCCGCAAGGCCGACGAAGTACAGATCCTCAAATATTGCGTGCACAATGTCGCCCATGCCTATGGCAAGACCGCTACCTTCATGCCCAAGCCGGTGGTTGGCGACAACGGCTCCGGCATGCACGTTCACATGTCCCTGAACAAGGATGGCAAGAACCTGTTTGCCGGTGACGGCTATGCCGGCCTGAGCGAAATGGCGCTGTACTACATTGGCGGGATCATCAAGCACTCCAAGGCCATCAACGCCTTCACCAACAGCTCCACCAACAGCTACAAGCGCCTGGTGCCGGGCTTCGAGGCGCCGGTCATGCTGGCCTACTCTGCCCGCAACCGTTCCGCATCCATCCGCATTCCGTACGTAAGCAGCCCGAAGGGCCGTCGTATTGAAGTTCGCTTCCCGGACGCGTCCGCCAACCCGTACCTGGCGTTCGCGGCACTGATGATGGCCGGCCTCGACGGCATCCAGAACAAGATCCACCCGGGCGATGCCATGGACAAGGATCTGTACGACCTGCCCAAGGAAGAGGCACTGGACATCCCCACCGTGGCCGAGACCTTCCAGGAAGCCCTGGATTGCCTGGAAGCGGATCACGAGTTCCTGACCCGTGGCGGCGTGTTCACCGAAGACATGATTGGCGGCTACATTGAGCTCAAGCGTGGCGAGGTGGAGCAGCTGAACATGACCACCCACCCGGTGGAATTCGAGCTGTACTACTCCGTCTGATCAGTCACTGCCCGGTCTGACCGGCAACTCGGGGCCCCGGCCCCGCAGTCGCCGTGCAGCAGACACAAAGCCCCGCTCCGGCGGGGCTTTTTTTGTGACTTTTACCTCACCGTAACCTGAGGCGACGCATGGTACATTGCATTGCCCGTGCGCTCTGCCGATAATCCGGTCATGGTCCATCACAAGGTTCTGCCCATGAAAGCACTGTTCCTGATCGCCGCCGCTACATCGGCACTGATCGCCCTGCCCGCCCAGGCCGAGGTCTATCGCCAGGTGGACGACAACGGCAACGTGACCTTTACCGACGAGCCGGACGACAATGCCGAGCGGGTGAACGTAAAGCCCGTCACCACCATCACCATGCCGAGGCCGGAGACGGTCGAGCAGCAGCTGTCGGAGGAAGAAGAGGGCATCGGTGACCAGGACGCCTATGAATCCGTCGGCTTCACATCACCGACGGAAGAGGAAGCGTTCTGGAGCGGCGGCGGCAACGTCGAATTCCGGGTCACCAGCACACCCGGCCTGCGCCAGGGTCATCGGTTCGAAGTCACCATGGATGGCACGCCCGTCGGGCAGACCCGGTCCGGGGCTGTCACCGTGAACAATGTGTTCAGGGGCACCCATAACGCCGGCGTCAATGTCATTGGCCCGGATGGCGAACGCATCTTTACCGGCGACACCATCAGCTTCACCGTACACCGGCCCTCTGTTCAGAATTAGTATCCTGTCCGGTCGGGCCCCTGGCCCGGCCACCCATAACCCCTTCGCACCACTTTAGTGCATTCGCACCACCAAACAGCCATACTCTGTTCCGCCAAGGGGCGTTTCCGACGCTGAATGACCGTAAGCCGATCCCGCCCGCACCAGGCTACAGCCGGCAAGGGCCGGGCCAGAGGCGCGTCTGCCCGCAAATGGCGCACCGGCGAAGGAAATTGCGACGCAATCCCGATTCTGGATCGCTTTTTGCAGCAGCCAGGCCATCAACCGAGGGAGCTCCATGTCAGCCGTTACGGATTACAGAACCATACTGGACAGCCTGACCACCGCCGTCATCGTTGTGGACAACGACCTGCGCATCGACTACCTGAATCCGGCCGCCGAGAGCATGCTGGAAACCAGCCTCGCGCGGATTCACCGCATCAGGCTTGCCGCTCTGCTGCTGGAAACAGACCAGTCACTGGACACACTCCAGGCCGCCGTGGAAACGGGCCAGACCTACACCCGGCGTGAGGCGGAATTCCTGCTGGCCAACGGCTCTCGCCTGACGGTGGATTATTCGGTGACCCCTTACGGTACCGATGGCAGCCACCTGCTGCTGGAGATCCAGCCCCGGGACCGATTGCTGCGTATCAGCCGGGAAGAGGACCTGCTTACCCAGCAGGAGACCACCCGCATCCTGGTGCGGGGCATGGCCCATGAAATCAAGAATCCGCTGGGCGGGATCCGTGGTGCGGCGCAACTGCTTGACCGGGAACTGTCGGACGACAGCCAGAAGGAATACACCCAGGTCATCATCGACGAGGCCGACCGCCTGCGTGGCCTGGTGGACCGTATGCTGGGCCCCAACCGGGCCCTGACACTGGCCCCCACCAACATTCACGAAGTACTGGAGCGGGTACGCACACTGCTGGAGGCCGAGAGCCGCGGCCGCCTCAACTTCCGCCGGGATTACGACATCAGCCTGCCGGAATTCCCCGGCGACAAGGAACAGCTGATACAGGCCTTCCTGAACATCGCCCGCAATGCCATGGAAGCCGCCTTCGACTACCGGGACCAGCCCTGCAGCACCGAGCCACCCACCATCACCTTCCGCACCCGGGTTCTGCGCCAGTTCACCATCGGCCAGAAACGCCACCGCCTGGTGTGCCGGGTGGATATTATCGACAACGGACCGGGCATTCCGCAGGACCTGTTACAGAACATTTTCTATCCCATGATCAGTGGTCGTGCCAACGGCACCGGCCTGGGGTTGTCCATCACCCAGAGCATTATCGGACAGCACCACGGCCTGGTGGAGTGTGAGAGCGAACCGGGCTCGACCGACTTTATTATCTTTCTGCCGCTGGAGGAGACCACGCGATGAGCCAACCGGCAAACGTCTGGATCATTGATGATGACCGCAGCATACGCTGGGTGCTGGAACGCGCCCTGACCCAGGCCGGAATGGAGCCCCGGGTGTTCGAGAACGGCGACAATGTGATGATGCGCCTTGAGCACGAGGAGCCGGATGCCATCATCAGTGATATCCGCATGCCGGGCATTGATGGCATCGCCCTGCTGTCCCGGGTGGTGGAAAGCCACCCGGATGTACCGGTGATCATCATGACCGCCCACTCCGACCTGGAAAGCGCAGTCACCAGCTACCAGAGTGGCGCCTTCGAGTACCTGCCCAAACCCTTTGACGTGGATGACGCGGTGGCCCTGGCGAAACGGGCGGTGGCCCACAGCCATGAACGCCGCGCCAACTCCGAACCCAGTACCGAGTCGCCCCACCGCAACGCGGAAATCATCGGTGAGGCACCAGCCATGCAGGAGGTATTCCGGGCCATCGGGCGGCTGTCACACTCCAACATCACGGTACTGATCAACGGCGAAAGCGGCACCGGCAAGGAACTGGTGGCCCAGGCTCTGCACAATCACAGCCCCCGGTCCAGCCATCCCTTTATCGCCCTGAACATGGCCGCCATTCCCAAGGACCTGATCGAGTCTGAACTGTTCGGCCACGAGAAGGGCGCGTTCACCGGCGCCGCGGCTGCCCGCCAGGGCCGGTTCGAGCAGTCCAATGGCGGCACCCTGTTCCTGGACGAGATTGGCGACATGCCGGCGGATACCCAGACCCGGCTGCTGCGGGTACTGGCGGATGGCGAGTTCTACCGGGTGGGTGGCACAACACCCATCAAGGTGGATGTGCGCATCATCGCCGCCACCCACCAGGACCTGGAAAAACTGGTGGAAGCCGGCACCTTCCGGGAGGACCTGTTCCACCGCCTGAACGTCATCCGCGTACACCTGCCTAAACTGGCGGAGCGCCGGGAAGATATCCCTCGCCTGATGCAGCACTTTCTCAAGCGCGCCGCCAAGGAACTGGCGGTGGAACCCAAAGTGCTACGCCCGGAAGCCGAGGAATACCTCACCACGCTGCCCTGGCCGGGCAACGTGCGCCAGCTGGAGAATACCTGCCGCTGGCTGACGGTAATGGCCAGTGGCCGCGAAGTGCATATCGACGACCTGCCGCCGGAGCTGATGCAGCAGGCGGAAGCCCCCGCCACCGGCCAGACCTGGCAGGAAGGCCTGCGCAACTGGGCCGAGCAGGAACTGCGCCGGGGCAAGAAGGGCATACTCGACTACGCGGTGCCGGAATTCGAGAAAATCATGATAGAGACCGCCCTCAAGCACACCGGCGGCCGCCGTCGGGATGCCTCCATTCTGCTGGGCTGGGGCCGTAATACCCTGACCCGTAAGATCAACGAGCTGGGGATGGATCATGAGGAGGTGGACGAGCACTAAAGCTCGCCCACCGGGTTCAGTCGAGCACTTCGCGCCAGTAGATGATGCGGTCGTGGCCGCGGTAGACGCCGAAGGTGGCGAGACCGGTGGGATCTTCGAGCACACCGTTATCATCGTAGTCCCCGGTCAGCCATGCAGGCACCGAAAACGTCGCCCTCACATCACCCTGGTTACCCTCGCCCGGAGCGGTCAGGAGGATTCCGGCGTCTGGCGCCGGGGCTCCTGCTACCAGGGTGTCAGACGTCGCCACTACCGACATACTCCCTCCAGAAAGATCGGACTGGTCCAGTGACACGTTTGCTGTGTTATAGACCCAACAGCTGTCCGCTGTATTCTGCACAAAACCAGCCGCCGTGTAGTAGTCCACCCGGAAGGGCATGGTGAGGTTGGACGTTTCGGGGCCGTAGACGTTCTCCAGCTGTAACCTGCCGTACCTCATTTCAAAGTCGAAATCGGGCTCCAGATCCATAGGCAACTGGGGCGACGATACACTGTCCGCATCCTCCAACTGCGTCAGCTCGATCTGATAGTCCGGTGTGAATGGCTCCACACGGGACTGCGGGGTCTTGTCGTAGGTGACCTCATCGGACGACGCAAACTGGTACTGCAACCGCCCACGCCCCACGACGGTCATTGCCGGCAGGTCAAGACTGGCCGTAACCGGAAATGGATCGCCATTGGTATCGAGCGCAGACTCATCCGCAGTGCCTGCCGTACGTGTGAGACTCCCGGGTGACAGCCGCTGGAAGTCCTCCAGGGTGTAGTTTCGGGTCACCACACCGTCGGAATTCAACGCCTCGACCGTGAGCAATGGCTCCGCCCCACCTCGCCAGCTGGAGGTCTGACCGGTATAAGTAAACGCCGTGGAAGAGGAACAGAAGGGTTCAACCTCACCCTGCTCAACGATGTTCACGTTGAACCGGGCAGGAACGAAGCGCCCCACGTGACTGACCGCATTTCCGGTCACGTCTGCCGTAGCAAGGTAGCTGCCGCTGGCCAACGTTGGGTTAACGCTGATGACACCCACCTCGGGCCACTGGAACAGACCACAGGCGGTTCCGTCAGCAGCCGACGCGCCATCACAGTCTTCCCCGAAGGCTCCGAACGCGCCGGACATCGGCGGATCATCCCCACCTGCCGGTGCTACCAACGTCGACTCCAGGCTCACATCTTCGGCCGGCGTCTCTCTGCCAAAATTCGGCGTCACATCACCGCTGGCATTGATGGATGACACACGGATCTCGAAATCCTCGCCAGCAGCAACAAAGGCATTGTCGTCCTGCACTGAGGTGGCTGCCGGGTTGCCCGGGACATCGAGCTGGAAGTGGTCGGGGCGGGCCACAAACGTGCCGTCCCCCGTCATGACCAGACCGGCGTC
The DNA here is from genome assembly GCF_014651935.1 of Marinobacter zhanjiangensis. GTDB lineage: Bacteria > Pseudomonadota > Gammaproteobacteria > Pseudomonadales > Oleiphilaceae > Marinobacter > Marinobacter zhanjiangensis. Next base: position 175,016 of record NZ_BMXV01000007.1, on the reverse strand, counting down.
ATCCCCGGAGCCTTCATAGCGGGCGTTCAGGCGGACACGGCCGACATCGGGATAACGTAGGCCAACGGTTGCCTCACCGTTTTCGTCAAAATCCAGCGAGGTTGTGTCTCCCGAAGAAGTAGGCAGAGAATTGTCATCAACAAAGACATTCCTGGTACCAGTCGATGGATTGACGTACGAGGACCAGAGCGCGATGTCTTTGGTTTCATTATCAAAACCGGGCACGCACTGCTGGGTAGTGTCGTCCTTGCGCACAGCCGCAATATTCGCCGTCACCCCGGTATTGGCGATGTGATCGGGAATCGAAATATCAAAGCCCGAGTCGAAGAAGGTCAGATCACACTGGTCCGCTGCGAATCCACCGGTTCCGTCATCGCACAGGGTGCTAGAGAAAGCCACCGTACCCGGATCGGATGCAGGCACGCCGAGGGTGACCGTGCCGGGGCCGGTAATCGCCAGCGAGCGAGTGGCGACACCCCCGGTCATGGTGAACGTATCGCCACCCAACCAGCCTGAAGGTGCCAGGGTTACCTCGACCGGATCGGTAAACAGCACGTCGCAGTTGTCATCGTCGCAAGCCCGGATGACAACCTCTTCAGGCTGGCAGGTCAGTGCGTTGCCACTGTGCTCAATCTCGAAGTGATCCACGAGATTCTGCACCTGTCCTACCTTGTCCGCGCAGACCTGCAGGTTATCCAGTTCGTGGATGTTGGTTGAGCCGCCTGTCGACCCGGTCAATGAAAGTAGCAGGTTCTCCGGAATTTGCGGCTGGCCAGTGAGCGTTTCCTGGATCACGGTCCGGAACTGGTTGCCGGTTCCACGGCCATTTCTCTCAACGGTAAGCACCGGAATCTGTCCGCCCCTGGAATCAATGGTTATCCGGTACCGGTAAGGACTATTGTCATTGTTCGAATCAATACCCGGGTTCAGCTCTCCCGAGTCTGCAATGTACTCGTAGTCAGGCGCAGCACCACGCACGGCCACTGAATCCAGGGTCCGTTCGTTGTTACCTCCCTCCCGGCCTTCGCTGTCGTGTGAAAAGTTGCCATACTCATCCAGGCCAACACCCAGCCATCCACCGGCGAAGCCGCCGCTGCCATCCGGCTCTTGTGCATAACCGAGGGAACCGCCATAGCCACCCGCCTGCGGAGTGACAGAGGCATCAGAAAAAACCACCGCCAGCCCATCAGCACCTGAGCCATCATATGCGTAGTAGTCAAACTCGACCTGTATCAGGTTGTCAGCGCCAGGAAATGGACTTTGATAACTGACGGCAGTGGCCTGGTTGCCCACGCTTTCAGTCATACGCAGGCGGCCATTGACTATCTGGGGTGTAAACGACCCACGGGACACGGAGGTAGCCCAGTCGTCAGACAGGTTTCCGCTGCTGAACTCATCGTTAAAGCAGGTCTGCGGACCTGTCGCACCACAGTCTCGAGTCTCACGCGACAGGTTATCGAGATCATCACCATCCAGCCAATCATCGTGTATTCGTACCTCGTCGAGTGTGCCGTCGAGGAAGTTGACCGGAGAACCGGAACCGTATCGAACACCCCCCAGGACCAGACGACCGTCAAAAGGCTTGGCGCTCACATAGTCGTTATCAAACAGAAAGAACATATAGGCACTTTCTTCATCCAGTAGATCCCCGCCAGCATCCCTCAATGCCACCCGACCGATACCGGATACGGAGAAGGCGGGACGTACCTGCGCCTCAAAGAAATACCAGCGATCAGCCACCATCGTTTCGCTGTCCAGTGATACTGTCTGACCCCCACCATATCGGTTCCACAAGGTCATCTGCAGCGTACCGTCTGCCACAGTGACGTTGTATTCCTGTGAGGTGCCGCCCTCCCCCTTGTGCAGCAGAGTCTGAGTACCGTTGACAGAGTTCAGTTTCACCCAGCCGCTGATAGTCAAATCCCGATCGCCAACCTGTGGTGAAAGCTCCGGGGCATCGGGAACATCAACATAGTGCTGGGCATCCGTATAAACGCCATCCTCTACGAAGCCCTGTCCCCGGAACCGACCGCCCCGGCATACCTTGGCATCTTCGGTATCAGGCAGCGAACCGTCGCCGCCGGCGGTACGGGCAGTGCCGTTATTGCCATTGCCGCTGCTGTCAATGACCTCGCCGTTAGTGCCGTCCCACTGGGATTCGTCCATCTGCCAGAAGGCCGCAGGATCCTGGGCCCACGCCTTATCGGGCAGGCAGGTAATGACCAGCGACATCAGCAGAAGAACTGGCGTCAGCATGATACGAGTTGATCCAATTCCATGCTTGAACAAAATAGTCACTCCTCCCTGACCAAGACTTCTACGGAGCGGTTGGCTCGATCCGGTCCGCTACCACACTGGGCATCGCTGGTCACCCGGGCCACAAAATAGTCGCGCTCCTCAATGGTCACGTTGGTCGGCTGGCAGGATAGCGATACAGAGCAACCGTTAAGGCCAGAGGTAGAGAAGGACACCGCTCCGGGCACCGAGGCGCAGTTATTGGTCTCCATGACTCTGCCGACACCCACCTGAGCCCCGCTCTCCGCCGCAAAAAACGCCCGCTGGGACTGTATCTGCAAACTGATGGATTCCCCTGACGACTGTTGCAACTGGGCCATGGCCACCACGAGCAAAGCCAGCACCGTGATGATAAACAGAGCAACCGGCAAGCCGGCCCCGGACTGATGTCTGAAAGAATGCTCAGGGCACATTGCGAATTTGCACCTCCTGACTGACTTCCAGGGTTTCTGTACTGCCAGGAGTGGCCAGATCAAAGGAGAAACTCACCACTGCCGCCCGCCTGAGAGAAATCGGCTTTACGAAAAACTCAGCAGGCCCCTTAAGGTTCGCTGCCAGAACGTCACGGTTTCCACGGTCGTATGAAGCGCCAACGTTATACCCACGATAGAGAGCGAGTTCTTCAAACTCTCCATCGGGCTCCGAACACAGGGCTTGTGGCCGGGACACCACATATAGTCGGCGGGCCGGTGATTTCGCGGAGAAACGATGGGGAGCGTCCAGATTGATGGAAACCGGCACCGTGGAATTGTCGATAGGTTTGACAATCTCAGGTGAAATGGGGCCCGGATTCTGGAGCGCCGACTGATAGAATTTGGCTGCAACGTCATCCGCAGAACCGCCATAGCCATAGACGACGGCTCGCACACTATCGTCGTCTGGTGTCCGGCTAAAGGGTACAACCTCAATCGTACTGCCCCCGGCTTTAGGCAATTCGGTATAGCGGGTCGCGCCCACAATAGGCAGCCACTCGATGCAGTTATCTGTGGGACCTGTCACCCTGACCGACAACGGAAAGGCTTCCCGCAGCATGCGGGTAATCTGTTCACTGACCACCACTGCCTTGAGTGCACGTTGCTGGCGGTCACCGGTATCGATGGCACCCTGGGTGGACAGTGCCACAAACTGGACGGAGATGGTGGCCACAATAGCCAACAACACGATAACCATCACCAGTTCGACCAGCGTAAACCCTGCCGCGCGACGCATCAGAAATTCACCCGGTAAGCGGCAAAGACGTAGTCGTTATCCGAGGGGTCAGTAATGGTTACCCTGATCCTCTTGGCCTCTACATCGGCATTGAGTTCCGAGGATGGATTTGCCACGCAGTCCACATCGACGGTGACGGAGAACTGATCATACCCTTCCTCCGGGTTACCGGCGCCGGTCCAGTATTCGGACGGGGCTTCATCCACGATAGCGTCGTAGTCGTCTACATCTTCGTATTCGTCACGACTACGACCGTCGACCACCGTCTTGCGGCAGCCGCCGTCGTAACGCTGCCCGGGTCTCGCATCCTCATCAAACGGCTTTGCCAAAATCTCGTCCATGTAGCGCTGGGCCAAAGCAACCGCACGGGTCTGGTTCAGCGGGTCAGCGCTCCGCCCGGCAATCAGGGAAAAGGCGCCCACCACGCCGGCAATGGCGACACTGATAATGACGATGGTCATCACCAACTCAACCAAAGTGGCGCCTTGCTGGCCATCATCAAGCTTTCTCATCAACACCCACCCCTGTATATGGCTCCGAGGGGGCTGAGGCAAATCTGATAATTGCTATCTCCGGAGATACGAAATTGATATCCCATCATGGCAACAGGCGAATTTACACGACCGAAAGAGTCAAACCCTATTGTTAATCCGGAAGCACCGATTGCCTGGTAGGACGACTGATCTTCTCGTCGGTAAGTTATAGAGGCGCCTTCGCGACTGATGCCAAAACTGCTGCCCCCAGCCTGGAATTGAAAGTCTTTAGTCGTTTGGGAAATGGTTAGCGAGTTTGAGGAATTACCCGCCAGCGCTGCCTGTTGGGCAAGCAGCGTGGCGGATTCGAGTTGCTGGGTCGCCAGCAGGGGGGAGAAGGAGGAGCTTCTGGTTAAGAGGCCAACTCCCAGAGCGGAGAGTATTCCGATCAGGATTATGACCATTACCAGCTCGACCAGAGTAAAGCCCGATGAACTCGGGGTGGCCTGCATTATGATGCCCCTCTCCCGGACTTACGTCTATCCATTCAACGTGGGCTGATTAGGTAAGGCGCATTCCTATGTTACGCAGAACTAGTAATCGGCCTTATCGAATTAAGCCTTGTTGAACTAGCCTCCGAAACCAATTCTTATCTCTCAACATTCGCCGTCGGTATCTGTAATTGCAGTAATCTCAGGGGGAGCATCGGTCGTAGCTTCGGTGTAATCAAAGGAACAGCCGCCATTTGAAATGGTTAATGTAGAGCCCGTAAATGCAAGTCCAAAGTCATTTCCATCTAGTTGCGCCGCTTCAGCGATACCATTTGTTGTTGTCGCCTCAGTAGCAGTAGCTCCATCCGCCTGAGGATAGCCGTTCACCAAAGTGATATCTGTCCCTTCCAATGTAACGATGGTTGGCTCGTCACCATCAGCTAAAAAGGCAGCATGAGTTATAGCAGATGCTGACTTGACGCTCCCTCTCGCGCCTTCTAATGATGCACGTCTAGCATCACCGCCCAGATCCGCAAACCGCGGCAACGCAAACGCCGCCAGAATACCAAGAATCACAATTACCATAACCAGTTCGATCAGGGTGAAGCCTTTCTCTTTTCTTGATGTGATTGCATTTATAGCTGTCATGGTTTTACTCCAACTTTTAATTGACTGATCTATTCAAATTTTTAATTGATGGTTGTGTCGATTTCGCCAGTAGAAACGTCATAGGCGATGGTATTGGTCTCATTGTCAGGCTGATAAGTGTAGGTGCAGACTTCGCTATTGGTTCCGGTTACCGTAGCTATGTAGTCAACATCTGTCCCTGTGGTCGCTACGTCCGGTGCATTCGCCTGCAAAAGTGCATCCCAGACACTTACACAGCGATCACCTGTCATGGTTTCGTCAATGGCGGTTTGGCCCCCTGCAGATACGGGCCAGCCTTCAGCCGACATGTTCACGGTCCCGTCTCCAAAGCCTTCAAGGTCTTGAGTCGCAGTCGTGAACCCATTGCTGACCCATTGGGCACGTGTCAGAGCAACACCGGCGGAAAGAGCTCCCGCCGTCCCTTCGATACTTGCGTTATGCGCCTGCTCCGAAAGCGACGCAAACCGCGGCAAGGCAAATGCCGCCAGAATAGCCAGAATGGCAATTACCACCACCAGTTCAATCAGGGTGAAACCCTTCTGTTTTTGCTTACTGCTCATTTGTCGCTCCTCGCAATGTTGCGATATTTTAATGATTGTCTCATGCAGGCACTTTAACGCGATCTACTCATTTTCGCTTATTTGATGGCGATCCACCTCCACCAGTTTGAGACCCGTCGCGCGTTTGCCGTTGTTTTTGCCTTGTTTGACAGTTCCGGCATAGCTCACCCGAACTTGCCACGCGAAAGGTTCGCCCGCTTCCCTTTGGCGGCCCTCCATATCCAGCGGCTGGCCGGGCTGATACACCAGCCAGTGCCGCTCACTGTCGAAACACCAGCCCCGTTCATCCGGCGCCAGGGTCGTGCAATTCTCTTCCGTCAGGGGCTGCTCCCCTTCCCATCGCAACAGTGGCAATGGGTTGAGCCCCTGCAACGACTCCAGGGTCTCGTCCCGGGCCAGCATGGCCTCGGCGCCTCGCACCACCAGGGCGCTGCGCACCTGGTTCAGCATCAGCTTTACTGATTGCTGCTCCGCCCTTTCCACCGTGTCTTCCAGGGCATCCAGCAAGAACCACACCGCAAATGCCAGAACGGTCAATGCCACCAGCCAGCGGAACCGCCGGTGGCTGTCGGCCAACACAGGACCTTCCGCCCCCATGCGGTTCTAGCCCCGCCCCATGGCGGCCGCCCCCAGGTCCCAGATGGGCAGGAATACGCCCAGTGCAAGGATCAGGACCAGCACCCCCATGGCAACAATCAATATCGGCTCGATGGACTCCGCCAGTCGTTTGAGGCCGAAATCCACGTCCTCGTCGTAGAAGTCCGCCACGTTGTACAGCATCTCGTCCACGGCACCGGTCTCTTCGCCGACGGCAATCATCTGCAGGATCAGCGGCGTGAACATGCCGCTGTGGCGGGCGGTACGCAGCAGGCTTTCACCCCGCTCAATACCATGCCTCATCTCCCGGATATGGATGGCGATCCAGGCGTTGTCAGTAGCGTCAGACACTACGGTCAGGGCGTGGGTGACCGGCATACCGGCGGCCAGCATGGTGGCAAAGTTCCGCGAGAAACGGCTCAGGGTAATCAGCTCCAGTAGCGGGCCGATAATGGGAATCCTGAGTTTGTAACGGTCCCAGGTCTGCCGGCCCTGCTCGGTCTGCTTCCACTGGCGTATCAGCAGGCCGGCGGCGGCAATGGCAAACAGCATGATGTACCAGTAGTTCAGCAGGAAGTTGGAGGTGCCCACCAGCACCTGGGTGAGGAACGGCAGGTCCGCCCCCAGCTTGTTGAATACCGCCGAGAATTTGGGAATCACCAGGAAGTTCACCACCATCAGGGCCGCCAGCAATGCGACCACGACAAACGTGGGGTAGCGCATGGCCTGCTTGAGGCGACGTTTGGTGTCCCGCTCCAGCTCCAGGATGTTGGACAGGCGCTTGAAGGCATCGTCCAGCATACCGGTGTTCTCGCCCACGTGGATCATGGCGATGAACATGTCGGAAAACACCTTCGGGTGAGCCTGCATGGCCGTGGCCATATTGGCGCCCCCCTCCAGGCGGTCGGTGACATCGTCCAGGGTCTCCGCCAGTGCCGGTGACCGGGTGGTTTCCGCAAGCCCGCGCATGGTACGGATCAGCGGGATACCGGCCTTGGTCAGGGCGTACATCTGCCGGCAGAACACGATGAGTTCGTCCAGGGTGACGCGGCGACGGAACAGGGGTATCTGTTCGAACCGGTCCGACAGCGAGGTGGTCTCCTGCTGCTCCTCGATGGCCAGGGGCGTGATTCCCTGGCGCAACAGTTCGCCGGCGGCGGCATCCGCTGTCGGCGCTGCCAGGTTTCCCTGACGCACTGTGCCGGCGCTGTCCTTGCCTCGGTAGCGGAACTGCATCAGTACTCCTCCGCCTTGTCCGTGGCTTCCTGCAACGCCCGTTCAGCGATGGCGGCGTCCGTCTCGTCCAGGGAGACATCGGCCTCAGAGGTGGCCGCAACACGGGCCACTTCCGACAGGCTGGTGATGCCTCGCAGGGCATAGTCCATGGCGCATGAGCCCAGCGGGCGGTACAGCCGGCTTTCACGGGCAGCCCGAGTGAAGCCGGACACATCCTGCCGGCGCAGGGCATCCAGCATGGCCTCGTTCATTTCCAGCATCTCGTAGACGCCGATACGGCCCTTGTAGCCGGTATTGCTGCACTGGTAACAGCCGCGACCACGGACAAAGCCCGCCTCCAGGTCCAGCGGGTCCAGGTCAAAGGCTTTCAGCCAGACCCGCTCCTGTTCCGTTGGTTCGTAGGCTTCGCGGCAGTTGTCGCACACCTTACGCACCAGCCGCTGGGCCACGATGCCCAGCAATGAGCTGGCCACCAGAAAGGGTTCCGCCCCCATATCGATGAGGCGCATGGCGCTGGAAATGGAGTCGTTGGTGTGCAGGGTGGACAGCACCAGGTGGCCGGTCATGGCCGCGCGCAGGCCGATTTCCACGGTTTCGTTGTCCCGCATCTCACCCACCAGGATCACATCCGGGTCCTGCCGCAGGGCGGACCGCAACACATTGGCAAACTGCAGGCCGATGCGGGGGTTTACCTGCACCTGGGTGATGCGCGGCAGGCGGTATTCCACCGGGTCCTCGGCGGTGATGATCTTCACTTCCGGGCGGTTCAGCTCGGTCAGTGCACCATAGAGGGTGGTGGTCTTGCCGCTGCCCGTGGGGCCAGTGACCAGTATCATGCCATGGGGTTTGTGGATCAGGCGGCGGAAGTTGACCAGCAGGTGTTCCGGCATGCCGGTGCTTTCAAGGTCCAGGGTGCCGCTGCTCTGGTCCAGCAGACGCATGACCACCGACTCGCCGTACTGCACCGGCATGGTGGACACCCGCACGTCGATGCTGCGGCCCTTGACCCGCACGTTGAAGCGACCGTCCTGGGGCAGGCGCTTCTCGGAGATATTGAGCCCGGCCATCAGCTTCAGGCGCAGGACCAGCGCGGCGTTGACCCGCTTCTCCTTCATCACCTGTTCCTGCAGCACGCCGTCCACCCGCTGGCGAATGCGCACTACCGTCTCGTCAGGCTCGATATGGATATCGGAGCTGCGGGCCTGCACGGCATCCTCGAACAGGGTCTTGAGCAGCTTGACCACCGGGGCTTCCTCGCTCTCGGACTCGGCGGAAAGGTCCGCCAGGTCGAAGGCGTCGTCGCCCAGCTCGTCTTCCAGCTCCTCGGCAAGGGAGGCAATCTCCTCGGTGCGCCGGTAGACCAGGTCCAGGGTGTTGAGTAGCTCGCTCTCCCGCACCACCGCCTGCTTGACCGGCTGCTTGAGCACCCGCACCAGCTCGTCGTAGGCAAAGATATCCAGCGGGTCGGCCATGCCCACCAACAGCTCGCCGCCCTGCTCCGCCAGCACGATGGAGCGGAACCGCCGCGCCATGGCTTCCGGCAGTTTTTTCACCAGGTTCTGGTCGAACTGGTAGTTACGCAACTGAACGAAGGGCACGTCCAGTTGGCGGGAGAGGATATTGAGCAGGCTATCCTCTTCCACATAGCCCAGATCGATCAGCGTACGGCCCAGCTTGCGCCCGGTGTTCTTCTGCTCCTTCAGGGCGGTCTGGAGTTGCTGATCGGTGATGACCTCGTTCTGGACCAGCAGGTCACCAATCCGGATTTTGCGTTTCGGCTCGGCCATGGTCATCCGGCTCCCAGTATCTGAAGGCGCTGGCGCACGTAATCCGCCAGCGATGGTGCCAGCCCCGGCAGGGCAGCCGCCTGTTGATAGGCGCGGCGGGCCGCGGGCACATCACCACGGCCCTCGAGGGCAATAGCCAGACCCACCCACCAGGGGGCCCGGCTATCGTCCATGGCGATCAGCTCGGCCCAGTGGTTTGCGGCCTGGTCACTCTGCCCCTGTTGCTGAAGCAGCGTGGCCAGGGTCACCCGGTACTCCACGTTGTCCGCCACCGGCGGTACGCCGGAGCGGAGCGTGGCCACGGCCTGATCCAGGTCGCCACCGGCCAGCAGCGCGCGGGCACGAATCAGGCGCAGGTCCGGGTAGCGGGCGGCAAGGTTTTCGGGTACCCATTCCAGGGCACCGTCAACATCGCCACGGGCCAGCACCGCCCGCGCAAAGGCGTAGCGGCTTTTGGGTGCCGTCTGGGTATCCGTGAGCCGGGTGAGCGTTGCTTCCGCTGCTGCCAGCTCACCATTGGACACCTGTGTGCGGATCGCCTTGCTGGCATCCCGGTCCCGTTGTTCCGGCGACTGTCGGGCCTGTTTGATGTTGGCGTCCGTCGTGGCCTGCTCTGCCGGGGGCGTTTTACTGGTCTGGGTGGTCTCCGGTTCAGCCGGGGGCTGTGGCTCGTTCCCGGTCGAACTGGCTGTCTGCGCAGGCGGCTGCGGGCCTCTCGGCGCGGGCTGGGGTTCTGCCCCCTCCGACGCTGCCGTATTTTCGGTAGTGCCCGCCGACGCCGGCTCTGGTGCAGGGGCCGCGGCAGTCGTCACCTCCGGCTGCTCCATGGCTGGCTCCGCCTCTGGTTCCCGAGAGCTCTGCATCACAATGTCAGCGGCGCCCTGATCCCGGTCAGCCGGGGTGTCGATTACCTCGCCAATCTCCTGCTCCTCGATGGGCTGTTGAACGGTTTCCTCTGGTTCCGCAGCCGATGTCTCCGTTGTTTCCTCAGCAGACGAGGAAGCGGATTGGTTATTCCCGGCGTCCGGGACCACGGAAACCGGCTCTGTCTGACCGGCAGCCGTTGTGGTCGCCGGCGTTGCCCAGTACAGGTACAGGTAATAGGCGCCGGCCGCCAGAATCACCAACAATACGATACCCGCCAGCACCTTGCCGATGTTGCCGCGCCGGGCGGATGCGGCCATGCCCTGGCCGGTATAGGGCGACGGCGCGTGCCGGTCCTGGCGCTGTTCGGCGGCCTTGAGGGCATCATTGAGCAGGCTCATAACCACCTCGCCAGCAGCCCGGGCGAACGGGCGCTTTCGGTGTCTTTCACGGCGCTGAGCACATGCCCACGCTCCACCTGCCGGTCGCCATTGCCCCACGCCGCCAGCATGGACTTGTGGGCCAGCACGTTGACCAGGCGGGGGATACCGCCAGAGGCCCGGGTGATCACCTTCAGCGCACCCGGCCGGAACACATCGGCACCGTTGTAGCCGGCCAGGGCCAGCCGGTGGCGCAGGTACTGGGCGACCGACTCCCGGCCCAGGGGCTCGATACGGTAGTGGAAGGTGATGCGCTGCTTGAGCTGGCGCAGGCTGTCCCGGCTCAGCAAGGTGTCCAGCTCCGGCTGGCCGAACAGGACCACCTGCAGCAGCCGGGTGCTCTCGGTTTCCAGGTTGGTGAGCAGCCGCAGGGCCTCGATGGTGGCTTCCGGCATGGCCTGGGCTTCATCGATGACCAGTATCGCCGGCTTCTGATCCATGGCCAGGTCGATCAGTTTCTCGTTGAGAGACTTGAGCACCTGATGAGTGTTCGCGCCCGGCTGGACTTCTGCCCCCAGCTCTTCCGCCACGGCTTCATAGAGCGCTTCGGGGGACAGGTGAGGGTTGGGGATATAGGCGGTATGGGCCTCTTCCTCCAGCTCGTTCAGCAACAACCGGCACAGGAGTGTCTTGCCGGTACCCACCTCGCCGGTGATCTTGATGAAACCTTCGCGCTGCCGCAGCGCCACTACCAGCAACTCCAGAGCATCACCATGGCTGGGCGCCCGCAGGAAGTAGCGGGTGTTGGGCGTCAATGCAAACGGTGCTTCCTGCAGTCCGAAGTGGGCTTCGTACATGTCAGCGTGGCCCGCCCTCCGGCTCGGGCGTTGGTGATTCCGATGACTGCAGCAGTTCCCGCAGCACCTGCATGCGCTCACGGCTGGCGGAGATGTCAGCACTCATGGTTTCCACTCCCACCACAATCGGCCGGATCAGGATGACCAGCTCGCTCTTGCGGGACTGGAAGTTACGCTGGCGGAACGCCTCCCCCAGTATGGGAATCTCGCTGAAGAACGGGACTGCTGCATTGTCGTCTTCGCTGATGTTCTGGATCAGGCCGCCAATGACCACAATCTGCCCGCTCTCGGCGCGGATGACGCTGTCGGTTTCGCGCACGGTGCTCAGCGCCAGTGGCAGGGTCACATCCCGGTCGCCAACGGTAATGACCTTCTGCTGGTCGTCAACCTCGCTGACGGCCGGGTGCACGTGCAGGGTCACCGAACCGTCTTCCGCGATCTGTGGTGTCACATCCAGGGAGATGCCCGAAAAGAAAGGCGTCAGCTCGATCGACGTCGAGGTACTGTCCGAGGGGTTGAGCGAATTGTTATCCTCGTCGAAATCAATATCGGTCACGAAGAATTCGTCCGTCCCTACCTTGATTACCGCCTTCTGGTTATTCACCGTGGCGATACGCGGGCTGGAGAGGGTCTGCACATTGCCCTGTTCCCCCAGCAACTGGATCAGACCGCTGAAGTCCCCGGCGCTGACCGCGGCCGAGAAAACCCCGCCGATACCACCCGAACGAATAGTCTGACCATCCAGGGACTGCGAAGTAAAGTAGTCGGCGCGCCCGGCGGAGCTCTGTACATCGGACCAGTTGATACCCTGCTGATAACCTTCGTTTAGCGCGACCTCCAGTATCTTGGCCTCCAGTACGACCTGTCGCTGCATGATCAGCTCGGTACGCTCAAGGTAGTCCTGCACCTGGCGCAGGGTTTCGCCGTTGGCGCTTACCATCACCAGACCGGCACCGGGATTGGTAATTACCTGATGGTTGTCGCCAGTGCCGACAAGCATGGTCAACGCCTGTGACAGGTCGCGCCAGAAGTCGGACTCGGTTTCTGTGGAGATGCGTGTGCCCACCAGGTTGCGGCTGCTGCCGGAATCCTGGTCTGCCCTGTCACTGCCGCCATCGGAGTTACCGCTACTGCGGGTACTGCTCACCTGGCCCGAGCTGACACGGGTCTCGGAGCTACCGCTGCGCTTGAAGTCGAGGTAGTTGATAGGAAACAGGCGGGTCTGCACCCGGTCAGCATCCACCTGGAACAGCCGGCCCTTGCGCTGTATCGAGAGACCGTAAACATCCCGGGCGATATCCATGACCTCGGGCACGGTGACGTCGTTCAGCCGCAGATCGATGGTAGTGCTGACACCCGGATGCACCACCACGTTATAGCCGGTGCCTTCCACCAGTGCCTCGAAGAAACTCCTGGCCTCCACGCCCCGGGCGTTGACGTCGAAACGCTGTTCGGCCTCTTCAGGTTGCTCCAGCGGAGGCAACAGGGCGGCACTGACGTCAGCCGGCAGGTCTGGTGCGCTGCGCTGGCGTGCCTGCTCCTGGTCGGCCTCGGCCTGCTGCTCGGCCTCGCCCAGGGCCTCATCGATGGCGCGGGCAGACTCCGTGGAGGTCGCCTGCCCCGTTCGCATCGACGGGTTGCTGGCACAGGCTGTCAGCGTCAGTGCCAGTAGCGCCAGGGTACCGTATCTTGTCAGTGTCATAGCCACTCGCAACTCGGTTACTTGGAAGTCCGGATCGACGGCAGTGCCGTCAGGCGCACTTCACGCACCTGACCCTGCACCACCAGCTCTACCCGGGCCGGGTAAATCCGCCGCAGGCGAACCCCGTCGAACGTATCGCCTTCACTCCTTGGCACTCCATCAATGACTGCCACCCGGCGCTGCGGCCCATAGAGAATCGACGACAGCGCAAACTGCCGTGACTCTGCCGCCGCTGGCGCCGGTGTTGTCTGCTGGCCGGATGGCCGGGTCGGATCCTGCAGCGCCATAGCGGCGCCCGGCCCGACCAGTAAAAGAATCACAATCAGCAAACGCGCCATGTCATACCCCCAGCCAGGCCGGTTCGAGGCTCAGGGTCCGCACCCGGATCCGTGCCGATCCCGCGGGCCACTCGGCCGCCTCGTACTCCACCGTGACCCAGCCCAGGCGTTCGTCCATGGCTTCGAGGCGCTCCAGATACGTCATGGTTTCCAGGTAGCCCCCGGACACCACGATATCCACCTCGTGTGCATAAAGCAGGGCCTCCGGCTCAGCGTTGTCAGCCGAGGATCCGGACGGCTCCTGTGCGTATATCGGCCGCGGTGCCAGCAACTGAACGCCGTCCAGTGACAAGCCCTTTTCGGTGGCCAGCATGTCCTGCAGCATGACCACCATGTCCCGGGGCGGGATCAGCTGCCCGGTGGTTTCGGTGATCTGCTGATCAATACGGTCAAGGCGCCGCTGACGGGCCTCCAGTGTCTGTCTCAACTGGGCGGACGGATCCTGTGACAGCTGCTGCTCCAGCTCTGACTGTGTGGCAAGCAGTTGCGCCCGCTCCGAGCGGGCTTCCACCAACCGCGCCTCATGCCGCTCGGCCGCCGCCAACGACGGCGCCACCCAGAACTGCCAGCCGCCCAGCAATACCAGCACCAGCACGGTAACCAGAATCAGCCCGCGCTCCCGTACCGGGCGTTCGTCGTACCAGGCGGACACCCGGTTCCAGGGATTGCCGGTAATGTTCATTGGCTGGCCTCCTCGTCACGGCGAGTGGCCACCCGGAACTCGATCCAGGGGTGCTCGTCTGAACGGGTCAGCTCGAAACGGCCGAAGACCTGTCCGGCAAAGGCAGGTTCTTCCCCCAGGCGCTCCAGGTAAACCGGCACCAGGCTGCCCGCCCGGGTTTGACCCTGCAGGGATACGCGATCCTGCTGCAACCGCAGACCGGTAAGCCACAGGTCCTGCGGCACCTGTCTTGCCAGTGCGGCCATGGGGGCGGCAAAACCTTCGGAACGATTGTTCGCCAACCGCTCGACCCGCTCCAGCAGGCGCTGGCGCCGGGACAGGGTATCCGTCACCCGCTCTACCGCCTGCTCCAGCTGTGGATCCGGACGACGCCCGTCGATCTCTGTGTTCATACGCTCGATGGATTGCCGGACCTGATCGTTTCCCGCCTGTTCGGCCTGAACGGCCTGCTCCAGACCGGCGGCACGGTACTGGAACCAGCCACCCGCTACCAACATGACTACCAGCAGCACAACCGCCATCAGCGCCACATTGTTCGCTGTTATCCGCTGTTGACTGGGCCGGAACTCCGGTTTGTACAGGTTCACCTGCTGGATCACGAAGCGCCCTCCGACAGACTGAGCCCGGCGCTCCAGGCCACCAGGCAGCGGCTGTCCAGTTCCTCGTCCAGGCCCAGTGTGGACCAGTCCAGGTTGCGGGCACTGGCGGCCAGATAGGAGCCCAGCATGGAGCTCAGCGGCAGCATGCTGTCACGGGCCACCAGATTGATCACCGGCGGCGGCACCTGCCCGAGCTGGCTCTCGTAATAGTCCAGCGAACGCTGCATTTCCAGCGCCAGGGACTGGACCGCGGACTCCTGGCTGGCGACCTCCCTCAGGTCATCGGCTGTCACTTCCAGTTTCCGTGACAGGTACAGGGTCTCACCCTTGCAAACCACCATATGGCCATAGCGATCCCTGAGATGCACCAGCGCCGCCCCCCGGCCGGTCTCGTCAAGGCGGCTCACCAGCCGCCGCAGGGCCAGCTCGGCAATATCAATGCGCTGCAGGTTCAGATCGGCGTCCTTCGCCAGGGATACCAGCTCGGCAATCAGGGTGCGGCGCACCGCCACCACGTTGACCAGCTCGCCACGGCCCCGGGCAGCATCTGCGGGGAAGGGAAACACGTCACTGACCGCTTCGGAGGGACTGAAGTCGAGGAAATCCTTGAGCTTCCACTTGAGCGCATCCCCCAGCTCGGCATCGTCAACGCCTTCGGGGCGCTCCAGCTGGAATACCTGGTACTGGTCCAGGGGCAGCACCATGGTAGTGTCGGCATCCGCCAGCTGGTTGGACGAGACGATGTCCTGCAGCGTCGATAACCGTTTTGCCGGTGTGCACTCGGCAAACCCGGACAGTGAACCACTGGCCCAGGCAATACCGTCCGGCCGGACTTCCAGAGAAAGCCGCGAGCGTCTGGCGGATGATCGGAACAGACTTTTGAATCGGTTAACCAGAGACACACGCAGCCTTGTTGGTCATTATGGGGATTCGTCTCAATATGGCTGACATTCTAGTTAAAGAATACCCCGTAAAAATATGACTTCGTGTATCATTTCACAGCCTTTTGCAACTCGGTTACAAAAAAGCCTTCATATATGAAGGCTTTATGTACACATAATCGCTAATGCCATTTATTTGGCTCGATATCCGGGTTTTTCAGAACGGAATATCGTCATCAAAGTCATCCACCGGCTCCGGCATACTGCCCTGGCCACCACCGGGCTGGCTGTAACCGCCACCCTGATTGTTTCCGGCTCCGCCACCCCCGTAGTTACCCTGGGAACCGCCCTGGGAATTGCCCTGCGCGGCCGGCTGCTGTTGCGGCTGGGGACGACCCTGGGGCGCACCCTGATTGGCGTTGCTGTCGCCGGCGCCACGGCTGTCCAGCATCTGCATCTGGCCATTGATGTCCACGACCACCTCGGTGGTGTAGACGTCCTGCCCTTCCTTGTTGGTCCATTTCCGGGTCTGCAGCTTGCCCTCGATATAGACCTTGGAACCCTTTCGAAGGTACTGGCCCGCAATCTCGGCGATCTTGCCGAACATGACAATGCGGTGCCATTCGGTTTTGGGTACCAGCTGACCGGTCTGCCGGTCCTTGTAGCTTTCATCGGTAGCCAGGTTCAGGTTGACCACCGCGTTGCCATTGGGCGTGTAACGGGTCTCCGGATCCTGCCCCAGGTTGCCTATCAGTATGACCTTGTTAACACCTCGTGCCATGATTCACCCCTGTTCTGTCATTGTTCATCTGTGACGACTCATCGTCCGCATCGGATTCCTGCAACTCTACCACGAATTCATCCTCGCCCCGATCCCGATAACGCGGGGCCGGCATGGTGCCAGCGATGACCAGCCATGCCAGCAACACGATCGCCATCAGCCCGAACACGCCGTCGGCGCCGGCCCAGCCCGCCAGCACGCCGCCTGCGGCACCCCCCAGGAAGGCCCCGAAAAACTGAGACGTGGAATAGACCCCCATGGCGGTACCCTTGGCACCTGATGGCGACTCCTTGCTGATCAGCGATGGCAGGCTGGCCTCCAGCAGGTTGAAAGCCATGAAGAAGAAGAACAGCCCGAACCAGGCCGCAGCCAGGGTGGCCGACCACTGCCACAGGGCCAGGCTCGCCAGCAGCAGCATGGCAACGGCGCCGGACAGCACCGCCTTCATCTGCCGCTTTTTCTCGCCAATGATGATAAATGGCACCATCGCAAAGAAGGAGGTGATCATCACCGTGAGGTAGTACCACCACATGGAACCCATGGCGAGCCCCAGCTGATCAGACAACAACACCGGCACCTGAATAAACATTGCCGTCAGCGCCAGGTGCAGGGCAAAGATCCCGAAGTCGAGCCGTAACAGGCGCGGGTCCCGCAACACGTGCCCCAGCATGGCCCGGGCCGGCAGGTGTTCGCCTTTCGTTACCATGGCCGGAGGCTCCGGCACCAGTTTCCAGACCACGACAATCGCCGCCAGGGCCAGCACGGCGGTGAGGTAGAAAATGCCCGCGAGCCCGGCAACCTGGCTCAGCAGCGGCCCCAGGATCAGCGACAGCGAGAACGACAGCCCGATGGTGACACCAATGCTGGCCATGGCCTTGGTGCGCTGCTCGGCACGGGTAAGATCGCTGACCAGGGCCATCAGCACGCTGGCAATGGCACCCGCCCCCTGCAGCGCACGACCGGCGATCACGCCGTAAATGTGATCCGAGGCGGCGGCCAGCAGGCTGCCGGCGGCAAATATTATCAGGCCAATATAAATCAGCCGCTTGCGCCCCAGCCGGTCCGAAAGCGCGCCGAACGGTATCTGCAGGCTGGCCTGGCTGAGGCCGTAGATACCAATGGCCAGCCCGATCAGCGCCGGGGTGGCCCCTGTCAGATCCGGCCCCAGCAGGGCGAATACCGGCAGGACCATAAACAGGCCCAGCATGCGCATGGAATAGACGGAAGCAAGCGCGGCGACCGCCTGGCGTTCGGAATTGTTCATCGGGATGTCTGCAACGTCAAAGTGAAAGGGGCCAGTCTACCAGATGAGGCCCGGGATTTTGCGCATCCTGTCGTGCGGTGAATCAAGGTTACGGGCGCCTGATCATCTGCCTGCGCCATCACAGAGATTGCTTTTTAACCTGTTAATGACGATCCGCTCTGATTACAATTCGCCCACTTTTAACCGGACCGGGTAGTACGTTGTGGATCTAGCAACCCTGATAGGCCTCGTGGGAGGCGTTGTCATCATCGGCACGGCCATCGTTGTCGGCGCTTCCCCCGGGGTGTTCCTGAATGCACCCTCTGTGCTGATCGTGGTTCTCGGCAGTCTCTCGGTGGTTCTGGCCAAGTTCAGTTTCAGCCAGTACTTCGGGGCAATAAAGGCGGCGGGCCGTGCGTTCTCGTTCAAACTGCCCGATACCCAGTCGCTGATCGAGGAGCTGATCGATATCGCCAACGTGGCCCGCAAACAGGGCGTACTCAACCTGGAGGGCCGGGAAGCGAGTTCGGAATACCTGTCGCAGGGCATACAACACCTGGTGGACGGTCAATCCGCGGATGTCATCGATGACCTGCTGCGCAAGGAGCGCCTGCTCACCATGGACCGCAACCGCTGGGGGTCGAAGGTGTTCCGGGCGCTGGGGGACGTGGCCCCGGCCATGGGCATGATCGGCACGATTGTTGGCCTGGTGCAGATGCTGTCGAACATGGAGGACCCCGAGAGTATCGGCCCGGCCATGGCAGTGGCGCTGCTGACCACACTCTACGGCGCCATGATTGCCACCATGGTCGCCAACCCCATCGCCGACAAGCTGGAGCTGCGCCTGACCGAAGAAGCCCGGATGCAGTCACTGATCTCCGATGCCCTGGTCGCCATCCAGCATGGTCAGAACCCGCGGGTGATCGAACAGCTGCTGTCCAGCTATCTGCCACCGGCAAAACGCGAAGCCGCCACTGAAAGCGGGGCCTGAGCCCGATGGATGAGTTGCCGGAAGAGGAAAAGCCCGGAATTCCCGCGTGGGTGGTTACTTTTGCCGACCTGATGTCGCTGCTGATGTGCTTTTTCGTGCTGCTGCTCTCCTTCTCGGAGATCGACGCCATGAAGTTCAAGCAGATTGCCGAAGAGATGTCCAAAGCCTTTGGCGTTCAGCGGGAAGTGGCCTCCGTGGATATTCCCCAGGGCACCAGCCCGGTGTTCCGGCACTTCACCCCCGGCAAACCCGAGCCCACCGACCTGGATGAGGTGCGCCAGAGCACCACTGAAGTGGAGCCCTTCCTGGACCGCGAGCCGGGCACCCAGCCGGGACAGCAGGCCGCCGGCGAAGCTACCGCCGCGGCACTGGCCTATGCCCGAAGCCTGGAAGCAGTCCTGCAGGAGGAAATCACCGCCGGCCAGCTGGATGTTCAGGCGGACCCGGGTAAACGTCAGATCATCATGCGCATCGAGGAGCGCGGGTCCTTTTCCTCCGGCTCCGCCGAGCTGACCTATGCCATGGTCGACCTGCTCTACCGGATGAGCAAGGTACTGACGGATATCCCCGGCGACCTGACCGTGGAAGGCCATACCGACAATGTTCCCATCGGCAGCGGCAGCCGCTACGAGTCGAACTGGAACCTGTCGGCGGACCGGGCCGCAGCGGTCGCCAACGCCCTGATCGAGGCCGGGCCCCTGGATGAGGGGCGTTTCCGCGTTATGGGGCTGGCCTCCACCGAGCCCCGGCGGCCCAACGATTCCCGCGGGAACCGGGCCCTCAACCGCCGGGTGGAGATCATTGTGGATCTTTCCGACGACCCCGGTGAGACGCCCACCAGCCTTAAAGAGCTGCCCCCGGACATCCTGGTGGAGCCGGATAATACCCCTGCCCCGTCAGCAGATACCCTGACCTGGTAACCCCGGACCCTTGGCGACAGAGCCGAAGCCGTTATACTGCCGTATTACCCTTGCCGAATCGCTAACTGCCAGAGGAGCATTATGGAGTCCATCCAGGTCAAAGGCGCACGTACGCACAACCTGAAGAACATCGATGTGGAGCTGCCCCGTGACAAACTGATTGTTATCACCGGGCTCTCCGGCTCGGGCAAGTCCTCCCTGGCATTCGACACTCTCTACGCGGAAGGCCAGCGCCGGTATGTGGAATCGCTGTCCACCTACGCGCGGCAATTCCTGTCGATGATGGAAAAGCCCGATATGGACCATATCGAGGGGCTGTCGCCGGCCATTTCCATCGAGCAGAAGTCCACCTCCCACAACCCCCGCTCCACCGTGGGCACCATCACCGAGATCTACGACTACCTGCGCCTGCTGTTTGCCCGCGCCGGCGAGCCCCGCTGCCCCGACCATGGCCAGGCCCTGGAGGCCCAGACGGTCAGCCAGATGGTGGACCAGGTGCTGGCGATGCCCGAGGGCAGCAAGCTGATGGTGGTGGCGCCGGTGATCCGCGACCGCAAGGGTGAGCATCTGCAGGTGATCGACACCATGCGCAGCCAGGGCTTTATCCGCATGCGGGTGGACGGCTACGTCTATGACATCGACGACGTGCCGCCCCTGGACAAGAAAAAGAAACACGTTATTGACGTGGTGGTGGACCGCTTCAAGGTCAAGGAAGGCCTGGAGCAGCGCCTGGCGGAAAGCTTCGAGACCGCCCTGGAGCTGGCCGACGGCATCGCCCTGGTGGCGGATATGGACGGCAAGGAAGAGGACATCACCTTCTCCGCCCGTTATGCCTGTACCCAGTGCGGCTATTCCCTGAGCGAGCTGGAACCGAAAATCTTCTCCTTCAACAACCCGGCCGGCGCCTGCCCCACCTGCGATGGCCTGGGGGTGCGCCAGTTCTTCGATCCGGAGAAGGTAGTCTACAACCCTGCCGCCACCCTGGCCGCAGGCGCGATCCGCGGCTGGGACCGCCGCGCGGTCTACTATTTCCAGATGCTCTCCAGCGTGGCCGAGCACTATGGCATCGATATGGACACCCCCTTTGAGGATCTGCCGGAAGACTTCCAGAACGTGGTGCTGCACGGTTCCGGCAAGGAAGAGATCCCCTTTCGCTACGTGAACTCCCGGGGCCATATCATGCAGAAGGAGCACCCCTTCGAGGGGGTGCTGCCCAACCTGGAGCGCCGCTACCGGGAAACCGAATCCCAGAGCATGCGCGAGGAGCTGGCCCGCCACCTGAGCACCCAGCCCTGCAAGGACTGTGGTGGTTCGCGGTTGCGCCGGGGTGCCCGGCACGTGTTTATCGATGAACACAACCTGCCCGATATCGCCCACATGCCGGTAGGCGAGGCCCATGGCTACTTCGGTGACCTGGCACTGCCCGGTCGCCGGGGCGAAATTGCCGAGAAGATACTCAAGGAAGTCCGCGAACGGCTGCAGTTCCTGGTCAACGTGGGGCTGGAATACCTGACCCTGGAGCGCAGCGCCGACACCCTGTCCGGCGGCGAGGCCCAGCGCATCCGCCTGGCCAGCCAGATCGGTGCGGGTCTGGTGGGCGTCATGTACATTCTCGACGAGCCTTCCATCGGCCTGCACCAGCGGGACAATGACCGGCTGCTGGCCACCCTCACCCACCTGCGGGATCTGGGCAACACGGTGATTGTGGTGGAGCACGACGAAGACGCTATCCGCGCCGCCGACCACGTGCTGGACGTGGGCCCCGGTGCCGGCGTCCACGGCGGTCACATCGTGGCCCAGGGTACGCCGGCGGACATCATTGCCAACGAGAACTCCCTCACCGGGCAGTATCTCAGTGGCGCCCGGGAAATTCCCATCCCCGCCACCCGCAACGAAGGCAACGGCAAGACCCTGACCCTGTCCGGCGCCACCGGCAACAACCTGAAGGAGGTCACCCTGGATCTGCCACTTGGCGTGATGACCTGCATCACCGGCGTGTCCGGGTCCGGCAAGTCCAGCCTGATCAACAGCACCCTCTATCCGGTGGCTGCCGCCAAACTGAACAAGGCCACCAGCCTGACCCACGGCCCCTACAAGTCCCTCAAGGGACTGGATAACCTGGACAAGGTCATCGACATCGACCAGAGCCCCATCGGTCGTACACCGCGCTCCAACCCGGCCACATACACCGGTATTTTCACGCCGGTCAGGGAACTGTTCGCCGGCACCCAGGAAGCCCGCAGCCGGGGCTACAAGCCGGGACGCTTCAGCTTCAACGTCAAGGGTGGCCGCTGCGAGGCCTGCCAGGGCGACGGCATGATCAAGGTGGAGATGCACTTCCTGCCGGACATCTACGTGCCCTGCGATGTGTGCAAGGGCAAGCGCTACAACCGGGAA
Source organism: Marinobacter zhanjiangensis (assembly GCF_014651935.1). GTDB lineage: Bacteria > Pseudomonadota > Gammaproteobacteria > Pseudomonadales > Oleiphilaceae > Marinobacter > Marinobacter zhanjiangensis. The sequence continues at coordinate 153,085 of NZ_BMXV01000007.1, read as the reverse complement.
ACCCTGGAGGTACGCTACAAGGGCAAGAACATCCACGAGGTGCTGGACATGACCGTGGAGGAAGCGCGGGAATTCTTCGACCCGGTGCCCTTCCTGGCCCGCAAGCTACAGACCCTGATGGATGTGGGCCTGTCCTACATCCGCCTGGGCCAGAGCGCCATCACCCTGTCCGGCGGCGAGGCCCAGCGGGTCAAGCTGTCGCGGGAACTGTCCAAGCGGGACACCGGCAAGACCCTGTACATCCTCGACGAACCCACCACCGGGCTGCATTTCTACGACATCCAGCAGTTGCTGACCGTACTGCAACGCCTGCGGGATCACGGTAATACCGTGGTGGTGATCGAACACAACCTGGACGTGATCAAGACCGCGGACTGGATTATCGATCTCGGGCCGGAAGGCGGCTCGGGCGGTGGTGAGATTATTGCCGAGGGTACACCGGAGAACGTGGCCAGGAACAAGCGGTCTCATACCGGGCGGTATCTGAAAAAACTGGTTGGTTGAGTGGCATTTTACCCCCTCTCCCTTGAGGGGAGAGGGTTGGGGTGAGGGTGGAGACTTCAACTCCGCAGTCCGGCCGCCTTTCACCCTCACCCTGGCCCTCTCCCCTCAAGGGAGAGGGGATGTCCGGCGCAAATTTCGGATAAACCCGCAATAAACCTCAGTGCATCAAGGTATAAAGCTTGCGCCGATACGTCCGCACATCCGGATTGTTATTGCCCAGCTTCTCGAACAGCTCCACCAGTGAAGTCTTGGCGATGCCATCCTTGTAGTCGGGATTGGTCTGCATCAGGCGGATCAGCAGGTCCATGGCTTCGGCGTTGCGGTCGTTCAGGGCGTACTGCATGGACAGCTGATGCAGGGCATCCGGATCTTTCGGGTCCTGCTCCAGGGCCATCTCCAGGTCCTTGATGGGCGGCAGTTCGCCGGCCTGGCGCAGAATCTTGAGCCGGGCCGCCAGCTGTTTGGCCTTGGGCTGCAGTTTCTCTTCCGGGGGCAGGCTTTCCAGTACCTGTTCTGCAGTGTCCAGGTCGCCCTGCTCCGCCTTGATCTGGGCCAGGTCAATCAGAACCTTCAGGTCGTCCGGGTTCTGCTGGTTGAGCTGGCTGAAAATCGCCAGGGCGCCATCCAGGTCACCCTCTTCCCACAGCCGGTGGGCCTTGTCGTAGGGGGTTTCCTGCTCCTCGGCCTTCTCCACGTGCGGCTCCAGAAGCTTGCGTACCTCGCCCTCGGGCAGGGCGCTGTTGAAACCATCCACGGCCTGACCGTCCTTCACCAGAATCACCGTCGGCAGGCTGCGGACACCCAGGCTGGCAGTCAGCTGCTCCTGCTCGTCGGCGTTGACCTTGGCCAGCAGGAAGCCGCCATTGTACTCATCCACCAGTTTTTCCAGGATCGGCATGATCTGCTTGCAGGGAGCACACCATTCCGCCCACACATCCACCAGAATCGGGGTGGACTTGGAGGCGTCCATCACCTTCTCCTGGAAATTGTCCATGGTGGCTTCAAAGATAAAGGGCGAATTACTCATGGGATGGGTCCTGTCTGATCCGGTAAATGATTGATTACGGAGAACTACGGACTACATGGTGCCATTGGCGCTGAATTCAAGCCACGACAGCCGCTGCCGGCGGCCACGCTGGCAACACGCCCGGGGCAACAACGGGCCGGAATCGCCCCGGCCTTGAATTCCCTGCCCCTGCCGCTACATACCAGTGAACACCTTTACTCAGAGCGGGCCTTCACCACTACCCGCCTGACACTCCATACCCCGTACATGAGGAAGACTATGGCCGACGACCAGCACAACGAGACGCCTGAAGAAGAGGAAGACATCACCGAATACATAGGCCGCGACGAACACACCGGCAAGAGCCTGGTGCTGCCGGGTGAGGCCCGGCCACGTCGCATGTACGTCATTCCGGTGTCCAACCGGCCTTTCTTCCCGGCCCAGGTACAGCCGGTGATGGTCAACCAGGATCCCTGGCAGGAAACCCTCAAAAGGGTAGGCGATACCGACCACCACATGATGGGCATCTGCTTCGTGGAGGATCCGGATCCCGAGCGCAACATCCCCGCCAGTGACGAAATGGAAACCATGGGCTGCGCTGTCCGTATTCACCATGTGCAGGAGGAAAGCGGCAAGGTCCAGTTCATCGCCCAGGGCCTGACCCGTTTCCGCATCACCCAGTGGCTGCGCCGCAAGCCTCCCTACCTGGTGGAAGTGGAGTATCCGGACGAGCCGGAAGAGGCCACCGACGAACTCAAGGCCTACACCCTGGCCATCATCAGCGCCATCAAGGAGTTGCTGCGCTCCAATCCGCTGTACGGTGAGGACGTCAAGCAGTACCTGTCCCGCTTCGGGCCGGATGACAGCTCGCCCCTGGCCGACTTTGGTGCGTCCATGACCAGCGCCCCGGGGCGTGAGCTGCAGGATGTACTGGATACCGTTCCGCTGCTGCGCCGCATGGAGAGGGTGCTGGTGCTGATGCGCAAGGAGCAGGAGGTGGCGCGCCTGCAGGCGGAGATCAACGAGGAAGTGAACGACAAGGTGCAGAAGCACCAGCGGGAATTCTTCCTGCGCGAGCAGCTCAAGGTTATCCAGCGGGAACTGGGCGTGTCCAAGGACGACAAGACGGCGGACATCGAGCGCTTCCAGGCCCGCATGGCGAAACTGGACCCCAACGAGGACGTGCAGGCCAGGTTCGAGGAAGAGCTGCAGAAACTGCAGGTGCTGGAACAGGGGTCACCGGAGTACGGGGTCACCCGCAACTATCTGGACTGGATCACCCGGGTGCCCTGGGGCATCACCTCGGAGGACCACTTCGACCTCACCCACGCCCGCAATGTGCTGGACCGGGATCACGATGGCCTCACCGATGTGAAGGACCGGATCGTGGAATTTCTCGCCGAGGGCACCTTCAAGGGGGAAATCTCCGGGTCCATCCTGCTACTGGTGGGCCCGCCGGGGGTCGGCAAGACCTCGATCGGCCGTTCGGTGGCCGATGCGCTGGGCCGGGAGTTCTACCGTTTCAGCCTGGGCGGTATGCGTGACGAGGCCGAAATCAAGGGCCACCGCCGTACCTACATCGGCGCCATGCCCGGCAAGTTCGTACAGGCCCTGAAGGACGCCAAGGTCTCCAACCCGGTGATCATGCTGGACGAGATCGACAAGGTCGGCTCCTCGTTCCAGGGCGACCCGGCGTCTGCCCTGCTGGAAACCCTGGACCCGGAGCAGAACAAGGATTTCCTGGACCACTATCTGGATGTCCGCCTGGACCTGTCGAAGGTGCTGTTCATCTGTACCGCCAACCAGCTGGATACCATTCCCCGGCCGCTGCTGGACCGCATGGATACCATCCGCCTGTCCGGCTACATCACCGAGGAAAAGCAGGCCATTGCCAAGCATCACCTGCTACCACGGCTGCTGAAGCGGGCCGGCCTGCTGAAGAAACAGCTCAATATCACCGATGCCGCCCTGCGTCAGGTGATCGAGGGCTATGCCCGTGAAGCCGGCGTCAGGACGCTGGAAAAGCAGCTGCACAAGATTATCCGCAAGGGCATCGTCCGGCTGCTGGACGAGCCGGAAAAACCGGTGCGCGTGGGCGTCTCCGACCTGGAGGACTTCCTGGGGCAACCCGCCTTCCGCAAGGAAAAGGCGCTCAAGGGCACCGGCGTGGTTACCGGCCTGGCATGGACGGCCATGGGTGGTGCCACCCTGAGCATCGAGGCCTCACGGATCCACACCAACCAGCGGGGCTTCAAGCTGACCGGCCAGTTGGGGGATGTGATGAGGGAGTCGGCGGACATCGCCTACAGTTATGTTTCGTCAAACCTGAAACGGCTGAAGGCAGACCCGGCGTTCTTCGACAAGTCCTTCGTGCATCTGCACGTGCCGGAGGGAGCCACTCCCAAGGATGGCCCCAGTGCCGGCGTGACCATGGCCACGGCCCTGCTGTCCATTGCCCGCCGGGAGTCGCCGGTGCAGAACATTGCCATGACCGGCGAACTGACCCTGACCGGCCAGGTACTGCCCGTGGGCGGTATTCGCGAGAAGGTGATTGCGGCCCGCCGGCAGAAGCTCAACACACTGATCCTGCCGGAGGCGAACCGGGGCGATTATGAGGAATTGCCGGACTATCTTCAGGAGGGCCTGACGGTGCATTTTGCCAAACACTATAACGATGTGTATCAGGTGTGCTTTGGCAATAAGCCGAAGAAAGGGGCCAGTGTGCACTGAGTTTCTGGAGCAAGACGCCCCGGGATGGGGGGGGGGAGGTCTTTCGCCGCCGCAAACAGGGGTCATCCGTGACTACCCGCCAGGAGCCCCTGACTCGGTCGGCGGCCTACAGAAGGATTACCAGATAATGGCGATATCACCCCTTTGAATGTTCTCGAGGGAACCGTACTGGGGAATCAGTCCGTTGGCGTATTCCGGGAACACGTTGTCCAGAGTCACTTCGATATCCGCTTCCAGCAGCTCGGGCGTCGCGTCGGGGCTGTCGAAGTGGGAGTAGCTACGGTATAGCGCAAGGCTATCCCCCGGACGCAAGCCGGCCGTGGCACCGGAGGCGATGGTGACCTTGGTGCCTTCCACCCGGGTAATCCGGGTCATGAAAGGCTGGCAGGCCAGGGCCTCCTGGATATCGTCCCGCATCTGGGTGACCACCCCGGTCACCGCCTGACCATAATCCGTTTCCAGAAAGCCGGCAGATCCAAAACCGCCGGACTGGCCCCTGCCCGCGTCCCAGCGACCGCGGGTCTGGTACCGCTTCTGGTAGACCGGAGAGCCACTGAAACCGTCGAAAATCATCATGTCCGCGATAAAACGACGCTCGGTATTGGTGGCGCCAAGCCCGCGACCGATCTTGTGAAGCACCGACGTGTTCCAGGCCGAGGGATTCTCCACCCCGATATCGCGAATCACCCCGGCCACCACGAACTGGGCACCCATTTCCCGGGCCACACCGATGACATTGGTCAGCCGGTTATCGAAGTGCTGGGTGGTGGGGGCATTGGCCACATCCGGATACAGCTGTGTCGAGGACGCCCGTAGTACCTGCAGGTTACCCTGGGCCTGCAACCCCACCTGCAACCGGTGCGGCAACATCTGGCCGGCGTCGTCAAGACTGCCCAGACGAGCCTGTTCGGGTTGCTGCAAGGTAAAACCGGTCACCGCGACCCGTTTGCGGAGCCCCGCCGCCTCGCCGCTCTGACAGCTACCCGGGTTGTCAGATACCTCGGCACTCACGGTGATGCGCAGGGCGCCACCCACCTGGCGTTCGTCGAGCACCTGGACATTGGACGCCCGTGCGCGGGATGACACCGTGAGCCGGGAGTCGGTAATCCTGCCGTCCCGGACCGTATCCTGACTGCTGATGCGGGCGTCATACTGCAGCGCCACATCCCGCAGCGCGGCCTTGCGCGCTTCCACTCGCGCGGCCTCTATATCGCCGCCACGAATGGTGGCAATGCCGGTGCCTTCCAGCCTCACGGCATGGGCGGAGGCGGTGAAGGAAACCAGCAGGATCAGCATCAGTGTCCGGATCATCAGTGTCATGGTCGTTGTCTTCAATCCAGTGGTCTCAAGCCAGGTGCTCTTAATCCAGGCACTCTCAGTCCAGATACTCTCAATCCAGGTACTCTCAATCCAGGTAATACAGGGAGTCAGTACCTTCGCGGCTGACCACATCACCGGCGGCGTCATTGCCCCGCGGCATGGGCATCGGGCACAGGCTGCCCACATCGCGGTCGCTTACCCGGGACACACACTCACGAAACCGTGGCTCCAGCTTCAGCTCCATCACCGTCTCGACGACGCCATCGCTGTGCTCGTTGACGGTCACCAGCTTGGCACCGCGAATATAGCTGTCCACGTAGGTGCGGAACATGTCATTGCGTGACACGAAATCGCTGACGGTGGAGCTGCCGTACACCACCGTGCCATAGACCCGCTCGGCCAGGTTGCGATAGGCATCCAGCTGCGACGCTCGCCGGGCCATCAGGCGCTTGCGGGTATTGGGCCGGTCAGTGGCAACGTTTTCATAGGTGCCGAAACCGCTGACCCGAACCACAATGGGCTCGAACTCCTGTTGGCGGGTCTGCAGCTCCCCTCGCTCCTCATAATGGTAGAGGCTGCTTTTGGTGCAGCCAGACAGCGCCACCAGCAGCAAAAGGGCAATACAGGATGACTTCATGCGGGACTCCGGTTGTCATTCCAGACGAAACAATACCCGCCCACATGAAAAATTCGGGCCAGGTTGCCCATGCCACTGAATTTCCGACATTTCATTCGGTTTACTCAGAAACCCGGGTGTTCAGACGGCAAAGTCTCGCCGCCACGGCTCCGGTTACATACCGCGACAATCCGTAACCGGGAAAACAGTGAACCCGGTCACGATATCCCCTAGCCTCATAACCCTGACCAATAGTTAATAATTCAGACTCCATCAGCCAACAAACGGTACCCAACCATGAAAGTCAGTCGTCTTGCCCTGGCGGTCGCGCTCTCTGCCAGCTCCACCGCTGCCATCGCCGCACCGCAGTCCTTCAATACCGCACGCTCCTTCGCCATGGGAGGGACCGGTGTTGCCATAGCTCATCCGGCCACCGCCAATAGTGCCAATCCGGCCATGCTGGCGTCGAAGCACCATGACTGGACCGACGACTTCGGTCTGATCATTCCGTCGATCAATGCTCGGTTCGCCGACGAAGAAGAGGTGATTAACCAGATCGACGATATTCAGGACACCATCGACTCGTACAACAATCTGGTGGGGTCAAACGTTAGTGCGGCGCAAGTACAGACTGAGGCCGAGAAGCTCTACGACCAGCTCGAAGCCCTGGACCGAGACACTATGCGGGTAGATGTGGGCGCAGGCCTGAGCCTGGCCATTCCCGGCGAAAAGCTGGCCGTTGGCGTGTTCACCAATGCCAACCTGCGGGCAACCGCTCGTGGTAATGTCGACGACAATGACCTCGCCCAACTGCAGGCCGTGATTGACGCGAATAATAGTACCAATCCCTCGTCACTCGATGGCAACCTGGACTCGTCTGCCCACGTACTGGCCGCCGCGGTCATCGAAGCCGGCGTCAGTTTCGGGCGTTCCTTTGAACTGGGACTGGAAAATCCGGTGCAACTGGGTGTTTCTCCCAAGTATGTGCAGCTGCGAACCTACCAGTACACGCAGTTTATTGACGATTTTGATGAAGACGAGTTCGACAACGGCGACTACGAGTCCTCCAAGAGCGGCTTCAACCTGGACCTGGGCGCAGCCTATGCCTTCGGCGAAGAAAAGCAGTGGAATGCCGGCATCGCGGTTAAAAACCTGATCCCCATGGAGCTGGACTCGGAATTCGATACCGCAAAGGGTGAAGAAGAGGTCACCCTGGAGCTGGACCCGATGGTGACCGCCGGTATCGCCCATAGTGGTGAATATCACGTCGTTACTGCTGAGGCCGAGCTGACGGAGCGCAAGGCCTTCGGGCATGGCGACGATACCCAGTGGGTAGCCGTCGGTGCCGAATTCGACGCCTTCCGTTTTGCCCAGTTGCGCGTGGGTGCACGCCAGAATATTGCCAGCAATGACGACAACAACGGCATCGAGGAAGACACCCAGTTCACCGCCGGTGTTGGTCTGTCACCCTTCGGTGCCCGGCTCGACATTGCCGCACTGGTTAGCGATGCCGACGTGGGTGGGTCGATTGAACTGGGCGTGGCCTTCTGAGCAACCCGCCTTCCCGTCTCTGCAAGCCCGCCTCCACGGCGGGCTTTCTTTTGCCTGATGGTCCGTCGGTCTTCATAATCACGCTCTGATCGAATCCATCGACAACGGGCCTTTTGCTTCATGAACATCTATCTGGTCGGCGGCGCAGTCCGGGACAAATTACTGAACCTTCCGGTGAAGGACCGGGACTGGGTCGTGGTGGGCGCCACGCCGGATGAGATGCTTTCCCGTGGCTACCGGCAGGTAGGGGCTGATTTCCCGGTATTCCTGCATCCGCAATCCCACGAGGAATATGCCCTGGCCCGTACCGAGCGCAAACAGGGGCGGGGTTACCACGGTTTCTCCGTTTACAGCGCCCCGGATGTGACTCTGGAGGACGATCTCAAACGCCGGGACCTGACGATTAACGCCATGGCCATGGCCGAAGACGGCACCCTGGTGGATCCGTTCAACGGACGGCAGGATCTTGAAGACCGTCAGCTTCGCCATGTATCGGAAGCGTTCGCGGAGGACCCGCTACGCATTCTGCGCACCGCTCGTTTTGCGGCGCGCTTCCATAACCTGGGCTTCCGGGTGGAAGACGATACCATGGCCCTGATGCGAAGCATGGTAGAGGACGGCGAGGTCCGGCATCTGGTGCCTGAGCGTGTGTGGCAGGAAATCCAGCGTGCCCTGCATGAAGTCACGCCTGTCACCTTCTTTGAGGTTCTCAGGACGTCCGGCGCCCTTCGCGACCTGATTCCGGAACTGGCGGACGACGAGGTGGCTTTCGGCAATGCCATGGCCGCACTGGCCAGTACCGCTGAGCAGAACCTGGCCACCGAATGCCGTTTTGCAGCCCTGCTCCATCCCTTGTCCCCGGCTCAGGTATCGGTCCGGGCCGCAGCGCTGAAGGCCCCCAATGACTGCCGGGACCTGTCGAGGCTTGTGGTGGAGGTGGCGCCGGCTGCCCGCGAACCGTCGCTGACGGCGGAACGGGTGTTCGAGCTGTTCAACCAGGCGGATGCCTGGCGGCGGCCTGAGCGGTTTGGTCTGTTGCTGGAGACGCTGAGTTGTCTCCCGGATGGGCTGGATCCTGAGACCCGTAGCAAGCTGGAACAGGCAATGGAGGAAGCCCGCTCGGTGGATGCCCGGTCGTTGATGGCGGAGGGTTTCAAAGGCAAGGAACTGGGTGAGGCTATTGGGCGGGAGCGGCTTCAGCTCATTCGTCGTTTGTTTTGCTGAATTTTTTTCCGGCAGATTCCAGAGTAAGAGGCGCCTGAATAATTAAGAAGTGCACCATTAGGTCGACTTCGTGAATTCAGATAGAATTGACCTCCCCGAATTCAGAAAGCGCAGTAATCAACAGGTATCCGGCGGGGTACCGCGCCCCCGGACTCGCAGTCCAGCGCGAAAGAACTCAAAACGGAGACACCCCCAAAATGCAAGACGTCGTCATAGCAGCAGCAAAACGCACCGCCATCGGAACCTTCGGTGGCTCCCTGTCCAGCCTGAAAGCGGACCAGCTTGGTACTGCAGTGATCAAGGCCCTGCTGGAAGAGACCGGCGTAGCCGCCGACCAGATCAATGAAGTTATTCTGGGGCAGGTTCTTACGGCCGGTTGCGGCCAGAACCCGGCCCGTCAGTCTTCCATCAATGCTGGCATTCCCGCCTCCGTGCCCGCCATGACCATCAACAAGGTCTGTGGTTCCGGCCTCAAGGCCGTGCACATGGCCGTGCAGGCCATCCAGTGTGGCGATGCCGAGATGATCCTCGCCGGCGGCCAGGAAAGCATGAGTCAGTCGCCCCACGTGGTACCCAACAGCCGTAATGGCCAGCGCATGGGCAACTGGACCATGATCGACACCATGATCAATGACGGCCTGATGGATGCTTTCAACGATTATCACATGGGCGTGACCGCCGAGAACATCGTCGAGAAATACGGCATCAGCCGCGAAGAGCAGGACGAGTTCGCCGCCGCGTCACAGCAGAAAGCCGCAGCCGCCCGCTCCGCAGGCTATTTTGACGGCCAGATTGTTCCCGTCACCATCCCCCAGCGCAAGGGTGACCCGGTAGTGGTCGACCAGGATGAAGGCCCTCGTGATGGTGTGACCGCTGAAGGTCTGGGCAAGCTGAAGGCCGCTTTCAAGAAGGACGGCACCGTCACCGCGGGCAACGCCTCCTCCCTGAACGATGGTGCAGCCGCCGTGCTGGTGTGCAGTGCCGCCAAGGCCAAAGAGCTGGGCCTGACCCCGCTGGCCGTGATCAAGGGCTACGCCAATGCCGGTGTCGACCCCAGCATCATGGGCACCGGCCCCATCCCCGCCAGCCAGCGCTGCCTGAAGCGCGCCGGCTGGACCGTGGACGACCTGGACCTGGTGGAAGCCAACGAAGCGTTTGCCGCCCAGGCCATCTCCGTCAACCGGGACCTCGGGTGGGATACCGGCAAGGTGAACGTCAATGGCGGCGCCATCGCCCTGGGTCACCCCATCGGTGCTTCCGGCTGTCGTATCCTGGTGTCCCTGCTCCACGAGATGCAGCGCCGTAACGTGAAGAAAGGCCTGGCTACCCTGTGCATTGGTGGTGGCATGGGCGTGGCGCTTGCCGTGGAACGTTAATGTTCCACATTGTGCTCTATGAGCCGGAGATACCGCCGAATACCGGCAATATCATCCGGCTCTGCGCCAATACCGGCTGTCAGCTGCATCTGATTGAACCCCTGGGCTTTTCCCTGGAGGACAAGCAGATGCGGCGGGCCGGACTGGATTACAACGAGTACGCCAGCGTGAGTGTCCACGCCAGCTATGAGGCATTCCTGGAGGCGGAGCAGCCGCAGCGGCTGTTTGGCCTGACCACCAAAGGCAGCCAGCCGTACCATGAAGTTCGCTTCCAGGCGGGCGACTACCTGATGTTCGGCCCGGAGACCCGTGGCCTGCCCGAGGGCGTGCGCAACGCCCTCGAACCGGACCGGCGCCTGAGGGTGCCCATGCTGCCCCGCAGCCGCAGCCTGAACCTGTCCAATGCCGCCGCCGTGGTGCTTTATGAGGCCTGGCGGCAGACCGGTTTTGAGGGGGCGGTCTGATAATCACCATGGGGCCCGTCCGACGGCACCACCATGGGATATCCCTCCGGCAACATCATGATCCGGGACGACAAGCCATACACCTCCTTCAGGGCATGTGCCGTCAGAACCTGTTCCGGACGATCGTCGCTGTAGGTCTGACCTTCCCTGAGCAATACCAGCCGGTCGCCATGGCGGGCTGCCAGGTTGAGGTCATGGGCGACCGCCAGGATGGCGAATCCGCGCTCACGGGAAAGTCGCTTCAGTAAGCCGAACACCTGCTGCTGATGGCTGGGGTCCAGGGCAGAGGTGCATTCATCCAGTAGCAGCACCACTGGTCCCGGACTGTCCCACACCTGCGCCAGCACCCGCGCCAGCTGCACCCGCTGCTGTTCACCGCCAGAAAGGCCCGGCACACGCCGGTACCGCAGGTGCCGGATATCCAGCCGTTGCAGCAGATCCTCCAGGATCGGCGCCGATCGCTCCGACGGTTCCGGCGGTCGACCGAGCTTCAGTACCTCTGCCACAGTCAGCGGAAAATTCACATCCACACGCTGGGGCATCACCGCCCGATGCCTTGCCAAATCGGCTGGAAGCCAGTCCGCGAGTGCCCGCCCCGCCATGGCAACCTGCCCGGAAGCAACCGCCCTTTCCCCCGCCAACGCGCTCAACAGGGTCGACTTCCCCGCGCCGTTGGGCCCAAGAAGAATCACCAGCTCGCCTTCGGCTACCTGCAGGCTGACATCTCGCACCACGGCATGGGTTCCCAGTTTCACGGAGACTTCGCTCGCTGTCAGGCTCATCAGATTATCCTTCGTTTCAGCAGCAGGGCCAGAAAGAACGGACCACCGATCAATGACATCATCAATCCGATAGGCAGCTCCGCCGGCGCCACGATAACCCTGGCCAGGCAATCCGCACCCACCAGCAGCGTCCCGCCAAGCAGGGCACTGAGCGGCAGCAACGTCCTGTGACTGGCCCCCAGAACCTGGCGCACCAGGTGAGGCACCACCAGACCCACGAACCCGATCAGACCGCTGACCGCCACCGCGGCACCAACCCCCAACCCGGCCACCAGTATGGCGGCCCGTTTTATCCAGTCCGTGCGGTAGCCCAGGTGGCCAACCACCTGCTCCCCCAACAGGAAGGCGTCGAGAGGCCGGGCCAGAAACGGCGAGGCAACCAATGCCAGCACAAGCCAGGGTCCGGCTACCATCAGATCATCCCAGCTGGCATGCCCGAGACTGCCCATGGTCCAGAAGGTCAGTGAACGCAGTTCCTCGTCGCTGGAATAGAAGGTCAACAGACCAGTGCCTGCCCCGGCGATGGCATTGATAGCGATGCCCGCCAGCAACAGGGTGGCAACGGACGTTTCGCCGGCTCGCCGTGCAATACGCCAGGCCAGAAAGACCGTGCCACTACCCCCGATAAAGGCGGCTATCGGCAGCGCCCACTCACCGGCAAACGCCACCCAGCGTCCCAGCCAGGTGCCGCCGAGCACGATTACCCCGATGGCGGCCAGGGAAGCGCCGGCGGACACGCCAATCAGCCCGGGATCCGCCAGCGGATTGCGGAACAATCCCTGCAGTATCGCCCCCGACACCGCCAGCACAGCCCCCACCAGGAAGCCCAGCAGGAACCTGGGCAGGCGTACATCCACCAGCACCATCCGGGCCACATGGTCGGCCTCCGCCGGCCGCACGATGACCGACAGGATATCGCTCAGGGACAACGGATAGGCGCCACTGGTTACCGATAGCCAGGCCACCGCCAGCGCAGCGGTGGCGATACCGGCAAGTGCAATACCGGGAGCGAGCCGCCCTGCCTCGTCACGAACCATGCTGGCTGACCTGCTCCCCCGCGGGCAGCGCCCGGACAATTGTGGCCAATGCATCCGCCAGCCGTGGGCCGAAGCCCAGCAACAGCATGCTGTCCGAGGTCACATGATGCCCCTGTTGCCACGCCGGCAGTGCTGCCAGCTCAGGCCAGTCGTCGATATCAAACTGACCGGGGCGGGTTTCCGCAATCACAATGGCGTCCGGTCGCGATGCCAGCAAGGCCTCGCGGCCGGCGGGCTTGTAACCCTGGATGCCGGTTACGGCATTCTCCGCGCCCAGCGTTTCGAGCATCGCCTGAGCTGCCGTGTTGTCACCGGCGATCATCACACCACGGGGGCCGGCTGCCAGCAGGAACAATACCCTTGGCGCGGGAGCCTCCGACCGCTTTGCAACCACCGAGGCGACCTGGTGTTCCAGCTCGGTTGCCAGGCGTTCCGCGGCAGCGGCTCTTCCCATCACGTCGCCGACCGCACGAACGCGCCCGACGGTGGCCTCCGGCGTACGGGCCACCGGCAACTGCCGAACGCTGACACCGGCCCGCGCAAGACGCTCCAGTGTTTCATCCGGAGCGGCTTCCTCGGTGGTGATCAGTACATCAGGATCCAGCGCCAACACCCCCTCGAAAGGCAGGGCCCGCAGGTAGCCAACCCTGGGCAGATCCGCCACCGACGCCGGATAGCGGCTGGTGGTATCCACCGCCACCAGTTGGTCCTGGGCACCGATGGCGTAGATGATCTCGGTGATGGCGCCGTCGGCACTCACCACCCGACGGTCATCCGCCTGCCCGACAACGGGCAGCAAAAGCGCACACAGGGCAGCGACAACCGTTAACCGCATAGCGTGGCCTCCAGGGTGTCCATCTCGCGCCGCCACAACGTCAGCTCCGGCTGCCCCGGCTTGCGCTCGCCAAATACCGTAAGGACGATGTCGCCCTGGCGGTTGTAGGCTTCCAGCGAGGTGATCACGCCATCAACCGTCGGCTTGCGCACCCGGAACCAGTCGCTGATGCCCGAGGTATTGGCGTGCAGGTTGAAGCCCTCGTCCAGTACATTCATCCAGGGGCCCATGCGCCTGGGGTTGCCCACCACACCGGTATGGATCTGGACGATGCCCGGGTTACCCACGAAGAACATCACCGGGCAACGACTTGCCCGGACATTCTCCAGCAGTATGTCGAGAATCGACGATTCATCCCCGCCGACATCGGGCAACCGCCTGGCCCACTGATCGCCTACCTGTTGCAGGGCGGTGAGACGGTCCACGCCGTGTCGCTTGAGCATGGCGCCGAAGTGGTGAACATCCCTGAGGGCCTCCCAGTCGATGCGAAGGGCTTTCACATCCACGGTATCCATATCAGCTCTGACCAGAGGGACGCGTCGTCCATACACCTCAACCGGAGGCGCGTCCGACGCCCGGTAGGCGGCCACCAGGGCTTTCCAGGCATCCTCGTCAGTGTCTTCCACACGGTAGATCTTCTGGATCGCCATGCCATGGCGGTCGAAGAACTGCAGGCTTTCCCGGTTGCCGGAGCGAACCTGTTCCTGCACATGAAAGCCATGGGCCCATTGCCGGAAGAACACACGTACATCGACATCGCCAACTGCCAGCCCCATGGCCCCCGAGCCACCAACCGTGAATTCGCCAAAGGCAGCGGTGACCTCGTGAACCACCTGATCGTTCCGCGCCAGGATCATCACCGGACCAACCGACTTCATATCCTGCATCAATGCGGCAAACTCCGGCCTCAGCGGCGCCAGCTCCTCCGCCGGGCGCAGGTGCACCAGATCCATCTCGCTGACCCCCAACTCGTCTGCCGCCTGGCGGATCCGGATCCCCGGATTGGCATCCAGCAGGGCCCGCCAGCGTTCACCGAGCTGCTGTTCCGGGGTCGCTCTTGCTGTTGCATTCATCAGTCGTCCTCCCCGGTCAGCGTCACTTCCTTCCACCGCAGGACCGGCTGCCCACTGTTGCCATCCTCTCCGTAATAGTTAATGACTTGCACGGCATAGACCGGCGCGGCATCATCGGTGGTATCCGTATTCACCAGGAAGACCCGGTAGTTGGGCCAGAGCTTGTGGGCACCCTGCAAGTTGTAGGCGTACCAACTGTTCTCGCCGAAGACACCGGCAGTCTGATCTGGAGTATAGGCTGGCGCGAGGGAGTCACCATTGGAGTCCAGGGTGGCGCTGGTATAGCCGGACAAATCAGCCCAGGCTACGGGGCCCATAACAGAGCCATCGCCCTCTCCGGACGGGCCACTGTTGCTGAGCAATGCCAGCGACCGGGAGCCGAAGCTGAGCTTCAGATCCCAGACAGTGCCCGCGCAAGCCACCGTCTGGCCGGCATCGAAATCGTAACAGGCATCGCCACCGGCGGCCGGCACCGAACCACTGAACGTGCGATCGGTGGTGAGCTGTGTGGTTCCCGCGGCCTGCACGGTCATCTCGACCTGGAAGGTGATCGGATCTGCCGTATAGTCCAGGCTGGTTACCCGGACGCGGGCGTAGCTGTCGCCTTCACCGGAGCGCACCAGCCAGCCATTATCCGGGTTGGCACTGACGGTATGCGTTTGGAAGTCATAGTTGTACCAGTCGCTGCCGAATGCCGTGGTGGCCGTGTCGGTCTGCCAGCTGTCCGGGGCCGGGAAGCTGTCGGCCAGATGTTCCAGCTCTGCATCGGCGGTGGCGTTCAGGAACAGGTTGTTGTCGGGAGTGCCCGGGCCGGTGTAGAAATTATCCTGTGCCACTGCCAGCGCGCCGGCCACATTGCCACTGCCTGATGCACCGCCGTTCAGCTGGATATTGGTGCGCCGGAATGCCATGTGCCAGTCACCGCTCTCCCCGACCATCTCGCCGGTGTCCAGGTTGAGGTATGCGTAGGCATCCTGTGACTGGGCGTTGATGACCTGTTCCTCAAAGGCCTCACCACCGTTGTTGCCGGAATCGTCATCAATGGAGTTGCTGCTGCCGCCGCCACAGGCGACCAGAGCCAGGGTCGCCGGCACCAGCCAGGTCGTGTGCTTCACATGGTTCATGAGTATTTCCTTGTCTCTTCTGAAAGGTTCAGTGGAATCGGTCCGCTCACATGCCATCGAAGGACATGGAGAAACCGAGGTAAACGTAACGGCCGCCCACCGGCCTGAAATCTTCGTCAGCGTTGTCAAAGTCCCGCTGAACATCGGTGATGTTGTCGACACCGCCGTAAAGAGTGAGCCAGTCGGAAGGCAGGTAGTTGAGCTTGAGATCGGCAGTGGTATAGCCGGGGGTTTTCATATCCAGCGCCGCGTCCACATATTCGGAGCCCTGCCCCCGCACCCGGACCAGCCAGGACAGGCCGTCCACACCGGTCTGCCCGTCCAGAGCCAGATTGGCCTGGTGTTGGGGGCGTCGGTTCAGGTCAAGCCCGGTCGCCCGGTCCTCGGTCTGTAGCCAGGTATAGCCGGCGGTCATCCGCCACCCTTCGGAAATCTCCCAGCCCGCCGTGGTTTCGAGCCCCCAGGTGCGGGCTTCGTTGACGTTGCCGTAGCGGTAGACCGAGACCCCGTTGTCCATCCCGGCGTATTCCGTCGCAATCAGGTCATCGATGTCGTTGAAGAAGGCATTGCCCTCAACCCAGAGTCGTTTCTCGTAGTGAGTGCCCAGACCAAGCTGATAGCTGACGGATTCTTCCGCCTCAACGTCCGGATTGCCTTTCACCACATATCCCAGCTGGCTGTGATCAAAGAGGTAGAAACGCTCCTTCAGGTTGGGCACCCGGTAGCCGGCCCCGACCCCGGCACGGACATAGCTGTCCAGACCTGTGCCGTCTCCGAAATCAAAGCGGGCATTGATCTTGGGCGCGACGTGATTGCCAAAATCGGAATCGTTCTGCCCCCGGATGCCGGTCACGATTTCCACCACGTCCGAAGGCATCCAGGTATGCTGGGTCCAGAGTTCGTAGCCTTCCCGCTCTCCGTCTACTTCCGGCGTACCATCCTTGACCTGGCTCAGGGTGTCCCGGCGAATATCGACACCGCCCTGCAGTCGCTGACTGGAGCCGAGCCAGGTGCCCAGCTCCCCGGAAAGCTGGGACAGCGACATGTCGGCATCGCGATCGTCGTAGTGGGCAGCAGCGGTGTATTTGTTGGTGTCGTCGGTAAGATCTTCATGGACGGCAAACCAGCTGCCTTCCAGTCGTCCGGTCAGGTCATGGTCGCCGGACAGGGAAACCCGCCAGCGATCCACATCCTCGTCCTTGCCATGCCGCTGGCCAGTGCTCATGAAACGGGCTTCGGAGGATTCCGTAAAAGTCTGGCCCTCCAGGGTAAGTCGATGGGCCTCGTTCGGTGTCCACTGGAGGCGGCCATGGACATCACGGCGATCGATCTCGTTGCCGGGCCGGGTCCAGCTCTCCGGTTCCGGGTCGATACCGTCGGTATGACGGACTTCCGCAGCAACACGAATGCCCCAGATCTCATTCCCGGTCTCCGCGCTGGCGGTGCCGGTGTGTCGGGATGGCTGGAAACGCTCGTCTGAAGGGTTGTCGGAGCCGTAGGAGCCCGCGTCTGCTCCCAGCCTGGCTCGCCAGCCCGGGGTTATCGGGCGCGTGATCACGTTGATAACGCCACCCATGCCAGAGCTGCCGTACTGGGCGGACACCGCACCCTTGACGATTTCGATCCGGTCTATTTCCAGGATGGAAAGCTGGCTGACATCCACCGACGACCCCGTAGTCGCATTCAGCGGCTTGCCGTCCACCAGCACCAGGGTCTGGTTTGCCTCCAGCCCCTGCAGCCAGACTTCGTAACCGGACTTGCCGTGAATTTTCTTGAGCTGCAGGCCGGCCACATTGGCCAGCGCCTCCCGCAGATCCCGGGCATGCGTCCTCTCGATTTCCTCCGATGTGACGACCTCGGTTCGAACGGGGGTATCCAGAACCGTTCGTTCGCTACGGGTCCCGGTGACGACCACCTCATCCAGGTACCGCGTCTGCGCTGCGACCTCTCCCACCACAGACCCCAGAACCGCTACCGCCAGCACACTTCGACTTACGACATTGACCACTCAGAATCTCCCGACAAGAAAAAGACGAGAACGATTCTCATTTTTATCTAGTCAAATGTCAATATTAATTATAATGATAGATATTCTGATTACGGAAATAGAATCATTCGCCAAGGATCCGGGGCGCAGGAGGATAGGGGTGCAGGAAGATAGATGGAAAAGTGGAGGAAACAGACACAAAAAAACCGGCCGAAGCCGGTTTTTTTGTTTTAGCGGGAAAGGCGCTCAGTGAGTCTGCTGACCTTCCGGCGCCTCTGCGCCCTGTTGCCCTTGCTCCTGCTGCTTGCGCTTCACCGCCTGGGCAAAGATGGCGTCGAAGTTCACCGGCGCCAGCATCAGGGCCGGGAAGCTGCCCTTGGTGACGATGTTGTCGATGGTTTCGCGGGCATAGGGGAACAGCAGGTTCGGGCAATAGGCGCCCAGCATCGGCGGCACCTGCTTTTCGGGAAAGCCGTTGAGCAGGAAGACGCCGGCCTGCTGGATCTCAACAATGTAGGCGACCTTCTCCTCAACCTTGGCGGTCAGCGTGATGGACAGCACCACTTCGTACTGGGTCTCGCTGACCTTGTTGTGGGAGGTGTTCAGGTCCATGTTGACGGACGGTTTCCACTGCTGCTGGAACATGTCCGGAGCATTCGGGGACTCGAACGACAGGTCCTTCACATAAATGCGCTGCAGTGCAAACTGCGGCTGGTTCTGGTTTGCGTTCTCGCCGCTGCCGGCGGCCTGCTGATCGTTCTCAGCCATGATCTTTCCTTATTTGTGTTCGGTAAGCGTTGTTTGGCCCCTGGGCAACGCCTGGCGCCCCAGGTGGCACTCAGAGACTTGTTATTTCTTCACCAGGGGAAGGCTCGCCGCCTTCCAGTCACCGATGCCGCCGTTCAGGCGAACCACGTTATCGTAGCCCTCGGCGTTCAACTGCTTCACGGCCATGGCGGCGTGCTGGCCCATCTTGTCGACCACGATAACGGTTTTGTCCTGATGTTTCTTCAGTTCACCGGCACGCTCCTTGATGGCATTCAGGGGAATGTGAATGGAGCCGGTAATACGCCCCTCATTGAATTCCTTACGCTCCCGAATGTCCACCACCACGGCCTCATCCCGGTTGATCAGGTTCACAGCCTCCTGAGCTGACACCTTCTTGCCCCCGCGCCGGCTTTCCAGCAGGAACAGCGCCGCCAGCAGAGCGACAAAAATGGATACCAGAATGTAATGATTTACAACGAAGTCAAACAACCGTTCCATGAACCTGTCCCGAAATAATAATTTGGGCGGATTATACACACCCTCTGCCGGGGACAGAAGGTGACCTCCATAGCCCGACCCACCCTATTCGGGTTAGAATTCAGCTTCAAATTCCCGGGAGCCGCTGACAATGGTCCCTGCCGGAGCTCGCAGGCCTGCCGGCGGCACCCATAACCACACCGGACAGAGTAATGACCAGCACTCGCAAGACGACGGCACTGATCATACTGGACGGCTGGGGTCACCGTGACCCGGCCGACGACAACGCCATCAGCAAGGCCAACACGCCATTCTGGGACAAGGCCTGGGCGGAATGCCCCAAAACGCTGATCAACACCTCAGGGATGTTTGTTGGGCTGCCCTCCGGGCAGATGGGCAACTCGGAAGTCGGCCATATGAACCTTGGTGCCGGCCGGGTGGTTTACCAGAGCCTGACCCGCATCGACAAGGACCTCAAAGACGGCACCTTCAACGAGAACCCGGTGCTGTGTGCCGCGATCGACAAGGCCGTGACCAACGATGGCGCCATCCACCTGATGGGCCTGATGTCGCCAGGTGGCGTACACGCCCATGAGGAGCACATTCTGGCCGCAGCCGAACTGGCTGCCAGCAAGGGAGCCAGGCGGGTTTATCTGCACGCCTTCCTCGACGGTCGCGACATGCCGCCGCGCAGTGCACGCCCGTCACTGGAGAAAGCTGCCAAAAAAATGAAGTCCCTTGGCGTTGGCCGCGTGGCCTCCATTGTCGGCCGCTACTTCGCCATGGACCGGGACAACCGCTGGGACCGTGTGGAGGAAGCCTATAACCTGCTGACCCTGGGTGAAGCCGGTTTCACCGCGCCAGACCCGCTGACCGCCATTGACGAGGCCTACGAACGGGGTGAGAACGACGAATTCGTCAAGGCGACGCGAATTCAGGGCGCCGGCGAGGACGACGCGACCATCAATGACGGCGACACCGTGCTATTCATGAACTTCCGCGCCGACCGGGCCCGTGAAATGACCCGCGCCTTCGTGGAGGACGACTTCGACGGTTTCGAGCGCCGCAAACACCCGAAGCTGGCGGATTTCGTGATGCTCACCGAGTACGCGGCAGACATTGATACGTCCTGCGCCTACCCGCCGGAGCAGCTCAAGAACGGCCTGGGCGAATACGTCTCCAATCTGGGCAAGACCCAGCTGCGCATCGCCGAGACCGAGAAGTACGCCCACGTGACCTTCTTCTTCAACGGTGGCCTGGAGCCCCCTTTCGAGGGTGAGGATCGTATCCTGGTACCTTCCCCCAAGGTCGCCACCTATGACCTGCAGCCGGAAATGAGCGCCCCCGAGGTGACCGACAAGCTGGTGGAAGCCATCAGGAGCGGCAAGTACGACCTGGTCATCTGCAACTACGCCAACGGCGACATGGTGGGCCATACCGGCAAGCTGGATGCCGCCATCGAGGCAGCAGAGTGTGTCGACCAGTGCATCGGTCGCATTGCGGAGGCTCTGGACGAGGTCGGCGGCGAAGCCCTGATCACCGCCGATCATGGCAACTGCGAACAGATGACCGACCCGGCCTCCGGCCAGGTGCATACGGCCCATACGACCGGGCCGGTGCCCCTGGTCTACGTCGGCAACCGCACGGTCAGCCTGAAGGATGATGGCAGTCTGAGCGATGTCGCCCCATCCCTGCTGACCCTGATGGGGCTGGAGCAGCCGGCGGAAATGACCGGGCACAGCCTGGTCGATATCAGCCAGGACTGATCGCACCCGGATGCTGCACACCATGGCCAGGAATGCCAGACAACAGCACGCCACAAGCGCCGCCGGGAAAGTCCGGCTGGTGCTCGTGGCGTTTTTGCTGGCCACCGGGGCCATGGCCAACGCCCAGGAACAGGTCACGCCGGCGCAGGTGGAAGCCCTCAGGGAAGAAATTGCCGAGATCGACCGCTGGCTGGAGGATGCCGAGGAAGACCGCAGCGAACTGGAGCAGACCCTGGCGAACGCCGAACGGGAAATCAGCCGCCTGACCCGTGAGCGCCGTGAACTCCGCGAGCAGCGCCAGCAGCAGGCCCGGGAACTGGAGCAACTGGAGCAGGCCGAAAAGGAACTGGACGACAACCTGCAACAGCAGCGCTCCGCGCTCAAGCAACAGCTCCGGGGTGCCTGGATGGAAGGCAGGGCACCCGCCGTCAAGGTACTGCTGAATGAGGCCAATCCGGAAGAAATTGCCCGCACCATGACCTACTACGAGTACCTGAGCGGCGACAATCTCCGGCGCCTGGAAACCTTCAACGAAACCCTTGCCGAACTCAAGGCCACACGACAGCAGAAACTCCAGGCGCAGGCAGAGGTCGTGCGCCTGCAAGAACAGGTAAACGAACGCCAGCAGGCCCTGAAAACCCAGAAAGCCAACCGGGAGCAGGCGCTGGCCGCGTTAGAGCAGGATATCAGTGAGCGGCGTGATGAACGCAGCACCCTGGAAGCCGACCGGGACCGGCTGGAAAAGCTTCTGCAGGAAGTGGAGGAAGCCATTGCCAGCATTCCCTCACCGACCGAGACCCAGCCTTTCAACCAGCGCCAGGGGCAGCTCGGCTGGCCCGCTCAGGGCAAGCTGGTCGCAGCCTTCGGTGGGTCCATGGCGCAAGGACACCTGCGCCGTAACGGCATATTGCTGAACACCGGCGAAGAAGCGGAAGTGCATGCCGTCCACTATGGTCGCGTGGTATTCGCCAACTGGTTGCGAGGCTTCGGCATGCTCACCATTATCGACCATGGTGAAGGCTACATGACCCTGTACGGTCACAGCTCAAGCCTGCTGACCAGCCCCGGGGACTGGGTACGCGCCGGGGAAACCATCGCCCTGGCTGGTCGCACCGGCGGCACCGAGGATCCGGCGGTGTATTTTGAACTGCGTCACAACGGCAAACCCCAGAACCCCATAGGCTGGCTGCAGCGGCGGTAGTACCCCCGCAACCGTTGCCAGCCCATGGCTGACAAAAGGTTCGGGGAACGCCATACTAGTGTGACTTAACAAAAGTTTGTCGATTGTCAGCGAGCCTGTGTGAACGTTGGGCAAGGCGCACGAGTGCAGGACTGGTGGGCCAATTCAAGCGAGTGCAACACAGCCCAACGTTCACACAGGCTCGCCCTTCGGGAGCCCGCCATGCCCCTCAGGCCGGTGTTGCGCCTCTTGGCAAGGGAACCACCCTTACCGGCGAGTCGCGCCTTGGCCTGAGGAGCATGGCGGGCTCTGACAGTCGACAAACTTTTGTTAAGGCACACTGACACCAGTACTCATGAATCCGAACAGGAACACTGAATGAAACGGGTTATCCATAGCTGTAAAACCACTTTCCTTGGCGGTTTGCTGGCACTCACCTGCCTCTACGGTGCGACCGCCACTGCCCAGGAACCACAGCCGACCGAGGCTGTATCGCCCCACGCCGGCCTGTCTGGTAGTGACGAAGGGGCACTGCCTCTGGATGACCTGCGCAAGTTCACGGAAGTGTTCAGCCGCATCAAGGATGCCTATGTGGAAGACGTATCCGACCGCGAGCTGCTGGAGAGCGCCATCAAGGGCATGCTTTCCGGCCTGGATCCGCACTCCGCCTACCTGGAGCCCGAAGCCTTTTCGGAGCTGGAGGAAACCACCACCGGGGAGTTTGGCGGCCTGGGCATTGAAGTCGGCATGGAAGATGGCTTCGTCAAGGTGATTGCCCCCATAGACGACACCCCGGCCGACCGTGCCGGCGTTCAGGCCGGCGATCTGATCATCAAACTGGGCGACGAGCCGGTCAAGGGCATGACGCTACAGGATGCCGTCACCCGCATGAGGGGCGAAGCCGGCACCACGCTGACCCTGACCATCATGCGAGACGGCGAAAGCGCCCCCATCGAGATTGACGTGGAGCGGGCCGTGATCAAGGTTACCAGCATCAAGTCCCGCATGCTGGAGCCCGGTTATGGCTATGTGCGCATCACCCAGTTCCAGGACGAAACCGGCGAGCAGTTCGTCAGCGCCATCGAGAACCTGATGGCAGAAAGCGATGGCGACCTGGACGGCCTGATCATTGATGTGCGCAACAACCCCGGGGGTATCCTGCAAGCTGCTGTTGCCACATCCGATGCCTTGCTGGACGACGGCCTGATTGTCTATACCGAGGGGCGCATCCAGAGCTCCCGGTTGCGATTCAATGCCAAGGCCGGGGATGTCTCCAACGGCACGCCGGTGGTAGTTCTGATTAACGGCGGCTCCGCATCGGCCTCGGAGATCCTGGCCGGCGCCCTGCAGGATCATGAACGCGCCGTGGTCATGGGTACCCGCTCGTTCGGCAAAGGCTCGGTGCAAACCGTGATCCCGCTGGATGAGACCCACGCCATCAAGATGACCACCGCCCGCTACTACACCCCGGATGGTCGTTCCATCCAGGCCCGGGGTATCGAGCCAGACATTGTCGTGCGCCCGGCCACCCTGACCGAGCTGGAAGGCGGCCCCTTCTTCAGCGAAGCCAGCCTGAGCGGCCACCTGGAAAATGGCGAGGGGGATATCCGCCCCGAGAACAGGGAAAGGCAGCGTAATACCGAAGTGGACCGTGATTACCAGCTTCGGTCAGCACTGAACCTGCTCAAGGGCATGGGCATCCTCAGCAAAAAGGACCAGAAACAGGGAGCCAATACGGAGTGAAGCCGGGCACCACGATAACCACACTCGTTTTTCTTTTGAGTGCCCCGTTTATGGCCCTGGGTGACCCGCCTGCCCCGGTCGGCCATGCCGGGGAAGGCCTTCAGCCCACCATTGCGATCATCATTGACGACATGGGCGCCAATGCGGTTGAAGGCAGGCGCCTGATCCAGCTGGAGCAGCCGCTTACCCTGGCCTTCCTGCCCTACCGCCGCCACACCACGGAGCTGGCCACCAGCGCCCACCGCAATCACAAGGAAGTGATGCTGCATGCGCCCATGGACAACACCCGTCACATCGGCCTGGGAGCCGGCGGCCTGACCGTTGATATGGACCGGCTGACCCTGACCAGCACCCTTCGCCGGGCCATCCGCGCCATCCCCCACGTAAAGGGTGTCAACAATCATATGGGCAGCCTGCTGACGCAAATGCCGGAGCCCATGACCTGGATCATGGAAGAACTGGAACACTATCCACTGTATTTCGTGGACAGCCGTACCATAGCCACCACCGTGGCCGGGCGGACGGCGGAAGAAAAGCAGGTACCCACGCTGACCCGCGATGTGTTCCTGGACCACGAACAAACGGAAGAATATTTACACCAGCAGTTCCGGCAACTGATCCGTAAGGCCAGGGAAAACGGCACCGCTATCGCTATCGGCCATCCCCATACGATCACCGTCGACTACCTCGAGAAAGCCCTGCCCGAGCTGGATGAGCAGGGCATCGCCGTAGCCACCGTCAGCGCGGTCTGGGCCATGCGAAATGGTAACCGGAGGATGTTTGCGGAAGGAGAAAAGCGGGAGATTTCGCCGGCGGTGGCCCGTAACGCCGAAGACTGACTGGCTGTCGGCTGCTGGTCGGTAAGATCGTCCAAAAGATGATTGGCCACGGAAGACACGGAAGCACACGGAATAAAAACATTGCCACGAAATCCACTAAACCCACGAAAAGAAAAATTGAAAACTTCTACTCTCTTTAACAGGCCCGCCAAGGGCTGTCCGTTCAGGTCCGTAAGTGTCCGTAAACAAGTATCTTTTATTAAGTAATTTTAGTGGATTTCGTGGCTAAAAATGTCTTTTCCGTGTCCTTCCGTGGATTCCGTGGCTAAAAACCTCTTACTCACGAACTTCAATCCCCTGCGCCTTCATGAAGGCCTTGGCTTCGGGAATGGTGTGCTGACCGAAGTGGAAAATGGAGGCTGCCAGAACCGCGTCGGCTCCACCTTCCGTCACCCCGTCGGCCAGATGCTGAAGCTCCCCCACCCCGCCTGAGGCGATTACTGGCACCACCACAGCATCACTGATCGCACGGGTCAGGCCCAGGTCAAAGCCGACCTTGGTGCCGTCCCGGTCCATACTGGTGACCAGCAGTTCCCCGGCACCCATGGCGACCATCTTGCGGGCCCACTCCACGGCATCCAGACCGGTGGGCTTACGGCCACCGTGGGTGAAGATTTCCCAGCGGGGCGCCTCGCCTTCGGCATTCGCCTGCTTGGCGTCGATGGCCACCACGATGCACTGGCTGCCGAAGCGTTCGGCGGCTTCTTTCACGAATTCAGGATTGAATACCGCGGCGGTGTTGATGGAGACCTTGTCCGCGCCGGCATTAAGCAGTTTGCGGATATCGTCGACGGTGCGCACACCACCGCCTACGGTCAGGGGAATAAACACCTCTGCCGCCATGCGTTCCACGGTTTCATAGGTGGTGTCACGGCTTTCATGGCTGGCGGTGATGTCCAGGAAGGTGATTTCGTCAGCACCCTGCTCGTTATATTTTCGGGCCACTTCCACCGGGTCACCGGCATCCCGGATATCAACAAAGTTGACGCCCTTGACCACGCGGCCCTTGTCCACATCGAGGCAGGGGATGATGCGTTTTGCCAGTGCCATACTAGTGTCCCTTAACATAAGTTTTTCGATTGTCAGCGAGCCTGTGCGAGCGTTGAGCCAGGAGTCTGCGCGGTAGAAATCGCGCCAAGCGAGAGCGTCCCACTTTGAGTCCATTTTGACGGTCATTTGAGGCGCATAGTGGTTCTACGTAACGAAAATGAGCGATCAAAAGGGGCCAAAGTGGGACGGTCGCAGCGGTGCGACTTTCTGCCGCGCAGACTCCCAGTGCAGGACTGGCCTTAGCCAATTCAAGCGAGTGCAACGACGCACAACGCTCGCACAGGCCCGCCCTGCGGGAGCCCGCCATGCCCCTCGGGCCGGTGTTGCGTCTCTTGGCAAGGGAGCCACCCTTACCGGCGAGCCGCGCCTTGGCCTGAGGGGCATGGCGGGCTCTGACAGTCGACAAACTTGTGTTAAGGGACACTGGGCCTCCTCAGGCTTTGTTCAGGTTGTCGCAATAGGCCTGGGCTTCGGATACATCCAGCGTACCTTCGTAGATGGCACGACCGGTGATGGCACCGAGTATGCCTTGGTCGGCCACGGCGGCCAGGCGCTTGAGGTCGTCCATGTTGGTAACGCCGCCGGAGGCGATCACAGGTATGCCACCCGCTTCCGCTACGGCGGCGGTGGCCTCTACGTTGACGCCCTGCATCATGCCATCACGGCTGATGTCGGTGTAGACGATGGCTTCAACGCCGTCGCTGGCGAAGCGTTTGGCCAGATCGGTTGCCATGACTTCGGAGACTTCGGCCCAGCCGTCGGTGGCTACGCGGCCGTCTTTGGCATCGAGGCCAACGATGATGTGGCCGGGGAACTGTTTGCACATGTCGGTGACGAAATCGGGTTCCTTGACGGCTTTGGTGC
The DNA here is from genome assembly GCF_014651935.1 of Marinobacter zhanjiangensis. Lineage (GTDB taxonomy): Bacteria > Pseudomonadota > Gammaproteobacteria > Pseudomonadales > Oleiphilaceae > Marinobacter > Marinobacter zhanjiangensis. The sequence goes on along the minus strand of NZ_BMXV01000007.1, from coordinate 126,769 downwards.
CGATGATGACCCATTCCACGCCGGCCTTGAGGTAGGCTTCGATGGTTTCCGCGGAGCGGATGCCGCCGCCGATCTGGATCGGCAGGTTGGGGTATTTGGTGGCGATGGCGCGGACGATTTCGCCGTTGACGGGTTCGCCGGCGAAGGCGCCATTGAGGTCAACCAGGTGCAGGCGGCGGGCGCCGGCGTCGACCCAGCGGTCGGCCATGGCGACGGGGTCGTCACCGTATTCGGTGGAGTCGTCCATCTTGCCCTGGCGCAGGCGTACGCATTTGCCGTCTTTGAGGTCGATAGCGGGGATAATTAGCATCGGTTTCGTGTCCTTTTTGCTCTGGCTGGTTAATCCTGGTGCCTGCCGCCCGTGCTCTGGCAGGTGGTAGCCCTTTCCGGGACACGCCGTGGATACATCCCTGTAGGCTCTTCAAAAACGTCCCTGTTTTTGAAGAGCCCGGAAAGGGCTACCACCCACCAGATCACTACCTTTGACGGTGCCCGCCTGGCGACCGGATCAGCTTCCAGACCAGTTGGTAAAGTTTTTCAGCAGCTGCAGTCCCGCCCGGGCACTTTTCTCCGGGTGGAACTGGACAGCAAAGATATTATCTCTGGCAACCGCAGCTGCAAGGTCGACACCGTAATGGGTGCGGCCCGCGATAGCTTCATTGCCAGCGGATTCGGCATAGTAACTGTGCACGAAGTAGAAGCGGTCACCGTCGTCGATGTCGTGCCACAGAGGATGATCGACGGTCTGCCAGACCTGGTTCCAGCCCATGTGGGGGACTTTCAGGCGTTCACCGTTTTCAGTGAGGTTGTCGCCGAAGAAGCGTACCTGTGAGCCGAACAGGTTGATGCAGTCGACGCCGCCGTTTTCTTCACTGCGGGACATCAGTGCCTGCATGCCCACGCAGATGCCCAGGAACGGGCGGTCAACAGAGACTTCGCGAACCAGTTCATCCACGCCCAGGCGTTGCATTTCGGCCATGCAGTCGCGGATGGCGCCCACGCCAGGGAGGATGACCCGGTCCGCCTCGCGGATCTGGTCGGCGTTGTCGGTGACCAGCACCCGGGTATCCGGGGCAACATGCTCCACGGCCTTGCGGGCGGAATGGAGGTTTCCCATGCCGTAGTCAATGATGGCAACGGTATTCATGATGGGGAGCTGTCCTGCAAATAGTCAGGGCCGCTTACAGCGACCCTTTGGTAGACGGTGTAATGCCTGCCATGCGCTCGTCCATTTCGATGGCCATGCGCAGGGCGCGACCGAAGGCCTTGAACACGGTTTCGATCTGGTGGTGGGTGTTCTTGCCCTTCAGGTTGTCGATGTGCAGCGTGACCATGGAGTGGTTGACGAAGCCCTGGAAGAATTCCGCGAACAGGTCGACGTCGAAACCGCCCACGGAGGCGCGGGTGTAGGGTACATCCATGATCAGGCCCGGGCGGCCGGACAGGTCGATTACAACACGTGACAGGGCCTCATCCAGGGGCACGTAGGCATGGCCGTAGCGGCGGATGCCTTTCTTGTCGCCCACGGCCTGTTTGAAAGCCTGACCCAGGGTGATGCCAACATCTTCCACGGTGTGGTGGTCGTCGATGTGGAGATCGCCGGTGGACTTGATGGTCAGGTCTACCAGGCCATGGCGGGCGATCTGGTCCATCATGTGTTCCAGGAAGGGCACTCCAGTGTCGAAACTGGATTTGCCGGTACCGTCCAGGTCGATCTCGACGGTAATCTGGGTTTCGAGGGTGTTGCGCTCTACCCGAGCCTTGCGATTGGCCATGAAAACTCCGGAAATTGACAAGCAAGCGTTAAAATCGGGTGATGATTATACCTGTTCGTCACCGTCGCGTCCTGTTTTCAGGGCTATGGTGGCGATAGCAGCCATCGTTTCAGAACGCCTTTTTCAGATTGTTCATGTAGGTGTCCACCAGCCCGTTGAACTCGTGCTTCACCACCGGGCTGATGGCCAGCTTGAGCAGCCCCGGCAGTGGCAATGTCAGTTCCGCCGAGGTATGGAACCGGGCGCGAGTGGTGTTGTCGTCCACGGCGGTCAGCGTCCAGCTGCCCCGGACCAGGCCATTGCCCTCACCTTTCACCGGCTCCCAGGTCACTTTGCCGGTTTCCTTGTCCGCGTGGTATTTGCAGGCGTAGGCAGTCTGGATGGAGTACTTGTCGACGCCGATCTTGTCCATTTCCCAGCGGTAGGCGTTGTCACCCAGGTCCACCAGCTTGTCGACCTTGGGGAAATGGCTGACGGAACGCGGCACGTCAGACAGCAGCGCAAAAGCCTCGTCATAGGAAGCGGCCAGCTCGATCTCTCGATTCATTTCAATGGATACGGTAAAAGCCACGCCTGTCTCCTTCAATCAGCGGTCTTCCGGCCATTTGTTATAGGCTGCCGGTAAGCACTCTATTGTGGCGAAACCCTGCCATTTTGTCATACTTGGGGCGCTTTTATTTTGTAATCTGTGCGTTAGGCTTGGATAGTAGGCTGGCCGAGCAGGCACCGCCTCTTTCGGAAAAGGTTGTAACCTGAAAGGACCCTCTTGTCATGAAAGCTGTTCGCTACGTTATTTTCACCGTAATCGGCCTGATCGTTCTGGCGGCGGCTGCTGTCGCGATCGCCATCTTCGCGATTGATCCGAACACCTACAAACCGCAAATTGAACGGGTAGTCGAACAGAAGACAAACCTGGACCTCGAGTTGTCCGGTGACATCAGCTGGTCCATCTTCCCCCTCGGGCTGGAGCTGAATGAGGTGGAAGCAACTCTCGAGGGCGAGCGCTTTGTCGCCCTCCGACAGCTGGTCGCCCGGGTCGACTTCTGGTCGCTGATCAGCATGTCGCCGCAGGTGCATACCTTTGTGCTCGATGGACTTGATGCCCGCCTTGTCGTGTCCGAGGACGGTACCGGCAACTGGACCCGCATCCTGCCCGAAGGGGAGACGCCGACAGCCGATGACGCGGCCGAGCAGCAGACTGACGAAGACGGTGAGCCTGCCAGCGATGTGCTCGCCTTTGCCGTGGAGGAAGTCCGGATCACCGATGCCAGTGTGCAGTATGAGGATCAGGCCACCGGGCAGTCCATTGTGCTCCAGAACTTCCGCGTACTGGCCAGCCAGATTGCTCTGGGCTCCGAGTTCCCGCTGGAGGTGGGCTTCCTGGTGAACACCAGTCAGCCAAACATGGGTGTGGACGGCGATATCACCATGCGCCTGACCGCTAACGAGGCCCTCAACCAGTTCGCCGTCAGTGGGCTGGATGCCAAGTTCGGGCTATCAGGCGAACCCTTTGACGACAAAACCATTCAGGCCCGCATTAATGGTAGTGCAACCGCCAACCTTGAAAACGAGACTGCCAGCCTGGAAGACTTCCGGGCCACACTGGCCAACCTGGAGATCACCACCAACCTGAACGTGGAAGGTTTCGGTGCGCAACCCCAGGTCTCCGGCAACCTTGAAGTGGCAGAGTTTTCACTACGGGAGCTGATGAGCACCCTGGGGGCGGAAGAAATCCAGACCACCGATCCGGAGGTGCTCAACAGCCTGTCGCTGAGCACCAAGCTGACCGGTCCGGCCGGTGTGGCAGAGTTGTCCGAACTGAAGATGGTGCTGGATGACACCACATTCACCGGCGGAGCGCGGTACAACATCGAGAGCGGCGCCTTCTCCTTCCAGCTTGATGGCGATGCACTGAATGCCGACCGCTATCTGCCGCCGCCCGCAGAGGAAGGCAGCCAGGAATCCTCCGGCGATGCACCGGCAACGGCTGGCGCAGAGGGCGACCTTCTGCCCCTGGAGACGTTGCGCGGCCTCGATCTGGACATCGATCTGGGTCTGGGCGAGCTGATTATCAGCAACCTGACCATCACCAACATCAATACGGCCATTGATGCGTCCGGTGGACAGTTAAGCCTCAGTAATTTCAGCGGCAACCTTTACGGCGGCGGCTTCCAGTCCGACGTCAATATCGACGCACGTTCCGACGACCCCACCTGGCGCCTGCAAGCCCGGGTTTCCGATGTCGAAACCCAGCCCCTGCTGCAGGACCTGGCGGAACTGGACATGCTGGCCGGTGCCGCAAACGTCAATATCAACGCCAACACCCGGGGCAACCGTATCTCGATACTGCGCGAGAGCGCCGACGGCGAAGTCACCTTCAACCTGGCGGAAGGCCAGTTCACCCGCATGAACCTTACGCGCATGGCCTGCCGGGGAATTGCACTGGTCAATCAGGAGGAGTTGACAACCGACGACTGGGGGCAGACAACGCCGTTCAACGACATGCAGGGCACCCTCGACATCAACGGCAACACCCTGAACAACACCAGCCTGGTGGCAGCTCTGGCCGGCATGCGCCTGGAAGGCAATGGCACCGTGGACATGGCCGCCTCTGAAATCGACTACGAGGCTGGCCTGCGCATCGTCGGCGAGATCCATCGCGATGAAGCCTGCCGGGTGACGGAATACGTGGAGAATGTCGTTATTCCCGTGGAATGCCGGGGCAATTTTGCCGAGGATCCTGCGGGAATCTGCTCCTTCGATGGCTCCCGCTTCCGCGACACGCTCAAGGACATTGCCGCAAACGCAGCCCGCGCCAAGGTGCAGGAAGAAACCGACCGTGCACGTGAGAGGGTTGAAGAGAAGGCCCGCGAGAAAATCGATGAACGCCTGCAGGGAGAAGACGGCGACAAGGTGAAGGACGCCCTTCGCGGCCTGCTCAACCGATGAGCGACCGCTTCGCCGACCGTCTTCTGCAATGGTACGACCGTCACGGCAGGCATGACCTGCCGTGGCACCAGGATCGTTCACCCTACCGTGTCTGGGTTTCGGAGATCATGCTTCAGCAGACCCAGGTGACGACCGTCATCCCCTATTTCCGGGCCTTCATGGAGCGGTTTCCCACCGTCAGGGAGCTGGCGGAAGCGCCGGTGGATGACGTGCTCGGACACTGGTCCGGGCTTGGTTACTACGCCCGGGCACGCAATCTGCAAAAGGCGGCCATCCGGGTGATGGAAGACCATGGCGGCGAATTCCCTCGGCAACAGGATGCCCTGGAATCCCTGCCGGGTATCGGTCGATCGACCGCCGCTGCCATCATCGCCCAGGCATGGGATTGCCGTGCGGCCATTCTCGACGGCAACGTCAAGCGGGTACTGGCGCGCTACCACGCCATCCCCGGCTGGCCGGGACAGACCGCCACGCTGAACGCCTTATGGCAGCGTGCCGAGGAACACACGCCGGATGCACGGGCACGGGACTACACCCAGGCGATCATGGACCTGGGCGCCATGGTCTGCACCCGTAGCCGCCCGGACTGCGAGCATTGCCCGGTCAGGGATGGCTGCACGGCCTATGCCAACGGCGAAATTCACCTCTATCCCGGTCGCAAGCCCAAAAAGGAAAAACCGGAAAAAACCACCTGGATGGTCATCCTGGAAGACCACGACGGCCGTATCCTGCTGGAACGGCGGCCACCCAGCGGCATCTGGGGCGGCTTGTGGAGCCTGCCGGAACTGGACCCGGCCTTTGGCCCCGATGAGCTACAGGATGCCTGCGAACAACAGTTCGGACTCGACTGCAGCGAACCGGACCTGATCAGCGGTTTTCGCCACACCTTCAGCCATTACCATCTGCACATCCAGCCCGCCCGGCTCCATGTTGCGGACACCAACATGGTCCGGGACGACGCCGACCAGCGCTGGCTGCACCGGGAGACCGCTCTCGACCTTGGCCTGCCGGCGCCGATCCGCACGCTACTCAGCAGTCCCGGGCAGGCTGCCCTGCTCTGATCTGTTATCATCCCGGTCAATTGAGACATTCAGGCACCCATACCGCATAGGAGCCCCCATGAGCCGCACCGTTTTCTGCCGCAAGTACCAGAAAGAAATGGAAGGCCTCCAGTTCCCCCCGATGCCCGGCGCGAAAGGCCAGGACATCTACGAGAACATCTCGAAACAGGCCTGGGAGGAATGGCAGGCCCAGCAGACCATGCTGATCAACGAAAAGCACCTGAGCCTGATGGACCCGAACACCCGCAAGTATCTGCAGGCGCAGATGGAACGCTTCTTCAACAACGAGCCGTTCGACAAGGCCGAAGGCTACGTACCCCCGGAGAAATAACGCTGGCTGATCAAGGTTTAACCACACGGAAAGCCCCCGGCAATTTTTTCCGTGGCGGCCTTGACTCAACCACCCTAAACCGGTTTAATAGCGCCCCGTTGCAGAGCAGTACCGCAACTTGCCCGGATAGCTCAGTCGGTAGAGCAACGGATTGAAAATCCGTGTGTCGGTGGTTCGATTCCGCCTCCGGGCACCATCAGATTCAATGACAAAGCCCGCCCTTGTGCGGGCTTTGTTGTTTCAGGCCGGCGGGAAAATCAGTTCCTCAAACACTCGCGGGCTCGCTGACCAAACAGCTCCCTTCGCTCGGCGCGCAGTCGATTGCCCGTGCTGCTGGAATAACCCCCGGCACGCAGCCTGCTGTCGATATGATCAATTCGCTCAACGTAGCGATCACACCGTTCAGCTAACTCCCGGGCCTCTCTTTTCGCAGATGACCGCTGACGCCCGCCCTCATGTGTCTCCTGCTCGGCTTGCCTCGCAGCCTGAGCACGTTCACGCTCCATGGTTTCCATAGAGCTTCTTACCCGGGCATTGCCACTGCTCTCGATTTCGTTATAGCCCTGGAAGCGGAATTGCTGGTGCCGGGCATCTGGTTTGTCTTCATCGTAATGAACCACGCCATTCTCATCGGTCCACTTATAGACCTGGGCAGCAGCGACGGAGGAAAAGCAAATGGCAACGACAATGAAAAACAGCCTGACCGGCATGGGATGCACTCCTTTGCAACTTGTAAATCATGGGGGGTGGTTCACGACATCAGGGATTCCGACCAAGGCCACCTTGTGCGGGCCTTGTTGGTTCTGGTACCCGCTTGCTGGCGCCATAGGCCGGCTTTACCACCAAGTGCCAATGGCAGGACAGCCCTCCAATCAATCAGGAGCAGCTTCGACAATCGGGGGGTGTCGGCGTCGGTCAGAGTGGCAATTTCCCTGTGGCGGCCAGGATCCCTCAATGACCTTTTCCCTGCTTATTGCGCACCCGGTAAGGCCAAGGGCCCACCAAGGATTTCCGTAAGACCACCCTTCAGGCAGCCTTGCGGAAATCCTCGGCCCGGAGCTTCTTGTTCCGCTGGCGCTTATACTTCGTTTTGTCTTCAACCACCCGCATCTGGTATTTCGGGGTTTTCAGTTCCCGTTTGACCGCGCTTTCCTGTGTGGGCATCGCCCGTTTTCTGGCCATGATATTGCCTCCTTCCGGCGTTTTCATGAAATTACTATCGCAGTTTATCAGGTTCTGTTAACTCTGCGGCCCGCTCGGTATAAGGAATATCACAGACGCTGGCAGGCCTGGAGCCACATACCTGAAAGCCCCTGGCGACGACTGGCCAGCAGGGAACACCGTAATATCAGCGCTCCAGCGCCGCCTCACGGGTCACTGCCCCCGGGGCGCCTACAGCCAGCATGACTGCCCCGAGGGAGCAGATAGCCATGATCAGCGTAATGGGTAACAGCGTATCGCCGGCGTAGGTGGCAGACAGGGCACTGATAATACCGGCACCGGTAAACTGGGTAGCCCCCAGCATTGCAGAGGCCGTGCCTCCCAGGTGAGGAAAGTACTCCAGGGCATTGGCCATGTTGTTGGGGATGATCGCCCCCATGCAGCCCACCGCCACAACGATGCAGGCAGCTACCGCCCAGTAGGGGACAGCCAGCCAGGCACAAATAACCAGTGCTACCATGGCCGCAAACTGCGCCAGAACCCCGATACGAAGCAGTAACGTGGAGGAGAAGGTTAACAGCAAGCGGCGGTTCAGCAGATTGAGCAGGGCCATCATGCCGACATTGGCGGCGAACAACGCGGAGAAATGGGCGTTGGAAAGCCCGAACCACTGCTGGTAAATAAACGAAGCGTGGGTGATAAACACCAGCATGGCACTGAAGCACAATACCTGGATGCCCACGAAGCGCATGGTAGTCCGGTGCCTGAGCACCCTACCGTAATTGGTTACCAGACTGCTGACCGGTGTGGTGACAGGCTGGTGAGGCGGTAGCCGACGAAACAGCAGCATCTTCAGAACAATGCCAAGGAATACCGCGTAGCCGGTCAGCATCAGGAAGATGGCATGCCAGTCACCCATTGACAGCAACAGGACCCCGATGGAGGGTGCGGCGGCCGGGGCAATAAACATGATCAGGCCAATGAGCCCGAACAGTCTTGCCGCCTCCTGGCCATTGGTATTGTCGCGCACGATGGCCGGTACCGAGACGGCGCAGAAGGCCCCGCCGATACCCTGGATGACACGCCACAACAACATGTTATCCAGGGTGCTGGCGCGGGCCACCATGAAAGCAGCCACACCGAAAACCAGCAGGCCACCGAGCAGGATAATCTGACGACCATAGCGATCCGACAGAGGGCCACCGACCAGTTGCGCAAGGCCCAGGGCCCCCACATAGGCGCTCAGGGTAAGCCCCACATCCCCAAGTTCCACACCCAGGTTGGCAGCAATATCGGGAAACGCAGGCAGGTAGGCATCCAGGGCAAGCGGCCCCAGAGCGACGGTCATACCAAGTAACAATGCCAGGCGAAAATGCGACAAGGACCACCTCCCAAAAGGTAGACAGCTAACCTTATTCCGCCAAAAAGCGCAATGCCACTTTTTACTTACCAGTTACCCTGAAGCCCTGCTCGCAAGCCGGGTCTGGACACCCTTCCGCGGAGCTGTCGAGAACCCTTGCGCCCAATCTCGGACGCACGATTTCAGATCAGGATGACGCCCCAGCAGACAGCAATGATGACCAGCCCCATGAACTGCGCTGCGCTGCCCATGTCCTTGGCCGATTTGGATAACGGATGCAGCTCCAGGGAAATACGATCCACCACGTGCTCAATGGATGAATTGATCAACTCGATTGTCAGGGACAGCAGCGGCGTGACCATCAGAATGGCACGTTCGGCAGGCGAGACATCCACCCACAGTGCTATTGGCAGGAGCACCATGTTCAACAACGCCAGTTGACGGAATGCCGGCTCGGTGCGGAAAGCAGCCCGAAAGCCTTGCACGGAATAGCCAACCGCATTAATCATGCGGCGAAGGCCGGTACCACCCTTGAGTTCACGAGCTGTTTTGGGGTCAGAAAGGTCAGTCATGGAAAATCTGATCAGAGGGAACAATGCGGCATTATGTCAGGCAAAGTGGGCCCTTGTCCTGCATGTTGCCCGAACGGCTATTGTGTCTGATCGGAGTTCTCCGACTCATCGCTGCCCTCACGCTCCGGCCGGAGCTCAGACTCCACCCACTGCCGGACCTCTGAGCGATCCTTGCGCCGGGTAAGCTGCTCACTGTAGATGTTGCGGGGAAATACCCGGGCCCCCTGGCCACTGTGCTCCAGCACGAAATGACGGCGAACGCCCACCGGCGACCAGCTGGGGCCGTGAATGAAGGCAGCGCGAAGCTCGATATCGGTAATGTCCTCGAACAGGTGCCCGGCTTCGTCATCTTCACTACGGCGCCCCAGCACGATATTGCGGAATGACCCCAGCACCAGGTAACCACCGGGGCTCAGGGGCCCCTGGCGCAGTATCTGATGGATGCTGCGGTCATCCGCGCCAACCCGGCGGTACTCGGTAACGGTCATCACACGCTCTTCTCCTGCCCGGGTGAAGATCACCACCTGGACACATTGCACATGCACCGTTTCCTTTCCCATATTGACCAACAGGCAAAGGGCATCCGGGTTTTCGTTCTGGGCATGGTGGATGACGAGATAGGGACGGTTATTACGCTTGTACTGAATGTAGAAAACCTGAAAATAGATAATCCAGACAATCGCCATTACAGCAGTGCTGATTGGCCCAATGTAGTCCATATCCCCTCTCGACAAGGCTTCAGATGCCAGAATAATGTCAGACGCCAGCCTGAAACATTACCATACCGGCGTCCAGGTTAACTGGCCAGATAGCAGCAACTTCACGCGGGGGGGGCTGTCAGGTTGACACCAATTCATGACCTCACTGACGACACAGCGTTTGCACCCCCTTCGAATCTCCTGCAAGCGTTTCCATACGGGTGGCTCCGGGTTAACATCTGACCTCGTCAAAATTATCGACACCACATCGGATACACCATGAAGACTTGTCTACGAATTCTCCCGGCCACGCTTTTGCTGTCACTGTTGCTGAGCGGCTGCAGTGGCCCGGAAACACCCCAGGAAGTGACCCGGGAATTCTGGTCCGCAGTGATGGAAGGCGACGCACAAAAAGCCGCAGAACTCTCCACCCTGGTTGACGAGAGCGGCTTCGACGCTTATACGCTGAACTGGGAAGGCGCGGAGGTCAGCTGGGGCCGGGTAACGATGGATGACCAGGAGGCCAGCATAGAGACCGTATTCAGCGACCTGCCCGAACTGAACGGGGAAAATCTGGAGACCACCACCCATCTGGTCCGCATCAACGAACAGTGGCAGGTGGACTATCACCAGACCGGTGATGACATTGCCACCGACGCCCGGATTGGCGGCCTCATGGGCAGCGTCCTGGAGCTGGGCGAGAGGCTTCGTTCACGCCTGGCCGACGAGTCGGACAGGGCCAGTCAGGAACTCGATCGCCTGGTGGATGAGCTGTCTGCCTATTCCGAGCAAACCCGCGAGGACATGTCCGCCCTGATCGAGCAGTACGGTGAGAACCTGAAGCAACGCATGGACAAGCTGTCTCGGTCCCTGGACGAAGCGCTGGAGCAGAACCCGTCCGCCAGCAAGGAGGAGCGCAGCACCCTTGAGCAGGCCCGGAAAGACCTGCAGCGCCAGCAGCAGGCGCTCGACGAGGACGAACCCGATTCTATCGCCGAAGTCAGCAAGGAACTGGCCCGTATCCAACAGCAGTTATCGGACCTGTCCGGCCAGACTTTCGAGCATCTCAGGGACCAGCTTCAGCGGTGGTCCCGTGAGCTGAACCGGGAGCTGGAGCAGCTGAATCAGGAAGCCCGCATGAATGAACAGCACAGCATCTGACGGGCTGGTGTCTCGCCCGGGTAGTTTATAAAAACAGGAGCCATACTTGACGTTCAGGATCACCCTCACCACTTTACTGATGCTTCCTGGTTTGTTCGGCGGCACGGCTCTTGCGACCAGCATCCCGCCGGTCGACCTGACGGTATCCGGCCAGGCCTCCCCGGAACTGCTTGCCGATTTCCGCCAGGCCCTCGAACGCATGGCGCAGCGCCAGCCCGAGGACAACCAGAGCCCGGCAGCGTCAGATACGCGCATTGATCTGGACCAGTTCTGGAAGGTCGAGCGGGACATCTCCTACACCCTGAGCCAGGAAAGCCCCCGGCAACAGCTCAATATTGTCTATCCGTTCGAGGGAGAGCCGCCTTACCGGACCATCGTCCATTTCCACGGGGGCGACTGGCGATCCGGCAGCAGGCAATCCGCCGCCAGCGCACCGGTCTACTGGGCTATTTACCAGGGCTATGCACTGGTCGATGTGGGCTACCGCCTGGCTGACGAGGCCCGGTGGCCCGCCCAGCTCCATGACGCCAAGGCTGCCATCCGCTATCTGCGGGCCAATGCCGATCAGTACGAGCTGGATACCGGGCGTATCGTGGCCATGGGTGGCAGTGCCTCCGGTGGCCATCTGGCGCAGATGCTGGCTGCCACCAACGGCGATGCCGTGGCGGAAGATCCGGACATGGGATATGGCGAGCATTCATCGGACATTCAGGGCGTGGTGTCCCGGGCCGGCGTGTCCGACATTACCGCCATGCCGCCACCGGGACGTCCGGCTGCTGACGCCCTCATGGGTTACCCGGCCTATCAGAGCAAAGTGGCCCGGGAAGCCAGCCCGGTGGCGCAGGTCCATAATCAATTCCCGCCGATATTGCTGCTACACGGTACCAATGACCGAGTGGTGCCTTTTGCCCAGTCCGCCCGCATGGCCATCCGGGTCAATGCCGTTACCGGCCACCCCCGGGCAAGGCTGAGGCTGGTGGTGGATGCCGGGCACAGGGACCAGGCACTCGCCACACCGGCGGTAATGACGCAAACGCTCGATTTCGTGGATGAGATCCTGTTCCCGGAAGACGACAATCCGCACCGTTCCTCGTTCTATCCGGGCATTCAGACAATCGGCAATGAGGGAAGCCGTTGACGGCAGGGCTACCCTAAGATGCGCTCGAGGCTGAAGGGAAGCTGATCACAGACTGCAAACCTGACCAGTGTTGAAAGATTATTATCTACCTACTCACGTTTTTTTGATCTATGCTGCAGTTATTGTCGAATATCAAAAACAACAAAGGAAAGGTGTATGAATATGGTTAAACGTCGCGATATGGTTATCCCCGCCTGGATCATGATCCTGACCGGATCAGGTGCCTTTCTCTATTGCGCCTACGCCGGCCTGCTGTCCAGCTGACAGCTCAGGGCTCGCCACCTGCCGGATTCCCACTTGCTGCCTCATCATTGGCAGCTTCTTCAGGTCCGACTTCACCGCTATCAGCCTGCGCCTGCTTCATGTAGGCCATGCCACTCCTGAGCACCATGGCACGGAAGCGAGGATCGGCCTGACCGAAAACCCCCAGGGCAAAGGCGCCTAATGCGGCCTCCAGCGGATTTTCGCGGATGGTGTTTTCCAGGCGCTCGCTCATTGTGGGGCTCTTGGCACCGCCTTCTTCCTTCGGCATTGCCCGCGCACTGATCAGCCGCCAGAAGAACAGGCCCAGCAAGACAAAACAGATGGCGCCGGAAATCCCCAGCGCCCCGGCCTGCCCCACCAACGGCGTCAGAGCTGCCGTAGCGGCCCATAGCAGCAGGACAAGACCGGCAATAAGCAAGGACGACAGCAAGGCAAACGCCAACAAGGCCCCGATCAGGGCGGCGACGGCCTTGCGTGCAATCCCTTCAGCTTCCTGTTTCGAGAACATGATTACCGGTCAAGCAACTTGCCAACCACCAGTCCCGCCAGGAACAGGATAATAACCGTGAGGAACGGACGCTCGGCAATACGCTCCTCCGCTTCGTTCACGGCTTTCTCGCCAGCGCCACGGGCGTAATCCATGGCTTCCTGGCTTTCACGGCGAATTTCATCACGGAAGCTGTTGATACTGCTTTTCTGCCCGTCAGCAACGCTCTTGCTGAGCTTGCTGAGATCTTCCCGCAGAGCTTTCAGGTCCGACTTGACCTGTTCGTAATCTTCGTTCGCACTTTTCAGTTCCGGGCTTTGCGTAGCCATGGATCGATCTCCTTGATGGTTGATTCTTGGCTTTTTTAAACACTCACTTTCAAAGTAGCACAGGCTTTCGTCTCTGGCTAAAGTTGGACCCAATCTCACGATCTTGTGTGCCCTCTCCATTGCTACAGATCAAGAAACTCAATCCAGTGTCGCACCGGCACCGGTGACCGGCTTTCCAGATGCAGCTGACAACCCACGTTGGCGGTGGCGATTTCCTCTGGCTCTTCAATAGTCAGCGCCTGCAGCTTGTTGGTCAGCAGGCGCTGACTCAGTTCCGGCTGCAACACCGAATAGGTACCGGCAGACCCACAGCAAAGATGCCCGTCAGTGGTTGCAGCCAGCTTGATACCGGCTTTTTCCATCACCTGCTCCACCACCCCGCTCTGCCCCATGGCGTGCTGCAGCGTGCAGGGGCAATGGAAGGCCACCCGGCCCTTGCGACCGGAAAGCCCCAGGGCCCCCAGGTCCTGTTTCAGCAGGAACGCACCCAGGTCCATGCTCAGCTCACTGACCCGACGGGCCTTGTCGGCATAGTCGGCGTCGTCCCTGAGCAGATGCCCGTAATCCTGCACCATGGCGCCGCAGCCCGACGCCGTCATGATGATGGCCTCTGCGCCATTTTCGATAGCGGGCCACCAGGCGTCGATATTGCGGCGCATGTAATCCAGGCCCTGGTCATGATCCCCGAGATGATAGTTCACCGCACCGCAACAGCCCGCAGCGGGCGCTTCCACCATCGTGATGCCCAGACGGTCCAGCACCCGGGCCGCAGCGGCATTGGTGTTGGGTGTTGCCGAGGGCTGTACGCAACCCGCCAGTGCCAGCACCTTTCGCTGGTGACTACGGGCCGGCCAGGGGCTGGCGCGTTTGCGCAGAGGAATCTTGCTTCGCAAGGGTTCAGGCACCAGAGGCCGGCTCAGCTGCCCCAGGTAAAGCAGGGCCGCGAATAACCGGCGGTTGGGCAGCACCCGGATCAGAGCCTGGCGCAGCCACCTCTCCTGCCGCGGCCGCTCCAGTCGCTCTTCCATCAGGCCCCGGCTGATATCCAGCAGCCGACCATACTGGACATCCGCCGGACAGGTGGTTTCACAGGCACGGCAGCTCAGGCACCGGTCCAGGTGCTCGCGGGTTTTTTCAGTGGTCTCCCGGCCTTCCAGGAACATCTTCATCAGGTAGATGCGCCCGCGGGGCCCATCGCGCTCGTCGCCCAGCTCCTGATAGGTGGGGCAGGTAGCGGTACAGAAGCCGCAATGGACGCAACTGCGCAGGATGGCCTCGGCTTCCAGACCTTCCGGTTGTGCGGCAAATTCCTGAACAAGATTGGTTTGCATATTTACAACCAGGTATACAGATGTTGGGGGTTGAAGATGCCTTCGGGGTCAAAGGACGCTTTCAGCCGTTTCTGGATGGTCCGCAACGGTGCCGGTTGCGGGTGCATCACCTCGCCACTGCGATCGCCGTGACGGAACAGCGCTGCCTGGCCGCCAGCACGGGCGGCCTTTTCCGCCATCACCGACAGGTTCTCCTGCTGACGACTCCAACGCTGGGCACCGCCCCAGTCAATCAGGGCGTGTTCATCCACGTCCTCCAGAGTCGCGGTCGGGTTGACCGAGAATCGCCATAGCGGCTTCTCACCGTCGAAGAACGGCAACCGCTGGTCACGCAGCTGGCGCCAGAAAATGTCCCCATCGTCCAGCACACCCATATCGCCGCCAGAGTCTGCCCGCCAGCTCTCCGAGGTCGCTTCCACCGCCGGCCGGGAACCGGACAGACGCAGGTACAACTGCCCCTGGTACCAGCACGCAGCCGACAGCGGTTTGGACTGGCCGGCCAGACGGTTCATCAGGGCGAGTGCGTGCTGATGATCCATGGGCTGAATCAGGGTTTGCTCCATGGCCGGCCGTGGCATCACTTTCAGGGAAATCTCGGTAATCGCGCCCAGGGTACCCAGGGCGCCGGCCTGCAGGCGAGAGGCGTCGTACCCGGCCACATTCTTCATCACCTGACCACCGAACCGGAGGTGTTCACCGCGACCGTTGATCAGCCGCAGCCCCAGTACATGGTCCCGCACGGAGCCCTGCCAGGGGCGGCCCGGCCCCGAGAGGTTTGCGGCCAGGGCACCGCCTATGGTGTCAGAACTGCCGAAACGTGGCGGCTCAAAGGCCAGCCGCTGGCCCTGTTCCGCCAGGGCCGCGTCGATATCATCGAGCCGGGTGCCGGCCCGCACCGTCAGCACCAGTTCCACCGGTTCATAGCTGACAATTCCGGCATGGCCTACCAGTTCCAGGGGCTCCCCCCGAAGACCACGGCCCAGGAAAGGCTTGCTGCCACCGCCGGTGATGGCCAACGGCGTATCAGCTTCCGCCGCCTGCCGCACCTGTTCCACCAGTTGCTGACTGATATCACCCATGGCTGGCCTCCGTATCCGGGGCTGCCGAAGGCTGTCGCAGGGGACCGATCGCCCGGTATTCCTGACACTGCCGCAGGGTGGGCACACCCTTGCCCGGGTTGAGAATGCCCCGGGTGTCGAAGGCCTGCTTGATGGCGTGGAACTGGCTGACCTCCAGGTTGCCGAACTGGTTGGGCATCTGGCGGATCTTTTCCATACCCACCCCGTGCTCGCCGGTGATGCTGCCGCCCACGTCCACGCAGAGGTTGAGGATGTCGCCGCCGAAGGCCTCGGTGCGCTCGAACTCCCCCGGTACATTGGCATCGAACAGGATCAGGGGATGCAGATTGCCGTCGCCGGCATGGAACACGTTTGCCACCCGCAGACCGTAATGGGCCGACATTCTGTCCATCTCGGTCAATACATGGGCCAGCTGGCTGCGGGGAATGGTACCGTCCATGCAGTAATAGTCCGGGGAAATGCGCCCCACGGCGGGGAAGGCGGATTTACGCCCCTTCCACAGCAGGGCCCGCTCTTCCTCGGTGCCGGAGGTACGCACCGAGGTGGCACCCATCGTCCGGAACAGCTCCTCGGCCTGGCGGATATGGTCCTGCACTTCTTCCCGGGTGCCGTCCACCTCGCACAGCAGCAAGGCGGCAGCATCGGTGGGGTAACCGGCGCGGGCAAAATCCTCCGCCGCCTGAATGGCAAAGCCGTCCATCATTTCCAGCCCGCCCGGGATAATGCCCTGTCCGATAATGCCCGCCACGGCGTCACCGGCCTTCTGCACCGAGTCGAAACCCGCCATCACCACCTGGGCCACTTCCGGTTTGGGCAGCAGCTTCACCTGTACCTCGGTGACAATACCCAGCAGCCCCTCAGACCCGGTCATCAGGGCCAGCAGATCCATGCCGCAACTGTCGTAGCCGTCGCTGCCAATGGTCACCCGGTCCCCCTCGGCGGTCACTACCTCAACGCTCAGCAGGTTGTGTACCGTCAGGCCATATTTCAGGCAATGCACACCACCGGAATTTTCAGCCACGTTGCCTCCGATGGTGCAGGCAATCTGGGAGGATGGGTCCGGGCCATAATAGAGACCATGCTTCGCCGCCGCCTCAGTGATGGCCAGGTTACGGACGCCGGGCTGCAGCCTGGCGGAGCGGGCACCAGGATCAATACCCAGAATACGATCAAACTTTGCCAGTGACAGCACCACCCCGCCAGCATGGGGCATGGCCCCGGCGCTGAGGCCGGTCCCCGCCCCGCGGGCCACCACCGGCACCTCGTCGGCATGGCAGATACGCATGATCTGTTGCACCTGCTCAACAGTTTCCGGCAGCAGCACCAGCTGTGGCATTTCGCAGTACATGGAGAGGCCATCGCACTCATAGGGGCGGATCGTCTCTTCATCGCTGATCACGGAGTCCGGGTTCAGAAAACGCCGGAATTTTTTCGCCAGCGCGCTGCGATAAACCGGAGGGAAGTCAACACGACCATCCAGTTTGCCGGGCGCGGGGGTCGCTGAGGTATCTTGTTGTTTTGCTGCTGACATTTTTTGGCCTGCTATCCGTCAGTACATCACCAGCCACCATCATAGGAAAGCCTGCCCGGGATCACCACCAGACTTTGGTTGATCCAGTGTCCCGTTTGGCACTGCGCGGCTATTGATTTTCATCGCCGCAATCCGTAAAAAGTGCGCCTTTCATTAACAAACCGCGCATTTTCTGTTCATGGCGCCGGTCAATTCGTGTATTTTTCAGGCATCACCGAACAGTCACAAACAGCCGGAGCATGGCCATGGCGGACGACGCCCCCCTGATCTGCAGGGACATCCACAAGACCTTCGACCAGAACGAGGTGCTCAAGGGTATCTCCCTGGAAACCCGCAAGGGCGATGTGGTGTCGCTGATCGGCAGCTCCGGGTCCGGCAAGAGTACCTTCCTGCGCTGCGTCAACTTGCTGGAAACACCGACTTCCGGCGACATTATCGTGCATGGCGATCCTATCCGCTTCAAAACGGACCGCAAGGGTGAACGGATTCCCGCCGACAACAAGCAGGTTGAACTGATACGGGCACGCCTTTCCATGGTGTTCCAGAGCTTCAACCTGTGGTCCCATATGACCGTGCTGGAAAATGTTATCGAGGCCCCCGTGCACGTACTGAAAGTGCCCAAAAAGGAGGCAATCGAGCGGGCGGAAGCCTATCTTCACAAGGTGGGCATTCATGAACGCAAGGACTACTATCCGGCCCAGATGTCCGGCGGGCAGCAGCAGCGGGCGGCCATTGCCCGCGCCCTGGCGATGGAGCCGGATGTGATGCTGTTTGACGAACCGACGTCTGCCCTCGATCCTGAACTGGTAGGCGAGGTACTCAAAGTCATGCAGGGCCTGGCCGAGGAAGGGCGGACCATGATCGTGGTTACCCATGAAATGTCTTTCGCCCGGGACGTGTCGTCCCAGGTCCTGTTTTTGCATCAGGGTGTGATCGAAGAACAGGGGTCCCCTGAAAAAGTCTTCGACAACCCGGAGTCGGAGCGCATACGGCAATTTCTTGCGCCCCGGTTCTGAAACCCGGGAACTGCCCCGACAACCTGGAAATCGCAACACACTGGAGAAAAACCGATGAAAAAACTGATTGTTGCAGCGGGATGCGCCCTGGCCATGATGGCCGGAACCGTACAGGCCAAGGACTGGAAAGACATTCGCATTGCTTTCGACGTACCCTACGAGCCCTTCGAATACCGTGACGACGACGGCAACCTGACCGGCTTCGAGGTGGAACTTGCCGAAGCCATGTGCGAGGAACTCGGCGCCAACTGTGAGTTTGTCATCCAGGCCTGGGACGGCATGATTCCGGGTCTGCAGGCGCGCAAGTTCGACGCCATCATGTCCTCCATGTCCATCACCCCGGAGCGCGCCGAACGGGTACTGTTCTCCGAGCCCTACTACAACACCCCCGGTGGCTGGTTCGCCCGTGAGGACTTCGACACCGACGTCACCGACATGGACGCAATGGACGGCAAGACCGTGGGTGTGCAGCGTGGCACCACCATGGACACATACGTAACCGACAACCTCGGTGGCGTGGTGACCATCAAGCGCTATACCACCGCGGATGACATGGTACTGGACCTGGAAGGCCAGCGTCTGGACGTGGTGTTCGTGGACTACCCGGTGGGTGAGCAGACTATCCTGAGCAAGGACGGCTTCAAGGAAGTGGGTGAGCCGGTCAAGCTGGGCCAGGGCGTGGGCGTTGCCATGCGCAAGCGTGACAAGGAGCTGGCCGAAATGGTCAATGAGGCGCTGGCGACTCTCAAGGAAGACGGCACCTACGACGACATCATGGACAAGTACTTCGCCTACGACATCAAGATGTGACCTGAGGGTCCTCGCCGGGCGGCCTGCAACGGAACACCGCAGGTCGCCCCCCACCGGATTGCCCGATGATTGATCTCAAAGGTTACGGCCCCAGACTTGCCGAAGGCGCCGTGGTTACCATTGAACTGGCGCTGCTGTCCCTGTTGCTGGCCCTGGTCCTGGGCCTGCTGAGCGCCTCTGCCAAACTCTCCCGCAATCGCTTCGCCCGCGGCCTGGCCAGCACCTACACCACGGTGGTGCGCGGTGTGCCCGACCTGGTGATGATGATGCTGCTGTATTACGGCGGCCAGGTCCTGGTCAACCGGATTTCCGACTGGCTTTATGAGAATTACAGCATTGACTGGTTTGTTCAGTTCGACCCGTTCATTTCCGGTGTGCTGACCATCGGCCTGATCTTCGGTGCCTATATGGCGGAAACCTTTCGCGGTGCCTTCCTGGCGGTGGAGACCGGACAGATCGAGGCCGCCCGGGCCTATGGCTTCACCAAATGGCATACCTTTCGCCGTGTGATGGTGCCGCAAATGATGCGCCACGCACTGCCCGGTATTGGCAACAACTGGCAGGTGCTGCTGAAAACCACGGCGCTGGTGTCCATTATTGGGCTGACCGACATGGTGCGGGTGGCGGAGGAAGCCGCCAAGGCGGAACGGTCGCCGTTTCTGTTCTTTATTCCAGTGGCCGCCGTGTACCTGGCCCTGACTGCCGTGTCGGAACTGTTCATCAAATGGCTGGACCGACGTGCCAACGTCGGTGTGGTCCAGGGGGAAGGCTGATATGCCGGAGTTCATCACCGCCTGGCTCGAAGGCAACGACGTCTTCAATGCCATGACGTTTCTGGACTACTGGCAGGGGCTGGTCAATACGGTCCAACTGGTCTTCCTGTCTCTGATTATCGGCCTGGTTGTCGCTATCCCCCTGGCCATTCTCCGCAACAGCCCACACTGGTGGATCAACAAACCGATATGGCTCTATACCTACCTGTTCCGGGGCACCCCACTGCTGATCCAGCTGTACATCATCTACTACGGCATCGCGCAGGTGCCCGGTATCCAGGATACCTTCTGGTGGAACATCTTCCGGGAGCCCTTCTACCCGGCCCTGCTGGCGTTCACCCTGAACACCGCCGCCTACACCACGGAAATCTTCCGGGGCGCCATTGCGGCCACCCCCCAGGGAGAAATTGAAGCCGCCAAGGCCTATGGCATGAGCTGGTTCCTGCGCCTGCGCCGGATCGTGCTGCCCAGCGCGGCCCGCCGCGCCGTGCAGGCCTACGCCAACGAGGTGATCTTCATGCTCCACGCCAGCGCCATTGCCAGCGTGGTGACCATTGTGGATCTGACCGGTGCCGCGCGGAACATCTACTCCCGGCATTACGCCCCCTTCGAGGCGTTCATCGGCGTGGCACTGATCTACATGGCCCTCACCTTCCTGCTGGTATTCGCCTTCCGCAAGCTGGAGAACCACCTGCTCAGGCACCAGCAGCCGGCCGGAGGCTGACCAGTGCTCCCGGCGCAGACACTGTTCGACGGCCACGGGGACTGGCTTGCCCATACCCTGACCCTTGGCGGGCAGTCCTGCCCTGAACTCCCGTTGGCCCTGGCAGCGGGCGGCCAGCTGCAGCGACTGGACACTGGCTTGCTGCACTACCAGCCTGACCATGATGCGACCGACGCGCCGGCACTGATTCTGTCCGCCGGCATCCACGGTAACGAAACCGCTCCCATAGAACTGCTGAATGACCTGGTTGACGACATAGTGAACGGCCGCCTCCAGCCCGCCATTCCATTGCTGCTGATACTGGGCAACCCGCCCGCCATAATCGCGGCAGAGCGTTTCACGGACCACAACCTGAACCGGCTGTTCTGTGGCGCCTGGCAAGCGTATCCGGACTGCTACGAAACCCGGCGCGCCGCACAACTGGAGGCCGTCTGCCGCGCCTTTCGCAAACAGCACCAGGGGCCGCTGCGGCACTACGACCTGCACACCGCCATCCGGCCATCCCGGCGGGAGAAGTTTGCCCTGTACCCCTTCGTGGAGGATCGCCAGCCACCGGACCCGGAACTGGCCTTCCTGACAGAGGCGGGCATTGGCACCCTGCTGCTACAACACGGGCATGGCACCACCTTCTCATCTTTCACTGCGGAGCAACTCGATGCGGAAAGCTTCACCCTGGAGCTGGGCAAGGTGCACCCCTTTGGTCAGAACGACCTGAGCCGGATCGCAGGCCTGGAGTCAGCCCTGACCAGGGTAATCCGCAACGAGCCAGCGCCCCGGGTAACGGGCGACCAGCCGCCGGAGATCTTTGAGGTAGTCCATGAAATCCTGAATACCGGCGACCACTTCCGGTTCCATATCGCCGACGATGTGGCCAACTTTACCGAGTATCCGCCAGGCTCGCTGATCTGGGAAGACGACACCACCGGGTACCGCGTCGGCCCCGAGCCCGAAGCGATTGTCTTTCCCAACCCCAGGGTTCCTGTGGGGCATCGTGTTGGGCTGATGGTCAGGAGAAAGCCCTGATCAGCATTGCTACACCCCGTGCTGAAAATCGTAAATCGTCCCCAGCCCCAGAATCCCGGTCAACTCATCCAGCGCATGCCGGCTCTCCTGCAGTAAGGCCGGATCCGCCAGGTCCGCAACGGAAAGCTCCTCGCGATAGTGCCCCTGCACCCAGGCCACCAGACGCTCGTAAAGCTCGTCGGTGAGCAGCACGCCCTGATTCATGGCCGCCAGGGCATCTTCGGTCAGCGCCACCCGCAACCGCAGACAGGCCGGGCCGCCGCCATTGCGCATGGACTGGCGCAGGTCAAAGGTTTCAATGCTGGCAATGGCGTTGTCAGCCGCCAATACCTCATCCAGATACCGGCTCACTGACGGCACCTCCCGGCATTCCGCCGGCACTACCAGCAACATGCCACCATCCACCGACAGTAGCTGGCTGTTGAACAGATAAGACGATACCGCATCGGCCAGCGGCACCTGACCGGAGGTTACGCGGATGATCTCGAGGGGCGTATCCCCCAGTTTTTCCTGTAATTCCGCCATCAGGGGCTCCTCATTGAGGAATGCCTCCTCGTGGTAGAACAGCAGGTTCTCGTTGCCCACCGCAATCACATCGTTGTGAAACACCCCGGCATCAATGGCCACCGGATTCTGCTGGGCAAACGCCACCCGCGCCGGCTTCAGGCCATGCAGGCGGGCCACCGCCTGTGACGCCTCCAGCGTCTGCCGCGCGGGATAGCGCCGCGGCCTTGCCGCCCGGCTGTCGAATGCCATCTGCCCATAGACAAACAGCTCCACTCCGGGCTTGCCATGCTGCCCACACAGGCGTGTGTGATTCGCCGCCCCCTCGTCACCAAACTGGGGCACCGACGGTAACGGCGGATGGTGGGCGAACCAGGCATCATCGCTGAAAATCGACCGCAGGATACGTGACGTTTCCGCCCCCTCCAGGGACCGGTGAAAACTGGAGCCCAGATTGGCTGCGGTAAAATGCACCCGATGATCCGGCGTATCCGCCGCTGGCGACACCGTGGCGGCATTCGCGGTCCACATGGACGACGCCGAACTCACCGCCGACAACAGCTCGGGCGACTCCTTCGCGACCTGTGCCAGTATCGCCTTATCGGTGCCACCAAAGCCCAGGCGCCGCAGGGTCGGCATGTGCGGCCGCTCCTGGGGTGGCATCACACCCTGCAACAAACCCCGGTCCGCCAGCGCTTTCATCTTGGCCAGCCCCTGCAGCGCCGCCTCTTTCGGATTGGATACCTGGTTGGCATTGGCATCGGACGCCAGGTTGCCCCGGGCCAGACCCGCGTAGTTGTGGGTGGGGCCCACCAGGCCATCCAGGTTCATTTCCCGGCAGATGCCGGGATGGGGGGGCTCGTTTGGGGATGGGTTGTAGGTGTCCATAATGATCTCGCATATCAGGAAGCAAGCTACGAGCTCAAGCGAATTTCCCACTCGCTCCCAGTGGGATAGAGTCTACGCCAGTCTTGCAGCATACATTCCCTCTCCCTTGAGGGGAGAGGGCCAGGGTGAGGGTGGAGCAGGAAACTCTGAAGTCCCACCGCTTTCACCCTCACCCCAACCCCTCTCCCCTCAAGGGAGAGGGGCTAAAATCGCGGAGCCCTCGACTTATGCAGGCTACTCAATCGCGTAGGGCAGAGCGATCCGGGGGAAGCTTTCGGGACCTTCAAAAACAGGGGTGGAACGCGTAAGCGTTTCACGGGCTGGCCAGGGATGGCCAACCCTGGACCTTTAATGCGACGCAGGAGCAATCAGCATTAAAGGTTTTTGAAGAGCCTCCATGGATGGATTCACGGCGTGTCCCGAAAGCTTTCACCGGATTGATCTGCCTCCCCCCAAGTCCCGCAGGCTCGCGACCAATCACTTAAACCTTCAACCCAGGCGCCAGTTCCTCAGGCAAAGACATTTTCTCAGACTCCAATGAAGCCATAGGCCACGCACAGTAGTCAGCTGCGTAGTAGGCACTGGGCCGGTGGTTCCCGGAATCGCCGACACCTCCGAAGGGCGCCGCACTGCTGGCCCCGGTCAAAGGCCGGTTCCAGTTCACGATGCCGGCACGGGCCTCTTCCAGCAGGCGGTCATAAAGCTCCCGCCGATCGGTCAGAATCCCCGCCGCCAGACCAAAGCGGGTGTCATTGGCCAGCGCCAGCGCCTCATCGAAATCGTTATACCGGTACACACTCAGCAACGGCCCGAAATATTCTTCATCCGGCGCTTCCACCCCGGTCAGATCCACAATGCCAGGCGACAATAACCCGGTACCTTCCTCATGGGTCATGTCCAACAGCGACTTGCCACCCGCGGCTCTCAGCTTCTGCCAGGTTTCCATCAGGCGGGTCGCCGCCTGCGGCGAAATCACTGCTCCCATAAACGGCTGCGGGTCCGCATCGTACTGGCCGACGGTGATATTTCCGGCCGCCTGCACCAGTTCCTCCAGAAATGCATCGCCCTTGCGGCCCTTCGGCACCAGCAGCCGCCGGGCACAGGTGCACCGCTGCCCTGCCGACAGGAACGCGGACTGCAGGGCGTGATGAACCGCCGCCCGGGTATCCTTCACATCGTCCACAATCAGCGGATTGTTGCCCCCCATTTCCAGCGCCAGGATCTTGTGAGGCTGGCCGCCGAACTGCTCATGCAGCAGCTGGCCCACCGTGGAACTGCCGGTAAAGAACAGGCCATCGATCTGCTTGTGGCCGGCCAGCGCGCGGCCCGTGTCGGCCCCGCCCTGAATCAGGTTGAGCACCCCGTCCGGCAGACCAGCCCGACTCCAGAGCCGCACTGTCAGTTCCGCCACGCCCGGCGCCAGTTCACTGGGCTTGAAGACCACCGTATTGCCTGCCAGCAACGCCGGCACAATGTGACCATTGGGCAGATGCCCCGGAAAGTTATAGGGGCCAAATACCACAACCACGCCGTGGGGCTTATGGCGCAGTACCGCACGGCCACCGGGCACGTCGCTCTCGCGGAAGCCGGCGCGCTCGTCCCGGGCACGGACGGAGATGTCGATCTTGCCTATCATGGCAGAGACTTCCGTGCGGGACTCCCACAGGGGTTTGCCAGTCTCCCGGCCGATCTGATCGGCCAGTTCCTCACGGTGTTCTTCCAGCAGTTCACCAAAGCGGCGGACGATCGCCTCACGCTCGCCAGCCGATTGCCGGCGCCAGACAGAAAAGGCCTGCCGCGCTTCGGTAACGGCTGCGTCCACATCATCCATTCCGCCACCGCTGCCCTGCCAGACGGTGTCGCCCGTAACCGGGTGCAACGACTCCAGCTCGTCACCATGGCCTTCAGCCCAAAGGCCGTTTATAAACAGTTCACCGGTTAGAGTCAGGCTCAAGGAATACCTCCTGGGATCGAGAAGTTGGACAAGGAAACATTACCCTCTATTACAGGATATTGTTCAAAAGAGTGCTTCTTTCAAGGGGGCAATGCTCACCTGGTCGCCTTCCTCGACTGCCAGCGCTTCCATGATGGGCCCTGGCATCTGCACTTCCTCATCCCGCACGGCGCCTCTTGGCAGGGTGCCAACCCGGAAGTTACCGAATGAGCGGTTGCTGACCATGACCCGATCGGCCGCCGGCAGGTTGTCCAGCAGCGGCCGGTCTACCCGCTTTACCGTGCGCCGTATTCTCTGGCGGATAGCGCGGATGTTGTGGAGGAAGGTTTCCACCACGGGGCCTCCATCGAAGATATCCACCAGGCCGTTAAAGTTGAAGCCTTCTTCCTGCAGCATGTTGAGGGCGGGCTCGGTATTTTTGTGGACCTTGCCGATCACGTCGGTGGCGCTGTCTGGCAGCAGGGACAGATAGATGGGAAAGCGGGGCATGAGTTCGGCGATGAAGGATTTGTTGCCCCGGGCGGAGAGGCGGTCGGCTTCGACAAACTCCATGTCGAAGAAGCGCCGGCCGAGGGCTTCCCACAATGGGCTGCGGCCGTGCTCGTCGGATACGCCGCGCATTTCGGCGAATATTTTGTCGGAGAAGTGTTCGCGGTATTCGTCGAGGAAGAGGAAGCGTGCGCGGGAGAGCAGCAGGCCGTTGCCGCCGCCCCGGTGGCTGTCGGCCAGCAGCAGTGAGCCGATTTCGGTGGCGTCGGTCATGTCGTTGGTGAGGTAGAGGGTCGGCGTGCGTACGTGGACGTCGAGTTCGCGGCTGTCGTTGACGGTGATGCTGAGGCGGTAGTTGTAGAAGACTTCATCGAGGCCGACGCGGGCCTGGATGCCGCTGATGCCGACGCAGCGTTGTTGTTCGGTGTCTTCCAGGGCGAACAGGTAGAGGCCAGCGCCGGGGGCACAGCGGCCTTCGAAGGTGGCTCGGGCTTTTTCGATCTTGCCTTGGAGGAGTTGGCGGTCCGGGGGGAGTGTGGTCAGGCCGTTGCCGGCTGAGGCGGCCATGTGGTAAAGGTCATCGAGATCGGTTTCTTGCAGTGGCCGGATGATTAGCATTCGGGGCCCTCTTGACCAGGACTGGAGGTTCAGGAGCAGGGTGCGCGATCTGGTGCGGTTTTCCGGGACACGCCGTGAATACGTCCCTGTAGGCTCTTCGAAAACGTCCATGTTTTCGAAGGTCCCGGAAAACCGCACCAGACCGCCCACCTGGACATTGTGCTATTCGCCGTGGAGACGCCTATTTTGTCAGTGTAGCCACTGCTTTTTCGAACCGCTCCAGGCCCTCCTCGATATCTTGGTCAGGAATGATTAACGACGGGGCCAGGCGGATCACGTTGGCGCCAGCGATCAGTATCATCAGGCCTTCTGCCTGGGCGGCGTTCAGGAAGTCCTTGCCCCTGCCCTGCCACTTTTCAGTCAGCACACAGCCCAGCAGCAGGCCTTCACCGCGCACCTCGGTGAAGACGTCATATTTCTCACCGATGGCCATCATGCCCTTGCGTAGCTTGTCGGAACGGGCCTTGATACCCTTGAGGATTTCCGGCTGGCTGATGGTGTCGATGACTTTCTGGGCCACGGCGCAGGCCAGCGGGTTGCCGCCGTAGGTGCTGCCGTGGGTGCCGACGCCAAAGCTTTCAGCGACTTTTTCGGTGGTCAGCATGGCGGCCACCGGGAAGCCGCCGCCCAGGCCCTTGGCGCTGGTGAGGATGTCCGGGGTGACGCCGTAGTGCTGGTAGGCGTAGAGGTGGCCGGTGCGGCCGGCGCCGCACTGGACTTCATCGAAGATCAGCAGGGCGTTGTGCTCATCGCACAGGTCGCGCAGGCCCTGGAGGAATTCCGCTTCGGCGGGCATGACGCCGCCTTCACCCTGGATGGGTTCGACCACCACGGCGCAGGTCTTTTCCTTCGAGATCAGGGCCTTTACCGAGTCCAGGTCGTTAAAGGTGGCGTGGTGGATGCCACCCGGGGCGGGTTCGAAGCCTTCCAGGTACTTGGCCTGGCCACCGACGGCAACCGTGAACAGGGTGCGGCCGTGGAAGGAGTTGGTGAACGAGATGATCTCGTGCTTTTCCGCGCCCTGGTGTTGCCAGCCGTAGCGGCGGGCGAGTTTGAAGGCGGCTTCGTTGGCTTCAGCGCCGGAGTTGGCAAAGAAGACCCGTTCGGCGAAGGTGAGTTCGCAGAGGGTGCGGGCCAGGCGCAGGGCCGGTTCGTTGGTGAGCACGTTGGAGACGTGCCAGAGCTTTTCCGCCTGCTCGTGCAGTGCACCGATGAGGCCGGGGTGGGCGTGGCCGAGGCTGTTGACGGCAATGCCGCCGGCGAAGTCGACGTATTCCCGGTCGTCCTGGTCCCAGACTCGTGAGCCCTCACCTCGCACGGGGATCATGGCGCCGGGGGCGTAGTTGGGGACCATGACGTCGTTGAAGAGTTCGCGGGTGACAGGTTCTCTGTTATTCATAGTGTCCTCTCTGACCTTCCGGGAGCCGGACCTGAACCGGCTTGTAGTGGCTTTATCATACGCCAGAGAGGGAGGGTCTGGAAAACTCAGGAGAGTTCACTCTCCCGGCTCAGTATTTCCGGTTTGCCGACCGGGGGCAGCTCCAGAATCCTGAGCCCTCCGATTCCCTTTCCGGACAGGGCCTTGACCACCAGTTTGTAGGAATCCATGTCGAAGGTTACGGCGGTGCCGCGGAGGCTGAGGTCGTTCAGTTCTTCCTCGGAATGGACGGTTGCCACGTGCATCCAGTTGTAGATGATCAGGATATCGGTACGACTGGTGTCAGGGTTGTGTTCGACCACGCCCACCGGTCCTGACCAGGGCCAGGTTTTCAGGTGCAGGCTGTGGAAGGCGATCTGCACCCGCAGGTTATAGCGGGTGACGTCTTCGATACCTTCGCAGGCGCCCTTGCAGCGGCCCAGCGTGCGCTGGAAACAGGGGCCGCTCTGGTCCGCCGGCTCCAGGTCCAGCAGCTTGTTGCACAGTTCGTTCTTGGCCGCGATGCCGGTCAGGGCCCGCTGGGCATCCCGCTTGCTGCGGAACAGGCCATAGTAGTCGCCGAGGCGGTGGGGCTCGATCTCTCGCACCAGCCTGGCCTGCAGGTAGCCTTGCTCGTTCGGGGTCAGTTCAATGCTCCAGAGGGTTTTGGCGGGCCGGGAGCGGCGGTTATACAGGGGGTGCAGGGTCTTGATCTGCTTCAGTTCCAGCAACAGTGCGCCCAGTTCACCGGCGGTTTCGGTCCATTCCAGGCGGCGCATGCTTTCGGACAGCCGGATGCCCTTGCCCGAGTTGTGGTCGCCAGAGAAGTGAGAGGCCACCCGCTGGGCGATGTTGGTGCTCTTGCCCACGTACAGCAGCACGTCGTTCTCGCCATAGAAGCGGTAGACACCGGGCACCGCCGGCACTTCGTCGAGCACGTCCGGTGGCATGTGGGAAGGCACACTGGGGCGTTGCAGCAGGGTTCGGATGGCCTCTTCCATGCTGTCCGCGCCGTGCTCCCGCAGGGCATGGGTGAAGAAATCCATCATCGCGGTAACGTCACCCATGGCCCGGTGTCGCTGAACATCGCCCAGGCCATGGCGCTGGATCAGGGCATCCATGTTGTGGCGTTTGTACTGGGGATAAAGGCGCCGGGACAGCTTGACCGTACACAGCACCTTCGCGGCAAAGGGCCGGACCAGGCGGCGGAATTCGGCCTTCACGAAGCCATAGTCGAACCGGGCATTATGCGCGACAAACACAGTGCCCCTGAGGCGCGCTTCCAGCTCATCCGCTACCTCCGCAAACTCCGGTGCATCGGCCACCATCGCGTTGGTGATGCCAGTGAGGCGCTCGATAAAGGGCGGGATGCGCTTGCGGGGATTGATCAGGGTCTGCCACTCATCCACTACCTCGCCATCACGCCAGAAGCGGATGCCAATTTCGGTAATGCGGTCATGCCCCGCCGATCCCCCCGTGGTTTCCAGGTCCAGGAAGGCAAAGGTGGTGGAGTTCATAAAGCCCGTTTCAGAGTATTGAATTGCCATATCAGGATTATACGAAAGTCGTAACCATCCGGGTTAATGTATCTTTTAAGTGCATATATATTCGGATCGTTTTAAGAATTTAATTAAAAAACATTACATAATCGACTATCAACATTGCAGTTTCGTTACTTATTTGCCACGTTACTGAGGTGTTCAACCCGAAAGCAGGGAAACCACTGCAAGCTCAAATACAACGCAACAGAGAGAGGACAATCATGAAGAAGCTCAAACTGTCCAGGGCTATTGGCCTGACCTCAGCCGCACTTGCCATGGGTTTTGCCGTAAGCCCCGCGTCCGCCGTCGAATTTGACGCAGGCGATGTCAACGTAGACCTTTATGGCCATGCTCGGCTGAACGCTGTGTATGACATCGATCAGGATATCGGCCTTAACACCCAGTCAGGCCATTTCCCCTATCTGTTTACCAACGACAATGGCCGAGATGGCCACTTCGATGCGGACGCACAACAGTCCCGTCTCGGTGTCACGGCTACCCATGAAAATGGCATGAGTGTCACTGTGGAAGGCGATTTCCGCGGGGGTGACCTTCGCCTGCTGCGTGCCTATGGTGAATATGGCAACTGGATGGCCGGGCGCAACTGGTCCAACTACACCAGCTTTGTCGGCTGGACCCCTACCCTGGACTTTGACGGCCTGGCTGGTCTCGCCGGTGTTCAGGACCGTGCTGCCCAAGTTCGCTATACCACTGGTCCCTGGTCATTCTCTCTGGAGGATCCGCGCTTCCAGAACGTTGGCGGCGACGAGAAGCAGAGCGCGCCAGTGGTCACTGCCCGGTATGAGAACGCTCTGACATCCAGCGTGATGTTCAGTGCCGGTGCCCTGCTACAGTATCTGTCCTATGATGAAGGCGATGCCGGTGACGATGACAACGCCGTAGGCATGGCCGGCTATGTTGCCACTGACGTTTCGGTAACAGACGCCGTTACCTTGCATGGTGTTCTCAGCGCCACCGATGGCGCCAATGGCTACCTGTATCGCTCAGGTGACAGCGGCTTTGGCGGCCAGGACGCCTACCGGGATGGCAGCAGCCTGGAGACCATCCAGGGCTATGGCGGCACTGTGGGTGTATCAGCGGATGCCGGGGCTGGTACAATGAACGTTGGCTATGGTCTGGTCAAAATGGACTGGGACGACTACGAGAGCGACGTTGGTGCTGTAGCCGCAGACGGACGAGTTGAAACCAACAGCAACGCCTTCGTGAACTATCAGTGGTATCCGATTGAAAACGTCATGCTGGGAGTAGAGTACGGCTACTTCAAATCCGAACTGTATGACGGCGACAGCGAAAACGCCCAACGGGTGATGTTCGCATCCCAATACAGCTTCTGATATCTCTCCCACCTGAAATCAGCGCCCCCGCCCGGGGGCGTTTTTTTGCTATCCGTTAAACCGCTACGGCCTGGTTAACCTCAAAGCCTTTGACCGGCTTAGTGAGTTTATCCTGACAGCCTGGCGTAGTCTTGCCCGTCCCGACCCGGTCAAGCAATTCTGACCGGGCGCCCGCGGGCGCCCCCCCCCCCTCACCCTGCCCTCTCCCGCGCCGGGGAGAGGGAATATTCGGCGCCGGGTGGATGGCGGAGGTTTCGGTAAGAACCCCTCTCTCCTCAAGAGAGGGGATGTTCGACGCGGATGTCGGAGATGCTCTATAGCAACAACCGCCGGATATCCCCCAGCAACTGCGCCAGCAGGTTGGTAAATCGGGCCGCATCGGCGCCGTTTACCGCCCGGTGGTCGTAGGACAGTGACAGCGGCAGCAGCAGCCGGGGCTGGAAGGCTTCGCCGTCCCAGACCGGCTTCATGTCGGCCCTGGAAAGCCCCAGTATCGCTACTTCCGGCGTGTTCACAATGGGCGTGAACGCCGTGCCGCCAATGCCTCCCAGGCTGGTGATGGAGAAGCAGGCCCCCTGCATTTCCGCCGGCTTGAGCTTCTTGTCCCGGGCCTTGCCGGCCAGTTCCTGGGCTTCTTCCGCCAGTTGCCACAGGCCCTTCTGGTCCACGTCGCGGATCACCGGCACCATCAGGCCATGGGGAGTGTCCACAGCGATGCCAATGTGGATGTACTTCTTGCGCACCACTTCCTTGCGCTCCATGTCCAGGGACACGTTGAACTGGGGCAGTTCCGCCAGCGCCACCGCACAGGCCTTGAGGATGAAGGGCAAGGGCGTTAGCTTGACGCCCTTCTTCTCGCCGGCCTGCTTCTGGCTCTTGCGGAAGGCTTCCATCTCGGTGATGTCCGCATCGTCGAACTGGGTGACGTGGGGCACATTGAGCCAGCTCTTGTGCATGCTGGTGGCGGTGGCGGTCATCATGCGGGACATGGGCTGCCGCTCCACCTCGCCGAACTGGCTGAAGTCCGGAAGCTTGACGCCCGGTATGCCGGCACCTTCCACCGAGCCACCTTCCTGGGCCTTCTTCAGATTCTGGCGAATATAGCCTTCCACGTCCTCCTTGAGGATACGGCTCTTGGGACCGGAGGGTTTGACCCTGGTCAGGTCGGCACCCAGCTCCCGGGCCAACTTGCGCACCGCCGGACCCGCGTGGACCTTGGACCCAGGGGATGGCATCTGGTAGGTGCTGTCGCCTTCGGTCTCTTCGGAGGTTGATGATTCGGCCTGCTTTTTGTCTTTTCCGGACTTGCCCTCCGGCTCTTCCTTCGGGGCTTTGTCGACCTTTTCACTACCCGATTCGCCCCCGGTCTCGTCATCCGCGTCGCCGCCGTCATCCTCCTGCACGGTCATTTCCAGCAGGTCGTCGCCCTCGGAGAGTTTGTCGCCCTCCTTGACCAGGATCTTGTCGATCCTGCCGGCGTAGGGCGACGGCAGCTCCATGGTCGCCTTGTCGGATTCCACGGTGACCAGCGGGTCCTCTACACCGACCTCGTCCCCTTCACTGACGTTGATGTCGATGACCGGTACGTCCTCGAAACCATCCAGGGCCGGAACCTTTACCGTTTCCTTGCGACTGCCACCGTCCTTCTTGCCGGACGACTTCTGTTTGCCGGAGTCGCTTTCTTTTTCCTTCTGTTTGTCGTCCTGGTCTTCATCGGAGTCCGTGTCTTCATCCTTCGACTCGTCGGAGGCCTTCTCGCTTTCAGCCTTGCCCTTTTCCTTGTCGTCGCTGTCACTGTCGTCGTCATCGTCACCATCACCGGCACTGTCGGTGTCGATGGTGCCCACCACGTCGCCCTCGCTGAGCGTGTCGCCCACCTTGACGGAGAGCTTTGTGATCTTGCCGGCAAAGGGGGACGGCAACTCCACGGAGGCCTTGTCGGACTCCACGGTCAGGATGGGATCTTCCTCCTCGACCGTGTCGCCCTTGCTGACCAGTAGTTCGATAACCTCGACTTCGTCCGCGCCGCCGAGATCGGGAACCTTGATGTCCTGCTCACTCATTGCGGCCTCCTCAGCTCAGCACCGGGTTGGGTTTGTTGCGGTCGATGCCGTACTTGCGCATGGCTTCCAGCGCCTGGTCGCTCTTGAGCTCACCATCCTTCGCCAGGGCCGACAGGGCATTGACGACCACGTAGTAGCGGTCGACCTCGAAGTGGTGCCGCAACCGTTCGCGGGTGTCACTGCGGCCGAAGCCGTCGGTTCCCAGGGTCATGTAGGTCTTGGGGATGTAGGCCCGCAGCTGTTCGGAGTGCAGCTTGATGTAGTCGGTGGAAGACACCACCGGCCCCTGCTGCTTCTCCAGGCACTGGGTGACATAGGCCTTCTTCTGGGTGTCATCCGGGTGCAGGTGGTTCCAGCGCTCCACGTGCATGCCGTCGCGGGCCAGCTCGTTGTAGCTGGTGACGCTCCACACGTCGCTGGCGACGCCCCAGTCGTCCCGGAGCAGCTCGGCGGCGGCGCGCACCTCGTTGAGAATGGCGCCGGAGCCCAGCAGCTGGACCCGGGGGGTCTTCTTGCGGCCCTTGGTTTCCACCGATTCGAACTTGTACATGCCCTTGATGATCTGATCCGGCAGCCCCTTGGTCTTGGGCATGGCCGGCTGATGGTAGTTTTCATTTTCGATGGTGAGGTAGTAGAAGACGTTGCGGTTGTCCTCGAACATCTCCTTGATGCCGTGCTGGACCACCACGGCCATCTCGTAGCCGAATGCGGGGTCGTAGCTGCGACAGTTGGGTACCACATTGAACAACACGTGGCTGTGGCCGTCCTGGTGCTGCAGACCCTCACCGTTGAGGGTGGTGCGCCCGGCCGTGCCGCCAATCAGGAAGCCCCGGGCCTGCATGTCGCCGGAGGCCCAGACCAGGTCGCCAACCCGCTGGTAACCGAACATGGAGTAGAACACGTAGAACGGGATCAGCGGGAAGTTGTTGTGGCTGTAGGACGTCGCCGCCGCCATCCAGGCTGCCATGGAGCCGTCCTCGTTGATGCCTTCCTGGAGGATCTGGCCTTTCTTGTCCTCCCGGTAGTACATGATCTGGTCCCGGTCCTGGGGCACGTACTTCTGGCCTTCGGCGGTGTAGATGCCCAACTGGCGGAACATGCCCTCCATGCCGAAGGTACGGGCCTCGTCAGGCACGATGGGCACCACCCGCTTGCCCACGCGCTTGTCCTTGACCAGGGCGTTCAGCAGGCGCACGAAAGTCATGGTGGAGGACACTTCCCGGTCGCCGGAGCCCTCCAGTACCGTCTTGAAGATATCCAGCTCGGGGACCTTCAGCGGCTGGGCGTCCTTGCGACGCTTGGGATAGAAACCACCCAGCTCCTGCCGGCGCTTGTTCATGTAGACGATTTCCGGGCTGTCCGGGGCCGGCCGGTAATAGGGGATGTCGTCCAGTTCGTCATCCTTGAGCGGGATACCGAAACGGTCGCGGAAGGCCTTGAGAGCGTCCTTGTCCAGCTTCTTGAGGGAGTGGGCCGTATTCTGGGCCTCGCCCGCCGCGCCGAAGCCATAGCCCTTGATGGTGTGGGCCAGGATCACCGTGGGCCGGCCGTTGGCCTCGGTGGCGGCCTTCTGATAGGCCGCATAGACCTTGTAGGGGTCGTGGCCGCCCCGGTTGAGCTTTTTGATATCTTCGTCGGAGAGCCCCTCGGCAAGCTTGGCCAGTTCCGGATACTTGCCAAAGAATTCCTTGCGGGTGTAGGCGGGCCCCTGACTGGTGTAATTCTGCAGGTCGCCGTCGCAGATCTCGTCCATGGCCTTCTGCATGACGCCATCCTCATCCTTGTCGAACAACGGGTCCCACATCCGGCCCCAGACCACCTTGATCACGTTCCAGTCGGCCCCGCGGAAGATACCCTCCAGTTCCTGGATGATCTTGCCGTTACCCCGCACCGGACCGTCCAGGCGCTGCAGGTTGCAGTTAACCACGAAGATAAGGTTATCCAGGTTCTCGCGGCCGGCCTTGGAGATGGATCCCAGGGTCTCGGGCTCGTCGCACTCACCGTCGCCCACAAAGCACCAGACCTTGCGGTTGCCCATATCGATCATTTCGCGGCTGTGCAGATACTTCATCACGTGAGCCTGGTAAATGGCCTGGATCGGCCCCAGACCCATGGACACCGTGGGAAACTGCCAGTAGTCCGGCATCAGCCAGGGGTGCGGATAGGATGACAAGCCCTCACCACCGACCTCTTCCCGGTATTTGTCCAGATGTTCTTCCTCGAAGCGTCCTTCCAGGTACGACCGGGCGTAGATCCCCGGTGAGGCGTGGCCCTGGAAATAGACCAGATCTCCCTCGCGCTTCTCGTCACCACCGTGGAAGAAATAGTTGAAACCCACGTCATACAGGGTGGCCGCCGACGAGAAGGTGGAGATATGACCGCCCAGGTCCCCCGGGCGTTGGTTGGCCCGTACCACCATGGCCATGGCGTTCCAGCGGATCAGCGAGCGGATGCGCCGTTCCATGAACAGGTCGCCGGGCATGCGTGCCTCGTCCCTCACCGGGATGGAATTGCGGAACGGCGTGGTGATGGCGTAGGGGAGTTCGGTGCCTTCACGGCTGGCGCGCTCTGACAGGCGCTCCAGGATGAAACGGGCACGCTCCACCCCCTCGTACTCGATCAGTGATTCCAGCGCGTCCAGCCATTCGCTGGTTTCAGTGGGGTCTTCGTCCTGATACATCGAACCCTCCCATTTCTATGATGGCGCGGCCTGGGTGCCGCAAAACTGGTGGCGGCGCGGGAAAATGACGCCCGCCCGGGATAACTGTCACCACAAAGCATAGATCAGGCGAGGAGTCTTCGCGGCGTCTCCGGCCGAAGGTTTGTGGTGAAACAACCGGGTTTTATCGAGCCCGGAAATTTTCGGAGCACAGTCAACACTATAGAAGGCATGTTGCCAACTTGCGACTGCCTCCACAACTCGACCAAAGACGAACACCGGATAAGCCTCGGCCATTTTTTCCTTAGACCTGAAAATGTTCTCTCTTTCCGGTATACTCGCCTGCCTGATTTTTGAACAGTGGTGGCCGATGGGCCTCCTGCCATTTCCCACAGACAGAGGGCGATTCATGAATTCCGTCGTCACCTTTCCGAACCGGATTCCGACTGTCGAGTTTGAAGAACGTCGTTTCCAGGTCTATACCGACCGCCAACTCGACAAGATCGAGGTTATCCAGAATCTTCCCGAAGAGACTCTGTTCGAAATGAAAGTGGTAGCCAGTGTGCTGCCCTTCCGCGTCAACGAGTACGTGATCAACGAACTGATCGACTGGGACAAGGTACCCAACGACCCCCTGTACCAGCTGGTTTTCCCCCAGAAGGGCATGCTGAAGGAAGAACATTTCGAGCGCATGGCCAAATTGCACCGGGAAGGCGCAGACAAGAAGCTGATTCAGTCAGTGGCCAAGGAAATCCGCGATGAGCTGAACCCGCACCCGGCGGGCCAGATGGAGATGAACCTGCCCACCCTGAACGGTGAGCCACTGGAAGGGCTACAGCACAAGTACCGGGAAACCGTGCTGTTCTTTCCGGCCCAGGGGCAGACCTGTCACTCCTACTGCACCTTCTGCTTCCGCTGGGCACAGTTTGTCGGTGACAAGGACCTGAAAATGGCCAGCACCGACGCCGACAAACTGCACGGCTACCTGGCACAGCATACCGAGATCAGCGACCTGCTGATGACCGGCGGCGACCCCATGGTGATGAAGACCAAACACCTGGTCCAGTACCTGGAGCCACTGCTGCAGCCGGAGTTCGACCATATCCAGACCATCCGCATCGGCACCAAGGCACTGACCTTCTGGCCGTACCGGTTCGTCACCGACAAGGACGCCGACGAGCTGATCGAGCTGTTCGCCAAACTGGTCGATGCCGGCAAGCACGTGGCCCTGATGGCTCACTACAACCACTGGCAGGAAATCACCACCGAGATCTCGGAAGAGGCCATCCGCCGCATCCGCGCCACCGGCGCCGAGATCCGTGCCCAGGGCCCGCTGATCAAGCACGTCAACGACGATGCCGACGCCTGGGCAAAACTGTGGAAGAAGCAGGTCCAGCTGGGCATCATCCCCTACTACATGTTCGTGGAACGGGACACCGGCGCCAAGAACTATTTCGAGGTGCCCCTGGCAAAAGCCTACGAGGTATACCGGGAAGCCATGAAGCAGGTCTCCGGCCTTGGTCGCACCGCTCGAGGGCCCTCCATGAGTGCCGGCCCCGGCAAGGTGGAGATCCAGGGCATCGCCGAAATCAAGGGCGAGAAGGTATTCGTGCTGCGCTTCCTGCAGGGCCGCAACCCGGACTGGGTACAGCGCCCGTTCTTCGCGAAATACAGCGACACCGCCACCTGGCTACACGAGCTGGAGCCGGCGTTCGGTGAGGAGAAGTTCTTCTTCGAGGACGAGTACGAAAAGATGCGTAAGGGTAATGGCTGATCAGCCACGCCCTCGCATTCAGCAGAAAGGCAGCCCGCGGGCTGCCTTTTTTTGTGGACGCCTGCCTGACCGCCAGGGTTTGCAGCCCCCGGAACGGAAAAAGCCGCCCCGGTCTCCCGGGGCGGCTTTTTCCGACATCGGTTGTGCTTAGCTGAAGTCGGTGGGCTGCTCGCCCTCTTTCACTTCCTTCATGGACAGCTTGACGCGGCCACGGTTGTCCACATCCAGCACCTTGACGGTGACTTCCTGACCTTCGCTGAGCACGTCGGTGACGTTCTCGACGCGCTGGTCGGAGATCTGGGAGATGTGAACCAGACCATCCTTGCCAGGCAGGATGTTAACGAAGGCACCAAACTCCATGATGCGCTCGACCTTGCCCTTGTAGATGGCGCCCACTTCGATCTCGGCCGTGATCTCCTTGACCCGGTTGACCGCCGCCTGGGCGGCAATCTGGGTGTCGGCGTAGATCTTGACGTTGCCGTCGTCGTCCAGGTCGATGGAGGCACCGGTCTCGTCGCAGATGGAGCGGATGGTGGCGCCACCCTTGCCGATCACGTCGCGGATCTTGTCCGGATGGATCTTGATGGTGGTAATGCTCGGTGCACGGTCAGACAGCTCGGCGCGGGGCTTGGCGATGACCTTGGCCATCTCACCCAGGATGTGCATGCGCGCTTCGTTGGCCTGCCCCAGAGCGATTTCCATGATCTCGTCGGTGATGCCGTTGATCTTGATGTCCATCTGCAAGGCGGTGATGCCCTCGGAGGTACCGGCAACCTTGAAGTCCATGTCGCCCAAGTGATCCTCGTCACCGAGGATATCGGTCAGCACGGCAAACTGCTCGCCTTCCTTGACCAAGCCCATGGCAATACCGGCGACCGGTGCCTTGATGGGCACACCCGCATCCATCAGTGCCAGCGAAGAGCCACAGACAGAGGCCATGGAGCTGGAACCGTTGGATTCGGTGATCTCGGAGACCGCACGGATGGTGTACGGGAACTCCTCGATGGTCGGCATAACGGCGGCAACACCACGCTTGGCAAGGCGGCCGTGGCCTACTTCACGACGACCCGGCGTACCCACACGACCGGCTTCGCCGACCGAGTACGGAGGGAAGTTGTAGTGGAACAGGAACGGGTCCTTGCGCTCACCTTCCAGGGCATCGATGATCTGCATGTCACGGGCCGTACCCAGCGTGGTGGTCACGATGGCCTGGGTTTCGCCACGGGTGAACAGCGCGGAACCGTGGGTGCTGGGCAGCACGCCAACCTCGATGCTGATCGGGCGAACGGTCTTGTTGTCACGTCCGTCGATCCGCGGCTTGCCTTCGATAACCTGCTGGCGAACCACGTTCTTCTCGACCTTGCCGAAGTACTTCTTGATATCGTCTTCTGCAGGCTGGCCTTCGTCTTCACCGGCCAGCTTCTCAACCGCCTCGGTCTTGATTTCCTTCAGCTTTGCGTAGCGGTCCATCTTGTCACGGATCGCATAGGCGTCAGCGATAGCACCGCCGAAGCCGTCCTTGATGGCATTCAGCAGCTCGGTGTTTTCCGGCTCTGGCTGCCACTCCCAACGCGGCTTGCCAACCTGGGCGGCGAACTCCTTGATGGCGGTAACCGCTGTCTGCATTTCCTGATGGGCAAACAGTACACCGCCCAGCATCTGGTCTTCGTTGAGGCCATTGGCTTCGGACTCGACCATCAGCACGGCGTCTTCAGTGCCGGCAACAACCATGTCCAGCTGGGAGCTTTCCAGCTCTTCAAAGGTCGGGTTCAGGAAGTAGCCGCGCTCGTTGGTGAAACCAACCCGGGAAGCGCCGATGGGACCGTCAAACGGAATACCGGAGATGGACAGGGCAGCGGAGGCAGCCAGCATGGCCGCGATGTCCGGATCCTGCGTCTTGCTGGACGACATGACCGTCAGGATGACCTGTGTTTCGTTCATGTAGCCATTGGGGAAGAGCGGACGGATCGGACGGTCGATCAGGCGAGAGGTCAGGGTTTCCTTCTCGGAAGGACGACCTTCACGCTTGAAGAAACCACCCGGAATCTTGCCCACGGCGTAGGTCTTCTCGAAGTAGTTGACGGTCAACGGGAAGAACGGCTGGCCCGGCTTGGCTTCTTTGGCGCCAACCACGGTGCCCAGCACGGAAATATCGTCAATGGTAACCAGCACCGAGCCGGTGGCTTGGCGGGCAATGCGGCCCGTTTCGATGGTGACGGTCTTGCCGCCGAGTTCAAAGGTTTTCTTGGTAGCTTCTGGAATCACAATAACTCCTGATGTCTGTTGGTATCTGCTCGTACCAGACCAGGATTACGCATCTCCGGCACCCTGCTACCTGAAAGCGAACAGGCTGTTGCAAAACCCCGGAACCATGGGCCCGGGCCTTTCAACAACCTGCTATCGGCGCTTTCGGTCATGACAGCAGACGCACTTCGGTGGTGACGTAACAACCGGTTCTGGTACCGGTTCGGGTGGAAAAGCATACCCCGATGACAGGCCCGGGTCGAAACCCGTTCCAGCCACCGGAGCACAGGCCAGCACCAGGAAGGCGCCGGCCGGCAGGTCGTCCGCTTAGCGACGCAGACCCAGGCGCTTGATCAGCTCCAGGTAACGGTCAGCGTTCTTGCGCTTCAGGTAGTCCAGCAGTTTACGACGCTGATTAACCATGCGAATCAGGCCACGGCGGGAATGGTGATCCTGCTTGTTGGCCTTGAAATGGCCCTGCAGCTTGTCGATGTTGGCGCTCAACAGGGCTACCTGTACTTCAGGGGAGCCTGTGTCGCCATCGCCTTGCTGGTAGTCCTGGACGATCTGTGCTTTTTCCTCGGCTGAAAGAGCCATAGTTCACCTCATTGTTTGCGATGCCTGAAATCATCCGGCCGAACCGCGCATCTCTGCAGCCCGGCTAGGCAGTGATAGCCCAATGGCTACCAGCTGCTTGAGACCAGACGGCGCGGCACGACCTTGATCGCATCATCGCCATCCGGCTGCCCTTCCCCGAGCCCGACAAAACGGTGGTCACCGTAAAGCCTGACTGGCCCGGTCAGGGATTGACCCGATATTCTAACGGGTTGTCCGTTCAATATCGACCGTAAATTTGGCCCCTCCAGGGCCAGCTCCGGGAACATGGTCAGCGCCTTGTCCGGGGCCAGCAAAAGGCCATCCAGCGACTGTTCCTGCTCACGCCTCTGCTCCAGATCCGCCACGTCATGGGCATCCTCCAGGGTAAAGCCGGAAGCCAGCGTGCGGCGCAATGCCGAAACATGGGCGCCGCAGCCCAGGACTTCGCCGATATCCTCTACCAGGTTACGGACGTAAGTGCCCTTGGTGCACTTCACGGCCAGGTCCAGCTCGCCGTCACGGATCGCCAGCAGGGTCAGTTCGTAGATGGTCACCGGGCGGGCCGGGCGCTCCACCTCAATGCCTTCCCGGGCGTATTCGTACAGCGGCCGCCCCTTGTGCTTCAGGGCCGAGTACATGGAGGGAACCTGCTCGATCCGGCCCCGGAAATCCGCCAGTACGGCTTCTACAGCCTGCTCGGTCAGTCCGGCCGGAACCGGCCGCTCCTCCACCACGGCACCTTCACTGTCCGCGGTTTCCGTACGAACACCCAGGTGAGCCGTGGTGACATAAGCCTTGTCACTGTCGAGCATTAACTGGGAAAACTTGGTGGCTTCGCCGAAACACAGGGGCAACACCCCGGTGGCCAGGGGGTCAAGCGCCCCGGTATGGCCCGCCTTGGCGGCCCCATAGAGACGTTTGACCTGCTGAAGGATACCGTTGGAGGTGACACCGGCCGGCTTGTCAATAACCAGAATGCCGTTGACGTTGCGGCCTTTACGTCTGCGAGCCAAACGTCAGGACTCCTGGTCGCTGTCGTCGTCCTGACGCACCACGGGCTTCTTGCCCACGGCCTGGTCGATCAGGCTGTCGATATGGCGACTCTGCCCCTGGAGGCTGTCGAAATGGAAGCGGAGCTGGGGGACAACCCGCAATTTCATGGCGCGACCGAGCTGCCCCCGGAGGAATCCGGAGGCATTGCGCAACACTTTCAGGGAGTCCTGCACTTCGCCGGACTCCTCTGTCAGTTCCTCGGTGCTCAGCTTGGACACGTAGATATCGGCATAACCGAGGTCCTTGCTGACGCGCACCGCATTGATGGTGACCATGCCCACGCGGGGATCCTTGACCTCCCGCAGGATAAGCTGCGACAGCTCACGCTGGATCTGGTCACCAATGCGGTCGAGACGACTGAACTCTTTGGGCATTTATGAACCTGTGGATTCCAGTTTACGTTCAACACGAACCCGATCGAATACCTCGATCTGGTCACCCACCTTCACGTCGTAGCCCTTGACGCCAATACCACATTCCATGCCGTTGCGTACTTCCGGCACGTCATCCTTGTAGCGACGCAGGGATTCCAGCTCGCCTTCAAAGATCACCACGTTGTCACGCAACACACGGATCGGCTTGTTCCGGTAGACAGTACCTTCCACCACCATGCAGCCGGCCACCTGGCCGAACTTCGGTGAGCGGAACACTTCCCGCACATCGGCGATACCGATAATGTCTTCACGGTATTCCGGCGCCAGCATGCCAGTCAGGGCCGCTTTCACGTCGTCGATCAGGTTATAGATGATGCTGTAGTAGCGCAGGTCGACACCTTCCTGCTCCACCAGACGCTTGGCAGAATTATCCGCACGAACGTTGAAGCCGAACACCACGGCGTTGGAGGCCACCGCCAGGCTGACATCGGTTTCCGCGATGCCACCCACGCCAGAGGACACAATCTTGACCTGGACTTCGTCGTTGCCCAGATCCATCAGCGCCTTGCTGATGGCTTCCAGGGAGCCACGAACGTCGGTCTTGAGCACCACATTGAGGGTCTTGACCTCGTCCTTGCCCATGTTCTCGAACAGGTTCTCCAGCTTGGCCGCCTGCTGACGGTGCAGCCGCTGCTCACGCTCACGGCTCTGGCGGAACTCGGCCAGCTCTTTCGCCTTGCGCTCATCAGCAACGGCAAAGAACTCGTCACCGGCATCCGGGGTACCGTTCAGGCCCAGGATCTCTACGGGAATGGACGGACCCGCTTCCTTGACCTGCTTGCCGGCTTCGTCGGTCATGGCGCGGACCTTACCGTACCAGGCACCCGCAACCACCATCTCGCCCTGACGCAGGGTACCGTTCTGAACCAGCACCGTAGCCACGGAGCCACGGCCCCGTTCCAGGGAGGATTCCACGACAACGCCCTTGGCCGGTGCCTCTTCGACAGCTTCCAGCTCGAGGATCTCGGCCTGCAGCAGTACCGCTTCCAGGAGATTCTCGATACCGTCACCGGTGTGGGCGGATACGGGCACGAACTGCACGTCGCCACCCCAGTCTTCCGGGACAACATCCATACCCGCCAGCTCGCTCTTGACGCGATCCGGGTCGGCCCCTTCCTTGTCCATCTTGTTGATCGCGATGACCAGGGGCACGCCGGCGGAGCGGGCGTGGTCCACGGCTTCCTTGGTCTGCGGCATCACGCCGTCATCGGCAGCCACAACCAGGATAACGATGTCGGTACACTGGGCACCACGGGCACGCATGGCGGTGAACGCGGCGTGACCCGGAGTATCCAGAAACGACACCATACCGTGGTCGGTTTCCACGTGGTAGGCGCCGATATGCTGGGTAATACCACCGGATTCACCGGACGCCACCTTGGTACGGCGGATGTAGTCCAGCAGCGACGTCTTGCCATGGTCAACGTGACCCATAACGCTCACCACCGGCGCGCGGCGGGTCTTCTCGCCTTCGCTTTCGGCGGCAATCTCGCTGATCACCTCTTCCTCGAAGGCATCCTCACTCACCGTCTTCGGCTTGTGGCCCAGTTCCTGGGTCACCAGTACGGCGGTTTCCTGATCCAGGGCCTGGTTGATGGTGGCCATCACACCCATACCCATCAGGGTCTTGATCACATCGGCTGCCTTGACCGCCATGCGCTGAGCGAGATCACCAACGGTAATCGTTTCGGGAATATCGACTTCTCTGACCATTGGTTTGGTTGGCTTCTCGAAGCCATGCCTTTTGTCTTTGGGTTTCTTTTTTGCCCGCAGAGGCTTGCGCAGCGTGCTGTCTTCCTCGTCTTCCGAGATCACGATGGGCTCGTCCGCCGGGCGACTGCGAGGTCCGCG
This sequence comes from Marinobacter zhanjiangensis, assembly GCF_014651935.1. GTDB lineage: Bacteria > Pseudomonadota > Gammaproteobacteria > Pseudomonadales > Oleiphilaceae > Marinobacter > Marinobacter zhanjiangensis. The sequence goes on along the minus strand of NZ_BMXV01000007.1, from coordinate 83,755 downwards.
ATGACCAGCGGACTTCTTCTTGGGCTTGCCTTCTTCCGCCTCGTCGGGGCGCTCGCGGGCCTTCTCTTTCTTCTTCTTGGCCTTGCGCTCCTTGTCCTTCGCGGTTTCAGGATCCGGCGGCGGCATCGGCATGTCTTCTTCCACTGCCGTATTCACCGGCTTCACTGCCTTGTTGGTTTCCTCTTTGGCCTCTTCCTCACCCACGGCGACCGGTCCGGTTTCCGGAGTGGCCTCCGCGGCCGGTGCTGCCTGGGTCTCGGGCTTCTGCTCCGGGGCAGGCGCCTGCTCGGCCGTGGGCTGAGATTCAGCAGCGGGCTGCGGCGCCGCTTCCGGCTTTTCCTCGGCCGGCGGAGCTGAAGGCTGCTCCGGCTCGGGTTGCAACTCGGCGCGCTTCATATAAGTACGACGCTTGCGGACCTCAACATTGACGGTCTTGCCACCACGGGCTCCACCACCAGTCTTCAGGGTGGTGGTCGTCTTGCGCTTGAGGGTGATTTTCTTCGGTTCAGCCTCGGCCTCACCGTGGTTCTTGCGCAGATAGGCCAGCAACTGCTGCTTCTCATCGCTGGTCACGGAGTCATTTTCGGAACGGGCCTTGAGGCCGGCTTCCACGATCTGACGCAGCAAACGATCCACGGGAGCGCCTACATCATCGGCCAGTTGTTTAACGGTTACTTCTGCCATACTGGTCCTCCTCCCGATTAAGCCTGGTCTTCAAACCAGGGGGCACGCGCCGTCATAATCAACTGACCAGCACGCTCTTCGTCCATATCTTCGATTTCGAGCAGATCATCAACAGACTGCTCGGCGAGGTCCTCCATGGTACGCACACCCATAGCCGCCAGCTTGAAAGCCAGGGTACGGTCCATGCCATCCATTTCCAGGAGATCCTCCTGTGGTTCATTGCCCTCCAGAGCTTCCTCACTGGCGAGGGCCTTGTTGAGCAGAACATCCTTGGCGCGACGACGAAGCTCGGTAACGGTGTCCTCGTCGAAGCCCTCGATGGTCAGCATTTCTTCCATGGGGACATAGGCCACTTCCTCAATGGAGGTAAAGCCTTCCTCGATCAGGACAGCGGCGAATTCCTCATCCACATCCAGATTTTCCATGAAGTGGTTCACCAGACGATTGTATTCCTGCTCCTGGCGCTCACCGGCTTCTTCCTCGGTCATTACGTTGAGGGTCCAGCCGGTCAGCTCACTGGCCAACCGCACGTTCTGACCATTGCGGCCGATGGCCTGGGCCAGATTGTCCTCGGCCACGGCCACTTCCATGGTGTGATTGTCCTCGTCCATAACAATGGAGGCCACTTCTGCCGGTGCCATGGCATTGATCACCAGCTGGGCCGGATTGTCATCGTACAGCACGATGTCGACACGCTCGCCCGCCAGTTCGTTGGACACCGCCTGCACCCGCGAACCGCGCATGCCGACGCAGGCGCCTACCGGGTCGATCCGGCGATCGTTGGTCTTGACGGCGATCTTGGCGCGGGAGCCGGGGTCACGGGCAGCGCCGCGGATCTCGATAAGATCTTCGGCAATTTCCGGCACCTCGATGCGGAACAACTCGATCAGCATCTGCGGGTCGGTGCGGCTGAGCATCAGCTGCGGACCGCGATGGTCGGTGCGGATATCCTGCAGCAGCGAACGCACGCGATCGCCCATGCGGAAGGTTTCCCGGGGAATCAGCTGATCCCTTGGCAACAGGGCCTCGGCGTTACCGCCCAGATCAATAATGACGTTGTCCCGTGTCACCTTCTTGACGGTACCGGAAATCAGCTCGCCAACCCGGTCACGGTAGCTGTCCACGATGCGCATGCGCTCGGCTTCGCGCACCTTCTGGAAAATAATCTGCTTGGCAGCCTGGGCGCCAATGCGGCCAAAGCTCTCGGACTCGACCTTTTCCTCGTAGATATCACCGGGCTTGAGGTTGGCATCAATCTCTTCCGCTTCCTGCAGGGTCAGCTCTGTGCCCAGTGCGGGAACCGCGTCGTTGTCCACCACCAGCCACCGGCGGAAGGTTTCGTATTCCCCGGTGCGACGGTCAATGGACACGCGGATATCGGCTTCTTCATCCTCGAAACGCTTCTTGGCCGCGGTTGCCAGTGCCAGTTCGATGGCCTCGAAAATAACGTCTTTCTCGACGCCCTTCTCGTTGGAAACGGCCTCAACCACCATCAGGATTTCTTTACTCATTGAAATGCCCTGCCCTTAAAATTCTCAGACTTGCAGTCATCCGGCCTTACTCGAAAACCGGCACAATATTGGCTTTGTCAATACTCTCGAACGGCAGCAGATATTCGTGGTCATCCACCACAACCACCACGTCTCCGCCCTCGGTGCCCTTCAGAACACCCTGAAACTTGCGACGCCCGTCGAATGCCATGCGCAGCCGGATACTGACCTGATGCCCGGCCCAGTCCTCGAACTGCTCCAGCCGGAACAGAGGGCGGTCCATTCCCGGTGACGATACTTCCAGGGTGTATTCGTTCTGGATCGGGTCTTCCACGTCCAGAACACCGCTGACCTGCCGACTGACTTTTTCACAGTCTTCAACACTGATGCCATCGTTCTGATCATCAATGAACAGCCGCAGTACCGAATTGCGCCCCTGGGAGCGAAATTCAATGCCCCAGAGTTCGTAACCCAGCCCCTCCACCACCGGACGGAGGATTTCATCAAGTTTATTCAGCTTTGCAGACAAGTCTGTTGAGACTCCCTATGTCATCCGCCTTCTGGTTACAGGCGATATCAGTTTTCAGGCCACAAAAACAAAAAAAGGGCTGTCTGGCAGCCCTTTTCATGCACCAGGGCCCGACACGCCAGGCCCCTTAATCAAAAAGCCCCGCCTGCTCAGACAGTCCGTGCAACCTGCACCGGAACTACCTGCCTGTGGGGCTTTTTGTTGCAAGTAATTGCGGAAACCCCAAGGGTATTCCGCCGACAGACACCTGGCCTGTCATCACGACCCGACGAAAAACCATGCGCCAGGCCGCTCCAATAATCGCCGGAGTATAAGGACCCGAACGACCGTGGTCAAGGACTGACCAAAAAAAACGGCTTGGGGCACACGACTCCAAGCCGTTTCTGTATATGGTGCCGAAGGCCGGACTCGAACCGGCACGGCTTACGCCACTACCCCCTCAAGATAGCGTGTCTACCAGTTCCACCACTTCGGCAATAACTCATTCGAGCTCGGGAATGGCGTTACCACCATCACCGTTCTCTTCGTCGCTGAGATCGGGGCTCTCACCCTCGCTGGCAGCCTGATCCGCGGACGGCGACTCGTCGACCTGCTGTACCGTGGGCACACCAGTCTGACCCGCCACTTCAGCACGCTGCTTGGCGAAAATCGCCAGCGAAAAACTTGTCACAAAGAACACCAGCGCCAGAAAGCTGGTCAGACGGGTCAGGAAGCTACCACTACCCTGACTGCCAAAGACCGTCTGGGAGGCACCGCTGCCACCACCACCAAATGCGGCACCGGCATCCGCGCCCTTGCCCTGCTGGATCAGGATCAAACCTACCAGTCCCACGGCAATCACGACGTGCACGACGACAACCAGTGTTTCCATCCAGTCCATATCTGCTCTCTGCAACCTTGAACAGTCATCATGTGACTGCAGAATTCATGTGATTATGCCCGGTCTTATGCCACCGCTGCCTGGCAAATCGCGATAAAATCGTCTGCTTTGAGGGATGCCCCACCAATCAGGCCACCATCAATATCCGGCTGGGCGAAAAGCGCGCCCGCATTATCCGGCTTTACACTGCCGCCGTAAAGCAGCGACATCTCATTTGCCGGCAGCCCCATGTCGGAAAGCCTGTCTCGCAGGGTCCGGTGCATGGCCTGTGCGTCTTCAGCGGTGGCCGTCCTGCCTGTACCAATGGCCCAGACGGGCTCGTAGGCAACCACAACGCGATCAGCAGCCGCTGAATCCAGCCCTGACAGGGCTATCTCGACCTGGCGGCAAACAACCGCCTCGGCGTCACCTGCCTCACGCTCTTCCAGGGTTTCCCCCACACAGAGCATCACTGCCAGACCGCTTTCCAGAACCCGCAACACCTTTTCGGCAGCGATGTCGTCGGTCTCGCCAAAGAGCTGGCGCCGCTCGGAATGCCCCACCAGGGCATAGTGGCAACCAATGTCTGCGGCCATGGCGGCAGACAGCTCGCCGGTGTAAGCACCGCTCTGCCAGCGGGCAACATTCTGCACACCGAGCATGACCGGGGAGCCCGCAAGCTCACCCTTTGCCTCACTCGCAAACAGCGAGGGAGGCATAATAACAACCTCGACAGCATTATCAAGCGATGCCACCGAATCCCTGACGGCCGGCACCAGTTGACGAACCAGCTCACTCGAGCCGTTCATCTTCCAGTTAGCGGCAACAATCTGCTTTCGCATGACAATCCACCATCCAAAAAGTCGGGGCCGCCCAGAAACGAGCGCGAACTATACAGCAGGGGAAAGGGCCGCACAAGTCTCTGATGGCCGGGATTAAAGTCTACTCGGGAGGGACAGTCTCCACCCTCACCCCAACCCCTCTCCCCTCAAGGGAGAGGGGCTACATCCCCGAAGCCGGCGGCGTATATTCCCTCTCCCTCGAGGGGAGAGGGCCAGGGTGAGGGTGGAGCAGGCAACTCATCAGCCAGATCCATTCAGGCCCTCGAACCGCGCACCACTTCCGCCAGCTCCTCAGCAACCCGCTCAATAACGGTAGCATCTTCTCCCTCAGCCATCACCCGAATCAGCGGCTCGGTGCCAGACGCCCGCATCAGGATGCGGCCAGCAACACCCAAGTGATCTTCCGCCTGCCGCACCGCCCGGACGATGTCATCACGGGACATGGGGTCGAAACGCTCATCCACCCGCACGTTGATCATGGTCTGGGGCAGTTTGGTCATACCCTGGCGCAGCTCGCTGATGGGCTGATCGGCGCGCCAGCATGCCAGCAGCACCTGCAGCGCCGAGACGATGCCATCACCGGTGGTGGTACAGTCACGAATCACCAGGTGCCCGGAACCTTCACCACCCAGCAACCAGCCACGCTGCAGCAGGCGCTCCGTGACATAACGGTCGCCGACTTTTGCCCGCTCGAAGGGAATGCCCTGATCCTGAAAGGCCAGCTCAACCCCCAGGTTGGTCATCAGGGTACCGACCACCCCACCATGGAGGGTCCCGGCCCTCTTACGCTGGGCGGCGATGATGTAAATCAGCTCATCGCCATCAATCTCGGTGCCGTCACGGTCAACCATCAGTACCCGGTCGCCATCACCGTCAAAGGCGATACCGAGGTCGGCATTCTTGTGCAGGACTGTTTCCTTGAGGGCTTCAAGGTGGGTGGAGCCGACGCCGAGGTTGATATTCAGACCATCGGGATCGCCCCCGATCACCGATACCCGTGCGCCCAGCTCCCGGAACACCTTGGGGGCGACGTGATAGGTGGCACCATGGGCACAATCCAGAACGATGTGCATGCCATCCAGCACGAATTCGTTGGGCACAGTGCTCTTGCAGAACTCCACATAGCGACCCGGCGCATCGTCGACACGGGTCGCCTTGCCGAGATCGGCAGACTCGCATACCGAGATGGGCTTTTCCAGCCAGCGCTCGATTTCCGCTTCGAGGGCATCGTCCAGCTTGGTGCCGTCGCCGGAGAAGAACTTGATGCCATTATCGTAATGGGGATTGTGGGAGGCGCTGATCACAATGCCGGCGCAGGCACGGAAGGTACGGGTCAGATAGGCAATGGCCGGTGTCGGCATGGGCCCCAGCAGCTTCACATCCACCCCGGCCGCGGACAGGCCGGACTCCAGGGCTGATTCGAACATGTAGCCCGACAGCCGGGTGTCCTTGCCAATGATCACACTGTTCGGCTGGCCATCCCGCCGGAACGCCTGGCCCGCCGCCCATCCAAGCCGTAGCATGAAATCCGGCGTAATCGGCCCATGTCCCACACGCCCGCGAATGCCATCGGTGCCAAAGTACTTGCGCTCCACCGGCGACTTGCTGTCCGTCATCGACTATTGCTCCTGTAAAAACATGTTTGGCCACGGAAGAACACGGAAGAACACGGAAGAACACGGAAGAACACGGAAGAACACGGAAAAAGAAAAGATGAAATGATTTTTTTGGCCACTAAATCCACGAAATAACACGAAAAAATGAACTGCCTTTATAGATATTCAGATTTTCTTGTTTTCACTTTCGTGTTCTTTCGTGGGTTTAGTGGCAGATAGCCTTGTCTTTATCTTTTTTTCCGTGTTCTTCCGTGGATTCCGTGGATTCCGTGGCGAAAAATTTATTAGCCCTGCGCCCGCATGGCCTCAACCACCTTCACCGCATCGACAGTTTCCCGTACGTCATGCACCCGTATCACCGAGACCCCCTTCAGGGCCGCTATTGTGGCGGCCGCCAGGCTTGCGGGCAAGCGCTCACCAACATCGCGGCCGGTTATATGACCCAGCATGGTCTTTCGCGACATACCTACCAGTAAAGGGTAACCCAGCACCTGCAACTGCTCCAGTGCCGCCAGCAGTTGCAGGTTGTGCTCCAGGGCCTTGCCGAAACCGAAGCCCGGGTCGAGCAGCACCTTGTCCGCGGAAACACCCGCCGCCTCACAGTGCCGCACCCGGTCCATAAGATAGGTAGCCACATCCCTGACCACGTGCCGGTATTCCGGATCAGCCTGCATGGTGCCGGGGGCGCCTTTCATATGCATCAGGCAGACCGGCAGACCGGTTTCCATTGCGGCCTCGACGGCACCCGGGCGCTCCAGCGCCCGCACATCGTTGATCAGCCCGGCACCCAGGTTTGCCGCCTCCCGCATCACGGAGGGCGTACTGGTATCCACGGAAATCACCGTATCCACACTTCTCGCGATGGCCTCGATAACCGGGCATACACGATCCAGCTCTTCCTGCTCCGCCACCGGCTCTGCCCCGGGGCGGGTGGATTCGCCGCCCACGTCCACAAAGGCGGCGCCATCCGCCACCATCTGCCGGGCCCGCTGAACCGCCATATCCACGGTGTTGTATCGGCCGCCGTCGGAGAATGAATCCGGCGTCACGTTTACGATACCCATAACATGGCTGCGCGCCATATCGAGTTCACGTCCCGCAAATGTCATCAGCATTGCCAACCTGCCTGGAAAAGAGTGTCTGAAGAAAGGGAATACCCCGGAAAATCACGCATTATACACACACAAAAACGCCGCCCCTGAGGGCGGCGTTTTGACTTGGGTCTATGCCAGGCGATACGGGTCAGTGATCGCTGGCCGGGTGCCCGGCGCCGTCACTGTCCCTGCCATCATCGTCGGACAGGCTTCCTGTCTCCGGCTGATCGATAGTTACACCACCACCCGGCCGGCCATCGTCATTCCAGCCCTTGGGCGGACGGGGCGGACGACCTTCCATGATGTCGTCGATCATGAAGCGGTCGATGGTTTCATACTTCATCAACGCATCTGCCATCAGGTCCAGCTTCTCCCGGTTTTCCACCAGGATGTCCTTCGCCTTCTCGTAGCAGCTGTCGATGATGTTGCGCACTTCCTCATCGATACGCTGGGCGGTTTCCGGCGAATAAACGGTGTGGCTCTGCCCCGCACTACGGCCCAGGAAAGGCTCTTCGCTTTCAGTATCGTACTGCAACGGGCCCAGCTTCTCGGACAGCCCCCACTTGGTGACCATGTTGCGGGCCAGCTGTGTGGCACGCTCGATGTCATTGGAGGCACCGGTGGTCACGCCCTCGAAGCCCAGGGTCAGCTCCTCGGCAATGCGCCCGCCAAACAGGCTGCAGATGGAGCTGATCAGGAACCGCTTGGAGTGACTGTACTTGTCCTCCTCCGGCAGGAACATGGTCACACCCAGCGCCCGGCCACGGGGAATAATGCTCACCTTGTAGACCGGATCATGCTCGGGCATCAACCGACCCACGATGGCGTGGCCGGATTCGTGGTAGGCCGTGTTGAGCTTTTCCTTCTCGTTCATGACCATGGACTTGCGCTCGGCGCCCATCATGATCTTGTCCTTGGCCAGCTCCAGCTCTTCCATGGTCACCAGGCGCTGGTTACGGCGCGCCGCAAACAGGGCGGCCTCGTTCACCAGGTTGGCCAGGTCGGCACCGGAGAAGCCAGGGGTACCGCGGGCAATAACGCCCGGCTCGATACCGTCTGCCAGAGGCACCTTCTTCATGTGTACCTTGAGGATCTGCTCGCGGCCGATGATATCCGGCAGGCTGACCACCACCTGGCGGTCAAAGCGGCCCGGACGCAGAAGCGCGGGGTCGAGCACATCCGGACGGTTAGTGGCGGCGATGACGATAACGCCCTCGTTGCCTTCAAAACCGTCCATCTCGACCAGCAGCGCGTTCAGGGTCTGCTCACGCTCGTCGTGACCACCACCCATGCCGGCACCACGATGACGGCCGACGGCGTCGATCTCGTCAATGAAGATGATGCAGGGGCTCTGCTTCTTGGCCTGCTCGAACATGTCACGTACCCGGGAGGCACCAACACCCACGAACATTTCCACGAAGTCGGAACCGGAAATGGTAAAGAACGGCACCTTGGCCTCGCCGGCAATGGCCTTGGCAAGCAGGGTTTTACCCGTGCCCGGAGGGCCCACCATCAGCACGCCCTTGGGAATACGTCCGCCCAGCCGCTGGAACTTGCTGGGATCCCGCAGGAAGTCCACCAGTTCCTTGACGTCTTCCTTGGCCTCGTCGCAACCGGCTACGTCACCAAAGGTCGTCTTGATCTGGTCTTCACTCATCAGACGGGCTTTGGACTTGCCGAACGACATGGGGCCTTTGCCGCCACCACCGCCCTGCATCTGTCGCATGAAGAACACGAACAGGGCGATAATGATCAGGATCGGGAAAGCGGCCACCAGCAACTGCGTCCACAGGCTCTGGCGCTCGGGCTCTTCACCAATGACGGTCACGTCATTCTGGAACAGATCGCTCATCAGACGGTCATCCCGAATCGGCGGAAGTACCGTCGTAAACTGGGACCCGTCACTGCGCTGCCCGGTGACATTTTGTCCACTCATGGTCACCTGGCGCACCTGGCCCTGCTCCACCATCTGGACGAATTCGGTATAGTTTACCTTCTGCTCTGTGGTGGTCGGAGAAAAATTCTGAAACACCATCAGCAGTACGGCTGCAATTATCAGCCACAAAACCAGATTTTTAGCCATATCGTTCAAGGGTCATCACCTGTGAATTGCAGGGCAACCGGGGACGCATCCTCAGCAGCCTGTTAACGGTTACCTTACACTACTTGTACGCCCTACCACCAGAAACCGGTCACCCGCGAAACCCCCTGCACACCTGGTAGATCTCACGGGAGCGGGCACGGGATGAGTCCGGCTTGCGGCTGACAACGGATGAGAAGGATTCCCTCATATCCGCCAGCAACGCGTCAAAACCTTCCCCCTGGAATACCTTGGCGACAAACACGCCGCCAGGGCGCAACACCTGCTTTGCCATATCCAGCGCCAGTTCCACCAGCGCCATGGCGCGGGGGATATCCGTCGCGGGGTTACCACTCATGTTGGGGGCCATATCTGAAATCACAATATCAACCGGGCGCCCATCCAGCACCGACATCAGTTCATCAAAGACCGATTGCTCGGTAAAATCCCCCTGAACGAACTCCACGCCCGCCACCGGATCCATGGCCAGTATGTCGCTGGCAACCACGACACCCTTGTCCCCGACCTTTTCCACAGCCACCTGCGTCCAGCCCCCGGGCGCAGCCCCCAGGTCAACCACCGTCTGGCCGGGCCGGAAAAGGCGATCTTTCCGGTCCAGGTCTGCGAGCTTGTAGCTGGCGCGGGACCGGTAGCCGTCCTGTTGCGATTTTTTGACCCACACATCGTCAAAATGTTCCTTGAGCCAGCGATCACTGGATTTCGAGCGTGCCAACTTCCCTCCTGTCTCGGGCATCCACCGGGCGGACGCCTCTCCAAATGGCGAGGTTGTCTGTTATCATTCGTCTATTATACGGTCCCGGAGCGACAATTTCTCCCGACCTTTGGCGTACAAGCCGCACCATTTATTAATCGCACCCATCAAGAGACTTTATCACCATGAGCCTTTCCGCCGCCCAGCGCCGCGAATACCGGGCAATCGCCCATAACCTCAAGCCTATCATCATCATTGGTGACAAAGGCCTGTCTGAAGGACTGATGCAGGAACTGGACCGCGCCCTGGATGATCACGAGCTGATCAAGGTGAAGGTTGCCAACAATGATCGCGAAGCCCGCAGTGAGGCCATCAGCGAGCTGTGTGCCCGGTCCGGCGCAGAACTGGTGCAGACCATTGGCAAGATCGCCATCATCATGCGCCGGGCGAAACAGCCAAATCCCAAACTGAGTAACCTGGCGCGCCAGGGCTGACTTTAACGTGACGCCCCTGGTGGCATGCCTGCAAATTGACCTGCGACGTAAAAATCGCCTGTCCAAAAGATTATGAAGGCACTAGGATACGGTTAAAAACCAAACAGATTTCCTCGAAGGACCGAAACCATGAATACTGCGCTCAGGCTCCTTGCCGCCACCGTTTCCGCTTCCCTGATTGTTTTTGCTGCTGGTTGCAGCAGTTCGGATGAATCCGGCTCCGAGGCGGCGGGCCATATCGACAGAGCCGAAACCTACGCCGATCAGGGCCAGTACCGGTCCGCCATGCTGGAAGTCCGCAATGCCGTGCAGAAAGACCCCGGTAATGTGGAGCACGTGGTAACACTGGCGGGGATTTACAACAACATTGGCGCCGGCGAACAAACCACAGAGCTGCTGGAACCCTGGCTTGAAGACCACCGCCAGCAGGTCGTCCTCCCCCTTGCCCGTGGCTATATCCTGCAGGGAAAACACCTGTCTGCCCGCGAGACCCTGGAAGGCTTCACCCCCGAATCCGATGCCCAGAAACAGCAACATCAACTGCTGCTGGCACAGAGCAAGCATCTGGCGGGCAATAGCCAGGAAGCCATCCAGGAGTTGCGGGAACTGCGCAAGGCCGCGCCGGCCAACCCGGACATCACGGCCGCTCTCGCACGGGCCCTGCTCGCCGAGAACGAAGCCAATGCTGCCGTCAATGAACTGACCGGCTGGACGGAAGAGCACGGCGACGATCCCGAAATCCTCTACCTCACCGGCCTGGCCCATTACCGCATGGGGAATGTAGGCGAAACGACCGAGGTGCTGACCGATGCCACCGGCAGCGTGCCCACGTCCGACATTTTCCTGCCGATCAGGCGGCAGATCCTTACTCTGTTGTCCCGCAGCCTGACGGAGCAGGGACGCATTACCGAGGCGCAGGTTTACAACAAGATTCTGGCCGAAAACACCAGTTCCGACACCCGGGAACGGGCAGAATCCGCCATTGAGGCCATCAACCGCGGGGATCTGGACACCGCCCGCACCACGCTAGAGGAATTGCTGCAGCAGAACCCCGATAACGACCGGGTGTCGATGATGCTGGGCGCCCTCAGCCTCCAGGAGGGTCGTTCTGACGACGCCCAGTCGCTGCTGGTGGACAAAGTAGATGCCGAAACCACGCCTACGCCCTTGCTGCGGGCAGCCACCATTGCGCAGATCGATACCGGCAAGCGGGAGGAGGCCCTGAAAACCCTGTCCCGGGCCATCACCGCGCGCCCCAACGATGTCGACCTGCTGGCCATGCACGGCCTGCTGGCCCTTTCGCTGCCGGGCGAGAAAGACAGCGGCGTTGCCAGCCTGAGCAAGGCCCTGGAGCTTGACCGCTCCCGCTCCCGCCTGCGCCTGGCCCTGGCGCGCCATTACATGACGCAGGACCAGACGGAGCAGGCCCTGGCCCAGATGCGGGTGGCCTTTACCGAAACCCCCACCGACTGGTCGGTAACGCAGTACTACCTTTCATTGCTGCTGAGTACGGAGCGCGAGACCGAAGCCGGGGAAGTGGCCGAATCGCTGATCAACGGCTTCGCCGATAACCCTCGTGCCGTCACCCTGGCCGCCATGACCGAGCACCGCCTGGGCGACACCGAATCCGCACAGAACCGACTGGAGCAACAGACCAGCGAGTCATCGGACAACCTGCTGGCCCTGATTGCATTGGGCGCCATTTACCAGGAACAGAACCAGAACGACAAGGCAATCGACACACTGCTTCGCGCCGCCCGGCTGCAACCGGCCAACATCGGCCTGCTACAGGCTGCCGGCCGCCTATACTCCCGGAACCAGAGCCCCGACGAGGTAGTGACCTGGCTGAATGATATCGCCACAGAGAATGACGAACTGGCCCCCAACGCCTACACCCTCGCCGCCCAGATCCGCGTCCAGCAGGGCCAGTTGACGGATGCCCGACAGATACTCGACCGCATTTCTGAGGATGCACAAACCGACCAGGGCCGGATCGTGCGGGGCCAGCTGCTGGTGGCCGAAGCCGAGCTGGCCGCCAGCCAGGAAGATTGGGCCACGGCCCGCTCCAAGGCCGCAGAAGCAGCCTCCCTGCGCCCAAACAACCTGTCTTTTGCCCTGGTTCCGGTGCGTGTTGCCGCAGCCGCAGGCAATCACGAAGAAGCCATGGCCGGCCTCGACGAACTGGAAAGCTCCTTCGGTGAACAGACCCCGATCGACCTGACCAGGGCAAGGCTGATCACGACGTCGGAGGATGAAAAAGCCGCTTTCGACTACCTGCTGGAACGCTGGGAGACTGCTGGCAACACCGAACTGATGCCCACCCTGCTCTCCCTGGCCAAACAGTATGCGCCGGACAGCGTCGGAGAGCTTGCTCAGGCCTGGGTGTCTGCAGCCCCGGCCAGTACCGCGGCGCAACTGAGCCTGGCCGAATACCAGATGTCCAGTGGCAATGAGGCAGCGGCCATTGCCAGCTACGAAGCCGCCCTGGAACAGAGTCCGGACAACCCCATCACCATGAACAACCTGGCATGGCTGCTGCGGGAAACGGACCAGGAGCGAGCCCTGTCCCTGGCCTCACGGGCGAGCGAGCTGGCGCCGGACAACGCCGCCATTCTGGATACCTACGGCTGGATCCTTCATCTGGCCGGCCGCAACCAGGAAGCCCTGACGACTCTCGAAAAGGCACTGGCGCTGGCCCCGGAAAGCGACGAAATCCAGCAGCACCTGGAGACGATCAAAAAGGCGAAAGGACAGTAGCCTCCCTAGGTGTAAGCGGGTGTCGACATCTTTGACACCCGCTATACCTTTCTCAACACCACCATCCCGCGACACCTTCATCAGTTCAATCGATAGGCCCATAGCGACCACCTCCTCCGCCAAACATGAGGCCTCTCATGAGCTGTCGAATTTATTTACACCTCCTAAAGCGCGAACACCTAAGTTACTGTTTTAAAAGCATTAAATATACTGGCATGATAATGGCATATTAATAACCAACCCGGGATTGTCGCCCGGTCAAATGCCAAACCATTCGCGAGAATGGGACGGAAAGCCAAGGATCTCCCCGAGACAGCCTGGTTGCATGAGCACTACATGGACTTAGAGCAAAACAACCGGAGAATTACCATGAAAACCAAATCACTCGCCTTATTGGCTGGCTTGTCTGTCGCAGCCTTTTCTGCGCAGGCATCACTGGTCAGCTCCACCAGCGACGACGGAGTGAACCTGCAGTCTGTTCTGGATGGCATTACCGACAGCGGATCTTCTTCCGTCAATGTCTACAACGATCACCTTGGTGACGGCCTGGACAGCTACTGGAATATCACTGCCAGTGGTGGCAGTGTCGCCACCTTTGTAATCGAAATAGCTGGCAACGAGAACATCAACACCTTTGGTGTTTATGATCGCTCCAACTCCAACAACTACCTCGAGTTGTTTTCTGGGCCTGCTTCCAGCGGAAATGGTTTCCAAAGCTCAGTGACCTTGTCAATGCTGGACGATGGTTCTGGTTCCTTCGACGTTCAGGCCTTGGGTGCTGGCGTCTACAATACCGGTACTTTTAACACTAAACAGTTCGGCTATTATCTCGGAACCGCAAACGGTCCGACCTTCTATTCAGACAGTAGCCTGAATACTGATGGGTCTGACCAGATGGTTGCTTATCAGGGCACTGGTGATGACGTCACAATTGATGGTTTCTCTGGCGGTGAATGGACGGCCAATGAGTACATTCTGGCCTGGGAAGACCTTCTCTACGCCGATTCCGATCAGGACTTTAATGACCTGGTGGTCATGGTAGAGTCAGTCTCACCCGTACCCGAGCCCGGCACACTGGCGCTGCTGGGACTTGGCATCCTTGGCCTTGGTGCGGCACGTCGTCGCGCTGCCTGATTTCAGCCCATTCGGGTTGGTATAAGGCATTGAAAAGCCGGGCGTGAAGCCCGGCTTTTCTTTGTCTGACTATTAGCAGCCCACCACCTGCCACCCAGGGATTGCGAGCGCCGACAGACCCTCAACAAACTCCACGGTCACCCGGTCTCGACACACTGGTTCCTGACTATCACCTGGCAAGCTTCCTCTTTTGGTATTTCAGCGTCAGTCACCTTTTTCGATTCAGAAGAATGGCGTAAAGAAAGATTCGACCAACCAAAACATGTCGACTTAATTTACATAAAATTCCTGACCAGCATTACTTTCACTTTAATTTCATAAGGTTATCGTACTGGCACTTTTCCTGCTTGGGATAAGTCGAATTCCAAAACCACGACGGGACAACACTATGAAACTGACACTTTTCACAGCCATCATCTTAAGCTTGATGTATACAGCCGGTGCTCAAGCAACCGCCATCTTTCAGGATGATTTTGACTCCGAAGGTGATTCCGGTGGGTCAACGCTGAACTATACGGGCTTCTCCAACTGGGACGTTACCGACGGCACTGTAGACCTTATCAACCACAATGATTACGGCATCGGCTGCTCCGGTGACACGGGGAAATGCGTTGACATGGATGGCTCCACAGGAAACGCAGGCACTCTGACCAGCGATGTTTTCACGCTGGCAGCGGGTACCTATGGACTGCTCTTTGATATTGCCGGCAATCAACGCGGCGGCGCCGATGATTCAATGGAGGTGATGCTTGGTGGATTCCTGACTGAAACATTCGAGTTGTCAGCAGACGCCCCCTGGCAAACCATCAGCCGTAGCTTTACGGTGATGGAGGAAACCACCAGCTATATCAGTTTCAATCATAATGGCGGCGATAATATCGGCATCATTCTGGACAACGTCTCGGTCGTCCCAGAGCCCGGCACCCTGGCCCTGCTGAGCCTTGGCCTCCTCGGCCTCGGCGCAGCCCGTCGTTACAAAGCCTTAGTCTGACCATTTCGGTGGTTCAGGTGTAGCAGCAAAGCCGGGTTAGTACCCGGCTTTCTTTTTTGCCAGACTGTCAGGTTTATTGACGTCTATAGACAGCATACAATTCAATGTCATCGTCAGAGCAGACAACTGCCCCCCCAACCACCACAAATTCGACAGCATGGCGGTCATTTTTCGGATACAGTAAGGTAGCCTGAATTGTCGCGTGAAGAGCTGGCAGCAAGGGCCTGGAGCAACACCATCCCGAAACGCAGTTGAGTAAACCATGTTACGGAAGACGCTGGATCAGTTACCCCACTCAATACCCTACCTGATCGTCACGGCTATCGGCCTTGTGCTGTTCTGGCCCACCTGGATCCGGCTGATTGGTGAGTGGCTGAAATGGGAACAGGTGCTGGCACACGGCCTGCCAACCTTCCTGATCTTTATCGGTTTGCTGCTGGCCCACCCGCCCCGCCAGTCCACACGACCGCCCACCGGTTACTCGATTGTCGGTACTATTGCCCTGTTTATCGTCGTGGCAGTCTGGGCACTGCTGGAACTGGTGCGCATCGACACGCTGACCTATCTTATGCTGCCGGCCGGACTGCTCACCCTATCGTGGGCCCTGATGGGGTTCGGGCCTGCCCTTCGCTTTCTGCCCTATGTACTGCTTTTCAGCCTTTCATTACCCGTCTGGTCAGACATTGTCCCGCTACTGGTCGCGCTGGCAACCACCGTGGTTACCAAGGCCGTATCCGCCCTTGGCATTACCGCCCTGATCGAGGGCGCCTATATTTCACTGCCCTATGGCCGGCTGGTGATTGCCGATGGTTGTTCGGGCATCCGCTATTTTGCCATCTCCATCCTGCTGGCCATGCTCACCGCCATCCTCAACGATTTTCGCTGGAAAGGCTGGGTCGCTGCCATTGCAATCGGCGCCGCCGTGGCCCTTGTGGTCAACTGGGTCCGCATCACCGCCCTGGTGGTCATTGCCTACCAGTCGAATATGGAAAGCAGCCTGGTAGAAAACCATGAAACCTTCGGCTGGCTGATCTACGCTGCCTTCATCATCCCGGTGATGCTGCTGGCACCGGTAAGGCGACGCCAGGGCCCGCTGGAGGGGCAGCCACCAAGGCTCGCCGGCAAGGGGAGCCTTGCCATTGTCATCGCAGCCTTCCTGCTGGGCCCGGTGGGTATCACCCTGGCCCACTCCCGTATGGGAAGTCCGGGGCTGTGGTCCGTGTCACTAACCCAGGCGTCACCTGCCCGAGCAGAGCAGCTGCCGGTCACCCTGGCACTGCCGGAAACCCTTGACCATCAGGTATGGCGTGCCGGGCCGGGTGGCTGGGTATCGGTCGCCCAGGCACTGAAAACAGACCGTGACCAAAAGCTTGTCCCCTATCTGCCGCCAAGAGTGGACGGCGGGCAATGGTTCCTCACTGAGCAGCGCGCTGACAGTGGAGTCCGCATTTATCAGAACCTGCTCGGTCGACGACAGGTGGCGGTAGGGGAGCGCTACCATGTCGGCACTTACGTCACCGACCGCTATCGCTCGGCCAAGCTGCTCCAGATCCCGGCCACCCTGGCCGGCGAGAACCGCTTCGCACTGGTCACCGCCCAAAGCCCCTGCAGCCCCCGCAACTGCGACAGCGCTGTGGAGAGGGTTCAGAACCTGCTGAACACCACCACCCTGGAGTCACCGGACTGAAATGTGGGCAGCCTCAAGGTACTGAAAAGCGCCGGACTGCTGCTGGCTCGTCTTTCGCATCGATATGGCAGACATGCACACAGAGATGGTATCTCTGATGACTGACTCGGCTTCTTCCCTGACAGGCGTATCCTGAGTCGTCCAACAGCTTGCCCGTTCTGTTTGAATTATTGTGTAGTGATGATATCTGATTATTGACTTTGAACGGCGCGGCCATATATATCCAATTTGCCGGTCATATATTTAAGCTACACATCGTGAATCACTTTATCGAATAACCAACTGGATACCATTCGAAAACAGTACAACAGCGAACTGGCGGAATAGGCAGCCTCAACCGATACTTGATACAAGATTTATATTAAATAACCTACCGGGTGAATTTATGGCGGTCAGAAACCTTCTGTTGCTTGTCTCTATTGTTACCGTCGTTAGCGGCTGTCAGACATGGCAAGCCGATAAAATGCCCCCCACAGCATCGCTCCCCCAGATCAGTGAAACCGGCGTGGTCGAAGCCAGATACTGGGACAACCTGGGCGATGGCGGCATCAGTAGCGTGACCAGCCTCGATGCCTACCCCGACAATCCGGATGAAGTGGTGAGCCTGAACGAGCTGAGAAGCCCACAAAACCGGGCTGATTACTACGGCTCACTGGTCCGGGGCTTCATAATTCCACCCAGCGACGGTATCTATCGCTTTTTTGTTGCCGGAGACAACAATGCCCAATTCTGGCTCAGTACAGATGAGAACCCGGACAATATCCAAATGATCGGGTCCGTGCCAGGATGGACTTCGCCTAACGATTACAGCAAGTATAGTTCACAGGCATCGGGAACCATCGAGTTGACGGGAGAAAACCGGTACTACTTTGAGATTCGGCACAAGGAACTTGATGGAGGTGATCATTTCAGCGTTGCCTGGGAAGGCCCCGGCTTTTCCCGACAGCTGATCGGCGCAGACTCGATCGCGTCCCTGGGCCAATCTCCCTATGACCAGGAGGAGGCAGAGACAGCATACTCCAGAGGCTACAGGATCGGTTTCTTTGATGGCACGCAGGCTCTCGCTTTCGACTCCAGTTATCCGCCTCTCGATCAAGACCGGGACGGCCTCTACGATAACTGGGAGACCTTCCATGGCCTGGATCCCAACGATCCTACAGATGCCACGTCCGACGCTGACGGTGACATCCTGAACGCCCTTGATGAATTCTGGCTCGGAACCGACCCAAACAATCCGGACACTGATGGAGACGGCATTCCGGATGGGGTCGAGTTTGCCAATGAGCTCAACCCGCTCAACCCTGAAGATGCTAATGAAGATCTGGATGGCGACGGAGCTACCAACCTGGAGGAGCATCGTGCAGGCACCGACCTGGCTGACGCCAGTAGTGTCCCCGTTACAAGTGCGCCCCAGGTGTCCGGCTTTCTCGGTCAATATTTTACCGGCAGAAATTTCGATCGTTTTGAACGGATTCGTCAGGATCAGGCGATCGACTTTAACTGGAGCAGCGATGGGCCAATAGCTGAATTGGGGCAAGACAACTTCAGCGTTCGCTGGAGCGGGGTGTTCACTCCGCCCCACTCTAGCGGAGTTCAGCAGTATGAGTTTACGACACTGACCGATGACGGTGTGAGGCTTCATCTCGACGGCAATCTGGTCATTGATGAATGGAAGAATCAGGCCGCGACAGCCTATAGCCATACCCTCGGATTGCAGGCCCAGGAAGCCATCTCGATAACCATGGAATACTATCAGGCGGGCTATGGCGCCGAAGCCGGACTGACCATTACCGACCTCAACAGCGGCGAAGCATTAAACACCAGCGAAACCGTTACAGCGCCAGATCCCACGACTGTCAGCAATCAGGACACTGATGGTGATGGTATTCCTGATACCTGGGAATTGGCCCACGGCCTTAACCCCTGGATTAATGACGCCAGCGACATATCCAATGACAGCGGCGTAACGAATCTTGAAGCCTACCGGGATGCACTTGATCCGTGGACGTTAGAGCCGACAACCGGCCAAAGTGAACCTCCAGCCACCACAGAGCCTGAACCAGCTCCAGATACTACATCCCCCGGTGAAGTGACACTATCCTGGACCGCACCCCTGACCCGGACCGACGGTAGCTCCATGTCTCTCAGTGCGATTGATCATTACGAAATCGTCTACGGCCAAGAACAGACTAATCTCGGACAGAGCATAACCGCAGCGGGCGACGCCACCAGTGCTGAGATCAGCGGCCTGGAATCGGGCACCTGGTACTTCTCAATTCGAGTGATCGACATCAACGGGCTTGAGAGCGAATTATCCGCACCTATTGAGCACTCGATTCCATGAGGATCATGGCAGTCTGGCAAGGGCTGCCAGGCATCATGATTTGACGCTGGCTTTCACGTTCCCAGTGGGTAACAGTATACGGGCCCCTTCACCAGCAATGATCGCTCCGCCCAAGTCGGACCCGCACGGCCGCGCAGTGGGGCTATGATATCCTTGAAAAGGATCACATTTTCTAATCAAAAAAATCTTTAATGGCACCCAGCACATGAGTGCCATCAGGGCCAAGTGGTGTGATACTCGTCGTGCTGGTACTCTTATCGAGCAGGGGCGGTAACAGCGATCTGTTCTGCCCGCAGGCCCTGAACGCGTGAAAATATCCTGCAGGCCAAACCTGAAACCGAGCAACAATGCATCGAAAAATTCGTGACCGCTAGCCTAACATGTCTGCCAGTCTGAAAGTCGTCAAAAGCGCCGGCCTGCTGCTAAGCCTACAATTGGTTCAACGTGGCCTCGGCATTATCAGTACACTGATCCTGGCCCGACTTCTCACTCCAGAACACTTTGGCATAGTCGCCCTTGTCACAATTGCCCTGCAGTTCTTCGAAGTACTCGTGGAAACCGGCAACCAGCAATACATCATCCAGAAAGATCAGATCGAACACGCCGACCTGAATACCGCCTGGAGCATGGATGTGGCGATCAAGACCGGCATGGCGTTACTGATTATCGCCATCGCGCCACTTGTGGCCGGCTACTTCGAAACGCCGGAACTAACGGCAGCCCTCAGTATTGGCGCCCTCGCCCTGCCGATACGGGCTCTTAAAACTCCCGGCATGATGCTATTGGCCCGTAACATAAGCTATCGGCCGATGTTCAAACTGACACTTTGGCAAAAAGGTCTGTCCTTTGTCACGATTATAACTATTGCCTTTGTCCAGCCCAGCCACTGGGCCATCATTATAGGCAATCTGGTTTCCGCCGTTATCCTTGCCGTAGGCTCGTATCAGGTACACAGCTATCGCCCCTCCTGGTCACTTTTGCACGTTCGCACGCAATGGCGGTTCTCTCAGTGGCTTCTGATGCGCGGGGTAGTGGGCTTTACGCGGGCACAGATTGACAACCTCCTTGTATCCAAAGTCTTCGGCACCACCCAGCTCGGTGGTTACAACCTCGTTCGTGAAGTCGCTCTTCTTCCGGCCCTTTCGGCCATCGTGCCGATGAGCGAGCCATTGCTGGCGGCCATCGCCCAGGGCAAACAGGATGCAAACATCCTGGCTTACAGGGTGCGCCTCAGTCTGGCCTTGATGATCACCGTTTTAATACCCATTACCACCTTTATAATGCTCTATCCAGAACTGATAATCACCGTGCTTCTGGGGGACCGCTGGCAAACCTACGCCCCACTTCTGCAGCCCTTCGGCCTGTATTTCTTTACTTTTTGCCTCTTCGAGCTGATCAGCAACGCTGTTATCGCACTGGGTAAAGTAAAGGCGCTGTTTACGTTTGATATGGTGACGACCCTCATCATCATCAGCGTCCTCCTGCCGTTCACTACGACGGGCCTGGACACCCTGGCCTGGGCCAGAGGCTGGCTGGCGGTACTGACCACGATGACTCTACTGCTAATACTCAACCGCTGGGCGCCCTTTAACTTGCTTCGCCTATGCTGGCTGTGCACGCCTGCACTGATAGCAAGCCTAGCCGCAGCATGGGTTGTATCCGCCCCCCTGTTCGGGGAATTGGCTATACTGCCTGAATTTCTGCTACGGGGCTTTCTGTTCGTGATGATTGCGGCAATACTGATTGTGATTCTGGCGGCCCTAATGCTGGGGCGCAGTGAAGAGTGGGGACAACTCAGATCAATGACTCGAGCACTCGGTCAACACCCCTATAATCGCAAAGACGGCGACCGCACTTAGTCTTCGGGCATTATTGAGTAGTTGTTCAGATCGTTGTCTCGAGTGGGTGCAGCATTGACTTTTGATTGAAAGCACTTCACTTTGCGCTCTACCGCTTTGATCCTGGCGTATAAGAAGAAGGCTTTGGAAAAAGCGTCTAGAGCCAAAGGTTAAGTTTCTCCAACATGCGCAGACGCTTATTTGAGCTTTACTCCCGTTAGCTTACCTCCGCCTTCTGGCTGCCACGAGTGTAAAGAGTCCCCCTATCAGTAGGAGTAGCGACGAGGGTTCGGCTACAACTGTGGCTCGACCGAAACCGAACTCGACCGTTATTCCTTCCCAACCAAAACTCCCAGAGCCTCTCACCGCAGGAGTCATATGATTTTCGAAGACTATGTCAAAATAACCAGTATCATGTCCATCATCATGAAATGTCTGCTCCAAGCCGTCACTGATAAAATTATTCTTCCAACTCACCGCCAAGCTTCGATCTGAGTCTACCTCCAAAAATCCCCAAACATTGGACAGGCCAGCCTCAATTGAAAATACATAGGTATCTTCAATTCCGAAAAAAGTATAGTTTGACTGAAGAAACATCTCTCCGTACCCGGACTCTTCGCCAGTGTCGTATAACGCAAAATCACCATGGAATCGTGTGCCGGCCACAACATCACCATTTTTAACCCAATCTTTAGCCCAATCTTCGATTATGACCTGCGACACTCGCCCAGAAAATTCGTTTTCTGCAAGAAGTGTGTGACCGATTGGTCCAGCCTGAGCGATCGGGTAAAATACGAGAAATAATATGGCGCTAGTCCAAGCGAACTGAAAAATTTTCATCCTCAAATCCTTCGATAGGGCACAGTCGGAAGAGTCAGGTAACACAACCCAGGTTTTAGCAACTATCGTTCCAAGATTTAATGTTCTGTTTTTATTGATTTTTGTGGAAAAACAAGAATCAGACTGTAAGATAGGTCGACACTCTGTTAAGAACGATAAACTCTCAGAGAATCTTATCTACGGTACGCTGATCGCAAACCCGATCTGTTCCTCCTCAGATCTCGGTTAGTAAACTATTGAGGCAACTCAGCTCCGTGGATCTGAGTTGCCTCTCGCATCATGGCCCACTCAGAAATGGCGACACTACAGAGGAGGCTGGCTTAGAACGGAAATTTCGGACTCCGTCGCTTTATGTTGCTGAAAAGAGGGATTACTCTATTGCCGAGTAAACCTTAGCCCTACAGCCTCCAATGACCACGAAACAAGCGACAGGCAGTATCATGGAACCGATAACCATCCACCTGAAGGACCAACGCGGCTTTGCCCGGCATGGCGAAGCCGTCCAACTGGGCCTCCCGTTCGCCGAAGGCGACCTGGAGCATGGGGACCCAATCAACCTCCACGACCCCGGACATGGCCGGGTCATTCCCTGTCAGACAACCCCCATGGCCCACTGGCCTAACGGCAGCGTGCGCTGGCTAAAGCTCAACTTTCTCGTAGATGTTGCGCCACACCAATCCAAAAGTTTGCATTTGCACCATGGTCGCGCCAACGACGCTAACGAGGATTCTCCACTCAAACATCAGGCAACAGAGAAGGAACTGCTCATCGAGACCGGCAAAGTAACCTTCCGGCTGCCCCGAAATCAACTTGAATGGATCGCCTCGACCGGCCCGGAAACCGAGCTGCGTCATGAAATTCGGTTCAATGACCAACTGGATACGCCCTGCACCCCAGAACCAGATTCCGGATGGCAGGTTACCGAGTCCGGCCCCGTCTCCATTACTCTGAACACAAGAGGACAATGGTTGACCACCAACGATGAAGCACTCGCCCGTTTCGATTGCAGTTTACGGTTCTACGCTAACAGCGAAACGGCCGAAATCGAGGTTTGCCTGCATAACCCGAAAAGAGCCCATCATCCGGGCGGTCTATGGGATCTGGGAGATCCCGGCTCAGTGCAGTTCCGCGCTCTGACTATTCATGTTCAGAACCCAGGCAGTAATTCAGCCTGGCTGAAAACCGGGCCCGACAACCTTCCGCTGACAGGTACAGTCACCGAAGGCCTCGATCTCTACCAGGACTCCAGCGGCGGTGACCAGTGGCAAAGCCGTAACCACGTAAACGCGGATGGTGAGATAACCACACGCTTTCGGGGTTACCAGGTGTACTCCAGAGAAAAATCCCGAACGGCCGGTGATCGAGCCAACCCAATTGCGGCGCTTGAAGGCCCGAACCAGACAGTTCAGGCCAGCATGCGCCAGTTCTGGCAAAACTTTCCCTCGTTCCTTGGCACCAAGCACCAGGAACTTATCATCGGCCTGTTTCCAGCAGAGGCTAGCGGGCCCTACGAGCTCCAAGGCGGCGAACGCAAGACCCAAACAGCCTACCTGAACTACGGCAGCAATCCGGATGCGCTTAACTGGACACAGTCACCACTGGTGCCGATTCTTGATGCGGAACTGTTCGAACGCACCGAAGCTTTTCCCTGGTTCAAGGCCAATGCATCCAACGGTCCGCTGGATAATCTCATCCAGGAAGGGTTGGACGGTCCGAACAATTTCTTTGCAAAACGGGAAGTGATTGATGAATTCGGCTGGCGCAACTTTGGCGATCTATTCGCAGATCATGAGACGCTGTATCAAAAGGAAGGCGAGGAGCCGCTGATCTCTCATTACAACAACCAGTACGATGCCGTCTACGGATTCGCGCGCCAGTTTGCGCTGACCGGCGACCCGCGCTGGTTTGAGCTCATGGATGACCTGGCACGGCATGTGACTGATATTGATATCTACCACACCAAAGAGGACCGGGCCGAATACAACAATGGCTTGTTCTGGCATACCGATCACTATCTGGACGCTCACACAGCAAGCCACAGAACTTTCACAAAACACAATAACACCAGCTCCACGGCCGGGCAGACGGGCGGAGGACCGGGTGCAGAGCACTGTTATACTACTGGATTACTTTACCACTATTTACTCACCGGCCAGCAGCAGTCACGGGATAGCGTGCTGGAGATGGCTAACTGGATGAAAACCGCCCAGGAAGGGCAAGGAGGGCTCCTGGAGCAGGTACTAGCGGTCAAGAAACATGATTTGCCCCAGTTAATGGCACTGTTGAAGGGCCAACAGCCCTCAGCTCATCGTTATCCCTTCACCCGGGCTACCGGCAACTACCTTAATAGTCTCCTGGACGCCTGGCACCTTGAGCCAGGAAAGAATTGGCTGAATCTAGCCGAACGCGTCATCCACGAAACCATTCATCCAGCAGATAACATTGAGCAACGAAACCTGCTAAATATAGAAGAAAACTGGTCTTACCTCGTGTTGCTTTCCAGCATCGCCCGCTACCTGTCAGTAAAACAGACTCTGAGCGAAAACGATGAAGCCTACGAATACGCAAAGGAGGCATTTCTCAATTATGCCCGATGGATGCTAAACAATGAGCGCCCTTTCCTTTCTGACCCCAGCCAACTAGTATACGCCAACCACACATGGGTCGCACAGGATGTTCGCAAAGCCATGTTGATGTTCCAAACAGCTGGTTACAGGTTAGGAGTTACAGAGGGTTTTCTTGAAAAAGGGACCCAGTGGCTAATAGACGTATGCGAGGACCTTCGCAAGAATGAAGAGCGCCATTTTACCCGCATCCTGGTTATTTTGATGCAAAACTACGGTCCTCAGTACTTGCAGGAACTAGAACCACCTGCCGAGGCAGCTCCAGAAAAAAACGAGCCATACTGGAGGGACCAGCCACAACTAACTTTGCGCCAGTTGGCCGCTCGTATAACCCTCCGTCTTATTCGCGGAATAGCAGGCTTCCGTCCAGCCCAGGAGAAAGCCTGGCTAGCCGCACGACTGGATCGCTCATGAGTGCACGACACATTGTCAAAAGAACCATTAAAAATCTGTTCCTGGTATTAGCCTTCCCCATACATCTCTTCTTCCGGTTATTCACTATCAGCGGTAATCCGGACAGCGCGTTCATGTCTTTTTCCCAGGGCCTGAGCCTTGTGCCCGGAAAACCAGGCATTTACCTCCGCGCTGCCTTTTACAGGCTAACCTGCCCCAATACCTCCGATGAAATCACTATCGGCTTTCTCACCATTTTTTCCCACCGCGATACGACGATCCACAGAGGCGTTTATATTGGCCCTCAATGCAACGTAGGGAAGTGTGAAATAGGCAAAAATACTTTAATAGGAAGTGGCGTTCATATACTCAGCGGGACCAGACAACATTCTTTCGAAGATGTCAAAAAACCGATCCAGGAGCAGGGTGGACATTACCGGAAAATCATGATCGGGGATAACTCCTGGATAGGAAATTCAGCAGTTATCGCAAGCTCTATTGGAAGAGGATGCATAATCGGTGCAGGTAGCGTTGTAACTAAAGACATCGAGATGCTTAGTATAGCGGTGGGAAATCCGTGCAGCGTCGTGAAAAAACGATGACCTTGTCCGATTTTAGAAGGATCGAACATGACTACCAGACTACCCTTTGTGTCATTCATCATCCCTGCGCTAAATGAAGAAGAAAACATCCTATGCGTCATACAGTCTATAAAGTCAACAATGCCCGACCAGACCTATCAGATAATCATAGCCGACAATGGCTCGACTGATAGAACCAGATCGATAGCTGAAGCCGCAGGATCAATAGTTTTAAAGGAACCAGAAGCCACCATCGCCTCCCTCAGAAACTTTGGCGTTGAATCAGCTAAAGGAGATATCCTCGTATTTCTCGACGCCGATATCACCTTGGCTCAAGACTGGCATAAAATCCTGATTGAAGATTATCAAAGCTGGCCCGGCGATCGCCTGATCATAACAGGAAACCGTTGCCTGGCTCCGGATTCAGGAGAGTTTATCGTAAAAAACTGGTTCAATAAACTAAGCAATACTCGTTCGAATTACATAAACTCTGGCCACATGATTACTACAAAAACAATGCACAACAAAATCAATGGATTCGATAGCAATCTGAAAACCTCTGAAGATTATGACTATTGCCTGCGCGCTATAAAAGAAAACGGAACAATCAGGCCAAATACAAGTTTAAAAGCCTACCACCACGGGTACCCAAGAACAATCTTAAACTTTATGGCTCGAGAAGCCTGGCACGGCAAGGAGGACATGTCTTCATTTAAAAGGTTTTTCAACTCCAGAACTGCCATACTAGCGGTCGTAAATAGTACTTTAATAGCTTTATCACCAACACTCTATATAATAAAGGGAAATGCTGGAGTGGCGCTTATACCGTTATTAATGTCCACACTATTATGCATAGCAATCACCCCGCTCAAGTTTGGGCGTCAACAAATAAGCCAATGGATAAAGACAGCATCTTGTTTTGAGCTATACCTTTTAGGTAGAACGGCGTCTATATTCTTTACCAAAAAAAGGCCATCGGCCCGAACCTAAACAATCAATTGGTAAAATCACAACGTCACTTGATCAATATGAAAAAGCCCCTGACACCACACAGCCATCAAGGGCGCAAAACCAAATTAAAAGGGCAGGTCAGTCACACCCCCCTACCCTAAGGCGAGGGGGAACCTACCACACCAATGTAGAAATACCATCATTCCACCTGAAGGCCGGACGGGGGATCTGGTAACGACAGTCCGCCCGCTGCGGGGTACTCTACCGGACCAATGTCCGCACCCGATACTCGCTGAATACCGTAAATACCTCGAGACAAATCCACGCTCTTTGCCCGATCTATCACTGGTGATTCAGGATCTAGATATACCTGGCTTTCCATAACTTCCAGCATTGGATCGAATAAAAACGGATTAGCATCCCACGCTGGTGCACTTTTACTTTCAGCAATTTCGCTGTGCCAGACATTATAACTCCCGGATACGTTATCTTCCTTATTCTCTGCTCGGTAGCCCGTCGCGAAAAACGGAACATCAACCGTCGCAACACAGATGTTATTATCCCAAATTACAGACACATTATCCCCGGCACCATTAAATGCCAGACAACCAGTAGCGCCTCTTGTTAGCCCATCGGTTGACCAACCATAGATCAAGTTATTGCGAACATAAATCGTACCCATCAAACCAGAATCGCGTATTGCGATCCCACCGGGCTCTGATCCGTCTGAGGTGTTCGGGTCAACACCATCCCAATCTGCGGCCAAACCCACGTTAACCAAGACATTATTCTCCACATAGAAATCCATATCCCATTTACAACCGGCACTGGCACCGATACTGATACCGGCGCCGCCCTGGTCTACGACAACATTATTATGGATCAATACTGGCCCTGTTGTTCCACCACAGCCTTCATCCTGATCAAAATTATGAATCCCAAATTTGGCTTTATTACCGTGTAGATAGTTATAACCAAACTCCCAGGGATCTACTTGCACATTGTCAGGCCCACTACGAATTGACATATAGGTTGTATGGTGTAGTTTTGACGAGCCTTCGCATCCGTAGTCATACACCTCATTACCGAGAATTTTAAAGTTAGATACTCGACTACCACCGGCGCCAACAATAGCACCCTGATACCGGCTTGCACACATTCCCGGAATATCACCTATTCGGTTCGCAACTGCACGTCCGTTCCTGGAAGCTTTAATCCCCCATGTGCCTTGATGCTGAATACGTCCCCCTGTGGGTTGACCATTCTCATCTACAGATGTGAAGTCTGAAGAATAGATATCCAACTTCGACAAGACAGCACCGGCTGCTCTGTAAGCTTCGAAGCCTCTTTGCGCAGTCACCTTTGGATGAAACCCCGGATAAGAGGTGATTGTGAACTGATTATTCAAATCACTACTTGCACTCGAACTATTCCAATAAATACCAGCTTCAGAATTTCGTGAACCTGTATCTACATCATGTATATAAATAGTGCTTCCGGCAGGTGAGGAATTAACTGCTTTATCTACAGTTTTCCAAGGGCCGGAAAACGAACCATCATCAGCGTCGTTCCCATCATTTTTCACATGGTAGATGCTGCCTTCACGAACGGTAAAAATTAAAGAGGCCGAGCTTTCGCCTTCAACTTGGACATAAATTTCCCCATCGCCAAGCGAAGCATCCGGAATTGAGAATGCTATCTCATGCATCTTATGCGATTCATAAAGGTTCACGGGGCCCGAGGGAACAGAACCATCAGCTGCTTTCCAATAATAAATATAGGGCTCGTGTAGCTCGCCTTGGCTGTCCTCGAAAATCAGCTTCCGGTCAGCCTTGTTGACCCCTAAATTTTGCCCCCAGACAGTAACAATGACGCCACTGCCTTTGCCATCCCCCAAACCGGTACCCGGTCCACTTATCAGGTCCGAAAACGCAAGGTGCGGTGTCGCGCCAAACGCAACTGGAGAGGAAACCAGTAACATGACTACCGTCGCGCAGATACCAAACCTTTTCAGCGCTTTCACCAGAACAAACGCGATCTGCATAAACTTTCTCCAAACTATCCAAGATACCTTCTAAGCCAATCGATTAACCTTGGCCCTGAAATTCGATCCATTAACTCCAACCTTCACTATAGCCGACAACAACCGTCCGGAATATGAACGATTCGACTTAATTTTCGCCTGTAACGTGTGTACAGGTATATTTTTGCTCTTCCATAGATTTTATGACTGGTCGTCAGCTACAAAAATATACGAAAATCAACAAAAATCATGCAAACATTCCTTGCATGTTAAGCTGTTAACGTTGCAGATGAAAATTATTTTCAAACGCAAAAAAGACACAAAAACACACTCCAGTTCGACCTCAAGCAGAGCCAGAATCGTGCCAGAATAATGCTTGCGGCTAATGTTGTTTTTCCCTTTAAAATTATTTTTATAGCTTTAAGTTAATAGCAAGAGCTTTTCGCTAAACCCTCGCCTGAGCGTCTGATCTCGAACAACGCGCAATTTCGGAACAGAATGATGCGTGTGATCAACCTGGCAAAGACGCATCCAGATCGTCATACATCATGCTTGGCAGTAGCCCCAACGATTACCTGATTGCCGTCCCTAATAAACAAGGTCTTCGGCAAAGGATCTATCAGTTTACAGCTCGCTGTCTCCTGGCAACCTATACAGTCAAAACCGTTTCTCTGGTAAGCTTATTTTCATCACAAACGCGCGATGCGGTCGTCACCCACGGAAGGCAAGGAATGAAAGTACTCACTATCTTCGGTACCCGCCCGGAGGCCATCAAAATGGCGCCACTCGCTCTCCGCCTGGCGGGCGATTCACGATTCGAAGCCCGGGTCTGCGTAACAGCTCAACACCGGGAAATGCTGGACCAGGTGCTCAATCTGTTCCAGCTTCGTCCCGATTACGACCTCGATATCATGAAACCCGGTCAGACACTGTCAGAGCTTACTGGCCGGATTCTGACGGGTATTGAGTCCGTCATTCGGGATTTTCGTCCCGATATCATTCTGGTCCACGGCGACACTTCAACCACGCTTTCCGCCAGTCTGGCAGCCTATTATCAGCAAGTGCCGGTCGGCCACGTTGAAGCCGGATTGCGCACGGGCAACCTTTACTCGCCGTGGCCGGAAGAAGGCAACCGTAAGCTAACGGGTGCTCTGGCAGCCCTTCACTTCGCACCTACCGAATCCTCTCGTCAGAACCTTCTTAAAGAAGGTATACCTGCTCCCTCGATAACGGTAACAGGGAACACGGTTGTTGATGCGCTGCTGGCGGTCGTGCAACAGTTTGATAGCGACGAGGGCCTGAGCCTTGAACACGCGAGGCGTTTCGATTTTCTGGATGACAGCAAGCGACTCATCCTCGTCACGGGGCACCGTCGGGAAAGTTTCGGAGGTGGGTTTGAGCGGATCTGTGAGTCTCTTGCTCGGATTTCTCTGGCTCACCCGGACTGTGAAATTCTATATCCCGTACATCTCAATCCGCAGGTACAGGAACCGGTGAGGCGCCTCTTGGGTGATAAAAACAATATTCACCTGATCGAACCGCAGGATTACCTGCCTTTTGTCTATCTGATGAAGCGCTCTACTCTGATATTGACCGACTCCGGCGGCATTCAGGAAGAGGCGCCCTCACTTGGCAAGCCGGTACTGGTAATGCGAGATACGACGGAGCGACCGGAAGCTGTCGACGCCGGCACCGTGCGGCTCGTAGGTACCGATATAAAGACGATCACCAGTGCAGTCAGTGAGTTGCTCACCAGCGATTCCGCCTATGAAGCCATGAGCCTTGCGCACAACCCCTACGGTGACGGCAAAGCGTGTGACCGAATCGTCGAAGCGCTTCTTGCCTCATCACAGAATACCTCAGCAAGCAAACCAGTGAATAAAAGGACGATTCCAGTATGAGTGATCAGGCCATTGTCGTCATGGGTCTCGGCTATGTCGGCCTTCCTACGGCTGCAGTTTTCGCCTCCCGGCGAATCCGGGTGCTTGGTGTCGATATCAACCAGAAAGCCGTCGACATCATCAATCAGGGCAATATTCATATTGTCGAACCCTCTCTGGATATTGTGGTTCGCGCCGCAGTCACCGAGGGTTATCTGAGAGCGTCCACCCGCCCTGAGCCTGCCGATGCCTTCCTTATCGCTGTACCAACCCCCTTCAAGGACGGTAAAGTGCCTGACATGGCCTATGTGGAGGCGGCCACGCGCGCGCTTGCGCCGGCACTGACAGCTGGAAGTCTTGTGGTGCTTGAGTCCACATCGCCGGTCGGCACCACCGAACTTGTGTCCGGCTGGCTGGCAGAAGAACGGCCCGACCTTACCTTTCCCCATACTAACGGCGAAGATTCCGATATTCGGATTGCCCATTGTCCGGAGCGGGTGCTTCCCGGGCAGGTCATCCGGGAACTGGTGGAGAATGATCGGGTAATCGGCGGGATGACACCGCGCTGCGCCGAAGCCGCGCGCAAGCTTTATAAACAGGTGGTGCAAGGCGACTGCATTACCACAACCGCTCGTGCTGCCGAGATGGCCAAGCTGACTGAAAACAGCTTTCGGGATGTAAATATTGCGTTTGCCAACGAGCTGTCACTGATCTGTGACCATCTGGATATTAACGTCTGGGAAATGATCGAACTGGCCAACCGGCACCCACGGGTCAATATCCTCACTCCCGGTCCAGGTGTGGGCGGCCACTGTATTGCAGTCGACCCCTGGTTCATCGTCGACAGCGCACCGGAACAAGCGAAGCTCATAAAACTTGCACGGGAAGTGAACGACTTCAAACCAGACTGGGTGTTGAACAAAGTTCGTCAGGCGGTTGACAAGCTCCATGCTGAGGACCCGGCTAAAACCAGGCGCGACATTCGTGTTGCGTGCTTTGGCGTTGCCTTCAAGCCCAATATTGACGACCTTCGGGAAAGCCCGGCCCTGAAAATCACTCGCAACATCGCGGACCTGGGATGCCAGGTACTGGTAGTTGAACCTAATGCCAGGGAACTTCCGGAAAGCCTGATCGCTGACAACATCCGGCATGTATCGATCGACGAAGCATTGCAGGATGCCGATGTCGTCTGTGTACTTGTGCGGCATAGTCCGTTTAACGAACATCGCCAGCGCTTCGCCAGTGCCAGACATCTTATCGATACGGTCGGACTCACGGGCTGATTGCCGGCATAATTATTCTGACTCAAGGAGGGACATAGTCACATGGCCGAAAACCGCGCCGATCTGCAAGGAACGAAAGTGCTGTTCATTGCCTATTTTTACCCGCCCACGGAGAGCACAGGCGTACCGGGAAGCATGCGCACGGTTAAATTCATCCGTAACCTTGAGAACGGTGAATGTCATGTGCTGACGCCCCCCGCTGCAGTGACGCAGGACGCAGATGCTCTGGCGCATATTTCCCTGCCGATAAACGGTGAGAAAATCCACAGAGTAGCCAGCTGGGACATATTCCGGCTGTTACTTTCTGTTCGGAGCGGCTTGCGCCGGCTGACAGGCAGAGGCAAGCAGTCCGGCAAGGCCGGGAACGCCGATGCATCCTCAAAATCGGCCTTTAAAAGCAGTAGCAACTCCACGGCAGTCAGCAGAAGTCAGAGGTTCAAGGATTTTGTCTACAACCTGTGTTACTTTCCTGATCAGGCGGGACCCTGGATTATTCCCGCCTTGCTCAAGGGGCGAAAGCTGGTGCGCGAGAACAACCTGGATGTGATATTCGCCACCGGCTCTCCCTGGTCAGGACTCATTACCGGGTACCTGATCAGCAGGACCACCGGCAAACCCCTGGTTGCGGACTTTCGGGATCCCTGGGTCAACAACCCCTTTCACCAGTCCAAAGGTCAGACACTCGACACCTGGAGCGCAAAGCTCGAACAAAAAATCGTGCGGCACGCTGACGCCGTATCTCTGAATACGGAAGCACTAAGGGACGAATTTCTGCAGCGATATCCAGACCTGCCTGCTAACCATTTTTTCGTCATGGCAAACGGTATCGACCGACAGGATTTTCAGCACATCACCGGTCGACAAAACGAGGCGGCCGACAGCACAACACTTACGCTTTGCCATGCCGGCTTTCTCTATGGCGTAAGAGACCCGGGGCCATTACTGGATGCCCTGAGAGAGTTCGAATCACAACGGCGACCGGATGACCCAGCCATCGTGTTCAAACAAATTGGCGACGTGTCCCTGAGCTACGACATCACCGAACGCTACGCCGACCTCATTGATCAGGGTCGACTGATACTCGAACCTGCAATGCCCTACCAGGCCTGTCTCAATGAACTCGCCCAGGCGGACATTGTCGTCAACATTCAGTCCGGCACAAAAACCCAGATACCCTCCAAGCTCTACGACTACCTGGCCATCAACCGCCCCATTCTTCATCTGACTCCGGATAGCGGTGCCCTTGCCAGGCTCGTGAACAAGTATCAGCTAGGGACCTCCATCGATTTCGACCAGCCAGACGGTCTGCGACTATACCTTGCCAAACAAGCGGCAAGAACGGGCAAAGGGGAACCGATCGAAGAGACCTACCCACAGCGTGACAGATTCCTTATCGAGGAAATCAGCAAGAATCTCGCCGACAAACTCATTCAGGTAACCCACGGAGCCAGCCAGAGATGAAGCCAAATTTTCTGATTATAGGCGCCGCACGCTCCGGGACCACGAGCCTCTTTCAGTATCTGGACCCACATCCCCAGGTTTACATGTCGCAGGTGAAGGAGCTGAACTTTTTTTCCAACGAAAAATATTGGAAAAAGGGTTTTGAGTGGTACGAATCCCGTTTTTCAGGAGCAACGGATCAAACGATAGCTATCGGTGAAGCATCTACCAGCTACACGAAGGCACCCTTCACAGAGGACGTGCCAAAAAGGATATATGATTACAATCCGGACATGAAGATTATCTATGTTGTCCGGGATCCAATCGACAGGTATATATCACATTACTTAAAAAGAACGCAGACTGGCTTAGAATCACGATCTTTCGAAAAAACCCTAGTGGCACTAAACAACGAACCTTGTGCATGGCAGGGTCTATATCACTACCAAATAAACAACTACCTTAATTATTTTCACCAAGACAATATTTTGATAATATCAATCGACGATCTTAAATCTGAGCCTCAAAAAACAGTAGGTTATATTTATAAATTCCTCGGCCTAAACCATAAGTTTATTGCAGAGGGCATAGAGAAGCACCATAACGTGACTAAAAACGTTGTACGGAAAGGAAAAACGGGAGCCAAAATTGCCGAGTTTTATCGAAAAAACATGGAACAAAGAAACATACCTTTTAAAATAAAAAGTATGATAGTAAGCTTAAGCGACATAGGAGGCGAGGTTGTTTGTAAACCGAGCCCAAGTGCTACGAACTTTTCCTTACTAGCGAATTTTTTTTCAGACGATACGAAAAAGCTAGCTGAGGATTTCAATATTGACACCTCCACATGGCTTCGAAGGAAACAAAGATGACGCAAAGGTGTTCACATGGATAATGGTGTTCACATGAAGAATATAGAAGAATGGAAGGACGAAGTTCGAAAGAAAATTAGGCCTCTTATTCCTGAAAAAAGTAAAGTCGCGCTATTAGACTTTCCGAATCACGGAAATGTAGGCGATGCCGCTATATGGCTCGGCGAGGTCAATTTCTTAAAAGAGGAATTACAGGATGTAAAAATTATCCATGTCTCTGAAAAATCATTAATTAAAAGAGAATCACCCAGTTTTAGTAAAGATACAATTTTATTAATTAACGGAGGGGGCAATTTTGGCGATCTCTGGCCCTCCCACCAAGAACATCGAGAATTAGTAATTAGAAACTATCCCGACAATAAGGTAAT
The DNA here is from genome assembly GCF_014651935.1 of Marinobacter zhanjiangensis. Lineage (GTDB taxonomy): Bacteria > Pseudomonadota > Gammaproteobacteria > Pseudomonadales > Oleiphilaceae > Marinobacter > Marinobacter zhanjiangensis. The sequence continues at coordinate 49,349 of NZ_BMXV01000007.1, read as the reverse complement.
ACAACTACCTCAGTCCATTTACTTTCAAGAAGAGAAAAACCTCAGAGATTGCTCTGTTAACTTCCAACAACATAAAAACTTCCATTTGCTTGTTAGAGATTTTCAGAGCCTTAGGATCGCCCAATCGATGGGCATCAAAAATGTTCAATTATGTCCCGACATGGCAATTTTTTCGAAGGCAGAGTCCCTTAAAACAGCGAATATTTACGATATCGTGTTTTTGGTAAGAAAAGATCGCGAGTCAATTGGCGAAAAGCTACCCACTAATCTTTCTAATGATAAAAAAATTCTCGTCATTGATTGGCTTGAGGACAAAAAAGACCTATGGCACAGCCTGGACCGTATACTCAAGAGACACCCAAATCTAAGAGCTTATATTTCACAATTTTTATTTGAAAGATTGGCAAGAAGGCGCCTTGAACGTGGCTGTCAGATATTGTCGTCAGGAAAAAGAATTGTCACAGACCGACTTCATGCACATCTAATATCGATGCTAATAGGAAAGGAAAACATAGTAATTGATAACAAATATAATAAAATTGGTAATTATAGAGAATCTTGGCCTACAGAATCCCCGGCTAACAGTTTATGCGAAAGCTATTTGGAAGCCATTTCAGAACTGAAAATGGGAAATAAGTGATGAAGAGAAAAATATCAATCGTTATTTGCACAAGAAACAGAGGACAAAAGATTACAAAAACTTTAGCAAGTCTAGAAAATTGCAACTATAAAGGATTCTGGGAAATAATTCTAGTAAATAATGGCTCGACCGATGAGACGGAAAAACTTGTCAATGATTATATAAGAAACACCAAACTTAAAATCACATTAGTCAATGAAGACAAGCCCGGTTTATCTCGAGCTAGAAATCGAGGAATAGCTTATTCAAAGGGCGAAATATTGGCTTTTACTGACGATGACTGCTACCCCTCTAATGACTTTTTGGATAAGATCGATTCTGTTTTCGAGGACTCGACGATTGATTACTCGGGTGGAAAGGTGCTCCTGCATGACCCTGCCGACCTTCCCATAACTATACAGACGCGCGATACTACGCTCGACATCCCCCCCGATACCTACATTCGTCCTGGGACTGTTCTGGGCGCAAACATGTCTTTTCGACGGGAGGTGATAATCGAACACCATGGATTCGACGAAAGATTGGGAGCTGGAACTGACTTTCCTTCAGGGGAGGATACAGATCTTCTTCGCAGATTATCCCGTGCCGGCCACAAAGGTTGGTACGACCCATCCGTGATCGTATATCACCATCACGAACGAAAATCACAGTCAGATTATCGAAAATTAACAAACAACTACTCTATCGGACGCGGTGCCTGCAGCCTGAAGCATTGCTTTCCTCGTAGAGATCGCATCCGTTATATGAAAAATTGGTATTGGTCATTGAAAGCAGTGAGCTCAACCCAGGCAACCCAGGAAATAAAGTCTGCCTTTCGCTTCCTGGTCTGTTATCGGTTCAATATATGGCAGCATCCTTCCATTTCGCTACGACTCCATTCTGATACGGAATGAGCTTCTCATCTGGCATCAGGGGCCTCTGAAATTATTGCGCGATAACTACGCCGTCACATAAGGAATCAATCATTCTGATGACTAATCTCCTTAGCTTAATTGTCGGACAATTGCTTTTCAAAAATTCTTAGAATTTCTTTTACCCGCTGGTCCCAAGTATTCCTCTTCGCAACCTCTCTCCTCAGCTGTGCACCTTCCACCCCATCTGGACCATACGTAACAATTGCCTTTTCCCAATCCTCAATCGATTGGCAAATAGTCACTACATCCTCGAAACGCTTAACAGCTTGAATATCCGAGCTAATTATTTGCCTCCCCACTGCTAACGCCTCATATAATTTGAGAGGATCGCAAGCAAATCCAAATTTTTCATCGGTAGTGCGATAGAATAGCCCGACCATGTCAAGATCTGCAATGACTCCCGGCACATCCTTAAGCTCGAGCTGACCGAGATATTCGACATTATTTTTAGCCTTTATCCTGTCCCATAGCACCTGGTCTGAAACGCTGAGGTTAACGACTCTACCAGCGATTAGAAATTTAGTACTCGATAAATGGTCTGACAGGTCATCAACGAGTTCGAAATCAAGCTTTTCATTAACAGAGCCCACATAACCAATACAGGGGGCGCCAAATGGCCGTGGCCTATTATCCAAGGCCTTCAGGTCTTCTTGTGCAAAAAACTCATAGTCGACACCATTAGGTATATGATAGATACCGTTACTCTTTATTCTTCTCAACTTACTAGCAACAACATCGGAAGAGGCAATAACAAGGTCAGCACGCATTACCGCTTCACGACTTTTTTCTTTCCATTGGCCGTGGCCCAAAATATCAAAATCATCGTATAAGTGATAAACCACCAAATCAAAGTACTCAAAATCCACATAGTCCAAATACTTTGGATGAAATATATAGCAAATCTTCTTGGTCTTCGGATCGGAGAGGGAATTCATTTGAGCCATTAGGCGTTTTTTGAAAAAACCCAACATCATTCTGTCAAGCCAGGGGACTTTTCTGTTACGGAATAGTATTTTCGGACTATATTCCAGACATACCTTATCTCTATATTCGAAACTGCCTCTCAATGATCTCGTGCCGCCGTCATTATCACCTAAATAATGAAGACCATTGCTATACACCACGGAGCATCTGCGAGCCATCCTCGAGAGTATTTGCTGGCGGTTCATCCATACGCCTTCCCATGGGTTTGGCGCCAATGCAAGAATCGAAAGATTCATTTAGTATTCGCCTTGATTGTAAATTTTCTAATCAACGATCGTGCCACACTTCCCAGTTCCAGACTTAAAGGGTGCTTCAAAATAAACAATAGCGCTAGCCAGGAAATCGGGAGGCTAACACACACAATTATAAATGATTCAGTTGGACCAGTCCCAAATATTCTTTCTTGATAGATAAGGAACGCCTGGACCCCACAGATCAAAGTGATTATAAAATTTCCTCGCCACGCCCAAAGCATTCGACCTACCCCGATCTCAGTAAAACGAGACAAAAGAAAAAGAGTCAAAACGAGATCAGCGAACCCGGCTAGCAAAAAAGCGTAGGCCACTGACAACAATCCTAACGGGAAAGCTATAAAAATGCCAAAAGCATGAAAAACAAATACACAGCTCTCTCGGAACAGAAGTACTTTTTCACGTCCGTTTGTTATGAACAGATCGCTGGAAAAGGCATTGACGACTCTTAGCATCGCCCACCCAGCCAGAATCGAAGCATAGGGCGCTGACTGGTCCCATTGATCTCCAAAAAAAAGTCGGATAACCGGTAAGCTCACCACTGACGCAACTGCAAGGACAGGCCACATGATGGCACCTATTAACACTGAAGCCTTCACATATGCGCCGGCCACCTCGCCGCCGGAATTCTTCAGGTTGGCAAGGTAGGGCAAGGCTACCGGCTTGACCCCCATAATTAACGTTTGACTCACGAACTGGATGAAGCCAAGCCCTCTCGAGAAGAGACCAACGTCAAGGGGAGTACCCATTTTACCGATAATCATATCCGGAACCGTTACGACTCCTCTTCGCAACAGGTTCGAAGCTGAATTATAAATGCCAAAAGCCGCGATTTTACCCAGCCCCCGAACACCAGGAAAAAATCTGACATAGGCGGCGCCAAAACCAAGAACAAAAAGGAACTCTACAAAGACGGCAAGAGTGGCTCCCCAAGCCAGTCCGTAATAGCTGAAGCCGAGAACAACGAGTACTACAGTTACCACTATTCGGGTGAGTGTCGTCCCAAATTTTAAGTAAAAGAGCGCCTTGAAGTTCATTTTTCGACTTAAGAGGGCCGATGGAATACTTATAAAAGGAGCAAAAAAGAAGCTGATTGATAATATTCTGAAAATCACTGTCAGTTGTTCCAGATTATAAAATCCGGAAAATGATGGTGCCAATAACCATATCAGGGCACCGAGCGTCCAGGACACCAGCATTGTTAGTCCAGTTGCTGCGCGGATCTTATCCTCTGTCAGCTCTTTTTCGCGGACAAGATAATTGCCAGCGCCCAACAATCTAAACTCACTCATCACCATAACCAGAGCGCTAGCAATAGCAAAAGTCCCGATCTCTGCCGGCGTCAGGATACGCGCAATAATCATAGTCGAAACAAGGCTGAGAAACTGAGTTCCGTATTTCGTCATGGATGAATAGAAAAGGGCTACCTTTATCTTTTTCCTATCGAACTGCATTTTGGCTAAATCCGAATATTCCGAGCAAACTCGTTGGCAAGCGGAAATCAATCGCGCCTGATAACTCCTCTAATGATTTCGCTGAAGTCAATAATTGCTTTCTTCTAAAACCACTAACACCTACCCATTGACCTACATATAAACCAAAAACGAAACACAAGTAGGGTTTTGTACACGAATCCAACAATGAAAGAACGCTTTGTCTTAAAATAGCATAAAGAACGTAGGATTTTTGGCCAATAAAAATACTTATTCTAAATACTGATGCAGACATAAAATCTATGTAGTATTGATAATCATTCGGCATCACAAGGTAATTTTTAACCAAAAGATTTCTTTCGACCATCTTCATTTCCTTTCAGTCTTGAATAGACTTTTCCATATTCACTGACCATTTTCCTAATTGAAAAACATTTTTCGAAATTTCGTTGTCCATTGTCGGCCATCAACTTTAACGATTGCCGTGACTCACCCGCTATTTCACTCAGAACAGCTCCAAAAGCTTTTCGATCGCCGGCATTCGAAAGACGTCCATTTTGCCTATCCCTTACTAGTTCCGGAGTTCCTCCTACTGCTGTAGCAACAATGGGAACGCCCATGCTCATCGCCTCCAGAAGCGTCATGGAAGTACCTTCGGTATGGGATGACAGCAGGAAAAGATCCATCACGTTAAGGTAATTTTCCGGCTTTTTCTGAAAGCCTGTAAATATCACCCGGTGGCTTATATTCAAGTCGTCAGCTTGGCTTTCCAATCGCTCTCGTTCCGGACCGTCGCCTACAATGAGTAACCAGACGTTGGGATTTTGTTGCAGTACGTTTGAAAAGGCCTCAAGCATCATTCCCTGGTTCTTGACCGGGTCCAGCCTTGCGACTGTCCCCATAATGAACGCAGCGTCCGGTATCCTTAACGCCTGTCTTGTGGCGCTTGCCGCAGCTTCATCACGGTCCAGGCCACGAATGCCATTGTAAATCACTCCGATTTTTCGGCGAGGAATGAATTCATAGCGAGACAGGGCTTCGCGGGTAGCCTTAGAGATCGCCACGACAGAATCCGTCGTCAAAGCCATGAGGGGGTTTATCAAAGCGGCTTTATAGCGGTAGTGGTCTGGGTGAAAGCGCCCATGTTCGGTGAAGACCAGTTTGGCACCAGTTCCCCATCTCGCGAACCAGCCATACACCCAAGGGGTGTATTGATGACAGTGAATGATATCAACCTTCCTCTGGTTCACCTCACTCCGAATAGACCGGATCAACTCAAGATCAAGGCCGGCCCGACGGTTCAGAGCGAAGACCTCTACGCCTTCAGCCGAAACCTGTTCGCCGATTGCGCCAACCTGGCCATCAATGCAGAGAATCTGATTTTCATAACTGTCTCGTGGAAGGTTCGTCACTAACTGCCGTATAACTTGCTCGGTGCCTCCAAAGCCCATGTTAAACGTGACATGCAGTATACGTTGTCGCTGATGGACGTTACTCATTGCTACGGATCCTGCCGTTATCGATAGGACGGCGGGGCCATAGCAGGTAAATACCGGAAAGGACAATCATCAATATTGGCATCAGCCACTTGGCGAGGTAGCTGACCTCCTCAAACCAATATCTTAATGTCATAAAGTGGTAGGTATCTTCAAAAATCGAATAGCCTTTCGCGTAGGCCTCAAATAAATAATCAATTTCCCCCTCGCTATACCCGGCGCTCAAGTACCTGTGCTTGAAGCTCTCGGGATCCCGGAGTAAGCCTTTCAGCGAGGTATCCAGGGAAACACCAAAGTCCGGATCCATCAGATAATGGTCTCCACTTTCATCCTGATACTCTACAATGACGTGGCCCCGAAAGGATATAATCCGGTTCGGAACGTCGTAACGGTCCATAACCGAAGACAGGATTGTGGAAGCATCCCCGCAAATGCCTATACCCCGGCGGATATTACGGCGGTAATCGGCGTAATGGTAGCGTTCGAACTGGGGCAGCCCCGAGAACTGACCTATGGCCCACAGGAAATAGTTTTCCCAGATGGGAACAAGCTGCCGGTACTCCTGTGGGTCCACCCTTTTCCAGTCCACGTGAACAAGGCTTTGGTTCACCACGTTGTTTGCTGTTTCCGCTAGCTGATTCCTGTCGTCGATCCTTCCGAGTTGGTCGATAGCTGTCATGCTTTCCTGGTAGCTCCAGACTTCGTCCGGTATAAACCGCAATTGTTCATGATCCGATACTCCCAGGCCGGGTTTTCGGATGTGCTGGGTTAGTCCATACAGGTTAATGCTCAGGAGAATAATACCGATGATCAGGCAGAATACGCCTAGCCACATATACAGCGGCCGAACGTCCTGCAATCGACCTTTTCTGATTATACCAGCCACTCTACCCGCTCCTTCTTTCATGAGTGATAGGCTCTCCACCAAAGTTCGAAGGCCACCATGCTCCAAAGCTCTTGAGTATTTTCATCCCGGCCGTGCTGATGATTCTTCCAGAGCCTCCGCACTTTATTCATATCAAAGCACTGGGCCAGGCCACCCTCGTCCGTCGCGAAGACTCCGTCTGCCAGCTCAAACAATTCATGCCGCAACCACTGAGCCAGAGGTACTGAGAAGCCCATTTTTTTGCGATATAGAACCTCCTCGGGCAGCATTTTTTCAAAGGCTTTTTTAAGAATGTATTTCTTTTCCCTGCCGTTCAGTTTCATTGCGGATGGAATATTTGCCGCGTACTCCACGACCCGATAATCCAGCAATGGCGCCCTGGTTTCCAGAGAGTTTGCCATGCTCATCCGGTCGACCTTGACCAGAATGTCGCCCGGCAGGTAAGTCTTGATATCCGTGTAAAGAATTTTTGCCAGGTGGTCATCGGTATCCGCGTTGCGGTAGTGCTGGCGGGTGATATCTGCCGGATCGTAGTCGTCGGTTTCCCGCTTCAGCTCACCATGCACAAGATCGTTCCAGAGGCTCGGGCGGAAGAAACAGTTGCTCGTGAAAAACCCCTGATCCGGCTCCATGGCCAGAGTGTTCAGCAGCGAGTTCGCCCTGCGCGATAACGGACTGTTGATACCACCCGCCAGTTGCGCCAGCGGCGGAAAAAATCTGCGGCGCAACGCCGCTGGAAACAGATTGCGCAGTCGGTTTTCGATGCTATCAGTGTGATATTTACTGTAACCGGCAAAATTTTCGTCGCCACCATCGCCCGCAAGGGCCACAGTAACTTTCTGCCGCGCCAGTTGTGAGACAAAGAAGGTAGGCACAAACGAGGGATCTGCAAAAGGTTCATCAAAGTACCGGGCGATATCCGTCAGACTGCCCGGTACGTTTTCACGTACCGTAAATTCATGGTGATTGGTGTCAAATAGCCCCGCCACTTTTTTCGCCCAGGCAACTTCATCAAAACGTTTGGAATCGAATCCTATGGCGCAGGTGGTAACGGGTTGGCTGCTATGGCCAGCCATCAGCCCAACCACTGCGCTTGAGTCCACTCCGCCGCTGAGAAATGCGCCAAGAGGCACATCGCTTATCATTCGCAGGCGAACGGCGTCGTCGATCAGATCATAAAGTCCTGCTTCCAGTTCGTCCGGGCTTGCGGTACTCGGATCTGCAAAGGACAGGTCCCAATACTGGCCGATTTCAGTTCGGATGCCGTCGGTTTTCAGCCAGTGGCCGGGCGACAGCTTGTGGACGCTGCGATAAATGGTTTTGGGGTCAGGTATATACTGGTAAGCGAAGAAGTCCTTGATGGCGTCCGGACGGATGTCCTTCTTCAGGAAAGGCAGTGCACTGAGTGCTTTGATCTCGGAGGCAAACGCAAACTGGCCATCCGCCTGATAATAATACAGGGGTTTTTTGCCCAGCCGATCCCGCGCCAGAAACAGCTCTTTCGAGCGGGTATCCCAGATGGCAAACGCAAACATGCCGTTAAGGTCATCCAGGCAGCGCTGGCCCTTGTGTTCGTACAGGGCCAGAAGTACTTCGGTGTCGGTGCCGGTGGTGAAGCGGTAGCCTTCCGCTTCGAGTTCAGCCCTGATCGAACGGTAATTATAGATCTCGCCATTGTAAACGATCAGGTATCTGCCAGAGGGGGATGCCATCGGCTGATTACCCGCTTCGCTCAGGTCCAGGATGCTTAAGCGGCGGTGTACCAGACCTATCTCGTCGTTCTGGTAAGTACCCCCGGCATCGGGGCCGCGATGCACAATGGCCTGGCCCATGTGTTCAAGCCATTGCCGATGCGCGTCACGGTTAGGCGTTGTGGATGTTCTCAAAAAACCAGCAAGACCACACACGGCTAACCACCCCCTCTGTCGCTAACCACTGTGGCCGCACTGTTGTCCAGCAATTTCTGAAACAGAACTTCGTATTCTCTTGCCATACGTGCGGCTGAATAGTCGTTATCAATGCGAGCATGGGCAGCAGTAGTGAGGGATTGGGCGAGAGCACCATCTTCCAGCACTCGCTCACAGCACCGGGCCAGTGCTTCCCTGTCGCCAGGAGGGGCCAACAATCCGGTTTTTTCATGTTCGATCAGCTGATCCACGCCCGGAATGTCATAGGCGACCACCGGAATGCCTACGGCCATGGCTTCCATCATGCAACGCGGAATTCCTTCCAGGGACGAGGTCATAACGAACAAATCAAACCGGGACAAAAGCGCCAGCCGGTCAGTGCGAAAACCCAGGAATTCGATAGCATTACCACTATCAAGATTGGCGGCCTGTTCCTCTAGCGCAGCACGCTGGCGTCCGTCCCCCAGTAGTTGAAGACGGTATTGTGGGTGGTTCTGATGAAGCCGGTCAAAGCTTTGCAGCAGGTCGCCCAGGCCCTTTCTGGGAATCATCTGGCCAATGAAGCCTATTGTCTTGACCCGGGAGGCAACAGGATCTTCCTGAGAGGCTTGCGAATCCTGCAATGCCTTGTCAATTTCCTTCAGGTCCACGCCGTTTCGGATAAAGTGGGTCCTGCTCTCGGGCACTCCGAACCGCTTCATATCCGCCATAAGTTCTTCGGAAAGAGGGACTACTGCATCAAAGTATCGCAACATGAACGTTCCCAGCTTTATGAAGGCTCCCAGCTTGAAGCCTACCTTGCCGGAAAAACCATGGGGGGTACTGACGCATTTAATGCCGGCCCTGCGAGCGGCGAGAAGGCCCAGAATATCCGATTTGTACCCATGGGTATGAATAACATCGATTCGTCGATTACGTATAATTTCAATAAGCCGCAGGACTGCGCGAACATCGAACCGTCCTGTCATCGGAATGTAATGCACTTGCCCAGCATGCTCCGGGTAATGCTCGGCTACGGAAAGGTCCTGGCTTGCGCTTTCCCGGGTTACGGCCAGATCACAGATCATGTGCTCGCCCGGCAGGTTATTGGCCAGGGCAATAACCCACCGTTCTGCACCGTAGAAGCCCGCCGGGGTTATAAACTGCAACACTCGCAACGGCCTCATGCTTCTGCCCCCCCGAGGCTTTTTATTTTCGGCCTTTTTACAGCAGGCACGAGCTTTGCCTTTTCAACGCGCTGAAGGTAGTACACGTTGGTGCCAACCGCGACCAGCAGTATCATCCAGTACAGTATTTCCGCCCGGAACTGGTTGATAAAGGACCCTGCCACTAAATAACTTATCAAAGCACATTCCAGGGCAAGCAGTTTGAAATAAGTTGTACTTTCCCCCCGGTCAAGCGCCAAGCCCTTTGCTTTGCGCGACATTCGACGGAGTGCCAGTAACGCCATCACAAACAGTCCGAAACCGACCGGGCCAACCTCACCCAGCCCCTGAAACCAGAGCGAATGGACACTGCGGTTCTCCACACCGCCGCGGGTTTCATCATCCATGTAGAATGAAGCCAATTGATTGTATCCCTGCACCCCCATGCCCATGGGGTAGTCCTTCAGCATGTCAAAGGTCGTTAACCAGAAGGTTACCCGACCGGCACCGCTTTCCTTCGACTCCAGGTTCTCAAGGGTCTGCATACGGTCCCAGAACACATCGTCTGTTACATAGAGTCCGCCGCTGATACCGGCTACTGCGATCATTATTGCCATTGCCCTCTGGCCCTTTTTTCGGTGGCGCGAAAAAATCATATGCAGAAGATAAATTCCGGCGCCGACCACAACACCCAGAAACGCACCCCGGCTGTTGATTAACACCAGACCATTCGCAATCAGCGCACCACAGCCTACACAGAGAAACTTGACTTTCCAGTTGCCCATCCAGGCGTAATACATCAGCAGAGCGCCCGCGGGCACCAGAGCTGATGCCACGCCATTGGCATCCGGCGAATCCACAAGACCAATGCCTTCAACACGATCCCTCGAATTTCTACCGGTTATGGTTGCCACATACCCGATGTAGGTAGCCCCTATCAAGTAAGCCCAAATAGATGCATCAAGTGCGCGTTCGGAATTCACAAGCTTGTAAGCCACGAAAACAATGATCATCAGCTTGGTAAAGTCAAAGGTGAAGCGATCATGGACGGCACCGTTTAAAGCCCAGATCTTGGCCAGGTAATACATAACCAAAAGACCGATGAGCCACTTGAATACCGGCTGCGCTTTCCAGGGGCTGATTTTCGAGTAGTCGCCGTACTTTATACCCAGTGCCATCAACATCAGAACCGCCGCGATGAATGAATACGGGATGCCGGGTATTTCAGCAGACCACCAGCGGGTGTCTGGGTTCAGAAAGTAAACGAGCTGGTACAGGATAAACGCCGCCGTGCCACTGTACGCGAGCGTTGCTATCACACAGCCAAAGAAAACCATAATGAACAGTAGCGCAAACTTGGACATCGCTGCGTGATTCGCCTTAGCCTGAAGAATGTGTTGTCGGTTTGAGACGTGCCCGCAAAATCCGACGCCAGTGCTGGACTCGCCAGCGATACTGGATCTGGAGTTCACCAACAACAGCCTGGTGCAGGCGATACCAGGCAGCCATCCAGGCCGGCACCGAGTAGGGTTCTGCCTCGGCCTGGTAACCTGTATTTTCCATGGCCCGCCGTGCGATCGAATCGATGACCCGGACCTGGTGATCGCTTAGCTTGCTGCGCCATTTTTTGGTCAGAGCCGGGTCGGGAGCCCGAAAAGTATGCCTGTTTTCCCGGCTTTTAATCACGAAGGCTTTTTGATCCGCATAATCCATCATGCTCTGTTCGAAGGCAATGCCCAGGAAATCACACACTTTTTCAAGGCTTTCCTGTTGATCAAAGACCAGATCTTCATACCGTAGGCGAAGCACTTTATCGGGAAGCTCAGCTTCGAAGGCGAGTTGCTCCTCAACCTCCTCACGCCACCGCTGAGCCCCCGTATAGGCATTGGTTCCGAGCCCCCATTTATTCTCCATATAGGAGTTGACCACCGCCCTTGGATCCCGGGTTATGACAATGAATCGCGCCTCTGGCAAAAACTGCTTCAGTGGTTCCAGATAACGGGTCAGTTCCGGATCCTTCAGTCCCCAGATCTTCTTTCCTTCCTTCTGCAGCAAGGCGGGAATATCTTCGCCATATTGTTTTTTTACAAAATGGCCAATGTTGCGCTCGATATCTTCACGACTAGCGCCTTCGGTAAAAACCGAGCGAACTGGAAGCTCGTTCTTAATAAAAACGTCCGGGTGCGCAGTCAGCATGCGGCAAAGCAGCGTCGTACCAGAACGCTGTGTTCCGATCAGAAAAACGGGTGAATGCATGCTACCAATCTCGCCAGATGACATAACCTAAAGCCCTTCCTTTGAACGAGCACTGCTCCAGGTCACCTGCGTTTCGCCCCGCAATGCCCGCAGGATTCCCTTCAGGGAGTACAGATTCACCATCACAAAGTAATAGGGCACGGAAACCCAGATTGACAGAGAATTTTTGTCCCTTGCCAGATGACCTCTACCAGCCAGTAACAGCAATAAAACCGCACCGACGGTAATAAGCTGGAAAAAGCCGAATCCCTGGGTTGCCAACAAGGCACTGCCGATGGCCGCCAAGGCCAGGAACAGCGGAATCAACCACCGCAGCAACTTGTGGGAAACAACCTGCCAGGCAAAGATGCCTACCCTGAACGGGTTCATGGTGGCCTTGACCCGCATCAGGCCGCGGATGCTGCGGTTAACGATTCGCTCCTTGCGGGCAATTTCCCGGCCGAAATCGCCAGCGGTTTCCTCGTAGCACCGGGCCTCCGGCTCGAAGATACCCCGATAACCCCGGGCAATAATCTGCAGGGGATTGACGAAGTCGTTGATGTCTTTCTGGTCCAGTGGCTGCCAGAGGTGCGAGCGGATCGCATAGATGGCGCCATCACCCCCCACCACGGAGTGCAGCCGCGACTCCATGGCCTTGATGGCCAGCTCGTACCGCCAATACAGATTCTCGTTTTGGGCACTGGCGCCGCTGTCCTTATCCGTATAAAGGGCAGCCCCCACCACGTACCCCACCTTTTCATCGGCAAAGTTACGCACCAGCTTGCCAATGGCGTCTGGCGCATAGAGGGCATTGGCATCACTGAAGACGGTGACCTCGGAGTCCAACTTCTCCATCGCCAGGTTCAGGCCCATGGTCTTGCCAAGCCGGCCCTCCTGCCGGATCAGTTGGACGCCAGCCAGGGCATACTCCCGGACAATGTCATCGGTGCCATCATCGGATCCGTCGGATACCACCACGATGGTCAGCTTGTCTTTGGGGTAGTCCAGCGCAAGGGCATTCTCCAGCTTGTCCCGAATGACTGACGCCTCGTTATAGCAGGAGATGATCAACGCCACGCTCGGCCGGGTGTCCCACATACGGTGGGTCGCGCCGGTTCGCCCCAGGGTGAGCAGCCACAGTGCACAGGGGTAGCCCGCATAGACGTAGGCGGGAACCAGCAGGCAAAACAGCGTAACCAGTATCAGCAAGGTCATCATAAACTGATGTACTTCCTTACCACTGGACCCAGCAGGTTGGCCACGGATAGCGGTAGCCGCTGCCAGGCCGACTCCACCATGGTACGCACCCGGCTGCCCTGCGTGGACGACGCAGCCTCGATAACCGGTTCACCACCAGGGCCGAAGTCCAGCCAGTTCAGTTCGTGGGGCTCGGCACCCCACTGCTTCTTGAAGCGATAGGTTCCCTCCCCGGGGGTGGAACGGCCAAAATCGAATACCCGGCAGCCCGCGTCCGTTACATGGGCAAGCAGTGTCCAGTACAGAAGCATGTTAGGCGCCAGGCGATTATAGTCCGCCAGGGTAGAGGCCCAGGGAATACTGGCCCTGGCGCCGTTGATCAGGATAATGCCGGCACCGATGACCTTGTCGTCGAACCAGACCAGCCCGACCTTGAGCCGGTCACCGAACGCTGCCTGCAACTCCTGAAACCACCGCAAACTGTGCACCGGTGACCCCAGACGATGCATGTTGTCGGCAAACACGCGGTAGAAACAGCCGATGGCTTCCGGCCCGGACGTCACTTCAGCGCTCAGCCCGTTTTTTTCGGCCTTGCGGATCTGGCTCCGGAGTTTGGGCTTGTAACGGCTGAACAGGGCGTCACTGCTCTCGGGCAACTTGCACAGCATGCTCACTTTGGCCAGGGTCGATTCGGTCAACGGGTCAACCGCTCGTCCCGGTAAACGCAGGTGCAACCCTTTGCCGCTGTGCCGCTGCACCAGTTCCAGCGCCCGTGCCCGCAGGGCGGATGCAGCCTTTTCGCTGCTGGCGAGAGGGCCGCCAAGATCACAATAGGGCAAGGATATCCAGTGGGCTCCCATCAGGGGCACCCGGAATTCGCAAACCGGCATCACCCCGGACAGGTTGCCGCCGGGCGACATCGCCAGCAGACACCAGACCCGGTGCCCGTAGGCAGAGGCAATGCTCTCGGTCCAGGCCAGCTGATGGTAGCCGGTGCCGTCCGGGTGGCGGCTGACGTAATCATCCCATCCCGCTGCTCGGGCCTCTCTGTGCCCAGTCGCGACTACTTCTACGTCGTCCATAACCGACATAAACCGCTCCTTAACGCCCATAACCGGCCCCCGGCTCACCCAGCCAGTGGTGTTTCGCTTCTCGCAGGGCACTTTCCAACTTCAGTTTGAACCGGGGCCGTTGCAGGGCTATCTGCACCAGTTGCCGGTGGCACTGGCCAAGGTTCGCCTTGTAACGCTCGTCACCACCCATGAAGTCGTAGTAGTGAAATCCATGCTGACGATAGTCTTCAATGCACAGGCTGTGCCCGAGCAACCCCGGCTTCAGTTTGTTGTCCGTTTCCGACATCATGCCACCCAGATAGAAGTACACCACCTGTTTGTGAAGCAGGTTGTAGAAAGACGCAATCACGTCATCCCCGGCCCGCACCGACACCAGGTCCACGCCACCCTCGGCCCACTGACTGCGAATCAGCGAGCGATGGAAGCGGACAAAGTCCGGGTTGGCGAAACCACTCTGGTCCGGGCCGCCGCCCCAGCGCTCCAAGTGACGGGGGCCGATGCTGTCGAACATCGCCAGCGCTTCCTCAACGTTGTCTGGCCGAACCAGCGCCACCGGTCCCCGCTCCTCATACAGGCGATGCGCCCGGTTGATCTGATACCGGCTGTTGCGGGACAGGGTATCCAGGTAATGCCTGCCGTTGCGTCGCAACTGGTCCAGGTCGACGCCATAACAGGGGGCCTGCCAACGGACATGTTTGTGCAGGCCGGTGGTGCGGGCGTAGAAGTCTGCCTCGTCCGCATCAATAGCCCCCACCACGAACTCGTCCCAGGAATCGCGCTGGCGCTCAAGAAAATCCAGGCAGGCTGCTGAGACTTCCCGATCACGGCCATGCTCCGCCAGAAAGCCGTTGTATTCAATCCAGATCTGGTCCAGCACCTTGCGCCCGGTCTGATGCAGACGCAGGCAACGGGATCGCAGTACCCCGTGGCGTCGCTCGTCCGATGCCACCACCATGCCCAGCCCGATCAAACGGCCACCTTCGGTCACCCGCAGCACGGTGGCATTTGGCTGATACACTTCAAGCCAGTGCCCCAGCCACTGCCACGACAGGAAGACCGTGGGCGCGGACCGGCTCTCCAGGTCCTCCCACTCCCTACGGAGCTGTTCCGGGTTAGTGATGGCCTGTTGGCTTACCTCCAGCTTACCTGCTGTCATCAGCGTCCTGCTCCGCCCGCCGCAAAAAATAGATCAGTGCGCCGGATTCGGCTGTTTGACCAGGAAGGGGCCAATGGCCAGATAATCCAGCGCCCCCTGGACAAAGGCCCTGACCGCGTCTGACGGTGAATTCACGATGGGCTCTTCGTGCATGTTGAAACTGGTGTTGATCAGGCTGGGGACACCGCTGATTTTTTCGTACTCCTTGAGAATATCGTAGTAGCCGGGGTTCACTTCACGACGAATCAGCTGGGGCCGCGCCGTACCGTCCACATGCACCGCCGCCGGGCAGTTCTCCCGCATGAAATCCGTGCAGTTGAAGGTAATGGTCATGAATTCGGCGCTGTGTTCGGCACCACGGATACCCTGGTAGCACTTCTCCCGGGCCTCGTAGAGGGTGACCGGGGCAAATGGCATGAATTCGGTGCGACCCAGACGCTTGTTCAGCCACTGGTTCACTTCCGGCTCGCTGGCATGATAGAGAATCGACCGGTTACCCAGGGCCCGGGGACCATATTCCATCCGCCCGTCAAACCGGGCCACCACGTCGCCGCCATGGATCAGGGCAGCCACTTCCGCCGCCAGGTTGTTGGGGCGCGTGTACTCCAGGCCCTCCGCCTGCAGCGCCGCCTCGATGTCCCGCTCGCTGTAGTCAGGGCCCAGGTAGGTGCTGGTGAGGGAATCCTTAACGCCGCCTGGCCAGCTGTGGTAAAGCGCCGCGCCAGTGCCGCAGCCACCGTCGCCCATGTTGGGGTAGACAAAGATGTTGTTGACCCCGTCGATCTCGAAAATGCGCTGATTCAGCTTGACGTTGGCGGTCACTCCACCGGACAGGACAACGGTGTCGATGCCGGTTTTTTCGACCCAGTGCCGGACATAGTTGGTGGCCACCACTTCCAGGGCATGCTGATAGGCTGCCGCCACATCGATTTTCGGGAACTTGGAGGCCAGGTAACGGGAGAAATATACGTTATTGGCTTCATAGATCTGGTAGTCGCCTGGTTCCTGCTCGATCCGGCCCAGCAGGATATCCCCCAGGATGGACGGGTCGCCGTAGGACGCCAGGCCGACAATCTTGCCCTCGTGTCGGCTGGGCTTGAAGCCGAGACTGGAGGTTACGTGTTCATACAGTGTGCCCAGGGAGTTGGGATAACTGATGCCATGCAGCCGGTGGATCTTGCCATCCCGGGCTTCGCTGGCGGAACCGGCCAGGCCCGAACCATAACCATCCAGTGTGATGCACAGTGCCCGATCGAAGCCGCTGCACAGGTAGCTGTTGGCAGCGTGGGACAGGTGGTGGTCCATACGCTTGACGGGCTTATCCCAGCCCATCTGTTGCAGGCCGCTAACCAGCTCTTTTTCCCACTTGCGGAAGGACTCTCTCGCATCCTCCCCCCAATGACGGGAGCCCTTCAACGCCGCATTGTTGGAGGCAAGCCGCTGGGCACCGGCCATGGAATAGTAGGAGCTGTGCAGGAAGCCTTTTTCCATGATGGCATTCGGGTGCTCCAGGCCATGAATCGGCTCGTTCCGATCCGGCACTCGGGTCTGGGCTTCCTTGATCTGGCGGTTCAGGTCAGCGGGCTCGAAGCGGCGGATAAACTCACGCTCGTCTTCCAGGTTCTGCGTGAACAGCTTGGCCTCGTTCTCCCAGGTCAGGAACGGGTAACACACCAGATCAAAATCGCTCATTTTGCTGCCGGTGTACTCCAGGGCCTTTTCCAGAGCAAGCCGGGGGAATCCATCCTGCTGCTTCACCCGGGAGAAACGCTCCTCGCCAGCCGCGAACAGGATCTGGCCATCTTCTACAATCGAGACCGTTGAGTCCTTGTCCAGTGGCGAAATACCAAGCACTTTCATGCACACTTCTCCATCAGCGTTTTTAACCGGGTGGGAGACGACGCCTCACCACCCAATTCATTAAAAAAGAAATCAAAGTATTGCCGGAACGAGTCGAGGAAAGCTTCCAGCTGCTGCTCGTCCTGCACATAACTGGTATGGCCCGGCACCACGCTGGGGCTGTGAAAACTCCAGGTAAAGGTGCGCACACCACGACGGTACAGGTCACGGGTCAGCTTGATGTGCTCTTCCGGCGGGAATCCCTCCGGCGACAACATCAACCGGTCAACAATGCCAAGCCGTGACAGAATGCCCGGCGCCTTGAGCTTGCGGAATGCCATGGCAAGGTCGAACAACGGCGGCGACAGCTTCCCCGCCACACCGACGAAGCCGCCGGTTACCGGCAGTTCCAGCACTCTGCCTTCGGCAGGCCCGTACCAGAATGGCCAGGCATCGTAGTATCGGTAGTCCGGGCCCCCATCCCCCCGGGCATCCAGGGGTGGGCATACCGACAGGTCAATATCGAAGCCCAGGTCCTTCAGTATGGCCGTGGTGTTGGGGCCATAGCCGTAGCGCCCGGCCTTGTAGATGTGGGGGCGAGCGCCGAATGCCTCGGTAATGGTGTCCCGCAGTTCGGTCAGCTTGCGGCGCTCCAGGGATTCGGGCAGGTTTCCCGGATACATGTTGGAACGTGAGAGACTTTCCTCGACCGGAGGGTTCACCCAGGGGTGCAGGTGGGCGCCGATCTCGCACTGCCCGGCATTCAGGAAGGATTTCAGGGGCGCGACGCTGCGCTCCTGGCTCGCGATGGAGTAATCCACCACGTAACAGGGCACGATCCCGTACTCATTGAAGATGTCTTGGGCGCGATGGATGTGGTCCATGGCCGTGACGGCAGTGGACCTCGGGTCCGGGTCGGCGTTCCAGTCAAACTCTTCCTCGGTATCAATGACCACCATCAGCTGGGGCGGCATGCCCCAAGGCACATCTATGGTCTTTCGGTTCTCAAACACAGCGTCTTCCCTGTTCTTTTCGGTGGTGCGTCTGCGGCTACCACTCCTGATTCATGCTATCCCAACCCAGGGTCACAAACAGCCTGGCCCGGTAACGTTCCTCATCGGAAAGCCCCCGGGTCATGGCGGTGTCAAAGGAGGCCCCCCAGGTCGCCAGTTCGGTCAGCTGGTGGCGGTAGGTGACGGCAAAACTATGCCGTTCATCGTCAATGGTGCTTCTCTCCTCCAGAGCATCGCCCTGCCAGCGGTAATCCAAGCTCAGTGATTTCACATCTGTCACCGCCAGCCTGACACCCGCCCCCGCCAGGTATTCCCAGGTCTCATCACCGTTCGCTACCTCTTCATCTTTCGCCAACTGGCCGATCAGGTTGACGGTGCACAGGTCGCAGATTCGCCGGGTTCGATGGCTCAGGGACAGTTGATCGCGAACGGTTACCCCCTGATAGCGTACGGAGAACTCGTCTTCTATACCGAGCTCGGGAATGGGGGCGAACGCCAGGTCCAGCAAATTGCTGCTCTGGGTGCGATCATATTTGAGCCGGGTATTGGTGAGGGAAGTATCCCAGGTGCGTGCCAGAGAGCCAATAACGGCCTCATTCTCGAAATTATCATTCTCGGCACTGGACACACCCACTGAAGCGCTGAAACTACCGTTGTGCAACATTGACCGCAGGCCCACGGACGCGGAATCGAGAATAATTTCGTCGGCGCCTTCCTCCTCTTCCCAGGTCCGGCTGCCCGTCAGGAAGACCGAGGTCTGTTCCGACACCTGGCGGCTGAGGTTGGCATTCACACTGACAGACTCGCTGTCAGGCGTGTCGCCTTCCTGCCAGGTTCTGCTGCCCTGGCCAGCCACGCGAAAGGTGGTGACATCGCCTGGATAGAAGTTGATGCCAGCGCCAGCACTGGCGGAATTCTGGGTGTCATAACTGGAATCGTCCAGCCGGAAACCGGTGTCATTGCGCACGGAGCGCACCGAATGCCCTGCATTGAAGTCAAAACGACTACCGGGCTGAAAATAGTGATAGCGGGAGGAGCCGCGAAGCGAGAAATTATCATCATCGCCCCTGCCCCTGCTGCTTCGCTCGGTTTCGAGGGTGGCCCCGTAGCGACCGACCAGGCTATGAGCGCCAGAGGTCAGGTCGGCGCCAATATCCCCCCGGATTCCGGCACCCGCGCGGGTATCACTGTCCGATTCATATTCCGAATGGGTCAGGTCGGAAAACAGGGTGGTTGTGGCCGTGTAGCTGCTCTCGGCGGCATGGAGTACCGACGTCGGCGCCATCAACAACACCAGCGGAATGACAACACAACTTCCACACCGTCTGGTGGCAAAAGCGTCTTCCATGGCCCACCTCATTGCTGGAATATGAGACCGGAGAACTTCTCCGACCCGAGTGTTTCGACAGAACTGACAATATCGTCCGGCGTCACCTCACCAAAGGGCACACTAAGCACGAGCTGGTTGGCGTACCGGATGAGGATGTTTGCCTCGGTACTGGCCTTGAGGGGCGGAGCATTGATGATCAGGAAGCGGTCCGGATAACGGCTTTTCAGTTCCCCCATGAGATCCCGCATCCTGACAGCGGAGAACAGCTCCACTGCGGAAGCGGACCGGGTACCCGCGGGCACGACGCTTAGACGGTCCAACCCACTGGGATAGATAATGTCTTTTACCTTCAGGGAATTGTCTGCCACGAAGTCGGTGACACCCAGGTTCACTGGGGAGGAAACCAGGTGATCAAGGTCGCTGTCCCAGGGGTTGCAGTCCACCAGCAGGGCCGAACTCTGTGCATCCATGGCAAAGGTGGCAGCCAGATTGAAAGCCGTCAGTACTGAATTGTCCTTCCGGCCCAGGGACGACACCATCACCGAGAAATTGACGGCCCCGGCCCGGTCACGCAGTTTGATCCGGACTTCCCGGAAGGCGTCCAGAATGGCCTTGTTGGCCATACCGGGGTAGATGATCTTGCGCTCCCGCAGGTCGTCCAGCGACCAGGGGCGGGGATTGTTGATCAGGTCCAGGGATACCGACGAGTCATAGACTGACGGGGAATATTGCGCCTTACGCTCCTCTACCAGGGTCCAGTTGGTGCCAGATTCCGACTCCGGGAAAGGCCGCTCCGCACGGGTGGGTTCGCCAAAGCTTTCCCGCCGCCGATAGTTCAGATCCGGGTTGGCGTCATTGGCAACATCTTCCTGAACATCTGTGTCAGAACCACTGCCTGCCTCGGACGAATCGGCATGAGCTGCCCTTTCCGCCCGGTGACGCTCCTGAGTCTTCAGCAGCGCATTATAGAGCTTGTTGTTATCCATAAAATCTAACTGCCCTGTCCAGTACCGGACCCGATAACTGTATCAATAATCTGCTCCGGTGTTATTCCCAGAACGCTGAAAACCAGTATCGCCATATAGACCACCATGAAAACAACCAGCAAACCGGCGACAAACAACGTGTCCTTGCGAAGCAGGCGCTCTTTCCAGGAGCTGGAATAGTGGGGGACCGAGGCCAGCACGGGAATATCCTGCGGGAGCTGAGTCAGCAATGTCCTGCTGGAACGAACCCGGTTGTCGAACATCACCAGCGCTACCAGCAACCCCAGTACCATCGATCCGCCGAGGAACGGACCGGCCACGCCCACCTCATAGAGCTGCAGGCCATCCCATTTGGTGGGGTAGGAAGCCGGCTCCTGGATACGATAACTGACACCCTCGCCCTGGGCATCAAGGGTCATCGATAGCCGTGCTTTCTCGCGACGCTGCAGCATGTCTTCATACACACCTTTGGTCACATCATAGTCGCGGGTCAGCTCGGACAGCTCGGCCTGATTTCCCGCAACCCGCTCGGCCCGCTCAAAGGCCTCTGAAAGCAGGCGCTCCAGAGACTGCAGCCGCCTGCGCTGCACCTGGAGGTCGGTCTGCGATTCCGTGAGCTTCAGACGCAACTGCTCGTATACGGGGTTCTCGATAACCTCCGAGGAACCGGCGCTGCGCTGCCCCACATCGCCTCTTGCCTTGCGGGCCCGCAGTTCTTCCAGTTGCCCAAGCACGGATACAATGTCCGGGTGGGTGTCGTGATACTGCAACCTCAGATCCGACAACCTCTGTTCGAGCTGCGCAATCTGCCGATCCACTTCCGACATGCCGCCGCCGGTGCTCACTGACCGATAGGGCCGCTCTTCCTGCAGCTGGGCGGTGGTCAGCTCCACCTCCTGTTCACTCTGTTGGATCTGGAGCTTCAGGTTCTCTATGTCACTGCGCAGGCGTTCGATACGGGACTGGACACTGCCCTGGGTGCCGTCCTGATTATTGGCCCGGAATTCCTTCAGTCGTTCTTCCGCTTCCTCCAGCTGCCGCTTGTAGGTGTTTACCTGGGCATCGATGAAGTCGTAGGCACCGGCACTCTCCGCACGTTTCTTGCTGGACGTGCGCTCGATAAAGCGGTTCAGGGCGGCACTGAGCACCCGGAACGACCGGTCCGGGCTTTCGCTGCTGTAACTGAGCTCCATAAAGTTGCGGTTGGAAACCTGCATGTTCAGGGCATTGCGGAGACTGCCAATCACACCGTTTTTGCGGGCATCGTCCTCACCACCGTTGAGCAGACCCGCGTCAAACGCTACCTGTTCGAGGTAAGACCGACTCTGCAGCATCTCCCGGGCTTCATTGATCCGGTCTATGGGTGTAATTTCCGCACTGCCTCGCAGCAGCGGCTGCAGGATGTTTGAAGAATCCGCGTATAGCAACGCATCGGAGGTGTAGGTCTTGGGCGTCACATACCCCAGACCCAGTACGCCCGCCGTCACACCCATGAAGATGATGGCGGCCACCACCCGATAGCGGAAAAGCTCCAGCTTTACCGCGTTGATCATATCGAGAATGTACCGCCAATCCATCAGAGCTCTCCACGCAGCAGGGTCTTGCGGGGCACACTCACCACATCACCGGGCTGGACAGTGTAGTTGGTCCGCATATCACCATTTTCCAAAATAGCATCGAGGTTCAGGTCAAAGGTTTCGTACTCCTCACCGGTGTTACGGTGCAAAACCGCTCGATCTCCTGCCGCAAACTGGGACAGGCCGCCGGCTTCCAGTACCAGATCCAGAATGGTCATACCCTGACGGTAGGGTACCGAAAGCGGCGACCCGACCTGGCCTGTAATGCGCACCCGGTTGCGGTACTCCGCGCTCACCGGGCTGTTGACCATCACCGTCACTTCCGGGCTGCGGATCACCTCGCTGAGACCTTCGTTGATCTCATCCGCCAGGTCTTCCGGCTTCATACCCTCAGCCTCGACATCGCCCATCAATGGCATGGAAATCATGCCATCCGGTCGCACCACACCGGTTTGCGACAGTTCCGGATTGCGCCAGACATGCACCGAGATGGTGTCACCGACACCAATGCGGTAGGGTTCCGGCTCGGCTGTGGTCATCGGTGGGTTGTTGCCCCCTTCCGGGATGCCGGCACAGGCGGTCAGAAAACTGACCAGCATGACCAGAATGGCAATCTGTAACGTTTTGATCCGTGTGGTATCCATATCTCTTATCGCACCCCTTTGCCCAGTAGAACCACTTCAACGGTCTGGATCATTATCAGGAAATCCATCACGATGCTGTGGTTTTTCGAGTAATACAGATCGTATTCCAGTTTGCCCCGGGCGTCTTCAATCGACGCACCATAGGGATAATTCAGCTGGGCCCACCCCATAAGCCCCGGTTTTACGTAGTGCCGGGTGTTGTAGAAAGGCACCTGTTCCTTCAGTTGCTCGACGAACTCTGGCCTTTCCGGTCGGGGACCCACAAAGCTCATCTCCCCCTTGATCACGTTCCACAGCTGGGGCAGCTCATCCAGGCGGGTATTGCGGATGAACGCGCCCACTCTGGTGACCCGAGCGTCATTGGCGGTCGCCCACCGGGCCTTGCCGTCTTTCTCGGCGTCCTGGCGCATGCTCCGGAACTTGTAGATCCGGAACACCTTGCCCCGGGCTCCAACCCGCTCCTGGCTGTAAAGCGCAGGAAAGCCACTCTCGAGAACCACGGCCAGGGCGGTCAGTAACATGACCGGAGCCAACAGCACCGCCAGAGAGAGACTGATCAGCAGGTCCATCACCCGCTTGGTAAAATCCCGCGACCGGGACGCCTTGAAGCCGTCGGAAAACAGTATCCACGAGGGATGCACCAGCTCCAGGCGGGCCTTTTTCAGCTCTCTTTCATAAAAGGTGACCGCATCGGTTACGTCAATACCGCGAAGCTTGCATTCCATGAACGCATCCACGGGCAACTGACCGCCCTCGCTGGAGCGGCGCTCCTGCTGGGCAATCACGATCTCCGAGATGCGGTTCTGCTGGCAAAAGCGGTAGAAGTCAGTCGGCGCTGGCAGGTGGTGCCGGCTGTCGACTTTCGGCGTCGCGGAATCGGGAATACAGCCCATGATGCGGATGCCGGAGGCCTTGAGATTGGTCTGATAGTCCGACATCAGCGATTCGGCGAATTCGCCACCACCGTAGATCACCACCCGACGGGCCAGCTGGTCGGAATCCACCACCTTCAGGAACAGCTGCCGGATCAGTGTCACCAGGAAAATGGCGAGCAAGACCGCCCAGAACAGCTTGTCGCTGCCGGGGCTGACGTTGGGCAGAACCATGTAGAGGATGGTCAGGGCCAGGCCGCCAAGAAAGCAGAATGCCACCAGCGTGCGGAAGAACATGGAGGCAAAGCCTTCACGCACCATCGCAAAGTACACACCCATGGCCAGGGTGCCGCAGCTCATGACCAGGGCAAAGAGCAGGGCCGCTCCTGCGTTGGTCTGTGCCCTGCCGGCGCCCGCTCCCAGTTGGTCGAGAACGAAGCCCAACAGGTAGAAGGTGCCGAAAAGTACTGCAAATTCCAGTGCACCGAGCACCAGATAGGGAAGATGCAGATAGTGTTTTCTGATGCGTATATAAGACACACCGAACATCCTTGTCGCCTCTATAAAACTCGATGGGCCACCATAAAGGCGAATCGCGAAAGTGCATCGCAACTACAACCAGGTCGGGCCCGTAGCAAACCGAATCTGTCAGACGACGCTTGAGAGCTTTATTTCCTTGACTTCATTCTGCGCCGGAGATGTGACAATCTCAAGGTGATGCGTATCGATTTGTAACATGATTTTACAACTATTCACACTGTCGTGCGACAATGTTCGGCGAGTTGGGCGCATCGGCCATGACAAGACGGGGCGTTAAGGCTAGTATTTGAACGGATCGGGGATGTGGACACACTCCACAACACAAGCATTCAGGGATACGGAGAACGGAGCCTCCCATGACGGAACCAGTTCAGTCAGCCGTCGCAACAGGCGACACCAGGGGCAAGACCCTGCACGCATTAAGCGTGGATGTAGAAGACTATTTCCACGTTGCCGCCCTGTCTCAGGTTATATCCCCGGAAGACTGGGGCAGCCTGCCATCCCGTGTCGAACGCAATACCGAACGCCTGCTGGAGCTGTTCGACCGGAAACAGGTCAAATGCACGTTTTTCGTGCTGGGCTGGGTCGCCGAGCGATACCCCCAACTGATTCGCAAGCTGGCCGACCATGGCCATGAGATTGCCTCCCACGGCTACAGTCACCAGTTGGTCTATAACCAGACCCCGGCGGTGTTTACTGAGGAAACCCGTAAATCCAAGGCGCTTCTCGAAGACATTATCCAGCAACCGGTGACCGGCTACCGTGCCGCCAGTTACTCGATCACCCGGGAGTCACTGTGGGCCCTGGACATACTGGCGGAACTTGGCTTCACCTGGGATTCCAGCATATTCCCCATCCATCACGACCGCTACGGTATTCCGGATTCACCGAAGACCCCCTATACCATACAGACCAGTAACGGCACGGCCCTGAGGGAATTCCCGCTGACCACGGCCAGATTCTTCCGGATGACAGTTCCTGCGGCCGGGGGCGGCTATTTCCGGCAATTCCCCTACCCGCTGTTCCGCCATCTGTTCCGGCTGGCCAGTGTGGGAGACACCCAGCCCCAGATGTTTTACCTGCACCCCTGGGAGATCGACCCGGACCAGCCCAGGTACAACAACGCCAGCTGGTTTTCGCGCTTTCGCCACTACACAAACCTGGATAAATGTTACGGTCGTCTCGAGCGCTTGCTGGAAGACTTCCGCTTTGGCACGGTAAGCCAGAGCTATGAGGAATATAAGCCAGACCGCATCAAGCTCCACCAGAACGAAATGATTCGTCTGGCCTGACCACTTTCGTCTTGACCGATCACCAGGGACGAGCACCATGTATCTCGAGCACTTTGGATTACGTCGCCACCCCTTCCGGATGACCCCGGAAGACGATTTTGTCTACATGAGCCAGCAACACTCCAGGGCGTTCGTGTACATGAATTCCGCTATCTGGAGCCCAGAGGGGTTTGTCGTCATCAGTGGCGAAATCGGCTCCGGCAAGACCACCCTGCTCAAGAAGACCATCCGTAGCCTGGACGGTAACCTGAAGTTGCTGCACGTGTCCTACACCAACCTGAAGTCTGACGATTTCTTCCGGTTACTGATTCATCAGGCGGGCATCAAGACGGAAATGGACAGCAAGGTCACCATGCTGTTCGCCATTATGGATTACCTGCAGATGATGGCGGACCGGGGAACCCCGGTGGTGCTGGCGGTGGACGAGGCCCAGAACCTCACCAAGGAAAACCTGGAGGACATCCGCATGCTGGCCGGCCTGGAAGGTCTGGGCGGCCCGGCCATGCGGGTTATTCTGCTCGGCCAGCCCGAACTGAAGGATCACATCCGCAAGATCCAGCAGCTATCCCAGCGGGTGAAGCTGTTCTTCCACCTGGAGGGTCTTTCGGAGAAGGAAACCGGCGAGTACATCGACTATCGCCTGCTGGTAGCCGGGCACAAGGGCGCGCCCCTGTTTGACGAGGCCATGGTGCATGACATTTTCACCATGAGCAGCGGTATTCCCCGGGTTATCAACAAGCTCTGCGACGGTCTGATGATGTGCGCCTTTTCGGAAGAACGGCAGGTGCTCGACCGCCGTGACCTGAAGGAAATCCGCAAGGACCTGATGGGCGATGCGCCTGATCCCGGGAAGAAGCCCCCTATACCGACCAGCACCAGCTCTGCGGACTTTGAGCCGCCGGCTTCCGAGTCGCCATCACTCAGCGGCAGCGGTGAACTGAGCAATACGCTCTCGCGCATTGCCGATGCCCTGGAGGGCATCGACCGGAAAATCGGCATGTTCCTGCACGACAAGACCGAGACACCGCCGCCACAGGATTCAGGGAATGTGAAGCCCTTATCTCCGGGGCGGCACAGAAGTAATTGAGCAATCCATCCCCTCTCCCTTGAGGGGAGAGGGCCAGGGAGAGGGTGAAAAGAGTCGTACTCTGGAGTTCGCGGTCCCCACCCTCACCCCAACCCCTCTCCCCTCGAGGGAGAGGGGCTAAAGCGGAAGCCGGTGCTATGTCACAGCCTCAGATATGCTCCACTTCCTCGATTTCGTACTCCACGGTGCCAGACGGCACGCGTATGGCCACGACATCACCCTCGCTCTTGCCCACCAGGGCGCGGGCGATGGGTGACGAAATCGAGATCTTGCCACCCTTGATGTCGGCTTCGTCCTCTCCGGTGATCTGATAGGTCACCTGCTCGTCAGTTTCCACGTTGAGCAGCTTCACGGTCGTGCCGAAGATCACCTTACCGGTGTTCTCAATGCTGGTGACGTCGATCACCTGGGCGGCTGACAGTTTGCTCTCGATTTCCTGGATACGCCCCTCGATGAAGCCCTGTTGGTCCCGGGCCGCGTGGTATTCGGCGTTTTCCTTGAGGTCGCCGTGCGCACGGGCATCGGCGATGGCCTGAATGACTTCGGGACGATCGACGGACTTGAGCTGCCGAAGCTCTTCCCGCAGGCTTGCTTCGCCTTTGATGGTCATGGGTACTCGAGTCGTCATAATCAATTTCCTGAATGCAGTTCCTGCAGACGGCGTACCGTCCGCTCGGGTCCGAATTTGATGGCGCGGCAGAAGGCTTCGCCCCCTGCCAGCGTGGTTGTGTAGGTCACCTTGTGTTGCAGCGCCGACTGGCGGATCTGGGCCGAGTCCGCGATGGCCTTGCGGCCCTCGGTGGTATTGATGATCAGCTGAACCTTGCCGTTCTTGATGGCGTCGACAATGTGCGGGCGGCCCTCGCCGACCTTGTTGACCCGTTCCACCTCCAGGCCGGCCTCGGTGATCACCCGGGCGGTACCGGTGGTGGCCACCAGACGGAAGCCCGCTTCCACCAGGTCTTTGGCGAGCCTGAGCACACCGGGCTTGTCGACTTCGCGTACCGAGATAAACGCCGTGCCCTTGGCCGGCAGACGCTCACCGGCGGCCAGGGCAGCCTTGGCAAAGGCTTCATCGAAACTGTCGCCGATACCCATGACTTCGCCGGTGGACTTCATTTCCGGCCCCAGGATGGGATCCACCGCCGGGAACTTGTTGAACGGGAACACCGATTCTTTCACCGAGAAGTGGGTCGGCACGATTTCCTGGGTAAAGCCCTGCTCCTTGAGCGTGCGACCGGCCATGCAGCGGGCAGCCACCTTGGCCAGGGACACACCCACGGCCTTGGAGACGAATGGCACGGTGCGGGAAGCGCGGGGGTTCACTTCGATCACGTAGATCTCCCCGTCCTGCCAGGCCAGCTGCACGTTCATCAGGCCGATGACTTCCAGCTCCAGGGCCATCTTCTTGACCGCCTCGCGCATCTCGTCCTGCACCTCTTTCGGCAGGGTATACGGGGGCAGTGAACAGGCGGAGTCACCAGAGTGCACACCGGCCTGCTCGATATGCTGCATGATGCCCCCGATAACCACGTCCTGGCCGTCGCTGATGGCATCGATATCGATCTCGATCGCGGCGTTAAGGAAGTGGTCCAGCAGTACCGGACTGTCGTTGGAGACCAGCACGGCATCACGCATGTAGCGCACCAGCTCTTCTTCGTTGTAGACGATTTCCATGGCACGACCACCCAGCACATAGGACGGACGCACCACCAGCGGATAGCCAATTTCCCGGGCCACCAGGATGCCTTCCTCGTGGCTGCGCACGGTGGCGTTTTCCGGCTGTTTCAGGCCCAGGCGGGTGATCATCTGCTGGAAACGCTCCCGGTCCTCGGCGCGGTCGATGGCGTCCGGGCTAGTGCCGATGATGGGCACACCGGCGGCTTCCAGGCCACGGGCCAGTTTCAGCGGTGTCTGGCCGCCATACTGCACAATGACACCCTTTGGTTTTTCCTTGTAGACGATCTCCAGCACATCTTCCAGGGTGATGGGCTCGAAGTAGAGCCGGTCGCTGGTGTCGTAGTCGGTGGAAACGGTCTCCGGGTTACAGTTGATCATGATGGTTTCGTAACCATCCTCGCGCATGGCCAGGGCGGCGTGAACACAGCAGTAATCGAACTCTATGCCCTGCCCGATGCGGTTGGGTCCGCCACCGATGACCACGATCTTTTCGCTGTCGGAAGGCTCGGCCTCGCATTCTTCCTCATAGGTGGAATACATGTAAGCCGTGGACGAGGCGAACTCGGCGGCACAGGTGTCCACCCGCTTGTACACCGGGCGCACGTCCAGATCATGGCGCAACTTGCGCAGGGATACTTCGGAAATGCCCAGCAGCTTGGCCAGACGACCGTCGGAGAAGCCCTTGCGCTTGAGGCGGAACAGGGTGTCCCGGTCAATTTCGGTCTTTCCGGTGGTCTTGAGGGCCGCCTCTTCCAGAATAAGGTCTTCGATCTGCACCAGGTACCAGGGGTCCACATTGGTGTGGCGGAACACCTCGTCAACGGTCATGCCGGCGCGGAACGCCTCACCGATGAACCAGATACGCTCGGCACCGGGTACATTGAGTTCCTTGATCAGCGTCTCGCGGCCGCTGGTGCTGTCCAGGTCGACCTTTTCCTCGAAGCCTTCGGAACCCACTTCCAGCCCACGCAGGGCTTTCTGCATGGATTCCTGGAAAGTCCGGCCGATGGCCATCACCTCACCCACGGACTTCATCTGGGTGGTCAGGCGGGCGTCCGCCTGGGGGAATTTCTCGAAGGTGAAGCGGGGAATCTTGGTGACCACATAGTCGATGCTGGGCTCGAACGACGCCGGCGTGATGCCGCCGGTAATGTCGTTCTGCAGCTCGTCCAGGGTGTAGCCCACCGCCAGCTTGGCCGCCACCTTCGCAATAGGGAAGCCAGTGGCCTTGGAGGCCAGCGCGGAGGAACGGGACACCCGCGGGTTCATCTCGATGACGACCATGCGGCCGTTGTCCGGATTGACCCCGAACTGCACGTTGGAGCCGCCGGTTTCCACGCCAATTTCACGCAGCACCGCCAGCGAGGCGTTCCGCATGATCTGGTATTCCTTGTCGGTGAGGGTCTGGGCCGGCGCGACGGTAATGGAATCGCCAGTGTGCACCCCCATGGCATCGAAGTTCTCGATGGCACAGACGATGATGCAGTTGTCGTTCTTGTCACGAACGACCTCCATCTCGTATTCCTTCCAACCGATCAGGGATTCGTCGATCAGCAGCTCGTTGGTGGGTGACAGGTCCAGCCCCCGGGTGCAGATTTCCTCGAACTCTTCCCGGTTGTAGGCAATACCGCCACCGGAGCCGCCCATGGTAAAGGACGGGCGGATAATGCAGGGGAACCCGATCTCATCAGCCACCTTCCAGGCTTCTGCCATGGAGTGAGCGATGGTCGCCTTGGGGCATTCCAGGCCGATTTTCCGCATGGCCTTGTCGAACCGGTCCCGGTCCTCGGCCTTGTCGATAGTGTCGGCATTGGCGCCAATCATTTCCACGCCATGCTTGTCGAGGATGCCGTGCTTCTCGAGGTCGAGGGCGCAGTTCAGTGCGGTCTGACCACCCATGGTGGGCAGCAACGCGTCCGGCTGCTCCTTCTCGATGATCTTCTCGACCGTGCGCCAGGTGATGGGCTCAATGTAGGTGGCATCCGCCATGGCCGGGTCGGTCATGATGGTGGCCGGGTTGGAATTCACCAGGATTACCCGGAACCCCTCTTCCCGCAGGGCCTTGCAGGCCTGGGCCCCGGAATAGTCAAACTCGCACGCCTGGCCAATCACGATGGGGCCAGCGCCCAGGATCAGGATGCTCTTGATGTCGGTCCGCTTTGGCATTTCTCAGTCAACCTGTCAGCTAAATTCAGATTCGTGGAGCCTTTCGGCAACGCTGTGTCGGGCGCCCGCTTACGCGGTGCGTGCTTCCATCAGCCGGATAAACTGGTCGAACAGCGGGGCCACGTCATGGGGCCCCGGGCTGGCTTCCGGGTGGCCCTGGAAGCTGAACGCCGGTTTGTCGGTACGTCGCAGGCCCTGGAGCGTGCCGTCGAACAGGGACTTGTGGGTCGCTTCCACATTGTCCGGCAGGGAGGTTTCGTCCACCGCGAAACCGTGGTTCTGGCTGGTGATCATCACCGTGCCGTCCTGGAGATTCTGCACCGGGTGGTTGGCGCCGTGGTGGCCATGGCCCATCTTTATACTTTTTGCCCCGCTGGCCAGTGCCAGCAGCTGATGGCCCAGGCAGATGCCGAATACGGGGATATCGGTTTCCAGCACCTCGCGGATGGCGGTGATGGCGTAGTCGCAGGGCTCGGGGTCACCGGGGCCGTTGGACAGAAAGACGCCATCGGGATTCATCGCCAGCACCTCGGAGGCAGGCGTCTGTGCCGGCACGATAGTCAGCTCGCAGCCCCGGCTGGCCAGCATACGCAGGATGTTCTTCTTGACGCCGTAGTCCCAGGCCACCACCTTGAAGCGGTTTTCAGTGCGCTTGCCATAGCCTTCGCCCAGGACCCACTCGGTCTCGTCCCAGGTCCAGGTGTCCTTGCGGCAGACCTCCTTGGCCAGATCCATGCCTTTCAGGCCCGGGAAGGCCTCGGCCAGTTCCAGGGCACCCTCGGCGGTGACACTTTCACCGGCGACAATGGCGCCATTCTGGGAGCCCTTGTCGCGCAGGATACGGGTCAGGCGGCGGGTATCGATGCCGGCAATACCGATGCGGTTGCTTTCCTTCAGGTAGTCGGACAGGGTCTGCTGGCTGCGCCAGTTGCTGGCCATCAGCGGCAGGTCACGAATGATAAGGCCGGCGGCCTGGATGTGGTCGGATTCCACATCCTCATCGTTGATACCGGTGTTGCCAATATGAGGATAGGTCAGGGTTACAATCTGACGGGCGTAGGACGGATCCGTGAGGATCTCCTGGTAACCGGTCATGGCGGTATTGAAAACCACCTCACCACTGGTTTCGCCGTCGGCGCCGATGGCGACTCCGTGAAACAGGCTTCCGTCTGCGAGTGCAAGGATGGCTGGTGTACTCAAGGCGTGTATCCTCAATCGGGTTCGTTTGGGCGAACGGGAACGCAAGCGCAAATTCAGGTCGCAAAAAAGCGAGAGGGGGTGTTGCCCCGTCCCGCTTCTGTATCCGCCCTCGAAATCATCCGGACTTCCGGGCGGGCTCTGTTTTCAGGTTACGCTTGGTGCAGTTAAATCGCCTTATTGTAGAAAATACGGCGATCTGTGTCCATGCTAAAGATGTCCACCCCCAACAGCCTGTGACGGACATTCCCTCTCCTCGGCGAGGAGCCTGCAGGATTCAACGCCTTGCATACCCTCTCCCCAACGAGGGAGAGGGGCAGGGTGAGGGGGACGCCCGCAGGACGCTAGAGACCAAACTTGAGAGTTGCCTGCTCCACCCTCACCCCAACCCTCTCCCCTCAAGGGAGAGGGGGTAAAACAAGAGCAGGACGCTTAGTCTTTAAGAGACAGCACATCCTGCATGTCATACAGCCCGGCCGGCTTGCCCTGCAGCCATCGCGCCGCGCGTATGGCGCCCTTGGCGAAGGTCATGCGGCTGCTGGCCTTGTGGGTGATCTCGATGCGCTCGCCCATGGTGGCAAACAACACTGTATGATCACCGACCACATCCCCCGCGCGAACGGTTTCGAAACCGATCTCGTCACGGGAACGCTCACCGGTGAAGCCTTCCCGCCCGTAGACGGCGCACTCCCCGAGATCACGCCCGAGGGCGTCGGCAACCGCCTCGCCCAGGCGCAATGCAGTACCGGAGGGGGCGTCCTTCTTGTGACGGTGATGGGTCTCGATGATTTCCACATCGTAATCATCGCCAAGTGCTGATGCGGCCTTGTGCAGAAGGTCCAGCATCACGTTGATGCCGACGCTCATGTTGGGCGCAAACACCACCGGTGTCTTCTCGGCCGCCAGCCTGACCTGTTCCTTTTCCGCATCGGTCATGCCGGTGGTGCCGATAACGACCGCCTTGCCGTGCTCACTGCAGAACGCCAGGTTCTCCAGCGTCAGATCCGGGAAGGTGAAATCGATCAGGATATCGAAGGCATCCTTCACATCCCCGACATTGCCGGCCAGGGCCACGCCGTTCTTGCCGATACCGGCCATTTCACCGGCATCCGCACCAATCAGGGAGCTTTCCGGGTGAACAATGGCGGCACCCAGCGTGAGGTCGTCCGCCTCATCAATGGCTTCGATCAGTACCTTGCCCATTCGCCCGGCCGCACCGGTTACCGCAATCCGTGTCATGGCAAACCTCAGAATTTCATTTCGTCAAAGAAGTT
This sequence comes from Marinobacter zhanjiangensis, assembly GCF_014651935.1. GTDB lineage: Bacteria > Pseudomonadota > Gammaproteobacteria > Pseudomonadales > Oleiphilaceae > Marinobacter > Marinobacter zhanjiangensis. Next base: position 16,535 of record NZ_BMXV01000007.1, on the reverse strand, counting down.
CTTCACGCCTTCAAACCAGTTAGTTTTCCGGGGCCCGTGATTGTTGCCGTTGTTGCCATCCAGGGTCTCCTGGAACTGCTCCATCAGGTCCTTCTGTTTCTTGGTCAGGTTGACCGGCGTTTCCACCATTACGCGGCAAAGCAGGTCGCCCGCCGGGCCGCCACGCACCGGGGAAACCCCCTTGTTACGCAGCCGGAACAGCTTGCCGGTCTGGGTCTCGGGCGGGATCTTGAGCTTGACGCGACCATCCAGGGTCGGCACTTCCAGCTCGCCGCCAAGAGCCGCATCCACAATACTGATAGGCACCTCGCAATAGAGGTTGCGCCCATCGCGGGTGAAGATGGAGTGTTCCCGCACCGCAACCTGCACATACAGATCACCCGGCGGACCACCATCAATGCCCATTTCGCCTTCACCGGACAGGCGGATCCGGTCACCGGTATCAACGCCGGGCGGAACCTTGACGGAAAGGGTCTTCTCTTCCTGCAGGCGGCCGGCACCATGACACTTGCTGCACGGATTCTTGATGACCTGACCAGCGCCACGACAGGTCGGACAGGCCTGCTGCACGGTGAAGAAGCCCTGCTGCATGCGAACCTGACCCATGCCTTTACAGGTGCCACAGGTTTCCGCACGGGAACCCTTGGCGGCACCGCTGCCTTCGCAAAGATCACATTCCACGTGACCAGGCACCCGGATTTGCACGGTGGTGCCGTGAACGGCTTCCTCAAGATCCAGCTCCAGGGTGTAACGCAGGTCGGCACCGCGATTGCTGCGCCCCCGGCCACCGCCGAAGATATCGCCGAACACATCGCCAAAGATGTCCGAGAAGCTGGCGCCACCGCCACCAAAGCCGCCGCCACCGCCGGCCTGACCATCCACGCCGGCATGACCGAACTGGTCGTAGGCCGCGCGCTTGTTGGCGTCCATCAGCACGTCGTAGGCTTCCGTGGCCTCCTTGAACTTGACCTCTGCTTCAGCGTCGTCCGGGTTACGGTCCGGATGGTATTTCATGGCGAGCTTGCGATAGGCCCGCTTGATCTCCTTCTCGTCCGTATCCCGGGATACCCCGAGAACTTCGTAGTAGTCACGTTTGGCCATGCTGGAAAACCTTGTTGAAAAACCTGTCTGTGCCGGGAGCCAATGGGCTATTCGCACTGACTCCAAACCGATACCGGGCCCTGACATCGCAGGAACCCACTGTTCTCAAACGCAGAAAACGCGGGGGCGATAAACCAACCCCCGCGTTATTACTGCACTGACGTTGGCGCTTAGCGCTTGTCGTCGTCTTTCACTTCCTCGAACTCCGCATCAACGGCGTCATCGGAGGTGCCACTGGCCTGCTCTTCACCGCCGGCCTGCTGGGCCTGCTCGCCTTCGTTGGCGTACATCTTCTGGGCCAGCTCGCCAGACACTTCGGTCAGCTTCTGGGTCTTGGCCTCGATGTCTTCCTTGTTGGAGCCTTCCAGCGCTTCCTCGAGTTCCTTGATGGCGGACTCGATATTTTCCTTCTCATCGTCGGTGACCTTGTCGCCGGCGTCGTTCAGGGTCTTGCGCACGGTGTGAACCATGGCGTCACCCTGGTTGCGGGCCTGGACCAGCTCCTCGAACTTGCGATCTTCCTCGGCATTGGCCTCGGCGTCGCTGACCATCTTCTCGATCTCGTCTTCGTTGAGACCGGAGGAGGCCTTGATCACGATGGACTGTTCCTTGCCGGTAGCCTTGTCCTTGGCGGACACGTTGAGGATACCGTTGGCGTCGATGTCGAAAGTTACCTCGACCTGCGGCACGCCGCGCGGTGCCGGCGGGATATCCGCCAGATCAAACCGGCCCAGCGACTTGTTCTGGGACGCCTGCTTGCGCTCGCCCTGAACCACGTGGATGGTCACCGCGGTCTGGTTGTCCTCGGCCGTAGAGAAGGTCTGCGACTTCTTGGTCGGGATCGTGGTGTTCTTGTCGATCAGCGGTGTGGCTACGCCACCCATGGTCTCGATGCCCAGGGTCAGCGGAGTCACGTCCAGCAGCAGCACGTCTTTCACGTCGCCTGACAGAACCGCGCCCTGGATGGCTGCGCCGATTGCAACGGCTTCGTCCGGGTTGACGTCTTTCCGTGCTTCCTTGCCGAAGAAGTTCTTCACCTTCTCCTGCACCAACGGCATGCGGGTCTGGCCGCCGACCAGGATAACTTCGTCAACCTCGTTGCCGGACAGGCCGGCGTCCTTCAGGGCCACCTTGCAGGGCTCGAGGCTGCGTTCGATCAGGTCTTCCACCAGCGCCTCAAGCTTGGCGCGGGTCAGCTTGACGTTCATGTGCTTGGGACCGGCCTGGTCAGCCGTGATATACGGCAGGTTGACGTCGGTCTGCTGGCTGCTGGACAGCTCGATCTTGGCCTTCTCGGCCGCTTCTCTCAGGCGCTGCATGGCCAGTGAATCGCCACGCAGGTCGATGCCGCTGTCCTTCTTGAACTGATCCGCCAGGTATTCGATGACCTTCAGGTCAAAGTCCTCACCACCCAGGAAGGTGTCGCCGTTGGTCGCCAGAACCTCGAACTGGTGCTCGCCATCCACATCGGCAATTTCGATGATGGACAGGTCAAACGTACCACCACCCAGGTCATAGACAGCGACGGTACGATCGCCACTCTGCTTGTCCATGCCATAAGCCAGTGCAGCAGCGGTCGGCTCGTTGATGATCCGCTTCACTTCCAGGCCGGCGATCTTGCCGGCATCCTTGGTGGCCTGACGCTGGCTGTCATTGAAGTAGGCCGGAACGGTGATAACCGCCTCGGTGACTTTCTCACCCAGGTAGTCTTCCGCGGTCTTCTTCATTTTCTTCAGCACTTCGGCGGACACCTGGGGCGGCGCCATCTTCTCGCCTTTCACTTCCACCCAGGCATCACCGTTGTCGGCATTGGTGATCTTGTACGGCACCATCTTGATGTCTTTCTGTACCACGTCGTCTTCGAAACGACGGCCGATCAGACGCTTGATGGCATGAAGCGTGTTGTGCGGGTTGGTGACTGCCTGACGCTTGGCAGACTGGCCAACCAGGGTCTCGCCATCGTCGGTGTAGGCGATAATGGAAGGCGTGGTGCGATCGCCTTCGGCGTTTTCGATAACCTTGACCTTGTCACCATCCATGATGGCAACACAGGAGTTGGTCGTGCCCAGGTCGATACCGATAATCTTACTCATGAAATCACTCCGTTTAGCTGTCCAGACCGAATGTGTGATATCCGGTTTTGTCTGATTCTGTGCCGGCCCGACCGGGACGGCTTTTGACTGTTACCTGCCTATATTGGCTCCGACGTCGACTTTTCAAGCCTGCTCGTCGATTTTTGGCCCATCTTCTGCTTTGGCAACCATCACCATGGCGGGGCGGACCAGGCGTCCGTTGAGGGTATAGCCCTTCTGCATCACCGCGACCACGGAGTTGGGCTCCGCGTCCGGAGCCGGCACCATGGACATGGCCTCGTGCAGCTGGGGATCAAACGGCTCGCCCACCGGGTTCAGCGGCTCGACATTGAACTTGCCCAGGCTCTTCATGAACAGGTCCAGGGTCATCTCGACACCCTCGCGGATGTTGGTAACCACCTCATCGGTGCTCTTCTGGTTCTCGGTGCTCTCCACCGCCTTTTCCAGGCTATCCGCCACCGGCAGCAGTTCCTTGACGAACCGCTCGAGGGCGAACTTGCGCGCCTTCTCCACGTCGATTTCCGCCCGCCGGCGCACATTCTGCATCTCGGCCTGACTTCTCAGTACCTGCTCCTGAAGCTCCTTTACGCGGGCTTCCATGGAGTCGGGGTCTTCCTCCACCGAGGAGGTCTCGCCTTCCTGCTTCTCGGAGACGGGCTCACCGGCGCGCTCCTCTGCCTTCAGCTCCTCGTCGACTTTCTCGTTGCGATTCTCGTCAGCGCTCATCAGCTACTCCCGCTTGATTCAATGCGCGGCTGGCCGCGCTATTACCCGATATTGATGGAAACTTGCCAACCGATATGGGGCCCAAATACATCCTTTCAACCGCGAAAAAATCACAAAACCGCATAGCTGGGTTTGCATACAGTGTTTTTGCTGTATATATTCACAGTTACTGTATTCTTGAACAGTGTTCGTGACTCAGGGAGACACCACATGCTGACTCAACTCACGGTTTCCAATTACGCCATTGCCGAGCGCGTCGAGCTCCAGTTCCAAAATGGCATGACCGCCCTCACCGGCGAGACCGGTGCCGGCAAGTCCATCGTGCTGGACGCACTGGCACTGGCCATGGGAGGCCGTGGCGATGCCGGTGCAGTACGCCACGGCGCCAAGCGGGCGGACATTACCGCCACCTTTGATATTGCCCGCATCACCGAGGCCCGGGAGTGGCTGGAGGAGCAGGACCTGGATGACGGCAACGACTGCATCCTGCGACGTGTGATCGGCCGCGATGGCCGGTCCCGCGCCTATATCAACGGACAGCCCTGCCCCCTGAACCAGCTGAAGGAACTGGGTGCGACCTTGATGGACATCCACAGCCAGCATCAGCACCAGTCACTGATGAAAAAGGACACCCACCGCCGCCTGCTGGACGAGTTTTCCGGCTCTGAAGACCTGGCCATCAAGACGCGGCTCGCCTGGAAGCAGTGGCACCAGGCCCGTGAACGCCTGATCAGTCGGCAACAGAATGCCGACGAAACCGAAGCCCGCCTGCAACTGTTGCGCTATCAGGTGGAAGAGCTGGACCGGCTGGCCCTGGAAGTAGACGAGCAGTCACAGCTGGAACAGGAGCAGGAACAGCTCAGCCACGCGGAAACCGTGCGTCAGCACAGCCACCAGGCGGCCATGTTGTGCTCCGAGGATGAAACCAGCGCGGCAGACATGGTCCGCCAGGCGCTACAGCAGCTCGAGCAGTTGCCGGTGGCAGTACCGGCACTGGCCGACACCATCCAGATGCTGAACGAAGCCCAGATCCAGCTATCGGAAGCTGGCAACAATCTGATTCACTTCGTCGACGATTACGAGGCGGACCCGGAGCGCCTGCAGGAAGTGGAAGAACGCCTGAGCGCCATTTACCAGCTGGCGCGCAAACACAGAATCCAGCCGGAACAGTTGCCGCAGCTGCACCAGCGCCTGAGCGATGAGCTGGCCGAACTGGACAACAGCGGCGGCAGCCTGGAGCAGCTGGAAGCAGACGTGGAAAACTACCGGAAGGCCTACCAGACCGTTGCCGACAAGCTGTCACTGGCCCGGCGCGAAGGTGCCGCGACTCTGGACCAGCGTATCGGCGAGGAACTGACGGAACTGGGCATGCCCACCATGCAGTTCATCAGCCAGCTGGACAGCCGCAACGACGAACCCGGTCCGGCCGGCAATGAAGACATTGAATTCCTGATAAGCGCCAACCCCGGCCAGCCGGCGCGCCCCCTGGCCAAGGTGGCTTCCGGTGGTGAGCTGTCCCGGATCAGTCTGGCGATTCAGGTTGTGGTCGCCCAGACCTCCACTACGCCAACGCTGGTGTTTGATGAGGTAGACGTCGGCATCGGTGGCGGCACAGCGGAAGTGGTCGGCAGATTGCTCCGCGCCCTGGGAGAAAGCGGTCAGATTATCTGTGTAACCCACCTGCCCCAGGTTGCGGCGCAAAGCCATCAGCACCTGTTTGTCAGCAAGTTTACCGAGGCCGACACCACCTTCTCGAAAATCGAGACACTGAACGATCAGGGGCGCATCAGCGAGGTAGCACGCATGCTCGGTGGCGTCGACATGACAGAACAGACCCTGGCTCATGCACGGGAGATGTACACCAAAGGGCAGGCCACTCACCACTGAACAGAGTATCCCGGGTTCGGGATGAACAGAGGAACACAGCTCTCACGGACTCCCTTCTCGTCAGAGAGCTTTTTAGAGTGCCGCCCCGGCGCTCTTTTTTTTGGCAACAGCAAAAGAAAAATCCGGGACTCATGGGCAGCGCGAGATCGCACGGCCGCCCGCAGACGACCGCGCCGGGGAAGGGGCGGCTCGTCAGGACTTGCGGGCCGGCTTCACGTAGAGGATCAGGCTGTGGTCAACAATCTCGTAGCCGTGCTCTTCGGCGATTTTTCTTTGACGCTCTTCAATCACTTCATCGACAAATTCGATGACCTCACCAGTCTGTGTACAGACCATATGATCGTGATGGTCATCGCCGGCCATTTCGAAGACGGCATGACCACCCTCGAAATTATGACGCAGCACCAGGCCCGCCGCTTCAAACTGGGTCAGAACCCGGTAAACCGTCGCGAGGCCCACGTCGTCACCCTGATCCAGCAGTTTCTTGTACACATCCTCGGCGCTCAGGTGATGCTCTTCCGCTGTTTCCAGGATGTTGAAAATCTTCACCCTGGGCAGCGTTACTTTCAGGCCTACCTTGCGCAGTTCGGCGTTTTCCGATGACATAATGATCTTCGCTCTTTGGTGTGTTCAGTGCTTCCGGTATTATACCGCCTTAATCCGACTGATAAACCGTTTCATTCCCGGCCAAAAGGACATCCGTTCCTGATGCACCTGATCCATAAAGTTGTACCTGTTCTGCTGCTGGCGCTTCTTGCCGGCTGCGCATTCCCTGGCGTCTACAAGATGAACGTCCAGCAGGGGAACATCGTTACCGATAAAGAAATCGCCCAACTGGAACCCGGCATGTCACGCTCTCAGGTGCACTCCGCTCTCGGCACCCCATTAACGCTGAATGCAGCGGATACCTCTGTTGAATACTATGTGTACACCTTTCAGGAAGCTGGAGGGAAAATACGCAAACAAAGGGTGACCGTCCACTATGATGGTGACAACTTCACCCACCTTGACAAGGACATGCTGGACGAGCTGCCCGCTTACTGACGGCAAGCTGCCCGTGATCACGCCTTTTTGCGCGCCCGGTTCTTCCGGGCCTGCTTGGGATCGATCTTGAGCGGACGGTAGAGCTCGACCCGGTCACCTTCCCGCAGCACATGCTCCGCTGGCTCTTTGACCACCTTGCCGAATATGCCCATGTCGACATTCTCGGGATCCAGCCCGGGGAACAGGTCACCGATGCCCGACTGGCGAACCGCCTCCAACATAGTGGTGCCCTGGGCTACCTGCACCGGAACAATTTCCTGACGCTCCGGGGTTGCATAAGCCACTTCCACCTGCATCAGCGTGCCACCATCGTCTGTGCGTAGATCTCATTTGCCCTGCGACAGAAAGCTTCAACCATGGTGCTGGCGGCCTGGTTGAAAACCGGACCGAACGTCATTCGCGACAGGGCTCCGGAAAACTCGAAGTCCAGCTGCAGCACTACCTTGCAGGCATTGCTGTCGAGAGGCAGGAACTGCCAGCGCCCTTCCAGATCCCGGAACGGGCCATCCACCAGAATCATATCAATCCGCTCATGGGACAACAGCCGATTGCGAGTGGTCAGGCGATGCTTCACGCCGCCCCTGGCCACGTCCATCGATGCCAGCACCTCGGCATCGGTCCGCTCATGCACTTCTGTTCCGGCACACCAGGGGAGGAATTCCGGGTAACTTGCCACATCGTCAACCAGGGCGAACATGCGCTCTGCGGAGTGCATTACCAGGGCGCTTTTATCAATCTGATGAGCCATGAATCCTGATTTTCCTGTTGCTGATCACTGCCTGCCATGATATCCGATTTGCTCCTGTTTTGCGGCATCACCGTGCTCAAAAATCCGCCGCCCGGCCAGGGCCCTTTTGCCTTCCGGGCGTTTGATCCATGTTCCGGCTACTCTCGCTCTGGCTGCCAGTTGTCAGCTCATGGGCCGGCTGTCTGCACCAGACCAGATTGCCGTTCTCGCACATCAGTTGCAGCGATGCCACCGAATAGCTTGCCCCGACGGCCACTACAACCACTGGCAGCAGATAGCGCAAGGCAAAGTGCCACAGACGGGCCAGCCATTGATGGGCGCCCCCCAGGAGCTCCGAGAGATAACCCACCGGCGCCAGCCACCCCAGAAAAACCGCAAGCGCCGCAGCAACCAGTGGAATCAGAAGGCCACTGGTGACCAGTTCAATCCAGCGAAAGGGCGTCAGGCCGAGAAACTGGACATCAGACCAGATATTGAATGAAAACAGGGTGACCAGACCGGTAAGCCAGGCCAGCACCAGCACCAGAAGCACCGATACCGGCCGCGGCGACACCAGCCATTCCCGCAACCAGCCAACAACCGCCTCCACCAGAACAAGTGCCGAGGTCCAGGCAACCAGAAGGATCGCCACAAACACGGCTGTGGACAGCAGCTGGTGATAATCGAAACCACCCAGCCCCACCGGCAGTGCAATGAAAACCAGACCGAAGCCTCTTGCGTCGGTGGGATTGATCATTGACTGGGCTATGCCATAAATCACCACCCCGGCCATCACACCAACGATCGTGTCCAGCAGCGCCACACCAACGACAGACCGCTTCAGGGGTGTCCCCGGAGCCATCAGTGCGCCCATCACCGTCCAGACTCCCAGCCCGATACCCAGCGTATAGAATGCATGGGACAGGGCAACCCACGCGCTCTGGAAACTGACATCGTGCCACCGGAGTCCCATCACGGCGTCCAGCGAGCCGGCCCCGGCACCCTGCCAATAACTCCAGCCCAGCAATGCCACCAGCAATATCAGAAACACCGGCATGACCAGGCGGACCGCACGCTCCACCAAAGCCTGACGGACGGCAACCAGCCCAACCAGGACCACAAACCCCAGATGCCAGGCCACAAAGCCCCGATACTCATGAGGGTTTTCGACCAGCCGACCAAGCGTATGGGTCATGGAGGCCGGTGTTGCGTCCGCGAACGCCCCCAATGCCCCATAGAACACATAGGCAAGACAAATAGAGCCGATGACAAGGGTGATGGACAGAACCAGAAAACCGGATAAAACACTGACCCGCCCCACCCAGCGCCAGCGGGGGGAAAGCCGCCGGCTCTGCGCCTCGGTCCGCATGGCCAGGGCGATGTTGTGACGGGAATGCCGCCCCAGGGCACTTTCTGCCAATATCAGCGGGAGCGTCACCAGAAGCAGAAAAGCCAGATACATCAGAACGAAATAACCGCCTCCGAACTGACTGGCCAGCCAGGGGAAGTACCACAGATTGCCCAGCCCGATGGTGGCGGCAGCGGCGGCCCAGAAAAAGGTGCTCCGTCCGCTCCAGAGCCCCAAGGTCGTGTTCAATGGTGTCGGCATTCGATTACCTGTTCCAGGAAGTGCCCTCATTGTAGCCGAAATCGTCTGACGGATGACCCGATATCCGGACCTGGGTTACACTTCACCCCTTGTCTGCGACCGGATTGACCCCATCTACGTCTGGCCAACCTGGCAAAGCCCAGACGATACATCAGTGACACGAATGTCCAACGGAAAGACTCCATGAGCAAAAAGAAACCGGCGAATTCCGGGGGCACTATCGCCCTCAACAAGAAGGCCCGGCATGAATATCACATCGAGGAACGCATAGAAGCCGGCGTTCAGTTACTGGGCTGGGAGGTCAAATCCCTGCGTGCCGGCAAGGGCCAGATCACCGAGGCCTATGTATTGTTCCGCGATGGCGAGGCCTTTTTGTTCAACGCGCAAATCACGCCGCTTATTGCAGCCTCAACCCATGTCGTTGCGGATCCGACCAGGAATCGCAAGCTGTTGCTGCACGCCAAGGAAATCGCCAGGCTGATGGGCAAGGTCAACCAGGCCGGCCATACCTGTGTTCCGCTGGCACTTTACTGGAAAAAGAACAAGGTAAAGTGCGAAATCGCGCTGGTGAAGGGCAAGAAGCTGTTCGACAAGCGGGCCACGGAAAAAGAGCGCGACTGGAACCGACAGAAGCAACGCATACTGCGAGAGCACAACACCGGCTGAGCACATAGCGATAAAACACCTTGAAGTGTGTGGGTTCGGCCCCATATACTAAGAGTAAGGGGACGACATGGCTTCGACGCCGGTGACGATCCCTTGAGTGCATGTCGAGATGGCAGCGAATCTCGTTAATCCCAAGCTGCAACGCAATAGTCGCAAACGACGATAACTACTCACTAGCAGCGTAAGCTGCTAGTCGTCCTGACCGGGTTGCCTGTAGCCCGGAAGCTACATCTCAGGACGTCATCTTATACGGGATGCTCCGTTATCCAGAGCCCACTGGCTAACGGCTAAGATTCAAAGGGCTCGCCTCTTACACCCTGGCCTTTGGGTCGTTTGAGGTTAAATTAATAGAAGGACGCTAAACATGTAGAGCTCAAGGCTGAGTACTGGCGGACGCGGGTTCAATTCCCGCCGTCTCCACCAACCAAAAGTTTCAAGGAGTCCCATAAGATCCCTAGAAACGCCCCAAAGCCCCGTCATCGGGGCTTTTTTATGCCCACACGATTCCTATTGATCTCATAGCATCCCAGAAAAATTGCGGGTAACATTGTGGGTAACACTCTCTATCCTTCCACCGTTACCCACAAACCCTAGATCTATGGCCCGTCAACTCAATAAACTATCCGCCAATGAAGTGAAAAATGCCAAAGGTTCCGGGAAGATACGGAAGCTAGCGGACGGTGGCGGCCTTACCCTAGTGATCAAGGGAGAATCGAAGTACTGGTGGCTTAGGTACCGGTTTGCGGGTAATGAAAAAACACTTTCGCTGGGCAGTTACCCGCAAGTCTCCCTAGCAGATGCTCGCCGGGCCCGCGATGACGCAAAAGGACTGCTTCAACAGAATATTGACCCCAGCTCACACAGGCAACGGGAGTCCGCACAGAGAACCTCTGATGGGGAGAACACATTTCGCTCACTCTGCGAGGACTGGTTCAAGCAAAAGCATTCCGTTGAAGTTACAGAGTCACACGCCGTGCGCAACTGGAGAAGATTGGAGATTTATACCTTTCCTCAACTTGCCAGGCGACCTATCCGTTCAATTGAGCCAGCTGACGTCTTACAAGTGCTGGATAGAATCACCAAAAAGGGAAATATAGAGACTGCACACCGGGTCAAGACGCTTATAAGCTTGGTTTTTCGATACGCTGTCGCAACATCGAGGGCCGATTCAGACGTTACGCGGGATCTGACGGGCTACCTGCCGAAAACGCAGATAAAGCACCAACATGCGTTGGTCCGCCCAGACCAGGTTTCGATCATGTTGAAAGATATCGACGCGTATCACGGCCACTATGCGACCTCAGCTGCCTTAAAGCTCTCACCTCTGGTGTTCACCCGACCTGGGGATCTAAGGCAGATGCTTTGGGATCAAATTGACTTTGCCAAAACCCAGTGGGAGTTGCCGACCACAAAGAATGGGGCTCCTTTAGTGGTTCCCTTGTCAGAACAGGCAATTGCAATTCTGAGACAAATCGAACCGATTACAAAACACCGCAGCCCTTACGTATTTCCCAATGCCAGAGACGCGAAACGACCCATGAGCAACGTGGCGATCAAAGCCGCTCTCGACCGCACTGGCTATGGTGGGAAAATGACCGCGCACGGCTTCCGGGCAATGGCTAGGACTTTGTTGCAAGAAGAACTTCGCTATCCCGTTTACTTGATTGAGATGCAATTAGGCCACCGCGTGGCTGATATGCATGGGCGGGCGTATAACCGAACCGAGTTCTTGGACGAGAGGCGATCCATGATGCAGCACTGGGCCAACTATCTGGACGAGCTCAAAGCCAGGGACTAAAGTTTCGAGCCCACGATAATGACTGTATGAAATTCGTAACGCCAAAAGCTTGGATTACGGCGGAAATTTAGGAGCTGGAGCTTCGCATGCCTGATATCTCAGACAGTAACTACAGTCTCTTTCCGGCTGAAAAGGCTGCTCAAGACCTGTCAATCTCACTTGCCACCTTGTTCGAATTGGCATCACAGGAGAAATGCAGCTTCCTTATTGATATACCCGATGCCGTCGAAGTCTATATCAGAGGTCGCGACACTCTTAGATCCGGAGACGGCATCTTCGGTCGTCCAGCCAACAGACGGTTGCAGCAGGAGCCGCTGATCCGGGTTCATCGTGAGATTGAATTTCTCTGCCTCAAACCGTCTGAGTGTTCACTCTTAATGCATCGAGTGAAAATCGGAAAGAAAGTGTTTCCCGCCGTAGGACTCATGAACGCGGACGGCAGCGTGGAGTGCATCGACACGCTCAGCTACACAAAACGTTATCCCGACCAAAGACACCAGAAACTCAACATGTTTGGTGGCTTTCTCACATATCAGCCCTCCGAAGAGGGTCTCGATTGGCTAGGCCAGCAACAACAACCCACTACTGAAAAGTCAGTACCCATCCGAACTGATAGCCTGCTAATTTGCGCCAACGACCTTGATAAAATAGCCCGTAGATCTCGTGCAACTGGGCGTAATTACGGCAAATTTGAACCAGAGCCTTGGACCTCAACAATGCTTGCACATCTCAATGAAGCCTCGACGTTTTTCTTTTCCGCTGGCGGCAATGTAGACAAGGCAATAATCAAAGATTGGTTTCGGCAACGGTGGGCACACAGAGAAGTAGGAAGAGACGTTATAGAGCAAGCGACAAATGCCATTTTACCTGATCACCTATACCGTGATGCTCCACCACGAAACCAGTTATCGCAAGATACCATCAACAACTATAACGATTACGCATCCAGCGCTTTGATAATCATGAATGAGGCAGCCAAAGGATACTGGAAAGCAATGGAATCCAGGAGAACCAAGAAATACTTTGCTCTTCGGTATACCATAATCAAGGAACTCAGTGGGCCAGATGGCAAGGGGTTCACGAGGAAGTTGGCAGGAGCTACCGCAACGATAATCCGGCCAGATTAACCCAAGATAGACCATAGATGGCATATCGCGCCCAGAATTCCCTTCGGAGGTAGTGTTACTCTGGACCGTCCTCTTTTGACCTGGCCCAGACTCGGCACATTCCCTCTAATTAATTTCCGATCATGCTATAAAAAACTGCCTCAGCCAGTGCATTCAGCACTTCCCCCATACCAGATAGCTGCAACCTCCAATGAGGCTTTTAAGAGCCGTCTGATCTCATCTGCCCAAATATCACAGCTTGCGCAGTTAGTGGCTCATAAAGCTCCCATGGCCGTAAATCTATGCATGCGACTTTTCCCATCATAAACATTGAAATTCGCCCATCTATTTGAAGCAGGTCCAGGGCCGTCTCCAGGCGCCGCTTATCTCTCAAGCGGTTCGGGCCATATTGCCGGATATAATTCCTCCGAATATAGCGCTGACCGCGCATTTGGATATGGATCATCCACTCGTTCAACTCATGGGCGTCGGTCAGCTCCTGGGGTGGGGGGACGAACAGCCGGAGGAACTCGTTTGAATACCAAAAGCACGTATTGATTGCTAACTCAAGAGTCTCTCTCGATATGCCTCCTTCGAACCCTTCAAACCAGTGGAAATGTGCGGCCAGTCGAGCAATGTTATCAGCAAGCTTCGACGCATGATCCCCGGCTCTCTCAAACCTGCCACCTGGTCTAATCTCTGCCTCGATCGCGTTTGCAACCTCAAACCATCGTTCTGAAGCCTCAGAACTAAACTGCACGACTTGTTTTTCTTTTGTAGACTCTTCAAGTAACGTGACATTCTCTTCTAACAACGTATTCAGACGTTCAGTAAATTTATCTCGATGCTGCCATGATTGAGTTACCTTCGTGATGAAGCGACTGCCTTGGGTGGACGGTGGTTGGGCTACGAAAAAGCGTGCCCATAGCCCGGACCCACGGGAAGTTTCACCGTACTTCTCCATATACTTGTCAAAGCTACTTTTTTGAACCATGAGCGATACCGTCAGGCGCGCTCCTACCAACTCATAGCTCTGGCCACTCTTGCGGTCTACGGTAATGGAATCACCGCTCCACATCGCATTCTGCTTCGATAGATCCTTGAGCGCGGAACCGGCCAGCACCCCGCCGCCTTCGCTCGAAACCAGCCCTGCAGTTGGCCAATTCTGGGAGAGCTCATAAAACAGCGCCTCAGAAGTCGAATCCTCATAAAGCAGTTTGCGCCCTTTAGGCCTGACGGGTTCATTACTCTCGTTCTCCAAAAGCATCTGTTCTTCAAGTGTTGAAGAGGACCCGCTGGAAGCCTTTTTAGCGATGCTCTTGATCAGAGCTTTCCGCCGGGTGTTCCAAACATCATGCTCAACCTGCCACTTTCGCAAACTTTCCTCGTACCTAGATTTATGCTTGCGTTGAAATTTACGTATCGGGTCCAGAAACGTATTATCTACAGTAGACTTACGCTCCCCTGAATCGGCAATAGTCAGCATCATGATGGATGTTGGCCCCCTCTGCCCATTCGGCTTGCGCACGTCAATTAGTCCCTGCTGAGCTAGGGCTAATGCCGTCAAGGCGCTGTTGACAATGAGAGCCCTAGGCGCTTGAACATTGCTCTGAGCTTCGTCAACCAGCGCGTTGAAAAGCGGTAGTCCAATATGCCACGGGAATGGAGAATCCCTCCTCGGCAAAGACGAAAGCGACCATACGCTTTCAACCCACGGCTCTGGGTTACTTGTCTGAGTGACAAAAGAGGTCATCACGCGATCCTCTGTGAGTTAACGCACTCCTCAAGCCAGCCATTCAATTCTGACTCGACCCACCCAACAGATCCCCCACCAAGACGCACCTGTTTTGGGAACGAGGGGTCGTATTGCTCTGATCCAGGATCGAGTTTTCGGTAGATTGTTGAGCGAGATAGACCCGTTCGTTCGATTACGTGCTTTAACCTGAGAATGAATACATCAGTTCCGTTGTTAATAGACATTGTGAGCTCCTCTGTTGATGACCGAGTACTCATCCTAAAACCCGTGCTTTAAAACGCATACTGCGGGAGCGTAACGTCTGCTAACGTTACTCTTAGTAAGACTGCTCTTTGTTTATATTCAGCTGGGTCAGTGGAGGGCGTTGGCTTAGAAAGCTGATACTCGATCGCTTAGGCCGACTTGCGATACCGAAGGGATGGAAAGCCGTAAGAAATGGGCTCGGCCACGGCTACTGTTGCTACAAATAGCGGATGTAGCAGATCAATTAACGATTGGAATGACCACTCTGGGTTTTGGCCCGGGCTTGCTTCCTGGCCATTAAGGCTGGGCCTCTGTTACTGAAGTTATTGTCGAATCTGGCAGATGACCATCAGGTAGCGTCGCTGCCGGGTTGATTACTAACCTCTTCTTCACCCCAAAACCGTTGGTTGTCTGCAACCAACTTCAGTTACTTGCCCCCCCCCTTGCTCTTGCCAGTGTTTCTAAGCGAACTGTGCCGAAGGTGGAAAAAATCGGATTGGTCGTCCAGAACTGAATCCAGTGAACGGCCAAGAAACCGTATAAGGCCGGCAGCTCGCTCCAACCCATCGCGGGATTCCCACGACCTTGACGTACTTGCGCGGAATCGCTTCAAGGTGCGGTCGAAGGCCCGGAAAGGGGCAATCTGCATTCGGCCAGCCCACATGACAGCCAGCCTATGGCTTTACTTACCCGACACTAACTTTTTTAAAGCGCGGGGTTCCACCCACCCGGCATTCAAAGCCCATAGGATTTCTCATCCACGGTATCCCCTACCTTGGCAGTCAGTATCTATTTGGCTTTCTATGTTATTAATGGGATAAACATCATTAGTGTTCATGGCAACACAGAGCATTGGGCTCACGTAGTGAAAGCCCAGCAGAGACATCAGGGGAAGCCTTCTCATCCATCTACCCTCCCACACAGACGTCACAGGCTGGCAGGGAGATCCCCCTAAGGGATCGAGCCGAACTACCGGTAGTGGAAAGCATCATGAGACAGACGAGTCCAAAAGGGGCTACGTACTGAGAACAACGGTCTCGGTGGGCAGATCCTCTCAAGCGACCTGGCTCACTTTACGGCAGTGCTGTAATTCTTTACATGACCAGGTGATCGTACGAGCACAACGCTCCAAACACCTTCACCTGGAGTTTACTCATGTACCACATGCCCTACGACGACACCCCTACCGACGAAGAGATGCTGGACTGGTTGAGCAGCATGCACGAAGGCGAAATGACGACGAATGCCCTAGGCCAGAATATCGTCGTCCCTTCAGATCACTACTGGCGACAGTATGTGATTCAGAGTGACCAACAATTGAAGGAAATGGCCCGCACTGGACATGCTCTTGATAGCCACCGATTGATTCAGCCGGAGGCCTTCGGCAGCGATGCGGTCATACTGGCTGCAGATCCACTTCTGGAGACCCTGACCACCCTTTACATCTTGCTAGTGACGATGTTCCAGGAAACCGACATTGGCCGCCACTATTGCCCCAGTCCGTACGCGACGCGCTTTCTGGGGGCCTTTGACAACTGTGCCTACCTTCGAGAGGCGGGGTTTTATCAGCCGCCGGCCATGAGCCGTGAGGTGGCGGAGCAGACCGTGGTGGAGCTCAACCAGCGGCTGGAAGCTTGGCATCAGAGCCTGAAACAGCCGGACTTTGCTTACGTGTTAGTGGCCAATTAAAATGACCCACTACTGGCCATTAATTTTGACCCACCTCCGAGTGGCCGTCAGGCCACAGAACCAGCTACTGTCCCCCGCTTTTATCGATGG
>NZ_BMXV01000006.1:263320-321523 GCF_014651935.1 Marinobacter zhanjiangensis | reverse complement strand
TTACTTGGTCAACTTGTTAAAGAGCAGTGAGCCGAAGCTCATCAAGGCCGCGTATTCTACATCAGATCGCCACCTTGTCAACGGTTATTTTTGCGGTTTCTCAAATCGCTTCCGAAGAAGCCCTGTACCGAAAAACCTAATCCCAACAACCGTTTACCTCGCCTTCCCGGGTCGCCGTTGCCGGCGTTCCCTGTCGAAGTGGGGGGCATTCTACAGCGCTGGCGTTTTCTGTCAACGACCAATATGAACTTTTTTATCCCCGCTTCGGGTTGCTGCTATGGCCCAGGATACTTTGCGATCAACATGCTGCAATGATGATCAACTTGATCACCAGGCAATCAGCTACCCGCAGCCTGCTTGCGGCTCTTGCGGAACAGCGAGCGCACCGGACCAGACAGCGCATACACCAGAAATGCGGTAAAGAGCACCGTGCCCGGATCGAGTGCAATCACGACAAATGCCAGAACCACCAGCAGAATGGCGGCAAACGGGACCCTGCCCCGCATATCCAGGTCCTTGAAGCTGTTGTACAGAATGTTCGACACCATCAACACACCGGAGCTACCCACGATGACGATGGTCAACGCCGTCAGCCAGCTTGCCGGATCATACTCGTGGAAACACCAGACCAGCCCCGCGACCACCGCCGCCGCGGACGGGCTGGGCAGGCCGACAAAAAACTTCTTGTCCAGGGAACCGATCTGGGTATTGAAGCGAGCCAGCCTCAGAGCCGCCCCTGCGACGTAGATGAAGGTGATGGCCCACCCCACCTGACCGAGGCTGTTCAGGGACCAGAAGAAGGCTACCAACCCCGGCGCCACGCCAAAGGCGACCATGTCGGCGAGACTGTCGTACTCCTCTCCGAATTTACTCTGGGTATTGGTCATCCGCGCAACACGGCCATCAAGCCCATCGAGAATCATGGATACAAAGATGGCGATAGCCGCATTGGCGAACATGCCGTTGGCCGCGGAGACAATGGCATAAAAGCCGGAAAACAGGGAGGCGGTGGTCAGCAGGTTGGGCAACAGGTAGATGCCCCGGCGACGGACACGGTTACCCCCCACAACCTCTTCTTCTTCCACTTCACCCGGCCGAAGCTCATTCTCGCTTTCCGGGGCTTTGGCATTTTTTTCTGCGTCGCTCATGAATCCAGTTCCGTCATGGGTGAATTGCTCAGTATAACCCTCTGTGGCAAACGGTGAAAAATAGTGGCTAACCCGAAATAAAAAACGCGACCCGAAGGCCGCGTTTTTCAAGGTAAGGACCGATTCCGACAGGAATCAGTTCTTGTCCTTGTCCACAATCTTGTTGGCAGAGATCCACGGCATCATGGAACGCAGCTTCTCGCCGACGACTTCAATGGGATGCTCGGCATTCTGGCGGCGACGGGCGGTCATGGACGGATAGTTCATCGCGCCTTCCGAGATGAACATCTTGGCGTACTCCCCGCTCTGGATGCGCTTGAGGGCATTGCGCATGGCTTCACGGGACTGGTCATTGATGACCTCCGGGCCGGTCACGTACTCGCCATACTCCGCGTTGTTGGAGATGGAGTAGTTCATGTTGGCGATGCCGCCCTCGTACATCAGGTCAACGATCAGCTTCAGCTCGTGCAGACACTCGAAGTAGGCCATTTCAGGCTCGTAGCCGGCTTCGGTCAGGGTTTCGAACGCGGCCTTGACCAGCTCGACGGTACCGCCACACAGGACCGCCTGCTCACCGAACAGGTCGGTTTCGGTCTCGTCCTTGAAGGTGGTTTCGATGATGCCGGTGCGGCCGCCGCCGATGCCACTGGCATAGGACAGGGACAGATTCTTGGCGTTGCCGGACGCATCCTGGAAGATAGCGATCAGGTCAGGGATACCGCCGCCACGCTCGAACTCGGTACGCACGGTGTGGCCAGGAGCCTTGGGAGCCACCATGATCACGTCCAGATCCTTGCGCGGAACGATCTGGTTGTAGTGGATGGCAAAGCCGTGGGCGAACGCCAGGGTGGCGCCTTCCTTCAGGTTGGGCTCGATCTGGGACTGGTACAGTTCCGCCTGGTACTCATCCGGGGTCAGGACCATAACCACGTCGGCAGCAGCAACCGCGGTCGGCACGTCGGCAGTCTTCAGGCCATAGGCTTCGGCCTTGGCAATGGAAGACGAACCGGGGCGCAGCCCCACGGTGACATCAACACCGGATTCCTTCAGGTTGCACGCGTGGGCGTGACCCTGGGAGCCGAAGCCGAGAATGGCCACTTTCTTGCCCTGGATGATGGAAAGATCGCAATCCTTATCGTAGTAAACCTGCATAGTAACCTCTGTCTTGTATTGCCCCGTTTCCGGAGCCTTCAGTGAAAATTCGGAGAGCCTCAGAGACTGAGAACCTTTTCGCCGCGGGCGATACCGGACACGCCGGAGCGCACCACTTCCAGAACCCCGGCGGTGCCCACCGCCTGGATAAAGGCGTCCAGCTTATCGCTGTTGCCCGCCAGCTGTACCGTGTAGACGGTGCTGGTGACATCCACGATCTGCCCGCGGAAGATATCAACCGTTCGCTTGATTTCGGCGCGCTGGGCACCGGTGGCCTTGAGTTTGACCAGCATAAGCTCGCGCTCGATATGGGCCCCTTCGGTCAGATCCACCAGCTTGACCACCTCGATCAGCTTGTTGAGCTGCTTGGTGATCTGCTCGATCACCTTGTCGGAACCAGTCGTGGTTACCGTCAGACGGGACAGAGTCTCGTCTTCGGTGGGCGCCACGGTCAGCGTTTCAATGTTGTAGTTGCGCTGGGAAAACAGCCCGACCACCCGGGACAGTGCACCCGGCTCGTTTTCCAGCAAAACAGAAATGATTCGACGCATGATCACACCCTCTCCGTCTTGCTGAGCCACATATCTTTCATGGCGCCGCGGGCCACCTGCATGGGATAGACGTGCTCGAAACGGTCAACCTGGACATCCACGAACACCAGCCGGTCCTTCATGGCCAGCGCCTCCTTCAGTTTTGACTCCAGATCTTCCTTCCTGTCGATCCGCATGCCGACGTGGCCATAGGCCTCTGCCAGCTTGATGAAGTCCGGCAGTGAACCCATGTAGGACTCGGCATGACGAGACTCATAGTTCATGTCCTGCCACTGCTTGACCATGCCCAGCGCCTGATTGTTCAGGTTGATGATTTTCACCGGCAGGTTGTACTGCGTACAGGTGGACAGTTCCTGGATGTTCATCTGGATGCTGCCCTCGCCGGTAATGCACAGCACTTCGTCGTCCGGGTAGTTGAGCTTGACGCCCATGGCCGCCGGCAAACCGAAGCCCATGGTGCCCAGCCCCCCGGAGTTGATCCAGCGGTTGGGCTTGTCGAATTTGTAGTACTGGGCCGCGAACATCTGGTGTTGACCGACGTCGGTGGTCACGTAAGCCTCACCGTTGGTCAGCCTGTGCAGCATTTCGATGACTTCCTGGGGCTTGATCACGTCATCGCTGGTTTCATAGCGCATGCCGTGGAAGGCTCGCCAGTCATTAATCTGCTTCCACCAGGCCTCCAGGGCTCCGGCATCCGGCTTTTGCTCCGACTCTTTTACCATGCCGATCATTTCCCGCAGCACCGAGTCCACCGGACCGACGATGGGGACATCCGCTTCCACGGTTTTGGAGATGGAGGCCGGATCAATATCGATATGAATAATGCGAGCACCCGGGCAGAACTTTTCGGTGGCGTTGGTGACACGGTCGTCGAAACGGGCGCCAATCGCCAGGATCAGGTCCGCATGGTGCATGGCCATGTTGGACTCATAGGTGCCGTGCATGCCCAGCCAGCCCAGGCTCTGCTTATCCGACGCCGGGTACCCGCCAATGCCCATCAGGGTGTTGGTGATCGGGAAACCCAGCATGCGTGTCAGTTCAGTCAGCTGCTCGGTCGCCTTGCCGAGGATAACCCCGCCACCGGCGTAAATCATCGGGCGTCGGGCCGACAGCAACATATCCACCGCCTTGCGGATCTGGCCGGTGTGGCCACGAACCGCCGGGTTGTAGGAGCGCAGCTTGACCTTCTTCGGGTAGGAATACTCGTAGCGCTCGTTGGGCGTGGTCATATCCTTGGGGATATCAACCACGACCGGTCCCGGGCGGCCGGTGGAGGCAATGTGATAGGCCTTCCTGACGATTTCCGGAATCTCCTCCGGATGGCGCACGGACAGATTGTGCTTCACGACCGGGCGGGAAACACCAATCATGTCGGTTTCCTGGAAGGCATCCTCGCCAATCAGGGTGGATGCCACCTGGCCGCACAGCACCACCATGGGAATGGAATCCATGAAGGCGGTGGCAATACCGGTAATGGTGTTGGTGGCCCCGGGCCCCGAGGTCACCAGTACAGTACCCGGTTTTCCCGAGGCGCGGGCATAGCCGTCGGCCATGTGCACCGCGGCCTGCTCGTGGCGCACCAGGATATGCTTGACCTTATCCTGCCTGAACAGCGCATCGTAGATATGCAGCGCTGCACCACCGGGATAACCGTAAACGTACTCTATACCCTCATCCTGCAACGAGCGGATGAGCATATCGGCACCAGACAATAACTCCACGTGTGTACCCTCTATAAACGAGTGAATGTTACGGGAATCAACCCGAACTGCCTGGATGCCCGTGCCTTGACCTCTTTTGAAAGCCGGCGCGGGCGTTCCGCCACACTATTTCTGACAGAGGTTGTCTCCTGGACAGCCCGGTTCCTGAGGGTTCCGGAACAGGGCCAGTCAACGGGTTGCCATCATACTGGGCGATGAGCCGATAGAAAGAAGCAACCGCCTGTACCCGGTGGCACAGGAAGCACAGTGTGGAATTTAACGGGGGTTACTGCTCGGGATTGCCTGCCGTATTGACCCCTGCTTTCAGGTAATCTGTAATTTTGACAGCGGGAGAGAATCTGTCAATAGAAACAGGGCCGCAGACAGCATTATCGCGCCATTTCCGGCGCATTCCGATGGTAACGCAGGCCATTTCATGGTCCTGGGGGCGGCCGCAGCACTGCCACGCTGCTCCCTGGTTCACAGATTTGGGTCTGGCACAGGAAAAACATGGCCAGCCATGGCATGATTATCCCGAGCAAGGTTATTGATGGCCTGTCCCGCCGCATCCGGCGGACGCCTCGACGGTTCAAGAGACAATTTCTGAGGATTTGCGGTTATGATCCAACGCCTGATACTACTGGCCCTGATTGCCATGACGGCTCCTGCCCTGGCCTCAGCCCAATCGGTATACCGCTGGCAGGACGAAAACGGAGTTGTGCACTTCGGTGACCGTGAGCCCGTGGGCCAGTCATCGGAGCGGGTCAGCGTGAAAACCGGCAAGTCCAGCGGTGATGCCGATCGCCCCTCAGCCCAGGAGCAGGTCCAGGCGCTGGACGAAAGCCAGGCCGAACGGGAGCGACGAGAAAAGGAAACCGCGGTTGAAGAGGCTCGCCGCAAACAGCGAGAAGCCAGGTGCCAGGCGGCCCAGGCCAACCTCCAGGCGATCAACAGCAACGCCCGCATACGGGTAACCGAGGATGGCGAACAACGCTACCTGAGCCCCGAGGAAATCGCCGAGAAAAAACAGCAGTTCGAGAACATCGTCGAGGAGAGCTGTGGCGAGCCTGCCTCCTGAGCAGGCCTGCGGGAATCAGCCTCCGATCACCTGTTCAAAAAAAACGGGAACCCGCGGGTTCCCGTTTCTGGTTAGTCAGCATCCGATACTCAGGCCTTGCTGAATACCAGCTGGTGGTCCTTCACTGTCGCCTTGATAACGTCGCCGGAGACAAATTCCCCCTTCAGCAACTGTTGCGACAGCGGGTTCTCGATCATCCGCTGAATAGCCCGCTTGAGTGGCCGGGCACCATAGACCGGGTCGTAGCCCACTTCCGCCAGCAGATCCAGGGCAGCATCGTCCAGTTCCAGGCGCATATCCTGCTCCTTGAGGCGCTTGCTGAGTGACTCGATCTGGATGCTGGCAATACCGCGAATCTGGCTTTCCGCCAGCGGATGGAATACCACCACCTCATCCACCCGGTTGATAAACTCCGGACGGAAATGGGTACCCACGACTTCCATGACCGCGTTCTTCATGGATTCGTAGTTCTCTTCGCCAGCCTTCTGCTGGATGATGTCCGACCCCAGGTTGGAGGTCATAACAATCACCGTGTTGCGGAAGTCCACGGTACGGCCCTGGCCATCGGTCAGGCGACCATCTTCCAGTACCTGCAGCAGGATGTTGAACACGTCCGGGTGAGCTTTTTCCACCTCGTCCAGCAGCAGCACGGAATAGGGCCGGCGGCGCACGGCCTCGGTCAGGTAGCCACCTTCCTCATAGCCCACATAGCCCGGAGGGGCACCGATCAACCTGGCCACGGAATGCTTTTCCATGAACTCGGACATATCGATGCGGACCATGGCCTCCTCGGTGTCAAACAGGAAGCCGGCCAGTGACTTGCAGAGCTCTGTCTTGCCGACACCGGTGGGCCCGAGGAACAGGAAGGAACCGTTGGGCCGATGAGGGTCGGACAGGCCGGCACGGGAGCGGCGCACCGCGTCGGCCACCGCCCCGACCGCTTCATCCTGACCGATAACACGATTGTGCAGCGCTTCCTCCATGCGCATCAGCTTGTCGCGCTCGCCTTCCAGCATCTTCGATACCGGAATGCCGGTCCACTTGGAAACCACCTCGGCAATCTCTTCGTCGGTAACCCGGTTGCGAAGCAGCTTCATTTCCATCATTTCAGCCTGGCTGGCCATGTCCAGTTGGCGCTCCAGCTCCGGGATGGTGCCATACTGCAGCTCGGACATCTTGCCAAGATCGCCGGCACGACGGGCGTTTTCCAGGTCGATCCGGGCCTGCTCCAGCTGACTCTTGATCTTCTGGGAACCGTGAAGTGCAGCTTTCTCGGTATTCCAGATCTCTTCCAGGTCGGCGTACTCCCGCTCCACACCGGTGATGACGTCGGACAGCTCTGACAGTCGTTTCTTCGACGCCGCGTCGGTCTCCTTCTTGAGGGCTTCCCGCTCAATCTTGAGCTGAATCAGGCGACGCTCCAGACGGTCCAGGGGCTCCGGCTTGGAGTCCATCTCCATACGGATCTGGCTGGCTGCCTCATCCACCAGGTCGATGGCTTTGTCAGGCAACTTGCGGTCGGAGATGTAGCGGTTCGACAACTTGGCAGCGGCAATGATCGCACCGTCGGTCACCTCGACACCATGGTGCACTTCGTAGCGCTCCTTCAGGCCCCGCAGAATGGCAACGGTGTCTTCTTCGGTGGGCTCTCTTACCACCACCTTCTGGAAGCGACGTTCCAGCGCGGCGTCTTTCTCGATGTTCTCCCGGTATTCGTCCAGAGTGGTGGCGCCCACGCAATGCAGTTCACCACGGGACAGGGCCGGTTTGAGCATGTTGCCGGCGTCCATGGAGCCCTCGGCTTTGCCAGCGCCCACCATGGTATGAATTTCATCGATAAACAGGATGATCTGACCTTCCTGTTTGGAAAGCTCATTCAGAAGTGCCTTCAGACGCTCCTCGAATTCACCCCGGAACTTGGCGCCGGCAATCAGTGCGCCCATATCCAGGGAAAGCACCTTCTTGTCCTTGAGTCCGTCGGGTACTTCGCCGTTGACGATGCGCTGGGCCAGGCCTTCCACGATGGCGGTCTTGCCAACGCCCGGCTCGCCAATCAGCACCGGGTTGTTCTTGCGCCGGCGTTGCAACACCTGGATGGTGCGACGAATCTCGTCGTCACGGCCGATTACCGGGTCCAGCTTGCCGGACTCGGCGCGTTCGGTCAGGTCAATGGTGTACTTGGTCAGAGCCTCGCGGTTTTCCTCGGCGCCGGCGTCGTCGACCTTTTCACCACCACGGATGGCGTCAATGGCCTGCTCCAGGCTTTCCTTCGTCACGCCCTGCTCTTTCAGCACCCGCCCAAGGGTGCCACGATTCTCCAGAGCCGCCAGCAACATCAGTTCGCTGGAAATGAACTGGTCGCCGCGCTGCTGGGCCAGCTTGTCTGCGACGTTGAACAGCCGCCCCATGTCATTGGACATGGAGACATCGCCGGCCGAACCCTTGACTTCCGGCAGGTTCTCAACCTCCCAGGCAATCGCCTGGCGAACACGGCCGGGCTCGGCACCGGCCTGCTTGAGCAGTGGCTTGATGGAGCTGGCATCCTGATCCAGCAGCGCGTGCATCAGGTGTACCGGCTCGATAAAGTTGTGATCCTTGCCCACTGCCAATGACTGCGCGTCTGCAAGGGCGGTCTGTAACCGGCTGGTGAGTTTGTCGATTCTCATGGTCTGTTGTCCCCAGGTCTGTCTCTCAATGCCTCTGGCCGACATTCCGGCAGCCAACGGCATTCGATTGCTTTGACACTAAATGTAGGGGCAAGTGGGGGGACTTCAAGGCACAAACCGCAACAAGTGTCAGAAAATTGACAGACGTCATTTGTCGGGATCGATAAACGTCAGGGTTCCAGCCAGATACAGGACGCCATGCGCCCGGTCTGACCGTCCCGGCGGTAGGAATAAAAGCGCTGCGGATCGCTGACGGTGCACCAGCCGCCCCCGTAGATTGCCTCGACACCGGCCTCCTGCAGACGGAACCGGGCCAGGGCGTAAATATCCGCCAGAAAATGGCCGGGACGTTGCGGCGACAGAGCGAAATAGCGATCCAGCTCATGGCTGAAGGCAAGGAAACGCTCCCGCACTTCCGGCCCGACTTCAAAGCGGTCAGGACCGATGGCCGGCCCCAACCAGGCCAACACCTGTGACCTGTCCTCGAACCGTTGCAGGGTGTTTTCCAGTACGCCATCTGCCAGCCCGCGCCAGCCGGCATGAGCTGCCGCCACTTTCGTGCCTTCACGATTGCAGAACAGTACCGGCAGGCAATCCGCCGTCAGGATGGCGCAGGCCACGCCCGTCCGGTCAGTCACGGCGCCATCTGCGATGCGTTCCGGAGCCGGCAATTGCGCCACGTCGGTACCATGAACCTGCTGCAGCCAGTGGAAATCTTCTACTTCCAGATGGGCCCAGTGGGCCAGCCGACGCCGGTTCTCCAGCACGTCGCCATGGTTGTCACCAACGTGATCGCCCAGGTTGAGACTGTCCCAGGGCGGCGAACTGACGCCCCCGGAACGGCTCGTGCAAAAGGCCCGGACCTGTGGCGGCGCGGGCCATTCGGGATGAATCACTGGCAGTTCAGAACTCATGACTCTTCAGCTCCCTGACATGTTGGCGCAAAGCCGCCAGCAGGTGCTCGAAATCCTCGGGCAGCGGCGTCTCCCAGGTGAGCATTTCGCCGGTTTCCGGATGCTCCAGGGTCAGCTGACGGGCGTGAAGTGCCTGGCGCTGGAACCCCGCAAGCACCTCCCTCAGCTCCTCGGTCGTGCCCTTGGGCAGACGCAGGCGACCACCATAAAGCGGATCACCCACCAGGGGATGACGAACTTGGGCCATGTGCACGCGGATCTGGTGGGTGCGCCCGCTCTCCAGCTTGCAACGAACGTGAGTATGGGCGGCAAATCGCTCCACCAGCCGGTAATGGGTAACGGCCGGCTTGCCGGATGCCACCACGGCCATTTTCTTGCGATCCCCGGGGTGACGTCCGATCGGTGCGTCTACGGTGGCCCCACCGGTGAGCTCCCCCACAACTACCGCTTCGTACTCCCGCCCCATGGTTCGCTCCTGCAGCTGATCCACCAGGGAAGTATGGGCAATAAGGCTGCGGGCGACCACCATGATGCCGGAAGTGTCCTTGTCCAGCCGGTGCACGATGCCGGCCCGGGGCAGGTTTTCCACTTCCGGTGCGTAGTTCAGCAAGGCATTGACCAGGGTGCCATCGGCGTGTCCCGCCGCGGGGTGGACCACCAGCCCTGCAGGCTTGTTGATCACCAGCAGGTGGTCATCCTCGTAGACCACTTCAAGCTCTATGGACTGTGCCTTCCACGTCACCTGAACTTCAGGCTCGGCATCCAGCTCGATCCGATCCCCCAGCATCACCTTGTCCCGGGGTTTGCATTGGCGACCGTTGAGAATCAGCTGGCCGTCCCTGATCCAGCCCTGCAGGCGTGAACGGGAGTGTTCCGGCATCAGCTCCGACACGGCCTGATCCAGACGCCGGTCAGACAGTTCGTGGGGCACCTCGAAAGAGGCGCGAATTCGGGAATGTTCAGTCATACTGGCCCCGGGCCGTTAAGGGGACAGATCCGGCCTGATGGCCGCAACCTGCGCAAGACTTTTCAGTCGCCCCTGGTGAATGTCCGTTAACCCACTGCACAACAGCGGACAAGGCCGTTACAATGGCCGACTCCGAATGGGCTGCGAACCCACCGGTATCAATGTCATTATACGGGATTCAGGCATGAGATCAGGTTTTCGTTTTGTATTAGTGGCCGCTACGATGGTTCTGGGCGCCTGCGCCTCCACCCAGGAAGAAGGCGATGTCCTCCCGGAGGAGACCTATTACGAGGAAGCCCGCAAGGCCATGAACTCCGGCAACTTCAACCGGGCCGAAACCAATCTGGATCAGCTGGAGACCTATTACCCGTTTGGCCGCTACGCCGAACAGGCTCAGCTCGATCTGATCTACGCCCGCTACCAGAACCTCGATCTGGAAGGGGCCCGCAGTGCCGCTGACCGCTTCCTGCGCCTGAATCCGCAAAGCGAATATGCTGACTATGCGTTATATATGCGCGGCCTGGCATCCTACAACCTGGATGTGGGTCTGGCGACCCGATATCTCGGTGTCGACCCCACGGATCGTGACCCGGGCGAGCAGCGGCGTGCCTTTCAGGATTTCTCGGAATTGCTGAGCCGCTACCCTGACAGCGACTATGCCCCGGATGCGCGCCAGCGCATGATTGCCGTGCGCAACCGCCTGGCAGAACTGGAGCTTCACGCAGCCCGTTACTATATCCGCCGGCAGGCCTACCTGGCAGCCAATAACCGGGCCCGCTACGTGGTGGAGAACTATCCCGAGTCACCCTCCACAGAAGAAGCCCTGATCCTGATGACCGAAACCTACCAGGCACTGGACCTTGACGAGGCCGCCAGCGACTCCATTCGACTGCTGGCCGTCAACCACCCGGAGAGTGACGCCTTTGACCGCAACATGCGTTTTCAGGGTCGTGACCTGACCCCGGAAAACCGCTCGCTGCTGAACGTGGTCACCTTCGGACTGATGGGCAACTGATCCTGCCCGGGGCTGGTCAGGGTTCCAGCCCCGGAATCCACCCCATCAGAGACCGGGTTTCCAGGCATTGGTGATGGGGTAGCGACGATCCTTACCGAAGCCCCTTTCGGTAATTCTCACACCTATGGGCGCCTGCCGGCGCTTGTATTCATTGATATCCACCAGCCGGACTGCCCGCTCCACATCGGCGCGGTCGAAACCTTCCGCCACAATCGCCTCGGCACTGAAGTCCCGCTCCACATACAGATTGAGTATCTGGTCCAGAACATCGTAGCCGGGCAGGCTGTCCTCGTCCTTCTGGTCCGGCGCCAGCTCGGCCGACGGTGGACGGGTAATCACCCGCTCGGGAATGCAGGGGCCGATGGAGTTCCGGTACCACGCCAGGCGGAACACCATGGTCTTGGGCACATCCTTGAGGGCGTCGAAGCCACCGGCCATATCGCCGTATAGCGTGGAATAGCCAACCGCCAGCTCGCTCTTGTTGCCGGTGGTGAGCACCAGGGAACCGAACTTGTTGGACAGGGACATCAACAGCACACCGCGCAGGCGGGCCTGCAGGTTTTCCTCGGTGGTGTCGGGGGTGGTGCCCTCGAAGGGGGCGGCCAGAGTAGCCATGAATGCGTCATACAGTGGCTCGATGGAGAACACATCGTAGCGTACACCAAGGGTCTCGGCCTCGGCTTCCGCATCTTCCAGGCTCATGGAACTGGTGTAGCGAAACGGCATCATGACCGCATGAACACGATCCGCCCCAAGGGCATCCACGGCTATGGCCAGGGTCAGCGCCGAGTCGATACCACCAGAGAGGCCCATGACCACCGAGCGGAAACCGTTCTTGTTGACGTAGTCCCGAACGCCCAGCACCAGGGCCCTGTAGATATTCTCCTCCAGCGAGGGCTCCGGCAATGGCGGCTGTGACACTGGCTGACAATGGCGATCATAAACGAACTCTACCGGGTACAGCCCCTCACCAAACTGAGGCGCCTCGACAGCCAGTTCGCCTGAGTGGTCATAGACCAGGGAGCCGCCATCGAACACCAGCTCATCCTGCCCTCCCACCAGGTTGACATACATTATTCCCATGGTGTTCTTACGGGCCTTACCTTCCAGCAACGCTTTGCGGCGGGCCTGTTTGCCAATATCGTAAGGGGACGCGTTGATATTGATCAGCAGCCGGGCACCGGCGGCGGCCGCCTGCTCTGCCGGCCCGTCGCTCCAGAGGTCCTCGCAAACCGTCAGCCCGACCGGCACACCACGTAAATCCAGCACACAGGTGTCGGTACCTGCGGCGAAATAGCGTTTCTCATCGAAGACCTGATAATTGGGCGGGAACTGCTTGCAATAGGTGGCAACCGTTTCACCGCCGTCGATGACCAGGGCCGAGTTGTATAGCAGTCCGCCGTGACGCACAGGCGCGCCGATAACACACGCTGCAGACAGGTCCGCCTGGCGCAAGGCGTCCAGTGCCTCATTGATCCTCAGATCCAGGCTGGGACGCAGTAGCAAGTCCTCCGGGGGGTATCCGGTGAGGCAGAGTTCCGGAAACACAACCAGATCTGCGTTATGCTCCTGCTCGGCCTTGCGAACGGCATCGATCACCAGTTGAGTGTTACCGGGAATGTCGCCAACCAGAAAGTCCATCTGGGCCATGACGATCGTGAGTTTTCGGGTGGCCTGACCCGATCCATCTGCAGCTGGCTGCTGGGACATGTTCCGCTCCTGTAACCTGTTGCCGTGAAAAGGCTATTATAGCGGTGTGCAGAACGGATTTCTGCCGCGTTGACACAAGGAGAGGTAAAGAAAGCCACGACAACAACGCAAGAGACCTCCGTTTGAACCATGTAACACCGGACAACACCGATCAACCCGGAAACGAGCGGAAACCGGCTCCCCCGGCGCAAAGCAACCGGCTGTTCCGGGTATACAACGTGTACCGGATCGTTATCAGCCTGGTGCTCGCCGGCCTGCTGTTTGTTGACCCGGCACAACTTGATCAGCCCATGCGGCTGCCACTGCAGTACCAGTCCGGCGTGCTTGCCTATCTGGCACTTAATGTCATTATCGGGCTATTGCTGGCGCAGGGCTTTCGCCCGGCTCAACGCCATATCACGCTGTCGTTGCTGATCGATATCCTGGTGATGCACTTACTGCTGGCGGCGAGTTCCGGGATCACCAACGGGCTCGCCAATCTGATCATCATTTCCGTGGCGGCCGGCAATATACTGACCCCGAGCCGCATGGGGGTGTTCTATGCAGCCCTGGCTGCCATCTGCTCGCTGGCCGTTGCGGGCTGGGGTGTCATGGCCCTGGGGGAAAATGTCGACAACATTGTCCGTGCGGGTTCACTGGGAATTCTTTATTTCGGTGCGGCACTGATCCTGCAGTCCGTTACCCGCCGCATGCAGCGTAGCGAGGAACTGGCCGACTATCGTGCCCGCAGCATTGTCGAGCTGGAAAAGATCAACGAACAGATTATCCAGCGCATGCGCACCGGGATTGTGGTTACCGACCAGGACGGACGCATCCGGTTGGCCAATGGCGCCGCGGAAGAACTGCTGTTTGGGCTGACCGGCAACCAGGGCCACCACAGCCGGGTATTGCCCATTGCTCTGCTGGAGGGCCTGATCGCCTGGCAAGAGAACCCGCGGAAGCGACCGGAGCCGTGCCAGGTCCAGTCCACCTCGCCGATGATTCAGGCCAGCTTTACCCGGCTCGATGAAGAGAACAGTGACCTGATCCTGGTATTCATTGAGGACCTGAGCAAGGTGACGCAACAGGCCCAGCAAATGAAGCTGGCTTCCCTGGGGCGCCTGACCGCCAGCATAGCCCATGAAGTGCGCAATCCCCTCGGGGCCATCAGCCATGCGGCGCAACTGATGGGCGAATCCGGCGACATTGGCGAGGCGGACCAGCGCATGCTGGGTATCATCCAGCGTCATTCGCGGCGAGTGAATGGCATTATCGACAACGTGCTGGACCTGTCGCGCAGACGCCAGGCTGACGCCGAGCTGGTAGACCTGCCCCGGTGGCTGGAGGCATTCACCCGTGAGTACCAGCAGGCGAAGGGCTGCGAGGGAGGAGAGCCGGCCCGCATCGAACTGGAGACCGAACCGAACGTGCCCGCAGCCCGATTCGACAAAAGCCAGATAGAACAGGTACTGACCAACCTCTGTGACAACGGCCTTCGCTATAGCCTGGAACAGACCGGCTCGCCACGGCTGACCCTTCGGGTTGGAGCCACCGCCGATGGCGAGCGCGCTATTATCGACATACAGGATTACGGACCCGGCATTTCCGAGGCAAACCGAATCTCGGTTTTCGAACCCTTTTTCACCACCGACAAGAGCGGCACTGGCCTGGGCCTCTACCTGGCCCGGGAGTTGTGCGAAACCAACCAGGCCCACCTGGCACTATTGAAGCAGGACAGCCCCGGCTGCTGCTTCCGGATCACCTTCGCGCCATCCGGCCGCCTGATTTGACAGAGCTCAAGGACACTCACCCATGACCACCCATACCGCGCTGATAGTGGACGACGAACCGGATATCCGGGAACTGCTGGAAATCACCCTGGTCCGCATGGGCATAGCCACCCGCTCCGCCCCGGACCTGGCAACCGCCCGGGAACTGCTGGCGGCGGAACCCGCCCACCTGTGCCTGACGGACATGAACCTGCCCGACGGCAACGGCATCGACCTGGTGGCATGGATTCAGGAGCACAGTCCTGATACCCCGGTGGCCGTCATCACCGCCTATGGCAACATGGATACCGCCATTGAAGCCCTCAAGGCGGGCGCCTTCGACTTTGTCTCCAAGCCGGTGGAGCTGGCACGATTGCGGGATCTGGTGCAGACCGCGCTCAAACTGTCGGAACCGGAGCAACAGGAAAGCCAGCAAGCCGACGAACCCGGACTCCTGCTGGGGGAATCCAGGGAAATCCGGCGCCTGCGCGGCCAGACCCGGAAACTGGCGAGAAGCCAGGCACCAGTGTTCATCAGCGGTGAATCCGGTAGCGGCAAGGAGCTGGTGGCCCGCATGATTCATATGCAGGGCCCCCGCAGCGACGCACCCTTTGTGGCGGTGAACTGCGGCGCGATACCGTCGGAGCTGATGGAAAGCGAATTTTTCGGCCACCGCAAGGGCAGCTTTACCGGCGCCAACGAGAACAAGGACGGCCTGTTCCGCAGCGCCAACGGCGGCACCCTGTTCCTGGATGAGGTGGCCGATCTGCCCCTGGCCATGCAGGTGAAACTGCTGCGTGCAATCCAGGAAAAAGCCGTGCGGCCCGTGGGCGAATCCCGGGAAGTTCCGGTGGATATACGCATTCTCAGCGCCACCCACAAGAACCTGCCGGAACTGGTCAAGGAAGGCAATTTCCGGCAGGACCTGTTCTACCGCATCAACGTGATTGAGCTGGCCGTACCCCCACTGCGGGATCGCCCGGATGATATCCCATTGCTGGCCACTCACATCCTGGAGCGCATCGCCCGCGAGTACGACTGCCCCCCGGCCCGGCTGAGCAAGGGCGCTCTGGCCTACCTGGGTGACTACACCTTTCCCGGTAACGTGCGGGAACTGGAAAACATTCTGGAACGGGCATTCACGCTGTGCGACTCGGAAGTGATCGACACCGACGACCTGCATATCGGCACGCCCCCCATTGACCTCCCTGGAGACAAGACCACTGCCTCCTCAGAGACCAGCGACATACCGCCGGTTCCCGATGGGGAGATGGATCTGGAGGACTATCTGGAAACCATCGAGCGCCAGGCCATCGAGAAGGCGCTGGAGGCGACACGGTGGAACAAGACGGCGGCGGCCAAGAGATTGGGAATCAGTTTTCGGGCGTTGCGGTATCGGTTGAAGAAGTTGGGGATGGAGTAAGAAAGCGAATATGTCGCTTCTTGTTGTAAGTGATCACTTACTTTTAAAAGCGCAATCCGCCGATACCAGGGGGGAAAAAGCTTCGGCACAATCGCCATCCTGAATTCTAGGATAGTGGAAACGAAATGGACGAGGGCAACTCCAGGGAAGATGGCACGACGCTGCTTGAACTGATGGTAACACTGGCAATCAGTGTATTGTTGTTTGCGATCACCACAACATTATGGACGCCGGTTACGGAAAGAGTGCAGGCTTCTTCAGTCCAGACCAATCTTCAACGGGCATTTACGCTGGCACGAACGACAGCGGTGCATCGCAGGACCATCGTGACACTCTGCCCGACCCGACAGGATGGAACGTGCACGAGTGACTGGCAGCTCCCCGTCACCGTGTTCCTTGATACCGAGAATCTGAAGAAAATCAAAAGTGACCGTCAGGTCATCAAACGCCTCACCTTACACGATGCCGGTCGAATCATTCCGAGCAAAAGCGGAAGCAGCCAAAGACGCTACTTCCAGTTTAACCCGGATGGTACGTCGAAAGGATCGATTGGCAACCTGACATGGTGTCCTGAATCCCGCACTCCCGAAAGAGCCAACCATGTACGCATCAACTTTGGTGGTCGGTTAATCTGGTCACGAGACCGCAACGGTGATGGCATTGTGGAAAACGCCAGCGGCAACAATATTCACTGCCCTTAGCTAAGCTTACCAGCAGTCGGCTTCAGCAGCACCGCGTGTGCCCTGTTCGTTGAGTGTCAGGGTCCCGCACCGATCCCCGTTCTGCAATGCGGTCGGCTGGGCCTGTAACTCGAAATCCGATCGACCCACAGCGCCGTTAAAGCTGATGTTGTATGCCGTCGGTTCAGCGGCGTTTCTTGGCGATGTCGTGAAAGGAAGCGCCGGGTCACCACCACCATCCCGATAATCAAACGTGGTCGAGTACCGCCGCTCCATCCACTGGGCCAGCTCGAGCAGGTCAGCCTGCGCCAGATTGCGGCGCGTCCGTTCGACGTGCGACTGGTAAGAGGGGTAAGCAATTGCGGCGAGAATGCCTACGATTGCGACAACTATCATTAACTCAATCAGGGTAAAACCATTGCCCGCTTTTGCCTGAGGTTTTCTCATGTCCACGTCCATAACTGACTGCATAATAAATATGCGCCAGCTCAGAAAACCTGGGCTGGCGCATGATCGGCTTTTCTATCGGAGCTGTTCCCAATTGATCCTGCCCCAATTAACGTTCCCCTCTTCCTGAATGGTATCGGCCTGACCAGAGGAGCCGCTGACCACTTTACACTCGTCGTCGTCAACGCAGCCTTTTATAACCGTTGGGGTATTGATGATGCCGATGTCCGGATCAATCCCTGACGGCGGCACATCCTCGCAGTCACCCTCACATTCGGGGTCGTCTACGCGGTCCTCGTCATTGATTTCACCGTCGTTATTGATATCGAATACCTGGTAGTTCAAACGTCCGCCAGTGTAGAGCGATACCTCCATCAACCAGCTACGACCAC
Source organism: Marinobacter zhanjiangensis (assembly GCF_014651935.1). Classification (GTDB taxonomy): domain Bacteria; phylum Pseudomonadota; class Gammaproteobacteria; order Pseudomonadales; family Oleiphilaceae; genus Marinobacter; species Marinobacter zhanjiangensis. The sequence continues at coordinate 303,932 of NZ_BMXV01000006.1, read as the reverse complement.
CTGCTGCGCAGGGGTCCTCTGAGGGAATCAGTGTCGGGAAGATGACGCGGTCCGAGCGAACGAGGGCTTTGGCAACCACCCTCTCACCCTGGGCCCCAGGACCGCCATTAGACTCTTTCCAGAGCAAATCAATGTACCAGCCATTGTAGGCACTTCCACTGGGCTCATTTTTCGAAACCACCCGAACCCGGTTTCCGCTCACGGTCCCCTCGTTCAGAATTTCCTGCTCCAGCAGATCACCGCGCTCAACCAGCTCCCCACGATCGACAATACCGTAGAACGAATCCACTGTTGGGTCGTTCGGGACGACATTGTCACCCACATCCTGGAAAGTACCGGTGCCGAAGAACAACATCACGTCACCCTGCTCGTTCAGCGCAGCCACGGGGTCAGCGGTAATGCTCTGGCCTACAGCTGCCTCAAACAATGGCGTAATTGTAGAGCCACTCTTCAAGGAAGCGGGCGCATCCCAGTCATTGGTGCTGGCGCTGTCTAGGTCAACTCGCCAGATCCGTCCTTCCGTGTCACCAACGTACATCCTGTCTGCAACACGGTCTCGATTCAGGTCGATCAGGACCGGCGAGCCGAGGTCGGCACCACCAGTCGGCAGTTCGATGGTTTCAATCACATCACCCGTGCCAGCCTCCAGCAACCAGACGACACCGTCGGTGAAACCGGATTCATAGCCGCTGCTAACAGCCACTCCGAACTCGCCAGTGGCCAGCGCAAAGATAGCCGGTTGCTGCATCATATATCCCATATCCGGGTGCGAGAACTCCCAGAGAACTTCCGACGCACCCATGCTTTCAGGATCAGTGACATCCAGAGCAAACACCGTCTTGCCGCCAGCCCCTGTGGTTCCAACGGCAATGGTTTTCCAGCCAAGTGTGCTGCCAAGCCAGGCATCGCTTACCCGCGGCGTACCATCCACATAGAAGCGATGTTCATATTCCGGCTCTGTCAGTTCCCAAAGGTTGGCGAATACGCCCGTGGGAGCATAGGCAAACAGTTCTTCACCGCCATCGTTAGGATCCACGCTGCCATTGAACCCGTGCAGCATCCCGTCATTAGCACCGACCAGAATCAATGGCGGACGATCCTGATAAACATTGCTGGCCCGGAAATCCGTATAGCTGTCCACACTCCCAAAACCGGCCACGGAAGATAGCCATTGATACCCGAAGTTCTTCTGATGCACGTACTGGGGAGAGGAGTTGACAATGTCACCCAGACGACTGTCCCGCTGCCGGAAGGGCCGTGTCTGGTTGTTGTCGGTCTGCTCCTTAGTCCGGATACCCCGGAGATAGTTCAGCCGGTCTTGTCCCACGGAAACATCCGCCAGGGAGCCGCCCTCGGTCATCCGCAGGGCTTCTTGCTGGTCAGGTGTCAGATCGTCCCATTCAAAACTCTGCCCGGTCGTGGTCAGCATCGCATCCCCGTCAGTCACTAACGGGGATGCAGTCAGGATATTCCGATTGTTGATTCCAAGGTCCGTCATATCGTCGAGCTTCTCAGCAGCGGACCATATCGGAGCCACCGAAATCTCTCCCCCGTCGGATAGCTCAAAGGCCCTCAACTCACCACTCCAGGCGGAACTATCGAACGACGCCTGGAAGATGGCGGTATCGGACTGGAGCGACGTGGAGTTGGCGGCCACCGAGGAAGCCGAACTGGACATTTCAGCGGTGATATTCCTGAACGCTTCCCGCAGGCTTTCGATCATCCGGTCTGCCTGACCGGCTATATAGAAGTTATCGGGACGTTTGAAACTGGTACCGCCAACAGTTACCGTTTCGTTGTTGGTATGCCACCATGATTCGGGCAAGGCTTCCGTTCTGGTATAGGGGTCAAAGTTTACTTCGTCAGCCTCATCCTCCGGAATCACGAACCCACCGTACTTGGCTGCGAGGTAGTACTGATTGTTGGAGGGGCTCGCCAGGTTCTGGTTTTCCAGAACATCAACCCAATGGGTTGATGCAGTCTGGATCCCGGGCAGATCCGGTCGCATGTCGACGGTGTGATTGTCGTAAGCAAGTCCGGCAATGTAAGCCGTGTTCTGGCGACCGGTGAATTCGCCTGTCCCCAGGTTAACGACCCCTTCCAGATCACCGACCTTGTTGGTCGCGGTCGTTACGTTGACCGTATCATCACTGCTGACCTCGTCAGGCAGGGAAGGCTCATCCCCCCTATAGGACGTACCCGGCAAGTTACCATCATCGTGAGTGTTCACATCGCCTATGCCCAGAATCACATTTGATTGGCACTCATACTGTATCGGGTCATCCCATTCCGTAATGACGGGAAAACCATCTGTATATCTATCGATATTACTGGTAAGCGAAGAGTAGGAAGGCACATTTCCCTGATTTTTCAAATAACGGGTAGCTGTGTAATACAATTCACTGACCGGATCCAGAGCCTTGTGGTCAAACTCATTCAGCTGACCAAACTTGTTAATATAATTAATGACGCCGCTGTTTGTTATAGTGCCTGGCGTATTGGTGGCATCATCAGGATTGGGATTTGTCGTAAACACCCCGGTTTCTGCATCCCATTCCGCATTTGGATTCTCGACAAACCCTTCCCCCTCAACGAACTTCAAAGGTCCTACATACTTTTGGTTGGCGCGCAGGACCCCACCATCCCGACTGCTATTGGGATCGTTGAGATAGCCAAAAACACTGTAGCGGATATCCCGGGCATTCTGTTGGATCAGGCCTTCTGGTTTCCAGCCCTGACCATACTCCCGACAGTTGTCCTCCAGGCCAGCGCTCTCGTCACAGACCTTGACCCGTACAGCCGCCCGGTAACTTCCGGTCGCGTTCACATCTATCGTACTGTCCGGGTCATACCAGGCTTGTGTATCATCCACCCCGGAATCGTTGAGACTGAACCTCATATCAGTTTCAAGCCCCTCAATCTTTACCCTGACTCGTGACACACCACTGTTGAAAGGCGTAGCACCAGCCACCTGATCGCCAGATATCTCTCTGACGGTCAGGCCACTCTGACCGGGGTGCCGGGCTTTCTCAAGCCAGGTTTCCGTGGCGGTATCCCTTACCCGGTAACCACCAGTCAACACCTTGCGGAACGGGTCAATGGTTTGAGTAGCGGCCCAGTTGAGAAAATTACCACTCCATTCTCCTGCTCCATTACATGTCCTGTCCGATGCCGGGCTGCTCGGGTAGAAATGATTGCCAGCATCGTCATCCGTAACGAAGCTGTATTGATAGCACTTCTGGGGATCAAAATACCCTTCAAACTGTCTGTCCGAACTGTAGCTGCCCAGGTTAGCCAGGCTCTGGACGGTCGGGTACTCAACAGACGGCGTCAGCACCAGGTTACCCGGCACCCCGCTACCACCACCCAGAAACAAGGGAGACTGAGCCACCTCGGCCGACGAATACTGGAGAGGAGCAAGCGTAAGCAGCAAAGCCGCTCCACAATGTGCGACCCTCTGGTCACATGCCATCCGAACCTTTCCCACAAAAGCATTTAATAGATTCATATCCCAATCTCCGCTGCCCCAAAACCCTGAAGCAAGTTACTCGTTCTTGAATACAGTGGTGATAACCGCCGCTGAGTCCTCGGAACCGCCATAACCAAGTGCCGTCACTCGGTAATACACAGGTTCGGTAAACGTTGACAGGTCCGTCCCCGGGGGAACAATCGAATCAATCTGCTCAATGTAATAAACGGGCCTTGATGATGTCCTGTCGATGTCCGCCCCATACTCGATGGTGCCATTGCCATCATCCTCGATGTTGGCCATCCAGTCGGGCCGATCATCGGCGCCGACGCGGTAGAGCCCGTCATTATTCGGGAAGCTCGCTGGCGGGTCCTCACGCAGGAAACCCTCCGCCTCCCTCACAGCCGCCTCTGCCGCCTGGAAAGCCAGCTCCTGATCCTGCAGGTTACCGGTCATCCGGTCCTGCAGGGTCGTGCTCTGCATACTGGCAACTCCTATCAGGCTCAGCAGCAACAGCATGATCAGCGACACAATCAGCGCCGAACCGGACTGCCCTCCCCTTATGGATCCCCCCCTGGGGAAGCCACCCACTACCTTGATCTCGCTCATGGATCTCACTCCAAACGGTTCCGGATACCAACAGTAAATGCCCCGACAAGTCGGGCCCGACGATCAGCGCCAGGGTCTACTTCCGTGCCCACCAGGTTAAAGGTTCTGGTGTTGTCCTCGTCCAGAATTCTGTCGTCAGACCGCATCAGCAGTCCGAACCGTACGCTGACCACGTCCTCCCAGTCGTCGACCTGGTCAGCGGGAACATAGGTCTCGGCGCGGCGTTCGTTCTGACTCACGCCGTAGAGGAGTTGCAGACTTTCCACGCCGGAGACGATTTCTATGGGGTTGCCGTCCGCAGCGCCCGGCTCGAGGGCTACCTGGAACAGGGCCGGTTCGCCACCGGCGCCGATGCCAACGAAATAACCGGTGCTTCTGTAGGTGTAGACCGACGATTGATCGGTATGAGTGGCAAGCTCTTCGTCATTCGTATTACCGGGAGAACCACCGAGGCCTCGGGTGATGGAGCTCGAGGTGGCCTGGTTAGACTTCTGGAACCGATCACCACCACTGCAGTCACCCATGATTGCCACCAGGATCGTGCCCTGGGGGATTCCAGTTTGTCCGTCCGTACCAATCGTGTTTGCCGGCTGACCCGGATTGTCTGCCAATGTGACGCTGGCCCTGACGGAGCCATTAAGCACCAGAATATCGCTACCCTGCACCGCATTATTGGCGATCACTGGTGGCACAGTGTCAGCCTCGCCATTTGTCCAGCCGCCATTTCCTGCAACGAAAGCGCCCACCTCATGATCGTTGCCCAATCCTGTGTTAGGTGCATCCCAGCCAACCACGGCACGTTCAAAATTAAACAGTTCGTCGTTATACGCGGCGCTCCCGGTATTGAGGTGTTCCGTAGGTTGGCCGATCAGACAACCATAGTGGCCCGCCATCCGCGCGTCACGGCTCAGTCTCGACAGGGAGAAACGCAGGTTCTCCTGTAGCATTGCGATTGCATCACTGGTTCGGTAGGTCTGGCTGGAGCCCAGAAAAACCTGCGTGACGCCCAGGGTCAAAACGGTTCCCAGGAGCAGTGCTATCATCAGCTCAATGAGCGAAAGTCCTATTTGCTTCCGCGGGAGACGCCGCTCTGAAATCAACAAACTGGCCATCGTCAGATCTCCGCCGCCATAGTCAGTGAACCATCGTCGTCATTGCCCGAATTGGCATCCCAGGTCACCTGTACGGTTACCGTGCTATCAGCCACATTCACGGAACCGGTTCCGTTCGGCAACAGACACGCCAGTGAGTTTTGCCATTCGGCGAGATCATCCGCTGCAACACCTGCGTTATCGATGGAAAAGTTTTCGTTACAGTCCGGATCGTTCAGGGCGTCAACCTGATACGCAGCCAGGTTGCTCCTGTTTGCCCGGGCCCTTTCAAAGATATCATCGGCCAGGAAAATGGCCTGGCTGCGATTACGGGCTTCACTGGTCATGGTTAACCCGGTGGACTGCAGGGAACCCAGGCCGAGCAGGCCAACAGCGAGAATCAGGAGCGAAATCAGCACCTCGATCAAACCAAAGCCGGCATGCCGATGTGACATATCCGGCACCTTGCCTTGAATACCAGAACAACACTTGTTCATGGGCAATCATTCCTCCCCATCCGGACCTGACCACTAACCAATATGCTGATTTCCCGTTCCGCGCCCGCTTCACCAGCATCGCAGTCCGCAGGACGGACCTGCACCTGAAGCATGGCGGGCCCGGTGTCCCGCTCCCCCCGGCGGTTAAAGGTGACCGAGGTAAAGCCCGCGGCGAAATCCGAACTTGGCTCGTCAAATTCACGAATAAGATCGGCAGCACAGTTGGCGCCGGTATGGACACACCAGCCATCACCAAAACCGGCTCCATCTGCGGAAAGCGACACGTCATTTCCTCTTTTTACCGCCTCACTGCGGGCCAGCTGCACGGCCGACATAAAAGCATTTGCTTCCGTAGTCACCTGGTTCGATCGAATAATTCCCTGGAAGGAGGGGACCACCAAACCGAGAATGATTGCCATGATCGCCATCGTGATCAGTAGCTCAATCATCGTAAAACCAGAACTTCGCTCTCTTCCGTACATAGCCCACTTCCATCATGACCTGGAGAAAGATTAACCGGCATCCATTGTGCCATCTAGCTGGAATCGATGAGCGGTTTTTGTTGGCGGATAAGCGGTATAAAGGGGGTTCAGGGCGTGACGGGCGTCACAGGGCCGGGATCGAGGCTGTAGGGGAGGTTGCTGGCTTCTTTCGGGAGGCTTCTCCCCCCCTCCCGCAGGTGGGGAGGGGCTGTCCAGACCGGATATCGGGAAAACGGATCAGACGTTTACAGCCTCAATGCGCAGCTCTTTCGGCATGGAAAAGACAATATTCTCTTCCCGGCCTGTAATTTCCTCGGGGACTGTACCGCCCAATTCCTGCAGGCGCTTGATCACGTCATTGACCAGCACTTCCGGTGCCGAGGCGCCGGCGGTTACACCAACCGTTGCTCGGCCCTCAAGCCACTGGGGCTCGATCTGCCCGGCCTCATCGATCAGGTAGGCCGGGGTGCCCATGCGTTCGGCCAGTTCCCGCAGGCGGTTGGAGTTGGAGCTGTTAGGGGAGCCCACGACCAGCATCAGGTCACAGTCGCCGGCCAGTTGCTTGACGGCGTCCTGGCGGTTCTGGGTGGCGTAGCAGATATCGTCCTTGCGGGGGCCTTCGATGTGGGGAAACCTGTCCCGCAGGGCGTCGATGACCCGGGCTGTGTCATCCATGGACAGGGTTGTCTGGGTGACATAAGAAAGTCGCTCGGGGTCTTTCACCTCTAGGTTCGCGACGTCCTTTTCGTCTTCCACCAGATAGATGTCACCACCATTGCCGTGATCATACTGCCCCATGGTGCCCTCGACTTCAGGGTGGCCATGGTGGCCGATCAGGATACACTCACGGCCATCGCGACTATAGCGCATGACTTCCAGATGCACCTTGGTGACCAGCGGACAGGTGGCATCGAAGACTTTCAGGCCCCGGTCGGCGGCTTCTTTCTGCACCGCCTGGGAAACGCCGTGGGCGCTGAAGATGACGAGGGTGTCGTCAGGCACCTCTTCCAGTTCATCCACGAAAATGGCGCCACGGTTGCGGAGGTCGTCCACCACATATTTGTTGTGGACCACTTCATGGCGCACGTAAATCGGCGCCCCGAACACTTCCAGGGCCCGGTTGACGATTTCGATGGCTCGGTCTACCCCGGCGCAGAAGCCGCGGGGATTAGCTAGTCTGATTTGCATGGTACCTTGATTACTCGGGCCTGCTAACTTGGGAGTCTGGCTTCGCTGCGAGGTGTTGCTCTCCGGGACACGCCGTGAATCCATCCATGGAGGCTCTTCAAAAACGTCCATGTTTTTGAAGGTCCCGGAGAGCAACACCTCACATCGAATCCTCGTAACCTTCTGCAATCCGCCAGCTAATGAGCGGTGGCAACAGGTTCAACGTCGATAATCTCCACTTCAAACGTCAGTGTACGCCCTGCCAGCGGATGGTTGAAGTCCACATCCACCTGATCGCCTTCCACGCGGCTGACCACACCGGGCAATTCACTCTGTCGGGCGTCGGCAAAGGAAATCATTACACCGGGCTCCAGAACCATATCGGCGCTGAACTCGTGGCGCTTGAAAGTCTGAACGTTGCTGGGATTGTGCTGACCAAAGGCCTTCTCCGGCGGCACCTCGAAGACATTCCGATCACCAGCCTTGAGGCCCATCAGGTAGGCCTCGAAGTTTTCCGGCAGGTTCTCGTCGCCGATTTCCAGGGTCGCCGGCTGCTTGTCGAAAGTAGAGTCGATCACCTCGCCGTCCGGAAATTTCAGGGCAAAGTTGAGGGTCACCCGGGTACCCTGGTCGATGGGCAGGTCGTTCATGGTTCAGTCGCTCCCATCCGCCGCCTGGTCAGCAGGCTTGCGGAAAATATCGAGGATCATCATGCCGGCACCGATAGTGATTGCGGTATCGGCCAGGTTGAAAGCCGGGAAGTGCCAGTCCTGCCAGTAAAAATGCAGGAAGTCCACCACGTAGCCGTGGACGACGCGATCGTAGACGTTGCCGATGGCGCCGCCGAGGATCAGGGCAATGGCCACTGCAACCCAGGTCTCGTTCCGCTTGAGCCCCTTGAGCCAGTAGACCAGCACGACGCTGACCACAATCGCCAGCGCCACGAAGAACCAGCGTTGCCAGCCGGCGGCACCCGCCAGGAAGCTGAACGCCGCACCGGTATTGTGCAGCAGCGTCAGGTTGAACATCGGCATAACCGGCACCGGGTCACCATAAGTCAGCATGGCTGTGGCCAGCGCCTTGGTGCCCAGGTCCAGAGCAATGACCGCCACGGAAAGCCAAAGCCATTTCAGCTTGGTGCCCGTCTGCTGTTGTGTCATGGCAGCGTCCATCCGGATGGTCATCTCCGTCAGGCGAAGGTGCGGGTTTCGCCCGGGCCTTCCAGGTTGGTGATGCACCGGCCGCACAGGTCGGTGTACTTGTCGTGCCGGCCCACATCCTCACGGTGGTGCCAGCAGCGCTCACACTTGGCATGGGCCGCCGCCGCCACCTTCACCATCAGGCCTTCGTGGCTGCTCTGCTCGGCGCCTTCAGCTTCTGCCAACGGCCGCACCGTGGCTTCCGAGGTAATCAGCACAAAACGCAGTTCCTCACCCAGATGCTCCAGCTTGCCGGCCAGATCATCGTTGCAGTACAGCGTTACCTCGGCACTCAGAGAGCCCTTGATCTCGCCACGGCCGCGGGCCTCTTCCAGGCATTTGTTTACGGCTTCCTTCACGCTATAGATCTCGCGCCAATAGTCGCGGCCAAGATCGGCGTTGTCTGACAGAGCGGTCAGGCCGTCGTACCAGGTTTCGTAGAATACCGTGTCGCCACGCTTGCCGGGCAGGTGCTGCCAGATCTCGTCGGCGGTGAAGCTGAGGATCGGCGCAATCCACCGTACCAGGGCCTCGGCCACGTGGTACAGGGCGCTCTGACAGGAACGACGGGCCAGGCTGTCCGCCGGCGTGGTGTACTGGCGATCCTTGATGATATCCAGATAGAAGCCGCCCAAAGTCGCTTCACAGAAGTTGTAGACCTTCTGGTAGATGCGCAGGAAGGCATAGTTGCCATAATCCTCGTCCAGTTCCTCCTGCAGCCGCAACGCACGGTCCACCATCCAGCGATCCAGGGCAATCATATCCTCCGGCACCACCATGTGCTCTGCCGGGTCGAACCCGTTGAGGTTGCTCAGCAGGAAGCGGGAGGTATTGCGGATACGGCGGTAGCCGTCGGCAGTCTGCTTGAGGATGTCCCTGGACACGGTCATCTCGCCACTGTAATCGGTGGCGGACACCCAGAGGCGCAGGATATCGGCGCCCAGCTCGTTCATCACCTCCTGGGGTGCGATCACGTTACCCAGGGACTTGGACATCTTGCGGCCCTTGCCGTCCACGGTGAAGCCGTGGGTCAGCACCTGCCGGTAAGGGGCCACGCCATTCATGGCAATGGAGGTCTTCAGGGATGACTGGAACCAGCCACGGTGCTGGTCGGAGCCCTCCAGGTACATATCCGCCGGGAACTGCCCCAGCTCCGACCGGGGCCGCAGGACCGACTCGTGGGTAACGCCGGAATCGAACCACACATCCAGGGTGTCAGTCACCTTCTCAAACTGGTCTGCATCGGCGCCCAGCAGCTCACCGGCATCCAGGTCGTACCAGGCGTCAATGCCATCTTTCTCGATGGACTGAGCGGCCTTTTCAATCAGCGCCTGGGTGTCGGGGTGAAGCTCCTGGGTTTCCCTGTTCACGAACAGGGTGATAGGCACGCCCCAGGTGCGCTGACGTGAGACACACCAGTCCGGGCTCTGCTCGAACATGGCCTCGATACGATTTTGGCCCCAGGCGGGCACCCAGCGCACACCCTTGATGGCTTCCAGGGCGTCGGCACGCAGGTTTTCCTTGTCCATGCTGATGAACCATTGAGGGGTCGCCCGGTAGATCAGCGGGGTTTTGGTGCGCCAGCAGTGGGGATAGCTGTGCTGGAACTTCTCCGAGCGGACCAGTTTGCTCTCACGCTCAAGGGCACCACAGACCGGATCGTCCGCCTTGTAGACGTGGACACCGGCGAATTCGCCGGCGGCCTCGGTATAGGTGCCATCGGCCTTGACCAGGTTGATGGTGCCAATGCCGTACTCCTTGCCCACCTGAAAGTCTTCCATACCGTGATCCGGGGCGGTATGAACGGCGCCGGTACCGGCGTCGGTGGAAACGTGATCGCCCAGTATCACCGGCACCTGCTTGTCATAGATCGGGTGGTGCAGCAGGAGCCGCTCCAGGGCCTCACCCTTGCAGGTGGCCAGCACTTCATACTGCTCCACGCCCCAGCGACCCATGATGTCTTCCACCATTTCCGCCGCCAGGATCATGCGCTCCGGGCCATTTCCGACATCGGTCTGCACCAGGGCATAGTCCAGCTCACCGTGGAGCGAAACCGCCTGGTTGGCCGGAATGGTCCAGGGGGTGGTGGTCCAGATCACCACGGACACATCGCCTTCGCCCTGATCGGTACCAAAGGCTTCCAGAACCCTGCCCCGCTCGACAGCGGTAAAGCGCACATCGATCTGGGTCGAGGTCTTGTCCTGATACTCCACCTCGGCCTCGGCCAGGGCGGACTGCCCGACCACGCTCCAGTACACCGGCCTGAAACCACGGATGAGGTGACCCTTGGCGACGATCTTGCCCAGGGCGCGGACAATTCCCGCCTCCACTTTCGGGTCCATGGTCAGGTAGGGCTTGTCCCACTCGCCCATCACGCCCAAACGAATGAAGTCGGCCTTCTGGCCTTCGATCTGCTTTGTCGCATAGTCGCGACAGGCCTGGCGGAAGGTCTTGTAGTCCACCTTGACGCCGGCCTTGCCGATTTCCTGCTCAACCTTGTGCTCGATGGGCAGGCCATGGCAGTCCCAGCCCGGCACATAGGGCGCGTCGTATCCCTTGAAGCTCTGGGACTTGACGATCATGTCCTTGAGAATCTTGTTGACCGCATGACCGATATGAATGCTGCCGTTGGCGTAGGGGGGGCCATCATGGAGGATGAACTTGTCACGGCCTGCCCGCTGCTGGCGCAGGGTGCCGTACACATCCAGGTCCTGCCAGCGCTTGAGCATGTCCGGCTCGCGTTTGGCCAGGTTACCGCGCATGGGGAAGGCGGTTTCAGGCAGATTCAACGTATGCTTGTAGTCGCTCATAATCTCTCGGTCAGTGTTGGTTGGCGACCGTGCCGTGGTCGGCGATCCACGCCCGGGCGTCGTCGAGGTCCCGGGCGATCTGGTCTTTGAGTTCATCAATGGAGTCAAACTTGATCTCGTCCCGCAGCGGCTGACGGAACGTGACCGCTATACGCTGGCCATAAAGTGTGCCAGCAAAGTCCAGCAGGTGCACTTCCAGGGACGGCTGGCGACCATCCACCGTGGGGCGCAGGCCGATATTGGCAACACCGTCGCGATGACGGCCGTCGGGCAACTCGACATCCACCACATACACCCCCCGCAACGGAGCCAGCCGGCCCAGCATGATATTCACCGTGGGGGCGCCTATGGTGCGCCCCAGCTGCCGGCCGTAAACCACCCGCCCCCGGATGGTATAGGGATGGCCCAGCAGGCGGCCCGCCAGTGACAGGTTGTTCTCCTGAAGCGCGTGACGGATGCGGGTGCTGCTTACCCGGTCGCCGTCAACGGTGACAGTACGGGTGTTTTCCACGGAAAAACCGGCCCTTTCCCCAACCTGGTTCAGCAGCCGGAAGTCGCCGGCCCGGTCACAGCCGAAGCGGAAGTCGTCCCCTACCACTAGGTGGTGCACCTTCAAACCGTCTATCAGCACATCCTCGATAAAGCCCATGCCGGAGTAACTGCGGAAGTTTTCGTCAAACTTCAGGCAGAGTACACAGTCCACACCATAGGACAGGATGGCTTCAAACTTCTGGCGGAAGCCGGTCAGCCGGGGCGGCGCCTCATCACCCTGGAAGAACTCCCGGGGCTGGGGCTCAAACACCATGACCACTGACGGAACCCCCAGGGCCTCGGCCTTTTCCTTCACCTGCTCAAGGATGGTCTGGTGCCCCAGATGGACGCCGTCGAAGTTGCCCACGGTGGCAACACAGCCCTGCGACAGGATGAAATCGTCCCGGCGAGACAGCAGTTTGAGGTTTTTCAGCCCCCGAATCAGACGCATGCCTACAGCAAACCCTCTGTTGTCAGCTTGCCAGCGACGGTAGATCGCTGGTGAGAAAACGCGCGATTATAACCTATCGACGGACGAAATGTCTTATACGTACACCCGCCAGGACCAGCGCCAGGAAGTAGGCGCCCGCCCCGGCAACCACCAGCATGGCCATATCCGCAGCGCGGTCCATCGCGCCCGCCGCCATCCATGCACTGACCGGCTCATTAAGCAGCAGAATAACCCCTGCCAAAACCAGGTTCGCCACCAGCAGCTGCAACAGAAACCGAATGGCCCCGGGCTGGGACTTCCAGGCCCCCTGCTTCGACAGCCCACGCCATAACAACAGTGCGTTCAGCCAGGCGGAAATCGAGGTAGCCAGGGCCAGACCGGCATGAGCCAGGGGCACGATCAGCGCCAGATTGAGCACCATATTGGCCACCATGGCGAATATGCCGATTTTTACCGGGGTGACGGTATCTTCCCGGGCAAAGAAACCCGGTGCCAGCACCTTGATCAGCATGAACGCCAGCAGGCCCAGCGAATAGGCCCGCAGGCTTTGCGCGGACATCGCCACGTCCCGGTCGGTGACCTCGCCATAGTGGAACAGGGTGGCAATCAGCGGCTCCGCCAGCATCACCAGCGCCACGGCGGCGGGCAGCCCGATCAGCAGCACCGCCCGCACGGCCCAGTCCACCGTGGCTGCGAAATCGTCCCTGGACTGGGCCGCATGTTTGCGGGACAGGTTGGGCAGAATCACCGTACCGATGGCAATGCCGATCACACCCAGAGGCAGCTCCGAGAGACGGTCAGAATAGTACAGCCAGGACACGCTGCCAGTCTGCAGGAACGAGGCCAGCACCGTGTCCAGCAACAGGTTGATCTGGCTGACAGACACCCCGAACAGGGCCGGGGCCATCAGCTTCAGAATCCGCTTGACTCCCTCATGGCGGTAATCCACCCGGGGGCGCGGCATCAACCCCAACCGCATCAGGAACGGCAGCTGGAAGAACAGCTGCAGCGCGCCGGCAATGACCACACCCCAGGCCAGGGCCATCACCGGCTGCGCCATCAGCGGCGTCATGAAAATGGCCGCGCCAATCATCGACAGGTTCAGTATCACCGGGGTGAATGCCGGCACGGCAAACCGGTCATAACTGTTGAGGATAGAGCCGGCAAAAGCGGTCAGTGAAATCAGCAACAAATAGGGGAAGGTGATGCGCAGCATGTCGCTGGCCAGGCCGAACTTCACCGGATCATCGGTAAACCCCGGGGCGAATAGGGCGGTCAGGACCGGCGAGCCCACCATGGCCACCAGGGTGACCCCGAGCAATACCAGCCCCAGGGAGCCGGCCACAGCGTTGACCAGCCCTCGCACCTCACTCACGTCACCCTTTTCACGGTAGACGGACAGCACCGGCACAAACGCCTGGGAGAAAGCGCCTTCGGCAAACAGGCGGCGCAGGAAATTGGGAATCTTGAAGGCCACAAAGAAGGCGTCAGCGCTGGCGCCAGCACCAAAATAGCGGGCGATAACCATGTCGCGCACCAGCCCCAGCACCCGGGACAGCATGGTCATAATCCCTACAACACCAGACGAACGCAGCAACCCCGGGGCTTTGGAGGGTTGAGACGGGACTTCCGGAGTTTCCGACTGACTCATTCGGACCGCTTCCTGTGGTGGAGGTGGCGGGAGTTTATCACAGGCTTCCCGGTGCTCGTGAAACCTCCCTGCCACTTGACATTGAAGGCTTGTGGAGGCATGATTCCGCGTCATTTATTTTGACGCGTCGAATGCAGTGGGCGCGGCGACGATTGTCGGGGCGGCTTCGGTGAAGACGCTCCCAGCGAATCCAGATTTTCACTCAGATTTTTCAGGAGTTACACGGTGGCAAATACCCCGCAAGCCAAGAAGCGCGCACGTCAGAACGAGAAGAACCGCAAGCACAACGCCAGCCTGCGTTCCATGGCGCGCACCTATATCAAGAAGGTCCAGAGCAAGATCAACGCCGGCAACTACGAGGAAGCCCAGAAGGCTTTCCAGGAAGCCCAGCCGATCATGGACAGCATGGTTAACAAGGGCGTTATCGCCAAGAACAAGGTTGCTCGGCAGAAGAGCCGCCTGAGCTCCAGGATCAAGGCCCTGAAAGCCTGATCCGCAGTCTGGCGACACAAAAAACCCCGCTTGAAAGCGGGGTTTTTTTATTGCCCGGAGAAAACACCCCGCAACCGGTCAGACCAGCACCATGTTGTCCCGATGGATCATCTCCTCATCGGACACATAGCCCAGCACATCCGTAATCCGGTCACTGGAACGGCCAGCAATGGCCCTTGCCTCATCCGAATCGTAGTTGATCAGCCCGCGGGCCACCTCTTGGCCACTCTCATCCACACAGGACACCATCTCACCGCGGCGGAACTGCCCGGCCACACCTTTTACGCCAACCGGTAAAAGACTTCGACCGCCCCGACACAGAACCTGAACGGCGCCGGCGTCGATGGTCACCCGCCCCCGTGTCTGCAGGTGGCTGGCCAGCCACTGCTTGCGGGCCGCAATCCGGCCCTGTTCCGGCAGTAGCAGGGTACCAATCTCTTCACCTTCCCGCAGCCGACTGATCGCCTGATCGAGACGACCACCCACGATCACCGTGAAGGCGCCGGACCGGGCCGCCAGGCGCGCCGCCCGAAGCTTGGTCTGCATGCCGCCGCGACCCAGCGCACCGGCGCCACCGCCGGCCATGATATCCAGCTCCGGATCTCCGGCCCGGCGCTCGGTGACCAGCCTGGCGTCCGGGTGCTTGCGGGGGTCGCTGTCAAACAGGCCATCCTGATCGGTAAGGATGATCAGGCCATCCGCTTCGATCAGATTGGCCACCAGTGCACCCAGGGTATCGTTATCACCAAAGCGGATTTCGTCGGTAACAACCGTGTCATTCTCGTTAACGATAGGAATGACACCGAAGTCCAGCAGGGTTCTCAGGGTACTGCGGGCATTGAGGTAGCGTTTGCGATCGGAAAGATCATCGTGGGTCAGCAGAACCTGAGCCGCGTTGCGATCATGGCGGCGGAACTGGGCCTCCCAGGTCTGCACCAGCCCCATCTGCCCGACCGCCGCAGCCGCCTGCAGCTCGTGCAGGTGTTCGGGACGCCGGCTCCAGCCTAGCCTGGTCATGCCCTCGGCAACCGAGCCGGACGACACCACCACCACCTCGACACCTTCGCGAATCAGGTCGGCAATTTGATCAACCCAGCGCGCCAGCGCGGGCACATCCAGCCCCCGACCGTCGTTGGTCAGAAGTGCGCTGCCAATCTTGATCACCAGGCGCCGGGCCCGGCGCACCTGCTCACGTTCACTCATGGTTACTGGGTCGTTCCTGCTGAGCCCTGGTCATAAGGGCAGGTTCATTCCGGAGCGTAGACTACCTCGACGTCGTGATCGTCATCATCAGGGTCGTCATCGTCATCATTTTCCCGGGCGGCGCGCCGAATGGCCTTTTCTTCCTCTATCCCGTTCCGCGCTTCTTCGTCCATCTGCTTGCGACGTTCCGCCTCTTCCTCTGCCAGGTCGGGATTGTCCGCCTCTTCCCGGGCACGCTCTTCAATCCAGCGCATGATCGCCTGAGTCAGATCCCTGGTGCCCTCGCCACTGATCGCGGAAATCCGGAACACCGGCCCCTGCCACCCAAGTTCGTCGATGATGGCCTGACAATGGGCCTCGCGCTCATCCTCCGCCACCATGTCCACCTTGTTGAGCACCAGCCAGCGATCGCGGCTGGCCAGGGTTTCGCTGAACTTTTCCAGCTCATGCTCAATGGCCCGCACCGCATCCGCCGGCGACGAACCGTCATAGGGCGCCACATCCACCAGATGCAGCAGCAGCCGGGTACGCACCAGGTGCTTGAGGAAGCGGATGCCGAGGCCGGCGCCCTCGGCGGCACCCTCGATCAGCCCGGGGATATCAGCGATCACAAAGCTTTGATGCTCCTGGACCTTGACCACACCCAGGTTGGGCACCAGCGTGGTAAACGGGTAGTCCGCTACCTTGGGTTTGGCAGCGGATACCGAACGGATAAAGGTGGACTTGCCGGCATTGGGCATGCCCAGCAACCCCACATCCGCCAGCACTTTCAGCTCAAGACGCAGGTTGCGGACCTCACCCTCGGAGCCGTTGGTGGTCTGGCGCGGAGCGCGATTGACCGACGACTTGAAGCGGGTGTTGCCCAGACCATGAAACCCACCCTGGGCCACCTTCAGCCGCTGGCCGGCATAGGTCAGGTCGCCAAGCACTTCATGGGTATCCATATCCACCACGGTGGTGCCCACGGGCACCGGCAGCACCAGCTCATCACCCTTGGTGCCGGTACAGTTGCGACCGGAACCCGGCTGACCGTTCCGCGCCTTGTGCTTGCGCTGGAATCGGTAGTCGATCAGGGTGTTGAGGGATTCCTCGGCCTCCAGGTATACGGAGCCACCATCGCCACCGTCACCACCGTCAGGACCGCCCTTGGGAACGTATTTCTCTCGCCGGAAACTCAGGCAACCGTGACCGCCCTTGCCCGCTTCCACGATGATGGTGGCTTCGTCTACAAATTTCATGGTTGAACCTATTGCGCTCTGCGCATAAACAAAAAAACCCCGCAGGCTCTGGCTCCCGCCGGCCTGTTGCTGCCGGACAGAAAACCTCAAAGCTTTGCGGGGTTTTTGCCGGCCCTGTTACCGAATGATATCAGAGCCGGGCATCACCGCGACTTACGCCGCTGGAACGATGCTTACGAACTTGCGGCCCTCGGGACCCTTGGTCTCGAACCTGACCTGGCCATTTGCGGTTGCAAACAGTGTGTGGTCCTTGCCCAAACCTACGTTGTCACCGGCGTGGAAACGAGTGCCACGCTGACGAACAATAATGCTGCCTGCAGGTACCGTCTCGCCACCGAAGCGCTTCACACCAAGTCGTTTCGACTCGGAATCGCGACCGTTACGGGTACTACCTGCTGCTTTTTTGTGAGCCATTACAAGCCTCCTTATCTGAGGGGTTACTCAGGGGGTCTTAGCCCTGGATACCCGTGATCTTGACTTCAGTGAACCACTGACGGTGGCCCTGACGCTTCATGGAATGCTTCCGGCGACGGAACTTGATGATCTGGATCTTGTCATGACGACCGTGATCAACCACCTCGGCAGTCACCTTGGCACCATCCACTACCGGTGCACCCACCTTGATGTCGTCACCATTGCCGACCAGCAGAACGCGATCAAACTCAATGGTACCACCGGTTTCGACTTCCAGCTTTTCCAGCTTGAGTGTTTCGCCTTCCTTTACCCGGTGCTGCTTGCCACCGCTAACAATAACTGCGTACATATGTACCTTCTCCGCGATTGACCCATCCCTGCTCTTATCCGCCTGGTTCTAAGGGAAGCGCTCTGGCAACCCTATAGCAGGGAGCGCAGGTTGGGATGAGTTGGGGCGCGTGATTGTACGAAAAGCTGCCACTCTTTACAAGCCAAGTTGACACTGATGACCGCAATACCTAGCATTGCCGCGACCTGCCTGTTTTATCAGACAAATCACTTTTCAGGGGATCGGACAGCCGCATGACTGCCCAGCGCATACACGATACCGTCGCGGACGACTTTACCCGCGTCAATGACCTGATCATCAAGCGGCTTTCCTCGGATGTCCCCCTGGTGGAAAAGATCGCCCAGTACATCATCGAGAGCGGCGGTAAGCGCCTGAGACCCTTACTGGTTTTACTGTCCAGCCGGGCCCTTGGGTACGACCGCGACGACCACCTGAAGCTGGCCGCGGTCATCGAGTTCCTGCATACCGCCACCCTTTTGCATGACGATGTCGTAGACACATCAGATATGCGGCGGGGGCGCAGCACTGCAAACGCACGCTGGGGAAATGCGCCAAGCGTACTGGTAGGGGATTTCCTCTACGCCCGTGCCTTCGAGATGATGGTGGAACTGAAAAGCCTGCCCATCATGGAGATTCTGTCTCACGCAACCGCGGTAATCGCCGAGGGCGAGGTTCTGCAGTTAATGAACGTCAAGAACCCGGACTTGAGCGAGGAAAAGTACATGGAGGTCATCCACAACAAGACCGCCATGCTGTTCGAGGCCGCCTCCCACACCGGTGCCCTGCTTGCGGGTGCGGACGACAGGCAGGAAAAGGCACTCAGGGACTACGGCAAGCACCTGGGGCTCGCGTTCCAGCTGGTGGACGATGCCCTGGATTATACCGGCGACGCCGATGCCATGGGCAAGAACGTGGGTGACGACCTGGCCGAAGGCAAAGCCACCCTGCCGCTGATCCATGCCATGGCCAGCAGCCACGAGAGCGACCGGCAGCTGATCCGCCAGGCCGTCCGCAAGGGCGGACTGAATGATTTACCCTGCATTCTTGCCATTGTCAACGATTCCGGCGCCCTGGAATACACCATGGCCAGGGCCCGTGAGCAGGCGGACCTGGCGCGACAGTGTGCCCTGGTTCTGCCAGACTCTCCCCAGACTCAGGCACTGCACCTGCTGACCGAGCTGGCCGTAGAGCGGGTCAACTGAACCCGGCGGGCAGTTCGATCAAAGAAAGGAACGCCCGTGAGGCCCGTCAAAATCCAGCTCCGGGCCCACCGGCACAATCTGGGTAGGATTGATGGTTCGCTGGCTGACGTAGTAGTGCCGCTTGATCTGCTGGATATCGACCGTATCCGATACCCCCGCCACCTGATAAAGATCCTTCACGTATCCCGACAGACTCAGATAATCGCCGATACGCTGCCGATTGCACTTGAAGTGACTGAAGTACACCGCGTCGAACCGGATCAGGGTGGTAAAAAGCCGCCAGTCCGCCTCGGTCAGCTCATCTCCCGTCAGGTATCGCTGACCACTGAGGCGCTCCTCCAGCCAGTCCAGGGACTCGAAAAGCGCGCCATAAGCATCCTCGTACTTGTCCTGCGCCGTCGCAAACCCCGCCTTGTACACACCATTATTGACCGTGTGGTAGACCCGCTCGTTTACCCGGTCGATTTCCTCCCGTAAAGATTCTGGATAGAAATCCAGGTCGCGGCGCACACCGTCCAGTTCATCGAATGCTGAATTGAACATGCGGATGATGTCCGCCGACTCATTGCTGACGATGGTCTCCCTCTCTTTATCCCAGAGTGTAGGCACAGTAACCCGTCCGGTGTAATCCGGAGCCGCCCGGGTATAGACCTCATGCAGGAAACGGGCATCGTGCAGATGGTCCTGGTGACGTTCGTCCCCTGGCCGGAATTCCCAGCCGTTCTCAACCATATCCGGGTGCACGACCGAAACCGTGATGTGAGACTCCAGCCCCTTCAGTTTCCGGAAAATCAGCGTCCGATGGGCCCAGGGGCAGGCCATGGACACGTACAGGTGATAACGACCGGACTCTGCCCGGAACCCACCCTCGCCCGCAGGCCCGGGTGAACCATCCGCGGTCACCCAGTTACGGAAACGGGCAGCTTCCCGCTCGAACTTGCCGCCCGTCTTGTCAGTGTCGTACCACTGGTCGTGCCATTCGCCATCTACCAGCAACCCCATTTTTACCCCCTTGTGGTTTTGCCACGGAATACACGAACAAATACCTTTATAACCTTTCGTGGGTTTCGTGGGTTTCGTGGCAAGGAATTTTCAGTTTTTGCTTTCCGTGTTCTTCAGTGGATTCCGTGGCTGAAAAAGACATGAATCAATGGCAGACAGCTTAGCCACCACCCTGCTACGCTCCAAGCAATCAATTCTGGCCATCACCTTCAGATAATTCGAACATGCACACAGCCATCACCATCGACGCCCTGAAAGTACTCGACGCCATTGACCGCAAAGGCAGCTTCGCGGGTGCCGCCAGCGAACTGTTTCGGGTGCCATCGGCCATCAGTTACACGGTCCAGAAGCTGGAAGAGGACCTGGACGTGGACATTTTTGACCGGAGTGGTCACCGGGCCACACTGACGCCCGCAGGCCGCTATCTTCTCAACGAAGGCCGTTCACTGCTGGAGGCCACGGAAGCCCTCGCCCATACCACGCGACAGGTGGCCCAGGGCTGGGAGACACGAATAAGGATCGGATTCAATTCACTGCTGCCCGCCGAGGCGATGTTTCCCGCGATCAGGGAGTTTTACGACCTGGGCATTCCGGTTGAGGTGCAACTGGTGGAAGAAGTATTCACCGGCACCTGGGATGCGCTGCAAAGCCGTCGCATCGATCTCGCCATAGGCGCCGACCAGATGAGCAGGCCAGCAGGTGACTTTTCCACCCGCAGCCTGGGCCGGGTACCGTTCGTGTTTGCGGTCGCGGCCGATCACCCACTGTCCGGCGAGCCCCATCCACTGACCGAACAGGACATTGCCCGCTATCCGGCGGCGGTGGCGGCTGACAGCTCCCGCTCACTACCCCCCGGAAGCGCGGGGATTTTCAGGCGGCAACAGACCGTCACGGTCACCAACATCGATCAGAAAATTGCACTTCAGGAAGTGGGGCTTGGTGTGGGCTGGTTGCCCCGTTACCGGATCGTCCGGCAGCTGGAAGCGGGCTTACTGGTAGAAAAACCGGTGGACATTCCCCGTGAACCCATCGCGGTTCACATTGCCCGCCGCAGCGAGGATCAGGGCAAGGCGTTGCAGTGGTTCTGGGAAAGGCTCAGCCAGCCCGGACTCTTCCGGGGCTGGCTGGATATCGAGTAGGAAGCCGGCTTTCAGTCAAACGCCCAGCGCAGGAACTCCCGCTTCTCCTCACCGCTGGCGCGTTCCCACAGCACCTTGAGGCCATCCAGCGTGTCCATGCGGTTATTGCCCTGCCCCTGTACAACTGGCGCGGGCGCACCTGTGGGCCGGCCAGTCACCACGTTCGCCTCACCACTGGTACCGGACGACGGCTGGCTGGCGACCTGCTGCTGTTGCGGATAGCCCTCAAATGGCTCCGAGCGGGCAACCACGCTGCCGTCGTCGGTGATCAGTTCAGCGCTGAAGCTGGAGGCGAACCGCTGCGCTTCGCGGCGAGTGGTCACTTCAGGAATGTCGAAGCGATACACCTCACCGGGGCGGGTGTTGATCGTAAACTGCTGGGGCGCGCTCTCCACCACATGAACCGCCGACTCGCCATCGCGGATCACGCCACTCTTGGCCCAGATGGTCTTGTGGGTGAAGACCACCGTGTTGGTACCTGGCAGCAACTCGTAATCGATTGCCAGATCGTCCATCAGGAAGTTGCCAACCCGGCGCCCGTTGACCTCGCGCACCTTGACCGACGAGGGAGCCTTGAGCACTGCGACTTCACCGGATGCCTCACCGTCCCAGGTCTGGACCCGCGACATACCGGTACTGCAACCGGATACCACCACAATCGCCAGTGCCGGCACCAACAGTTTCAGCCAGCTGAGCCCGGTCCTCGGAACCTTGATATACCTTGCAAGCATTCGGTCGTTCTCCATGGATAACATTGAGTCTGTGCGGGGCTGTTGGAAGCCCGCCGGTTGATGGGGGCATTCTGACCACAGACCTGTTCAGGCGCAAGTCCGTGATAAAGAAGCATTCTACTGGCGAATTGTAAAAAAGTGTTGAATTCGGCAGAAATTGGTTTAATTTTATGTCATGTGTCCTGAATTTTGCGATTGTCGATCCGTATCAGGATAGCTCGCTGTAACCAGCGCCCGGACCCGGGCGAAGTGCAGTCCACAGTCAAGTAGTAGGAGGCTACCATGGATACCAACATCCGAGCAGGCGAGGCTACCCCGACACCATTCCGCAGCAGTCGTTACTTCTGCGTGGGAGGGAAATGGTACTTCACAACACGGGAAGGATTTGACAGCGGTCCCTTTGCCACACGGGAGCGTGCCGAAATCGGCCTCAAGCGGTTCCTGCATGTGATCAACATGCTGCCCCATGATGCCCGGGAGTTGCGAGTTCACTGACACCATGGACCGCAGAACCGGGCTAACGCATGGATGCGTCTCTGGCAATCGCCGCTACCCCTTGTCGGCCCTGTTCTGCTATTGCCCCCTGAAATGATCATAGCCCATCGGCACACTGACCTCTTCGATAACCCCGTCCGCGTGCATCAGACGCAACCCGGAACCGGCACACACCTTACCGACCACCCAAAGGCTGTCGGCCACGCTGCCCGGCAACTGCTCCAGCGCTGAATGTGGCAGAATCACGCAGAGCTCATAGTCATCGCCACCGTTCAGGGCCTGATCCAGAGTCGCCTGGGTGCCATCGAAATTCCGTGGTACCCGGCCCGGCTCCAGTTCTGCCCCCACCCCTGAGGCCTCGAGGATATGGCCGAGATCCGCCAGCAGCCCGTCGGAAATATCGATGGCGGCGGTAGCCAGTCCTCGCAGCTGACGGCCCAGTTCGCACCGGGGCTGAGGGCGATGGTAACGGGCAAGGAACCCCTCCGCCGAAGCCGGAGGACTGGCTGCCTCCAGCCAGCTCAGTGCAGCCGCCGCCCCGCCCAGCGGGCCGGTGACAGCCACCAGTTCCCCGGACCGGGCGCCGCTGCGCCGGATCGCCTGACCTTCGGGCACTGTTCCGTGAACCTGTATGGTCAGTGTCAGCGGCCCCCGCGTGATATCACCTCCCGCCAGAGCAATACCGAACGCACGGGACGCCTCTTCCAGCCCACCCACAAGCGACTTTGCCCAGCCCGGATCGGCATCGGGAAGCGTCAGCGCCAGCGTGTAACAGACCGGATCGGCCCCCATGGCCGCCAGATCACTGACGGCAGCGGCCAGCGAACGCCAGCCAAGCCGGACCGGGTCATACCCGGCAGGAAAGTGGACCCCGGCCACCAGGGTATCGATGGAAAAGACCAGCTCATGCCCTGGTGGCACGCGCTGGATGGCGCAGTCATCCCCCGGCCCCAGAACCACACCGTCCTGCCAGGTGGCTTCCGCCAACGGACGGAAAAGGGTGCGGATCAGCTCGAACTCACCCATGGCGGAATCTACGACTGCCGGGGACGGGTTTCCGCCAGGCGGAGACGCTGGCTCAGCTTGTCCAGCAGACTGTTGACAAATTTATGCCCTTCGGTGCCACCGAAACGCTTGGCCAGCTCGATACCCTCGTTAATGACCACCCGGTAGGGCACGTCGACGCGATACTTGAGTTCATAGGCGCCGATACGCACGATAGCCAGCTCAATGGGATCCACTTCCGCCAGTGGACGGTCCAGCAGTGGTTCGATCACCCCGTCCAGCCCGGACTGCTCCCGGTGAACGCCCCGGAGCAGGTCGCGGAAGAATGCCGAGTCCACCTTGGTCATGTCGTTGTCGACCATGAACTCGGCCTCGATATCATTGATCGGACTCTTGCTGAAATGACGGTGATAGAGTGCCTGCAGGGCCAGGGCCCGTGCACGCCGGCGATCACCGGCCTTGGGCTTGCCCGGGGCGGATGCGCCCGACGCTGTGCTGTCCTGGTCGCTCATCACTCACCCAGCTTGTTGAACAGGCTGACCATTTCCAGCGCGGTAATAGCTGCTTCGGCGCCCTTGTTGCCAGCCTTGGTGCCGGAACGTTCGATAGCCTGCTCTATGGAGTCCACGGTCAGCACACCAAAGGTGACCGGTACGTCTGTTTCCAGGCTGACAGCGCCCAGGCCACTGGCGGCTTCACCCGCCACGTACTCGAAGTGGGGTGTGCCACCACGGATCACCGCCCCCAGGGCGATAATGGCGTCGAAGTTGCCGGTCTCCGCCACCCGCTTCACGGCCAGGGGCATCTCGTAGGCGCCGGGTACCCGCACGATGGTGATGTCGTCATCGGCAATGCCGTGGCGGCGCAGGGTATCCACCGCGCCCTCCACCAGGCTTTCCACGACGAACCCGTTGAAACGTCCGACCACCAGCGCATAACGCCCTGCGCACTGCCGAAAATCCCCTTCAATAACCTTGATATCTGACATTGTCATTCCTGTTCCGGGCCGGGGGCCCGGATATCCGTTGAATTCTGGTTTTAACTACCGGTGTAGGGTACATATTCCACAACTTCCAGATCGAAGCCGGAAATGGCGGAGAATTTGATCGGGGCACTAAGCAGTCGCATCTGGCCGACGCCGCAGTCCCGCAGGATCTGGGAACCGGTGCCGACCGTGAAGTAGACACCGGAACTGCCGCCCTTGCCAGCCTTGGCGGGCCCTTCCCCGAAGAACTCGTGAATCCGGTCCTCCAGGTTGTAACTGTCCTCGGCGCTGTTCAGCAGAACCACGACCCCTTTGCCTTCTTCGGCCACTTTCTCCAGGGCATGGTGCAGCGGCCAGCTATGAGACCCCTTGCGACGGGCGCCCAGCAGGTCGCGAAGGGTATCGGTGACATGGACCCGCACCATTGTCGGCGACTCGGCCCGGACATCACCCATGACCAGGGCCAGGTGCGTTCCGCCCTGAATACTGTCGCGGTAGGTGCGCAGATTGAACACACCATACTCCGTATCCAGATCGTACTGCTCCACGCACTCGATGGTGCGTTCATTCATGGTGCGGTAGTGGATCAGGTCTGCGATGGTGCCAATCTTCAGCTCATGCCGCGCGGCAAACTTTTCCAGGTCTTCGCGGCGTGCCATGGAGCCATCGTCGTTCATGATCTCGCAGATCACGCCCGCCGGCTCACCGCCTGCCAGGGCAGCCAGATCGCAGGATGCCTCGGTATGCCCTGCGCGGCTAAGCACGCCGCCGGGGTCCGCCATCAGCGGGAAGATATGCCCCGGCTGCACCAGGTCCGCCGCCGTTGCGTTGCGGGCCACGGCGGCCTGCACGGTCCGGGCACGGTCCGCAGCGGAGATACCGGTGGTCACCCCTTCTGCCGCTTCGATGGAGAGGGTGAACTTGGTACCAAACCCCGAGTTATTGCTCTGCACCATCAGCGAAAGGCCCAGCTGGTCACAGCGCTGCCGGGACATGGGCATGCAGATCAGACCACGACCAAAGCGGGCCATGAAATTGATGGACTCCGCCGTGCAATGTTCGGCGGCCATGACCAGGTCGCCTTCGTTCTCACGGTCTTCGTCGTCCATGAGAATCACCATCTTGCCCTGACGGATGTCCTCGATAATCTCTTCAACGGTGTTCAGTGCCATAGTATTCCACAGTCTCCCGGCCAGCGCAGGGCTGCCGTGATGTTGATGCATGGGTCGCCAGGCCGCGTCAGCTGCCCGCAGGTGATTTGGGCGACAGGACCTTGGGCGCCAGTACCAGCCGTGTATCCACGCCGAACTGGCGCCGGTCAGTGACCAGCCACTCGATTTTCTCGCACATGTCCCTGAATGGCAGCCTGGCAGTCGGCCTGCCTTCACTGCCAAGGAAAACAGGCGCCTGGTAGAGCCAAAGCTCATCAAGCAGCCCCTCGACGATGAAAGCGCCCGCAAGGGTCGGCCCCGCCTCCACCAGCAGTTCGTTTACCCCCAGCTCGCCAAGCCTGTCCAGCAACTGCCCCAGGTTGACACCGCTGTCCTGCCAGCCCACTCCGTTGAGGGTTACCCCTAGAGCGGCCAGATCCTGCGCAGCAGGGGACGACAGCGCCTCGGAGGAGCAGAACAGGTGGACATCGCCCCCCTGCAGTATGCTGGCGGTGGATGGCGTACGGGCATCCCGGTCGGCAATCAGCCTCAAGGGCTGGCGCGACGGTTCAGTCGCATCTCCGGTATCACCCAGCTCATTGCGCCGCACAGTCAGCGACGGGTCATCCACCAGTACCGTGTTCACACCGGTGAGAATGGCATCGCTCATGGCACGCAGGCGCTGCACATCGCTGCGTGATTCCGGGCCGGTAATCCACTTGCTCTCCCCGGACGCCATGGCGGTTCGCCCGTCCAGACTGGCGGCCATCTTCAGGCGCACCCAGGGGCGCCCGGTCTTCATGCGTTTGAGAAAACCGGGGTTCAGCCGCGCAGCTTCCTCCCGGAGCAGGCCCTCCTTGACGCGAACGCCCGCATCCCGCAGTTGCTGCAGGCCACGACCGGAAACGCTGGGGTTGGGATCCTCGCTGGCCACCACCACCCTGGCCACACCCGATTCGATCAGAGCCCGGGAACAGGGCGGAGTCCGCCCAAAATGGCTACAGGGCTCAAGAGTGACGTAGGCAGTGGCACCCCGTGCATCCTGTCCTGCCTGGCTCAGGGCCCTCACTTCCGCATGGGCCTCGCCGGCACGCTCGTGCCAGCCTTCCCCCAGCACCCGGTCACCCCGGGCGATCACGCAACCCACGCGCGGGTTGGGATGCGTGGAATAACGACCACGCCAGGCCAACTGAATGGCCCGGGCCATCATGGCGACATCCTGGGCTTGTGTCATGAAGTACCTTCGGTTGAGTCCCGGTCGGCAAGCACCCTGGCCACATCAGCCGGGTCGGCACCGTCCGACAGCCGCTCGATCTCCTCCTTGAACTCGTTGATATCCTGGAAGCTCCGGTAAACGGAAGCGAAACGCACGTAAGCTACCTTGTCCAGCTGGCGCAGCTCGGTCATCACTTCTTCGCCCAGCGTCATCGACTTCACTTCCCGCTCACCGGTCGCCCGCAGGCGATAGCGGATCCGGTTGAGGGCGGCGTCGATCTGCTCGATGCTGACGGGGCGTTTCTCCAGGGCCTTCATCAGCCCGGCCCGCAGCTTTTCCTCGTCGAAGGGCTGGCGGGTGCCGTCCTGCTTGACCACCCGGGGCATGACCAGCTCCGCGCTTTCGAACGTGGTGAAACGTTCGCGGCATGACAGGCACTCCCTGCGGCGGCGCACCTGATCACCCTCGGCCACCAGCCGGGAGTCGATCACTTTGGTATCGGCTTCACCACAGAAAGGACATTGCATAGTCGGACGCTCCGATAGAAACAGGCCACTCCGTTACCGCAGCGGCCATGACAGATTACCCGGCGGTATCAGTCGGTGTAGACCGGGAAACGGGCACAAAGGGCTTGCACCTGCTCGCGAACCTCGCCGATCAGGGCTTCGTTTTCCAGGTTATCCAGAATATCGCACATCCAGCCCGCCAGATCGCGGCACTCGCTCTCGCCAAAGCCGCGGGTTGTGACCGCCGGCGTACCGATACGCAGACCGGAGGTCACGAACGGAGAGCGGGGGTCGTTGGGCACCGCATTCTTGTTGACGGTAATATGGGCTCTTCCCAGTGCAGCATCCGCATCCTTGCCGGTAATATCCTGCTTGATCAGGCTGACCAGGAACAGGTGATTCCGCGTGCCACCGGAAACCACGTCATAACCGCGTTCAATGAACACCTCCGCCATGGCAGCCGCATTCTTGACTACCTGCTTCTGATAGGCCTTGAATTCGTCGTTCATGGCTTCCTTGAAACAAACGGCCTTGGCGGCGATCACGTGCATCAGTGGGCCACCCTGACCGCCCGGGAAAACAGCGGAATTCAGTTTTTTCTGCAGGGCTTCGTCGTCGCAAGCCAGGATCAGGCCACCACGGGGACCACGCAGGGTCTTGTGGGTAGTGGTTGCCACAACGTGGGCATGGGGAACCGGATCCGGATAGACACCGGCAGCCACCAGCCCCGCCACATGGGCCATATCCACGAACAGGTAGGCGCCAATCTTGTCGGCAATCTTGCGGAAGCGGGCAAAGTCGAGCTCCTGGGAATAGGCGGAGAAGCCGGCAATGATCATCTTCGGCTTGTGCTCGACGGCCATGGCCTCCACTTCGTCATAGTCGATCAGGCCGGTATCCGTGTTGATGCCGTACTGGACGGCATTGTAGATCTTGCCGGAAAAGTTGACGGTGGCGCCGTGGGTCAGGTGGCCACCGTGGGCCAGGCTCATGCCCAGCACAGTATCCCCCGGCTTCAGCAGGGCCATGAAGACGGCCGAGTTGGCCTGGGAGCCGGAGTGAGGCTGTACGTTGGCATAGGCGGCGCCAAACAGCTCTTTGGCGCGGTCGATAGCCAGCTGCTCCGCCACATCAACAAATTCACAGCCACCGTAGTAACGCTTGCCGGGGTAGCCTTCGGCGTATTTGTTGGTCAATACGCTACCCTGGGCTTCCATCACACGGGGGCTGGTGTAGTTTTCCGATGCAATCAGTTCAATGTGAGCTTCCTGACGCGTTTCCTCCGCCTGCATGGCGCTCCACAGCTCGTCATCAAAGCCGGCGATTTTCATATCACGGTTAAACATGCGTTGCCCCTGTCTGTGTGGCTGGCCCCGGACATAGCCCCGCATCCGGCTAACTCGTTACGCTACGGGTGAGCGAGTTCGCCGGACGGGACACTTGCACCCCGGAATCCCTGAAAAATTGGGCCGCTATTCTATCTTGATTCCGGGTAAAAAATCATCCTTTACGGCGTCCGCAGATACCGGCACGCGGGCCTGTTCCGCTCTGCGCCAATTGCTATCCCCAATAGGTTTAGATACCTTACGGGGTTCTGCTTTCAAGCAGGCGACAATCCGGCCTGCGTTAAAGAATTTTTTTGCCACGGAATCCACCTCTTTTTCCGTGTTCTTCCGTGGATTCCGTGGCAATTTCTGTAAAAGAGGACAAAGCCAACATGGCCCAGTACGTTTATACCATGAACCACGTGGGCAAGGTGGTTCCGCCCAAGCGCGAAATTCTCAAGGATATCTCCCTGAGCTTCTTCCCCGGCGCCAAAATTGGGGTGCTCGGCCTGAACGGGGCCGGTAAATCCACCCTGCTGCGCATTATGGCCGGGGTGGACCAGGATTACATCGGCGAAGCCCGCCCCCAGCCCGGCATCAACGTGGGCTACCTGCCCCAGGAACCGGAACTGGACGACGACAAGACCGTCAAGGAAATCGTCGACGAGTCTGTGTCCGGTGTTCACGACGCACTGGCGGCCCTGGACCAGGTTTACGCGGACTATGCCGAACCGGATGCCGACTTTGACGCTCTGGCCAAAAGACAGGGCGAGCTGGAAGCCTACATCCAGGCCACTGACGGCCATGATATCGAACGCAAGATGGAAGTGGCTGCGGATGCCCTGAGACTGCCACCATGGGAACAGAAGGTCGCCAACCTTTCCGGTGGTGAGCGCCGCCGGGTGGCCCTGTGCCGCCTGCTGTTGTCCAGCCCCGACATGCTTCTGCTGGACGAGCCCACCAACCACCTGGATGCGGAATCCGTGGCCTGGCTGGAGCGTTTCCTGCACGACTACAGCGGCACCGTGGTAGCCATTACCCACGACCGTTACTTCCTCGACAATGTAGCGGGCTGGATCCTGGAACTGGACCGCGGCCAGGGCATTCCCTTTGAGGGCAATTACAGCCAGTGGCTGGAGAACAAGGAAAAGCGCCTGGAAATGGAGTCCAAGCAGGAGGCTTCCCACCAGAAGGCCGTCAAGCAGGAGCTGGAGTGGGTTCGAAGCAACGCCAAGGGCCGTCAGTCCAAGAGCAAGGCCCGCCTGGCCCGCTTCGAGGAGATGAGCTCCCAGGAGTTCCAGAAGCGCAACGAGACCAACGAACTTTACATTCCGCCCGGCCCGCGCCTGGGCGACAAGGTCATTGAAGTTGACGGCATCAGCAAGTCGTTCGAAGACCGGCTGCTTTATGAGGATGTGTCCTTCCGGGTTCCGCCGGGGGCCATCGTGGGCATCATCGGCGGTAACGGCGCCGGCAAGTCCACCCTGTTCAAGATGATTGCCGGATACGACAAGCCGGATTCCGGCGACATCGTGGTTGGCGAGACCGTGAAACTGGCCTACGTGGACCAGATGCGCGACCTGGACGGCAGCAAGACCGTGTGGGAAGAGCTCTCCGACGGCAACGACATCATCAAGATCGGCAACTACGAAACCCCGTCCCGTGCTTATGTGGGCCGCTTCAACTTCAAGGGCAGCGACCAGCAGAAGCGTGTCGGGGACCTGTCCGGCGGTGAGCGTAACCGTCTGCACCTGGCCAAACTGCTCAAGCAGGGTGGCAACGTACTGCTGCTGGATGAGCCCACCAACGACCTGGACGTGGAAACCCTCCGCGCCCTGGAAGAGGCGCTACTGAACTTCCCGGGCTCCGCCCTGGTGATCTCCCACGACCGCTGGTTCCTGGACCGGGTAGCCACCCACATCCTCGCTTTCGAGGATGATGGTGAAGTGGTCTACTTCGAAGGCAACTTCAGCGAGTACGACGAGGACTTCAAGAAGCGCAAGGGTGACTCGGCCATGCAGCCCCAGCGAATGAAACACACGAAGCTGGCGTAAGGTACGAACCCGCTACTCGTCTACCTCCCCCCTCACCCAACCCCTTTCCCTTCAGGGGAGAGGGGCTTGAAACGGACCCCAGGCTGGACCAGATTCTCCCCTCTCCCTTGAGGGGAGAGCGGCCGGGGGTGAGGGTGGAGACTCCCCCGAACCAATCAGGACTCACCCATGGCCAAAGTAAAAACCGCCTTTGTCTGCACCGAGTGCGGCGCCGACTACTCCAAATGGCAGGGTCAATGCGGCGCCTGTCACGGCTGGAACACCATCAGTGAGGTTCGCGGCGTCAGTGGCAGCAACGCCAAGGGCGCCCGCGGTGCCCGCTTCGAAGGCTTTGCCGGCAGCCTGACCGCGGTGAAGAGCCTGGACGAGGTCAGCCTTGCCGAGCAGCCCCGCATCAGCACGGGCATGCAGGAGTTCGACCGGGTGCTTGGCGGTGGACTGGTGGAGGGTTCCGCAGTACTGATGGGCGGGCACCCCGGCGCCGGCAAGAGCACGCTGCTATTGCAGGCGGTCTGCCATCTGGCGGAGAAGACTCCCGCCCTTTACGTCACTGGCGAAGAATCCCTGCAACAGGTGGCCATGCGGGCCAGGCGTCTGGGTGTGCCCACCAAAGACCTGAAGATGCTGTCGGAAACCAGCGTCGAACGGCTGATGCAGGTAGCAGAGGCGGAAAAGCCGAAAATCCTGGTGGTGGACAGTATCCAGGTGATGCATGTGGCGGATATCGAATCCGCCCCCGGGTCCGTCTCCCAGGTACGGGAAAGCGCCGCCTACCTGACCCGTTTTGCCAAGCAGACGGGCACCATCCTGTTCCTGGTAGGTCATGTCACCAAGGACGGCAGCCTGGCCGGCCCCAAGGTCCTGGAACACATGATTGACTGCTCGATCCTGCTGGAGGGCTCCAGCGACAGCCGCTATCGCACCCTGCGGGGCATCAAGAACCGCTTCGGCGCGGTCAATGAGCTGGGCGTGTTTGCCATGCTGGAACAGGGTCTGAAAGAGGTAAAGAACCCCAGCGCCATCTTCCTCAACCGGGGTGAGGAAGCCGCTCCGGGTAGCGTGGTGATGGTGGTCTGGGAAGGCACCCGGCCCATGCTGGTGGAGATACAGGCACTGGTGGACATGGCTCAGGGCAGTTACCCGCGCCGGGTCGCCGTGGGCCTGGACCAGAACCGGCTGGCCATGCTGCTCGCGGTACTGCACCGCCATGGCGGTATGCATGTGTCGGATCAGGATGTGTTTGTCAATGTGGTCGGCGGCGTCAAGGTGGCGGAAACCAGCGCCGACCTGGCCCTGCTGGCTGCTATCGTCTCCTCCTTCCGCGACCGCGCCCTGCCCCAGGATCTGGTGATCTTCGGCGAAGTCGGCCTGTCCGGCGAGATCCGCCCCGTACCTTCAGGGCAGGAACGGATTTATGAGGCCGCCAAGCACGGTTTCACCCGTGCGCTTGTACCCAAGGCCAACGCGCCCCGCAAGGGTATTGAGGGGATGAAGGTGATTCCGGTGACCAAATTGAGTGAGGCTTTAGCGGCGCTAGAGGACCTATAGGCCAGCTAAATCTTAATGGTTTAGTAGCCTGATAGTTTGGTGCCGGGGCGACAGGTCGAGAACCTTTTCCCGGACACGCCGTGAATCCATCCATGGAGGCTCTTCGAAAACCTTTACGGCTAACTGCTCCTGCGTCGCCGTAAAGGTCCTAGCCCGGCCATCCATGGCCGGGCCGTGAAACGCCGGCGCGTTCCACCCCTGTTTTCGAAGGTCCGGGAAAAGGTTCTCGACCTATCTCCTTATCCATCTTCGCAGTTAACGCTTGGCGGATTATTCGATCAGATGCGAAAGCTCACGCTCAAGAAGCGCTGCATCGCCAAGGTTCAGTTCTACCAAGCGCTTCAAATGAGAGGCGCTTTCGAGATCAATGTACTCAATCTTGAAGCCCAACCGGTCCGGCTCGAGGTGGCGCAAGGTAACCGCCATGACGATGGCGCTTTCGTGGTCATTCAGATGGATGGTCAACTCGCAGGGCTCGCCCTCGGACGCCGCCCAGCCGGCCGGGCGGCTGACCAGGACGCCTTTCAGGGAGATATCCAGAACATCAGCCGTCTGCATGTCGTCCTGCCAGTGGAGATCACAGGGCGCATCAAAGTGGATTCGATGGAAGCGACGCTTTTCGGGGGTATTTTCGTCCAATGCCTTGCTCCCGGGTCCATGTTCTTGTCTTTTCATGACTATAGACCTCTCAGAGATTTGATACCACTGCCGGGAACGCAGGGACAGTTGATGTAAGGGTTGGGCACAGAGCAAAAGTTAACTGCATAATCTGCCGAGGAAGCAGGCCGGTAACTCTTTCCTGGACCGTCGAGCGCCAGGGAAGGCGCTCGTCGAGCCCTACAGGGACGTACTTGCGGGGCGTGTCTAGGAAAGAGTTACCGGCCTGATTCCGACCGGCACAAGGTAGAAGTCAACAGAGAATCAACCGTTCAACTTAACGATGGTACTCCCCACTCAGTTCGACAACCGCCTCGATAAACGCCCCGGCATGCTCCGGATCCACATCCGGTGTAATGCCATGCCCCAGATTGAAGATGTGACCAGGACCCGGGCCATAACGCTTCAGGATATCCGCCACCTCCTCACGAATCCGCTCCTTCGGCGCGTACAGCATGGCAGGATCCATATTGCCCTGCAGGGCCACCTGGTCCCCCACGCGGGCCCGGGCATTGCCAATATCAGTGGTCCAGTCCAGACCCAGCGCATCAGCACCCGACTGCGCCATGGACTCCAGCCACTGGCCGCCATTCTTGGTGAAGATAATCAGCGGCACCCGGCGCCCGTCGCTCTCGCGAATCAGACCGTCGGCAATCTTCTTCATATAGGCCAGCGAAAACTCCTGGTAGGCCCAGCTACTCAGCACCCCACCCCAGGTATCAAAAATCTGAACCGCCTGGGCGCCGGCCCGGATCTGACTGTTCAGGTAATCGATCACCGAATTCGCCAGATGATCCAGCAACCGATGCATCACCTCCGGCTGACCGTACATCAGCTTCTTGGCTTCGCGGAAATCCTTGGACGAGCTACCTTCGATCATGTAAGTGGCGAGCGTCCAGGGGCTGCCAGAAAAGCCGATCAACGGCACCCGGCCATTGAGTGCGCCGCGGATCGTGGAGACCGCATTCATTACATAATCCAGATCCACATCCGCTTTGAGGGTTGGCAGCGCCGCCACATCCGCTTCCGAACGAATCACATTGCGGAACTTGGGCCCCTCACCGGTCTCGAAATACAGGCCCAGGCCCAAGGCATCCGGAATGGTCAGGATATCCGAGAACAGGATCGCCCCATCCAGCGGAAAACGCTCCAGCGGCTGCAGGGTCACCTCACAGGCCAGCGGCGTGTTCTTGCACAGACTCAGAAAGTCCCCGGCCTTTTCCCGGGTGGCCCGGTACTCCGGCAGGTAGCGCCCCGCCTGGCGCATCATCCAGACCGGCGTACGGTCAACAGGCTGGCGCATCAGGGCGCGGAGGAGGCGGTCGTTCTTCAGTTCGCTCATAGTGATTCCTGATCTGCGGAGTGACTAACCGGGCGGGCACTCCCGTGTACTGGGAAATGTTCAAACAGGCGGCAATGATAACGTGTTTGACGCAATAAAAAAGGGCGGCCTGCTGAACCAGGACGCCCCTTGATACGCATCAGATGTCGATTGGTTCAGACATCCAGGTAGTCCAGGATCCCCTCGGCGGCCTCACGGCCTTCCCAGATTGCCGTAACTACCAGGTCCGAGCCGCGGACCATATCGCCACCGGCGAAGATCTTGGCATTGGTCGTCTGGAAGGCAAATTCCGCTTCCTCGGGCGCGCTTACACGGCCGGAATCGTCGGTACCCACCTTCAGCTCATCGAACCAGTCAGCCGGACTGGGGCGGAAGCCGAAGGCCACCAACACCGCGTCCGCCGGGATAACCTCCTCACTTCCCGGCACCACTTCCGGGCGGCGACGGCCATTTTCATCCGGCTCGCCAAGCTTGGTCTGTACCACCTTGACACCTTCGACCCGGTCCTCGCCGATGATCGCGATGGGTTGGCGGTTGAACATGAACTTGACGCCTTCCTCCTTGGCATTCGCCACCTCACGGCGTGAACCCGGCATGTTCGCCTCGTCACGGCGGTAAGCACAGGTGACGCTGGCTGCCTGCTGACGGATGGAGGTGCGATTGCAGTCCATGGCAGTATCACCGCCACCAAGTACCACGACCCGCTTGCCTTTCATATCAACGAAATCGCCTGCGTTCTTCTCGAAGCCAAGGCGACGATTCACGTTGGACACCAGGAATGGCAGAGCGTCGTGCACGCCATCCAGCTCCTCGCCCGGGAAGCCACCTTTCATGTAGGTATAGGTGCCCATGCCCATGAAGACCGCATCATATTCGTCAATAATGTCCTGCAACTGGACATCCTTGCCCACCTCGGTTTCCAGGCGGAACTCGACGCCCATGCCTTCGAACACCTCACGACGGCGTGTCATCACGGTCTTTTCCAGCTTGAACTCGGGGATACCAAAGGTCAGCAGGCCGCCGATCTCCGGGTAACGGTCGAACACCACCGGCTTGACCCCATTGCGCACCAGCACGTCCGCACAGCCAAGGCCCGCAGGCCCTGCGCCGATTACCGCCACCTTCCGATCAGTCCACTTGACCTCGGACAGATCCGGTTTCCAGCCCAGCGCGAAGGCGGTGTCGGTGATGTACTTTTCCACGGAACCGATGGTCACCGCGCCATAGCCATCGTTCAGGGTGCACGCCCCTTCACACAGACGATCCTGGGGGCATACGCGGCCACAGACCTCAGGCAGCGAGTTGGTCTCGTGGCACAGCTCCACAGCCCGCATGATGTTGCCCTCAGACACCAGCTTGAGCCAGTTGGGAATATAGTTGTGAACCGGGCATTTCCACTCGCAATAGGGGTTGCCGCACTCCAGGCACCGGTGTGACTGGCTGCTGGCATCCGCCGCCTCGAACTGGTAATAGATTTCGCCGAAGTTCTTGCGACGTTTGCTGGCAGGCACTTTTTTCGGGTCGACGCGGCCTACCTGCACAAACTGAAAATCGTTGTTCAGTCGTTCTTTCATCGTAACGCTCTCATCATCGTGATTTCGACGGGCCGCCCCGGTTGAGCGGGGCCGGCCACTGACTACGGTTGACGGTGGCCCGTTACTCCGGACGTGCCCGGGTGCTGGCCAGCAGGCTCTTGAGATTGGCCGCCTTTGGCTTCAGCAGCCAGAAACGGCCAACGTAGTCGTCGAAATTTTCAAGGATATGGCGGGCCCATTCGCTACCGGTTTCATCCACGTGCTCTGCGATCACGCCGCGCAGGTGATTACGGTAGGGCTCCATGTCCTCGCTGGAAATCCGCTGGATCTCCACCAGTTCGTGATTGTACTTGTCCACGAAGGTGTTGTTCTGGTCCAGCACGTAGGCAAAGCCACCGGTCATGCCGGCCCCGAAGTTGTGTCCGGTACTGCCGAGCACCGCCACCAGGCCGCCGGTCATGTATTCACAGCAGTGGTCACCAGCGCCTTCCACAACCGCGTGGGCGCCCGAGTTGCGAACGCCAAAGCGTTCACCTGCCGTGCCTGCGGCGAACAGCTTGCCGCCAGTAGCGCCGTACAGGCAAGTGTTACCCACGATCGCCGTTTCCTGGGACTTGAACGAGCTGACCGCTGGCGGGCGAACCACCAGCTTGCCACCGGTCATGCCTTTGCCCACATAGTCGTTGGCATCGCCTTCCAGGTGCATGTGCAGGCCACCCACGTTCCAGACACCAAAACTCTGGCCTGCGGTACCGGTCAGGTTAAGCACGACCGGGCTGCCCACCATGCCCTGGTTGCCATGAAGCTGGGCGATCTCACCGGACAGGCGGGCGCCGATGGAGCGGTCACAGTTGGTGACCTTGAAGTCCCAGGTGCCGCCTTTGCGGTCCGCAATGGCATCGGCCGTTTCACTGACCATCCGCTCTGCCAGGGCACCTTCATCAAACGGGTGGTTGCGCTCAACCTGACAGGTCTGGGGCTTGTCCGCCGGAATATGGTCATTGTGCAGCAGATGGCTGAGATCCAGGCGCTTCTGGCGCTCGGTGTCACCAGGCAGGCGCTCCAGCAGGTCCACGCGGCCCACCAGCTCCTCCAGGTTGCGCACGCCCAGCTTCGCCATCCACTCACGGGTTTCCGCCGCCACAAAGCGGAAGAAGTTCATGGCCATTTCCACCGTGCCCTTGAAGTGCTCCTCCCGCAGGTAGTCATCCTGGGTGGCCACACCGGTGGCACAGTTGTTCAGGTGGCAGATGCGCAGGTACTTACAGCCCAGGGCGACCATGGGCGTAGTGCCAAAGCCGAAGCTCTCGGCGCCCAGTATGGCGCCCTTGACCACGTCCAGACCGGTCTTGATACCGCCGTCTGTCTGCAGGCGGATCTTGCCCCGCAGGTCGTTGGCCCGAAGGGCCTGCTGGGTCTCGCTCAGGCCCAGTTCCCAGGGGGAGCCGGCATAGCGGATGGACGTCAGCGGACTGGCAGCGGTACCACCGTCATAACCGGACACCGTGATAAGATCGGCATAGGCCTTGGCAACACCGGCCGCGATCGTACCAACACCCGGCTCGGAAACCAGTTTTACCGACACCAGCGCCTTGGGGTTGACCTGCTTGAGGTCAAAGATCAACTGTGCCAGATCCTCGATGGAATAGATGTCGTGATGCGGCGGCGGCGAAATCAGGGTGACGCCGGGCACGGAGTAACGCAGCCGTGCAATCAGCGCGTTGACCTTGCCGCCGGGCAGCTGACCACCTTCACCCGGCTTGGCGCCCTGGGCCACCTTGATCTGCATGACGTCGGCGCTACGCAGGTACTCGGCGGTCACACCAAATCGGCCGGAGGCTACCTGCTTGATCTTGGAGCGCTTCTCGGTGCCATAGCGGGCCGGATCCTCGCCGCCCTCACCGGAGTTGGAACGCCCGCCGAGGGTATTCATGGCCACCGCCAGGGCTTCGTGCGCTTCCGGTGACAGGGCCCCAAGGGACATGGCTGCGGAATCGAAGCGCGGGAAAATCTTCTCCACCGGCTCCACCTCGTCGATATCCACCGGCTTGATGTCCTCGCGGAAGGCCAGCAGGTCACGGAGCGTGGATACCGGGCGATTGTTCACCAGTCCGGCATATTCCTGGTACTGGCCATAGTCGCCGCTGGTGACGGCCGCCTGCAGGGTGGTGACCACATCCGGATTGAAGGCGTGATATTCCTGACCATGCACATACTTGAGCAGGCCGCCCTGGGTGATTGACTTGCGCCGTTTCCAGGCGGTCGCTGCCAGCTGTTCCTGGTCCTGCTGGAAGTCATAGAAGGTGGCGCCCTGGATGCGACTGGGCACACCCCTGAAGCAAAGGTCCACCACCTCGTCGGCGATGCCCACGGCCTCGAACAGCTGGGCACCCCGATAGGAGGTGATGGTGGAGATCCCCATCTTGGACAGGATCTTCAGCAGCCCCTTGTTGATGCCCTTGCGGTAGTTGTTCTTGGCGTCGATCGGGTCGATCAGCATTTCGCCGGTGCGGATCAGATCGTTGATCACCTGATAGGCAAGATAGGGATAGACCGCCGTGGCGCCGAAGCCGAACAGCACCGCGAAATGGTGCGGGTCGCGGGCCCAGCCGGTTTCCACAATGATGTTGGAATCGCAGCGCAGGCCTTTCGCCACCAGGTGGTGGTGGACCGCACCGGTGGCCATAAGGCTGTTGACCGGCAGGTCGCCCTCCTTCAGGTCCTTGTCCGACAGGATCAATAACACCTTGCCATCATCGCGCACTGCCTTCTCGGCCGCTTCGCAGATATCACGGACGCCGTTTTCCAGCCCCCGCTCAGGACTGTAGCTCAGGTGGATCTTGGCCACTTCAAACCCGGGCCGCTCATTACCCTCGATTCGCAGGAACTTGGCCGGCGACAGCACCGGTGTGGTCAGGATAAGCCGGTTGGCGTGCTCAGCGGTTTCCTCGAAGACATTCCGCTCGGCACCAAGGCAGGTTTCCAGGGACATGACCACGGCTTCGCGCAGCGGGTCGATGGCCGGGTTGGTCACCTGGGCGAACTTCTGGCGGAAGTAGTCACCAACGTGGCGAACCTTGCTGGATAACACGGCCATGGGCGTATCGTCACCCATGGAGCCAACGGCTTCCTGGCCATTTTCCGCCAGCGGACGCAGTACCTGATCACGCTCTTCATAGGTGACCATGTACATTTTCTGATGAACCCGGAGTTCGTCGTTGTCCATCAGCTTGAATTCCGGCGTGGCGGTATTCAGGGTGGACTCGACCCGCAGGCCGTTCTCGCGCAGCCATTTCTTGTAGGGCTGGGCGCTCTTGAGACGCTGGTCAATATCCCGGGTGTGCAGCAACTCACCACTTTCGGTGTCCACGGCCAGCATCTGCCCAGGACCGACCCGGCCTTTTGCCACCACGTCCTCGGGCTTGTAGCTGTAAGTGCCGATCTCGGACGCCAGCGTGATGAAGTCATCCCTGGTAATCACCCAGCGGGCCGGGCGCAGGCCGTTGCGATCAAGCATGCAGACTGCATGACGGCCATCGGACAATACCAGGCCAGCGGGCCCGTCCCAGGGCTCCATATGCATGGAGTTATACTCGTAGAACGCCCGTAGCTCGGAATCCATGGTATCCACGTTCTGCCATGCCGGCGGAATCATCATCCGCGCCGCCCGGAACAGGTCAACGCCACCAGCCAGCAACACTTCCAGCATGTTGTCCATACTGGAAGAGTCCGAACCGGTCAGGTTCACCAGCGGCTGCAGGGTCTGCAGGTCGGGCAGATCCGGCGCTTCGAACTTGGCAGCCCGCGCCAGTGCCCAGTTACGGTTGCCTGAGACAGTGTTGATCTCGCCATTGTGGGCCAGATAACGGAACGGCTGGGCCAGTGGCCACTTGGGCATGGTGTTGGTCGAGAAACGCTGGTGGAATACGCAGATCGCTGTCTCGAGGTCCGGGTCACCCAGATCAGGGTAGAACCGGGTCAGGTCCGCTGGCATCATCAGACCCTTGTAGGACAGGGTCTTGTGGGACAGGCTGCAGATGTAGAACTCCTCATCTTCCGCCATGTCGCGCTCGGCCAGGCGCCGGCCAACGAACAGATCGATCGCAAACTGGCGCTCGTTCTGGTCCTTGCCCGGCACCACGAAAACCTGCTCGATCCACGGCAGGCAGTCCTGGGCCATCGGGCCCAGGCAGGAGGGGTCGGTAGGCACCTTGCGCCAGCCCAGAATCTCCAGGCCACGGTCGGTCAGGCGCTGCTCGATGGCCTTGCGACCTGCCTCTGCCCGAGCTTTTTCAGGGCTGAGAAAGACCTGGCCCACTGCAAAAAGATCGCCTGGCTGCTTGCCAAAGGCGGCCTGGGCGGCCTTGCGAAGGAAGCCATCGGGGCTCTGGATAAGGAGGCCACAACCATCGCCGGTCTTGCCGTCTGCAGCGATACCACCTCGGTGGGTCATGCAGGTCAGCGACTCGATGGCAGTTTGCAACAACTTGTGGCTGGCCTCGCCTTTCATGTGCGCGATCAGACCAAAGCCGCAGTTGTCCCTGAATTCATCGGGATGATACAAACCTGTCATCATAAGCGTTCTCTCGCATAAAAATGCTTTTTCTGTCAGCGAGTTAAATACCCGGAGGGTATAAAGCCCCGCCAACACTGAAAAAAAGGGCTGGCTATTTTACACTCGCATAAGTACGTATACAAACAAATATAGTGCCAACCCTGTGGCGCCAATCTCTGCCCTGGCCATAAAAAAAGGCGCTTGCGGCGCCTCTCAGATGTCTTCCAGAGCCCTGATCCAGGGCTGCTGGGAGCGTATCGAGGACGGCAATTCCGCGACGGCAGCCCGGGCTGCCTGCTTCTGCTCGAACCGGCCAAGGTAGACCACGAACCAGTCCCGACCATTTCTCTGGCTTCGAGTGTAACGCAGCCCCTCGAGTTCCGGATAGCGGCGAATAAATGTCGCGGCGGTATCCTCCTGATAACCCGCCACCAGTTGCGCGGTGTAGCCGGAAAGCGCACGCACCTCACGCAGAGGCACAAATCGTTCCGGCATGGCTGCCGCGAATGAG
>NZ_BMXV01000006.1:0-263280 GCF_014651935.1 Marinobacter zhanjiangensis | reverse complement strand
CTCTGGCTCTGGCTCTGGCTCTGGCTCTGGCTCTGGCTCTGGCTCTGGCTCTGGCTCTGGCTCTGGCTCTGGCTCTGGCTCTGGCTCTGGCTCTGGCTCTGGCTCTGTAGCAGGCAAGTCGCCAGCAGGACCCTCGTCAATAGGCTCCGGAGTAGTAGCGGGGCCCGGGGCGTTGGTCACAGCCGCCTGATCCTGGCTGGCGCCTGCGCCGGGCTCAACAGGCGCCGTCGAGCCATTATTCTGGTCAGTGCCAGGCCCGACCGTAACCATGGATCGGGTGGGCTCCTGTTCTGGCGCCACCCGCGCAGACTCCGCATCCAGAGTCTGCTCGTAGCGACTGGCCACGAACCACCAGGAAGCGCCCAACAGCACAACCGCGAGGGCCACCCATCGCAGCGGCCCGGACATTGCCCGCATGGCGCTACCAGAAGCCTTCCCGGGTGTCGCCGCCATATCCAGCCAGACAGCATGGGCAATCCGCTGCAGGCGGCCGGGACTGCCCTGGGCCAGCGCGGTCAGTTGATCCAGGTGACGCCCGGACAACAGCTCAGAAGGCTTGCCTCCGGCCTTGAGCACCCTGGGCTCAAGGTACTGACGAATGTCTTCCCGCTCAAACCATGGCAAACCGATAGTATGCACCGCGGCAGCCACGCCCTCGTCAGCACCCAGACCCAACTGATCGTGCAGGTCACCGGAGCCGGACAGAACGGGCACCGCTGCAAGGGAACGGTCAGCACTGCAAAAGGCGTCCAGCAACGCCCGTAAAACCCCGGTGGAGGCCTGATCAGCATCATCGACCAACAATACCTGTCGGCGACCCTTACCGGTTGCCTCTTCCGACAAGCTGAAAAATGCCGACAGCGCCTCTCTGGCTGATTGCCCCTCGGGCGGGCGCCG
Source organism: Marinobacter zhanjiangensis (assembly GCF_014651935.1). Taxonomy (GTDB): domain Bacteria; phylum Pseudomonadota; class Gammaproteobacteria; order Pseudomonadales; family Oleiphilaceae; genus Marinobacter; species Marinobacter zhanjiangensis. Next base: position 262,383 of record NZ_BMXV01000006.1, on the reverse strand, counting down.
CCCGATTCCCCGATAGAGGGCTCGCACTGCCATGTCAACGGTATCGAGTTTACCGGCATCGAGCCGGATGAATTCCAGCCGTCCGCCCTCGCTTCTCACCAGCTCTCCGAGCAACCGGGTTTTTCCGGCACCACGGGCACCGGACAACACCAGTGCCAGATCACCAAAGCCACAAAGGTGGCGAAGGGTTTCCAGCGCGTGCTGACGCTGAGCGCCCGCGTAGAATGGTGTCTCCAGGGCGAGCGGGTCTTCCCTCAGGCCGTACCGCTCCTGCAACCGGGGAAACAGCCCACCGGCTTCCAGGCCTGTCAGAACATCGCTCATGGGTGCACTCGCCTCCTGTGTTCCTGATCCATCAATGGCAGAACGTGGCAAGCGTATCGGCCAGGGCATCAGGTGAAAACCGGTCGGTGACCTCGGCCTCTCCGAGCCCGCGAAGGAGTATCAGACGCAGCTGGCCATCCACATTCTTCTTGTCCACGGCCATCAGATTCATGAAATGATCAGGCGTCATGCCGGCGGGCACACTGGTGGGAAGCCCGGCAGACGTCAGGATCGACTCCACACGGCGCCTGTCCTCGTCTGTAATAAGTCCCAGCCGGTTTGACAGGTCTGCAGCCATCATCATGCCCGCGCCAACCGCCTCTCCATGGAGCCAGTTGCCATAGCCGGCATGGGTCTCGATGGCATGGCCGAAGGTGTGGCCGAGGTTGAGAATGGCGCGCAAGCCGCCTTCCCGTTCATCCTGAGCAACCACCTCAGCCTTGCAGGCACAGGAGCGATAAATGGCCTCCGTGAGGGCATCAGCATCGAGACCGGTCAGGCGGGACATCGAGTCTTCAAGCCATGCCAGAAAATCCGGCTCTCTGATCAGCCCGTACTTGATCACTTCCGCCAGTCCCGCCGAGATTTCCCTGCGAGGCAGGGTCTGCAGGGTGTCTGTATCGATCAGCACACAACGAGGTTGATGAAAAGCGCCGATCATGTTCTTGCCCAGCGGGTGGTTGATGCCGGTTTTTCCGCCCACCGATGAATCCACCTGGGCCAGCAGGGTGGTGGGAATCTGGATAAAATCCACACCACGCTGGTAGCAGGCCGCGGCGAACCCCGCCATATCACCCACAACACCGCCACCCAGAGCCACCAGTGTGGTCTTGCGGGAATGACGCTGCTCCAGCAATGCGTCAAATATCCGGTTCAGGGTTTCCCAGTTCTTGAAGGCCTCACCATCCGGCAGGATTACCTCATTCAGCCGGCAACCCGGAAAGCTATTGCGAACCATTTCCAGGTACAGCGGCGCCACGATGTCGTTGGTCACAATCATCACCGTACTCCCTGACACGTAGGGGCTCAGGTCGCAGTTTCCCAGCAATCCTTTACCAACCAGAATCGGATAACCGCGGTCACCCAGCTCCACCCGGAGCTCACGGTATGCTTCAGACATGCTTCTGGTCCTCTTTTCGTATCTTCCGCCGCTGACGAGGGGTTCGGGGGTTCAGGCGATTGATGATCTGCCGCACCACCAGCCGCGGGCTTTTCCGGTCCGTCAGCATGACAATGTCTGCCAGTCGTGAATAAATCGGGTCGCGCAACTCGAAGAGGCGCCGCAGCACCGCTTCGGGATCATCATTCTGCAGCAGCGGCCGGTTACGATCCTTGCGGGTGCGCTCTATCTGCTGCTCCAGGGAAGCCTTGAGGTAGACGATGACCGCATCGCGTTTCAGCCACTCGTGGTTTTCGTCCTTCATGATGGCACCCCCGCCGGTAGCCAGTACCGACGCGCCAATGTCGGAAAGCTCCCTGAGTATTGCCGACTCCCGCTGTCGAAAGCCGCCCTCTCCTTCAACGTCGAAAATCCAGGGGATATCCGCGCCACACCGCTCTTCGATCATGCGATCAGAGTCCAGGAAGCGATACCCGAGCTCCCGGGCCAGCTGGCGACCGATCGTGCTCTTGCCTGCCCCCATAGGCCCGACCAGCACGATTCGACTTGGTAACGGCATTACATCCACTCCCGATTGATCAGGCCGGTGAGAATACCATAAACACAAAAAAGCCGCCGGTGTGACGCGGCGGCTTTTTGTTGAGGTCACCCGGTTAGTCGATCAGATTATCCTGCATGATCTTTGGCGTGATAAAGATCAGCAGTTCGCTGCGCTCGTTGATATTTGAGGTGCGGCGGAACAGGGTGCCAACAAAGGGAATATCCCCCAGCACCGGCGTTTTGGTGACCGTCGTCGCCACTTCGGACTGGAAGATGCCACCCAGCACCACGGTCTCGCCGTTGCCAACCAGCACCTGAGTAGTCACCTCGTTGGTATTGATACTGGGAATGCCCGCCGTTTCCTGTCCACGGGAATCCTGATTCACCCGAAGATCCATGATGATCTTGTTGTCAGGGGTGATCTGCGGGGTCACTTCCAGTGACAGGGCGGCCTCCTTGAAGGACACCGAGGTGGCACCACTGGAGGAAGCTTCCTGATAGGGAATCTCCTCACCAGACTTGATCACAGCGGTCTGACGGTCTGCGGTGACGACACGTGGCTGGGACACCAGCTCAGCCTTGCCATCGCTCTCAAGGGCCGATATTTCCAGGTCAACCAGGAAGTTGGAGCTACCCAGACCGATGGCGAATGAGGAAGCCCCGGCATCTGAGACACCCAGGTCAACAACCAGGGCGTCGGGATATACCACTTCCTGATCATTCCATACGCCCTCATTGCCCTCGATGGAACCACTACCATACAGCGTGTTGCTACCATCGTCGTCAAAGCCACCGCCGCCCCAGCGGACGCCCAGGCTCTCGGCCACATTGGTTTGGGCACGCACAATCCGCGCCTCGATCGACACCTGTCGTACCGGAATATCCCAGGTGTTAATCAGGCGACGGATCTCTTCCAGTTTCTCGGTGGTTTCCCGAACACTGATGGTATTCGTGCGCACATCCGAAGAGATAAAGCCCCGATCGGAAATCAGTTCCTCGTCTTCCTGGATAAGGCCGACAATGTCTCCTGCCTTGGCGTAGTTGACCTGGATGATTTCCAGGCGCACCGGCGCCAGTTCAGCAATCTGCTTGTTGGTTTCCAGTTCCAGACGCTCACGGGCGGCGATCTCTTCCGCCGGTGCCACCAACAGCACGTTTCCGATCTGGCGCTTATCGAGGCCCTTGGTCTTGAGAATCAGTTCCAGCGCCTGATCCCATGGCACATTCTGCAGGCGCAGGGTAATACTGCCATCGACTGTGTCACTGGCCACCAGGTTCAGGCCGGTGAAATCGGCGATCAGCTGGAGCACAGAGCGCACTTCAATGTCCTGGAAGTTCAGGGACAGCTTGTCGCCGGTGTAGGGGAATTTCTCCTCCCGACGACGCTCGGCCTCTTCTTCCGTCAGTTCCTCGACACTGACGGTGAAGCGGGAGCCGGATTGGTACGCAAGGTAGTCGTAAGCCCCCTCCGGACGAATTTCGACAACCGCATCGCCACCTTCCATGAAAGTGTCCACGCGGGTAACCGGTGTGGCAAAATCGGTCACGTCCAGACGACGACGCAGGTCGGACGGCACTTTCGCGCCATCCATGACCAGCCGGATCCGGCCACCCTGCTCGTTCAGGGCAACCGGGACCCGGCTGTTGGACAGGTCAATGATTACCCGACCTTCGCCATCCGCCCCCCGGCGAAAATCCACACCGGTAATGGCATCGCCGGATACGGACTCAGGTGAGGACACCGATGTGCTGGCAGAAGACGCGGAAGCAGCAGAAGCGGTCCCGGCGTCGCCAGTACCGATTGTGACGATCAGGTTATTGCCCTCCACCTCGGTCTCGTATGGCGTGAGCTCAACAAGGTTGAAGATCAGGCGGGTACGATCCTGTGTTTCCACCACCGTCATGCTCTGGGTGTTGCCGTCCCCCAGGGTCATGTTACGGCTGTCCAGACCACTGACCGTGTCGTTCAGATCAATGGCGATCCTGGCAGGTCGCTCAATGGTATAGCCGGTGGGTTCCGGCGGAGTACCGTCAAAACTCAGGACTACTTCGGTGCGGTCGCCAGAGAGCGAGGAGAACTCCACGTCCTGAAGCGTTGCCGCATTAGCAATACCGGCGGCTATCGCCAGAGTTGCCGCGCTCATCAATACCGTGAATTTTCTGAACATCGCTAGCCTCGACCCCAAAACTTGTGTTGCTTGCCTGTTACTGTGTGTATGCATGTTCGCGCCGCTCCTTAGCCTTGTTCTTCCAGAGAGAGGGATCGGGGCCTTTCAACCCAGCCCCCCTGTCCATTGGGCACTATTTCCAGCAGCTCAACTCTGGTTTCGCTGATACCGATAATGCGGCCATAGTTGGTCCCCATGTAGTTACCAGTGCGGACACGGTGGATGCCGCCCTCAGCATCTTCTATCAATGCGAACAAATTTCCGCCACTGCTTGTGAGAGTGCCGACCATCTGAAGTTCGGTCAGACCGAAGTTCTCCAGCACCTCTTTCGGCCGATCGAGATCCGGCTCCACGGTGCTTTCGGGCGACTCGTCCAGCATGGTCAGCTGAACATCCACGGGTGGCTCGAACGGCGCACGGCGATCCGCTGCCGAATAGGTAAAGGCCTCGTAAGCCTGAAATTCCGGTAAGGGTTCCACGTGTCCCCGTGGCTTGGCACGGGTTTCTTCCATGAATCGGTCAAGATCTGAAAAGCCGCTTTCCTGGGTGCATCCGACCAGCACCGTTGCCAGACAAACTCCCAGCCAGGCTTTCATTGCATGCTGTCTTGCCATGCTCATTCTCCAGCCCGGTAGCGGTAGGTTCTGGCGACGACCTGCATATCAAGCTCATCCGAATTACCGCTTTTTGGTGTAATGGTGAAATCGTGCAAGGTGACGATACGGGGCAGACCGGCAACGCTGCTGACGAAAGACGCCAACTCATGGTAGGAACCGCTGGCCTGGATACTGATCGGCAGCTCGATATAGAAATCACGCTGCTGCTCACCCTGGAGCTGGATTTCCTGCAATGACAAGCCACTGCCGAGTGCCGTATTGGTGATATCTTCAAGCAGCCCGGGCACTTCGGTATCACTGGGAAGCTGACGCACCAGAGCCCCGAAGGTTTCTTCCATTTCCTCCATCTGCTGCTTGAACACCTCCAGGTTAGCCACCTGGTAGGCCTTGCGTTCATATTCCTGACGCAATTCCGTTTCCTGGCGCTCGACCCGCTCCAGCTGGGCGTACTGATCCTTGATGAAGAACCAGTAGCCACCACCAACAATGAGACCGACAATGATCAGTGTCACGATGAACTTGATGGGGGCGGGCCAGATACCGGCATTATTGACATCAAGATCATTGATATCGAATTCGTTCAGGCTTTTGAGAGAGTCCGAAAGGCTCACTGGTTACTCTCCTCTTCTTCCAGCTCGGGTGTGGTCTGACTCACTGACAGGTTGAAGTCGCTGTAGCCATCACGGCGATCGTCAGCGGCGGCAACATTGGTCAGATTGGGATTGGTGAACCACTCGGAGCGTTCGAAATTTCTCATCAGGGTGGATATCCGGCTGTTGGATTCGGCCATACCCTCGATACTCAGCCGGTCCTTGGTCTTGCTGAGATCGGTGTAGAACAGCCCTTCCGGCAGGGTGCGAACCAGCTCGTCAAATACACGGACAATGACCGGGCGCTTGCCTTGCAGGTCCTGAATGACCTCCATCCGCGCCAGCAATTCTTCCCGCTTCTTGCGCAGCTGTTCAATTTCCCGGATCTGACTGTCCAGCTTGCCGGAGGCAGCCTCGATATAGTCGTTGCGGGACTCCTGGTAGGCAATGCGGTTATCCATGTCGGTGTTCCACAGGAAGACCAGGCCAGCTGCAACAATGGCAGCACCAAGCAAGGTGGTGATGAACCGCTTCTGCTTTTCCGCCCTGAGCTCCTCTCGCCAGGGCCTGAGGTTGATCTTGGCCATCAGTCAAAGCTCCTCATTGCCAGTCCACAGGCAATCATCAGCGAGGGCGCATCGTTGGTCAGTGCCGACGCATTCACCCGGGAGCCTACTGCCATATCAGAGAACGGGTTTGCCACAATCGTGGTGGTGGCCGTCTTCTCCTCGACCATTTCAGCCAACCTCTGGATAGAGGCTGTGCCGCCGGCGAGGAGCACGTAGTCCACAGCGTTGTACTGGCTCGCGCCGAAGAAGAACTGAAGTGCCCGTGCGACCTGCTGCACAACGGCCTCCCGGAACGGCTCGAGCACCTCGGTCTCATAGTCATCGGGGAGACCACCCTGCTTTTTGGCCAGACCGGCTTCCTCCACGGACAGCCCGTAACGGCGCTGGATCTCCTCGGTCAGCTGTTTGCCGCCGAAAATCTGTTCCCGGGTGTACACGGTCTCGCCACCGGCCAGCACGCTGAGCGTGGTCATGGTGGCACCGATGTCCACGATCGCTACCACCAGCTCCTCACCATGGGAATCCAGCTGGGGCTCGATCAGGGCGTAGGCCCGTTCCAGAGCGTAGGCCTCGACGTCGACAATTCGGGCCGTGAGCCCGGCAATCTCCAGAGCATCCTCGCGGATATCCACATTCTCCTTGCGGCATGCCGCCAACAGGATATCAACCTGATCGGGATTGGTTTCGGAGGGCCCCTGAACTTCAAAATCAATCGCCACTTCGTCAAGGGGGTAGGGAATGTACTGGTCGGCCTCGAGAGCAATCTGATCCTCCAGTTCGAACTCATTGAGCCCGGCATTCATCTGGATGACCTTGGTAATCACCGCGGAGCCCGACACCGCGACAGCCGCCTGCTTGACCCCGGTCCGGGCCTTGCTGACGACCCGTTTGATGGCATCGCCCACCGCTTCGACATCGGTGATATTTTTCTCGACAACCGCATTGGCTGGCAGCGGCTCGACAGCATGGCTTTCCACCTTGTAGCGACTGCCCTGCTTCGAGAGCTCCAGCAGCTTGACCGAGCTGGAGCTGACGTCCACGCCCAGTACGGTACTGGATTTTTTTCCTGGTAATCCGAACACGCGCTCACCTTATACCTGGACAACCTTACACCTGGCCTGCGCCAGACTCCGGCCGTAAAACCCTGGCCTGACTGCTTTTACGCACTGATTCTTGTAGTACTGCGCAGCAGTTACCTTTATGTGATCTTTATGTAAGAGAATTTTTCGTGTTTTAGGTCTACAATGCCCTCTCGTTGTTTTGCGAGATTGCTGGAGCATTGACTTCATTTAACACCTAAAGCAATTTCTCAAATGATAGACTTATAGCCAACAGTTGTCAGAAAAAAATGTCCCGACTGATTACAGCATCACGCTTCTTTATCTGGCTGGCCATTCTGGGGACCAGCTCCGCCATGCTCGTTGCCGCCGGCTTCTACCTGCACCTTCGTCCCGGCCTGCCAGCGGTACACCAGTTACTGGATACCCGCCTGCAGACGCCACTCAGGATCTATTCTGCGGATGACAGATTAATAGCAGAATTCGGGGAAAAGAGAAGGACGCCTGTCACAATCGATCAAATCCCCAACAAACAGTTACAAGCCTTCCTGGCTGCGGAGGACGCACGTTTCTACGAGCACTTCGGGGTGGACATAATCGGTCTGGGGCGAGCAGCCGTCGAGCTGGCATCCACCGGACAGATCCAGTCAGGCGGCAGCACCATCACCATGCAGGTGGCGCGCAACTACTTTCTGACGCGTGACAAGACCTTCGCCCGGAAATTCAACGAGATTCTGCTGTCGTTCCAGATCGAGAAAGAACTGGACAAGGCCACTATCCTCGAGCTCTACCTGAACAAGATCTACCTTGGCAACCGCGCCTATGGACTGGCAGCAGCCTCACAGGTCTACTACGGCAAACCTGTCGACGAGCTGGAGCTGGCACAGATGGCCATGCTCGCCGGTCTGCCCAAAGCGCCGTCAGCCTACAACCCACTGGCCAACCCGGAAAGGGCCAAGGTGCGCCGGGACTGGATCCTGGGCCGAATGGAAGAGCTGGACTACATCACGGCGGATGAGCGCAACGAGGCCCTCAGTCAGCCACTGACGGCCCGGTATAATGCCTCGCAGAGTGAAGTCAACGCTGACTATGTCGCCGAAATGGCGAGGGCCGAGATGTTGGCGCGCTATGGCGACACAGCTTACAGTGATGGCTACCGGGTAACCCTGACCGTCAACAGCAATGACCAGGTCGCCGCCACGGATGCCCTTCAACGCGGCCTCGAAGCCTATGATCAGCGTCATGGCTTCCGCGGCCCGGCCGGCACCACCGATCAGGTACCGGCAGACGAGGAAACCTACCGGAGCATTCTTGAAGCCTATCCCCGCGTCGAGAAGCTGTATCCGGTAGTGATTACCGATATCAGTAACGACGACAATCAGGCAACCGCCTGGTCGCGCCACCTGGGCGAGGGCTTCATTCCTTTCGAGACTATGACCTGGGCAAGGGAATTCCGCAGCACCAACGCCATGGGCCCGGAACCTTCAAAGGTATCCGACGTGCTCTCCACCGGCGACATTGTCTACGTGCGTCGTCAACCAACGCCGCAGGAACCCGCACCCGACGACAGCAGCCTGAGCGATGATCACGCCAGCATGGATGAAGACGAACAGGCCGCCCCGATTATAGCGCCCGTTGCGATGGCCTTGTCGCAGGTTCCGGACATACAGGGTGCACTGGTTTCCCTCGAGGCCAAAACCGGCGCCATACAGGCTCTTTCCGGCGGCTACAGTTTCGAGCAGAACAAGTACAACCGGGCCATTCAGGCACAGCGCCAGCCAGGCTCCACCTTCAAGCCCTTTATCTATCTTCACGGCCTGGAGCAGGGAATGACGCCAGCCACCATCTACAATGATGCGCCTATTGTTCAGGAGAGCAGCGAGATGGAACCGGGCTGGCGCCCACAAAACGCCGGCGGCGAGTTCAACGGACCGACACGACTGAGAGAAGCCCTGTATCGGTCACGAAATCTGGTATCCATTCGCCTGCTTCAGGATATGGGCGTGGACGAGACCATCGCTTTTCTTGACCAGCTGAAACTACCCACCGAGAACCTTCACCGCGATCTTTCCCTGGCACTCGGAAGCGGTTCGATGACGCCGATGGATATGGCGCGGGCATTTGCCGTCATTGCCAATGGCGGGTATGACGTTCAGCCCTACCTGATCCAGACCATCGAAAACAGCGACGGCGACCTGCTCTACGAAGCGCCTCCGGCCATCCTTTGCGACAGCAACTGCGCCCAGCTGAGGGAAAACAACCCCACCCCCGTGGCGGGCTTCCCGGCTATCCGGGTGGCGGAGCGACTGGCTGATGAGCGTGCCGTCTATATTCTGCACTCCATGCTCAAGGATGTAATCAAGCGGGGCACCGGCACTGGCGCGCGCGTACTGGAACGCGACGACCTGGCCGGCAAAACAGGAACCACCAACGAGCAGAAAGATGCCTGGTTCTCGGGCTTCAACCATGACATTGCCACCACCGCCTGGGTTGGCTTTGATCAGCCGGCAACCCTGGGCTACCGGGAGTTTGGCGGCACCGCCGCGCTACCCATCTGGGTCGATTACATGCGGGAAGCGCTGGACGGCACGCCGCCGGCCGACATGACCAGGCCAAGCGGCATTGTCGAGGTCAGGATAGACCCGGATTCCGGCGACCGCGCCGCCCCCGGACAAGAGGACGCTATCTCGGAGATTTTCCGCACCGACAATGTGCCCGAGCAAACAGCGGGCAATGGCCTCAGTGGCGGAAGCGAAGACGCCAATCTGCCGCGTAATCTTTTCTAGGATTCTGCGCGGCAGAAGTCGTAGCGGTGTGACTTTCTGCTACGCAGGCTCCCAGGCAGCCGCCTCCTTTCCGGCAAATCCCGGCACCTTAAAATTTTCCTTCTCGCATAAAAAAAACCGACGGTGAGAGCCGTCGGTTTTTTGTGGCTGCTTCGCTGCCGATCAGCGAATGTCATCCATGGACTTCAGCGGATAATGCTCCGGATAGCCTTTACGGGCCACTCCGGAATCAACAGCGGCACGCGCGACCGCCGCCGGAACCACTTCCAGCAAACGTACATCCATCGGCTTGGGGATAATGTACTCCCGGCCGAATTCGAAGCTGTCTACACCATAGGCGGCGCAGATTTCAGCCGGTACCGACTCCTTGGCCAGCTCACGAATAGCGTGAACCGCAGCCACCTTCATTTCCTCATTGATGGCGGTGGCGCGTACGTCCAGCGCCCCCCGGAAAATGAACGGGAAGCCCAGAACATTGTTTACCTGGTTCGGGTAGTCGGAGCGACCAGTCGCCATGATCAGGTCACTGCGGGCTTCCAGGGCCAGTTCCGGGCTGATTTCCGGATCCGGGTTAGAGCAGGCAAACACGATCGGGTTCGGCGCCATCTTGTTCAACTGATCAACCGTGAACAGGTCAGGGCCCGACAGACCCAGGAATACGTCCGCGCCATCAATGGCGTCATCCAGGGTGCGCCTGTCGGTATCGTTGGCGAACATCGCCTTGTACTGGTTCAGGTCGTCGCGGCCCGAATGGATAACGCCCTTGCGGTCCAGCATGTAGATATTCTCGGAGCGAACACCACAGCTGACGAGCAGCTTCATGCAGGCAATGGCCGCTGCGCCGGCACCCAGACAGACAACCTTGGCCTCGTCAATTTTCTTGCCCTGCAGCTCCAAAGCGTTAATCATGCCTGCAGCGGTCACAATGGCGGTACCATGCTGATCATCGTGGAAAACCGGGACACTGCACTTCTCGATCAGAGCACGCTCGATTTCGAAACACTCGGGCGCCTTGATGTCCTCAAGGTTGATACCACCGAAGGTGTCAGCGATACGCTCTACCGTCTCGATGAACGCCTGCGGGCTCTCCGAATCCACCTCGATGTCGAACACATCGATGCCGGCGAAGCGCTTGAACAGAACACCCTTGCCTTCCATTACCGGCTTGCTGGCCAGCGGGCCGAGATTGCCAAGGCCCAGAATAGCGGTGCCGTCGGAAATCACCGCAACAAGGTTGCCCTTGCCGGTATACTTGTATGCGTTCTCGGGGTCCTTTGCGATCTCGCGGACCGGTTCCGCAACCCCGGGACTATACGCCAGCGACAGGTCGCGGGATGTCTGGGTCGGCTTGGTGATTTCAACACTCAGCTTACCCGGCCGCGGCTGGGCGTGATATTCAAGGGCTGCTTCTTTCAGATCTTGAGACATTGCCACTGTTCCGTTTGTCACGTTTAAAAAGGGACGTATTTCGACCATTCGCGGATTGACACCGATACCCGGCTCCACAAATGTTAGCGCGCCATTATGGACTGAAGCCTGTCGCCAGACAAGGCCTGGAATCCGTAATACCCACTACAGGCGCACAAACTCCAGCGACAAAAAAAGCACCCCTGAAGGTGCTTTTCGAGATCTTGGTACTCACTACATCAACGGGCAATCAGCTCTTCTTGGCACCAATGCGGCTACCGAAGCGCTTCTGGAACCGGTCGATACGGCCGGCAGTGTCCATGACCTTCTGCTTGCCGGTATAGAATGGGTGGCACTGGGAACAGACATCCAGCTGCAGATCCTGGCCAAAAGTCGACCGGGTCTTGAATTCATTACCACAACTGCACGTTGCGGTAATTTCGTAATACTTGGGGTGAATACCTTCTTTCATGGCGAACCTCTTCCGGTCATGCCGCCACCTGGTCACCGTGACTGACAATCGTTTTGCAACGATTTTCAATACCTTGGCGCCGGGCACCGCATGTTTGAATCCAGCGAAAAGACAGGGCACAATCACCCCGCCTGAAACAGACCGCGCATCTTACGTGCAAATGCCCGCTGACGCAAGATACGCAACGCCCGAAACACGTGTCATAGGCGCCCCGGAGCCTCTGGGAGCCTCTGGCCAAGGCGCAAGTCCGCCGGTATGGTGGATCCACATCAAGGGCTGGCAACACCGGCCAGAAGCCCCAGCGTCGCGCAGTAGATCAGCGAATTAACCAAACAGGACACAAGTGAGTCAGACCGTACGTGTTGCCCTCAATCGCCCTCTCAGGCGCCTGTTCGACTATAGCGCACCGGACCACCCCGAACTGAAGCCCGGACAGCGGGTGCGTATCCCCTTCGGCCCGCGCACCGCAACCGGGCTGGTCGTGGAAACCGGTGTAACGCCGCCCGAGGGAATTACGCTCAAGCCCGTGGGCGCAGCACACGAACCCTGGCCGGCCCTGCCGCCGGAGACCCTGAAACTGCTCAGCTGGGCGTCCGGCTATTACCAGCATCCACTGGGAGAGTGCCTGTTCATGGCCCTGCCCCCGGCCCTGCGCAAGGGCCGGCCGGCCGAACTGAAAGACACGGACAGCTGGTGGATGGCAAACAGTAACGCTTCCGCCGACAACCTGCCCGGCAATGCCTATAAACAGAAGCAGTTGTTCGACCTGTTTCAGGGCCGTGCACAAGCCATGGCCTGGAGCCAGCTCCGGCAGAGCGGCTTCACCCGCTCACAACTTCAGGCACTGGTCGACAGGTCGCTGATCCGGGAGGTCGGAGCACCAGAGAGTCAGACACCCGCCAAGACCGAAACCGTCGCCATCCCGACCCTGACTGAGGCCCAACGGTCCGCCGCAAGCGCCCTGCCCGAGCGACACGGCTTCTCCGCCACGCTGCTTTATGGCATCACCGGCAGCGGCAAAACCGAACTCTACCTGCATTATCTGGAACGGGAACTGGGCGAAGATGGTCAGGCCCTGGTGCTGGTACCGGAAATCAACCTGACACCACAAACCGTTGCCCGGTTCCGCAAGTACTTCGGCGACAGGATTGTGGTCTGGCACTCAGCCCTGAACGACCGGCAGCGCCTCGATACATGGTTAAGGGTCCGCCAGGGTGAGCCGGTCATCCTGATCGGTACCCGGTCTGGAGTGCTGTTGCCCTTCACCGGATTGCAGGCCGTTGTAGTGGATGAGGAACACGACAGCTCCTACAAGCAGGGCGAGGGTTTTCGCTACTCCGCCCGTGATCTGGCCGTCTTCAGGGCCCGGGAGAACCAGTGCCCGGTCATCCTCGGATCAGCCACCCCCTCCCTGGAATCCCTGCAGAATGCGGCCAGTGGCAAGTACCTGCGGGTAGACCTTACCGAGCGCGTCGGCGAAGCCCGCCCGCCACAACTCAGGTTACTGGATATCCGCAGCCGGCCATTGGCCGGCGGCCTGTCCAGGCCGGCAATGGAGCAGATCCGGGCGACCCTGGCCGCCAACCAGCAAGTGCTGGTTTATATCAACCGGCGTGGCTTCGCCCCCGTTCTGATGTGTTTCGATTGTGGCTATATCGCCGAATGCCCGCACTGTGATACTCACCTGACCTACCATCGCCGCGACCGCGCGCTGCGATGCCACCACTGCGATTACCAGCAGCCGGCATTCACACAGTGCCCGAAGTGCTCCGGGGACGCCTGCCAGCCCGTGGGCCAGGGCACCGAGCAGAGTGAAGAGACCCTCGCCGCCAGCTTCCCGGGCGTGCCGGTTATCCGCATCGACCGCGACAGCACCCAACGCAAGGGCAGCATCCAGGCCATCCTGAAACAGGTCAATTCCGGCGAGCCCTGCATTCTGGTGGGCACCCAGATGGTGGCCAAGGGCCATGACTTCCCCAATGTCACACTGGTGGTGGTGGTGAATGCCGACGGCGGACTGTTCAGCGTCGACTTCCGCGCCCCGGAGCAGATGGTGCAAACCCTGTTGCAGGTCAGCGGCCGGGCCGGACGGGGAACAAAGCCTGGCCAGGTGCTGATCCAGACCTGCCATAGCGACCACCCCTTGCTGACCACCATCGCTCGGGACGACTACCTGGCCGTGGCCCGTCAGCTCCTGGCGGAACGGGAGCAGAACAGCCTGCCACCTTTTCGGGCCATGGCCGTGGTCCGCGCCGAAGCCCCCACCATGGAAGCCGCCCTGACCTTCCTGGACCAGGTCCGCAACGACCTCCCCGGGGATAACCTGGATATCTGGGGACCACTTCCCGCCACCCTCGCCCGCAAGGCTGGCCGGCACCGGGCACAACTGGTGCTGCAATCCGCAAGCCGGGGCAACCTGAACCGCGTTCTGGCGCAACTCTGCGCCCACCTTGACCAACAGCGCCTGCCCACCGGACTGCGCTGGCTGGTGGATGTGGACCCGCTGGAAACCGGTTAGGCCGCCGAGGCCTGCTCAGCAGTCCACGCGACAAAATCCCGTATTGCCAGATTGCAGACCGCAGCCGGGTTTTGCTTACCCCCGCCCTTTCCGGGATAATACCTGCCCTCAATCCTGTACGTTGTTTGTCCTGTCAGTTCGACCAGGCGAACCCCAATTCCCGAATCAAGGGTCACCGGAAAGCATGAAAGACACCGTCACCGAACTCCTCGGCGCGGCACTGGCCGCCCTTCAGTCAGAGGGCACCCTGCCCGCGGATCAGACCTTTACTCCGCAGGTGGGCAACACCAAAGACAAGGCCCACGGCGACTATGCCTGTAACATTGCCCTGGTAGCCGCCAAGGCCGCCGGCTGTCCGCCGCGACAGCTGGCCGATGCCCTGGTCGCCAGGCTGCCCGAGAGTCCGGCGGTGGCCAAGGTGGAAATCGCCGGCCCCGGCTTCATCAACTTCTTCATGACGGCGGAAAGCGCCATCAGCATCGCCAGTGACGTACTGGAGCAGGGCCCCCGCTTTGGTCGCAACACCCATGGCCAGAATCAGAAGGTGCAGGTTGAGTTCGTCTCGGCCAACCCTACCGGGCCCCTGCATGTCGGTCATGGCCGGGGTGCCGCAATCGGCGACAGCCTCTGTCGCCTGCTGGAGGCCAATGGCTACGACGTCACCCGTGAGTTCTACTACAACGACGCCGGCGCCCAGATCGACAACCTGGCAAAGTCTGTCCAGGCCCGGGTCAAAGGCCTCGGTCCCGATGACGCCTCGTGGCCGGAAGACGGCTACCGTGGCGAGTACATCAATGATGTGGCTCAGTCCTACCTGAAGGGCGAAACGGTCACCGCGGATGACCGCGAAGTCACCGGCAAGGCCGATCCGGACGATATTCAGGCTATCCGCGAGTTTGCCGTGGCCTACCTGCGCCGGGAGCAGGACCTGGACCTGAAGGCCTTCGGGGTGGAATTCGATGTCTATTTCCTGGAGTCTTCCCTGTATCAGGACGGCAAGGTGGAAGCCACCGTAAAGCGCCTGCAGGAGAACGGCTATACCTACGAACAAGACGGCGCCATGTGGCTGAAAACCACCGAGTTCGGTGACGACAAGGACCGGGTCATGCGCAAGAAGGATGGTGGCTACACCTACTTCCTGCCGGATGTCGCCTATCACCTGGACAAGTGGCAGCGCGGTTTCACCACCGTGATCAACGAGCAGGGGGCCGACCACCACTCCACAGTTACCCGTGTCCGTGCCGGCCTGCAAGCCCTGAAGGCGGACATCCCTGAAGGCTGGCCGGATTACGTACTACACCAGATGGTCATGGTGACCCGCTCCGGCCAGGAGGTGAAGATCTCCAAGCGGGCCGGCAGCTACGTTACCGTTCGTGACCTGATCGACGAAGTGGGCCGCGACGCTACCCGCTTCTTTTTGACAGCCCGGCGCGTGGACTCGCAGCTTACCTTTGATATTGACCTGGCCCGCTCCCAGACCAACGAAAATCCGGTTTATTACATCCAGTATGCCCATGCACGCATCTGCAGCGTGATACGCAAGCTGGCCTCAGAACATGGCACCGAACGGGGACTGAACGAGGTAGCAGGCAACCTGGCACTGCTGACCCTGGACGAGGAGAAAGAACTGGCCAACCAGCTGGCGAAGTATCCCGAGCTGATCCGCAGTGCCGCAGACACCCGCGAACCTCACCACCTCACTCATTATCTGCGGGAACTGGCCGGGCAATTCCATACCTACTACAACGCTCACAAGGCACTGGTGGACGACCCGGCCCTGCGTGACGCCCGTCTGACGCTGTACCTCGCGGTTCGCCAGGTCATCGCCAACGGCCTGGACCTGCTGGGTATCAGTGCCCCGGACGAAATGTAAGCGGCAGGAGAGCGACCTTGGCCCGGGATTACGCCCACAAGCAAAAGCAGACTTCCCGCAAGGGAGCGGTCAGCAGTTCACCGCCGCCCCGGAAGAGCCGTGCCCGGGCAAGCAAACCCAAGAGCGCCCCACGCCGGCCATCGGCTGGGGCCCGAACGCAAAGCGGAGGACTGTCTGTGCGCTGGATCCTGTCACTGGCTGCGGTTGGTGGTTTCATCGGCTTTATTGTATACCTGAATACCCTGGAGCCGTCTGACAGCACCACATCCTCTCCAGGGGGACAACCCGCTGTCAGCCAGCCGGTGGAGCCAACTCCGGACGCCGACAAGGATACCGCCCGGGAACAACCCAGGTTCAAGTTCTACGACATGCTGCCGGAATCGGAAGTGGTGCCCCCCAATGTGGAGGAATACACCCCCAGCCCCGCTAACCAGGACTTCCGCTATCTGGTGCAGGCCGGCTCTTTCCGCAGCGCCGAAGACGCCGAGCGACAGCGGGCGCAGATCGCCTTTCAGGGACTTCGCGCCAGCGTATCCCGCACCGATATCGAGGAAGGCAGCACCTGGTACCGGGTCAATGTGGGCCCGTTCGACAGCCGTAGCCAGATGAATTCCGCCGTCGACAAGCTGGTGTCGATCAGCATCCAGCCACTGGTTCGCAAGATTCCCAAGGAATGATTGCCGCGACTGCAGCGGCGCCTTGAAATCCAGCACACAGGCTCCATATCTCGGAAATCACTTCGATTTCAGCAAATGGAGCCCCGATGACCACGATACTCTCAGTTCGCCGCGGCGATGAAGTTGCCCTCGGCGGCGATGGCCAGGTGTCCCTGGGCAATACCGTCATGAAAGGCAATGCCCGCAAGGTGCGCCGACTCTATAATGGCCAGGTACTGGCCGGTTTCGCTGGCGGCACGGCGGATGCCTTCACCCTCTTCGAACGCTTCGAGGCCCAGCTGGAAAAGCACCACGGCAACCTGACCCGGGCCGCGGTGGAGCTGGCCAAGGACTGGCGCACGGACCGGGCACTGCGACGACTGGAAGCCCTTCTGGCGGTGGCTGACAAGACGGCCTCGTTGATCATTACCGGTAACGGCGATGTGATCGAGCCGGAACAGGGGCTGATTGCCATTGGCTCCGGCGGCCCGTTTGCCCAGGCTTCCGCCCGGGCCCTGCTGGAAAACACCGACCTCAGCGCCCACGACATCGTCGAAAAGGGGCTGGATATCGCCGCCGACATCTGCATCTATACCAATCACAACCGCACCCTTGAAGTGCTCTCAGCCAACGACTGAACCGGAGCTACCATGTCTGCAATGACTCCCCGCGAGATTGTCCACGAGCTGAACAAGCATATCGTTGGCCAGGACGAAGCCAAACGCGCCGTGGCCGTTGCGTTGCGTAACCGCTGGCGCCGCATGCAGCTCGACAGCACCCTGCGGGATGAAATCACCCCGAAGAACATCCTGATGATCGGCCCCACCGGCGTGGGCAAGACCGAGATTGCCCGTCGCCTCGCCAAACTGGCCGATGCCCCTTTTCTCAAGGTGGAAGCCACCAAGTTTACCGAGGTGGGCTATGTGGGCCGCGATGTGGAGTCCATCATCCGCGATCTGGCGGATATGGCCATCAAGATGCTGCGTGAAAAGGAAATGAAACGGCACGAGAACCGGGCCCTGGACGCCGCCGAGGAGCGCATCCTCGACGCCCTGTTGCCGCCGCCGCGCGATTTCCAGGAGGACAGCCAGCCGAAGGAGGATTCGTCTACCCGCCAGCTTTTCCGCAAGAAGCTGCGCGAAGGCCAGCTGGACGACAAGGAAATCGAGATCGACCTGCGCAATTCCGGTGCGGGCGTGGAAATTATGGCACCTCCCGGCATGGAGGAGATGACCAGCCAGTTGCAGAACATGTTTTCCAACCTGTCCCAGGACCGCAGCAAGACCCGCAAGATGAAAGTGGCGGACGCCCTGAAGCAGGTAAAGGACGAAGAGGCGGCCAAGCTGGTCAACGAGGAAGAGATCAAGCAGAAGGCCATCGAATCCGTCGAGCAGAACGGCATCGTGTTCGTGGACGAAATCGACAAGGTGGCCAAGCGCTCGGAGAATGCCTCGGCGGATGTTTCCCGGGAAGGCGTACAGCGTGACCTGCTGCCACTGATTGAAGGCAGCACGGTCAGCACCAAGTACGGCTCGGTGCGCACGGATCATATCCTGTTCATTGCCTCCGGGGCCTTCCACCTGTCCAAGCCATCGGACCTGATCCCGGAACTGCAGGGGCGCCTGCCCATCCGTGTGGAGCTGCAGGCCCTGACACCGGAGGACTTCCGCCGCATCCTGACCGAGCCGGATGCGTCTCTGGTGCAACAGTACGAAGCGCTGCTAGGCACGGAGGGCGTCACGCTCACATTCACGGACGATGCCATTGAGCGGCTGGCCGAAGTGGCCTGGAAGGTCAACGAGACCACCGAAAACATCGGCGCCCGCCGCCTGCATACCGTGCTGGAACGCTTGCTGGAGAGCCTGTCCTTTGATGCCGGCGACAAGGTCACCAATGAGTTCGAAGTCACGGCGGAGTACGTGGACGAGAAACTCGGCGACCTGTCGGAGGACGAGGATCTCAGCCGCTACATCCTCTAGCCGATAAACCCTGAAATCGCGTCGCAGGGCCGGGCTATCCGGCCCCTGCCCCGATCCGGACAATGACCATGAGCCACCGCCCCTCAGACATCCGCATCCGTCGACAAAGCCGGCTCCTGCAGCTGGACTATGCCGATGGCAGCCGCTGGGAATTGCCCTTTGAACTGCTGCGGGTCTGGTCCCCCTCCGCCGAGGTTCGGGGCCACGGCGACGGGCCAGGCACCCTGCAGATCGGCAAGCAGGATGTACTGGTCACGGGCGCTGAAATGGTGGGCAACTACGCCCTCAAACTGACCTTTAGCGACGGCCACGATTCCGGCCTGTACACCTGGGAGTACCTGTGGGAACTGGGTGAGAACCAGGACCGCTATTGGCAGCAGTACCTTGAGCGCCTGGACCGGGAAGGCGGACAGCGAGAATCAGGCCCCCAGACTCACGGCTGAAGTGGCCCCTACAGGGCTTTGCTGAACACCTGGCTGACACTACCCAACACGCCCTTCTTCTGCCGCTGCTTGCGCTTCTTTGCCACGTAGAGTGGCAGGGTCTCCCCGTAAAGGGCGGTACTGATGGTCCGCTCACTGTCCTCAAGGACCTTGCGGTTCAGCCTGACACCGTGCCTCGCCAGTATCGGCTCAAGCTCGTCTGCCCGCCGCAACAGATCCCGCCGGGTCATCTGGTAGGCATGCTCGCAGACCTGGCGACGTGACCGGAAGCTGAACGCACTGGAAAAGAACAGGGTGGCGTCGTCCCTGGTGGGCTCGATCAGAATCACCTCACGACCGGGATAGTCCCTGTCGTACTGGGCGAGACCTTTCTGTATGCGGGAGTGAACCATGGTGCGATACATCTGGGACAACAGATTGGGCATGCCCGACCCGGTCAACTCGTCGGCTGCCATGGTTCCCGCCGCTTCCGCGGCCCGGGCATCAACAGGCACCTGGGGATTGATGGCCAGCACCAGCTCGGCGCCATGGTCGAGGGCCACCGAGGCATGCAACCCCTTGTGCAGGGTTCCGTCAACACAATAGCGGCCTTCCACCTGCACCGGGGTATACAGCCCCGGCGATGCCATGCTGGCCTGAATGGCGCGGGAGACCGGGATGTGGTCCAGGTGTTCCCCTCCGAAGCAGACCGACTCGGCGGTTTCAACATCGGCGGCAATCACGAACAGCCGGCGCCGCAGCTTACGGAAATCATTGGTGCGACCGGAGGTGGTGAAGGCCCGGGCCAGGTACTCCTCCAGAGCCGAGTTATCAAACAGGCCGGCCGGCGCCGCCTGGGCCAAAATGGTCATGGCCTCCAGGAAGCTCTGGTCGTGGGGGTTACGCAGAAAGCGGGATACCGCACTGGACAGCAGGCCCGGCACGGCCCTCAGACGCCGTCCCATTTCTTTCACCGCTGGCCGATAGAAGACCTCCGGATGGAAGGGGTGCACCTCCGCCTCATGCCGCACAAAGATCCGGCATAACTGGGCGGTCGTCAACTGGTTGGCGAGGTTGGCAGCCACGAAACTGCCAGCATTTACCCCCACGTAGACATCAAGATCGTTGAAATCCAGTCCGTCCAGTGCCTCGTCAAGTGCCCGTAAAGCACCGATTTCATAGATACCACCGAGCGGGCCTCCGCCGCCAAGGGCCAGGCCGATGCGTGGTGTGGGTCTGAGCTGGGTTGGTTCCGCGGTCATGCTGTTACTTCCCCCTACGGTCAAGAAGCCCCGACACCTCATACTCAGTCGGCCAGAGCTACTGCGGCGAAAACGTCAGGTCCTGTTATATTTCAAACTAACAGCGCGAATTAGAATACTCACCTCAAATTCTGACAAAAGTGCCAGCAGGACAGTGAACGGCGTTACCGTGCGCTTTCATAGGTGGGCACCGGCACCGAGGTCCGGCTCGGGCGCAGATAGCGGGCAAACCCGGCGCTGCGCAGCGCCAGGTCAACGCAGCTCTTGATCACATGCGGCGAATCCAGCAACAGAACGTCTTCCAGAAGCTGCATCGCCCATTCGCGACTGATACTGCGTATCACTGACTTGACCTTGGGCAGGCTGGCCGCGTTCATGGACAAGGCATCGTAACCCATGGCCATCAGCAGCAGGGCACCGCCCGGGTCGCCGGCCAGCTCGCCGCATATCGTCACCGGCTTGCCCACGGAATGGGCATCCTGGGCGATGCGCACCAGCGCCTGGAGTACAGCGGGATGATAGGAGTGGTAAAGCTGGGCTACCCGGGGATTGTTGCGATCCACCGCCAGCAGGTACTGGGTCAGGTCATTGGAGCCCACCGACAGGAAGTCCACCCGTTCCGCCAGTTCCCGCACCTGATAAACAGCCGCCGGCACCTCGATCATCACGCCTACCCGGGGCATGTGGATCTGATAGCCCTCTTCCCGCACCTCGTGATAGACCCGGTAGATCAGGTGCAACGACTCCTCCACTTCGGAGATGTTGCTGATCATGGGCAGCATGATCTGCAGGTTATTGAAGCCCTCGCTCGCCTTGAGCATGGCCCGTACCTGCACCAGGAAGATCTCCGGGTGGTCCAGACTGACGCGAATGCCCCGCCAGCCCAGGAAGGGATTTTCCTCGTTGATGGGGAAGTAACTCAGCGCCTTGTCACCCCCGATATCGAGCGTGCGCATAGTGACCGGATTGGGGGCAAAGGCCTCCAGTTGCTCGCGGTAGTAATCCCGCTGCTCATGTTCGGAGGGGAAGCGCTCCTTGATCATGAAAGGCACTTCCGTTCGATACAGGCCGATGCCCTCCGCGCCATGGCTCAGTGAGCGCACCACATCGGTCATCAGGCCGGTGTTCACCAGCAGCGAGACCCGGTGGCCATCGGTGGTGATACAGGGCTTGTCACGCAGCGCTTCCAGGCCGCGGAAGAGTTCGTCTTCCTCGTCGCAGATCTCCTGGTAGTAATGGCGCAGCTCGGGGGATGGCGAGGCAAATATCTGGCCCTCGAAGCCGTCAACAATCAGCTCCTTGCCATCGAGCTGGTTGACCGGGATATCCACCAGGCCCATCACCGTGGGTACGCCCATGGCTCGGGCCAGGATGGCCACGTGGGAGTTGCTGGAGCCGCGAACCGCCACCAGCCCCACCAGGCGCCCGCGGGGCACCTCGCCCAGCATGGCCGGAGTCAGCTCTTCACTGACCAGAACCGTCCCCTCCGGGTAGTCCACCTGGCGGGTGTCACCTTCCTGCAGGTGAGACAGGATGCGGCGGCCCAGGTCGCGGATATCCACCGCCCGCTCGCGCAGGTAGTGATCATCCATCATCTCGAAGTGGCGCACATACTGGTTCACCACCTGCTTCAGTGCCCCCTGTGCCCACAGACCATCGTTGTGGATGCGGTTGGCCACCTCACCGGGCAGGGCATTGTCCCCCAGCATACGCAGGTAGACGTCAAACAGGGCCTGCTCTTCCGGGCGCAGTTTGTCCGACAGCCGTTCGGATACCTTCTGGATGTCTTCCTGGACCGCCTTCACCGCCTCCCTGAAAGACGCCAGCTCTCCCTCGGGATCGTCGGTCGCTTTCTCCGGCACGGCGTCCAGATCCGCCGGCGGATACACCACCACCCCGCGACCAATGGCTACGCCCGGGGCACCGGGTACGCCGTTGAAAGATACATCACGGGCTTCCTCCCCGGTGAGGGACAGGCCGCTGATGGCGCCGGTGGCTTCGCTGTGGGCAATCACACCGGCCAGCTGTGCGGAGACAGTGACCAGGAAGGCTTCCTCGCCCTCATCGAAATCGCGGGATGCCACCCTCTGCTGAACCACCAGAACACCCAGTACCCGACGGTGGTGGATAATAGGCACACCGAGGAACGAACGGAAGCGCTCTTCGCCGGTCTCCGGGAAATAGCGATAACGGGGGTGGGACGGCGCGTCTTCGAGATTGATGGGCTCTTCCCGCGAACCCACCAGCCCCACGAGACCCTCGGAATGGGCCAGGCTGACATTGCCCACGGCCTTTTTGTGAAGACCTTCAGTGGCCATGAGGATGTAGCGGTTGGAATTGGGGTCCAGCAGATAGACGGAACACACCTCGGTGTTCATGGCGGCCTGTACCCGCGAAACGATAATGTCCAGCGACTCCTGCAGATCACGGGCGCCATTCACTTCCTGAACAATACTTCGCAAGATACCGAGCATAGAGGGTGTCAATCCGTCATTGTTGTTGGTCCTGCTGGCGCAATGCTTCTTCGGCACGCTGCCACTGGTCCACGATACCAAACAGCCGGGGGCCCAGTTCCCTCAGAGCCCGGCGATACACCTCCCGCTTGAATGACACCACCTGCCCCAGCGGGTACCAATAGCTGACCCACTGCCAGCCGTCGAACTCCGGCGAATCGGTATGGTCAACCCGTACCGACGCGTCCGGCGAAAGCATCCGCAGAAGGAACCATTTCTGTTTCTGGCCAACGCATACAGGGCGAGAATGCTGCCTTACCATACGTCGGGGCAGACGGTAGCGCAGCCAGCCCCGGGTACAGCTGATGATCTCCACATCATCCGCACTGAGACCGATTTCTTCGGCCAGTTCCCGGTACAGCGCCTGTTCCGGCGACTCGTTATGGTTGATGCCACCCTGTGGAAACTGCCAGGAATCCTGCCCGATTCTCCTCGCCCACAGCACTTCGCCCTTATGGTTGGCCAGAATGATTCCGACGTTGGGTCTGAAACCGTCTGAATCAATCACGGCACAGTCCTGTCTCAAAGTTGTTAATGCGGGATCTGCAATGTCGTCATGATGCAGAATCCCGGCCCCTGTACTCAGGGACTTTTATTCCAGATTGACTCCATTCTTACAGAAAGCCTACCGGTCGGCAAACGAAGCCGGCATTCTTTTCAGCGTGTTAGAATCGGTTGTCAAAGCACTGTTTAAAGGAGAGAACCCTTGACCCTGGCCATATTTGACCTGGACAACACCCTGCTGGCGGGCGACAGCGACCACGCCTGGGGTGAATTCCTGGTGGACGCAGAACTGGTGGATGCCGACGACCATCGCCAGCAGAACGACCAGTTCTATCAGGACTACCTCAACGGCGAGTTGGATATTTACCGCTACCAGCGCTTCGCGCTGTCCGCCATTGCCGGCCGGGATCCGGAGGAAGTGGCAGTCTGGCGCCAGGCATTCATGGACAGCCGCATCAGGCCGCTCTACCAGCCAAAGGCGGATCGGTTGCTGACCAGCCACCGCAACCAGGGGCACACCCTGATGATTATCACCGCCACCAACCGCTTCGTGACTGGCCCGATTGCCGAAGCCATGGGCATTGAACATCTCATCGCCACCGAGCCGGAATTCCGTGACGGCCGCTACACGGGCGATATCACCGGCGTGCCCAGCTTTCAGGATGGCAAGGTGCTACGGCTGCAGCAGTGGCTCAGGGACCATGACGCCACACTGGAAGGCGCCTGGTTCTACAGCGACAGCCACAATGACCTGCCGCTGCTGCGACTGGTGGACAACCCGGTGGCGGTGGACCCCGATCCGACCCTTGAACAATATGCCAGGCAGCAAGGGTGGCCGGTTATGTCGTTGCGGGATTGAAGCGAGCACCCAGGTTCCGGACCTGGTAAGGCCATCTCCCGTCAAGGGAGAGGGAATGGCAGACACCAGCTTAGGAGATAACGCCGCCAGCGATAGCAAGGAGATCTACAAAAACTCCGTCAGCGACCGCACAAAACAGGCCTTGAGATAATCCGTTTCAGGAATACCCGGCACCATGGGATGATCGGGCCCCTGATACCCCTGTTCCAGAAGCTGCACGAAGCGGTCCACCTTGCGCGCGCTGCCGCGGATAATATCCACCAGCTTGTCCCGGGACAGGTGCATGGAGCAGGAGGCCGACACCAGCAGCCCGTCACGCTCCAGCAGCCGCAATGCCAGCTGGTTGAGGCGGGCATATGCCTGCTCACCGGCCTTCTGGTCTCGACGGCGGGGAATCAGTGCCGGCGGGTCCAGCACCACAATGTCGAACTTCTGCTTGTCGTCGCAGAGCTCCTTGAGCACGCTGAAAGCATCGCCCTCGAGGGTGTCCACGTTGCCGAAATCGTTCAGGGCCGCATTGTGCTGAACCGCCTCCAGTGCCTGGCGCGAGCTGTCGACACAGGTTACCGACGTGGCGCCACCCGCAGCGGCCTGCAGCCCCCAGCCTCCGGCGTAGCTGAACACGTCCAGTACGCGGCAACCGGCACTGTAATGCTGCAGCCGTTCCCGGTTCATGCGGTGGTCATAGAACCACCCGGTTTTCTGGCCACCGGATAACGGCACCTCGAAGCGCACGCCGTTCTCCCGCACCTGCAGCGTCTCTACCGGCTCACCGTCCAGCTGCTCCACATACGAGGGCAGGCCTTCCACCGAGCGCATTTTGCCATCGTTCTTCAGGATAATGGCCGTGGGGTGGACCAGACGCTCGATGGCCCGCAGGATGGAGTCTTTCATGGTCTCCATGCCGGCCGTGGAAATCTGCACCACGACCACATCGTCGAACCGGTCGATGACCAGGCCCGACAGGCCGTCGCCATCGCCATAGACCCAGCGGTACCAGGGTTCGGGAAACACCCGGTCACGGAGTTTCAGGGCCATCTCCAGGCGATCGGTAAGGCGTTTCGGTGTCATGCCGCTATTCGGGTCACGGCTGATCAGCCGACCGCAGATCAGGGCACGGGGATTCACGAACAGGGTGCCCAGCGGCTTGTTATTGGCGGCCCGCAGCTGTGCCTGCGCGCCGGCCTCGAAGTCGGTCAGCGGCGAACGGCGGGTATCCACCTCATTGCTGTACACCCAGAGGTGTCCGGCCCTGAGTCGCCGTTCAGCGCCCTTGCGCAGGTAGAGTATGGGGAAATCCATCAAACACCCACCTTATGCATCGGCAAGCAGGTCACCATAGCCGGCCGCATCCATCAGGCCATCCAGCTCGCCCCGGTCTGCCAGTTTCACCCGGTACAGCCAGCCCTCGCCGTAGGGATCCTCGTTGACCTTTTCCGGTTCTTCCTCGAGAGCCTCATTGATCTCGATAACATCACCGGTTACCGGGCTGAACACATCAGAGGCGGACTTGACCGACTCGGCCACACCCGCTTCCTCGCCGCCAGTAACGGTGTCTCCCACTTCCGGCAGGCCGATGTAGACTACGTCACCCAGCTGCTCCTGGGCAAAGTCGGTAATGCCGACAGTGGCGGTGCCATCGTCCGACACCCTCACCCACTGGTGGGTCTCGATGTATTTGAGATCGGCAGGTATTTCACTCATATCGATTGTCCATGGCTGGAGAATTTGCCGCAGTTTACCGGAAACTGCCCCGAAACAGGAACGCCAGAATGGCCGGCACAACCCGCTCGAACCGCTGGAAGCGATGATCGCCCCCCGGCTGTATCCAGGTCATGGAGCCCGGATGCTTGGCCAGTACCTCACGGTAATCCAGTGTCTCATCCGCCGTCTGCACCAGGATGAACAGGTTTCTACGGTCGACTGCGCCACCGGGCTCCATGGCTTCAAGTTTCGCGGTGTGAGCCGGGGTCAGTTCGTAGTCTTCACCAGTATAGGGGTTGTGCTGGGGCCCCAGATGGTCCTGCAAAAGACGGCAGGGCCAGGCCGCCGGATTGACCAGCGCGGCCCGGATATTCAGGCGGGCGGACAGCACGGATGCATAAAACCCGCCCATGGAACTGCCAATCAGCCCGACCGGCCGGTCACCGGCACTGGCGACGGCCTCACTGGCACGCGTCAGGGCCTGTTCAGGGTCAAAGCCCAGCTCGGGCACCACCAGTTCGACCTCCGGCGCCAGCTCAGGCAACAGGTCACGAAGCTCGGAGACCTTGCGGGATTTCGGGGAACTGTTGAAGCCATGGAGATACACCAGCAAGGGACCAGCGGAAGACGTCATGGATTACACCTGACAGGTTGTCTGAACAGAAAGTCGCCAGTTTAACGACAGATCCCGCAAAAGGTCACCGTACGGGCAGCCGCCCCCCTTCCTCAGTAGCCGCTGCTGTTGGTATCCAGGTCATACCGGAAGTCCGTTGCCCGCACCACGCCGGTGTCGATAGAGCCATCGCTGCCGAGATCCAGCCAGCGGAAGCCCGGCGCCTGGCGCTCCACCGAAAAGTCCGTGGAGCCGGCCTCGAACTGGATGCAGGTGGAGGGAGTCGCCATCAGGCGAACCTTGCCGCGATAGAGGTCCAGGTCCTGGTGGATGTGGCCCCACAGCACACCGCGGACATTCTCGAAGCGATCGACAACGCGCCAGAATTCATCCCGGTTGCTGAGGCCTATAGGGTTCATCCACTGGGTCTCGATCTCGACCGGGTGATGATGAAGACTGATCAGCGCCGGCCGCTCGGGGTGGGCCGCCAGTGCTCCCTCCAGAAAAGCCAGCTCTTCGGACTCAAGATGACCGTGCACCTGCCCCTTCACCGAAGAGTCCAGCATGATCACCTGCCACTGTCCGAGCAGGAGGTGACGGCCAGCGGCGCGATAGTGGCGGGCGATCTCGGAAAGCAGTTCGCTGTCATCGTGATTACCTGCCACCCAGCTCGACTGGCAACCAAACACGGAAACCTGACGGGCAAATTCGTGGTAGGCCGCCTCCGAAGCATCCTGGGCCAGGTCGCCGGTCGCCAGCAACAGGTCCGGCTCACCATACTCGTTCCGCGCACACTGCACCACGGCATCCAGGCTGTCGCGGGTGCGGACCCCTAACAGCGAACCTTCCGTATCAGCCATCAGGTGTGGGTCAGTAATCTGTAATACCCGCGCGGCCCGACCATTGGCGGGGCTGACCATTACGGGTGACCTGTGATCAAGTGCTGGCATTGCGTTCTTCATCCGTCTACCAATGGACCGGTGTCCCGTCTGGATACTCGATGGTAGATGGATTTTACGCACACAACGTAAACATCAGTCACAAGTCGGAGGGTATATGGAGGGACCTTTTACAATAGTTTACTAATTGGGTGACACCACTAACCTTCAACACCGTCAGAGTGGCGCCATTGGCTACGCTCCGGAATCACATGGCCGAACCGGAGACAATAATCCAGCCAGTCAGCGACGAAACCGTTGAGCTGAACCTTTTCATCCGGATGGTGCATGAAACGGTTGGGGTAATCGTTCACGGCGGCAATCTGCCGGTTGCCGTAAAAACTGATCACTTCGGCCATGCTGGCATCGTGGTAAACCCTTACCGTCAGTTCGGGGTTATTGAGCCACCGGCCACTGTTGTGGATCTGCTCGAGCAAGAGGGTTTCGGTGTAGCGGGTCTGCTGCAGAACCGAAATGCTGACCCGCCCCAGGTAGTGGGACTCCCGGTGCAGGTCAAACTGGAGCACATCGCTGTCGTTGGTTTCCAGGTTCCGCAGGCGACGCAAACGCTGATAGTTGCCTTCACATAATGCGCCAAGGCGCTGCAGGTCCGGCACATAGCGGTGCCTGCGCAGAGTGGTAGCGCTCATGGTCGGCTCCACTCATCCCGCAGGCGGTCGCGGTTCAGTCGCAGCCACTGTATTGCAATGATGGCAGCGGCATTATTGATACGGCCATCGCTGATCATGGTGAAGGCTTCGGCGGCACTGAATACGTGCGCCCGGATGTCTTCGTGCTCATGGTCCAGCCCGAACAGGCCGCCGGCTTCCTCAGTGCTGATCTGCCCTGCGTAAAGGTAGACCATTTCAGTAGTGCCGCCCGGGGATACCAGGTATTCGCTGATCTTCTCAAGCCGGTCGAAGGTCAGCCCGGCCTCTTCCTCTGCTTCGCGGTGGGCTACCTCTTCCGGGCTTTCGCCATCTTCGTTCATGCCGGCCACCAGCTCCAGCAGCCAGGGCGACTGGTCCCGGCCGATGGCCCCCATCCGGAACTGCTCCAGAAGCACGACCTCGTCCCGCTCCGGATCGTAGGGCAGTACGCAGGTGGCATCGCCGCGAACAAAGAGTTCACGGGTAAATTCGGGCATGGTGGTGCCGTCGAAACGGGGATGGGTCAGCCGGATCTTGTCCATGCGGAAAAAGCCCTGGAAAACCGTTTCCCGGCTGCGGATATCCACATCGCTGGCCTTGAACTGGAATGGTTCTGGCGTCTTCTCGGTCATGGTGATTCCGGGCTTGATGAGTAATTGGGCGTGATGAAGAACGATAGCCGGATGGCGTGGGGGTTTGCAAGTTGCTATGTCAGGCATTGATTAGTTCATCCAAGCCTGAGGCTACGGTGCAGGAATCACAGGTCGATAACTATTTTCGGGACACGCCCCGCAAGTACGTGCCTGGCCGATGTTTTGCTCCTGC
This sequence comes from Marinobacter zhanjiangensis, assembly GCF_014651935.1. Classification (GTDB taxonomy): domain Bacteria; phylum Pseudomonadota; class Gammaproteobacteria; order Pseudomonadales; family Oleiphilaceae; genus Marinobacter; species Marinobacter zhanjiangensis. The sequence continues at coordinate 233,416 of NZ_BMXV01000006.1, read as the reverse complement.
AAAATCGGCATTCCCGCCGTCCATGGCGGTCATAGAGTTCGACGGCAGACATCCCTGGCTGCCGACGGTCCCGAAAATTGTTCTCAACCTGCGCTTCCCTAGACTCCGAGATATTCAGACAGCGGGCAACTGCATAGTCCGAGGGGCTGCAGGGTGAGGGAATTTTCCCGGACCTTCGAAAACAGGGACGTTTTCGAAGAGCCTCCATGGATGGATTCACGGCGTGTCCGGGAAAATTTCATCGCCCTGCGGCCCCCGCCACCGAACCCGGCAGTCCAAGTAAAGAGTCAGACCCGGTCGTAAATCTTGGCCCCGGAAGCAACAAACTCCTCGGCTTTCTCCTTCATGCCGGCATCCACCGCTTCCACATCGTCAAGACCATGCTCCTTAGCATAGTCACGAACTTCCTGAGATATCTGCATGGAGCAGAACTTGGGGCCGCACATGGAACAGAAGTGGGCAACCTTCGCCGAATCCTTGGGCAACGTCTCATCATGGAAAGCCCGGGCCGTATCCGGATCCAGGCCGAGATTGAACTGATCCTCCCACCGAAACTCGAACCGCGCCTTCGACAACGCATTGTCCCGGATCTGCGCCCCGGGGTGACCTTTTGCCAGATCCGCCGCATGGGCCGCGATCTTGTAGGTGATGATGCCGGTCTTCACATCATCCTTGTTGGGCAGCCCCAGATGCTCCTTGGGCGTCACATAACAAAGCATGGCGCAACCAAACCAGCCAATCATCGCTGCGCCAATGCCAGAGGTAATGTGATCGTAGCCCGGCGCAATATCCGTGGTCAGCGGGCCCAGGGTGTAGAACGGTGCCTCGTCACAACACTCCAGCTGCTTGTCCATGTTCTCCTTGATCAGGTGCATGGGCACATGTCCCGGCCCTTCGATCATGCACTGCACATCGTGCTTCCAGGCAACCTTCGTGAGCTCACCCAAGGTCTCCAGCTCGCCGAACTGCGCGGCATCATTGGCATCGGCAATGGAACCGGGGCGCAGACCATCGCCTAGACTGAAGGCCACATCATAGGCCTTCATGATCTCGCAGATATCCTCAAAGTGTTCGTACAGGAAACTCTCCTGGTGATGGGCCAGACACCACTTGGCCATGATCGAACCGCCCCGCGAGACAATCCCCGTTACCCGGCTGGCCGTCAGAGGCACGTGGTGCAGCCGCACGCCGGCATGGATGGTGAAGTAATCCACGCCCTGCTCCGCCTGCTCGATCAGGGTGTCCCGGAAAATTTCCCAGGTCAGGTCCTCGGCAACGCCGCCGACCTTTTCCAGGGCCTGGTAGATGGGCACCGTACCGATGGGGACCGGTGAGTTGCGGATGATCCACTCCCGGGTTTCATGGATATTCTTGCCAGTGGACAGGTCCATCACTGTGTCGGAACCCCAGCGGATGCCCCAGGTCAGTTTTTCCACCTCTTCCTCGATGGACGAGCTGACGGCGGAGTTGCCGATATTGCCGTTGATTTTCACCAGGAAGTTGCGGCCAATGATCATCGGCTCGGTTTCCGGGTGATTGATGTTGGCAGGAATAATTGCCCTGCCCTTGGCCACTTCGTCGCGAACGAATTCCGGCGTGATCTCCTTCGGTAGCTTTGCCCCGAAAGACTGGCCCGGGTGCTGCTGGTCAGCCAGACCATCGGCCCGGGCGTCCTGCAGCTTCATGTTCTCGCGGATGGCGATGTATTCCATTTCCGGGGTCACAATTCCCTGCCTGGCATAGTGCATCTGGGAGACATTGGCCCCCGGCCTGGCCCGTAGCGGTTTGCGTTCATCCAGGAACCTCAGGGGATCCAGTTGCGGGTCCTTCATGCGACGGCGGGTGAACGCCGAGGAATAATCCGCCAGCTGCTCGGTATCGCCACGCTCGGCGATCCAGGCGGCACGGACCGGCTCCAGGCCCCTGCGCAGATCGATGGTGGCCTGCGGATCCGTGTAGGGGCCGGACGTATCATAGAGAACCACCGGCGGATTCTTCTCGCCCCCCATCTCGGTCGGGGTATCGGTGAGTGTCACTTCCCGCATGGGGACCTTCAGGTCCGGACGGGAGCCCTGAACGTAAATTTTCCGGGACGCGGGCAATGGCTGAATGGCAGCCCCGTCAACACGGGCGGATTCGCTGAGGAAGGTTGGAATACTGGACATGGTACGGACCCTTTTGGTTCATCCTGTGAAACGGGCCGCGTATGACGATGGTGCTGCTCTACAGCCTGGATGAACCGGTGCAGGAAACGGGTTCAGACTACTGGCTGATCAGAGCTGTCCTGGATCCCTACGCCGGTGTTAACCGGATCAGGTAAGCGGGTTCTGCACTGCAATCTCAGCCGGTCAGCATTATTTGCTGAACCAGCACCCCGTCAAGACGCGATTCTGGCAATCTTCGCCTTTCAGGTTACCAGCCTGAAACCATCAGGCAACCTGAAAGTCCTTTAATAGTGCACCTGTAAACCGTGCACGATCCAAGTCTAGAGATCCGCCGGTTTATTGTCCATAATGAGCTACCGCTCTAATTAATAAGCTTGGTAACTGACGCTGCCACGAACCAACTGAATCGCCGGCCCTGTCAGGTCAGATTGGGTGCCACTTTGGGAGAACACATGAAAAAGCAACTGCTATGCGGCCTGATCAGTCTTTTATCGGCGCAGGCCGCGCTGGGTATGGACCTGGTGGAAAGCTACGAACAGGCTATTTCCTACGATTCCGGGATCGCCGCGGCCAGGGCCTCTCTGGAAGCCCAGGAAGCCAGCGCGGATGTCACCCGAAGCGCACTGTTGCCACAGATAGGCGCCTATGGAAACGCCAACCACTACGATGTTGACGGCCCCAGCCAGGGCAACTCGTACCAGAGCTTCGGTTACGGCGTGCAGCTTTCACAGCCTCTGTTCCAGGCTGATGCCTGGTTTGCCTACGATGCCTCCAAACTTCAGACCGAAGCCGCAAGGGCGGAGTACAATCTGGCCCAGCAGCAACTGATTCTGGATGTGGCAGAAGCCTACTTTAACGTCCTGCGAGCGGCGGATAACCTGACCACAGCCAGGGCCACCGAAAATGCGATCGAGCGACAATACGGACAGGCGCAGGAACGTTTCGACGTGGGATTGATTGCCATCACCGAAGTCTATGAAGCCCGGGCCAGCTTCGACGACAGCAGCAGCCGCCGCATTGCGGCCGAGAGCGACCTGGACATTGCGCGTGAAAGGCTTGCCCGCATGACCGGGGAGTATCCCGGTGAACTGGAGAACCTGGAACAGGATTTCCCCCTGATGCGACCCCAGCCGATGGACCCCCAGGAATGGGAAGCCACAGCCGTGGAGCAGAACTGGCAGATTGAAACCGCCATCCGCGAACTGCAGGCCAGCAAGGCCAATCTGAAGGAAGCCAAGGCTGGCCACTATCCCACGGTGGAACTGACCGCATCCCTGGGCCGGCAACGACTCGACAACGTTGAGGTAAGCACCCCCACCGGTCTCAGTGGTGGCCAGCAGGATGGCACCACCACCGAGGGCGTCATCGGTGTCAGCATCAATGTTCCGCTTTACGCGGGCGGCGGCATCCAGGCGGGTGTCCGGCAGCAACGATCCGTGGTGGATGTGCAAGACCACAACCTGTCCACCACCCGCCGGGATGTGCGGGTGAACACCCGCAGCGTGTTCCGGACCGTGAACACCAACATTGAAACCGCATCCGCGCTCGAGCAGACCATCGTGTCCCGCCGTAGCGCCCTGGATGCCACACTGGCAGGCTATGACGTGGGCACCCGCAACATTGTTGAGGTGCTGGACGCACAGCGGGCCTATTACGTGGCGCTCAGGGACTACGCCAATGCCCGATATGACTACGTGGTCAACTCCCTGCGTCTGAAACAGTCAGCTGGCATCCTGAGTCCTCAGGACATCGTCGAACTGAACAAGTGGCTCAGTGCGAACGCCCCGGGCATCGAGGCTCTGGCTACGGAAGATGAGACCCTGGACGACCCTACCCGGTAAGAGGTCAGGCATCCTCAGTCGGCCCCAGTCGGCTGAGAATGCCATTGACCACGCGGTCCAGAGCACCGCGATTGGCCTCGACAACCGCCAGTGCTGACCGGCCAGTCTCCTCAGCCTGCTCCGGATTGCTCAACAACCGGGCCACCTGCTCCGCCAGATCGCGTTCATCCTCTACCCGCACCAGACCCTCTCCCTTGTCCAGTTGCCTGAATACCGTCTCGAAATTGAACACATGGGAACCTGTTACTACCGGGATGCCCCACGCCGCCGGCTCCAGGGGATTGTGGCCGCCCCGTTCGATCAGCGAGCCACCTACAAACGCCATGTCCGCCGCACCGTACATCACCAGCAACTCCCCCATGGTGTCACCAAGGTACACCTGCGCAGGTCCTACCGGCTGACCAGCGGAACGACGCACACAGGAAAGCCCCCGGCTGCCCGTCAATGCCGCGACGGTATCGAACCGGTCCGGATGCCGCGGCACCAGAATCAGCAAGGCCTCTGGCAGCTGCTCCAATACCCTGGCATGGGCAGCCAGAAGCTTTTCGTCCTCGCCGTCATGGGTACTGGCCGCGATCCATACCGGCCGCTGCCCGAAGCTATCGCGCAAAGCCGAAGCGCGATCACGCACCTCGTCAGTGATTTCCACATCGAACTTGATGCTCCCAGTCACTGAGACGGAATCGCCACCAACTCCGAGTTCCCGGAACCTCGCGGCGTCATCCCCGGCCTGGGCCGCGATCCAGTCCATCCGGCCCAGCAAAGAGCGCGTCCAGCCACCAATGCGTTGGTATCCCCGGGCGGAGCGCTCCGACAGTCGGGCATTGACAAGGAAGATGGGGCAATGCCCGCGACTGGTCTCGACAATCATGTTGGGCCAGAGCTCGGTTTCCATGATAACCAGAGCACGAGGCCTGACCCGGCGCAGGAACCGGCGTACCGAGCCGGGCGTGTCAAAGGGCGAATAAGCGTAGAGCACCCGATCACCAAACAGGCTCCGGGCCTGCGCTGCTCCTGTGGCAGTCATGGCGGTCATCAGCACCGGCACGTCCGGGCGCCGCCCCAGCAGGGCTTTCACCAGCGGTGCAGCGGCGATGGTCTCGCCCACCGACACCGCGTGCACCCAGATGACCGGCTCCGATGTGGGTGCCGCCAACCCCAGGCGTTGCTGCCAGCCCTGGCTGTCGCCACCGTTGCGACGCGTCTGCCACCAGAGGTACAACAGCGCGAACGGCAACGCCAGCCGGTAACATAGCGAGTAGATAAAATGCAGCATGGAGGCTCCGTCATCAGGTGGCACGGCCATTCTAGCGAATAGCGTCGATAGTGCCACCGGGAGAGTACCCCTGATCGCACGCGACACTGACAGTGCCGGACAAGCCCTGTAAACTTTCTTACCTGATTCCTTTCAACGACCTGACGGAAACATCGGCAAAGTGAAGCGCGAGCATCGCAACAAGACACGGGACCTGAACTACACCCACTACCTGCATCCCCGCTGGTGGCCCACCTGGCTGGGCCTCGGCATCATGTGGCTGATTGCCCACCTGCCCCTTCGCTGGCAATGGGGTATCGGCAAGCTGGCCGGCGAGTTGGCCTGGCGACTGGTGCCGCGACGGCGCCACATTACCGAGGTCAATATCGGCCTGTGCTTCCCGGAGCTGTCACCGGAAGAACAGCAGGCGCTGGTGCGCAAGTCATTCCGGGCCAACGGTATCGGCATGATGGAGATAGGCCTTGGCTGGTTCCGGGATATGGCCGATCTCTCGGACATCACCACCGTGCACGGCCTGGACCACCTCGACAGGGCCCTGGAGGGTGGCAAGGGTGTACTGCTGGTGGGCGGCCACTACAGCACCCTGGAAATGGGCGGCAGCCTGGCCACGGAGGTAATGGAAGCCGACGTCATGCAACGGGACCACAATAACCCGCTGATGAATGCCGTCATGACCCGGTCCAGGGAAAGTCGGTACGGCGCCGTGCTCGACGCCAAGGATCTGCGCGGCCTGCTCAAGCGGCTCAAGATGAACCGCGCCGTCTGGTACGCCACCGACCAGGACTATGGACGCAAGGGTATCGTGTTCGCGCCCTTCTTCGGCATTCCCACTGGCACCATTACCGCCACTTCCCGCATTGCCGAACGCAGTGGTTGTGCGGTGATGCCGTTCAGCCACTTCCGCCGGGAGGACCGTCCGGGCTATGACATCTACTTCCACCCTGCACTGGAAGGCTTCCCCAGTGGCGACGAGTTGGCCGATGCCACCCGTGTGAACAAGACCATCGAACAGGAAATCCGCCGGCATCCCGACCAGTACCTGTGGATGCACCGACGCTTCAAGACCCGCCCCAACCCGGATGATCCGGATCTTTACGGCAAGCAGGGCAAGCGCCGGCGCCGGAGTAAACGCCGCGACTGAATTGGACAGGGGTCGGCAACCGGCCCCACTTGCCCACCCGCACCTTTGGTGATAGCTTCCCTTCAGCCCGCTCTTGCAACAGGAAACCCCGTTTCTATGGCGCTCACCAGGACCTCGCTCGCCGTGCTCGCGCTACGGATCGCCGGCAAACTGTCCCTCCGCATGGCCCAGCGCATCGGCCGGGTTATTGGTACCCTGAGCTGGTGGTTTCCTTCCCGCTCAAAAGCGGTAACCATGGCCAACATCAACCTGTGCTTCCCCGAAATGCCAGAGGAGCAGCGCCAACGTCTGATCCGCTCCAGCCTGCGGCACACCGGCCAGACCTTTACCGAAATTCCTCTGATGTGGGAGTGGCCGGTGGAAAAATGCCTGGGCCTGATCCGGGAGGTTGAAGGCCTGGATCTGATCGATGAGGCCCTGGCATCAGGCAGGGGCGTCGTCCTGCTGGCCCCGCACCTTGGAAACTGGGAGCTGGTCGGTGTCTATTTTTCCTCCCGTTACCAGATGGCCGCCCTTTATAGCCCACCTCACCTGCCGGAGTTCGAGGAATATATGATCCGTGTTCGCGAGCGGGCCGGCTCCACCCTGGTCAGGGGCGACCGCCGGGGCCTCGCCCGAATGGTCGGTATCCTCAAGGGCGGCGGCATTGCCGGTATCCTGCCGGACCAGAGCCCCGACAAGAATAGCGGCTACGCCTACGGTCCTTTCTTCGGCATCAACGTTCGTACCATGACCCTGGCCCCCAAACTGATTGCCAAATCGGGCGCCGCATCAGTTATCGCGTTTGCCGAACGGCTCAAGGATGGCGAGGGCTTCCGCATTGTCATCCGCCCCACCGAACCGGACATCGACGACAAGAACCCGGTCACGGCCGTGACCGCTCTCAACAAGTCGGTGGAACAGTGCGTGCGGGAGATCCCCGAGCAATATCAGTGGGAATACAAGCGCTTTCGTCACCGCACACCCGGGGAGATCAACCCTTATAACCCCGCCAAACGGTGCAAATAGTGTCCCAGCAATATCCCTGACAGGCAGCCCGGGGCCCGACCATGTATAATCTGGATCTGTTTCACATTTCTGAGCCTGTTCACGATTTATGCCCGTAAACGACAAAGCACCCAATGCGATTGGCGTGGTCATCACCACCTACAACTCTCCGGTCTGGCTTGGCAAGGTCCTGACCGGGTATGAGAACCAGTCGGACAATGACTTCCGGGTGATCGTGGCCGACGACGGATCCACCGACGAAACGCGTCAACTGATCGACCGCTTTCGTGAACGGGGCATCCTCACCATCGACCACGTATGGCATGAAGATGAAGGCTTCCGTAAGTGCCAGATCCTCAACAAGGCCATCCGCGAGACAGACTGCGATTACCTGATCTTTACCGATGGCGACTGCATCCCGGAGCCGGATTTTATCGCCACCCACCGTCGCCTGGCGGAGCCCAGACACTTCCTGTCCGGCGGCTATATCAAGCTCACCATGGCAGTGTCGGAAAGCATCTCCGACGACGACATCCGCAGCGGCGTCATCTTCGACCCGCAGTGGCTGGTGGAACACGGCCAGCCAAAGAATCACAAGCTCTGGAAACTGTCGCCGTCAAACAACTTTCGCAAACTGCTCAACGCCGTGACCCCGGCTGCAGCCAGCTGGAATGGCATGAACAGCTCCACCTGGACCCGCGACCTGATCGCCGTCAACGGCTTCAACGAGGACATGCAGTACGGCGGCCTGGACCGGGAACTGGGCGAACGCCTGTGGAACTACGGCCTCAAGTCCAAACAGATCCGCTACAGCACCGTTTGCCTGCACCTGGATCACGCCCGGGGTTACTCGAAGCCGGAAATCTGGGAGAAGAACCGGGCTATCCGCAAGGCCGTGAAGGCGAACCGTACCTTCCGGGCGGAGAACGGCATCGAGAAGTCCCGTTCCGATGCCTGAAAACCGCTCTGCCAATCAGCCCATGAGAACCCTCGTCGTCATCCATAGCCTGAAGATGGGCGGCATGGAGCGAGTAGCTGTTAATCTGGCGGATGCCTTCGCCGAACAGGGCCACGACAGCCACCTGCTCAGTTGCCGGAACCAGCCTAACGACCTGCAACCGGCGGACAGCCGGGTTACCCTGCATCACTGGGACCAGCTCCAGCAGTTGATGAAGTCGGTAGTGGGCATTCCCGTGTTCCTGCTGTCGCGGCTTGTTCTGGGCGTAATCCTGCCCCGGTCCCACTTCATCTGGGTGGGCTGGCTGCAGGGCTGGTTACTCAAGCGTCACATCCGCAAGCTCGAGCGTCAGCATGGTCGCTTCGACCGCATCATCTTTCGGGGCCTGGGTACCTTCAAGTATTTCTGGTCGTTCCGGGATGACCGCTGCATCTATGTTTTGGAAAATGTCATCCATTACGACCGCCCCCTGTGGCAGAAGCGCCGGGAGTGGAAACTGGTATTTGAAGGTCGCCACCTGGCCTGTGTTTCGTCCGGCGTTCAGGAATCCGCCGAAGAGGCGTTTGCGCTCGGAAACATCACACCCAGGAGCCTGCGGGTTATCACCAACCCCTGCCCCATGGAGCAGATCCAGGCTATGGCACAAGAGAATGATCCGGATATCCCGGCATCGCCCTATATCGTCAACGTCGCCCGGCTGGTGCCCCAGAAGGGGCACGCCCTGCTGCTGGAGGCCTTCGCAAAGGCCGACATATCGCACCAGCTGGTGATTGTCGGCGAAGGACCCTTACGCCAGGAACTTGAAAGAAAAACCAAAGAGCTGGGTATTGCCGAGCGGGTGATGTTCGCCGGCAAGCGGCGCAACCCCTATCCCTGGATGCAGCGGGCCGACCTGTTTGTGCTGGCGTCTGAGTATGAGGGACTGGGGATTGTGCTGACCGAGGCGCTGGCCTGTGGCACGCCGATCCTGTCCACCGACAGCCGGGGCGGCGTCCGGTTTGTATTCCGTGGCGAACTGGAGCAGTTCCTGACGCCTGCTAGCGTGGATGGACTGGCAGCTGGTCTGGAATCCACGGTAGCGCGGCTACCGATCACGGTGCAGGAGGAATGGCTGGCGCCATTCCGCAGTGATGTAGTGACCGCAGCATTCCTGTCAGAACCTGAAGTTGAAACCCCATGAACCAACACGCGCCCACTCCCCTGAACGTCCTGGTTGCAGGCATCTACTGGTCCGGCTCCGGTGCCGTGGTGGACTACCTGAAGGGGCACCCCGAGTGTCGGGTGCCCAAGGGCGAGTTTACCGATTTCAAGCGTCAGGGCCGGCTTGGCACCATGCTGGAATCAGACACCGCAGCCCAGGCCGTGAAACTGGCCCGCCGGACCTGGCTGGAGACGGCCCTCGGCAAGTTGCCGGCGGCCTGGTGGAAACAGCGTGGCACCCCCGATCCCGCCAGCCTGTCCCTGAAGGACCAGGTATTCCATCAACAACTGAAGCTGAAATACCTGGAACAGTACCGCCAACAACTGGCACGCTCAGGTCAGCCAAGTGACGTGACAGCCTGGAATGAATGGCTACAGGCCGTGGGTCAGCATATCACCGGAAACCGAAAAGCCGTTGTCTGGAACCAGCCCATCTGGATAGGCAAGCATGAGCACACCTGGCCAGGTGTTTTCGAGCCTTACCGGCTGATTGTGGTCCACCGGGACCCGGAAGACCAGTTTGCGGAGGTGGTTCGACAAGGCAAGATCGGCAAGCGCAAATCCGACCCGGCCTTTGACGACACCGAAACCGATGACGTGGCCTATGTCCTCAACGGCATTGCCAACAAGTTAGAAGCCCTGCTGGAGCTACACCGGATACTGCCACAAGGACGCCTTCTGAACGTCAGCTTCGAGGCTTTCGTGGAAGATCACGACAGCCAGGCCGACCGGCTATGCCGGTTCCTGGGCATGGAGCCGGAACAGATGGCAGGGGCCCCCTTCAAGCCCCAGGAGTCCGCCCGGAATATCGGCATCGGCCAGACGGAGGCCATCCAGCAGACCCTCAAAGGCTACCGCCCCTTGGTGGACCGCCTGCGGCAGCTACGGGCTAACCTGCCAGAATAGCTGGCTCAGGATGTTTCCAGCCGGCAGTAGGCATCCAGGTCGCCCGAGGCCGCCATGGCTTCATAGGCTTCCAGTTCGTCCGCCGTGTCCACTTCCAGCCAGCCGTTATCCACCAGGCAAGCCTTTACCGGCCAGCCGGCGTCGATCATGCCCTGGATCAGGCTGGTCATATACATGTTGTCAAAATCCTTGCCGTCATAGGTGGCAGACCGGTCCAGGCCGTCAAAAAACGCCTTGAACCGCGAAACCTGGTCGCCCCGGATCTTGATCAGCCCCATATACTGCGCCTCGACATCATCATAACTGCTGGGCTTGCGCCCCAGTTCCGTGACGTAGCCCTGACCGTCCATACGGAAGGTTTCCGCATCGTCCAGTGGCTCATCCATACGCAGCTGCCAGAGCCGCTTCCATTCACGATCGGCGGCCAGGCAGACCGGGGCATCACAGTCGACCACAGCCTGCAGCACCCGCGCCTCGTAGACAATATCGCCATAACTGATCAACAGGTCTTCGCCATCCACCATTTTGTCTCGGGCAGCGAACAGGGTCAGCACCATATTGGTCTGGTCGAACCGCGGATTTATCGCCAGAGCACCGTGCTGTGGGTCCAGGTCAGCTGCGCGGTAACCACCGATAACCGTGATGTTCTCTTCCACGCCGCAACGAGCCATGGTGGCCAGCTGGTGGTGGAGCAATGGCCTACCTGCCAGTGCAACCATGCACTTCGGGCGGTCATTGGTATACGGGCGAAGCCGGGTACCCTGCCCTGCTGCCAGAATCAGTGTTTGCATAATCTCTCTCTGAATACTCGGTGAACAATTGTCCGGTCCGGCTCGCAGAACGGTGCTTCCCGCTCCGGGTGCCACATGATCCCGGCCCAGGGCAGTGACTTGTGTATAAATGCTTCCACATAGCCGTCGTCGCTGTGTAACTGGGCCACCAGCGATTCCGCCAGTCCGGCAGACGGGATGCCCCAGTCATGAAAGCTGTTCACGTCGCGGAAGGCCTCGAGTCCCGGTTCGGTCGGACGTCCATTGAGCTGGTGTCGCACGGCGGTATGGCCGGTGACTGGTTCCAGCGCGCCACCCAGCCAGTGGTTCATCATCTGCATCCCACGGCAGACGCCAAGGACAGGCATCTGCCTCTCGCTCGCCGCGGTCAGCAACGCCGTTTCTGTCTGATCCCTTTCCGGTGCCACGTTGCTGGCCCCCGGTAACCCGGCAATATCATTGCCTCCGGTCAGCAGCAGTCCGTCCACCTCGAGCGCTTCCAGCCAGTCAACCGGGGAATCAAGGTTATTGGGCACTGGCAGCATCGAGAAACCGAGACTCTCCAGAAATGTCGCCCATTGCTGATCAAGGCAATCCCGTCGTTCACCGTGAGAAGCTACCACTTCAACCCGTTGGGTGATTGCAAGTCGCATCAGCGAATAATCTCCAGTCGCTTGTTGGCAGGATCCAGCTCCAGTACCGACGCCCCCGAGAGACGCGCATACGTCGCTTCACCAACCCCGATAGCCGCCGGCAAGCCAAATTCTGCAGCACGGATGGCCATGTGCGAGTTGGCGCCACCGTACATTGTGACCAACCCGGCGATACCGTGACCGAACAGCCAGTCATATCCCGGATCTGCCTGGGGAATCAGTACAATACGTCCAGCCAGAGATTGCTCGCCCTCTAACGACCCTGCCTGACCGAGGTCTACACAATCAGCCTGAACGCGGGCATTGCCGATGTAGTTGGCGTGACTATCGGCATACAGGAAGCCCTGGAAGTCGTCCGGGCAGACCAGCAGCGGGGGCAGCTCCACCAGCGATGCAACCCGTTCCGCTTCGTGGCCTTCTTCAGCCTGTTGCCGCAGCCACTGCCCCACATCCGATACGCCCAGGTTTCCGGCCCGAAGCGCCTCCAGACCTTCCAGCGGAATCCGGGCCATCTGGTCCCGATCAATACCATGGGCCATCCCCACTTCCGCCAGGCAATCCAGTGCCAGGGAGAGGTGGCGGGTGAACTCGAACTTTGCCAGCTCACGTCCCTCAATGGCACCTCGCAGAAAGGCCTCAACCGGCTCCGGCTGATCCGGCAGACCGGCATCCGCCAGCGCGGCCTGAAACGCCCCCCGATCCGCCAACCATTGCTCAATTCCGGAAGACTCCTCAGGCTGATGGGCGCTGTCGACAACGGGACGAAGGTATCGCTCCGGCTCCTCGGCATAGCTGGGAGACGTAATATCATAAGTGCCCGGTCGCAAGTGCCCGTACTCTTCCACGAATGACGGGAACGATTTTTCACCCTGACGAACCAGCAGGGCATCGTCCGTGAAACGGTGGGATACAGTCCGGATTGTCTGCAGGAATGCATCAACTGCCTGCTGGGACAACACACCCCGGGAAACGGCCGAGCGCAGCAGAGTAACGGCGACAAAGGCGCTGCGAGCCAGATGAGAGAATGTACAGGTTCCATAGCGCCGACATTCCTCCAGCAAAACCATCGCCTTATCCAGCGGTGCCATCCGTTGTTCGCGGATCACTCCGAAGCGCTGCCGCAGTTTGGTCAGCGCCTGCAGATCCGATGGCGTTCGCTGAAAAGCACCGGCGGTGATGGATCGGAGTCCATCCGACAGCTGAGTCACTTCGCTGGCCGTGAAACCTCCTCCGTTCTCCAGGCGATCACGCCACTGATCAAAGTCCAGGCTGAAACACGTAGGCACCACTTCGAACTCGACTTTATCGTGAAGATGCGGGTGTCGTTGTAGCCAGGACAGATAAAAGTCCACCAATCGCCCAGCGAGATCGTCATCAAGAGTGGCTGGAATGAACGAATTGAAACTGGCCCGGATATCGATATAGGGGTGGCCCGCAAACTGGGTCAGCAACGGTTGCGGGCGCACATCCCGGTATCCGTATTCGGCCCGCTGACGCGCCCATACATCATCCAGAATCAGGTACCGGTAGAGGCTTGCAGCAAGCCGGCCGGGGCGGGTGCCAATAATCTCAGCCGGGTTCCAGTCCGGCATGACCCCGAACAATGCCTTGCTGCCAACCACAAAAGGCCCGGGCGACTGCAACTGCCCGAACCTTGCTGACGCCTGATCAAGCGCTTCTTTTGCCGCATCAGCACTGTCCAGTTCATGCTGCACGGCAATAGGGCGCACCTGCAGTATGTGAAGAACCGCGCCCTCGGATATCGCAAACTCGATATCCAGCGAGTCGAAATCCAGCAGGGACTCCACCTCCTTCAGTGCCGGTATCAGCCCTTTAAGATTGTCGGGGATGCAATAGTGGTCAGCAGCGGCATCCCGGTGCAAATACAGGGTTTTGTGCTCGCGGCTCGAGCCACTGGTGATGGATTCAGTACTCCGGGTCGTATCGTCGTAGTTGACGACATAGTAGGGTGCGCCGGTCGCCAGCACGCGGGTAAAGGCAACACCGCTGGCGACAACATTCTGCAGCATTGGCTGCACCAGGACCTGATTTTCTGGATGGCCATCCGGATAGGACGCGATAACTTCATCAATAGCCCCCATCAGTGTTTCTCTGGAAGCACGCTCCACGTTCAGAAGACTGGTGTAGGCTCCCGCGTTGGATACTCCGAAACCGTCCTCCGACAAGGCACTACTGCGCACTACCAGACGACTCGAACGACTCAGGCGCCGGTCAATGTCAGACAAAATCGACGACGGTTCATCGGACCAGGCGGCAACGGTAAAACTGACCTGGTCTTCGATCCGGCTATGGGTCACCATGCCCTGCAACCGGTGCAGAGTCTGGGCCTTGGTGCCCAGGATGAAGCGTGTCAGGTCACTGGGATCATTCAGTTCGGCCCAGTCACCAGCCACATCCACGGCTTCTACCGTGAAGCCGCGCACCCTGAGATGCTCGATGAACCCCGACAGACTCTCTGAGCGAATAATCTCAGGAATATCGTGACGCCGGTTTTCAATGTAATCCGCAACTGTCTGAGACAGCTTCACCAGCCCGACAAACTCGGCGTCCGCCAGCTCCGTCGGGATATCCCGCCCCAGCCTGGTGACCATTTCCCCATGGAAATTCGCCTTCTCACATCGGGCGAGATCTTCATCGGCACGTTCGACGCGATGCCTCCAACGGCTATCCACCAACAGTGCGATATCGGCGGAACTTTCTGAAAGTGCCTGTACGGAGGAGCGGCGAAACAGGATATCTGCGAACGAAACATAATTAGGCGCCCGCACATTCAAAGAGGCCTCGAGTAACGACGCGGCAGCGCCAGTTGTTTCCCAGTTCGGATTCACCACATAATGAAGATGGGGATACTGCTCCGCCACTTCATTCAGCTGATAACCGCCGACGAAATGCACCTCCGGCGAGACGTCACTCATGGCGTGAAGCAGCCAGTCCAGTACCCGACGATGACCATTGGTCCCCCGCAAGACACTGTGCTGCTCGCCGCGGTAAGGTTTGCCTGCGCCCAGGATGATCAATCGGCTATCGGCAGATTCCGTAGTGGTTTCCAAATCAACCTCGTTGTCGTTACTGCTGGAGCCGGGCAACGATAGAATCGATACCCTCAAGCTTTACGGTTGCGTCCGCGAAGTCAAAACCCGACTCACTCCAACGCCGTAAGAAAATAAAGTCCAGACCGGCGCGGGTTGCAGCTTCAATATCGTACTGACTGTCGCCCACAAACACCCCCGGCCGGCGGAGGATACCCTCGTTCAGGGTCCGCGTGAGAATCTCATCCTTGGTATCGGGGCTGCCGTAGATGCCGCCATCGAACAAATCCGCCAGCCCACGCTCGCCAAAAACGGATCGAAGCTCCGCCTGGTCACCGCCGGAGACAACCAGCCAACCAGCCGAAGAGGTAAGTTCACGCAAACGGGTCAATCCGGAGGCTACATCGCAGTCCAGCAACCCCTGCCGAACATGGCTGGCGTAATGATCGAGCAGCTCCCCGAGCTCACCCTCATCAATCTTTTCATGGCCAACGATATCAGAAAGGAAAAGATGGAACTTCACGTAGCGGGAAATACCGCCGTGGCGGATATGATAGTCCACCAGCGCATAGGCCTTGTCACGGCCGTATGGCTCTGCCGCGCGGAAGAAGGCATCCGTCTTGACCTTGTTGGAGTTCAGCAGCACACCGTCGCAGTCGAATACCCATGTTCTGTAACTGGCCAGATCGACCATCAACTCCCCCTGTAAAGCAGATTTATGGCGCCCTGCGCCCTTTATTTAATCAGGTGACCGAAACCTTGGCAGGTGCTCCAATGCAGACACGTGGACGCAGCCCAGCTGAGCGGGGAATGGAGCATCCAGCAACAGGGCCATAGCGAACCGGTGACAGCCGGCGCCAGAAAAAACCGGCTCGCCGCCCGGCCCGATATGAATCAGAATACCGCCCACCTCCCGGTAGTTGCCGGGGTCCAGTTCCTGACGGGAGGGGAAATGGCCCTGCGCCTTTACCCCATCCCAAATCAGATCAAGGGTGCGATAACGGTTCCAGACATCCTCAGGAGTACTGCACTGGTCCGTGATTCCCGTCGGAGAGATGGCGATTTTCCCCAGCAGAAAGTCAATCGCACCGGCGTCCTGCCAGTCTTTGCCTTCCTTCCAGTGGGCCCAGCAATAGGTCAGCTTGGGATGGTTTTCGAAAGGTTGCTCCAGGTCCCCGGGCCACTCGGAGACGACCCGCCCGGACATCTGCCGCACCTTCGAGCCCAGGCGATCGGCCAGATCCCGGGCCTCTATGTATCGTTTGCATTCAGAGGGACGGACCCAGATACGTTCCGCGTAACGAGGCGCCTCTGCACCATATTTCAGACGGTTGAAGGTATCGATCCAGAATGCCCTGAGTTTATATTTTAGTGCCAATTCAACAACCTTTTTTATACATTCAGGCATCCATCAGATCGTGGCGTTTTGTCTGATACGCGATACAGGCTTCCAGTCCGGGGCTCTAGGGGAGTGGTGTTTCGAAGAACAACCGGTTGGTCTCGGCAACCATCCTGTGCATACCGAACTCCCCTTCAATCCACTGCCTGAGCTCTGACGGATCGAATTGCCTTTCCCGATTCACTACAGCAAGGACCGCTTCTGCCATGGCATCGACATCGTCGATGTCAACAAGAATGCCGTACCTGCCGTCGCCCAGCAGTTCCTCACTGCCGGGAACACGGGTTGAGATGACCGGCTTGCCGTAGCTCATGGCCTCGTTGAGCACGTTTGCCATACCCTCGTTCCTTGAACACAGCAGGAACAGGTCGATGCTGTTGAAGAACCGGTCCATATCCTTCCGATAACCGAGGAAATGAATCCGTTCGGACTCCGGCCGCGCCTGTATCTCCGCCTTGATCTGCTGTTCGAACTCCCCCTCACCGGCATGGATTACATGCACATTGGCCGGCAAACGAGAGAGCACGTCCGGCAAAAGGTCGAACCCCTTCATGGGGCTGAAGCGCCCGGCACATCCCACAATCACTGCATCGTCCGGCAGGTCAAACATGGCCCGAAAATCCAGCCCCGGCACTTCGGTCTCCGACTGACTGAAACCGTTGTACACCCGGACTACATTGTTTTCATCGAAAAAACGGGGGTGTTTGAGCATTTCCTGTTTCAGGGAGCCGCTGTTAACCATCAGGATGGACTTCATCAAGCGGAAGATAGCGAAAAATTTGACCGGGCTTTTTACCCTTCGTGCGATCCCGAGATACAGGATGACACGTTTCACTCCGGCCAGCTTCGAAGACAGTGAAACCAGCCACCAGTCTTTCTTGAGCGCGGCAAATACGACATCAGGTTGAAGACGACGGAGAATTCTCACATAGTTGGCAACGACGGCGAGGTTGAAATCCCCACCCCGGGATTTCACTTCAATCACTGACACATTATCCAACTCCTCAAAACGTTCAGCAAAGAATCCCTGCAGGAGGATAACGTAGACTCGGACCCCGCTTTCTCCCAGAAAACGGGCCCTGAGCAGCACGTTCTTTTCGATCCCGCCCCACACCTTCGAGGGGCAGAACAGCACGGCTTTTTTCATAAGTCGCTCACTTGAAAATATCCGGGGTCATCAGGAATTCCTTGTCTTACGCGGTTCTCTGAATCGCCTCTTCAGGCGCCGGATTCCAAAGCTTAGATCCTCCAGCCACCTGGCCACACGCAACCATCTGGACGACACTTCCTTTTCGGTCAGTGCATCCCTCGCGTCCGGGCAACTCCGGAGAAACCGGTCCAGCTCCCGAGCCTTCTGCAGTGCCGGCAGAAACCAGGGTTTCTTTAGCCGGAAGTCAATAAACACGACGGAATCACCAGCTATCAGGAAGTTGGCGATTTGCGCATCTGTGCGAAGGTATCCCTGCCGGTGAAGCTTTCTCAAAGCCTCCAGCACTGCAGGAACATCCTCCGGTCCGGCGGGGCGTCCGTCCACATAGTGATAGCAGACGAATGAGTCGGTCACGAATCCCGCGCGCCGCTGCTCTCCCGCCAATACAGGTTCCGGTGCAGAAAAACCCATGGAGGACATACGCTCGAGATGTCGGAAGGAACGCACCGCATCACTACCCCTGAATCGCGTCAGCAATCGCTCCCACCGACGGTTGTTGCGGGCCCTGGAAACCTTCAGCTGCAGGGCATCATCCCGGAACCTGACCTGGGCACTCAGGGTTCGCCAGTTGTCCCGGAACACCTGCTCGCGTCGGATCTGACCACGAACAACAGCATCGAACAATTCGTAGCTGGTGGCTTCGTCCAGATTCGACACCAGATACCAGGATCCGTCATTGATGGAAAACGACATGGTCAGGACCTGCCTGGGGGAAGGAAGTGCAAGATCCGGGGACAGTGCTGCCAAAATACTCGATTCACTCCCCTCCCCTTACACCAACGCCCGGGTGTTTGCGCCATAGGCTTTCTGGAGTTCATTGAGGTAACCCACAAGACCCATTTCCATCACTTCCTCAAACCGTTCATCGCCCTCAATGTGGCCACACACCCATAGCCGATGCATTAGCTGGTATTGCAGTATGGGATCGTGGGTTTTGATAAACGAGCGGGTGTGGTCAATAGATTTGGCCCCGTCCGGGAAATAGCCTGCAAACCTGCCGGAAGACAGCATCATGTCGGTATTGAAGACTTTGATTCCCGAAGGCTCGAACCTGAGCAGATCCAGAAGCGCATTGGGGCCAGCATTCAGATGGGTGTCCGGCAGCAACCATTGCAAAGAAGCCACCAGACGCAAACCCGGGTAGTCCTCGGGGAAGTGCGAAAGCCCCTTGCGGTTATTGCACACAGCCCACCGGATTGAGGCAAACACCTCGTCGTAGTTCGACTCCGCCAGCAACTTCGCCTGGGAGTTATTGTAATAGGAGACGTCCAGGCGGGCTCCCTGGGTCTCAGGATCCCGCCCCTTGTCACCGCCTCGATAGCCAAACTTGACGACCACATCATGTTCGTCGATCTCTGCACCCTGGGCAATCTTGCTGGGCACCGGACCCACCAGCGCAACGCGCTGGCCACGAATCAGGGCACCGAATTCGCGGTCATTATCCGACAGGAGTTGCTCTATACCGCGACTGTCGCAGTCGCTCTCCGCAGCCATCAGGGTGATAAACCAGTCCGCATGTGCGAGCCTCTTTCCGGTACGCCCCATGGCTTCCATCCTGCGCAGCCGTGTTCGGGCGCCGGTATAGTCTTCCGCCTCGATGTCCGCATAGCAGGCGGCCGTCACCTGCTCCAGGGTCGCATTTCCGGCATCCCCATCCGCCTGCATTCTGTCAAGCCCCTTGCTCCGCAAGATCCTGGCCAACTGAAAGAAACCGATTCCGATACAAAGGCGGAACAAATCCAGCCAGCATATGCCAGAAGCCAGAGATGGAGACAGCTCACCAGCACTTTTCTCCAAGAGCGATAGGTCGTCAGGCTGAAGCGATGACTTGCGAGAAGCGCCAAGCCCCACCAGATTACACCAGAACGACACCAGTTCGGTGGGGATCCGACCATGCCCCAAGCGCCGGAAGGCCCGGGACAGGGACTGTTCTTCCCTGCCGCCGACCTGAGCCTGAATGAACGCCGCTCTGAGAACATGATATCGCCACCAGCGGTCCCTACGCTTTCTGCCATAAATAAGCCTGGCGATCATACTGGCCTGAATCCTGTCATCATTGATGGAACCGCGCCCTCCAGATCACTGGCTCTCATCGTAAAACTGCTTCATGGCAAGGGCGATCTGGTAGTCCTCGTATTCATCGATATCCACTCCGGCCATCTTGCTGACCTTATGCATAAGCGGATTAGGCCCCAGGAAGTACCCCTCGTCCAGGGTTGCTTCCCTGCTTCTCATATACAGGCCGTTGGTGACCCGGTAGATATTGGGCAAGTCCTGACTGATGGTATGGTTCCGGTCAGCGCGATAGTTCAATGGCCCGTTGTCGTCCCAGAAATATTCCTTGAGCAGGTTCACCGACACCAGACTGTCATGGGTTCCGTTCTGAACCACATCACGCAGGTAGAGCTCGAATCCTTCGCGGTATTCGTCGGGGCTCATCAATGGCACGACCACGGTTACCCAGGCGAAGTGGTCCGTAGGGATATCCTTAACCACGCCGGTAATGACTTCACTGAAGGAGGCCTGATGACCGACACTCAGGTAATCATTTCGGGGCAGAAATTCCACGCCTCGTTTCCGGGCAACCTCTGCCACCTTTTCGGAGTTTGAGCTCAGGAAAATCCGGCCCGGTCTCTGAACCTGCTTTAGCTGTTCGATTTTCCACTCAAGGAGTGTGGTTTCCTCTCCAAACGGCAGAAAGATCTTCTCCCGAACACGGCTGCTGCCCTCCCTGACCGGGACGATAACTGAAATATTCGACAAGTCAGCCATTTATCTGCCCCTTGAGTCTTTGGCAGGCCTCTGCAAACACATTGACGTCCACGGAGTGGGCCAGGTAGTTAAAGCCGCCCTTGATCAGATCCCGTGAGCGGGCCAACTGGTCACTGAATGCGCCAAGCAGAATACCCCGGGCCTCTGCCTTGCGCGCAATTTCGTCTATTAACTCAATCACCTCAGGGGCCTCTACCTGCCCGGGCTTACCGACGGACTGGGAAAGATCGTATGGGCCCACAAAAAGTACATCGAACCCCTCGACCTCCAGGATCTCGTCCAGATTGCGGACACCCTCCGTACCCTCAACCTGCAGGATCAGCGTCGCTTCGTTGGCCTCGGCAAAATAATCGTCCTTGGGCTGGGTTCCAAACCGTGCCGCTCGCACGAACCGGCAAACGCCACGCTGCCCATAGGGATGGAAGCGGGCCGCAGCGACCGCCTCCCGGGCCTGATCGGCGGTATTGATGTTCGGCACCTGAACGCCCTCTGCCCCGGTGTCCAGTGCGCTGCCAATGGCGTGGGCATCTATCCCCCGCGCCCGGATTACCGGGGCCACGCCACCCAGCCTGGCCGCCCGGACATGGTGATGCATGGTTTCCAGGGTGGCGGGACCGTGCTCCATATCGAGAATAATAAAGTCCATGCCACCAAGACCCGCCGCTTCCACCATGGCGCTGTCGGTTGTCTTGCTGAACAACCCCATGCAGGGGCCGGACTTGAGTTTTTGCTTCAGGGATTGTTGGGTCACGAACAGATACCTCGTCAGTCAACCAGCCCGTAAAGGCTTGTCACCGGGACATGGTAGCGGGTGGGTGTAATACTTCGTATCGGGAGATGCCCTGGATGCTCCAGGTACGCCGCCAGCAGCTCTTCCATTTCGCCATTGCGTGGGTCATCGGCAGAATAACCGTCAAATCCCGCCAGAAGCACTTCCTTGGCACCACCACTGGTTGCGATAGCAAGCACATAGGCGACAACCAGGGAATTCGGCAACTGGGCACACTTTTCATGAAAGCGGAACCCTTCCCTGGCCACGGTCAGCCCGAAATCCAGGGTTTCCTTGGTCGCTAACGACTGGCGGACATCGTCCGGCAGCATGGAGAATGGCGTGACCAGGGGCTGAGGTAACAACAGGTGCGCATCACAGTCTGCCAGCAGGCGAACAGGGTGACAGGCGGCCCGGATGTCAATCAGCTCTTCAGACACACCTTTCTGGGCATTCAGCGCGATCACAAACGGCTGGTGTTGCTGAATGTAGGCCTCGAGCATGTCCCGATGACGCCGGCTACCCGGGCCTGACCCCAGGACCAATACCTCGCGGTCGCGCAGGCGGGATGCCGGTGCCCAGCTTCCGGTGAGCTCGCCCTGATAGAAGTGTCGGGCCGACTCCAGGTTGGAGAGACTGAAGCGCTTGCCGCCTTCAACCTTGAGGTGATCAATGGCAGCCAGGATGTCTTCCTCGCTGTAGCGCTGATCGCTCAGCATTTCCTGTATATAGGTGGGATGAATGCCGTGCTTGCCAGCAAGATAGTAGTAGGGATTACTGCCCCACTGATGCAGCTGTTTGAGGGGCTCGAAATACTCACGGATAAGCGTCAGCAAAGGTGTGATGTTGGCACTTCGTGGTCGTCTTTCGTCCATTGCCAGCGCCAAGTACTCTGTCCGGGTATTGCCCGGACCGCGCCCCATGCCGGTGACAGTGGAATCCAGCCAGGTTACTCCGGAATCAAAGGCTGCCAGTGAGTTGGCCAGCGCGTTACCCATGTTGTCATGGGTATGAATGCCCATGGCCCCGTGCCAGTTCTCGCGGAATACCGAAACCAGGCGCCGGACGTCTTCCGGCAACATGCTACCCATGGAGTCCGCAAAATAGAGAACATCCAGTGGATACTCGGCTGCTTTTGCGCTAAGGCGCCGAATCTCGTCATCGCCCCTGTCCGCTACCTGCATCAGGTTAAAGCCAACGGAATATCCCTTGTCTTTCAGCCAGCGAGCAGCCTCAAGGGCTTCCTCGAATTCATGAACATGGCAGGCGACCCGCACCAGGGTCACACTGGACTCAGAAGCGGAGGCAAACAGTCGTTCAAGCCGCGATGCCAGCGCATCGGGACCGCCACCAATCAACTCCGAGGCGTTGACCATAACGCCCAAATTGAGGTCATCCGGCACCTGTAAAGTGCGGATAAACCGGTCGGTCGTATAGGCGCAACCACCCTTGAAACCTTCGTTCTTCAGGGAGCGCATTCCCAGCTCAACGAAATCCACCCGCAGGGCGGACATGGCTTCCAGGTAGTTATTGATCAGGTCAACAGGGAAGTCCCATTGGTTGTAATAGCCCCCATCCCGCAGGGTGCAGTCAAGAAAAATGGGATGATTCATCTTAACCTCCACGGGAGAAAGCCCGAAAACTCTTTCAAATATCTTCCCATGAACTCATGTCCGGGCAACCATTTTTGCCTCCGACTCACGGTAAACTTGCTGACTTTCGGCCTCGGCCTGACGAATAACAGTCCACGCCAGCAGAGGAACGATAACATACATCATGACCCCGATATTCCGGCTGAACATACCCTGGGTGAGACAGAACACCATGAAGGTGAGCACAAAGGTAACACCCAGAACGGCATGTGCCTTGATCAGGGGGTTATCCGAAGACATATAGCACCAGAACAGTACCAGCGGTCCGAGGAATACAACCAGCAGGGCCAACAGAGCAACAGAACCACCCTTTGCGGCATGATCGACGAACTGATTGTGAAGGTGCCGGAAAGTGAGAATGCTTTCATCGACCTGCCCCTCATCCACCAGCGCCTGTAGCTCACGGTCGAAGTTGTCATCACCAACACCAAGTACCGGATGCCCAGAGTACATCAACCAACCGGCATGCCACATCTCCAGCCTGAGCCCTACGGACGACCCCTTGACCTCTCCTCCTTCAAAGTAGTCACTGGCTTGCTCTACCGCCACATCAACCCTTTGCGAAACAGCATCCAGGCTCAGCGCCGTCCCGCCAAAGACCACCAGCACCCCCAGGGAAGCCGCAAGCACACCCGGGTGTCCCAGGATGTAGCGGCGGTAGGCCCATACGAAGACCATGGATGCAACGGGAACGGCGAGCCAGCCGCCACGGGTACCTGAGAGCAACAACGCCAACATCGCACCGGCAAATCCGGCGGAGTACAACAATGTCCAGGCAGGCTTCCAGCTCCGTTGGTGAACCCCACAGACAACGCCACAGAATGCCACCAGAGCCAGAACCAGTGCCCCATTGCCAAAATAGATGGAATTGTCAAAACTGGTGACACGGCTGGCCCCGTCAACCAACGCCTGATACCCCGCAAAAACTCCCGCACCAATACCTCCGATAGCGGCCCCTGCAAACATGGCGACAGGCGCCAGTCTTATCCGCAAAAGCAGGGTCAGAATGATGGCTGCAGCAAGGAACCTGCTGGGGCGGTCGAGGCTTGAAGCATCATCACCATGCAAAAGGACGAGCACCACGAAACAAGCGAAGTAACCCGCGAATACAGAAAATAACCTCCAGTCCTTATACTCCATTGCATCGACGACCTTACGGTACCGAAACCCCACCAGAGACATCAGCAGCAGAAGCGCAGGGACCACATTATAGAGGTCAGGCACCAGGACCATCGAACCAAGATACAGAAGCACTGACAGTGCAATTATCCACTCCAGCAGCGAACGGAAGGACAGCTTAGACACAGATTTACTTCCCAAAGATCACAGACCTAGTACCAGAAAATCAACTGGCTCCAATCGATTCAAGCGGCCTATAGTAGCCTGCCAACAGGCAATCCCATAGGATTGGTGTTTGTCTTTCTGTAACCGGACGGATCCGTTTTTCAACTGAGCGCCACAAACGGTCAAGGTTGCCCTTCTCCCACCGGGAGCCTCCGCTCTCACCCCTGAGCCGGCACCGATCCAGATCGATGAGATACACGTCTCCACCCTTTAGTAAAATGTTGTCGCAATTCAGGTCCACATGATCCAGCCCCGCGTTATGGAACCGGCGTATGGTTTTTCCAACCTTAGCCCACAGGGCCTCGTCGTGCAGGTTGCCCACCTCGGGAAACGGCACTGCCCCGGGAATACGACGGATCAGGATGGCAGCGTGATACCACATCCAACGCCTGTTCGCACAAGCCGCCACAGGCTCCGGTACCGGCAGCCCCTGGTCATGAAGCTCTCTCAGGAGCTGAAACTCCCGGTACGAGCGGGTATTCCGCCAGCCCGTGTACACATAGTTGCGCTCCGATACCCGTGCCACCAGCCCCCCCCGCCGATAATGCCGAAGCACCATGTCACCTTGATCCGTCCCCACAAACCAGGCACTACCACGCCCTCCGGCGGATACCGGTTGTGCTCGGTCACCCCAACGGGCGGGATCAAACCAGGCTTCGGTGATGGCCTTGTAGGCGGGGTTTACAACCAGCATCAATGAACTCTTTCGGTAGGCCCACCAAAGGGGCGCCGCCAAAGACGTCGCACCCCGGATTGGGCTAGAATGGGGCGCAGTTTAGCAGGAGCCACCCCGCAGGCTCTACTTGTTGAATACCGAACCGTTGCGAGCGCCCCGTTTGACCAACTCCATCTGCATACTCCGCCTGTCCGCTATCGGCGATGTCACCCACGTTATCCCGGTTGTCCTCAGCCTTCAGGAGCAGATCCCGGGTGTGAAGATCACCTGGGTGATTGGCAAGATCGAGGCAAAGTTGGTGGGAGACCTGCCAGGCGTGGAATTCATCATCTTTGACAAGAAAGCCGGCTGGAAGGGCTACCGGGAGCTGCGTCAGAAACTGCAAGGACGACACTTCGACGCTCTGCTGCACATGCAGGTGGCCTTTCGCGCCAACCTGGCCGCAGCGGTCATACCCGCAAAGCTGAAAATCGGTTACGACAGAGCCCGCAGCAAGGACCTGCACAGCCTGTTCATCAATCGCCGCATTCCTCCGGCGCCCAAACAACATGTGCGCGACTGCCTTGCCAGCTATCTGGAGCCGCTCGGCCTGTCAGCGGCTCCCCCCCGTTGGAATATACCGCTGAGCGACGAGGATCATGAGTTCGCCCGCAGCCACCTGGCCGACGATCGCCGCAATCTGGTCATCAGCCCCTGTGCCAGTCACACCCTGCGCAACTGGCCTGCCGAGCGGTATGCCCAGCTGGCCGACCACGCCATTCGGGAACACGGCATGAAGGTCATCCTGGTAGGCAGCCCGGCGCCATTTGAGGCGGAGGCCTGCGCCACCATTGAACAGATCATGGCAGAAACAGCCCACAACATCTGTGGCAAGGACACCCTCAAGCAGCTGACCGCCCTGCTCGCCGGGGCTGACCTGTTGGTCGCGCCGGACACCGGGCCGGCCCATATTGCCAGTGCCATGGGTACCGATGTCCTGGGGTTGTATGCTGCCAGCAATCCCGACCGATCAGGTCCGTACAATTCGCTGCAATGGTGCGTCAATCGCTACCCGCAAGCTCTGGAAAGGTTTACGGGCAAAACCTTGGACGAGGCCCGCTGGGGCGCCAAGGCCGAATTCGAGGGGGCGATGGAGCTGATTACAGTGGCAGACGTCACCAGGACACTGGACCAGTGGGTCGAGTCCAGCAGCAAAAAAGCCCCCTCGCCACAGGAGTGACGAAGAGGCTTTTCAACCCATCTTCGGGCAGGCTTACTTGACCTTGGGGTCCAGCTCGCCGGCCTCGTAGCGGAGATACATCTGCTCGAGATTGATGGGCTTGATCTTGCTGGCGTTGCCGGCGGTGCCGAAGGCTTCGTAACGGGCCACGCAGATTTCGGTCATGGCCTTCATGGTTTCCTTGAGGAACTTCCGCGGGTCGAACTCGGCCGGGTTCTGCGCCAGGAAACGACGCACAGCACCGGTGCTGGCCAGGCGCAGGTCGGTATCAACATTGACCTTGCGCACGCCGTGCCTGATGCCCTCGACGATTTCCTCGACCGGTACACCGTAGGTTTCCGGAATCTCGCCGCCGTACTGGTTGATGATGTCCAGCCAGTCCTGGGGCACAGAGCTGGAACCGTGCATCACCAGGTGGGTGTCCGGGATACGGGCGTGGATCGCCTTGATCTGCTCGATGGCGAGGATGTCACCGGTCGGTGGACGGGTAAACTTGTAGGCGCCGTGGCTGGTGCCGATGGCGATGGCCAGGGCGTCCACGTGGGTCTTCTTCACGAAGTCTGCCGCTTCTTCCGGATCGGTGAGCATCTGGCTGTGATCCAGGGTGCCCTCGGCGCCGATGCCGTCCTCTTCACCGGCCTGCCCGGTTTCCAGGGAGCCCAGGCAACCCAGCTCACCCTCCACGGACACGCCGCAGGCGTGGGCCATGTCGACGGTACGGCGAGTCACGTCCACATTGTATTCGTAGTCGGTCGGCGTCTTGCCGTCCTCACCCAGGGAGCCATCCATCATCACCGAGCTGAAGCCCAGCTGAATGGAACGCTGGCATACGCCCGGGCTGGTGCCGTGGTCCTGGTGCATCACCACCGGGATATGGGGAAACTCTTCCACTGCCGCCAGGATCAGGTGGCGCAGGAAGGGCGCACCGGCGTACTTGCGGGCGCCAGCAGAAGCCTGGACGATCACCGGGGAATCGGTCTTGTCGGCCGCTTCCATAATGGCGCGCATCTGTTCCAGGTTGTTCACATTAAAGGCGGGCACACCGTAACCATGCTCGGCGGCATGATCCAGCAGTTGCCGCATCGAAATCAGGGCCATGGGTTTTCTCCTTGATAGATATATGTTCTTCGAAGCCGGTCGCGTAGTTTCGAAGCCAGGGTGGGGGGAGGCTTTCCGGGACCTTCAAAAACAGGGACGTTTTTGAAGAGCCTCCATGGACGGATCCACGGCGTGTCCCGGAAAGCCTCACCGCTCCCTGGCGGCAGGCACCAAATCAGGCGCCCCGTTCTTCCAATACAGCTACTGCAGGCAGGGTCTTGCCTTCCACGAACTCCAGGAAGGCGCCGCCGCCGGTGGAAATGTAAGAGATCTTGTCGGCCACGCCATACTTGTCGATCGCCGCCACGGTATCACCGCCGCCCGCCAGGGAAAATCCGTCGCTCTCGGCGATGGCTTCCGCCAGGGCGCGGGTGCCGTTGCCGAACTGGTCAAATTCAAAGACACCGACCGGGCCATTCCACAGAATGGTCCTGGCATTCTTCAGCAACTGGGCAAATTCTCCAGCAGTTTCCGGGCCAACATCCAGAATCATGTCGTCATCGGACACATCGGAGATGTTCTTCACGGTTGCTGTGGCCTTCTCGTCAAATTCGGGGGCGACCACCACATCCACCGGCAGAGGGATTTCCACGCGGGAAGCGATTTCCTTCGCGGTATCGATCAGGTCGTGCTCACACAGGGACTTGCCTACCGGGTGACCGGCCGCTGCCAGGAAGGTGTTGGCAATGCCGCCGCCCACGATGATCTGGTCACATACCTTTTCCAGGGCATTGAGAACCTCCAGCTTGCTGGACACCTTGGACCCACCCACAATGGCAACCACCGGCTTGGCAGGATTATCCAGCGCCTTCCCCAGGGCCTCCAGCTCTGCCGCCAGCAGTGGGCCGGCACAAGCCTCGGGGGCAAACTTCGCGACACCGTGGGTGGAGGCCTGGGCCCGGTGGGCGGTACCAAAGGCGTCCATGACATAAACATCACACAGCGCAGCGTACTGCTTCGACAGATCCTCGTTGTCTTTCTTCTCACCCTTGTTGAAGCGGACATTCTCGAACAACACCACCTCGCCGTCAGCAACCTTGACGCCTTCGAGATAGTCCTTGATCAGCCGCACGTCCTGGCCCAGCACGCCGGAAAGGTGGTCCGCCACCGGCTTCATGGAGGAGGCCTCGTCATAGACGCCCTCTTCCGGGCGACCCAGATGGGACATCAGCATGACTTTCGCGCCGGCATCCCGTGCCGCCTTGATGGTGGGCAGTGAGGCACGGATACGCGCGTCACTACCTACTTTGCCGTCCTTGACGGGTACGTTCAGGTCTTCCCGGATCAGCACACGCTTGCCGGCAAGATCCAGATCGGTCATTTTCTTGATGGCCATAATCAACAGTTCCATTTTCTGAGAGTTCAAATGCTTTTCTGGCCACGGAGCCCTTCTTCTTTTTTCCGTGTTCTTCCGTGGATTCCGTGGCAAATCAATCAGTTTTCTCTAACCAGCGCCGGCTCACGTCCAGCATCCGGTTGGCAAAGCCCCATTCATTGTCGAACCAGCAAAGCACCTTCACCATGCGCCCACCGGTAACCCGTGTCTGGCCTCCGTCGACGATGCCGGAATGGGCATCGTGGTTGAAGTCGGCACTGGCCAGCAATTCATCAGTGTAGCCAAGCACGCCCTTCAGGCCATTACCCGAGGCGTCCGCCAGCAAGCGATTGACCTCCTCAACAGACGTGTCCCGGCGAACGTTCACGACCATGTCGATGGCGGACACGTTCAGCGTGGGCACCCGCATGGCGACGGAACTAAAGCGGCCCTTCATGGCTGGCAGCAGTCGCTCGATACCCCGTGCCAGGCCGGTATCCACCGGTACAATATTGTGCAAAGCACTGCGGGTCCGGCGCAGGTCCTGATGGTGATAGGCATCAATCACCGGCTGGTCGTTCATGGCGGCGTGGATGGTGGTGGTGCTGCCCTGCTCGACTCCCAGGGCTTCGTCCAGCACCTTTATCACAGGTACAAGACAATTGGTGGTGCAGGAAGCGGCCGAGACAATCCGGTCCCCGGCGTCCAGGCTGTCGTCGTTGACGCCATAGACCACCGTGCGGTCCACATCAGGTTCCGCCGGCTGGGAAAACAGAAGCCGCTTCGCGCCGGCCGTCAGATGCTGCTCTGCGGTGGTGCGGTCGGTAAAGGAGCCGGAACACTCCAGCACCAGGTCCACACCGAGCTCGCCCCAGGGCTGGCCGCCCGGATCGGCGCTGCGCAGCACCCGGATCGGGTCGCCGTTCACCACCAGATGATCACCGTCGGCCTGGACCTCGCCACGGAACCGCCCATGGGTGGAGTCGTAGCGTGTCAGGTGGGCGATCGTGTCCAGGTCAGCCAGCTCGTTGATGGCGACAACTCTGAGCTGGTCCCGGTAGCCATTTTCATATAATGCACGCAGCACGCACTGGCCGATACGGCCATAGCCATTGATGGCGATGCGTGCCGGGGCTTCGTTGCTCATCAGTTATCCAGCAGATCCAGTGCGGTATCCACAACGTTGTCGACAGTAAAGCCGAACTCACGGAACAACTCGCCTGCCGGAGCCGACTCGCCGAAGGTGCTCATGCCGATCACCCGGCCGTCCAGGCCTACATACTTGTACCAGTAGTCCTCGATAGCCGCCTCGATGGCAATACGGTTGGTCACATCCAGCGGCAGCACCCTCTGCTTGTACTGGGCACTCTGTGCGTCAAATACATCGGTGGAGGGCATGGAAACCACCCGCACCTTGCGACCCTGCTCCCGCACTTTCTCGGCAGCGTCCTGGGCCAGGCCTACTTCGGAACCGGTGGCGATCAGGATCAGGTCCGGGGTGCCCTTGTCGTCAGACAGGATGTAGCCGCCTCTGGCAATATTCGCCAGCTGCTTGTCATCGCGGTCCTGATGGGGCAGCCCCTGCCGGGAGAACACCATCGCGGTGGGTCCGTCCGTGCGCTCCAGGGCAGCCTTCCAGGCCACCGCAGACTCGACGGCATCAGCCGGGCGCCAGGTGCTCATGTTGGGCGTGGTACGCAGGCTTGCCAGCTGCTCGACGGGCTGGTGGGTCGGTCCGTCTTCACCCAATCCGATGGAGTCATGGGTGAACACCAGAATGGACCGCTGCTTCATCAGCGCCGCCATGCGCACGGCATTGCGGCAGTATTCCATGAAGATCAGGAAGGTGGCGCCATAGGGCACGAAACCGCCGTGCAGGGCGATACCGTTCATGATGGCGGCCATGCCGAACTCGCGCACGCCATAATAGACGTAGTTACCACTGGCATCGTCTTTGGTCAGCGGTTTGCTGTCGTTCCAGATGGTCAGGTTGGAACCGGCCAGGTCGGCGGATCCGCCCAACAGTTCCGGCAGCAGTGGGCCGTAGGCATTGAGAGTATTCTGGGAGGCCTTGCGGCTGGCGACGGTCTCGCCCTTTTCCTGGCATTCGCGGATATAGGCGTCAGCCTTTTCGGAAAAGTCCGCTGGCAGGTCACCGTTCATGCGGCGTTTGAATTCAGCCGCCAGCTCCGGCTCGGCCTTTTCATAGGCGGCGAACTTGTCATCCCAGGCTTTCTGGGCAGCTGCGCCCTTTTCTTTGGCGTTCCACTCGGCGTAGATGTCCTCGGGAACTTCGAAGGCACCGTGGTTCCAGCCCAGCTTCTCCCGGGTCAGCTGGATCTCGTCCTCACCCAGGGCGGCACCATGACACGCCTCGGTGCCCTGCTTGTTGGGTGAACCATAGCCGATGACGGTCTTGCAGCAGATCATCGTGGGCTGGTCGGTATTGGCGCGGGCACTTTCGATGGCAGCGCGGACGGCATCAGCATCGTGGCCGTCCACCGCCGGAATGACCTGCCAGCCGTAGGACTCGAAACGCTTCGGGGTATCGTCGGTAAACCAGCCGTCCACTTCGCCATCGATGGAGATGCCGTTGTCGTCATAGAAAAGGATCAGTTTGCCCAGACCCAGGGTGCCGGCCAGGGAGGATACTTCGTGGGAGATGCCTTCCATCAGGCAGCCATCGCCCAGGAAAGCGTAGGTGTAATGGTCCACGATTTCATGACCGGGGCGGTTGAACTGCGCCGCCAGTGCCTTTTCCGCCAGCGCGAAACCAACCGCATTGGCAATGCCCTGTCCCAGCGGGCCGGTGGTGGTTTCCACACCCGGGGTATAGCCGTACTCGGGGTGGCCCGGGGTTTTGGAATGCAACTGACGGAAATTCTTGATGTCATCGATGGAGACGTCATACCCGCTCAGGTGCAGCAGCGAATACTGCAGCATTGAGCCATGACCGTTAGACAGCACGAAGCGGTCACGGTTGGCCCACTGCGGGTCAGCCGGGTTGTGGCTGAGATAGTCATTCCACAACACCTCGGCGATATCCGCCATGCCCATGGGCGCCCCCGGGTGGCCGGACTTGGCTTTCTGAACCGCATCCATGCTCAGCGCGCGAATGGCGTTGGCGAGATCTTTACGAGAGGGCATTGACGTTTCTCCAGTCATTAGTCAGGAAACATGAGATCGAAAAAAGAAGGCGCGTATTTTCGCCGATTAGTGGCCATGGGAGCAAATCAGCGTCGCACTTTTGCGGATACTGCTATCCAACACCCCAAAACCTATATCAAACTTTTTTGATATACATCTTGATCAAACCCTGAGCAGCCCCTAAACTGCTCGCCATGAACAGCCTCAGCACCCCAAAATCTGACCCGGGCCTTGACGCCCTTGCCCCGCTGTACAAGGCCTGCGGCGATCCGCTGCGCCTGGAAATACTGCGTGTACTGCGGAGGGACACTTTCGGGGTGCTTGAACTGAGTCAACTGTTCGACGTCCGCCAGTCAGGCATGAGCCATCACCTGAAAGTGCTGCACAAGGCGGGCTTGCTGGAACCACAACGGGAAGGCAACGCCATCTTTTACCGTCGTCCACTGAATCTTAACGCTGAAAACACCAGCCTGACCGGCGACGCGGTGCGCCAGATCTTCCGGACCATCGATCAGGTTCCGGTGGCCAGCCACCTGCAGGAAAAAATCGAAGCCATCCGGAACCAGCGGGCCGACCAGTCCCAGGCCTTTTTCGCCCGTCACGCGGAGCAGTTCCGGGAGCAGCAGGAGCTGATCGCCGCCTTCGACCTTTATGCCGAACCCACTGCCGAACTGATCCGTGCCCGGGCCGCCCGACACCAGTGGCGGACGGCGCTGGAAATCGGCCCCGGCGAGGGTGCCTTCCTGCCGGTCATCGCCGATATCTGCCAGCACGTGGTGGCAGTGGACAACTCCGCCGACATGCTTCGCAAGGCTCGCCAGACCTGTACCGACCAGAAGCTTGAGAATGTGGAGTTGGTGTTGGGCACGACCGCCACGCTCCTCGGTGGCCAACAACGTTTTGATCTGGTGGTGGCCAATATGGTCCTGCACCACGTTCCGAGCCCGGCCGACATCTTTCTGGAAGCCAGCGAACTTATGAACAGTGGTGGTTATTTGGTGATCAGCGACCTGCGCAGCCATGACCAGGACTGGGCCAGGGAGAACTGCGGAGACCTGTGGCTGGGTTTCCAGCCAGAAGAGCTGAATGTCTGGGCCAGTGACGCCGGCCTTGAAACCGGCGAAGCCATGTTTATCGGCCTGCGCAACGGATTCCAGGTTCAGGTGCGAGAGTACCTCAAGCCTGAAATCGACCACCGCAGTCAATGAATATCAAAAACTTTTGATATAGAATCCATTATCAATATGAAACGTATCGGTTAACAGCCGAACTCAACCATCGTTATCAATAAAAGTGGCAGGACCTGCCCACCAAGCTCAAGAGGAGCCTGTGCTATGTCTGACTACAGCATCTTCACATCCGAGTCGGTCTCCGAAGGCCATCCGGACAAACTGGCCGACCAGATCTCCGATGCGGTACTGGACACCATCCTGACCGATGACCCTCACGCCCGTGTTGCCTGTGAAACCATGGTCAAGACCGGTGTCGCCATTGTCGGTGGCGAGATCACCACCAGCGCCTGGGTAGACCTGGAAGACCTGGTTCGGGGCGTGATCAAGGACATCGGCTACACCTCCTCCGATGTGGGCTACGACGGCGACACCTGCGGCATCATCAACATCATCGGCAAGCAGTCGGTGGATATTGCACAGGGCGTCGACCGCAAGAAACCGGAAGATCAGGGCGCCGGTGACCAGGGCCTGATGTTCGGCTACGCCAGTAACGAAACCGATGTACTGATGCCGGCACCGATCACTTTCGCCCACCGTCTGATGGAGCGCCAGGCCGAGGCCCGCAGGAGCGGACTGCTGCCCTGGCTACGCCCGGACGCCAAGAGCCAGGTTACCTGCCGCTACGAAAACGGCCGCGTCACCGGTATCGATGCGGTGGTACTGTCCACCCAGCACGACGAAGACGTCACCCAGGCCGACCTCAAAGACGCAGTAATGGAGCTGATCGTCAAGAACGTGCTGCCGGCGGAACTGCTGCACAGCGGCACCCAGTTCCACATCAACCCCACCGGCAAGTTCGTGATTGGCGGCCCGGTAGGTGACTGTGGCCTTACCGGTCGCAAGATCATCGTTGACACCTACGGGGGCATGGCCCGCCACGGCGGCGGCGCTTTCTCCGGCAAGGACCCGTCCAAGGTGGACCGGTCCGCAGCCTACGCCAGCCGTTACGTGGCCAAGAACATCGTCGCCGCCGGCCTGGCCGACAAGTGTGAGATCCAGGTGTCCTACGCCATCGGCGTGGCGCAACCCACCTCCATCTCCCTGGACACCTTCGGCACCGGCAAGATCAGCGACGACAAGATTATCCAGCTGGTACGGGAGCACTTCGACCTGCGCCCCTACGCCATCACCAACATGCTCGACCTGCTGCACCCCATGTACCAGCAGACCGCAGCCTACGGCCACTTCGGCCGCGAGCCATTCGAGATGACGGTGGGTGGCAAGACCTTTACCGCGTTCCCGTGGGAAAAGACGGATCGGGCCGCAGTCCTGAAAGACGCAGCAGGTATTTGAGGCCTCGCGAAAGGTAGAGGTGAACGCCAGCCCCCTCTCCCTTGAGGGGAGAGGGTTGGGGTGAGGGTGGAGACTCCAACTCCGTAGTTTAAAATACGGCGCCCTGCGGTCGCTCCCCCTCACCCTGGCCCTCTCCCACGTTGGGGAGAGGGAATGTTCGCCGGTAGCCTCGGGCCACCCAACTCAATTCCAACGACGACGGAACCTCAAAACCGTCGTCGAAAAAGACACATACAGGAGAACACCATGAGCACTCCGGCAGAACAACTGAACAGCTTCAACGACTACAAAGTCCGCGACATCACCCTCGCTGACTGGGGCCGCAAGGAAATCAACATCGCCGAGGGCGAAATGCCCGCCCTGATGGCCCTGCGCGAGAAGTACAAAGGTGAGCAGCCGCTGAAAGGCGCCAACATCATGGGCTGCATCCACATGACCATCCAGACCGCCGTGCTCATCGAAACCCTGATCGAGCTGGGCGCCAACGTACGCTGGTCCTCCTGCAACATCTTCTCCACCCAGGACCAGGCCGCCGCTGCCATGGCCGCCGCTGGTGTGCCGGTGTTTGCCTGGAAAGGCGAAACTGATGAAGAGTACGACTGGTGCCTCGAGCGCACCGTGGGTGCCGACGTGGAAGGCTGGGAGCCCAACCTGATCCTGGACGACGGCGGCGACCTCACCGCCCTGCTCCACGACAAGCACCCGGACATCCTCGCCAAGTGCCACGGCGTTACCGAGGAAACCACCACCGGTGTGCACCGCCTGCAGGAAATGCTGCGTGAGGAAACCCTCAAGGTACCGGCCATCAACGTCAACGACGCCGTCACCAAGTCCAAGAACGACAACAAGTACGGTTGTCGCCACAGCCTGAACGACGCCATCAAGCGCGCCACCGACCACCTGATGGCCGGCAAGAAGGCCCTGGTGATCGGTTACGGCGACGTGGGCAAGGGCTCGGCCGCCTCCCTGCGCCAGGAAGGCATGATCGTCAAGATCACCGAAGCCGACCCCATCTGTGCCATGCAGGCCTGCATGGACGGCTTCGAGGTGGTCTCCCCGTACATCAATGGCGAGAACACCGGCTCCGAAGACAGCATCAACAAGGACCTGCTGGCCCACACAGATCTGCTGGTCACCACGACCGGCAACATGAACGTGTGTGATGCCAACATGCTCAAGGCCCTCAAGAGCGGCGCCGTGGTGTGCAACATCGGCCACTTCGACAACGAGATCGACACCGCCTATATGCGCAAGAACTGGGAGTGGGACGAGGTCAAACCGCAGGTCCACGTGGTCTATCGCGACAAGGCCAGCAACGACCACCTGATCCTGCTGTCCGAAGGCCGCCTGGTAAACCTGGGCAACGCCACCGGTCACCCGTCACGCATCATGGACGGCTCCTTCGCCAACCAGGTTCTGGCGCAGATGTATCTGTTCGAGCGCCGTTTCGCCGAGCTGCCCACTGCGGACAAGACCAATGGTGTCTACGTGAAGGTGCTGCCGAAGAAGCTGGACGAGGAAGTGGCCATGGCGATGGTAGAAGGCTTCGGCGGCGTCATTACCAGAATGACCCCGGAACAGGCGAAATACATCGGCGTACCGGTCGAAGGCCCGTACAAGCCGGAAAGCTACAAGTACTGATCGGACCAGCAAGATGGAATCGCAAAAACAGTTCAAGCGCCGCTTCAGCTTCGAGTTCTTCCCCCCCAAGACCGACCAGGGCAGGGAAAAACTGCAGGGCGTTCGCGACCGGCTGGCCGAGGTGGACCCGGATTTCTTCTCGGTCACCTTCGGCGCCGGCGGCTCCACCCGGGATCGTACCATCGAAACCGTGCTGAACCTGCACGGCCAAGGTATCTCGACAGCCCCTCACCTGTCGTGTGTGGGCGGCACCCGGGAGACCATCGCGGAATTGCTCGACATCTACAGGGAAAGTGGCGTCAACCGCATCGTCGCCCTGCGGGGCGATATGCCCTCGGGCATGGGCGCGGCGGGAGAACTCCGCTACGCCAATGAGCTGGTGGAGTTTATCCGGGAGTACAGTGGCGACACCTTCAACCTGGAAGTGGCCGCCTACCCGGAGTTCCACCCCCAGGCCCGCAACGCCGAGGAAGACCTGCAGAACTTCGAGCGCAAGGTGAAGGCCGGCGCCAACAGCGCCATTACCCAGTACTTCTTCAACGCGGACAGCTACTTCTACTTCATCGACCGGCTGGAAAAGTTGGGCATCACCATTCCGGTGGTGCCGGGCATCATGCCCATCGTCAACTTCTCCAGCCTGGTGCGCTTTTCCGACATGTGCGGCGCGGAAATCCCCCGCTGGATCCGCAAGCAGCTGGAAGCCTATGGCGATGATTCAGAGAGCATCAAGAAGTTTGGCGAGGAAGTGGTCACCGACATGTGTGAGCGCCTGCTGACAGCCGGCGCCCCGGGTCTGCATTTCTATACGCTGAACCAGGCGGATGCCAGCCTGAAAATCTGGAACAACCTTGGCCTGGCCAACCGGGACAAGATTTCGTTCTGATTACCCCAAAACCCCCGGGATCAGCGCTTACGATTCCGGGGACTACTCTCTTCCCTTCGATCTCCCTAAGCCAAACCGCTACCTGCAATTCGTCTGTATATGGTCTATGCTTAAAATCGTATGTTCCTAATCTGAAAGGAGATCCCATGAATACCAACTGGCTGAAACCCCTTGGCGTTGCCGCTGCGCTGTCCTTTACTGCCAATGTAGCCTCTGCGGAGACCGTAAAGGTGGTCACCGATCCGAGCTTCGTTCCCTTCGAAATGATGGACCAGGAAACCGGCGAGATGATCGGTTTTGACATGGATATCATTTCCGAAGTGGCCGAGCGGGCCGGTTTCGAATATGACCTGCAGACCATGGACTTCAACGGCATTATCCCCGCACTACAGACCGGCAACGTGGACATCGCCATCGCTGGCATCACCATTACTGAGGAACGTGAGGAAATCGTTGATTTTTCAGACCCTTACTACGACTCCGGCCTGCGCATCATGGTTCGCGCCGACAACGAGGAAGTGGAAACCATTGACGACCTGGAAGGCCTGGAGATCGGCACCAAGATCGGCAGTACCAGCTATGACTTCCTGACCAGGGAACTGGACGACAACGACGGCGTCACCCCCTACCCGGGCAGCTCCGACATGTATATGGCGCTGATGAGCCGCTCCATTGATGCGGTATTCTATGATGCACCCAACGTTGGCTACTTTGCCCAGACCAAAGGTGAAGGCCGGGT
This sequence comes from Marinobacter zhanjiangensis, assembly GCF_014651935.1. GTDB lineage: Bacteria > Pseudomonadota > Gammaproteobacteria > Pseudomonadales > Oleiphilaceae > Marinobacter > Marinobacter zhanjiangensis. The sequence goes on along the minus strand of NZ_BMXV01000006.1, from coordinate 196,080 downwards.
AAAGACCGTCGGACCGCTGTATGAAGGCCAGCAGTACGGCATTGCCCTGAAAAATGGCAGTGAATGGGTGGATGAGGTCAACGAAGCCCTTGCCTCCATGAAAGAAGACGGTACCTACGACGAGATCTACAAGAAGTGGTTCGGCGAACTGCCGGAAGACGAGTAAACCACAGGCATTTCCGACCAGGTGCCGAAGCCGCGTGGCTTCGGCACCTCCCACCTGAACTGAACGGAGAAACAGAACGTGGAGTTTCAGTTCCAGTTCGACTGGCAAGCTGCGATCGATTCCATTCCCTTTCTGCTCAAGGGTGTCCCCTATACCCTGCTGATTTCCTTCGGCGGCCTGGCTATCGGCTTTGTGCTGGGTATCTTTTTCGGACTGCTGAGCATCAACAAACACTGGTTCCTGCGCTGGCCCGCTACCGCCTACATTGAAATTTTCCGGGGCACGCCAATCCTGGTGCAGGTACTCTTTATATTCTACGGCCTGCCGGACCTTATCGGCGGTCCCATTGATCCACTGACAGCGGGTATTGCCGCTATCGCCCTGAATTCCGGCGCCTATATCTCGGAGGTAGTCCGTGGTGGCGTACAGTCCATCGACAAGGGCCAGACCGAAGCAGGCCTGTCCCTGGGCCTGTCACGCACCCAGACCTTCTGGTCCATCGTCTGGCCCCAGGCTTTCCGCCGGATGATCCCGCCCCTTGGCAACCAGGCCATCGTCTCCATCAAGGACACCTCGTTGTTCTCGGTGATCGGCGTTGGCGAGCTGGTTCGTCAGGGTCAGGTGTATATCGCCAACACCTTCACCGCCTTCGAGGTGTACTTCGTGGTGGCGATACTCTACCTGATGATCACCCTGACGTTGTCACTGATTCTGCGCCTGGTTGAGCGGCGCGGCCTGACGTCGGTTTAAGGAGCGGACATAATGAGCCAGATTGTAAAGATTGAGGACATGAACAAGTACTTCGGCGATCTCCATGTGCTGAAGGATATCAACCTGACCGTGGACGCCGGCGAGGTGGTGGTGATCATTGGCGCCAGCGGCTCCGGCAAGTCCACGCTGATCCGCTGTGTGAACGGGCTGGAGGAATTCGAGTCGGGTCACCTGGAGGTGGATGGCCATCCGCTGATACCGAAAGGTGGCAACCAGAAATCCCTCGCCGAGATCCGCAAGCAGGTGGGCATGGTGTTCCAGCAGTTCAACCTGTTCCCTCACCTGACGGTGAAGAAGAACATCATGCTGGCGCCCATGAAAGTAAAGGACGAGAGCCAGGTAGTGGCCAATGGCACCGCTGAGCGTCTGTTACAGCGTGTGGGCATTGCCGACCAGGCCAACAAGTACCCCAGCCATCTTTCCGGCGGTCAGCAACAGCGGGTAGCGATTGCCCGGGCCCTGGCCATGGAGCCCCGGCTGATGCTGTTCGATGAGCCCACTTCTGCTCTTGATCCGGAAATGATCGGTGAGGTGCTGGATGTGATGCGGGAGCTTGCCAAGGAAGGTATGACCATGATGGTGGTCACCCACGAGATGGGCTTCGCCCGCGAGGTGGCCGACCGGGTGTTCTACATCCACGAGGGCCAGATTGTGGAGGAAGGCAAGCCCGAGGATGTGTTCGACAATCCGCAGAATGAGCGGACTCAGTCTTTCCTTTCCCGGGTGCTCAAACACTGACTTTTTTGCCACGGAAGGACACGGAAAGAAAAGATGAAATGATTTTTTAGCCACTAAACCCTCGAAATAACACGAAAAAGGTGAACTGCCTTCAAGATCTATTTGGTTGTTACTTTCGTGTTCTTTCGAGGATTTCGTGGCAAATAGCCTTTGTCTTTATTTTTTTTTGTGTTTTCCATGGATTCCGTGGCAAAAAAGGCGCCTTCCCCCAATCTCCGGTTAACTGTATTATCCGATTTGGTTAACAGCGAATCATCCAACAACCGAACCGGAGCCAACCATGCGCAATGCCGACCTGGTCGCCCGTGACCTTAAATCCGTCTGGCACCCCTGTACCCAGATGAAGGACCACGAATCCCTGCCACTGATTCCCATCAAGAAAGGGAAAGGCGTGTGGCTGGAAGACTTTGAAGGCAACCGCTATATCGATGCCGTCAGCTCCTGGTGGGTCAACCTGTTCGGCCATGCCAATCCGCGCATCAACGGCGCTATTCGCGACCAGATCGAGAAGCTGGAGCACGTCATTCTCGCCGGCTTCAGCCATGAACCCGTGGTGGAGCTGTCGGAGCGACTGATCGAAGTCACCCCGGAAGGCCTGAACAAGTGTTTCTACGCCGACAACGGCTCATCGGCCATCGAGGCCGCCCTCAAGATGAGCTACCACTACTGGAAAAACCACGGCAAGCCGACCAAGAAAAACTTCGTTAACCTGTCCAACAGCTACCACGGCGAAACCCTGGGCGCCCTGGCTCTGGGTGACGTCGCCCTGTACAAGAACACTTACCAGCCACTGCTGATGGAAGTGCTCACCGCCCCGTCGCCGGACGCCTACAACAAGGAACCGGGGGAGACCGACGAGGAATACGCCCTGCGCCAGTTCGAAGCCATGGAGCAACTCCTGGCCGAAAAGCACGACGAAATCTGCGCCGTGGTGGTGGAGCCGATGATCCAGTGCGCCGGTGGCATGCGCATGCACCACCCCATTTACCACACCAAACTGCGGGAAGCCTGCACCCGCTACGGTGTGCACCTGATCGCCGACGAGATTGCCGTGGGCTTCGGGCGCACCGGCACCATGTTCGCCTGCGAGCAGTCCGGCATTACCCCCGACTTCATGTGTCTGTCCAAGGGTCTGACCGCCGGCTACCTGCCGCTGTCCGTGGTGTTGACCACCGACGACGTGTATAACGCCTTCTACGACGACTACGAAACCCTGCGCGCCTTCCTGCACAGCCACAGCTACACCGGCAACCCCATCGGCTGCGCCGTGGCCCTGGCCACCCTGGACATTTTCCGGGACGACGGCATTATCCAGGCTAACAAAGCCCTGTCCCGCACCATGGCTGACTCGGTCGCGCACCTGGCGGACCATCCCAATGTCGGCGACATCCGTCAGCATGGCATGACCCTGGCTATCGAAATGGTCAAGGACCGGAAAACCAAAGAGCCCTTCCCCTGGCAGGAGCGTCGCGGCATCCGGGTTTATCAGCACTCACTGACCCGGGAGGCCCTGTTGCGCCCACTGGGCAATGTGGTTTACTTCATGCCGCCCTACGTGATCACCGAGGACCAGATCCGCCACCTCGCCCAGGTCGCTACCGAAGGCATCGATATCGCTGTCAGGGACTAAAGGTGTAAGGAGGCAGCCGATTTCGGTAACCTGTCGCTTCCCATGAGCAGTCACCCGGCAGGAAACATCCGTGCGCAACCCGCGAATCTATACCGACGCTCCACTCCAGGAAGGTCACACCGTCTTTCTGGATGACAGTTCCGCCCACCACGTGGGCAAGGTTCTGCGCATGCAGACCGGGCAACCGCTGGAACTGTTCAATGGTGATGGTGCCAACTACCCGGCGGAACTGGACGAGGTGGGCAAGAAGCGGGTCAGCGCACGAATCCTGTCAAGAGAAGAAAGTACCTGCGAGCCGTGCCTGAAAATTCTGCTCGGCCAGGTCATATCCAAGGGCGACCGTATGGATTACGCCGTGCAGAAAAGCACGGAACTGGGGGTGGATACCATCGTCCCCCTGACCAGCGAACGCTGTGATGTGCGCCTGAAAGGCGACCGCGAGGACAAGCGTATCCGTCACTGGCAACAGGTGGCCATCAGCGCCGCCGAACAATGCGGACGGGCCACGGTACCCACCATCGCGCCGCTGACTTCCCTGGCGGACTGGTTCAGCCTCAGTGCAGCCTGCGACCTGCGGCTGGTGCTTCACCACCGCACGGATCAGCCGTTGTCGACCATGACACCACCCGAAAAAGGCGTTGCGCTTCTGGTTGGCCCCGAGGGTGGCCTCTCGGAAGCGGAAATCGCTGCGGCAAGGGAAAGCGGCTTTTCCCCGGCAGCCATGGGGCCCAGGGTGTTACGTACGGAAACCGCCCCCGTTGCCGCCATAACTTTATGCCAATGGCTCTGGGGCGACTTCAGCGGGGCCGACCAGGCGCCCGGGCGATAGCCCCCATGCTTCACGGCACCCAGTGCCACTGACAACGCCTTGATCAGACTGTACTATACTGCGACAGCAACTCGGGGCAGCGGCATCCCCGTAACACCATGACACCTCAAGGAGACTCTCAGGATGCCGGGTATCCTTTCCTGGATCAGACACAAGCTGTTCCCTGCCCCCGAGAGCCATGATGGCCGCTCCGCAGCCTCCGACAGCAGGAATCACGGCCGCACCCTGCTCAGCTCCGGTGTCGGTGATGTTGGCGAACACCGGCTACCACTTGCAAAACTGGAAGATCACCTGTTCTGCTGGCTGCTGGACAGCTCCCCGCGACAGATTGCGGAACCGTCGCCGCTGACCGGAAAGGTTTTACGCGAACTCCAGAACCGGCTTGATCACAACGCCCTGAAGGAACTTCCCCGGCAGCCGTTGACCCTGCCTACCCTGATGCGGACGCTGGCCAGTGAGGCCACCACCCGCCAGGAAGTGACCAGCATCATCCTCAGCGATGCCTCACTCACCAACCAGGTCCTGCAGGTGGCCAATAGCCCCTTTTTCAAGGTGGGCGACCAGCCGGTAAACACCGTTGACCAGGCGGTATTCCGGCTGGGGCTTGATGGTATCCGCAATGTGGCTTCGGCGTCGGTCATGCGACCCATGCTGGCCGCCCGCAACTCCACGGAATCCGCTTTTGCCCAGAGAGCCTGGCGCTGGGGAGTCACCTGCGCCCGCTCGGCCGAGCTCATCGCCTTGGTCAACAAGCAGGAAAGCACCAGCTACTTCATGGTCGGGCTGCTGCCCGCGCTCTCCTACCTGACGCTCAGGCGGGAGGTACAGGCCATATTCAAGCGCAAGTTCCCGGACCAGCAGCCGTCAGCGCAAACCCTTCACGAAGCCATGCGACGCTTCCAGTGGGCCACCGCCCAGAACATTGCCCACGCCTGGAACCTCCCCCCCCGGTACCATGCCCTGCTGCTCACGGCGGAGCGTCCGGCTCCCAGGCAGGAGCGCTCGCCCCTCAACGACGGCATTGTGCTGGGCACCCGGGAAGCATTGCGCGACGCCCATCAGCGCAATCTGGGCGATGATGAATTACTCGGCCTGCTATCCATTACCCCGGAGCAGCTGGACAAGGTCCGGCACGTGCTGTCACGCCTTCTGGCCGAGGGGTTCTCCAGCCGCTGACGTGCTTGCGGACTCGATGAGGTCCGCCATGGAACGACTCTCCTCGCCCGGAACTTCCGGCGTCAATCCCGGTGGCAGCACCGCCGGCAGGCGCCGGAGCATACCTTCCTCGTCGTCTCGCACCGCGTGGAGCACATCGCCCACGCTGATCAGGTCCAGAGCCCGCCCTGGCACCAGGTGATCACCCGACGGGCCGGCCAGTGTCAGTAAACCCTTGCGGATCAGCTTGTCGGAGATCCGCCGGGTAATCTCGCCCGGCACCCGCATGTCCTGCTCCAGCTTCTCCTGTTGCGGCGCTGGCCTCCCCGTGGCGAAGGGCTGGCCAACACTCCACATCAGTACCAGCGCTATCTGCTCCTGCAACTGGGGAGAAGCGTCTACCTCACGCTGCTTGGAGACGTTGCCCGGATTCTGCAGGTAGAAGGCGATACTCGAGCCCATCAGCAGGATCATCCAGTTGATGTAGGTCCAGATCAGCACGATGATGCCGATGGCAAAACTGGAATAAATGGCCGCGTATTTGGTCGAGCCCGCCACGAACGAGGCGAAGATCATCCCCCCGGCCTGCCAGGACACCCCGGCAATAACGCCACCGATGACAGCGTAGCGTACCTTGACCCGGGTATTGGGAATAAAGACATAGACGAAGGTGAACGCACCCACCACCAGCAGGAACGGTGTCAGCCGGCTGAGGAGCAGTACGGCCGTTCCGAAGGGCTCGATCTCGATCAGCCGCTGCACGAACGCCGACGAGAAAATGGTGGCCGATATACCGATGGCCGACACCATCAGCAGCGGCCCGATCATGATCACACTCAGGTAATTGGAGAAGCGCTGGGCCAGCGAGCGCATATCCGGCACCCGCCAGATCATATTGAAGGAGCGCTCGATCTTCTGCACCAGGGCAATTACCGTATAGACCAGCAACGCCAGCCCCACCGAGCCGAGCACCCCCACCTTCATATTGTCGACAAAACTTAGCACCTGGTCCGCCAGCTCTGCCCCCTGAGGGCCGAGGGGCTGCATGAACTGGTACAGGAACGGCTCGATACGCTGGTGCACTCCAAGGGCCTTCAGCACAGAAAAGCTCAGTGCCAGCAACGGCACAATACTGAGCAAAGTGGTGTACACAAGACTCATGGCGTGCAGGGTCAACTGGCCACTGGCGACATCACGCATTACCGCATAGGCTGTGCGCCCGGCCTGATAAAGCCATGTCCAGGGCCAGCGCTGCGGCGGATTGGGGTTGGCGAGGATCCAGCGCTCTGCGTGGTTGAGTCGTTCTTTGAACTGGAATGAGGCCACACGACATCCTTTGTTGCTTAGGGGGACACTACTGACCGGCCATTACAGGTCGGGACAAACCCGGAACCCTGGTGACAGAGGACCGATTCTGAAGCAATCAGGGGAGAGTATGGCTGAAAATCCGGCGGGGGAGAAATGCGGGCGGGGTCTGAGCCTCACCCGCTGAGGGGATCACTCCCGGTTGGCAATCTTGCTGAGGTTCTGGTTGATCTTGAATATCACGATAAACAGCTCGCAATAGATCCGCGTCATCAGGACACCACCGACAATGATCCCCAGTCCCATGAGGAAGTTGGCAAAGGTAAAACCCTGGTAACCTGAAAACATGCTCATAAAACCGCCAATGATCACTGCGACAATGGACAGCCAGTAGATCACGGTAATGATCTTCGGAGTGACCATGGAATCAAAATTCAGAAACGACTTTAACATTCTACTTTTTCCTTGATTTGCACACATTAGGTAAACGACGGATCATCCACGCAGCCCCCTAGCAGGGGTCGATAGGCAGACACGTTCGCTTACGGGTTCCCCGAATCGCTTCGGCGGGATCTTCAGCTTCAGCGTAGGCCGGGCGCCGGAGCACCTGACCCTTGCCCTGTACTTCGCCGTCCACAACACGGGCATAGGCCATGTTGGGTGTGCTGCGGGTTACCTCCACAGTGGCCACGAGACTCTCGGAGCGGCCCAGCCCCTTGCCGGTATGGCTGTTGCGCACGGAATCGCCAAGGGCAAAGACTTCCCAGCGCTGGCCGGTTTTCATCAGTCCGCCACCCATATTGATGATCAGCTCATTACCCTGGTGGCCTTCCACCAGCGGCGGCCAGACTACATTGATGACGGACAACGCCACTTCCTGCCCGGCCCTTTCGAAAAAGGCCTGAGTCGAGCCAGGAGAGCCGTCGAATTCCAGATCCAGGTATTCCGGCGACAGGTTCAGCGTCCGGGTCCAGACAATCTTGCCCGTAGCGGGCACCACTACCCGGACCTCCAGCACCAGGGCACCGGTCTGCTTGCGGCTGCGCTCCCCCGTGAGCCCGGACACTTTCTCCTCAACCCCGAACGTCAGGTCCGTTACCTGGGCTGTAACCAGGTACTCCGCCCCCAGCTCATTGCCCAGCATGGCCTTTTCCTGCACCGGCACATCCTCACCCCTCATGCGGTCCCGCTCCGACCGGATGGCGCTTTCCTTGTCACGGGCAAGCATGGCAAAGCGGCGAGACTGAACCAGAGCCTCGGTAATGGACTGGGTCATGCGATCTGATACCTCCACCCGCGACAGCCTCTGGTCAGCCACCTCATAGAAAGGCCTGGCCGGCCACACCGGGTAGACCGCCATGCGCCAGCGACCATCGTCCGGGTTGCCGGGCGTGTGGTAGACCGGCACATCCACCGAAAGCCGTGCCAGCTTACCGCCGCCGGGCGCATTGGTCACCGAACTCACCCGATAGCCGCTGATCAGTCCTTCCGCGGACACACGGGTCTGGCTGCTGGAGCTTTTCTGGATCTCGACACTGGCCTCGCGGCCATCCCCGGTCCGCACCGACAGCCGGCTCAGGGCAGACTGCACCTGTTTGCTGGCACTGATCTGGGCACCCCGAACCTGGCGAACGGCAGCGCCCAGAGCGTTGAAGATCGCCTGTTCCCGGTCGACCCCCGTGGCCTCCGCCCGAACGGTACGGATTTCCGTGGCGGCCTGGGTCAGCGTTGGTGCCAGCAACAGCGCAAGCACCACGATAATGCGCCTTACCATGAGCCGAAGGATCCTGTACTACGGGTGGATTTCTCGGTTGCCGGCTGACTGCTGCCAGACGTTCCCGCTTCGGGCTTCTCCGCTGACGGGTCCTTACCCTGTGCCTGAGCGGACGTGGCAGGCGACCAGTACTTCACGTAACCGAGATAGGGATGTCCCGTGGTCGGGTCCACAGCGTCCCACTGCCCTACGGTCTGGATACCGGTCAGACGGGCATTGGCTTCAGATCTAAGGATGTTGTTGACCATTCGCCCGATGCCTTCCGACGTCTTGATTTCGGTACTGCCGTCGCCCCGGGTTTCACGAACCTTCTGCTTCAGTTTGCGGCGGGTGGCTTCTTTCTGCCCCTGTACCGTCATTGATGCGAACTGGGCCAGCCAGCCGTCAGCCATCAGCATGGCTTCATCCCGCGCCGCTTCCATTTCTGCGGCAATCTCGAATTCCTCCATATTGCCCCGGGTGAGTTGTGGCCCGGATGTACCGAAGGCCATCAGCCCGAAACGACCCTGGTCATCCACCACCGGTTGTACGCCAAAATACCCCAGCATCGGGACGCCCTCACGGATCTGCGGGTCCAGCCGATCGCGGATGTCGTCAATGGGGATGGCCTTGCCGGCAGTGGAGTTGTTGGTACGAAGCTGGCGACCAAACTCACTGAACCGGTCGGAACGGACCACGACCACGCTCATGCGGCCGTTATTGACAGGGCCATCGCCTCCGACTTCCTCGATCACACCGAAGATACCAACACCACTCAGGCGGCCCATGGCCCGCCACGTGGTCTCACTGACAAATTCGTCGTAGATCAGGTCCTTGCGCTCGGCAACGGTCATCTCCGGCAAAGTTGAAGCATCCACACCAAGCTCTTCGAGCAACGAGTTCATGCTCTGCACGGTGAGCTCAGCGGCGCGGCCTGCAACGGCCTTGCCCAGGGCGTCCATACTGGTGGTGTCGCGGACGTCCTCGGGCAGATCGTCCTTCATGAAACGGTCGGCCAAAGAGACCCCGATGGCCACGGAGTCCTGTGACACCAGCTCACCCATGGCCTTGAGGAAAGCCTCTTCGGTGGCAATGATACGGGCCTGGCTGAACTCGATGGTGGAAGGATCCGCGGCAATGGCCTGACTGGTCACTACCAGGGTGCCGCCAGCCGGGTTCTTCTCCGACTGCCCGCGGACCCAGCCACGGGCGTCCAGGAATTCCTGGATTTTCTTGTCACCGGGATCCACTTCCGAAACCGCCATGAACGGTGAAGGCGGTGTCTCGCTGGCGTCCTGTTCAGCAGCCTGTGCCTGCTCGGCCAGGTCGGCTTCCTGGGCCAGGAGTGTGGTAGGCGCCGCCAAAACCAGAAGGCCTGCGATAACCACAGAAAGAGCTGTCTTGCGAATTATCATGATCTACCCCTTCCTTACCAGCTGACAGACTTGCCGGAGCCCTGTTTGATGATGGGTGTCTCGCCTTCCCAGAACGCCAGGCCGGTAGCCAGATCGGTGAGGGTGAGCTGGATGGAGTATTCCACTCTCTGTTCACCACCCAGCTGATGGTTCTTCTGCATCAGCTTGCCGGACAAGCTCAGGTCCGGCGCCTGCAGGGTGCCCTTGCGCTGTACGCCGGACTGGTCAAATTCCTCGGAGTCGCGCAGCTCACGGGCACGCATGCTCATTTCGTCCTCGGCGCCGTTCAGTCCCACAGCAGTGGTGGTCACCACCTTGCCGGAGCGCAGCAGTGCCACCCGGATTTTCTTGACAAGACGGTCCGTATCAATCCGCTGCATGGTGTCATTGGTGATGCGGCTCACCACCATGATGTAGCGCCCCCCGTTGGGGTTGTCGACAACACCGCTGGCCAGCATGTCTTCCACAGCTTCGGTGGCGGCCCGATCGAAATCCCGGTAGTCCAGTGACATGGACACGGGGCCGTCATCTGCCGCAGGATCCACGTAACGAGTCTCGGTGGCACAGCCGGATACCAGTACCGCGGCCAGTATTATCAGAAAGGTATTCTTGAACATGGTGTTTCCTCGGGTTTATCGCATTTCACGCAGATGAAGCTGGAAAGATTCCACAGACGGGTGAGGCGCCGTGGCCTTGAAAAAGCGGTTCTGTTCGGGCAGTACACGGGCTTCGCGGTAGCCCCGGCCTACACCGGGCACTTCCATGCCGCTGGCATTGAACCAGGTCACCTTCCAGCCGAAGCGGGTATCCGACCGGCCTTCCACGGCGAAGGCCACCTGCAGCAGCGAGTCACCGGAAGGCTGGCGAAGGCGCTCCTGGAACAGTTCGGTGACAACCAGTCCGAACTGCACCTCGCGGTCCACCTTCAGTTCTTCGCGATCGTAGAGCTCACTTCTGGGAGGCTGCATGGCGCACCCGGCGAGCAAGAGGCCAAGCATGACCATGGTGATCAGACGCTTCATTATTCGTTACCCCTGAATTACTGGTTGGAAGCCGATGACACTTCGGCCTTTGCCGGCATTTCCGGCAGACGGGCGAGAGAGCCAGGCACGGCGCCCTCGAGATCCAGAGTCATTACGGTCGCCTGTGCCTGCAGGCTGGGGCGCTTGACGTAAACCAGGGTGAACGGCTGATCCGGAACGGTGATGCTGCCCAGGGTGGTGCCGTCACTCTGGGCGAGAGTCAGCTCGCCATCCTGCGGCCGGCTGATCCGGGCGACCTGCCAGTGATGCGGCAGCGCCTGCCATCCGCGCAGGTCGGCCTGGGTAGTGGCGGCTGTCAGCAGGGCGGAGCCCAGCTGTCCGGCAAGACCGAAACGCTCCGAGGCTTCGTTCTGGATGACCGCCTTGATAACGGCGGAGGCCACCGCCCGGGTCAGCACCCCGGTAAACCGGGCTTTCATCTCCGTGCGGAATACCTTTTCCATGTCCGACAGCACTTCCGTTTCCGCTGTATCACCCTCGCCGGTCAGGGCAAGCAGATTACCGGGGATCGCCGCCCGTTCAGCGTATCTCGGCAGGGCTATGCCGGTGTAGGCGGGTGCCTGCTGATTGCCGTGGAACAGCAGCAGCGGTACATCGAACCGCATTTCTTCGAGCACCGGCCCGAGACCATTCTCGTAGACTACCCAGACCTGCGGCTCCAGATCTCCCACACTCTGCCGACCTGTCGCCAGGTCCTCGGCCAGTGCCAGGTCGCTGGCCAGCTGAGCGCTGTCTTCATTCATCTGGGCAACACGTTTGAGCGAGTCCACCGCCTTGTCGTAGTCCGAAGAGACGGTACCGTTCGCCAGGAAATAGAGCCCGTTCAGGTAAGTACTGGCAGGCACAATAAACTCGGAGTAAACGGCCCACTGGGATGGCGCACCATAGTTATCCGCCACGGCCTGCTGCAGGCCCTCGCTCTCCAGACTCTGGCTCGCAAAAAGCGCGCTGTTGGCTTCGCCATCCCCGGGGTTTTCGTCATCTTCGGCGTTGGCAGCGGCAGCCTCGTTTTCGGCAGCTTCACGCGCCTCTTCCTGCAACTTTTCCTGCTGCGCTTCGATCTCGTCAGCAAAAAAATTCACTGCCCGCCGGGTACGATCGTCGGCACGGTTGAACTCGATACGGGCGTAGTCGTTGTTGCCCTCAGCCAGGAACGCCAGCGCCTTGTAGGTGTTGACCAGCACGGCCTCCGACATCAGGGCCTCGTAATCACGGGCGGAGTCGTTGATCATGACGGCCATGAAGGTCTCACCGGTCTCTTCCGCGAGGCTCTCCGTATCCAGATACTTCATGCCCTGTTCGGCAAGATCGTAGTATTCCGCGGCTTTACTGAAATTGCCGCTGAGTCGGTAGAGTTCAGCCTGGTGCAGGAACTCCAGGAGATGCGCCTCGGTGTCCACTTCCTTTTCGGAATCAATCTTGAAGGCCATGCTTTCCAGGGCGGCTGTGTAGTCGCCAGTGGCATAAGCGGTATTGAAATCCGTCATCTGTGAACGGTGCTTGTAGGATGCACAACCGGATATTGCAGTCGCTGCCAGGACGGCAACGCCAAAACGAACGAGAGGTCTCACACTGACTCCTTATTATCTGTTTTCCCCTGGAGGGCAGTAGGGAGCCATGCGCTGCGATAACTCCCTTTATCACCACGGTCAGGAATCCAATGGATTCCTTAACTTCTGGTAACCTTAAGCGAGAAGGGAGTCACAGTAATAGAGTAGGTTGGAAACTATTGCGTTATTTTACATTAGCGAAACATCTAAACAGATTGTTGTTACACAAAGTTTCATAGTGGGTATTTTTAAGCAATTCAAAGGAGTAACTGATCAATCCGTGATCAATCCCGGAACCAGTCGGGTAATATCATTCAGATCGTTTACAGGTTTTCAGCCGTAATTTCCACAATCCGCTGCCGCGCCTCGCGGCTGGCCCAGGCGGAGTGCGGGGTAAGGATCAGGTTGGGGATATCGTCCGCCAGCAGGGGGTTGCCGTTACGGGGTGGTTCTTCGGTGAGCACATCGAACCCGGCGCCGCCGATGGTGCCTGCACGCAGGGCGTCGGCCAGGGCCTGTTCGTCTACCAGACCGCCGCGGGAGGTGTTAATGAGGAGGGCAGACTCCTTCATCTGTTCGAGTTCAGTGGCTCCTATCAGGTGGCGGGTGTCTTCGCTCAGCAGGCAGTGCAGTGAAAGCACATCCACCTGGGGCAGCAATTCGGCCAGCGGAATTCTCGGATAGCCGTCCACTTCGCCCGGCTCCTGGCCGGGGCGGCAGCCCAGAACAATGTCCATGCCGAAGGCACGGGCCCGTTCGGCGACGCCCTGCCCCAGGTCGCCGTAACCGATAATGCCCAGGATCTTGCCTTCCAGCTCCATGATGGGATGGTCCATCAGGCAGAACATATCGCTCCTTGCCCAGCGCCCTTCCTGTACATCCCGGCTGTAATCGAGCAGCCGCGTGGCCAGAGCCAGAATCAGGGCCATGGTGTGCTGGGCCACGGTGGAGCGGCCGTAGCGGGTGACATTGAGCACGCGAATGCCGTGGTCTTCCGCTGCCTTCAGGTCGATGTTGTTCAGGCCGGTGGCCACCACGGCGATGGTCTTCAGCTCCGGGCAGGCCTCGAAGTGCTCACGCCCCAGCACCACCTTGTTGACCAAAACCGTATCGAAGCCCTGCAAACGGTCGATGACCTCCCCAGGGGCAGTGCGGGCATGGCAGGTCAGCGCACCGGTCACCTGTTCGATGGGCGCCAGGGTAACGTCTTCGCCCAGGGTGCGGGCATCAAGGAATACGGCTTTCACTGTTGTGCCTCCTGTCTTATGCTCTGGGAAACTTCCAGTAATGATGGGGAATGACACTATGGAGCATGAATTCTGGCACACCCGCTGGGCCAAGGGCGAGATTGGCTTTCATGAGGGCACGGTGAACAAGTACCTGCATGATCACTGGCCTGATTTCGCTGCCGACAGCACTGATGCCGTTTTCGTGCCCCTGTGCGGCAAGGCCCATGACATGTGGTGGCTGCACGACCAGGGGCACCCGGTGATCGGGGTGGAACTGAGCGAGGTGGCCTGCAAGGACTTTTTCGAGGAGGCTGAAGAAAAGGCGAAGGTCCACCCTGGTGAGCCGTTCACCATCTTCCGGCACGATGAACTCGAACTCTGGTGTGGCGATTTCTTCCAACTGGTACCGGACGACCTGCAACATGTACGACTGGTCTACGACCGGGCCGCGCTCATCGCCATGCCTCCGGAAATGCGCCGGGAGTACGTGGAACACCTGACCGCCGTAATCCCGGACGGCACCCGCATATTGCTGATTACCCTGGACTACGACAGCAGCGAGATGAAAGGCCCGCCGTTCAACGTCAGCGACCAGGAAGTGTTCGACCTCTTTGAGGGCGACTATGAGATTGATCACCTGCTCACCAACGACATGGGGCGGGACAGCCCATTTGCGAAACGCAAAGGTCTGCGCAACGGCGCTACCGAGAGTGTTTTTTATCTCAAAAAGAACTAACGCGGATGCGAGCGCGGTTTTAACTTTTTTTTCAAAGCATTAGTAACGCATTCCAGGGGCGCCCCCGCTACAGGGGCGCTTTTTTCATTTCTGTTCGTTTGTTTTTTGTACATGTTTGGCCATGCTGGTGAATGCAACCCTGTAACAAAAATTTACATAGAGGGAACTTCACCATGCTGCCCAGACTGCTGCTTCACCCCCTAATCATTCTGCTGGCTGTGATCGGGCTGGCTGCTGCCAGCCATGCGGCCAACCCCCACTACGACATCAGGGTACTGTCCAGTGCGCCGGATCAGGTATCCGGGGATGACGTACTGGTACAGATACTGTTCAAGGACCGCCCTGTAAAATCGCGACCCGCGACACGCTCCCGGCTCAGACACCTGGAATTCTGGCTCAATGGCCAGCCCATCAAGCCCGAAATCCGGGCCGGGCGGAAGGGTCATGAAGTCCTGGTAACCGGCCTGCGGGAAGGTGAAAACCGGCTTGAATTGCATCACCGCCGTCAGGGTCCTCTGGCTTCGGTTTCACTGACAGTTCACCCGACCACCGGCCCCATCTTTTCGGGACCACAGCAATATCCGTTCGTGTGTACCGTCACCACAGAACTTGGCAAACAGCCACTGGTGGATACCGACGGCAACGCCGGTTTCCCGGTGCTTGATGAAAGTGGTGCCCAGATAGGCCTGAGCCGCGACTGCTCCATCGAAAGCTATGTCAGCTTTATCTACCGTACAACCGACGACGAGTGGAAATCGCTACCCGAGGATGGCGTGCGACCCGATGACATGGTCCGCACCACTCTGACTGACGGTCGTACTGTGGACTTCATCGTCCGCCAGGAAAGAGGCACCATCAACCGGTTTATCTACAGCTTCGCTACTCTGGCCGAAGCGGTAGACGCTCCCTGGGAAGCGTCTACCGACAACTGGAATGGCCGCCTGCTGTTCCACTTCCAGGGTGGCGTCGGTATCGGCCACTCCCAGGGTGATATCAGCAATAGCCGGGCGCTGCAGCCTGACACCCTGAAGAAAGGCTACGCGGTGATCTATTCCACCGGTACCCGTACCAGCCCCCACTACAACCTTCAGGTGGGTGGCGAGACCGCGCTCATGGTGAAAGAACATTTCGTCAAGCGTTTCGGGGTACCGGACTATACCGTGGCCATTGGCGGTTCTGGCGGGGGTATCCAGCAGTACGTTTACTCCCAGAATCACCCGAACTTGTTGGACGGCGGCGTACCCCAGTATTCCTACCCGGACATGGTCACCCAGACCATCCATGTCGGCGACTGCGAACTGCTGGAGTACTACATGGACGCCACCGACCGGGACAATACCAAGTGGCAAACCACCGCCAACCGCAGCCTGCTGGTAGGCCTGAACGCCAATGACAATTACCCCGACCCGTTCGCCAGAGCCAAGACCATGCTCGGTTACAGCACGGCCCCGGGCATGACCGAGTGCATTCCGGCCTGGCGCGGCCTGACGCCGCTGGTGATGAACCCCCTCTACGGCAGAGCCGACAACCAGGAGTTGATGCAGCCCGCCGGCATCATGGACGAGGTACGCTGGACCCACTACTCGGACGCCAAAAACATCTACGGCGTGGATGAAAATGGTGAACCCCGCACCCTGTTCGACAATGTAGGCGTGCAGTACGGCCTGGATGCCCTGGTGGAGGGCAACATTACCAAGGCAGAGTTCCTGAAGCTGAACGCTCAGGTGGGCGGCTGGAAACAGCCTTCGGAGATGGTTCAGGAAGGGTTCCCGTTCCTGGGCATTGAGGAGCAGGTACTGGCCGGGGAGATTCGATTCGATCCCTGGAGCAGCGCCAACATGAACCTCAGTCCGGACGACGGCACCACCCCGGCGCCACGGACCGAGGGTGATCTCCAGGCTATCCGCGCCGCCTATACCTCGGGCCTGGTGTTCGACGGCCAGCTCAAAATGCCGGTGATCGACTGGCGGCATTACCTGGAAGAAGTGCTGGACATGCACAACAGCCACCAGTCCTTCTCCGCCCGCCAGCGCATCATCAACCGCATGGGCGACGCCGGTAACCAGGTGATCTGGTTTACCGATGCCCGGCCAACCGATTATTCCGACCCGGACGAACCGGAGCCACGGGAAGAATACAACCAGACCTGGATGGCCCTGGAAGTGCTTCACGACTGGATCATGAATATTCAGGACAACCCCGACCTCAGCATCGCCGAAAACCGGCCAGCCGAGGCGGTGGACGCCTGTTACAACACCGATGGCTCACTGATCGACGCGGGAGAAGACGTCTGGAACGGTATCCTGGACAGCAATGCCGAAGGTGCCTGCACCCGGCAATTCGAAACCTACACCACTTCCCGCATGGAGGCCGGTGGGCCGATCGAGGGAAGTGTCTTCAAATGCGCCCTGAAGCCAGTGGAAGCTGCTCTGAGCGACGGCACCTATGGCAACACGACCTTCACCGGGGAGGAAGTTGACAGGCTGCAGGAAATTTTCCCCAGCGGCGTCTGCAACTTCAATGAACCGGATCAGGGACGTCCTGCTGGCTGATCGCCTTACCCCTGCGCCGATCCCGGCATAGTCCTGGCATGCTTGACTTGGTCGGGATCGGTCGCAGGACGAAAGATCGGGGGTGTGGCCCGTGACTCAATGGTCGGTCGGACCACCGCCCCTTTGCTGCACACCAGGATTCACCGTTCCGCCGGTTCCGGTTTGGAGCCCCGCTTCCTGGTGGCTCCGTCACCCATCTGGGCCTGACGAAGCACCCGCCACGCTCTGAAGATCCGATCGGAAGATCCTGCCAGTTGTACCGCTGAATGGTTCATTGCCTGCCTCCCTTTGAGATAAAGCCCGACACTCAAAATAGCAGGACTGCCCTAATATGCAAACAATTATCATTCCGATATAGAGCAATCAAGTTGCAAGAGTTGCGTCGAACCTGTCTTCAAAGTGGTCATGAAATACGACGCTGGTTACAAAACCCTGCCAAAAAACCACTCAATTTTGCCGAACTGGTACACCGTTCCCCTGTCCAAGCTCGTAGCGTTGAACTAAGCTGAAATTAAAGCCTCATTCAATGGAGGTTCTGCCGGACCACCGGGATCAGCTCTCCGGACCGCCTTCGGCAGACAGTCGTGTTTTCCATCCAACCATAACCAGAACGTCCGCCCGCGGCGTCCAACAACGGGGAATATTGCGTGTAGTCGAGCTGATTCATTAGCAAGCGAGGGTTACCCATGAGCATATTGCAGCACTTCAAAGACCGGTATGACCAGACCCAGGAAGAAGAATACTCCCTGGAGGAATATCTGGAGATCTGCAAGAAGGATCCATCCGCCTACGCCACCGCCGCCGAGCGCATGCTGCTCGCTATCGGCGAACCGGAATTTATCGACACATCCAGGGACCCGCGCCTGTCGCGCATATTCTCCAACAAGGTGATCCAGCGATACCCGGAGTTTTCCGAGTTCTATGGCATGGAAGAAGCGGTGGAAAATATCGTGTCCTTCTTCCGTCATGCCGCCCAGGGGCTGGAGGAAAAGAAACAGATCCTGTATCTGCTGGGGCCTGTCGGTGGCGGCAAATCCTCCCTGGCGGAAAAGCTGAAGTCCCTGATACAGAAGGTGCCCTTCTACGCCATCAAGGGCTCGCCGGTTAATGAATCCCCCCTGGGACTGTTCGATCCGCTGGAAGATGGCCAGATTCTGGAAGAGGAATACGGCATTCCCCAGCGTTACCTCAAGCCCATCATGTCGCCCTGGGCGGTGAAGCGCCTGCATGAATATGGCGGTGATATCAGCCAGTTCCGGGTGGTGAAGAAGTACCCGTCGGTACTGGACCAGGTGGCCGTCTCCAAGACCGAGCCCGGCGACGACAACAACCAGGACATCTCCGCCCTGGTGGGCAAGGTCAACATCCGCATGCTGGAAGACTTCTCCCAGGACGACCCGGACGCCTACAGCTTCTCCGGTGGCCTGAGCAAGGCCAACCAGGGGCTGATGGAATTCGTGGAGATGTTCAAGGCCCCCATCAAGGTCCTCCACCCGCTGCTCACCGCTACCCAGGAGGGCAACTACAACACCACCGAGGGCATGGGTTCGGTGCCCTTTGATGGCATTATCCTGGCCCACTCCAACGAGTCCGAGTGGCAGACTTTCCGCAACAACAAACACAACGAGGCCTTCCTGGACCGGGTCTACATCGTCAAGGTGCCCTACTGCCTTCGGGTCACGGAAGAAATCGAGATCTACCGGAAGCTGCTGAAGCACAGCTCGCTTTCCGGAGCGCCCTGCGCCCCGGACACCCTGGACATGCTGGCCCAGTTCTCGGTGCTGTCACGGCTCAAGGAGCCGGAAAACTCCAGCATCTACTCTAAAATGAAAGTGTATGACGGCCAGAACATCAAGGACACCGATCCCAAGGCCAAGTCGATCCAGGAATACCGTGATGCCGCCGGCGTCAACGAAGGCATGGACGGGTTGTCCACCCGCTTCGCCTTCAAGATTCTGTCCAAGGTGTTCAACTTCGACAGCACTGAAGTGGCCGCCAACCCGGTGCACCTGCTCTATGTTATCGAAAAGCAGATCGAGCAGGAGCAGTTCCCGCCCGAGGTGCATGAGCGTTACCTGCGCTTTATCAAGGAGTACCTGGCGCCCCACTACGTGGAGTTCATCGGCAAGGAAATCCAGACCGCCTATCTGGAAAGTTACAGCGAGTATGGTCAGAACCTGTTCGACCGCTATGTGACCTATGCCGACCTGTGGATCCAGGACCAGGAGTTCCGGGACCCGGACACCGGCGAGATTCTCGACCGGCCGGCCATCAACGACGAACTGGAGAAGATCGAGAAACCCGCGGGTATCAGCAACCCCAAGGACTTCCGCAACGAGGTGGTCAACTTCGTGCTGCGGGCCCGGGCCAACAACCAGGGGGAGAACCCCTCCTGGCTCAGCTACGAGAAGCTGCGTAGCGTGATCGAGAAGAAGATGTTCTCCAACACCGAAGACCTGCTGCCGGTGATTTCCTTCAATCCCAAGGCCAGCCAGGAAGACCAGAAGAAGCACAAACAGTTTGTGGATCGCATGGTCGACCGTGGTTACACCGAGAAGCAGGTCCGGCTGCTGGCCGAGTGGTACCTCAGAGTCAGAAAGTCGCACTGACCAACTGTCTGACCTGACTGGAGTGGCACTATGGGTATGACCCACGTTGTAGACCGCCGACTGAACGGCAAAAACAAGAGCGCAGTGAACCGGGAACGGTTCCTGCGCCGCTACCGCCAGCACATCAAGAAAGCTGTGGCGGATGCGGTGCAGAAGCGCTCGATCACCGATATTGAACGGGGTGAAAGCGTCAGCATTCCCTCCCGGGATATCCATGAGCCCATCTTCCACCACGGCCAGGGGGGCAAACGGGAGATGGTTCACCCCGGAAATCAGGAGTTCGTCGCCGGGGATGAAATTGCCAAGCCGGAAGGCGGTGGCGGAGGCGGCTCGGGTGCCGGCCAGGCCAGCCCCGACGGCGAGGGCATGGACGAATTCGCGTTCCAGATTACCCAGGACGAGTTCCTGGACTTCCTGTTCGATGACCTGGAACTGCCCAACCTGGCCCGCAAGAAGCTC
This sequence comes from Marinobacter zhanjiangensis, assembly GCF_014651935.1. Classification (GTDB taxonomy): domain Bacteria; phylum Pseudomonadota; class Gammaproteobacteria; order Pseudomonadales; family Oleiphilaceae; genus Marinobacter; species Marinobacter zhanjiangensis. The sequence goes on along the minus strand of NZ_BMXV01000006.1, from coordinate 176,140 downwards.
AAGGACACCGAAGCCTTCACCTGGCAACGTTCCGGCTTCACCTCCCAGGGCGTGCCCGCCAAACTGGATGTGGTGCGCTCACTACGGGGGGCCCACGCCCGGCGGCTGGGCCTGAGCGGTGCCCGCCGCAAGAAGATTCGTGAGTTGCAGGAACAGCTTGCAGCCCTGAAAAGCGCCCCCGACGACCTGGACCCCGCGTTCAGCCACGCCGACCAGATCGAAGCGCTGGAGTCGGAAATCGCCCGGCTCAAGGCCAACGTCAGGCGTATTCCGTTTATTGACGAGATCGACCTGCGCTACCGGCAACACGTCAAGAAACCGAAGCCGGCCACCAGTGCGGTGATGTTCTGCCTGATGGATGTGTCCGGCTCCATGACCCAGACCCACAAGGACATCGCCAAGCGCTTCTTCATCCTGCTGTACCTGTTCCTGAAGAAGAACTACAAGAAGATCGACGTGGTCTTCATCCGCCACCATACCAGCGCCAAGGAAGTGGACGAGGAGGAGTTCTTCTACAGCCGGGAGACCGGCGGCACCATCGTCTCCAGCGCCCTCAAGCTGATGCACAAGATCATTGAGTCCCGCTATTCCCCGGACGAGTGGAACATCTACGCCGCCCAGGCGTCAGACGGTGATAACTGGAACGATGACTCCCCGGTCTGCGGCAAGATCCTGGCGGAACGAATCATTCCGCTGGTGCAGTACTACTCCTATGTGGAGATTACGCCCCAGGATCACCAGATGCTGTGGTACGAGTACCAGAAGGTCATGGAGAGTTTCCCCCAGAGCTTCGCCATGCAACAGATCGCCGACCCGGCGGAAATCTACCCGGTATTCCGCCAGCTGTTCGAGAGGAAAGCGGCATGACAGATACCATCGAGCATCCCAAGCTGCCCAACCGTGAACAGGTCCGGCCAGACCCGATTTCCACCGGTTCCGAATGGACCTTCGACCTGATCCGGAAATACGACGAAGAAATCGCCAAATGTGCGGAAGAATTCGGTCTGGACACCTACCCCAACCAGGTGGAGGTGATCAGCGCCGAGCAGATGATGGACGCCTACAGTTCCGTAGGCATGCCCGTGGGCTACCATCACTGGTCCTTTGGCAAGCAGTTCCTCAACACCTCCAAGGGCTACCAGCGGGGCCAGATGGGGCTAGCCTACGAGATCGTGATCAACTCCAACCCCTGCATTGCCTATCTGATGGAGGAGAATACCCTGCCCATGCAGGCGCTGGTGATCGCCCATGCCTGCTACGGCCACAACTCCTTCTTCAAGGGCAACTACCTGTTCCGCACCTGGACAGACGCCAGCGCCATCATCGATTACCTGGTGTTTGCGCGGAATTACGTGGCGGAATGCGAGGAACGCCACGGTGTCGAAGCGGTGGAGGAGATCCTCGATTCCTGCCATGCGCTGATGAATCATGGCGTTGACCGCTACAAGCGCCCGCCCCCCATTTCCGCCGCCGAGGAGCGTCGCCAGCAGAAGGAACGGGAGGAATACGTCCAACGCCAGCTCAACGACCTGTGGCGCACCATCCCGAAGATGGGCGACGAGGATGACGACCCCGAGCGCCGGCGTCAGCGGTACCCTTCGGAGCCCCAGGAGAACATCCTCTACTTCATCGAGAAGAACGCCCCGCTACTGGAAACCTGGCAGCGGGAAATCATCCGCATCGTGCGCAAACTGGGGCAGTACTTCTATCCCCAGCGCCAGACCCAGGTCATGAACGAAGGCTGGGCCTCCTTCTGGCACTACACCCTGCTGCACCGCATGTACGAGAAGGGCCTGGTGACCGACGGCTTCATGCTGGAATTCCTGCAGAGCCACACCGCCGTCATTTACCAGCCGCCCTTCAACAGCCCCTGGTACAGCGGCATCAACCCCTACACCCTGGGCTTCTCCATCTTTTCCGACCTGCGCCGAATGTGCGAGAACCCCACGGACGAGGACCGGGAATGGTTTCCGGACATTGCCGGCAGTGACTGGGTCGAGACCCTTCATTTCGCCATGCGCAACTTCAAGGATGAGAGCTTTATCCAACAGTTCCTGTCGCCCCGGGTGATGCGGGACATGAAGTTCTTCTCCATCGAGAATGACGACCAGGAAGATGTCTTCCGGGTAACCGCCATCCACGACGACCCGGGCTATCGGCCTCTGCGGGAAAAACTGGCGCGCCAGTACAATCTCAGTTACCGGGAGCCCAATATCCAGGTGTGGAACGTGGATGTGCGGGGTGATCGCTCACTGACCCTGCGGCATATCCCGGTGGACCGGGTGCCTCTCGGGGAGGACGCCGACGAGGTGCTCAGACACGTCCACCGGTTGTGGGGGTTTGACGTACATCTGGAAAGCGTGGATGAAGGCACTGTAGTTGCAGAGCATCACTGCCCGCCGCGGGACCTGAACGACGGCTGATCCGTGGTCATAGTAACGCTCAGGTGACGGGTGCCTGCTGTGAATCAGTCCTGCCCGGGACTGACCAACAGATGCCCGTTGGCCTGGAACTGCAGGCCTGGCACGTAGAATTCGTAGGTATTTTTACCCTTTTCCTTGGAAAGGTACATGGCGGTGTCGGCATTCTTCATCAGCGTTTGCTGATTGTCGCCGTGGTCGGGGTACACACTGATGCCGATACTGGCGGTCACCCGGCAGTCCTGCCCCATCAAACTGACCAACTCCACGGCAGCGTCCAGCAGCTTGCGGGCCACAATCGTTGCATCTTTGGCTTCGGACACATCGTGGAGCAGCACCACGAATTCATCCCCACCCAGGCGGGCAAGAATATCCGACTCCCGCAACACGGCTTTCAGGCGACGGGCCATCTCCTGCAGCAACTGGTCACCCGCCGCGTGCCCCAGGCTGTCGTTCACCAGTTTGAAGCGGTCCAGATCAATGAACATGACCACCGGTTTGTTGCCGTAACGGCGGGCGGTAACCACCGCCTGGTCCAGCAGCTCGCCAAACATGGCCCGGTTGGGCAGGCCAGTGAGACTGTCGTGGGTGGCCAGGTAGCGCACCCGTTCCTCGGCACGTTTGCGGTCCGCCTCATGCTCCAGGGTCAGCAGGGCATGAGACAGGTTGTCAGCCATTCGCTCAATCAACGCAATAACTTCGGCATCAAAGGCGCGACGTTCCCCGGCACAGAGGTAGATCACGCCCAGTGCACGGCCATCTCTGAGAAGCGGCACCGCTGCGGCGGCCTTCAGCCGGCTTTTTCTGGCCAGTTCATGCCAGGGCCGGGTGCGGGGGTCGTTCATGAAATCGTCAGTGACTTCCGGGCGACACTTTCGAAACGCTGTTCCTGCAATCCCCAAGCCCTCGGGACGATCGGGATTGACGGAAACAACAGCCAGCGGTGTTGTGTCCTGACCGGCCCCCGCCATAGCGACCACATTCAGGCTGTCGGTTTCCTCGTCAGCCAGCATAATGTATGCGGCGGCAAGCTTGCCGGAATCCACCGCCACCCGACAGACTTCTTTAAACAGAGCCTCTGGGGTTTCGGCATGCATAATCGCTTCATTGGTTGCACTCAGGGCCGCATACATACGCTGTGCATGATGAGCCGCCTGTTCCGCCAGGACCCGGTCCGTCACCTGTCGGGAAGACGTAATCAGCAATGAGCGGCCATCAATATCGGCGACCCTGTGATGGGATTGCCACCAGCCAACACGACGGCCATCTTTGCTGCCGGCCAGGCGGGGTTTTTCGGAAATGCCTTCCGGGCCTGCCTGGCGCACCGTTTCAATAATCGCCTCACCCTCTTCTCGGGTGGTGCCGGTAAACTCGTAACCCAGCATGTTCAACAATTCTTCCCGGGAGTAACCTGTAACCTCACAGGCCGTATCGTTCACGTAGACAAACTGGTGAGTCTCACAATCGGAGATGAAGATCAGATCAGGCGACGCATCCATGGTGCACTGAAACCGCTCCGCCATGATTCGCCGTCGCTCATCCCGGGTGATGTCCTTACCAGTGCCGCGAAATCCAACACAGCAACCATGGGCATCATGGATTGGAGCACCGGAGAGCTGGACATAGCGAAGCTCACCGCCGCCCAGGTAGCGCCGGAAGACCAGGTCCCTGAAGGAGCCAGAAATACGCTCGAACGAATCTGCAGGAACTCCGGAGACCGACTCAAACCCCAGCTCGCCACGAGTTAGGCCGACCAGCGACTCAACGGTAGCGTCGGTGTCACCTTCAAGAGAGCGGCCCTCAAGCCGAACCAGGCAACTTGCTGCATCCTGTTCCCAGATCCAGTCAACCCCGAGCTCCAGCATTGCCTGAAGCACCTGCCATTCCGGAGCGTTGCAGTTAGTGACCATAGATTCTTCCAGCCCCATTGGATCTCCTGTTGTTATCTCATAATCTCAGAAGCTGAATCCCACTGTTTATCATCGCCAGACAGTGCCCAGGTGTTCTTGCCCTTCTCCTTGGCCTCATACATGGCAAGGTCCGCCGATTTCATCAGCGCACGGTGGTTTTCCCCGTGGTGTGGATAAAGGCTCACGCCGATACTCAGCGTTACCACCAATGGCTGACCGTCCACCTGGACGGGATCCTGGGCAGCTGCCAGCAGCTTTTCCGCCACCCGCTGCGCATACTCGTGTCGGTCGATATTCTGCACCAGCACCACAAACTCATCGCCTCCGAGCCGCGCCAGCACATCATGCTCTCGCAGGACGCAGCGAAGCCGGCCGGCCATCTGTTCCAGCACCCGGTCCCCGGTATCATGCCCCCAGGTATCGTTGATCTGCTTGAAGTTATCCAGGTCGACGAACATGAGGGCGGGTTTGTGTCCGGTCCGGTTGACCGAGGCGATGGCCTGTTCCAGCAGATCCGACAACAGGTTGCGGTTGGGCAGGCCGGTCAGGCTACAGTGGGTGGCCAGATAATGGGCCCGCTCCTCCGCTTCCCGACGCACCTGTTCGCGCTCGAAGGCCTTGAGGGCAAAAGCAATATTATCCGTCAGGCGCACCAGCAACCCGATAATCTCCTCGTCGAACGCCCGGCGCTCACGGGAGCAGAGATACATGGTACCCACGGATCGCCCTTCCCTGATGATGGGTACCGACGCTGCCGACCTGAGTTTTGTGCGGTCACGTACCATGCGATGCCAGTGGGCGGTCCGCTGATCCTTCAGGAAATCATCCGTAACACAGGGCCGCTGGGTCCGAAAGGCGGTGCCGTTCAGGCCAGTCCCTTCCGCCCGATCCGGGTTGATGGAAATAATGGTACTGCCCATGACATCACGGCCGTAGCCGGCCATGGCCTTGACCTCCATAAGGTCCGAACCCGGTTTCGGCATCAGCAATACCGCGGTTGTCATGCCGCCACTGTCTATTGCCGCGTCGCAGACTGCCTGAAAGACTTCATCGGGTGAAGACAGGCGGATCATGGCTTCATTGGCGGCACTCAACGCCGCATAAATCTGCCTGGAACGGGTGGCAGATTGTTCGGCAAGAACACGGCGTGTCACCTCCCTGGACACGATAACAACCACATCCCGGCCATCAATCACCTGATAGCCAAAATGCCCTTCCCACCAACCGCGGCGGGAGTTGCCCTTGTTGACAATCAGCCGTGGTTCGTCGGTGTAACCCCGCTCCCCTGCCAGCCGGGCCTGCCTGTAGCTTTCCTGGATAACCTCGGGCGACTGACCGGTCAGGTCCGGGGCGGTCATCGCAAGCAGCTCGTCGCGACTGTACCCGGTCATGTCGCAGGTGGCCTGATTGACGTAGAGATATCGCAGGGACTGAGCATCGCAGACCAGAATGCAGTCCGGCGAGGAATTGAGGAATGCAGCGAGGTTTTTCTGCAAGTCCTCGTTCAAGTGATCCCCTGCCATTTGCGACTCCCTACAGCGCCTATCTGTCTTTTTTTTGTGCAGTCAGATTAGCCCGATCTCTGGCGGGTAGCTACCCCGGGAGCTGTGAGTGTGAACCCCGACTGCTTTATTGACTGTATTCGGAAACGACTAGTGTCCGTTTGGTTATCGAGATTAGCCTGTTTGTACACTGAGCGACATCCTGGGATGCTATTTTCACAGCCTTTTACAGTTCTCCGGGATACCCGGGGGCAGGATTGCAATTTCGCCCCGGGGATATCATTTCCCTGCCGTCACAAACCGATAAGGTCCACCAGCCAGGGTACGATCAGGGCAGTAGCGAACGCTGACAGCGCCATGGCGAGACCCGAAAAGGCCCCCATGGTCTTGCTGACCTGAAACGCACGGGCGGTACCAATACCATGAGCGGCCACCCCCATGGCAATGCCTCGGACACTGTCATCCCGAATCCGGAACAGATCGAACAGACGGGTACCCAGCACCGCCCCGACGATACCGGTCACCACCACCAGCACCGCCGTCAGTGACGGCAACCCGCCAATGGTTTCGGAGATGCCCATGGCCACCGGCGCGGTAGCTGACTTGGGCGCCAGTGACAACTGGGTCTGGGTGGTCGCACCCAGCGCCCAGGCCAGGGCAACAGAGCTACCCGCCGCGAAGATCACCCCGGACACAATGGCAATGGACACCGGCAACCAGAGCTGCCTTAGCCGTGACAGTTGCTGATAAAGCGGAACCGCCAGTGCCACGGTGGCAGGGCCCAACAGGAAATGCACAAACTGGGCGCCATCAAAGTAGTCCGGATAAGGAATACCGCTGGCCAGCAGCACCAGGATGATCATGACCACCGCTGTCAGCACCGGGTTCAGTAACGGCGACCCGCCTCCACGCTGATAGAGTTGAAAAGCCAGCAGGTAGGCCACCAGGGTCATGGTCAGCCCCAGCAGAGGCGAGGCGGACAGGTACACCCAGATATCGGCAAGATCCGGCTCAGTCATGGGACTCGCCCCCTCCGTGGTAATCCGGCGCCAGCCAGCGGGTTGCCAGCACCATAATGCCGGCGGTCACCAGCATGGTCAGCAGGGTGGTCACCAGCAGCACGGCAACAACAGGAAGCCACTCCGCCAGTAGTCTGTCCGCATGGACCATAACGCCGACGCCGGCGGGTACGAACAGCAGGGAAAGGTGGCCAAGAAGCCCGGTCGAGGCAGTGTCCAGGGTCGCGGGGACCCGTCTCATAAGCACCAGCGACACGAACAGCAAAAGCATGCCCAGTACCGGGCCGGGTACCGGCCAGCCCAGCAGGCGGACCGTGACCTCACCGATAAGCTGGAACACCAGCAGCCAGGTTATACCATTGAGAAACATCATAGGTCCGACCCGTTACAAATGAGAAGTATTTGCTTTATTATCCGTCGCAAACGAAGCCCCTTTTCCCAGGCAAAGCTATGGTACCGGACCAACAGACGGCGCAATCAAGAATCGGACAGGTATTGCGGTTTATCCACAGTCATCTTGACCAGCCACTGACCGTTGCCTCATTGGCGACGCTGGGCGGCTGGTCCCGATGGCAGTTCCAGCGGGTTTTCGCCGCCCATACCGGCTCCTCGGTAGCACATTATATACGCGAGCTGCGGCTCAGCCAGGCGGCGGAATTGCTGCTCTGTACCCGCGACCGCCAGCTGGAGATCGCCCTGAGCTGCGGTTTCGAGTCCGATATCAGTTTCAGCCGCAGCTTCCGCCAGTACTTTGGATGCTCCCCCGGCCAGTACCGCAAGCGGGGTGTCCGCTGTCACCTGCGGGCTCCCATTCCGGTAGCGCCACTGCCAGCACCGCCACCGGGCAGCAATCCCTGCCAGACCCGGATCCGCGTGGAATCCCGACCGGCGTTCGATGTCATTGGGCTGTCCTGTCAGATCCACGGTATTTATTCGCCTACGCCAGATTTTGCCCGGCGGGTTCCGGACCTGTGGCGCCAACTCCGCACCCGCCATATCCTGCCGGAAAAGGCTGCCAGGCTGGGAGTAATGCCCGTATCCGGCGACGCCGGCGATCACAGCTTTCCATACTGGGCCTGCCTGGAAGCCTCTGCCTGGCAGAACCACCCGCAACTGCCCCGACTGACAGTGCCGGCCCAGGAATACGCTGTGGTCCCTTTCCAGGGACCCGTAACGAACCTCGAACAAACCCTTTCCTGGTTCCTTGACGAGTGGTTACCAGCATCCGGCTACCAGGGCTGCTTTGGCTTCGACCTGGAAATATACCCGGCCGGTCCACATCGCAATATACCGGACGGCCACATCACGGTGGAGTACTGGGTGCCCATTCGCCCCGCCGGAAATCGAACGGTACCCATGCACCAAATGGTTAAGTGAATACCTGTTAATCACTTTATAATGCGAATGATTCTCAGGAAAGCGCATCAATGGCGCTCCTATTTCATCGCAATGCAGGACATGTTCATGCCATCCAGACTATTTTTCCATCGCTCCCTCATCTCGCTGGCCATTGCCAGCGGTGTCGCTGCGTCGACGCCCGCCCTGGCCCAGAATACCGAACTGGCGCCACTGACTGTCTACAGTGACACCTACCGGAACACGGCCACCAAAACGGCACTGAAACCGGAGGAAACTCCCCAGAGTATCAGCGTCCTCGACCGCCAGGCACTGGCAATGCGTGATGCGGATACTGTCGCCACCGCCCTGCGGTACGCCCCGGGGGTGAACACCGAGCTGCGGGGCGGCGCCGTTGGCCGCCTGGATCTTTTCACCATCCGCGGCTTCGAAAATCTTCACAACTACTACGACGGTCTGCCTCTGCTCTACCTGGATGGCTGGAACCTCCAGGCTCAGACCGACCTGCATGCGGTGGAACAGGTGGAGATTTTCCGCGGCCCGACATCCACACTTTATGGCGCCATGCCTCCGGGCGGCATGGTTAACATGATTGCCAAAAGCCCTTCGCAAGCATCGTTCAACCAGGTCGAACTGTCGACAGGCAGTCACAACCTGAAAGAGGCCAGCCTGGAATCCAGGGGCCAGTTCGGGAACTCCGACTTCAGCTACAGCCTGGTCGCCCTGGCCCGCAAGAAAGACTCCCAGGCAGACACCGCAGAGGAGGAGCGCCAGATGATCGCTCCGTCGGTGGACTGGCAGATAACCGATGACACGCTGATCAACGTTAACCTCTACTATCAGAAGGACCCCGAACAGGGCATCTATACCACTTTGCCAGCAGCCGGTCTGTTCCTGGACAACCCGAATGGCCGGATTGATGAAGACACCTTTTCCGGTGATAAGAACTGGAATACTGCTGACCGGGAAGTGCTGATGGCCGGTTACAAGATCAACCACGCCATCAACAATAACTGGACGTTCCTGCAGAACTTCCGCTACACGGATGCGGAGTACCTGCAGCGCAATACCTACTCAACGGGTCTGAACGCTGACCAGCGCACCATGAACCGCGCGGCTTACCTTACTGACGAATCGGCGCATTCCTACGCGGTCGACAATCAGTTGACGGGGCTGGTTCGCACAGGCGCCATTGAACACAACCTTTTGGCCGGTATCGATTACCAGAGCATGGATGGCTCAGTGCAGTACAGTGAAGGGGGAGCCCCCTCCATCGACCTTTTCAACCCGGACAATAACCAGATTGATCGGGGCACCCAGGCTCTGACACCCTTCGGTGACTATGACATCGATCGGGAGCAACTGGGCGTTTACCTGCAGGACCAGGCCCGCATTGGCTCCTGGATCCTGATGGCCGGCCTGCGCTGGGACGACTATTCGGGCAGACAGCAAGAAGCCCTCTACGGGAGCGACAACAAACAGGAAGACACCAACCTGTCTTCACGTGCCGGGGTCATGTACGAGTTCAGCAATGGCGTCTCCCCCTACGTGAATTACGCGGAAAGCTTTGAACCCATCCTGAACACCGACATGTTCGGCGAGCCGTTCGAGATTTCAACCGCCAAACAGTATGAAGCGGGCGTCAAGTTCCGCACCAATACCGGCATGACATCGGTGGATGCTGCAGTCTTCCGGATCGACAAGAAAAATGTACCGACCCGGGCCCCCAATGCCGGCCCCTATGACCAGATCCAGGTGGGCGAGGTTCGCTCCCGGGGTTTCGAGCTGGAAGCCAGCACCCAGCCCATCGACAACCTGCTGCTGAGCCTTGCCTATACCTACCAGGACGTAGAAACGTCCGAAGCGCCGACCGATATAGAAGGCAACAGTGTGGTGTGGGCCCCGGACCAACTGGTCTCAGCCTGGGCCGACTATGGCTTTGTTGCCGGACCTCTGGCAGGCCTGACATCCGACGTGGGCATACGGTATATCGGCGAAGCGGCCCTCACCAGCACCGGCTCCAGGAAGGTTCCCGATGCCACCCTGTTCGACCTCGCCATGAGCTACGACCTCGGGCAGCTGAGTCAGTCCATGGATGGCGCCGAACTGGGACTGTCGGTCAACAACCTTCTGGATGAGCGTTACTACACCTGCTACGACGCCGGCAACTGCTGGTTCGGTCAGGAAAGGACCGTGGAAGCCAGCGTTTCCTATAGGTTCTGAACAGGCCCGACACGACAAAGCCCGCCAGCTGGCGGGCTTTGTCTTACCTTGCAAACCGCCTGAACGTCAGACGCTCGGCAAGCCGGACAGTGCCATGCCCAGCTCCGCATCGTCGTACTCGTAATCCCCCAGTTCGCCCGCAAAGTATGACGTGTAGGCCGCCATATCGAAGTGCCCGTGGCCGCAGAGATTGAACAGAATAGTCTCGGAGGTGCCTTCACGTTTGCAGCGCAGGGCTTCCTCGATGGCACCCTTGACCGCATGGTTGGCTTCCGGCGCCGGCACGATGCCTTCGGCCCGGGCAAACAGCACGCCGGCCTCGAAGCATTCCCGCTGGGTATAGGACGTCGCCTCGAACAGGCCCAGCTCCTTGGCGTGGGACACCATCGGCGCCATGCCGTGATAGCGCAGGCCACCGGCATGGAAGCCCGGCGGCGTGAAGCCGGAGCCCAGGGTATGCATCTTGGTCAGTGGCGTCATGTGGGCAGTATCACCGTAGTCATAGGCGAATTTGCCCCGGGTCAGAGTCGGGCAGGCGGACGGCTCCACCGCCACGATGCGGCTCTTCTCCCCGCCACGCAGGGCATGGCCCATGAACGGGAAGGCAATGCCGGCAAAGTTGGAACCGCCACCGGTGCAGCCCACGATGACGTCCGGCCAGGTGTCTGCCATTTCCATCTGTTCCATGGACTCCAGTCCGATAATGGACTGGTGCACCAGCACGTGGTTCAGCACCGACCCCAGGGCATACTTGGTGTCGGGGTCCTGTACCGCCAGTTCCACCGCTTCGGAGATGGCGATGCCCAGACTGCCGGTATGGTCGGGATTCTCCGCCAGCACCTTGCGCCCGAATTCGGTCATATTCGAGGGCGAGGCCACACACCTGGCGCCATAGGTTTCCATTACCGCACGGCGATAGGGCTTCTGGTCATAGGACACCCGGACCTGGAACACATTCACGTCCATGTCGAACAGCGAACCGGCAAAGGCCAGTGATGTGCCCCACTGGCCGGCCCCCGTTTCAGTGGTCAGGCGGTTGATGCCTTCCTGCTTGTTGTAGAAGGCCTGGGGAATGGCGGTATTGGGCTTGTGGCTGCCGGCGGGGCTGACGCCCTCGTACTTGTAGAAGATCTTCGCGGTAGTGCCCAGTGCCTTTTCCAGGCCGTGAGCCCGGTACAGGGGTGCCGGACGCCAGAGACGGTAGACATCCTGTACCGGCTCGGGAATCTCGATTTCCCGCTCGGTGCTCACTTCCTGCTCGATCAGCGCCTTCGGGAACAGGGGTTCCAGGTCCTCCGGGCCGACGGGCTGCCGGGTCGCGGGATGAAGCACCGGCGCCATGGGCTCCGGGAAATCCGCCTGGATGTTGTACCAGCTTTTGGGCATTCTGGTTTCGTCAAGGAGGTACTTTGTTGTCATTCTTCAGGGTCCTTACAGCGATAGTTATTCAACAACATTACCATATCATCACGCCCGCGAGCCTGCCTCACATCAACATTCGGGACCTGCTGTCCCGCCTCTGGTGCCTGAACTCATTACCAATCTGTCGGCAACCTGAGCGACGCGCTCTGTTAGTCTCGGCGTCAGTTTCCGAAGGAAACCGGGATACTCCTATCCAGAATAACTGTCACACATCGACGATTCCGAGGATTTTCTATCATGAACAATGGACTTCGCGGGCTGGCTGCGGCCTCCCTTCTGCTGCCGGCGGCCGCCATGGCCGAGAACCTGAGCTACAGCTACCTGGAGGGTGGTTTTGCATTCTACCCGGGTTTCGAGTCCCAGGATTTTATCGGGCTGGACACCCGGGGTTCGGTAGCCCTGCATGAGAATATCTTTGCCTTTGGTGGCCTGAAATTCCTGACCGACGATGTGGACCTCACCGCCCTGCACGCTGGCGGCGGTTACCGTCACGGCCTGGATCGCAACACCGACCTTTGGGGCGGGATAACCATGGAATACCAGGAATGGGACTGGGACCGCGGCGGCGAGGTGGATGACACCGGCCTTGGCTTCCGTGCCGGCCTCCGGCACCAGCTCAATAATGACCTGGAAGTCGGTATTGGCGGCCGCGTGGTGACTGGCGACCTGGACTATGTCGGCCTTACCGGCACCGCCCGCTACGCCATCGAGCCAGACTTCAAGCTCTTTGCCGAACTGGACGTGTACGACGGCGAGCCTGGTGTTCTCGGTGGGGTGACTTTCGAATTCTGAGTCCGCCTGCCAGCCCCGACCTGCCGGGGCTGGTTTTCCTACCAGACATCCTTTCGTGCCAGCCGCTCCAGCCGATGTTCCAGCGGGCCCGCCTCCAGCCCATGCAGCGCCAGGTAGCGCTCGGTTACCAAAAGAAAATCTCTGAGTATTCTGGCCTCTTCGGCGTCGGCCGCGATCGACGGCAGACAGGCCTGCGCCTGGCCTGCCGCCTCCGCCAACTGCCAGGCCAGCGAAAACTCCCGTGAACGGGTGAAGTAGAGATCGAGCATGGGGTAGGCCATGCGCTGCTCGGTACAGTGCAAGAGGTCCCGGCGGACCGACTGCAGATCTCGCGCCAGGGCGGAGGGCGAAAGCCCCGGGTCCCGATTTCTTGCCGCATTGATCAGATAGAGCTCGAAAGCCACCTCCCGGCGCTGCACCGCACCACCGACCAGCGGCACCGCATAAGTGATCACCAGCGTCACCAGGACCAGGCCATTGAAGGAAGCCGCCGTGGTCAGCAGCCTTGGGACGCTACCGGCGGGAATCAGATCGCCGACCCCAAGCGTGGAGAGCGTAAACCCGACATAGTAGATATAACCATCAAGTCCGACCGGCATTTTTGTAGACGTGTCCAGAACGCTGGCTGACATCCCGGAAAACACCAGCACCCAGCCGCTCCACAATCCCGCCAGCCATACCGCTCCCATCAACGTCACCGCCAATGGTCCGGCCGTCATCAGGGGGCCGCGGCGGCCCAGAGTCAGGCAACAGGTACAGACAAGTAAGCGCACGCCAGCGATAACACCGATGGTGAAAATACCGGCGCCCCGGGTCGTCAGGGTGGTCCAGAAGACATCCACCATGACGGTGGCAATGAGAAGCGTGCCAAAAACAACAAGTACCCAGTCCATAGTGGAGAGCCTACTGGAATTCCCGCAGCCAGCGCCTGGCCAACCGCCGGTAGCGCCATGACTTGCGACGGGTGGTGTCCAGGCTCGTCGGCTGCAACTGGACGTCATGAGTGTCAGTGTCGGCATGCACCCGAAAACGACGAACGGCGCCAAAGGCCTTGTCGTCGGACCCATAGGTGGAGATCACGTGAACTTCCAACCACTCGAGTCTTATATCCGGATCGCAGGGATAGCCATTGTCGGTTTCAACACCCTCCCGCCTGAGAATCGTGGAAATCATTTCCCGGAAGCTGGTCAGTTGCAGGCATTGCCCGGAGGCCAGTGGTCCCTGGCGGGTCCGCTCCCGCAGGCCGGGCTTGTCGTCCATCGGACTGTCGCTGGAAATATCCGTCATGGGGGCCGTAAAAACTCCCTTGGACGTCTTCAGCCGGATAACTATGAAGAACACGAACACGGCTTCCTGACTCATGTTGCACACCAGGCAGGGGGAGTCGATGTATTCGTGACCGACCCCCTTGTTGATCAGCATGCGCGGTCGCCGCTGACGGCTGAACCCCATGTACAGCAACTGGGCGTAGAACACCCAGACAAACAGCGTACCAATGCTTGTCAGGGCATTCACCAGCGTGTTGTTCTGCGATATCCAGTCCAGCATTCCTCCCTCCACGACCGCGACTCTTCCCGGATATTGAGTGACCCGCGCAGCTGACAGATGCAATGGGTTACCTGAAAGACAAGCAGGCTGTGGAGAAAATGCCCATTGTGAGGGGTGACGATAATGTAATGGCTGTGCGAAAGCTTCGGCCACCAGGGATGCGCCCGACCGGTCTGACACCGGATTATGGATTTCTTCCCCCGGCCGGGCGTAGACTGGTGATTACGGTTTCACACAACAACCACAAGAACGTCTGCTGATGGGGAGTTCAGACATGAATGACATGACCGCAGGTGCACGCGAGCGCGCCACTTTTTCGGATATGAAAGAAAGCACCCAGGAAGACTGGGAGAAGATCGGCAGCTGCTTCCGGGAATTCGCCAAGGGCCACCCGGACCGCATCCTTGAGCACCTGAAACTACTGGACGGTGACTTCGGCGGCTTCCAGGTGGACCGCCTGACCCACTGCCTGCAAACAGCCACCTTTGCCCACCGGGATGGCAAGGATGAGGAATACGTGGTCTGTGCCCTGCTCCATGATATTGGCGATACCCTGGGCACCTTCAACCACGCGGACATCGCGGCGGCAATCCTGGAGCCTTTCGTCTCGGAAGAAAATCACTGGATGGTGAAACATCACGCAATCTTCCAGGGCTACTATTTCTTCCATCACCTGGGTATGGACCGCAACCTGCGTGAGCAGTATCGGGATCACCCCAATTACGAGCGCACGCTGGAGTTCGTCAGCAAGTACGACTCCCCCGCCTTCGACCCCGAGGGCGAGACCCTGCCCCTGGAATTTTTCGAGCCCATGGTGCAGCGTGTCATGGCCAAGCCCAAGCGCTCCCTGTACAAGAACATTTCCGAATAGCGACCGCAAAAGGCCCGGACAGATAACTGGCCGGGCCTTTCTATCACAGGAATGCCGTCAGGCTATCTGCAGCAGCCTCAGCAACTGGGGCCTGTGCCTGTCCGGCAGCACGTCCTCCAGAGTGTATTCGTCCAGCGCCTCCAGAAAGGCATTGAGCGCATGGGCGAACGCCCCCTTGAGTCCGCAGACCGGTGATATGGCGCATTGCCCCTCCGATGAGAAGCATTCCACCAGATCCAGATCCTGCTCGGTTTCCCGCACCAGTACACCGATATTGATCGTGCTGGGCTCCCGGTGCAGGCGCATTCCGCCGCTCTTGCCCCGGACCGTTTCGATGTAGCCCTTCTTGTTGAGCTGATGTACCACTTTCATCAGATGATTCTTGGAGATCTGATAACTGTCCGCAATCTCTTGGATGGTGGAAAGCCGATCCCGCTGCATGGACAGGTAAATCAGCACTCTCAACGAGTAATCCGTATAACGGGTAATATGCATTCCGGGACTCCTGAACCCTGACTTTCCTTTCCAGTAGCATATGCCCTGGAGTTCATGCTGAAGGCCGCGTGAACAGAAACACCACGAGACCTGTAAAGAATAATCCGGCCACCACCAGACCCGCCGGCGGCATCCCGGACAGCCGTAGCAATGCCCAGCTGGACGCCAGCAATGCCGCAGCTATCCATTTCGCCTGCAATGGCACTGCCTGCTTCTCTCGCCAGTTCCGTATGATCGGACCGAACCTGCGGTGATCATGGAGCCAGGCTTCAAAGGCAGGCGAACCCCGGCTCGCACTCCAGGCCGCCAGCAGGACGAACGGTGTTGTCGGGAGCAGTGGCAAAGCAATACCCGCAACCCCCAGCATCAGACTGATATACGCAAGCAACCGGTAACCGGTTTTCCTCATATTGCTTAACTCCACCGGTCCTGCTCTCGGCCCGTGACGGAACGAGGCGGGCGTCGGCGCAGCCGGCTCACCATAGTGTGCCTTGCTGGCGCCGGTTTCGGGTGCGACATTCAGTCGCAAAAGCAACAATTTTACCCGATTTCAGTGAACGGGTCTTCCCAGGCGATGGAGCGACACCAGCCGTGTTACATAGGAAAGTTTAAGGGTGGTCGCAAAAATCAGGGTCGCAATGTGAGCACCGATCTGCGCCGCCATGGGCAAGCTGTCTGCCAGGGGATAGGCAAGGATCACCGTTGCCACCACTGCCACCACACTGACTGCGAGAGCGCTATTGGCGAAACGCAGCAGGGCTTCCATGAATCGCAGGTTCTCAGACATGTGGGCTCCAATCATTCATGTGAGATGATTCCTGGTAAGTTTATCGCGCCATTTCATTTATTTGCAATACTTCTTATGGGCGATGTTTCGCTCCAACTCCATCTATTGGAGCTGCTTCCGGGAGATACTCCCGCAGGGGTATCGGATTGAGCCGGCTGATTTGCCATACTTGGGCTATGCTCGTACGTGACATACATTCGGCGAAAGAACAGGACCCACTGCATGCCCCACTCCAAGCTGACTGACCGCTTTGGCCGCACTGTCAATTATGTGCGCCTGTCTGTCACGGATCGGTGTGATTTCCGCTGCGTCTACTGCATGGCGGAAGACATGACGTTCCTGCCCCGCCAACAGGTGCTCACTCTGGAGGAAATCGCCAGGGTCGCCCGCACGTTCACGGAACTGGGCACTGAAAAGATTCGTCTCACCGGTGGGGAACCCCTGGTGCGCCGGGATATCCTGGAGCTGGTGAAGGAAATCGGCAGCTATGGCCTGCGGGATTTCGCCATGACCACCAATGGCAGCCAGTTGCCCACCATGGCGGATAATCTGCGTCGGGCAGGAATGCACCGGCTGAATATCAGCCTGGATTCGCTGGATGCCGACAAGTTCCGGCGCATTACCCGCACCGGCAACCTGTCGCAGGTATTGGACGGCATCGACGCGGCTCGCGAGGCTGGCTTCCGGGGCATCAAGCTCAATACGGTGGTACTCAAGGGCCGCAACGACGAGGAAGTACCGGAACTGGTGGACTTCGCCCGCCGCAAGGGTATCGACATCACCTTTATAGAAGAGATGCCCCTGGGCGAGATCACCGAGCATGACCGGGCCCTGGCTTTCTGCAGCAGCGACGAGGTGCGGGACATGATCCGCCAGCGCCACGAGCTGGTACCCGCCACAGACGACTCCGGCGGTCCGGCCCGCTATTACCGGATGCCGGATAGCGAGACCCGGGTAGGCTTCATTTCACCCCACTCCCATAACTTCTGTTCCACCTGCAACCGGGTTCGGGTCACCGTCGAAGGACGGTTGCTGCTGTGCCTTGGTAACGAGCATTCGGTGGACCTGCGGCGCGTGCTGCGGGGCAATCCGGTGACCGACGACAAGCTTCGCCAAACCATTATTGATGCCATGGAGCTGAAGCCAGAGAAGCATCACTTCGATCTGAACGGCGATGTTCAGATTCTCCGGTTCATGAATATGACCGGAGGCTGATTTTCTGGTTTGGAGTTTGTTTGTCCCAGCCTGAGGAATCTGGTGTAGGGCGGTGCAGCAGGGCCAGGGATGGCCCGGACGTATTTCGGGGCGGGATGCCCCTTGAATACGAGCGGCGAAAGACCTCTCAGAGTCCCCATGCCGACACCCAACCCGGCAGGCTACGAAGAAATACCCCCCCCCTACATGGAATGGCCGGCACCAGACATCGTCAGGTGTTCCATACGCACTTCGGAAAACGCCAGAACCTCTCCACCATGCTCGCCGGCAAACCCCTCAGCATCCGTTCTGTCAGCAAAAGACGCCAGTGTCGGCCCCATGGCTCCGGTCCTTTCTGAACCCACCACAAAAACCGCCTCCCGGGCGTCGATCAGCGCCGTATCGTCCGGGTGCTCCCAGTCGGTCTGGGCCATATCGTGCACATAGAGTACGTGATCCCGGTTCACGTTTTCCGGCTGAAATAGCCAGGAAAACATGTCCCGGGTGGAGCAGAATTTGCGAACCTGCTCCTGCTTTCCGGCAATAGCCTCCCCTTTCGGACCCGGGAACCGGGTGATGGTCATGCCGCAGACATGGCATTCATCACCGGGCTCGAAATGGACAGGGTCAGGCTTTGCCCGGGCGGTTTCTTCCGATTCTGAACAGGCAACGAGGAACAAGGCAAACGCCAGGACCAGGGTGGCACGAACGATGGTTAACGTTTTCACTATCAGACTCCCGATCAGATACGACGATTACGAAACAATGCCCAGGCACCGGCCAGGGGAACAACAAACCAGACCACAAGGGCGGCCCATAGCCCGGCCGGACCCATGGGCAGGTCCGAGCCAAGGCTGAGCACACCGGTCAGTTGGGCACCGCCCTCGAAAGCCACGATATTGAGCAGGCGATAGATATCCGTGGGGTTGAGTAGCAACAGCCAGGGCAACAAATCCGGATTCAGCTTGCCTTCGCTGGCCACCAGAATACCCAGCAGCATCAGATCGAAGATAAGCACAAAGAAAAACCAGATCGCCAGGGCCAGGCCTGCAGCCAGCGGCTTCTCGCTGACGCGGACGCTGATAACGTAGGCCAGGGCAATGAACCCCCAACCCAGCAAAACCGTCGACAGAATGAAGCGGAACAAGGCCGCTGCCAGGGTGCCGATAGCCACATCGTCCACCAGCAGGGCAATGGCAACCCCGGCCACACCAAAGCCGATCAGCGTCGCCAGGGCCAGAGTCAGACCATGCCCCAGGAACTTGCCGAACAGCAGTTGCCCCCGGCTCAGGGGGTAGGTCATCAGCAACAGCAGGGTGCCGCCCTCCTCTTCGCCGACGATGGCGTCATAGGCCAGCAGCAGGGCAATCAGCGGAATCAGGAAAATACCCAGGCTGGCCAGACTGGCAATAGTGGCGGGGGTGGAGGCATAGCCGACGGTGCCGGACGCGGCCGCCCCAAACCAGGCAATACCCAGTGCCAGGATGGCAAAGACAAGGGAAATGGCAATCAGCCAGCGGTTGCGGAAACTGTCCGCCAGTTCCTTGCGGGCAATGGTCCAGATACTGTTCATTGCACCCCTCCCCGGTGAGCCAGCCCACCAGAACCTATAAAGTGCACGTAAATGTCCTCGAGGGTAGGCTCCGAGATGGCGAGATCCCTTACCTTGCCGGTGCCAAGGAGGCGATGAACCATCGACATTTTCCTGTCCGGGGCCACTTCGATCCTCAGATGGCCATTACCCGTTACCGAGGTGCTGGCATTCAGACCGGTTGCCTCCACCATCGCCGCCAGGTGATGATCATTGTTGGTCGGCGCTACCGTCAGCACCACCGGCATATTCGCCT
Source organism: Marinobacter zhanjiangensis (assembly GCF_014651935.1). Taxonomy (GTDB): domain Bacteria; phylum Pseudomonadota; class Gammaproteobacteria; order Pseudomonadales; family Oleiphilaceae; genus Marinobacter; species Marinobacter zhanjiangensis. The sequence goes on along the minus strand of NZ_BMXV01000006.1, from coordinate 156,754 downwards.
GCCGGCGCAATGCCGCCAGGTTGCCGGCCGCTTTCAGACTCCCCCCGGTAAGAATCGCGGCCCGGTCGATATAGGGCTCCACGCCCGGTAGCACATGGGAGCACAACACAATACCGGTGCCATCATCCCGCAGGGTGCGCAGCAACCGGTAAAGATCCGCGGTGGCGACCGGGTCCAGGCCCACCGTGGGCTCATCCAGCATCAGCAGCTTTGGCCTGCCCAACAGCGCCTGTGCCAGACCCAGACGCTGGCGCATACCCTTGGAATAGGTCTTGGTGCGGGCATCCATGGCATCCGCCAGCCCCACCTGCTCCAGCAGCATAGGCACCTGCTTCAGCGATGCGCCCTTGAGGCGGGCAAAGTGACTCAGAATCTCGCGGCCGGTCAGCTGCGGATAGAACATGACGTTTTCTGGCAGGTACCCGATATGCTGACTGACTTCCGGGTCCCCTGCCTTGCCACCCAGCACTGATACAGCGCCCTGCCCGGGCGGCATCAACCCCAGAATCAGCTTGATACAGGTGGTCTTGCCGGCACCGTTATGGCCAAAAAGCCCGAGAATTTCCCCGGGCTCCAGGGTCAGATCAATACCGGTCAACACCGGCGCTTTGCTATAGCGATAGCTCACGTTTTCAAGACGAAAGCAGCTCATGGCATCTCCGCACGAAGGGTTTCAGGAGGGCGCATCAACGGATGGGAATCGGTAACACCGGCCGATTTGACCACCGGGAAAGCTTCCTGAACCCAGCGCAGGGTATCCACCGCCGGGCTGTGCATCAGGATACGGGCTTCCGGATAGGTCCACAGCAGCCGGTCAACGTTGTCGTTGGGTTCATAGGGAACATCCCCCAGACCATTCTGATCCCGGTCCCAGCCAAGATAGTCGCTCCAGTAATTACCGCGCCCGTCCTTCGACCACTCCTGGGTGCGGGTGGCCACATATTTCACCTGGCGCTGATTGTTGACAAAGGCATTGGAGAACACCTCGTTGTCCTCGGAACCCGCCGTCAGGTGAATGCCAATGTTGCTGTCTGCAAACAAATTGTTCTCAAACGTGTTGTAGAGCGAGTTATAGATAAACACCGCCTTACCCTCGACCCCGGAAACAGCCGCGCCGCTGTTCTGGCCCCGGGAAACCCCGATCACGACATTGCCCCGCAGCTCGGACTGGGTGATGAAGTTCATCAAGATGCCATAGTTCTCATCATTCTCCGACCGGTTGTTGATCACTGTCAGCCGCTTGCTCTGCATCAGCGCATAACCGGTGCGCGTGTTGCGGGTGACATTCCCTTCCAGGCGGTTATCGAAGGAATACATGTAGTGAATGCCATAGCGAAGATCTGCCATGGTATTACCGCGAATGGTGTTTCCGTTGGCCGTTTCGATATAAATGGCATCCCGGGTCTCGTGGATGTCATTCCCCTCAATCAGCGCCCCCGTGGTATTGAACAAGTGAATACCATTGCCCCGATCCTGGGACCGTATGCTGGCGTCACCCCGGATCATGTTATTGCGCACCGTCACATCCGGCGTGGCATCGAGCCAGATACCGAAGGCCGGGCCATTCAGACGGTTACCCTCCAGCACCGTGCCTTTGGCCTCCCGGGCCACGAAGATACCGGCATCCAGTTCGTTCAGGTCATCACCCCAGTTGCGGACATCACAGTCCTTCAGGGTCACGTCCGGCGCAAGAATATGCACGGAGTTACCGGATCCGCCTCCGTCGATAACGGTTTCCGGCCCACAACTCACCGTCACACCGGCAACATTAAAGGCCAGCGACGAAAGCTGCTCCGGTGGCAACTCGAACGATGCGCCGGGTTCCAGGGCATCCAGGTCTTCTTGCAGGTCCGCCTTCGCGGTCAGCGCAAACAGAGCGACTGTCAGGGCCACTCCATAACGCGATATCTCATGCATTAATATTTCTCTGGGGGTTAAAACGTGGCGGTTTGCACCATAGCTGGAACAATCCGATAGGAGATGGCTTTCCTGAACCGTGCGGAGCCATGGGTGAAGCGCGAAAAGCGCTTCACGGGCTGGCCACGGATGGCCTGCCCCGGACCCTTGGCGCGACGCAGGAGCGATAAGCGCCAAGGGGCGGAGCCCGAGCGACACATGGGTGAGGCCAAGCGCTTATGAAGCGAAGCTTCATGCGACAGCCTCACGACCGCAATCTGCGATTGCGGGCCGGACCCCGAAGGGGTGCCGTAAGGAGCGTGTTCAGGAAAGCCATCTCCTATCGGGTTGCGACTCCCGAATACAAAGGCTGGGGCCCAGGTCCCGGACCCCAGCGAAACATCAGCCTATCAGGCCTTCTCTACCAACATCCGGCCACGCATTTCCATATGCAGCGCATGGCAGAACCAGTTGCAGTAGTACCAGTGTACCCCCGGCTTGTCAGCCGTGAAGGTGACAGAGGCTGTCTGTTGCGGGCTGATTTCCATGCTTACCCCATGGTTCACCATACAGAACCCGTGGGTGACGTCCTCGATGGTATCAAGGTTGGTCACGTACACCGTCACCTCGTCGCCCTGCTTGACCTTGAACTCGTTCAGGCCGTACTGCGGAGCCACTGAGGTCATGTACACCCGTACCTTGTTGCCGTCACGAATCACGGTATTGGCGGACTCAAGGCTGACCCCGTCCTGCTCGGCCTGCTCACGACAGCTGGCAAAGTAGGGATCGTCACGGGTGTAGATCTTCTGGGTCTTGATCTGATCACGGCGAACCAGGATACAGTCGTGTGGCTCTGCGAAAGTCGGACCATCGTGAACCAGCTTCATTTCCTCACCGGAAATATCAATCAACTGGTCATTTTCCGGGTGCAGAGGCCCTACCGGCAGGAAGCGGTCCTTGGAGAACTTGGACAGCACCACCAGCCATTTGCCATCGGCGTCACGGGACTCGGTCAGCGAGGCGTGGTTGTGTCCTGGCTGGTAATGCACATCCAGCTTCTGGCGGATATAGTTCACGTCCTCACCATTGTAATGCTTGATGGCATCGGCAATGTTCCACTTGACCACCTGGCTATCAATGAACAGCGTGGTATAGGCATTGCCACGACCGTCATACGTGGTGTGCAGCGGCCCAAGACCCAGCTCCGGCTCACCCACGATGACATCGCGCTCCTCCCCGAGATTGCCGGCGAACAGGTCATCCAGCTTGTCGATGGCAATGATGCTGACGGTGGGCGACAGCTTGCCGGCGGCGATAAAGTACTTCCCGTCCGGCGAGGTGTTCAGGCCATGGGGATTCTTCGGAACCGGGATGTAACGGGTCAGTTCGGAACCATGGCGACCATCCACTACCGGCACCTCCGAGTCTCCCAGAGTCTGATAGTTGCCGTTCTTCACCGCCTGCTCGATGCGTTCAATGTTGAACACCACCGCCCAGTCGCGATCGTTACGCATGGTGCCGGCCAGATCCAGCGCTTTCTCGGAGTTGTAGCAGGTGGAACAGGCGTATTTGCCGGTGTAATCGGCATCGGTGTTATCCAGGTTGCCATCTACAATCACCTGGAAGGCCATTTCCATGGTCTCCGCGTCGAGCGCATTGAACATGGTAAAGCTGCTTTCAAGGCTGGTGTCGCTGCCATCGTTGGGGTGCGGGATTACATACTCCGCGTTGCAGAACACGTACTTCGTCTTCGGCACCTTCTGCAGGCGCAGGCCGTGGATCGCCTGAACATTGGGGATGGTAGTGATCTTGTCACATTTCATGATGTCCAGACGGACCCGGGCTACCCGTGTGTTCGCCTTGTCATTGATAAACAGATACTTGCCATCGTAACGACCGTCGGTCATCGACACGTGGGGGTGGTGGGCATCACCATTGGAGAAACGACTGCTGTCACCGAGGATTTCCTTGCTCTCGTTGGTGATACCCCAACCGGTGGCGGAGTCCACGTTGAATACCGGAATCCGCATCAGCTCCCGCATGGAGGGGACGCCCACCACCCGGACTTCACCGGAATGGCCACCACTCCAGAAACCGTAGTATTCATCCAGTTCACCGGGGTGCACCGTCCAGTCTTTGCGGGCTTCTTCCGCAGCCGCCGCAAAGGATTCCCGGGACATGACGGCGGTACCCAGACCGGTAGCACCGGCCACCCCGGCAAGGGCGGCAGCGCCCATGAAGCGGCGACGGCTCAGGCCGCCTTCAGCCTGCTCCTGCTTCACGTTTTCCAGCTCATCGCGTTTACTCATAGCATTGACTCCATATGTTTTCTGGCGGTTGTTTTCTTCTTGCATCAGCTCACCTCGGTGACCGGAATCTGCTCCGGCCGGCCCGGTGAATTCTGGCCACGGCGCTTGCCGCGACGCTTGACGATCAGTGGCGGGCACTTGTTGTCGTCGAAGTAGGTTACCTGGCAGTCCAGGCAGTAGTGGCATTCCTGGTAGTTAATGGTGCCGTCCGGATGAATGGCCTGTACCTCGCACTCCTTCTCGCACAGACGACAGGGGTTACCACACTCCTTGCGGCGCTTGAGCCAGTCGAATACCCGGATCTTGGTAGGCAGGGCCAGGGCTGCACCCAGGGGGCACATGTAGCGGCAGAACACCTTGCGGGTGAAGATGTTGACCACGATCAGCAGCACGGCATAGGTCACAAACGGCCAGCTGCGATCAAACTTCAGGGTGATGGCCGTCTTGAACGGCTCCACTTCAGCCAGCTGCTCGGCGGTGGCCATGGAATCCAGGGACACGCCGAACAACACCAGCAGGATGATGTACTTGATGGCCCACAGGCGCTCATGAATCGGGAAAGGCACGGTGTACTGGGGCACTTTCAGCTTGCGGGCGATCTCGTTGACCAGCTCCTGCAGGGCGCCGAAGGGGCACAGCCAGCCGCAATAGACTGCCCTGCCCCATAGCAGGATGATGCCGGCTACCACCGCCCAGAGCACGAACATTACCGGGTCGATCAGGAAGGTTTCCCACTTGAAGCCGGAAAACAGGCTGTGCACAAAGGTGAGCACATTGACCACCGACAGTTGCCCCAGGGCATACCAGCCGATGAACACCAGGGTATAGGTGAGGAAAGCATGGCGAATCCAGCGGGTGACCTTCGGCTTTTTCACCAGCCAGTCCTGGAAGAACAGGATGAACAGCAGGAACACCAGGCCCGCGCCCAATACGGCAACCTGGAACTTCTTCTGGTACCAGACCTGGACCCACATGGGCTGTGTTTCCAGCCACTGCTCTTCCGTCAGCTCCACTTCTGGCCGGGTGTAGTACTGATCGGGCAGCTGGTAGGTCAGCGGGAAGACCTGGAACTCGCTGTCCAGGGGGCCGGTCTGGCGCTTGACGGTCAGCTCCAGAACCCACTCCGTGCCCGGATCGAAGCTGTACTGCTGGCGCACGATGAAGATAGCCAACTCGGAAAAGTCCGGGATGCCTTCGGCGTAGACATCACTGAGTCGGTGGTAGTCCAGGTCACGGAAATTGAAGGTGTCACCAAACTGACGGATCTGAATACGGTCGAAGATGCCACCACGGACATAGCCGGACCCCTTGAAGGAGTATTCACCGCTCGCCATCACAGCAATGGCGTGCTCCCCTTCCTGCAACTCGCCCATCAGCCACTGGTATTGATCCTGCCCCAGCAGGTTACGACCGATGGTGGGGACATTCAGGTAGCCGGTATACAGATCGATAAAGGGCTCGTCCCGCTCCCCCGCCGGTGTGGCGTCTATGCCTTCCGCCTCGGTGCCTTCAAAGGAATCGTCTACCTGGCCACGGGTCAGCAGCAGGCGCCGGATGGAGCTGTCACCGGTAAGCTCCTGCCAGCTTTTGGGCTCGAAAACGTCGGTCTTTATCTGGGCCAGTGGCGGGCGGACATCTCCTGAACCCTCCACCAGGCCAAGCTCGACCGCCACCCGGTGGGCACTTTTCATGATGACTTCGTTGATGACCATCACGGTGACCGTGGCACCGGACAATCCGTCTACGGAAACCCGGGTTTCGGAAGACGAGCCTCCCACCGTAACCCGCTGATCAGCGGCAAGACCGATGTACTGGTCGGTGAATACATGCATCTTGCGCTCGGGAATCCCGATCAGCAGGATCGGCTCATCATGGTGGATGACTCGTGTCCCGCGAATTTCACCCTCGGTGTCCAGCACCACGGTGGCGTCCAGGGGCTTGCCGGAGTAAGCGGGCGTCTGCAGGAAATCCAGCGTCTGGTATGTGTAACCGAGCAGCTCATCGCCGGCATACAGCTCCTTGATCGCCCGGTTGCCTTCCACCGGGGTGACCTGTGTGGCTTCCGGGAAGGCCTTGCTGATAACGTCGCGGGCCTTGATCGGCTCGTAGGTGTCCAGGGAGGCAGCCAACGATTCGCCGGCGAGAAGGAACAAAGATAGAACGATGCTGGCCATCCACAATACAGCCTGGGTAAACCGGCAATCTGACATATTGACTCCACACCTCAGACTTCTTTTCATCATATTAAACGTCGCCGAAACAGGCAGACTTGATATTCTGCAATCCTGCCGTGACTTCAGACTATTTAGTTAACGAACGAACCTCTTTCAAGTCACGGACTTGTGTTCCATCAACCCAGATCGACCGCCTGCCCGTTCCGGTCCAGCGGCAAGTACCCACCCACATGCCCCAAACGGACGGATTCCACCATCATGGTCAGGGGCTGCTGGGCCTCATCCGATGACGGGGCCGTGCCACCACGACCGGACATGGCTGCCACGAACACCACATCCCACTCCTGTCCGGTCTGTCGGGACTCATCAACCAGGGCCGGGAAGGCATCTACCTCATCGGGCGCCTTGTCGACACAGATGACAGGAGTCAGTGCTCCGCCCTCGCCCTGCTCGAACCCGGCTTTCTCTTCCTCTGTAGCATCATCAGGCAGCTCGGCGCGGCAGAAAACGAACAACAGGCGCTGGGGCTCGTCCTGCTCGTGAACGGCCTGCATCAGGTCGGCATAGCTGGCAATCATTGGGGATATCCTTCAGGGGGTCGGTTTAAAAACTAAAAAGGACCGCCCGGGGGCGGTCAGGGTCAGGGAGAAATCTCGGCGTCACGGCGGGCCAGAATGGTCTGGCAGACCTCTTCCACCGAATCATCGTCATAACTCTTGCCGTAACGCTTTTTGAAACCGTAATCGTACAGACGAACATGCTCCTGGGGAGTCACGCCCACATTTTCCAGACAGTGTCGGGCACAATGCAGCGGACATCCATCGATCACGGTGATGTGCCGCCGGGACTGAGCAGTCTTGACCAGCGAAGGCACCTTGCCGCCGACACCGGATATGCAGGACATCTCGTACTCACCGTCATGATCCAGCTTTACGGCTCCGTTGTTGGCCAGTTGGGCCACATCTGAACAGCCGGAGCAGGCATAAATCAGCGGTCTCTGCTTGCGGGAAATCATTTGGTCCCCTGATCTTTCCGGGTCATCAATTACTGGCTGATCTGAATCATTTTCATCGGATCTGTAATAAACAACTTGCTACGGTTCACCCGCACCAGGCCATTACTCTTCAAATCCGCCAGAATCCGGGAAAAGGTCTCTGGCTGCATTGCCAAACGCGAGGCAATCAGGCACTTGGGCAGCGGCAGCTCAACCTCGCCGCCGACCTTGCGGGACGACTCCGGCAGCAGGTCGATCAGGTAACGGATCAGCCGATCACGGGCGCTCTGTACCGTCATGATCTCAAGATCGTGAAAACGGCTGACCGCACGCATGGCGTAATGCTGCAGTGCGGCGCGGGCGTAGGCCGGGTTGTCTTCCAGCAGATCCTGGTAGACCTTCACCGGAATCATCAGCACCTGGCTGTTCTTGAGTGCTTCGGCGTAACAGGCGTACCGGGGAGGGTCGGCGTAGATCATCACTTCCGCAAAGCAGTCACCGGGTAACAGGCTGTCCAGAGTCCGGTCGATACCGGAAGCGTCCAGCCGGTAAAGCCGCAGGCGACCGGAAATCACGAAAAAGAAATGATGCGCCGGCATGTCCTGCCGGTACAGCAGCTGATGATGCCCCAGCCTGACCCGCCGGGAGTGCTGCAGGATGTATTGCAAGTCCCAGGATTCCAGCGATGAAAACAGTGGATGCTTCTGCAGCGTGATCAGACCCTCCTCCTCGAAAGGCTGATTGGCGGCCAGCAGCACCGGTTTTTCATATTTCTTATCAACGGACTGAATAAGAGCCATGATGGTTATTCCCCGTTTAATGCATTCCAGATGATGTTTTACAGAGTAGACGTGAAGCGGGGAAATTGCTGTCCCCCGATAGGGGTAGAAAGGCAGGTTCTGGGGGAATACCCCACTAAAAATTGAGCTGGATCAATTAATGGGGGAGCCATGCTCCCCCGATCTTGTGGCAAATCACTGCATCAATGGCGAATCCGGCAACTCCAGATCAACACCCTGGACACCGGTTTCCGCGGCCAGAACCTGCAGGCACTGGCGGAAGGCCCGCCGTGTAACACTTTCGCTAAGGTATTGACGAATCTGGGGTTTGACGTGCTCATAGGGCAGCTGCTCGCCGTCGATACGCTGGTCCACTCGCACAATATGCCAGCCATAGCGGCTTTCAATGAGCTCCGGGTTGAGGCCCTCCTGCAGGCGCAGGACGGGACGCTCGAACTCTTCCACGGTCTGGCCCTTGCTGATCTGCCCCAGACTGCCTCCCTGATGGCGCGACTCACAAGCAGAATACTGCTTTGCCAGCGCGGCGAACTGCGCCCTGCCATCGACCAGCGAGGACAGCAGCTGACGGGCGACTTCTTCCTGTCGGATCCGTTCTTCCACATCGTCCGGTGCGGCAGCCAGCAGAATGTGGCTGACCGCCATCAGGGTCGGGCTGCGAAAGCGCGCCGGGTTGGCGGCGTAGAAGCGTTCACAGTCTTCCTCGGTGAGTTCCGGCACATCGAGTTCCATCTCCAGAACCCGCGCGATGCGGTCCTCTTCATCCATGGCCTCCGGCAACTGCAGCCGGTTGGCTTCCTGCAGCAGGAGCTCACGGATGACCAGGCTGCGGGCGGCTTCGTGCCAGGCCTCGGCAACCTCCTCCGCCGGGTGGTGCTGCATTTCCCGGGCGATGTCGTCTTCCTGGATCAGCGTCTCGCCCACATAGACTGGCGGGAACTGGTTTCTTGGCTTTTCGGCTTCGCCGGTCGGGATCAGTTGCATGGTGATGGTCTCCAAAAACGTTATTTGCCACGGAAAACACGGAAGAAAGAACTCGTTACTACGGACTCTCACGGACGAACGCTGACAGCAGCAAGATTCTTTATCTTTTCGTCCGTGGTTGTAGTGCCATCCCTGGCTGATTTCTCTTCGCTCTTTTCTGTACTTTTCCGTGTTCTTCCGTGGATTCCGTGGCCGAACAGTCTTTTAGCTTTGTGTTCGCATTCAGGCCCGCTTGCGAACCACCTGATACCGACGTCCGAAGTACTCCACCGGCACGCTGAGCATATGCACCAGTCGGGTAAACGGGAACAGTACGAAGATGGTCAGGCCCAGGAAGATGTGGGTCTTGTAGATCCAGTGCACGTCTGCAATGTAATCGGCGATACCACCCTGCAGGGTAAAGATACCCTGGGCCCAGGCGGAGAACTTGAGCATGGTGCTGCCATCCAGGTGCCCCAGAGTGGGCAGGATGGTGAGCACGCCCAGTGCCAGCTGGGCAACCAGAATCAGGATCACCAGGTTGTCGGCAAAGGTGCTGCCAGCCTTCACCCGGGGATCGGTCAGGCGGCGCCAGGCAAGCATAGAGCCGCCAATCAGTGCCATGACACCGGCAATACCACCCACCACAATGGCCAGAACCTGCTTCTGCCCCGGCGTAATCAGCCACTCATAGGCCCAGTGGGGAGTCAGCAGCCCGAACAGGTGACCAAAGAAGACCACCAGCACACCCACATGGAACAACACCGACGCCAGTACCATGTTTTTCTTGCGCACCATCTGGCTGGAATGCGCCTTCCAGGTAAACTGGCCGTGGTCGTACCTCACCCAAGTACCGATGAACAGCACGGCAAGGGCGATGTAGGGATAAATTCCGAACAACAGTGTATTGAGATAGGACATCATCATTTCCTCCTGCGCCGTCAGGCGCGCCCTGCCGGACGGGGCGTTACATCCGTCATCAGTTGATCACTCAGGTGAATGGTCTGGGTCTGTTCCAGCTCGCGGCGGCGCTGACCAACCACGCTGCCGGTGCTGCAGGAACTTCCCTGGTCATCCACAAACTTCACCATTTCCTCTTCCCAGACCTTGTCCAGGGCCTCCGGGGTGTCATCACGCTCTTCCGAGGCAACGATCTGCGCCAGTTCCTGGCGGTCCACCTGCCGGCCAGACAGCGCCAGCAGCGAGTCCATCAACAGGTGATAGCGGCTTTCGCGCTGGAATAGCCGCTCTCCCAGCAGACCCAGGATGTGATGGATATCCTCCAGCCAGTTGCGGACATCCTCCCAGGGCCGGGTTCCCAGGTACTCCAGGAACAGCGGCAGGTAGTCCGGCAGCTCCCGGGCGTCGATTTCCAGGCCGTTGCGCCGGTATTCCTCCATCAGGTCGACCATCGCCTGACCGCGATCCCGGGATTCGCCATGGACATGCTCGAACAGCAGCAATGAGGTGGCGCGGCCCCGGTCGAAAATGCCCACATACTCTTCCTGCAGGTCCATCAGGTCGCCATCACACAGGTGATCGATTACCTGCAGCAGCTGCTCCTTGTTATTGCGGGGCAGCCGGCTGTCCTCCAGCACAGCCGCCACCAGGGCATCCCTGGACTCCTGCAGTTCGCTGGTCGGGTACTCCAACAACCTTGCCATTACTTTCAGTACCAGCATTTTGGTCTCCTTATTTCTGCAGCTGCTTCGGATCTACCTGCTTCACGGTAGACAGTTTCTGGACCATGCTGGTGGTCTGCTTCTTGCCACCGAACAGGTTGAACTCGCTGTCGCCGTTGCAGCCATCGCCGAAGCTGAAGCCGCAGCCATTGCGCTCAGCGTGGGCGCTGGCATCCGGGAAAGCTTCCTTGGCCAGCTCGCGGTGGCTGGTGGGGATCACGAAGCGGTCCTCGTAGTTGGCGATGGCCAGGTAGCGGTACATCTCGTCGGCCTGGGCCTTGGTCAGCCCGCATTCTTCCAGTGCCCGCAGGTCTTCCTTGCCTTCCACCGTTTCCGCACGCTTGTACAGACGCATGGCCATGATCCGCTTGAGTGCCAGTACGATAGGCTTCTCGTCACCGGCGGTAAGCAGGTTGGCCAGGTACTTGACCGGAATCCGCAGGCTCTCGATCTTCGGCAGTACGCCGTCAAACTCCACCTTGCCGGACTCAGCCGCAGACTGGATCGGGCTCAGCGGCGGCACGTACCAGACCATGGGCAGGGTGCGGTATTCCGGGTGCAGCGGCAGGGCCAGTTTCCAGTCCACCGCCATTTTGTAGACCGGGCTGCGCTGGGCGGCTTCGATCACGTTCATCGGAATGCCATCTTTCTTCGCCTGCTCGATGACCTCGGGGTCGTTCGGGTCCAGGAAGATTTCCAGCTGCTTCTCGTACAGCTCATGCTCGCCCGGTGTGCTGGCCACTTCCTCGATGCGGTCGGCGTCGTACAACAGCACACCCAGGTAGCGGATGCGCCCCACACAGGTCTCGGAGCACACGGTTGGCATGCCGGCTTCAATCCGCGGGTAACAGAAGATGCACTTCTCGGACTTGCCGGTTTTCCAGTTGAAGTAGATCTTCTTGTACGGGCAGCCGGAGACACACATCCGCCAGCCACGGCACTTGTCCTGGTCAATCAGCACAATGCCGTCTTCCTCACGCTTGTAGATGGCACCGCTGGGGCAGCTGGCCACACAGGTGGGGTTCAGGCAGTGCTCGCACAGGCGCGGCAGGTACATCATGAAGGTGTTTTCAAACTGGCCGTAGATGTCCGCCTGCACCTGGTCGAAGTTCTTGTCCTTGCGGCGCTTGGCGAACTCGGTACCCAGGATTTCCTCCCAGTTCGGGCCCCATTCGATTTTCTGCATGCGCTGGCCGGAGATCAGCGAACGCGGCCGGGCCACCGGCTGGTGCTTGCTGTCGCCTGCGGTGTGCAGGTGCTGGTAATCGAAGTCGAACGGCTCATAGTAGTCGTCGATTTCCGGCAGGTCCGGGTTGGCGAAGATATTCGCCAGTACCCGGAAGCGGCCACCGATCTTCGGGCGGATCTTGCCGGAGCTGTCGCGCATCCAGCCGCCCTTCCACTTGTCCTGGTTCTCCCACTCTTTCGGGTAGCCGATACCGGGCTTGGTCTCGACGTTGTTGAACCAGGCGTATTCCATGCCTTCACGGCTGGTCCATACGTTCTTGCAGGTCACTGAACAGGTATGGCAACCAATGCACTTGTCCAGGTTCAGTACCATGCCGACTTGGGAACGGATTTTCATTTTACAGCCTCCTGAACAGTGTCATTGCCTTCACCGTCGAGCCAGTCGACGTTGTGCATCTTGCGCACCACCACGAACTCGTCGCGGTTGGAGCCCACGGTGCCGTAGTAGTTGAACCCGTAGGAATACTGGGCGTAGCCCCCGATCATGTGGGTCGGCTTCGGGCACACCCGGGTGACCGAGTTGTGGATACCACCACGGGTACCGGTGATCTCAGAGCCGGGAATATTCACGACCCGCTCCTGGGCGTGGTACATCATCACCATGCCGGGCATGACCCGCTGGCTGACCACCGCCCGGGCCGCAATGGCGCCGTTGGCGTTGAACAGTTCGATCCAGTCGTTATCCTCGATCGCCATCTCTTTGGCGTCGTCTTCACTCAGCCATACAATCGGCCCACCGCGAGACAGAGTCAGCATCAACAGGTTGTCGCTGTAGGTGCTGTGGATACCCCACTTCTGGTGTGGGGTGATCCAGTTCAGCGCTTTTTCCGGGTTACCGTTGCTGCGCTGGTTCAGCATGCTGCTGACTGTCTTGGTGTTAATGGGCGGACGGTATACCAGCAGGCTCTCGCCAAAGGCACGCATCCACTCGTGGTCCTGGTAAAACTGCTGACGACCGGTCAGGGTGCGCCAGGGAATCAGCTCGTGGACGTTGGTGTAGCCGGCGTTGTAGGACACGTGTTCATCTTCCAGACCAGACCACGTGGGGCTGGAGATGATCTTGCGCGGCTGCGCCACGATGTCGCGGAAGCGGATCTTTTCCTCTTCCTTGTTCTTCGCCAGGTGGGTGTGGTCCAGGCCGGTCATTTCTGACAGGGCCGCCCAGGCTTTTACCGCCACCTGGCCGTTGGTTTCCGGTGCCAGGGTGAGGATCACTTCCGCCGCATCAATGGCCGAGTCGATCTTCGGACGACCGGCGTTGGCCCCCTCAATGTGGGTGTAGTTCAGGTCCTTGAGGAAGCTGACTTCCTTTTCGGTGTTCCAGCTGATGCCCTTGCCGCCGTTACCCAGCTTGTCCATCAGCGGACCCAGGGAAGTAAAGCGGGCATAGGTGTTCGGGTAGTCCCGCTCAACGGTAAGGAAGTTGGGCGCGGTCTTGCCCGGAATCAGCTCGCACTCGCCGCGCTTCCAGTCTTTCACGTCAAAGGGCTGGCCCAGCTCTGCCGGCGCGTCGTGCAGCAACGGCAGGGTGACCACATCTTTCTCCACACCCAGATGGCCTTCGGTCGCTTTCGAGAAAGCCTTGGCGATGCCCTTGTAGATCTCCCAGTCGCTACGCGCTTCCCAGGCCGGGTCGGTTGCCGCGGTCAGCGGGTGAATGAACGGGTGCATGTCCGAGGTATTCAGGTCGTTCTTCTCGTACCAGGTAGCGGTCGGCAGAACGATGTCGGAATACAGGCAGGTGGTGGACATGCGGAAGTCCAGGGTGACCAGCAGATCGAGCTTGCCTTCCGGCGCCTCGTCGTGCCATTTCACCTCTTTCGGTTTGGCGCCGCCTTCGTGCCCAAGATCCTTGCCCTGCAGGCCGTTCTTGGTACCCAGCAGGTACTTGAGCATGTATTCATGCCCCTTGCCGGAAGAACCCAGCAGGTTGGAGCGCCAGATGAACAGGTTCCGCGGGCAGTTCTGCGGCGCTTCCGGATCTTCACTGGCGAAGGCCAGGGAGCCATCCTTCATGGACTGGGCCACGTAGTCGGACACTTCCATGCCGGCTTTTTCAGCCTCGGCGGCGATGCCCAGCGGGTTACGGTTCAGCTGTGGTGCAGACGGCAACCAGCCCATGCGCTCGGCACGTACGTTGTAATCGATCAGGCTGCCACCGAATTTTTCCTTGTCCGCCAACGGCGACAGGATCTCGTCCACGCCCAGTTTCTCGTAGCGCCACTGGCCGGAGTGGGCATAGAAGAAGGAGGTGGAGTTCATGTGGCGGGGCGGACGCTGCCAGTCCAGGCCGAAGGCCAGCGGCTGCCAGCCGGTCTGCGGACGCAGTTTTTCCTGGCCCACATAGTGAGCCCAGCCGCCGCCGCTCTGGCCAATACAGCCACACATGATCAGCATGTTGATCAGGCCGCGGTAGTTCATATCCATGTGGTACCAGTGGTTCATACCGGCACCCACGATGACCATGGAACGACCTTTGGTCTTGTCCGCGTTGTCAGCGAACTCACGGGCAATGCGGATCACTTTCTCGGCGGGTACGCCGGTGATCTTTTCCTGCCAGGCGGGAGTATAGGGCTTCACTTCGTCATAGGACGTGGCGCCGTCGTCGTCGCCCAGGCCACGGCTGATGCCGTAGTTGGCCACCATCAGGTCATAAACAGTGACCACACGACCTTCGCTACCGTCCGCCAGCTGGACCTTGCGGCTGCCCAGCTTGTGCTTGAGAACGTCCTTGACCTCAACGTGCTGGAAATGGTCATGCTCAATGCCACCGAAATACGGGAAAGCCACGTCAACCACGTCGTCGTGCTTCTCCACCATGGACAGCTGCAGTTCAACGTCCTTGCTGTCTGCGGTCTGCTTCAGGTTCCATTTGCCCTTCTGGCCCCAGCGATAGCCAATGGAGCCATTGGGCGCAGTCAGCTCGCCGGTGGACTCGTCAACCGCGATGGTCTTCCATTCCGGATTGTTCTCTTCACCCAGACCGTCCACCAGGTCGCTGGCCCGCAGGAAGCGACCGGGCACGAAGCTGCCGTCGTCCTTCTGCTCCAGCATGACCAGGTAAGGCATGTCGGTGTAGCGACGCACGTAGTCAGTGAAGTACTCGCTGGGATTGTCGACGTGGAATTCCCTGAGAATCACGTGACCCATGGCCATGCCCAAAGCGGCATCGGTGCCCTGTTTGGGGTTCAGCCACTCATCGGAGAGTTTGGAGACTTCCGCATAGTCCGGAGTAATGGCAACGGTCTTGGTGCCCTTGTAGCGCACTTCAGTGAAGAAGTGAGCATCCGGGGTCCGGGTCTGGGGTACGTTGGAGCCCCAGGCGATGATGTAGCCGGAGTTGTACCAGTCGGCGGACTCGGGCACGTCAGTCTGCTCACCCCAGGTCTGCGGCGAGGCCGGCGGCAGGTCACAGTACCAGTCGTAGAAGCTCATGCAGACGCCACCGATCATGGACAGGTAGCGGCTGCCGGCCGCGTAGGACACCATCGACATGGCCGGGATCGGCGAGAAGCCAATGATACGGTCCGGGCCATACTTTTTGGCGGTGTAGACGTTGGAGGCAGCGATCAGCTCGTTGACTTCGTCCCAGTCGGAACGCACGAAACCGCCCATGCCGCGACGAGGCTTGTACTCGGCCGTCTTTTTCGGGTCTTCCACGATGGAGGCCCAGGCATCTACCGGGTCGCTGTGCTCGGTTTTCGCGGCACGCCAGAGTTTCATCAGATGCTTGCGCATCAGCGGATACTTCAGGCGATTGGCGCTGTACATGTACCAGGAGTAGCTGGCACCACGGGGACAGCCACGGGGCTCGTGGTTGGGCAGATCCGGGCGGGTGCGAGGGTAGTCGGTCTGCTGGGTTTCCCAGGTGACCAGGCCATTCTTGACGTAGATTTTCCAGCTGCAGGAGCCGGTGCAGTTAACGCCGTGGGTGGAGCGCACGATCTTGTCGTGCTGCCAGCGCTGGCGGTAGCTGTCTTCCCACTCGCGGCTGACATCGTGGGTTTCGCCGTGGCCGTTGGCGAACGGTTCGCGCTTTTTCCTGAAGTAGTTCAGTTTGTCGATCAAATGACTCATGGTCTCTCTCTCCGTCTGCCGGATCGTTGTTCCGATTTGAGACCATTGTGTGGGAGAGAAACCCCGAAATCTGCGTGGTTACTACCTCATAACCCCCCTCTACCCCCCTGGAGGTAGAACGCCTATATCCCCGGGTGGAGAAGGGTCTGGCGCTCCTGACGACGGGCATCGCGGGCGAACAGGATGAGTGTGGTTGCCAGCAGCAGAAACAGGATCATAAAGACCGCGCTGCGCACACCAACCCATTGATTGACAGCGGCGAACACCACCGGCAGCAGAAAGGCCACGGAGCAGGCACTGACCAGCAGAAGGCCCGCCACGATGGCCGTTGCTTCCCGGTTCTCTGTCACCATCGTCCGCTGCAGTGCCGCCATGGAGCAGCCCAGCGCCACCCCCAGAACGACAATCAACCCGCCTTCCACGGGCAGGGGCATCCGGAAATTTACGTGGATGGTCTGATCCACGCCCTGGATCAGCAGTGTCATGGGGGGATACGACAGCACGAACAGGGACAGCAGACACGCCATCAATGACCGGCTCACCACTCTCGATGATCCGAACCGGTCCGCCAGCCAGCCGCCAAGCACCTGCGCCAGCGCCCCGGGTATCACGAACCACTGGGCAAGCCCCGCCCCGGTCTGCACAGGAAGCTGATACTGGCCCGCCAGGTAATCCGGCAGCCACAGCGCGAGACTGAAAAAGCTTCCCGCCACCACACCGAACCACACCGCCATTTGCCAGACCCGCAGCCGGGCCAGCCGTGCCACGATAACCCGCAACGAGGCTTCGGTACTGGCACTGCCCTCGGCATCCTCCGGCTCGGTCAGCATCAGCACCAGTGCAAGTAAAAGCAGCAGCATAATCAGGTAAGCAACGGGCACCATCGCCCAGGAGAAGGCATCGAGAATCAGGGGGACGAGATGATAGCTGATTCCGACCCCGGTGATTCCGGCGCCGAACAAGCCCAGCACCAGACCAGTGTGTCGTGCCGGCGAGTGACGAATGACAAATTGCAGCCCGGCACTGTAGTACCCCCCGGCCAGCCCCAGGCCGGCACCCGCCACGAGAAATCCGGCCAGCGAATCCGCTGTAATCAGCAGCACCATGCACCCGGCCAGGCCGGCGAGGCAGAGCAGCATCACACGGCGGGCACCGAATTTCTGGGCCGCCAGCCCGGCCGGTATGGCCAGCAGGGCGCCGGTCGCCATGGGTATCGACAACAGGAAGCCGAAAACCACGCCATCAACGGCCAGGGTCTGGCGGAGATAGACGCCGGCCACCGCGAAAAGCGACCAGCATGCCGCCGCCAGGGCAAACCCGGCCACCGCCAGCGGCAGCACGATCGCCAGCGAATTGATCTTGTCCTCGTCGTCGGGGCTGATACCGGCGCGCATGGTGGAAAGCCTTTCCAAAAGGGGCCCTTCAGTGTCATCTTTGCCCTGACAGGGGGTCAAAGACTATGATGGGATATCACCTATCGGGGTAATTGACTATCCGCAAGGAGGTAGTCAGCCACAGAAGTCGGGTGCACAATTGCGTTCCGGCGCACCAGAGACAGATTCCATGCAGTCCAGAAGTCCATTGGTCAACCGTATTGCCATCGTGGTAGGCGCTATCGTGCTGACCGCTGTCGTAAGTATGGCGACAACCCTGGCCGTTTCCCGCAGCATCGAAGGCAACGCCACAGCGATCAATCAGGCCGGTGCCCTGCGCATGGGGGCGTTCCAGTTGTTGGCCCTTTCGGCAGATCGTAATGGCAGTCAGGCGGCTCCTTTCCGGGCGGAACTCGATCGCTACGGCGTGAAGCTGTCACAGACTTCGCTTGTCCGCACCATCCCGGAGAATGCGGACCATCCCCTCAATGAACAATACCAGCAGGTCATGGCAAACTGGCGCAACATACTGCGCCCGGCACTGGAGCGTCATGCTCCGGGTACGCCGGTGAGTACCGACCTGCTCAACGCAACCGAAAACTATGTTGGCGATGTTGACACTCTGGTGAGCATGCTGGAAAAGCGCACCGAGGCCCGCATCGACCTGCTCCACGTGATCCAGATTCTCAGCCTGGCGTTTTCCGTGCTGATAGCCGTTGTCCTGTTCCTCGATCTGAAAAATCGGGTGCTGCGGCCATTGCGCAAGCTGGTAGGCATCGCCTCGGCGGTCGGCAACAAGGACTTTTCTCTGAAGGCCAACCTTGAGGGCGCTGACGAACTGTCACGACTGGGAGGAGCCTTCGACCAGATGACCAGCGAGCTGGCCCTCAGCTACCACGAACTGGAGAGCGAAGCCCGCGCCAAGACCCACGAGCTGGAAAAAAGCCATCAGGCGCTGGAACTTCTGCACAGTGCCAGCCGTACCCTGTTTGCCAATCACGACCTGTGCACGGGCGCCATTCCCATGCTGCAAGAACTGGAAACCCTTTTAGGGATTGGTCCCATACGGCTTTATCTCCATGACCGTAATGCCAGTGAGCCGGTGGAGGCCATCACCACGGCTACCCCCGATCGGCCTTTTTATTGCCGTGACCACCATTGCAATGCCTGCCTGGTAACACCAGAGGTCTACGACGAGCTGCCGGTGGAAGACAACGATGGCCGCCGGCTTATGCTGCCAATTCGCACCCCCGGGTTACTGCTGGGCACCCTGGAAGTCTGGTACCCCGCCGACAAGGGCCTGTCGGAAACCGCCCGGCGCCTGCTGGAAACCCTCAGTGACCAGCTGGCAACAGCCATTTTCCTGGAAAAACAGATCACCGAGGAACAACAGCTGACACTCGCGGAAGAACGCGCCGTGATCGCCCGGGAACTGCATGATTCTCTCGCCCAGTCCCTGTCTTACCTCAAAATGCAGGTCGCCAGGCTGCGGCGGCTGAACATCACCGGCGAGCATGAACAGACCCACGATGCCATTCTGGAAGAGCTGAGCACGGGGCTGAACAGCGCCTACCGACAACTGCGGGAGCTGCTGACCACCTTCCGCCTCAAGCTGGACACGCCGGATCTGCTCACGGCCCTGCGGCAGACCGTGGATGAATTCAGCGTGCGCATGGGGCAGAACATTCATCTCGAGTACGACCTGCCCCCGGGAACGCTCTCACCCAACGAGGAGATTCACACACTACAGATCGTGCGTGAGGGCCTGGCCAATGCGGCCAAGCACGCGGAAGCCTCGGAGGTCCGGGTGGAAGTGCTCTTTGAATCCCCCCGGGTTCAGGTCAGAATACTCGACAACGGCAAGGGCCTGCCCGGTGGCGACCAGCCACAACAGCATTATGGCCTGATCATCATTCAGGACCGCGCCCGCACCCTGGGCGGCAAGGTCACCATGAACAATCGAGACGGCGGCGGCGTGGAAGTGACTTTGAACTTCGTGCCCAAGAGCCGCCACATGATCCTGGCCCAGCAAGCGAGCACCGTATAGGCGCGCTTTCGAAACCACATTAAACGTACACCACTGAATGAGAGGCACCATGTCTGAGACACCCGCCAGTATCCTGCTGATTGACGACCATCCGTTATTGCGTCAGGGCATCAAGCAACTGATTGATATGGAAGAAGGCATGCAGGTGGCTGGCGAGGCCAGCAATGGTGCCGATGGCATCCGAAGGGCTGCTGAGCTGGAGCCGGACCTGATCCTGCTGGACCTTAACATGCCGGAAATGAACGGCATCGAGGTGCTCAAGCAGATGCGGGAACAGGGCGTGGCCTCACGCATCGTGATTTTCACGGTTTCAGACCATGAGGACGACGTGGTGTCTGCATTGCGGGCCGGCGCGGATGGTTACCTGCTCAAGGACATGGAGCCCGAGGACATGATTGCCGAGCTGAAACAGGCCGCCGTGGGCAAAATGGTGATCAGCGACCGCCTCACCACCCTGCTGGCCCAGGCGTTGCGCTCCCAGAAACCGCAGCAGTCGGAACGGCCGGACTTCGACAGCCTCACGCCCCGCGAGAAAGACATCCTGCGGCTGATTGCCGAAGGGCTTTCCAACAAGATGATCGGTCGCAAGCTGGACATCAGCGATGGCACCGTCAAGGTTCACGTCAAGCACCTGCTGAAGAAGCTGAACCTGCGGTCCCGGGTTGAGGTTGCCGTCTGGGCGGTTGAGGAAGGTCTGCACAAGGGCTGAACACCGCTGATTGCGGAAAATCAATCAAAAACACGAAGCGCTGAAGTACCCTGTCCGGAACCGATGGTCCGGAGATTGCCATGCTGCCAGCCCTGCCAAGTTTTCCTCATCACCACCCGCTGCTCAACCAGTGCCGGCAGGTACTGAAGGAGTTCGCACCCTCGCCGGCGCCGCTGATCCGGCGCGCGGAGCAGCGGGTACCCTTCCTGTTCAGGCAACTGGCCACCGAAACACCCCTCAACCGCATGTTTGCGGACGCTATTGCCGAGGGTGAGTTCGACGACTTCGAAGGCCGCACCCTCAGGCTGGAAATCGACGGTGGCCAGCCCGGCGTCACCCTGGGGTTATGGCAAGGCAGGCTAAGGTTTGTTTACGGGCCCGGAGAAGCCACCATCCGTGGCAACTGGTCGGCTTTCTATCAACTGGCCAACCGGAAGCAGGACCCTGATCAGCTGTTCTTCCAGCGCAAACTGATTATCGAGGGGGATACCGAATTGGGTCTGGGTATCAAGAACCTGCTCGACAGTCTGGAGTGGAGTCTGTTCTGAGCTGAACTCAGATCATCCCCAGCTCCAGGCGGGCCTCCTCATCCAGGTTGTCATGGCTCCAGGGCGGATCAAATACAATATCCACCTGGCAGTCCCTGACATGGGGCACCTGCATGATCTTGTCCTTCGCATCACCCGCAATGATGTCGCCCATACCGCAACCTGGGGAGGTCAGCGTCATTCTTACCTTAACCAGCTTTTTGTCCTGATCGATATCCAGACCATAAACCAGCCCCAGGCTGACAATATTGACCGGAATCTCGGGATCATACACCTGACGCAGGCTGTCCAGGCACTGCTGCTCACTGATCAGGCCGTCCTCCGGTGGCTCGAACATGACAGCGTCGGTCTGTAGGCCCAGTTTGCGGGTGACCTCCGGAGATAGCCGGTAAAGGTTGCCTTCAAACCTCACCGTAAAACTGCCCCCGAGGGCCTGGGTAATGGTGACATCCGCACCCTCGGGAAGGGTGACCGCATTCCCGTGGGGCACTCGCAGGGCTTCGCTGTCCTGGGACAATCTGAAGGACTTGGGTGGTTTTGCCGGCTTCTTGCTGTTCGGGGCCTTGATAGTCAGGGTCTGCAGCGTCCCCTCCCCGTGCACGCCGATTTCCATATCCTGCAGAAAGGGCACACTCAGTGCGTCAAAGAACAGGGTAAGGTCGCCAAAATCATGGCGGATATCGCTGGCTGACGCCTCACCGGGCGGACAGAACGCCAGGCAGGTTTCTGCGTGCGAGGTGCCGCCCTTGTCCACATACACTCTGGCGGCCATACCCGGCACTTCCTGCTTAGCCAGCAGTGTGGTCAAGTACTCACGGGCCCCTGTACTGACTTCCGCGTTGATCGTCATTCCCGCCTCCTGTACAACTCACCATTTAATATATTCTATATACATGTTCATTTTGGAGCAAGGAACCAGCGCTTCTTGAAGATAATCCCTGGGCCGGCCGCCTAACCGATGAGAATATTTCTTGACAACTTATATAATGTATTTTATATATTACTTTAAGGAAAAGGAGGAAACATCATGAAATACGAAGACATCATTGGCCGTTGCGACACCACCACCGTAAGCCAGGTGGTCAGCCGTTGCCCAGAGGCACTGAACGTACTGCAGAAACACATGCCCGAGGTGGATGCCCACCGCCAGACCACGCTGGATGTGGTCGCTTCCATCGCAGGCCTCAGCCAGGAAACTCTCTGCCAGGAAATTTTTGATGTGATGATGGCACAGACGCCACTGGAAGACCTGGATACTGACGTTTTGCTGGAGCTGATCCTGCGGGGCTATGACATCGAAAACCTGGAGCAGATACCCAAGCTGCACCGACTGGCCCGCAAGATCGAGGCGATTCACCGTGACAACCCGGATGTTCCGCGGGGTATCACCATGGCGATCAAGTCCCTGGAAAAGGACCTGAAGGATCATATCGAGCGAGAGGAGCATTACGTACTCGAGCGCATGGAACACGACCAGCCACCGAGGCCGGACACCCCTATCGCCCAGATGAATGAAGAGCATTCCGAGCTTCGCCAGGTACTGAAGAAAATCCGCAGGCTGACCGGCAACTATCGCCCGCCTGAATCCGCCTGCCGGTCCTGGCGGCGCCTGTACCGGGAACTTCAGGCGTTCGACTTCAGGCTCTCTGAACAGATCTACCTGGAACGCAACATCCTGTTTCCCCGCTTCCAGTTCTGATGGAGGACAGCATCATGGCATCAGCCAGCAGGAGCGCGAACGGCAAGGCATCACGGACGGTATGCTCAGGCTATCGGTGGGGCTGGAAGATGCCGGTGATCTGACTGATGATCTGAACAAAGCCTTGGCGACCGCCCAGGTCGCCAGCCCACTATTACTTCCAGTAGTCCTTGGCCGCAGCCACGGTCTGGAAGTGTATCGCAATCACTTCTGATGCATGCATCAGGGCGTCCGCTTCCTGGGCATACTCTTCACGTTCACGGACCAGCACCTCCTTGTCAGATTGGGCACTTCTTATAGAAACATTTTCAATATATCTATATATGAAAGTGCCCGTTACCGTCCAGCGAAAGTCCTGACAAATACGGAGAACACCTGCGACCAGACAGCCTGAAATGGCGCCTGGCGGCGGCAATACGACCAAAATCAAAGGGATTATCAACCACTGGCATGAAGAAGTCCGTGGTACTGATGACGCCCACACCATTGCCAACATCCGCCACGGCGGCGTCGTCGCGGCTATTGTTGCCGACCAGCAAACGGGCATCACTGAATTCTGGCTTGCCGGTGTGGAGAATCCGGTCCAGAACATCAGGTGTAATCTTGCAACCACAGCCGGCGCCATGGCTGAATTCGGTCAGTCTGACAGACAAGGCTCAGCCCTCTCTCATGGCAAGCGGAAAGAGAGGAGCCTAGCTGACAATGCGGATCGGGTGCCTTGGTTCTTGTCAATCAGGCCCGAACAGCTAAGGCCTACTTACTAACGCTTTCTCTGCGTTTCCTGCGTTCCCGCTTAAGCTGGTTGGCTCGGCTCTCGTTAATGACAAGATCCAGCCATTTCAGATGCTGATCCCAGATCGGGTCTTTGTTTTGCTCAGGCTTGTCGCTACTCATCATTACCTCTCCCTGCGCCGGGAAAACTGGAACAATTCTACAGCCATTAACATTCTTTATATATAAATCTTACAAAGCGAGAGGAGAATCAGCAATGAGCTATCAGGACATTCTCCGCAACTGCCATGACACTACCCTTAACTGACCGGCTATCCGCCACTATCGTGTACCCGAGTCGGCCTGGTGCTTCTGGTGCGGTCTCTAACGGGACACTAGCAGCCTGTCGGACTTGAGCGATCGTCACGAGCAAGGTGGGAAAGGGAGCGCAAATTTTTCGGATTTTGAGGCGCATAGTGGTTCTATGTAACGAAAAATCCGGGAAATTTGAGCCGCTTTCCCACCGGCGCAGTAGATCAGCCTCAAGTCCGACAGGCTGCTAGAGGCGGTTATCCAGAATAAAGTCCCGTAGCGCTACCGCATTGTTATGTTCGGTATCTTTTGCCGAAAACACCAGCGTAATACGGTTGTGCTCTTCAAGCAGGTTTTTGAGCTTCCCAAGATCTTCGCTGGCGTCTTCGGCAGTCAGTTCCCTGAAGTATCGTTGCCGGAACTCCTGCCATTTTCCCGGATCGTGGCCGAACCACTTCCGCAAATCGGTGGACGGTGCCAGCCCTTTCAGCCAGTAGGCAATGTCAGCATTTTCCCTGGCCACACCACGCGGCCAGATGCGATCGACCAGTATGCGCGGACCATCCGAGCGGGCGGCAGCGTCATAGGCTCGTTTCAGGCGAACGTCCATAGGCGCGCTCCCGGATAGTTGAGTGGATTTTTTAGATTACTCCCGGATGTCCGGGGTTTCAAAAATTGAAGTCGGACAAGATGCTGATGTTTCGGCTGTTGCCGGCCAGGGTGTAGAGGAGAAAACCATTAAGCAATATTTTATTTGCGCGTTTTGACGCAGAACATGTGTGGGCCATCCGGGTCGCTGCTAGACTCGATGAGTCCGGCATGCATTGCGATGAGGAAACCCATTATGGAACCGATTACCGTGAGACTGTTCCGGTATCACCCCGAACAGGATGACAAACCCTGGAGCCAGGATGTCGAGGTGGACGGCAGCTTCCGCTGCCGGATGGTGCTGGACGTCCTCGAGCACCTGAAAACCCTGGATACCACTCTGACTTTCCGCCGCTCATGCCGGGAGGGGGTTTGCGGTTCAGACGGCCTCAACATCAATGGTCGCAACAACCTGGGTTGCATTACCCGGGTCGAAGATATGCTGGGCAAAAAAAACCTGCTGGAGATACGCCCGTTACCGGGCATGCCTGTGATACGGGATCTGGTAGTGGATCAGACCCTGTTCTTCGAGCAGTACAAGCGCATCCAGCCCTGGCTGATCAATGACAGCCCGAGACCAGCAACCGAACGGCTGCAAAGTCCGGAAGACCGCGCAAAGCTGGATGGCCTGTACGAGTGCATCCTTTGCGCCTGCTGCACCTCCGCCTGCCCTTCCTGGTGGTGGAACCCCGAGAAGTACATCGGCCCCTCCGGGCTTCTACAGGCTTACAGATTTTTGCAGGACTCCCGCGACACTGCCACCGCAGAGCGGCTGGAAAAGCTGGAAGACCCGTTCAGTGTTTTCCGCTGCCGCGGCATCGGCAACTGCACGGCATACTGCCCCAAGGGCCTGAATCCCATGAAGGCCATTGGCAGAATCAAGGCGATGCTGCTCCGCGAAGAGACATGACTGCCTGCAGGCGGCCAGGACTGGCCCGGTGCCCGTTATCAGGTCATACCGACCATGTTTACCGGAGTTTCGGGCCATGGGCCAATCGCAACGCAGCCCGGCATTACGGTTCACGAGCTACCCACCTTTTATGCGCTTCTTACGTTCTCGCTTGAGTTGGTTGGATTTGCACTCGTCAATAAAAAGATCCCGCCACTTACAGGTGTTTATCCCAGATCGGGCCTTTGGTTTGCTCGGGCTTGTTGCTGGCCATCGTTATCTTTCCGTGCACCGGGAAAATGAGAACACTTCCTAACACCCATTAACATGCACTTAATGTATATCCTAAATCAAGAAAAGCGGCCCCATATGGCAGCGTAGTCAGTCGTCCATCGGGGTCAGTTAACCCGTTTCTCTTCTCTGAAGCCCAACTTCTTGAGAATCACCATAGCCGGGCACCATTTGGTGAAGGAAGACTGGATCAGGTTAAGGGCAATAAAGCCGGTAAAGAAAAGCCAATACGGGCTTACATAGTGAGCCAGCAGAATGGAAATCAGCGTGAACACACCGGCTATCAGACGAAGACCTTCATTAACTGTCATTGCGCACCCCATTTATCGGAATATTGTTATACCATCAATGAATAGGCCTCACTCCGCAATGACTCAAATCATGACTTACACACAAAAGCGCAAAATGATCTGATCAAAACGCTGACTGACAGTGGCCGAACCATTTCCGCAATTCAGTGGATGGAGCCAACCCTTTCAACCAGTGGGCGATATCGGCGTCTTCTTTGGACACCCCCGGGGCCAGATGCGGTCAACGAGCACCCGCGGGCCGTTTGAAAAGGCGGGGGCTTCGCAGGCTCGTTTAAGGCGGATATTCACAGTTCCCTCCTCCTCTCTATGGGAGTGTATTGCGCCGAGGTTACTCACTGAATTCCATGTCCGCAAAACGTCAGGTCATGAGTGTGCAGATCCGGATCACGAAGGGGCTGCCTGCCCGGTAACAGCCTCATCACCATCAAAAACAGACCTGCATCAAGTCATCCATGAACAACACTTCCAAACCGCCGGATATACGATCATAATAAAGTAATTGATTACTTTCTTTTTGTCAGAGATGGATGGCTAGCCCATTGGACCCCATCAAACGCAGTTACAAAAGTACCGAACAGCGCCAGTCGGCAATCATCGAGGCAGTGGTGCATTTATGTGCGGAGCAAGATCCCTCCACCCTTACCACCGCCCGCATTGCCAGCGAGGTAGGGCTTTCCCAGGGTGCCCTGTTCAAGCACTTCCCCAACAAAAACAGCCTGTGGGAATCCGTGGCCGAATGGGTATCCGGCCAGCTCACCGAGCGGGTTTTCAGTGTTGCGGGTCAACATGAGCGCGCAGACGAGGCCCTTGAAGCCATGTTTCTGGCTCATATCGGCTTCATTGTCCGCCACCCGGGCATTCCTCGGCTGATGCTGGGAGAACTCCAGAAGCCAGGCAACGGCGCGGCCAAACGGATCGTTCGCGAGACCCTGGCCGACTACCGCCAGAAAGTCATTAAGCTGCTGAACCTCGGTATCGAACAGCAGCGCATTGCCGCCGCCATCGATACCGAGGCCGCCGCAGTGCTCTATCTTGGGGCCATTCAGGGATTAGTGGTGCAGGGCATGATAGGCGGTGATATACGCAGTCTTGAACAGGCCGCACCTCGCATCTTCAGACTTTTCAGCGCCAGCTTTAAGGAGATTCCCGATGCACCGCAAGCATAAATCCATCCTTGTCCTGACGCTGATCGCCGGCATCGCCTTCGTGGTGGTGATGGTGAACCTGAAGCAACCACCGGAACGCACGGCTGAACAGGTAGTCACGACACCGGCCAGAATCCTTGAAGTCACTCCTCTCACCGTTCTTGCCGAAGCCCGTGGTTATGGCCAGGTGTTACCGGCGCGAAGCTGGCAGGCAGTGGCCAACGTAGGTGGGCGCATCATCTGGAAGCACCCGGATATGGAAAGCGGCAACATGATTTCCGAAGGCACCCGCCTGCTGCAGATCGACCCGACCCGCTATGAACTGGCCGTGGCATCGGCCAGGGCCGATATTGCTGCTCTTGAAGCGGAACTGCGACAACTGGATCAGGAACAACAGAACACCCGGGAGTTGCTGGAACTGGAAAACCGCCGGCTGACCCTGGCCCAGCGGGAGCTGGAGCGGGCAAAAACCCTGGTGGACCGTGGCGCCCTGTCGGAAACCCGGCTTGATGAACAGCAACGGGCTACCCTGCAGCAGCAGCAGGCGGTGCAGTCGCTGAAAAACCAGCTGAACCTGATCCCGGTGCGCAAGGATACCCTGAACGCCCGCCTGGCCGGCAGTGAATCCGCACTGGCCAATGCCCGGGAAGACCTTGAAGATACACGGTTCGAAGCCCCCTGGGATATGCGGGTTCACCAGTCCGAAATTGAAACCAGGCAACAGGTGAGCCCCAATCAGACCCTTTTTGTGGCGGATGACATCACTGCTGCGGAAGCCACGGTGCAATTGCGAATAGCAGAACTTCGCAAAGTGCTTTCCCAGATCCCGGGTACGGCTAACAAGATAAGCAATGGCGGAACCCAGCCGGGCTTTCCCGACTTCCACCAGCAATTGTCGCTGGGCTCTCTGACCGTTCGCGTACACCCCACCGGCGCACCCGACAGCCACTGGACCGGCAAGCTGACCCGGGTTACCGGCAGCCTTGATCCCGCCACCCGCACCGTTCAGGCAGTGATTACGGTGCAAGAGCCTTACCGTAATGCCAATCCCCCGGCCCGGCCCCCGCTGGTACGAAACATGTTTGTGCAGGCGACGATCGCAGCGCCGACACCCGAGCCGGCACTGGTGGTGCCGGCGAGCGCGATTCACCAGGGCGAGGTGTATCTGGCCGATGACAATGACCGCCTGCAACGCCAGCCGGTCACTCTGGCCTGGCAACAGGGTGAGCTTGCGGTGGTCAGCGACGGTCTGAAAGCCGGGGATCGGCTGATACTGGACGACCTGGTTCCCGCCATAGAAGGCATGCCACTGAGCCCCCGGCCAAGTGAGAAAGCCCATCAGTGGCTGCAGAAAAGGGCTGCAGGAGAGCAGCCATGATCCGCTGGTTTGCCGGCCACCCCACCGCTGGCAACCTGCTGCTGGTTCTGATATTGGCCACGGGCCTGTTTGCGGCACCGAACCTGACCCGGGAAACCTTCCCGGACTACCTGCCACCGGAAGTCAGTATCACCATGGAATACCGGGGTGCCACCGCAGCGGATGTGGAGGAAGCCATCTGCCAGCGCCTGGGTGAAGCATTACAGCGGGTAGAGTACATGGAGGAAATCACCTGCACCGCCCGGGACAACCAGGCCCAGGCCATTGCCAGCATGGCGCGCCAGGGCGATATGGGCCGCTTTCTGGATGATATCCGCACCGAAATCGAAGCTCTGACCGATCTGCCCGAGGAAGCCGAAGACCCGATTATCCGCGAGCTGTACCGCACCAATCTGGTGGCCGCGATCGCGGTTTACGGGCCCATGAGCTTTTCGCATCTTGAGACTTACACCAATGAGCTGGAAGACCGGCTTTTCGCCATGGATGGCGTGGCTGATGTCATTCCCGTTGGTCTGTCCCAGCGCCAATGGCACATTGAAGTCTCCCGGGATCTGCTGCGCCAGTACGGCCTGGGGGTGCGCGACATTGCCCGCGCCATAAACAGCCAGAACCTGGACATGCCTCTGGGCAACATTGAAACCGACAGCCAGGATATCCAGCTGCGGTTTGTGGATGAGCGGCGTTCACTGCAAGCCCTGGCCAAGCTTCCCATTATCGGTGGCGAAGCCGGGGCCGTACTGACCCTGGGTGACATTGCCAGCATTACCGAAGCCCATGAACGTGAAGAAGAACGGGTGGAATTCAATGGCCAACGCGCCATCGTTCTTGAGATCCACAAAAACCGGCACGATGATGCCCTGCGGGTAATGGACTCACTGCAAGCCTTTGTTGATGAGGAAAAAATCCGTCGTGGTGGCACGGTGGATCTGGAAATCACCCAGGACATGACCTCTATCGTCCGGGACCGCTTGCAGATGCTCGTGGGTAACGGCATCACCGGTTTGCTGCTGGTGGGCCTGGTGATGGCGCTGTTCTTCCGCCCCCGCCTCGCCTTCTGGGCCTTGTTCGGCCTGCCATCCGCCTTTGCCGGCGCATTCGTGGTGATGGCGCTCACCGGTCTGGCACTGAACATGATCACCCTGGTGGCTCTGCTCATGGCTATCGGTATCGTTATGGACGACTCTGTGGTGATCACCGACAACATCGCCAGGCGCGCAGCCGAGGGATGCAGCCCACTGGAGGCTGCCGCCAGAGGCACACAGCAAATCCTGCCGGGCGTGCTGTCGTCGTTCCTGACCACGGTTTCCGTGTTTATCCCTCTGGCGTTTCTGGCCGGAGAATTGGGCGCCGTACTGGAAGTCTTGCCGATCGTTCTCATTGCAGCCCTGGCCGCTTCCCTGATCGAAGCTTTCCTGATACTGCCCCATCACCTCAAAAGTGGTCTGGGCAAAAAACGCGAAAAAGCGCCTTCCCGCTTCCGCACCGCATTCGACAACGGCTTCGGGAACGCCCGTGAAAAAGTGGGCCAGCTGGCTGACGCCGCCATCCGTTTCCGTTATGGCGTATTGGCGGCCATGCTGCTGGTTATCCTTGGTTCGGTGGGCCTGATAGCCGGCGGCCATGTGCGCATGGAAGCCATGCCGGAGATCGAGGGCGATGTGCTGGAAGCACGGCTACTGATGCCCCAGGGCACTCCCCTGCATCAGACCCGGGCCATTACCGACCGCATCACCTCGGCCATGAACAGACTGAACGAGGAATACTCTCCGGAACAGCCAGACCAGCAGGCCCTGGTGCAAAATATTCAGACCCGCTTCAACCAACACGCGGGCGCCGGCGAGAAAGGCGCCCATGTGGCAACGGTGATGACCGATCTACTGACCGCAGAAATTCGCACTGTGGACCTGGCCACCCTGACCGACCGCTGGTATCAGGAAATCGGCGATATCCCTGGCCTGATCGCCCTGAACATCCAGGAACCCGGCTTCGGCCCGGCCGGTATTCCCATCGAAGTTCGCCTGCAAGGCACAGATCTGGACGAGCTTAAAGCCGGGGCCCGCTACCTGAGCGAGGAAATCGCCCGCTATGACGGCACATTCAATGTGCTGGATGATCTTCGCCCCGGCAAGCCCCAACGGATTCTGTCGCTTAAAGACAGTGCACTGTCTCTGGGCCTGAATGCCGCCGAAGTAGCCAGTCAGATCCGCACGGGCCTGCTCGGCGATATTGTGGATACAGTACAGATTGGTGACCAACACATCGAAATCCTGGTGCGCCAGACCAGCGCCGAACGCAACACCCGCCAGTTCCTGGAAGACACTGTGATCACCACAGCCGGGGGCCAGATGGTTCCGTTGCGCGAAGTGGCCACCATCACCAACGATCGGCAATGGTCTCAGGTGACCCGTATCGACGGTCTGCGCACAGTCACAGTATCGGCCGATGTGCATGGCCGGGAAACCACTGCCGATGCCATCGTGGGCGACCTGCAGAAACGGGTGTTCCCGGAACTTCGTGAGCAATGGCCTGACGTCAGCTTGCAGGTAGAAGGGCAAACCGCCCGCTCCCGGGAAACCGGCCAGTCTATTGCGCGGGGGCTATTGATCGGCCTTCTGGGGATCTTCCTGATCCTGTCATTCCAGTTCCGCAGCTACCTGGAGCCGATCATTGTCATGCTGGCAATCCCGGTTGCCTTTATGGGGGCGGTGTGGGGACACCTGATCATGGGCTACAACCTGTCCATGCCTTCGCTGATCGGCGCAGCCTCTTTGGCGGGTATTGTGGTAAACAACGCGATTCTGCTAGTGCAGTTCATCAAGGGCTACCGGGAACAGGGCATGAGTGCCCGGGAAGCTGCCGGTGCCGCCAGCCGCGCCCGCTTTCGGGCCATCCTGATTACCACCAGCACCACCATCGCCGGCTTGCTGCCACTGCTGGCCGAAACCAGCACCCAGGCCATGGCGGTGATCCCCCTGGTGATTTCCGTGGTATTCGGCCTGCTGATGTCCACCATTCTGATACTGCTGGCGCTACCGGCGCTGTACGCCATTCTGGACGACCTTGGCTGGACAAAAGCGGCCGTCCCTGACAATCCGTAGCGCCACTGCTATGGTGTTTCAAACATACAACCAAAAGGAATCAATAGAATGACAGCTGGAATCGGAAAGTTCGTTGCCGCTCTGTTGTTCGGTATGACGTTAACAGCCAGTTCACTGGCAGCAGAACCAGTCACCCCGAAACTCACTGACAAACTGAGCAGTTTGCTCCAGAAAGAGATGCGCTCAGTGCAGGCCGCCATGACCGCCATTCATTCAGCCATGGTAATGGGTCAGCATGAAAAAGTGGCTGAGAATGCCCAGCAAATCCACGACAGTTTCATCCTTGCCCAGTCTCTGACAAAACAGGATCGCCAGGACCTGATGGCGGCAGTGCCCGAGGATTTCGTGAAACTGGACCAGGAGTTCCACCAGCTTTCAGCCTCGTTGGCAGAGGCAGGCCGTAACGAAAACACCGGGCAACAACACAAGCTGTTTGGCGAGATGACACGAAACTGCATCCAGTGCCACAGCACCTACGTTTCAGACCGTTTTCCCGGCGTTCAGTCCATCAGCGACTGACTCACCTCATCACACCAGCTCCATCCCTGGTTTGCCATACCAGTACCCGTTGCAGGGCGGTGCCTCCACCAGCTGCAACGGGTCGGTGACCGGGGTTTCACCGCGACGCACCTGGTCAAAGCGATTCACCACCTCATCCATACCCTGATGTTCCGGGCTCAGGCGCACGGTAGACACTCCCATCCGCTTCATGTCCGGCAGCTCCCGCATCAGGTCGTAGCGTGAACCGGACAGGGTTGAGGTGCCGTTAATGCGGAACAGCTCCTGGTTTTCGCGCGAGCGCACTTCCATGCCGTCGGGATGCTCAAGGCAGCGGAATTCGCAGTTGTCCTTGGGCAGGTTGTAGTGACGTGCCGTAAAGCACCGGGATGACCAGGCCAGAGGCAGGAAGCCCCAGGCGAACACCTCCGCCGGCAGATCCAGGCCCTCGGCTTGCAGGCCGCTGATCAGCTCTTCGAGCGTATCCCGGCCCAGTTCAACAGGCAGGTTCCAGCCTTGCAGGCCCTGTCTGGCCAGTACTTTCAGTGTGGGCACGTTATACACGTTCATGGACGGACCGGTTACGAACGGAATCCCGTTGCGCATAGCCACCTGCATGGCACTCTGGTCATTGGCTTCCACCACGAACTCGTGCTGATCGCAGATCCGGCGCAGGCGCCGCAGATCCGCTTCCGATTCAATCAGCGTCTGGGTGGAAAGCACCACCTCCTTGCCGCAGGCTTTCAGGTCGCGGGCCAGATCAAACCAGTCATCAGGCTTCAGTTCCCGGCGTCGGGAACACACGGCTTCGCCCAGATAGATGGTGTCTACCGGCCACTCGGCGGCCTTGCCGTAGAAATCGAATACCGTTTGCTTGGACCAGAACCACAGGATGGGGCCCAGAGATAACTTCATCATGATCTCAGCACCTTATTTCCACTTGCGATGATAGGCGCCCAGAGTGGTCAGCCCACCTTCGGAAAGCCCCGCCAGGGTCGATTGCCAGGCGGGATCGACGGCAAAGTCCGGGCCACTGTCCAGCCGGTCCAGCGCCTGGCGCCAGGTACGGGCCACATCGGCAATATAGGCGGGGCTGCGCTGGCGGCCTTCAATCTTCACGGCGCTGATGCCCAAGTCCTTCAGTTCGGGCAGCAGGTCCAGGGTGTTCAGGCTGACCGGCTCCTCAATGGCGTGGTAGACGTCTCCCTCCACCTCAAACCGACCCTTGCACAGGGTCGGGTAACCTGCGGGCTCACCCCGGGCGTAGCGATCAATCAGCACATCGTTGAGACGGGATTCCAGGCTGCCGTCGGCGGTCTCCTCCCAGCGTACTGCCTTGGCAGGCGAACAGGCGCCCTTGCTGTTGGGAGACTCATCGGTGAGATAGGACGACAGGTAACAGCGCCCTTCCGCCATGATGCACAGGCTGCCGAAGGCAAAGACCTCCAGTTCCACCGGGCTGTGTTTTGCCACGCCTTTTACCTGGTCCAGGGAAAGGACACGAGGCAGTACCGCGCGGCGGATATCAAAGGTGTCCTTATAGAACTGAAGCGCCTCATAGCTGGTGGCGGAACCCTGAACCGACAGGTGCCGGGGCAGGTCCGGATAGCGATTGGCAGCATAATCCAGCAGCCCCATGTCCGCCAGTATGATGGCGTCCACGCCCAGACTGGCAGCCCGGTCCACCGCCGTGGTCCACTGCTGCCAGCCCCGGGGCTGGGGATAGGTATTGATCGCGCAGAATACCCGGGCGCCTTTCGAGTGGGCGTACCCGATACCTTCTGCAGCTCGCTTATCGTTCAGGTTCAGGCCGGCAAACTGGCGGGCGTTGGTGCTGTCCCGAAAACCGAAGTAAACGGCATCAGCACCATTGTCCACGGCGTTTTTCAGGGCGGGCAGGCTGCCCGCGGGGCAGACAAGTTCCATGGTGTTCTCCACTGACATGCTCTACTGCAGCCTACCGTAACCGGCGAAACATGCCTTGACCGTTGTCAGCGAGAGGGTCCAACCTGCCAGCCTACCCACACAGTAGTATCCTACGCGTAATCACCTAACCCTCTGTGATAGCTTTTATTTCAGTTGCTTAACATGTCGTTACAGGATGTTTCACGGTAACAACTACCCCTTCGGATACCCCAAGACGCCAATAGATGTGCGCCCTGTACTCTTTCAGAATAAGCGCCTCACTCAGTGGCGAGGTCGTCTCATGCAGTTTATTAACAATCTCTCGATGCGGGGCAAGCTGATTACCCTGGTGTTGCCTGCACTGCTGGTCATTCTTTTCTTTGCCTTTGGCAGCATCACTCAGAATGCCACCAAGCTGGGAGACATGCGTCAACTGAAGGCAATGGTTCAGCTTGCAGCCATTGGCGACCCGCTGGCGCAAGCCCTGCAAAAGGAACGGGGACGCTCAGCCGTGCTGCTGTCCAGCAAGCTGGGAACTGACGCCGCCCGGCAGGCCAGCCGCGAGCTGGGCTCGCAACGCCAGAACACGGACCAGCACCTGAGTGACTACCGTGCCGATGTCCAGTCACTGCTCGCCGGCACCGAATTCGATCAGGCCATACAGGCCAGTATCGGCCGTCTGAATCAGCAACTCGACAGCCTTGGCTCACTTCGCCAGGGGGTAGATGGCCGTTCGGTAACCGGCGCGGAATCCGCCAACCGTTACACCAGAATGATCATGGAGATCGTTAACCGGGTGCCCCTGCTGGTGAGTCGCTCCACTGATGCTGGGCTCACCCGCCAGATCAGCGCCTATTTTGCTCTGGCGGGAGCCGCCGAGATGGCGGGCAGAGAGCGTGCTGGCGGGGCGTCACTGATCCGGGCTGGTGATTTCGACCTGCCCTCCGCTGGCCGCGTCGCGGCCCTTGAAGGTCAACAGGAGGCATATTTCAGCAACGCAACTGCCATGCTTGCAACGGACACTTCCCTCCGGGCAGCGCTGGAGAGCTTCGGGTCAAAAACCGTAAACCGGGACCTTCAGGCGCAAAGGGAAACACTGCTGAGCAGCCCCTCGGGGATAGACGCCCTGAGCGCGGCCGACTGGTTTACAGCGGCCACACGGCGGATCGACGCCATCAACAGTATTCGCAGCGATATGCTCAACCAGGTTGACACGGTTGCCACCACAGCCGTCTCCAGTGCCAGAAGCCAGCTGATCAGCGCTTCCGCCATTGCCGCTGCAGCCATCGCCCTGGTTTTGATTCTGATGACCATCATCATCCATGCAATTCACAAACAGGTGAATCAGCTTCTCGACGGTGTTCAGTACGCCATGGACAGCAAAGACCTTACCCGCCCGATTCCGGTGTCCAGCAAAGACGAAACAGGCTCTATCGCCCGCGCCGTAAATGCCCTGTTCAACCGTTTTGGTGATTCCCTGGCCCAGATCGACAGGTCCAGTGTGCAACTTGCAACCGCGACCGAAGAAACCAGTTCCACCGCGAGCCAGAGCAGCTCCCAGGTGAAGGACCAGCAACAACAAATTGAACAGGTGGCCACCGCCACTGAGGAAATGTCGGCCACCTCCGAGGAAATTTCCCGTAACACGCAACATGTGGCGGAAGCCTCCAACCGCGCCACGGAGAAGAGCCGGACTGGTGAACAGGTCCTCCACGCCAGCGTGAGCCAGATCCGGACCCTGGCAGAGTCGGTTCAACAGGTAAATCAGGTCATCGAGGAGCTGGAAAGCCGCAGCAGCACTATCGCCGATGTGGTGGACGTGATTCGCAAGGTGGCAGACCAGACCAACCTGCTGGCTCTGAACGCGGCGATTGAGGCAGCCCGGGCCGGCGAGCATGGCCGGGGCTTCGCGGTGGTGGCTGACGAAGTTCGCACGCTGGCCCGGCAGACCCATGAGTCCACCACCCAGATCGAGGACATCATCAACGGCTTCAGAGATATTACCGACAGCGCCAGCCGGTCCATCAGTACCAGCCACAAACTGGCGAACGAAACCAGTGAGCAGGCCTCCGAGATGGAGCGGACCTTTGCCGGGATTCTCATGGATGTGAACAGCATTTCCGATATGGCCACGCAAATTGCCACGGCCTCGGAACAGCAGGTCTCCGTGACCCGGGAACTGGCAGGCAATATGGAAAGCGTCAGCGAGTCGGCAATTCTGACACTTGCCGGCTCCCGGGAGATCACCCAGGTAACCGGGGAGCAGGCACAGCTGGCCAGGCAGCTTCAGGACCTTGCCAATGAGTTCAAGGTGCCGGCGTATAGCTGAGCCGGATGCTGCAGGGGACTTTATAAAAAAACCCGGCCACTGGGACCGGGTTTACTGGCTCAATGGCGACCGGACTCAGACCAGGTCTTCATCCGAATTGCGCGCCTTGCGGACATCCCGGGCCACCGCCCGGCAGATAACCCCGAGCACAACCAGGGTAATGGCAGGCCAGACCAGGATATAAGCGCCGTAAAGAAGTTCAGCTGTCATTTTGCACCCTCCGGTACCAGATTGGATGTATCTTCGGTATCGACTTCGTCATAGTCACCGACACGCTGGCGGATCAGGTCGAAGTCGAACCGCTCCTTGCTGAACAGGGTCATGACCGTGCAAACCACGGCACTGGTGCCATAGGCTGTCAGGGAGGCAACCAGCACCATGTAATCCCGCAGGAAGCCGGTGGCGAAAATGAGCATGGCAATCAGCGTGGCAATGGCCGCCAGGAATCCCGCCGTACGGCCGAGGAAACCGAACACCATCAACCCGACGACCACGGCACCACCCACCGAGGCCAGAATCTCAAAACTCAGCACGGTAAGACCGGTCATTTCCAGCAACTCGAAACGGGCGATACAGAACAGGGCCATGGCTATAGCCACCGACCAGGTAAAGGCCGCGTTGGTAACCCGGTCCCAGTAGCAGCTGACAATCACCGGAAACACGATGGCGCCCCAGAGCGCGCCGACGAAGACCAGCATGACCAGTATGTCGAGTGAGAAGCTGGCAAAGATCAGGCCCGCGGCAGTGGCCACGATCATGGTAATACGGCCTACCAGCATCATCACTTTGGGGTTGGGATTGTTGCGGGCAATGTTCTTGCCGTAGACATCCGCCATCATGATAGTGGACAGGGCCGACAGATCGGAATCCGCAGTGGAGGACAGCGAACCGATAACCAGTATGAAGAACAGGCCCACGAATACCGGCGACAGGTAGGTGGACACCATCTGGGGAATCAGGTTGTTCATCTTGCCATCAATGGGTTCCATGCCCACGGACAGGGCCATAAGACCGATCATGCCCAGCCCGATCACAATCGCGCCGTAGCCGATGGTGGCCGTCACGAAGGTGGACTTGATGTGCTTCTCGCGCACCGCGAACAGCCGCTGGGAGATGGTCTGGTTACCGATGGCGTAGGCCAGCACCGCCACGAAGAAAGGGGCACCCTGGTGCAGGATAGCTTCCATGGAGAAGATATTCGCCTGCTCGTCGGTCAGCCTGCTGAGCCCCTCGACCATAACGGATGGACCACCGGCCGAAAACAGCACTGCCGGGATGATGATAATGGCAATAGCCATCAGCGCCACCAGTTGCGCAAAGTCGGTGAACACCGAGGCCCGGAAACCGGACGTCAGGGTATAGGCCAGCACACCGACACCGGCGACAATCACGCCCATCTCGAACGACAGGGGCGACAGCACCGACACCAGTGCACCTGCTGCGGTGAAGTTGACCATCAGACTGATGACACTGCCCAAGATATTGGAACCGGCCAGAATCAGCTGGCTGGAGGCGCCATGACGGGCGTGAATCAGCTCACCCAGAGTGTGGCCGTTAGGCGCCAGCTTGCGGAAACGACGTCCGAACGGGTAGATAAACAGAATCATCAGCGCGCCCCAGAGGCCGTAGTGGATCGGGCCCGATACGCCGTAGGTATAGCCGGAGGTGGCGGCGGCGTAAAAAGACGCGGCCCAGATCCAGGTGGCGGTCATGCTGGCGGCACCCATGCCGAAACCAACGTGGTGGCCGGCGACCATGAAGCCGGAGGTATCTTCCTTGTCCTTCCGGATCAGGAGTGTCAGCAGATAGGTACCGCCATAGAAGGCGGCAAGGAGCAACAATACGGTGATTGTTGAAAACTGGGTAAAGCCGTTCTCGTTCAAACCACTACCTCTTTTTCAAAACAACAGGCGTCCATCAGCGGCGCGGGACACTGAAAGTCCGACCACCAGGCACAGAAGTCTGGAAATTCCCGCCACAGCGGGGGCTGCCTCGAGGGCAACGGGAGGGTGGGCGTTTTCGCCCTGGATTCGCGCTAGCTAGGGAAAGCTAAGGTGAGGCAAAAGCTCACAAAGATCTTTAGATGTCATGATATTTTTTGGTCCTCTTAACCAGAAGCAAAGCAGGCAGGAGGGCCGGGGCTTGCGTCAGCTCGATAACTGACGACTGGCCTTTGGCGCACCATACCGGGATTTCGGGCTAATCATCCGGGGGCGCGGATGAGGAGGCGGCAGACCTTACGCGCTAACCTGACCGAAGTCCAGTTATTAGAGAGCACAATATTAGCGTTCAAACTTAATTGACGAACACTACGACAGTAAATCTTCGACGTGTCAGTCTGAAGCGGCCTGTTTAGCAAGATAAGGTATGGAGTCTGGTGGCGGGGTGAACGATACCGAGGGGCCAGAAGCGCAGGGACGCGGGCAGGTCTTCCAGAGCAGCGACATGGATGTCGCGGCAGCAAACCGGGTAGTCAGGGATGACCCCTGTTTGCGGCGGCGAAAGACCTGCCCGTGGCCCTGCGCCGCCATCACACCCTCAGGCTACGAAGAAGAAAGCATCAGATAATCCGCGAAAACCGCTGAGAAGCCCCCTCCTTCCGATACAGATCAAAAATCTGGCAAATCGCCCGGATAAGCAGGCGCCCGGCAGGCTGAACCTGCAGAACACGCCCGTCATCGGCAACCAGCTCATCCTGAATCATCGGCCGCAGGCGGCGCAGTTCATCGGCAAAGTAGGCATCAAAGTCCACGCCCCACGCCGCCTGAAGCTGCTCCCGGTCCAGCCGGAACTGGCAGATCAGCTGGCCAATAACCCAGCGGCGGACCTGATCATCACGGGTCAGACCCACACCCCGGATGGTGGCCAGTTCACCGGCATCAATGGCCTGCTCCCAGGCCGGCAGGTCGTGGTTATTCTGGAAGTAGGCATCGTCGGTCTGGCCGATCGCTGAAACGCCCAACGACACCAGGTCACAGTCGGAATGGGTGGTGTAGCCCTGGAAGTTCCGGTGCAGGCGCCCTTCTCTCTGGGCCACCGCCAGGGAGTCATCCGGCTTGGCAAAGTGGTCCATGCCGATGTACTCGTAGCCGGCTTCAAGCAGGCGATTGATGGTATTGTGCAGGATGGTCAGCTTCTGCTGCGGGCTGGGCAGGGTGTCGCCCTGAATCCGGGTCTGGGGATAGAACCGGTCCGGCAGATGGGCATAGCTGAACACCGACAGCCGGTCAGGCGACATGTCGAGCACCGATTCCAGGGTTTCGGCAAAACTCTCCGGTGTCTGGTACGGCAGGCCGTAGATCAGGTCCAGGTTGATCGAGCGGAAGCCGATACGGCGGGCGTCGTTCAGCACCGCCTCGGTCATCTCCCGGGGCTGAATGCGATTCACCGCTTTCTGGACCTGAGGGTTCACGTCCTGCACACCCAGGCTGATACGGTTGAAGCCCAGCTTCCACAGGGTCGGCAGGGTATCGTCGTCCACCTCCCGGGGGTCGATCTCCACGCTGTAATCCCGCTCGTCGCCGGACTGCAGGTTGAACAGCTCGCCATAGCCGGCCATCAGGTGTTCCATCACCTCCTTCGGCAGGAACGTCGGGGTGCCACCGCCCCAGTGCAGCTGCTGGACCGGGCGGTCCGCGCCGAACAGCTGCGACTGCATGGCCGCCTCCTTCAGCAAGCGCTCCACATAGGGCATGGCCTTGTCGCGCTTTTTGGTGATGACCTTGTTGCAGGCGCAGTAGTAGCAAAGGTGCGCACAGAACGGCAGGTGGGTGTACAGCGAAATCGGCCCGCCTGCGGCGCGGCTGCGTTCCGCGGCCCGGATCATGTCCTGCGCCCGGAACTCCGGCGTGAACTCCACGGCCGTGGGATAGGACGTGTAGCGGGGCCCGCTCAGGTCGTAACGGCGGATCAGGGCATCGTCCCAGATGAATGCGGGAAGGACGGACTCGGCGGTAGCCACGGAAGCGGACATAACAGGTACTCGATTCGGGATGGTCAGGTCAGGCTTGCCCAGTCTAGGCAAAACGCCTTCACCGGTTCTTGATCGGTGTCAGTTAGATTGTACGCTGGCCCGCCCTGAACCACCCTCGGACTGATGGCGTATCTCCACTATCCCTTTGGTAATAGGCAATCACGGACCATGGCGAACCTGATACTGATCCTCGGCGACCAGCTCAGCCACACGCTCAGCGCCCTCGAGGGTGCCGATCCCGGCAAGGACCTTGTGGTGATGGCGGAAGTGCACGACGAAGCCAGCTACACCAGCCACCATAAAAAGAAACTGGTGCTCATCTTCAGCGCCATGAGGCACTTCGCCCGGGAACTGGAGGATCGCGGCTTCCGGGTTCACTATCACCACTACGCCCCCGACAGCCCACACCAGAGCCTGGAGCAGGTCGTCCAGGACCTGGCCGGCCAGCACAATGCCGACAAGGTGGTGACTACGGAATGCGGTGAGTACCGGCTGGATGCAGAGATCCGCCAGTGGCATGATCGCCTCGGCATGCCGGTGGAAATCCGCCCTGACACCCGCTTTCTGGCGGGCAAGGAGGAGTTTGCCCGCTGGGCCGAAGGCCGCAAGCAGTTGCGTATGGAGTTCTTCTATCGGGAAATGCGCCGCAAGACCGGCCTGTTGATGACCCCGGAT
Source organism: Marinobacter zhanjiangensis (assembly GCF_014651935.1). Classification (GTDB taxonomy): domain Bacteria; phylum Pseudomonadota; class Gammaproteobacteria; order Pseudomonadales; family Oleiphilaceae; genus Marinobacter; species Marinobacter zhanjiangensis. The sequence continues at coordinate 116,075 of NZ_BMXV01000006.1, read as the reverse complement.
GGCGAGCCCGAAGGCGGCCACTGGAACTACGATGCTGACAACCGCCGCAAGTGGACCGGCAAACCACCCGCCCCGGCGCCTTTCCGGGTGGAGCCGGACGCCACGACCCGGGAAATGATCAGCCTGGTGGAGCAGCACTTCAGCGATCACTTCGGCACCACCGAAGACTTCCATTTTGCCGTCACCGCCGACGACGCCCGGGCAGCCCTGGACCATTTTATCGATTTCGCCCTGCCCTGCTTCGGTGACTACCAGGATGCCATGTCGGATACCGAGGACTGGCTGTTCCACTCTATCCTGTCGCCATACCTGAACAGCGGTCTGCTGGAGCCCATGGAAGTCTGCGAGGCCGCTGTACAGGCCTGGTACGCCGGCCAGGCACCGATCAATGCTGTCGAGGGGTTCGTGCGGCAGATTCTTGGCTGGCGGGAGTTCGTGCGGGGCATCTACTGGCTGACCATGCCCGACTACGCCCGGGAAAACCGCCTTGGCAACCAGCGCAGCCTGCCCTGGTTCTACTGGACCGGCGACACCCACATGCGCTGCATGCAGCGAGCCATCGACAGCACCTACCGCAATGGCTATGCCCACCACATCCAGCGCCTGATGGTCACGGGCAACTTCGCCCTGCTGGCGGGCATTCACCCCGAAGAGATCTGTGACTGGTACCTGGCCGTCTACGTAGACGCCTACGACTGGGTAGAGCTTCCCAACACCCTGGGCATGGTGATGCATGCGGACGGCGGCTACCTGGGGTCCAAACCCTATGCGGCCAGCGGCAAGTATATCCACAGGATGTCGGATCACTGCAGCCAGTGTGTGTACAACGTCAACAATACCACTGAAGAGAATGCCTGCCCGTTCAACGCCCTGTACTGGCATTTCATGGACCGCCACCAGGCGGACTTCCATCGCAACCCGCGGATGAAGATGATGTTCCGCAACTGGCAACGGCAGGATGAAGACCGCAGGCAGGCCACCCTGGCAAGAGCAGAGTGGCTCCTGGACAACCTGGAAAAGCTATAGGGTCAGCAAGTACACCATGAAGTTGAGGTCGGAGATCAAACCCCTTTTATAGCATCTGGGGCAGGAACTGATCCCGGCGGCTGATCACCTCGCCGGCCACCATGAACACGCCATCGCCTGTGTAGTGCAGGGTTTGCGGATATTCCGGTGATGTCGCGGCCCGGGCACGGACAACCTCCCAGATAAAGAAGTTGTACTCATCCACCAGCCGATCATCCACGAGCCGACACTCGAAGTTGGCATAACATTCCCGGATCTGCGGTGCCGCCACCGCTTCCGAGGCGTCGGCGGTGAGGCCGAAATGCTCAAACTTGTCGATGTTACCGCCACTGGTATTACCGATACCAATTGTCTGATCCGTGAGGTCCGTGGTGGGCAGATTAATGACACACTCACCGCTTTGACGGACCATCTCGAAACTGTGGTTGCCGGCAGAGATAACACAGCCCAGCAGCGATGGCGAGAAGGCCATGATGCTGTGCCAGCCCATGGTCATGATATTGCGGCGATCCTCCAGTGCCGACGACACCAGCACGATGGGGCCCGGCTCAAGGTAGCGCCGTACCTTGTCCAGGGGAACGGATTTCTTATGACCCGGTGATGTCATTTTCCTTGCTCCTGAAAGGGGGATAAACGTTGGCCGACTGCCGCGGTCATTTGCCAACCCGGGACCAGAACCAATGACACCAGGACCAAAGCCGGTATCAGTCCGGACTGGAATGCCACGGTATGCCGGCCCGCTCACTGCGCTCCAGTTCGGCAATCACCTGGGCCCCCAGCAACAGGATGACAGAGCCCACCTCCAGGCTGATCAGCAGAACGATGATGGTTGCCAGTGACCCGTAAATCACATTGACGAACGAGATATTGAGAAAGTAGTACATCATGACCAGCCGTGTCGCTTCCCACAAGATCGCGGCTACCAGCCCCCCGACCACGGCCCGGCGTGGTGATATACGTACAATGGGCATCACCTTGTAGGTGGCGCTGAACATGAGGAAGACACTGATAAAACTGAGCAGATAAAGGATAAGCCCCGGCTCCTCGTAGAGGGTATTCACGAAGGCAAACACCAGGGTCAGCGTCAGCAGACCAATGCCCAGCACGAGCATGAATGCAAACGGCAGCACGGCCGAATACCAGAAGCTCCGGTGGGGATTTTCCGGACGGTGGAAAATAATGGCAATCGAGTCTTCCAGCATCCGGAAAGCGAACGAGCTGAAGAACAGCAGCACCGGAATACCCGCAATTCCGATCATATCCCGGGATTCCATGAAAGCGCGCACGGCATCCAGCCACAGGTCAGCGTGGGCGGGCGCAAAATGCTGGGCCTGGATCGCCATGACGTCCAGCAGTTGCTCCTCCTCCACCACGCGGGTCAGCAGCACCCCGAGTAAAGCCAGCAGCGGTACCCCTGACAACAGCACGTTGTAACCGACCCCCCCGGCCAGCAGAATCCCACGGTTGTGCAGAAAATTGCGCAATACACGGCGCGAGAACAGACCCAGGCGCCGCAGGAAGAGCGCCGGGGAACCCCCATTTCCCAACCTGTCAGTCATCGGCCCGGCCCGGTGTCGGTGTTCTTTGCTACAAGCAGGGCGGCTGTCAGCAAGCCTGCGCTAATGGACACTAGCTCTCACTCCGCTCTCTGTCCGGTTTCCCGCCCTCACCTTCGCCCCGGACCTTGATATCCAGTAACGAGTCGATGTCGGCAGCTTCAAGGGTTTCTTCCTCCAGCAGGGCGTTGGCTAACCGCTCCAGCTGATCACGGTTATTGTCCAGCCGTTTGTTCACTTCCTTTTCGATGTCGGTGATCAGCTTCCTTACTTCTTCGTCAACTTTCTCGGCCGTGGCTTCGCTGAATTCGCGTTCCCGGGATATCTCATGACCGAGGAACACCTCCTCCTGGCTCGAGCTGACAGACATGGGGCCGATAACTTCGCTCATGCCCCAGCGAGAGACCATCCGGCGCGCCAGTTTGGTGGCCTGCTCAATGTCGTTTTCCGCACCGCTGCTGACCTCATTGAAGATCAGCTGCTCAGACGCCCGGCCGCCCAGCATGACCGCGATCCGGTCACGGGCATAGCTGGCGGTCATGTTCAGGCGGTCTTCATCCGGAGCCTGTTCGGTCAACCCCAGAGCGCGCCCACGAGGAATGATGGTGACCTTCTCGAGCGGGTCTGCCTTGGGGAACAATAACGCTGTCAGCGCGTGACCGGATTCATGGAAGGCAATTACCCGCTTTTCATCATCGCTCAGGTTCTGCTCACGTTTGGCGCCCATCAACACCTTGTCTCGCGCCATGTCGAAGTGCTTCATACGAACCGTCTTGCTGTTTTCACGACCGGCGAACAGGGCAGCTTCGTTGGCGAGGTTTTCCAGATCGGCGCCGGCAAATCCCACCGTCCTGCGTGCCACGGCAGCCAGGTCCACATCATCCCCCAGGGGCATGTCTCGGGTATGGATTCCCAGTATCTTTTCACGTGCCTGCTTATGGGGACGATCCAGGGTCACCTTGCGGTCAAAGCGACCGGGGCGCAACAGGGCCGGGTCCAGAACATCGGGCCTGTTGGTTGCGGCAATCACCACCACGGTTTCATGGGGAGAGAAACCGTCCATTTCAGAGAGAATCTGGTTCAGGGTCTGCTCACGCTCATCATGACCACCGCCAACACCGGTTCCCCGTGACCGGCCAATGGCATCCAACTCATCAATAAAGATAATGGAAGGCGATTCCTTGCGGGCTTCCTCGAACATGTTACGCACACGGGATGCGCCCACACCCACAAACATTTCGATGAACTCGGAGCCGGATATGGAGTAAAAGGGAACATCGGCTTCACCGGCCACCGCCCGTGCCATCAGGGTTTTGCCGGTACCGGGCGGCCCCACCATCAGCAAGCCCCGGGGCAATTTTGCACCAAGACGCTGATAAAAATCAGGATTCTTCAGGTAATCAACGATCTCCGTCAGGTCCTTTTTGGCATTATCCGAGCCCGCGATGTCATCGAAGGTTTTGCCGGGATCATCCCTGGTAAAGCGCTTCGCTTTGGACTTGCCCATGTTGAACAACCCACTGCCCTGCTGACCTCCCATCTGGCGCTGCATCCGCTGCCAGAACCAGATAAACAGGCCCAGAATGATCAGCCACGGCAGAAAACTGACCAGCATTCGCGAGAACAGATTCGGGCCGGACTCTTTAGCGGTAACCGGCACGCTGTTCTGCTCCAGCAGTTCGATGACCCGTGTCTCACCGACCTCCGGAATATAGCTCTGGAATGGTTGGCTCCCGGAGGCATCTTCAGAACCTCCGGCCGCTTTCAGGGTCCCCCGCACCCGGTGACCTTCGATAGTGACTTCGGCCACCTGCCCGGCCTGCACCTGTTCCTTGAACTCGCTGAACGTCAGCTCCTCAGTGCCGGACTGGGTGATCATCTCCACAGCGTAAAAAAGGGCAAAGGTAAGCAGCAGGAAATTCAGAACCCGAACCCATTGCGGCGGCTCATTTTTCCCGCCCTGGCCCGCTGCGGGATCCGAGGGCCCGGGTTGATTCCGGTGCCCCTGGTTTGCCGGATGGTCTTGCTGATTGGAACGCTGGGCGTCAGCACGCATGGAAACTCCTCAATGATCGACAAGTTCAGAAACTCTGGCCTCTTGCCACAATGTTTCAAGGGCGATAGGCAGATAAGACGCCAGCAACCCTCACCGTGAACGCGGCTGAAGGCCGCGGCGGCGCTAACCGGTTGTCACGGAGGGCCCTCCTCGCAGGCCAGCACCAGCGCCCAGAACTCCGAGAAGTCATTGACCACCACGTCCGGCTTGTGGGGATGCTTGTGGGTACCGGGAAAGATAGTGTTCAGCCAGGGCTGGTCCCACTGGGCGCCATTGAAGAACACCGAGGTCAGCCCGGCGCGCTTGGCGGAAATCACATCGGTGGTGCTGTCCCCCACGTACCACACACTCGGGTCCGGCGGGTAGTCCAGTTTCTGCACAGCCAGCAGCAGCTGGTCCGGGTGGGGCTTGCGCAGGGGCGTATCATCGCCGCAGACATCCACATCGAACAGCTCGACCCAGCCGGTGTCCTCCACGGCGGCCAGTTCGTGCTCGAAGAATTCCCGGTCCCGGTTGGTAATCACCCCCACCTGGATGCCCATTTTGCGGAGCCCCTCCAGCACTTCCCGCACCTTGGGCTCGAAGGCCTTGACGGTACCGAAATGCTCCCGGTAGTGGCGGTTGAACACCTTGTGGGCGATCTGCTTGGCTTCCTGGTCCTCACCAAACAGCACTTCAAAGATATCCGTGCGGGAGATCTTGCGGTCGGCCCGGACCTTGGGGTGCAGGCATGCGAACTCCCGCACGTAGGCCACCAGGCGGGCATCCTCGGGTGTCTTGCTGTCTTCCGGTGCCAGCATGCGATCGCTCAGCCCCAGCTCGGCGAACTCCGGCAGCATATCGTCCACCGCGTGGTACATGGCGTCCAGGGTGTCCACCAGGGTGGCGTGCCAGTCGAACAGCACCACCGCCGGGCGGATCAGCTTCACCACCGCCGGGTGCCAGTCCGGCTCAATCCTCGGTGCCGGGCGTTCCGGCGGCGGGAACGGACGCGGGCGCGCCTCCGCCGGAGTCATGGCAAAGTTCTCCGGGTGCCCTCGCTCCAGCAGCGCCAGCAGGTCCATCAGGTCCTCGAAGCTGTCCAGTATGGCTGCCGGCGCATCCCGATGGCTGAACCAGCTGTCAATCCGGCCCGATTCCCAGCAGGCACCGTTGTAGAACACACCGGACACGCCGGCCTTGTTAGCGGTAAGCATGTCCACGTAGCTGTCACCCACATACCAGGCCCGGTCATCGAGGGGCAGGTCCAGCTTTTCCAGAGCCTTGAGGATCACCTGGGGATCAGGCTTGTACTCGGTTACGTCATCGGCGCAGACAGTGGCATCGAACAGATTGGCCCAACGGCCCTCATCCACCGTACGCAACTCCTTGTCGAGGAATTCCCGGTTGCGGTTGGTGGAGACCGCCAGCTTTATGCCCATGCGCTTGAGGGCGGTGAGGTATTCATAGGCCCCGGGCTGGAAGGGTTTGACCTGCCCGAAATACTTCCGGTAGCACTCGTTATAGGCCTTGTGGGCGATCAGCTTGGCGTCCCGGTCGTCGCCAAAGATAGCGTTGAATATATCGGTGCGGGACACCCGCCGTTCCGCGAGGATGCGCGGGTGCAGGCCACGGAAAATGCGGATGTAACGCACCAGCCGGGCATCATCCGGCGTACGGCACTGATCTTCCGGCAACAACCGCTCCACCAGCCCCAGGTCTTCCAGCTGCGGCAGCATGTCTTCCATCGCGCTGAACATGGCATCGTGGGTGTCCACCAGGGTGCCATGCCAGTCAAAGACCAGCACCGACGGTGGCGGCAGGCAGTCGCTGAATCGTGCCATCAATTGATCTCCTGAACCGGTTCCCGATTCCTGAGCTGAAACCGGGAACCGGACGTAAGGGTTTGTTGTCTCTCAGTTAAACGCAAGATACCACGATGCACAAAAAAACCCGGTTGCCGAGCAAACTATGCCCTGTGTGCCAGCGCCCGTTCAACTGGCGGCGTAAATGGGCCCGGGACTGGGATCAGGTACGCTACTGTAGTGAGCGCTGCCGGAGGAACAGGTAACCACAGCCCGCGGCTCCCTTTGTTTGGCGAGGACCGCTCCCGACACCTGCCGGCCTGACCACCAGGCGGGTATGGTCAGGCTTCCGGTCAGGCGTTGATCTTGCTACTCTCGCCCTTGGGCCGGACGACGTCTGGTCCCGCAACCGGCAACCTGATAACAATATCGACAAAGGCCCTGACGCCCCGGCGTGATCCCATGAACTGGTCCGTGCTGCTCCCTTACGACTTCTCGCCCCTGACGGTACTGGCATACCTGCTGGTGGCCGCCGGCTATATCGTGGCTTTCCGGGCCCTGCCCCATGGCGAACGCCCCGGTCCGGTGCGGGTATTTGCCTTCTTCCTCGGCCTGGGGCTGTGTTACGCGGTCATGCAGACCCGGTTCGACTACTACGCCCAGTACATGTTCTTCATCCACCGGGGCCAGCACCTGATCCTTCACCACCTGGGCCCGGTGCTGATTGCCCTGTCCAACCCGTTGCCGATACTGCGCTTCTGGCACCAGCGGATAGCCCCGGAGCTGGGCGCCTGGGCCATTCCCCTGCGTTGGGCATACAACACCCTGCAACAGCCGTTGATCGCCGCCTTCCTGTTTGCCGGGCTGGTGTATTTCTGGCTCTGGCCCCCGATCCACTTCGACGCCATGCTCAGCCGTAACCTGTACTGGGTGATGAACTGGAGCATGCTGCTGGACGGGTTGCTGTTCTGGTGGCTGATCTTCGATCCCCGTTCGCCCCACGACGACCCTCTCTCCCTGGGCTATGGCAAGCGCATTCTGCTGCTGGTGCTGGTCGGCGTACCGCAGATGGTGCTCGGGGCCTGGATCGTGTTCAACCGGGGCATGGTGTATGACGTGTACGAGGTCTGCGGCCGGGCCTGGCCCATGTCGCCAGAGGACGACCAGCTGATCGGTGGCATCCTGACCTGGATACCACCGGCAATGATGAGCATTATCGGCATACTGATCATACTGTCCCGGGCCATGAAGGACGACCGCCCCAAGCCGCAACCACAGACCCTGGAAGGAGCAACCCGATGAACTGGACCAAGCCTTTGATGATAGCCGGCCTGGCCCTGTTGCTGGCCGGGTGTTTCGGTTCAGACCAGAGCTGGCATGCCAAGGAAATCGATGGCCTGATGCCGGACCTGCAGTTCACCCTGATTCGCAGCGACGGCGAGACGGTGAAAGCGGATGATTACCGGGGCCAGATCCGCCTGCTGTTCTTCGGCTTCACCAACTGCCCGGACGTGTGCCCGGCCACCATGGCCCGGCTCAACCGCGCCATTAAGGCGATGCCGGAGGACCTGCAAGCGGACGTCACGCCATTGTTTGTCAGTGTCGACCCCGAACGGGACACCCCGGAAGCACTGGGCAAGTACGTGAGTTTCTTCAATGACCGCACCGTGGGCCTGACCGCCGATGAACCCGCCCTGCGGGACCTGGCCAAACGCTATCGCACCACCTTCGGCTACGACGAAGCGGACGAGCGGGGCAACTATAACGTGTCGCACAGCTCGGCGGTCTATGTCTTCGACGGCGAAGGCGAGGCAAGGCTGTTGCTGCGCCCGGGCCTGACCACGGAACAGATCACCCGAGACCTGACCCAATTGGCCCGAAGTACCCGCGCCTGACAGCTGACCCGTCCGGTTTATGAACGAACACGACATCACCCTGTCACACCCGTAATGTCAGAAAGGTCTCTGGTGGTTCACAATGTGCTTCTCGGAGTTACCGGTGAAAGGTGCCGTGGCTGAAGAACACGTTGCCATAACCAAAGGTAACCCGCTTGATTGCCCCCCGGTTTACCCGGGGCTCAGGGAAGTCCGAAGTGTCAGTCTATTGTTTCCCGCCTGATGGCACGTTCAGCGAGGAACAGTACACCAGGGAGATGTACCCTTTATGCGCCGTTCCATCCGCTCCAGCCTGTTTCTCCTGGTCGCCCCCTTTGCCCTGACCTTCACCCTGCTGGCATGGGTGGTTCACAGCAAGATCGGCCCCTGGCTGGCACAACCGCTGATCGCCAATTGCAGCGAGAAGGGCTATTCAGAGTGGGTGTGCAACTTCCAGGCGGGCCTGATGCCATGGCTTTTTCTGGGTGCGGGCATCCTGATACTGCTGTCCGTTAGCGCCGCCCTGTCCCTGGGACTATTCCAGGCCCACCTGAAGGAATTGCAGCAGGATGTACTGGACTTTCAGAAGGGCCACCGCAATGCGCTGGACCCTGACGCTCCCCGGGAGATAAGCCCTCTGGTCCAGCTGCTCAACCGGATCCTGCAGGCTGGCGCCGGAAGCCCGCCGGACAAGCCGGCTGCCCATACAGCCGTTAGCCGGGAATCCCTGAGCAGTGATCAGAACCGGCCAGTGACACCCCGCGAGCATGTCCATACCGACCGGCGTTTCTCGCAGCCCATTGCACCAGCGCCACGGACCACCCCGGAGCCCGCTCGCCCCGAGCCGCCCGCGCCTGAAGCCGCTTCGCCAGGACGCCGCAGGCAACCGGAACCACCCCCCGAGCGCACCCCACCGCCGGCACCACCGACCGATCCGGAAGACACGGAGGAGCTGGAGGTGTCGCTGGAGGAGCTGGACGCTGACATCGACAAGGCCCTGAAAGAAGAACCGCCGGAGCCACCACCCGAGCCGCAGCAATCGTTGGCTCCCGCAGCCGGCGACAGGGCCGCGCCTCAGACTGAAAAACAGGGCAACACGGCCACAACAGGTGAGCCCCAACAGACACCACCGGTGTCCGGCACCAGCAAAAACATGGGCTTTCCGGCCCGCAAATGCCGCAAGCTGATCGCCATGCTGGGCCAGCGCTACCCGGACGTGAATTTTGACCTGATCACCGATGTGACAGAAAACGATCCCTGGACCATCCGCGAGGCGGAACTGACGGAAGTCTTTGGTCAGTTGCTGGACAACGCCGGCAAATGGGCGGAATCCCAGGTCAATGTTTTCCTGGCCATCAAGGGCAACATGCTGGTTTTCGGAGTGTCGGACGACGGCCCCGGCGTTGATCCCGAGCTAACACAACACATGGGGGAAGAAGGGTTCCGCATCAACGAGGACCAGCCCGCCGGCAAAGGCCTGGTGACCGTGCGCCAGGTACTGGATGCCCGCGGCGGCTCACTGGCCTTCGACCGCAGCCGGCTGGGAGGGCTTGAGGTTATTGCCGCCATTCCCGGATCACCACTGAGCCGGAATTTCGCCACCCGGGACGCCTATCGCTGAGCAGGGGCGGATCGCGGGGGCGGGACTGTCTGACGCCGGCCACCGACCTGGGCTGTGCCGCCGGTATCCGGGTACACTTTCCGGTAAACCCGTAATCAGCAAGCCAGTGGAGAACAGCCATGAGGATTGGCCAGGTGGCAGAAAAGGCCGGCACCCCGGTAGAGACAGTGCGCTATTACGAGAAAATCGGACTGCTCCCGCCCCCTGACAGAGAGCTCAATGGCTATCGTGACTATCGTCAGTCTCACCTTGACCGCCTGATGTTTATCCGCCGCTGCCGCAACCTGGACATGGCCCAGGATGAGATCCGTGAGCTTGTCCGTCTGGCGGATCGACCGGGGGCAGACTGCAGCGAAGTGGACTCCCTGCTGGCCCGGCACCTGGAACACGTGCGGGAACGACTTGAGGAGCTGCGGCAACTGGAGTCAACCCTGTCCCGGCTCCAGCAGGCCTGTTCGGAAGGCCGTACCGTGGCCGAGTGTGGCATCCTCGGGGGCCTCTCGGACGACCTGACCGGCGACCTGCCCCATGGCAGTCACAACCACATTCCGGGCAGCCACGGCAGCCGGTAAGAACGTTTCTCCGACAGCCTGCCCCTGTGGCGCTTGACCCTGTAGTACTTGATCCTGAAGTACTTGACCCTGTAGCAACTACAGGCCTTGTAATGTCCTCAATCAAAGAACAGGAGGTCATTATGAGCAGTTGCTGTTCCGCCCCGGAACCGAAAACACCGTCACCAGGATTCCGTCGCGCCCTGTGGATTGCCCTGTGGGTCAACCTGGCCATGTTCCTGATCGAGGGTATCGCCAGTTTCCAGTCCGGGTCCGTCTCGCTGATGGCCGACGCCATCGACTTCTTCGGCGACAGTGCCAACTATCTGCTGTCCCTGACGGTGCTGTCCATGGGCATGGTCTGGCGGGGCCGCGCGGCCATGGTCAAAGGGGTCACCATGACCGTGTTCGGTATCGCCGTGCTGGCCCGTGCCGTCTGGGTTGCCCAGAGTGGCATTACCCCGGAGGCCGTCACCATGGGACTGGTCGGCTTCCTGGCGCTTGCGGCCAACGCCTCCGTTGCCTGGTTGTTGTTCCGCTACCGCAGCGGCGATTCCGACATGCGCTCGGTATGGCTGTGCAGCCGCAATGACGCGATCGGCAACGTGGCCGTGATGGTCGCCGCCCTGGGGGTTGTCGGCACCGGCACCGCCTGGCCCGACCTGACCGTTGCCGCCGTAATCGGCAGCCTGGCGGTCACCTCCGGCATCAGCGTGGTCCGCCATGCCCGCAGTGATATCCGCGAGGCCCGTCCGGCCCATGGTACAACTCAATGAAGGCTGGCATGGCAGACCAACCCGGCTTATGACGCGTATGATGGAACACTGAGACTTTCACGCTCCTGGCGCAGCCGAGCGATCTGACAATAACCACCAACAAAAGGTACCTGGTGATGAGCAAAGCCATTCGATTTGCCGAAACCGGCGGCCCGGACGTCCTGACACTGGAAGATGTTCCACAACCGGAACCGGGCCCCGGCCAGATCCGCGTGAACAACCGGGCCATCGGCCTGAACTATATCGAGATCTACTTCCGCTCCGGCGTCTATCCGGTACCGTCCCTGCCCTCGGGCCTGGGCACCGAAGGCGCCGGTGTGGTCGACGCGACGGGCGATGACGTCACGGACTTTCAGGTGGGAGACCGGGTGGCCTACGCCCAGGCACCGCTGGGAGCCTACGCTGAGCAGCATGTGTTGCCGGCAGAGAAAGCCATGCGGCTACCCGGGCCAGTGGATTTTGAAACCGCAGCGGCCACCATGCTCAAGGGCCTGACCGTGCAATACCTGCTGCGCCAGACCTACCCGGTCAGGGCCGGCGAGACGATCCTGTTCCATGCCGCCGCCGGCGGGGTCGGCCTGATTGCCTGCCAGTGGGCAAAAGCCCTGGGGGTAAAGCTGATTGGAACTGTGAGCGGCCCGGAGAAGGCACAGCTGGCCATGGACCACGGCGCCTGGGCCACCATCAACTACAAGGAGGAGAACATCGTCGAGCGGGTGCGGGAACTGACCGGCGGCGACATGGTGCCCGTGGTCTACGACTCCGTGGGCAAGGATACCTGGGAAACCTCCCTCGACTGCCTGCAAAAGCGCGGCCTCATGGTCAGCTTTGGCAACACCACTGGCCCGGTGAGCGGCGTCAATATCGGCATCCTCAACCAGAAAGGCTCGCTGTTCGTGACCCGCCCCAGCCTGGCCGGTTACGCGGATACCCGCCCCCGCTTCGAAGCCATGTGCGGTGAACTCTTCGAAATGCTGGCCAGCGGCGCGATCAAGGCGGATATCAACCAGCGCTTCCCACTGGCGGAAGTGGCCAAGGCCCATGAGGCGCTGGCGACGGGCAAGACCACCGGATCAACTGTGTTGTTGCCATAACTGGCTATGCCCACTTGGGCCAAGAAGGCTCCTGTATTGCCTGGCCCGGGAGCCTTTTCAGTTACCTGATTGAACAATTCAAGTTCCGGTCGTCACCCCTACGGGCGATCACGGTTACCTCAGTAGCGCTTCCAACTCGCCTCGTTGTTCAGCATGCTTGGTGGGGTTCTCATTTTTCAGTTTCTTCAGGTTGAGGAGCTTCCAGCGTACAGCAGGCAGGGCCGCTGCATCAGGCCGGTTGATGGCATCAAAATCGGGCGCGCCTTCATGCAGACTCAGCAAGTATCGCCCGATGTTCGCATCGCAGCGGGACCGGATATCCGTGATCAGTCTTTTGCGGGCGTCCAGGAGCTCTTCGAGGCTGATTGGGATCTTGGTCATACCCTCGAACTCTTTGAGATAAGGCTGGTCCAGGTCGATCAAACTCGGGTTCAGAAGCTCATGCACGGGGCGCGATGAACTCGCGATATAGACCATGAAGGTGCGGAACAGATCGTCCGTCAGTCCTTCGTTCTCGTATAGTAGCTTTACGTCGTATAGATCGCGCGGGTGCTGGCGATCCAGGGCAGCGAGCAACTTGCCGCCGAATAAGTCTTCGAAGGATACGATCTGCATTTCAGCATAGCCAAATTCATCCTCGACGGCCTCGGAGATAGAGAGTGTCTCAGGAACGTGGACGACGCCGCGTGTAACCGGTGAGGTCTCAATCTTGATCTCGGCGCTGTTCAGACGGGCAAGAAGTCGGGTGGCACTGCCGCCGCCACCCTGAATACGTTGTGTTCTGGCACCCGCAATACCGCCCTCAACAGCGACTGCCATCCGATCCATCGCTTCGTTGATCTCGGAAAGGCTTACACCTCTTTTTTTGATCGGCAGGTAGGTCAGGTCGATATCTACTGACAGGCGAGGCAGGTCACGATAGAAAAGGTTGATCGCAGTGCCACCCTTGAGCGCAAATATTCCTTCCTTTGCGACAAAAGGAAGTATGCGCACAAGAAGCGCGACCTGAGCTTCATAGGTATCACGCGCCATCGACAGACCCCACCCTCACAAAATCTTCGGGCACCATAATGCGATAGCGTGGATGTATCCTGCCGCCTTTGACCAGAGCGCGATCGCCACTCCCGAGGTTGAATTCCGCAGGGTCAAGGCGCTTGCGCCAGGGGTGGCCGTGGCGATCCGCAAAGACAAAGAAAAGACGCTTGACCTTGATCTTCTTGCAACTATGCAGCAGCGCCGTCAGTGTCTTCGGGCGCAGGGTAGTCAGGCTTTCGAACACCTTGTCGATGTTGTGAAAACTTTCATGGCCGGGCAGTTCCTCCATCGCTTCCAGAATCGCCCGCTCGGGTGCCGACATCGTGAGCTTCCAGTCCCATGGCAGGGTGTTTTCTGCATTCAGGTTGCCCCTGGCAAGACCAAGTGACGGGTCGGCGAACAGCGATTTGCTCCGTGTCAGGATCGGTGCGTCTAGTGGTAGCTTGCCAAGCCAGTTTGGTATGGCGTCACCGTATACCCAAATCGGGGCACTACTGCCCAGACGCAGATAGTGCTCGTAGCCCTGTTGTGCGAGTGCGGTTGTACCACCAATATGGATGTCATAACGCATGATATGCTGCATGGAAAGCATGCAGGTCTTCCAGTCAATGAGGGCAGACTTCGACGCGTTCGGCGGGGGACGGCGAAAGACCCCGCGACTGACGCGCTCCAACCAGCCGCGCTTTACGTAGTCGCGGAAGGTCTCGTAAGCGACGTCATGAGACGTGAGCCATTGGGCATCGACCAGATACCCGGCAGGCACAGCCTCGAGAACCATCTTTAACTTTCCTGAAATTTCAGTGCTCATAACACTTATATTTACATAATTTCAAAAAAACTCACAGCTGAAACTTTGAAAACATCGGTTCTGAAGCGTTTATAACCCCGTAAAATAACATTTTTCAAAGATCATTGACTAAATCATAGCGTGAGCAGCGTCGGAATCAGTTTTCGCACACTCACAAGTTGCCGGCGTGGGTAGCTATCGAACTTGACCTGTATGTGTGGGTTCATGGGTCCTCTGCGAAATCGGGACACGTTTCTTTTCAGTGGATTCCCATAGTGCAGCGATATGGGCGCTTTTACGAGAAAGCGTCGGGCCAACAACATACTGGAGCTACGGGAAGTCAAGAAATTACCTGTGTTCCGGTTTTATATGCCTTGTACTGCGTGCAAATTCTTTCAGTTCGCTAGCGCCGTATGTCGTATGGATTCTTTTTGTCGATGCCGGTTGGTGATCGATACTTAACCCTGGTCTTCTTGCCACTTTTGGCCGAATCGGTCTCAGAGTAAAACCGCCGCCACAGTTGGGGCAAACATTCTCCAGGATGTCGTCCACACAGCGCTTACAGAACGTGCATTCGTAACTGCAAATCATGGCCTCAGTAGAGCCTGGTGCCAGGTCCGTGTCGCAGCACTCACAATTTGGTCTGATTTCCAGCATTTCAGAAAACTCCTGCTTTATGCATCCAGCCTTGCCGTTACTTCGATTTCCAGCTTCATTGCCTCATCGAGCAGGCCTGCCACAAACATGGTAGCGGCAGGCCTGGCCTTATCCAGGTACTTTTTGAATACTGGCCAGCATGGCTCGAAGTCCGACTTCTCCGGAAAGATGTAGTGAACCCTGACAATGTTATCAACACTACTACCTGCCTGAACCAGTGCCTTCTCAATGTTCCTGAAACACTGCTCAGCCTGCTCCACCGGATCGGCAGAGATTGTCATAGTCTCGTAGTCGTAGCCCGTGGTGCCAGAGACAAAGACGTAATCTCCGTCTACAACAGCGCGGGAATAGCCAATCTTTGCTTCAAACCCGGATCCGCTTGAAATGTGTTTTCGCTTCACACCGCTCTCCTTATAACGTCACCGGTAGGCAGGAATGCCTGCTTGAACGTGAACGCCCCCGCGGTTGGGCCATGCTCCTGCAACATGCCCAGCTTTTGCGCTGCCTCTTCAATGGACGGAGTGTGACCGGCAGGCACCCACCAAAGCACCATGTGTGACTCGCGCATTTTGTGAAACCACTCTTTCTTACGGCGCATGATCTCAACGTGGGCAGACTGGTAGACGTAACGATGCAAAGCCTCAATGGAGTCCCAGACGGAAAGATTCACAATCTTGTCGGAACCGAAATAATCAATGCCGGTAGCGTCACCGTCTTCGGTCTGGAGCCGCCAGACAAAACCCGGTGACACCTCTGCCAGCGCGTTAATCCTGTCGAGATTCGCGACAAAATCCGCAAGCTGCGGCGAATCGATCGGGGCCACCAGCGTGGCAATGTTCAGTTGCGCAATATGATACTGACTCACCTTCTCCTCCCTGAAAATGATTCACGCAGGGCGCGCGGTCTGGAATATGGGCGAAGCTGTCCTGTAAAAGCTGTCGCCACGACGGCTATGGTTATGAGGCGATGACACTGAAGACAGCACTGGCTCGCGCAATACGCCTGGAACCAACGTGAAAGTAGCAGTTGGCAAATGCCGCGCTGCGCCCGACCTTTTGAACATCGGTGTGAACCTCAATCCAGTCACCCTTCTCCGCCTTGCCCACGTAGTCCACGGTTTGGCTGGTAGTCACCATGGGCGTTGCTGGACGCGAGTGCCTGAATACAGTCCTCCCGCAACGCCCATGCATCCCCGAACGACTGGTTATTGTACCGGGCCCATGCCCCTATCGCTTCCTGGTGCAGAGACTTCTTCTCTTCTGTAAGTCGCTCAGGACATATCACATGCTCCGACAGCAAAGCGTCGAAAGGTGACATGCTTCCTGCACTCACACCGGTAAAGTCGTATCGCCGGCTTCCGAGTCGAAGATAGCAGTGAGCTTCCGGGATAGAACCGAAACCTGCGTCATCCAGCACCACCCCGACACCTGGCGTGTTCTGGTCAGACATTCCGTAGAGCCCGACAACCAGCTCGACCTCCGAGTGCCCGCATTCATGGGCAACCGCAGCGAGCAGGCGATGCTTGAAACTGCATGTACCTCGTTCCTCCTTCAGCACCGCCAGAAAGTCTCCGGGATCCGAGGGGCGCCCATAAGGAAGCTGCCGGACATGTTCGGCCAGGGCAAGAAAATGATCGAACCCGTGCCGCCGTACCTCTCTGGTAAGCGGGCCACTTTCAGGAAGCTCGAAATCCGGTTGCGGGGTCATGCTTTCTCCTTACGGCGTCCAATGCTCCGCTAATGTGCGCCGCCTGCGGCATCACCATTACGCTGCTTGTTGGCAGATTCGGCTTGCAGGCGCTCCACCAGCCAAACCTTGATTATCGATTGACGGGTAACGCCAATGCGCGCTGCCTCGCGATCCAACGACTCTACAACCCAGGCCGGAAAATCAACGTTGATGCGCTTTTGTTCCTGATTCACACGGCGAGCAGAGGAAAGGTCCAGATCATCAACAATATCTTCCTGAGCCTCCTCAAATTTTTTATCAAAGTCTTTAGCTTTCATAGAGCTCAACCTACTTCTTGCGGGAACGCCTGACTGAAATCAGACGAATACGGCCTTCCCTGTAAGTAACGACAGCCGACCAGTGCTTTTCACAATCTTCCCTATCAGCAGGAATCTTGACTCATCCTCAGATCTTTCGCGGGTTTCCAGCAGATACGGATCTTTCCACAGCCCTTGGGCAACCACGAAGTCGATACCGTGCTTATTCAGATTGGCCTGGCTTTTGGCTTGGTCGAACTCAAAATCATCCATGAGTACAAATTATTCCTTTTTACTCATCCTGCAAGGTGTCGGAGGAGGCGTGCAGCTGCTGACGCTTTTGTTCAGCGATACCCTTGTAACGCAACAAAAAGGTATCCGGTGGAGGGCCTTATGGCCCGAAACGGGCTGCAACAACTTGTTAACCCCTGAGTTCGAGGTCTTCCCGAATCACCTCCGGATGGCGGAAAGCAATCTCGATGAGCGCCTTTGCCGGCCCGGAGGGTTTACGTCGACCTTGCTCCCATTCCTGCAATGTACGCGGAGAGATATGCAGTACTTCAGCAAACTCCCTCTGGGTCAGGCCGGTTTTACCGCGTGCCTCTGCCACCTCATTAGGCTCCACACGACTGACTCGTGCGGCTTTGCCAGCTTTCATTTCTTTGACGGATTGGAGCAGCTTGTTGCCAAGCTCCTCAGCACTCAGGGTCTCATTACTCATTTTCCAATACCTCACGAATCGACTTCAGGATATGCGCGGGTATGTTGTCCTTGACGGCCTTTTTGTAGATCACCAACAACCAGGTCTCGCCATTTGCCAACCTGGTGAAGTAGATAACTCGCACTCCACCCCGCTTCCCTGAACCCGCAACCGACCAACGAACCTTTCTACATCCACCACTACCGGGAATGGGGTCACCTATTTCCGGATTGGCTGCCAGCCAAGCGAAGAAAGCGCTCCGCTCCTCTTCAGTCCAAATTTTCCTGGTGTCCGCTTCAAATGTAGGGGTTTCGATGATGGTAAACATACCGACAAATATACGTCATTGACGGAGTTTTGCAAGGTGGGCGGCTAGAAGGATTAACGCCTTGCTCACCGGAAAATCAGGAGCGCAGCGAGTAATTTTTCCGAGTGCAGCTATTTGTTGGGCGACAACACCACGGAACCTGGATGGAAAACATGCGCGGTGCCAAAGGATAGCCGCCGCTAACCCAGAAGCCTTTGCGGTGCATCCATGTCCTCGTGCAGAACACGAACAACGAGTACCTCCGGCTCCAGGACTTGATAGAAAACAGCGTGATGCTCTACCTGCAATCTGCGATACCCGGGAAGGACATGGGCGTAGTTAGCGCCGAGGGATGGATGATTAATCAACTGATTCATTCCTGCATCAAGCTGATCCAGGTAACTATCGGCCTGATCAACCCCCCATTCTTCGCAGGTATACACCCAAATTCCGATGAGGTCTGATTCCGCCCTGGGCGTGACACTCAGGTTAAGCACTAATCAGCAGCCTTCATCCGCTTACGCCCAGCCGCCTTGATCGCCGATATGTCGAGCGGCTCAGGTTTCCCACTTGACTCGCCCTCAGCGAGGGCCTGCCTCAGCGTGGCCAGACGTTCCTTGGCCTGCTGGTCTCTTCGGATGAGATCGCGGATATACTCACTATCATTGCCAAAGTGACCGCTCTCAATCTGGCCTTTCACCCAGTCGTCTTGCTGCTCAGTCAGCGTGATAGTTTTCCGGTGCATGCTCATAGCTGGCGCCCTAACAAAGCAAAGATATGACATTATCATATCACTTGCTTGGGTCGAATCAATGCTCGATTTCTTGTCGCCCAGCGCCGCTCAGCACGCGCGGCCACGGAATGGAGCCGAAGGCGCAATGTAATGGGCGTCGCCGTGCCTGCATTTAGGCATGTTGCCCAACCGCTATTGATTCTGATCGTGCTTTGAGGGCTCGGTTCATTTCTTCGAATCCGCGCTTTGTACCACGCTCCAGAGTTGCCCGCAGCAGCCCAACGAGAAAGCCATTGAACCTCTCACTCTGTTCAAATCGGACTTTTTTGTCCGTTAACTTTTCGATAATAAAACAATGTTCACCATCGAACACGCCGGGCGCAACCAGCCGCCCGAGCCACCTGAGCTCACGCCCTGGCACTGAAACAAGAACTTTGGGAGAAAAACGCATTGGTTTTGCGTCACCAGGCTGAATCGTAATCCGGAGTCGCTCCCCTTGGATCGGCTGCCCAATAGCGGACCTTATAAAAGGGTTCCATTCGGAATAGGAGTTGAAGTCAGACAACACGCTCCAAACTTGCTCGGCCGATGCGTCAATCTCGATTTCCGTCTTAATAAAATGGCTAGCCATCACTGTCCCTATGAATTAGTGCCTAACATTTGTATATAAGTCGCCGCGACTGTTTTTCCCACGACTCATATTTCAAGCGACGATTTTTCCGAAAGTAACCAGAATTCCCCCACCAGTCAACGAGTTCTGTCCTTTTATCTGCTGGGATGCCGCAGGAAAAATGATCATTTTTCCTTTGTACGGAGAAGAAAACGGCGATAAGGCAGGTTGCTGACAAGATGGGCGATCAGGAAGTGGCGGAAGGGTATGGGAGTCGAACCCACCAGGCGCGCGTCGCGCACCTCACCGGATTTGAAGTCCGGGCGCTCCACCGGGAAGCGATCCCCTTCCTTTATTCAGGGTTTAGCCGTCAGAAGTGTAACCTTTTTCATTTGTGGTTGAGAGCGTTACCGCCGACCGGTGTTTGTAGGCCGGCTGCAGGCGGCGTTCCTCGTTGATGAAGGCGGTGACGCCAGCGCGGTCCAGGTATTCCAGCACGCTGACGGTCAGGCGGCGGCCGATGCCGGAGCGATCCCGGTAGGCGCGGGCGTCGAAGGCGCCGGTGGGGGAGTTTTCTGCCAGTTCCACAGCGATCGCCGCCAGTTCGGTGACGGTTTCCGGGCGGTAGAATCGGTTCGGCGCCACCGCCACCAACAAGCCCAGCTTGTGCATGCGTCCCAGGAACGCCAGCATGGTTTCCCGCTCAATGCCCAGGGCCTCTGCCAGCTCCCCGACGATAGGTGGCTTCAGGCCGGTGCCTTCCAGTTCGGCCATTACCTTATCAAGCAGGCGCTGGTCCGCCTCCGCCAGTTTTGCTTGATGGCCCGGCCGGTGGAAGCGGAAGCCATTGCGGGCGATTTCTTCCGCCGCCAGCAGCTGATGTAACAGCTCATGGCGCAGTTCCTGGTGCAGACGTATACCGGGCAATCGGGTCAGCTCCGGCTCTGTTGGGCCGATCTTGTCCGGGTGATCTTCATGCCACTGGTCCAGCTGTTCCAGCACCCGGATCTGCAAGGTGGCCCAGTGCTCAGGGGCAAAGCCGACCAGAGCAGTTCCGGTCTGGATGGTGACAGGCTCAAGGGCGGCCAGAGTCGGCTCCATCCGTTCGGCGGGCAGGTTTTCCGCAGCCGCGAACCGGTCGAGATTGATGCCTTCGGAATGCGCCTCCAGCCAGGCCTGTAGCCGGGTCCTGTAACTATCGTCTTCCGGGTTATGGGTCGCAGGAGCCTGACTGTCCAGAAGTGTTCGAAGCAGTTGCACCCGCTTACCGGTGGATCGCCCACGGCCCTCCCCGAACGGGTCCACCACCTGGCCGCCGCCAATGGTTCGGTTAAGCGCCGGGTCCCGCAGGATCAGTCGGTCACCCACGCAGGCCTGCACCGGCTGCTCCAGCATCAGCTGCGCCAGCATGGGCGTATTGCCCTGCCCTTCTTCCAGTACCACCACCCGGGCACTTCGCACCGCCGCCCCCAGGTGTACCTGAAAGGTGCCCCGATGGAGCCGCGTGTCCGGCAGCAGGGCCATGCCCACATCCAGGCGATCCGTGGGCCGGTGCAGCCAGGGGGCGACCAGCCAGTCGCCCCGGTGGATGTGGTCATGGCCAACTTCTCCGGCCAGGTTAATGGCGCATCGCTGGCCTGGCATCAGGCTTTCAACCGCTTCACCGTGTGCCTCAAGCCCCCGGACCCGGACCGGATGACCCGCTGGCGAAACCGTCAGGGCGTCTTCCCTGGAGAGCGTCCCGGCCACCAGGGTGCCGGTGACCACGCAGCCCCGCCCGGTTACCGAAAAGCTGCGATCCACCACAAACCGGGTGCCCGCCGCCGGGCTGCCGGATTGCCGTTGATGGATGAGAGCCTGGTCCGCCAGCCATGCCTTCAATGGGGGGAGGCCCTCGCCGGTCAGGCCGGACACCGGAAACACCGGGGCGTTCGCCAGGGCGGTTCCCCCCAGCAGTTCCCTGACCTCTTCGGTAACCCCGGCCAGCCTGGACGAATTGACCCGGTCTGCCCGGGTGAGGGCCACCAGGCCCGCGTCCACGCCCAGCAGATCAAGAATCGCCAAGTGCTCCCGGGTCTGGGGCATGGGGCCGTCATCGGCGGCGATCACCAGCATGACGGCGTCCACCGCCGCCACGCCGGCCACCATATTGCGGATGAACTTTTCGTGGCCGGGTACATCCACAAACCCGAGCCAGTGCCCCTGTTCCGTGCGGCTCCAGGCAAAACCCAGATCGATGGTCAGGCCCCGGCGCTTTTCCTCCGCCAGCCGGTCCGTATCCTGCCCCGTCAGGGCATGGATCAGGGTGGTCTTGCCATGATCCACATGGCCGGCGGTGGCAATAATCACAACGCCCCCGTCTCCGGCTTGAGCTGGGCAATGAAGGGGGCCTCGTTTTCCAGGCAACGGCAGTCCAGCAGCAGGGATTCCTCGGAAATGCGCCCGATGACCGGCATCGGGAGCTGGCGCAGGCGGGCGGACAAGGCCTTTAGTTGACGGTTGCGTTCACGCTTGTTGCCGACCAGAGGAGCCAGGCGCACAGCAGCGCTGGGCAGAAGGTCCAGCGGCAGGGAGCCGCTGCCAATCTGGCTCTTGACCGGCATCACCGACGTTTGCCAGCCATCACCGGCCCAGGCTTTCAGCAGTCCGGAGATGGCCTCGGCGGTAGCCCTTATGGCTGGTTCAGGACGGGTCAGCAGGCGCAGTGCCGGTACTCGTTGGGCGACCGTGTCCGGGTTGCTGTATAGGCCAAGCACCGCCTCCAGTGCCGCCAGGGTCTGTTTGTCGCAGCGGAGGGCCCGCTTCAGGGGGTTCTTTTTGATCCTTTGTATCAGGTCCCTGCGACCGGCAATCATGCCCGCCTGGGGGCCACCCAGCAGTTTGTCGCCGCTGAAGGTGACCACATCGGCGCCTTTGTCCAGGGTCTCCCGCACGGTAGGTTCCGCCGGCAGGCCCAGGGCAGTCATATCCAGCAGGCTGCCGCTGCCCAGGTCCACCGCAAGGGGAAGGTTGTTTGCCCGTGCGATGGCGGCCAGGTCGGCCTCCCCCACTTCGGCGGTGAACCCCTCGATGCGGTAGTTGCTGGTGTAGGCCTTCATCAACAAGGCGGTCCGGCTGCTGATGGCTTCGTCAAAATCCCGGGGATGAGTACGGTTGGTGGTACCGACTTCGTGGAGCTTGCAGCCAGCCCGGGCCATGATGTCCGGCAGGCGGAAGGCGCCGCCAATCTCGATCAGCTCGCCACGGGAGACAATCACTTCCTTGCGCCGAGCCAGGGAATTGAGCACCAGCAACACGGCGGCGGCATTGTTGTTGACCACCGTGGCGGCCTCGGCGCCGGTGAGGCGGCAGACCCGGGCTTCCACATGGTCATCCCGGTCGCCCCGTTTGCCCTTGTCCAGGTCGAATTCCAGGTTGGAGGCACCGGACGCAACGGCCACCATGGCATCGATGGCTTCCTGCGGCAGCGGTGCCCGGCCAAGATTGGTGTGCAGCACCGTGCCGGTCAGGTTGAATACCGGGCGCAGGGAGGAGGCCACCGCCTTCAGCACTGCCTGTTCCACCGCAGTGGCAAAGTCGGTGTCATCAAACGGTCCGGGTTCCCGGCGCCAGTGATCAAGCCCGACCCGGATGGCATCAAGCACCAGGGGGCGGCCATGGAGGGAGCAAAGCCGGGCCATCAGGGGCCAGGCAAGGATCTGGTCAACAGAAGGAGGCCGTGTCCGGTCGGTCGCCGATGGTATGGGGTCAGGTGCGTTCATGGGCTCCGCCATCCCTGGCGGAGCAGGGATGTCTATTCTGTGTGTGTCAATAGCCGGACGATTTCCTCCAGGGCCTCATCCGCCAGTGCCCGCATCTCGTCGTCGGTGCGGTCCTGTATGGGATGATCCACGAACACCATGGCCGGCTCGAAACCCAGGGTTTTCGACTGGGCCGCCGCGGCCTGGATGAACTCGGTGGAGGCAACGCCTACGCCCGGAATCTTGCGACCTTCCAGGTCTGCGATGTCATGTGTACAACACGACGTGCAGGAACCTCAGTCGGCCAGCCCTTCAACCACCAGGTCCACTTCACCGGCGATCTGCTGTTTCAGCTCGGTGGGGGCAACCCGGGTGAATGTGGGCTTGCGATAGCGTTTGACGCTCACTTCCATGGCGGTCAGACGTTCCTCGATACGATCCAGGAACACGTCGCCCCGGGGCTTGGAGATGTCCAGCAGCCCGACGGTCTTGCCCGCCAGGCTATCGGGCCGGGCCAGCCGGGCCCGTACCGCTGGTGACAACTCGCCCGTGGGGTCGAGCATCACACTTGCTTGAGTCATACCTTCACCTCTCTGGTTACAGGACTGGAACCGACCGGACCGGAGGCGGCCCAGCCGGCAATGACGGCAGAAAACAGGCCGGCGGTGCCGCCAGCCCGGACGATCAGTAATCCGCCGGGGCGGAACTTGGGCACGGTCTTGTCCCGGAACTGCTCCGGAATACCCTCGGCAATGCCACCGGCGCCGGCGACCATTTCCTCGCCGGGGAACCGGAGCAGTGTTTCCAGTTCTTCCAGCAAGCGGGCCTTGGTCCAGCCCGCCTCAATGAATACGCGGCTGTGTTCCGGCGATACCACCAGCACGGCATCGCCGGCCATGGCCATTTTCGGATGGTCCACCGCTCGCAGGGCCAGGGCAAAGGACTTCGCCAGGGACTCGGGCGTGCGGGATTTCTGGTCCACGATGCCCTGTACACCCTCCCCGGCAAACAGGGTGACGGCGGAGTTACCGGAGGGCACGCCCCGCTCTTCCGCCAGGGGCAGCCATTCGCTGTCCTCCGCTTCGGCAAAACAGAAAGTGTACTTGCCCGGCGTGCCCAGGGTGGCGCGGTCGATCTCGCCGGGACGGCCGCCGCCCACATTGCGCACGATCAGCTGCAGGGCCCGGCCGATAGTAGCGTTGGCCCGGTTGCCCTGGCCCAGGGCGTTGTTGCCGGAGTTCATGCCAATGGCCTTGGTCACGGGGCCGTTGGCGATAATCATGGGGCCGGCAAACATGGTGGTGCACAGCAGGCCGTGGAGCCCGAACTCATCGGTCAGGGCCGCTTCCAGGGCCGCCAGCAGCACCGGCATGTACTCCGGCTTGCAACCGGCCATCACGGCATTGATGGCGACCTTTTCCACGGTGCAGGGGGCCAGGTCGGGGGGCACCAGGCCGACCTCCTCCGCCGGGTCACGGTCGGTGCCCTTCAGCATTCGCAGTACCCGCTCCGGGGTCGGCGGCACCACCGGCAGGCCATCGCTCCAGCCCCGCTCATAGCAGGCCTCGATCAGGTCGTCGGCATCGGTGTCAATCTCGCGGGCATGGAGGCGGGTGTCACCAAACTGCACTTCCAGTTTCTCGGCAATGCCCGGCTCCAGGGTTTTCGAACCGCAGCCGGGTCGCATAACAGGCAGGTCCTCACCCAGATCGGCGATGCCGGTCAGGCGCTGCCAGTCTTCCCGGTGCCAGCCGTAGGTGCGCTCCACCTCCTCACCATTCTCGACACGGATCAGGGTGGGCACGAACTCGGTTTTCAGGTGGAAGGAATGCTCCAGGGTGGCGTCATGATGTGCACCACTGACACCCTCGCCAAAAGTGGGGTCATCCTGCGAATAGACTGTAAGCGGGCCGGCCTGGCGGTCAATATCCGCCAGCAACGGTTCGATCAGCTGGCAGGTGGGGCAGTCTCGCTTGGCGACCACAATCAGGCCATCGGGTAATGAAGGCATGGTTTTGGTTCCGCCCGGTTTCCGGGTCTTGTTGACGTTTGGGGATGGAAAACAGGATAGCAGGCGGCAGGAAAAAATCGAGCGGTTGTCCTAAAAAACCATGCTGATTGAGATCCCCGCACGGCTGTGAAACAGTAATATTCTGACCACAAAGATGCCGGAAGATACGCCCATGAAAACCGTCTACTCGCCGCTGCATCACCGCCGCACCGCCACCTCCGAACTGGATGGTGGGGTGCTGATCGCCCCCCACGAGCGTCCGTCACGGGCCGAAACCATCCTGCAGCGTGTTCGCGATCAGGCACTGGGTGAGATCGTGGCGCCGGTTAACTTCGATCTGGCCCCCATTCTGCGGGTGCATACCCTGGAGTACGTCAGCTTCCTGGAACACTGCTGGGAAGAATGGGCAGCCGCCGGCAAACCGGGCGAAGCCATCCCACAGTTCTGGCCCGCAAGAGGCATGCGCCAGCGGGCGCCGAAGGATATCGACGGGCGGCTGGGGTACTACGCCCTGGGAGCCGACACGTCCATTACGGAAGGCACCTGGGAAGCGGCCCGGGCCTCGGTGGACGTGGCGCTCACTGCCCAGGAACTGGTGGCCGGGGGCGAGCGCGCCGCCTTTGCCCTGTGCCGCCCGCCCGGCCATCACGCCGCGGCGGACTTGTTCGGTGGCTACTGCTTCTTCAATAACGCCGCCATTGCGGCCCAGGCCTTCCTGGACCAGGGCGCGAAACGGGTGGCCATCCTGGATGTGGACTTTCACCACGGCAACGGCACCCAGAGCATTTTCTACCACCGCAATGATGTACTGACCATCAGCATCCACGGCGACCCGGATCTGGTCTTCCCCCACTTCCTCGGCTTCGAGGACGAGATTGGCGAGGGTGATGGCGCAGGCTACAACCTGAATATTGTCTACCCGCCCGGTACACCGTTCAGCGAATGGCAACAGGGTCTGGAAACCGCCTGCGAGCGCGTCGCTGATTTCAGGCCGGATGCACTGGTGGTGCCCCTTGGCGTGGATACCTTCGAAGGTGACCCGATCTCGTTCTTCAGGTTGAAATCAGAGAACTATCTGGCAATGGGAGAGCGCCTGGGCCGGCTGGGGTTGCCGACCCTGTTCACCATGGAAGGAGGTTATGATGTGGACGCGATCGGGGTCAATGTCGCCAATGTTCTGAAGGGCTTTGACCTCACCCTCTGAGGGGCGTGCTCCCCTGCAGCAAACTTATTCGCCACGAGGATTTTCAGCCCGTGTCCAGGTTGATGTACGCCCGAACAGCGGCACCCCCACATAGCCCCGCAACTCCAGGGTCTCCTGGTCTTCCAGGCTGACCTTGGCGTTATAGGTCTTGCCACTTTGCGGGTCGTAGACCTTGCCATCTTCCCAGGTTTCGCCGTTGCCACTGTCCTGCAGGCCCCACACAATCTTCAGACCTTCAATGGGGCGGTCACGGAGTTCAGGTTCCGGATTCTCGGTGTCAGTCTTGGGGCCGCCGTTATCATCTAGCGGCTCCTCCAGCCAGACGATCCGGCCGCACAAAGCATTACCGCAGGATTCAAGCTGCACCTGGGCGCTGTCGTCTTCGGTATTCCACAAGCCACGAGGATCCGCGTAGGCTTCGCGAACAGAAAGGAAGGACAGGACAACCGCCAGCGCGGTCAGCAGGTTCAGTCTGGTTTTCATAGTCTGGATCTCATTGTTTTTGTTATACCCGATGTTAATCGCGGGCGTACTGCAAGAATATCGATCCGTGTGGCGGAATACCAGAGCCTGTTTCTCGGAATCCGGACCGGAAACCGGGGCAGGCTCATGACCTGCCCCGTACAGGAATGCTTACCGAAGCGTCGCCCGGACGACGGTATTGGTGTCCGTGCCGAACCACAGCGCCCGCGCCTCGGGATCAAACACCATATGGCGCACGGTGCCACCACCGCTCGGGATGGTGGCGGGTTCGGAGAAGCTCTCCGTTTTCGGGTCAAACCCGATCAGACGATTGGGGCTATGGCCGGTTTCCACAAACCAGGACCGGTTCTGGTCGTCCAGAGCCATGGCATAGGGGCGGGCATCCGGGCCACCGGGAACGGGCCATTCCTGTATCTGCCCGCTATCAGTATTCAACCGCCCCAGGAAGCCCTCGGCATAGTCCACGTACCACACCATGCCGTCGTCGGTCATATCCAGACGCCTTGGCCGGGCCCCTTCACGGGGCAGTGTCACTTCGTGCGACGTCCCTTTGGCATCAACGGTTGCAAGCTTGTTGGTGCCAAACAGGGCCACCCAGGGCCGGTTGTCCTGACTGACCACGATCCCGTAGGGCCGGGCCCACTCGGTTTCGACGTCAAACATCCGGAAGTCGTACTCATCCACATCCAGCCAGCCAATGCGGTTGCCACCCTGCTCGGTGAAAAAAATGTCGCCATTGGCATCGAAGGCCATGGTGTGGACGTCCTTCGGGCCATCACCTTCCAGTCTGAACTTACGGATCTCGCCGCTATCCGGGTCGATCAGACCAATGTGCTCGGCCTGGTTGCCGGCGTAAAAGGCGCCGCGCTCATCGGCAATCACGTTATGGGGGCCAGTGCCCGGGTCCAGGCGGTAGCGTTTCAGGCTGCCGGTTTCCGGGTTGAGGGTGGCCACGTAGTCACCGGCCTGGCCCACAAACCAGACCGTGTTGTCCTGCGGGCCTACCCACGGGTCCCGGGGGCGGGTGTTGTCCCAGGGGATGTCCCACTCCTTCAGGTCGGGTGTTGCCGGTGCCTCAGCCTGTGCCACTGGCAATGCCAGGGCCAGCACCAGACCGGCCAGGATCGGGGAGAAAGACTTCATGGCAGCGCTCCTTGAACAGGGTTCCTCAATTCGGTCTCACTATAGTACGACTGCGTGATCTCAGGACAGCACCATGGCCACCATGAAGGGGATGAAAGCCAGTGCAAACAGCGTACTGAGCAGCGCGGTACCGGCCGCCTGACGTGGCGCCGTATCCAGCAGAGTGGCAATGACCACGGTATTGGCGGCGATGGGGGTAATGGAAATCAGAAAGATGGCCTGGTGGACCGCGCTGTCATAAATGCCCAGCACCGCCGCATCCAGCCACCAGAGCGCCACCGCCACCAGCGGCCAGATCACGAACTTGCCGAAGAACGCCAGCCCGGTGAATCGCAGGTTCCCCGCCAGCCCGCGAAAGCTGAGGATACCCATGCCGATAATCATCATGCCGAGGATGCTGTAGGCGCCGCGCAGGTTATCGAACAGCGGCGTCAGCACCTCGTGGATACCCACCCCCGACAGGTTCAGCACCACCGCCAGCCCGAAGGCATACACCGAGGGCAGCCGGGCCACCCTCAGCAGTGCATCGCGGATGCCATATCGCCCCCGGGCCGCCAGGTAAAAACCCACGGAGTTCTCGAACAGGGTGGTGCCCAGCATGCAGACAATATAAAGCGCCAGACCCTGCTCGCCGAACAGCAGCAACGCCACCGGTATGCCGAAGTAACCGGTATTGCCGGTACCTACAGACAAGGGAATGATACTGGCACTGCCGTCGTGCAGCATCCGCCGGGCCAGCCACAGGTGGGCCAGGCCAATCAGTGAGCACAGGGCAAATACCAGAAACGGCAGCAGAATGACTTCCGGCGACAGTGGCGCCGCCATCACCCCGGAAAACACTACCGACGGGGTGACGATGTACAGCATGATGCCGGCAATATGGCGGCCGCTGGCCTGCAGATAGCGACCGGCAATCCACCCCAGGGCGACGGTGATATACAGCGGCAGCAGCTTGAACAGCAGGGCGAGTGCAGCGGTCATGACATCTCCTGATGAGGGACCGCCATTGTAGCCTCAGTTATCGGGCCCGTCGCGGCCCCTTTCCGCCCTGAGTTTTTCCAGCTCTTCTTCCGCCGCCCGACGGGCAGCCCGCTCCTTCATCAGCTGGACGGTGCTGCCGGAGAGCTTGCCGTACATTTCCAGAATGGCCTTGACCATCACTGATGTGGTGCCGCTCAGCGTCCGGTCGGCTTCGTCCGCCGCCTCTTCGATGGAATACCCGGCGCGGATGGAGAATGTCATCAGGGCCATGCGCCGGTCCGACTCGAGAATATGAAAGGCCAGCCACCGCGTCAGGAAGTCGAACATGTCGGCCAGGGTACTCTCCTCACCCTGCTGACGCCGACCCTCGTAATACCGGATCTGCTCAAAGAAGTATTCATGGGCCTTGTGGTGGTTGGCTTCCAGGCTGCTGCCGCTGAAATACTGCTGCCAGATGGCCTCCTCGCAGCTGAAGTGGTACCCGGCATAGTCCAGCAGTTCGTCCACCACGTCGCCAGCGCGCAGCTCGTCCTGTTCGGCGGACAGGTGCCAGGCGAGACGATTGACGATCTCCACCAGCTTCTGGTGCTGCTCGTCAATCTGATCAATTCCGGTTTCGAACTGGCTGGTCCAGGGGAATAGCTGGAAGTCAGGCGAGGGGGCAGACCGTTGAGACATAGGGTCACCATCCTTCATTGGAGCATTTAGGTACCCGGTGCCGCCCGAGTACATCAGCATCACCACACCGGTCGTACCCCTCAGGAGGTAATCTACAGGATATTTGGTAAATGGCCGCCCGCCTTTGACAATCATCAAACCTTTTGCACTTCCCACTTTATACCCTAGCGCTGCAGTCGGGTTTTATAACGAAAACGGAGAGCAGACCAATGGCCGAGCGCTTTACCAAAGGCATGGCCAGGAACATCTATCTGGGGGGAAGTGCCTTCTTCGTCCTCTTGTTCCTGGCGTTGACTTTTGACACTCAGCTTCGGGCAATGCCCGAACGGGACAACCGCGACCAGCTGACCGATCAGGTGGTTCGCGGCAAACACCTGTGGGAAGAGAACAACTGCGTGGGTTGTCATTCCATCATGGGCGAAGGGGCCTATTTCGCACCGGAACTGGGCAACGTGTTTGACCGCCGGGGCGGTGGCAACAGCGAGGTCTTCAGGTCCTACCTGAATGCCTGGATGAACGCCATGCCAACCAACGTTCCCGGGCGCCGGCAGATGCCGAATTTCAATCTGACCGACGACGAGATCGACGATCTCGCGGCGTTCCTGGAGTGGACCTCCAAGATTGACGACAACGACTGGCCACCCAACATCGAAGGCTGAGGGCACCGATATGAAATACGAATCGCAAAAAGTGGCAATGCCCTACTTTATCTTCGCCCTGATCCTGTTTGCCGGCCAGATCGTGTTTGGCCTGGTACTGGGGCTTCAATACGTTGTGGGTGATTTCCTGTTCCCGGAGATTCCCTTCAACGTCGCGCGGATGGTTCATACCAACCTGCTGATTGTCTGGCTGCTATTCGGCTTCATGGGGGCGACCTACTACATGGTGCCGGAAGAATCCCAGACCGAGCTGCACAGCCCGCTGCTTGCCTGGATTCTGTTCTGGGTGTTCGCCGCTGCCGGCACCCTGACTATCCTCGGCTACCTGTTCGTGGACTACGCCCGCCTGGCGGAACTGACCTTCAACGAATACTTCCCCACCATGGGGCGGGAATTCCTTGAACAACCCACCATCACCAAGTTCGGCATACTCGTGGTGGTCGGCGGCTTCCTCTACAACGTCATGATGACGGCCCTGAGGGGGCGCAAGACGGTGGTGAATATCGTGCTGGTCACCGGCCTGATCGGGCTGGCGGTACTGTGGCTGTTTGCCTTCTACAATCCGGGTAACCTGGCCACCGACAAGTACTTCTGGTGGTTTGTCATCCACCTGTGGGTTGAAGGCGTGTGGGAGCT
The DNA here is from genome assembly GCF_014651935.1 of Marinobacter zhanjiangensis. Classification (GTDB taxonomy): domain Bacteria; phylum Pseudomonadota; class Gammaproteobacteria; order Pseudomonadales; family Oleiphilaceae; genus Marinobacter; species Marinobacter zhanjiangensis. Next base: position 85,388 of record NZ_BMXV01000006.1, on the reverse strand, counting down.
GATCATGGGCGCCATCCTGGCCTACGTGCTGATCAAGCTCACCGGTGTCGACCGGGAGGTCATCGAGAAGTGGCTGTACGTGATCGTTGCCATGGCGCTGATTACCGGCATCATCGGTACCGGGCACCACTTCTTCTGGATCGGGCCGCCCGAGTACTGGCTGTGGCTGGGCTCCGTGTTCTCGGCGCTGGAACCGCTGCCGTTCTTTATGATGGTGGTCTTCGCCTTCACCATGATCAACCGGCGCCGCCGTAACCATCCCAACAAGGCGGCCCTGCTGTGGGCCATGGGCACCACCGTGATGGCCTTCCTGGGTGCCGGCGTGTGGGGCTTCCTGCACACCCTGGCACCGGTGAACTGGTTCACCCATGGTAGCCAGATCACGGCAGCCCACGGCCACATGGCGTTCTATGGTGCCTATGTGATGATCGTACTGACCATCATTTCCTACGCGGTGCCGATCATGCGTGGCCGCCCCTACGGCAACAGCAACACGGCGCAGGTCGTGGAAATGTGGGGCTTCTGGCTGATGACCATCTCCATGGTGTTCATCACCCTGTTCCTCACCGCCGCCGGTGTGCTGCAGGTGTGGCTGCAACGTATTCCGGAGAGCGGTGAGGCCATGTCCTTCATGGCAGGCCAGGATCAGCTCACCATCTTCTACTGGATGCGATTCGTAGCTGGCGCCTTCTTCATGGCCGGCCTGGTGGTGTACCTGGGCAGCTTCTTTATCAAGGGGCAGGCAAGCCCCGCCGAAGAAGTCCGTGGCCCGGCAACCGCCGACGCCTGATCCGCACTATCCGCCGGGGCCTGCGGGCCCCGGTCATTCCCTCAACCTCCGGACCAACGCTGTGCATGCGCAAACCGTCAACAGCAAGGACACCCTCCAGCAGAAGCGGCTGATCACACGCAGCGCGTTCTTCCTGCTGTTCCTGCTCGCGCCTGTGCTCAATATTTTTCGCTACGACCTGACCGAAACCCGTTTCGTGCTGTTCGGCTTTCCCCTGTCATTCAACCTGGACCCGGCCTGGGTCATTCAGAGTTCACCGGCGGAAGTGGCCGGGCAGATCCTGTTCTGGTTCGTACTGCCGATTCTCGTTCTGGTGCCGCTGGCACTGTGGATTTTCTTCAAGTGGGGGCGCCTGTACTGTGGCTGGTTGTGCCCGCACTTCTCCGTGGTCGAGACCATCAATAACCTGATGACCCGGATCACCGGCCGACCCACGCTCTGGGAGGCCCTCAGAAAAGGCAACACCGGCAAGGGCCTTCACTGGGCCGGCCTGACCCTGGTCTGCGCACTGATCGGTTTTTCCTGGGCGCTGGCACTGCTTTCTTACCTGTTGCCGCCCCTCCCCCTTTATACCGATCTGGTAACCGGCCAGCTGGGCCGCTATCCAGCCATTTTCCTGGCGGTCGCCACCGCTGTGTTCACCTTTGACTTTCTGTTTGCCCGGCACCTGTTCTGCAAATTCGGTTGTGCCGTCGGGCTGGTGCAGAGCATCGCCTGGATGACCAATGGCCGCGGCCCGGTGGTCACCTTCGACACCACACGGGCCGCCGCCTGCCGCGACTGCACCAAAGCCTGCGACGAGGCCTGCCCCATGCGCCTGCCCACCCGCAGCCACAAGCGGGCCAAGTTCTCCTGCACCCAGTGCCTGCAATGTGTCAGTGCCTGCCGCGAGGTCCAGAAGGACAACCCGGACGGCTCCCTGCTGCACTGGGAGCCCGGCACACCGGGCAGGCAGACCGTGTTGATACCAATGCGTCAGATCGACACCACACCACCCACACGCCTGAACACGGGGGGTTGATATGGAAGAGTGGGTAGGCTTCAAATGGCATGAATACATTACCCGCCATGCCATGGGCGAGTTCCCGGAACATGCGGTGCATCTCAAAGATGAAGCCCGCACCCTGGGCGTACTGTTCCGGGCCCTGGGAGGCGACCCGGCCCTGAGCCTGGTGGTGGCCGAACCCCGCCACTTCCGCACCCGCCGCCGTTTCCTGCAGAAACTGGCGGGCACCCACAAGAAGTTCGAGCTGGCCTGGCGGGACGAACAGAGCCTGCGCCTGCCGGACCGACTGGCGTTGTTTCCCTCGCTACAACTCAACCGCGACCTGTACCTGTGGCTTGCCGCCCTCGCCTCCCAGGGCGAATGTACCGACGATGGCTGGCTGACCAGCAACCAGGCCATGGTGCAGACCCTGCTCTCCCGATGGCCCGGCCTGGAGCCTGTTTACCAGCGCCTGGTCCGCCACACCCTGCAGTGGCGCCCGGACCCGGGCACCCTGCCCGAGGCGGAAAGTCACCGGGAAAAAGCCATCCGCCAGGCCCTGATCCATCCGGGCAGCGTGGAATCACTGCCGGCAGCGGATTCCGACCCCTGGCCGGTGATCATCTGGCTTTATCCCACCCTCTCGCCTGGCAAGATCTCCGGTCAGATTATCGGCGACGACAACACCACCTCGAAACCCGGTGGTCTGGAGAAAAAGCGCAAACGCCGCCGGGCCGAACGGGTGGATTCCTTCGACAAGGACCAGGGGCTGATGCTGTTCCGCCTGGAAAGCCTGTTCTCCTGGAGCGAGTTCATTCCCGTGGACCGGGCCGGAGACGACACTGAGGAAGAAGACGCCGACGCGGTGGCGGATGACATGGACATGATCTCGGTGTCCAGCGACCGCCGCGAGTCCTCTTCCGCCATCAAGTTCGACCTGGACCTGCCCTCGGAAGAGAACGACGACCTGCACCTGGGCCCGGGCATTCACCTGCCGGAATGGGACTGGCGCAGCCAGAGCTACCGGGACAATTACTGCTGTCTGCACCCCATGCTCAGCAAGGAGTCGGTGCCGTCGAGGCTTCCGGACCATCTGTCCCGCTCTGCCATGACACTGCGCCGCCAGTTCAGCGCCCTGAAACCGCTGCGCCAGTGGGAGCGACGGCAGACCGAGGGGGAAGAACTGGACCTTGACGCCTGCATGGACCGGGAAGTTCAGCACCGTCGAGGCACCGGTGCCATAGACCAGAAGCTGTTCCGCCGCTGCAAAAAGAACCAGCGGGACCTGGCCTGCCTGATCCTCGCGGACATCTCCATGTCGACGGACACCTTCATCAACAACAACCAGCGGGTGATCGACATCGCCCGGGACGGGCTGCAATTGCTCAGTGAAGCCCTGCAGGCCAGCCGCGATCCATTCGCCCTGTTTGCGTTCTCATCCCGACGCCGGGACCATGTACGCTTCCACCACATCAAGGCGTTTGACGAACCCTACAACGACGTCAGCCGGGGCCGCATCCAGGCCCTGGAGCCGGGTTATTACACCCGCATGGGCGCCGCCATCCGCCAGGCCACCCGGTTGCTGCAGGGGCGACACGAGCACCAGAAGATCCTGCTATTGCTCACCGACGGCAAGCCCAATGACCTGGACCTGTACGAAGGCCGGTACGGCGTGGAAGACACCCGCATGGCGGTGCAGGAAGCCCAGCGAGCAGGCCTGACGCCGTTCTGCGTCACCATTGATGACGACGCCAGTGAATACCTGCCCTACGTGTTCGGCAGCAACAACTTTGTGGTCATCAAGGACCCGGTCCAGCTGCCCCTGCAGTTGCCCAAGCTCTACATGAACCTGACCCGCTGATCCGCATGGAAAACGCCTCATCCGACAACCGTCACCTGCCCGGCGACCTGGCCGTCTGGTTCTTTATCTTTGCGGAACTGGCGGTGTTCGGCATCTTCTTCATCGGCTTCGGCATCGCCCGCAGCCTGGACCCGGACACCTTCTCGGCCGGCCGGGCCGCTTTGCATCCCTGGACCGGGCTGATCAACACCATCGGCCTGATTACCGCCAGCTATCTGGTGGCCGTGGCCGTGCACCGCCTGCGTCACCGCCAGACCCGGGTCGCCCTGCTGCTTTGGGGGGCCATTGCCGCGTCCTCCATCTATACCTTCGGCAAGCTCTGGGAATACGTGGAGCTGTACAGCGGCGGTTACAACCTGGGGACGGACACCTTCTTCATGTTCTATTTCTTCCTCACCTTCTTCCACTTCATGCACGTGGTACTGGGCCAGATCATCCTGGTGGTACTGGCGGTGAAGGTGAAAAACGGCGACTACAACGGTGACGACATGAACGGCATGGAGTCGGGCGCGTCCTACTGGCACATGGTGGATCTGGTGTGGCTGGTGCTGTTCCCGATGCTGTACGTGCTTGCCTGAGGAGGCCGGAATGCTGGCAATCTATATCGCGCTGATGATCTGCACCATGGTGCCGGTGCTCGCCATGCAGGCAGGGGCGAACCCTTCGCTGCTCATATGGCTGGTGTTTGCGCTGGTGGTGGTCAAGGCTGCGCTACTGGTGGACCACTTCATGGAGATGCGCAAGGCCCCGCCGGGCTGGCGCTTCGCAGCCCAGGCCTGGGCCCCCATCGTGGTTGCGGCACTGGCCGTGATTCAGCTGTTTAACTGACGGCTCAAAGCCACTTTCGCGGAAAATAGGGCGGCTTTTCCCCGATAGCCTGGGCCAGGGCAATCATGCCCCAAAGCACAAAGCTGGTATGCAGCACGATGGCCCACACAATGGCCCCGGTCCAGAAATTGCCGGTATGGCCGAAGGCCAGCCAGAACGCCCCAACGCCGCCGAAAATCAGCACCGCACCGATGATCGACATATAAAACGTCGCCCGCGCATGCATCCGTCGCAGTTCCGGCATGTCGGCAGAGCGCAGGTAGAGCCACAGCAGCACCGCAAACCCGATGACCGGCAGCGCCAGCAGGTTCAGCAGATACCAGATCACCGGCACCACGGCGGCGCTACCAGGTTTAGTCTGGCCTTCCGAATACGGCATACACCACCTCCATCAATGCGTTCACGGTTGCCTCGTCGTCAGACAAGGGTTCAATCATCCCGGACCGGCAGGCCCGGGCTACCGGCACGCCCGCCCTTACCAGATGGGCGGTATGAATCAGCAGACGCGTGGAAGCTGCCTCCTCCAGATCATGGTCCTTCAGGTTACGCACTGACTGGGCCAGGCTCACCAACTGCGCTGCCAGGTCCCGGTCACAGCCGGACTCCTCCATCACGATGGTCTGCTCCAGTTCCGTTGCCGGGTAATCGAAACTCAGCGACACGAAGCGCTGCCGGGTGCTGGGCTTCATGCCCTTGAGCAGGCTCTGGTAACCGGGATTGTAGGACACCACCAGCATGAACCCCGGCGCTGCGTTCAGTACCTCACCGGTGCGTTCGATGGGCAGCTCCCGGCGATCGTCCGCCAGCGGGTGCAGCACCACCGTGGTGTCCTTGCGGGCCTCCACCACCTCATCAAGGTAGCAGATACCCCCTTCCCGGACGGCCCGGGTCAGCGGGCCATCCTGCCAGTAGGTGCCTTCCGGACCGATCAGGTGCCGGCCTACCAGATCCGCAGCGGTCAGGTCGTCATGGCAGGCCACGGTATAGACCGGCCGATCCAGCTGTTCCGCCATATAGCGGACAAACCGGGTCTTGCCACAACCCGTGGGGCCCTTGATCAGAACGGGCAGGCCGTTATCGGCTGCAGCGCGGAACAGCTCAACCTCGTGGCCGACCGGTTGGTAAAACGTCATTGGCTACTATCCTCTGAATGCTGACTGTCATGCCGGGCGAACCCGGCAACCCACTCGGGGAAGGCCGCGAAGGCCTGGCGATCATCCTCACGTTGCCGCCTGACCAGGGCCTGCTCACAGTTGGCAGCGGCCTCACGCCAGCCGGCGTGGCGATACCACGCGGCGGCTATCAGCGGCGGGCCAGACCAGGTCACGACCAGCCCGTTCTTGTCCAGGAACGGCTCAACAAAGCCCAGCTCCGAGACCGCGGCGTGGGTATTGTTATGGAGCAAAAGCCCCAGCGCCGAGCTATAGTCACCTGCCTCATAGAGCTGCCCGGGATCCGGTGAAACGCCCTCTTTTCGAAGGGCTTCCACGGGCAATTCGGCACCCAGCGGGTCCTGGCCGGCCACGGTCGCCAGGTCACGGTCTTCCAGTTCCGCCAACCCCCGTACGCCGGCTGACCGGCGGGTTATCCAGGCAGGCTGCGGGAGATCGCCCGCGGAATTGACCGCCACCAGTGCCGGCGATTCACCGGCACCCGGAATACCGACGCGAAACACCAGCGCCCGGGCCGGATCATTACTGTTGAAACGGATGTCTGCTGTACACCCCTGAGTATTCAGATAGCCCTCAAGGCGGCGGCGTGCCACCTCCGACACGCGACCGTCAGGCTCAATACCGATCAGCACAGTCCGCTCCCCGGAATATGCCACTCCCCCGAAGAGGCCGAGCGTGGCCCCTGCCAGTAACCCGGCCACGATGACACGCTGAAGCTCAAAGCCCAAGTGAGTGGGCCCGGCTGGTAAAGAAGATGCCACTGGGATTTTCAGCACTGAGTGTGGCCACCGGGTCAAGGGTACGGGTGTCGTACACAGTTACCCGGTTGCTGTCCCGGGCAGAGACCCAGACCCTCTCTCCCCTGGGAGTGAACTCCATGTGCAACACCGCCTTGCCGGGCTCCAGAGTATGGATGATCTTCCGGGTGCGGGCATCGATCACCTGGATAACGTCATTGTCCGGGTGGGCAAAGCTCACCCAGATCTGCCGGTTATCGGGGCTGGCCATGACAAACACCGGCTGGCCCTGCACGTCAATTCGATCCATCAGGGACCAGTCGTTCATATCCGCCACCAGCACCTGGTGGTGCCCTACTGCCGGCACGAAAGCACGACCATCGGCGATCGCCCAGCCCTCCAGGTGCGGCATCTTGTAGACCGGCAGTTTCTGCTCGCCCTTGCCGTAACCCGGCAGAATGTCGGTGACCCCGGCCTGCGGCTCCCAGAGGTCCAGCATGGACAGGCCATCTTCACCGAACAACCCGGCAATATAGTAACGGCCATCCGGCGTGATCAGGCCATCATAGGGGGCATCGCCGGCATCGTAACGGGTGATCTCGTGGGAATCGGCAGCCATATCGAGGGTCCAGATCTCACCAGCGTCGAAAAGGCTGAACACAAACTGGTTGCCCGGAGCATCCACCAGCCCGACGGTTTTGGACTGGGCGGTCTCACCCTCGGCATTGGTATAGGTGGCGGGGACATCGGCCACCAGCGCCAGGGTCTCGCTGTCGAACACTTTCACGCCGCCGGGCTCATAGTTGGACACGGCCACATAACGGCCGTCCTGAGAGATGGCGCCGCCGATGCTGTTGCCGGACTGCATAACCCGCTCGGTGATGGAACGGGTCAGCAGGTCCACCTTCGTCAACCCACCGTCACGCCCGAAGACATAGCCATAACGACCATCCCGAGAATACACCACAGAAGCGTGGGACAGGTCGCCCAGGCCCTCGACACGGCCCAGCACGCTGTTGCCTGTGGTTTCCACCACCAGCACGGAACCCGAGGCCCGCTCGATCACCAGCCCCAGGTCACCGGTGCCTCGCAACTCGTTCACCGTGGCCGGGCTCTGGCAAGCGCTCAGGCCTAACAGCATCACCATAACGAGGGCCAGCATTATCGCTTTCTGTCTCATGAGGTCTCCCGCTTCATTCTTGCGGCCCTTTGATCAGGGCACCAGACTTGAGTCGTTCGCTGATCCAGACAATTTCCGGCTCACTGAGCAGCGCCTTCCAGGGCGGCATGGCAGTGCCCGGCACCCCCTCCCGGATCAGTGCGGCGACGGCCCCCGCCGACATCCGCTCCAGATCATCAGGGCGCAGTGGCGGGCCCAGGCCACCCCGGAGTGTCATACCGTGGCAGGAACCGCAGTCCTGAAGTACCAGATTGCTCAGGTCAGCCTCATCAATGCCGTCTTCACTGGCAACAGTCACGGGGGTAATCAGCAGCACCAAAACCAGCAAACGGCGGGGCCAGGCCTTCAGACGGGATATCAACGCACTCATGAGCCACTCCCGGGTCATATGGTCGTCATCGTGAAGTCCGTGACGATTGGCGGCCTTGACATCCGTTAAGCCGGGCGGAGGAAGGCCGGGAATCTTTCGGTGTACTCATGGCGAGGTAGGAAGCCGGACAATTTTTGCACATCTGACATTGGTCAATGTTCCAGCCCGGAAAGAAGCGAAACCTAAAGGAACGTTGTACAACAAGGAGAGAACCTGATGAGACTAACCAACCCATTTTTCAAACCTCTGGCCCTTGTGGTGGCGGTCGCGTCCTTTGGCGTGATGACCACCCAGGCGGCCCCCAAGGACCCCGATCCTTCTTCCACCGCCTACGAGGGCACCTCCAGTGCGGTTGATCCGGAATCGGCACAAGTGGTTCGCACGCCGGGAGCCCCGGATCTGACCGACGCCGAGTTCCAGGAAGCCAAGCAGATCTACTTCGAACGTTGCGCCGGCTGCCACGGTGTCCTGCGCAAGGGTGCCACCGGCAAGCCACTGACCCCCGACATCACCCAGGAACGGGGCATGGATTACCTCAAGGCCTTTATCAGTTATGGCTCGCCGGCAGGCATGCCGAACTGGCTGACCTCCGGGGACTTCACCGAAGACGAAGTCGAGCTGATGGCCAAGTACATCATGCACGAACCACCCCAGCCGCCGGAATACAGCCTTGAAGACATGAAGGCCACCTGGGAAGTAATCGTGCCGCCGGAGGAACGCCCTACCGAGCAGATGAACGACCTGAACCTAGAGAACCTGTTCAGCGTGACACTGCGGGATGCCGGCCAGATTGCACTCATCTCCGGCGACACCAAGGAAATCGTCGAGGTGATTGATACCGGCTACGCCGTTCACATCTCACGGATGTCTGCCTCCGGCCGTTATGTGATGGTGATTGGCCGGGATGCCCTGGTCAACATGATCGACCTGTGGATGGAAGAGCCCGGCACCGTGGCCAAGATCAAGGTCGGCATGGAGGCCCGCTCGGTGGAAACCTCCAAGTACGAGGGCTATGAGGATCAGTACGCCATCGCCGGCACCTACTGGCCGCCCCAGTTCGTGATCATGGATGGCCAGACCCTGGAGCCGAAGAAAATCGTCGGCACCCGGGGCATGACCGTGGACACTCAGGAATACCACCCGGAGCCACGGGTTGCCGCGATTGTGGCCTCCCACGAACATCCGGAATTCATCGTCAACATCAAGGAAACCGGCAAGATCAAGCTGGTGAACTATGAGGATCTGGAAAACCTCTCCATCACCACCATCGACGCCGCACGGTTCCTGCATGACGGTGGCTGGGATTCCAGCATGCGCTACTTCCTGACCGCCGCCAACAATTCCGACAAGATCGCCGTGGTTGACTCCAGGGACCGGAACCTGGAGGCCATGATCGACGTGGGCAAGATTCCCCACCCGGGTCGTGGCGCCAACTTCGTCGACCCGGAACATGGTCCGGTGTGGGCAACCAGTCACCTGGGCGACCCCACCATCCAGCTGATCGGCACCGACCCGGAAGGTCACCCGGACAATGCCTGGCAGGTGGTGCGGACCCTGGACGGTCAGGGCGGCGGCTCGCTGTTCATCAAGACCCATCCGGAGTCCGACAACCTGTGGGTGGATACCGCTCTGAACCCGGCGGAGTCCATCAGCCAGAGCGTGGCCGTGTTCGACATCAATGACCTGGAAGCCGGCTACGAAGTACTGCCGATCGCCGAGTGGGCCGACCTGGGCGAAGGTCCGAAACGGGTCGTGCAGCCGGAGTACAACGTGGAAGGCGATGAAGTCTGGTTCTCGGTGTGGAACACCCAGGACAAGAAATCTGCCCTGGTTGTCGTGGACGACAAAACGCGCGAGCTGAAGAAGGTGATCACCGATGAACGGCTGGTGACGCCAACCGGCAAGTTCAACGTCTACAACACCCAGCACGACGTGTACTGATCGCTGACCACCGGCGGAGATGACCCGATGAAACTGGACCGCACCGACCAGCAACTGATCAACCTGTACCAGCGGGGCCTGCCTGTCTGCGAGCGCCCCTACGAAGTGATGGCCGGCAAACTGGGCATCAGCGAAGACGAGTTGATTCAGCGGCTGCGACGGCTGCAGTCCGATCGGGTCATCAGCCGGGTGGGACCGGTCTTTGAACACCACCGCGCCGGCGCAAGCCTGCTGGCGGCGGTGGCGGCGCCACCGGAACAGATGGATCTGGTGGCTGCCCGCATCAACCGTGCCCCGGGCGTGAATCACAACTACGCCCGGGAGCACCCCTACAATCTCTGGTTCGTCATGACCGCGCCGGACGAGGACACCCTCGACGAGCGGCTCGACGAGCTGGAACAGCAGCTACGGCTGCCGATACTGCGACTCCCCATGGTGGAGGGCTACCACATCGATCTGGGCTTCGCTATCGACTGGGAGGCCCTGGCATGACACCAAGACTGCATACCGATGTCTGCTCGGTACTCAGGAATTCGCCACCGGCCAGCCCGTGGGGGCTGTTACGCCTGCGCAAGCTGCTGGAGAAGGGGGTGCCCCTCACGCCCCGACCGTTCCAGACCCTGGCGGAGCAGGCAGGCCTGAGCGAAGCCCAGGTTATGGACGCCGTCGACTGTTGGCAAAACGACGGCCTGATCAAGCGCATGGGGCTGGTGGTACAACACCGCACCCTGGGCTACCGGGCCAATGCCATGGTGGTGTGGGATATTCCAGACGAGCAGGTCAGCCGCCTGGGCCGGCAGTTTGCCGACATCCCCTTCGTGACTCTCTGCTACCAGCGCCCGAGGCGACTGCCTGACTGGCCCTACAACCTGTTCTGCATGATCCACGGTGTTTCCCGGGACCGGGTGGAGGGGCAGATCGAAGAGCTGATCCGCACCCACCAGCTCCAGCAATGCCCCCACGCCGTGCTGTTCAGCAGCAAGGCTTACCGGCAACGGGGAGGCTGTTATGTCGGCTCAGACTGAAGCGCCGTTGTTCACCGGGGTAGAGCGGGCCGTCATCAACCGGTTACAGCTTGGCCTGCCGCTCACACCCAGGCCTTACGCCGACGTGGCAGAGGAGCTGGGCATCAGCGAGGAAGCCCTGCTCGATACCCTCACCCGCCTGCTCGACAACGGCACCCTGACCCGCTTCGGTCCCATGTTCCATGCCGGTGAAATGGGCGGCGGCCTGACCCTGGCTGCCATGCGGATCCCCGACCACGCGTTCGCAGCGGTGACCGAACAGGTCAACCACTTTGACGAGGTGGCCCACAACTACCGCCGGGAGCACGATCTGAACATGTGGTTTGTGCTGGCAACGGAAACCCGCGAAGACATTGACCGGGTCATTGCCGATATTGAAGCGGCCACCGGTTACCCGGTCTACAACATGCCCAAGGAGGAGGAGTTCCATGTCAACCTTCACTTCCCCGTCTGATCAACCCTATGTCCTGTGTCAGCGGGACCGCGCCCTGATACTGGCCACCCAGGGCGGCCTGCCACTGGAACCCGATCCCTGGGAGGACCTTGCCCGCCAGCTGGGCATGTCCGCCGATGAGGTGCTGGCCCGCTTCCGACGCATGCAGGAGCACGGCATTATCCGTCGCGTTGCCGCTGTGCCGGATCACTACCGGCTGGGCTACCGTTTCAACGGCATGACCGTGTGGGACGTGGCCGATGACCAGGTCTCCGAAATGGGCCGGGCGGTGGGCAATCTTCCCTTTGTCAGTCACTGCTACCGGCGACCCCGACACCTGCCCTGGTGGCGCTACAACCTGTTCGCCATGGTCCACGGCACCAGCCGCGACGAGGTCGAGCAGAAGGCCGGGCATATCGAGGCACTGCTGGGCAACGCGTCTCGCGCCAGCACCATTCTGTACAGCTCGGCAATCCTCAAGAAAACCGGATTGCGCTTCAGGGAACAGAAAAAGGCTTCCTGAAGTACTCCATCGAAGGTATGGAGTCACGCCGCCGACAGCGCGATAGTGACAGGGCACAGAGCCGGTAAAGGCCAGCCCGGAGAGGCCGCAAAGCCACTCCTGAGGAGAGAGATAACCTATGTTTCGCATGACCCGTTATATCAAGAGCCTGATGGACCCGACACCGGTGCGCCCGGTTCCCAAGCCCCGTGCCCCGGTGGTGATCTGGAACCTGATCCGGCGCTGCAACCTGACCTGCAAACACTGCTACTCGATCTCGGCGGATATCGACTTCAAGGGCGAGTTGAGCACCGATGAAGTCTACACCGTCATGGATGATCTGAAAGCCTTCGGCGTGCCGGTTCTCATTCTCTCCGGGGGCGAACCCCTGATGCGCCCGGACATTTTCGACATCTCCCACCGGGCCAAGCAAATGGGCTTTTACGTGGGCCTGTCCACCAATGGCACCCTGATCACGGAAGAGAACATCGATAAGATCGCCGCCGTCGGCTACGACTACGTGGGCATCAGCATCGATGGCCTGGAAGAGACCCACGACACCTTCCGCCAGAAACAGGGAGCCTTCCGCGAATCCATGCATGCCGTTGCCCTGTGCAAACAGGCCGGCATCAAGGTGGGACTACGCTTTACCCTCACCCAGGACAACTACCCCGAACTGCCCGCCATGCTGGAGATGCTCGATGAGCACGACATCGACAAGTTTTACCTGTCTCACCTGAACTATTCCGGCCGGGGCGGGCGCAACCGCAAGCGGGACGCCTGGTACGACATGACCAGGGACGCCATGAACCTGCTGTTCAATCACTGCCATGACGAACTCATGCGGGGCATTGAACGGGAATACGTCACCGGTAACAACGACGCCGACGGCCCCTTCCTGATCGAGTGGGCCAAAGAGCACTACCCGGACCAGGTGGATGCACTGAGCCAGCGACTCACCAACTGGGGGGGCAATGCCTCCGGCGTCAACATCTCCAACATCGACAACCTGGGCGTCGTCCATCCGGACACTTTCTGGTGGGACCACGACCTGGGCAACGTGAGGCAGACAGCTTTCTCGACAATCTGGGCCGACACCAGGGACCCGCTGATGCAGGGCTTTCGCCAACGCCCACGCCCGGTAAAGGGCCGCTGTGCCGAATGCAAGTACCTGGCCATCTGTAACGGCAACACCCGGGTGCGCGCCTACAACATGTCCGGCGACTTCTGGGAAGAAGACCCCGGCTGTTACCTCACCAACGAGGAGATCGGCGTTGTGGATGCGCCCCGGCGCGTTGCTGCTCCGGTCACCGAGATCCCGGTCCACAACCTGTAAGGAATGACACCATGAGCACAAACCCACGCAAGAAATGCCTGGTGGAGTTCCAACTGGCTGAACAGCCCTTGAAGGCCGGAGAAGTCGCTATTGTCGGCGCCGGCCCCGGTGATCCCGGACTGCTGACCCTGCGGGCACTGATGCTGATCCAGCAGGCGGATGCCGTCGTCTATGATCGTTTGGTGTCCCCCGAGATCATGGAGCTGGTCAATCCGGCCGCCGAGCACATCCACGTTGGCAAGGCCAGTGGTTGCCATTATGTGCCCCAGGAAGACACCAACGAATTACTGGTACAGCTGGCCGTCCGCCAGCACCGGGTGGTTCGCCTCAAGGGCGGCGACCCGTACATTTTCGGCCGGGGCGGCGAGGAAGCAGAATTCCTGGTGGAGAATGACATCGACTTCCAGGTGGTTCCGGGCATTACCTCCGCTGCCGGTTGTGCGTCTTACTGTGGCATCCCCCTGACCCACCGTGATTATGCCCAGAGCGTCACCTTCGTCACTGGCCACCGCAAGGCTGACCAGGCCCTGGAGCTGAACTGGCAGGTACTGGCAGCACCAGGCCAGACCCGGGTGTTCTATATGGGGCTGCACAACGCCCCCACCATTGTGCGGGAGCTTACCGCCCATGGTTTGCCGGGTGACTGCCCGGTGGCGCTGGTTGAGCGTGGTACCACGCCCCAGCAGCACATGGCCGTTACCACCCTGTCGGAACTTGAAGCGACCATCATCCGCGAAGGCTTCCAGCCGCCTACCCTGATCATCGTTGGTGAGGTGGTGAAACTGGCGCAATCACTGGCCCAGCCTGCACGCAGTGGCTGGACAGGCGTACCCACCCAACATTCAGCCCTTTCCGCAGGAGGCAGACCCGCGTGAGTCCAGGCAATAAAATCCTGCTGGTCATCGCAACCAGCCTGTTAGTGCCCGCATCATTGCAGGCGGCCAGCGAGACCGAAACCGAAACCCTGTACCAGCAGCATTGCGCCAGCTGCCACGGCGCGGACCGCCTCGGGGGCATGGGCCCGGCCCTGTTACCGGAGAACCTGTCCCGACTGAAGAAACCCCAGGCGGAAGACGCCATCCGCCATGGCCGGCCCGCAACCCAGATGCCGGCCTTCGATGATGTACTCGACGACGCCTCCGTTACCGCTCTGGCGGAGTACATCTATCAGCCTCCGGCTACCACCCCCACCTGGGAAAAGGCCGACATAACCGACAGCCACCTGCTGCCCCACCCGGCGGGTACCCTGCCCGGCCAGCCCGCCTATGATGCGGACATGATGAACCTGTTTCTGGTCGTGGAGCTGGGCGATCACCATGTCACCCTGCTGGATGGCGATACCATGGAACCCATCCACCGGTTTGCCAGCCGCTACGCGCTGCACGGTGGCCCCAAGTACAGCCCCGACGGGCGTTTCGTCTACTTCGGGTCCCGGGATGGCTGGATCACCAAGTACGACCTGTACAACCTGAAAGTCACCGCCGAGGTCCGCGCCGGTATCAACATGCGGAACATCGCCGTGTCCGCCGATGGCAAGTACGTCCTGGCCGCCAACTACCTGCCCCATACCCTGGTTTTGTTCGACGCGGAGAATCTTGAACTCATGGAGATTATCCCGGTAGAGAGCGGCGAGGAGACTTCCCGCGTGAGCGCAGTCTATGCCGCCCCACCCCGCAACAGCTTTATCGCCGCCCTCAAGGACATTCCCGAAGCCTGGGAAATCACCGTGGAAAACGACGCGGCCGAGGTGCGCCGGATGCAGACCGACACCTGGCTCGACGACTTCTTCTTTGACCCCGGCTATGACCACGTTATCGGCGCCGCCCGCGATGGCGAACATGGGCTGGTGATCAACCTGGACACCGGAAATACCGTGGCGGAACTGCCGCTGCCAGGCATGCCCCACCTGGGGTCGGGTATCACCTGGGAATACGAGGGGCGGCGGGTGATGGCAACGCCCCATTTCCGCACCGGCGCGGTGTCCATCATCGACATGGACAACTGGGAGGTGATCAAGACCCTGGAAACCGAGGGCCCCGGGTTCTTCATGCGCAGCCACGAAAACTCCCGCTATGCCTGGGTGGATGTCTTCTTCGGCCCCAACAAGGACAAGGTCCACGTGATCGACAAACAGAGCCTGGAGATCGTTAAAACCCTTCAGCCGGCCCCTGGCAAAGTCGCTGCCCATGTCGAGTTTGACCGCTATGGCGAGAAGCTGCTGCTGAGTGTATGGGACGAGGACGGCGCCGTGATCGTCTACGACGCCGACACCCTGGAGGAGCTCAAACGCCTGCCCATGAACAAGCCCTCGGGCAAATACAACGTCTGGAACAAGATTCACTACGAGGAAGGCACCAGTCACTGAGGAGTCACAGGGCACACATGATCTATGTCATTTAACATTCCCCGGGGTTAGTGAAAGAATCGGACTGTCCGGCAGGTCAGCTTGCTGATTGGCCGGCGTACCAGCCGCATTCACAACGCAGTGGTGCCTGACATGAGCGATCATACCGGAAGTGCCGGACCCAATTCGCCGGCCTCCTCCCCCTGTCTGCTGGATGCCCACCAGCCGGACATAGCGCCAACACCCCGACCAACGCCATCACTGGCGCTGCTGAATGGCCTCAGCCGGGTATTTGGTATGCGGCTGGACGGCTCCTCTGAGGATTCACCCAACGACCGTTTCCTGTCGGAGCTGGCGCAACTGTTCCAGCTTCGTCGAGTGGACCCGGAAACCACCCTCGAAGTCCAGGACAGCCCCTGGGGTCATGTCTACCTGATTCAGTACGGTGTCATGCGCCTGTACCGGGAAGCCCCGTCTGGTCGTACTGCGATACATCACTTCTTCTCGGAGGGGGATCTGGTGTGGCCGGTATTCGGCCGCACCCGCACCAAACGAAACACTCTCTGCCTGACCTCTGTCACGGGCTGCACCCTGTGGATGGCCAGTTTCCCGGCATTCCGTTCAGCGGTGACCAGCCGCGGCGATGGCTATTGGGCCCGTTTCGCCCTGTCGCTGACCGAAGAGCTTGCGGAACTGACCAGCATGCGGGAATTCCGCAAACAGACCATGGCGGCGAAGGAGCGCTACGACTTGCTGCTGGAGGAATATCCGGAACTGGTTCGGCGGGTGCCGGACAACCAGCTGGCCGCCTGGCTGGGGGTAGTGCCGGCGACGTTTTCCCGGCTGAAGAACACCCGGACGTAAACCAGACCGCTGCCATGGAGTGAACAGCAACGCGCATCACGCTGCGGCCCTTGACGGTTTTTTAACCAGACCGAAACCTTCAGCAAACGCGTCGGACTGAAAATAAGAAGTTTCTCTATATCAGCATGTTAAAACCTTTTCACGCACCTGAGAACAGGGCCATCTGTCACCGGAAACGGGGTAACAGACACTTGCCTGAAACCTGTACAGTGCCCCAACTGTGATAACCTCACGAGGAACAGTCTTTGCCTCAACCAGCTCAATGAAAAGACGCCTCGATGACTATTATAGAATCCAGACCAACCACCGTTCACGACCGGATCGAGGAGTGGATCAACAGCGCCACCCATGGTCTTGGTGCGGTGCTGAGCGTCATCGGCACCGCCGCTCTGATCATTGCCGCCAGCCAGCTGGGTGATGTCTGGAAGATCGTCAGTTTCAGCATTTTTGGTACCACGCTGATACTGCTTTACCTGGCCTCGGCGTTCTACCATGGCAGCCGTACGCCAAAATTCCGGGCAGCCTTCAAGACCCTGGATCATTGCGCCATCTTCCTGCTGATTGCGGGCACCTACACGCCCTTCCTGCTGGTGAATATGCGGGGAACCGTAGGCTGGACCTTTTTCTCTATCATCTGGTCGCTGGCGATAACCGGCGTGGTCCTGAAGGTTATCTTCAGGCATCGTTTCAAGCTGGTTCGGGTAGGCATCTACCTGGCCATGGGCTGGCTGATCGTGTTTGCTTCGGCGGACCTGATGAACAGCCTGAGCGCAACCGCGCTCCACCTGACCATCGCCGGCGGACTGGTGTATACCGTGGGCGTGGTGTTCTACCTGCTGGACCGCATCCCCTACATGCACGCCATCTGGCACCTATTCGTGATCGGCGGCAGCGCCTGTCACTTCAGCGCCATATATTTCGGGGTGCTGCCACACGTAACCTAGAGCCCGTTTGGCTCGTTCGTTAACCACGCGGGACACCACCGGAACCGGAATGACTTCTGGCAAGAGCAGTATTCATGCATTCTGGCTTTTCTTCCCCGCGGCCGCCCTCCATGCGGCGCTCGTCGTGCCCCTGTCTATCCATGCGGTGCTTTCAGGCAGCGGGTGGCCGCCAGGGTTGCTTGGATCAGGGCATGGGCACGAGCTGATTTTCGGATTTGCCCTGGCCCTGGTCGCGGGCTACACACTCGGCCCCCAACCCCGTTTCCGGGTGCTGGCCCTGTTGGCGCTGTGGCTGACCGCCAGACTCAGCTGGCTACTGGCACCTGAAAGCTGGTTCGCCGGGGTGCTCAGCCCTCTCTTCGCACTGGCGCTGGCCCGCTACGTGGTACCCCGTTTCAGTGCCGCCAAGAAGTGGCGCAACAAAACCGCTGCCCCGCTGATCCTGACGATTTGCCTGCTGGCGCCTGCGTTCTGGCTGGCCAGCTCTCTGCACTACAGGAACGGGCTGTTCGCCCCCGATCCCTATCAGTTAATGCAATCCGCTATCCTGGGGCTACTTCTGCTGATGACATTTATCGGCGGCCGGCTGATCGCCCCCGCCGTTGCAGGCACCCTGGAGAAGAAGGGAATTCCGCTGACGGCCCGGGTGCAGCCCCGGATAGAAGGCACCCTGATTATTCTGCTCGCCCTGTCGATCACCCTCAGCCTCGCCGTCGTTGCGGACGCGTTCACCGGCCTGGTCCTGCTAATGGTCGCCAGCCTGATTCTGGTGCGCATCGCCCGATGGAAGCTCTGGCATTGCCCGGAACGCCCCGACCTGCTTATGCTGGCCGCTGGCTACAGCTGGCTCGCTGTCGGTAGTGCTGTCACCGCCTGGCACCTGCTGACAGGAAGGCCTGCTGCACCCGCCCTGCATCTGATTGCCGTCGGCGCCCTGGGCACCCTGTCTACCGGCGTGATGCTCCGACTGGCGTGGCAGCGCGCCCATCGCCGGTTCCCACCCACGTGGCAGGCACTGACGGTCGGCCTGCTCACCTCAGCCGCCGCTATCAGCCGCTACCTCGCTGGTGCAATGCCTTTTTCCGAGCCGGGCCTGCTCTGGTCCTCGGCTGTGCTCTGGAGTCTGGCCTACCTTACGGTGGCCGGCCAACTGATCATGCTACGGCTGCCAGGCATGAGCGGCCGGAAATGATTGGCTACCTCTATTGCCCTCTCTGGCGAGCTTGTTACCCAGTTGGTAATACTACCGACTTAACCTTTTGTTTTTAATGCCATTTATCGACCCAAAAAACCACCCCGAGATACCAGGAAAACGCGATCCCGGTTAGCAGTCTTTTTCCTTGAGAAACATCAAGAATGGATACCCGCCAGTCTTTGCACAATGCACGGGAGAAGCCCGAAAACCGCCGGCAGGCGCTACCGGGCACGTTAACCGAGGGAGTCGAATTTATGGCCAAAACCAACGCAGACATCGAACACTGGGATGTCGAAAACGAAGAATTCTGGGAACAGGAAGGCAAGCGAGTTGCCTCCCGCAATCTCTGGATATCCATCCCCAGCCTGCTGATGGGCTTTGCCATCTGGCTGATGTGGGGCATGATCACAACCCAGATGAGCAATCTCGGCTTCCCGTTTACCACTGAACAGCTTTTTCAGCTGACAGCGGTAGCCGGCCTGGCTGGCGCTACCTTGCGCATACCGGCATCGTTCATGATCAAGATAGCCGGTGGCCGCAACACCATCTTCCTGACCACCTCCCTGCTGATGATTCCGGCCCTGGGCACCGGCATCGCCCTGATGAACCCGGACACACCGTTCTTCGTGTTCCAGGCCCTGGCACTGCTGTCCGGTATTGGTGGCGGTAACTTTGCCTGCTCCATGAGCAACATCAGTTCCTTCTACCCGAAGAGCAAGCAGGGCTATGGCCTGGGCATGAACGCCGGTCTGGGTAACTTCGGTGTGACCACCATGCAGGTGGTAATCCCGCTGGTGATGACGGTGGGTCTCTTCGGAGCCCTGGCAGGGGATCCCCTGGAGTTGCAGAAAGCAAGCGGCACCCTGATCGGTCGTATTGATGCCGGGACCGAGACCTGGATACAGAATGCCGCCTTTATCTGGCTGGTGTTCCTGATTCCGCTGGCTTTTGCCAGCTGGTTCGGCATGAACAACCTGAAGGTGGTCACCCCTAATCCCGGCCATCCGCTCTCTGCCTTCGGCAAGATCCTTGGCCTCTACGGCGTGGGCCTTCTGACCTCCATTGCTGGTGTCTGGGCACTGACTGTACTCAACATGTGGGTCGCCCTGCCCATGACCATTATTCTGACGGTGGTTCTGCTGCGCCTGATCCCGGGAGATATCAAACCCAACATCAAAAACCAGTTCGCCATCTTCAGCAACAAGCACACCTGGTCAATGACCGTGCTTTACATCCTCACTTTCGGTTCGTTTATCGGATTTTCTGCCGCACTGCCGCTGTCCATCAGCGTCATCTTCGGCAATATGATGGAAGTGGCTGCGGACGGAACCGTTACCCGGGTGGTCAACCCGGACGCCCCCAGTGCTCTGACCTGGGCATGGATTGGTCCATTTGTGGGTGCCCTGATTCGCCCGGTCGGTGGCTGGATTTCCGACAAGATGGGCGGCTCCATCGTCACCCAGATCATCTCCGTGGTCATGGTGGTGGCGTCCGTCGCAACCGGCTATGTGATGATGCTGGCCTACAACTCCACTGATCCGAACAGCTACTTCGCAGTGTTCATGATCCTGTTCATCATCATGTTTGCGGCCAGCGGTATCGGTAACGGTTCCACCTTCCGCAGCATCGGTGTGATCTTTGACCAGCAGCAGAAAGGCCCGGTACTGGGCTGGACATCCGCCATTGCCGCCTACGGTGCCTTTATCGCACCGCGTGTCATGGGCCAGGAGATCCAGGCCGGCACACCCGAGGTGGCCATGTACGGCTTCGCGGTGTTCTACGCGGTCTGCCTGGTGGTGAACTGGTGGTTCTACCTGCGCAAGAACGCCTACATCAAGAACCCCTGATACCCGATACCTCAACGATCAGTCTCGTCTGCCGGCCCTTCGGGGCCGGCTTTTTCATGGCTGGCACCCCAGCACCTCCCGGATTCCATCGAGCCCTGCCGACGACTCCCCGGCGCTTGCCTGCCACGCCATGTCTTTTACGGATTCACCCTGATGGTTGGTGAGGCTGGTATCCGCACCCGCCGATAACAGCAGCCTGCCCCTATCCGGGATCCGGTTGCGTACCCCCCACATCAGAGCCGTCAGGCCACTTTCAGTTTCCTGAACGTTGAAGCTCAGCCTCCCGCTCCACCAGAATACCGGCCGTCTCCAGGCGGTTAATGACGGCCGCTACCATCAGGGCGGCATAGCCGGATTTCTCCCGATGATTGATATCTGCCCCTGCGTCCAACAGCCTTACCAGAGTCTCACTGTGACCACCTGCCGCGGCCCGCATCATGGCTGTCCACTGGCAGTTATCGCCGGCATCAATCAGGACATCCTGTGCAAGCAGGTATTCGACCCGTTCAAGGTCTCCCTCTTCGGCGGCGACGATCAGTGGGGTCCGTCCCCGGAGATCCTGCTGTTCATGATCCTCACCTTCCTGGAATATAAGCCACAACCCCGCCAGCAGCACTGCCACCAAACCACCCAACACGCCTGACCAACGATCCAACCAGGCCGTGGCCGCACCTCCCGTCCAATGACTATTGCCGAATACAAGCTTGTCAGAGACACAAAAAAGCCCGCCCGGATTGCTCCGGGCGGGCTTTTTTGTACTACCTACTGACAGTCAGGTCGCCGCGTTTGCCTGACGCTGACGCTCTTCTTCCTCAATCTCGAGGTCAACGGAAGAGACCATGTACTCCTCGGCAAACCCGGACTCCGGCTCTTTCAGCCACAGTATGCAAAGCAGCCAGCTGACAAAGGCCCCGCCAGCAATGATATAGAAGAACTGGGTCGGGGTAACGAAGGTGAAGATGGTGAGGTACACCACGGCGCCCACGTTGCCGTACGCCCCGGCCATACCGGATATCTGGCCGGTAAGGCGACGCTTGATGGAGGGGATAATGCCGAACGTGGCGCCTTCCGCTCCCTGCACGAAGAAGGAGGTGAACACCGTAATGCCCACCGCAATGATCAGCGGCCAGTTGGAGTTCAGCAGCCCCATCAGCGCGAAGCCTACGGAAATGCCAAACATGTAGCTGAGCATAACGAAGCGGCGATTGCCCATGCGGTCGGACACCAGACCACCCATGGGACGGGCCACCAGGTTCACGAAGGCGAACGAGGCTGCGATCATGCCTGCGGCCGTAGCGCTGAGACTCCAGGTTTCCTCGAAAAACATGGGCAGCATGGAAACCACTGCCAGCTCGGCACCGAAGTTGGCAAAGTAGGTGCTGTTCAGGGCAGCCACGCTGTTGAAGGGGTACTTGTCATCTTCCGGCACGCCTTTTTTGAGGATGGGCACGTTGACCCGCAGGATCTGGATAATCTGATAGATGACAATGGCCACAATCACCGCATAGGCAACAATCGCCCAGGTCACGCTCAGGTAACCCATATCCTGGATACGCCATACAAGGATGCCCAACACGCCCACCAACGGGATGGTCCAGAGGATCAGCTTGATCATGTCGCCCCAGGTGCTGACTTCCAGCGCGACCGCCTTGCGGGGCTTGCGATGAACCGTGCCCTCAGGGCCGTCAGTAATGGCAAACCAGTAGTAGACACCGTAGCCGGCCATCACAATGGCACTCTGGGCGATGGCCCAGCGCCAACCGTCCTCACCGCCGTACATCTGCAGGGCGATGGTGGGCAGGGTCAGGGCTGCAGCGGCGGAGCCGAAATTGCCCCAGCCGGCATAGAAACCCTCGGCAAAGCCAATATCCTTGGGCTTGAACCACATGGCGGTCATGTGGATACCCACCACGAAGCTGGCACCAATGGAGCTCAGTACCAGACGGCTGACCAGCAACTGGGTCATGGTGTTACCGAACGCAAACACCAGGGCGGGGATGGACATCACCACCATCAGCACCGAGAACACCCGGCGGGGACCAAAGCGGTCCAGGGCCATGCCCACTACGATCCGTGCCGGAATCGTCAGGGCCACGTTACAGATGGCAAACAGGCGCAGATCATCTGCCGTCAGCCAGTTCACGCTTTTCAGCATGCTCGACGCCAGCGGCGCCATATTGAACCAGACATAAAAGGTAATAAAGAACGCAATCCAGGTCAGGTGCAGGGCCCTGACCTCCGGATTGCGAACGCGGAACACGTCAGCGACTTTCATGGCAGCCTCCTTGGGCTATCAACTCGTAATACGGCCGCACTCAGCGGCTGGGAAGGATAAGAAGCGGGCACTGAACGCGGCGGGCAAGAAACGAGCTCACGCTGCCGAAGGTCATGTAATCCAGCTCATCAACGAAATAGGTCAGGGAACGGGCGATGAAGCCGCCATCCGGCTCGTGGCTGTGCCGGGCAATCACCAGCATGTCTGGCTGGAACTTTTTCTCGGTGGCGTAAAGCAGCATCTTGCGGGGGTCGCCTTCCAGCATCAGGCTTTCACTGGTCACAGCTTCCCCTTCGCATACGGCCAGGGCTTCCTTGATATGCTGCTTGAGCTCCTCCACTTCCTGCTGGAACAGCTCTTCATTACCCGAGGTGATATCGCGGGGGTTTTCCGCCACCGCCACCAGAATCAAATGGGGATTCAGATCCCGGAACATGGTGATGGTCTGGGCGAGGGCCAGTCTAGCGTTCCTCGAACCATCGTAGGCAAGCATGATTTTCATGGGCTTCTCCTGAGACAGGCAATTACCCCGTAAACGGGGCGTCTATTGATATCTGTCAGCCATTAGCCCACGTTCCACTGTCATCCTGAATTGACCGATATCAACGCTGATCAGGTGTACCCCACCAGGGAAATCAACAACCTACCCCCCAGGGGACAATCACCCCCTGATTCATACCTCTGCCGCATCCACCAGGAGGTACCTCCAATGCCCCGCCTGAAAAAACCCCGTTTTTGATAAGGTTAAAGCCAGTATTCAGGTACGAATCGCAGGACCGGAGGACCGCAATGACGACCACGCCAACACGCTCACAGCAGTACCGGGCTCTGGGCTTATCCACCTTCTCGTTCACCCTGTGCTTCGCGGTGTGGACAATATTCTCGATTATCGGCATCCGCATCGCCGAAGACCTGGCGCTCTCGGATACCCAGCTTGGCCTGTTGATGGCTACACCGATTCTGACCGGCTCCATCAGCCGGCTGTTTCTTGGCATCTGGACCGACCGTTACGGCGGGCGTTGGGTGTTCGGTGTTCTGATGCTGACCACTGCCCTTTGTGTCTATCTGCTGACCTTCGCCACCAGTTACGCCATGTTGCTGGTCGGTGCCCTGGGAGTCGGCCTGGCCGGTGGTTCGTTCATCGTCGGGGTGGCCTACACGGCCGCCTGGTTCGAACCCAAGCGACAGGGTACGGCCCTGGGCATCTTCGGCGCGGGTAACGTCGGCTCAGCGGTAACAAACTTCGGTGCCCCTTTCCTGCTGGTGGCATTCGGCTGGGAACAGACTGCCCAGATCTACGCCACGGTGCTGGCGGTCATGGGCGTGCTGTTCATTATCCTGGCAAAGGAAGATCCGCTGGCAGCGAAGCGCAGGGGAGAGGAAGCAAAATCGTTCATGGAGCAAATGGAGCCCCTGAGGGAGCTCCGGGTGTGGCGATTTGCGCTGTATTATTTCTTTGTGTTCGGTGCCTTCGTGGCGCTGGCTCTGTGGCTGCCCCACTACCTTATCGGCGTCTATGGCCTGGATATCCGCACCGCGGGCATGATTGCCGCGCTGTACACCATCCCCGCCTCCCTGTTCCGGATTCTGGGCGGCTGGCTGTCAGACCGGTATGGTGCACGCCGGGTGATGTACTGGACCTTTATTGCGTCTGTCATCTGCACCTTCCTGCTCAGCTATCCGCCCACCGAGTACATCATCCACGGCATCGATGGTGACATCCGCTTCACGCTCACCACGACCCTGCCCCTGTTCATTGCCCTGATCTTCACCCTGGGCTTTTTCATGTCCCTCGGGAAAGCGGCGGTCTACAAACACATTCCGGTGTATTATCCGCTCCACGTCGGGGCCGTCGGCGGTGTCGTGGGTATGATCGGCGGACTGGGCGGTTTTATTCTGCCTCTGGCGTTCGGCGTGCTGAATGACATCACCGGTATCTGGCAAAGCAGTTTCATGCTGATGTTTGTGATCGTGGCGGCCGCCCTGATCTGGATGCACTACGCGATCCGTATCGCCGAGCGCCAGGAATGGGGAGCCAATCAGGAGCAGACCGATCTTCCGGAACTGTCCACGCCACACCTGTTCTATCCCCTGACTCGTGCACGGGATCACCAGGACACCGGCACGCCTCCTCCGCCCCGGAAACCCTGAGACCGGC
Organism: Marinobacter zhanjiangensis; assembly: GCF_014651935.1. Taxonomy (GTDB): domain Bacteria; phylum Pseudomonadota; class Gammaproteobacteria; order Pseudomonadales; family Oleiphilaceae; genus Marinobacter; species Marinobacter zhanjiangensis. The sequence continues at coordinate 60,601 of NZ_BMXV01000006.1, read as the reverse complement.
GCACCAGCCCAACCCTGACAACACGCCCCCGGACGACCGGGGGCTTTTCGTTGGATATGCCGGGACGCGAAGCTGGTGAGGCCGCCATAACAATGCGGCGGCCAGAAGGCGAGCCGGTGGACGGCATAAGGCAGATTTAATCTGCAGACACCTATACCCCGAGCATCCCCGCCATTAGAATCCCCGCGTCCTGTCCACCTGGAGCTGTCGTTATGTCTGCCGAGCTGAACCCGAAGTCAGGGCTGCATCAGTTACGCCATATTGAGTCCAGCAAGATTTTTCAGGGAGTGGTGATTACCATCATCATTCTTTCCGCCCTCACAATCGGCGCCAAGACCTATGATCTGCCAACGCTGGTGGAAAGTAGCCTGACAGTGATGGATAACGCGATCACGGTTTTCTTTCTGATCGAGATCCTGTTCCGGTTCGCGGCGTGCCCCGACAAGAAGCGCTTCCTGTTTGATGGCTGGAACCTCTTCGATACTCTGGTAGTTGTTGGCAGCCTGATCCCCCTGAACAATTCCGAAGCCGTGCTACTGGGCCGGTTGCTGCGGGTATTCCGGGTACTGCGTCTGGTCTCCGTAGTACCTGAGCTGCGCTTTCTTATCAATTCCCTGCTCAAGGCCATCCCGCGCATGGGCTACATCGCCCTGCTGATGTTCATCATCTTCTATATCTACGCGGCCATGGGGTCCATGTTCTTTGCAAAAGTGGATGAAGCCCTGTGGGGGGACGTGGCCATTGCCATGCTGACCCTGTTCCGGGTGGCAACCTTCGAGGACTGGACCGATGTCATGTACGCCACCATGGAAGCCTATCCGCTCAGCTGGATCTACTACCTGACGTTCATTTTCCTGACCGCCTTCGTGTTCCTGAACATGATGATCGGCGCGATACTGGAGGTGATGGGGGAAGAGCAGAACGCCCGGGAAGCCCAGAGGGCGCACGATGAAAGGGATGAAATGGCGCGGCAACTGACCGCCATTCAGACACAGCTCAATAAGCTCTCAACACAGATCGGCGCAGGTAGTCGCCAGACCTGACAAACGGGCGCTCCCCGTGGCCGGAGAGCGCCGCAGCATCAGAATGGAACAGCCTTCGTCATCGCCAGATGGAAGATCAGGGTAATCTGCACCAGAGCCAGGATGGCCGCCACCGCCCGTACCGGGACACTGAACCCGGGCTTCATGGCAAAAACACCCGCTACGATGTAACCAACCAGCAGGAACACCTTCCAGGTCAGCCAGTCATTGACGAATGGCATCCAGGGGGTGACGAACAACAGGCTGATAGCTGCCAGCAACAGCAGGGTGTCGTTGGCATGGGGAATCCACCTCAGTGGTGTCTGACGCCAGCCCGGCCGCCCGACCATATCCAGCAGCAGGCGCAGGGCAAACAGCACCACCGTGAGATAGGCGGTGGTCATGTGCAGGTGCTTGAGTATTACGTAAGCCATTTTTTTCCTTATCGAATCAGCGTGGTAGGCCATTATACGCGATGCTTGGGGTAATTACCTCCAAGCGGGTATAGCCAGCCTGGCACTCGCGGCCTTAATCTACACCCATAATACATGTTAAGCGGAGGTCCGCGATGCAGGCCATATCCAGCCATGAGACCAGGCGCTCCGGCGCCAGTGTGACCCGACTTTTTGATTATCCGTTCCGCATTTTCTTTCTGTCACTGACATTGCTGTCACTGATTGGCATTCCCCTGTGGGTGCTACAGGTGACCGGCACCATCCAGCTGCCTCTCGCCATGCCCGGTGTTCTGTGGCATCAGCATGAAATGTTGTTCGGGTTCCTGTCGGCAGCCATTGCCGGCTTCCTGTTGACCGCCGTCTGCGTGTGGACCGGCACCGAACGAACCCATGGGATGCGGCTGTTCCTGCTCTGGGCCGTCTGGGCCAGCGCCCGGGTATTGCTGACAGTCGGCGCAGACCTGCCCGCCTGGCTGGTTCAGGGCGTCAACCTGGCCTTTCTGCCGCTGGTGATGCTGGATGCCGGCTGGCGTATCTGGCATGCCCGCCAGAAAAGGCAACTGATGATTCTGCTGGTACTGGGCCTGCTGTGGCTGATGCAGATAGCCTTCGTAGTGCGCCTGAACCCGGTATATGCCTATGGCGCACTCATCATGGCGATGGCCCTGATCAGCATTATCGGCGGTCGCATCACCCCGGCATTCACCACTGGCTGGCTGCGGCAGCGGGGGCTGGCCGCTGACCGTGTCCGTATGGTGCCGGCCCTGGACATGGCCAGCGTGTTCACCATGGTCCTGCTACTGGCTTCACTGGTGACCGGATGGACCATGGTCACCGCTGGCCTGGCGCTGGTGGCTGCGGCGTTGATACTGGTCCGACTCTACCACTGGAAAGGCTGGCTGGTACGCGAAGAGCCGCTGCTGTGGATCCTGCACCTGTCGATACTCTGGGTGCCGGTGGCACTGATCCTGCTCGCCGGTACCCTGCTGGCGGGCTGGCCAGCCTCCGCGTGGACACACGCCGCCGGCACCGGTGCCGTCGCCTGCCTGGTGCTGGGAGTGATTGCCCGGGTATCGCTGGGCCATACGGGGCGCCCCATGGTACTGCCGAAAGGCATGGTGCTGGCCTTCGCAGCCATTCACCTGGCGGCGCTGATACGAGTGACCACGGCCTTCGAGGGCCTGCCCTGGCACGCCGGCGTCACCGTCAGCGGTCTGCTCTGGGCACTCGCCTATGCCATCTTCCTGGCCAGGTACACCGGCATACTCGCGAGCCCGAGGGTGGATGGAAAACCGGGCTGAGCGGAGAAAAAAGCCAGTCAGCCCGAAAAGCGTTCACCTCCGCCCGAAGCCCGTCAATCAGGGCTTCGGGGGTTACCCGAGCAACCACCAGTCAAAAAACTACAACCATCGGTCAATAGATTTTTCTGCTGTAACGAGTAAAGTGTAGGTTACAGTCAGAAACGGAACCTCCCGCACTCATGAAGCCAGACCACTTTGACAAAGCCGCACTGATCGACTGCGGGCATGGACGCCTCTTTGAAGGCGACATGCGCCTGCCCATCAATGAAATGCTGATGCTGGACCGCGTCACCCACATCAATGACACCGACGGTGCCTACGGCAAGGGCAGCCTGATTGCTGAACTGGACATCAACCCGGACCTCTGGTTCTTCAAGGTTCACTTCGAGGGCGACCCGGTGATGCCCGGCTGCCTCGGCCTTGATGCCATGTGGCAACTGCTGGGATTCTTCCTGGCCTGGTCCGGTGGCCAGGGCAAGGGCCGTGCGCTGGGCGCAGGCGAAGTGAAATTCTTCGGCCAGGTGCTGCCAGAAAACAAGCTGGTCCGGTATCATCTTGATATCAAAAGAATGGTCAAACGTAGGCTGACCATGGCTATTGCTGATGCCCGCATGGAAGTTGACGGTCGTGAAATCTACACCGCCAAGGACCTTCGGGTTGGCCTGTTCACCTCAACAGAAGATTTTTAGGAGCCGGCACCATGCGTCGAGTTGTCATTACCGGAATGGGCATCGTTTCGAGCCTCGGTAACAATAAAGAGGAAGTCACCCAGTCCCTGCGTGACGTCAAACCCGGCATCCGTTTCAGCCAGGAGGCCAAGGACGCCGGCCTGCGCAGTCATATCTGCGGTGACATTGATCTGGACTACAAGGAACTGATTGACCGCAAGCTGCTTCGCTTCATGTGCCCCGCCTCGGCCTACGCCTATCTGTCGATGAAAGAAGCCATCGAGCAGTCAGGCCTGACCGACGAGCAGATCAAGGCCGACACCACTGGCATCATCATGGGCACCGGTGGCGCGTCCACGGTCGAGCTGATGGACTCCATCGATACCCACCGTGACCGTGGCATCCGCCGTGTGGGCCCGTACCGGGTACCGCGCACCATGGGCAGCGCCATCAACGCCTCCCTGTCGACCGCGTACGGCATCCGGGGCGTGAACTACAGCATCACCTCCGCCTGCGCCACCAGCGCCCACTGCATCGGTCACTCCGCTGACCTGATCGCCATGGGGCGCCAGGACATCATGTTTGCCGGCGGCGGCGAAGACGTGCACTGGAGCCTGAGCCTGCTGTTTGATGCCATGGGTGCCCTGTCCACCAAGTACAACGACACCCCGGAAAAGGCCTCCCGCACCTACGATGCCAACCGCGACGGCTTCGTGATTGCCGGCGGCGGCGGCGTGGTCATCCTGGAAGAACTGGAACACGCCAGGGCCCGGGGCGCCAACATCATTGCAGAACTGGTAGGCTTTGGCGCCACTTCCGATGGTGCCGACATGGTCGCCCCCAGTGGTGAAGGCGCTGTTCGCTGCATGCAGCAGGCACTGAAAAACGTTGACGGCGAACTGTCCTACATCAACACCCACGGCACCTCCACACCGGCTGGTGATGTGACCGAGCTGAAGGCCCTCAAGCAGGTATTCGGCGACAAGATCCCGCCACTGGGATCCACCAAGCCGCTGACTGGTCACTCCCTGGGCGCAGCTGGCGTGCATGAAGCCATCTACTCCCTGCTGATGCAGCAGAATGACTTCATCACACCGTCCGCCAATATCGAGACCCTCGATGAAGGCGCCGAAGGCTACCCGATCATCCGCGAGCTGCAGAACACCCCGACCGAACTGATCATGAGCAACAGCTTCGGATTTGGTGGGACGAACGCTTCGCTGGTGTTCAGAAAGTACCAGGGCTAACTGAAACTTCTGATTTTTCTGCCCGAGCTTACCGACCCGGTGCCTGACGCGCCGGGTCGGTAAGACTTCAGTTCCTTAACACGCCGCCCGAAACTCCGCCGGCGACTTACCCATCCATCGCTTGAACGCCCGACTGAACGCACTGAGCTCCGAAAACCCCAGCAACTCAGCCACTTCAGAGAGTGAACGATTGCTGTCACGCAGGTACTTCAAAGCCTGCTCCCGTCGCACGTCCTCCAACAGACCGGCAAAGGTCAGATTCTCCTCCTTGAGTTTCTTGTACAGGGTATAGCGGCTCATATTAAGCTCTGCCGCCACTGACGCTACCTTGACCTTGCCGCGGGCAAGATGACGGGTAATCAGCGGGCGAACCTGCCGGCTGAATGTAAGGGTGGGCAAAATCCTGGTCTGGATCAGCTGCCACAGACGCTGCATCTGCGACGGCGACAAGCGGACCTCGGGTTCTGCCAGCTCTTCCGCCGACAACCCTGCATAACGGGCCAGCTCGCCACGGGAAAACCCCGACGACTGAAGAAATTGCACCATGGCGACGATCAGAGTCCCCAATGCATCCGACCTCATGGGCTGGAAACCTCGCTGCGTTTGTAGATTTTGAGCGTACAGATGTTAGCTCAAAATTTGTCTCATGAACATTGAGACGGGTCAATGCATAAGCCTTGAAGCTGCGGCAGACTCCGGGCAACAAAATGCCCCGGACATCGTAGACCCATGCACAAGCCTGAACTTCTCGCCCCTGCCGGCACCCTGGACCACCTGACAACCGCCCTCGCCTACGGCGCCGACGCTGTCTATGCCGGCCAGCCCCGTTACTCGCTGAGAGTGCGGAACAACAGTTTCAGGGATGTGACAGCCCTGTCGGAAGGTATCGAGCTGGCCCACAGCCAGGGCAAGTCGTTCTACCTGGTCTCCAACATCGCGCCCCACAACAGCAAGGTGCGCTCCTACCTGAGAGACCTGGAGCCCATCATCGAACGACGCCCCGACGCCCTGATCATGTCCGACCCCGGGCTGATCATGCTGGTACGGGAGCGCTGGCCGGACCAGGCCATTCACCTGTCGGTCCAGGCCAACGCCGTCAACTGGGCCACCGTGGAATTCTGGCGCCGCCAGGGCATTCGACGGGTGATCCTGTCCCGGGAGCTGGCCCTGGAGGAAATCCGTGAAATCCGCCAGCAGGTCCCGGGCATGGAGCTGGAAGTTTTCGTCCATGGCGCGCTCTGCATGGCTTACTCCGGGCGATGCCTGCTATCAGGTTACATGAACCACCGGGATGCCAACCAGGGCGCCTGCACAAATGCGTGTCGCTGGAACTATAAGCCGGTGGCCCACGATCAGGACCAGACCGGTGATCTGATAGCCACCTCAAGGGATGACACAGTCGGACAATTCGAGCCCCGCGAAATGCTGCTGGAAGAACCCAACCGCCCCGGCGGGCTGATTCCTGCCTACGAAGATGAGCATGGCACCTACATCATGAACTCGAAAGATCTTCGTGCCGTGCAGCATGTGTCGGAGCTGGTAAAAATGGGCATTCATTCCCTGAAAATCGAAGGCCGCACGAAAAGCACCTATTACGTGGCCCGTACCACCGGCGTCTACCGGCGGGCCATCGATGACGCGCTGGCGGGCAAACCTTTCGACATGGCGATGATGGACGAGCTGGAGGCCTTGTCGAACCGGGGATACACCGAAGGTTTCCTGCGCCGCCACCCACCGAAGGAATATCAGACCTACGAACAGGGCTCTTCCTTCGCCGGCACCCAGCAGGTGGTAGGCACCATCACTGACCGCTCCGGTGGCTGGCTGACCATTGATGTGAAGAACCAGTTCCGGGTGGGCGACACCCTGGAGCTTCTCACCCCCTCCGGCCGCACGGAATTCCTGGCACAACAGATGGAAACTGCCCGGGGTGAGGCGACGGAACGGGCTCCCGGCAGCGGCCACGTGGTTCGCATACCGCAGCCCGACAACACCCCCGCCGATCTCGCACATGCCTATCTGACCCGCGTGGATTATCGGTAAACCCTGTTAACAGCCCCTCCCTATTACCCCGATTACCGTGCTTGAGGAGCCTCGGCACGGCGATTGGGGTATAATTCAGACTGTCACGAAATAATACCTGACTAAAATACTCTGATATTGTACAATTGGTCATCAGAAACATCGGGATAGCCCCAAAAGGCAGTGCCTCCCGTGGCTTTTCACGAGATGGCGACTCATCCAATAAATGATTGCAGGGCGTACTCACCGGACGAGCGACCACTGCGACTTCCCGGATTCAAATCTGCCTCCCGCGGCAAACCTTAGCCCCGGTTGCAGGCAACACTAATGGGCCAAGTGCCCGCGATGAGAGAATTACGGAGCGACGATCATGGCGACCACCGATAACGAGGTGAAAGAGCTGATCAAACGGGAATACGAGCACGGTTTCGTGACTGAAATCGAAACCGATTCGTTTGAACCCGGGCTGAACGAGGATGTCATCCGCCGCCTGTCGGAGATCAAACAGGAGCCGGAGTTCATGCTTAACTGGCGCCTGAAGGCCTACCGTCGCTGGCTGGAGATGGATGACCCCACCTGGGCGCACGTGGATTACCCGCGGATGGATTATAACTCTATCTCCTACTACTCCGCGCCCAAGAAGAAGGAAGACATGCCCCAGAGCCTGGATGAAGTGGATCCGGAGCTGCTGCGCACCTACGAGAAGCTGGGCATTCCCCTGCACGAGCGGGAGAAGCTGGCCGGTGTGGCGGTGGATGCGGTCTTCGATTCTGTGTCTATCGGTACCACCTTCAAGGATCAGCTCGCAGAAGCCGGCGTGATCTTCTGCCCGATTTCCGAGGCGGTGCAGAAGTACCCGGAGCTGGTGGAGAAGTATCTGGGCTCGGTGGTTCCGGCCGGGGACAATTTCTTTGCCGCCCTGAACTCCGCGGTCTTCTCTGACGGCTCTTTCGTCTACATTCCGAAGGGTGTTCGCTGCCCGCTGGAGCTGTCCACCTACTTCCGCATCAATGCCGCCAACACCGGCCAGTTCGAGCGTACGCTGATCATTGCCGATGCCGGCAGTCACGTCAGCTACCTGGAAGGCTGCACCGCGCCCATGCGGGACGAGAACCAGCTGCACGCAGCGGTGGTTGAGCTGGTGGCGCTGGACGATGCGCAAATCAAGTATTCCACGGTTCAGAACTGGTACCCCGGTGACGAGCACGGCAAGGGTGGCATCTATAACTTTGTCACCAAGCGTGGCGCCTGTCTTGGCGACCGTTCGAAGATTTCCTGGACCCAGGTGGAGACCGGTTCTGCCGTCACCTGGAAGTATCCGAGCTGCATTCTCAAGGGCGATAACAGTGTCGGCGAGTTCTACTCGGTGGCCCTGACCCACAACTATCAGCAGGCGGATACCGGCACCAAGATGATTCATCTGGGCAAGAATACGACCAGTACGATCATTTCCAAGGGTATTTCCGCCGGTCGCAGTTCCAATGCCTATCGCGGTCTGGTGAAGTTCCAGCCCGGTGCCGAGGGCGCGCGGAACTTTACCCAGTGTGACTCGCTGCTGATTGGTGATCGATGCGGGGCGCACACGTTCCCTTACATTGAGAGCAAGAACAAATCGGCCATTGTGGAGCATGAGGCCACCACCTCGAAGGTGAGTGACGAGCAGATGTTCCTGTGCCGGCAGCGCGGTATCGACCCGGAGCAGGCGGTTTCCATGATTGTGAACGGCTTCTGTAAAGAGGTGTTCAAGGAGCTGCCGATGGAGTTTGCGGTCGAGGCCGGGAAGTTGCTTGAGGTTAGTCTTGAAGGGTCTGTTGGCTGACCCTGATTATTAGCGAATGTTGCCTGCTGGCTCTGGGGGAGGGCCAGCAATCGGGTAGGGCTTTCCGGGACACGCCGTGAATCCTTCCCTGGAGGCTCTTCAAAAACGTCCCTGTTTTTGAAGGTCCCGGAAAGCCCTACCCGATCACTGTCCCCCGAACCTTTGTATGGCCTGCTGACACAGCGGCGTGTGGGGACAGACACAACTGAATTCTGAACGTTTTTTGACGAGAGAGAATCCTACAAATGCTGAGTATCAAGAACCTGCACGCTTCCGTTGAGGGGAAAGAGATCCTCAAGGGCATCAATCTGGAGATCAAGGCTGGGGAGGTCCATGCCATCATGGGGCCTAATGGCTCGGGCAAGAGCACCCTGTCCCAGGTACTGGCAGGGAATGAGGCATTTGAGGTCACTTCCGGCGAGGTTACGCTGAACGGGGAAAACCTGCTGGAGCTGGAAACCGAGAAGCGGGCGCGGGAAGGTATTTTCCTGGCGTTCCAGTATCCGGTGGAGATTCCCGGCGTCAGTAACCTGCAGTTTCTGCGCACCGCGGTCAACGCCATGCGCACCCATCGTGGGGAAGACGAAATGAACGCCGCCGAGTTCATGAAGCTGGCGAAGAAGGTCTCCCAGCAGGTGGATCTGGATCCGGCTTTCCTTAAGCGTGGCGTGAACGAGGGCTTCTCCGGTGGCGAGAAGAAGCGCAACGAGATCCTGCAGGCACTGTTGCTGCAGCCGAAGCTGGCGATTCTGGACGAAACCGACTCCGGCCTGGATATCGATGCCCTGAAAGTGGTGTCCGACGGGGTCAACGCCCTGCGCGCCGAGGACCGGGCGATCCTGATGGTGACCCACTACCAGCGCTTGCTGAACCATATTGTGCCGGATTACGTGCACGTGCTGGCCGGCGGCCGGATCGTCAAGTCCGGTGGCCGTGAGCTGGCGCTGGAGCTGGAAGAGCGCGGCTATAGCTGGCTGGGTGTCGAAGACGAAGAAGCCGCAGCCCACTGATCAGGAGGTTTTGGAATGAGACCAGCACCAACGCTTTCCAGCGCCTTCCTGCAACCGGCGGGTGAAGCCCTGCCGCAACCGCTGCTGGCGCTGCGCAAACAACGGGGTACGGCTCTGGTGGATATGCCACTGCCGACCCGCAAGACCGAGAACTGGAAGTATTCCAGCAAGCATCTGAAGCTGTCCGACGAGCTGGCCTCTCCCCTGCCCGCCGGTAGTGCCAGCACCAGCGTGGCCGAAGACGGCTACCGGGTGGTGTTCCGCAATGGCGTGGTAGACAGTGAGGCCAGCAGGCTGCCGCAGGTGGATGGCCTGTCCGTGCAGCGTTTTGCCGACCTGCCCGACGCTGATGCGACCGCCCTGGCCGAGCGCCTGGACAATACTCTGGACAGCAAGGCCACGCAGATGGCGCGTCTGAACTCGGCCCGTTTCGAGGATGGTTTGCTGATCACCCTGAAGCCGGATACCGTGTTGCGCGAGCCCCTGTTTATCGTGCATGAGGTTACCGCCTCTGCAAGTGGTTCCGCCTACCCGCGAATCTATGTGGACGCCGCCCGCCACAGCCAGATGACGCTGGTTGAGGAATACCTTTCCAGTGGCGACGAATCGGTCATGGTCGACTCTGTTACCGAGTTCACGGTTGGTGATGGCGCGCAGATCACCAGCATCCGCCTGAATGTGGAAGGCCAGAACGTACAGCACATCGGCGCCACCGGGGTCCGCCAGCAGCGCAACTCCCGTTTCGAGAGCCACTGCGTCGGCTTTGGCGGCCCTCTGCGCCGGCATGATCTGCAGTTGCGGCTGGAAGGCGAAGGCGCCGAGTGCAAGCTCAACGGCGTGGTGGTCACCCAGGGCAAGCAGCACTATGACAACCACACCTGCATCGATCATATGGTGCCCAACTGCAACAGCGAGGAGACCTACCGCAACATTGCCGCGGACGAGTCCCACGCGGTGTTCAACGGTCGCATCCATATTCATCAGGACGCCCAGAACTCCATCGCGGAGATGAACAACAAGAACCTGTTGTTGTCCACCGGGGCGGAGATAGACACCAAGCCGGAACTGGAAATTTACGCGGATGACGTGCAGTGCGCCCACGGCGCCACCATTGGCCAGCTCGACAAGACGTCGCTGTTCTACCTGGTGTCCCGGGGCATCGACCGCCGCGACGCCAATGTGCTGCTGACCATGGCGTTCATCAACGAACTGGTCAAACAGATTCCGGTGGAGCAGGTTCGTGACAGCGCCAACGAACGCCTGAACCAGTTCTTTGACCACACCTTCAGGGAGGCCTGATCCGGTATGAGCGATCTTTCCGTGGCAAACAACGCCAGCAAGGCCGGTTTTGACGTTGCAGCTGTTCGCCGGGACTTTCCGATCCTGTCCCAACAGGTGAACGGCAAGCCGCTGGTGTATCTGGATAATGGCGCGTCGGCCCAGAAGCCCGTGGCCGTGCTGGATGCCATGGACCGTTATTACCGCGAGATGCATTCCAATGTGCACCGGGGCGCCCATAGCCTGGGCGACCGGGCGACGACCGCTTTTGAAGGGGCCCGTGAAACGGTACGCCGATTCCTGAATGCCGAAAGCACGCGGCAGATTATCTGGACCCGGGGCACTACCGAAGCCATCAACCTGGTCGCCAACGGCCTGGCACCCCGCCTGCGGGAAGGCGACGAGATTCTGGTGAGCCATATGGAGCACCACGCCAATATCGTACCCTGGCAGATGGTGGCCGAGCGTACCGGTGCCAGAGTAGTGCCGGTTCAGGTGCACCCCAATGGCGAGCTGGATCTGGATTCCTTCAACAGCCTGCTGGGGGAGCGCACCCGCGTGCTGGCCATTACCCATGTGTCCAACGTGCTGGGTACGGTCAATCCGATAGCGCCGCTGATCGAGCAGGCCAAGGCCCGGGGCGTGATCACCGTGGTGGACGGTGCCCAGGCGGTGCCTCACTTCAGGCCGGACATGCAGGCCCTGGACTGTGACTTTTACACCTTCTCCTCCCACAAGCTGTTCGGCCCCACCGGCATTGGCGTGCTGTACGGCAGGGAACAGCTGCTGGAAGAGATTCCGCCCTACCAGGGCGGTGGTGAGATGATCGAGCGTGTGTCCTTCGAGCGGACCACCTGGAACACCCTGCCCTACAAGTTCGAGGCGGGGACGCCGGCCATTGCCGAAGCCGTGGGTCTTGGTGCCGCCATCGACTACGTGGAAGGGCTGGACCGCCAGGCCATGGAAGCAGCGGAGGCCGCCCTGCTGACCCGGGCCAATGATCTGGTCGGGACGGTACCGGGCATGAGCGTGATCGGCACGGCACAGAACAAAGTGCCGGTGCTGTCCTTTAAAATCGAAGGATTGCACCCCAGTGATATAGGTACCCTGCTGGACCAGCAGGGTATCGCTATCCGCACCGGTCACCACTGCGCCATGCCGCTGATGGATTTTTACGGGGTTCCCGGTACTGCCCGGGCGTCCTTTGCGTTCTACAATACGCTGGAAGAGGTGGACCAGTTGTTCACCGGTCTGCAGAAGATCCAGCGCCTTTTTGCCTGACGGAGGTGGAACCATGACAGCTGAAACCTTCACACCGGCCGCCGGCGTCACCATGACGCCTACGGCCGTGGAGCATGTGCGCAAGCAGCTGGCGAAAAAGCCGGAAGCCAGGGGCATTCGTCTTGCTATCCGCAAGAGTGGCTGCTCTGGTTTCAAGTACGAGACCCATTGGGTCGAGACACCTGAAGCCGACGACGAGGTGTATTCCGTGGACGGCGTGGACATCTACGTCAGGAAGGAACACCTGCCCATGGTCAACGGCATCGAGATCGACTTTGTGACTCAGGGTGTCAATTCCATGTTCGAGTTCCGCAACCCCAACGCCACCGCAGAGTGTGGTTGTGGTGAAAGTTTCACCGTCGCCTGATCGACGACAACAGCGAGGCCATTACAGGCATGCAAGAACGGGAAGTGGTCCTGACCAAACGCGAGGTGGAAGCCCGCCTTGTGCCCTCTGGCACGGAAATCATGATTCCGTCGGATACCTTTGTGACCATCACCCAGTCGCTGGGCGGCAGTTTTACGGTAGCGGTGAACGGTAACCTGGCCCGTATCGAGGGGCACGATGCCGACGCACTCGGCAAGCAGCCGCTGGAGAGCAGCTTCGAGACTCCCGCCGACGGCACCGTCAACGAGAACCAGGTGTGGGAAGCCCTGCGTAACTGCTACGACCCGGAAATTCCGGTCAATGTGGTTGATCTGGGACTGATCTATGATTGCCAGATCCACAACGACACCGACGACGGCAACCACATCCACATCCTGATGACCCTCACCGCCGCCGGCTGCGGCATGGGCCCCGTGATCACTGACGATGTGAAGCGCAAGCTTGAACACGTTCCCAATGTTGACAAGGTTACCGTGGATCTCACCTTCGACCCGCCCTGGAGCAGCGAAATGCTCACTGACGAGGCGAAACTTGAACTGGGGATGCTATGACGGCCAGCGAACAGCAGTTTCTCGATAACCCCCTGGGCAAGACCACCACCCTGGATGATGTGGTCGATGCGTTCGAGTTCCTGGATGACTGGGAGGACCGCTACGCCTACATTATTGACCTGGGCAAGCAGCTACCCGCATTTCCGGACGATGAGCGGGTGGAGGGCAACTACGTTCATGGCTGTCAGAGCCAGGTCTGGCTGATCCACCATTTCCACGAGGACAGTGGCAGGCTGTATCTGTTGATCGACTCGGATGCCATGATCGTCCGCGGCCTGGCGGCGATCATTCTGGTCGCCATGAACGGCAAGACGCCCCGTGAACTGCTGACCACCGATGTCGACGAACTGTTCGAGCGCCTGGACCTGTTCCGCCACATTTCCCCGACCCGGGGGAACGGTCTGAGGGCCATGGTAGGCAAGATCCGCGACATCGCGGCGAAAGAAGTCGCGGCCTGACCCTTACCAGGCACTGACCTCACAGTCAGGGTCCGCCAGCCAGGCGGACCCGACAACTCAGCGTTTTCTGCTTCAGCATTGCCGACTGCTGCCCTGCCCCTAGTGTGCCGTGCGGTTAATTCGCTGACCTACTGCGTGACGCTGGGGCTTCTGGCCAAGGCGCCAGTCCGCCGGTGTGGTGGTTCCACATCAAGGACTGGCAACACCGGCCAGAAGTCCCAGCGTCGCGCCCTTCGGGAGCCCCTGAGGGCCTTGATAGCCGCGTTGCGCTGACTCGATTTGGAACCACCAAACCTTCACCACCGCGCCTTGCTCTCAAGGCCCTCAGGGGCTCAGTAGATCAGCGAATTAACCGGACGGCACACTAGCCTTTTCCTTTCCAGCCGTCTTCCCGCAGCACCGAGCCCACATCAAGCACCGGAGACGCATCAATGTCATCCGCGTCCATCATATTCGCAACCCGCTGCAGCGACGCTACAATCATGCTCTGCTCCCACTGATCCAGGTTCTGGAACTTGCGGATAAAGTTGTCCTGCAGGGGTAGCGGTGCACGGGCCAGCGCCTGGTCACCTTCATCGGTCAGGTGGGCATGAACCTTGCGCTTGTCGCGGGTACTGCGCACTCGGTAGACCAGGTTGCGCAGCTCCAGCCGGTCAAGAATGGTGGTGACCGTGGCCTGGCTCAGGCTGACATGATCGGCAATGGTACCGATGGTCACTTCGCCCAGATCCCGGATTGAGCGCATGATCAGCAACTGCGGGCCGGTCAGGCCGGCGTGTTTGCTCAGGCGCTTGGAATGAAGATCGGTAGCACGGATAACCCGCCGCAGGGCAACCAGTACCTGCTCATAATTCTTGCTGTCGTCCCGGGAAGCTTCCGGGCTACTGTGGCGCTCATTCAGATTGGACATGTCTCGGCAACACCATTTGTTTATACCACTAACTATTAGAGGTCTTTGCGCCATAAAAAGCAAGTACGCCCTACCCCTTACGGGCTTTTCCCGGCGCCCCTGGCCGCGCTCTGCTATGGTCCGGTAAAGCCATCGCAGAGCAGCATTGACAAAGGTTATGCTATGGTTCGCATCCCGTTGCCACCCCGATTCACAGGAATTGCGATGTACCAGACACCGTCTCTCCCTCTCCGCGCCCGCCTGCTGTCCTGCCTGATGGCTGTCCTGCTCACCCTGCCGGCCACTGTCATGGCCCAGCCCACCGGAGAGGAGCGGGGTGGCGCGACCGCAGAGGATGTGGAGCAGGAAATACCAGAGCTGGAGGAATCCATGTACACACCGTTCGTGGAGCTCTATCTGCTGGAGGAAACCAAGGCCCTGCGGACCGAGATGCAGAACACCCGCGCGGAGCTGATCGAGAAGGTGGTGGACAAGGAACTGTCCGTGGCCGACAAGACCATGTCCTATGCCACGGATACCGTGACCTACTTTTTCTACCTGATCGCCGGTGCAACCTCCATTCTGGTAGTCATCGGCTGGAACTCGATCCGCGACATGCGCAACCAGCTCACCAGCCTGGCCGAGAAGCGGGTAAACGAACTGGTGGTGGAGTACGAGAACCGCCTCGAATCCATCGAGGAACAGCTGCAACAGAAATCCGACATCATCCACCAGAACCAGGCGGAGATCGAGCGCACCAACGAGGTGCACTCCCTGTGGCTGAAGGCCAGCCAGGAAACCTCTCAACAGAACAAGATCGCTTCCTACGACCGCATTCTGGATCTTCGCCCGGACGATGTGGAGGCCCTCAGCTTCAAGGCCGACGCGGTGCTGGAAATGCAGGAACCGCTGTGGGCCATCAGCCTGTGCCAGCGGGCCCTGAAACTGAACCCCGAGAACGGCCACGCACACTACCAGCTGGCCTGCGCTTACGCCGAGATCGGCCGCTGGGATGATGCGGTGGCCAACCTCTCCACGGCGGTGGAAATCTCCGATGCCTATCGTGACGACGCCTCGGTGGACCCCAGCTTTGCCAGGCTACAGGATCACCAGGCGTTCCGTGACCTGGTCTATCCGCAGGAAAACGACCCGCAACAGGACGACACCTGACCGGTAGGAAAATGATGGCGCGGCTTTTGCTTTGACCCTGTGATATCGGCCATCACCCGATCATTGCCTGTGAACATTCGCCCAAAGTCATCGAAAAACGATTCAGAATGTCACATAATCCGGAATCGTGACGATGCAGGGGATGCGACGAAAGAGGAAACTGTGAACAGTGACCGGCGGCGGCAACAGGCCGACTGGCTGTTCCCGTACTTCCTTGACAGGGAAGATCAGGTGGTGTTTGTTTAATCCGTTGTCAACCAAGAAAAAAATCACAACTGGCAGGAGCTTCACATGATCAGGAATTTCACCAAACTAGCCCTGGCGACCGGCATCTCCGCCGCGATCGTTCTTCCCGCGTCTGTACTGGCGGAAATCAAGATCGGCATTGCCGGCCCCGTGACAGGCCCCGTCGCTCAGTATGGCGACATGCAATTTTCCGGCGCGCGCATGGCCATCAAGCAGATCAATGCCGATGGTGGTGTCGACGGCGAAATGCTTGAGGCCGTCGAGATGGACGACGTATGCGACCCCAAACAGGCCGTCAGTGTCGCCAACAACATGATCAATGAAGGGGTCAGCTTTGTTGTCGGCCACCTGTGCTCGAGTTCGACCCAGCCGGCGTCCGACATTTATGAGGACGAGGGCATACTCATGATTACCCCCGCCTCCACCAGCCCGGCGATCACCGAACGCGGCTACGAACTGGTATTCCGCACCATCGGGCTGGACAGCATGCAGGGCCCGGCCGCCGCCAACCACCTGATTTCCCTCGACCCGAAGCGGGTGGCCGTGGTTCACGACAAACAACAGTACGGGGAAGGCATCGCCACCGAGGTTCGCGATACCCTTGAAGAGGCCGGCGTCAACGTGGTGATGTTCGAAGGCATTACCGCCGGTGCCAAGGACTTTTCCTCCCTGGTCACCAAACTCAGGCAGGCCGATGTCGACTATGTCTATTACGGCGGCTACCACCCGGAACTCGGGCTGATCCTGCGCCAGGCACAACAGGCGGAGCTGGACGCCACCTTCATGGGCCCTGAAGGCGTCGGCAACAAGGACATCAACACCATCGCCGGCGATGCCGCTGAAGGCCTTTTGGTGACCCTGCCGCCCAGCTTTGACGAGAAGGAAGAAAACCAGGAACTGGTACAGGCGTTCGAAGAGGCAGGTGAGGACCCCTCGGGGCCGTTCGTGCTGACCTCCTATACCGCCGTGCAGCTGATCGCCGAGGGCATAGAGCAGGCCGGCTCCACAGATCCCTTCGAGGTAGCCGACGCCCTGCGCGAAGGATCCTTCGAGACGCCCATCGGTACCGTCAGATACGACGACAAGGGTGACATGGAATCCTTCGAGTTTGTGGTTTACGAATGGCACGCTGACGGCAGCAAGACGCCCGTCAACCAGTAATCCCTAACCCGAAGTGGCGCACCCCGGGCCGACCAGGCCCGGGGGACGGACACCTGCGGTCAGGTTGGCGGAGAGTTCCTTCCATGCAAGACCTGCTTTATTTCTGTCAGCAGCTGATCAACGGGCTGACCATCGGCAGCACCTATGCCCTGATCGCCATTGGCTACACCATGGTCTATGGCATCATCGGCATGATCAACTTCGCCCATGGCGAGATTTACATGATTGGCGCGTACACCGCGCTGATCGCCATTACCGGCCTGGCCACGCTCGGCATTGCCTGGGTGCCGCTGGTGCTCCTTATTGCGCTTATCTGCGCCGTGATTGTATCCAGCTCCACGGGCTGGGCGGTGGAACGGGTGGCCTACCGCCCCGTGCGGGGCCGGCATCGGCTGATTCCGCTGATTTCCGCAATCGGCATGTCCATCTTCCTGCAGAACTACGTACACCTGGCCCAGGGCTCCCGCAACATCGGCTTTCCGGCCCTGATCGAAGGTGGCTTCCGGTTCGGTGGAGAAGATAGCTTCCAGATGTCCGTTTCCTGGATACAGATCACCATCTTTGTCACCACCTTCGTTTGCATGACCGCTCTCTCCCTGTTTATCTCCCGCTCACGCATCGGCCGCGCCTGCCGGGCCGTATCCCAGGACCTGGGCATGGCCAACCTGCTGGGCATTGATACCAACCGCATCATCTCGGCCACCTTTGTGATTGGCGCCGCCCTGGCCGCTGTCGCCGGCCTGCTGCTGGGCATGTACTACGGCTCGGTGGACCCTCTGTTCGGCTTCATCGCTGGCCTGAAAGCCTTTACCGCAGCGGTTCTCGGCGGCATTGGCAGTATTCCGGGCGCCATGTTGGGGGGACTGATTCTGGGCATCGCGGAAGCCATGACCTCTGGCTATCTCAGCGGTGAGTACAAGGACGTGATTTCCTTCAGCCTGCTGATCCTGATCCTGCTGTTCAAGCCCACCGGGCTGCTGGGCAAACCGGAAGTGGAGAAGATTTGATGGTCGCCCACAATTTCCGACACGCCTTCTTTTGTGCTGTGATCACGCTTATCATCGCGTGGCCGATTCTTGGCTTCAAGCTTGTTGCCGAGGGCACACAGATCACGGTTAACGGGGCCAGCGCCTTTACCTGGATAGCCGTAGCCGTGGCAGCGTTTATCGTGTTCCTGTTCCAATTGTTCCGTGACCGGATCATGGGTGGCCTCGGAGGTCTGGCGGAACTCAACCCGATGGCAGACCGAGAGCCCATGCCCCAGGAAAAACGGGTCCGTCTGGAGAACATCGGCCTGGGCGTCCTGATTGCCATTGCATTGTTCTGGCCCTTCTTTGTCTCCCGGGGCTCGGTGGATCTGGCCACCCTGGTGCTGATCTACATCATGCTGGCCCTCGGGCTGAACGTGGTGGTGGGCCTGGCAGGCCTGCTGGACCTGGGGTACGTCGCCTTCTACGCGGTTGGTGCCTACACCTTTGCCCTGCTCTCCAATTACTGGGGCATTTCCTTCTGGATGGCCCTGCCCATTGGCGGCCTTATGGCCGCCCTGTTCGGCCTGGTACTGGGGTTCCCGGTGCTGCGACTGCGGGGTGACTACCTGGCCATTGTCACCCTGGGCTTCGGCGAAATTATCCGCATCCTGCTGAACAACTGGACCAGCGTCACCGGCGGGCCCAACGGCATTGGCGGGATTCCCGACCCGACCCTGTTCGGCATGGAATTCGGCCGCCGCGTAAAAGAGGAAGGCAACACTTCTTTCCACGAAACCTTTGGCATCGCCTATGCCGGCGAGCACAAGGTTATCTTCCTGTACCTGATCGCACTGGTACTGGCCATCATCACCGCATTCGCCATTCGCCGGCTGATGCGCATGCCGGTGGGCCGCTCCTGGGAAGCCCTGCGGGAAGACGAGATCGCTGCCCGCTCACTGGGCCTCAGCCGAACCGGGGTCAAGCTGTCGGCTTTCACTATTGGTGCCTTCTTTGCCGGTTTTGCCGGCACCGTGTTTGCCTCCAAGCAGGGCTTTATCAGCCCGGAATCGTTTGTCTTCCTGGAGTCGGCCATCATTCTGGCGATTGTGGTTCTGGGTGGCATGGGTTCACAGATGGGAGTCATCCTGGCCGCCATAGCGGTCACGATACTGCCGGAACTGGCACGGGAATTTGCCGAATACCGCATGCTGATCTTCGGCGCCGCCATGGTGCTGATGATGGTGTGGCGGCCCCAGGGCCTGCTGCCCATGCGACGTCGGCAAATCAAACTGAAGGCGGAGACCTGATTCATGTTGGAAGTACAGAACCTGTCGATGCGGTTTGGCGGCCTACTGGCAGTGGACCAGGTATCGCTGGACGTACAGGAACATGAGATCGTGTCGATCATCGGCCCCAATGGCGCTGGCAAGACCACGGTTTTCAATTGCATGAGCGGGTTCTACAGACCAACCGGCGGCAAAATCCTGTTCGAGGGCCGGGAAATCCAGAACAAACCCGACTACAAGATCTCCAGGTTGGGTCTGGTGCGCACCTTCCAGCACGTGCGGCTTTTTGGCCGCATGACGGTGGTGGAAAACCTGATGGTAGCCCAGCATCGGCATCTCAACACCAACCTGCTGTCGGGGCTGGTTGCCACCCCCGATTACCGGGCCCGGGAACAGAAAGCCCTGGACCGCGCCGCTTACTGGCTGGAGCGGGTGGGACTGATGCAGCAGTCGAACCTTGAGGCAGGCAACCTGGCCTATGGTCAGCAGCGGCGCCTGGAGATTGCCCGCTGCATGGTCACCGAGCCCCGCCTGTTGATGCTGGACGAGCCGGCCGCCGGCCTCAACCCGGCGGAAACCCGGGAGCTGGACCAACTGATCATCAGCCTCAAGGAAGACTACAACGTCTCCGTGCTACTGATCGAGCATGACATGAGCCTGGTCATGGGCATTTCCGACCGCATCAACGTGATCAGCCAGGGCCGTCCGCTGGCCCAAGGAACGCCGGACGAGATCCGCAACAACGACGACGTTATCAAAGCTTACCTGGGGGAAGCCTGACCCATGCTGTTACTGGAAGATGTTCATACCCACTACGGCAAGATCGAGGCACTACACGGCGTCTCCCTCGAAGTAAAACAGGGTGAGATCGTCTCACTGATTGGCGCCAATGGCGCCGGCAAGACAACACTGCTGATGACCGTATGCGGCAACCCCCAGGCGACTTCCGGTCGGGTCCTGCTTGAGGGCCGGGATATCACCCGCCTGCCCACGGCCGACATCATGCGCTCCGGCATTTCCATTGTGCCCGAGGGCCGGCGCGTCTTCTCCGGCCTGACGGTGGAAGAAAATCTCTTCATGGGGGGCTTCTTCAATTCACGCACGGATAACCAGAAAGGTATCGAGCACGTCTACGAGCTGTTCCCGCGCCTGAAGGAGCGGGAGCATCAACGGGCCGGCACCATGTCCGGTGGCGAACAGCAGATGCTGGCCATCGGCCGGGCCCTGATGAGCAGGCCGCGAATGATGATCCTGGATGAACCGTCCCTGGGTCTGGCCCCGCTGGTAATCAAACAGATCTTTGAGATCATCGGCCAATTGCGGGAAGAGGGAATCACCGTGTTCCTGGTTGAGCAGAACGCCAATCAGGCACTGCAGCTCGCCGACCGCGGTTATGTTCTGGAGACAGGACGCATAAGACTTCATGACACAGGTAGCAACCTGCTCGCCAACCCTGACGTACAGGCAGCCTATCTCGGCGGCTGAGAAACGGTCGTGATTTCTGCCGAAATATCAATGAACAAGCTTGGCGTTTGAACAGTCTGGACTATACTGATCGGGAACGGTCAGGGTTTCGGACTGCACCGTACGAATGCAGGCTCCAGGGGAGCCCATTCGGTTATGAGCGACGCAAAATGATAATCAAGGAGCAAAACATGAAAAAACTGATTGCAGGTGCCATTCTTCTCGGCGCATCCAGCATGGCTTTCGCACAGCCAGGATGTGGCGTCGGTGCCATGGTCTGGAAAGGACAGTCCGGCATTGCCCCCCACGTGCTGGCAGCCACCACCAATGGCATTTTCGGTAACCAGACCTTCGGCATGACCACCGGCACGCTGGGCTGCCAGACCAATGAGTCCGTCCAGTCCATGGCCATGTACATGGACAGCAACATCGACAAGGTGGCCCGCGACATGTCCCGCGGTTCCGGCGAGAACCTTGAGACGCTGGCCGTCCTGCTGGGTGTTGACGAAGCCGACCGTGGCGAGTTCAGCCGACTGCTGCAGGACAACTTCGCGTCTGTCTTCCCGAACGCCGACACCACCTCGGACCAGGCCGTAGACGCCATTGTGACACTGCTCGAGAAAAACGAGCGCCTGAGCAAGTACGTCGCGTAATCCGCTGATGCGCTCCGATGGCCCGCCTCCCGGGCGGGTCATCAGTATTCCGAATCCACCGCCTGCACTGCAGCCTTTCAGCCACAAGACCTGACTTTCCATGCCACCACGGACCCTACCAGGCCTGACCTTCGGGCTGCTGTTGACCGCCGCCACAGGCACTATCGCATCCACCCCTACACCGGATAAACTGGCAGAACTCGCCGCTTCCGATGCCTGGCTCACTCTGGGCCATTACCATCCGGACACCCTCGGTTCCGGGCACACCAGTCAGGCGGACGACGCCAGTTTTTTCCTCGCCGAAGACGGCGACAGCGACCCCCGCGCTGAACTGCAGGCCACCATCGATGCCATCACTGCACCGGTAACCGGTGACCCCAACGACCATGCCCGGTGCCAGTTCCCGGCCCGTGATGCCTGGATACGCTCGCATCTGGAGTTACCGCAACCGGCGGTCAACTGCACCGATTTCAATGACTGGAAAGGAGATCTCAACACCCGGGCCGTCACCATGGTGTTCGCCGCCTCCTACCTGAACAGTCCATCGTCCATGTTCGGGCATACCTTCCTGCGACTGGATCCACCAAAGGAAGACGGCGAAACCAACCTGCTTCTGGCCAACACCATTTCCTATGCCGCGGATGCGGCGGAGCACGACAGTGAGATCCTGTTTGCTTACCGGGGCATTGTTGGCGGCTATCCCGGGATTACCTCCGTCCGGCCCTACTACGAAATGGTGAAGGTGTATTCCGACATTGAAAACCGGGATCTGTGGGAATACGAGCTGAACCTGACCCAGGACGAAGTCGACCAGATGCTGGCGCATACCTGGGAGATACGGAACCGCAATTTCGACTACTACTTCTTTGACGAAAACTGCGCCTACCGCCTGCTGGCCCTGATCGACGTCGCCCGCCCCGGCACCCAACTGCTCGACGAGGTCAGCACCCATGCCATCCCGTCAGACACCATACGTTGGATCGTGGACCGTAACCTGGTGGCAGACGTCACCTATCGCCCTTCCTCTGCCACCAAGGTGGAGCATGCCCTGGAAAGCCTCGACAGCCACGAGCGCCAGCTGTCCGCGGCCATCGCCAACGGTTACGTTCAGGTGGACGATGCCGAGGTGCAGTCGCTGTCTGAATCCTCGAAGGCAAACGTACTCGACGCCACCTACGATTATGTCCGCCACCAGACCCAGGCAGAAGACTGGCCCAGGGATTTCGCCGCCCCCCTGTCCCACAACCTGCTGGTCGCCCGCAGCCAGCTGGATGATCAGCCCAGCATAGGCCCGCCGGAGCGTCCCGAGGTACGGGATGATCAGGGCCACGACACCATGCGGGTCGGGGTTGGTGCCGGCTATACGGGCGCCCGGCACTACACCGAACTGTCATTGCGCCCCGCGTACCACGATCTTCTGGACCCGCCAGCTGGCTACCGCCCCGGCGCCCAGCTGCAGTTTCTGCGCCTGGACACAAGGCTCTACAGCGATCACCAGGAAGTGCAGGTGGAACGGCTGGTGGGCGTCGGTATTCGCTCCCTGACGCCCCGTGATGCGTTTTTCACACCGCTCTCATGGCAGGTGAGTTTCGGCGGCCGGCGCTCGGAAATGCCCGACGGCGACCGGATCTTCACCCCCTACCTGGAAGGGGGTGCCGGGGGCACCTGGCGCCTTGGCAGCGGACTCAGGGCTCTGGCCATAGTCACCGGCGACCTGGAGATCAGCAAGCACATGCGCCGGGGTTACGATATTGCCCCCGGGGTTGACCTGTCGCTGTTACACCAGGGCGACCAGATCAGCCTGATGACCGGGGTGCGCAGCAAGGCCTGGATTGTAAGCGACCAGCACCGAGAAGATCGGCTATACCTGGAAGGCTCCTGGCACCTGGGGCGCGACTACAGCGTAAAAGCCTCGCTGGAGCGGAAACATCACTACGACCGGTATGAAACCCTATGGCAGCTCGGATTCCGCGCCTACTTCTGATCATCACACTGTTCGGGCTGGGGCTGCTCAGTGGCTGCACCAGTCTGTTCTTCTTCCCCGACCGGCAGGTCTACGTCACACCGGACCGCCTGGAACTGGATCATGATGAACTCTGGATCGATACGCCCGATGGCGAGACCCTCCACGCCTGGTGGCTACCGGCAAAGGGAGACGCCCTTGGTCATGTCTATTTTCTTCACGGTAACGCACAGAATATCAGCAGCCATATCCTGAACGTCGCCTGGCTGCCGGAGGCCGGCTACAATGTGCTGCTGATTGACTACCGCGGATACGGGCAGTCCACCGGCTCCCCGGACCTGGAAGGTGCCCTGCACGATGCCGAGACGGGTCTCCGCTGGCTGGGCCGGGAGAAGGCTACCGGGGAACTTCCGCTGTATCTGCTGGGCCAGAGCCTCGGAGGTGCACTGGCCATCACCCTGGCGAGTGAATGGGTGCCCGGCGGCGAACAACCACCACTGTCCGGCGTTATCGCCGACAGCACCTTTTCCGGCTATCGCGCCATCGCCCGGGAAAAGCTGGATGGTTTCTGGCTGACATGGCCGTTCCAGATACCACTGAGCTGGACGGTTACCGACCAGTACGAAGGCGTGGAGATTATCGACCAGATAAGCCCGGTACCCGTCATGGTCATACACAGTGTCCGTGACGGCATCATCCCGATCCACCATGGCCTGGCCCTCTACGAGGCCGCTGAGGAGCCCAAGCGCTTCCTCAGGACCGACATGCCCCACGCCGGCAGCTTCATGTTGCCAGAGTATCAGGACGCCCTGCTTCGGTTTATGGAAGAGTCCTCGAACCGATAGGCACCCGGGCCTGGCCACGGCGAACCTTCCCGTTCGCCGGACCGAGCCTCCTCTTTTGCGCAGACAAAAAAAAGCCGGGAGCTTGTGGCCCCCGGCTTTTTTCGGATTCGACGAGAAAACTTACTCGTCGTCGTCCATCTCTTCGGCTTCAAGATCCACCGGACGACCCACCAGCTCGACGAACGCCATGGGGGCGTTATCGCCGGCACGGAAGCCGCACTTGAGGATGCGCAGATAGCCACCCGGACGCTCGCTGTAACGCGGGCCCAGCTCGTCAAAGAGCTTGGCGACTGCTGCATCGTCGCGCAGACGGGAAAACGCCAGACGACGATTGGCAACCGAATCATTCTTGGCGAGCGTGATCAACGGCTCCGCTACCCGACGAAGTTCCTTCGCCTTGGGCAGGGTTGTTTTGATCAGCTCATGACCAACCAGTGACGCAGTCATGTTCCGAAACATGGCCTTGCGATGCGCACTGGTCCTGCTGAACTTACGACCACTCTTACGATGACGCATTGCTCTTATTCCTTAACTCGAACTAATCGGCGATCAACCGCCCAGAACCCGGTCATCGCCACGAAGGCTTGCCGGTGGCCAGTTGTCAAGACGCATACCCAGGGACAGGCCACGGGAGGCCAGTACGTCCTTGATCTCGGTAAGCGACTTTTTGCCCAGGTTAGGCGTCTTCAGCAGCTCTACTTCTGTCCGCTGGATAAGATCGCCGATGTAGTAAATGTTTTCTGCTTTGAGGCAGTTCGCTGAACGGACCGTCAGCTCCAGATCATCAACCGGGCGCAGCAAAATAGGATCGATTTCTTCCTCTTCCTCTACGTTCTCCGGCTCTTTTTCGTGATCGAAGTCGACAAAGACGGCCAGCTGTTGCTGAAGAATGGTAGCGGCCCGGCGAATCGCTTCTTCCGGATCGATGGTGCCATTGGTCTCCAGGTCAATAACCAGCTTGTCCAGGTCGGTACGTTGCTCTACACGGGCACTTTCAACCCCGTAGGCGACACGACGTACCGGGCTGAAGGTAGCGTCCAGCTGCAGGCGACCAATCGCACGGGTCTCGTCTTCATCCAGACCACGCTGGTCGGCGGGCTCATAACCACGACCCCGCACCACCTTCAGACGCATGCTCACTTCACCCTTCTCGCTCAGGTGACAGATCACATGATCCGGATTGGTCACTTCAACATCATGATCCAGCGCGATATCGCCGGCGGTCACGACACCCGGGCCTTTCTTGCTGAGAGAGACCTCAGCTTCGTCACGCCCGCCCATCTTCACGGCAACGCCCTTGAGGTTCAGAAGAATCTCAATGACGTCCTCCTGGACACCCTCAATGGCGCTGTACTCGTGCAGCACACCGTCGATCTGTGCCTCGGTGATGGCACAGCCAGGCATTGAGGACAAAAGGATACGGCGCAGCGCACTGCCCAGGGTATGACCAAAGCCGCGCTCGAGCGGCTCCAGGGTCACCTTGGCGCGAGTGCTGCTCAGCTCCTTCACGTCAATGGTACGAGGTGTCAATAACTCATGTACTGAACGCTGCATAGACGCCCCTATCTGCTCTCGTTGCTAATGGACTTTACTTGGAGTAAAGCTCGACGATGAGGTTCTCGTTGATGTCCGACGACAATTCGGTACGCTCTGGTACCGTCTTGAAGGTGCCGGTCATCTTGTTGGCGTCAACCTCGACCCATTCTACCGGGGCACGACTTGCAGCAAGCTCCAGAGCGCCTCTTACACGCAGCTGATTCTTGGCTTTTTCACGGATGCTCACCACGTCACCAGCACGAACCTGGTAGGACGGAATGTTCACCGGCTTGTCGTTTACCAGAACCGCCTTGTGGGATACCAGCTGACGGCATTCTGCTCGCGTGGAGCCAAAGCCCATCCGGTAAACCACGTTGTCGAGACGGGTTTCC
Organism: Marinobacter zhanjiangensis; assembly: GCF_014651935.1. Lineage (GTDB taxonomy): Bacteria > Pseudomonadota > Gammaproteobacteria > Pseudomonadales > Oleiphilaceae > Marinobacter > Marinobacter zhanjiangensis. The sequence continues at coordinate 34,525 of NZ_BMXV01000006.1, read as the reverse complement.
AGCAGTTGCAGCAGGTTCTCGCCGGTCGCGCCCTTCAGTCGGGCCGCTTCCTTGTAGTAATTGCGGAACTGCTTCTCAAGTATGCCGTAAATACGACGGACTTTCTGTTTCTCGCGGAGCTGTACGCCATATTCGGACAGACGGCCACGGCGCGCGCCGTGCATGCCCGGTGGCTGTTCCATGTTGCACTTTGAATCCAGTGCGCGAACACCACTTTTCAGGAAAAGATCTGTCCCCTCACGGCGAGACAGCTTACATTTCGGACCTATGTAACGTGCCATATCTAACTGTCTCCTTTAAACGCGGCGCTTCTTGGGCGGACGACAGCCGTTATGGGGAATCGGCGTCACATCAGTAATGTTCGTAATCTTGTATCCGCACCCATTGAGTGCGCGTACAGCGGATTCACGTCCGGGCCCGGGACCCTTAACCTCTACGTCCAGGTTTTTAAGGCCGTATTCAGCAGCCGCATTACCGGCTCTTTCAGCTGCTACCTGCGCAGCAAAAGGTGTGCTCTTGCGTGACCCACGGAAACCGGAACCACCGGACGTGGCCCAGGACAGGACGTTGCCCTGGCGGTCGGAAATGGTCACGATCGTGTTGTTGAAGGACGCGTGGATATGCGCGACGCCATCAACAACCGTCTTTTTCACCTTTTTACGGGTACGTGTACCTGGCTTTGCCATGTTTGCCTACCTGTTTACTTTCGAATAGGTTTGCGAGGACCTTTACGGGTGCGCGCGTTGGTCTTGGTGCGCTGGCCACGAACCGGAAGGCCGTGACGATGGCGCAGACCACGGTGACAACCGAGATCCTTCAAACGCTTGATGTTCATCTGAACTTCGCGACGCAGATCACCTTCAACGGTCAGCTTGCCCACTTCAGTACGAAGTGACTCCACTTGATCGTCGGACAGGTCCTTGATCTTGGCGTCCTGCTGGACACCGGCTGCATCACAAAGCTTCTGGGCTGCTGTCTTGCCAACACCGAAGATGTAGGTCAGCGAGATAGCAGCATGTTTGTTATCGGGTATATTGACACCGGCTATACGTGCCATTCAGATTACTCCGCGTTCAAAGCTTTGCTGTGTGAATTTTCCGCCACAAAACGGGCGCGAAATAATAGCGCTTGACCCCTTACGGAGTCAAGCGCTATCAGTCAAGCCCTGCGCGCGACCCGAACCGATTCCCTGGGAATCAGCCCTGGCGCTGCTTGTGACGAGGCTCCGTGCAGATGACCCGAACCGAGCCATTGCGACGAATTACTTTGCAGTTACGGCAAATTTTCTTTACCGAAGCGCGTACTTTCATTGTCGACTCCAGATTTCTATGGGGGCTGAAAAATCAGCCCCGGCCATAGCCCTTGAGGTTGGACTTCTTCATCAGTGATTCGTACTGATGGGACATCAGGTGAGATTGCACCTGGGCCATGAAATCCATTACCACGACTACCACGATCAGCAGCGACGTACCGCCCAGATAGAACGGAACATTACCTGCCACCATCAACAGCTGGGGAAACAGGGATACCGCTGCAATATACATCGCACCGAAGAGCGTCAGACGGGTGAGAACACCATCAATATACTTGGCGGTCTGTTCACCCGGGCGAATGCCCGGAATAAAGGCTCCGGAACGCTTCAGGTTGTCAGCCACTTCTTTCGGATTATACATCAGCGCCGTATAGAAGAAGCAGAAGAATACCACTGCTGCCGCAAACAGGATGATGTACAGCGGCTGGCTGGGCGCCAGCGCCTGAGACAGTGAGCCCAGCCATTCCATGCCTTCACCCTGGCCAAACCACTGCCCGATGGACGCCGGGAACAGCAGGATCGACGAGGCGAAGATGGGCGGAATAACACCCGCCATGTTCACCTTCAAAGGCAAATGACTGGACTGCTGGGCAAACACCCGGCGACCCTGTTGCCGCTTGGCATAATTGATGGTCAGCCGTCGCTGGCCCCGCTCCATGAAGACCACGAAGCCAACTACTGCGACCGCAAGAACACCAATACCGAGCACGATCAGAAGGCTCATCTCGCCACTGCGGGCCTGCTCCAGAGTCTGCCCGATCGCGCCGGGCAGGCCAGCAACGATACCGGCGAAGATCAGCAGGGAAATCCCGTTGCCAATGCCCCGCTCGGTGATCTGCTCACCCAGCCACATCATGAATACCGCGCCGCTCACAAAGGAGACAACGGCCACGAAGTGGAAGCTGAAGCTGTCGTTGAAGGTTACACCCTGGGACGCCAGTCCCATCGAGATGCCCATACCCTGAACCAGGGCCAGCACCACAGTGCCGTAGCGCGTGTACTGGCTGATCTTGCGGCGACCGGACTCCCCCTCTTTCTTGAGTTGCTCAAGCTTGGGGCTCACCGCCGTCATCAATTGCATGATGATGGACGCCGAGATGTAAGGCATGATGCCAAGGGCGAAGATACTCATCCGCTCAAGCGCACCACCGGAGAACATGTTGAACATACTCAGGATGGTGCCCTGATTCTGATCAAACAGTGCCGCCAGGCGATCCGGATTGATACCCGGGACCGGAATATGCGCGCCGATCCGATAGATCAGCAGCGCCAGGACCACAAACCAGAGCCGCGAACGCAGCTCTCCCAGTCCCTTACCCGCACCCGCAGGCGTTGATGATGTCTTGGCCATGCAGTCCTCGACTCGCCTTATTCTTCGACTTTGCCACCCGCGGCAGTGATTGCCTCACGAGCGCCCTTGGTCACCTTCAAACCCTTGACAGTCACCGGACGGGACAATTCCCCGGACAGGATGACACGTGCCACGCGGATTTCCTCACGGATCACGTCAGCTTTCTTCAGGGCTTCCAGGTCGGCAACATCGCCGTCGACCTTGGCCAGCTCATTAAGCCGGATTTCCGCGACATAACGCTGCTGGCGGGAGGTGAAGCCAAACTTCGGCAGACGACGGGCCAGCGGCTGCTGACCACCCTCGAACCCCGGAGAGACGGAGCCGCCGGAGCGGGCCTTCAGACCCTTGTGGCCACGACCACCGGTCTTGCCCAGGCCACTACCGATACCACGACCGACGCGCTTGGCGGACGGGCGTGAACCCGGTTCCGGACTAAGTTCGTTCAGACGCATCCTAGTTCTCCTCGACCCGTACCAGGTAATTCACCCGGTTGATCATGCCACGGATGGACGGTGTATCTTCCACTTCCACGGTATGACCGATTTTACGAAGACCCAGACCCTTGACACACAGTTTGTGCTTGGGCTGACAGCTTATCGGGCTGCGGGTCAGTGTTACTTTGATTGTCTTGTTCGCCATGACTTCAACCCAGAATATCTTCCACGGTCTTGCCGCGCTTGGCTGCAACATCTTCAGGCGCATTCATGGCCTGGAGACCCTTGATGGTGGAACGTACCACGTTCACCGGGTTGGTAGACCCGTAGCACTTGGACAGTACGTTCTGAACACCTGCCACTTCCATTACCGCACGCATCGCACCACCGGCGATGATACCGGTACCTTCGGAAGCCGGCTGCATGTAGACCTTGGAGCCGCCATGCTGTGCCCGTACCGGATACTGCAGGGTGTTGCCGTCGAGAGCAACGTCCACCATATTTTTGCGCGCAGCTTCCATGGCCTTCTGGATGGCAACCGGGACTTCCCGGGCCTTGCCACGACCGAAGCCTACACGGCCCTTGCCATCACCCACTACAGTCAGTGCAGTGAAGGCAAAGATACGACCGCCCTTAACCACCTTGGCTACGCGGTTAACCTGAACCAGCTTTTCCTGGAGCTCAGGCGCCTTCTGTTCGTTAACGCTCATCTTCTCCACCTCTTAGAATTGCAAGCCAGCTTCACGGGCGGCGTCGGCCAGGGCCTGGACGCGACCATGGTAACGGTAACCGGACCGGTCAAAAGCGACCTTTTCGACACCAGCAGCCTTGGCGCGCTCAGCAATCAGCTGGCCCACCTTGGTGGCTGCATCCACATTACCCGTAGCACCCTGACGCAGATCTTTGTCCAGCGTCGAGGCAGAAGCAATTACCTTGCTGCCATCTGCGGTGGTGACCTGGGCATACATATGCCGCGGTGTACGGTGTACACAGAGGCGGTCAGTGCCCAGCTTACGGATTTTCATGCGCACCTTGCGTGCGCGACGCAATCTTTCAGTATTCGCGCTCATAGTCCCGCCTTATTTCTTCTTGGCTTCTTTGCGTCTGACCTGCTCATCCGAGTAACGCACACCTTTGCCCTTGTAAGGCTCGGGCGGACGGAACGCGCGGACTTCAGCAGCGACCTGGCCAACCTGTTGCTTGTCGATCCCGCGGATAACAACCTCTGTATTGGACGGCGTTTCAGCGGTGACCCCCTCGGGCAGCTCATACTCAACCGGGTGTGAGAAACCCAGTGTCAGGTTGAGTTTCTTGCCCTGAGCCTGCGCCCGGTAACCGACGCCGGTCAGGTTGAGCTTGCGCTCGAACCCGTTGGACACACCGGTGACCATGTTGTTAACCAGCGCACGGGTCGTGCCAGCAAGAGCGCGGGACTGTTTGGCACCATCACGGGGAGCAAACCGCAGGATATTGTCTTCCTGGGTAACTTCCACCGCCTGGTGAATGGTGAAATCAAGCGCTCCCTTGGAGCCCTTTACGTTAATGTCCTGTCCGTTCAGCTTAACCTCAACACCGGAAGGCAGCACGACAGGATTATTGGCAACCCTGGACATGTCTTTCTCCTAAAATACGGTGCAGATGACTTCGCCACCCACGCCGGCAGCACGTGCAGCGCGGTCGGTCATAACGCCCTTGGACGTAGACACGATAGCGACCCCAAGACCACCTGCAACTTTGGGCAGGGAACCAGCGCCGTTGTACTGCCGCAGACTTGGGCGGCTGACACGCTGAATCTCCTCGATAACCGGCTTGCCGCCGAAATATCTGAGGGTAATGGTCAGTTCCGGCTTGGCGTCAGCTGAGACGGAAAAATCCTCCACATAGCCTTCGTCCTTCAGGACCTGGGCTACTGAGGCCTTCATTTTGGAAGACGGCATGGCCACGTCGGCCTTCTGTGCCATCTGTGCATTACGAATACGAGTCAACATATCCGCAAGCGTATCTTGCATACTCATTGGTATGAGTCTCCTGATCTTTTTAGTTGTGCAGCGGCGCGCCGCACCGCTTACCAACGATCACCGCGATTAGTCGCAGTGACCCTTACCAGCTAGACTTGGTCAGGCCCGGGACATCGCCACGCATGCCGTGCTCACGGAGTTTGATCCGTGAAAGCTCGAACTTGCGCAGGACGCCGTGAGGACGACCAGTAACCTGGCAACGATTGCGAAGACGTGAGGGGCTGGCATCGCGAGGAAGCTGTTGCAGCTTCATCTGTGCGTCCCAACGTTCTTCATCGCTGGTATTCGGGTTCTTGATAATCGCCTTGAGCTCGGCGCGTTTGGCGGCGTACTTCTGTACCGTCTTTTCGCGCTTCAGCTCACGGTTCTTCATGGAAACCTTTGCCATGTCACTCGTTCCTTATCTCTTGAACGGAAAGCCAAAGGCTTTCAGCAGTTCGCGGCCTTCATCATCGGTTCCAGCGGTGGTGGTGATGGTGATATCCAGGCCCCGGATCTTGTCGGCCTTGTCGTAGTCGATTTCCGGGAAGATGATCTGCTCACGCACACCCATGCTGTAGTTTCCACGACCATCGAAGGACTTCGGATTGAGACCGCGGAAGTCACGAACGCGAGGAATCGCGATGTGAACCAGGCGATCAAAGAAGTCCCACATGCGCTCACCACGCAGAGTCACTTTACAACCAATGGGCCAACCTTCACGGATCTTGAAGCCAGCAACGGATTTCCGTGCCTTGGTCACAACAGGCTTCTGGCCTGCCAGACGCTCAAGATCTGCAACGGCGTTCTCGATCAGCTTCTTGTCACCAACCGCTTCGCCAACACCCATGTTCAGGGTGATCTTTTCGATACGCGGAATCTGCATGACGTTCTTGTAGCTGAACTCTTTCTGCAGAGCCGGTATCACTTCCTTACCGTATTGCTCTTTCATGTTAAGCATCGTAACCACCACCCTTACTGGTTATCGACAGCTTCATTCGTGGACTTGAAGATCCGCACTTTGGCGCCGTCTTCCTTGATCTGGAAGCCTACGCGATCGGCCTTGCCGGTCTGCGGATTAAAAATAGCCACGTTGGAAGCCTGAATAGGCGCTTCTTTCTCGACGATGCCACCCGGGGTACCCACCATGGGGTTCGGCTTGGTGTGTTTCTTCATCATGTTGATGCCAGAAACCACCAGGCGACCGTCGTCCTGAACCTTCAGGACCTTGCCGCGCTTACCCTTGTCTTTACCCGTGGTCACGATGACTTCGTCATCTCGTTTGATCTTTTTCATAACCGGCCTCTAGTCCTTACAGTACTTCGGGTGCCAGTGAGATAATTTTCATAAACTTCTCGTTACGCAGTTCGCGTGTTACCGGCCCGAAGATACGGGTACCGATGGGCGCGTCCTGGTTGTTAAGAAGTACTGCCGCGTTGCCGTCAAAGCGGATCAGTGACCCGTCCGGACGACGCACACCCTTACGGGTACGCACGACAACAGCATTGAGGACCTGGCCCTTCTTCACCTTGCCGCGGGGGATGGCTTCCTTGACGGTCACCTTGATGATATCCCCCACCCTGGCGTAACGCCGGTGTGAACCGCCCAGGACCTTGATGCACTGCACTTGGCGCGCACCACTGTTGTCCGCGACTTCAAGCATTGTTTGAGTCTGAATCATGGTTATTCTCCAGCAGAAACCACTATTGCAGTTTCGACAAGACTCACCGTCCGGGCGAGTTACACCTTGGAAGCGCGCTCGGTGACTTCAACCAGAGCCCAACTCTTGTTTTTAGAGACTGGGCGGGTTTCCTGGATCGTTACCAGATCACCGATATTGCACTCGTTCTGTTCGTCATGAGCCTGAATCTTGGTGGAGCGCTTTACGTACTTGCCATAAAGCGGGTGCTTCACCTGACGCTCCACCAGAACAACGATGGACTTTTCCATCTTGTTGCTCACGACCTTGCCGGTTTGAGTTCTGGCAGTTTTGGTAGCTTCAGTCATGTTACTGTCCTGCCTTTTCGTTCAATACTGTTTTCACGCGTGCGATGTCGCGCTTCACCTTGCCGAGAAGGTGACTCTGATTCAGCTGACCTGTCGCCTTGCGCATACGCAGGTTGAACTGCTCCTTCAGGAGGTCGATCAGCTCTTTATTCAGCTCTTCGACTGATTTCTCACGCAGCTCTGTTGCTTTCATCACATCACCGTCCTCGTTACAAAGGTTGTCTGAACGGGCAGCTTGGCAGCGGCAAGAGTGAACGCATCACGCGCCACGTCTTCCGGGACCCCTTCCATTTCGTAGAGCATACGACCTGGCTGGATCTCCGCTACCCAGTACTCGACAGAACCCTTACCTTTACCCATACGAACTTCAAGCGGTTTGCTGGAGATCGGCTTGTCCGGGAACACCCGGATCCAGATCTTTCCACCCCGCTTGATACGACGCGTCATGGTCCGACGGGCCGCTTCTATCTGGCGTGCTGTTATACGCCCACGGGTTGTCGCTTTCAATCCGTATTCACCGAAGCTCACTTTATTGGCGCGATGAGCAAGACCGGTGTTACGGCCTTTCATTACCTTTCGGAATTTGGTGCGTTTTGGCTGCAGCATACGAGTGCCCCTTTACTTGGAACCTTTCTTGCGAGAGGCATTCTTGTCAGCGCGGACCTCGTCCATGCCACCAAGAATCTCACCCTTGAAGATCCATACCTTTACGCCGATGATGCCGTAGGTGGTTTTCGCTTCGTAGGTGGCGTAATCAATGTCTGCACGCAATGTGTGCAACGGAACGCGACCTTCACGGTACCACTCGGAACGGGCAATTTCGGCGCCCCCGAGACGACCACCAACCTGGATCTTGATGCCCTTGGCGCCCTGACGCATGGCATTCTGAACCGCGCGCTTCATGGCACGACGGAACATCACACGACGCTCGAGCTGACCGGCAACGTTTTGCGCTACCAGCTTGGCATCCAGATCCGGCTTGCGGACTTCTTCGATGTTGATGTGCACAGGCACTCCCATCAGTTCGCCGACTTCGCGACGCAGACGGTCAACATCTTCACCCTTCTTGCCGATAACAATACCGGGGCGGGCGGTGTGGATCGTGATACGGGCGTTCTGAGCAGGGCGCTCGATCACAATCTTGCTGACTGACGCCTTGGCCAGGCGCTTTTCCAGGAACGTACGGACCTGGATGTCATTCAGCAGTTTTTTTGCATAGTCCTTCTTCTCGGCATACCAGACGGAGTTGTGCTCTTTGACAACTCCCAGGCGCATGCCGGTCGGATTTACTTTATGACCCATCTGAGCATCTCCTACTTGTCGGCGACCTTGACGGTGATATGACAGGTGCGCTTCAAAATGCGGTCAGCGCGCCCCTTGGCTCGAGCCTTGATCCGCTTGAGCGTCGGACCTTCATCCACCATGACGGTGGAAACCCGCAGATCATCTACGTCCAGACCTTCGTTATGCTCAGCGTTGGCAATGGCGGACTCAAGAGCTTTCTTGATGATCACCGATGCCTTCTTCGGGCTGAAAGTCAGAATGTTAAGGGCGTCCTCAACTGCCTTCCCACGTACCTGGTCAGCGACAAGACGTGCTTTCTGAGCAGAGAGGCGAGCGCCCTTGTACTTGGCTGCTACTTCCATTTCGTTTCCCCTCACAATCAGCGTTTAGCTTTCTTGTCGGCTGCATGACCACGGTAAGAACGCGTTGCCGCGAACTCGCCCAGCTTGTGACCAACCATATCTTCGGTCACATAGACGGGCACGTGTTGCTTGCCGTTGTGGACTGCAATGGTCAAACCAACGAACTCCGGAAAGATCGTGGAACGACGGGACCAGGTCTTGATCGGCCGCTTGTCGTTCGCTTCCAGAGCTGTTTCGACCTTCTTCATCAGATGCAGGTCTATAAAAGGACCTTTCTTCAAAGAACGTGGCACAGCAATTACCTCTATGTAGTCGTTTTACTTGGCCGAACGACGACGTACTATCATCTTGTCAGTACGCTTGTTCTTACGAGTCTTATGCCCTTTGGTCGGAACACCCCACGGAGTAACCGGGTGACGCCCGCCAGAGGTACGCCCTTCACCACCACCATGTGGGTGGTCAACTGGGTTCATAGCAACACCACGTACTGTTGGCCTTTTGCCGCGCCAACGTGATGCACCCGCTTTACCAAGCTGCTTGAGAGTGTGCTCGCTGTTGGATACTTCACCCAGCGTTGCACGGCACTCTACAAGCACCTTACGCATTTCACCTGAACGCAGGCGGATGGTGGCATATGCCCCCTCCCTTGCAACCAGCTGTACGGATGCGCCCGCGGAGCGAGCCAGCTGGGCACCTTTGCCAGGCTTGAGTTCGACGCAGTGGATCACGGAACCGACCGGAATGTTCCGGAGCGGCAGCGTGGAGCCCACCTTGATCGGTGCGTCGATACCGGAGCGAACAGGGTCACCGATCCGCACGCCCTTGGGAGCGATAATGTAGCGACGCTCACCATCAGCATACTTCAGCAGTGCGATGTGCGCAGAGCGGTTCGGATCGTATTCCAGGCGCTCGATAACCGCCGGGATACCATCTTTGGTCCGCTTGAAATCAATAATGCGGTAGTGCTGCTTGTGGCCACCACCAACGTGACGGGTAGTGATACGACCAAAATGGTTACGACCACCCGATTTGCTCTTCGACTCTACCAACGGCTCGTAAGGGCGCCCCTTGTGGAGGTCCGGGTTGTAAAGCTTTACAACGTGACGGCGTCCGGCAGATGTTGGTTTGGTTTTGACGATCGGCATATTACGACCCCTTTACCTTATTCCACATCCAGAAAATCGATGTCCTGACCTTCCGCAAGCTTCACATAAGCCTTACGAATGTCAGAACGCTTGCCGAAGCCGCGAACGGTACGCTTGAGCTTACCCTTACGGTTCAGAACCTGAACACCTTCGACGGTGACGTTGAACAGCTGTTCAACGGCTTTCTTGATCTCCGGTTTGCTTGCGTCCGGGGCGACCCGGAAGACAACGTGGTTGCTCTCGGCAGCCAGAGACGTCTTTTCTGATACGTGAGGTCCCAGAAGAACCTTGTAGATACGTTCCTGATTCATCCCAGCATCTCCTCGATCTTCTTAAGAGCCGGAACGGTAACCACAACCTTCTCAAAGGCAACCAGGCTTACCGGATCAAGGCCTGCAACGTCGCGCACGTCGATGTGCGGAATATTGCGGGACGCCAGATGAAGGTTCTGCTCTACATTCTCGGCAAGAATCAGGGCATTGCTGACGCCCAGACCCTTCAGCTTTTCGTTGAATGCCTTGGTCTTCGGGGTGTCGACATTAATGTCGTCAACCAGGACCAGACGCTCCTGACGAACCAGCTCGGAAAAAATGGACTGCATTGCCGCGCGGTACATCTTCCGGTTCACCTTCTGCTCGAAGCCACGGGGCTTGGCGGCGAAGGTTACGCCACCGGAGCGCCAGATCGGGCTACGGATGGTGCCGGCACGGGCGCGGCCCGTACCCTTCTGACGCCACGGCTTCTTGCCACCGCCGCTGACTTCAGAACGGGTTTTCTGAGCCTTGGTACCCTGACGGCCACCAGCCATGTAGGCGGTGACGACCTGGTGAACCAACGACTCGTTGAATTCTTTGGCGAACGCGGCATCGGAAACCGAAATTCCCTGACCGCTACCTGTAATTGTCAATTCCATCGCACCGCTCCTCAGGCTTTAACTGCAGGCTTGATGATCACGTTGCCACCGGTAGCACCGGGAACAGCGCCGCGGACCAGCAGCAGATTGCGCTCGGCATCAACACGAACCACTTCCAGATTCTGGGTGGTTACCTGCTTGTTGCCCATCTGACCGGCCATCTTCTTGCCCTTGAATACCTTACCCGGGGTCTGGTTCTGACCAATGGAACCCGGAGCACGGTGGGACAGGGAGTTACCGTGAGTGGCGTCCTGCATGGAGAAGTTCCAGCGCTTCACGCCACCCTGGAAACCCTTACCCTTGGAGTGGGCTGTGGCATCCACGGTCTGGCCATCTTCAAAGACGGAGACGGTGATCTCGCCACCGGCCTGGAGTTCGTCGCCTTCGTCATCGGCAAGACGGAACTCCCACAGACCACGACCAGCCTCGACACCCGCCTTCGCGTAGTGACCGGACTGGGCCTTGGATACCCGGGAGGGGCGACGGTTGCCAACAGTTACCTGAACGGCACGATAGCCATCGCTTTCGAGGGTTTTCAGTTGGGTAATGCGGTTGGATTCAACCTCAATTACCGTTACGGGCACTGCTTGCCCGTCTTCCGTAAAAATACGGGTCATTCCGGCCTTACGACCGACTACACCAATTGCCATGTTTCACCTCTATAGTGTACGGGGCTCGCACCCTCTATGGCCTTAGGACAGTTACACTGACCAATACCAGGCTGGTATTAGCCGAGGCTGATCTGAACGTCTACACCTGCTGCCAGATCCAGCTTCATCAAAGCATCTACTGTCTTTTCCGTCGGCTCAACAATGTCAAGCAAACGCTTATGTGTGCGAATTTCATACTGATCGCGCGCGTCCTTGTTGACGTGCGGAGAGATCAGGATGGTGTACTTTTCCTTCCGCGTCGGCAGAGGGATAGGTCCACGCACCTGGGCGCCGGTCCGCTTGGCGGTATCGACGATCTCCTGCGTGGACTGGTCGATAAGGCGATAATCAAACGCCTTCAACCGGATTCGAATCTTTTGGCTTTGCATGATGCACCAAACTCCACTAGTAACAGCTACTGTTAGCCGACCTTCAAAAAAAGGAGCCGCATTGTATGCATAATACCCAGCAGTGTCAAGCAGCTATAGATCTGCCAAACATTGCCGAGCACGCGTACTTGCGGAACAGAAAAAGGGGCTGCGCAGCAGCCCCTTTTCCGGATCACCGGAGCTGTTACTCGATGATCTTGGAAACCACGCCGGCACCAACGGTACGGCCGCCTTCGCGAATCGCGAAGCGCAGGCCATCTTCCATGGCGATCGGAGCGATCAGGGTAACAGACATTTTCACGTTGTCACCCGGCATTACCATTTCAACACCTTCCGGCAGCTCGCAAGAGCCAGTCACGTCAGTGGTCCGGAAGTAGAACTGCGGACGGTAGCCCTTGAAGAACGGGGTATGACGACCGCCCTCGTCCTTGCTCAGTACGTACACTTCGCACTCGAACTTGGTGTGCGGAGTGATCGAACCCGGTACCGCCAGTACCTGGCCACGCTCTACGTCGTCACGCTTGGTGCCACGCAGCAGCGCACCGATGTTCTCACCGGCACGGCCTTCGTCGAGCAGCTTGCGGAACATCTCAACACCGGTAACAACGGTCTTGACGGTGTCCTTGATACCGATAATTTCCACTTCGTCGCCGGTCTTGACGATGCCGCGCTCTACACGTCCCGTCACAACCGTACCACGACCAGAGATGGAGAAGACGTCCTCGATCGGCATCAGGAACGGCTGATCGATGGCACGCTCCGGCTCCGGCAGGTAGTCGTCCAGGGCTTCTACCAGCTTCTGTACCGCGGTAGTACCCATCTCGTTGTCATCCTTGCCTTCCAGCGCCATCAGCGCGGAGCCAGTGATGATCGGCGTGTCGTCGCCCGGGAAGTCGTACTGGCTCAGCAGTTCGCGAACCTCCATCTCGACCAGCTCCAGCAGCTCCTCGTCGTCTACCATGTCGGCCTTGTTCAGGAACACGACAATGTAGGGAACACCTACCTGGCGGGACAGCAGGATGTGCTCGCGAGTCTGCGGCATGGGGCCGTCAGCCGCGGAGCAAACCAGGATCGCACCGTCCATCTGCGCCGCACCCGTGATCATGTTCTTCACATAGTCAGCGTGGCCCGGGCAGTCTACGTGCGCGTAGTGACGGTTCGGGGAATCATACTCAACGTGAGAGGTCGCGATGGTGATACCACGCGCTTTCTCTTCCGGTGCGTTATCGATCGAGTCGAATGCGCTTGCAGAACCAGTACCCCACACTTCGTGACATACGCGAGTCAGTGCCGCCGTGAGCGTGGTCTTGCCATGGTCAACGTGACCAATGGTGCCCACGTTCAGGTGCGGTTTGTTACGTTCAAATTTTGCTTTAGACACGGTTATACCTCTTCCTGTTTCTCAAGTCCTGGGGATCAACCCTTTTTAATGATCGCTTCGGCAATGTTCGAGGGAGCTTCGGAATAACCGGCAAACTCCATTGCGTAAGACGCCCTGCCCTGCGTTGCTGAACGCAGATCTGTGGCGTAACCGAACATCTCCGACAACGGAACCTCGGCACGGATGACCTTGCCTGCAGGACCTTCATCCATACCCAGGACAACGCCCCGACGACGGTTAAGGTCACCAACCACGTCACCCATGTATTCTTCGGGGGTAACGCACTCGACCTTCATGATCGGCTCGAGGATTGCCGGGTCGGCTTCCAGTGCGCCTTTCTTCATGGCCATGGAGCCCGCTACCTTGAACGCCATCTCATTGGAGTCGACTTCGTGGAACGAACCGTCATACAGGATGGCCTTGATGCGCAGCAGCGGATAGCCGGCCAAACAGCCGTTCTGCATCTGCTCTTCAATACCCTGCTGAACCGCCGGGATGTATTCCTTGGGAACCACACCGCCCACGATCTGATTCTCAAAGATAAAGTTCTCGCCATCTTCCTCGTCCAGAGGCAGCGGCTCGAGCTTGATCTTGACGTGACCATACTGACCACGACCGCCTGACTGGCGAACAAACTTGCCCTCGACGTCCACCGCCTTGCGAATGCGCTCGCGGTAGGCCACCTGGGGCTTGCCAATGTTGGCTTCTACCTTGAACTCACGCTTCATGCGGTCAACGATGATGTCCAGGTGCAGCTCGCCCATACCGGAAATGATGGTCTGACCAGACTCTTCGTCGGTACGAACGCGGAACGACGGGTCTTCCTGGGCCAGCTTGCCCAGGGCTACGCCCATCTTTTCCTGGTCCGCCTTGGACTTCGGTTCAACGGCTACGGAAATAACCGGCTCCGGGAACTCCATGCGCTCCAGAACAATCTTGTTGTTCTCGTCACAAAGGGTGTCGCCGGTGGTGACGTTCTTGAGACCGATCGCTGCGGCAATATCGCCAGCCAGTACTTCCTTGATCTCCTGACGCTCTTTCGAGTGCATCTGCACCATACGGCCGACGCGCTCTTTCTTTTGCTTCACGGAGTTGTAGACCGCGTTGCCGGACTCCAGCTTACCGGAGTAAACCCGGAAGAAGGTCAGCGTACCCACGAACGGATCGGTGGCAATCTTGAACGCCAGGGCTGCGAACGGCGCATTGTCGTCCGCTTCACGGATAGCCTCGGTGCCTTCGTCGTCGATTTCACCACGAATCGCCTTGACTTCGTTCGGTGCCGGCAGGAACTCGATGACGGAGTCCAGAACGGCCTGTACGCCCTTGTTCTTGAAGGCAGAGCCACAGGTCGCAACGACGATCTCGTTGGCCAGTGTGCGGATGCGAAGACCTTTCTTGATGTCCTCGATGCTCAGCTCGCCTTCATCAAGGTAGCGTTCCATCAGCTCTTCGTTGGCTTCGGCGGCCGCTTCAACCATCTGCTCACGGTACATGGCCACTTCGTCGACCATGGACTCGGGAACATCACGCTCGTCATAGGTTGCGCCAGCGTCATCTTCGTTCCAGTAGATCGCCTTGTTCCGGATCAGATCGACGATACCGGCAAACTCGTCTTCGGCACCGATCGGCAGCTGAACGGGTACGGCATTGGCACCCAGGCGATTCTTGATCTGGTCAACCACACGCAGGAAGTCAGCACCGGCACGGTCCATCTTGTTGACGAACACCATGCGGGGAACTTCGTACTTGTTGGCCTGACGCCATACGGTTTCGGACTGGGGCTCTACGCCGGAGGAGCCACAGAATACGACCACGGCACCGTCGAGAACCCGCAGGGACCGCTCCACCTCGATGGTGAAGTCAACGTGTCCCGGCGTATCGATGATGTTGATACGGTGCTCGTCGTACTGCTTGTCCATGCCCTGCCAGAAACAGGTGGTAGCGGCGGAGGTGATGGTAATGCCCCGCTCCTGCTCCTGCTCCATCCAGTCCATGGTAGCCGCGCCATCGTGCACTTCACCGATCTTGTGGGAGATACCGGTGTAGAACAGTACCCGCTCGGTGGTTGTGGTTTTACCCGCATCCACGTGGGCACAGATACCGATGTTTCTGTATCGTTTGATTGGAGTCTTTCGTGCCACTGTATAAACCTCGGCTGATTAGAAACGGAAGTGAGAGAACGCCTTGTTGGCTTCTGCCATGCGGTGAACGTCTTCGCGCTTCTTAACAGCGGAGCCCTTGCTGTCAGCGGCGTCCAGGATTTCACCTGCCAGTCGCTGTGCCATGGACTTTTCACCACGCTTCCGTGAAAATTCTACGAGCCAGCGCATGGCCAGCGCGTTTTGACGGGAAGGCCGTACTTCTACAGGCACCTGGTAGGTAGCACCACCAACACGACGGGATTTGACCTCGACCATCGGCTGGATGTTTTCCAGGGCCTTCTCGAACATGTCGATCGGCTCTTCCTTGGATTTGTCGGCAACGATATCAAGCGCGCCATAAACAATGCGCTCTGCAACAGCCTTCTTGCCACTTTCCATCACATGGTTGATGAACTTGGCAAGCCGTGCACTGCCGAACTTCGGATCCGGGATAATCTCCCGTTTAGCTGCAACTCTTCTTCTAGGCATCGATAAGCCCTTCTAAAAATTAAGGTCTTCAGGAACCCCTGAGATAGCACGAAGCTACTCAGCCTTACTCTTACCGTTCACAGTGACGATAAAAGACACCCATCAGGGACATCAGGACTTGGGTCGTTTAGTACCGTACTTGGAGCGGCCCTGCTTACGGTTCTGTACACCCTGGGTGTCCAGCGTTCCGCGAACAGTGTGATAGCGCACACCCGGAAGGTCTTTTACTCGACCGCCACGGATCAGCACAACACTGTGCTCCTGAAGGTTGTGACCTTCACCGCCGATGTATGAGGAAACCTCGTAGCCGTTGGTCAGGCGAACACGGCACACTTTACGAAGTGCGGAGTTCGGCTTCTTCGGCGTGGTGGTGTATACACGGGTGCATACGCCACGACGCTGCGGGCAGGCCTGCAGAGCAGGTACATCGCTCTTGGCTACCCGGCGTTTACGAGGCTTACGTACCAACTGGTTGATCGTTGCCATGTAAGCAAACTCCAAAAAAAACCATTCCAATGAAACTTACCCCCGGCGAACGGGGGTAAAAATTAAGGGCCGCAAGTGTAAGCCCGCGGCCCTGGTCAGTCAAGACGACTGATTTCTTTTTAACCAACCCGGGATCCGTAGTTCCCGGGGGTTAAAGGTCGCCGGGGCTTATTCCTCCCGGTTGAGCTCGGCGCTCAGAGCCTCGACCACGTCTTCCGCAGTGACACCCTGCTCTTCCAGCTCGCGCTTGCGGCGACGTTCGTTGTGGTAGGCCAGACCGGTACCGGCCGGGATCAGACGACCCACTACCACGTTTTCCTTCAGGCCACGGAGGTAATCACGCTTGCCGGTAACCGCACCTTCGGTGAGTACCCGGGTGGTCTCCTGGAACGATGCCGCCGAAATGAACGACTCGGTGGCCAGGGAGGCCTTGGTGATACCCAGCAACTGACGCTCGCCCCTGGCGGGCTGCTTGTCCGTTGCAATGGCATCTTCGTTGGCATCCAGGAACTGGTGATATTCCACCTGGTCCCCGGACAGCAGCGTGGTGTCGCCCGGATCGGTGATCTCCATCTTGCGCAGCATCTGACGAACGATAACCTCGATATGTTTATCGTTGATGACAACACCCTGCAGACGGTACACGTCCTGGATCTCGTTGGTGATGTACTTCGCCAGTGCCACCACACCCAACAGCCGCAGGATGTCGTGGGGGTTGGACGGGCCATCGGAAATGACCTCACCCTTCTCCACGGTCTCACCCTCGAACACGTTGAGCTGACGCCACTTGGGAATCAGAACCTCATACGGGTCATCATCCTTCGGAGTAATCACCAGGCGCTTCTTGCCTTTGGTTTCCTTGCCGAAGGACACCACACCGGTAATTTCCGCCAGGATGGACGGCTCTTTCGGACGACGGGCCTCGAACAGGTCGGCAACCCGTGGCAGACCACCGGTAATGTCCCGGGTCTTGGAGCTTTCCTGGGGAATACGGGCAACCACGTCGCCCACTTCCACGTTAGCCCCGTCAGCCAGAGTGACCAGCGCATCTGCCGGCAGGAAATAGTGGCCCGGAGCACCGCCCGGCAGTTCCACTTCCTCACCCTTGGCATCCACCACCTCAATCGCCGGACGCAGGTCCTTGCCTGCCGCCGGACGATCCTTGGGATCGATCACCTGGATCGTGGACAGGCCGGTCAGTTCGTCGGTCTGGGTGCGGACGGTAATGCCCTGGTCCATACCCACGAATCTGGCCGTACCAACGCCCTCGGCGATGATCGGGTGGGTGTGAGGATCCCACTTGGCCACCACGGCGCCGGCTTCGACGTCGTCGCCGTGCTTGACGGACAACACCGCACCATAGGGCAGCTTGTACCACTCACGCTCACGGCCCTGCTCGTCGGCCACCGCAAGGGCGGAGGAGCGGGAGACCACAACCAGCGTGCCATCGGTCTTTTCAATAGACTTCATGTTGTGCAGACGGATCCGGCCACCGTGCTTGACCTGGATGTTGTCCACGGCGGAGGCCCGGCTTGCCGCGCCACCGATGTGGAAGGTCCGCATGGTCAGCTGGGTACCCGGCTCACCGATGGACTGCGCGGCGATAACGCCAACCGCTTCACCCACGTTAACCAGATGACCCCGTGCCAGGTCGCGGCCATAACAGTTGGCACACACGCCATGGCGCGCTTCACAGGTAATGGCGGAGCGCACCCACACTTCATCCACACCGGCGCCTTCGATCATCTCGATGGTCTTCTCGTCCAGCAGTGTGCCGGCCTCAACCACCGCGTTGTCCTTGTCGGTCGGTGTGAATACATCACGTGCGGTCACACGGCCCAGGACACGATCGCCGAGAGGTACAACAACGTCGCCGCCTTCAATGTGCGGCGTCATCAGCAGACCTTCCTCGGTACCACAGTCAGCTTCGGTCACCACCAGGTCCTGGGATACATCGACCAGACGACGGGTCAGGTAACCGGAGTTGGCCGTCTTCAGAGCCGTATCCGCCAGACCCTTACGGGCACCGTGGGTGGAGATGAAATACTGAAGTACGTTCAGGCCCTCACGGAAGTTGGCGGTAATCGGTGTCTCGATGATCGAACCATCCGGCTTCGCCATCAGACCACGCATGCCGGCCAGCTGACGGATCTGCGCGGGGGAACCCCGGGCGCCAGAGTCGGCCATCATGTAGACGGAGTTGAAGGACTCCTGCATCTCCGGCTCACCGTCCTCACGGAACACCGGCTTGCCCTCGGCATCCACCACCTGCTCCTGGGAGAGGCGGTCCATCATGGCCTTGGACACCTTGTCATTGGCCCGGGACCAGATATCGATCACCTTGTTGTACTTCTCACCCTGGGTCAGCAGGCCCGAGGAGTACTGCGACTCGATTTCCTTCACCTCGTCGGTGGCCGCATCGACCATCTCGTATTTCTCGGGAGGAATCTCGAAGTCGTTGAAGCCGATGGAGGTGCCCGACACAGTGGCGTAATGGAAGCCCATGTACATCAACTGATCGGCGAAAATCACCGTATCCTTCAGGCCGGCAATCCGGTAACAGGTATTGATCAGGTTGGAAATGTTCTTCTTCGCCATCGGCTTGTTGACAGTCTCATAGGACAGGCCGTCAGGCACGATGTCGAACAGCAGCGCGCGGCCAACCACGGTATCAACGATAACGTGCTCGGTCTTGAGCTCTTCGTTCTCGTCGTAGGTCACTTCCTTGACGCGAACCTTGATCTTGGCCTGCAGGTCGACAGCCCCGGCACCATAGGCACGATGCACTTCCTTCACGTCGGCAAAGACACGCCCCTCGCCCAGTGCGTTCTTGCGCTCACGGGTCATGTAATACAGACCGAGAACCACGTCCTGGGACGGCACGATGATGGGCTCGCCGTTGGCCGGCGACAGTACGTTGTTGGTGGACATCATCAACGCACGGGCTTCCAGCTGGGCTTCCAGGGTCAGCGGTACGTGCACCGCCATCTGGTCACCGTCGAAGTCGGCGTTGTAGGCCGCACATACCAGCGGGTGCAGCTGGATGGCCTTGCCTTCAATCAGCACCGGCTCGAACGCCTGGATACCCAGACGGTGCAGGGTCGGCGCCCGGTTCAGCATGATCGGGTGCTCGCGGATGACTTCGTCGAGGATATCCCAGACCACGCCTTCTTCACGTTCGACCATTTTCTTGGCGGCCTTGATGGTGGTCGCCAGGCCACGATGCTCCAGCTTGGAGAAGATGAACGGCTTGAACAGTTCCAGGGCCATCTTCTTGGGCAGACCACACTGATGCAGGCGCAGGTACGGGCCTACCACGATCACCGAACGACCGGAATAGTCGACACGCTTGCCCAGCAGGTTCTGCCGGAAGCGGCCCTGCTTGCCCTTGATCATGTCGGCCAGGGATTTCAGCGGGCGCTTGTTGGTACCGGTGATGGCACGACCACGACGACCGTTATCCAGCAGGGCGTCAACGGCTTCCTGCAACATCCGCTTCTCGTTACGCACGATAATATCCGGAGCATTCAGCTCCAGCAGGCGCTTGAGGCGGTTGTTCCGGTTAATGACGCGACGGTAGAGGTCGTTCAGATCAGAGGTCGCGAAACGACCGCCATCCAGCGGTACCAGCGGACGCAGATCCGGCGGCAGCACCGGCAGCACGGTCATCACCATGTCGCCGGGGCGGTTACCGGAGTACAGGAAGGCTTCCAGGATCTTCAGTCGCTTGGTGAACTTCTTGATCTTGGTTTCGGAGTTGGTCTGGGGAATTTCCTCCCGCAGGCGGTCAACCTCTTCCTGCAGCTCGATGTCCTCAAGCAGCATCTTGACGGCCTCGGCACCCATACGGGCATCGAATTCGTCACCGAACTCTTCCAGCGCTTCGAAGTACTGCTCATCGTTGAGCAACTGCCCACGCTCGAGGGTGGTCATGCCCGGCTCGATCACGATGAAGGACTCGAAGTACAGCACCCTTTCGATATCACGCAGTGTCATGTCCAGCATCATGCCGATGCGGGACGGCAGGGACTTCAGGAACCAGATGTGGGCCACCGGGCTCGCCAGGTCAATATGCCCCATTCGCTCACGGCGAACGCTGGACAGGGCCACCTCGACACCACACTTTTCACAGATGACACCACGGTGTTTGAGTCGCTTGTACTTGCCGCACAGGCACTCGTAGTCCTTGATCGGACCAAAGATCTTGGCACAGAACAGACCGTCACGCTCAGGCTTGAACGTACGGTAGTTAATGGTCTCGGGTTTCTTTACTTCCCCGAAGGACCAGGAACGGATCATGTCAGGAGACGCCAGACCAATACGAATGGCGTCAAATTCCTTGCTCTGGTTCTGGCTCTTGAGAAGATTCAACAAATCTTTCATCAGTAACAGCTCCGGATGGCGTTAATCTCGGGCGGGCACTGTTGTGCCCGCTCACGCTGCCAAAAAACGATTCGGCTCACTCGGATTCCAGCTCGATGTCGATACCCAGCGAGCGGATTTCCTTGACAAGAACGTTGAACGACTCAGGCATTCCCGGCTCCATCCGGTGATCGCCATCGACAATGTTCTTGTACATCTTGGTGCGGCCATTCACGTCGTCAGACTTGACGGTCAGCATTTCCTGCAACGTGTAAGCCGCGCCATAGGCCTCAAGGGCCCAGACTTCCATCTCGCCGAACCGCTGTCCACCGAACTGCGCCTTACCACCCAGCGGCTGCTGGGTAACCAGGCTGTAGGAACCAGTGGACCGGGCGTGCATCTTGTCGTCGATCAGGTGGTTCAGCTTCAGCATGTACATGTAGCCAACTGTCACCGGACGATCAAACTCATCACCGGTACGGCCGTCGTACAGCGTGACCTGGCCGCTGGTGTCCATGTCGGCCAACTGAAGCATGTGCTTCACTTCGGCTTCCTTGGCGCCGTCGAAGACGGCTGTTGCCATGGGCACGCCATCGCGCAGGTTATTGGCCAGCTGAAGCACTTCCTCGTCATTCAGGCTGTCAAGATCCACCACCGGAACTTCTTCGCTGTGGTTATAGATCTTGCCAAGGAACTCACGAATCTGAGACACCTTGCGCTGCTCTTCAAGCATGGCATTGATCTTCAGACCGAGCCCCTTGGCAGCAGCACCCAGGTGCGTTTCCAGCACCTGACCGACGTTCATCCGGGATGGCACGCCCAACGGGTTCAGCACAATATCAACTGTCGTGCCTTCCGAATCGTAGGGCATGTCCTCTACCGGCATAACAGCGGAGATAACACCCTTGTTGCCGTGACGACCGGCCATCTTGTCGCCTGGCTGGATCCGGCGTTTGATAGCCAGATAAACCTTGACGATCTTGAGTACGCCAGGCGCCAGGTCATCGCCCTGCTGAAGCTTGCGCTTCTTGTCGTCGAAACGCTCGTCATGTTCCTTCTTGCGGTCTTCCAGGCCCTGCTCGGACTTTTCAAGCAGTTCGTTGAGCGCTTCGTCCTTCATCCGCAGCTTGAACCACTGGCCCCGTTCCAACTCGCTCAGATAGTCCTGATCAAGCACCGCGCCCTTCTTCAGGCCGGGCCCACTGATCACTTCCTGCCCGTCCAGCGCAGAGGTAAGACGCTCGAAAGTGGCACCTTCGACAATTCGATACTCGTCCTTAAGATCCTTGCGGTACTTGTTGAGCTGCTCCTGCTCAATGAACAGGGCCCGCTCGTCCTTCTCGATGCCGTCCCGGGTAAAGACCTGAACATCGATAACGGTACCGTGGGTGCCGGCGGAGACGCGTGAGGACGTGTCTTTCACGTCCGACGCCTTCTCGCCAAAGATCGCCCTCAGCAGCTTTTCTTCCGGCGTCAGCTGGGTTTCGCCCTTTGGCGTCACCTTGCCCACCAGAATGTCGCCCGGGCCGACTTCCGCACCGATGTATACGATGCCGGACTCGTCCAGCTTCGAGAGTGCGCTTTCGCCCACGTTGGGAATATCCGCAGTAATCTCCTCACTACCCAGCTTGGTGTCACGAGCCACACAGGTCAGCTCCTGAATATGGATGCTGGTGAAGCGGTCTTCCTGAACCACCTTCTCGGAGATCAGGATGGAGTCCTCGAAGTTGTAACCGTTCCAGGGCATGAACGCGATGCGTATGTTCTGACCCAGTGCCAGTTCACCCAGATCGATGGACGGACCGTCAGCGAGTACATCCCCGCGGGCGACAACATCACCCTGTTTCACGATGGAACGCTGGTTGATGCAGGTGTTCTGGTTGGAACGGGTGTACTTGATGAGGTTGTAGATATCCACGCCAGCATCGCCGGCTTCGGTTTCTACATCTGCCACACGCACCACGATCCGAGCCGCGTCCACGTCCTCGATGACCCCGCCCCGCTGGGCGGTAACACAGACACCGGAATCCTGGGCAACGATACGCTCAAGGCCTGTACCGACTACCGGCTTGTCCGCCCGCAGAGTCGGAACCGCCTGACGCTGCATGTTCGAGCCCATCAGTGCGCGGTTGGCGTCGTCGTGCTCCAGGAACGGGATCAGGGAAGCTGCCACCGATACCACCTGGCGCGGGGAAACGTCCATGAAGTTAACGTTCTCCGGCGGAGTAACGGTGAACTCGTTCTGGTGGCGAACCGTTACCAGTTCATCCGCCAGACGGCCCTGATCGGTCAGCGCGGAGCTGGCCTGGGCGATAATGAAATTACTCTCTTCGATGGCGGAAAGGTAAACAATCTCGTCAGTCACCTGGCCTTCGATAACCTTCCGGTACGGACTTTCAAGGAAGCCGTAGGAGTTGGTCCGGGCATAGGTCGCCAGTGAGTTGATCAGACCGATGTTCGGACCTTCCGGCGTTTCGATCGGGCATACGCGACCATAATGGGTCGGATGCACGTCACGCACCTCAAAGCCGGCGCGCTCCCGCGTCAGGCCACCCGGCCCGAGCGCCGATACACGACGCTTGTGCGTAACCTCGGACAGCGGGTTGTTCTGGTCCATGAACTGGGACAGCTGGCTGGAACCAAAGAACTCCTTCACCGCAGCGGCAACCGGCTTGGCGTTGATCAGGTCCTGAGGCATCAGGCCTTCGCTTTCCGCCAGGCTCAGACGCTCGCGTACCGCCCGTTCGACACGGACCAGCCCGACACGGAACTGGTTTTCCGCCATCTCGCCAACGCTGCGAATACGACGGTTACCAAGGTTATCGATATCGTCGACATGACCGTTGCCGTTACGGATGTCGATCAGCGTCCGGAGCACATCGATGATGTCATCGTTGGTCAGTGTGCCTTCACCCGTGCTTTCCTCACGGCCCAGGCGACGGTTCAGCTTCATGCGCCCCACGCCGGAAAGGTCGTACCGCTCTTCAGAGAAGAACAGATTGTTGAACAGATTCTCCGCAGACTCTTTGGTGGGCGGCTCCCCCGGACGCATCATCCGGTAGATTTCCACCAGGGCTTCGAGCTGGGTACGGGTCGGGTCGATACGAATGGTATCGGACATGAACGGACCGCAGTCGAGATCGTTAGTGTAAAGGGTATCCACGTCAGTGACGCCGGCACCCAGAATCTTTTCCATCACTTCTTCGGTGATTTCGGTGTTGCACTCCACCAGAACTTCGCCGGTCTTGGTGTCTACCATGTCACGGGCAATGACCCGACCATGAAGGTATTCGGTGGGCACTTCCAGTTCGGTGATGCCAGATTTTTCCAGCTGACGGATGTGCCGGGCGGTAACACGACGACCTTCCTCGACAATGACGGAGCCGTCCTTGTCCTTGATATCGAAGGTGGCAATATCACCACGCAGGCGGCTCGGCACCAGCTCCAGACGAGCGGCTTCCTCACCAACGGTGAACTTGCTGGTGTCGAAGAACATCCCGAGCATCTGCTCGGAGGTGTAGCCCAGAGCACGCAACAGAATGCTGGCTGGCAGCTTCCGGCGACGGTCGATCCGGACAAACACGGAATCCTTGGGATCGAATTCGAAGTCCAGCCACGAGCCACGGTAAGGAATCACGCGGGCAGAATAGAGCAGTTTCCCGGAAGAGTGAGTCTTGCCCTTGTCATGATCAAAGAACACACCAGGCGAACGGTGAAGTTGGGACACGATCACCCGCTCGGTACCATTGACAACGAAGGTACCGTTTCCAGTCATCAGGGGCATTTCGCCCATGTAGACTTCCTGTTCCTTGATATCCTTGATCGCCTTGTTGGAGGACTCACGATCGTAGATGATCAGGCGAACTTTTACGCGCAGGGGTGCAGCATAGGTTACGCCCCGGAGCTGACATTCCTTGACGTCGAATACCGGGTCGCCAATACGGTAGCTCACGTATTCAAGCGCCGCGTTGCCAGAGTAACTGACAATCGGGAATACGGATTTGAAGGCTGCATGCAGGCCAGTTTCCTGGC
The DNA here is from genome assembly GCF_014651935.1 of Marinobacter zhanjiangensis. GTDB lineage: Bacteria > Pseudomonadota > Gammaproteobacteria > Pseudomonadales > Oleiphilaceae > Marinobacter > Marinobacter zhanjiangensis. The sequence goes on along the minus strand of NZ_BMXV01000006.1, from coordinate 9,790 downwards.
GTGCATCAGCGTCGGCTTCCATTTGCAGGAAGTCCCGGTAAGAATCAAGCTGGGTAGCCAGCAAGTAAGGGACGTCCATCACGGAAGGCAATTTACTGAAGTCTTTGCGAATCCGCTTTTTCTCAGTGTAGGAGTAAGTCATCTGCATTCCCCAGCGTTAGACCTGATACCTGGTATCAAGAAGCAATCATTTACCTGCTTCGGGGCCGATTTGCTCGGCGTACTGCGCCGTCTTGAACAAGACTCTGGCCGTAGGTGACAGAGGCAGACTATTTACTATAGCAACTGCATCCATCTCTATAGCATATATACAACAGAAAAAGGCCGGTGGCCCGGAGCCACCAGCCTATCCATGCCTAATGCACGGAACCGATCAGCAATCGGCTATTACTTGAGCTCAACAGAAGCGCCTGCTTCCTCGAGCTTCTTCTTGGCCGCTTCAGCGTCGTCTTTGGAAGCAGCTTCCTTGACGGTGGACGGAGCGGAATCAACCATTTCCTTCGCTTCTTTCAGACCCAGGCCGGTCAGCTCGCGAACAGCCTTGATGACGTTCACTTTCTTCTCGCCCGGACCAGTCAGAACCACGTCGAACTCGGTCTGCTCTTCTACAGCAGCAGCTTCACCACCGCCAGCAGCAGGAGCGGCAGCAACCGCCGCTTCGGCAGAAACGCCGAACTTCTCTTCCATTGCTTCTACGAGCTCAACCACTTCCATTACGCTCATTTCGGCAATTGCGTTCAGAATATCGTCTTTAGACAGAGCCATGACTTTCTCCAAAAAAATAAAATATGGTTTTCAACAGAATCAAGCAGCTTCGCGTTTCTGGTCGCGGACTGCTGCTACAACACGCGTAATACGGCCCGGAACATCGTTCAGGCTGCGTGCGAGCTTGGTAACCGGTGCCTGTGTGACAACAGCCAGCCTGGTCAACGCTTCGTGCAGCGTTGGCAGAGTAGCCAGACGATCGAGTTGTTCCGCACCCATCAGCTCACCGCCGAAGGCCAGACCCTTGATCTCGAATGCGTCATTTCCCTTGGCAAAATCCTTAAGCAACCGTGCTCCGGCGCCGGGATCTTCCATAGAGAATGCCAGGATGGTCGGTCCAACCAGAGCTTCGTCAATGCACTCGTACTCGGTACCGCGAATGGCGATCTTGGTCAGGTTGTTACGAACAACCTTCAGACGCACATTCTCCGAACGAGCCTTGGCACGAAGCGCCGTCATGTCACCAGCAGTGACACCACGGTAGTCAGCCATAACCACAGACAGAGCAGTACCAGCAGTCTCGTTGACTTCAGCGACGATCGCTTTCTTGTCTTCGAGTCTAATTGCCACTGGATTTCTCCTCGATTTCGCCGGAGTATTCCGGCAAACCCATCGTTGCCCTTAAATCCAACGCGCTGATCATCGTTCACGATGTTCATTGCGTTGTTTCTTCAGGCGCCTAACGGTGTTTGGGTTCAGAGAACGTCATCACACCGTCTGCGCAGGCGTTGCTTTAACCCTTATGGCGCGGTCCCGAGGGAACGCGCGCCGCGGGGGCCTGCGGTCTTTGACAGCCTTGGCTTCCGCCCAGACTACAAAGCAACTGTCAGCCAGAGATCAGATGTTGAGAGAACTCTGGTCAACAGTGAGGCCAGGACCCATCGTTGAGGACAGTGATACCTTTTTCAGGTACACGCCCTTCGACGTTGAAGGCTTGGCCTTTTTAAGATCTGCGATCAAGGCTTCAAGGTTTTCCTTGATAGCCTCGGCAGGAAATTCCACGTTACCCATCGGAGCATGAATGATGCCGTTCTTGTCGGTGCGATAACGCACCTGACCGGCCTTGGCATTCTTGACCGCGGTTTCCACATCCGGCGTCACGGTACCAACCTTGGGGTTCGGCATCAGGCCGCGCGGACCGAGAATCTGGCCCAGCTGGCCAACAACACGCATCGCATCCGGGGTGGCAATCACCACGTCGAAATCCATGTTGCCTTTCTTGACTTCGTCAGCCAGGTCATCCATGCCCACGATGTCAGCACCGGCTTCTTTGGCCTTGTCGGCGTTGGCGCCCTGGGTAAACACAGCCACCCTGACCGTCTTGCCGGTACCATTCGGCAGAACCGTGCTGCTACGAACCACCTGGTCGGATTTACGCGCATCCACACCCAGGTTAACGGAGACGTCGATGGACTCCTTGAACTTGACGGAACTACCCAGCTCCACCAGCAGTGCGACGGCTTCGTCGACGGTGTAAGCACGGTTCCCGTCAACTTTTTCGCGAATCAGCTTTTGACGTTTGCTCAACTTGGCCATCTTACAGACCCTCCACGTTCAGGCCCATACTACGGGCGGTACCAGCGATGGTGCGAACGGCCGCATCCATGTCAGCGGCGGTCAGATCGGGCTCTTTGGTCTTGACGATCTCTTCCAGCTGCTCGCGGGTTACGGTGCCGACCTTTTCGGTGTTCGGACGACCGGAACCACTCTTGATACCGGCTGCCTTTTTCAGCAGAACCGGTGCCGGCGGGGTCTTGGTGATAAAGGTAAAGCTGCGGTCACTGTAGACGGTAATGACCACTGGAGTCGGCAAGCCAGGCTCAATGTCCTGGGTGGCTGCGTTGAACGCCTTGCAGAATTCCATGATATTGACACCGTGCTGACCCAGCGCGGGGCCTACGGGCGGGCTCGGGTTGGCCTTGCCGGCAGCAACCTGAAGCTTGATATACGCCTGGATTTTCTTGGCCATGATGCTCTCCTATGGGTTCAATCGCCTTTCGGCTCCCCGGTTTTCAGACACAAAAAGCCCGCTTCACCAATGTGAGCGAGCCCTTCGCTTCAGAGGCGGGTCAGTCTTTCTCGACCTGGCCAAACTCCAGCTCTACCGGAGTGGACCGACCGAAGATCAGAACAGCCACCTTGACACGACTCTTGTCGTAATCCACTTCTTCCACCACGCCGTTGAAGTCGGCGAAGGGACCTTCCGTAACACGAACGATCTCGCCCGGCTCGAACAGCGTTTTGGGCTTCGGTTGATCAACACCGCTCTCTACGCGGCGCAGAATAGCGTCAGCCTCTTTCTCGGTGATCGGAGCAGGCTTGTCTTTGGTGCCACCAATAAAGCCGAGAACGCGCGGCGTATCCTTTACAAGATGCCACGTCGCGTCATCCATTTCCATCTGGACAAGCACGTACCCGGGATAGAACTTGCGCTCACTCTTGCGCTTCTTGCCATCACGCATCTCGACAACTTCCTCGGTAGGAACCAGGACGTCGCCAAACTTGTCTTCCATGTCGTTCAACGCGATACGCTCTTTCAGCGTACGCATGACATGTTTTTCAAAACCGGAATACGCCTGAACCACAAACCAGTGCTTAGCCATTGCCTGCCCCTGCTTAACCGATGAAACCCTGAACGAGGAAACCGATGAACGAGTCCATACCCCACAGGATGAGCGCCACCACAAGCACGAACACAACCACAATCGCCGTGGTCTGAATCAACTCGGGACGAGTTGGCCAAACAACCTTGCGTATCTCAACCCTGGCTTCTTTCAGCAGTGTCGCGAAACGGCGCCCACGATCAGTCTGCAGCGCCACAAATGCGGCAACCAGAGCCAGCGCCACTAATCCCAGGGCCCGATAGAGCACGGATTCAGCACTGAAATACTGATTGCCGACTACTCCCACGGCAATCAAAACGAAAACAACCAGCCACTTGAGAACGTCAAAGCGGCTGGTCGACTGTTGGGCTTTTGACTCCATAGGAATCAGCTTATGTATCCAGACGTGTTATAAATGGCAGGCCAGGAGGGAATCGAACCCCCAACCTGCGGTTTTGGAGACCGCTGCTCTGCCAATTGAGCTACTGGCCTGCACCGAAACCTTTTAAGCGGTGCAACAAGAGGACCACTCAACGCAGCCCTCCTGCTTTCAAATCACCGGAGCTGTTACTCGATGATCTTGGAAACCACGCCGGCACCAACGGTACGGCCGCCTTCGCGAATCGCGAAGCGCAGGCCATCTTCCATGGCGATCGGAGCGATCAGGGTAACAGACATTTTCACGTTGTCACCCGGCATTACCATCTCAACACCTTCCGGCAGCTCGCAAGAACCAGTCACATCAGTGGTCCGGAAGTAGAACTGCGGACGGTAGCCCTTGAAAAACGGGGTATGACGACCGCCCTCGTCCTTGCTCAGCACGTACACTTCGCACTCGAACTTGGTGTGCGGAGTGATGGAACCCGGTACCGCCAGTACCTGGCCACGCTCTACGTCGTCACGCTTGGTGCCACGCAGCAGCGCACCGATGTTCTCACCGGCACGACCTTCGTCGAGCAGCTTGCGGAACATCTCAACACCGGTCACTACGGTCTTGACGGTATCCTTGATACCGATGATTTCCACTTCATCGCCAGTCTTGACGATGCCGCGCTCTACACGACCGGTTACAACGGTACCACGGCCAGAGATGGAGAAGACGTCCTCGATCGGCATCAGGAACGGCTGATCGATGGCACGCTCCGGCTCCGGCAGGTAGTCGTCCAGGGCTTCTACCAGCTTCTGTACCGCGGTAGTGCCCATCTCGTTGTCATCCTTGCCTTCCAACGCCATCAGCGCGGAGCCAGTGATGATCGGCGTGTCGTCGCCCGGGAAGTCGTACTGGCTCAGCAGTTCGCGAACTTCCATCTCGACCAGCTCCAGCAGCTCCTCGTCGTCTACCATGTCGGCCTTGTTCAGGAACACGACAATGTAGGGAACGCCAACCTGGCGGGACAGCAGGATGTGCTCGCGAGTCTGCGGCATGGGGCCGTCAGCCGCGGAGCAAACCAGGATCGCACCGTCCATCTGCGCCGCACCGGTGATCATGTTCTTCACATAGTCAGCGTGGCCCGGGCAGTCTACGTGCGCGTAGTGACGGTTCGGTGAATCGTACTCAACGTGAGAGGTCGCGATGGTGATACCACGCGCTTTCTCTTCCGGTGCGTTATCGATCGAGTCGAATGCGCTTGCAGAACCAGTACCCCACACTTCGTGACATACGCGAGTCAGTGCCGCCGTGAGCGTGGTCTTGCCATGGTCAACGTGACCAATGGTGCCCACGTTCAGGTGCGGTTTGTTACGTTCAAATTTTGCTTTAGACATTCGACCAGTCTCCCTAATCAACCAGACTGTAACGTTGACCGGATAAAATGGAGCTCATGGGCGGATTTGAACCGCCGACCTCACCCTTACCAAGGGTGTGCTCTACCAACTGAGCTACATGAGCATTCAACCAAAATTGGAGCGGGCAGCGGGAATCGAACCCGCGTCATCAGCTTGGAAGGCTGAGGTAATAGCCACTATACGATGCCCGCATCAATAAGTGGTGGAGGGGGCAGGATTCGAACCTGCGAAGCTTTCGCGTCAGATTTACAGTCTGATCCCTTTGGCCACTCGGGAACCCCTCCAGAGATGACTCCGTCAATACGGAGGCACTCAAAAAACTTAAATGGAGCTGGCGGACGGAATCGAACCCCCGACCTGCTGATTACAAGTCAGCTGCTCTACCAACTGAGCTACGCCAGCTCACGCTCGCCTCATCAGCGAGGGCGGTATACTACGGATTTTTTTCAGTGGTTGCAACACCCTCACAATCACTGAATTCAATCAGTTGTAGACCGGACTCGCTCTGGCTGGGTGTGCTGCCAATGCCCTCAAATGAACCGGGCGACACCCCCTCAAAAACGAGGGCGTAGCTTATACGATTTCGGGGGAACTTTACCAGTATTGCATTGATATTTTGTTCCCGACGTTGCCGGAGGATATCCTCGGCAGAGCGCCTGGAGCGGAAAAGACCCAGCGAAATCGCGTGCTGCCGCTCCCCGGAGGGTACTACATAGGCCTCGACCCCCAGGTCCACCAACTCACGGTAGCGCTCCATGGCAGCCTGGCGACTCTCCAGCGGAGGGATGATAACCCAGTGGAAGGGCTCAAGCTCCTCCTCTCGCTGGGTCAGGCCACGAAACCTGAAATCCACTTCTTCTCTTGCGAGTTGACGCCGGTAGGCCTCGGCGTGAGCCTCTTCCTCGAACCAGCCGATACCAAAGCATTGCTGCGGGGGACGCTCGGCGGGCTTCGGCGGAGGCTCGCTGACCGGCTCGCTCTCCACAACCTCCTGGCCAGAGTCCTCCTCTGACACTGGTGGTTGCTCCGGCACCTGGGGAGAAGGCTGAGAGTCCCGCTGTCCGATCATTTCGATTTCGGCGACGCGAGGAAGCCTCCCCTCGTCAACTGAACGGACGTTTTCCGGCTGGTTGGCCGAAAACCAGAAATAGAGACCCACATTGGCGGCGACAAGCAAAAGCACGAACCAGCGCACTATCCGGACTCCACCAACGCCAGACCATCAAGGACCAGGTCCGGTCTCAGTTCCGCCCTGGGGATGCGACAGCCATCACTGTTATCCAGCGCTTCCTTTATAAGCGCGCCGTCGCCGCCGGTGATCAGCACCGGTACCTCCAGATCACGGCCCAGCTTGAATGCCAGCGCCTCGATCATCCAGTTCACTCCGTGAAAGACACACTCGGCGGTCGAGCGCCCGGGAGTGGTGCCCCTTGCTTCCTGGCTTTCAAACAACACCCGCGCGGTGCCCTGCCTTAACGAGCCGGTCATCATGTTCCGACCGGGAAGAATATAGCCGCCAAGGTGATAACCGTGATGATCAATCCAGTCAATAGTGATCGCACTGCCTGCGTCGACGACCGCACAGGCACCCCGAATCAGGTCCCAGGCGCCGACCATTGCATGCCAGCGATCTGCGCCCATGGTGGCCGGATCACTGTAGGCGCAAACCAACTGTCCATGGCTCGCCCGGGTCCAGAAAAAACGGACAGGCGCAGAGGTATAGGCGGAGATAACGGATTCAAGGGACTGACGGGCGCTTTCGGACCGGACCGTGGACACGGACACCGACGAGACAACCTCCCATTGGCCCGGGGTTATCCCCTGAAACAGATCATTCGCCTCAAGGCTTCCCGAGCCGGCCCGGAGCAGCGCGCCTCCATCCCGCAGCTGCCACTTGATTCGCGTGTTACCCGCATCAACCAGAAGATTCATGAAGCCACTCGTAAACTGATTTCCCCGGCGTTGATTTTCTGCAGGCCTCGCTCTGTCTGCAGAAGGTAGTTGCCAGCGTCGTCCACACCCAGACCCTGGCCATATAAGTCGCCACTGGTGGCCCTGAGTGTCTGCCCACGAAACAGATCGTATTCGTTCCAGAGATCACAGAATGGAGCGAAGCCACTTTGCTCGAACGCATCCAGTCGAGCCACCAGCTGGTCAAGGATATCAGCTGCCAGCTGGTTACGCCGCCACGGGCGCCCCGGAGCAGCCAGGGCCAGACTGGTCCAGGGCTGATCCACCGACGCTGCCTCCGTCATGTGAACGTTGAGCCCAACCCCAAGGATGACCCTGACCGCGCCCTCGAGCTCACCCTGGAGTTCGATCAGGATACCGGCAAGTTTTCTGTTGTCGAGCAGCAGATCATTGGGCCATTTCAGACCCGCCTTCACCCCTTCTGGCAGGGCAAGCGACTCGATCATGGCGATGCCGCCTACCAGGCTGAGCCCCTCCAGTTGAGTGAAGCCCCGGGCGATGGTGACGCCAACACTCATATACAGGTTCTGACCCACAGGACTTTGCCAGGGCCGCCCACGACGACCCCGACCCTGCTCCTGGCAATCCGCGATGGTTACCAGCAAACCGGTTTCACCCTGTTGCCAGCGTCGCGCTATCTGGCTATTGGTGGAATCAATACGGTCATGGACTTCCAGCGACATCCGACCCCCCAGCTCGCCCTGTAGTCCCTCACGGACCCCTTCGGCAGACAACAGATCCATTGGCGCCGCAAGCTGGTAGCCACGCCCACGGATCGTGTCCACATGGATACCATCGCTCTGAAGCTTGCGAACCTGCTTCCAGATTGCCGTTCGGCTGATACCCAGGGATTCAGCGAGGTATTCTCCGGAGTGGATCGCGCCATCGGCAAGTAATTTGAGTAGCGGTCTGGTGTTCATGGGCTCGCCCGAGTGGTCAGTGGCTATTGGGTTCAAGGTGAGGGATTAAACTACAGGGAGAGGGAAAAGACAAAGTTTGGGGTGGGTCAGCAGGTCATCGTCAGGCGCCCAAACGACGCCGCCCAGATGCAACGTGGTCGATGGGTGCTGGGTGCTGGTTTCGGCCAGTGCTACGCACTGGGATGACCTACATTGCTCAGGCCTTGCGGCCTTCGGCCCTTCGGGCCCGTCGTCGCTGCGCTCCGACGTCCTGCGCCTGCCTGCGGCAGGCTTGTCGCATGGGGCCATTGTAGTGAGAGAGAACTATCGTATCCAAAATAAAAAACCCCCAACGGCAAAGCCGCTGGGGGTGTTTTATTTAGGAGCCTGACGATGACCTACTCTCGCATGGGCAAATGCCACACTACCATCGGCGCTGCTCTGTTTCACTGCTGAGTTCGGGATGGGATCAGGTGGTTCCAGAGCGCTATTGTCGTCAGGCAAAACGGTTGATCACTGGGCGGATGAGATTGAAGTGGATACCGATCAAGGTTATCGCGGTTGTCTGTTTTCAGTTGGCTTGGGTGTTATATAGTCAAGCCGCACGAGCAATTAGTATCGGTTAGCTCAACGCCTCGCAGCGCTTACACACCCGACCTATCAACGTCCTGGTCTTGAACGGCTCTTCAGGGGCCTCGAGGGCCCGGGGAGATCTCATCTTGGAAGGGGCTTCCCGCTTAGATGCCTTCAGCGGTTATCCCGTCCGAACATAGCTACCGGGCAGTGCCACTGGCGTGACAACCCGAACACCAGAGGTTCGTCCACTCCGGTCCTCTCGTACTAGGAGCAGCTTTCCTCAAATCTCCAACGTCCACGGCAGATAGGGACCGAACTGTCTCACGACGTTCTAAACCCAGCTCGCGTACCACTTTAAATGGCGAACAGCCATACCCTTGGGACCGGCTTCAGCCCCAGGATGTGATGAGCCGACATCGAGGTGCCAAACACCGCCGTCGATGTGAACTCTTGGGCGGTATCAGCCTGTTATCCCCGGAGTACCTTTTATCCGTTGAGCGATGGCCCTTCCATACAGAACCACCGGATCACTATGACCTACTTTCGTACCTGCTCGACGTGTCTGTCTCGCAGTTAAGCGGGCTTGTGCCATTACACTAACCGCACGATGTCCGACCGTGCTTAGCCCACCTTTGTGCTCCTCCGTTACGCTTTGGGAGGAGACCGCCCCAGTCAAACTACCCACCACACAGTGTCCTTACTCCCGATAAGGGAGCGAAGTTAGAACCTCAAACAGGTCAGGCTGGTATTTCAAGGTCGGCTCCACCGGAACTGGCGTCCCGGTTTCAAAGCCTCCCAGCTATCCTACACAAACATGCTCAAAGTTCACTGTGAAGCTATAGTAAAGGTTCACGGGGTCTTTCCGTCTAGCCGCGGATACACCGCATCTTCACGGCGATTTCAATTTCACTGAGTCTCGGGTAGAGACAGCGCCCCCATCGTTACGCCATTCGTGCAGGTCGGAACTTACCCGACAAGGAATTTCGCTACCTTAGGACCGTTATAGTTACGGCCGCCGTTTACCGGGGCTTCGATCAAGAGCTTCGTCCGAGGACTAACCCCATCAATTAACCTTCCGGCACCGGGCAGGCGTCACACCGTATACGTCCACTTTCGTGTTAGCACAGTGCTGTGTTTTTAATAAACAGTCGCAGGGGCCTGGTATCTTCGACCGGCTTCCGCTCCACCCGC
>NZ_BMXV01000005.1 GCF_014651935.1 Marinobacter zhanjiangensis | reverse complement strand
GGTACCATTTTGGAAGCGGCTGTTGGTGCTTGGTGGATTGGTTAGGCTCTTGAAACCATAGCACTTTCAGCCGCTTTCTTTTATCCCCAGTGAGAAATCCGGGCTAGTGATTAGCCCGTTCAGTGGGACCTGACAAGCACCTATTTTGGGTAATCATTCATGTGAGCTCTGTCTTGACTGGCGTCAATATGGGGGGGGAAGGAATTGGAGTGGCTGGGCCGGCCACAAGTTCAATCCTATTGCCGGCGAGCGGAGCCGTTTTATCTGGTCTTCATGGCAAGATCCGGAGTCATTCAGACAATGGCTTGATGCAGGAGCTGACTGGATCCCCTCAGGAGGTATCTATGCCCGATTCATTACCTGAGCTAATCCCGGGGTAGAACCCGTTAGCCTCTACGTTTGCAATCCGACTGGTTGGGGAGACTTAGCCCCTTTGATGTGATGAAATATCGATGACCTTGAGATATCAGCAGTGATGCTCATCCCAAGGCTGATTCCTGCTATTTAAGGCAGGGTTCCGGAGTCCTGGCTACAGGAAATTGTCCCGGTGAAGCGTCGAGATGTACTGAAGGCTGGCGGTGCCGGTCTCCTGTTAAGTAAAGCTGGTTTCCCGGCCATCGTGCAGGCTGTAAACCGCAAGCCCACACTGCGTGTAGTCGGCACCCATGTCACCCTGCAGGAACCTATACGGCGACGTGCAGAGCAGGATTTAGGCATAAACATCGAATTCTATCCGGGTGGAAGTGCCGAAGTCCTGCTTAAAGCCGCCACAGACCCCGGTTCCTTCGACCTCTACGAGCAGTGGTCGAACAGTATTCGTGTTCTTTGGCAGGCCAATGCCATCCAACCCATCGAAACCCGACGACTGACGTACTGGGACGAAATTAACGATCTGCCCAAGTCGGGGCGAATATCCCCTGAAGCCCAGGTTGGTCATGGGGATGCGCCTCACCGGTTGCTTCATATTCAGCCTAATGGGACTCTGGGCCCCGAACCCTCTGGCATGATTAGCTTCCTGCCATACGCTCATAACGTCGATTCCTTCGGGTATCGCTCAGACGCCGTTAATGAAGGCATTCCCTACGACACGGAAAGCTGGGGATGGCTTTTAGATCCCAAACATCGTGGCCGGGTGGCGATTGTAAACGCACCAAGTATAGGCTTGTTCGATCTTGCTCTGGCCGCTCAGGCTCGGGGGCTCATCCGTTTTGACGATATCGGCCACATGAGCCGGCAGGAAGTCGATCAACTTTTCGAGATCCTCATCGACTACAAACGTCAGGGCCACTTTCGTGGCTTCTGGTCGTCCGTTCCTCATTCCGTGGACCTGATGGCAAGAGGCGATGTTGATATCGAAAGCATGTTTTCGCCTGCAGCTACCCGGTTGCGAGGCATGGGTATTCCCTGTGCCTATGCCGCCCCGAAGGAAGGCTATCGAGCCTGGTATGGGGTTATGTGCCTGTCGTCAGCGATTGACGAAGAACGAAAGGAGGCGGCTTACGCCTTCATGAACTGGTGGTTGTCGGGGTGGCCCGGGGCATTTATTGCGAGGCAGGGCTATTATATTTCCAATGCCCAGCGGTCCCGACAGTACATGAGCTCTGAAGAGTGGGACTTCTGGTACGAAGGCAAGCCTGCTGAAAGCCCCATGACCGGAACCGACGGCAATATTGTGGCGGTTCCCGGGGAAGTCCGTCGCGGAGGTAGTTACATCAAGAGATTCGAGAATGTTGCGGTCTGGAATACGGTCATGGATACCTATGAATACACGCTGACCAAATGGAAGGATCTATTGCTGGCATGATCGGATTCTCCCGGTGGCGCCTGAAGAAACGGATCTTTGCCGGTTTTCTGGTGATCGGTCTGATTGGGGCGGGCGTGGCTCTTGCCATGGGCCTGGCAATAAACAACATCTATTCAGACTTCCGCCGGTTCACTGTTTTCAGCGAGCGGGTAGAGTTAGGTCGGGATCTGTCCACCAGAATGGTTGATCTGCAACGACTGTCGGAGGAGTTTGTTCAGGAGGGCGAAAGCTTCTCATCGGATCAAGCCGATCTGGTGTTCAAGCAGGCGAGAGTTTTGCTGTCCAGACTTGAAGCCGATGCCAGCGAGTCGGTCATCGAGCGGGCCGGTATCATGACCACGCATCTGAACAGCTTTCAGCAGGCGTTCTCAGAGGTGAAGACTCAACGTAACCGACAGAGCCGGCTGATCAACGAGACGATCCGAACCCGGGCGGTAGAGCACGAAGCTCTGGTGGATGAGTTCGCGGCAAGAATTCCGGGATCGGATCCGGAATCGGTTGCTTTGGTGGAACGCCTTCGTAATTCTGTATTGCAAGTCCAACGACTTACTCATCAATATTTCGACTCCCTCGACAATTCGCTGATTCGGGCTATCAGGAGCAATATCCACCAATCTCGGGCGCTAATTCGGCAGCTGGCGGAGCTGCACCGGGATGAGGCCTTGCTGCCTTTGCTTCCTCGTATGGATGAATCGGTGCGCGCCTACCAGGAGGCAATACTGGAAGCCGTGCAGCGGACCCGTGGCTATCTCTTCTTGGTCAACGTGGTAATGGCAGCAGAAACCCATGAAATTCTGTATCAGTCTGATCGGCTTTCCGAGGAGCTCCGCCTCGAAATGGGTCTGATCGAGAGAGATGTAGCCGACACCATCTGGCAGGTGTTCGTATTAGCTCTAGCCAGCAGCGCCTTCATGTTGCTACTGATCATTGGCCTCTCTTATGCAATCGGTCGAAGCATCGCAACGCCTATCGAAAATCTGGCCGTCACTTTCCGCCGACTCGCGAGAGGCGAGACGATCTCTGTCATGTCGCCCCCGGAGCTTGGGCCCGAGCTCCAGGAACTATCTGGTGCGGCTGAGGTGTTCCGGGAGAAAAATGAGGAGACCGAGCGCCTTCTCGTCAGGTACCGGGAAATCAGTGAAGCACTGGAGGAGAGGGTAAAGGAGCGCACGCAGGAACTGGAAGGGGCTAACCGCAAGCTACAACAATTGTCCCGTACTGACGGCCTCACTGGCCTGGCCAACCGGCGTTACTTTGAGGAAATTCTCGATCGGGAATGGTCGACAGCGCTGCGCAATGGGTTAAGTCTGGCAGTCGTCATGCTGGATATCGATTATTTCAAGTCGTTCAATGATCGCTACGGGCACCAGGCAGGTGATCAGTGTTTGCGCGATGTAGCTCGCTCCTTGCAAAAGCACCTGCGTCGTGGAGATGATTTGGCGGCACGCTACGGTGGGGAGGAATTCATCGTCGTCCTCCAGGACACCTCTCATGACAAAGCCATGACTATTGCCGAAAGCTTATGTTTTGCAATATCGGACCTGGACATTCTGCACGAAGACTCCCCTTGGCACAGAGTTACTACCAGTGTCGGGGTAGCAGTGCGCGAACCGGGCAGCGAGATTGATAGTGGTTTCGAACTGGTAAAAAAAGCGGATAACGCACTCTATCGGGCCAAGTTGGCTGGCAAAAATCAGGTGATGATTTCCAGCCCCGGTTGATTCTGGACTGTAACTGGGAGGTTTTCCTCGTAATCAAGGTCAGGACGAGCAGCTGTAATAGGAAAACCCACCGAGATTGAACAACTCTGGCGGCTTCAGTCTGTAGTATTGCTCCTCGCTCTTTTCTGATTGTTCGGCGTATGGTTGCGTCAATACGCCCTGCAGTGCCCTGAGTGGCAGGTATTCACCCTCCGCGGCCTGCTGATAGGCAGGTACCACCAACCACTCCCGCATTGTGTATTTTGGATTGACGAGTTTCATTTTCCTGGAGAGCTTCGCGCGTTGGGGGGACCCGTTGCCATTCGCGCCATCCATGGCGAGCCCGGTACGTGATTTCCACTCAGTGAGCCATTGTGACCAGCGCTCGAACAGCGCGACTGAATCGACCGCCCCTCCTTCGCCCACTGGCCTGTAAAAGCTCTTCTTGAGTGGCTCAATGTCGTCAGGTATCGACGACAGCTCCCGGAAAAAGACCGTGTAATCCACAGGCGTTTGCGTCATCAACGCCATAAGCTCCCTGAAGAGCCCTGCGTCAAAGGCATCAAGCCCCAGCTTCGCTGCCCACATCTTTTCCAATTCCGCCTGCATCACCTCCGGAAAACCTCTTTCAACCTCCCGGAGTTGCGCCAGCTCCTTCTGATGGGCGCTCAGCTGAGGCTGCAGGGCCGAACAGAACATCCTGAAGTTCTGTTCGGCGGCCCCGGGCTGGTTCAGGAAGGAGAAGTGACGGCCTCCACCGGTCCATGGCTGGTAATGGGGATCAAACACTTCACAGAACCCGAAGGGACCATAATCCAGTGTGAAGCCGCCAGCGGCGCAGTTGTCACTGTTAAAATTGCCCTGGCAATAACCGACCCGGATCCAGTTCGCAACCAGGGAAGCAAGACGGCCACGAAACTCACGTGCCAGCATCACGACTTTCGTGGGCATATCGAGTGATTGATCAATGACATCAGCGTACTCCCGATCAATCAGATGGAGCACGAGCTGCTCAAGCTCCTCCATCGCTGCGGGATGTTCCTGCCTCCTGGCACGACGACTGAAGAGTTCGAGCTGGCCCACCCGGATGAATGACGGTGCAACCCGGGTGGAAATCGCGACTGGCTCTGCAATCATCTGGTCCGGTTCCCTCATGCGGGAACCCTCGGAATACCAGGGCCGCCAGACTTTTTCCGTTTTCGATACGTAAAGGCTCAGGGATCGGGAGGTGGGCACGCCCAGCGCGTGCATGTGTTCCTGTGCCAGAAACTCGCGAACGCTTGATCTGAGCACAGCCCGGCCGTCGGCGCCGCGGCAGTAGGGTGTCCGGCCGGCGCCCTTTAACTGCATCTCCCGGCGTCGACCGTTGAAAACACCTTCGAGTACCGAAATTGCACGCCCATCACCGTAGCCATTGCCGGTCTGAAACGGGCACTGCTGGGTGAATTCGGTCCCGTAGATGGACAGCGCATAGCCACACGCCCAACCAACCTTGCGCATCGGCTCTGGAACCTGTTCAAGGTCTCCGGAGAACATCCGGATAAAGTCAGTGGACTGAGCCAGGCTGTCAGCAAAGCCCAATTCGCTGAACAGACCTTCGCTGTGGGCGACGTATTCAGGGGCTTCGATTGGCGTTGGCCTGACTGGCACATAATGCCCGGTGAAGACCTGCCTCGGCATGTGGTCAACGCCGTCCGGATCTGAATCAGGATCACAGTTCAGATTATCCATCAGCGAGTAGTCTGCCATCGGCGCCAGCTCTTCCAGGCTGGTCACGTGGAAGCTCGTTGTTCGCGGTATGCGATTCTCCATCAGAGCTCTCCTGATCAAAAGGAACGCGAGGTTCATTGACTGTTTACAGTGTCGCCTCGAAATCCTTCCGTCAAGATCATGTCGTTACGCTGCTTTTCCGGTTAGCTCATTCGCTGACGGAACTGTAGTGGTCAAGTGTTTCAGGCCACCGGCTCAGTGACGTTGAGCAAAGGCGTGTCTACACTGTACATCATGGCTCATTCCAATGATCGCGGTGCTATACACAATGATTCACTCCGCCGGTTTGGCCGCTATCTGCGGACCCGGTGGGCTTCACCCCGTCGAATCCGGTTCTGGCTGCTGGTGTTGATCATCCTTTACACCTTGCTGGGCTTTTTTGGCTTGCCCTGGATGATCCGTTACTTTGCCGTGACCACCGCCGAGGAAGACTTCGGGCGAGAACTCCGCATAGAAGCAATACAAACGAACCCGTACACGCTGATACTTCAGATCGACGGGGTCGAACTTGACGATACCGACAACCGGAAGCTGCTCGGCTGGAACCGGTTGTTCATCGATTTTGCCTGGTCAAGCGTGGTCGACAGAGCCTGGACCTTTGAAACAATCCGGTTCGACAAACCTGTCGTTCAGGAAGAACGCTTCGCCTCGGGCGAAACCCGCTTCTCCCGATTGGTTCCCGAGCAGTCTGACAAGGCTCCCTCCGATGATGAACCCGCGGCACTGCCTGCGCTGCGCATCAACAATCTGCACGTCGAGGACGGTGTTCTGCGCTTCACTGATAACCTGCAGGAGGCCACAGCTGCTGCCACTAATGATTCGAATCGGGTGTCGCTGGCGTTGCAGGATGTCGGGCTCTCCGTAAAGGAGTTCACTCTACAGAAAGGTGAGCGCTTCCCGGTGCGCCTGGACGGGCAGCTCTCGGAAGGCGGCATGCTGGCGTTCGACGGTACCCTTCAACTTCTGCCCGGCCTCGTACTGGAAGGCAACGCCAGTATCGATGAACTGTCACTGGTGCAGGCGGCACCCTACCTGCGGCAGTTCGCGAAGGTGCGGCTCGATAGCGGCACACTGAATCTGAACGGCCAGATTCAGACAGATGCACAGCAGCCTTTTGCCTTTCAGGGCTCCGCCGGAATTGATGAGCTGAGCATCAGCGAGGGTTCCGATGAGGAACCACTCATCGGATGGCAAAGCCTCCAGACCGAACAGCTTGATCTGCGCCTTGAAGAGAGGCAGCTTGAGACCAACCCCATCGTGGTCGACGGCCTGTTCGGCCGGGTAGTCATCCACGAGGACCAGACCACCAACTTCGGACAGATCATGGCGCAGCCGTCCTCGGCCGAGGCCGGGAATAATGACGATGCCGCGCGCACAGACGAGGAGCCAGCGCCGTTCGGTATCATCATTGAGGCTATCGAACTGACCGACGGCACCCTCCAGTTTGCGGATTACTCTCTCCCACTGCCCTTTTCAACGAGCATCCATTCATTGAGCGGACAAATATCGACCCTGAGCTCCACCTCGGCCGAGCCGGCGCGGGTGAAGCTGGAGGGTCAGGTCGCAGAGTACGGCCTGGCGCGAGCCGATGGCGCCGTCGACGCCTGGCAACCTACGCGTGGAACCAATCTGCAGCTGAGCTTCCGCAACCTTCAGATTCCGGAATACTCCCCTTACACAGTGGACTTCGCTGGCCGCAAGATCGCCGGGGGTACCATGGATCTCGATCTCGATTATACGGTCGAGGAGCAGCAACTTGACGGACACAACAAACTGGTGCTTCGTGATCTGAAACTTGGTGAAAAGATGGCCTCCAGCGATGCCATGGATCTGCCGCTAGACCTTGCCATAGGCCTGCTACAGGACAGTGAGGGCGTCATTGATCTCGATCTCCCGGTGACGGGGAATGTCGGTGATCCGGAATTCGACTTCAACCAGGTCATCCGTCAGGCACTGGGAAGCGCGCTTACGTCGGTCATCAAGGCGCCG
This sequence comes from Marinobacter zhanjiangensis, assembly GCF_014651935.1. Classification (GTDB taxonomy): domain Bacteria; phylum Pseudomonadota; class Gammaproteobacteria; order Pseudomonadales; family Oleiphilaceae; genus Marinobacter; species Marinobacter zhanjiangensis. The sequence continues at coordinate 425,938 of NZ_BMXV01000005.1, read as the reverse complement.
TTCGCGTTTCTGGCAAACCTCGTCGGCGCTGACTCGGAAGAACTTGGCCAGGTTGAATTTCTGGCAGGCCGCACCGACCTCCTCCCTCCCCAGCGCGAGCGCGTTGCCAAGCTCCGCGAAGCTCTCAAGCAGCGCCCGGCTTTAGTCCTTGAGCTTGCCGGCCCCGTCAGCCGAACTTTCGATGGCCCGGCTCTGCAACGCGAGAAAGCCATCGAAACCCTGCGGCAACGTTTGGCTGAAGCGGGGCGCGAAGCCGAGGATCCCAGCCTGACAGCCGAACCTAATCAGGGCATTGTCGAGAAGATGTTCACCACGCATTACCCGGAGACGGACCTGGAGTCGGTCCAGGCACGCTTCACGGAAAAACAGAGTGAGTCATCGGACGAAAAGGAACTGGACGCCCTGTCCTATCGCAACCACCTGGCCGAACAGATCATCGCCGCCCAATCCATTACAGAGGCCGAGCTCGAAGCCATCGCCAATGCTCGCGCATCAGCGGTAAAAGACACATTGGCCGACCCGGCCTCGGACACCCGTATCGCCGCTGACAGAGTGCGTCTTCTGGCTCCCGAAGCGATCGATTCAGTGGACGGCGAGCGCATTGCCATGGAAGTGGGTATCACCGCGAACTGAGACATGCGAGGGCGTGTCAAGTGGTCAGGCCCGGACATCCCGGTTCAGCCATTACCGGCGAGCAACTGCTCGAAGGTAGTGACGGTCCCGGGGTTGTCCGGCTCATAGCCCGGGAGGTGGTGGATGCGGTCGACGAAGGCTTGTGAACGTATCAGTTCGATCAGACTGGACAGATCGCCCTGCTCCAGACGCTCTTCATGGCAAAGCAGCAGGTAATGCTCGCAGGCCATCTCCACGAAATCGAGATTGAACTGGCTGGCGGCCGCTTCCACACCGAAGCCAACGTCGGCCATACCGGAGGCCACGAAGGCCGCGACGGCAGTATGAGTGAACTCTTGCTCGGGCGACCAGTTGATGCTGTCTTCCGTCAGGCCGGCATTGCGCATCAGGAGGTTAAACAGGATGCGGGTGCCGGAATGTCTGTCCCGGCCGATGAAGCGGAGTCCGGAGCTGGCCAGTTCGGCAAGGGACTGAACTTTCACCGTCGCATCTTTTCGCATCATCAGACCTTCCCGCCGGGTGACGAAGCGTATGAGGCAGTACCGGTTACCAGCCAGCTGATGGTGGTAATGGGCCATGATGTCCCGGGCGCGTTCCGGGCAGGTGGGAAAGTGAAAGCTGGCGATGTCGCATTCACCCCGGTTGAGCGCCGTTAGTGCTTCCTCAGAGTTGCGATACTGCAGGTTGATTTCAAGCTGATCGGAAAATTCGGGCAGCAGGGCTACCGCATAACCGTGGCTGGCGTGCAGACGCAGTACCGGGTGTTGGCCAGCCAGCAGTTGCTGCACCTGGTCATTAAGCTCTGAGGCCATGCTGTCGATCTGGGGGCCGAGCCGGGCTTTTACGCGATGATCGGTCCATAGCAGTTCTTCACCAAGGGCTGAGAGAGTCGTGCCCTGCCCTTTGTGCATGACAACCAGTGGCAACCCGAAGACATCACTACCACGTTTAAGCAGGTTCCAGGCGTGCCGGTAGGAAATGCCGGCCGCTTCCGCCGAGACAGTCAGTTTGCCGGTATCGCGGATGCTTTCGAGCAGACGGAAAAGAACCGGCTCGAACAGCTCGCCGTCGTCGGTCCGAAAGACCCAGGCGGGGGAAATGCTGAGCTTCTTCTTATGCATTGAAATTCATATTCCGTGGCCAGGGATCGGGTGCTAATGTAAGGCTAGCACTGTACCAAAACAAAAACAGACTGGAACAGTTATGCATAGGTCCCAGCAGACAAGCCAACAACCGCCTGGCGCCACGATGCCCAGCGCCGGCGACTGGACACCTGACATGATCCGGGGTGCAGTGGACTCCCTGAAACACAAGCCCGGTCCCCTGCTCCCCATCCTTCATGCCGTCCAGAACCGGGTTGGCTATATCCCCGAAGGCGCGGTGGCCATCATCGCCGAGGCGCTGCAGCAGACCCGGGCCGAAGTGCACGGGGTGATCAGCTTCTATCATCATTTCCGGACCCACCCGGTGGGCAGCAAGGTTATCCATGTTTGCCGGGCAGAAGCCTGCCAGGCAATGGGTGGCCGGGCCCTGGAAGACCACATCAAGGCCAGGCTGGGTGTGGATTATCATGGCACCACTGCCGATAACGAATTCACTCTGGAGCCGGTGTACTGCCTCGGCAATTGCGCCTGTGCACCGTCCATCCGCGTGAACGACGATATTCACGGTCGGATCACACCGCAGAAGTTTGACCGCCTGGCGGACAGGCTCACCACCTCCACCCTGGAAATCCGGTAATCACAGGAGCGTTGATCATGGCGACAAGAATCTACGTGCCCTGCGATACCACCGCCCTGTCCATGGGCGCCGACGAGGTGGCGAGGCTGATTGGGTACCACGCCGGTGCTCAGGGCGTGGATATGGAACTGGTGCGCAACGGCTCCCGAGGATTGTTCTGGCTTGAGCCACTGGTGGAAATCGAGACCGACGCGGGCAGGATCGGCTATGGCCCGGTTGAACCGGACGACGTTCAGGGTCTGGTGGACGCCGGCCTGTTCGATGGCAAATCCGAGCACCCGCTGTTTCTCGGCCCGGTGGTGGACATCCCTTATCTCAAGCATCAGCAGCGCCTGACCTTTTCACGGATTGGCATTACCGATCCATTGTCCATTGATGACTATCGATCCCATGGTGGATTTGAGGGGCTGGAAAAGGCCGTGGCCATGACACCCCAGGCGATTGTGGGTGAGGTCAAGACCTCCGGCCTGCGTGGCCGGGGTGGCGCGGCCTTCCCCACCGGCATCAAGTGGCAGACGGTTCATGACCAGCCCTGGCAACAACAGAAATACATCGTCTGCAACGCCGACGAGGGCGATTCCGGCACCTTTGCCGACCGGCTGGTCATGGAGTGCGACCCCTACATGCTGATCGAAGGCATGACGATTGCCGGGCTGGCCGTAGGTGCTACCCAGGGGTTCATTTATCTGCGCTCGGAATACCCGGTGGCGCACCGCATGCTGGACGAAGCCATCCGCTGTGCCGAGGCAGAAGGCTATCTTGGCGCGAATGTCCGGGGCAGTGGCCGTGATTTCCACCTGGAAGTGCGGCTGGCGGCGGGCGCCTATATTTGCGGTGAGGAAACCGCTTTGCTGGAAAGCCTTGAGGGCAAGCGGGGCCTGGTGCGGGCAAAACCGCCGCTACCCGCCATCAAGGGCCTGTTCGGTCAGCCCACAGTGGTGAACAACGTGCTGTCGTTCGCGGCTGTCCCGTTCATTCTAGACCAGGGCGGCCAGGCCTACGCCGATTACGGCATGGGTAAATCACGGGGCACACTGCCGATCCAGCTGGCGGGCAACATCCGCCGGGGCGGGCTCATCGAACTGGCCTTCGGCGTCAGCCTGAAGGAAATCCTCGAAGACTTTGGCGGTGGCTCCTTCACCGGCCGGCCCATGAAGGCCGTCCAGGTGGGTGGGCCGTTGATGGCCTATATGCCGCAAGACCAGTGGGACACACCAATGGATTATGAAGCCTTTGCCGAACTCGGCGCGGGCATCGGCCACGGTGGGGTGGTGGTATTTGACGACACCGTGGATATGGGGGCTCAGGCCCGCTTCGCCATGGAGTTCTGCACCGTGGAGTCCTGCGGCAAGTGCACACCCTGCCGGATCGGCTCGGTACGTGGTGTTGAAGTGATCGACCGTATTCGCGCCGGCGAGAACCGGGACGCCAACCTGACCCTGCTGGAAGATCTGTGCGAGACCATGGTGGATGGTTCCCTGTGTGCCATGGGTGGGATGACCCCGTTCCCGGTGCAGAGCGTGGTAAAACATTTCCCGGACGACCTGACGGCCTGACCCGAGCGAGTGGAGGCACGGACATGTTGCAATATTTCGAACCGAATCAGAGTAGTCTGAACCCGAATATCGACTACGGCACGCCGCCCGGCACCTCCGAAACCCTGGTCAGCCTGTCCATCGACGGCACCACCATCAGCGTCCCCGGAGGCACATCTGTGCTGCGGGCGGCTGCTCTGGCGGGCATTAACATTCCCAGATTGTGCGCATCGGACAATCTGGAAGCCTTCGGCTCCTGCCGCATGTGCGCGGTGGAAGTTGAAGGACGCCGGGGCTATCCGGCGTCCTGTACCACGCCTGTCACCGAAGGCATGGCGGTGACCACCCAGAACGGCAAACTGGCGAAGCTCCGGCGCAACATTATGGAGCTTTACATTTCCGACCATCCGCTGGACTGCCTCACCTGCCCGGCCAACGGCAACTGCGAGCTGCAGGATGTCGCCGGCGCCGTGGGCCTGCGGGAAGTGCGCTACGGCTTCGAGGGCAAGAATCATCTGGATGCGGAAGTGGACGATTCCAACCCGTATTTCAGCTTCGACCCCAGCAAGTGCATTGTCTGCTCCCGCTGCGTGCGTGCCTGTGAGGAAGTGCAGGGAACCTTCGCCCTGACCATCGACGGCCGCGGTTTTGACTCCAGCGTCTCCGCCGGCCAGAACGACCCGTTCATGGATTCCGAGTGTGTGTCTTGTGGAGCCTGCGTGCAGGCGTGCCCCACCTCCACATTGATGGAAAAGAGCGTGATTGACGCCGGCCAGCCCGAGCACAGCGTGGTGACCACCTGCGCCTATTGCGGTGTCGGCTGCTCATTCAAGGCAGAAATGAAAGGCGACCAGTTGGTGCGCATGGTTCCCTACAAGGGCGGCCAAGCCAACCACGGCCATTCCTGTGTCAAAGGCCGGTTTGCCTTTGGCTACGCCACTCATAAGGACCGCATCAGCGAACCGATGATCCGAGAGTCCATCAACGACCCCTGGCAAGTGGTGTCCTGGGACGAGGCCATCGCGTTCTCGGCGAAAAAGCTCAAGGACACCCAGTCCCGATATGGCCGGGAAAGCATTGGCGGGATTACCTCGTCCCGTTGTACCAACGAGGAAACCTACCTGGTACAGAAGCTGATACGAGCCGCATTCGGTAACAACAACACCGACACCTGTGCCCGGGTCTGCCATTCCCCCACCGGCTTTGGCCTGAAAACCACTCTGGGCGAATCCGCCGGTACCCAGACCTTCGATTCCGTCCTGAAAGCCGACACCATTGTGGTAATCGGTGCCAACCCCACCGATGCACACCCGGTATTCGCCTCCCAGATGCGCCGGCGCTTGCGCCAGGGCGCGAAACTGATCGTGATTGATCCGCGCCGAATCGACCTGTTGAAAACGCCCCACGGCACGGAGGGGATTCACCTGCCGCTGCGCCCGGGCACCAATGTGGCCATGGTCAATGCCATGGCCCACGTCATTGTCACCGAGGGCCTGCAAGACCAGGCCTTTATCGAAAGCCGCTGTGAGCCAAAGCCGTTCAATCAATGGCGAGAGTTCATTGCCGAAGAGCGCAATTCGCCGGAAGCCATGGAAGCGGTCACCGGCGTATCGGCCGAGCTGGTACGCCAGGCCGCCCGGGCCTATGGTGAGGCGGGTAATGGCGCCATCTATTACGGCCTGGGGGTCACCGAGCACAGTCAGGGCTCCACCATGGTAATGGGTATTGCCAACCTGGCCATGGCCACCGGCAACATTGGGCGTGAAGGTGTCGGCGTTAACCCTCTGCGGGGCCAGAACAACGTTCAGGGTTCCTGCGATATGGGCTCCTTTCCCCACGAACTTCCGGGTTACCAGCATGTGGGCGATCCGGCAGTGCGGGCCAGGTTCCAGGACGACTGGGGCGTGGCCATTGATGACGAACCGGGCCTGCGGATTCCCAACATGTTCGATGCCGCCATAGCCGGCAGCTTCAAGGCCATGTATGTGCAGGGCGAAGACATCGCCCAGTCCGATCCCAACACCCAGCATGTGGAAGCCGCACTCAGTGCCCTGGACTGCCTGATCGTGCAGGACATTTTCCTGAACGAAACCGCCAAGTACGCCCACGTGCTGTTGCCGGGCTCCACGTTCCTCGAGAAGAACGGCACCTTCACTAACGCCGAACGCCGCATCAACCGGGTACGCAAGGTGATGGCGCCAGTAGCGGGCCTGGAGGACTGGGAAGTGACCATGGCCCTGTCCAACGCCCTGGGTTACCCCATGAACTACAAGCATCCGTCCGAGATCATGGACGAGATTGCCCGGCTGACCCCGACATTTACCGGTGTCAGCTATGACAAACTCGAGAAACTGGGCAGCATTCAGTGGCCTTGCAACGAGAAGCATCCGGATGGCACTCCCACCATGCACGCCCTGGATTTCCCGATCGGTAAGGGCAGGTTCGCGGTCACCGAGTATGTCGCCAGCGAAGAGAAAACCAACCGCAGGTTCCCGTTGCTGCTGACCACCGGCCGGATTCTGAGCCAGTACAACGTGGGAGCCCAGACCCGCCGTACCGAAAACAGCCACTGGCACCATGAGGATGTGCTGGATATCCATCCCAGCGACGCCGAGCTGCGGGGTATCCGCGAAGGTGACTGGCTGGGCATTTCCAGCCGGGTGGGACAGACGGTTTTGCGGGCCCGGATCAGTGACCGGATGCTGCCCGGGGTGGTCTACACCACCTTCCACCATCCGGGTAGCGGTGCCAACGTGGTCACCACCGACAGCTCCGACTGGGCCACCAATTGCCCCGAGTACAAAGTAACGGCGGTACAGGTAGAGAAAGTCAGCCAGCCGTCGGCCTGGCAGCGCCACTTCCAACAGTTCGACCAGCGCCAGCATGGGTTGCTTGAGCCTGCAGCCAGCCAGACGGAGCCATCCGGTGTTTCGGCCCGCAAGTAAGCCGGCGTTTTCTGCCATGGCACCCACTGGCCCCGATTCTCCGAAGGATGTTTCGGAGGCCTGTGAGACCCCGGTGGAGGTACATGGCGGCATGGAGGGTGCGCGTGCCCGCGATATGGTTGCTGAAGAGCTGCCCGTGGCGATGGTGTACAACGGCATTTCTTACGCCGTGATGATGGCCTCACCCTGTGCCCTGGAGGACTTTGCTCTTGGCTTCAGCCTGTCTGAAGGCATTCTTGAGCGCCCGGAGCAACTCTTCGACCTGGATATAGCGGTCGGCGAACAGGGGATTTCACTGGAAATGCACGTTGCCGGCGACTGCTTCGCCCGGCTGCGTGAACAGCGCCGGAACATGGCAGGCAGAACCGGCTGCGGCCTGTGTGGCACCGAATCCCTGGCCCAGGCTATCCGGTCTATCCCCCGGGTACCCGCCAACCCGGTGCCGGCCGACGAAGCGGTGCAACGGGCCCTGCGCAATCTCCGGAATTACCAGCCCTTGCAGGAACAGACCGGAGCTACGCACGGGGCTGCCTGGTGTGATGACGAGGGCGAAATACAGCAGGCCCGGGAAGACGTCGGCCGCCATAATGCCCTGGACAAGCTGATTGGTGCCAGGGTCCGGAGTCATGGTGCCAGGGCCTTTGACCACGGTTTCATGCTGATCTCCAGCCGGGCCAGCTTCGAGATGGTGCAGAAAAGTGCGACTGTTGGTGTCAGCAGCCTGATTGCGGTTTCCGCTGCCACTGCTCTGGCCATCCGGGAGGCGCGCAAGGCCGGTATGACCCTGATCGGATTTGCCCGCCCCGGGCGACACGTTACCTATGCCCGTGGCGACGACCAACCTTTTGAGGAGACCCGAGGATGAGCGATCAACAGCTCCGGAACCTGATCAGGATGATCAACCAGATCAGTATCAACAACCTTCACCAGGGCGATGAAAATCAGGCCGCCGAGGTGGTTGCGACGCACGTAAAGAAGTTCTGGGCCCGAAGCATGAAGCAGCAGATTATCGACTACGCGGAATCTGACGGGACCGAACTGTCCACGGTTTCCAGGCTGGCGGTCAAACAACTGGCGGTGCCCCAGCAAGCCTGAATCCGGTCACTGACAGCCTGCCGGCCTCTCGCCTCTCGTTTGCCGTTTTTGGACGACTTGGTGTCGTATTGGATTTACCTCCCCCGGCCAATCAGGGCCACATTGAATCAAGGCCGCAGCCCGGCGCTGGCGTTCATTGTGGGTAAAGGGGAACAACATGGCACAACTACCAAAACGGGCAAAAGTCGTCATCATTGGCCAGGGCGGTATCGTCGGGGCCTCGGTAGCCCACCACCTGATCGAGCAAGGCTGGGATGACATCGTAGGGCTGGAAAAATCGGCCATTCCCTCAGACATCGGCTCCACCTCCCACGCCTCGGACTTCTGCTTTACCACCTCCCACGACAAGCTGAACATCTACACCACCAAGTACAGCCAGGCCTTTTATGAAAAGCGTGGCAATTATGTGAAGTGCGGCGGCATGGAGGTGGCTCGCATCGACGATGACGAGCGCATGGACGAACTCCGCCGCAAGGTAGGCTCCGGGAAAGCGTTTGGCACCAACGTCAGCATGATCTCGCCCAGGCAGGCGAAAGAGCTGTTCCCGCTGGTGGATGAGAGCCAGATCCAGGGCGCCATGTGGGACCCGGACGCAGGGTTGGTAGTGCCCCGTTCCCAGAAAGTCGCCGGCGACCTGGTGGAGGAAGCGGTCGCTACCGGTAAGCTGCAGGCCTTTGCCTACACCCCGGCCATCCGCATTGATGTCCAGGACGGCCAGGTACGCGGCGTTGAAACCCACAAGGGCTACATTGAAGCCGAGTACGTGGTGCTCTCAATGGGCATCTGGGGGCCACTCATGGCAAACACCGCCAATGCGCCCCTGCCGTTGATGCCTCTGGAACATCCCCTGCTCTTCTTCGGCCCCTGGGAGGAACTGGCCGGCACCGGCAAGCAGATTGTCTATCCGCTGTTCCGCGACCAGGGCAACTCCGCCTATGTGCGGGATACCGGCGACCCCACCACCACCGAAGGGGGCCGTATCGAATGGGGCTATTACGAGGCCGAGAATCCGCGGCTGGTCTATCCTGGCGCCATCGCCGAGCCCGGCGAAGCGCGAATGTCACCGTCCATGCGGGATCTATCCCTCGAGCAGGTCATGGGCGCCTATGAAAAAGCCATCGAAATGACCCCGATCCTGGGCGAGCTGGGCTGGGAGGAAAAGCACTCCTTCAATGGCCTGCTGTCGGTGACACCCGACGGTGGCTCATTGATGGGTGAATGTCCGGAAGTGCGCAACCTGTGGTTCTGCGAAGCGGTCTGGGTCAAGGATGGCCCTGGCGCGGGCAAGGTTCTGGCGGACTGGATGACCCATGGTTCGCCGGACATGGACCCCCACAGTATCGATATCGCCCGTCACTATCCGCTGCAAAAAACACCGGATTACGTCTACGATCGCTGCTACGAAACCGCCAAAAAGATCTACACCCCGGCGGTTCACCCCCGCGAGCCCTACATGACCGGCCGTGGCATGCGGACCAGCCCGTTCTACCTGCGGGAAGTTGAACTGGGCGCCTACTTCATGGAAGCCGCCGGCTGGGAACGGGCCCATGGCTACGCCGCCAATGAGTCTAACCTGCTGGCGAAATACCGCGACCGTATCCCGGTGCGGGAGCACGAGTGGGACGCGCGGCATTTCTGGGAAGTGTCCAACGCCGAACAGCTGGAGATGAGCGAATCCGTGGGCATGATCAACCTCTCCCACTTCGCCATCTTCGACATTTCCGGGAAAGACGCGGAAGCGTTGCTGGAATATTTGTCGGTCGCCAAGGTAGGTGGCACCACACCCCATGGCAAAGGCGTCTACACCCACTTCCTTGATGCCCGTGGTGGCGTCCGCTCCGACCTGACCATCATTCGCCGGGGCGACAACGACTACCGGGTGGTCTGCGGCGGCGATACCGGCCACCGGGACCACTGCTGGATCACCCGCATCGCCCGGGAAAGACACCTGGGCGACATCCATATTCAGGATCGCACCGACGAGCTGGCCACCCTGGGGCTCTGGGGCCCGAAGGCCCGCGAAACTCTGGCGCAATTCGTCACCGACCCGGACGAACTGTCGGCAGCGAACTTCCCTTTTGCCACTGCGCGGGAGCTGAACGTTCAGGGGGTTCCGGTATGGGCCTTCCGGATCTCGTATGTTGGCGAGCAGGGCTGGGAACTCTACTTCCCGTTCAGTTATGGCCTGCGGGTCTGGGACCTGCTCTACGACGCCGGCGTTACCCCGGTGGGCATCGAGACCTACGCCAACACCCGGCGCCTGGAGAAGAGCCTGCGCCTGCAGAATGTGGACCTGGAGACCGAATACAACCTTTACGAAGCCGGGTTACAGCGGCCCAAGGTGAAGGAGGCCGATTTCCACGGTAAGGCCGCTTACCTGGAACAACGGGAAAGGTCCCGCCAGGCGGCGTACCTGTGCACCATGACCATGACCGACCACCGGGACGCCAATGGCGTGCTGCGCTATCCGGTTGGCCAATGGCCCATCCTGGATCCGCAGACAGGCGAGGTGCTGGTGGACAGCCTTGGCAGGCGCTCCTATAACACCAGCGCGGCCTGGGGACCTTCGGTGGGCAAGATCATCCTGCTGGGTTACATCCCCGCTGAGTATGCCCGGGAAGGGCGGGAACTGACCCTGGAATACTTCCAGGAGCACTACCCTGTCCGTATCGAGGCAGTGGGATACCGGGCGCTGTTTGATCCGGACAACGAACGGGTCAAGTCCTGAGCGGTTGTCCGTTGCCGTGACTGGCGATCAACATTCGATGATGTTGACTGCCAGTCCGCCCCTCGCCGTTTCCTTGTATTTATCCAGCATATCGCGGCCGGTTTCCCTCATGGTATGGAGTACCTTGTCGAGGGACACGTAATGCTTGCCGTCCCCGCGCAGACCCATAATAGCGGCGTCGATGGCCTTCACCGAGGCCATGGCGTTGCGTTCAATGCAGGGTATCTGCACCAGTCCGCCGATGGGGTCACAGGTCATGCCCAGGTGATGTTCCATACCAATTTCGGCGGCATTCTCTACCTGCCCCGGTGACCCACCCGTGGTCGCCGCCAGGCCGGCCGCTGCCATGGCGCACGCCGAGCCAACCTCACCCTGGCAACCCACTTCGGCGCCGGAAATGGACGCATTTTCCTTGAACAGCACACCAATCGCCGCGGCGGTCAGCATGAAACAGACGATGCCGTCTTCATTCGCCTGTGGGCAGAACTCCCAGTAATAATGGAGCACCGCCGGAATAATGCCCGCTGCGCCGTTGGTGGGTGCCGTGACAATCCGCCCCCCGGCGGCATTTTCCTCGTTGACCGCCAGGGCATAGAGGTTGACCCAGTCCAGTGCACTCAAGGACGGTGAAATCAGATCCACTCGCTGCTTGTCCATCAGCGATCGATACAGTAACGCAGCCCGGCGCCGGACCTTGAGGCCGCCGGGTAACTCACCTTCGTGGCGAATACCATTCTGTACGCACGCGCGCATCACCTGCCATAACGCTAAGATACCGCTTCGAATCTCTGCCGGTGAACGCCAGGCCTGCTCATTGGCAAGCATGATATCGGCGATGGTCAGGTCATGTTCCCGACAAAGGGCCAACAGCGCCTTGCCGCTGCTAAAGGGGTACGGCTGCGAAGTGTCGTCCTCTCGAATTCTCAGGGTGTTGTCGACGGTTGCATCCACGACAAATCCACCCCCGACCGAGTAATAGGTTTTTTCGCACAGGCACCGCCCCTCTCGGTCAAACGCCTGACACATCATGCCGTTGGGATGCTCCGGCAATGATTTCCGGCGGTAGTACACGATGTCGCTGGATTCCCGGAAGCGAAGCTGGTGTTGCCCCGCCAGAGACAACCAGCCGGTGTTTCTGATTCGCTCCCGACGGGCCGGCATTTCCTCCGCGTTAACCTGGGCAGGCCGCTCTCCCTCCAACCCCATCATCACAGCCGGACCAGTACCGTGGCCTTTGCCAGTGGCACCGAGAGAGCCATACAGGGACACCTTGAGCCGGTGCACGGATGCCAGCAGCCGTTCCCGCTCCAGGGCCTCGGCAAACCGGCGTGCCGCTTCCATGGGCCCGACCGTATGGGAGCTTGACGGACCAATGCCTACCTTGAACAGTTCAAACAGACTGACAGACAATTCACTGACTCCTGCTGAGGGACCTGCCTCAACAGTAACGCCGTCAATCGCCTGCCGCATGCTCGCCGACGACGCTGAAAAGATGATTTGCGACAACCTGGAAGGTCGCGTAGGGAGAATCCTCAGGCATGGGATGTCGCATTTGGACCATTGTCAGCCTGACTACCGACTTAGAATGAACCCACAAGGGAACTGATCACTTGTTGCACTATCAAAGTGCAAGAACTAGTGTTCAGATAGTAGTGGTCGAAACGACATTCCGTGCATGGACTGCCGCAACAGGCCCAGGCGGGGCAAGGGGGTTAATCATGACCACTGATACAGGCGCGCACACAAACAGGCCCGCCCAGCAGCCCTACCGAGTGGGCTTCCTGCTGATCGAAAACTTCACCCTGATTGCACTTTCCACCGCTGTCGAGCCCCTGCGCATGGCCAACCAGCTCGCCGGCTCCGAACTCTACTCCTGGAAACTGCTCACGGACGGTGGTGGCTACGCCCGCGCCAGTGATGGCATCACCATGGTGCCAGACGGATCCATTCAGGAAGAACACCGCTTCGACCTGGTGATTGTGGTCGCCGGCATTGATGTCCCCCGCAGTTTTTCATGCAGGGAAGTCCGTTGGCTGAAACAGATGGACCGGCGGCATGTCCTGCTGGGGGCTGTCTGCACCGGACCCTATGTCCTGGCCAGTGCCGGCCTGCTGGATGGCCACTCCTGCAGTGCCCACTGGGAATGTCTGGAAGCCATGCAGGAGGGCTTCCCCCGGGTCCAGACCAACAATCGCCTGTTTACCGTCGGGCGGGAACGCATGACATGCACCGGTGGCACAGTGCCCATGCACATGATGCTCAGCTTCCTGGCACGGCGCCATGGCAAAGAGCTCAGCAATGCAATTTCCCACATGTTTGTCTGCGATCGGGTGCGGGAAGATAGCGAACAGCAGCCCATGCCTATGCATCCCCGACTGGCCTGCGCGCAGCCCAAGCTGGCAGAGGCCGCCCAACTGATGGAAGCCAACATCGAGGAACCCATCGAACTGCAGGAACTGGCAACACTGGCGGGCATATCGCGCCGGCAGCTTGAACGGCTGTTCCTCAAGCACATGGGCTGCACACCTTCACGCTATTACCTTCGGGTACGTCTGAATCGTGCACGCCGGCTGCTGAAGCAGACCTCCTGTTCGCTTGTTGCAATTGCCTCCATGTGCGGCTTCGTGTCCGCCACACACTTCAGCCGGTGCTATCGTAAAGTCATGGGGCGGGCTCCAAAATATGAGCGGATGGACGCCTATACCCCTGTAGCGACCGACACGTCCCTGACAGATACCCAGACCAGTCTGCCATCATCCTCCCTACAGGCGCTCAGGCGCGCTCGCACTGAGCCAACCTACGGTACCTTTCTTGGCCGAGGTCATGGCTCGGGCGAGGACACCGGCTCAGGTTAGCCCCACCACCAGACCATTGTCATCCAGTGCAATGTCCAGGGCCGCAGGGCGCCGCGGCAGGCCCGGCATGGTCATGATGTCGCCACAAACCGCCACCACAAAGCCCGCGCCGGCGGCCAGGCGCACTTCCCTTACCGGCAGCATGTGACCGGACGGCGCGCCCTTTATCGACGAATCCGCCGAGAAGCTGTACTGGGTCTTGGCGATACACACTGGCAGATGGCCGAACCCCAGGCTCTCGTATTCCTCCAGCTGCCGCTTGGCCACCGTTGTAAATTCCACGCTTCCGGCATGATAGATACGGGTGGCGATGGTGCGGATCTTGTCCGCCAGCGGCAGGCTGTCTTCATAGAGGAATTTCACATCCGGTGTACCTTCGTCCATCTGCTCGAGCACCGCCTGAGCCAGTTCCGTGGCGCCCTCGCCGCCGGTTGCCCAGTGGTCAGCGGGCACGGCTTTTACCCCCAGTTCTTCACTGATCGATTGAACCAGTGCCATCTCCTCCTCGGTGTCGTCCGGGAAACGGTTGATGCACACCACCGGAGTCAGTCCGAACTGCTGAAGGTTGCGGACGTGTCGCTCCAGATTGGCAGCGCCATCCCGTAGCGCAGCCAGGTCAGGAACAGCCAGTTTGCTGCGGGGAACACCGCCCTGCATCTTGAGTGCCCGAATGGTGCAGACCACCACCGCGGCATCAGGGCGTAAGCCGGTGTGTCGACACTTGATGTCAATAAACTTTTCCGCACCCAGGTCGGCACCAAAACCGGCCTCGGTCACTACCACGTCGTTCAGGGCCAGCGCCGCACGAGTCGCCGTCACGGAATTACAGCCGTGGGCGATATTGGCAAACGGCCCACCATGGATAAACACCGGGTTGTGCTCCAGGCTCTGTACCAGGTTTGGCTGCAGTGCCTCTTTCAGCAGCACGGTCAGCGAACCTTCCGCGCCCAGATCGCGAACGGTCACCGGAGCCATATCGGCACGCCGGCCAATGATGATATTCCCCAATCGCTGTTTCAGGTCCGCGCGCCCGTCGGCCAGGCACAGGATCGCCATAATCTCGGACGAGACGGTAATATCGAACCCGGTTTCACGGGGCACGCCATGCGGTGCGCCACCAAGGCCGCACACCATGTTGCGCAGGGAGCGATCGTTGATGTCCAGAACTCGTCGCCAGCTTACATGGCGCGGGTCCAGCCCGGCTTCATTACCCCAGTGGATGTGGTTGTCGATCAGCGACGCCAACAGGTTGTGAGCACAGGTAATGGCATGGAAGTCGCCATTGAAATGCAGGTTGATATCCTCCATCGGAATCACCTGGGCCCGGCCACCGCCAGCGGCCCCGCCCTTCATGCCAAAACAGGGGCCAAGAGACGGCTCCCGCAGGCACACGGAAGAGCGCACCCCCAAACGGTTGAAGCCATCGTTCAACCCGACGCTGGTGGTGGTCTTGCCCTCACCGGCCGGGGTCGGGGTAATGGCGGTCACGAGCACCAGCTTGCCCCGGGGGGCACTAGCGGAGGTATCCACATACGCCATATCCAGTTTGGCCTTGTAGTGACCAAAGGGCACCAGGCTCTCCCCTGGCAACCCGAAACGCTGCTGGGCCAGCAGAAGGATGGACAGGGGCTGGACCGAGCGGGCGATCTCGATGTCGGGAGTGCCCGGCGGCGGAAACTCCGCAGGCGCCGGTGTTACAGACGTCAGTTTACTGTGCTGAAGACTCATGGAACTGGCCTCTCTGGTCCTCAATGGACCCGCTATGCTCTTTAATCCATTGCGCCGACTGGCGCAAACCACCGAACGGGAAAAGATGGATGCCCCGTAGCAGGGTATCCGGGTTGTTCAGGCAATACTGGACCAGCGCACGCACCATGCCATCCGGTGTCCAGGCACGCAGCAATTTGGCGCTGCCCGGGCGCCGCAACATCAGGCGGGCGGATGCACCTACCCCACACTGTGCGGCGTAGGCGATGAGGGTTTTCACCCGCGTTGGCCCGGCCATGCCAATGTACACCGGCACCTCTTCCAGGATATTGCCCAGGCTTTGCAGCCAGTCGATCACCACATCAGCGTCGAACGTGAACTGGGTCACCACCCACAGCCGTGTCGAGGTAGTGCGGGCGTATTCGCGCTTGATGCTGAGGGCCTGGCTCAAGGTGGCCCGGTCTGCCATAGGGTGCCCATCCGGATGAGCGGCCACACCGATACCGTGAAAGTGGAACTGAGCCAACAGGCCTGATTCGAGAACGGCGAGCGTGTCCGGAAAGGGGCCGGCGACCGCATCACTGTCGCCGGCAATCAGCAACAGCCGGTCAATCCGGTTTTCATCCATTTGTGACAGCCAGTCCCTTAGCTGGCCACTGCTCTCTGCCATTCGAACTGGCACGTGAGGTATCGGCTGCATACCCAGTGCCAGGAGATACCGGCAGGCTTCCAGCGTGTCGCTGAACTGGCCCTTTGGCAGGAACGGCACGTAGACACATGTACCCGCAGGCAGAAGATCCGCCAGATGCTCCGTTGTCAGAATCTGTCGCGGTGTCGCCTCGATAGAGGCCGAGCGCACCAGAGCCTGAAACCGTGCTGCGGCCTCCTCATCACCGGGGTTAATCGTCTGTTCTTCTCTCACCAGCTTCATTAACCACGCCCCCTTGCTACCCGTGTGCACCAGAAGGGATCAGGCGGCAGCTGCCGCCTGCCTGCCAGTTCTGCTAGTCAGCGAAGTCGATACCCTTTGCCCGGGCCCGCTCGCGGGCGTTGGGGTTCACCGATGGCCGGAAGGGCACTTCCACCACCTCCGCCTCCACTTCGGTAGAGCCGTTGGCTGCGGCGTACTCCACCGGCAGGTGAACCGTCAGGCGTGTACCAGTGGCGCGCAGGTCAAACGGCACATAGGCCAGCGCGATGTTGGTTTCCAGTTCCGGCGAGTACCAGGGCGAAGTAACGTAGCCTTCCGGTGCGCCACCATCCGGCCCGCTGATCAACCAGAAATCATTGGCATAGTCTGTCACCTGGCCGCCGCCGAAGCGGATACCCACCATGATGTGGCTGAAGGGAGGGCTACCGGCATCAATCTGCTCGCGAACCTTCTCAAGCTTCTGCTTGCCGATGTAGTCCGCGTCCTTGTTGCGCGGCACCTGGTATGCCAGGGCGCACTGGAACGGCAGGGTTTCCTGGTCCACATCCTGGCCCCAGGAAAGAATGCCTGCGGCAATGCGACGGTGGTGCGCCGGGGCAATCACCCTCAGATTGTGTGGTTCACCGGTGGCAAGCACGGTATACCAGAGGTCCTCGGCGTATTTGGTGGCTTCCTTGAGGTAGATCTCGTAGCCCTTTTCGCCGGTGAAACCGGTCTGGGAAACGATCACGTCATGGCCGGCAACCTGGCCCTCCATCAGCCCGTAGTAGGGAATGTCCTTCACCCCCTCGCCGAACAGATCGGCCATAAGTGCCTCGGACTTCGGACCCTGGATCTGGACCGGAGCCACATCGATTTCCGCAATGCTGACATCGAAGCCCATACCGATGTTCACGCCCCGCAGCCACAATTCCAGGTCGCTGTCAGAGAGGGAGAACCAGAATTCATCGTCTGCCACCCTTAGCAGCACCGGGTCATTGAGAATGCCGCCGTCCTCGTTGCACAGGATGACGTACTTGCCGCGCATGGGTTTTATTTTGGTGGCGTCGCGGGTGATCACGTAGTTCACGAAGCGCTCCGCATCCGGGCCCTTGACCTGAATCTGGCGCTCAACCGCTACGTTCCACATGGTGACATCGTTTATCAGGGACTCGTATTCCACCATGGCGCCGCCGTCTTCCGGGCGGACATAGCCCCGGGGGTGGTACATGCGGTTGTATACGGAAGCCCGCCAGCAGCCAGCCTCACAGGACAGATGCCAGTACGGCGACTTGCGGACCCTTGTGGAGATCAGCATTTCCACCGGCGTGGGGCCGGACTGGCGCAGGTTGATGGGAACGCGGCGATCAGACTGGTCGACGCTGTCAGGCTGGCGCGCAGCACCAGCCCGTTGTTGTGGATAATCCTGAAGTGCGTGTTCGAATTTAACGGCCATTGCTATCTCCCCCTACCGGGTTGTTGATAGCTCTAATGTGGCCCTGTTTGGATATATCGGGTTGAACCAATACGACACTGGCACAACCAAAAACGGCAAAGGGGGAGCCTGTCCAGTCATCCCGTGAGGAAGAATGGGAACCGATACCAGACTTGGGGAAGCCGCAAAGTCAGCTGACAGCCATGCATGTGAAAACCGGATGATTTTAGGGTTGTCCGACACCGAAAGCTGGGCTAGTGTCATATCAAGCAGGTACTTTTGGCCTCGGACAAAGCCTTCCGATCCTGTCTGTAAGGCCGTTAAGGGACCAGGATGCGCAGTACAGGATGACAAAGATGGAACAAAGGCAGAGTCCGCGGCTATCGACAAATGCCAGGTTGCACCTTTACCGGGATGGAAGACCACTATGTATCGGGCGCGTCAAGGCAGTAAGCAGGAACGGCCTCTTCGTAGCAGCTACCGACATCACCGACGTCAGCCCCAATCAGGTCCTTGAATTCGAACTCCCCTCTGAAGACCAGCTCGCTGGTCGTTCACAGCGGGGAAAAGCGTTGGTTGTTCATAGTAGTGACCAGGGCCTGGGACTGATGCTCCAGGAAGGCGAACATCCGCCCGGGATGCGCGAGTTGTATTCCTGGCGGCTGCGCCGGCATCGCAATTCGCAGTCTCGCGCCGCGAAGCGGACTGCCAGGAGTCTGCACCAGGCATGAACCGACTTTCAGCTCAGTCTTGAGGCCGTGTTTGGAAAATTTGTGGTGGCAGAGTTTTGGCATGAACGTTGCTTCCGTCACCCATCATCAAGCATTTTCACGGATCAGCAGAACAATGTGTTATCTGCACAAAAGGTGGAACTGAGCAATGAGTGAAAAACAGCCGCGCGTCTGGCCGGGTGAACCACAACCACTTGGCGCGACCTGGGATGGAAGCGGAGTTAATTTCGCACTTTTTTCCGAGCATGCCGAACAGGTTGAGCTCTGCCTTTTCGATCCTTCCGGCAAGCAGGAAATTGAACGTATCCTCATGCCTGAGCGCACAGGTCTTGTGTGGC
This sequence comes from Marinobacter zhanjiangensis, assembly GCF_014651935.1. Classification (GTDB taxonomy): domain Bacteria; phylum Pseudomonadota; class Gammaproteobacteria; order Pseudomonadales; family Oleiphilaceae; genus Marinobacter; species Marinobacter zhanjiangensis. The sequence goes on along the minus strand of NZ_BMXV01000005.1, from coordinate 407,286 downwards.
ACGCTTACCTGCCCCACGTCGGGCCCGAGCTGCTTTACGGTTACCGGGTTCACGGGCCCTATGCTCCGGAAGAAGGGCACCGCTTTAATCCGAACAAGCTCCTGCTGGACCCATACACCAAATCCATTTTTGGAGAACTCCAGTGGAGTGATGCGATGTTCGGCTACGATCTCGGTGACGAAGAAGAAGACCTCTCCTTCGATGACCGCGACAGCGCTGAAGGCATGCTCCGCTCCCGGGTTATTGACGGGAGTTTTGACTGGGAAGGAGATACTCCGCCGGCGACACCCTGGCACGAAACCCTGATCTACGAGCTCCATGTCAAGGGCTTTACCAGGCTACACCCGGACGTGCCCCAGTACATCAGGGGAACCTATGCGGCGCTGGGAACAGAGCCGGCAATTGCCTACCTCAAGGACCTTGGCATTACGGCAGTCGAGCTGCTGCCCATTCACGCTCACATTAATGACCGTCGCCTCGAGGATCAGGGCCTCACCAACTACTGGGGTTACAACAGCATTGGCTTTTTTGCACCCTCGCCCGAGTATGCCAGCAGCGACGCCGTCACCGAGTTCAAGGCTGCAGTCAAAGCACTGCACGCCGCAGGCATCGAAGTCATCCTTGATGTTGTCTATAACCATACCGGCGAAGGCAACCACCTGGGGCCCACGCTCTGCTTCCGGGGTATAGACAACAGCTCCTATTACCGGCTGGTGCAAGACGACCCGCGCCACTATATGGATTATACGGGCACCGGAAACACCCTTGACATGGGGCATCCGCAGGTCCTGCAACTGATCATGGACAGCCTGCGCTACTGGGTTCAGGAAATGCATGTGGACGGCTTCCGGTTTGATCTGACCGCCACGCTGGGGCGGGAGGAGCATGATTTTGACCAGCATGGCGCCTTCTTTGACATCATCCAGCAGGATCCGGTGCTGTCCCGGGTAAAACTGATTGCCGAGCCCTGGGACCTGGGCGACGGTGGCTATCAGGTTGGCAATTTCCCGCCGGGCTGGGTCGAGTGGAACGACAAATTCCGGGACACGGTCCGTGATTACTGGCGGGGCAAAGGCGACGTCATTTCCGAGTTGGCCACGCGCCTGACCGGCTCGGCTGATCTGTTTTACTCAAACGGTCGCAGCCCCTGCTCGAGCATCAACTTCATTACCGCTCATGACGGCTTCACGCTTCATGACCTTGTCAGTTACAACGGTGAGTACAATTCGGCCAACCAGGAAGGCGATACCGACGGCGAACGAGACGATAAAAACCGGAGCTGGAACTGCGGGATGGAAGGACCTTGCGATGACCCGCAGATCCTGGCGCTGCGGGAGCGCCAGAAACGCAACTTTCTTGCCACGCTTTTTCTGTCGGCGGGTGTTCCGATGTTGCTGGCCGGTGACGAATTCGGCCGCAGCCAGCAGGGAAACAATAATCCCTACTGTCAGGATAACGAGATCAGCTGGCTGAACTGGGAGTTGGACGAAAAAGGCAGCGAACTCCTGGCCTTTACCCGTCACCTGATCCACATCCGCGAATCCCATCCGGCCTTCCGGCGCCGGCATTTTTTTCGCGGTCAGCCCGTCAACAGTGCCGATACCAAGGATATCTACTGGCTCAACCCCGACGGCGGTGAAATGACCCAGGAGGAATGGGACACAACCTTTGCCCGCGCTCTTGGCGTACTCATAACGGGCTCAGGGCTGCCGGATGTGGACCGGCAGGGAGAACCGGTGAAAGATGACGACTTTCTGCTGTTACTCAATGCCCATCATGACGATGTGCCCTTCACTATTCCGGATATTGCCGACATAGCCTCCTGGAAACTCCTGGTCAATACCTTCGTCCCCGACATTCCTGCGTCTTCCGAGAGCTGGGCCCCCGGCAACGAATGCGCAGTCGGAGGGTACTCTCTGATGCTGTTCCACCATCAGAGGGGCGACTCGTGAAGCGAACTCATGAGATGCCGTTTGGCGCCCGCATCCAGCCAGACGGCAAGGTGTGTTTCGGATTCTGGGCTCCCGCTCTCCCGGACGTCGAACTGTGTCTGCATGAAGGCAAGGACAGAACCTGTCTGCCTATGGAGCCCGCGGGAGACGGCTGGTTCTGTCTCGAAACTGACCGCGCCGGAGCCGGGTCGCTTTACAGCTACCGCATCCGGGGAGCCGAGTGCGTGCCAGACCCTGCCTCGCGCTTTCAGCCGGAGGATGTCCATGGCCCGAGTGAGGTAATTGACCCCTCAGCGTTTGCGTGGCGGGACCGGGAGTGGCGCGGCCGGCCATGGCACGAAGCCGTCATTTACGAGTTGCACACCGGGACTTTCAGCAAAGGCGGTGATTATCAGGGCATTGAAGAAAGACTGGATTACCTGGTAGAGCTCGGCATTACCGCCATTGAGCTTATGCCACTATCGGACTTTCCGGGGCGCCGAAACTGGGGCTATGACGGCGTTCTGCTCTTTGCTCCAGACCACACCTATGGCCGGCCCGAGCAGCTGAAAAACCTGGTACAGGCCGCGCACGAGCGCCAGATCATGGTCTTCCTGGATGTTGTCTACAACCACTTCGGACCTGACGGCAATTACCTCCACCTCTATGCGCCAGACTTTTTTACCGAACGCCATCAGACCCCCTGGGGCGCAGGCATCAATTTTGACGATGAAAACAGTCAGACCGTCCGCGACTTTTTCATCCATAACGCCCTTTTCTGGCTGGAGGAGTATCATCTGGATGGCCTGAGGCTGGATGCCGTTCACGCTATCAACGACGACTCCAGTCCGTCCTGCCTCGAGGAACTCGCCACTCGGGTCCATGAGGGGCCCGGCCGTAATCGCCAGATACACCTGATACTCGAGAATGACGACAACTCCGCCCGTTATCTGTCCCGCACGCCGGAGCTTTCACCTCGTTTTTTTACCGCCCAGTGGAATGATGATATTCACCACTGCCTGCACCTGATGCTCACCGGCGAGAGCGATGGTTACTATGCCGACTATACCCGGAAACCAAACTGGTTTCTGGGCCGGTGTCTTGCAGAGGGCTTTGCGTACCAGGGAGAACCTTCACCCTACCGGGGAAACGTCCACCGGGGTGAGCCGAGTACTGAGCTCCCCCCCGATGCCTTTGTCTCCTTTCTGCAAAATCACGATCAGACAGGCAACCGCGCCTTCGGAGAACGGATCGACGCCCTCGCCCCGCCAGCCGCCATTGCCGCTGCCGCTGCCGTGCGCCTGCTGGCCCCCCAGCCCCCGCTTCTGTTTATGGGTGAGGAATTCGGGGCGACAACACCCTTTCAGTTTTTCTGCGACTTTTCCGGAGAGCTCGCCGATGCAGTGACCGCCGGGCGCCGGGAAGAATTTTCCGGATTCGAGGATTTTTCCGAAGCCGGAACGTCGGATCGCATCCCCGACCCCAACGCGGACCAGACCTTCCTTCAGAGCAAACTGGAATGGGACTGCCTCAATTCGCCCCGTCATGCCGACCGCTACCGCCATTTTAGCGACCTGCTGGCTTTACGAAGCAGACTCTATAGCGAAAAAGGCCACCGCCCCCTGCCCGGCGCGGGAACTTTCCGCGAATCAGGTGACACGGCTCTCCAGGTAAGCTGGCAGTTAAGGGATGGCTCCACCCTCACCATGCTGATCAATCTCGGGCCCCATCCCTGCTCAATCCCCGGCGTCAGCCCAGACCCGGCAGACAGGGTTTATTGTTTCCCTGCCGGGTTGCCGGAGGCTCTGAACAATGCAAGGTTGCTGCCCTGGTCGGTTGCCGTTTTTCTCGCGTCGGCCCGTGATGCAAATGCCATCCCCACCGCCACCTATCGACTCCAGCTCAACAGGGATTTCAGCTTCCGCGATGCCGGAGAACTGATTCCCTATCTCGATGATCTGGGTATCAGCCACTGTTATTGCTCTCCCTACCTGAGGGCACGATCCGGCAGCAGCCACGGCTATGACATCGTTGACCATGGCGAACTCAATCCTGAAATCGGCAGCCAGGCGGATCTCGAGGACTTCGCCGCAAAACTCGAAGAGCGGGATATGGGGCATATCCTTGACATGGTACCCAATCACATGGGCATTATGGGGGACGACAATCTCTGGTGGCTGGATGTTCTGGAAAATGGCCCCGCGTCCCGGTTTGGCAACTTTTTCGACATCGACTGGACGCCCCTGCGTCGGGGCATGAATAACGAGGTACTGATTCCCGTCCTCGGTGACCATTACGGTGATGTGCTTGATCAGAAGCAGCTGGAACTCGCCTTTGACCCGCACGAAGGCACTTTTTCGGTGCATTATTATGAGCATCGTTTCCCGATTGACCCCCGCCAGTACCCCCTTATTCTCAATCGGCAGCCGGACCGGTTGAAGGACTGTTTCGGCAGCGAAGAGTGTGCCCTGATGGAGTTTCAGAGCCTTGTGACGGCCCTTGAGAACCTCCCCTCCCGAAGCAGCACTCTGGAAGAGGAGCTGACGGCGCGCAATCGTGACAAGGAACTCCTCAAACAGCGGCTCAAAGCGCTCCATGAGGTCAGCCCCGCCCTTCAGCAACACCTGAAGAGCGTCCTCCGGGAGATCAACCGCTCTGAAGCTCTGGGCACTGAGACCAGCAGCCCGATGCATGAGCTGCTTGAAGCCCAGGCCTACCGGCTCGCCTACTGGCGGGTTGCGGCTGATGAAATCAACTACCGACGGTTTTTCGATATCAATGATCTCGCCTGTCTGCGGCAGGAAGAACAGGCGGTGTTCGAAAAAACCCATAAACTGGCACTTGACCTCGTCAGTGACGGCAAGGTCCAGGGCCTGCGGATAGACCATCCCGACGGGCTGTACGATCCGGTGCAGTATTTCCATCGCCTGCAGGGCCCCAGGCCAGCCTATGTCATCGCCGAAAAAATTCTCAGCAAGGGAGAAAGTCTGCGGCGGAGCTGGCCTATTCACGGCACCACGGGTTATGACTTCGCTGCCGCTTGTACCGGCCTGTTTATTGAGCCGGAAACCGCAGATGAGATGCAGGAGATCTACGAATCCTTTGTCGGCCACAAAATCGAATTCAAGGACATCTGTTATCGCTCGAAAAAGCTGATTGTCCAGACGTCGCTTACCAGCGAGATGGCGGTGCTGGCCAGTCAGCTTGCACGTATAGCGGATGCCGATCCCCACAGCCGGGACTTCACCCTGAACGGTCTGAGGCAGGCTCTTACCGAGGTGGTGGCCTGTTTCCCCGTCTATCGCACCTACATCACTGAACGCGGAGTTACCGAGGAGGACCGGGACCAGATAGACCAGGCATTGCAGGATGCCATGAAGAGAAGCCAGGCTGCGGATATCACAGCATTCCGTTTTATCCGGGATGTTCTCCTGCTCGAGTTCGGCGAAAGCCAGCCGGAAGCCCTGCGCCGGACGCTGATCCGCTTCTCGATGAGCTTTCAGCAGTATACCTCCCCGGTCATGGCCAAGGGCCTTGAAGATACCGCACTTTACGTCTACCACCGGCTGGTCGCGCTTAATGAAGTGGGTGCCGAGCCGGGAGTCTTTGGCGTCAGCGCTGCGGCATTTCATCAGGCCAACCTTGAGCGCCAGGCCAGCTGGCCACATAGCATGATCGATACCTCCACCCACGATACCAAGCGGTCTGCCGATACCCGCGCCCGAATAGGGGTGCTTTCCGAAATTCCGGACCGGTGGCGGGAGAAGGTCAACTACTGGGCTGCCATCAATGCCCACTACAAGCACCAGGATAACGGCAGCGCCTGGCCCGATGAAAACACCGAATATCTGCTATATCAGACCCTGATCGGGACCTGGCCCCTGGAGCAACCGGCGTCTCTTGACATGGAAGCCTTCAGGACGCGAATCCAGGATTACATGCTCAAGGCAGTCAAGGAAGCCAAGCAGCACACCTCCTGGATCAACAGCAACCCGGGTTATGAAGAAGGCCTGTCCAGATTCATCGACGGTGTGCTGCAGCCCGACAATGCCAGATTTCTGGAAGACTTTACCGACTTTCAGGAATCGATCAGCAACCTGGGGATGTACGCCAGCCTGGGCCAGGTCCTGCTCAAACTGACAGCTCCCGGGGTACCAGATACCTATCAGGGAGACGAGCTCTGGAACTTCAGCCTGGTGGACCCGGACAATCGCCGGCCGGTGAACTACCACCAGCGCAGGCAAATACTTCAGGAACTGAAGGCGGAATTTGACAGGAACTCCGTAGATCGCACTGCGCTTTCCACGCTGACCGGCGACATGTCGGACGGCCGTATCAAATGCTATCTCACCTGGAAGTGTCTGTCCCTGCGACGTCAGCATCCGGACCTGTTCAGCCTCGGTACATACACTCCATTGCGAACCAGAGGCATTCATGCCGACAATCTGTTCGCGTTTGCCCGGGAACACGAGGGCGAAACGCTGATCGTGGTGGTGCCAAGGCTGCTTGGGCGCCTGGCAGCGACAAAGGCCGAGGGCTCCGGCAATCTTGTGGGTCGCCTGGACTGGGGGAATTCCGCTGTCGAGTTGCCTGAACAGCTGGCCACCAGTAGCTACCGGAACCACCTGACCGGGAAGCCTTTGGACGTAAGGGGCGTCGACGACAGTCCACTCCTGATGGCACAGCAGCTGTTCGCCGCGTTCCCGGTGGCGCTACTGGTTTCCCGGCCCCTGCGGTGAAAGAAATGCCCTTTCCGGAGGGCGCAGCCACCTCACAGGCCGTGAGGATAGTCCTGTTCCAGCATCTCCGGTGTTACCAGCACAATCCCTTTCGGGCTGACATGGAACCGCTCACTGTCCGCTTCCGGGTCAAAACCTATCCGGCTTCCCTCCGGAATCCGGCAGCCGCGGTCTATGACCGCCCTGCGGATCTCGCAATTGCGGCCAATATCAACATCCGGGAAGATCACGGAATCATTGACTTCACTGTAGGAATGCACACGCACCTGGGAAAACAGGAGGGAATTTCTCACAGTCGCCCCGGAGACAATGCATCCCCCTGCCACCATGGAGTCCACCGCCGTCCCCCGGCGCCCATCTTCATCAAATACGAATTTGGCCGGGGGAAGCTGCTCCTGATAGGTCCATATTGGCCACTCCGGATCGTAAAGGTCCAACTCGGGGCTGACCCCGATGAGCTCCAGATTTGCTTGCCACAGGGCATCGATAGTGCCCACGTCCCTCCAGTAGGCGCCGGTCTCCCGGATCGGGTCCCGGAAGGGGAAGGCAACAACTCTGCGCCTTGCGATCATGGAAGGAATGATATCCTTGCCAAAATCGTGGGATGAGGTAGTCAGTTCATGGTCGCGCTCCAGCTCCTCGAAAAGTATGCGGGTGCTGAATACGTAAATGCCCATGGAGGCCAGGGTCCGGCCTGGCTTGTCAGGCAAGTCCTTGGGATTTTCAGGTTTCTCCAGGAATTCCGTAACAAGGTAATCGCTGTTCACTGACATCACGCCAAAAGCCGAGGCCTCCTCCACCGGTACCTCCACGCAGCCCACGGTCACGTCTGCCTCTTGCTCTACATGGGCCGCAAGCATGGTGCCATAGTCCATCTTGTAGACATGATCGCCCGCCAGGATAAGTACATACTCCGGTCCGTGGGCCTTGATGATATCAAGGTTCTGCATGACGGCATCGGCTGTTCCCTCGTACCAGGAGGTTTCTATGCGCTGCTGGGCCGGAAGCAGTTCCACGAATTCATCCATCCCGGGGCGAAAAGTACCCCAGGCCCTCTGGACATGGCGGATCAGTGAATGGGCCTTGTACTGGGTTATGACGCCCACCCGGCCTATTCCTGAGTTAACGCAGTTTGAAAGCGGGAAATCGACTATCCGGAATTTTCCACCAAACGGCACGGCGGGTTTTGCACGCCAGTTGGTAAGGTCGTAGAGGCGGCTGCCGCGGCCTCCGGCAAGCACCAGGGCGAGTGTCTGACGGGTAAGGCGGCTTACGAAGCGCATGGAGCTCTCCTTTGCATGGGACTGGCGTGGATCACACCTGGTTACGTTACAACATCATGAAATAAATATAGCATCAATTATCTTGTGACCGACAAACCGGCCAGATGAATTGTTGCGCTGAAAAATGCGACCAGAAAACACATCGTGAGCCGAGCGCCGTCATGAAGCTCTTTTCTGTTGGTCCCGACTTAGTAATGCTTCGAAAGCATCCTGGTGAAGAGGGCCGGAGAACAGAAAGCCCTGGGCATAATCACAGCCGGCCCGGGACAGGAATTGCAATTGCTCGTCGGTCTCAACGCCCACTCCAACCACCTGGACGCCGATCGCGTGAGCCATGGCGATGACGCCCTCCAGTATGCGGTCGGCATCACCGCCCTGGCCCGCGTCCCTGATCAGCTCTCTGTGTATCTTGACACTGTCCGGCCTGAACTCCTGAAGAGCCAAAAGAGAGAACGGCTCGATACCAAAATCGTCGATGGCCAGGTGTAGCCGCAAACCTTCCAGGCTAAAGCTCTCGACGGGGTTGAACCCGGAGGCGCGAATGTTGTTAAGGGAGGCCGGAGTCAGTTCCAGGGTGATGTGGCTCTCATCAAAACCGACCTGTGCCAGCCTTGTTCGCCATTGCTCTACAAGGGTTCGGGTGAAAAAGGACGTCGGTGACTGGTTGATACTGACCGGAAAGGCCTGATCATTCGGGTCGCGCCAGCGGAGCGAGCAGGTCACTGCCTGCTCCAGTACGTAGGCGGCGATGCTTTCCGTCATGCCGTTTTGTTCCGTAACGCCGAGAAAGGCCTCTGGAGTCAACAGACCTTTGTCCGGATGATTCCAGCGGAGCAAGGCTTCTGCCCCGGAGATGGCGCCATGACGAATGTTGATGACAGGTTGATAATAAACTTCCATCTGACCGTCCCTGAGCGCGTCATGCAGTTCCCGGTTCAGCCGCATATGCTCGGATTCGTTCTGCGCCATCCATGACTCGTAGACCTGAACCTGTTGGCCTCCACGCTCCTTGGCAGCGTACATGGCCTGGTCGGCATTGTGCATCAGCTGGGCGCCATCCTTGCCGTCATCGGGGAAAACGGTCAGCCCGATGCTGCCGGACAGGTGTACCTGGTGAGAATCGACGTCAAAGGCCTGTTCGAGACTGCTCAGAAGTGTTTTGGCGACTTCCTGCGCACTATCCCTGCCGGTTTCCTTCAGAATCAGGGTGAATTCGTCTCCGCCAAGACGGGCCACGGTATCCATAGCCCGGACCTTGGAGCTTATCCGTTCGGCTACCAGCGCCAGAAGCCGGTCACCGGGCTCGTGGCCGATCTGGTCGTTGGCTTGCTTGAAGCGGTCCAGGTCAATGAACAGCAAGGCAAAGGCGCTTTCCTTTCGTTGCGCCTCCAGCAAGGTCTGCTCAAGACGGTCAAGGAACAGCCGCCGATTCGGGATACCGGTGAGCGAATCAAAATTGGCGCTTTGCCAGACCTGATACTCAGCCTGTTTGCGCTCGGTGATGTCCCGCGAGGTCTTGACCACAGCTTCAACTTCGTCCCGGTCGTTAAACACCGGGACAAACTGGCAGTCAAAATACGACACAGGGCCAGAGGGTAAGCAGTGATAAAACTCCCTGCGCTGAGTCTGACCGGTCGTAACGGTTGTGTTAATCGCGTCGTGCAGCTCTGCAGCCGAGCCCAGGCCCAGATCAAGTGGCGTTTTACCAACAATGTCCCGGTGCGTCGCATTCACGAGATCGGCCATCGCCTTATTGAGGAACAGATGCCTGCCATCGGGATCGAAAATGGCAACGGGATCAAGGGAGGCTTGCAAGGCGATTTCCAGCGCGGCTTCTCCCCAGTCTTCAAGCAGATGCTCCTTTTTCGCCTGGATAAATTGGGCCAGTTTCATAAACATGGGCCTTTTCTGACGATTTGCCGGTGGCTGGGTAATCGGTTCACAGGCTGCCAGGATCACAGATGAACTCCGACTATGGCTGTGAAGGCATTAATGAGCGGTGTAGCCACCATCAATGACCAGTTCACTCCCAGTGACGAATTTGGATTCGTCAGAGGCCAGATAGACCGCACCCCAGGCAATATCATCGGGCTCCCCCATGTGGCCCACCGGATGAAGGGCGGCCGTGGCTTTCCTTGCTTCCTCCGGATCCTGCCCGGTGGTCTTGAGATGGGCTTCGACCAGCGGTGTCCAGATAAATCCCGGATGGATGGAGTTGGCGCGAATGTTTTCGGTGGCATACAGCATGGCATCGGTTTTGGACATCAGCCGCACAGCACCCTTGGACGCATGGTAGGGCGGAATATCCGGAGCACTTACAATGCCATAGATGGATGACAGGTTGATGATGCTGCCAACGCCCGCTTTTTTCATATGGGGAATGGCATGCTTGGTGCAGAAAAACACGCCCTTGACGTTTACGTTCTGCACGTCATCCCACTCTTCCTCAGTGAGTTCGTGGGTGGGCTTGTTCGCCCCTGATATTCCGGCATTGTTAACCAGCACGGTCAGACTGCCAAAGGTATCAGCAACCTCGTCCAGCACCTGTTTGACCTCCTGCTCATTACTGACATCACAATGCCAGTAGCCGGCCTTGAAACCACGATCCTTTAACTGATTGGCGAGAAGCTCGCCCTTCTGATCCTGGCAGTCAAGAATAGCCACAGCTGCGCCTTCTTCTGCCATACGGGTTGCGGTGGCGGCTCCGATGCCCACAGCGCCGCCTGTTACGACGGAAACCTTACCGTTGAGTCGCTTCATAAAAATCCTCCTTGAGACTTTCGTAGGCATGCTGGCCAACGGGAAAACCGCTCATCGGCCTGCGGTGTTTGCCAAGCCACTGGACCAAAGCCGCGATAGTGAAATCGTCATTTTCAACCCCATCGAAATCGACCCCAAGACCATTGTCTGTCTTGCGGACAACCTGGGCTTTGAGCCGACGACACTGGTTTTGCTGTTTGTCAGGGAAGCGAAATTCGATCTCCAGGGTCTGGTTCAGCTGAATGTCGGTGTGGTCCGTGGCAATAAAGAGCCCCCGTTTTGATGCATCCCGGATCTGTCCGGTTGCCACGGGCATTCCGCGTTTATAAATCAGCAACCCAAGTTTGCCATCGGTGCGTTTGCTCAGTCTGTGTTCCATGCTTCCCTCCTCAGGATTCCGCAAGCGTGCCACCTCCTGGCACTGTCTGTACGGTATCCCACAAAGTGTAGTCATCTTTTGATGCTGATCAAAAAACATCCTGTCTTTGCTGGGGGCGTGTTTGAAAAATAACCAGTCGATCCTACAGTCAACAATAGCAACGTTCGCGGAGAAGCCTCCGGCTGGCGCCATCGGCATGGGGCGTATCTCGCGAGCGAAGCCGGTATCAACATTTATTTCAAATTCATGGAAGGAGTTTTCGAATGGCTAACATTACCCGCTGGAACCCGCTCAATGAGCTTGATGACCTGATGAGCCGCTACAACCGGCTATTTGGCCTGACACGCGGCAACGAGGAGTCGGGAGAAAATGATCTGTTCAGCAGCAGCGACTGGATCCCGGTCGTGGATATCAAGGAAACCCCGGAGGCCTTCACTATCGAGGCGGAACTGCCGGGTATGTCCAAGGAGGACGTGAAAGTCACTGTGCAGAACGGCGTTTTAAGCATTCAGGGTGAACGCAAGCACGAGGAAGACACCGACGACGAGAAGCAGCACCGCATTGAGCGCTTCTACGGCAGCTTCCTGCGTCGATTTACCCTGCCCGAAAACGTGGATGAAGACAGCATCAAGGCCAATTTCAAGGATGGTGTTTTGTCCCTCAAACTGGCCAAGGCCGAGCCCGCTGAGCCCAAGTCCATTGAAGTGGACGTTCAGTAAATCTGCAAGGCTGACAGTGGCAGAGCCGGCGATTCAGGCCTGCCACTATGTCAGTGTGCAGGGGGCTTTCTCATGGGTGTTAACCCCTTATGGGGAAGCAAGAGATTACTGTAGGATAAAATCCAATGGGATGGCAGAACGCTATGGAATGAACGCTTACTTTCCAGTCTATAATTATCAGCACCTGAGCTGGTGGAACCTCTCCTCCTGAATAGGCAGAAATCATAATGCGCGCGTTGTTCGTCACCAGCGAGGTCTATCCGATCATCAAGACCGGCGGACTTGCAGACGTCTCGGCAAGCCTGCCGGAGGCATTGTGCAACCTCGGTCTCGACGTACGGGTGCTGCTACCCGGCTACCCCGCTGCTCTGCAGGTCGCCAGGGAGAAAGGCTCGGGTATCATTGCTCAGCTTGACATCGGCGAATATGCGGTAACCCTTTACGAAACACTCATCCCTGGCACCACGGTCAACGTCTGGGTGGTGGACTGTCCGGCCCTGTTCGACCGACCGGGCAACCCCTACCAGAATGACCGCGGAGAAGACTGGGAAGACAACGCTCTGCGCTACTATCTGTTCGCCAGGGTTGCCGCACTTATTGCCCTGGGGGAGGCCGGGCTGCGGTGGATACCCGATGTGGTCCACTGCAATGACTGGCAGTCCGGCCTTGTACCTGCCCTTCTGCCCGACAGCCGCCCGTGCCCGGCCACGGTTTTCACGGTTCACAACCTGGCTTATCAGGGCGTCTTTCCGGCCGAAACCTTCCGGGAGCTTGAACTGCCCGACAGCCTCTGGCATTTCAGCGGCCTCGAATTCCATGGCCGCTTTTCCTTTATCAAGGGCGGCCTGGTCTTTAGCGACCGCCTGACAACAGTAAGCCCGGCCTACGCCCGGGAGATCCAGCAGCCGGAATTCGGCTATGGTCTTGATGGCCTGCTCCGGCACCGGGCGCCTGTCCTCTCCGGCGTTCTGAATGGCATAGATACCCGAGTCTGGAACCCCGAAAACGATCGCTTTCTGGATCATGCCTATGACGGCGACAGTATCCACAACAAGCGCTTGTGCCGGGCTGATCTGCAGCGGAATCTCGGCCTCGATGCCAGCCAGGAGAAACCCGTGCTGGGGTACATTGGCAGGCTGGTCGAACAGAAAGGCGTTGATCTGCTGCTACAGGTTGTTCCCGAGATGTTGCAACAGGGTTGCCAGGTGGTCATTCTGGGCTCAGGGATGCCCCATTTCGAGCAGGATCTGCGCGCCCTGGCCGATCTCTGGCCTGGCAGGCTCTCACTCACCATTGGCTACGATGAAGCCCTGGCCCATCGCATCACTGCCGGGGCTGATATTTTCATGATGCCCTCGAGGTTTGAACCCTGCGGTCTCAATCAGATGTACAGCCTGCAGTACGGAACCGTTCCGGTGGTGCATCGGGTTGGGGGACTGTCGGATACGGTGACCGACCCCCTGGACAGCTCCTGTTCGCTGGCAAATGGCTTCTGCTTCAGTGGTGGCGGAGCCGGCGCGTTTACAGAAGCACTGAACCGGGCCCTCAGGTGCTTTCAGGATCCGCTTGCCTGGCGGCGGTTGCAGATCAATGGAATGAATGGAGAGTACTCCTGGCAACGCCGGGCCGGAACCTATACCGAGATCTACAAAGAAGCCCTGGCAGAACGCCGGGCGATGTCAGAATGATCCAACGGAAATGCCCTTTCGGAGGCAGGCAGAATGGACAATGTCACGGAATTCAAACTGGAAGCCCAACCTCTCATCCCCGAGCCCCTGATCAGACTGCGGGAACTGGCAAATGATCTTTTTTACAGCTGGGATTACGGTCTTCGCAGCCTTTTTATCCGCATGGACGCGAACCTGTGGGAAAGGGTTGAGCATAACCCCAAGCTGTTCCTGCGCCGGGTAGCACAGAGCCGACTGGACCAGGCCGCAGAAGATCGTGCTTTTCTGGCGGAGTACCGCCGGGTTCTGAGCGACTACGACTTTTATCTGGAGTCAGAGCCCCGGGCGGAAGTAACCGAAAAGCTTGATCCGACCACGACCCTGGTCGCCTATTTTTGCGCTGAGTTCGGCTTTCACGAAAGCTTCCCCATCTATTCAGGCGGGCTCGGTATCCTTGCGGGTGATCACTGCAAGGCAGCCAGCGACCTGGGCTTGCCGTTTGTGGCAGTGGGGCTGTTGTATCAGCAGGGTTACTTTATCCAGAGCATTGATCCCCAGGGCCGGCAGATAGCCCTCTATCAGACCCATCCCAGCGACGAATTGCCCATCACTCTTGTGGAGCAGAACGGAACCCCTCTTCACGTTTCGGTTGCTTTTCCTGGCAGAGAGATTCAGGCCTGTGTCTGGGAAGCACGCATTGGCCATATCAGGCTGTATTTGCTGGATACGAACGTCAGCGAAAACAGCCCTGAAGACCGTGAACTGACCCTCCAGCTATACGGTGGTGACGAGACCACCCGTATAAGCCAGGAAATGCTGCTGGGCATCGGCGGCGCCCGGGCGCTGGAGGCGCTGGGTCTGAACCCTACGGTGTGGCATATCAATGAGGGCCACGCCGCATTCCAGATTCTGGAGCGTTGCCGCCGGGCCATGACTACGGGGCTGGACTTCGAAGCAGCTCTGGAGCTTGTGGCTGGCTGCACCCTGTTCACCACCCACACGCCGGTTGCAGCCGGCCATGACATTTTTTCCCGGGGGCTGACACACCATAATCTGGACAACTACCTGCAGGAATCCGGGCTGGATTTTGAGAAGGTCTTTGCCCTCGGCGCAAGTTCTGCAGGGGACGCCTTCAACATGACCAGCCTTGGCCTGCGCGGCTCCCGTTTCCATAATGGCGTCAGCCGGATTCATGGCGGGGTGGCGTCGCAGATGGAACAGCACCTGTGGCCCCAGGTGCCAGCAGAAGAAAACCCTATCGAATACATCACCAATGGGGTCCATGTTTCAACATTCCTCGCGCCCGAATGGACACGCCTTTTTGACATGGAGGCGCCTACCTGGCGGAGCAACCTCCGCGACCCGGACTTCTGGGAATTCGTGGACCGGATTCCTGATCATCAGTTCTGGACCGTTCATCAGAGTCTCAAGCAGCAGATGGCGGAATCCATTTCCCGGAGGGTGGCAAGACAGCACGCACGCAACGGAACCGGTCATACCGTGACTGACACAATGACCAGACAGCTTCTGTCGACGGACAGGGACACGCTGGTAATAGGTTTTGCCCGCCGCTTTGCCACCTATAAGCGGGCCACGCTGATCTTCTCCGACCTCGACCGCCTGCAGAGGCTGTTGACCAATCCAGACAGACCCGTCGTGCTGGTATTCGCCGGCAAGGCTCACCCCCGGGACAACCCCGGACAACAGCTGATCAAGGTGATCCATGACCTTTCCATGGAGCGCGAGTTCATGGGTCACATCCTGCTGCTGGAAAATTACGATCAGGCCATGGCCAGGCGTCTGCTGGCAGGGGTGGACGTATGGCTGAATACGCCCGAATACCCAAGGGAAGCCAGCGGCACTTCCGGAGAAAAAGCCGCGCTCAATGGTGCGCTCAACCTCAGCATTCTGGACGGCTGGTGGGGCGAAGGCTATGACGGCCATAACGGTTGGGCGATTACCCCGCGGGATATGGAACTGGATGCCGAATTCCGTAACGAGGAAGAGGCCCGTGATCTGCTGGACCTGCTTGAATTTGAAGTCACCCCGCTTTATTACGAACGGGCCCACCAGGGCTATTCACGAGGCTGGGTGGAGCGCTCAAAGGCATCCATGAAAACCGTCACCCCCCGCTTTAACAGCGAGCGGATGGTGATGGATTACACCACCAGATTCTACCAGGCTGCCACGGAACAGGGCGTGCAGCTCGCCGCGGATGAGGGGCGACTGGCGCGCGAACTGGCCCAGTGGAAGCAGAAAATCCGCGCAGCCTGGCCGGGGGTAAGCCTCACGATGCCAGAATGCCCGGAGGTAAAATGCCGCCACGGTGAAAAGATTCCGCTGATGGTCAGCGCCAATCTGAACGGCCTCGGGCCAGAGGACGTGCGGGTGGAATGCCTGCTGACACCGGACGGCACCGGCAACTCCGAGCCCGACGCGGCCACCCGATTCCGGCTGGATTTTGCAAAAGAGAACGACGGCATGATGGAGTTCTCCGCCAGCATCACGCCATCCTACGCCGGGCTTCAGACACTGCGCCTGCGTATGTATCCCGTCCACCAGGCACTCAGTCACCCGCTGGAGATGGGGTTCATGGTCTGGGTCTGACCCTGCTCCCGAAATGCCGGGAGCAGCCTGCACGGCAGCAATGATGCCAGCCGGGACAATCCGGAGGGCTGCCGCGCAGACGTCTTTTACGCCGGGCGGAGTACCACCACCGCCAGCGGCGGCAGCGTAAGGGAAAGGCTCGCTGACTGCCCATGACGCGGCGTATCTTCAGTCACCAGTTGGCTGTGGTTACCGACATTGGTGCCGCCGTAGACCGCAGCATCGCTGTTGAATACTTCTGTCCAGACTCCCGCCGGGGACACACCAATCTGATAGTCGCTGTGGGACAGGGGCGTCATGTTGGCAACAACCAGTACCGGGTTACCCGGCTGATCATGTCGCAGCCAGGCAAATACGCTGTTTTTCCGGTCGTCCCCGATCACCCACTGGAATCCCTCCGGCACCGCGTCAGCCTGATGCAGTTCCCGGGTTTCCCTGTAAAGATGATTGAGATCCCTCACCAGGTCCTGCACTCCCTTGTGCCTGGGGTCGCGCAGTAGTGTCCAGTCCAGCTCGCGGTCATGGTCCCACTCCCGCCACTGGCCGAACTCACAGCCCATAAACAGCAGTTTTTTGCCCGGATGGGTCCACATGAACGAAAGATAGGCCCTCAGGTTGGCGAACTGCTGCCACTCATCCCCTGGCATTTTCCCGATCAGGGAGCCTTTGCCGTGGACCACTTCATCGTGGGAAATAGGCAGGACGAATCTTTCCGAAAAGGCATACACCAGGCCGAAGGTCAGTTTGTCATGGCTCCAAAAGCGGTAAAGCGGATCCTCGGCTATATACTCCAGGGTGTCGTGCATCCAGCCCATGTTCCATTTATAGGCAAAACCGAGTCCACCAGCGGCGGTAGGCTCGGTGACGCCAGGCCAGGCCGTAGACTCCTCTGCGATAACCTGGGCGCCGGGCACATCCTCTTTCACCACATCGTTGAGATGGCGGAGAAAGTCGATAGCCTCCAGGTTTTCCCGCCCACCATATTCATTGGGAATCCATTCTCCTTCCTTGCGGGAATAATCCCGGTACAGCATGGAAGCAACCGCATCCACTCGCAGGGCATCCACATGGTAGTCCCGCAACCACTGCAACGCGGAGGACAGCATGAAGCCATGCACCTCACGCCTGCCCAGGTTGTAAATATAGGTATCCCAGTCCTGGTGAAAGCCCTCGAACGGGTGCTCGTATTCATACAGGGCGGTACCATCAAAGCGCCCCAGGCCATGGGTGTCCGTGGGAAAGTGCGCCGGTACCCAGTCGAGAATCACGCCCAGCCCGGCGCGATGGCAGGAATCGACAAAAGCAGCAAAGTCACGGGTATTGCCAAAACGTCCGCTCGGAGCAAACTGGCTGAGGAGCTGGTAGCCCCAGGAACCGCCAAAAGGGTGTTCCATGATCGGCATCAGTTCGATGTGAGTGAAGCCAAGGTCGACGGCATAGGGAATCAGGTGCTCGGCCAGCGATCCCCAATCGTATATCTCGCCATGGTCACCGCCGTGCTTGCGCCAGGAAGCGGCATGAACCTCGTACACCGAAATGGGGCTGGCGGGAGCCTGGGCGTCAGCCCGCCCGGCGATCCATTCCTCATCATGCCACTCGAACGGGGAGGTATCAGCGACCACTGAAGAGGTACTCGGCGGTGCCTGGGTGGCGAGTGCCACCGGGTCGGCCTTGAGCACTGGCTCACCATGGATAGTGACCACCTCGTACTGATAGGCCTCTCCCGGGCCCAGCCGTGGCAGGAACAGTTCCCAGATGCCGGTCGGCTCGCGCTTGCGCATGGGGTGACGGCGACCGTCCCAGCTATTGAAATCGCCCACCACGGATACCCGCCGCGCATTTGGAGCCCAGACTGCAAACCGTACCCCCTCTACGCCGTCGATCTCCGTGGGCTGGGCTCCGAGACAGTGCCCGATCTCACGATGCGTACCTTCGCCAATGAGATAAACATCCAGCTCACCGAGAAGAAGGCCAAATGAATACGGGTCCTCGGTCTCCTGTATCACACCGTCCGGCCAGCGAATTCGCAGCGTGTAGGGAGCGGCATGGGGTAACAGGCCGGCGAACAGACCCGGTATCTGGACCGACGTCAGGCTGCATCGCAATGCGCTGTCCTTGCTGTCAAGCACATCGACTCCCAGTGCACCGGGCACATAGACCCGCAGAGCCATACCCCCTGCGGTTTCATGAATGCCAAGTACGGAAAACGGATTGCCATGACGGGCATTCGCCAGGGCCTCTGCATCCGTGTGCGGAAGCCAGAGACTCTGGTCAACGGTGGATTTTCCGGCAGTTTCATGCATTCCCTTCTCCCTTGTTCATCTGATCAGCGATAGCAGCCAGTCCGCGCAACGGAACCTTGAGCCACCCGGGCCTGTTGGCAGCCTCGTAAGCAATTTCGTAAGCGGTTTTCTCCAGCAGGAACAGCTGCAGGGCGGCTTCCTCGCCGTCTGCATGCTGCCACCGGTGGGCAATGCCCGCGGCGCTCTGGCGATAGCTCTGCAGGAATACCTGGCTGCTGGTGCGCCGGTACTGGTCGGCTACTTCCCGGCTCTGCTGGCTCGCATTCGGGCTGGCCTCCGGTAAGGTTGCCCTGTCGCCTGCCACTGCACTCGCGTAGTCGAAAGATCGCAGCACGCCTGCCACATCCTTCCAGGGGCAGTCCTTCGCACGTCTCTCACTCAGGGGCCTGGCCGGCTCTCCCTCGAAATCAATGAGATAGGCGTCATCATGGGACACCAGTACCTGGCCGAGGTGCAGATCGCCATGGATTCTGGTCAGAAGGCTACCCTTGGCCCTGTGCGCCAGGTTTTCCGCAAGACTGATCAGGTTATCGCGCTGCTCAAGGACCTGGCTGGCCAGTCGCTGGTCCTCCTCTGAAACGTCCCGGGCATGTCTGTGTAAAAGATCAAGCGCCTCCCTGACTCTCAGCCCCACCCGCACGGCCCAGAGGCTGACCTGTTCCTCGCCCGCCATCTCGGGCTGGAATGCGGGATCTGCACCAGGCCTGGCCAGCACCTGGTGCAACTCTCCGAGACGTTGTCCCAGTGTCGCGGCGAAAGCTTCCAGCTCATCAAATGCACCGAAGCCCCTCTCCATTGTGCCGGAGTCTTCATCAAGGGCAGCCTCGTGAATGGCCCGTTCCAGGGTGTTGCCAGTCCATGACCAGGCGTCTCCCTGGTTCTCGATATAGCCCTGGGCCAGAATCAGCGTATGGGGATCCTCCCCTTCTTCGTGACGCACCACATCGCCGTAAAAGGGCGCCACATGAGTGAAGCCATTGTCGGTAAGGTAACGGGAAATCTCGGCCTCGGGATGAAGCCCCGCCTCAAGGCGTCGCAACACCTTGATGACGACCTGGCGACCAATGATGATGGAGCTGTTGGACTGCTCCACGCCCTGGGGCACAACCTCAACATCAGCGGGGAGCTCAAGAGCCTGCAACAGCGAGGTGGACGAGAACCGCAGTTCACCCCTGCCACAGGGAAGCCGATCGCCCCTGCGCAAATGCTCGAGCAGACACAGGCCAAAATCCTCCAGCACCACGGCATCGGTCAGCAGGCCAACCTCCCGGCCCCGGCGTATCCGGGCCATGGCCAACTGCTGGGCAAGTACCTGGTTTCTGCCACGCTCGCTGACGAAAGCAAGGGGCAACTGATAGCGATCCGATCCGTCGGTGTGGCGGACCTCAATCTCACTCATCAGAAACTCTTTCCCCGAATCACCGATGGGATCGGCATACAGTATGTTCACCGATTCAATACGGGCCTGCTTCGCTCCGAACCAGCGGCGCTTTGGCAGATACTTCAGCAGGACCTCCTTTTCCAGTTCGCCGCGGGGCCCGGGCTCAAGCACCTCCTGAAGGTGACGCCGTGTGATGAGAGTAACGAAATCAGGCATGGGTTCCGGAGGCGAAATATGCCAGGAAGGCATTTCCGACTCGCTGGCCATCAGAAACCAGAAAAATCCGTAGGGGGAGAGGGTCAGATTGTAGTGGGTTTTCTCCACGGGGGGGAAGGCGCTTCCCCCGGTCATTTCTACCGGTACCTTACCCTGGAATTCGGAGAGATCCAGTTCCACAGCCTGCGCCGTGCGAGCGACATTGGCAACGCAGAGCAGGGACTGTGTTTCGCCGTTTGCGTCGGTCAGCTCACGCATGTAGGCCAGAATATGGCGGTTGGCGGGGTACAGCATGCGCATCTCGCCGCGGCTGAAGGCCCGGTACTGCCCTCGCACGGTGAGCATCCGGCGCATGCTGTTTAACAGGGCATGGGGGTCACGCATCTGGGCTTCCACATTGATTGACTGGAAGCCGTACAGCGGATCCATGATGGGAGGCAGCACCAGCCTGGCAGGATCGGCACGGGAAAAGCCACCGTTCCGGTCCATGGACCACTGCATGGGTGTGCGCACACCGTCCCTGTCGCCCAGGTAGATGTTGTCGCCCATGCCGATTTCGTCACCATAATAGAGAATGGGTGTTCCCGGCATGGACAAAAGCAGGCTGTTGAGAAGCTCGACCCGCCGGCGATCCCTCTCCAGCAGGGGAGCCAGACGCCGGCGTATGCCCAGGTTGATTCTGGCACGGCGGTCCGCAGCGTAATGGTTCCAGAGATAGTCCCGTTCCTCGTCGGTCACCATCTCCAGGGTCAGCTCGTCATGATTGCGCAGAAAGATCGCCCACTGGCAGTTTTCCGGAATGTCCGGCGTCTGCCGAAGAATATCCGTGATCGGGAATCGGTCCTCCTGCGCCAGGGCCATGTACATTCGCGGCATGAGGGGGAAATGAAATGCCATGTGGCATTCATCTCCGTCACCAAAATAGGGGCGGGTGTCTTCGGGCCACTGATTGGCCTCGGCCAGCAGCATCCGGTCGGGGTAACGTTCATCAATCACCGCCCGTATGCGCTTCAGGACATCGTGGGTTTCAGGCAGATTTTCGTTGTTGGTGCCCTCTCGCTCCACCAGATAGGGAATAGCGTCCAGCCGAAGCCCGTCTACCCCCATATCCAGCCAGTATTCCATGACCTTGAGAAGTTCATCCAGGACCCGGGGATTGTCAAAATTGAGATCGGGCTGGTGGGAATAAAAGCGGTGCCAGAAATAGGCATTGGCAACCGAATCCCAGGCCCAGTTGGACGTTTCAGTGTCGGTGAAGATAATCCGGGTACCCGGGTATTTGTCGTCGGTGTCCGACCAGACATAAAACTCCCGCTCCGGTGATCCTGGCGGGGCCTTCCGCGCCCGCTGAAACCAGGGGTGCTGGTCGGACGTGTGATTGATCACCAGTTCGGTGATCACCCTCAGGCCGCGCCGGTGAGCTTCTGCAATAAACTCGCGGGCGTCTTCCAGTGTTCCGTAGTCCGGACTCACGTTGCAGTATTCTGCAATGTCATAGCCATCGTCACGGCGGGGGGACGGATAGAACGGCAACAGCCAGATAGCATTGACCCCCAGACTCACGATGTAGTCCAGCTTCTGGATCAGGCCCTGGAAATCACCGATGCCGTCGTCGTTGGCGTCAAAAAATGACTTCACGTGTAATTGATAGATTACAGCGTCCTTGTACCAGAGGGGATCGTTCAGAAACGCCTCTGTCACCGGATTCTCTTGCTCGGTTCTGGCACCCATCGTGGCATTTGCCTCCTCGTGTCACTCAGAACTTGGGCTCGTCGTACGGGCCGTTATCATTCAGGGCAGGTTTACCCTCCAGATGCCAAAGGGAAGCCCCGAGGGATCAAGCCGGGTCCACTGCCATTTCCCGTGCCAGGTCCAGCAATGGCCGTTCATCAGATCCTCCGCATCCAGGGCAGCGTCGTCCGGGAGCCCGAACTCCCAGAGCGGCAATTCGAAACTGCCCTCCTGGGCGTCAAACGGGTCGAGGCTGATCACCACAAAAATCACATTGCTGTTATCCGGCGTGCGTTTGCAGAAATACAGCAGGCGGTCGTTGTTGATGTGGTGAAAGCTGATGCCCAGATGGGTCTGAAATGCCGGGTTTTCCCTGCGGATTCGGTTGAGCTGGGCAATCTCGTAAATGATATTGCCCGGGGCGCTGTAGTTCCTAGGACGTATCTCGTATTTTTCCGAATCGAGATACTCCTCCTTGCCCGGCACCGGTTCGCTTTCGCATAGCTCATAGCCGGAATACATGCCCCAGGAACCCGCGCCCAGGGCAGCCAGGGCGGCCCGGATCAGGAATCCCGCACGGCTGGAGGATTGAAGGAAATATGGATTGATATCCGGGGTATTAATAAAGAAATTGGGGCGATATCCGTAGCACCAGGGCGGGCGGGACAGGGTTGTCAGGTATTCAGT
This sequence comes from Marinobacter zhanjiangensis, assembly GCF_014651935.1. Classification (GTDB taxonomy): domain Bacteria; phylum Pseudomonadota; class Gammaproteobacteria; order Pseudomonadales; family Oleiphilaceae; genus Marinobacter; species Marinobacter zhanjiangensis. Next base: position 384,883 of record NZ_BMXV01000005.1, on the reverse strand, counting down.
CAGCTCCGCTTTCGTATTACGCCAGGTAAAGTAGGTATAACTCTGGGTAAACCCCAGCTTGCCCAGGTGCAGCATGACTGCTGGCCGGGTAAAGGCTTCAGACAGGAAGATGATCCCCGGGTCCCGGCTACGGATATCATCGATAAGCCATTCCCAGAAGGGGAAAGGCTTGGTGTGGGGGTTATCGACCCGGAAAATACGCACGCCCTGGTCGATCCAGCCCTGCACTACGTCCCGCAATGCCAGCCAGAGATCCGGAATGGCATCGTCGGCATAGAAATCCACGTTGACGATGTCCTGATACTTTTTGGGCGGATTTTCGGCATAGCGTATCGACCCGTCAGGACGCCACGAAAACCAGCCGGGGTGTTCCTTCAGCCAGGGGTGATCCGGGGAGCACTGGATGGCAAAGTCCAGGGCGATCTCCAGACCATGGGCGGCAGCCGCCCTTTCCAGCTCCTGAAAATCCTCAAAGGTGCCCAGTTCCGGATGAATGGCTTCATGGCCCCCTTCCTCGCTGCCAATGGCATAAGGGCTGCCGACATCGTCCGGGCCCGCTTCCAGCGTGTTGTTCTTGCCCTTGCGATGGGTCCGGCCGATGGGGTGGATCGGAGTGAAATAGAGCACATCGAACCCCATGTCCCGGATCATGGGCAGCCGTTTCTGGACATCGATGAAGGTACCATGACGGGTGGGGTCATCGGTTTCGGAACGGGGAAACAGCTCATACCAGCTCGCAAACCTCGCTTTGACCCGGTCAACGTAAAAAGGATATTTGACCGCGCTGCGGACCCGATGACGGTGAGGAGCCGCTTGTTCCATGAGCCAGTGGGTATCCGGGGCCAGCATGAGTGCGACCTTGTCGCTATCGGTACTGGTATTTTCAAACTGCGTGTGCAAGGCATTCAGGGCCTTGCGGGTTTGCCCCCGGGCGCGCTCGTGCGCTTCGGCAATCAGAAGACGACCTTCCTCGAGCTCCAGGCCAACCGGCACACCAGCATGATGCTTCTTGTACAGCTCATCGCAGTAAGTGCCGAATACATCCAGCCACGCTTCGATCATGAAGTGGTGCGCGCCCAGATCCTCCGGCCTTACTTCTGCCTCCCACAGGTCATTGCCAGGCGGCGTGACACGAGTCATTGGCTGAGTCTGCCAGTCGCCGCCTTCTTTGCGCCAGCGAACGGCAGCGGACAGCAGGTCGTGACCGTCGGCAAAAATGACGGCGGTTACGGAAAACGGGTCGCCGACGATGGCTTTCGTGGCGTACTTCCCCTGATCGAGGCTGGGCTCAACCGACTCAATGGCAATACGGGGAGCTTTGGCGGCACTTAGTGCCCCTTTCCGATCGTCATCTACTATCCCGGACTTCGACGTCTTGCGTTCATTTTGGCTCACAAGGCTGTCTCCTTTGCCTCTCTCCCGTCAAACCAGCACCACTTGCCTTTTTCTGGCAACCCTGCTTTCAGGCCCGGAAAGGCGCAAACATCTGGATGTTTATCACCGAATCACGACCAGACTTATTTCGTGCTTTTTTTCGCGCCGGCAGCAGTCGGCTTCCTGGTGCCCGGAGCTTTCACCTTAGGCCTGGAGGCCTGATCTGTTTTACTACGGGTTTTGCGCCTGGGCTTTTCTTCGGGTACTGAGCCTGATACGACCTGGGACGGCGGTTCGTCTGCTTGCGGGGTCTCGGCAGGCGACGGCTGTGCTCTGACCATTTGCCGAGCCAACTCCCAGTGACGTTTGTCTTGTTGGTCAGGTTGACCTTCTGCTTGCCAGAGGTAGTACGCTGCTTCCTGAATTCGAAGGTGTTCGTCTGTCATGGAGCCTCCGTTGGCTTGGACAGCCTCTCTCATTTCTCGGATGCCCTGGACCCGAGTCGGTTTCCTCTGCTTTTTTCGCCTTTAAAAGCATTCCCGATCAGGCTCAGACAACGGCGCTTATTTTCAGTATCCATTAGACCAACTTCCGAAGCAATGACTCATGACCCGCCGGTTCCAGAATCGCTTGAAGGAGGCGGACTCCGGGAGCCAATCCGGTTGCGATCGAGTTCTCCAAGGCGTTGGCTAACCTGTTCAACACTCAGCATTCCCTGTGAATCTGGTGACCATCGTCGGCGCCAGTTGGGATGCTCTGTAATAGTGCCGGGCAGATTCGCCTGCTCCTCAAGCCCCAGCAGGTCTTCTACAGGAAGAATAGCCAGCGGGGACGGTGTACGGCCAAGGTGTTGTGCGCAGCCGGCCAGAACGCGGCCGACAGGGAGACCCGATGCCTGAAGCTCTTCAGTATCGGGCTGCACCGGCAGGCCGAGCGCCCTGGCCAGTCTGGCGCGGTCTTTGGCCCGCGTTTTTTGTTCGCTTTCGGCTGTCTCGGTTTCGGGCAGCAGGTCAAACTTTTCCCGCCACTCGATATCCCGACCAGCCCACCAGCCGGCCACGGTAGGCAGATCATGGGTTGACGTCATGGCCATCGCCGCTGGCGACCACAGACCAGGCGGCCGGAAGCCCTGCACGTTATTGCGCTCGAACCAGAGAACATTCATGCCCAGTATGTTGCGATCCGAAAGCCTCTCGCGAAATCCGGGTGCCACCGTGCCCAGGTCCTCTCCTATGACGATAGCCTCATGCCTCACCGATTCCAGCGTTGTAAGCCGGAGCATGTCTTCCAGCGGAAAGCGCACATACCCGCCCTGGTCTGGCCGCTTCCCCGCCGGTACCAGCCACAGGCGCAGAAAACCCAGAATGTGATCGATACGAAGGCCTCCGGCCTGGGCAAAGTTTGCCCGCAGCATATCGATAAAACTCCGGAAACCTGAACGTATCAGGCCATGGGGGGAGAAGGAGCAGAGGCCCCAGTCCTGACCATGCACATTGAAGGAGTCGGGCGGCGCGCCAATGGAAACCCCGGTCAGCATTTCCGCCTGCCGGCTCCACGCCTGACTGCCGGAATCATTGGCACCCACGGCAAGGTCCGCGATCAGACCAATCGCCATACCGGCATCGCGGGCAGCGTCCTGCGCCCGCTGCAACCCATCCGCAACCAGCCACTGCAAAAACGCATGGAAGCCCACCTCACCGGCCTGTTCCCGAGCGAACCTGGCCACGGCAGTGCTCCCGGGGTCGCGGAATTTCGCTGGCCAGCTACGCCAGCTGCCAGGCCCCTGGCTTGCTGACAAGGCCTCGAATCTGCAGTGATCTTCCAGCGTCTCTCCGCCGTGCTCCCGAAATTCCATGAATTGCTGGTACAGGGCGCTATCGTTGCTGCATCCGCCCTCCGCAAAATCCTCATACAGGGCCCGGAGCCATGCCAGTTTCGCTCTGCCCACTGCAGGCCAGTCAATCAGCGCCAGCGATTCCAGATTTTCAAGACGTTGTTCCAGGCCGCAACGGGCAATGGCGGCCTGAACCCTCGATTCGCCAAAAATCGTTTCGGGAGCACAGTAAAGGGCATTGCGCAGAAGCCGACTGGAGGGAGAATAGGGGCCATAATGCCCGGGATCCGAACTGAACATGGCATGGGTCGGACTTACGGTCACCGCCGCAGCCCCCTCGCCCGCGGCGCTGCGGCAGAGATCCTCCAGCGCCCGGGTGTCCCCTGCCCCACCGTCGCCAGGCCGGCGTAATGAATAAAGCTGTGCAGCCAGACCCCACAGTCGCGCCGGCTGGTCACCTGAATGTGCGGCTGCATCCTTTACAGCGGTCTCTCCGACAGAAAAGCATCTCGCCGGAGCAACAGCCAGCGTCAGCCCGCTACCTGAGATGGTCAACTGATGATAGCCCGCCTCGGCAACGGCCGGAATCCGGCCTTTTTTATCGGCCCGACCTTCCTGGCGCTGGCCGCTTTCCAGCTCAATCACATAGTGCGTAGCAGGCGCCAGGGGACAGGGTAAGGTAATGGCACAGCCCTGGTCGGCCGTAATCAACGGAGGGAGCTGAGCCGGGCTTTCGGGATGCCGCAGCCGCTCCAGTTCCTTCAGACTGCTTCGGATTTCTTCCTCATTGCCGGCCGGAAACCCGAGGAGCGGCAGCAAAAGCCCCTGTATGTCAGGCCCCAGGTATTGCACGCAGCCCTCGCTGTCCGTCCATTCAAGGATCAGACCGGCGGCCTCGGCGAGTTTTCGTCTTAAAGCACTCTCATTCATGCGGCGCTCCTGACCCTGGTGGGACGTGGCGCCAACTCAGCACCATGCGTCCCGGTGTTGGGGTTTCGGAAAAATGCCGACTGGGCGGAACCGATGACAGGAACTCCGCCCTGCTCTGAGTCGGCCTCGGATTTGATTCGGGTAAACAAAACAGGCATCCGGTGTTGTGTTTCCATCCGGGCGCGTTTATCAGTCTAGGCTCGATTGATGACTATGACTAAATTCAGACACGTCCACTATGGGTTTTTCCCGGATCATCATCGTTTCCAGTCATCTACCGGCCTCCTTTTAATCCGGATCAATGACGGACGACAACGGCGTAATGCTGTTAAAGTATTGAGGCATAGCGGCCCGGCAGCGGAAATCGGGTATCACGTAAACGGCCAAACCCATACCCGGGTGTCAATCGGCAAGAACCCGGGACTCAATGAGCTTTTAAAGGAGGAAGTTATCTATGACGTCATCGGCAACCGTTCAGTTGCAGGTCGGCAATGCGATTCCGCCAGGTAACGAAAAGGAAACCCAGGAGATCATCGAGTTCTGGCACCGGGCCAATGCCTTCTTCGAGAACCTGTCTTTCAAGGCTCAGGGCAAACTTGGTGGCTCCGCAAACGCCTATCACATCAGCCTGGACGCCGGAGAGCTGGTTGCAGCAATGGAGAACGCCAGGGACCAGTCCGGCTCCTTTTCCGGGCATCAATTGGCCTATGTGGACGACCCTGCCCACACCATCACGGCCGGTCTATCCGTGACCGTCTCCACGGAAGATCACACCATTACGGAGGAAGAGAGTTACCAGGTGGCCACCGTTTTTATTCAACAGTTGGTGATAGCGGTCAATTTGGCCAGACCCGGCGCCATCCGGCTTCTGGATACCCGTTATGCGGGCGCAGGTGCCCACAAATACGAAGCACAGAGTTTCGATTCCAGAATTTATTACGGTGCCCTGAAAGCCTCGCAGGAAAACCAGTGGCCGCCACTGAAACAGCTCTCCCTGGAAACGGTATGGGCCTGGCTGGACGATACTCAAAGCAGCCAGAAGGACACCGCCATAAAAAGCATCAACGAGGTGCTGTTCACCATGCTGAAAGTGGCCGAAAATCGCCATGAATACAGCGCCAGAACAGCGCTGATGGTCATGTATCAGCTGGAGATAATACTTGACTGCCGACAGGTGAACTCCCTGGCTGACGTGTACCACCGGACCGGTCTGATCCTGGAGCATCGCCCCCAGTCTGACGAGTGGCTCTCGGAGTTACAGGGCGCCCGTAACAGTCTGTTCACGGCCAGTGTGCCGGTGCACCGCCCGCCCTTGATCTGCCACACTACAGAGCATGCCCTTCGGCAACAGTCCGGGCAGCATCATTCCGCTGTAGAGTCGGGCACGGCCCTTGTTCTGGCTCTTCTCCATGATCTTGTTGCCCACGGAGCACAGCGATACAGGTTCTCGGAAACCATGGTCCGGGACTGAATCAAACGGGAACAGTCACCGGAGCAGTGGAGCCTTCCTGTTTCCGGCAATCAGAGGGATGAGACATGGGTAACGTAGCGACCGTAACGATGAATCCATCCGTTGACCTCTTTGCAGAAACCGAGCAGCTGGTGGAAAACGGCAAGACCCGCTGCCATGATACCGCCCATGAACCCGGTGGAGGTGGCATCAATGTGGCCCGCAACCTGCACCGCTTCGGCATGGATGTGGTGGCGATTTTCACTGCGGGCGGCCCGCAGGGTGAGTTGCTGAAACGACGCCTGGCGCGCGAGACGTTTACCCTTCATTGCGTCGACATCCAAGACGATACCCGGCAAAGCCTTGCGGTCACAGAGAGGGCCAGCGGCAAGCTCTTTCATCTGGTTTTCTCCGGCCCCGAACTACAGGAATCCGAGTGGCAGCAATGCCTCGATACATTCGCAGCGCTGCAACCGACACCCGATTACCTGGTGCTCAGCGGCAGCCTTCCGGGGGGCGTGCCGGATGATTTTTACGGTAACCTGGCACGCTCGGCCGCCGACAGAGGCACCAGGGTGATACTGGATACCTCCGGCAAGGCCCTTTCCTCCTCCGGAGAAAAGGGCATCTATCTCACCAAACTCAACTACGGGGAATTCGTCGACCTGGGATATTCCGGCCCCAGGGACCACCCCAGCCTATTGGGGGCAATGAAGGAGATGGTGGACAAGGGCCTGACCGACAACCTGATTGTCACTCTGGATGCTGACGGAGCCCTGCTCGCCTCCAGCGCCGGCGAGAAGCTTCACGCCCGTCCTCCCGAGACCCGGGTGATCAGTCACGTTGGCGCCGGCGACAGCTTCGTGTCCGTTCTGGTCCACCAGATTGACAGCGGCAGAACGGTAGCCGAAGCCTTTCGCTATGGCGTGGCCGCCGCCGCCGTCAAGGTCAGCACGCCGGGTAATCAGCTCATGGATCTGGACAAGGTTGAATCCATCGCCGCAAAGGTGACGATTCGCGAGCATGAGTAGCGTATTTCATGCCAGCACTTGTCAACGTGCATGTCTGTAACGGTCAACTGATCCAGGACAATGTTTTAAGGTTTTCCTCAGCCACAATGGCAGAAATGCCACCGTTGAATGAGTGAGATCGAACCAATGGATTCGAAAAGCGAAAGGAACGGCCCCGAGGAACACAATTGGCATGCCGCCGACATCGGGGACACTCTGGCGGAATTCGACGTCCGCAAGGAAAGTGGATTAACGGACGACGAGGCGCAGGATCGGCTGAAGCGCTATGGACCGAACCAGCTACGGGTGGCCGAAAGCCGGCCGTGGTGGCGGATTCTTCTGGAGCAGTTTCACAGTATTGTCATCTACCTGCTGGGCGGTGCCGCTGTTCTGGCGTTTGCCACCGGCCGCCTGCCCGAGGGTTTTGCAGTGCTGGCTGTGCTGCTGGTCAATACCGCTATAGGCTTTGTCAGCGAATGGAAGGCAGTACGGTCCATGGCCGCCCTGCGCCGGTTGGGAGAGCACATGACCCGGGTCCGGCGGGAAGGCAGTGAGCGTGAGATTGCCGCATCGGACATCGTACCCGGCGATATCGTACTGCTGGAGGCCGGCGACCTCGTACCCGCTGATTTGCGCCTGATCGAGGCGGAACACCTGAGGGTCAACGAAGCTCCGCTTACCGGTGAGTCCGTTCCGGTGAGCAAATTAACCGATACCCTGGCCGCGGATACGGACCTCGCCGATCGCAATAACATGCTCTACAAGGGCACCAGTATCGCCGACGGTACGGCAGCGGGTGCGGCGGTGGCCACTGGCTCGGAGACAGAACTGGGGCGGGTGTCGGCGCTTGCGGAGTCGGCGGAAGGAACCGTCACACCGTTACAGCAGCGGCTGGACCAACTGGGGCGGCGCCTCGCCATATTGACCATTTTTATTGCCATCGTGGTCGCCGCGGTGGGTTTTCTGCTGCGCGAACAACAGGCCGCGCTGGTGATCGAGACGGCGCTTGCCCTGGGTGTGGCGGCCATTCCTGAAGGCCTCCCTATTGTCGCTACTATTGCCCTCGCCCGCGGCATGTACCTCATGGCCGCCCGCAACGCTCTGGTAAACCAGCTCACTGCGGTGGAAACTCTGGGGGCCACCCGGGTGATCTTTTCGGACAAGACGGGCACCCTGACGGAAAACCGGATGCGGCTGCAGAAAATCGTCACTCCCATCGACGAGCTCGTGCTTGAGGAACCCGGGGCTGGCGAGGCACTGGCGGACAAGGAAGGGGTTCGCCGCGTCCTGGAGGTGGGCGTGCTCTGTAATGGCGCCTCCCTCGAAGAGCAACAAGGAGAGGACAACCCCCGCGGCGACCCCACTGAAGTCGCGCTTCTGGCGGGAGGAAAAGACCTGGGACTGGAGCGGGAATCGCTACTGGAAGATCGGCCCGAGGCCCGGGTGGAACAATTCGAGCCCCGGCTCAAGAAAATGGCCACCTTTCACCAGGATGAGGGCCAGTATTATGTGGCGGTAAAAGGCGCACCCGATGCCGTGCTGGATGTCTGCAGCGAAATCCTGACAAATAAAGGCACGGAGCCTCTGGATGACGAGACACGCCAACAATGGGTCGAACGCGCCAGCCAGCTGGCTGGCGAGGGTTTGCGCCTTCTGGCAATGGCCGAGAAACGGGCGGATACCAAGGATGCTGATCCCTATGAAGATCTGTGCTTCCTCGGCCTTGCCGGCCTGCTCGATCCACCCCGCGAAAAAGTAAAGGAAGCGATCGACATCTGTCAGGCGGCGGGTATCCGGGTGGAGATGGTGACTGGCGATCAGGCGGAGACCGCCACGGCCATCGCCCGGGCCGTGGGGATCGTCGGGGGCAAGGATGACCCCGAGACAGTCAGCATGCTGGGGCGTGATATCGGTTCCCCCGACGATATCGATGAGGACCGGCAGGACAAGATCTACCGTGCCAACATCTTTGCCAGGGTGAGCCCCGAGCAGAAGCTCGATCTGGTGACCATCTATCAGAATCGGGGAGAGATCGTGGCCATGACCGGTGATGGCGTCAACGACGCACCCGCTCTGAAAAAGGCAGACATCGGCATTGCTATGGGCAAACGGGGCACGGAGGCGGCCAAACAGGTTGCCGACATGGTGCTGAAAGACGACGCCTTTGAAACGATCGTGGCCGCGGTCCGGCAGGGACGGGTCATTTTCGGCAACATTCGCAAGTCCGTCGTGTTCATGCTCACCACGAATGTGGCCGAGGTGCTGGCGGTGACAATAGCCATTGGCGCGGGATGGCCGCTGCCGCTGCTTCCTCTGCAGATTCTTTACCTCAATGTGCTTACCGATGTGTTTCCGGCTCTCGCTCTGGGGCTGGGCCCGGCCAGCGGAAACGAGATGGAAGATCCACCCCGCAGCCCCCGGGAATCCGTGCTGACCCGGGCCCACTGGACGGAGATCACGGGATTCGCTGCCCTGCTGGCAGTCTGTGTGTTAAGCGCTCTGCTGCTGGCAGATCACTGGCTGGGACTGACAGAGCGGGAAGCGGTAACGGTGTCTTTTCTCACTCTGGCTTTCGGCAAGCTCTGGTTTACATTCGCTCTACGGAATCCGAAGTCGTCTATTCTGCTTAACGAAATAACACGTAATCCCTGGGTGTGGGGAGCGCTGGCACTTTGCATCGTGTTGCTGGCGGCCGCCGTTTACCTGCCCGTGCTCTCTGGCCTGCTGCAAACCCGGCCCCTGGGATGGCAGCCCTGGCTGCTACTGCTGGCAATGAGCGTCATTCCTCTGCTGGCGGGGCAAATAGTGCGGGAGATACAGAGGCACCGGAGGCCTGAATAAAATCGACAAACACACATAGCTTTGCTGAAAGTAGCGGAGAATCGCGATGGCCTTATCGCCCCCGGCGCATAATGCTATCGCTTTTCAGAAACCATGGTCCGCATCGGCCAGCTCGCGCAGGAGACGAAGAACCTCGTCCGGGTTCCGGACGTGGTAATCGGCCAAAGAGGATGTCAAGCCATCGCCTACGTAAATGCCCGGGCCAGCTTCCCGGAGGGCGGAAAATGCATCTTCGTCAGTCACATCGTCCCCCATATAGACAATAAATGGCGGCTCTTCCTCCGACACTGGCAGAACGTCGATAAGCCATTGCAGCGCCCGACCCTTGTTCCAGTCAACGTCGGGTTCAAGTTCCAGCACTTTCTTCCCGTCACGTTTCCTCAGGCCCGTTTCCCGGCGCATATCCTCAACGGCTTCCCGCACCTTCTCCAACACGTCCCCGCTCTTCACTTTCCGGTAGTGAATAGCCAGGGAATAGCGTTTGCGTTCGATAATCACCCCGGGAAGGTCACCCACCTGCCCTCTCGCCATTCTTTCGGCATGGTCCACGCTTTTCACGGCATCATCCGCCTCCGGCAGAGTGTGTCGATGACCGTTCCCGGCAATATCGAAGCCGTGATTCCCGGCGTAATAGATCCCTTCCACACCGACCCGGGATTCCAGGTCTTCCCGGTCCCGCCCACTGACCACCGCCACCGGACAGGAGAACCGTTCCAGTGTCGAACGGGCTTCTGCGGAAAGCTGCGCCTGACCCGGCTCTTCGGTGATTTCAGCCAGGGTGCCGTCGAAATCGAGGAAAACCGCCAGGGGCCGAGTGCCCCGCCATACTGAAAGATCCTCCATACGATCGAGGGCATTGGGAATTTGGCGGAGAAAGCTCACCGCGTATACGTCGGCGGCGATATGATGGGCCCCGGCTTCGCGCAGCTCCTGTTCGTTGCCATTTCGCGACACGCCCACCACCAGCCCGAACTCGCCTTCGCGCCCGGCCCTGACGCCGGCGGTGGCGTCTTCCAGAATAACCACGTCCGCCGGTTGCACCTCAAGCCGGCGAGCGGCCTCCAGCATGATCTCCGGCTTCCCCGCCAGCTCCTGCTCCGCCGCCACTGTGCCGTCGATAACCACGTCGACAGCGTCCATGAGCCCGGCTTCCTCGAGAATTCGCTGGCCGTTGCGACTGGCGGTGATGATGGCCAGTGTCATGCCGCCACGCCGCCACCGCTTCAATGCGGCCACCGCATCCTCGAATACCGCCACTCCCTTCTTTTCCAGAAGCTCGAGGAACCGGGCGTTCTTGCGGTTGCCGAGACCACAGACGGTATCGCGATCGGCGGCATCCGAAGGCTGTCCGTAAGGCAGCATCAGCCGGCGGGAGTGCAGAAAATCCTCGACGCCCCGGTACCGGGGCTTGCCGTCCACGTGGGCGAGATAGTCGGCCCTGGAAAAGGGGTGCTGGTTACTCTCACTACTCAGGTAGTCGTCAAACACCTGTTTCCAGGCCTGCATGTGCAGGTCGGCGGTGCGGGTCAGCACACCGTCCATGTCAAAAATGGCGGCCTGAAATGGATGCGTCCGCGTCACGTCAAAAATCCTCCTGCAAGTAAGATCTCACGAGGTCTCCCCCTCACTGAGGCTGAAACGTTTCTGCTCGCCCGAACACATTTCGTATACCTCACCGTCGAAGCCAATCCGGGCAGCGCAGGACCGGCCGTTCTCAAAACTGACAGTCATTATCTCGTGGTCTAACTGGATGTGCAGCCAAAGGCCCCGGTAGTGGACACAGAATTTCAGCCCTTCGAGTTCCTTCGGCAGACAGGGATCAAGCCAGAGCACTCCGTCGTACATTTCGATACCGGTATAGCACCGCTGCACCATATCCACCGTGCCGGCCATCGCGCCCAGGTGAATACCCTCAGAGGTGGTTCCTCCCTGGATGTCGTCGAGATCGCTGACAAGGGCTTCCTGAAACAGATCCCAGGAATGGTCCCGGTCTGTTCTCGCCAGAACCCAGGCGTGGACAACCCGGCTGAGGCTGGAACCATGGGACGTTCGGTCAAGGTAATAACGGACATTTTCAGGAATACGGGCGGCATCAAAGTCGTAGCCGAGACCGGAAATTATGTCGCTGAGCTCCCTGGGGGAAAAGAGATAAAACAGCATCAATACATCAGCCTGCTTGGTGGCCTTGTAACGATTCAAATCCCGTCCTTCCGCTTCCAGAATACGATCCAGACGCTGGATGTCGCCGTGTTCCTCACGCAGTCTGTCCCAGTCCAGTTCCTCCAGATTATCCCAGCCCTCGAACTGGCTGATGAGTCCCGACGGCTGGAAGGGGATGAACATACGTTTGCTGACATCCTGCCAACGGAGCAGATCTTCGGAGGAAACATCCAGAAGCTGCAGGAGTTCTGCCTTCCGGTCTTCCCCCAGTAACTTCAGAACGACGTCCGTTGTTTTCAGGACCCATGCAGCCATCACGTTGGTGTAGGCGTTGTTGTCCAGACCCAGCTCTTCCCGGTCAGGGTATTGGGTGTGAAACTCGTCCGGGCCCATTACCCCCCGTATTTCATAGCGCTCGCGGTCAGCATTGTAGGTAGCAATACTGGCCAGGAACTGAGCGATCCCGACCAGCATCTCGGCACCATGCGAACAGAGGAATTCCATATCGCCGGTAGCCTGAAAATACTGCCACACGTTGTAGGCAATGGCGGCATTCACGTGCCGCTGAGTGTGGGAGTTGTCAGGAATCCAGCGTCCCGATTCCGGGTTCAGGTGCAGCACCTGGCTCTCTTCCCGGCCATCACTGCCGCTTTGCCATGGAAACATGGCTCCCCTGTAGCCGGCCTCCCTCGCCGCGCGGCGTGCCCAGTGCAGCCGTTGATAACGATAAAGCAACAACGCCTTGGTGAGTTCGGGAAATCGTAAATTGAAATAGGGGAAGGTGAACAGCTCGTCCCAGAAGATGTGTCCGCGATAGCCCTCGCCGTGCAATCCCCGGGCGGGAACACTTACGTCCTGCCTCGTCGAATGCACGGAGGCGGTCTGTAACAAGTGGAAAAGGTGCAGGCGAAGGACCGGCTGAGCATAGGTACTCTTTTCGCCTGCCAGCTCCAGGTCAGCCCGCTGCCACAGTCTTCGCCACGCCTGTTGGTGCTGCTCGAGCAGAACATCGAAATCCGCAGCATGAAGGATATCCTCACAGGCTTCGAAAGCGGGTTCGCTGATGGCAAGGTCCCGGGACGTGTACAAAGACAGCACCTTTTCCACCCTGATCGGCTTGTTTTGCTCCGCCATAAGCGACAGAGACTGACCGATCCAGTTCCGCTCCGACTGCGTACGCCGCTCAACCGCGGCGGGCTCATCACCTTCCCAGACTCGGGTACGAACCGCCTGGGCCATTCGGATTCGGGATTGCAGGGTTCTGGCGGTGAGAAAAATCGCCTGCTCTCCTACCTGTCCGGTCTCCTCCACCTCCAGGTGTCTGCCATTGAGATCCCGGTAGCGGGCCACTCCGCTGTTGGTCACATCGCCGTCGATGGCCGACCTGATCTCCACCGGTCCCGACCAGTTCAGGGGCGTAAGCACCCAGCTGATGGCGGCACTATGGGGATCATCCATGTGCACGATGCGCCGGGTTTCCAGTTGGAATTCACGGTCCGACCGATCCCTGAACTGAAGTCGGCGATGCAGGACTCCCCGGTAAAGGTCCAGCCAGAGTACATAGTCAAGAAGCTCCACATGGGCCAGATCAAACCACTCCCCATCCTCACAGCGGAAGGAAAGAGGCAGCCAGTTCGGCCAGTTAACCATGTCCTCGTTTTCGATAATCTTTCCGCCGATTTCACTTTTCGCGCGGTTGAACCCCCCCGCCAGATAGGTGCCCGGGTAGTGAGGGCCTCCGGCCGGAGATTCCTCCACTGCCCCCCGCGTGGCGAAATAGCCATTGCCCAGGGTTAACAGGGCTTCCCTGGTGGGCTGCTTTTCCGGGCTCCACTCATGGTAGACCAGCTCCCAATCGTTGAGCGACCTCTGTTTCATCGGTTTTTTTCTCCTGCTGAAAATTCAGTGCTCATCCCGGAACAGGGATTGAGTGGGTCCGCAAAATCCCGAAGCGGCTTTACAACGCTTCTACTGTGTATCCGTGACTACATTGACCGGATTGCCCTCCACGAACCGGCGAATGTTCTCCACCGTGCCATCGAGAATACGCTGTACGGCTTCCCTTGTGTTGAACGCACTGTGGGGTGTGACCACGACGTTTTTCATCCGCACCAGCACTTCGTTCGCAAGTAATGAGGAAAGATCCTCGGTCTCTTCGTAGACGGAGCGGAGCAGCTCCGCCTCTTCCCGCACCACCGGTTCATAAGGCAGGACATCCAGACCGGCGGCCGCGACTTTCTGCTCCGCCAGAGCCCTGGCCAGGGCCCGTATGTCCACCACGTCGCCCCGTGCCGTATTGATGAGAACCACCCCGTCCTTCATCTTTGCAAATGCATCCGCGTCAATAAGATGGTGGGTCTGGGGGTTGGCGGGCACGTGCAGGGTTATGACATCAGCATCCTGTAGCAGCTGGTCCATATCCACGTATTCAAATTCCAGGTCCTGGGCCGCTGTCTCGTCCGGTTTGATATCAAACGCCAGCACGTCCATGCCAAACCCCCGGGCAATACGGATGGTTGCCAGACCAATGTCGCCGGTACCCACAACACCAAGGGTTTTTCCACGCAGATCGAAACCCTGCAGGCCCCGCGGTGAGAAGCCGCCCTTGCGGGTTCGCTCCACCGCTTCCTCCAGCCGGTGGCTGATCATCAGCAGAAGACCAAACACATGCTCGGCTACCGTATGCTCGCCGTAGTCGGGGCAGTTACACACGGTGATCCCCCGCCGTTCGCATTCCCCGATATCAATGTGGTCGAAGCCGGTGGACCTTGAGGTGATCAGTTTGAGGTCTGGCATGGCATCCAGCGCCTGCCGGTCGACTTTCGAATAAATGAAGACGGAAATGGCTTCCGCTGCGGCATACTCCCCGGCGTTGCCCGCTTTGAGGGGCTCTTCAGCGCAGCTCACGGTGTGCTTTTCCCGCAAGGCTTCGAAGGAATCCCGTTCCCACTTTTCCACGTCAAAAAACACAATGTTCACCGGGTCTTGTCCTCTCGCCAGATTTCCAGGATGTCCAGCACACTGTCGGGGTTGAGCGAAATGGAATCGATACCGCTATCCACCAGGAACTGGGCGAAATCCGGGTAGTCGCTGGGCGCCTGGCCGCAGATGCCCACTTTGCACCCGCTCCGGTGAGCCTTTTCGATCACTTGCACGATTGCCGTCTTCACCGCCTCATCCCGTTCATCGAACAGTTCGCTGAGCTCTTCGGAATCCCGGTCGACGCCCAGCACCAGCTGGGTCAGGTCATTGCTGCCGATGGAGAAACCATCAAATCGTTCGGCAAACTGCTCTGCAAGAAACACATTGGAGGGGATCTCACACATCATATACAGCTGCAGGCCGTTTTCGCCGCGCCGGAGCCCGTGTTCGGCCATCACTTCAATGACACGGTCCGCCTCCCGGAGGCTGCGAACGAAGGGAATCATCACCACGATATTGTCCAGGCCGATTTCCTCCCGGGCCTTCTTTACCGCCTGACATTCCAGAGCAAAGCCGTCCCTGTAACGATCGCTGTAATACCTGGAGGCTCCCCGGAATCCCAGCATCGGGTTCTCCTCCCGGGGCTCGAACTGATCGCCGCCGATAAGACTGGCATACTCGTTGGTCTTGAAGTCGCTCATGCGAACAATCACCGGATCCGGATACTGGGACGCGGCAATCATGGCGATACCCCGGCTGAGGTGCTCGACAAAATACCCGGTTTTATCCTCGTAACCGGCGGTCAGCTCCTCAATACGCTTTCGCACCTTCCTGTCTTTCACCCCATCGAACCGGGCCAGGGCCAGGGGGTGAATCTTGATCACGTTATTGATGATGAACTCCATGCGGGCCAGACCGACTCCGTGAACCGGCAATCGCCACCAGCGGAAAGCGGCATCCGGCGCCGCCAGGTTGATCATCAGCTCTACGGGCGCCTCGGGCAGATCCCCGGTCTCGATATCCTTTTCCTCGTACTCGAGAATGCCCTCGTAAATCCGGCCTTCGCTTCCTTCCGCGCACGATACCGTGACTTCCTGGCCGTCTTTCAGGTCTTTGGTCCCGGAGCCTGTACCCACGATGGCAGGAACGCCCAGCTCACGACTGACGATGGCTGCGTGACTGGTGCGGCCTCCATGATCGGTGATGATCGCTGTCGCCCGCTTCATGACAGGCCCCCAGTCCGGATCCGTGCGTTCAGTGACCAGCACGTCACCATCCTCGAAGCGGTCGATCTCTTTGGGGCTGTCGAGAACCCTCACCCGGCCGGCCGCTATAGATTCACCAATGGCCACGCCCCGGCTCAGCACCTCGCCCGTTCCCTCCAGCCGATAGCTTTTGAACGCACCGGACTGTTTCTGGGAGTGTACGGTTTCAGGACGGGCCTGGACACAATAGAGCTTGCCGGATTCACTGTCCTTCGCCCACTCCATATCCATGGGTGTGTGGTAATGCTTTTCGATGGACACAGCCCAGCGGGCAAGGGTGAGAATGTCATCGTCGCCGAGCACCAGGGTTTCCCTCTCAGCCTTTTTGGTGTTCACCGTTCTGGTGGGGGCTGATCCCCGGGACGCGTAGATCATTTTTTCCTTCTTGCTGCCGCATTTTTTCGACAGGATCGGCACCCGCTCCTTGTTCTCGAGTCCCGGTTTGAAGACCCGGTACTCATCCGGATCTACCGTACCCTGCACCACAGTTTCGCCGAGCCCCCAGGTGGCGTTAATGACCACCACATCGGGGAAGCCGGTGTCGGTGTCGAGGGAGAACATCACGCCGGCGCAGGCCTTGTCCGACCCCACCATTTTCTGTACGCCCACGGAAAGTGCGAGCTTGAGGTGATCGAAACCGCGATGCTCCCGATAGTTGAGGGCGCGGTCGGTGAATAATGAGGCATAGCACTTGCGGCAGGCATCGATAAGGTCGTCACCACCGCGGATATTCAGAAAGGTTTCCTGCTGCCCGGCGAAGCTGGCCTCGGGCAGATCCTCCGCCGTGGCGCTGCTGCGCACGGCCACGGGCAGGTTTTTCTTCTCATTGCGGGTGGCCAGCTCCTCATAGGCATCCCGGATGGCCTCTTCAATGTCATCCGGAAACTCGCCTTGCAGGAATGCCTCGCGGATAGCCTTGCCCACCTGTTTGAGGGATTTTTCCTCGCGGGCCAGCGCTTCGGTCAGCTCCCGGATGGTGTCTTCCAGCTCATTGTGGGCAACAAAGGCGCGGTAGGCATCCGCCGTGGTGGCGAACCCTCCCGGCACCCGCACACCCTGCTCCCGAAGATTGCCGATCATCTCACCGAGGGAGGCGTTTTTTCCTCCCACGCTGGACACATCGTCGTTGTCCAGGTCTTCCAGCCAGCGAACGTATACGGGTTCCGTCATGGTCAGGCCATCCTTTGAATCATGTCCACGCAGCGCCGGGAAAACGCCCATTCGTTGTCATACCACGCCAGCAGCTTGACAAAGCGGTCGCCGATCAAGTGGGTATCCTGGCTGGTTACAATGGCGCTCTCTTCCCTGCCGATGATGTCGCTGGATACAAGGGGGGAATCATCAACGGCGAGAATCCCCTTCATGGAACCATTCGCCCGTTCGCGAAATGCCTCGTTAATCCGCTCGTCACTGGCATCCGCTGTCAATATACAGGTCAGATCCAGTAGCGAGCCGGTTTTGACGGGTGCCCGTACCGCGATGCCATCGAGCCTTCCGTCCAGATCCGGAATGATCTGACCGATCATCGCCGCCGCGCCAGTGGAAGTCGGTACCAGATTTTCCGCCGCAGCCCGACCCCGCCGGGGCTTCTTGTGCGGCCCGTCCAACAGGTTCTGGTCCGCGGTATAGGCATGCACCGTATTGATGAATCCTTTCTCGATTCCGAACTCGTCATGCAGCACCTTTACCACCGGCGCAAGACAATTGGTGGTGCAGCTTCCGATGGAGATAATATGGTGCCGGTCGCGATCGAACTGGTCTCCATTGACCCCAAGGATGAAGTCACCATCGAGCTCGCTTTTGCCAGGCGCCGAAATGAGTACCTTGCGGGCGCCCGCTTCGACGTGTTTCCGGGCCTCTTCCTTTTTGCGGAAAACGCCGGTGGCCTCGAGAACCACCTCCGCGCCCCGCTCGCCCCAGGGCAGTTGAGCCGGGTCCTTCTGCGCGCTTACCGTAACGGTGGTATCATCATCAATAACCAGCGCACCCCCCTCGACCCTTACCTTGTGAGGCCAGCGGCCATAGGTGGTGTCGGACTGCAGGAGGTAGGCCAGGGTTTCGGGGTCCGAAACATCATTGATATGGACCACTTCCAGGCCGTCTTGCTCATAAGCGATGCGAAATACTTGCCGGCCTATACGGCCAAATCCGTTGATGCCAATTTTCATGGGAATAGAGCCTCCGTTGCTGTCGAGGTAACATTTTCTGGCTTTCCTGAAAGCCTAGTTCAAGAATGACCGGTTTACTGTCCACGCGTCATTTTCCACGCGTCACTTGCCAGAGCCGGTTGACGGGTGATTCTGTTGCTCCTGCCTCCCCGCCGATGCTTCGCCGTGCTCCCACCTTTTGCGGCGGACGAACTTTTCAATTTCCACCAGTATGAAGATACCCAGGCCAACCGCCACGCAGCGCAACCATGCCTCCGGCGTCAGGGGCCGGCTTTCCAGCAGCTGGTTCATGAAGGGTGCATAGGTGAAGATCAGTTGCAGGCCGACGCAACCAGCAATGGCAAACAGCACCATTTTGTTGCCGGTGAGGCCCTCCCAGGAAATAGCGGAGCGGCGGAAGAAGCGGCTGTTCAGAAGGTAGAAAATCTGGCCCAGTACCAGCGCGTTGACAGCCATGGTGCGGGCATATTCCACAGAGGTCTCGCCACGGCCCTGCTCCTGAGCGAACAGAAAGCCCACGCCCAGCAGCAGGGCGATACCCACATAGGCAATGCGCCAAAGATCAAAGCGACCGAGCAGCCCTTCCTCGGTGGAATGGGGCCCCCGCTGCATCAGACCGACCTCGGCTTTTTCCCAGGCCAGGGAGACCCCCAGGGTGACGGCGGTGATCATGTTGACCCAGAGGATCTGCACCGGTGTCACCGGCAGCATCATGCCGGACATAACGGCCGCCAGCAGTACCAGTGACTCCGCCGCGTTGGTGGGAAGTACGAACAGAATAGTCTTGCGCAGGTTGTCGTAGACCTTCCTTCCCTCCTCCACGGCGCGCTCGATGGAAGCGAAGTTGTCGTCTGCCAGCACCATCTCGGAGGCCTCTCGGGCCGCTTCCGTGCCCTTCTGACCCATGGCGATACCCAGATTGGCACGCTTGAGGGCGGGGGCGTCATTGACGCCATCGCCAGTCATGGCGATGATCTCCGATTGCGCCTGCAAGGCCTTGACCAGACGCAGCTTGTGCTCGGGGCTGGTACGCGCAAACACGCTGGTTTCCATGACCCTGGTGCCGAGTTCATTTTCATCGAGTTTCTCGATGTCCCGCCCGCGCAACGCCTGGCCGGCATTGTTGAGCCCCAGCTTGGCGGCGACTGCCATAGCGGTGGCGGCGTGATCCCCGGTGATCATCTTTACCCCGATGCCGGCGTCGCGGCAGATGGCCACGGAGTCGATGGCCTCCTCCCGCGGAGGATCGATCATGCCGAACAGGCCCAGCAGCACCAGATCCCCTTCAACATCCTCTTCATTGAGTTCCGTCTGTTCCGATACTTCTTTACGGGCAATGGCCAGCAGGCGCTGGCCGCGGCCGGCTATTTCCTCGATCCACTGCTCCCAGAATCCGCTGTCCAGGGGCTGTTCCTTGCCGTCGCGCAGTTCGCTGCCGCAGATTTCCAGCAGCTTTTCCGGGGCGCCCTTGACGTAAATGACATGGTTGCCCTGGTGATCATGATTCAGGGTCGCCATGTAACGATTTTCGGACGCAAAGGGAATGGCATCCACCCGTCGCCAGTCGCGATTTTCCTGTTCGGGCTCAAGGCCGGCCTTGCAGGCGGCGACGATCAGCGCCACTTCGGTGGGATCACCTGCTCCCTGCCACTCTTCCCCTTTGTGTTCGAGCTCGGAATCGTTGCACAACAGGCCGGCGCGCAGCATTTCCCGCACTGTTTCGTTGGCCTCGATATCAATGGGCTCTTCATCACGCAGAAACCCGCCTTTGGGCTCATAGCCCACACCTTCCACACCGATATCCTCGTCGGCGGTACGCAAGGTCTTGACGGTCATTTCATTGCGGGTCAGTGTGCCGGTCTTGTCAGCGCAGATGGTGGTCACCGAACCGAGGGTCTCCACCGCAGGCAGGCGCCGGATGATGGCATTGCGACTGGCCATTCGCTCCACGCCGATGGCGAGGATCACCGTCATCACCGCCGGCAGCCCCTGGGGAATGGCGGCAACGGCCAGCGAGACCGCCACCAGGAACATGCTGTGCCAGTCCTGGCTCCACACCAGGATACCCACCGCGAAAGTGAGCAACGCCAGCCCCAGGATCACCACGCTCAGAACCCGGGTAAAGGCGTCAAAGCGCTGCATCAGCGGGGTCTTTATGGTTTCCACCTCTGCCAGCATGCCGCTGATCCGGCCGATCTCGCTATCTTCGCCGATGGCCACTACCACGCCGGCTCCCTGTCCGGCGGTAGCAAGGGTACCGGAAAAGGCCATGCTGGTGCGGTCACCAAGTTCCGCATCCTCCTCCACGGCATCCAGCTGTTTGGCCACCGCATTGGATTCCCCCGTGAGGGCCGCCTCCTGGACTTCAAGATTTTTCACCCGCAGCAGGCGCAGGTCGGCGGGAATGCGCTCGCCGGCGTTGATCTGGACTATGTCACCGGGCACGAGCTCCTGCGCCGACACTTGCTGGCGGCGCCCATCCCGCCATACCGTGGCTTCCCGGGAAAGCATCCCCTGCACGCTCTCAAGGGCGCGCTCTGCCCGCCCCTCCTGGATAAAACCGATGGCGCCATTGATCAGCACCACGGCAAAGATTACCGCGCTGTCCACCCACTCCCCCAGCAGGGCGGTGACCGCAAACGCAATCAGCAGAAGATAGATGAAAAGATTGTTGAAGTGACTGAGCAGGCGCTGGAGGGCACTGCGTTGCTGGCGCACCTTGAGTTCGTTGCTGCCAAATTCACTGCGACGGGGTTCCACCTGGTCCCCGCCAAGCCCCCTGTCCCTGTCGCTGTCAAGCACCTCGAGCGCCTTGTCGGCAGACTCCGCGTGCCAGCGGTAATTGTTGACGTCCTGCCTGGTGGGCGCGCTACTCATGGAGATCACCCGTTCCTCAGTGAGTATGAAGCTCCGTCATCCGCATATCCGGGACATTGCATCCCTTCAGGTGAAAAGCTCTGCCAGGAAGGCGGTGCACCAAAGGTCGACGGATGATAAGCAAGTCCGTTACTTCATAATCGTGGCAAAGCTCTTGCACTGTCAATGGAGGGCACATGCGTCAGCAACACAAAACGCTCTGCATCTTGATCCTGATCAGAAACTACTTAATCGTGTGGACGTCAGACCGGTGTTATCGATTTCCCTTTACCCGTGTCTTGACTAGACTTTAATAAACCGCTTTTGAATACAGTCCCGGCAATGGAGATGCATTGATGAAACTCCCCATACAGGACCGCAAAACTGCCGGCCACGAACTGGCCCTTGCGCTTGAAGATTATCGTAACCGTGAGCACCTTGTCGTGCTGGCACTACCCCGGGGCGGCGTTCCCGTAGCTGCTGAAATCGCCCAGCACCTGGGTGCAGAGCTGGACCTGATGATTGTCAGGAAACTGGGGACGCCCGGCCAGGAAGAACTCGCCATGGGCGCCATCGCCAGTGGCGGCGCCCGCGTTCTCAACCGCCGGATACTCGACTACGGTGGTGTCAGTGATGAGGCCATCGAGAAAGTGGCCGAGCGCGAACGCCAGGAGCTGAAGAGACGAGAGCAGGCCTATCGGGGCGATCGCCCGTGGCCGGATATGAGCGACGCTACCATCATTCTTGTGGACGACGGCCTCGCCACGGGGGCCACCATGGGCGCAGCTCTGCAAGCACTCAAAGTCCACCGTCCCCGTGAGGTTGTCGTGGCCGTTCCCGTGGCTCCGGCCGACACCATCAGAAACCTCCGCAGCAGCGCCGATGACATCGTTTGCCTGGAAACCCCGGACCCTTTCAGCTCCATCGGACAGTGGTACCGCGATTTCCACCAGGTGTCGGATGACGAGGTGCGGCAGCTGCTTGGCCATTTCTGGAAAGAGTGAGGCAAGACTATGGCTTCCAACTCCCGTTCGGTTGTCCTGGAACTTTCGGATGCATCCCTGAAAGGGATCCTCAACATTCCCGAGGGCGCCTCCGGAATCGTTGCCTTCGCTCATGGCAGCGGCAGCAGTCGCCTCAGCCCCCGCAACCAGGCAGTGGCGGAATTCCTCAACCGCGCCGGCCTGGGCACTTTGCTGTTCGATCTGCTCACCGCCGATGAAGACGAAGTGGATGCGCGAACCCGGGAGTACCGCTTTGACATCTCACTGATCAGCCGGCGTATGAGTGAAGCCGTGGGCTGGCTCACGGAGCAGTCAGTGACAGCCGCTCTGCCATTGGGCCTGTTCGGTGCCAGCACCGGTGCGGCCGCAGCGCTGGTCGCAGCCGCGGAAAACCCGGATCATGTCAGGGCGGTTGTGTCCCGGGGCGGGCGCCCCGACCTCGCCGGCAACGCCCTGCCCCGGGTTCAGGCAGCAACCCTTCTGATCGTCGGCGGCCTGGACACCACCGTCATTGAGCTCAACCGGGAGGCGGCTGCGAAGCTGGACTGTCCTCACGAAGTAAAAATTGTGCCCGGAGCAAGCCATCTGTTTGAGGAGCCCGGCAAGCTCGAGCTCGTCCAGCAAGCCGCCGCGGACTGGTTTACAGATCATCTGGCTGGAGCCCATCCATGAACCATGACGACGGAATAGCGCTTTTTTGTCTGGACAGCGGCAGCGATTTCGCTTCGCAAGTAGCAGCCCATCTGGGGGTGCCCCTGGGGGAGCATGAAGAGCGGGATTTCGAGGACGGGGAGCACAAGATCCGCCCGTTGGAGACGGTTCGTAATCGCGATGTGTTCGTGGTTCAGTCGCTTTACGGCAGCGACGGCCTGAGCATCAACGACAAGCTGGCGCGTCTGCTGTTTTTGCTTGCCAGCCTCCGGGACAATGGCGCAGCCCGGGTCACTGCGGTGGTGCCCTACCTGTGTTACTCCCGCAAGGACCGCAGGACCAAGTCCCGTGATCCTGTCACCACCCGCTATATCGCCCAGCTCTTCGAGGCTATGGCGATCGATACAATGGTGACCGTGGACGTTCAC
This sequence comes from Marinobacter zhanjiangensis, assembly GCF_014651935.1. GTDB lineage: Bacteria > Pseudomonadota > Gammaproteobacteria > Pseudomonadales > Oleiphilaceae > Marinobacter > Marinobacter zhanjiangensis. The sequence continues at coordinate 361,990 of NZ_BMXV01000005.1, read as the reverse complement.
AACCGCGCCGCCTTCGAGAATGCCTTTCGCTGCCCGACAGTGCACTTGAGTGCCAGGGAAGCGTTCATCGACTTCCTGCTGCCCCAGCTCCGGGCCAGGGAAATCACGGTAGCGTCCCCGGATGTGGGTGGTGTCAAACGCGCGGAACTGTTCCGCGAGTCACTGGAAGGGCAGCTTGGGCGCGCCGTTGGCAGCGCGTTCATGGAGAAACACCGCAGTAGCGGCGAAGTCAGCGGTTCTGCTGTGGTTGGCAATGTCCGCAACCGTACCGTGCTGATCCTGGATGACCTGATTGCAGGGGGAGGCACAATGCAACGGGCGGCGGAGGCGTTCAGAAAGCAAGGCGCAGAGGAAGTGATTGCCATGGCCACTCACGGGGTTTTCTCTCACGACACGGGAGACAAACTGGCCTCGCCAGCACTGTCCCGGGTGATTCTTGGCAATACGGTTGTTCCGGCACTGCCGTCGACATTACTGGAGACCAAAGTCGATCTGGTCGACATCACTGCTGGTATCGCCGATACAATCACTGCTTTGCACGAGGGAAGAGACGTGACAGATCTGGAATCCTGAACCCGGGTTTCATCGAAGGGAACGGTTCAGCTACCAAAACCCTCCCCATAGTCAGAGGCTATGGCCAGGTAATCCAGTGCTTTTTGCCGCCACGGACCGCGCTTTTCCTGGTAGTCGTCGTCCAGATGCCAGATGGCGAGCTTGGCCCGCTCCAGGGCTCGGTAGGCCTTGTAGAACGCGACCAGTGATGCTCCCGGTTCATCTCTGGTGACTCGTTCATAGACCTCGAACAGGATCTTGCCTACGCTTTCCTCGCCAAGTCTTTCGCACTCCATCGCCAGAAAGGACAATTCATCCGCCGGATCCCGGATTCGCAGGTCGCGGCTGAACTCAAGACAGTCGATCACCACGGGCGGGTCCGTCAGACAGACATGCTCCGGCCGCAGGTCACCATGGGCCTCTACGAGTCTGCCTGCGGCCGCGCGATCAGCAAAAAGCGTCGGGTTTGTTTCGAGCAAGGCTATTTGCTGATCACAGACTGCTTTGACCCGGCCCGCGGGAAGGGAATAGTCGATCAACTGGTGGTAGTTATCATTGATGTCGTACCGCAGGCGCTCCAGGTACTGCTGCCCCGAGAGCTGTATGCTTGCAGCACCGACATAAAAACGGGCAAGCAAGCCGGCAGCAGCCGTAACGCGCTGGTATTCCACAGCGGCGGATTTGATCTGCGCTTCCAGCATCGCCTCTGCAGGCAGGCGACGCATGACCACCAGCCAGTCGACGGGAACCCCCTCGCTGTCCAACGCCAGCTCACCGCCTGCCACCACGCTCAGCTGCCCCACGCCGATATAAGTATCGCCCCCCAACCGGCTGTTGAGACGAACCTCCTCGACACAGTTTCGATAACGCCCATCAACGGTGGTGAAATCGAACAGCTTTTGAGCCACCGGCTTTTTGAGCTTGTAAACCCGTGGGCCGACGAGAAAGACCCAGGACATGTGGGTTTCGAGTACCTCTACCCTGTCAGCCTCGACCGGATAGGAGGCAGCGTCGGACAGAAAGGCTACCTTTTCCTCGATTCCGGGTAACCGTGAAGTCTCATTCATTATTTTTCCATGGTCGGCACCGTTACCGGTGCAGTCAGCGTTTCTGACGGTGAATGGCGCCCAGCAGCCGACGGGCATCCCGCGGCGCGCACGCCTTGTCGTCATTGTCAAAATAGCAGAACACGTCTCGCCCCTCCTGCGCCCAGTTGACAAGGCGCCGCGCCAACCCTGCCAGGGTTCGCCCGTCATAGGAACCGGTGTAGGCGGTCTCTCCCGGACCGTGAAGGCGGATGTAGACAAAATCGGCCGTTGCCACGGGTGGTGATCGATAACCCTTGTAGTGGTAGTAGCAAAGGGCGGCATTATGGGATGTTAGAACCTCATAGACCTCGTCACACAACCAACTGGTATCGCGAAACTCGAACGCATACCGGTAACCAGGGGGCAACTGCTCCAGAAACGCCGTCAGTCTGCCAACATTCACCCGCCATCGGGGTGGGAGCTGAAAAATCACTGGTCCGAGTTTCGAGCCGAAAGGCTCCACCGCCGCCAGAAACCGGTCCAGCCCTTCCCCGGCATCCTTGAGCTTCTTCATGTGGGTCAGGTAGCGGCTAGCCTTGACACTGAACAGAAACTCCCTGGGCGACGCCTTCAGCCACTCTTTGACTGACGTTTCCGCGGGTAACTGATAAAAGCTGTTGTTGAGTTCGACGGTATCGAAGCTGTGCGCATATTCGCCCAGCAATGCGTCTTCGCCGAGGCCCTCAGGGTAAAAGCTTCCCCGCCAACTGTCGAAATTCCACCCCGATGTTCCGATACGAATCCTCGCACTTTTGTTCATGGCGCCTCCCGCACGATGTTTTTTGCCTCGACGGACTCGACCACGCCCGGCACCGTTATTCCCCCGTTGAGCTGGAACCCGGCCGGCATCGGCAGGGCAGCCTCTTCGCTTCTATTGCAGATAGTGCAACACAATGGAACAGAGAGGTTTCCCACGACTGAACGGAGTCCGGTCAGGCCACCGTCACATTCTCGGACAGATAGACGTCCTGAATCGCGTGGAGTAGCTGCACACCCGCGGCCATGGGTTTCTGGAAGGCCTTGCGTCCCGAAATCAGCCCCATGCCGCCGGCGCGCTTGTTGATCACGGCCGTGCGCACGGCCTGATGTAGATCATCACTTCCGGATGCGCCGCCAGAGTTGATGAGCCCGATGCGGCCCATGTAGCAGTTTGCTACCTGATAGCGGGCAAGCTCAATCGGATGATCGGTGGCCAGCTCCGAGTACACGCGATCGTGGGTCTTGCCAAAATCGAGCGCTTTAAAGCCTCCATTCACCGTCGCCTGCTTTTGCTTGACGATATCGGCGCCGATGGTCACCGCCAGATGGTTGGCCTGTCCGGTCAGATCGGCTGCCGTGTGGTAATCCACATCGTCTTGCTTGAATTCAGGATTACGAAGATAGGCCCAGAGCACGGTAACCATGCCCAGCTGGTGGGCACGCTCAAACGCCTGTGACACCTCTTCGATCTGCCGGCGAGACTCGGGCGAGCCGAAGTAGATGGTTGCGCCAACGGCAATAGCGCCAAGCTCGAACGCCTGCTCAACGCCAGTGAACATCGTCTGGTCATGTTGATTCGGATAGCTCAGGAGTTCGTTGTGATTGAGCTTAACCAGAAATGGAATCCTGTGGGCATAGCGGCGACTGACCGACGCCAGCACACCGTAGGTTGAAGCAATGGCGTTACAGCCACCTTCAATCGCCAATTCCACGAGATTGGCAGGATCAAAGTACAGCGGGTTTGGTGCAAACGATGCGCCGGCAGAATGTTCCACGCCCTGATCGACCGGAAGAATCGACACATAGCCCGTATTGCCCAGCCGGCCATGACCCAGAATCGTCTGCAGATTGCGCAGCACGGCATTGGAACGGTCACTGTCGGCCAGCACCCGGTACACGTAATCGCCCCCCGGCAAATGCAGATGATTACGACTGATACCGCGGCACTCATAACCGAGCAGTGATTCGGCTTCGTCGCCGAGAATTTTTTCAATGTCATTCATTCAGGTCACCTCAATCAAGCTTCGTGTACGCCGCTTTCGGAACGCACCGTAAATCTGGCAATAATAGACCCTGATAGTGGCCCCTTCCAGCAGAGGTCCTTTGAGTACTTTCTTTCAGGCCCTGCCCACACGGGTCTTCATCCTTACCGTAAGCACGGTTGCGCCCGGCTGATGATTGACTAGTTTTAAATAAGCATGGTCAAGCGCCATGAAGTCACACCGTATCAACTTTAAGGATCTCTGTTGTGAGGGAAATCAATGCCAGAGCCGAGTTTCTGTTCGTTCTGAAGGAGGATTAACCAATGGATCTCAACCCCCTCCTCGTCGAGAGTGAGGCAAAGATTCTGTTTGTCATTGCCGACGGGCTCGGTGGCATTGATAGTGGAGGCCGGGGCACAGAGCTGGAAGCCGCCCGGACCCCCAATCTGGATCAGCTGGCAAGACAGGGCGTCACAGGGTTGGCCTACCCTGTGGCGCCTGGCATCACACCGGGCAGCGGCCCCGGGCATCTGGCCCTTTTCGGCTACGATCCGGTGGAGCACAACATTGGACGGGGTGTGCTTACCGCGCTGGGCATCGACGTCGACCTGGAACCCGGCGATGTTGCAGCCCGCGGTAATTTCTGCACCCTGGACAGCCACGGCCAAGTCGTCGACCGTCGGGCCGGCCGCATTGATACCGGGGAATGTACCCGGCTGGTGGAGATGCTCAGGGAGATTCGCCTCGACGACGTGGAGGTTTACCTGGAACCGGTCAGGGAACACCGTTTTCTGCTGGTTTTGCGAAGCAAAAAGGAGGCATTGGGTGCCCAGTTAGACAACACAGATCCCCAGCGAACCGGTGCACCACCCCGAGAACCCCATGCCAGGGACGAAAGTTCACAGGCAACCGCCTCGATGGTAAGCGAGTTCCTGGCGCAGGCCCGGGAAATTCTTGCCGGGGAAGATCCCGCCAACATGGTGCTGTTACGGGGTTTCGGGCAGTTGCCGCGGTTAGCCTCGTTGCAGGAAAGCTATGGGCTGTCCGGTTGCGCCCTGGCGGGGTATCCCATGTACCGGGGCATCTCCCGGTTGCTGGGCATGAAGGTCATGGACTGCGGTCCCGATCTGGACAGCGAAATCGAAGCGCTGCAGGCCGCCTGGTCGCACCACGACTTTCTGTTTCTGCATTTCAAGGATACAGACAGCCGTGGCGAGGATGGCGACTTCGAGGGCAAGGTGGCCGCCATCGAAGAACTGGACCATGCAATCCCCCGAATGATCGAACTACAACCGGATGTCATTGTGGTAACGGGAGATCACAGCACCCCCAGCGCCATGGCCAGCCACAGCTGGCATCCGGTACCGGTTCTGATCAGCGCGAACACCTGCCGGGCAGACGGGGTCGAGGTCTTCGGAGAAACCGCCTGCGCCGGGGGCGGGCTCGGCCACCTGCCGGCAAAGCATCTTATGACCCTGGCACTGGCCCACGCGGGCCGTCTGCGGAAATTCGGGGCCTGAGGGGAATAATCCCGCTCTGGACATTACAGCAAGCGTTGAGTGAGCGGTTTCGGGAAAGCGTCATGTATATTCTTTTTGATATTGGTGGAAGCAAAACGCGGGTCGCGGCAAGCACCGACTGCCATGAAATACAGGGTGACCCCATCGTGTTTGATAGCACCGGTAACATGGAAGCGGATACCAAACGCATTGCCGAAGCGGCCAATACGCTTGTCGGGGACCACAGTATCACTGCCGCTGCCGGTGGCATTGCCGGTGTGCTCGACAGCAAGCACCGGACGCTCCTGCGGTCGCCCAACAAGACCGAATGGATTGGCAAGCCACTGGCGGAGCACCTCGAGAAAGGGCTGGGCGTTCCCGTTCTCCTGGAAAACGATAGCGATATGGCCGGCCTGGGCGAGGCGCACAAGGGAGCCGGCCAGGGCTATGAAATTGTTGTTTATGTGACGGTTTCTACCGGTATTGGTGGCGGGCGGATTGTCGGCGGCATGATTGATGCGGCACGGTTCGGCTTTGAGCCCGGCCATCAGGTCATCAATCCCCATTGCCGCGTGTGTCCCGACTGTCCGGTACACAACACCGAAAGTGGCAACTGTCCTGACCTGGAAGGCCTTGCATCAGGCACAGCCGTTGAGAGGCGGACGGGCAGGAAACCCTATGAAGTGACAGACCAGGACGAGTGGCACCGGATTGCCTGCTGGCTTGCGCTGGGACTGAATAATACCATTGTCCATTGGTCGCCTGATGTCGTGGTGCTGGGCGGCTCAATGGTATGCGGTACCAGGGGGTCTGTTGTCAGTCTTGATGAAATAAACCGGCATCTGCACGAATTACTCGGGATTTTCCCCACCCTCCCCGACATGCGCCGGGCACAGCTTGGAGATTTCGGCGGCCTGTATGGCGCTATGGCTCGTCTGCGGCAGGGACAATGAATGGGCCAGAACCCCGGTCGCTGGCGGGGCGTTGCCATTCGCCGGCAAGGGCCAGGGCTTCCTGCACCGGGCGGAAGGAACGGCGATGGATCGGGGTGACCCCCTGCTGGTTCAGGGCCTCAACGTGGACCGGGGTCGGATAGCCTTTGTGCCCGGCCAGGCCATAGCCGGGATAGGTCTCCTCCAGGGCGACCATTTCCCGGTCACGGGTGACCTTGGCCAGAACTGAAGCGGCACTGATGGCGGCTACCCGTCCGTCTCCCTTGATGACCGGCTCTGATGGCCAGTGCCAGTCCGGGCAGCGGTTGCCGTCCACCAGCACGTATTCCGGCGCAATTCCCAGCCCCGCAACGGCCCGTTTCATGGCCAGCAATGTGGCCTGATAGATATTGAGACGATCGATTTCCTCCGCCTCGCAGCGGCCGAGGCTCCAGGCGACGGCCTTGTCGATGATTTCGTCATGGAGCCGCTCGCGGCTTTTTTCGGTCAGGCGTTTGGAATCCGCCAGACCTGCAATGGGGCGCTCCGGGTCCAGAATCACGGCGGCGGTCACCACCGCCCCGGCCAGGGGCCCGCGGCCGACTTCGTCCACACCCGCCAGCTTCCAGCCCTGATAGCCGCACTCGAACGGTGGTAGCATCACCTTGCCAGCCATCAGCCATTGCCCCCGTGAATCAGCCCGCTGATTGCTTCTGCGGCACGTTCATCGGCATTGCGGCGCAACTGTTGGTGCAATTCAGTGAACGCCTGGTTGAGGTGGTCACGCTGGGCCAGGTTATCCAGCTGTTTCAGCACGGCTTCAGCCAGCCGCTGTGGCGTCGCATCATCCTGCAGCAGCTCCGGGACCAGCTCCCGACCGGCAAGCAGGTTGGGCAGGGAGGCCCAGGATACTTTCACCAGGCGCGATACCAGCTTGTAGGTCAGGTTATTCAGGCGATACCCCACCACCATGGGTTTCTTCAGCAGCATGGCTTCCAGGGTGGCGGTGCCCGAGGCCAGCAGGACCACGTCCGATGCCGCCATCACTTCCCGCGAGCGGCCGCGCACAACGGTCAGCGGTAGCGTTACGTCCAGGGCCTCGGCCAGCGCCCGGACCTGGACTTCCCGCTCGCGATTGACACAGGGCACCACCAGCTGAAGGTCGGGATGGACCGCCTGCAGCAGGCGGGCTGTCTCCAGAAACAGGCCGCCAAGGCGGTCTACCTCTCCTCCCCGGCTTCCCGGCAATATGGCCAGTACGGGGCGGTCCTGCACCAGCCCCAGCTTGTCGCGGGCACCGGCGGTGTCGGTCACCATGGGCACCCGGTCAGCCAGGGGGTGCCCCACGAACGTCACCGGCACGCCATGGTCCTCATAGAATTGCGCCTCGAAAGGCAGCAGCGTCATCATCAGGTCTACCGAACGGGCAATCCGGACAATACGCTTCTGGCGCCAGGCCCAGACCGACGGACTGACATAGTGAACCGTGGGGATACCGGCCTTGCGGCACCGCTCCTCGATACCCAGGGTAAAGTCCGGGGAATCGATACCGATCACCACGGCTGGTGGCGTGGTCAGCAGATAGTCCATCAGGCGGGCACGAATGGCGAACAGTTCCCGCAGCCGGCCCAGCACTTCCACCAGCCCCATGATCGACAGGCGCTCCATGGGGATCAGGGAATGAAAGCCTGCGGCCATCATTTCCTCACCGCCGATACCGACAAAACGGGCGTTGGGATAGCGTTTGCGGAGCGAACGAATCAGTCCGGAACCAAGAATGTCGCCGGAGACCTCCCCGGCCACCATGGCGAAGGTTATCGGCTCGCGGCTGACAATAGCGGCAGGCGCCGGCTGTGCGCCATCAGAGGTACAAGGGGAATCAGCACTCACTTACCGCACAATGCCTCGTTCGGCGATCCGGAGGGAGTCAATCAGCGGCTGCATTTCCGGCAGGTCGGGCCAGGTTTTTTCCAGCTCTGCCAGTGCCTGGCTGGTGGTCAGCCCCTGGCGGTAGATCAGCTTGTAGGCCCGGCGCAGCTCGATAAGGACCTCCTTGCTGAAGCCACGGCGGCGCAGGCCTTCCATATTGATGCCATGCGGCCCCGCTGACTGGCCACTGGCCATGACATAGGCGGGAATATCCTTCAGCACGATACTGCCGCCCCCGCTCATGCTGTGAGGACCGATATTGCAGAACTGGTGCACCATGGTGCCACCACCGAGTATGGCGAAATCACCGATACGTACATGCCCCGCCAGGGTCGCACAGTTGGCAAGGATGGTGTTGTCGCCGATCACACAGTCGTGGGCCACATGCACGTAGGCCATCAGCAGATTGTCACTGCCAATGCGGGTTTCACCCCGGTCCTGGACCGTGCCACGGTGGACCGTACAGTTCTCGCGGATAACGTTGTTGTCACCAATAACCAGGGTGGTCGGTTCACCGGCGTATTTCTTGTCCTGGCAGTCTTCGCCGACGCTGGCGAACTGGAAGATCCGGTTATTGCGACCAATAACCGTGGGGCCCTTGACCACCACATGGGACAGTACCTCGGTACCCTCACCGATCTCGACCTCCGGTCCGATGTAGCTCCATGGCCCTACGGTGACGCCTTCCGCCAGTTTTGCGGATGGGTCAACGATTGCCTGGGGATGGACACCGGTCCAGTTCTTGTCTGTCATCAGGGTTTTCTCTCGGCAGACATGATTTCAGCCACACAGACCACCTCGCCGTCCACCAGCCCACGGCAGTCAAACTTCCAGATACCATGTTTGTTGGAAAGCAGCCGGGATTCAAGCCGAAGTTGGTCTCCGGGCCGAACCGGCCGCTTGAAACGCACCTTGTTGGAACCGGCCAACAGGTGGATGGAACCGTCGGCAGCAGAACGACCCGCGGTCACGTACCCCAGAATGCCAGACACCTGGGCCATGGCTTCGATAATCAATACCCCGGGCATGATCGGCTTGCCGGGAAAGTGCCCGTTAAAGTAGGGCTCATTGATCGTCACGTTCTTGTAACCGGCAATCGATACCCCCTTTTCAACTTCAACAATCCGATCCAACAGCAGGAAAGGGTATTGGTGTGGCAGGAAGCTCTTTATTTCATCAATATCCATCATCGGGTTCTGGCCTCAGCCCTCAGTTTTCTTTTCCAGTTCTTTCAACCGGCGCGCCATGGCATCCAGCTGTCTGAAGCGAGCGGCGTTCTTGCGCCATTCGCGGTTCGTCATATGCCCGGTGCCAGACGAGTACACGCCCGGCTCCCGGATATCACCGGTGACCATGGTCATCCCCGTCACCTGAACGCCATCGGTAATGGTCAGATGACCACTGATGACCGAAGCGCCACCGAACATACAGTGGCGACCAATGCGGGTACTACCGGCGACGCCCACCTTGCCGGCCATGGCGGTGTGGTCACCAATCTGTACGTTGTGCGCTACCTGCACCAGGTTGTCGATCTTGACGCCATTGCCCAGCCGGGTATCGTCCAGTGCTCCCCGGTCAATGGCGGTATTAGCGCCGACCTCGACATCGTCACCCAGAATCACATTGCCGATCTGGGCAATACGGTTCCACTCCCCCTCGTGCACCGCGAAACCGAAACCGTCGGAACCGATCACCGCACCGCTGAGGATATGACACCGCCTGCCCATGGACACACCGTGGGCAAGGGTCACTCGCGGGCGCAGCAGACAGTCGTCGCCGAGTACGCAGTTGGCACCGATAAAACCATGGGCGCCGACAACAACCCGTTCGCCCAGGCTGACCCCGGCTTCAATCACCACATGGGGCCCGATACTGGCGCTGTCCGGCACCCTGACACCAGGGTCGATTACGGCCGTGTCGTGCACGCCGGGCCTGGGGGCCGGGGCGGTCTCGAACCGATGGCTGATGCGAGCATACCCGAGGTAGGGGTCGTCCAGTAACAGGACATTGGTCTGCACCTGGTCTGCCAGGGCCGGGGATGCCAGCACCGCACCGGCCCGGGTGGTTGCCAGGAAACGGCTATAGGCGGCATTGGCAATGAAACTGAGCTGATCGGGGCCTGCAGCTTCCAGGGTAGCCAGCCCGGTGATTTCCAGGTCGGGGTCGCCTTTCAGCTCTGCACCCAGCGCTGCGGCAATCTCGGCAAGTGTCATTCGGTTCGTGGCCATATTACTGGTTCAGCTTTTCAAGCAGTGCGTCGGTCAGATTCAGCTCCGGCTTGACGTAGACCACGGTTTCCGAGGGCAGGATAATATCCAGGTCGTGTTCTTCCATCAGCTCTTTGACCGCAGCATCCACCTCCGGGCGCGCATCCTCCAGAAAGGCCTGCTTGCGGCTGTTGAGGGTCTGGTCCAGTTGCTGCTTCTTGCGGGAGAACTCCTGTGCCTTCTCCTGGAACTCCGCCTTCAGCTGCTCGCGCTCGCTCTCGTTCATCATCGCGCCGTCCTGCTGCAGCCGTTCCTGCAGAGTGCGCGCTTCCTGCTGGGCCTTGCGGACTTCCTCTTCGGTGCCGGCAAAGTCCTGCTCCAGCTGGTCGCTGAACGCCCTGGCATCGTCAGACGAAAACAGGGCCTGGCGCAGGTCGACAACGCCAATGCGGGTTTCAGCCATTGCCGGTACCGCGAACAGCAACACGGAAAACACGGCCAACGCGCGCATGCCGGACAGGCTCTTTACGGTTTCCTTCAAACCCACCATTGTATGGTCTCCTCGTAGACTCGGAGCAGAGGGCCTGTTTTCCCGGGACACCTCTACCCTGGCTGGGATGGCCTCTGCCACCCGGTTGCTGTTTTTTTTGCGACTACGTCAGAAGCTCTGCCCCAGGGAGAACTGGAAGACCTGGGTCTCGTCGTCGCTCTGATCGGTCAACGGCTGGGCCAGGCTGAACGCCAGCGGCCCGACCACCGTAATCCACTGGAAGCCGATGCCCACAGAGGCCCGGATCTCGCCGACCTCCGGATCAAAGTCCCGTGTTGTGTCGAAGACCTGGCCCGCGTCCAGGAATACCGACGTCCGCATGCTGCGGGTATCACCGGCGAACGGCGTGGGCACGATCAGTTCCACACTGCCCTCTGTCAGCACGTTACCGCCGAACGGATCGTCGTCATCGCCATCGTACGGATTGTTGCTCTTCTCCCGGTTGCCCAGGGAGTTTGCCCGGTAACCCCTGACAGAGCCATAGCCGCCGGCGTAAAAATGCTCGTAGAAGGGCATCTGGGAGCGATCACCATAGCCGTCGCCATAGCCCAGCTCCCCCCTGGTGCGAAGTATCCAGGTTTCGTTGTCATTCAGCGGCCAGAAGCTGTCGCCCTGGTAGCGCAACTTATAGAAGGTCAGATCACTGCCCGGCACAGCCACATCCGCCGACAGACGGTTGCTGTAACCATCGGTGGGGAGGACACCCCGGTTCAGTGTACTGCGACGCCAGGAGCCTGTCAGGAAGTAGTTACCAAACTGGTCACCCTCTTCGTCGATAAAGTCCTTCACCTCATTGGCGGTGTAGGAGCCCGCCTTGATCTTGGAGAGGGTGTAACCGACGCCGAAGTTGAGCCGGGTATAGCGGTCGATGGGATAACCGAAGCTCACACGACCGCCGTATTCGTCCAGCAGGTAGGAGGAAATATCCTGCTCTTCGAAGTCGGTTTCCCGGGCGAACAGGCTGAAGCCCCGGCTGACCCCGTCGACGGTGTAATACGGATCTTCGTAGGAGAAATTGGCACTCTTGATGGACTCACTGAAGTTGGCGCCGATGGAAACGCGCTTACCCGTGCCAAAGAAGTTGTTCTCGGAAATATTGGCACCGAGGATCACCCCGGAGACCTGGGAAAACCCGACGGATGCCGACAGACTGCCCGTGGGCTGCTCTTCGACCGTATAGGTGACGTCCACCAGGTCGTCGGACCCGGGCACCGGGGTGGTGTCCACCGACACCCCGCGGAAGAACCCCAGGCGCTCCAGCTGGCTCTTGGAAAACTCGATCCGGTCGGTTGAAGCCACGCCGCCTTCCATCTGGGTCATTTCCTGACGCAGCACCTCGTCCTTGGTGGTGACGTTGCCCTCGAAGTTGATACGGCGAACGTAGGTCCGGTTCCCCGGCTCCACATAGAAAGTCACCGCAGCGGTATCTTCGGAGGTGGATTCGGGAACGGCGTTGACGTTGGCGAAGGTATACCCCTCGCGCCCCAGCCGGCTGGACAGCCGCTCGGAGGTGGCGGTCAGGGCCGACTGGGACAGGGTGTCGCCGGCCTCGATTTCGATCAGCTCCTGCAGCTCCTCTTCCGGAACGATCAGGTCACCCCGCAGGCTGATGTCGGAGATGGTGTACCTGTTACCCTCGCTGACGGAAACCGCCACGAACACGTCGCGCTTGTCCGGAGAAATGGACACCTGGCTGGATTCGATATTGAAGTCCAGGTAACCCTCGTCCAGGTAATGGGAGCGCAGGGTTTCCAGGTCACCGCTGAGCCGCTCACGGGCGTACTTGTCCTTGCTGGTCAGGGAGTTCCACCAGCTGCTGGTGCGCAGTTCGAACATGTCCAGCAGTTCTTCGTCGGAGAAGGCGTCGTTGCCGACGATATTGATATGCCGGATAGCCGCCACATCGCCTTCATTGATGTCCAGGCGCACGGCCACCCGGTTACGGGGCAGCTCCTCGGCGGTCGCCTCGACGCGGGCGTTATAGCGACCCTGGCCCACGTAGGAACGGAGGATTTCCAGTTCCAGGCGTTCCAGCGTGGCCCGGCGGAATACCTGGCCTTCCTGCATGCCGGCGGATGACAGGGCATCCATCAGCGCGTCGGTTTCGATATTCTTGTTGCCTTCGATCTCAATGGACGCAATGGCCGGGCGCTCACGAACCGCCAGAATCAGGGTGCCCTGGTCCCGGTAGGCTTCGATATCGGTAAACAGGCCGGTCTTGAACAGGTTGCGAATGGCCTCGGCCAGTTCCCGCTCGTCCAGCGATTCGCCAATGCTCACCGGAAACGCAGAGAACACATTGCCGGCGGATACCCGTTGCAGGCCCTCGACCTCGATATCCGACACCGTAAACTCTTCTGCCGCGGCCGGTTGGCTGGCAATACCTGCCAGCACGAGGCCAATAGCTGCACCCAGTAAAGAACGTCTCATTGAGTTAAATCGCCTGTTTAATGCGCGTAAGGAGCTCGCAATTCTCACAACCGCATCAGGTCGTTGTAAAGAGCAAACACCATTAATGTCAGAATCATGGCCATACCGATACGTAATCCGAATGCCTGAACCTGTTCAGACAACGGGCGCCGGCGGACGGCCTCGATGGTGTAATAAAGGATATGCCCGCCGTCCAGAACGGGAATGGGCAACAGGTTCAGGATGCCCAGGCTTACACTCAGGTAGGCCAGAAAACGGACAAAATCCTCGAACCCGGAGCTGACGCTGGCCTCTGCCACGCGGGCAATGGTGATCGGCCCGCTGAGGTTGGTCGGCGACAACAGCCCGGTAATCATCTTTTGAATGGCGACCAGGGTCAACCGTGTATCCGACCAGGTTTCCGACAAGGCGTTGGGAATGGCCGCCACAGGGCCGTACCGTACGTCCCGCAACATCTCGTCAGGCCAGTCGACCTGAGCCACACCGGCGCCGACGTGGCCCTGCTCGGTACCGTCAACCGTGCGGCTGGCGGGAGTCACTTCCAGTACCTGCTCGCTACCGGAGCGCTCTACCCGCCACTGCTGGCTCTGTTCCGGTGACTGCTGGATGCGCTCGACCAGCTCGAACCAGTCCGCCACCGGCTCGCCATCCACCGCGAGCACCCGGTCGCCGGCCTGCAGACCACCGGCTTGCGCCCGCCCGCCGGGAACCACCTCGCCAATTACCGCCGGCACATCCGGGCGCAGCGGTGTCAGCCCGAACTGGCTGAGCGGGTTCGGGTTGTCATCCGGCAACTGCCAGCCATCGAGCCCGGCACGCAGGGTGCGCTCGCCCTGGCCATCACTCACCGTCAGCGAAATGCTGCTGTCCTCACCGGCGCGCTCCAGCAGGCGCATGTTGATATCCCGCCAGGAGGTCACCTTGCGACCATCCACCTGGTGAATCTCCATGCCGGAACGAAGCCCCATGGCATCGGCAATGGAGCCCTCGGTGATATCACCGGCAATCGGCGCAACCGTGGTAAAGCCGACCACACTCAGCAGCCAGTAGGCGGCAATGGCAAAGATGAAATTGGCAGCGGGGCCGGCGGCGGCAATGGCAATGCGCTTGCCCGGTGGCTTGGAGGTAAAGGCTTCGTGGCGCTGCTCTTCCGGCACCGGGCCCTCACGCTCGTCCAGCATCTTGACGTAGCCGCCCAGAGGGATGGCGGCTACCGCGAACTCGGTGCCATGGCGGTCATAACGGGAGAAGATCGGATTGCCGAAACCCACCGAAAAGCGCAATACCCGGACACCACAGCGGCGGGCCACCCAGAAGTGTCCAAACTCGTGGATGGTCACCAGAATGCCCAGGGTGACAATCAGGGCCAGTATTGTCTGCAGAATATCCAGCATGCGTTCAGTGTCTCATCCGGCCTTGGGTTGATCAGGTCTTGATCAGGTCTTGATCAGGTCTTGATCAGAGTGTACTCAGAATGCGCAATCAGCGTTTCATCAGGTTGCCAGCGAACGCCCGGTCAGGCGATCAATTTCGGCGCGGGCAGTGCCCCGGGCCACAGCATCGGCCGCCATGATACCGTCGAAACTGTCTGCTGGCTGCACCGCCACCGCTGCCAGTGTCTGCTCTATGATAACCGGGATATCGGCAAAACAAAGCTCCCCGGCAAGAAACGCCGCCACTGCCTGTTCGTTCGCCGCGTTCAGTATCGCCGGTGCCGTGCCCCCTGCCCGGAATGCCTCGGCGGCGAGCCGCAGGCAAGGAAACCGTTCGGTATCTGGCCGCTCGAAATGGAAGCGCCCGAGGGCAAACAGGTCCAGCGGTTCAGCCCCCGACTCCAGCCGTTCCGGCCACGCCATACCGTTGGCAATGGGGGTACGCATGTCGGGGCTGCCCAGCTGCGCCAGCACCGAGCCGTCAACATACTCCACCATGGAGTGGATAATACTCTCCGGGTGAACGTGAACCTCGATCTGGTCGGGGCTGGTATTGAACAGCCAGCAGGCCTCGATGAGCTCCAGCCCCTTGTTCATCAGGGTGGCGGAGTCTACCGAAATCTTCTGCCCCATGGACCAGTTGGGATGCTTGCAGGCCTGGGCCGGGGTCACGCCCCGCAGCATGTCCGGTGTATGGGTGCGGAAAGGGCCACCAGAGGCGGTCAGCAGGATACGGCGCACACCCGCTCCCGGCAGGTCGCGGATCCGGTCCGCCGGCAGGCACTGGAAAATGGCGTTGTGTTCCGAGTCGATGGGCAGCAGTTCCGCCCCGGACCGGACCACGGCATCCATGAACAGCTTGCCGGACATGACCAGCGCTTCCTTGTTGGCCAGCAGCACCCGTTTGCCGGCCTCCACCGCCGCCAGGGTAGGCGCCAGACCGGCGGCGCCGACAATGGCAGCCATAACGGTATCCACCGCCTCGGCGGACGCCACCTGCACCAGGCCCTGCTCGCCGGAGCGAACCTTCACTTCGGGCAGATCCCGGAGGGCATCGGCCAACCGAGCGGCAGCATCGGCATCGGCCATTACCGCTACCGACGGCCGGAACTCACGGCACAGCTGTTCCATTTCAGCCACTCTGGTGGCGGCCGTGAGCGCGTAGACCCTGAAGCGGTCCGGGTGGCGGCGTACCACATCAAGGGTATTCAGACCAATCGAGCCGGTGGCGCCAAGGATGGCAAGGGTACGAACGTTCAACCCGGGCATCACGACACCGCTCCCACCGACAGCCAGCCAAGCAGAGTAATCGCCAGTGCGAACACCGGAATGGCCGCCGTCAGGCTGTCGATACGATCCATGATGCCGCCATGGCCCGGCAGCAGCTGACTGCTGTCCTTGATGCCACGAAAGCGTTTGAGCATGCTTTCCACAAGGTCACCAACCACAGAGATGCCGGCTACCACCATGCTGGCCAACAGCAGCAGAACCGTGTCAGCCAGTGCCGCTGCGGCCAGCACACCGGCCGCGACCGACAGCAGTGCGACAGCGGCCAGGCCACCCCAGACCCCGGCCCAGGACTTTCCGGGACTGACCCGGGGCGCCAGCTTGGCGCGGCCAAAGGCACGGCCGGCGAAATAGGCGCCAATATCCGCCACCCAGACCACCAGGAACACATAGAGGATAGCCACCAGGCTATTGTCCACATCGCCAAACAGGAGGGTGCCGTTACGCAGGTGATTGAGGCCAACCCAGGCCGGTACCAGGACCAGCAGGCCCATCACCGCCCGCACCGGGGAACGGCCCCAGACCGGGCTTCCGGCGGGGTAGGCGCGTACCATCAGCAGCGCCAGAACCCACCACAGCACTCCCAGCCAGAGCAGGCCGAGGGTGGGAAGCTGGTAGACCGCCACCAGGATAACAGCCATCAGTGCCGCGTAACCGGCGCGTGCCGGATCCGAGGTGTAGCCGGCCATGTTCGCCCACTCCCAGGCGCCCAGGCTTATGGCCACCCCGGTAAAGATGGCAAAGCCCAGCGGCGGCAGGAAGAAGATGCCGATAATGGCAATGGGCGCCAGGATCAGCGCCGTGAGAATTCGGGTTTTGAGCACGTCGCTATTCGCTCTTTTTTTAAGCTCGAGTTGTTCTTGTTCTGATGCCGAGCTGTTAATGCTGAGCCGCCAGCCGCTGATCCACCTGATCGTCTGTCTGGCCAAACCGGCGCTTTCGTTGCGAATAGGCCGCCAGGGCCTTACGCATTTCGTCTGCCCGGAAGTCCGGCCAGTACACCTCGGAAAAGTAGAACTCGGTATAGGCCAGGTGCCACAGCAAGAAGTTGCTGATGCGCTGCTCCCCTGCTGTCCGGATCATCAGGTCCGGCATGGGCAGGTCACCGATACTCAGGTGCTGCTGAATCAGATCTTCGGTAATGTCCGACGCGGTCAGCTCCCCGGCGGCAACCCGTGCGGCCACCTGCCGTGTGGCCTGGGTGATGTCCCAGTGGCCACCATAGTTGGCGGCAATCACCAGGGTCATGAGGGTGTTGTCCCGGGTCATTTCCTCCGCCTGGGCCATGTGCTCCTGCAGCAGTGGACTGAAAGCGCTGCGGTCACCAATAATGCGCAGGCGGATATTGTTCTTGTGGAGCTTCTTCACTTCACGCTCCAGGGCGAACAGGAATAGCCGCATCAGGGCCGATACCTCGTCCTCGGGTCGTCGCCAGTTCTCGCTGGAAAAGGCGAACAGGGTAAGCACCTCGACCCCTTCCCTGGCGCAGGTCTCCACCACTGACCTCACCGAGTTAACACCCGCCTTGTGGCCGGCAACGCCATTCATTCGCCGGGCCTTGGCCCAGCGGTTGTTGCCGTCCATGATGATGGCGACATGACGCGGAATCTTGCCGGCATCCACCGGAATATCCGCCGTTACTTTATCCGTCATGCAATCCCCTGATACCCGTAGGGTGTACCGTCCGGCGATCAGATCGCCATCAGGTCATCTTCCTTGCCTTTCAGCGTCTTGTCGATCTCGGCAATATAGCGGTCGGTGAGCTTCTGGACCTCTTCCTCACCCTGACGCTGGTCATCCGCTGTGATCTCTTTCTCTTTCTCGAGTTCCTTCAGATCGCTGTTGGCGTCGCGGCGGGCGTTACGGATGGATACGCGGGCATGCTCAGCATCGGCTTTCGCCTGCTTGACCATCTCGCGACGGGTCTCTTCCGTCAGCATAGGCATGGGCACACGGATAAGGTCACCGCTGGTCACCGGGTTCAGCCCCAGGTCAGACGACATGATGGCTTTCTCGATGGTGGGAATCAGGCTCTTCTCCCACGGTGACACGCTCAGGGTCCGGTTATCCTCGACATTGACGCTGGCCACCTGCTTGAGGGGCGTATCCTGGCCGTAATAGTTCACATGTACGCTGTCCAGGATGGCCGGATGCGCACGGCCTGTGCGGATTTTGTTGAACGAAGCCGCGAGGGCTTCCAGGCTCTTCTTCATCCGCTTTTCAGCATCGGCTTTGATGTCGTCAATCACTTCAGCATCCTCGCTTGTCTGCATGTCTCTGCCCCCGCCAGAATCGGCGAGGGCGTGAATTCGTTGTCCGCCGGTGTTATTCGACCGGTCTTATCCGACCGGAACCTTTCAACCGGTACGACTCAACCGGTATTACTCAACCGGTATTACTCAACCAGAGTGCCTGCCGGCTCGCCGGTGACGATGCGGGTCAGTACACCGGGCTCGTTCATGTTGAAGACCCGCAGCGGCATGCCGTGGTCCCGCGCCAGGCAGATGGCGGTCAGGTCCATGACACCCAGCTTCTTGTCCAGTACTTCATCATAGGTCAACCGGTCGTATTTCACCGCCGACGAATCCGTCATCGGATCGGCGGAGTAAACCCCGTCCACCTTGGTCGCCTTGAGCACGGCGTCTGCCTCGATTTCGATCCCGCGCAGGCAGGCGGCGGAGTCGGTGGTAAAGAAGGGGTTACCGGTACCGGCGCAGAAGATCACCACATCGCCGTCCTTGAGGTCGCGCACGGCCCGACGACGGTCGTAGTGCTCCACGATACCACTCATGGGGATGGCGGACATAACACGGGTACGGATATTGGAACGCTCCAGGGCATCCCTCATGGCCAGGCCGTTCATCACCGTGGCCAGCATGCCCATGTGATCGCCGGTGACCCGGTCCATACCGGCCTCGTTCAAGGCCGCGCCCCGGAACAGGTTGCCGCCACCAACCACCAGCCCTACCTGAACCCCGATACCGATCAGGGCGCCGATTTCCAGCGCCATGCGGTCAAGTACCTTGGGATCAATGCCGAACTCGTGCTCGCCCATCAGGGCCTCGCCGCTGAGTTTGAGCAGTACGCGCTTGTATCTGGGCTGGGTCTTGGAAGATGTCGGCATGCTATTCCCCTCGTCTGTGGAGGGCCACGCAAAAGCGTTTATGCTCGGCCATGACGCTTTCGCGACGCCCTCCTGTGAACCTGAAGCACGGCGTTTGCCGCCGGCTCCTTTGCAGAAAACCCGCCCCGCCCTGACGCCTTGCCAGGCTGTCAGTGAGTGCCGGATTCCCCTCGGACCTGTATTTGACATGCTCCTCCGGTAAAAAGGGGCATCTCAGATACAAGCCCGCCACGGCAGCCCGGGCGAACCCGCACTGGCGTGGCAGACTAAGGGAACTGTCCGCAGGCTCAGCGAATAAACGCCCACCCTTACGGAAAGCCCCACCGGGGCAATATGGCCACCCCGGGGGATCAGCAGACTCAGGCCTTGCCGGTACCGGCGGCGGCAGCCACCTCGGCAGCGAAATCCACTTCTTCCTTTTCGATGCCTTCGCCGACTTCCAGACGCACGAAACCAACCAGCTCGGCACCGTTTTCTTTCAGCAGCTCGGCCACGGTCTGGTCCGGGTTCTTAACGAAAGGCTGTTCAACAAGGCTGTTCTCCTTGAGGAACTTCTTGATCCGGCCGCCCATCATCTTTTCAACGATTTCGGCAGGCTTGCCTTCCATGTCCGGCTGAGCCTTGATGATGTCCTTTTCTTTCTCGACTTCCTCGGCGGGCATGTCTTCCGGCTTGCCTACGCGGGGGTTCTGGGCAGCGGCGTGCATGGCCACATCGCGGGCCACTTCCGCATCACCGGCGGTGATGGCGGCGACGGAGGCGATCTTGTTGTTGCTGTGGACATAACCACCCACAACCGGGCCTTCCACGCGAACAATGCGACGCACGGTGATGTTCTCGCCAATCTTCTGAACCAGCGCCTCACGCCGGGCTTCCAGATCGCCTTCCATCAGCTTGGCGATATCGGTCTCGCCCTTTTCGAAGGCCACGTCGAGCACCTCGTTGGCAAAACCAAGGAAGTTGTCGTCACGAGCCACGAAGTCGGTCTCGGAGTTCACTTCCAGAATATAGGCAACGGTGTTGTCGTCGGAGATGCGAATCAGCGCAGCGCCTTCGGCAGCGGTACGGCCGGCCTTTTTGGCGGCCTTCAGGCCGGACGACTTGCGCAGCTCTTCGATTGCGGCATCAACACTGCCATCAGCTTCCACTAGTGCCTTCTTGCATTCCATCATGCCAAGGCCGGTGCGCTCACGGAGCTCCTTGACCATTGCAGCGGTAATTGCAGCCATGTTCAATCCTCTTAACAGTTAAAACCGGCCGGGCCTACATACAGGGCCCGGCGGTTGAATTCAGTGACCCACGGTTGAATCCCGTAAAAAGGAGGCGGGGTTACCCTCGCCCCTCTTCAAACGGGTCAACGTGATGGTCGTAGACCGGCAGCGTTACTCGGCTGCAGGTGCCTCGCCGGCCGCTTCTTCACTGACTTCCACGAACTCGTCAGCAGCGCCACCGGACTGGGAAGCCTCGATGCAGGTGTCGGCAACAGCCTTCACGTAGATCTGGATGGCGCGGATGGCGTCATCGTTACCCGGAATCACGTAGTCAACGCCGTCCGGATCACTGTTGGTATCGACCACACCAATAACGGGAATGCCCAGCTTGTTGGCTTCCTTGATGGCGATACGCTCGTGGTCCACATCGATCACGAACATGGCGTCCGGCAGGCCGCCCATATCCTTGATACCACCGATAGAGCGCTCCAGGCGATCCATCTCGCGGGTGCGATCCAGGGCTTCTTTCTTGGTCAGCTTGTCGAAGGTACCGTCCTGGCTCTGGGCGTCCAGATCACGGTAGCGACGGATAGACTGACGAATGGTCTTGTAGTTGGTCAGCATGCCGCCCAACCAACGATGGTTGACGTACGGCTGACCGGCACGGTCGGCTTCTTCCTTGATGATCTTGGCCGCGGCACGCTTGGTACCCACGAACAGGATCTTGTTCTTGTTCTCCGCCAGCTGCTCAATGAACTGCAGCGCGTCGTTCATGGCGGGAACAGTCTGTTCCAGGTTGATGATGTGAATCTTGTTGCGGGCGCCGAAGATGAACTTCGACATTTTCGGGTTCCAGTAACGGGTCTGGTGACCGAAGTGAGCACCTGCCTTGAGCAGGTCACGCATATTTACCTGAGCCATGATAATTACCTTGTAGCTTCGGGTTAGTCCTCCACACGTCCGATTGATCCAACCTGAGCGGCCTTGTGGCCATAAACAGGCACCCTGGAACAACGTGCTGACGCGTGTGTGAATTTGCCGGCGGCCATATCCAGATGGACGGTTCGCTTTTCGGCGGCGCGTTTATACCATAAAAACGGCCCGCGGCGCCAGCTTTTCGCGCTTCCTTGTACCTGTACAGCCAGCCCCTTAAAATGGGTGTTTGCGCCCGGCTGTCGACCCAGTGCCTGATCGGCACCACTTTATCCAGTACGACGGTATACGCCCTGGGCGACGCCATTCATTTACCAGGAATTCCAATGACTGTAACCATCAAGACCCCGGAAGAAATCGAGAAGATGCGCGTGGCTGGTCGTCTGGCGGCCAACGTGCTGGAGATGATTGACGCCCACATCAGGCCCGGCGTCACCACCGAGGAACTCGACCAGATCTGCCACGACTATATTGTCAACGAGCAGCAGGCCATTCCGGCGCCCCTGAACTACAAGGGATTCCCTAAGTCCATCTGCACCTCCATCAACCACGTGGTGTGCCATGGCATTCCTTCCGACAAGAAGGTGCTCAAGGACGGCGACATCATGAACATCGACGTTACCGTGATCAAGGACGGCTACCACGGCGATACCAGCAAGATGTGGATTGTCGGCAAGCCCAAACCGGGCGCCGAACGCCTGATCCGCATTACCCAGGAATGCATGTACAAGGGCATCGAGGTGGTCAAACCCGGCGCCCACCTCGGGGATATCGGCCAGGTCATCCAGGAACACGCCGAGAAGCATCGCTATTCCGTGGTTCGCGACTTCTGCGGCCATGGTATCGGCAAGGTATTTCATGAAGAGCCCCAGGTGATGCACTACGGCAAGGCCGGCACCGGCATGGAGCTTAAGGAAGGCATGATTTTCACCATCGAACCAATGATCAACCAGGGCAAGTACCAGACCAAGGTTCTGGGCGATGGCTGGACCGCGGTCACCAAGGACCACAAGCTGTCCGCCCAGTGGGAACACACCATTCTGGTCACCGCCGACGGCCATGAGGTGCTGACCAGACGCCAGGAAGAGTCGATCTGAGTGGAAACCACCGCCCTCGCCGACCAGATTGCCACTGCTCCGTCGCCGGTGAAAGCGGCAAGGGAGCTCCTCAAACAGGCCTACGAGTTCGACGCCGAGGCTTTCCGCAATGGCGTGGATGTACGCGAACTGGTCAAGTCCCGGGCGGATACGGTTGACCTGGTACTGCGCCAGATCTGGAACCGCTACCCGTTCGCTCAGTCTGGTGACATTGCCCTGCTGGCCGTTGGCGGCTATGGCCGTGGGGAGCTTCACCCGCACTCGGATATTGACCTTCTGATCCTCACCCGCAACGGCATCGAGGACGACTGGCATGAAGACCTGGGTGCCTTTGTCACCCTGCTATGGGACCTGAAGCTCGATATCGGCCACAGCGTGCGCAGCCTTGAGGAGTCCAAACAGGCCGCGCGGGACGACGTCACCATCCTCACCAACCTGCTGGAAACCCGCACCATTGCCGGCCCCGAAGAGCTGCGCACGGACCTGAGCCGGGCGGTGTATTCCGACGAGGTGAGCAGCGACCGCGACTACTTCATCGCCAAGCGCGAGGAACAGCTCAAACGCCACCAGAAATACGGCGACACCGAATACAACCTGGAGCCCAACATCAAGGGCGCCCCGGGCGGCCTGCGGGACATCCAGAACATTGGCTGGATCACCAAACGACACTTCGGGCTGGACAGCTTTGCCGACCTGACCCGCTTCAGCATCCTCACCGAGGAAGAGCACGACATCCTGCTGCAGGGCGAGAACTTCCTGTGGCGGCTTCGCTATGGCCTGCAGCTGATCGCCGACCGCAACGAAAACCGCCTGCTGTTCGACCACCAGCGCGCCCTGGCGGACATGCTCGGTTACCGGGACGAGGGCCGCCACCTGGGCGTCGAGAAGATGATGCAGGCCTACTACCGCACGGTACTGGCCCTGGCCGAGCTCACCGACGTGATCCTGCAGTACTACGACGAGGCCATCCTGCAACGGGACCAGGAGGCAAGAATCCAGCCCCTGAACCGCCGCTTCCAGATCCGCGACCAGTACATCGAGGCCATCAACACCCAGGTGTTCGCCTACGCCCCCTATGCCATCATGGAAATCTTCCTGCTGATGGCCCAGCACCCGGCCATCAAGGGCATCCGGGCGTCCACCATCCGCGCCCTGCGGGCCCACCGGCACCTGATTGATGACCAGTTCCGCAATGACCTGGCGGTCACCTCCCTGTTCATGGAGCTGGTGAAAACGCCGCATCCGCTGGACGAAACCCTCTCCCACATGAAGAAATACAACGTGCTGGGGCGTTACCTGCCGGAATTCGGCCAGATCATCGGCCAGATGCAGTACGACCTGTTCCACATTTTCACCGTGGACACTCACACCCTGCGGGTGATCCGCAACATGGTACGACTGAACAACCCGGAGAGCCGCACGGAATACCCCCTGGCCTCGCGCCTGGTGCACCAGCTGCCCAAGCCGGAAGTGCTCTACGTGGCCGGCCTGTACCACGATGTGGCCAAGGGCCGCGGCGGCGACCACTCCGAACTGGGCGCGGACGACGCCGAAGCCTTCTGCAAGCGCCATCACCTGAGCGAACGGGATACCCAGCTGATTGCCTGGCTGGTGGAAAACCACCTGCTGATGTCCATGACCGCCCAGCGCAAGGACATCTCCGACCCGGACATCATCAACGAGTTCGCCCGCGCCGTGCCCAGCCAGGTGCACCTGGACTACCTGTACGTGCTGACCGCCTGCGATATCAGCGCCACCAATCCCAAGCTGTGGAATACCTGGCGGGCCTCGCTGTTGCGCCAGCTGTATGTGGAAACCAAAAGAGCCCTGCGCCGGGGCACCGAGACGCCCTTCAACCGCGCGGACTGGGTCAAGGCCACCCAGGCGGAAGCCCGGGGCATCCTCAGGGCCCAGGGCATGGCCGATGAGCAGATCGACGCCATCTGGGACACCCTGGACGAGGAATACTTCCTCCAGGACTCCACCGTCGACATCGCCTGGCAGACCGCCGCCATCATTCGCCATGGCAAGCATCCGGAGCCCCTGGTACTGATCCGCGATACTCGGGGCGGGCCCACCGATGGCTACTCCCATATCGTGATCTATGTGAAGGACCGGGTCGCCCTGTTCGCCGCCACCACTGCGGTGCTCGAGCAGCTGAACCTCAACATCGTCGACGCCCGTATCAGTGTCGCCAGCAAGGGCCCCTGGTCCATCAGCTCTTATGTGGTACTGGACGAACAGGGCCAGCCCCTGGGCAAGGACCCGGCCCGCAAGGAACGGGTACGCGAACGCCTGGTAGAGGAACTGGACGACCCGGACGACTACCCGAAGATCATCCAGCGGCGCACGCCCCGCCAGTTGAAGCACTTCTCGTTCCCCACGGAAGTGACCCTGTCCAACGACACCTTCAATCAGCGTACGGTGATTGAAGTGATCACCCCCGACCGGCCGGGGCTGCTGGCGCGGGTTGGCCGGGTGCTGCTGGAACACCGGGTGCGCCTGACCAACGCCAAGATCGCCACCCTCGGCGAACGGGTGGAAGACGCCTTTTTTGTCACCGACGAGCACGGCTGGCCGATCCGCGACCCGGACGTCTGCCAGGCCCTGCAGGAAGACCTGCGCACCATGCTGGATAACACCCAATGAATCCCAACCTGTCGCGACTGCATCCCTATCCGTTTGAAAAACTGGCCAAACTGAAGGCCGATGTGGTGCCGCCGGAACACCTGGCCGCCATTTCCCTTGGCATTGGAGAACCCAAGCATCCGTCACCGGAATTCGTCAAACAGGTCATCGCCGACAACCTCGACAAGCTGGCCAACTACCCGACCACCGGCGGCCTGCCGGAACTGCGTCAGGCCATTGCGGACTGGGCCACACGGCGCTTCCGGCTGAAGCCCGGTACCCTGAAGGCCGATGGCAACGTGGTACCGGTCAACGGCACCCGGGAAGGGATCTTCTCGTTTGTTCAGGCCGCCGTGGATAACAGCCGCCCGGCGACCGTGGTCAGCCCCAACCCGTTCTACCAGATCTACGAGGGCGCCGCTTTTCTGGCGGGAGCCACGCCCCACTACCTGCCCTGCGACGCCGGCAACGGCTTCATCCCGGACTTTGAGGCCGTGCCGGAACAGGTCTGGAAAGACTGCCAGATCCTGTTCCTGTGCTCACCGGGCAACCCCAGCGGCGCAATCATCCCCCGGGACACCCTCAAGCGGGTGATCGAGTTGGCGGACAAACACGACTTCATCATCGCCTCCGATGAGTGCTACTCCGAACTCTACCCGGACGAAGCCAATCCGCCGGAAGGCCTGCTGCAGACCTGCGCTGCCCTCGGCCGTGACGACTACGCCCGTTGCGTGGTCTTCCACAGCCTGTCGAAACGCAGCAACCTGCCGGGCCTGCGCTCCGGCTTCGTGGCCGGCGACGCCCGCATTCTCAGGGAGTACCTGCGCTACCGCACCTACCACGGCTGCGCCATGCCCATCCACAACCAGCTGGCCAGCATCGCTGCCTGGCAGGACGAAGACCACGTCAAGGAAAACCGCGCCGCCTACCGGGCCAAGTTCGAGGCGGTAGTGCCCATCCTGCAGCAGGTCATGGCGGTGGACTTCCCGGGCGCCGGCTTCTACCTCTGGCCGGAAACCCCCATGAGTGACGAAACCTTCGCCCGCGACCTGTCCGCCCAACAGAACGTACACGTACTACCAGGCCGCTACCTGTCCCGCACCAACGACGGCTACAACCCCGGCGAAAACCGCGTACGCATGGCCCTGGTGGCGCCGCTGGAGGAATGCGTAGAAGCGGCGGAGCGGATTGTGCGCTTTCTTCAGCAATAAACCTTCAAGTTCGCGGGCCTATAGCAATATTCCCGGCGAACGTCCCCTCTCCCTTGAGGGGAGAGGGACAGGGTGAGGGTGAAAGGCAGGCAAACTCCAAAGCGGCCCTCTCCACCCTCACCCCAACCCCTCTCCCCTCAAGGGAGAGGGGCTCAAAAGAACAGGATCAAACCATGAAACTCTACGGCATCAAAAACTGCGACACCGTCAAAAAGGCCCGCAAATGGCTGGACGAGAACGGCATCGCCTACGACTTCCACGATTTCAAGAAGGACGGCCTGGACGAAGCCCTGCTGTCCCGCTGGGTACAGACCATCGGCTGGGAAGCGTTGATCAACAAGCGCGGCACCACCTGGCGCAAGCTGCCGGAAGAGCTTCGTGATACCATTGGCGCCCAGACAGCCCACGAGATCATGCTGGACAACCCATCCATCATCAAAAGGCCGGTGGTGGAGAGTGGCGACAGCGTGAGTGTCGGCTTTAACGCGGACGAGTGGGCCGAAAGATACAGGGCCTGAGCGATACCAGAGGCCAGCACCCGATTTAGCGGCAAACATTCCCTCTCCCCAACGAGGGAGAGGGCCAGGGTGAGGGGGAGCGCCGGAAGGCGCCAGTGGCCGGACTCCCAGTAATAGTCCCCACCCTCACCCCAACCCTCTCCCCTCAAGGGAGAGGGAGCTAAAACCGGAGTTCGCGGCGAACATCCCCTCTCCCTTAAAGGGAGAGAGGGCTGAAAGAAATCGAGTTGCCCGCAACCGCTTTGAATCATTGAACCAGGAGGAGCACCAGATGAGTTTTGCATTCGGAATTGGCATCGGCAGCCAGAACCAGAAAAGTGAATGGCTGGAGGTTTTCTACCAGCAGCCGGTCCTGATGCCGGATGATGAACTAATCGAGATCGCCCGCAACACCCTGGGTTATCACGGCGGCAACCAGGCCATCGAAGCCTCGGCGGACCAGCTCAAGGCCTTTGCTGAAGCCCTCGGTTCCACATCACTCACTGGTCAGGCCGCTCTCGCCCGCAAGTCGGCGGAAAGCCGGAACCCGGTCACCGTGACCATTCTGGAAACCGACGACTCCGCCACCAGCACCCCTGAGGTCTACCTCAAGCTGCACCTGCTGTCCCATCGCCTGGTCAAACCCCATGGCGTCAAGCTGGATGGCATCTTCGGACTGCTGCCGAACCTGGCCTGGACCAACGAGGGCGCCATCGACCTGAACGAATTACCGGACCGTCAGCTGCAGGCCCGCCTGGAAGGCCGCATCCTGGAAGTGAAGTCCGTGGACAAGTTCCCGCAGATGACCGACTACGTGGTGCCCCGTGGCGTACGTATCGCCGACACCGCCCGCGTCCGCCTGGGCGCCTATGTGGGCGAAGGCACCACCGTCATGCACGAGGGCTTTATCAACTTCAACGCCGGTACCGAAGGCACCAGCATGATCGAAGGCCGGGTGTCCGCCGGCGTCATGATCGGCAAGGGCTCCGACCTGGGCGGCAGCTGCTCCACCATGGGCACCCTGTCCGGCGGTGGCAACATCATCATTTCAGTAGGCGAAAACTGCCTGCTGGGCGCCAACGCCGGCGTCGGCATTCCCCTGGGCGATCGCTGCACCGTGGAAGCCGGCCTGTACATCACCTCCGGCACCAAGGTTGCCCTGCTGGACGACCAGAACAACCTGGTGGAAGTGGTCAAGGCCCGGGACCTGGCCAGCAAGACTGACCTGCTGTTCCGCCGCAACAGCCAGACTGGTGCCGTGGAGTGCAAGACCAACAAGACAGCCATTGAGCTGAACGAGCAGCTGCACGCCAATAACTGAACCATCCGCCGAACACTGTTTAGCCCCCTCTCCCTTGAGGGGGTGGAGGCGCAAAAAACGAAGCCCCGCTTCGTTCGCCGGAACGCCCTTTGCCTCAGGCAAAGGGCCGGGGCGCGGAGCGGGGTTGGGGGTGAGGGTGGAGCAGGCAACTCCGCAGCCCGACCTCTTTCACCCTCACCCTGGCCCTCTCCCCTCAAGGGAGAGGGAATGTTCGCCGAGAATTTTGGGAACGCCCCGCGAGAACTGTCATATGACCTTATCCCCCACACTCGAACTGGCGATGGACCTGATCCGCCGTAAATCCGTCACACCTGACGACGCCGGTTGCCAGGAGCTGATGATGTCCCGCCTGGCCCCGCTGGGCTTTGCCGGCGAGAACCTGCGCTTCGGCGAGACCGACAACCTCTGGGCCCGCAAGGGCTCGGACGGTCCGCTGCTGGCCTTTGCCGGACATACCGATGTGGTACCCACCGGCCCGGAAAAGAACTGGGCCTACGCCCCCTTCGACCCGGTGATCAAGGACGGCTACCTGTACGGTCGGGGCGCCGCCGATATGAAAGGCAGCCTGGCGGCGTTCATCACCGCCTGCGAGCGTTTTGTTGGGAAGTACCCGCAGCACCGGGGCTCCATCGCCCTGCTGATCACCAGCGACGAGGAAGGCCCTGCCCGGGATGGCACCGTGAAGGTGGTGGACACCCTGGAGAAGCGCAACGAGAAGATCGACTGGTGCCTGATCGGTGAACCCTCCAGCACAAACCAGGTGGGGGATATCATCAAGAATGGTCGCCGGGGCTCCCTGCACGGCTACCTGACGGTCCACGGCGTACAGGGCCACGTGGCCTACCCCCACATGGCGGAGAACCCGGTACATCTCGCCGCACCGGCGCTGGACGCCCTGGCGAACGAGTTCTGGGACAGCGGCAATGACTTCTTCCCGCCCACCACCTTCCAGATCACGAAAATCGAAGCGGGCACCGGCAGCAACGTCATTCCCGGCGAACTGCTGGTGCACTTCAACTTCCGCTACTGCACGGAAAACACGGCGGAAAGCCTGGAAGAACGGGTGGTCGCCATCCTCGACCGCCACAAACTCAACTACGACCTGCAGTGGCACCTCAGTGGCCGCCCCTTCCTGACCGACCGGGGTGCCCTGGTCACCGCCGCCCAAAGCGCCATCCGCCAGGTTACCGGCCGTGAGACGGAACTATCCACCTCCGGCGGCACCTCCGACGGACGCTTTATTGCCCCGACGGGCGCACAAGTGGTGGAACTGGGTCCGCTGAACGCGACCATTCACAAGGCGGATGAGTGTGTGAAAGCAGAGGATCTCGATACGCTGTCCGAGATTTATGAGCAGGTGCTGGTGGAGTTGCTGGGGTAAAGGCGGGAACTACAAGAGGTTTCGGTATACGTCCCCTCTCCCTTGAGGGGAGAGGGACAGGGTGAGGGTGAAAGAGGCCGAGCTCAGTAGTTGCCTGCTCCACCCTCACCCCAACCCCTCTCCCCTCAAGGGAGAGGGGCTACATAGCCACTCAATCGAGCGTGGAAACGTTATCCGCCTGAAGCCCTTTGGCGGCCTCAACCACATCAAAGCGCACGGCCTGGCCCTGGCGAAGTACCCGGCGGCCGCGACCACGAATGGCGCGGAAATGCACGAATACCTCATCGCCGCTGTCACGGACAATAAAGCCGAACCCTTTCTTCACGTTGAACCACTTCACGGTGCCTTCCTCGGCACCTTCGGGGCCATAATCCTCATCGTCATCGCCGTTGTCGTCGTTGCTCTGAGGACGGCTGTTGCCCTGTGAACGAGGGGCCTGGTTGTTGCTGCGCTTTTGCGGCGCTGCCCCTGGCTTGCGCTCACTGATCATGATGGTCAGTACGCCAACAATGGCAAACAGCACAAAGGTGATCACGTAGGCGGCAATACCCTGGGCGCTGCCCAGAACAAACTGAGGGCTGCCCGCCAGATCGCTGCTGCCGTATTGTGAGAGGATGAAAAAGACTTCCGGGGTGGTGTTAACAAGGATAAAGCCCAGAACCAGCGGCGCGAGAATCGCAACCAATACCGCGGAAAGCACTGCTCTTGCTGGATTACGCATGGATAATACAGACTCCGTAAAAATTGTTGATAACAGTTGTTTGGATAACCTTTATTCGGCGGACACGTGCCAATACCCGACACCCCGGCGAATAAAGCCGGCATAATAGCAGATTCTTCACAAACCTGACCAAAGCGTTACACACAATGGCAAATACAGACACAAACACGACAGAAAAATTGCTCACCAGAATGGACGAACTGGAAACCCGCCTGGCCTTCCAGGATGAGCTGATCAATACCCTGTCGGACCAGGTGGCGCAGCAGGAGCTGGATATCCGCAAGTTATGGGACGCCAAGCAGCATCTGAAAAAGCAGCTGTCGGAAATCGCGCCCTCAAACCTCAAGCTTGAGGATGAAGAGGCGCCCCCGCCCCATTACTGAGCCGGAGCCGGAAGACCCATCAGTTCCACACCGCCAGTTGCTCGCCACGGTCGTCCAGCCGCCACCACTTTTCATCCTGCACCGGGTCACCCTCCTGCCATTCGCCCTGGCTGCAGCGTATTTCCGTTTGCAGCGTCTGCCAGGCACTGCGGGCGCATTCCAGGTCGGTGTTCCAGGGCAGGCTGTCGCCTTCGATGACCACGGAGCTGAAGTGTTTGCCGAAGGCATCGGCATAAACGCTGATGCGGACCAGGTTATCGGCGTAGCGGCCCTCACCCTTGTACAGGCCGGGCTTGTTGCCAAAAGGGGTCAGGGGTACCAGCAGCTGGTCGAAATTGGCTTCCAGCCACATGGCCAGACGGGCGGGGTCAAGGTCGCGAACGTAGATTTCCAGATCCTGCACTGCGGGCGCCTCCGGGGACGTTGGTTGGAACATGCAAGTCAGGATGATCGCTGGTGCCGGTCAGGGATTCAAGTTCTGCCCGCACATCGTCTGGAAAGACCTGCCGAAGGGTGCCCCGGGCCTGCCGCTCCAGCCAGTCCACTTCCGCCGCCGTCAGCTCAAGGGCCAGCTCGGATTGCTCATGCTCCAGTGCCTCAACAGGCTCGCCGGTGTCGCGGTTCGCTTCGATACGGCGGGCCAGGGTATCCAGTTCGGCGCGCAGCCGCCGGCACTCCGCAGGCCCCTCGTCGGCGACCACGGACACCCTCGCGGCGGCACGCTCCAGCCATTCCACCACCTGGCCCGGAGTCGCGCGGTAATGCAGGCCCGACGAGGCCAGCCCCATGGCGGCATCGGTTACACGCACATTCCAGCGCGCTTCAATCACCGGCCGGTGGGCCACCAGGATGGCGTGGTTCTGGGCGCGACTGCTCAGCGGCAGGTCGTGGCGCATCAGTGAGCGCCCCATGAGCCGCTCAAGCCTGCGGCCCGCCACCGGATCATCGGAATGCTCCGGGCTCAGCAGCAACAGGGGGCCATTATAGTTGGGCATCAGGTCACGGGCCGGGTGGTCCGGCTCGGCCAGCAGGGCCATCAGGTCCGCCGGTGAGAGGTTGTCCAGAATCAGGGTGGGCAGGGTACCCTGCAGATAATTGGTGTAATCCTGCAGCTGCTCGAGGATTTCCCCGGTTTCCTGCGGATTGCGCAGATCCGCCAGGTAGAAGTCCGTTTGCATGGCCGGCATCAGGGCCTGGAGCCAGGCGGTCTTGCCGGTACCCCTGTCGGCGGTAACCCACATCAGGCCACGGGGCGACGAGGCCAGAGCGACGGCAATGTCGTCCGCCAGCCGGTACCAGGCGGAATCGGTAATCACTACCGGATTGGCTGCACGCCCGGTTGCAGGCACCTGCCCCAGTCGCATATGTCGTACCCTCTTTCGAAGACCCGGAGCAGAGGCCAGATGGCTGATCTCGTCAGCCTGACCGGCAAGGAGTGCCAGTCAGCCTACGGCTCCCGTAAAGAGCCAGAAGGTACCTGTACCGAGTCGGATGATCGCTCGCCGCCGTCACATTTTCGACAAATAACAGCGATTTACTGACACTCAGGTATCAAAAACAGGAACCCCGTCGCACTTTACGGCTGGTAAAGCGCGACGGGGTTTTGAGACCAATTCGAAAAAAGACTCAGTGCAGTCTAGACGCGATTGTAGGTATCTTCAAAGCGGACAATGTCATCTTCGCCCAGATAGCTGCCGGTCTGTACCTCGATCAGCTCCAGGGGAATGACACCGGGGTTGGTCAGCCGGTGGGTAACGCCAAGGGGAATGTAGGTGGACTCGTCTTCGGTGAGCAGCAGCTCCTCATCACCGCGGTTGACACGGGCGGTGCCGGTCACCACAACCCAGTGCTCGGAGCGATGATGGTGCTTCTGAAGGGATAGGGAGGCCCCCGGGTTCACAGTGATGCGCTTGACCTGGAAACGATCGCCCTGGGCCACACCCTCATACGTGCCCCAGGGCCGGTGTACTTTCTTGTGCAGCTTGTACTCCGGGCGCCCCTGCTCCTTGAGGCGGTTAACCAGCTTCTTGACGTCCTGCACCCGGTTGCGGTCGGCCACCAGCACCACGTCGTCGGTTTCCACAATGACATGATCGCTGACGCCCAGGGCTGCAATCAGCCTGCCTTCCGAGTGGACGTAGGAGCCGGAGACGTCTTCCAGAATCACATCACCATGGCAGGCGTTGCCGTTCTCGTCCTGGGGCTGGATTTCCCACAGGGACGACCAGGAGCCGACATCACTCCAGCCCGCATCCAGAGGCACAACAACGGCGTCTTTGGTATGTTCCATAACGGCGTAGTCGATGGAATCATCAGGACAGGCGGCAAAGGCCTCCTTGTCCACACGGGTAAAGTCCATATCACCCTTGCGGGCGCTGTAGGCGGCCCGGCAGGCCTCCAGAATCCGGGGCTGGAAACGCTCCAGCTCCTCAAGATAACGGCTGGCGGAGAACAGGAACATGCCGCTGTTCCAGTAGTAACCGCCCTCATCCAGGTAGCGCTGGGCGGTATCGGCGTCCGGCTTCTCGACAAAGGCATCCACATTGGACCAGACACCCTTGCTGCCCCCGGCGCGGATATAGCCGTAACCGGTATGCGGGGACGACGGCACGATACCGAAGGTCACCAGCTTGCCCTCGCGGGCGGCATCCGCACCCACGGCCACAGCGCGGGCGAATGCCTGTTCATCCTGCAGCACCTGATCCGACGGCATCACCAGCATCAGCTCATCGGGATTTTCTTCCGCTGCCGCCAGTGCGGCCAGGGCAATGGCCGGGGCCGTATTGCGCCCGACCGGCTCAAGGATAATGCCAGTGGTGCGGTCGGCGGCCAGTTGTTGCAGGCTTGCCGCCACCACAAAACGGTGCTCTTCGTTGGTAATCGCCATAACGCGCACATCGGCGCCCAGCTTCAGCCCTCTGGCGATGGTCTCTGACAACAAGGACTGGTCGGATACAACGGGAATGAACTGCTTGGGGTAGGCCTCGCGGGAAAGCGGCCACAGGCGGGTTCCGGAACCACCAGAGAGTATGATCGCAAGCATGTCAGGTCCTTCTCAGATCGAATGGAATCTCCCGGATTGTCCCTTAATTCCACCTTTATCTCAAAGCCCACGGGCAACGAATCCAATAAATACCGTGACCAAAAGGAAATCCGGCAAACTAAAACAGCGGAGCATATTCATAGAAGAGAGAAGGAAAAGAGGAAGGGGTAACCCGGGCAGTGATCCACCCGGGTTTACGGCTTACTTAGTTCTCTTGCCAGCCCTGAACGGCTTCCTTGCCATACTTCTGACGCCACTCGTTCAGCGTCTTGTGGTTGCCGCCGCGGGTCTTGACTACTTCACCGGTGTGCGGGTTCTTGTAGGTCTTCAGGGGGCGCTTGGCGCGTGTACCGGCTTCCGCCTTGCCGCCAGCAACGGAAGGATCGATTGCGCTCAGAATCTGCAGCACGTCCTTCGGGGACTTCTTGTACTCGTCCATCAGCCCCTTGACCTTGTCTTCAAATTCCAGATCACCTTTAAGTGTCTGGTCCTGTTCCATCTTGTTCAATTCGTCAGAAAGCTTTTCGAGAAGCTGTTTTTTCTGATAGTAATCGTTGATGTTCGCCATGAAAAATTAACCCTTTTGAACTGAAGATATTTTTGCAGTTTTTACATTTCAATCCCTGAATCCGTCGTAATCATAGAATAATACCGGAAAGGATTAAAGACTTTCACTCATTCATCACAATGAAGAAAAAATAATGCCTCAGAATGACCAGACCAGGGGAATCAACAAAACGGCCGTCGTGCCCACCACCAGACTCAGGGGAATACCAATGCGCATGTAATCCGTGAACTGATATCGGCCGGGACCATAAACCATCAGATTGGTCTGATACCCCAAGGGCGTAATGAAACTGGCGGACGCCGCAAACATGACAGCAACAGCAAAGGGAATAAAATTGACACCAAGCTGTTCCGACACTGCCAGGGCAATGGGAAACATAAGAACCGCAGCGGCGTTATTGGTTATTACCTCGGTAAACGCAGCAGTCAGCAGGTAAACAAGCGCCAGCGCCAGCCAGGGTGTCAGCACCCCGAAATTCAGCAGGCCGCCTGCCACCCACTGGGCAGCACCGGTTTCCGACATGGCCGCGCCCAGGGCGAAGGATGAGGCAATCACCACCAGTACCGGAAGGTCCACACTCCGCCGCGCCCGGCTGGCGGTAATGCAGCCCGAGCCAATCATGGCGCCGGCGGCCAGGAAGGCAGCCTCCAGAATAGTGAGCAGGCCGGAAGCGCTCACCGCGACCATGGCCAGCAGAATGCCCAGCGCCAGGGGCGCCTTGCTGAAGTCCGGCGGTGTGGAGTCGTTCAGGGCACTGACCAGCAGGAAATCCCGGCGAAAACGGTACTGGTCGGCAAACTGCTGACTCGCCTCCAGCAACAGGGTATCACCCATTTTGAAGCGTATATCGCCCAGCTTGCCGGGCACCCGCTTGCCTTCCCGGGACAGCGAAAGAATGGCAGCATTGAAACGGGTACGGAACCGGCTATCGCGGACGGTTTGCCCCAGGGCGGCGAATTCCGGGCCCAGCACCACTTCCACCAGGCAGCGTTGATGGTTGGCCAGGTCCAGCTTGTGGACACTGCCATTCGCGGGTTTCAGGCCCTGGATACGACGCAGTTCACTGGCGCACTCCGGCGCGCCCACAAAATACAGCTTGTCACCGGGCTGCAGCATCCGGTCCGGCTCCACCGCCGTAATCAGGCGCCCCTGGCGGTCGATTTCAGTCAGGTAGCCATAGTTCAGGGAGCGCAGGCCGGCCTGTGCCACCGTGCGCCCGACCAGCGGGCCAGGGCTTTCCACCTCCACCTCTACGCCATACTCCCGGACCAGTTCCAGCTCCTCGTTCAGGCCACCGCGATCCGGCAGCAGACGGTTGGCGAACAGCACCAGGAAGGTGCCGCCAATCAGCAGCAGCGGCACCCCGACCCAGGCCAGCTCGAAAAGACCCAGATGGATGTCGAGCCGGCTTTGCAACAGGCCATCCACCACCAGGTTGGTACTGGTGCCGATGAGGGTGCAGGTACCGCCAAGAATGGCGGCGTAACTGAGGGGCAGAAGCAGCTTGGACGCCGAGATATTCAGGCGCTGGGCCCAGTCCTGAACGGCGGGAATGAACATGGCCACCACGGCGGTATTGTTCATCAGCGCGCTGAGCACCCCGGTGGGCACGATCAGACGGGCCTGAGCCCCCGAGGGCGTACGGGGATGCCCCAGCATGCGGCGGGCAATCCACTGAACCGCACCGGTTTCCTTGAGGCCGGCAGCTACCACATAGAGCGTCGCAATGGTGATAACACCGGGGTTGGCAAACCCGACCAGTGCCGAGGCTGGAGTCAGAACCCCGGTAATCACCAGCACAATCAGAGCCCCCATCAGGATCAGATCCGCCGCCACCCGGGTAACAACCAACGCCCCCAGAACAGCAACCAGCAGAAACAGGGTAAAAACGGCTTCCCACGCCATGTACAGAAGGCTCCCAGATGGTGACTATGCTCGCAGCCTGTCAAAGTTAAGGCTGATCTACTGCGCCGATGGACGTCAGTGTTTCAAAAAAGGAATAGTGCCCGGCTTTCTAATAACCAGAGATCGCACAGTAGACCGTTTATGGGCAAGAATGCCAAATACGGAATACGAATAAGGTAATGAAGGTCAGGCGGAACTGTCGTTCCGGAGGATCAGCCCTCTCTCAAGAAGGTAGCCAATCAACCGATCAATACAGTCGTCGACAGACATTGCAGAGGTATCCAGACGGACTTCGGCCCGTTCCGGTGCTTCATAGGGGGAGTCGATACCG
This sequence comes from Marinobacter zhanjiangensis, assembly GCF_014651935.1. Taxonomy (GTDB): domain Bacteria; phylum Pseudomonadota; class Gammaproteobacteria; order Pseudomonadales; family Oleiphilaceae; genus Marinobacter; species Marinobacter zhanjiangensis. The sequence goes on along the minus strand of NZ_BMXV01000005.1, from coordinate 325,768 downwards.
GTGAAATCCCGGATCTGCCCTGCCCTGGCCTTTTTATAAAGCCCCTTGGGATCACGATCCTCGCAAGTGGAAAGCGGGGTATCCATAAAGACTTCAATAAACTCACCGGCGGGAAACAGATTGCGCACCATTCGACGGTCACTGGTAAACGGGGAAATAAAGGCACTCAGCACAATCAGACCGGAATCCGTAAACAGCTTACTGACCTCGCCAATCCGCCGGATATTCTCAACCCGGTCCTCATCGGAAAACCCCAGGTCCTTGTTGAGACCATGGCGGACATTATCGCCGTCCAATAAAAACGTGTGATAACCACGTTGATACAACGCCACATCCAGGGCATTGGCAATTGTGGACTTGCCCGAACCACTCAGACCGGTAAACCATAACAGGCAGGGTTTCTGATGCTTGATCGTCGCCCGCTCCGCGCGGGTTACCTTATGGTCGTGCCAGAGAATATTGGAAGACAAAAGAGGCTCCTGGTCCATGGAATTGGATACGGCATAAGATTATAGGTTTTGGAGATATGTACCGCAAACACAAAAAAACAGGGACAAGCCTGTTTTATAGCCCCTCTCCCTTGAGGGGAGAGGGGTTGGGGTGAAGGTGGAGCAGGCAACTCCTCAGTACGCTCTCAAGCGCCCTACTGGCGCTCCCCCTCACCCTGGCCCTCTCCCTCCAGTGGAGAGGGAATGTACGGCGTAGGCTTCATGTAGCCCTTCTTCCCTCAGGGGCAAGGGGCCAATCAAACGTGCAGGCCGCACTCCCGCTTCAGTCCGAAGAACCGGGTTTCCTCTTCGGTCATGCCCGGCGTCAACGGGCGGGAAGTATGCCAGTCGCCCACGGACACATAGCCTTCTTCCCACAGCGGATGATAAGGCAGGTCGTGCTTGACGAGATACCGGTGAATATCCCGGTTATGCCAGTCAATCAGCGGGTAAACCTTGTGGCGCCCGTCCGGCCGCTGCTCGACCACGGGGCGGTCCTCACGGGAGCCGGACTGTTGCCGGCGCAGGCCCGCAAACCAGGTGCCCACGTCCAGCTCATCCAACGCCCGCTCCATGGGATCCACCTTCATCAACTGGTTGTAGCGCTCAATGCCATCAACGCCCTGTTCCCACAGGCGACCGTGCACCGCTTCCAGCCGCGCGGGTGTCCAGTGCGAGGACACCACCTTCAGGTTCAGGTCCAGCCGGTCACGCAGGGTCTCCACAAACTGATAGGTTTCGGAAAACAGATAGCCGGTATCCACCAGCAATACGGGCAAATCCGGGCGAATCCGCGTCGCCAGGTGCAGCAGTACCGCCGAATGAATACCGAAACTGGAGCTGAGCACAAACCGGCCCGGCAGGTTGTCCAGCGCCCACTCGACCCGCTCTTGCGCGGTGGCGGATTCGAGAGCGCTGTCAGCGTGGCTGCCACGGGATTTGGGTACGAGGGTGGAAACGGTCATTGCGGCTCCTGCAACGGGAAGTATTCGACCGTCACAGGATAAAGCCTCGGGGATAGAACGCAAAGGAACAAAAATTTATGTTCTTATTTCAAAAAGGCTGCCAGGGATGGCACTGCCTCTACTACTGCCCGGCAAACTCCGCAAGCTGTGACGCACTGTGCGTGAATACCCGGACCATCCGCCGCCCTACCTCATCAAACTCCGGGTGGAGGTCACAGTAGTTATCGATCAGGTCGGCTGTCGACAGCAGTTCTTGCTCGATAGTGCCCAGGAACGCCATAACTTCCCTCCGGGCCAGGCCACAGGACCGGCGACCAAAATCAACCAGGTAGTCGACCGGCCACCACACCTTGCGCCCGCCCAGTGCCAGGGCGGGTACATCCTGCTGAAGATAGGGCGTGGTGGACACAATATCGTAGGCGGGCGCCATCCGGCGACTTGCGAACGGCTGATCATACAAAATACCAAAATTCTTCAGGTGAGCGTCGCCATTGCGAACGGCCCAGGATATCGCCACGGAAAGAAACAACCATCGCAACCCCTGATGGCGCTGCTCAGGCGACAGATACGTCGCAAAGGTTTTCGCCAACTTCTCATAGCTGCCGGAATACTTGTCATCCGGTAACAGCCCCTGCAACACGCAGGCATCTTCGAAGCCCAGCCACCGACCGTCTTCACGCCGGTCAAAGCGTTCCATCACGAACAACCGACCGTTATCCGAAAGGTGGAACTGCGGCACCGGCAACCCGCATTTCCGGGCCAGCGTCATACAAAAATATTCATTAGCCGCCAGTTGCGGAAAATCCTCACCCCAGGTTTTCACGATAAAGCCATCAGTGCGCACCGCAGACTTGTCCGAGAGATGGGCCGGAATCAACACCTTGGGCTGCACCCCGGAAATTCCCGAACGAAGGGCATACTTCTCAACCAGTTCCTCGAACAGAGAGGCATCATCCGCCTTTAACAGTCGGGACAGTGACTCGCCACCATCTTCAACGCCCGCAGCCCCCGTTTCGACGTCAGACACCACCACCCGGCCAACCTGATGACGTCCCAGAGCCGTGAGCACTGCCAGGTCTCCGGTGCCATACAACTTGGCCACATGCTTGCGGATAAGCTCGCCCAGATACCCCTCCGGCAGGTTCTGGGCGAACACGGGATGCAATCCATGGTACGTATAGGCCTGGTCAGCGACCGGCATGGTGACGGAAACCGCATCCTCCTTCTGCAAACCAGGGCGATAAACAAATACGGAAGGCTCCGGACGCCCGGGGGCAATCAGATCGCCAACGACCCGGGCCCGTACCTGAACCACCGCCCGCTGAAACCTGCTCATACATCACTCTTCGCCTGCTCACGCTGCAGGTCATTCAGAGTCGGCAAACCACCCACGGGCCGGACCGCGAACTCCAGTCCCAACACCGCCAGCACCCGTTGCAACTTGGCGAAGCCCATCTCCGGCAGGCGTTGATTCTCTAGCCGTGAAAGCATGGTGCGATCCACCCCGGCCATTTCGGAGAGCTCCTGCATCGTCAAACCCGCCCGTTTTCGCTCTTCCCGAATGCGACTACCCAGCTCGGCCAGCATCATGTGCGTATACTCTACATAGCCTATAATTGACTCCTGAATGTAGCACATACTCACATTCAGGGTAAGGCTTTATTGCCTGTGTGCTTAACCGATGGCTGCCACGTGGATAAAGGTCGGCCATGCGGGCGCAGTGGAAAAGTTCTGGTTGGCCAGGGAGAGTTTCTTCAGGAGGGATTGCACATCACCCCAGGGCATGGACGCTTCCCGGACCATCATGATGCGGGGTGGCTGGTTTTCAGCCCATAAATTCAGGCTGCGTGGGTGGTCACCAACGGCCACGCGCCACTCTTCTTTGCTTCCAGAATCACGATCTCTACGATAGACCCATCTTCAGCGTAGCTGACATGCGTATTCCAATCCTGAGAGACCTCTTTAACTATGGGCTTGTCACTGAGATGCATTGTCAGTATGTCGTCATCTGAATCATAAACAGTTTGCATGCTCAGCCCTCATCCGGTCTTGGTAGAGCGCCACCAAGCAATATCCGGGCATGGTCCAGAGCACGAGCACATAGAGGACCTGACTGATGGCGACGTTTAAAATCATCCCGGGTTTCGCTCGACTTCACCGCCAGCTCACGCCTTTCTTCCTGAGCGGTTGCCAGCGCGCCGGGGAAATCACCTCGTTCCCACCCCGCTTCCGCTATCGCATCTGCCACTCGCCAGGCTTGATTGCTGTACCGCTCTGCCAGCGAGTCGCTCTGATCGAACTCAAGTGAATAACTGGCGCACAATTGAAGTGTCAAGAATGTTCGAGAAGCAGGAAGCAACTGGTGCTCTGCAGATTTGGCTGCAGCTACTGAAGAAGCAATAAATATCACGACAAGCGGTGCAGCAAAAACCGTTTTCGTTTTACCAAGACACCTGATCACGAAAATACTCATTCAGTATCCTTCTCGTCGGCATCTGCAAGCCGGTAACCAGGATCGAGCGCGAGAATAAAGAGGGGCCAAAGCGCCATGGTTACCCAGATGGTTGTTTCCGGGAAGAAGTAGCGGACAACGACAGAAGCAGCCCCCGCCAACAACAACGCTGGCGCCAAAACGCATCTGGTCCAAAAAATGGGCGATCTCTGCACCTTACCCAAAACCAGCCCACGGAGCATGGCGTAGTATAGAAACCACCCGCTCACCCCGCTGAACAACATCAGAACCAGCATCCTAGAGGTCTTCGTAAACCAGCAGGCCACGGGCGGCCAATTCCCGGCGAGACTTATCTGACTCGTGCTTTGCCATGATATTCAGACCGGAAAGAACGATCAGCGTGGGCACGGCGGCAATGCCTGCAGAACGAGCAAGCGTTGGAGCCCACCCGAACTTGCGCGCCACTTCTTCAACAAGTTCGGTTTTTCCCAGGGAGGCGAGTGCCTCTGACGCTAAAGCCCTTGGGCCGCCCCTGGACGAAACGTACACCCAGCTCGCAACAGACGTAACAGTGACCTCAGGAAAGGAAAGTGGGTTGACCTGGCCAGTAATATCTAGCTTTCTGGAACTGAACTCGAAGAATTCTCGCAGCTCGGCATCCGACAGCGACCACATGTACCAATAGCGCTGAACGCTGAGATCACTAATCAGGTCCATCAGACGGGTGGTCAGACTGTTACGAGGGATATCGTAGATAATCTTCGCGTTGATTGCGGAGCGTTCTTGCGAGGGCAGGTGCCGATATACCGCAATTCCATTCAGTATAGGCGCATACAGTTCAGGAGCTTTGGTGAGCTGGACCTGATAGTTGCTTAGTCCCATCAAATCAGCCAGGGCCATAAAGGGGGATTGACGAAAATCCGCAGTAACATATCGACCGGAAACAGCCGGGGCAGCCATATACTCTCCTTGTAAAATATCGTCCAGTTCCTGAAGCTGGCTAATAATTTGACGGTGGGAGACGATAGTGTCAAGTATCCGCAACCGCGACACGATTAAGTGTTTCAGAGCTGCCTTTCAGTATATCCGACTTTGGATGAGGCGAGGTGATCAAACCCGGTTTCAACGGGCACTTAAAAAACGTTCCATGAGTCATACCTCATAAACCACCATGCCTGGCCCAGAAATCTGATGGCGTTATGATTGGATAGCGCTCTGCCAACACAAGCAAATCTTGGTCGCCAGTAATCAGATAATCGACTTCGTGGGAATGTAAACTGGCTATCAATGTACCAAGTACCGGTGTATCCCGGACGTCTCTCACTGCATTATCGGGCAGTGTCACGGGGTCGACGATTTCCGCCAGGAAGCCGAGAATATCGACCAGATCATCGATCTCCGCGTCCGACATACCGTGCCGGTTTCTCAGCTGGGGCAAGACTCTGCGGACTTCATCAAGAATATAATCCGACAGCACAACCTCAATTGCACCGCTGCGCCACGCCTGAATAATTTTCCCCGGTATGCTGGCCGGAAAAGCCATACCGGAAATGACCACATTGGTGTCGAGCACTACCTGCATGGATGCCATCCCTGGTCACGCTCCCGTTATTGTTCAGAGCGTTCGTCTGCCACTGCCTGTTCAATCTCCCGGATGCCCTCTTCCTGAGGCACACCTGAAAATCCCTGCTCCAGCCTGCTGCTCAAGGCGTCGAAGCGAGCCTCCATCCTCCGAATCCGATTGAACAGACGCGCGTCTACCAAGGCAGCTACCGGTTTACCATCTTTCTTGATTAACACACTGTCGTGCCGGTACTGAACCTGATTAATCATCTCACCCAGGTTTTGCCGGAATTTCACCGCACTGGTTTCTGTGATCATGCTCGCCTCCAGCCATATTGATCACCATGATCATAACAATGGAGCGGATAAAAAGGAAACGCTCACGTGCTCAGGCATCCCTTCTGATAATGACCTTTTCTGCCACGGAATCCACGGAAGGACACGGAAGGAAAGACAAAAAGACCTAAATAACCTGGTAACTTTTTCTTTCTTTTTTCCGTGTTCTTCCGTGGATTCCGTGGCCAATCAAGTCCTTAAACTCAAGCCCCCAACCGTCGAACACTATTATCAGAATTTTCTTCAGGGGGAGCAGAATGACACCACACCAAATCCGCCACATCCCCATTGGGTGCGTAGCCGGTAGGTGCCTCGCGGATAAGCTCGGCAATGCGGGCGCAGTCGAAGTTCTGACTGGCGAGGGAGAGTTTCTTGAGGAGGGACTCCACATCATCCCAGGGCATGGACGCTTCCCGGGCCATCATGATGCGGGGGTGGCTGGTGCCCTGGGGGTTGTCGCCAATGAGCAGTTCCTCAAACAGCTTTTCCCCCGGGCGCAGGCCGGTGAAGCGGACTTCAATATCGCCATCCGGGTTGTCTTCGGTTTTTTCCGACAGGCCCATCAGATGCACCATCTTGCGGGCCAGGTCGACAATTTTCACCGGTTCACCCATATCCAGCACGAACACCTCACCGCCCTGCCCCATGCTGCCAGCCTGCAGCACCAGCTGGCTGGCCTCCGGGATGGTCATGAAGTAACGGATGATGTCCGGATGGGTGACGGTGACAGGCCCGCCGTCGCGGATCTGGTCGCGGAACAGGGGCACCACCGAGCCGGATGACCCCAGCACATTGCCAAAACGCACCATGGTAAACCGGGTGCCTTCCTGCCGCTCCGCCAAGCCCTGCAGCACCAGTTCCGCCAGGCGCTTGCTGGCGCCCATAATGTTGGTGGGCCGCACGGCTTTATCCGTGGAGATCAGCACAAAGCGCTCCACACCGGTCTCGATAGCAGCCTCCGCCAAATGCCAGGTGCCGAAAGTGTTATTCTGCAATCCCTCGATCACATTGTGCTCTACAAGGGGCACGTGCTTGTAGGCGGCGGCGTGGTAGACCGTGTGGATACCGAAGGCCCTCATCACCGCCTTGCATCGGCGCCGCTGCATCACACTGCCAAGTATGGCGCTCAGCTTAACGCCCAAACCTTCGATATTATTGATGGACTGCAGCTCCCGCTCGATGGCATACAAGGAGAATTCTGACTGATCGAACAACACCATCTTTGCCGGGCGCTGGCGCAGGATCTGTCGGCACAGCTCAGAGCCGATGGACCCCCCGGCACCGGTCACCAACACGCACTTCTCAAACAAGCTGGAGGCCACCAGTGCGCTTTCCGGCATCACCGGCTCCCGTCCCAGCAGGTCTTCAATCTCCAGGTCGCGGATGTCATTGATACGGGCCCGGCCAGACACCAGCTCCGCCATGCTGGGCACGGTCTGCACGGGGACTTCCAGCTGCTCCAGCTCACGCAGCAACTGCTTGCGATTCAGGTGCGTATCCGGGTCCAGGGCGAGCAAAAGGCGTTTGACGCCATGCTTGCGAATAGCTTTTTCAATGTGATCTATGTCGTACACCGGAATACCCTGAATCAGGGTACGATGATTCGCCCGGCGATATGTCACAAACATTGCAGGCTGATACTGCATGTCCTGAAGCAGAGCATCCGCCAAGTGGATGCCGGTCTCGCCGGTGCCGATGATCGCCACCGGCTCTTTGTTACGATGCCTGGGGCGACCAACCAGCATACGCACCCCCATACGGGAGCCACTGACAAAAAGGAATGCCAGTACCGCGTATATGATGGGCACTGAACGGGGAACAAAAGCCTGCAGCAGATAGGCCAGAGCGATAATGGTAAGCGCGGAGGATCCAACGCCTATGCTGATAGTCAGAAAAGCCTTGTCGCTCAGGTACCGGATAATTGCCCGATAAAGCCCCAATCTCGCGAAGATAACAATGGACACACCAACAGTGAGAAGGCCCACCAGAAGCTGGTCCGGGGCTGGCGTCCAGGACTTGTCTTCGAGGCGAAGCGCAAAAGCTGCCCAGAAAGAAAATGACAAAAAGACCGCATCCGAAACAACGGAGATCAGTCGCTTCTGCAAACGGGAAAGATTCAAAAAGACCTTTAACATGAGCGTCCTTTTAGCACACGACTAATGGCAGTTTAGGACAGGATTCGGGACCAGACCGTTGAGTTTCTGTAACGATTCCAGACGAAAACCAGCCATGGGAAGGGGTCTCTTTTTGGCGATGGCGCGGGCTGAGGTTTTACCCGCCTTGCTGTCAAGAGCCAAATCAGTCCCGTCCCGGCACCCGATCACCAGACCCTTTGCCCACGACGGTCATCAAGATATAGCGAAAATAAGCCCCCAAGGTCAGGTTCTGCAACATCTTCTCATCGGTTTCCGCCAGCAACAATGGCGTCGACATATCGATATCGTTGACCTGGGCCAGCCCGGTAATGCCAGGGCGCGCCGCCAGGACGCCCCGCTGCTCCCGTTCAGTAATCAATTCACTCTGGCTGAACAAGCAGGGCCTCGGCCCGACAAGGCTCATCTCTCCCTTCAGCACATTCCACAGTTGGGGCAACTCATCCAGCTTGGTGCGGCGCAGAAACCGACCAAGCGGCGTGATGGCGTCAGAGCTGGCGAGATGACTCGCGACCGAGGCAGTATCCGGCTTCATGGTGCGGAACTTCACCAGCGTAAATGGCTTTTTATTGCGCCCAACCCGTTTCTGACAAAATATCGGCGCGCCTGTATCAAACAAGCCGATCACCGTAATCAGGATAAGCACCGGGAACCCCAAAAGGAGGCCCAAAACCGAAAAAAGAACATCAAACAAACGAATCAGAACCACCATGTACGACAATCCAGAAAATACCGAAACCAGGGCTAGTGTGCCGTGCGGTTAATTCGCTGACCTACTGCGCGGCACACTAGCTATCATGCTCGGCTTGCACCGTATTCGCCAGCCCTTCCTCAACACTGAAAGGTGGCGACCAACTCAACAATTGACGGGCTTTTGAGATATCCAGCTGTAAGGAACCGCATAAACGCTGAACCAGTGGCTTCTTCCCCAGGAGCGCACCCGCCCACCAGAAGCAGACCACCGGCACCGGCAGCAACATGGCGGCACTACCGGTCGACCGCCGCAGAACACGAAGCAGTTGGGTGGTGGACATATCCTTACCATCGCTGACCAAAAACGTTTCATTGGCCGCCTGGGGATGCTGCGCCACGCAAACGATAAAATCCACCAGGTTTTCCAGGTACACCAGGCTACGCCGGTTCTCGATCACCCCGAACGGCAAAGGTATTGGTAGCCGCGCCAATTTCAGCAAGCTACGGAAGTTGCCTTTCACCCCGGGGCCATAGACCAGCGGTGGGCGAACAATGACCACCTCCATACCGGTTTCCCGGGCCAACGCCCTTAACCCGTCCTCTGCCTCCCTTTTTGAAATACCGTACGGATCTTCAGGGCCGGGCGGTTCATCCGCCTCAAACGGAGGGCGATAGTCGGTATGCTCACCGTTTACCTTGACCGAGCTGATGAACACGAAACGGCGCACACCTACCTCAGCAGCCCGCCTCGCCAGATCAAGAGAGCCATCAACGTTCACGCGACGGAATTCGGTCAAAGGGTCAGCCGCCGAATCCGCCATCACATGTACCCTGGCGGCACAGTGCACGACAACATCGGCAGACGCCAGTTCTTCCTGCAATGGCTGCAAATCCGAAAAAGAGTCGATTCGTACTGTTTGAACAGGCAACCTCAACTCGCTTCGGCTGACGGCAACAACCTGTGCACCCTCTTCATGCAAGCGCTTAACAAGGGATGCGCCTACGAAACCGCTTGCACCGGTAACCACAAACCGACCAGTCACGAGCCTGCCTGCAAGGGAACAATATCTTTCAGCCGCTGAACGAAGCGCTCAAACCTGAGTTCGTCCATCAGAGTACTTCGGTCCTCCGTGTACGACGACGCAGGCGCGTCCTCTTTCTCGATTTGCCAGAACGCTTCCGCCAATGCATCGACCTGCGGCTTCACAACCTTACCCAGGCCATACTTCTCAACCCATTGAGCCACGCTGGTCTGTTCCCCACAAACCGCAAGCACCGCAGCCCCCGAAAAAACATAAGATGATGACTTACTGGGAAAGGCGAAGCGGGTAACCTCATCAACAATGGGCAGCAATGCCCATTCGTAATCACAATTCAGCTGCGCCGCCTCCTTGGCAGACACCACACCCAAGTAGGTTACCTGTTCATACTGATTCGCCAGGTCGCTGAGCCGCGGACTAAAATACCCACCGCCAGCAAACGCAAACTGCATGGCACCGCCCGCATCCAGGTACTTGCGAATGGCATCAAGCAACAAAGGAATACGCTGCAGCCGCCCTGCGTTACCACAAAACGAAAAGCCCCGGATTTTTTCCTCAACCGGAACAACGCCATCGAAAGAAACGGCCGGATTACAGAGAATATGGATGGGCGCCCGCGTGCCAGAGCGATGGCGGATCTCCTCAGCCATCTCATCCGTGATCGTGATCAACACACTGGCCCGCCGCATGGTGATCCGGTCCATCCAGAACAGCAAACGATAAATCTGTGGATGCACACGCACCGCAATGTTCGCGGCTTCCGGGTGAATATCCTGCAAATGGTATACATACCGGGCTCGGAAGATCCTTGCATAGATCATAACCACGAAGGGCACCAGCACCGGGGGATCGGTGGAAACATAAACAGTCTTCGGTCGGGCACGAAGCAGACAGAACACCACCCAACACATAAAAAATACTGCATCCAGAGCACGGATATAAACCCGGCTGGAGGAATCCGACCAGCCTTTGCCGGGAAAGAACTCGACCCCCTTCCCCCGGTGTTTCTCTGCCAGCTGCCGCCGGATATCATCCCGGTCCTGCAGAATGACAGAAACACGACAGGTGTCGGCAAGCCCCTCGGCAAGCCGCAGCAAGGCTTCGCCAATGACCGGATAAGAAGGCCAAAAACTACGGTTGATAATCACCAGATCCCGTCGCCCAGAGTGCGATACGGTCATAAGCAAACTCTCAATACTGCTTCCACACCGTTTGCATCACGTAATCCCGATAACTATGCAGTATCCGGACAACCTTGTCTGAGACGTTCGGCATACTATAGTCAGCCACCAATCTCAGCGTACGCTCCGTGCCGCGCCCCTGCGAATCCAGAATCGACAACGCCTGCAACACCCGTTCCTTATCCAGGCCCGCCATCATGGCGGACGTCTCTTCCATGCCTTCCGGCCGCTCGTGGGCTTCGCGGATATTCAAGGCCGGAAAATTGAGTATCGACGCCTCCTCGTTGATCGTCCCACTGTCAGACAACACGGCCCTGGCCGTCAGTTGCAGCTTGTTGTAGTCCTTGAAGCCCAGCGGCTTCAGCAAACGAATATTGGGATGAAAGACAATGCCGGCCTCATCCACCCGGTTACGGGTCCTCGGATGGGTGGACACAATCACCGGCTCATCGAACTGCTCCGCCACCGCGTTCAGCGTCGCCACGAGATTTTTGAAGTTCCGCTGCGAATCGACATTCTCTTCCCGGTGAGCACTCACCACGAAGAACCGACCTTCCTCCAGCCCGAGACGCTGCAACACATCCGAGGCCTCGATATCACCCCGGAAATGATTCAACACCTCAAACATCGGGCTGCCGGTCTTGATAATCCGGTCCGGCGGTAAACCTTCGCGAAGAAGGTAGTCTCGGGCGATGGTACTGTAGGTCAGATTGATATCCGCCGTGTGATCCACAATGCGCCGGTTGATCTCCTCCGGTACCCGCATATCAAAACAGCGGTTGCCCGCTTCCATGTGAAAGGTCGGAATCCTGCGACGTTTCGCGGGTATAACGGCCATACAGCTATTGGTGTCACCCAGAACCAGCAAGGCCTCTGGCTGCACCTCCGCCAGCACCCGGTCCATGGCAATAATCACATTGCCAATGGTTTCCGCTCCGGTAGCGCCAGCCGCATTCAGAAAGTGGTCAGGTTTGCGTATACCCAGATCCTGAAAAAAAATCTCGTTGAGCTCAAAGTCATAGTTCTGGCCCGTATGCACCAGAACATGCTCGCAGTGCTCGTCAAGTCTGGCCATCACCCGGGACAAACGAATGATTTCCGGGCGTGTACCAACCACGGTCATAACCTTGAGTTTCTTCATAAAAACCTTCTGACAGGAAAGAGGCCGTTCAAAGCGGGCAAGCGTAAGTGTCTGGATCATCCCGGTCAAAGATTTCGTTGGCCCACAGCATACAGACCAGCTCGCCATCACCGATGTTGGTAATATCGTGGGTCCATCCGGGCACCGTCTCCACAATTTCGGCCTGCTCACCCCGCGTAATCTTCTCGTACTCCTCACCGGTCTGCATATGACGAAAACAGAACCGCGCGAGCCCCTTCACCACCAGAAACTTTTCCGTCTTCGAATGATGATAATGACCACCGCGGGTAATGCCGGGATGCGCGGTGAAAAACGAGAACTGGCCGCAGTCGGGGGTTTTCAGCATTTCCACAAACATGCCCCGTTCATCGCCGTGCTGAGGTACCTGATAGGAAAACTGCTCCGGTCGCAGGAAGGACAGATAAGTGGAATGTAGCGCCCGGGTCAGGCCCCTGCCCACCCGCTCGGTCACCAGGGTCTCCCTGCTGTCGCGAAAAGCGCGGATGGTTTCAGCCAACTCACCTACCGTCGTGGCATATTGCGGCTGAACCTGCTCAAAGCCGCTTGCGTCAGGGTTCGACTCCGCCCCGTCCAGCAGCTGAATAAAACGCCGCACCAGATCATCCACATAGACCAGCGTCAGTCCGGCTGAAGGGTCGTTAACCCGAATCGGCAGGTCCTGGGCTATGTTGTGGCAAAAGGTCGCTACCACCGAGTTATAGTCAGGCTGGGACCATTTGCCAAACACATTGGGCAGCCGGAAAACGTGGACCGGCGCAGCAGCCTCCTGGCCATAAGCAAACACGGCGTTTTCGGCCCGCCGCTTGCTCACACCATAGGGGTTATCCAGCACCGCCTGAACGGATGAAGCAAGCACCAGCGGCACCTTCACTCCATCGGCACGGCAACGCTGGGCAAGCAGGCTGCAAAGCCGCTCCGTCAGCTCCGAATTGCCTTTCTCGAACTCGCCGGGGTCATCCGGGCGGTTGACGCCCGCAAGATGGAACACAAAATCTGCCTCAGACACAGAATCCGCCAATTCCTGATCCGTTGATTCCCGGCCAATCAGGCTCATCACAACATCTTGCCTTTCGGCCAGGTGTTGTCGGATATTCCTTCCGATAAAGCCATTCGCTCCGGTGATCAATACGCGCATACGATCAGTCCTGTGGTTCGACATATTCACCGCGAATCTGTCCCCTGATGAAGTCCAGCTTCATCAACAGCGCTTCCATGCCAGCCTGGTCCAGACGCGTGGTGTTGTGAGAATTGTACTCTACCGCACCAGAGATCTTGCGCTCACCTTCCTCAACGAACTTTCCGTAGTTGAGATCCCGCAGGTCGGGCGGTATACGGAAGTATTCACCAAAGTCCTCGGCCGCAGCCATCTCCTCCCGGCTCAGAAGCACCTCAAACAGCTTCTCACCGTGACGCGTGCCGATCTCCCGAACTTCATGTTCCGGAACCTTGAGCAAGTTCGTCAGGGCGTGGGCGAGGGTCTTGATGGTTGCCGCAGGAGCTTTCTGGACAAAAATATCGCCCGGGTTCGCGTGTTCGAAGGCGTACAATACGAGGTCGACCGCATCATCCAGAGTCATCATAAAGCGGGTCATATTCGGGTCCGTCACCGTAATCGGCTGACCCGCGCGAATCTGCTCCACAAACAGCGGAATCACCGAACCCCGGGAAGCCATTACATTGCCATAGCGGGTGACACAGATAACCGTCCCATTGGCACTACGGGACTTTGCCACCGCCACCTTTTCCATCATGGCCTTGGAGGTGCCCATGGCATTGATCGGGTAGACCGCCTTGTCCGTCGACAAACAAATCACACGCTCCACACCGGTATTGATCGCCGCCTCCAGTACATTCTCCGTACCTAAAACATTGGTCTTTACCGCTTCCATGGGATGAAACTCACAGGAAGGCACCTGCTTCAGAGCGGCAGCATGAAAGATAAAATCCGCACCACGAACCGCGTTCAAGACAGATTGGTAATCCCGCACATCGCCAATGTAGAACTTGAGTTTCGGGTCGTTATACAACTTGCGCATGTCGTCCTGTTTTTTTTCGTCGCGGCTAAAGATACGGATCTCGCCAACGTCGGATTTCAGGAAACGCCGGAGTACTGCGTTACCAAAGGAACCAGTACCTCCACTTATTAATAGAGTTTTACCGGAAAACATGTCGTCTCCAACCTAGTTAGCGTTTAACATTGCGCGTAATTGACTCGAAATATCCATTGGCTTCCTATCACCCCACCAAACCACAGGAATTCCACATTGCTCATATTCCGTACCGAGGGTAGATTCGTAGCACACCGCGACATCAACCTCGGGAAAAAAGTCTTTCTCTACAAGCGTAACCAGCGAAAAAATTTCTTTATAAGATGAATCCCCATACAAAGGATGAGGCTTCAGGAATATATTCAGCCCTGGAAAATCAATCGTTAATAGCTTTACTAACTGAATCTCAAGAACAGAACTCTGCGGCTGACCTATCACCAGAACACTAGACCCGTCAGCTTCGACAGGAGAAAGATCAATAGGTTCCACATTGACATGAACATCCAAGTTATCTGGACATTGCAGAAATTGATCCAAATTCTCAAAGCTATCCCTGTCCAATAAAACAACCCTTTTCACATTTCTCAGCTTATGCGGCAAGCTAAATCTATTCGAGAACTTCCCATGCTGGATAAGGGTAAGGTATCTATCACCAAAAACTTCATCGAACATGACTGCCCAACGATCGTAATGATTGGCAAAATAGACTTTTTCAGGACGCATCTCATGATTGATTCTAACCAACATTCGGTAATACAAAAACCATTCATACGCGACATAAAGCTGAGGAAAATCAAAATACGGGCGGCGATAAATTGGCCACATCACAGAAGCCAACAACGAATCGCAAGCCGCACCCAACACATCGGAAACCTTTGCGTAATGCGCAATGTCGAGCCGTGATCCGCTCAAAGAAGATCGCCCCCTCTCAAAATCAAATGAAACGTAATCTGAACTCTTATAGAACCGGCAAAACAACGAGGCAGCCTTTCGATTCGCATTAAGCAGTAAAACCTGCCCCTCCACATTCTTAACAGAAGCCGAACAGCGTGCCATCTGGACCAGAGCCAAACACAACACATAAAAAGGATATAACAATATAAAAAAAAGAACCAATAAAGCATAAAAGTATTTATTGGACGTCCCGTAATGAAATAGCCTATAGGTTTTGAATGGCCTTAAAGGAGCAAATTCAGCGCGCTCGCCAACCATCCTTTCAACAACATCCGTGTCAATCGCAACCTCATTATCAATAGCGCGAAAGAAAACACGAAAATCAGTCAAATTTGCGCACCCATAATGACCGTATAATAAAATAAACACAACACAGCGATGAATCGGTATTCCTCAATATAACTTGACTGACGCAAGTATCGCCATGCTCCATTAAACAGAGAAAGCATCATCGACGATCAGATTTTGACCGGAGACGTATTTAGACTTATCAGAAAGAAGGAAGTTGACAGAACCAACAACATCGTCCACATCCAGCATACCCTTAGAGCTGCAATGTGATTTGTATTTTTCCAGAAAGGACTCAGGCTGCCCTGCCAGGATGCCACCCGGGCTTACTGAGTTAACTCTGAAACCTGTCCCTTTCATTTCTGCGGTCAAATATCGATTTAAGTGCAAGAGGCCGGATTTTATTGCAGCGTATTCAACGGGCATCGTCATCTCGGTATCCTCATAAACACTGAATTTGGGAGCGATAACCCCGTATATTGATGACAGGTTCACCAGGGAAAAAGGAATTCCTTGCGTCATCGCTTCCTTAGCACACTGCTGCATAAACAGGAAGTAGCCCCCCAAATGCAACGATACATTTTCACAAAAATCAGCATAGGCTACGTCAAAAAATTTCTTCCCGTAATTTTTGTTTCTGGGATAGGAAGTATTAACAGCAGCATTAACTTGGCCCCATTTTTCTCTACCAAGGTCAAAGGCAGCATTTATGGAATCGGCCTCTGTAATATCCAGGGTTGAACCTATTACCTGGTCACCCGTAAACCCTGCTTCCTTAATCCATGATGATAAAGTTTCTTCGTCAATATCAGCAGCAATGACTTTACCACCCTCTTCGCAAACGGATTTAACAATGGCTCTTCCTAAAAGCCCGCCTGCTCCGGCGACCAGAACTACCTTTCCTTCGAGTGTCACTGTCGGGTCCTCTTGTACAGGGCCTCTGCAAATACAAAGTCCCATTCGTCGTCAATATCAATTGATCTCTCTTTGGGAATGAGAACTGATCGCACACGCCCACCAAATAGTCTGTCTGAGCTCAAAATGAATTGCTTTCTAACGGCGTAGGCCACCGTTGTCATATCAAAGGCCTCTGGGGCATCCTGTCGCCTGCTGTACCCGTTCGATGGCGACAGAATCCGGCATGAGCCATCCTCTTCCCTGGCAACCATATTAAAAAACGGGCTCCTTGATGCCGGCGTTACCGTGATCACTGCGTCCGTGTTGCCATCAAGTGCGTTAATGGCCGCGTCAACATCCATGGGGGCTCGCAGTGGGCTCGTCGCCGGAAGACTAAGAAAGATATCAAATTCTTCCCCTGCCTCCTCCAGATAACGAATAGCATGCCGCCATGCGTCCCATTCCGGCGACTTGTCGCCGGCCAACTCTGCTGGCCGGTCGATAACTTCGGCACCATACTGTTCGGCAACCTTTTTGATCTCGGCATCGTCTGTTGAGACGAACACTTTTTCCACTTGAGGCAAGGCCTTCGCGATGTTGATGGAGTGGCCAATCAGTGGAATACCCCCAAGCGGCAACAGGTTTTTTCCGGGCAGCCCCTTGGATCCCCCTCTGGCGAATACAAATGCGAAGATCCTGTTCACGATACTTTCTCCACATCGGCCCAGGCAGATTGTTCGCTGGAGGCTCTGATCGCTTCAACCAGCGTCATTACGTTTAATCCTGAAGCCAACGACGATTCAAACGGTTCCCCGTCTGCATCAAGAGAGTCTATAAATGCCTGCATCTGGTCTATATACATTCGGTTCCGGTCATAGGCGGGGTCTGCATATACCGTTTCAGTAGAGCCGCCGGGGCGAAACAGTGTCACTTCATTGGCTATAAGGTCCCATTCAATCGTACCCAGCTCGCCAACAGCCTTGAAACGCCGGCTCGCCTGACGTTGGATGAAGTCCAGATGTACGTGAACCAAGCCTCCTCCAGGCCGTTCAAGCAAGGCGTCGACGTTGTCTTCTACATCAATGTCCAGACAACCCGTGCTCCGGATAACACCCAGTACCCGTGAGAATGGCCCGAAGAACCAGCTCAGGTAGTCAAGCTCGTGGCTCAGCTCAAGCAGGGCGCCGCCGCCGAGTTCCTTTCTTGCGGAAACGCCTGCCCGGTAATCACTATCGGGGCGCCAGTCAGGCAGGTATTGGCCAACTTCGGCAAAGGCGGTGCTTACAGCACCTATTGCGCCCTCGTCCAGCAGCGTTTTCACGAGTTTTGCGGCGGGCATAAACCGTAAGTTGTAGGCTACGCCGAAACCTGCTGAGTGCCTCGCCAGGTCGGTGTTTTTCAGTTCCGCAACCGAGGCACATAAAGGCTTTTCCACTAGCACAGGTACGTTGGCAGCCAACAACTCGTCCGAATTCCGAAGATGGTAGGGAGTGGGTGAAGCCACAATCGCAAAATCCGGATTGCCGCTTATTGCGGTGGCCAGATCCGGGAAAACATCCAATACGCCGACTTCGGCTGGCTCCAAGGCCCTACCGGAGGCGCTGACACAAGTCACTTTCGCATCCGGAAATTGCTCACGCAGGTTCCTGATATGCCTTTTTGCGATGCTCCCACTTCCCACCACCAGGGCGTGCTTTATCGGAACCGTATTCATAGACTATCGACTTCGATCTGCGCTTTCTCGAAGTCGTCCATTTTTCCGATGTCCAACCAGTATTCGTGCACCGGGAACATGGCGACTTTCCGGTTCAGGTCGATTTGCTTTTCCAGCAAACTCGGCATGTCAATTCTTTCGCCGGCGCTTACAGCGCTGAGCAACTCTGGCGAGACCACGTAGATGCCAGCATTGATAAAACATTTCTGCACCGGCTTCTCTTCCATGCTCTGGATATACGTGCCGTCTGTTTGCACGACGCCATAGGGAATCCTGTGCTCGTACTCACGCACGCACATGGTTGCGACGCTGTTATGCTCCAGGTGAAAGTCGAGTAGCCCGCGGTAGTTGACGGTGGTCAGCAGGTCGCCATTCATCATGATCAATGGGCAATCAATCCGGTCTGTTGGCAACAACCCCAGTGCCCCACCGGTACCCAGAGGCTCTTCTTCGTGAATATACTCTATATCAACTCCCCACTGAGAGCCGTCTCCGAAGTGCTCGCGTATCATCTCCGGTAAATAGTGGGTGGAGATGAAAAAGCGATAGAATCCCGCCTTTGCGAGGCTCTCCAGTATCAGCTCGAGAATGGGTTTGTCCCCTACTTTCAGCAGGGGCTTCGGGCATTCGTTGGTTAACGGTCTCAGCCTCGTTCCAAACCCACCAGCCATAAGGAAGACCGGGTTTTCTATGGTTCGACGTTCCATCAAACCATGCAGCGTTTCCAGGCCTACAACCTGGCCGTCTGCATCCAGCAACGGAATCTGCAGTAACTCAAGGTCCTCCATGACCGACAGGATCTTTTCCCGGGACCAACCGACTTCCGCAACGTGAGGGGTGGCACACATCACATCCTTTACCGGGGCATCCAACCGAACGTGCTTCAACAACGCACGGCGGATGTCACCATCGGTCAGCGTTCCCGCCAGTTTCCGGTTATCCGTAACGATCAAAGCTATCCGTAGTCCGCCCTTATCGAGCACGGAAATGGCTTCTTCCAGCGGTAGATCCGGCTGAACGAGAATGTCTTGCCACTTTTTCATGTACGCATATTCCGTTTTCAGGTGCTATTTGCCAGCCGGGATCTCAGAGAACGCCACTGGTTGTTAAAGATCCGGCTTTGATAAACGTTTCCGGCGCCACAGTGACTACCTGAGTGATCGTGGCGCCGGCACCAATAAAGCTGCCCTCACCAATCCGCACATTACCACACAGGGTCGCGCCCGGCGCCAGATGGCAATGATCGCCCACCCGGGAATCATGGTCGACGGAACTGCGCGTATTCACGATGGTATTAATGCCAATACTTGCGCCTGCTTGAACCACGGCACCCGCCATGACCTGCGCACCATCCCCGATGGAAGCGTGGTGGGAAAGCCAGGCAAACGGGTGTACAAGCGCCGGAAAACAAAAACCCATGCCTGTAAGCCGCTGGAATACGACTTTTCGAACGCGGTCACCGGGTAGCATTCCGATTCCGTTGAGCAACAAAACCTCTTCCGGGTTTACCCCAGACAGGTATTCGTCATCTCCCAGAACCTTCAGGCCATGCCAAAGTTGACCGCTTTTACCCTGAAACTTTGGGTCGCAGACACCAAGTATCGTGGCGCCGCAGAGCTCTGCGAGATCCTGAACAACCCTCGCATGCCCGCCAGCTCCGATCAGAATGCAGTCTTTTGCCCGAAGGTCGGTTACCGCCCTGGTGGTCACTCCGGCACATCTCCTTTTTCATAGGGTTCAGCTGCCACCTTCCCCGCCATATCCCAGAGCCCCATTGGCGAAACACCTCGCCCACAGCGTGCGGTCGATAGCGATTGCCTCTCAATCCGCTCGCCCTGTCCAACAGGCTCGCAAAAAATGACCTGCTGCCGCGCTGCCTCACGGGTATCCCACTCGCTGAGCTGGGGCTTCTTGATGCCATCCCCCAATGCCTGCTCAACGCTGCGAATAGTGCTGACCAATTCAGTGAGCTCATCCGGCTCCAGTGATGCCTTATGGTCGGGGCCGGGCAGAGAGCGGTCCAATGTAAAGTGCTTTTCGATGATGGTGGCCCCCAGGGCCACCGCAGCCGTGGGTATAACCAGGCCTTGCGTATGGTCCGAGTAGCCAACCGGTAGACCGAAAGCGTTCGCAAGGGTCCCCATCGCCTTCAGGTTCACTTCTTCCATGGGCGTCGGGTATTGGGACGTACAATGGAGCAGCGATACCCTGCCGTCCAGGGACGCCTGTACACCCGGGGTACTCCAGAAACGCCACACCTGCTCCAGGTTTGCAGGTTCCCCTTCATGGGCATAACCATAGGCAACAACGGCCAGTGCCTGTTCGATTTCGCTCAGTGTCGCCATACCGGTGGAGATAATCAGATCCTTGCCGGTTTGCGCAAATGCCAGCAACAAGGGGCCGTTGGTAATTTCCCCGGATGGAATTTTGTAATAGGGCAAATCCAGCGTTTGCAGGAACGCCAGGCTCTGGACATCAAACGCTGTGGATATGAACGTAATGCCCAGGTCATTTGCATAACGCTGGAGGTCAATGTGCCATTCAGCGGGCAACTCGAGCTTCTTCAGCATGGCGAACTGGCTTTCCTGCGCATCCGTGGTGGCTTGCTGGTACTTTGCCTTTGGTGCCGTGAGTGCAGCCAGCCGTTGTGCGTTGAAGGTCTGGAACTTGACGGCGTCGGCACCGGAATTCGCGGCCACCTTGACCAACTGAAAGGCCATGTCACGATCACCGTTATGGTTCACGCCGGCTTCTGCGATGACTCTTACCATTCGCCTTGATCCTTATCGGGCCGGGGAATGTCGTGGAACTGCTTGGCCCCGGGGGGCTGCTGATTCCGCAAAATCTCAACAATCCTTGCTGACGTCTCACCGCTGCCGTAGGGGTTGTCACAGGTTTCCGCCATGTATTTCGCCGCCGGTGACAATGCCTGCTCGATGGCCCCCCTGATGTTCGCGCGGCTCATGCCGGAATGGATCACCGATTCCGCCGCCAGGCGCCCTCTCTGACGAACGCCGATGTTGACCGCCGGTGTCTTGATGGAAGGGACTTCAATGACGCCACTGGAGGAATTACCAATCACAGCATCACAAAGCTCCACCGCACTCAGATAACACTGCATACCCAGAGATGGAACAGCAAACACTCGACCAGGGCGCTCGTCAGCGTACTGTTCAAGCATCCGGATCAGCCGATGCCCCCCATTGTCCGAGTTGGGATAGGTGAGCAAAACCTGATGCTCCGGAAAGTCATCAAGCGCCGCCAGCAGGTTACCGAACGTTTCCCCGCTATCTTCATCTCCGGCAGTAACCGGATGGTAGGTCACCAGGAAAAACGGCTGCTTCAGATCGAGGTCAAACTTCTGGTTAATGGTGGAAAGGGGAACCCGTGGCACAGTGCCGATATTTTCAATACCGAGGGCGCCCACATTCCACACGCACGCTGGAGGTTCGCCCAGCTGGATAACCCGCTGGCGATACGCTTCCGCCGCCACAAAGTGATAGTGCGACAGCTTGGTAATGGCGTGCCGGATCGGGTCGTCATAGGCGCCTTCGGTGATCTCACCACCGTGAAGGTGTGCAATGGGAATACGCATTACCGCCGCCACCTGGGCGATCGCCAGGGCTTCATAACGGTCACCGAGGATAACCAGGCCGTCAGGGTGCAGACGCTCAAGGGCATCCGCAAAACCGATCACCCCTACCCCCATGGACTTGGCAACACCACTGCTGGTATCCGATGCCAGGAGCATTTCCACCTTGGCATCGATGGTAAACCCATCAGCTTCAATGGTGCGCCAGGTCTCTCCAAATTGGGGCGAGAGATGCATGCCACTGACAATAAGCTGCAGATCCATCTCTGAGTGATGTGCCAGCTTCGTAAGCAATGGGTGCAGCAAGCCATAATCGGCTCGCGTTCCGGTGAATACAGCGACGGTCTTCATAACTAAGCTGGCTTTACGCTACTGGGAAGATTCACGAGACGCTGGGCTATGCTCCGTGAGGTATTGAGCTCACCCCGTGTGCAATGCTGGTACATTGGCAGGTCACACATCAATTGCCAGACCGGGCGAGTCATCACATTGTTGGCGTTAGTCATCTCAAGCAAGTGATTCCTCGACGCCTCATCCGGGCACAAAACAGCATTCAGCCAGAAGTTGCTGCGACAACCGTCGGGCTCATCCACGAACTGAAACTCCGTGCCCCTGAAAAGCTGCCTGTAGTCATCCGCTAACGCCCGCTTCTCGGCAAGGAAATCCGGTAACTGTTCGAGCTGAGCAACACCCAGGGCTGCGTTGATGTTGGGTAACCGATAGTTGTACCCGACCTCATCGTGCACGTACTCGTAGGGATGGGGCTTTTTGGCGGTTGTCGTCAGGTGTTTTGCGCGCCTGGCGGTTTCGGCACCGCTCAGGATCATCCCTCCGCCGCCGGTGGTAATGATTTTGTTGCCGTTAAAACTTAACGCTGCGACTGTTCCGAACGTCCCGGTGTGCCGGCCCTGGTAAAAGCTGCCGAGTGATTCGGCGGCGTCTTCTACAAGCGGTATGCTCCACCTTTCACAAACTTCCACCAGACCTGCCAGGTCCGCCGGGTGCCCAAAGGTGTGCATCGGCATGCAGGCAGCAATCTTGCGCCCGGTTTCACGCTCAATACACGCACCGGAGCCATCGAGACTGGCGTGTTCCTGCAGCCAGCTTTCCATGGCGCCGGGGCTCAGCCCAAGAGTGAACTCATCAACGTCGATGAATACCGGTTCCGCTCCACAGTAGTGGATGGCATTGCAGGTTGCGACGAAGGTCAGGGCCTGGGTAATCACAAGGTCTCCTTGCGAAACCCCCGCCAACCGTAGGCCGACGTGGAGGGCCGCTGTGCCATTCACCGTGGCCACCGCTGCCTCGGCCCCGGTGTATGTGGCCATGTCCTGCTCAAAGCGGTTGACGTACTCGCCGACGCTGGACACAAACGTGGAGGCAATGGTGTTGGCCACGTATGTCTGTTCGCTGCCCCTGAATACGGGCGCGTGTAGCGGTATGAACTCGTTGGTCCCATAATGCGCTTTTACGAACTCGACCAGCCGATTTACCGACACTTCAGACATTATAGATTCCAGCTTTGTAATGCTTCAGGTTCTGGGGGTCGGTAAACCACGCCACCGTTTTCCGCAGTCCGTCTTCGATGGAATGCTCGGGGGAGAATCCGGTCAGTTCACGGATCTTTGCGTTCTCCCCCCAAAGCCTGAACACCTCCGATTTACCGGGGCGAATCCGCTGCTCATCGGTTATGAATTCCACGTCGCTTTGCATGATGTCCCGAATGAGATTCAGCGTATCGCCCACGGAGATTTCGAAATTGGAGGCAATATTCACCGTCTCACCCACCGTCTTGTCGGAATTGGCAAGCGCCAGGAAGCCCCGGCAGGTATCTTCAACGTAGTTGAAATCCCGAGTGGGCGATACGTCCCCCAGTTTGATGGACTTCTGGCCTGCGGCGATCTGGGTGATGATGGTAGGAATCACCGCCCGGGCGGACTGGCGGGGCCCGTAGGTGTTGAACGGACGTGCGACGGTCAGGGGCAGATCAAACGCGTTGTAAAAACTCATCGCCATGGCATCAGCGGCAATTTTGGAGGCACTGTAGGGCGACTGCGGCTGCACCGGGTGCTTTTCATCAATCGGCACGTACTGGGCAGTGCCATACACCTCACTGGTGGAGGTGTGAATCACCCGCTTTACGCCGTTGTCCATGGCGGCCTGGCAGATGTTCAGCGTACCTTTGACGTTGGTATCCAGGTAGCTGTCTGGCGCCACGTAGGAGTACGGAATCGCAATCAGCGCTGCCAGGTGATAAACAACGTCCACCCCCCTGGTTATGTGTTTGCAGTAGTGGGGGTCCCGCACGTCGCCACTGAGAACCTCCACCTGATCCAGGCAGTCGATGTTTTCCAGCCAGCCCCAGTAGTTGAAAGAGTTATACTGGGACAGCGCCTTCACATTGTAGCCTTCCCGCACGAGAAGCTCGGTAAGATGGGAGCCGATGAAGCCGTCAGCGCCTGTCACTAAAACCGTTTCTTTGGTCATATTCAGTATCCAATTCGGAGATTCCAGGAGCTACCCTGCCTTACGGCAGCAGAAGCTCCTTCCGCGTCATAATCCATTTCCGGTACTTGATAAGGGTCGCAACGCCACTCCCGATCAGCATGGACATCGTGACGGCCCAGTAGCTTGTGTATGAGGCCAGTATAAATAATGCCAGCGCTGCGATCACCAACCCCGCAACATTCGCAACGATGATGCTCCTGTCCCTTGTCGTCGTATACAGGCCGTACTGGAAAACGTAACCGCCGATGAAGATAGCCACGGCCACAATCACCGCACCGAAAAGGAGGAGGTTCTCCGCATACACCGGCTCTTCAAGCAATGGAAATATCACCGCGCCGGCCACAGCAGCACCGGACATCAACACCGCCAGCCAGAGGATGGACTGCCGCGCCAACTGTTTGTAGGCCCGCTCAAACGCTGCCATGTCATCTTCCTTGTAGGCCTTCATCATTCTTGGGTAATAGAAGACAAAAACCCCCGACTCCATAAACGAAAGCATGGCGGAAGCAACACCCATATAGACACTGTAGGCACCCAACAGCTCCAACCCGTTGAGCGCCTCAAAGGCGTAGCGATCAAATGTGAACAAAGACCGGACAGCAACAGACGAGACGAGTAGCGGAATAGCGACAACCACGCCTGACTTGATCCATCGCCAGTCAATTTTTGAAAAAGCCCCCTTCCAGTCGAGCATCCAAAGCGGCCCCACGCCCACCAGGATGCTCACAAAGGTGCCTGCCATCCAGAACAGCAACAGATCAGAGATGGTTCTGAATTCCGGGTTGAGCCACATGGCGACGGTAAAGCAGATGGCCCATAGAGCCTGTTTGATAAAGATGATCAGGGTTGCCAGCAGCGGCTTCTCAATGGCCACCAGGAGCCGCATCAGCTCCGTCGAAAGGTGCTCCAGCACGACCAGCACGACAAAGGCACTCATCACACTCCAGGGAAGCATTTCCAGCCAGAACAGAACGCTGGTGGCGGGTAACACAACCACATACATCAGGCCGAAGAAGACCAGTTGGCTGGACAGCAATCGCGACCATTCCGACGGCGGCCGGGCAACAAGGTCACGGGTGCTGAACGTATAGAACTCGAAACCGACGAAATAGATGGAATAAAAGACGGTAACGGTGATCAGCCCATACAGCCCTACCTGCTCAGGCGGTAGAAATACCGCCAAAGACAGAATGAACGCAAATTTCACCGCCAACGTCAGTGCCCGCAGGCTCAGGTTGAGCAAACGGGTTTTCATGTTCGTTGATGGGCGATGTCAGGGGAATGAGGCTCTACGTATTCAGTCATTTTGGTTTTGCTTCGAGGTCGTTGCACGTGGTGATGAGCGTGGCCCGTATGACACATGATGGTGGTTCGGATGGCGTACAAAGAGCCGATCGTGCCCGTCAGCAATATCCTGCTGGTGATGGCTAACCCACTTTTTGTGCATGAGCATTTTTCCAGGCAAAGCACTAAAGCAACGTATTATCATGCCTCAAAACATGTTGTACCTGGTGAATGACAAGCCCTTGAGCAGCACATACGCCTCGCTGACCTCCAGTCCGATCAAGGATCTGGATCTGGATCTGGATCTTCAAAAACCGTCTGCCTAGCGTGGCTGCGCGGATCGAGACATTCAGCAGTTTTATATAGAAGCCGGCGTCAGTCATCTACCTTCAGGACTCAGCTTTGACAAACGATCAGTCGAACACCGACCAAGGTCCAAAACATCAAGTGCCATATCATCCATGATCTTCTTACGGGCATACTTCTCACGAAACGCCGTCCTGGGGTGATATTCCAGCTCAAGGCCACCGAACGCATTAACCGCCCCCTCAACATCGCAAGGATGGAACATTCCTACACCCTCTACCTGTTCGGCCAGAAAATCCCTGCAATAGCCATCAACGCCCGCCAATACAGGCTTGCCCGTTGCGGCATACTCAAACAGCTTCGATGGCAGAACCTTCAGGAAGGCAGGAAGGTTGTTCAGGTGAAGGAACAGAATGTCTGCCTGGTCATAGTATTCCAGCAACTGCTGCCTGGGAACGGGGTCGACGAAAGTGACCCGGGCACCAATCTGGCGACACCGCTGTTCCAATAACGTACGGGTAGCCCCATCACCAATAACCGTGAACGACGCCCGATCTGCAAGCCGCACGGCCAGTTCAGGCAGGATACGCTCCAACCCCTGCCCATGCCCGATATTGCCGGCATAAACAACCTGAACTCTGGGCCCCGATACCGGCTTCCCGGACCATTGCCGTTGCGCGAAGTCGTCATCAATGCCGTTGGTGAAAAGGCGACAAGACTTCCTGTTGGTTATCGCCTCGAAGTAAGGCAGAAAGCCCGGAGAAACCAGGTTGACCCGGTCGGCCCGCTTCACCGCATAACGCTCAATGCGGGACAACAGCCGCTCCAGCGGTACGGTCAGAGCGGGATGGAATACATGCTTGATGGTATCCGTGAAAATATCACGAATATCCAGATAGAAAGCGGCGCCCTTCTTCCTGGCCACCCGGGCACCAAGAGCTGCCGTCATCAGACGCGACGAGGTTGCCACGACCACATCATACTCGGCCTCCGGCGCCTG
The DNA here is from genome assembly GCF_014651935.1 of Marinobacter zhanjiangensis. Classification (GTDB taxonomy): domain Bacteria; phylum Pseudomonadota; class Gammaproteobacteria; order Pseudomonadales; family Oleiphilaceae; genus Marinobacter; species Marinobacter zhanjiangensis. Next base: position 299,144 of record NZ_BMXV01000005.1, on the reverse strand, counting down.
GCGGCAGGCAGAGTACGCGTAAGCGGCAAATGAACGTACCTGCCCGATCAACCCCCAGCGATTGCTGGGCAAGGCAACCCGAAAAACACGGTAGTCAGCACTCGTCGCTTCCAGGGCATCCGGCTGATGGGTGCGGTATCGATTAGGCTCGGTTGTCACCACATCCAGCTGCACATGGCCATCACCCTGCCGGATCAACGCGTCCGCCAGAGCCTTGGCCCGGAACGCGCCGGCGCAAAGGTCCGGTGGGAAGTAATAGCTGACTAAAAGAATCTTCAAAGGTATCACGGAAAATAGTGAATAAATGGAGCCGGCAGACGGCCAGTTTTTCAGGCAGGCGGCAGGATACGCTTGTATAGATCGACAAGGGCACTCTCCTGTGCCTCCCAGTTGAGTGTAGCAGCCGCCAGCCTGGCGTTCGCCGAATACCGGGCCCGCAGTCCCGGGTCGTCAACCAGACGTTGCAGCGCCTCGGCTAAAGCCTCCACATCGCCGGGGGGCGTCAGGATGCCCAGGTCATGGTCTTTCACCACCCTGGCGATTTCCGGTAACGCCGAGGCCACTACCGGCAGCCCCACGGCCACATACTCGAACAGCTTGTTGGAGTCTGTGGTGAAGTGATTCAGGCAGGTGTTCTCGATGGGCTGGACACCAATGTCGGCAGAGGCAGTATAGTGAGGAAGCTCATCGAGCGACACCGTGGGAATGAAAAACACCTGTTGCTCCAGGCTGTATTCCCGGACCCTGTCCCTGAGCTGGCCCTCGATATTGCCGCCACCAACAAAGACAACATAGGCATCCTGCAAACGGGCAGCCGCCTCCACCAGTCGGTCAAGCCCCCGCCCCCTTTGTAATCCACCCTGATACACCACCACTGGCCAGGCCTCCTTCAACTGGAGGTGCTCACGTAACCGGTTACTTTCCAACAACGGCACCCGGCGCGGCCGATTCTGCAGTACCAGAGGACGGGGAACATGATAAGCCCGGGCAAAGAACTTTGCCCGCAGATCCGTTGTAGTAATCGAGGCGGCAACCTTGGGCATAATCGTTTTCTCGATCCAGCCCACCCACTTGCGAAACACCTTGTACCCTTCCCGATCGGTACTGATCTCATGGGCATCGTAGACCAGGGGCACACCGAGACACTTCGATGCCAGCCAGGCTGTCGGCAAAGTATTCACATCATGGGCATGAATGACGTCCGCGCGGGAACGGACCAGACGCCACCATAATCTCAGATGGGTAATGGAACGGGTCGACAGGCGAAATAATTGGCGGCCAGTACCCGGGGGCGAAGCTACCGGCCGCACAGGTGCCCCGGAGGCGCCAGACTGCCCACCGCCCTTGCGGAAGCTCCAAAAGGGACTGCGCACCACCCTTTCAACCCGGATACCAGGTTCCAGTTCTTCAGACGCCAGGGTTTTGCCAGGAGTGTGCAAGGCATGGACAACCACCTCGTGGCCCGCTGCTGCCAGGGTCTGTGCCTCTTTCAGGACCCGCGCGTCGTTCACAAACTCATTCCATACCAGCATGGCTATACGGGCCAAGAGTCACTCCTCGGTGGCGTTGTTCTGCAAAGTGTTCATCGTGTCCAGAATTTCCGGCACCACATTCAGCGCGTCATTCAACAACTGCCGGTTATTGAAGTCTTCCAGGCCATAAGCCAATGCAGACAACCTTACCTTGCAGGAGTCTACGTTGTTGAGTCGACGATCTGGCTCTCCCATCAGGTGCTCGACCAGCCGGGCAAAGGGCTTTCCGGAAAAGGGCCAGCCTGCGCCCAAGGGGTCCAGCGACCATCTATCCCAGTTCAGTGCTAACAGGGTCTGATCCGCGTCGGCTTGCCAGACGGATCTTCTCATATTAGGGTTCACCAGAACCAATGGCAGAACCTTCAGGTGCGACTGGAGTTCGGCCAACCGATCTATCAGTTCCGCCACATGCAAAGTGTCCTGCCTGCTGTAGCAGGCGATATACAGACGCTCCAGCACGTCAGCAGAAAGGCGGTCCACCAGTAACGGGCGGGATCGTAGGTACCGATTAACCAACTGCGGTGACAGGTGAATCGCTACAAATCGTTTATCCAGAGCCGGGAGCTTGCGCTTAGCCTGCTGCACCTTAAGTACTTGCCCCGGTGGCAGCCGATAAACGTGGCAGGCAAACCGATCAACTTCCGTGCCTAGGATCAGTAAGGGTATGGGCACGCCCTCCAGCCCCTCCGTCGCCAACGTGGCCTCGTGCTGAGCCAGTGATTTACGATTGACGTCAAATACTTTTACCAGCAACGGTCGATCAGGCTCTTCAGCACTAGACACCAATAGATGGGGCATGTTTGGTTTGCTGCTGTCCAGCCATTGCACCTTTAGCTGATCAGTACTGGCCATCGGCATACCGGCTTCTTCCAGCACCTGTATCAGCCATCCCGCGCGGGTTTCCGGTTGCAGCAGTGACCACAGGTTTTTCTTTCCCGGATTCGGCTGCTGGTGCTGGCTCACCAGCACCTTGCCGTGGAAAAACAAGGCATCCAATCTTAGCCGTTGCTGGGCAAGCCCATGCAGCCCTGAAACCAGGGCCGTTGCGCGGCCGAATATCTGGCGGCTTGCCAGTATGGAAATGATGGCGATGATAAAACCCGGTGGTGAAAAGAAAATAAACTCGGCCACCAAGTAGGCAAACACCACAAAGAAGCCCAAGGTGCCGGCTAACCCAAGGGCAGAAGCCAGCTTCTGATCCAGATACTCCCTAAACTTCTCGCTGAATCGATGCGCGGTCACAAAAACCATAGAAACGAAAAGCGAGTAGCCCGCAATCAAACCCGCCATGGACGGGTAAAACCAGCCTAATGTCGTCAATGCCAGAGGGATGAAAACACCGGCTGCCAGGGCACTGGAATAACGCTGATAGGCCCTGGCCGCTACATCTTCCTGGTTTTCAAACAGTACCATCTTCTGGCTTTTGCCCAGCAACTTGCCCGCGGCCACATCTGTAGCCCTGGCAATGAGCTTTTCCGCCAGAAGGCTTAGCAGGAAGAAACCTATGGTAGCGGCACTCAGCCAGGCAATCAGCACGTCACGGTCCAGCTGAGCGAAAGCCGCCGGGAAATACCGGGGCATTCCCTCTGAGCCAAGCAGAATAATGATCTTCAGTGGCAAAAAGAAAGACAGTAGCGACGCAATCTGCGAGACCAGAGTCAGAACCACGATGGCCAGTGTCAGAAAAGGCACTACTCGGTAGAACTTCGCACTAAGCGACAGAGTCCAACGTAAAACATTAGAAATTTCATTCATTAAGAAAGAATCTACTCAGAGAGTACGAAGAGAATATTGTAGTTCAGCTCTACGGCGAGCCAAGGCAAGCTGCAATCGCAGTATATTTCAAGCACTCGGGCCGCCATTTCAGGCAATGGCAAAAGCCCTCATAACCTGCATAGCCTACGTCGAAGCGCAGCGGTTGATCTTTGTTAACGAGGAAGTCAGGCGCGACCGTAACGGTCTTCATAGCGGACAATATCGTCTTCACCTAGGTAAGTGCCGCTCTGCACTTCGATCAACTCCAGAGGAATCCTGCCAGGGTTTTCAAGGGCATGAACACTACCGACGGGTATGTAAATGGACTGGTTTTCAGTGAGAAGCTGGGTGTTACTATCTATCGTCACACTGGCGGTGCCGGATACTACAATCCAGTGTTCTGCGCGGTGGTGGTGCATCTGTACCGAGAGTTTTTCACCAGGTTTCACAGTAATGCGTTTAACCTGGTACCGGTGCCCATTGTCCACTGAATCGTATTTGCCCCAAGGGCGATAAACCTCGCGGTGCAGCTTGTGCTCGGCGCGTCCGCTCGCCTTCAGTTGATCCACCAACTTTTTAACATCCTGTACCTGATGTTTATCTGCTACCAACACAGCGTCTTTCGTTTGCACAATAACCAGGTCTTTTACCCCAACAGTACCGACCAAAGCGTTCTCGGCGAGCACATAACTTCCTTCGCTGTTGTGGCTGATAACATCGCCCTCGGTGACATTGCCCTGGGTATCTTTCTGCCCTAACTCCCAAATCGCGGACCAGGAACCCACATCGCTCCAACCTGCATCCAGTGGCACCACCATCGCACGTAAGGTCCTTTCCATCACAGCATAATCAACCGACTCCGATGGGCATTGTAAAAAAGGCTGCTCGTTCACGCGAATAAAATCGAGGTCTCGCTTTGTTCCATCCATAGCAGCGAGACACGCCTCATAGGTGTCCGGGCGGTGGGCCTGAAGTTCTTCCAGATAGCGATCTGCCCGAAACAGAAACATACCGCTGTTCCAGTAGTAATCACCACTTGTCACATAAGCCTGAGCTGTGTCCGCATCGGGCTTTTCGACAAATTGCTCGACCCGAAAGCCCGGGCCTTTAATCTCTCCACGGAGGATATAACCATAACCCGTTTCGGCATGAGTAGGCACAATCCCAAAAGTCACCAACTCCCCGGCCTCGGCCAAAGGCTTGGCGCTGGCTACCGCCTCACGAAACGACGCGTCGTTGGCAATCGCATGATCCGCAGCCAAGATCAGCAGCATCGCATCCTTATTGGAGGCCAAGGCCGCTTGGGCGGCCAGAGCAATAGCCGGTGCCGTATTGCGGCCGGCAGGCTCCAAGATGATGTTGTGATCGAGCAGATCTATCTGGCGCAGTTGCTCTGCCGCCAGAAAGCGATGAGCTTCATTACAGATAAGCACGGGAGCGGCCACTTCCAAGCCCCGCAACCGAAGCAAGGTTTCCTGAACAAGCGTCTGCTCGCCAACCAGATCAAGAAACTGTTTCGGGTATAGCTCGCGGGACATTGGCCATAAGCGGGTTCCGTTTCCGCCCGCCATCACAACAGGATAAATCATTAATCAATCATCACTTTAAATAGTACGAAGGTAGTCTTTTGTATATTCGTGAACTTCTGGAGCGGCCAGAGCCTCTGCGATAGACCAAAACTCAAACGCCCCATGTTGATCTCCAGGCAAGTGAGCAAGATTGGCATCAAATCCTAACAACATCCCCAGCGCGATATAGTGCGTTGAAGGCGACTCCCCGAAGACGCTGTCCTGATAAAAATGCTCAAATACCCCAATAGGCTGCGCAGCCGAGTATTCTATAGGCATGCCCAGCTCAGCATTAGTCAAGCGTAGAAATGCTTCCTGCATAGATTCATTTTTCCGAACCCGACCGCCAGGAACAAACCAATAGTCCTGAGCTGGCCTATTTAAGCGCTTGCCTAACAACACCTTACCGAAGTTAACGACAATCAGATCAATTGAGAACAAAGGGGTAAAATCAACTACGTGCTGAAAGTCTTTCTCTGGCAGCATCGACGAACCTCGAGTTTCCGGACGCAATATCATCAAACGGAATCACACAGCTTATCGATTACCTCTTTCAGATGGTGCAGTTCTTTCTTCAGTGGAATATGGTGATTGCCAACAAACAGTCCGTTCTGATCAATGTACTCAGCCGCATCAGTACCGCCACTCACCTCGTAATCAAAGAACTTTAAAACATCAACATTTTTCAGGAAATTACCGGTAACAATTGGTCTGCATTCAATATCTCCACCTCTCAGGGCCGTAACGAACTTTTTTCGGGTGAACGGCGCATCCTCTTTGACAACTAGAGAAAAACCGAACCAACTGCTATCACCCACTTCTTTTTGAATACGCACGTGAGGGTGATTACTAAACAACTGCTGAAAAAGACGAGCGTTCTCGCGTCTAACCTCGACAAACGCCGGTAACTTTTTCAGTTGCTCAATACCAATCGCACCACTCATCTCGAGCGGTCGAACGTTGTAGCCAGGCAACACAAACTTGAATGCTTCCTCAAACGGATCATCACTCTTGATACCGGAGACTTTATTATCGTTCGGAAGATTACGTGTCCAACCGTGGGCGCGAATACAAAGGAGAACGTGATAAAGCTCCTCATCATCGGTAATTACACAACCGCCTTCCATCGTAGCGATGTGATGCGAGAAAAAGGAACTAAAGGTCCCCATCAGACCAAACGACCCTGTTTTTTTGGAGCCAAATTCGGCTCCCATCGATTCACAGTTGTCCTCAAGCAACAGGATTTTTTTGCCCGCAACAATCTTCTGAATAGTATCAAAGTCATTAGGATTGCCGAGCAGATTCACCGTGAGAATCGCTTTGGTATCTTCGGTAATCGCTGCCTCAAGCTTTTTCAGGTCAATATTGAGAGTGTCCGGATCAATATCGACAAACTTGAGCTTCAGGCCATACTGCTGAAGCGGGAAATAGGTGGTCGACCAAGAGACGGCAGGCACAATCACTTCATCCCCGCGCTGCAAATACGGCAACCTGGTAAAGAACAGTGCGGCCACCATCAATAGGTTGGCTGTAGAGCCTGAGCTGGCCATGACGGCATACCTGGAGCCAAAAAACTCTGCAAACTGCCGCTCATACTCCGCAACATGCTGCCCCATGGTGTACATATCGGAGTCGATCACATTCTGAATGGCATCAAGCTCCTCTTGGCCCCAGGTACTGGAGGCCAATGAATACTTAGTCATTTTGCTTCCTCTAAAAAAAACTGGTAGGTCTTGGCAATGCCATCATCGAGCGGTGTTTTGGCATGCCAGCCCAAGGCGTTTACCCGGCTGCTGTCAATCAGCTTCTGGCGCATACCCACCGGCTTTGACAGGTCGTGTTCAAAGCGTCCCATATACCCGACCACACCGGCAATCGCCTGGTAATATTCATTGATGGAGTAATCGGTACCCAACCCCACATTCATCAGGTCCGGCACAGGCTCGCCTGCTTTTACCTGAGCAATCACCTCAAACACACAGTCTGCCAGGTCTTCGGCGTACATGAACTCCCGACGGGCCTCGCCATCGCCCCAGATCTCCACCGTTTCGGCGCCCTGCTCGCGCGCCTCATGAATCTTGCGGATCACAGCCGGAATCATGTGGGAATGAGCCGGGTCGAAGCTGTCATGGTGACCATAGAGATTGCAGGGGATCAATGTCAGATACTGAACCTCGTCGTGCATACGGTTGATGTACTGGCACAATCGGGTTGCAGTGATTTTGGCTAACGCATAACCTTCATTAGTGGGCTCTAGTTCCCCGGTTAGAATTTGTTCTTCTTTAAGCGGGTTCGGCGCACTCCGAGGGTACATGCAAGAGCTAGCAAGATTCACACAGTGTCTGACGCCGGCCTGGCAGGCCGAATTGATAACATGCAGCCCCATCAGCGAATTGTTGACCAAAAACCCCACCGGATCAGCCATATTGGCCTGAATACCACCAACCTGGCCCGCGGCGTGTATTACTACATCCGGCCGGTTATCCTGGATATAGGCCAAAACGGCTTGCTGGTCGGTGAGATCAAGTTCCCGGCTGCTCGGGGCCAGCACTTCGCACTCACGCGCATACGAGTGCGCTTGCAGATTTTGGCCCACCATGCCCGAACCACCGGTCAAAAAAATACGCATACCAGCCTCACTCCGTCGATACCGAAACGTGGTGCCCATGGGCTTTCAGCAGGGCGTGACGTTTAGCCTGATCAAGATCGTGAGCTACCATCTCGGCGCACATTTCCTGTACGGTAATCTCCGGCTCCCAGCCGAGCTCGTTGTTGGCCTTAGAAGGATCACCCAGCAAGGTCTCCACTTCTGCGGGGCGAAAGTAACGTGAGTCAACTCGTATAACCACATCTCCCACGCTGACCGCGGGGGCTTTATCACCTTCCACTGTATTTACAATCGCTACTTCCTCGACCCCTTGTCCTTCAAACTTCAATGTAATACCCAATTCGTGGGCTGACCATTCAATGAATTGACGCACCGAATATTGCTGGCCCGTCGCGATAACATAATCTTCCGGAGTATCTTGTTGAAGCATCATCCACTGCATACGGACATAATCCTTAGCGTGTCCCCAGTCTCTGAGAGCGTTCAGATTACCTATGTAAAGACAGCATTCCAAACCCTGTGCAATGTTGGCGAGACCTCTAGTTATTTTTCTTGTCACAAAGGTCTCGCCTCGACGAGGTGATTCATGATTAAAAAGAATTCCGTTACAGGCAAACATACCATATGACTCTCGATAGTTGACGGTAATCCAATACGCATACAACTTAGCAACAGCATAAGGCGACCGCGGGTAAAAAGGCGTTTTCTCATCCTGTGGAATCGCCTGAACTAGGCCGTATAACTCAGAACTCGACGCCTGATAAAATCGCGTTTTCCTCTCTAATCCAGCAATCCGAATTGCCTCCAACAAGCGTAACGCGCCAACGGCGTCGACATCGGCTGTATATTCGGGTGATTCGAAAGAAACTGCAACATGGGACTGGGCGGCAAGATTATAAACCTCATCCGGCTGCACTTCCTGAATAATACGAATCAAATTGGTGGCGTCAGAGAGATCACCATAATGAAGCACAAAACGTTGGTCATCAACATGCGGATCCTCGTAAATATGATCGATTCGTTGGGTGTTAAAGAGGGAGCCCCGACGCTTAATGCCATGTACTTCATAGCCTTTCTCGAGGAGAAACTCGGCCAAGTAGGATCCGTCCTGCCCAGTAACTCCGGTAATAAGTGCCTTCCTCACAGATCGCCCCTCCTCAATATCCAACAAGATATACTATTGAAAACCAACACATTGGTAGCCTCACCCACGGTCGCTCCTACTACCGACAATCCTACGCGCCTCTTTGATTATCTTGTGAGAGGCCAACCTTGAGGCTTTTCTTCTTTTGGTCGGATAGTGATGCTCGGAGAATACTTCAACTTGACTAGCAAGAGCACATGAATAGTTGGAAAATGAACTCCGAGAATCACGATAAATTGACTTAGCGTTGGCAATAACTAGCATATCGGTGATCGTTGACAAGAAAACATCAAACATATTACCACCTGACTCACCATTGACTAATGAAGAGTAGTGAATAGCGCCGGAATTTGGAGGAGCAAGCTTTTCCGAGAAATATAATCTAGCGGAGCTACCAAAAACCTCTTTGAAGATCAAATCAGCCTCTAAGGAATCAGTCGATATATAAATAGGAAGATGCAAATCCTCAATGTTTGCTTGATAAATTTTAAGCAAACTCTCTATTTCGGAAAAATGATCACTGTATGACTTAAAATCTGAAAATTCACCGTTACCGTGCCTATAATGAATAGCAATGAATTTCTCACCAATGAGGTCAAGCACCCTATTGGCTTCCGAGTACATATCAGATGAAAAGTAAACGTCGCGCAATAATTTATAAAGCTCTTCTTTATGAAGACATGGTATCGGCTGAGTTATCAACAGGCACTCACCCTCTATGCCCAGGTCGTTCACCGTCGAATCGCCTTCTAGAACATCACGCACTTGGACCTTATTCAGATTTGAACAGTAATCAAACGACTTAATCCTATCTACAGTTTCGCCTGAAAACTCCGAAAACAGCACCTCCACCGGTTTAACACTGGGGTCTCGATAATATACATACTTTCCAAAAAAGTTCTCATGAGGAGAGTTCTTGTCAGAATACAAAATATTCCGCCAATCAACATAGAGAGGCAAGCCAGTAGTTTTGGAAAGCGCTATCGCATGACACAACTGGGACAACATATCTCCAAAACCGCTTACTCGGCGACATACTATAAATTTTTTCAAATTCTACCCCTAATCACCTGCAGGCTAATTGCGCACATACCAACAGAGCTTCAATCAGTCAAAAGTGTAAAATCAAAAAGCGATTCTCAACCTCGAACGTAGCACTCAAACCTAAATATCATAACTGTAGTTAAAATATTCAAAGTCATTCATATACGCTTCTGCCACCGCAATTTGCAATTCCTCCGTATAATATATCCTAAGCTTTTCTTTTGCCCCAGTACGCATCGGAGATGCATTCTCATTATTTAACTCCGGCTGCACACCATAAATAAGTGCAATCATACTCGAAATATCGCTCATTAAGGTTTCCTGTTTTCCTATAAAATCAAACGATACGAGCTTTGCTAATGTTTCATCATACTGGACACGCCAATGAGAATCCATATCTTTGGGTGACTGTGAACAAACGAATCTAACAAAATCACTGAAACCAATTTCCTTTGTGGTTTTAATATTCATAGCATTTTTTAATAGCTTGGCACTATTCGAATTCTCATCACCCTTAATCCTGTGAAGATAGCAAGATAACAAGCGAGAATATGGATTTCTAACAAAAGTTACACGCTTAAAGTTGTCACCAAAGAACACCTCAGACAACTGGTCTTCGGGAACTTGAAATGGAGAGAGGTGCGGAGAACACAGCTTACTGTTGACGATGGGCTCTCTCCGGCGCCAAGGAGTTGTCGACAATTCGTACTTCTGCAAGTAGTACTTTGCTGTGCTGCTAGCAGCTTTACTGACCTGAAAGAAAGCATATCTATTCTTTAATGATATATGAGTGTTTCGCTCAACCTCACCCCATCGCTTGACAACGGCTACCTTTTTTTTAAATTTCTGCATCTAAACCTCGTTAACAAACAACGCCATCTAATTTTAATATATTACCACTATGCCCACTCTCGAAACATCCCCTTCATTAAAATCTCATCTGTTTAATTTAGGCTAACTATGAGCCAAAAACAATTTAAAACAGGACAGCCGTTGGAGACGGCACCCCCATTTATTATGGGGGGTTCAAAACCAAGCCTCAGGGCGCGGTGATCCAACTCTGCCGAGGGACGATCCAACTAAGTACCATATTGGTCCGTTCGTTATTGTAGTGTAAGAGCCGACAGTTGGCATAATCCCAAGCCGTATCGTGCTTTTGAAGAGGTATTGAGGCATCTAGTCATAGCGAATGGTACGGTTGTAGCGAAAAATGTAGGCTTTCTTCTGGCAAGAATCCAAATCAAATGACCAGATAACACAAACAAAAATCTGCTACGCTTACCTAGCCGCCGCTAAAAGACGATACTTCTAAGTGGATAAGAATCACGCCAAGCACCAAAATCGTGCGGAGCTAATCAATATCTTATCTATACCTATACCTTTTATCATTACCGTTCAATTCCCAATCCTTCTGAATCTCGCGGTTACGCAGCCGTCATAAATGGAATTATGACCCATAAAGTAGATTAACTGTTGGTCATCCTGACATCTTGGATCCACTCTACAGTACATACGATCCTTGCCTCTTAGCCCAGGCGTGGGGGGGAACAGGGCGATTTCCTTGACGCCTGGATTTGTACTATCCAATTTATCGAAACAAAATATACGAGCGTTCCAATCACGATGCGGTTTCTCTCCGGTATCGGGTACTTGGCTTTCCGGGCCCGCACTCATGATAAGTTGCTCTTTGCCCTTCCAGTCCTTTACTTTAATTCCATACCATTGAGCACCAAACGGAAGCCGCGCAACGACATCAACATCAGACAATTCCAATTTACGCGGGATATCAGACCTAAATAACTGCTCAACATTCTCTTTGCTTACACGGAATACACACTGATCCTGTAGATGAGTATCCATATTCCAATAGATGTACCTATCAGTGCAAACTAACATCAACGTACGATATTTTTGATCACCACTAAATAATGTCTGAAAAGATTGGCCAAGGTCTCTAGATATGTATATTGCCGATTCATGATCCGCATCCCCGGTGGAAACCAAGAGATGACCGCTATGATGGTCAACTGCCACGACATGAACGTGCCGGGCCGCAGCTATGTTTTGGCCAGGTTGAGGCGCCTCTTCGCTTGATCGAAACTCATAAATACATTCCCAACCCAAACTTTCTTCGCCTCGATATGCGCCACGGTAAACCCCATGACGCCTGCCCGACTCGGTTGTATATTCTCCGGTAAAAACGTAAGTGATATTTGTTTTTACATCATGCCAGAAATCGAGATGTTGAAACATTCCTCTCGCACCTAAATCTAAAGCCACCTCCCATTTTTTTAGATCTAGAGACCATACGACACCGCCATCAGTCCGGAGAAACCAACCGGAGGGTGTGTTTAGTAACAGGCTACGGTCAGAACGATATTTCTGCTTCCATGGGAGGTTACAAAGCTTTGTCCACTTACCCTGAAAACGACTTTCTGAAATAAAAAGACTTTGTTCATTTGTAAACAATACGTTCGATCCCAAAGACCCAAGCACAGTATAATGGTTTGCAGACTTCTTAAATTTAGCGGCACGGTGATCTACCTCCCAAGGCACCACGGTGTATTCAAAGTCTTTGCTATAAAAAAACCAAGAAAAACAGAGTGTCCCCCTTGACTTAATACCGACAGAATCCTCAGAGACGTACAAGTAAGCGCCATGAATTTCGGCATGGTATCCAAACACCTTCCACCTAGCCCAAGGGAAATTTGAATAAGGAAGGTGTAGCCTATGCTTAACTGTGACCGAAAGAACACCAAATGGGGAAAAGCGCCTCCAAACTATGCGGTAAGCGAAAGCGCCTACGAACTTTTTAATTAAAAGGAATGCTGATTTAACGCGATTCTTCATTTCAGAATGATTCCGTTACCATTATACCGCCCGTATCCGGAATTAGGATCTTGGCGTTCCGCCCATTTCCTTCGACATAGATCGTGTTAACATCAATGCCTTTCATGTAGTGGCAATGGAAACCTGAAAAGCTATCGAGCTTCACAACACTCAAAATTCTTTCTTGGCCTTCCCAGTCTTCCACAACCCTTTCGGCTTGGCAGTGATCTGTCTTCGCTACCTTTTTAAATGCTGTGGGTGCAACAAGCGATTCAATTTCCCCTTCTCCACTTGCTAGCTGTCCATTGCAACCTTCTAATCCTACGTCGACGCCCCAAGGGCAAACGAACGCCAAATAACATTTCGCACTGGGGACATGTGCACGGGTTACAACTAAAAGAAGAGGGTTATGTTCACCGATAACAATCCAGTCGCGCCTGAAAGACTTCAACTGGGCGACTCCATCCTCAAATAACAGTCCATCAGGAGACAAAGCAGTAATGATTTTTACGAAGGGACTAACCTCCTTAACGTCCAAAGATCCTTTATAGTGACGATCGACTAGATCTCCATTAGAGATTGCGCCATAGCATGAGTATTCATCCCTCCGGCTAAGTAACATCCGGCCCTTTATTCCAGGTACGCTATGGCATAAAGCCCCTCTTCCAGCGCTCTCACCTACCAGCAATCTGCCGGCTGCAGCCCATACAAAATTACCTGTGTCGTGGTCTTTGTTATGAGTCAAATGGACCGGTGTCGCGGTAGCATATAGCTGCCAACCATAAGCAGTTCCTTTATAGTCCTCCTGTTCAATTTTTGCAATCGAGTTGCCAAAACTATAGACGGAACTGGAACTCATATCTCGATTTTTCGCCGAGCAGGCGACAATCATTTGCGTAGGTAACGTTAGTGGTTCGGTTTTTAATATCTCATCAGCTATGTTCGGGAAAAGTGTGCATTTTGGATAATCGCTAAAAACCCTTTTCCTGATACTTGGACCTGTATTATTTAAGCCATCAACGAAATTGAGCACAGATCGCTTCCAAGGGAGAACCGGGCAGTCGCCCCAGCTAACCAATGGGACCTCAGAACCAGGGTATGTCGCTGACATAAGAAAGTCCGCAGCTCTGAAAAGCTCACTACACCTTTCCTTGATGTAGTCATGAAAGGTCTCCGTAGTGCAGTTGTAATCATAGAGGATGTAAGCTACCGCCTCTTGTAACGAGAACTGCGCGTAGCGAACACCCTCCAGGTAAAGACCACCTTTAAACGATTCATTGATTAGCAACCAGAACTCGTCATCCAGCTTCTGGATATGCCCTTCCAAACTCGGTGATGGGAAAACGGAGTTAACCTCTTTAAGGCCGACCAACGCAGATGCAAGAATAACAATGCCATGGTTTGTGCTCCTTTTTGCCCAATGGGCCACTGGAGGAAAATCACAGGTAGCTAAGGGTACCGCCCTTTCGGTCGCCAACCATTTGCTTCCCTTATTCAAAGCTGAACCAAGAACGGCTGTTCGATCTAAATGAGTTTGTCGGGCCTCTTTTAATAGCCTCACCGCTATGCCATACGCTCCGCACAAAAAGCCACTTGCCCAATTCCCACGCTCCCAGTTCATTGGGCGAGGATGCTCGGATTCTGCCGGCCGCCAGAAAGGGAACGATCCTGTAGCCAAAAATATCAGGACAACCATGGAATACATATTCTTAGAGAGCAGCACAGATCCGGCGCCACCCTTTCGCTGATTAATATCAGCACACGTTCGAATCGCTATTGATAGATGCCATAGTTTTCGAGCGCGCTCTTCCCACTGTCTTACCCAAAACGGAGAGCTCTTCACCAAAAGGCTTTCAGAAGGTTCCTCAAACACGTCCCCAAACCTAAATATGCTGCCATTCTCAGACCAACACTGAAATCCCACAAAGCCCAGAACGCCAGCTTTTCTGCACAGGAAAAAATCCCCTACTCTTTGATCAGTATTGGGCTTCAAGCTAAGGGCCAAGCTTTTTCTACCAGTTACCCAGATTAATACATTCGAGCTGTTTTTTAGTACAGAAAAAGAGAAGTGGCCATTTTTAGTTAGGATCTCCTGTACGAGAGATTGACCGGCACACTCAATCCGCACCTTTCCATTCGCCGCCGCTACCTTCAGTTCCAAACCAGCTATTTCTATGATTCCTAAAAATTCGGTCGGCTCAGACAAAAATAGGTCCAATCTTAAGGCAACAACGTCTCCATCTAGAGACCCATTAGGAAAAAGCAAATCTTCCTTGTGAAGAAGTACCGGCACTTCCGGGAACCCAGGTGCCGGCATGAAAAGAGCGTCTAGCCAAGCAAGCTGCGCTCCCGAAAGAATTTTTTCTACCTTGTTTTCGTAAACGCGAGAATACTCATCTATTTCTCTATCTAGGGCGGGTTTTGTTTCCACTGAATTCGTAATAAAAACACCGGTGCGGTCCGGTGTACGCTCTTTGCGAAGTTTTTCAATTAAACGTGAGAACACTATCATCCCTTAACCAGAAAATCCCTGAGTTTTTGCCAGACGCCTTCAGACAACATTGGTTGGTAATCGAGAATTTTGATAAGTTTTCGATAGCGTGGGAGCGATTCAATCCACCTAACATTCCTCTCGGACAGAAGCTCTTTATATTTATTATCTACAACTATTGATGAATCGTTTTTCATGTAAAAATCTTTTCTGAAATTTTTGCCATCAGTGGCCACTTTCTTCCCTTCTCCCTTGACCTTCCATATAGGAGCCATATTTCCAGTGATTGGGTGGTGGTTAAATTTACGATAGTCTAAGAATGAATCATCATAATCCAAACCAAACGGCTCCATTACCGAAGGAATAACCTGATCCGGAACTTCAATATAATCCTCGTACTTCACATCGATAATCTTTAAAATATTACTTTTAGTTGAAATATCATCTAAAAGATTACGTCTGTCCTCCACATCTTGCAATATTGCATCTATTCTTTTCTCAATAAAACCACGAACCTCTTGCTCATTTTCGTTAATATATAGTTTGATATCGCTTAAATTCTTGATTTTTAATTGCCGATCGAACAATCGATTGAAGAGATCTGATGAAATCGCTCTCATGGGGTGCTTACTCAGGGCTATAACCACCATTGGTTTATTGGTTTTAGGCAGCACTTGCTGAAAGAACGAAAGCTGCTTACTTGCGTCAAATATATATGGCCGCTCGACAGCGTTAGAAATAGAATCGTACCATTCGTCGCAGTCATGATAGCAAGAGTATATATCCTCAAGTGCTTCTTGAGTTAATACATCACAAGACTCTTTATGTAAAGAGCACATGCCTCTCTTCCTTGGATTCAGATAATGCAGGTCCGCGCCGTTATAAACTTTTGGGTTCGAGCCAACAATAAAGCTCAACAGGGTCGACCCGCTATATGGCATCCCTACTACTGCAAATACGCCTTTATTCTTCATAATTCTTTCTCTCCTCGATTTTCATAAGCCCATCCAAAGTAGAGAATATCTTATCCTGAAAATACCTTTCATGCATAAGTTGCTTTGCTTGGACCAAAAAGCGATTGACGACTTCCTCGTCTTCCTGCAAGAATCTCTCAACATAGCTAGTTGCTTCATCAATGTCCTTTACTAACCACGATGTACAATAGGTCTGTTCTGCTCCTACCCAAGGCCAAACAACGGGAATTGCCCCTGCCATCACACCATCGGCCAAGGCGTAATGAAACGATTCGTTATCACTCGGAGAAAGAATAAAATGAATCTTTCGATACCATTGCTCAACATCATTCCCCCAACCGTCAAAAAAAACGTTACCATTCAGTAAAGGATCCCGTTCGATCCGCCTATATAGCTCGTTATAATACTCTAGTTCATCTTTTCGACCGGGAGCTTTCATGAAAGTTAGATCTTCAGGGCGGGCTCCCTTAATGTACAACTTCGCGTTCAATCCTCGTTGGTTCAAGGCAGAAAGCAAGTCCAAGGCACGATCGAGACGTTTGCTTGTCGGAACAATACCAACCATACCTAGAATCGGCTCAACTGGAGACCTGGGCTTATAAAACCGGTTACTCTTGACGGAATTGGGTATAACAACACTCTTAGATTCAGGCCAACCAAATAGATCTATAGCCTGTTCGCTAATAAAGCTAGAAACAAAAATGAACTTATCGACATTTGAGGATGTAATTTGGTGACCAAATTTTTCAGCTTTTTTGCGGACTTCTTGAGCATGGACTCTTACAAAGAGTTTTTTTCCGTCTTTTTTATGCTCGCTGTGCCAAACCGCATTGGCGAGCCCCCACTCGCAGAAAATGTAGTCTGCCCAAGAAGCGTAATATTGGCTAACACTCGGACTCATGGTCGATCCCCACTCCCATGGATCTATTCCAACATCAGCTCCCTGCCGCCTAAGGTGTGTGATGTAGGGATAGATGAACTTGAGGTCATGGCCGCAAATAACAATTTTCTTTCCAAAAAACACTTCGCCGTTATCCTCGTCGAGCTTTTCGACGACAGTACTCCTTAACCCCGAGAAAGAGTAATTCTCTATCACGTAGTTTGACAAAACCTCCAACTCTTTCTTAACCGCTTTTTTTAGTTGGCGAAAGCTGGCAATAATGCCAGAGACTTCGCCCAAACTTTCAATTAAGAACGGGTAATCCGATCCTAAAAAACCCTTGTTGATTTTTGATGCATAAGCTACACATGGTTTGCCAAGTGCTGCAGTTTCCACCAACTTGGTAGACAGCTCAAGAGTGGAGTCTTCCAAATTCGGATCTCTATAACACCAAACCAAATCCATCTTGGACACGAGAGCTAGAGCCTCATTCCTAGGAAGATCCTCATACAGCCGGACAAACTCTTGGCCCAAGAGTTCTTTTACTCTTTCAATAAACCCAGAGCTCCCGTTCTTGCTTTCGTGGATTTTGCCAGTTGCTATATGCAGCTTGATCTCATAGCCTTGTAAAACAAGCTTGCGGACTTCCTCTATGAGCTCTTCAACACCCCAGTTTGGCTGAATTTTTCCGGCATACCCGATATGAATCGTATTATCATCCGTACTTGTCAAGGAATACTGTCCAATGTCATCTGGTATCGTAGGCGGCAATTTACATCCGTCAACTTTATATCCTACTGTTTCTTCGATTTTTCTGTGAATTTCGTCAGTTTGAAATAAAATGGCCTTTGCGTTTAAGGCAACTTCCTTTAACTTTCTTACTTTCGAATCCACCAACGACAAACCATCTTCAGTTACCTCATAAAAATCAGTTAGGTAAGGATAGAGGACTCCTGAAAATTCTTTCCGCTTTTGGACCTCATACCCAATATCGACCCCCCTGGTAATTACTGCTGTAATTCGAGGGCAGTGTGAATACATAACTGACAAGGCCTGTGCTGCTTGCTCTGGCGTAAGCGGTGCGTCAAAACCTATTTCCTTCGGCTCAACAACAATCAAATTATCACTTTTAACCAAGTTCAATACGACTTTCTGATTAGCTATATTGTCTTTAAGAAGCAGTATCGTCGGGCGGTCAGAGGACACAATGTTGGCAATAGATGTGAGCCAGATTGATGAACCGTCCAGCACGTTAGGACTCACGTCACCGTAAATGATTGCCCGTGCTTTCAGGGTCTGATTCGCTGTTCGTTTCGCCATAAATTGGAAAAATTGGTCATGAAGATTAGACTCCTGACTCGCTCTAGCCGGCAGATGAGGCTTAGCTGTCTTTGTATCTGCTTTTACCTCAGTTAATTTTTTTCTTTTCTCTATTACCCTACGTTTGACGATCCGTAACAAGGCAATAGGAAGCGCAAATGCACCACGCCAGGACTTTCCCGCCCTAGCAAAATGATAGCCAATTTGGTAACGAATAGAGTGTCGCAGCCGAGTTAATTCCGTTTCTACTGTCCGTACATCAGATTTAAGGTTCGATATTTTTATTTCATACTTAAGAGTGAGAGCCTCAATTTCAGATTCCTGCCTTCTGACAAGGTTTTTTGTTTCACTGATATGGCTCCGAACAAGACCCTCGATTTCTGAGGATTTTCCCTGAATCTCCTGATTTAATAGGTGTTTATTTTCAAGCTCTCGTCGCAGTTGGCCTTCTAAAGTAATAAAATCTTTCAGCAAACATTCATATCGTTCGAAGCACTGGTCAATCTGCTTCCTTTCAATTTCATCAAGTCTTTCAATTATTTGGCTTGCGTTGTTTCTAGAAACTCCACGGTTTTCTTTGCAAATATCCAAGATTAATTGGCTTTGCTCATCTGAAACGCTAGCCTTATTTAGCAGCTTCCTAACCGTGAGGTATAGCTCATCTCTTTTTTCCCAGCTGGCTTTTTTACCTTCGCTCAACTTTAAAGCGTAGACATAAAAATCGGCAATCGACGTTTCATCAGGAAGTGACGGATTATATGGATAAAAATTCGGTTCCACTTCAATCAATTTCCAGTCAGGAAAAAGTCGCTCAACATCGTCATTAAAGTCTCTAAAACGGATATATTGAGCTCCTTCATTCACTCCACTGCGATACAAGGACTGAGAATTACTGTAAATAACAACAAAACGGCTAGCAGATTGAAAAAGATGGTTTAGGTAAGCGAAATATATTTCGTCATTGGACAAATGGTAAATCACGTCTAACGAAATTGCTAACTCACGCCTAAAATACTCAACATCGTAACTTTCAGGATCGTATAAAAAAAATTCTTTAGACTTGTCTTCTTCGAATTTTTCATTACATGAATCTACGATAGTTTTACTAATATCCAGACCGACATAGCTCGGATAGTCTATTATTGATAGCTGGTTACCGTCACCACAACCCAGCTCTACTACATTTTTTATTGAGAACCTATCGATTAGGCCATTAATGTAGTCGGCTTTGAATTTCGCTAAACGGCCATAGGAGCCCGACCCACTATTGCGGCCAGATTTATATCGCTGTTCCCAGTAGCCAGCAACATCAAAGTCTGACTTATCTTCATCAAAGACACCCATAGCAAAGCTTATTCCTTGCAGTTTAACGAGTTGATATATTTAGAATAGAATTTTTGTGGCTGAAATTTAGCGAATCACCAAATACCCCGCGTATCGACGATTAATCTAGGGCCTGTATCTCTAATAGAGAGTTTCTTAAATTCTCTGTGGTCCACTAACAACAATAGTATATCTGCTTGAGCAATGGCTGTTGATGCAGATCGAAGTTCTGCATTTGACCTTAATTTTTCCGGCAAAACTTCAATGTTTGGCTCGACAATTGCCAAATTGCCCGGATGAATCGATGCTAGTCGCTCAACGATCTTCAGCGCCGGGCTTTCCCGCAAATCATCAATATCCGGCTTGAATGCCAGGCCGAAGCAGGCAATGGTGACGTCTCTGGCGGTTTTGTCCGGGTGTGCCGTCAGGAACTTGCCGACTTCTTGCTGAACCTTCTCCAGCACCCACTCCGGCTTGCCGTCATTCACTTCCCGCGCGGTGCGGATCAGCCTTGCCTCCTCCGGTGTTTCGCTGACGATAAACCAGGGGTCCACGGCAATACAGTGTCCGCCGACGCCGGGCCCCGGCTGCAGGATGTTTACTCGAGGGTGGCGGTTGGCCAGCCGGATCAGCTCCCACACGCTGATATCAATCTTATCGCAGATAATGGACAGCTCGTTGGCAAAGGCAATGTTCACATCGCGGAAGCTGTTTTCTGTCAACTTGGCCATTTCGGCGGTACGGGCGGTGGTGGTGATGCACTCCCCATCCACAAAAAAGCGATAAAGCGATGCGGCCACCTCTGAACACCGGGGTGTCATACCACCGATTACGCGGTCGTTCTCCACCAGTTCCCGCACCACGTGGCCGGGCAGGACCCGCTCCGGGCAGTGGGCGATGCGGATGTCGGATTCTTCGCCTTGGGTCTGGGGGAAGGTCAGGTCCGGCCGGGCTTCGGCCAACCATTTTGCCATCTGTTCGGTAGCGCCGACCGGTGAGGTGGACTCGAGGATCACCAGGTTGCCCTTTTCCAGCACCGGGGCGATGGCCTTGCTGGCTGATTCTATGTAGGTCAGATCCGGTACGTGGTCATTGCCATTCTCGGCCTTGAAAGGCGTCGGTACCGCAATCAGGAAGGCATCGGCCGGTTCCGGAGTCGTGGTTGCCCGCAGGTAGCCTTCCTTGACTGCGGAGTGAACGATGATATCCAGCTCCGGCTCAACAATGTGGATATCACCCCGGTTAATGGTGTCCACGGCGTGTTGGTTGATATCCACGCCGATGACGTTCTTGCGGCGGGAGGCAATAACGGCGGCGGTCGGCAGGCCAATGTAACCCAGGCCGATCATAGAAATGGTGTTGAATTCCATAAGGGCTTTCAGTCCAGCGGTTTATTGTTCAGTTAGCGTTATAGGTTTCGAGGGCATCGAGAATGCGGCTGCAGGCCTTGCCATCCCCATAAGGGTTGTGGGCAAAGCTCATGGCCTTGTAGGCGGCATCGTTATTCAGCAGCAGGGACAATTCATTAACAATAGTGTCTACCCGGGTACCCACCAGTTTTACAGTGCCGGCTTCAACGGCTTCCGGGCGCTCGGTGGTCTCACGCATCACCAGTACCGGCTTACCCAGGGAAGGGGCCTCTTCCTGGATGCCACCGGAGTCCGTCAGGATAACCGAAGCCCGGTTCATCAGGTAGACAAACGGCAGGTAGTCGGTGGGCTCGACCAGGTGCACGTTATCCAGGGAGTCGAGCAGGCGGTGCACCGGCTCTCTCACGTTGGGGTTCAGGTGTACCGGGTAGAGCAGGTCCACGCCCGGGTTGTCCGCAGCGACTCTGGCGATGGCTTCGCAGATGCGCTCAAACCCGCCGCCGAAGCTTTCCCGACGGTGGCCGGTAATGAGGACCATTTTGGCATCTTCACGCAGAAACGGAAAACGGGACGTCAGGGACTGCTGCAGTTCCTGGTCGCGGTCCAGCTTTTGCACCACGTCCAACAGGGCATCAATAACGGTATTGCCCGTCACCACAATGCCCGCATCCGCAATGCTCTCTTTGACCAGGTTGGCTTTGGAGGTCTCTGTCGGCGCAAAGTGCAAAGCGGCCAGGCTGCCGGTGAGCTTGCGGTTGGCTTCTTCCGGCCAGGGGGAATACAGGTTGCCCGTGCGCAGGCCTGCTTCTACGTGCCCTACCGGGATCTGCTGGTAATAGGCTGCCAGGGAGGTTGCCAGGGTGGTTGCTGTATCGCCATGGACCAGAACAATGTCGGGCTTTTCTTGTGCCAGCACCTCTCTCAGGCCCTGCAGGATGGCGCAGGTTACATCGGTGAGATCCTGGCCGGGCTTCATGATGTTCAGGTCATGGTCGGGAATTATCTGGAAAAGGTCCAGTACCTGGTCCAGCATCTCACGGTGCTGGCCCGTGACGCATACGCGTGATTCGAAGCGCTGGTCCTCGCCCAGCGCCTTGACCAGGGGCGCCATTTTGATGGCCTCTGGCCGGGTACCAAAAACACATAGCGTTTTCATTAACCGTTCCTGCAACCTGAATGTATGTCGAATTCTGCACAGACAAACACGCTACCGCCCCACCGACCCGTCAACAGTGCTTTCTGGCAATAGTCCGTGCTGTCAAACCGGGACGCGGCGCGCAGATATTCGTGTCAAACTGGCGGGGTTGAAAACGAAGATCGGCCCGACGGACTGGGCCCGGAAAATGTGATGCAATTCTACGTCATCAAATGTTCACGGCAAGGGCCCTTAGGTCCAAAGACGGACTTTCTGTGTGTCTTTTGGTTAAGTGTTGCCAATGGTTCGGAATTGCATTTGTTTTTTATGTATTGGAATGTACCCTTTGCGCCCTTTCGTGGCCCTGCGATTCACTGACGGGCCCCTTCTGGTTATGCTGACGTTAAACGCACAAGGAAGGTTCCCATGCCCTGGTACGCCATCCAACACAAACCCGCCCAAGGGGACCGGGCACTGGCCAACCTGCAGAACCAGGACGCCCGCTGCTTTTACCCCAAGGTGACGGTGGAGCACATCCGCGCCGGCAAGCGCACCAGGCGCCTCGAGCCGCTGTTTCCCGGTTATCTGTTTATCAATATAGAAGAATCTGACCCGCTGTGGGGCAAGCTGCGGTCTACCCGTGGGGTGTTGGGTGGGTGATCTTCAGGAGCAAGTCGTTACCGGATATAGCAATCGCCGAGCAAGCGTTGCGGGCCAGGTAGTGGAACACTTTCACGTGTTCGTGTTGGCTGGCCTTCCACGGTGAGCAGGATGCGAAGCCCAAGGGTCTGTAACCCTGCTATTTGCGGTGCAACTAGTGCTCAGGCGATGCGCTGCTTGATACGCTCCTCAACAACCTTTTGATAAGAGGCGGAGATGCGTTTCTTTTTCTGCCTTAGCAAGTCGATTTCTGATCTCGTCAGCTGTTCGGAAGCCAACAAGGTAGCCTGCTTCATTTGCGGTGAGAGCGGTTGTGTGGATTCCGAAGATTTGTCTGATTTCATCGCTAAAACGCTCCTCCAGTAGCCGAACATGGCGCTTCATAGGTTGAAACGCTTTCGATCGCCCGGCGTTAACCAATAAGATTGTGTGTAGTGGTCAAGTGTTTTAGGCCACTACACCAGAAGATCGATATCCCCGCCTCGCGCCCTGTCATCGACACGCGAACCGAACAGCGAAACCTCCGCGTCCTCTCCAAAGACAGATTGAACTGCTGCTTTAATAGCAATGATCTCTCTGGTGGTTAATCGCATGCTTCGGTCACCTGTACACAATCACATTTGACCTTGGCGATGATAACCTTAGCCCAGGATTTTCGCCAGTTCGGTGAGCAGTTGGCCAGAAAGCCGTGACCGGCCTTGCATTGGTTTTACTGGTGACGCACCCTCTGGCAAAAAATTGGGGTCTGACCCCAATTTCTGCCTATTGCTCTATACAAACGATCGCAAGGACCATCCCAATGCCCTGGTACGCCATCCAACACAAACCCGCCCAGGGGGACCGGGCACAGGCCAACCTGCAGAACCAGGACGCCCGCTGCTTTTATCCCAAGGTGACGGTGGAGCACATCCGCGCCGGCAAGCGCACCATGCGCCTGGAGCCGCTGTTTCCCGGTTATCTGTTTATCAATATAGAAGAGTCTGACCCGCTCTGGGGCAAGCTGCGCTCGACCCGTGGGGTGTTGCGGGTGGTGGCTTTTGGCGGCAAACCCGCGGCCATTCCCGATGAGGTGATCGAGTACATCTACGATGGCCTGACGGCGGTTGAGGAACAGGGCGGCCTGCGCAAGGGCGAGGCGGTGCAGATTCAGGACGGGCCCTTCCGGGGCATTGAGGGGATATTCCAGGCCTATGACGGGGATGAGCGGGCCATTGTGCTGATTTCGTTTATGCAGAAGCAGCAGGCGGTCAAGGTTCGGCTTGGGGATTTGTGAACTGCATATATTCTTTCCAGTGGCCGATGCGGTAATTTGACGGTCCCAAGGGAATAAGACAACTGAAAAGGAGTTCTCAGTGGTGAAACTTGGCATTCCAGTCCGCATAGTGTTTCTTGCTGCCACGGTATTTCTCATTCAGGGGTGCGCCAGCAGCGATCACCTGAAGCTCTCTTATAGCAGTGAGTTCTCACTGGCTGTACCGCTGTCAGCCCTGTCTGACGCCACGATCTTTTCGACTGAAGAGCTGTCGCTGAAAACCGGCGATGGTTACCTCGTGTCCGGACGGGTTATCTCGAATGCCTCGGAGGGCCTTTCTGATAATGTTTCCATGACAGATTATCCGGCATTCCTTTTTGGCCTTAGGCCACTGGAATCACTGGAGCCAGAGGACGCCAGGCTTTTCGAAAATTCAGCCAGCGAGATTCGCCACACCTACGGGGATCGCAAGCCGAATCAGGAGACGACTGGGGAGTTCACGGCCTATACCATTTGCGGTAATGGCGCGTGTCTCGGGTATGTCGTCAAAACAGATTTTGATGACCACATTCTGATGGTGCATGCCCTTGGGGCTACCAGGGAAGAGTTCACGTCACTGATCAATGGAGGATTAAATGCTGAGCGCTAATGAAAAGGACTATCTGCTTGAGATGATTTTCGCCGTTATTGGTGAAGACCAGGCCGTTCGAAACTACAAGAGCGGATTCAACGAGGAAACGGTTGCCGTCGTTGAACAGATGATCGAGGCAAACGCCTCATGTAACGAGAACATGCGGAAACTGGCCAAGGACCTGCTTGGAGGAAGCGGCACGCTGGCCAAGGGTTGGCTTAAAAAAGTGCTCAAGTCGACAAAAAAGAAGGTTTCTGCCAGTGAGCTCCGTGGTTACGGATGTCTTGTCTCAACAAAATCCAGGTGGAAAACCCGGATAATCAGCACCGCTATCTGATTTAACGAATAACGACATTGGGGTCAGACCCCAATTTTTCGTGCAGAAGCAGCAGGTGGTGAAGAGTCGGCCTGAGGATTTGTGAGGGCATCTTCACGCAGTTGGTCCATCGTTCGAGCCCCCTCGCCACTGTCGAGCCCCTCGCTGACCAGTTGTTGCATATGTGCGATTTTTTCAGCACGGTCCTGGTCTTTTCTGATCAGATCTCTCACATAATCGCTGGTGTTGGCATACCGGCCTGTTCTGGTCTGGGACTCAACCCAGTCCTTCATTGGTTCCGGCAGCGATACATTCATTGTGGCCATGGGCACCTCACTTTGCGTTACCTGCATGCCAATTATTGCCAATTTTTGTCAATATTGAAAGCCTGCCGCTGCGCGATCCAGAGAACAAGCAGAGGACGAGAAAATCGGGGTCAAAGAACTTGCGGTTCGCTCAATTCTACCTGGGTTATCGGCCTAGTCAGCCGCCTCCGCCGCTTCAAGCACCTCGAAGGCACTGAAGGGGGTATGGAACCAGCTTTCAGCTTCCAGCTTTTCCCTGAAACCCGAGGGCAGGTCGCGATATCGCATCTCCATTTCCAGGCGCTCACCGCTGAACATGTTTTCACTCAAAGCCTCTACGGCTTGTCGCGTTTCGGGCGGGACATCGTCAACTTTGGGGAGGGCTCCAAGTGCGTATAGCATGGCGGCTGTTTCCTCAGCAGTACATTCATCCTGGCGGGCAAACTCATGATATATGAGGAACACTCGCAAATGATGACTGTCTTTCCCTTTGATTTCTTCCACGAGCTCCTGAGGGGGTGCACCTGCGTCATCACGCAGGGCCTGACAGCGTTCTACCGATTCACCATAGGCGGCAAACGTGTCCATGAAGTAGGCATGGTAGGCGTCGTCGGAAAACGCGGTACCAGTGAAGGCCATAAGGGCCAACGACAGAATGGTTTTGGTCCCTCTCACAAGGCTTCCTCCACGTCACACCCATAGTAAACAGCCCTCCAGAACTGTTTTTGCTGATAGGTGATGCTCTCTTCCATCGCCCTGAGGCCCGCTGCCCTTTGTATAAACCCGCGTTTCACAGATGGGATATTAGCCATTGCGTTGGCGAAGCCCTGCCACTCAAAAGTTGAGATATTGTAGGCTGCACCGACCGTGTTGTTCTTCATAAAGATATTCATCATGGCCCCGGCAGGCAGGATCATCGAAATCATGTCCATGTTGCGAATTTTCTTGCGAATCTGTTCCAGCGTTTCGACGTCGCGTTTGCCAAGCGTTAGGTTGGTAATCGAGGGGCATTCCATGAGCGTGGCTCCTTGCCAGTGAAATATCAGTCCGGACGGCCATTGTCCGCTTTTGTTGGGGCATTGCCGTGATGGATTTCATAGAACAGCCCGCGTGGTCCCTGGTTACCCTTATAGCCACCCAACGCATTCGATCCATCGAGCGGTGGCTTATAAAAATCGGGGTCAGACCCCAATTTCCGGGTTTACCGGGTAATCGACTTACTGGCGATTTCCGACCAGTTGCTTTGCAGGCCGTTCTGGTCGACGGTGCGCATGGCGAAGTACCAGGTGCCCTCACCCAGGTCTGTGATTTCATGCTCCATGGTCTGCCCGTCTTCGACGACCACTTCGTTGGTCATATCCGCAATCTCGGGCTGGGTGCCGTAGCGGACAATGTACTGGTCGATTTCGCCCATGGACATGCCTGTGCCATCCTCGCGGGTTCCCGGTGCCTGCCAGGTGAGTGTGGCGGTGCTGGTTGTTGGCTCAGTTTCCGGCGCTGGCTGGGGAGCCGGCTCGGGATCGGTCTGCAGGTCTGATTCGGGTTCCGGAGCTGGCTCGGGGGCCGGTTCGGGATCGGTTTGCAAATCTGATTCGGGTTCCGGCGCTGGTGCTGTTTGGTCGCTGTCGGCGGTGGGTGTTTCTTCCGGCTCTGTTGCGGGCTGCTGGGTATCATCCGGCATTTCATACAGGCGATCTGCCGCGGATAACAGGGTGTCGGCCATGGCCTGGTCCTGGCTGTCTGCGAGCGTGTAGGCGTGGATGGCCGCGTATTCCCGAATGCTGTCGCTGCCTGGCTGGCCACCGACTTCTTCGCTGGCAATCTCACCAGTGGTCAACAACTGGTCCCGGTAGCTGTCGATTGCCCCCTGAACGCCTTCCATCGGGAATTGCGCCGCCAGCCCCATGAAGGCGGAATTGACCAGTGCGGACTCCAGTTCCGCGTCGGTCAGGCCGCTTGGCAGTTCTCGGGTGATGTCCACGGGGGTCACTGCCACGGCCCCTGGCTGCAGGCCAAACCTGGCCTCTACTTCCTGCTGCGCCTGCTGGAACCCGTCCCAGCCAGTTGTGGTGCCCATGACTTCAAACAGGGTGGTGCTCAGGCTGGTGAGCGGTGTCAGGTGCCCCTGGGGCTGCTCCACCTTGTCGTTGATGGCGACGATGGTTTCCAGCTGCAGGTTGGGCCCGGGCCAGAAGTCTTCGCCGAAGGCAGCGGTATCAGAGCCTGAATAGTCCCGGCAGCCATCGACGGCGTCACAGCGCATACGGGTGTTGCCGTCGCTGGTCAGCTCCAGCTTGATGAGGTCGCTGTCGGTCGAGAAACTCAGGTCATAGAAGCCGGTTTCGCTGGTGCGCGCAGGCTCGCCCAGCTGGACGAGGGAGCCATCGGGCTCGACGCCCCAGGCGGTGATAATGCCCTGAGAGACCACACCCTTGATTGCGTAACCGGAAATCTGTATGGACTCTTCGGTATCGCTGGTATCGTTAGAACTGCTCGAACCAGACTGGGAGCTGCCACTATCACTGCCTCCGCCACCACCGCAGGCACTCAACAGTGCTGAAAGAAGGGCGATGAGGAAAAGCGTGGGGAGTTTGGCGACAACCATGGGAGCACCTCGGTACGAATTTGCGAGGTTCTATCCTAGGGCCCATGGCTGTTTAAAACTGTTATGGAACTCGTGTTTACGATCGCCAATCTGCCATTTTTTTGGCGATTTAATTTCATGTAATTAAACGAAAAATAGGGTTACAGGGTTTTACAGACCGTAGGCCTGGCCAAGCTCTCCCGCCCCTTGCCTCGAAATTGGGGTCTGACCCCAATTTCGGGCTTCACTGCCCCGATTGCGCGGCTGGGGGGCTCGGTTCTACATCAGCCGTTGTACCAGGCGCCGGACGCGACAAAATTCGGGTTCAGCACGTCTTCCTTGCCGTAGGCCAGCGGCGTGCCATCCAGCTGGGTGACCTTGCCCCCGGCTGCAACCAGAACCGCGTGGGCGGCACCTGTATCCCATTCGCAGGTGGGGCCCAGACGTGGGTAGATGTCGGCTTCACCTTCGGCAATGCGGCAGAACTTGAGGCTGCTGCCGGCCTGCACCAGTTCATGGTTGCCCAGCTGATTGATAAAGTTACTGGTTTCCTGGTTCAGGTGGCTCTTGCTGGCCACCGCGCGTATGGCCTCAGGCGGATTGACCACCTGGAGCTTGCGGGTGCTGCCGTCGGCCTCCCGCTTCCAGGCGCCCTGCCCCTTAATGCCCCAGTAGGCTTCATTCAGCGCCGGGGCTGTCACCACACCCATCACCGGTTCGCCGTTTTCAATAAGCGCGATGTTGACGGTGAACTCACCGGTGCGGTTGGTGAACTCCTTGGTGCCATCGATGGGATCCACCAGCCAGAAGCGGTCCCAGCTTTTACGCTCTTCCCAGGGGGCGTTGGCGGATTCCTCGGAGAGGATCGGAATGTCGGGCGTCAACGCCTTGAGGCCATCCACGATGGCGTGATGACTGGCGATATCAGCCTCGGTGATGGGGCTGTTGTCTTCCTTGGTCTCCACCTGGAAATCGGTCTGGTAGATTGCCATGACTTTTTCGCTGGCGCTGTCGGCGATTTCGAGGAGTTTGTCCAGTAACGATTCGTAGTTCATTGCGCTTCCTGATTAACTGAAATTGGGGTCAGACCCCGTTTTTGACGGGGTTCCCACTGCCACACCGACAACGATACCACTTCGTGCCCCGAATTTGTCCCGGTCCCTGAATTGGGGTCAGACCCCAATTTCAAGCCTTGACGGTACTTACCGTTTTGGCTAGGTTCGGGACTTCATGGAGAACAGGAAATTGGGGTCTGACCCCATTTTCAGGGAAGGAGACCAACATGCCCCGAGCGCCGCGCTTTTGTCCCGCCGGTGTACCCCAGCATGTGATTCAGCGTGGGGTGAACCGTCAGTTCTGCTTTTTTGATGAGCTGGACAAGGGCTTTTACTCTCGTCTGCTGGCTGAATACGCCGAAGAGCACCAGGTGCTTGTTCACGCCTGGGTGCTGATGACGAATCACATCCACCTTCTTTGCACCCCACTTGCGGAGCCGGCCCTGTCACGCATGATGCAGTCTGTTGGCCGTCGCTATGTTCGGTATTTCAACCACCGCCACGAACGTACCGGCGGGCTTTGGGAGGGGCGATTTAAATCCTTCATGGTGGAATCGGAACGTTACCTGCTGTCCTGCCAGCGATATATTGAACTCAACCCGGTGCGGGCGGGGATGGTCCGCTTGCCGGAGCAGTATGTGTGGTCCAGTTTCCAGTGCCATGGTCGCGGTCGGGACTCGGCGCTGCACACACCCCACGAGGAGTATCTGCGGCTGGGCCCTACCCCTGCCGAACGCATCAGGGCCTATCACCAGTTGTTTGAACAGACACCCGCAGAGGGGGAACTCCAGGAAGTACGCCAGTGCATGAAAACCGGCTACGCTCTGGGTTCCGAGGCCTTCCGCAAACGCCTCGAGCAGCAGTACGGCCTTCCCCAGCGACCCCGCCGCCGTGGCCGGCCACCGAAGGACAAAAATGGGGTCTGACCCCAATTTCCGGGTGGGGACGTCATCTGGTAAAGTCGCGGCTTTCCAGAGAGTGGGAGACCTCTGAGATGTATCTTCAGCCCGGTGTTCTTGAGGACGTTTTTGGGTCCGCAACCTATCAGCGTGGGCATCGGTACTATCTGCAGGGCCGGGTGTCGGAGCTGTCGGATACCCGGTCGGGAACAAGTCTTCATCATATTCACGCCGCCGTGTCCGGGAGTGGTCGGCAGTCATATCGCACGGTTGTCACGGTGGATACCATGACGCCCTGGGCCCTGAACGCGGTCTGCAGCTGCCCGGTGGGCGTGTTCTGCAAGCATGCGGTGGCAGTTCTGCTGACAGCCAACGAAAGGGCTGACCCGCGGGTCAAACCAACGCTATCCCGGGACGAGCAGCTTGGCATCCACTTCCAGCAATGGCTTCGGGAATTCCGGGAACTGAAGGAAGCTGCGTCACGTGACATCGGGCTGGTATTTGTGCTGAATGCGGATAGCGTATCCGGCAATGTTTATGTTTCCTGCCGCCGGATACGGGTTCTCAAGAGCGGCAGGCTGGGGAAGAGCCAGGAAGTTAGCCCCTGGCAACGCCATGACCTGGAACAGCAGCCGCCCAAGTACATTCAGAAGCCGGACATCGAACCGCTGCTCTGGATTCAGCGGCTGCCGGGCTCTCACCGTTCCTCGCCCGTTGTCTCCGGCATGGCCGGCGCGCGCTTTCTGGCGTCGGCACTGGAGACCGGGCGGCTGGTCTGGGAAAAGCCCGACAGCTGTCCGTTTTCCCGTGGCGAACCGCTAAGTGTGGAGCTCCAGTGGCAGCAGGACGAGGCGGGCAACTTCATGCTGACACCCTCTTCCATGGGCGATCTGATGATACTGCCCACCGATCCGCCCTGGTACCTCGACGCCGAAAACCACAAAGCCGGCCCACTCAATCTGCCGGTGGATACGGATACCTGGTTACTGCTATTAGACGCGCCGCCGATCCCCCCGGCCTTGCTGGAGGAACACTCCACGGAGCTGCGCCCCTTAATGGAGGCGTCCGGCACATCGCTACCGGAAAGTATACGGGTTCCCGAAGAAGTGCACGACACGCCGGTTCCTGTGCTGCAGCTGTTTCAGATCCCGGGACCACAATCGTCCCCGCTGAAAGTTGCAAGACTGCGCTTTGATTACCGGGGAGTTCTGCTGGAGGAGTACGAGTCCTCCGGGGACAATCCGGTGCAGCGCATTGATGATGACCAGTCCCTGCTGATCTTCCGCGACATTCCGTTAGAGCGTCAATGCTCGGGAGAACTGGTTGACTTCCTTTTCCTTTTCGAACTGGATGAAACCTGGGCTAGATCGCTCCCCGGGGGAATGGATCATGACCAGACCCTGCCCACACCCTCCCTGTGGCTGGATTTCCTGGCCTGGGAACTACCCCGACTGGCGGGAGCGGGCTGGCGCATCGAGATGGATGATTCCATGGACGTGCCCGTGGTGGAGGCCTCCGACTGGTACGGGCGCACGGACACATCGGAAGAGCCCGGCTGGTTCGATGTGGAGCTGGGCATCGAGCAAGATGGCGAGCGCATTGATCTGATCCCCCTGTTGGAGAAAGGCCTGCAGCATCTGGATATCGGGCTTTCCCTGGACGAAGACGGGCACCTGGAACTGCCGGAGAGCCTGTGGCTCCACGATGGTGAGTCGCTTATCCGGGTGCCTTCAGACCGGGTTCGCCCCATGCTGGAAACCCTGGTTCACCTGTTCCACCGGGGCTTCAGTGCCACCATGGATGACGGCCCGTTGAGCCTGCCCAGGCTGGATGCGGCAATGCTGGCCGGCACGTCGGCGGCACAATGGGAAAGCGGCGACCAGCTGCGGAAGCTCGGCCAGCAGCTGGCGGATTTCACTGGCCTGGAGACCGTCGCCCCACCGGAAGGGCTGAATGCAACACTGAGACACTATCAGCAGGATGGCCTCAACTGGCTGCATTTTCTGCGGCAGTCGGAACTTGGCGGCGTGCTTGCGGATGACATGGGGCTGGGCAAGACCCTGCAGACCCTGGCCTGTATTCTGGTGGAAAAGCAGGCGGGACGGCTTCAGCAGCCCGCTCTGGTGGTCTGCCCCACCAGCGTCATTCCCAACTGGAAAGCAGAAGCCGCGCGCTTCACGCCGGACCTTCGGCTTTTGGTCATCCATGGCCCGAAGCGCCGGCAGCTTTTTGATAACAGGGGCGAGGCGGACCTGGTCATCACCTCCTACCCCTTGCTCCACCGGGACGCCAGCCACCATGAAGCACTGGCCTACAGCATGGTCTTCTTTGACGAGGCCCAGAACCTGAAGAACCCCAAGGCGGCCGTGTCGAAAGCGGCCCGTCGGCTAACGACCACCAACCGGATCGCCCTCACCGGCACCCCCATGGAAAACCACCTGGGGGAACTCTGGTCGCTGTTTGATCTGGTGCTGCCGGGTTACCTGGGTACCGGGGCGGAGTTCCGGGAGTTCTACCGCAACCCCATCGAGCGTAACGGCGACCAGGATCAGCACTACCACCTGGGCCGACGCATCCGTCCGTTCCTGCTGAGACGCACCAAGGATCAGGTGACGCCGGAACTGCCGGAGAAAACCGAGATGGTCAAGCTGGTGGAACTCAACAGCGTACAGAAAGACCTGTACGAGACCGTCCGTGCCAGCATGAACGCCAAAATCCGCCAGCTGATGAACGAGAAAGGCGTGGCCCGCAGCCAGATCGAGATTCTGGAAGCCCTGCTCAAACTGCGGCAGATTTGTTGTCATCCCGACTTGCTGAAAAGCAGCGATCAGCCTCTGGCGTCCGCCAAGCTGAATTACCTGCTGGGGATGATCACGGAGCTGCTGGAGGAAGGCCGGCGGATTATTATTTTCTCGCAGTTCACCAGCATGCTGGCGATTCTGGAAAAAGCCCTCGCATCGATGAGGCTGGACTACGTCAAGCTCACCGGCAAGACCCGGAACCGGGAGAAGCCGGTGAAGGATTTCCAGGCAGGCAAGGTGCCGCTGTTCCTGATCAGCCTGAAAGCCGGGGGCGCCGGGCTGAACCTCACCGCCGCCGACTGCGTGATTCATTACGACCCCTGGTGGAACCCCGCCGTGGAGCAGCAGGCTACCGACCGGGCCTGGCGCATCGGCCAGGATAAGCCGGTGTTCGTCTACCGGCTTATCTGTGAAGGCACGGTGGAAGAACGCATCCAGGCCCTGCAACAACGCAAGGCCCAACTGGCCGACGGTCTCTACGGCAAAGCCGAGAACTTCTCAGCCGCGCTTACCGCAGAGGACGTGCAGGTGTTGTTTCAGCCTTTGGGGCGAGGCTAATCATAAATTGGGGTCTGACCCCATTTTTGACTCTTTCATAATTTTGACAGCTCGAGGATCGAGGCAACTTCGCATGAAGTCGTTCATCTCCTGCTGAACACCGCTTTCATAGAACCGGAGCATTTTCTCGTTGAATTCTAGCTGACGTGAGGCTGGGACGTTTATCGCGGGATAACCGTGTTTCAGGAGATGGCCGTTCATCATGAAGCGCCCCATGCGCTTGTTGACGTCATAGAAGAACTGGCACCGAGCCATGGTCAGAAAGACGTGGATGGCCTGGTCGTAGATATCGTCCAGCGAGGCCATTCGCTCGACCATTTCATTGAACCTGGTTACCAATGTGCCTGCATCGGGTGGCTCGTAATCCGTTCCAGCAATCAATACCCCACCTGTCCGGAACGCGCCCCACTCCAGCGCTTCCTCCCTGGCCGCAATGGCATGAAGCTGACACGCGCAGTCTTGCGAGACCTCAAACTCTCCCTCGCGGATCATCCTGAACAAACCCTTCCAGGCATCACCCTGATTGAGAGCGATTTGCTGGTCACTCAGCTTGTGGCCCCCTACCGTCACCCCCTGCAGCAATGTCTGGATCTCAGGCAGGGTAAAATTCAGGCCCTCAAGACGTACCGCATCATAGACAAATACCGAGACTTCTCGCTGGGCGAGCATCAGGGCCTTGGATTGATTTGGGGGCATATCCCAGTGCTTGTCTGGAGGCTGGTGCATGATGAGTTCTGATAACCAATTGACA
Source organism: Marinobacter zhanjiangensis (assembly GCF_014651935.1). GTDB lineage: Bacteria > Pseudomonadota > Gammaproteobacteria > Pseudomonadales > Oleiphilaceae > Marinobacter > Marinobacter zhanjiangensis. The sequence continues at coordinate 265,359 of NZ_BMXV01000005.1, read as the reverse complement.
GGATCTATAATCTTAACACAGCGATGAAGCATGTCCGGAAGCCGGCGGTCAGCTATATCCCGATTAACCCAGCCTCTCGATACTCCTGCAATGCCTTATCCAATCAGGCTTGTCGCCCATTGCCGGTAGCACGGAACTTTGCAACGACTTCGGGCGATAGACGCTTTTTCGTCGCCACGAAATGCCCAGATCAATACATCCGTGCCGATTAGCATTAATCACACCTTCTTCCCTGCCTGAGATTCCGTACCTTCGTATCAACATCAGTTTCCTGGGAATCGGCCCACATGCCGAAGCCAGGATTTCTCCCCTTCGAACGCTCTCCTTCAATCGGCACCAGGCGCGCAGTAGGTTTACCCCGGTAGGTAATGATTACATCCTCCCCGCGACGGGTGGCGGACAGCATTTCTTTGGTGTGCAAGCGCAGATCTCTGGTCGTGGCTTCCATCAGCTCTCCGTGTTTCATTTCTTTGTGTAACAACTCTATAGCAGATGCTGGTTGTGATGCACGGCGCACTTTTTGCGCCGGTTACGCGCCCGTACCGAAAGGTTGACACCATCTCTTTTCGCTCGAATGCCTGCGATGGCCTCATGAATTATTTGGGTCTGCGCCCGGAACAGAGACGAACCAGGCACACCACTAGCATCTTACAACCTGCACCCGGAAGGAAGATACATATCACTCCAGCCAGCGGGATTGGCGGAATTATCGATCACGCACTGCCAGCGCCCCTGGTCAGAGCGCTCAAACGTGATCAGTACACCTGTCACATTTGGATGGGCATTGCCGCCAAGCGTCACCTGCAGTTGCCCAGAACCGTCAGGGTTAACGGTGGCGATGTCAGTGGCCAGGTCGCCAGTGGTTATGTTTGAGAGGATATAACCAATGGCTTCATTGGTGACCGGTTTGTTGGAGCCGACGGCGCCCTCAATGCTTGTGCGGTACTGGCCCAGTTCGCCTACTGCCCGGCTCACTTGGCTTTTGGCGACGTAACCCTGATAAAGGGGAATCGCCATGGCAGCCAGAATGCCAAGAATCGCAACCACGATCATCACTTCGATCAGGGTGAAACCATTACTGCTCCGAGTCATTTGCTACTTCCTTCTCAACCGCTAACAGAGTGGACTGTTTGCAGAGCAGCAAATCCGGGGCCATACCTTTGGTGACGGCCCGAAAATCGGAACAAGGTCGCAATTAAAGATGGAGGTTCGCCTGCAAGATCTGCCAATGGCTCAATAGCAGGGTCAGTAATAGTCGGCAAGCGTCACACGAAGGTAGTCATAAAACTCCTGGGTGGCGCTGCTTCCAGGCCTGGGGCCGCCAGCACCCAGCCACACCAGAACACCCCCTTTCGGGTCTATGACAATGGCTGACGGGTTGCCCGGCAGCTTTCCACCATGGATGTACAAAGGCATTGCCTCTTCGTCAGGCTGGTAACGATAGACCCCGTAACCGTAACAGGCCTGGGTCTCGGCGGCGTTGCAGTCATTGTTCATGTCGCCATCCAGAATGGTGAGTGGCTCCATGTTCAGTGCCTGGCTGACCAGTCCGGCGAGATCGCTGGCGCTGCCGGACAGGCCCGCTGAGGACGCCAATGCCGCAAAGTCGAAGGTCTGATAGTAGTTCTCGGTGTAAAAATTCTCGAAACGGAAGTCGTACCGGACCTCATCTGACCGATATGGGCCCTCAATGAAGGCCAGGGTGCTGCTCCGGAAGTCAAAACGGTCGGCCACGTAATTGCGGTAGGACTGGCCGGATACCTTTTCAATTGCCAGGCCCAGCAGGCAATAGCCCAGATTGGAGTAGAGCTCGGTTTCACCAGGGTCATACATCAGCCCGGAATCCAGGAGTTCTTCCGGGTTGTTTGGACACCAGGGCCTGTGATTCCTCATGAACATTACATCCTGAGCGCGTTCCCGGTCCCAGCCACCACGATGCGACAGCAGGTGCCCTACCGTTATGTCCGCTACTCTCGGGTCCTTCAACTCGCCTTCGAGCGCCAGCAGCCGGACAATGGACTGGTCCAGCGACAACTCGCCCTCATTGACCAGGTCGAGGATGGCCGCTGCCGTGACCGTTTTGGTGGTGCTGGCAAACCGGAAACGGGTATCCGGCTGCAAGGGCTGGTCTCCCAGAATCCCGTCTTTCCAGCCGGTCTCGCAATGATGCAACCGGCCATCCGGCGAAACATAGGCCAACTGACTGGCGGGCGCCGCCATGTTGCGGGTGGCGTAGCGCTGGGCCCTCGCCATCCAGTCCGGTGCCTCGGGACTGCAACGGGTGTTCCACTGAACCACCTGGGCTTGTGCGTAATACAGCAGCCTGGAGGGACCAAGCGGGTTGGTGATAGCGAAGTGCGAGATTCCGGCCACCAGGGTGACCAGAACGATCACCACGAGCAGATCCTTGAGACGGGATGCCTTCAGCATTAACACTGCAACTGCTTTCCTTGTTCCGATATGGCCGGCTTTTCACAAGCTCATTATTCTATAGGGATACCGTTCAAAGGGGCCACAACGTCTGCGCCAACCAGCGTCAGTTCTGACGAGCAGGTCACAATGGACGCGAGGTAGAGAAACCATTACGCACCATTCATTCGCCAGCCCGGAAAGGAGCGGCTTGATTACGCGACTGACTCGAAGTTATTGAACAGAGGCCTCCCTCACTCAATAGCTCGAATAAAATAGGTCGCTGATAATCTGATCACGGTCACTTTGTCGCAGCAGGGGCTCGAAGAGGTCTCGGGAAGCCTCCGCAGTCAAACTGTCGAGAAATTGCTCCGCCGCACTTTCGAATTGGTCGGAATCCGCCAGTTTCAGAGCCAGCACATAGTTTATGTCCGTCTCTGGCTCGTCAAAAGAGGATTCATAGCGTCGGCTGACCTCGATGTAGCACTCCTGGCGTTCTTTGTATTCGGGTTCGCTGGCTTCCCGGGCCATGCACTGGAAGAAATAGTCCTGAGGACTGCCAGATAATTCAGCAACCGCTTTCGCCTCCTCTGCGGCTGCATCCAGCGCTCCCAGCCGCACAAGAACACGAATCTTTTGTTTCCGGGCCGGTAAATACTCGTCTTCCAGCTCAATCGCCTCGTCCAGGAGGCCAAGCGAGTGACGGAGTTCAGCATCGTCAGACGAAGGAGCAGTTAATGTCACCGCCTCTTCGGTCAAACGCTCGGATGACTCATCGGAGGATGCGGAACAGCCTGTCAGCAGCAAAACAACTATTAAGGCGAGCACCGGCTTCATTGCTTCACTCCGATAATCCGGATGGTTTCCCGGGCGATCGAAGATGAGTTATAACCCACACCGCTCCCGAATGAATAGAACCCCTCAATAATCAGGGTATATGCGTCAGGAGCATCTGTCGGTGGCAACGAAATACTTGCAGAACCAATTGCAACATATTCATCATCTGGCCATGCCTCGTTTGTACCAATAGCCAATCGTTTATGGACCAAATGCTCACCCGCATGAAGCAACCTGACAGATCCCGAAAATTCGATGGAATCCTTGTATTCTGGCAAAGTCATGGCTGCAGTATGACCCATGGCACTTAAGAACAACTGGTTACCATAAATGACGACGGCACCTCGCAGGTACAAGCTGCCAAGAGCGCCGACACTTTCCCTGCTGAAGGTAGGAAAAGCCGGCGCCTGAAACGACTCGGACTTAATGCGGCTGAATGGCTCGCCGAAACCACCGAGTTTGAAGACCGGTATCACGACAACCGCAGAGCCCATCTCGACCGACGACGATCGGCGGCCTGAAGCGGATCCCTCCTACCCTCCAAACATTCTACTGGCCGCTGCCAGGCACCAGACTCGGTTCCAATCTGGCCGGATTGCCCATTTTTTCACCGAAACCGGGAATTCCAGCAGATTTCGCCCCTTCGGACCTGGTGCTCGTCCGCTCCGAAGTGAAAGGGAATACGGTTAAGCTATTTTCTCTTGGCTGTGCATGTCCGTGTTCAGGCCAGCCTCGATAGGCCGAGGGGGTTGGTAATGAGAAAGTGAGAAATGCCGGCAATCAGCGAAATTAAGACAATTACCAGAAACAGGTCCAACAAAAGAGACTTTCTGAGCATAAAGGTCTTACCTGCCTCAGTTTTTCGGCGCAGTGAGTGACTCCAGGATCGAATCAATCCACTGCATCTAAATGCCTATTTAGCTAACTTGATTTTCCAGGATCCCTAACTGGCCTACAGGCACTTAGCTCTTCATCAAATAATTGTTTATTCAACTCGGAAAAGCATAGCGCACCAAGAATGATCATATAAGAAAGCGGTATCGCGTGATAAAATATTCCAGTAAGCAAGCCGTAGGCATACATTGACAGCAAAAAAGACACCAGACACTTCAAAAACCTGACACCAGAACTTAAGAATATCACCCTAAGACATATAAGCGATGTCCAGATAAAGAAGCAAACGGACAATACCAGCCCCAAAAAACCATACTCGAAGAAAAACTGAAGAATAGAGTTATGAGGTTGAACAATACTATTGGACACGATGTCAAAACTCCTGAACGAGTCCGCACCATGACCAAGCCATCCCGCTTCAAGCCCCACACTCCATGTCTGATACCATAATGTTAATCTGCCTGAGGACATTTGATCAATGGCGGCGGAGTCAAACGTTCGGTCTAATTGCCCGAGCAAGATCATGGTTTCGCCAGACAGAAAAACCAAAACAAAAGCCAAGGCTAGCATCAGCATTCCAACAGCCGCTTCCCGATAACACTTTGAAAATACAAGCAGAACCATTAAAATTAACAGTGATAGCAATTGTGCCCTACCCCCAGTCCATACTGAAAAGGTCGCAAAAATCAGGAAAAATATGCTAAAAATATAGAAGCCAACATTCTTGGAAACAACGAGAAGATAGAGAGCCCCAAAAGCCATCATCAATTCGTAATTGAAATGCCTGATATTCCCATATACTGGTGGATCAGAAATCACAAACGAGTAGAAATCTTCACGATACCAAAAAAGTCCTATAAAAAACGTCATAGAAACCAAGAGCACCGAAACGATCTTAAGCCAAGCGATCACCAGATACAGCTCGTTGAAGTTTCGGAAAAAGTAAACGAGAGAAAAGAAGAAGAGGAAGCCACTTATATAATAGATCGCCCTATCATAACCACCAACCTTAAAGAGCGAAAACACAATAATTAAAATAGCCAGACCCAAAAAACAAGACAGAATAATATGGCGACTATTTAAAACAACCTTCCCAATCGTCCTTAGGGTCTCACGAATCAAAAACAAAAAAAATAAAACTTGAGCGAGCGCCACATAATTGTTGGCTTGCACGGAATTATGACGGATGGTCAGTAGAGGAACAAAAGCAACAATAAAGACAAGAACCAGTAGCGCAGCGCTATGACGAAACTGAATCCATCGACCATTGGTCACTGTTATCGGCATAATAGATGCTCCCCAATGGGAGATGAAAAGGACGTTTTCATATTAGCCAAGGCTTCTATCACCTAATCTTAAAGCTCACCCAAGGCACCCTTCCTTTTTCAAAATACTCATCCATCTGGGCCTGATTGGATATTCTCGGCTCATGGTCGGAAACGACTACAACCCGGACCCCACTCATGTGCGGCAAGGTGACAATCTCGGACAGCTTTATAAAGAACTGATGTTGCAGCTTCAGGTTTCTACAGGTTTCTGTACCTGCTCGGACATCAATACTCTCGCATTGAAGCACTTCAAGTGACAAGTCCCTCAAGTCATATAAGTGATGCGTATTCAAGGTTAACCAATAGCCAAACACTTTTCCCTCGGCAGAATAAGAGTCTGCAACATGGTCGGCCATCTCCACATCGCAAGCACCAGGGAAGGAGTAACATCTACTGGGCCATGAATAACTCTCAAAAAAGGTCTGCTTTTCAAAGCCAATTTGCGGGTACCATCTCGCCCTGTCATACATAAGGCCTGCCGCCCCGTGAAAAGCAAGAGTCTTATAGCCTCTTTTTCTTAATTGATTGGGGATACAGCCGGCAAGCTCTTCCTCATGACCCTCAAAGTTAAAGTGCAGCAAATCAGATCGACAGAGTTCCCTAATTTCCGCCTCAATGGTTATGCCGTTGAAACTCAACGATCCTTGCTGCCAGTCAGAAAGCACGGTAGTAGCGTCTAGCAGCGGGGACATCACGGCAGACTGAATAGTCTGGTTCGAAACCCCCCAGGATTCATTGACGATAAGCAATATCTTCTCATCAGTATCTGAATCATCTCCAAACCAGGCACCAGTCGCTCCATTAAGGGCGACGTCTCCAAACAGGTTACCGTCCACCGACAACGACTCAACAAACCCCGTTCGTCTACTGTCGATGCCGAATATCACCTGACTAGAGATAAGTGATCGCTTCTCATTGCTCCAAACCTTGTATTCTTCCTCATTCAGGAAAATTGCGCTAAAACCATAGATAATCACAACCAAATTTATACAACATAGAAACTCAAGCTTGCCCTTTTGTTGGTTTTTGTACAGGAATGCAAAGATCAGTAAAAAAACAACCAAGCATAGAACAACAGCGGAAACCTTGTACCCAACAGGCGCCACGCCGAAAAAGCTGGACATGTAAACAATGTCGGAAATCCTGAGAACCGGAAATATCTGACCAATAAGAGCAAGGACATCAAAGAAGATGGCCACCAACAAGGCTGCGACACCGAAAACCCTCTGGTTTGCAATGAACAACAGCGTCACAACGGCATAGTCAGCATTTATATAAGGTCGCTCAAGACCGTATATAAATGAAAACAGCGTCATGACAGCATTTGGAAGTATAAGGACAATTGAAATAGCCCAAAGAAACTGAAGCCAACTCCACGAATTATCAGTTTTTGTAAGCATTGAGCCTATCACCTACGCTAAAAGCGACTCTATTCACTGAGGTGCTGCAACCGATGATCATAAAAAAGCCCCTAAAAAGGGGCTTTTTTATTCAATCGTTCAAGCTAATGATTAAGACCCTGAACCTGAACAACCAGCAGGCTGGTACTTGGCCGCAACCGAGGTAGTACAGCTCCAGACACCTTCGTTGCTACGACTCCAGGACAGGGTATCCCCACTAATAGCTGAAGATGCATTGCCTCCAAATGTTGCATCCAAAGATGCCGTGTTGTTGGTGAGGTCGATAGTGGCCGCCAGACCAGCACCGCCGTCACCAGTCTGGAGATCAGTTTCACCCAGCAGGTTGCTGTCGGTCCAGCCAAAATTGCAGTTCGCTTCGGCAATACCGTTCATCATGCAGTTTTCCACAGCGGTACGGATTGAGCCGGTTTCGCTCATTACACGACTAACCTGAGAACGAGCGATGTAATCCTGATACTGCGGAATTGCGATCGCGGCCAGAATACCGATGATCGCTACAACGATCATAAGTTCGATCAGGGTAAAGCCCTTTTGAGCATGGTTGATCTTCATGTTTTTCATACTAACTGCCTCTGTGTTTTGCGTTTTTTCTCTTTAGCCCCGGGGCCGGCGGAGTCTTGCCCCGGAACCGGTGTGAGCCTGAGTCACAAAATGCAGGCGTCGTGCCAACTTGCGAAAACATCTCTTCTTCCCCTTATAACAATAACTTAAGCCTCCACCCTCAAGCCCAGGCACGCCGCCAGAGAGACAATTCACCCTGCCCATCCACGTCCCGTAGTGACGCCCAGTGTCACACTGCGATGTTCTTCACATGCTTGAGTGACACAAATGGTCAACCACCGGCCTTTCCAATCATACTTGCGCCATCTAAACTCTCTGTCACCTGATCATCACTGGGTGTTGGCCTGCCCGCGAGCACCTTACCGACAAAAGTTCAAGAACCTATGGCAAGCGACAAGAGCAATGTGACACTCACCGGCTTGGCCCGCCGTTTTGTTGAAGACGGACTGCTGGAAGAGGATGTAGCGAAAGATGCCTACCTTCAGGCAGCGAACAACCGCATTCCCTTAATCACCTATCTTGTACAGAATCAATTGGCCGACAGCCGCAAACTGGCGTTTGCTGCCGCCATGGAGTTTGGGGTCAGCGTTCTGGACCTGAACAGCTTCCTGCCCGAGATGCTGCCGGAAAAGTTGGTAGACGAGAAGCTGGTCCGCAAGCATAGCGCCCTGCCGCTTTATAAACGAGGCAACCGCCTCTTTATTGCGGTTTCGGACCCCACCAATATACAGGCCCTGGATGAGATCAAGTTCAACACTGGTCTGAGCACCGATGCCATTCTGGTCGATGACGCAGCTCTGCGGGTGGCGATCGACAAGTACCTGGAGTCTCAGGACGACTCCATGGGCAACCTTGACGATGCAGACCTTGAGGGCGTCGAGACAGAGGGTGGCGACCAGGATGAAGACGACGGAGCAGTCTCCGCCACAGATGTGGATGATGCCCCCATCGTCAAATACGTCAATAAAGTGCTGCTTGATGCCATTCGCGGTGGTGCATCGGACGTCCACTTCGAACCCTACGAAAAAACCTACCGGGTGCGCTATCGTACCGATGGCATACTCAAGGAGGTATCGAAGCCCTCCATCAAGCTCGCGCCAAAGCTTTCCGCCCGTATAAAGATCATGGCCCAGATGGACATCTCCGAGCGCCGCGTCCCCCAGGACGGCCGCATCAAGATGAAGCTGTCCAAGACCAAGGCGATCGATTTCCGGGTCAATACCCTGCCTACGCTGTGGGGTGAGAAAATCGTACTGCGGATTCTCGACCCCAGCCAGGCCCAGATGGGCATCGACGTGTTGGGCTATGAGGAGGACCAGAAAGATCTGTACATGGAGGCCCTACAACAGCCCCAGGGCATGATCCTGGTCACCGGCCCAACAGGCTCGGGCAAGACCGTATCCCTTTACACCGGACTCAACATCCTGAATACGGCGGAAATCAACATCTCCACAGCGGAAGACCCGGCGGAAATCAACCTGGAAGGCATCAACCAGGTGAACGTCAATAACCGGGTCGGGCTGGGCTTTGCTGAGGCCCTGCGCGCCTTCCTGCGACAGGACCCGGACGTAATCATGGTGGGTGAGATCCGCGATCTGGAAACGGCCAACATCGCCATCAAGGCCGCCCAGACCGGTCACCTGGTTCTCTCTACCCTGCACACCAACAGCGCGGCGGAAACCCTGACCCGGATGATGAATATGGGGGTGCCCTCCTTCAACATCGCAACTTCGGTCAGCCTGATCATTGCCCAGCGTCTGGGCCGTCGCCTGTGCAGCAGCTGCAAGCAGCCCCTGGAAGTGCCAAAAGAAACGCTTTTGAAGGAAGGGTTCACAGAAGAACAAATCGACACAGGCTTTACGTTGTTCACACCCAAGGGCTGTGATAAATGCAATGGAGGATATAAAGGTCGAGTGGGTATTTATGAAGTGGTCAAGGTGACCGAGTCGCTGGCGAACATGATCATGGAAGAGGCCAGCTCACTGGCAATTGCCCGCGAGGCTCAGAAAGAAGGTTTCCGCAATCTGCGTCAGTCCGCCCTTCGCAAGGTGATTGAAGGGGTGACCAGTCTTGAGGAAGCCAACCGCGTAACGAAGGATTAAGCATGGCACAGGCACAGAACGCAGATAAACTTCAGGCATACGTCTGGGAAGGCAAGGACCGCAAGGGCAACAAGACCAAGGGCGAGGTCTCGGGCACCAACCTGGCATTGGTGAAGGCACAGTTGCGCAAGCAGGGCATCATTCCCAGCAAGGTGAAGCGCAAGCCCAAGCCCCTGTTCGGCGGCAGCAAGAAGGTGACGCCGTTCGACATCGCCATGTTCACCCGACAGCTGGCCACCATGATGAAAGCCGGGGTGCCACTGGTGCAAAGCTTTGACATTGTTGCGGATGGCCTGGACAACAAGGGTCTGCAGGAACTGGTGGTAGCCATCCGCAATGATGTTGCCTCCGGCACCAGCTTCGCGGGCGCCCTGAGACGCCACCCCAAGCATTTCAACGACCTTTACTGCAACCTGGTGGATTCAGGGGAAAAGGCCGGTGCCCTGGAGCAGATGCTTGAACGGATTGCCACCTACCTTGAGAAGACGGAACTGCTCAAGAAAAAGGTCAAGAAGGCCATGACTTACCCCATTGCCGTTGTAGTGGTGGCGATCATTGTGACGGCCATACTACTAGTCAAAGTCGTTCCCCAGTTCGAGAGCTTGTTCCAAGGGTTCGGGGCCGATCTTCCGGTGTTCACCCAGATGGTCATTCAACTGTCTGAATGGATGCAGAAGTGGTGGTTTATAATCCTGCTGGGCATCGTGGCCTTCATTTTCTCTTTCGGTCAGGCCAAGCGACGGTCACAGAAGTTTTCGGACATGGTCGATAAGTACATCCTCAAAATTCCCATTATGGGCGAGATCATTGACAAGTCCGCCGTTGCCAAGTTTGGCCGGGTATTGTCCACCACGTTCGCCGCCGGCGTGCCGCTGGTCGAGGCTCTGGATTCTGTTGCAGGAGCCACCGGTAATGCCGTTTACCGCGATGCGGTCATGAAAATCAAGGATGAGGTGTCGTCTGGTGTGCAGTTGCAGGCCGCCATGAAACAGACTGACGTTTTCCCGGTGATGGCCGTGCAGTTGACGGCCATCGGTGAGGAGTCCGGTAACCTTGATGAGATGCTGGCCAAGGTGGCGGAACACTATGAGGCCGTGGTTGACGACATGGTGGACAACCTGACCTCGCTGATGGAGCCGATGATCATGTCTGTGCTGGGTGTGCTTGTTGGTGGCCTGATTGTGGCTATGTACCTGCCGATCTTCCAGATGGGGCAGGTTGTTGGTTGATGCCCTCCCTTGATGTATTCCTGTCCACGCCCTGGCTGCTGTATCTGACCGTGCTCTTTGTGTCTCTTTGCATCGGCAGCTTCCTGAACGTTGTCATCCTGCGCCTGCCGAAAATGATGCACCAGGAATGGCGTTGTCAGTGCCAGGAATTCCTGGAGGTTCCGGAGGGTGAACGCAAATCCGAGGAGACGGTCACCCTCTCCCGCCCTGCGTCCACTTGCCCGTCCTGTGGTCATCGGATCCGGCCCTGGGAGAATATTCCGGTGGTCAGCTATCTGTTCCTCAGGGGTAAATGCAGCAACTGCAAGACCCGCATTTCGCCACGCTATCCGCTGATTGAAGCGATCACTGCTGTGTTTTCCCTGATCACGGTCTGGTTGCTGGGGCCTTCTGCCGGAACCCTTTGGGCGCTGGCTCTGGTCTGGGCCTTGATTGCCCTGACCATGATCGATTTCGACACCCAGCTTTTGCCAGACAACATCACCCTGCCCCTGATGTGGCTGGGCCTGGTGTTGAACTACTTCGGGTACCTGACGGACTTTACCAGTGCCTTCTGGGGCGCCGTTGCGGGTTACCTTTCCCTTTGGTCCGTCTACTGGCTGTTCAAGCTGGTGACCGGCAAGGAAGGCATGGGGCATGGGGATTTCAAGTTGCTGGCAGCTATTGGCGCGTGGCTGGGTTGGCAGTTGTTGCCCGCGGTGGTGCTGCTGTCGTCGCTGGTGGGTGCCATCGTGGGTATCAGCCTGATGGTGTTCCGCAAGCATGGCCGGGAAGTGCCTATTCCGTTTGGGCCTTATCTGGCGGCGGCCGGGTTGCTGTCGCTTTGGTTCGGGGATGAGATTCTGTTTGGGTGGTATGCGTGGCTGGGGGTTGGTTGACTGCTTTTAGCCCCTCGCCCCTGGAGGGAGAGGGGTTGGGGTGAGGGGGAGAGTTCAACTCCATTGCCTGACTTCCAGCGCCCTTTGGGCGCTCCCCCTCACCCTGGCCCTCTCCCTCCAGGGGAGAGGGAATGTTCGGCGAGAACTTGGAGAGTCAGCTTCCCGCGTAGCCCAGTTTTTTATCCACGTTATTGAACAACTCATCGCCGTGATGCCAGCGATCAAAGTTCTCCAGGAACTGATCCGTCAGGGCCCGGCGCCAGCCGATGAAGTCGCCGGACATGTGGGGGGTGAGGATAACGTTGCCCATCTCCCATAACGGGTGATCCTCCGGCAGGGGTTCCTCTTCGAACACATCCAGGCCCGCACCGGCGATTTCCCCTTTATTGAGCGCGTCGACCAGGTCTTTGGTGTTGACGATAGGGCCGCGGCCGATGTTGATCAGGCGGGCGCTGTCTTTCATGGCGGCGAAGGCCTTCTGGTCGAACAGGCCTTCCGTCTGCGGCGTCAGGGGTGCGGCGATCACCACGAAGTCCGCTACGGCCAGTTGGTCGAACAGCTGCTCGTTGGCATGAACGGCGATAAAGTCTTCATCCTCATCCCGGGCCCGGCGGGCGATGCCATGGGGATTCATGCCAACAGCGCGGGCCAGCCGCGCGATCTGCCGGCCGATGGAACCGGCACCCACGACCAGCACTTCCCGCCCCTCGGCACGCTCGGTATCCCGGTGCTTCCACTTGTGGCCCGCCTGCAGCCGCATGGACCGGGGAAAGTCCTTTGCAAACATCAGCATGGTGCATAGCACGTATTCGGCGATACTGCGGTCGAAGATGCCCCGGGCATTGGTGACGGTGACATTGCTGTCAATCAGCGCCGGGAACATCAGCGCATCCACACCCGCGCTGGTGGCGTGAATCCACTCCAGTTTGTCCGCCACGGGCCAGGCAGCCTCCAGGGCCTCGGTGCGGAAATCCGTCACCATCATCACCTGACTGCCGGGCAGGGCTTCGCGCAGCGTGTCCTCGTCCCAGGCAAACCGTACCTCGCCACGGGCCTTGACCGCCTCGATACCCGGCGGCGCATCTTCATCCGGCGCGGTGAGTACGGTGATAATCGGCTTCTGGTGTTGGCTCATGGGCGTGAAATCCTCCTGTCAGCGGGACGTTACCTGCCATGAGTTTGGCCGCTGCGGCATGCGGGGTCAAACCTGCCCGGAAAAACATCTGACCGGGTTTTCAGCCGTCGTTCAGAGGCTCCTGAAATAAAGCTCTCAAAGGTCTTGTACCGGTATTGCGTCGTAGACTACTCTGCCAGAACAAAGGCGTTACAGAGCCGCTGACAGGCCCCGCGGGGAGCGGCCTGCCGGAAATCAATTCATGGCAGTGAGAGGTGTTTATGGCAGAAGCTGCAAAAGATACCGGGCAAACCCAGCCGCGCAAGGTGAAGTACCGCAAGGCGAAGGCGTCCTGGAACCCCGCCATGCAGGCGATTCCGGTGCCTGGTATCCGACGGATGGTCAACATGGCGGCGGACATGAACGACGTCATCCACCTGTCGATTGGCCAGCCGGATCTGCCAACGCCAAAACATGTTATCGACGCCTACATTGATGCTCTCAACGCAGGCCAGACCGGCTACACCATGGACGCCGGCCTGCCGGAACTGCTGGTCGCTCTGCGGGATTACTACAGCAAGCGATACAACCGTAAGCTGACCCGGGACAATATCCTGATCACCAGCGGGGCCACCGAGGCCATGTACCTGACGATCACCTCCACCGCGCAGCCGGGGCGGCAGTTCATTATCACCGACCCCACGTTCCTGCTGTATGCCCCACTGATACGTATGAACGGCGGTGAGGTGAAGTATATTCCCACCCGGGCCGAAAACGATCATCAACTGGACCCGGACGAGGTTATCCGCGCCATGGGGTCGCGTACCTACGCGATCATCCTCAATTCGCCCAACAATCCCACCGGGGCGGTGTACCCACGGTCGACCATCGAGACCATCGTGGAAGAGTGCGCCTACCGGGGCATACACATCTACTCCGATGAGGTCTATGATCACCTGATCTTTGACGACGAGGACTACGCCAGTGTTCTTAACTGCTCCGTGGACCTGGACAACATCATGTGCATCAGCAGCTTCTCCAAGACCTACAGCATGGCGGGCCTGCGGATCGGCTGGGTGATCTCCAGTCAGGCCACCATCAAGAGCCTGCGCCGGTATCACATGTTCACCACCTCGGTGGCCAATACGCCCGCCCAGTTTGCCGGGGTGGCGGCCCTGACCGGTGACCAGCAATGCATCCGGGATATGGTGGGCATTTACCGGGAACGGCGGGACAAGATCGTTGAACTGATCGACCAGACGCCCCACCTCACCGGCTACAAGCCCGGGGGCGCCTTTTTTGCCTTCCCCAACCTGCCACCCCATGTGGACGGGTCGGACCTGGCCCTGCGCATGCTGAAGGAAACCGGTGTCTGTACTGTGCCGGGCGATGCCTTCGGCGAGAACACGCAGAATGCCCTGCGGCTGAGTTTCTCCACCACCTGCGAGAAACTGGAAGAAGCCTTCGACCGCATCATCCCGTGGATGGCGAAACAGCAGTTCTGACGTCCTGACACTATTGTTTTGGGCGCCGGTGCACAACGCGCCGGCGCCCTGAAGCAACCTCCCGAACCGGCCGACAACCATGCTGGAACCCGCCGTCATCCAATGCCCCTACTGCTGGGAACAGCTGGAGGTCTTTGTCGACCCCAGCGTCAGGGACCAGGAATACGTGGAGGACTGCCAGGTCTGCTGTCAGCCCATCCTGATCCATGCCTGGTTCGACGCTGACGACGAGTTACAGCTGACAGCAGCGCCGGAGAATGACTAAGGTGTAACGTCCCTGCCCCATACGGCACTTGCCTGCAACAGTGCACTCGGCCAACCTATACTCATTACCCTAGACCTACAGGAAAGACCATGAAGTTTCGCGTCGTAATCACATTGGCACTGGCCGCACTCCTGATGTCCGGTTGTGCGGGCTTCTCACCCCTCACCATCAGTGAATCCACCCTGGAGCGACACCTGCAGGACGCCGTGTCCAACTATGACCGCGAGCAGTTGCAGGCAGGATCGCCCCTGAGCCTGTCCCTCTCCAACGCGGATATCACCCTGGGCCCGGATGGCCGCGACGTGGCAGTGATTGACCTGTCAGGCCAGGTGGCGCTGAATGCCCTGATGGCGAAGATACCGGCGAATATCAACCTGAAAGTGGAGGGGTCGCCGGTGTACGACAGCCAGGAACGGGCCATCTATATCCGCCGCCTGAAGCTTCTGGAAAGCAGCGTCGACACGCCCTATTTCGGCAGTAAGGAACTGGCGCCGGTGACTGACAATGTCATGCGCGTGGTCGCCCAGATGCTGGAGAACGTGCCAGTGTACCGCCTGGATGACACCAGCCTGGGCGCCAGGATCATGGGCATGACGGATATGGACCTGCGGGTGGCGCCGGGGCGTCTGGAGTTTGTGAAACGCTAAAAGCCCGTCTCCCTCGAGGGGAGAGGGGTTGGGGTGAGGGTGGAGCCATCAACTCCAATCAAGGAAGA
This sequence comes from Marinobacter zhanjiangensis, assembly GCF_014651935.1. GTDB lineage: Bacteria > Pseudomonadota > Gammaproteobacteria > Pseudomonadales > Oleiphilaceae > Marinobacter > Marinobacter zhanjiangensis. Next base: position 250,101 of record NZ_BMXV01000005.1, on the reverse strand, counting down.
CCACGTATGGAACAAAGGAAGTTCGCAAAAAACCTGCGTAAAAATATGACTGACGCGGAGCGTCTGCTTTGGCGTCATCTGCGAGATAAAAGGATCCAGGGAGCCAAGTTTCGCAGACAGCATCCACTCGGGCCTTATGTTGTGGACTTCGTTGAACTGAACCACAGGCTCATCGTGGAGGCAGATGGTGGTCACCACAACGAATCCAGCAGGGACTCTGTGCGAGATGCCTGGCTTATTCAGCAAGGGTTTCAAGTTTTGAGGTTCTGGAACCACGATATCCAGGGGCAAACTGAAGTGGTGTTGGAGGAGATATATCGGGCGCTTCGCGCCTCCCCCTCACCCCGACCCTCTCCCTCCGGGGGAGAGGGAGACCAAAGCGCAGTCAATGGAGATGACCGGACAGCTATTAATCCTTCTACCTAGCTCCCCGACAACGACGAGTCGGACGGATCCAGCTCCATCTGCTGGATGGCTATCACTGCCTGGGTCCGGTTGCGGACGCCCAGTTTGCGGAAGACGGCGGTGATGTGAGCCTTGATGGTGGCTTCGGAGACGTCCAGGTCGTAGGCGATCTGCTTGTTCAGCAGGCCTTCCGCCAGCATGCCCAGCACCCGGAACTGTTGGGGTGTCAGGGAGGCCAGGCGTTCCGAGAAGTCGGTGTTTTCCACCTGCATCTGCTCCAGCTTTTCCGCAACGCCTTCCGGCAGCCACATGTCCCCTTCCAGCACCGCCTGTATGGCATCGGTGATTTCCGGCAGCGGTGCCGACTTGGGGATAAAGCCGGAGGCGCCATAGTCGATGGACCGGCGCATCACCTGCAGGTCCTCGGAGCCCGACACCACCACCACCGGCAGGCCGGGATACTGGCCACGCATGAATACCAGGCCGGAGAAGCCGTGGGCTCCCGGCATATTCAGGTCCAGCAGCACCAGGTCCGCATCCGGCTTCTGCTCCACGGCGGCCTGCAGGGCCTTGATGCTCTCCACCTCGGCCACGTCCGCATCGGGCACCGCCTGGCTGACGGCCTGGCGCAGCGCGGCGCGGAACAGGGGGTGATCATCGGCGATGATAATGTGTTGAGTCATCCACAGGCATCCTTCTCGTTATGGCGGCGTTCAGGGCGGTCATGTGCCGTTCGGTTCATTCGCTGACCTGATTGTACCCTGAACACGACGATGCCCGCAGGGAGATTATCCCCGCGGGCATCGTTGGCTGTCGTTATGGGCGAGAGTCTATTTGAAAGCGCGCTCGCTGATAAGATCGTCCACCACGCCCGGATCCGCCAGGGTGGAGGTATCCCCCAGCTGATCGTGCTCATTGGCGGCGATCTTGCGCAGGATGCGGCGCATAATCTTGCCGGAGCGGGTCTTCGGCAGCCCCGATGCCCATTGGATGACATCCGGGGAGGCGATGGGGCCAATTTCCTTGCGCACCCACTGGATCAGCTCCTTGCGCAGCTCCTCGGTGGGCTCCACGCCCTGGACCACGGTCACGTAGACGTAGATGCCCTGCCCCTTGATGTCGTGGGGATAACCCACCACAGCGGCTTCCGCCACCTTGTCGTGGGCTACCAGGGCGCTTTCCACTTCGGCGGTACCCAGGCGATGCCCGGACACGTTCAGTACGTCGTCGACACGGCCGGTGATCCAGTAGTAGCCATCCTCGTCACGACGGGCGCCGTCACCGGTGAAGTAGCGGCCCGGGTAGGTGCTGAAGTAGGTCTGTTTGAAGCGTTCGTGGTCGCCAAAGATGGTGCGCATCTGGCCAGGCCAGCTGTCGAGGATCACCAGGTTACCCTCGCTCTTGCCTTCCAGGATGTTGCCATCATTGTCCACCAGCGCCGGCTGCACCCCGAAGAAGGGGACGGTGGCGGAACCCGGCTTCAGGTCCACGGCACCGGGCAGTGGCGAAATCAGGATGCCGCCGGTCTCGGTCTGCCACCAGGTGTCCACGATCGGGCACTGGCTGTTGCCGATGACCCGATGGTACCACTCCCAGGCTTCCGGGTTGATGGGCTCGCCCACGGAACCCAGCAGGTGCAGGCTCTCGCGATTGGTGCCTTCCATGCACGATTCGCCCTCGGCCATCAGCGCGCGGATGGCGGTGGGGGCGGTGTAGAGTACGTTGACCTTATGCTTGTCCACCACCTGCCCCATGCGGGAGGTGTCCGGGTAGTTGGGCACGCCCTCGAACAACACCGTGATGGCACCATTCGCCAGCGGGCCATACAGGATATAGCTGTGGCCGGTCACCCAGCCAAAGTCGGCGGTACACCAGTAGACGTCGCCGTCCTGGTAATCGAACACATACTCGTGGGTCATGGACACGAAAGTCAGGTAGCCGCCGGTGGTATGCAGCACGCCCTTGGGCGCACCGGTGGAGCCGGAGGTATACAGCATGAACAGCGGGTCTTCCGCGCCCATGGGCTCCGGCGGGCACTCCGCCGAGGCGTCCTTCATAAGGTCTTCATAATGCACGTCGCGGCTGGCGTCCCACGGCACATCAGCGCCGGTGCGGCTTACCACCACAACCTTCTCCACATCGGTCTTGCTGTCACCCTTGAGGGCCGCGTCCACATTCTTTTTCAGGGGAATCTTGCGGCCACCGCGCACACCTTCGTCAGCCGTCACCACGAAACGTGACTTGCCGTTCTCGATACGGGCACCCAGGGCTTCCGGCGAGAAACCACCAAACACCACGGAATGGATGGCACCGATGCGGGCGCAGGCCAGCATGGCCACGGCGGTTTCCACAATCATGGGCATATAGATGGTGACCACGTCGCCTTTCTTGATGCCCAGGGTCTTGAGTACGTTGGCGAACTTGGCGGTTTCCGCATGCAGTTCGCGGTAGGTGACGTGGCGGGAATCAGCCGGGTCGTCGCCTTCGAAGATGATCGCGGTCTGGTCGCCGCGCTTCTCCAGGTGCCGGTCAAGGCAGTTAGTGGAGGCGTTGAGCACACCATCCTCGAACCACTTGATGGACAGGTTGTCGTAGTCGAAGGTGGTGTTCTTCACCTTGCTGTAAGGCTTGATCCAGTCCAGACGCTTGCCGTGCTCACCCCAGAAGGTGTCCGGGTCCTCGATGGACTGCTTGTACATCTGTTCGTACTGTTCGCGACTGATGAGGGCGCGTTTGGCAAAATTGTCGGGTACCGGGTATAGCTTCTTGTCGGTCATTATCTCCCCCTTTTTTCAGAGCCTGTTACTGAGTTGTCGGAATTGTTGGAACAGAACTTGTCGTCCGCTGCCGGGCAAACCGATGAGCATGCGGCAGGCAGGAATCGTCAGCCATCAATGGTTGGCTCAGCCGATTCCTGATAAGTGGATTGCCCTATCTGACCATGTCAGGGCTGACCATTGAATTAGACCAACGTATACCGAAAGAATAGACCCGCCGGGCCCCACTGCAAAGGAAGCCGGGCGGGTCAGCGTGCAGAGGGGCGTCAGGCAGCGGCTTTGGCGCGGCGCTGGCGGCGGGTGCGCAGGCTGTACACCCGTCGTTCAGCCATGGCGTAGCGGTTGAGCCCACCCAGGTGCGTCTTGCGGAGGTAGGTTTCCCAGCCGATGCGGCGGGGATCCACCGAGAACATCTCCCGGTCGCTGTCGCCCATGCGTTCGGCCAGTGCCATCAGTTTTTCATTGTGGAACACGTAGTCCGGCGCGGTGTAGAAGCCGAAAATGGTCGCCAGGGCCCGGGTGGTGTCCAGGTTACGCAGCAGCTTCAGTTCACGGCTCTGCCCGGCCATCTTCATGACCTTGCTGGCCAGTGACAGGGGCATCCGGATACCGGTTACCGTCGCGTCAAACAGGGTGCGATTGACGGCAATGAAGGGCTTGGTGGGCTGCCGGCAGAACAGCTTGTCGTAGGCGGCATGGTTCTCCCTCGCTTCGTCCATCAGATGGTCAATGAACTCACCCAGGGAAACCGGGTTCATGGACCCGCTGCAGCACTGGTAGATACGGCGCGCCGGCTCCGCGGTTACCGCCTCGGCGCCGGCCAGCAGGATGCTGTTGGCCACCAGGTCCACGGGAATCACGTCGATAATGCTCTCGCGGTTACCGGGGAACAGGGTGACCTTCTCACGGGCGTAGGCCAGGATGATGGCATCCGCTACCTTGACGCCCTCGATCCAGCCCGGCATGGGTTCCTTCAGGGCACTTTCGATGATCGAGGGGCGCACGATGGTCAGGCTCTGGTCCGCCAGCGATTCCATCAGCCGCTGCTCGCCCAGCCACTTGGTGAAGGTGTAGGTATCGCTCCAGCCATAATGATTGGCTTCGCGAATACCCAGCTCCACCAGCTTCTTCTCCAGCAACTTGCCGGAATAGCGGGACCGCACATCGGTGATCTTGTCATGGAGCAGCCGCACCAGGGCTTCGGTCTGGTAATGACCGTCGTCACTGCGTGGAATGGCGGCACCGGCGGGCTTGATGACTTCCTCACCAATCTCGCCGCTGTTCATGCCGTTCACATAGCAGGTGGACACCTGAACCACCGGGATACCACCGCCGTGACGGGCAAACTGGGCCACGTTGTCCAGGCACAGGGTGTTGATGGTCAGGGCCTTGTCCAATTCCTCGCGGAAGTTGACGCTGGCCGCGGAGTTGATCACCAGATCAATGCGGGATGTCAGGCGCTCGAACTCGGTCTCCGGCAGCCCGAACCGGGGACGGGTAAGCTCACCCTTTATACAGTGGACTTTCTGCTCGAGGAACGCCTCGAACCTTTCCTGATCCTCATTGCGCAGCAGCTCGAACACACTGGCACTGGCGATTTCACTGTAGAAGCGCTCGCGGGCATCGGGGTGGCGGGCATTGCCGCGCACCAGCAGATATATGCCGCCGATCTCGGGCACGGCCCGGATCAGCTTCTCCAGGACCGCCTTGCCGAGAAAGCCGGTGGTACCGGTAATCAGGACATGTTTGCCCTCCAGGGCGCGGCGAACAGAGGAATCTGTGTCGTCGAAATCCGGAAACAGATGACTCATTTCGGTTGAACTCCTTCTCGTTGGTCTCGCGGGTCCGGAACGAGGGTTGGATTCCGGGCCTCAGGGGCATCCATGGTAGTCAGACCCGGCTCTCCCTGAGCCATGGGCTCGCCGGGCATTATCGCCCTCACCGCAACCGTGTTGCCGATGCTCAAATTGACGACGACGATCTGTCCGGGATTTGCACAATACGGGCCAAACTTGTGCGGGGCACCGTAACACACTGGCCGTGAGGTCGTGAGTTTGTCATGGTGACCATGACAATATAGAGACAAAAACCAATAAATGAACTGTCGATTTACTGATCATAATTGTCTGACAGCGCCGCCAGAAAGCCCTCCACACGAACGGAATCCGGCTGCGACTTCAGGGTTGCCAGCAAGGCATCCTGTGAGCCGAAATCGGTGCTGCTGTAACCGATTGACCGCGGTAGCAGGGATGTTTCCGGTTCCGATGCCATGCCCGATAACAGTGCAGAGGCTCCGCGCAATGCTTCCTGCCTGAGCAGGGCATCCTGTGGGCGCTCCGCCAGCAGCCGCTGCAAATCGGCAAAAAGGGCCCGGCACTGTTCCCGGGGCGAGTCGGGGGGTGTCGACTGATGATGCATCCCGGTGGGTGCATTACCTTGTTGCTCGGTATCGGCGGTGGCGGGCGACGGCGACGCAGTTTCCGGGGCGGACACCTCCTGTTGTCGGTGACTGCGATGGTACCAGTAGGCGGCAAGGCCACTCTTGCGTGCCGGTAGCTGCGACAGGTGCCTGATCAGCTGATCCGCGAGGGAAATGAACTGCCGGCTGGAGGGGTCCGACTCCGACAACAGGGCGACCGGTCGCTGCAACTCCACGGACTGCTGAATCGACTCGTCACGCCAGATAGCGCCAATGTATTCGGTATCCATCCCCAGATGGCGGTGTGTGGCGCCCGAGAAGCGACGGAAAACCTCCCTCGCCTGGGATGCTCCGGCCGCCATGTTGACCACCACACCCGGGGTACGGCGGTAGCCCCGGCGCTGCAGTACCCGCAGCAGCGAGAAAGCATCGGTCAGTGAGGCCGGATCGGGCGTGATGACCACGCAGGCCAGGGCGGCAGCAGCTATCATGTGCAGAGCGGCCGGGCGCAACCCCGAGGCGGTATCGATGAGAATGGTGTCGTAGGCCTGTTCCATTCCGGCCAGGTCACGCAGCACCGACCCGGCATCGCCAAGGTCCATATCCATGCAACGCTGAACACCGGAAGCACCGGCAATGATGTGCAGGCCATGGGGGCCTTCCTGGATAACGTCAGCCAGCCGGCACTCGCCGGCCATGGCATGCTCCAGGGTGCGGGTGGGATAGAGGCCAAGCAGGATACTGACGTTGGCGAGATCGGTGTCTGCATCCAGCAAAAGCACCCGCCGGCCGCCACGAGCCATCGTGAGTGCCAGGTTAACCGCCACGGAAGTCTTGCCAACGCCGCCTTTGCCCCCGGTCAGGGCAATAATATCGGGGCGACTGGAACGACCCGGCACGCCTGTGCCCTCGCGGACCGGTGAACCGTTACTGCTGGAATCGCTCACGTCCATACCTGGTCAACAATCCTGTACCACTGGTCCCTGTCCGTTTCATGGCCATGCCACCCGGCGACCATGACGAGATATCCATGATACTCTGATTAATGGAACACGTGAATGGTAGGCGCCGTTGTTCAATTTACCGGCAAAAACTCTTGATATGTAACCTAAATAGACTATTCTGGGTCACTAATTGTTAACATTACTTAACGGATAGTTACAGAGGGTCGATGTCACCACCTCTTGCCACTGACGAAGCACTCCCCTCGCTTCCGGAGCCCCATCTGAGGGCCCTGGAGGCCTGCCGCCGTCAGCAGAGCTACCGGCAGATTACCGACATTATTCAGCTCGACACCGCCCTTTCCGCGCGCATTCTTACCCTGGCCAACGCCACCGGCAGCCATCACCCACAGCCAATAGACAGCCTGGAGCAGGCCCTGCTGCGCCTCGGCACCGATCAGCTGGAGCAGCTGGTACTGACCGCTGCGCTGCAACAGATCATGTTTGACCTGGCTGAAGGCCACTGGCAGAAGCTTCACGGTTTCTGGCACGACGCCCTGGCCGTCGCCCTGCTGTGCAGGGCCCTGGCCCGTCTTACCCGTTACCCGGCCACTGACGCCGCCTTTCTGACCGGCATGCTGCACAACGCCGGCAAACTGTTGCTGTTGCGTCAGGAACTCAGTGTGCCCAACAGGCCATCCGAGACGGGATATGTGGAGATGAGCGTGGCCCTGGCCAGGCACTGGCAACTGGACTCCGACATCCTCGAGGCCCTGGCCCACCAGCAGGCAGACACGACAACCCTGGGCCCGACCCGGCACCTGGCGCGCCTGGTTGCCGTTGCCGTCCAGCTGGTCACCCGGGAAGGCCACGGCCTGACCATGGCAAAAACCATGTTTGGCCTGGAGGACGAGCTGACGGCGGAAATACTGCGCCGCATCTGGCTGGAGACAGAAGATCTGGCCCGGGAGATGGGAGTGGCCACGCTCGCCCACTACGACGGCAACCGTTCGACGCGGCGCCTGACCATCGAGACCGTGCGGGAACTGTTGACCAGCGACCTGCTGTCGCAGTCGCCACCGTCGATGTCGGAAGACCGGATACGCCGGCAGGTCCATGAAATCAATAATCCGTTGACGGTGGTCCGGCAATACCTCTACCAGCTGCGCAAACGACTGTCGGAGACTGGAGACGACCGGGATATCGATATCATCGAGGAAGAGCTTGGCCGGGCCAGCGAGTTACTCGGGGAACTGGTCGCCGGCAGCGCCGGTGCCACTCCCGCAGACAATAGCGGGCATCAGGCCGTCCTCAACCACGAAGTGCAGGCGTTGCGGGACCTGCTATCCGACGGCCTTTTCCGGGAGCAACAGGTCACCTGTTCACTGGCGCTCAGCGGCGAAAGCACAGCCATTTCAGCCCCCGGGGCACAGGTCCGCCAGGTGATACTGAACCTGCTACGCAATGCCGCGGAGAGCAGGCCGGGAAGCCCGGTGCAGATCACGCTGCAGTCCACCGCACCGGTCTGGCAACAGAACCGGCAATGGGTGGAGCTGACCATAGCGGACGACGGTCCCGGCCTGCCGGCCACTATCAGACAGAACCTTTTCGAACCGGTTGCAACCGGTAAGGGCGAGGCCCATAGTGGCCTGGGCCTGAGCATCGTGAAACAGTTAATGGATGACATGGACGCCATCATCAGTTGCCAGAGCGGCCCCTCGGGGACCCTGTTCCGGCTGCTTTTCCCCGCGGGGGCCGAAACCGAAGACCGGTAACAGCATCACCAGCGGCCCGGGCACTTGTCCGCAGGCTGGTTGACGGAAAGGAACCTGCTGACAACCGGCACAGGTCGACGAGTAGCGTGCAATGATCCATAAAGCCGATTCAGAGCCAGTGCCATTCCGGGAACGCCAGCGGATACTGGTGGCCGACGACAATCTTCGCCTGCTGAAGAGCCTGACCGACCTTCTCGGTGAACAGGGCTACCATGCGGTCGCCGCCACCGACGGCAATGAGGCCTGCCGCCTGCTACGGCAACACCAGTTCGCCCTGGCCTTCCTGGACCTTAACATGCCGGGTCGCGATGGCTTCCAGGTCATGGAGGAGGCCTGTCGACTGCAGCCCGAGTGTGCTCTGGTGGTGGTCAGTGGCGAGACCTCTTTCCTGTCGGTCAGCCGGGCCCTGCGGCGCGGGGCCAGCGATTATATCCGCAAACCCTTCGACCCCGAGGAAGTGCTGGCAACCCTGGAAAGCGTGCTCGGCAGGCAATCGCTGTTGCGGGCCCATGAAGACGTCCAGCAACGGCTGGAAAAATCCGAGACCCTGCATCGCTATATCGTCAACAACTCGCCCGATATCGTGTTCATGCTTGATGAGCAGGGGCGTTTCTGCTTCCTCAACCGCAAGATTTCCAATCTGCTTGGCTACCGGCCCGCTGATCTGATCGGCCAGCATTTCCGGCTGTTGCTGGACAAGGGGGAATCATTCGGCAGCAACCTCTCGCTGGATGATCCGGGCATCAGCACGGACCGGCCGGCAACCTTCGAGGTGCGTCTTCGCGCCAACGGCAGCATGAAGACCACCCGGCATTTCGAAATCACCGCCTTCCCGATCGACCCGGGTAGCTGGAACAGCGCAGGCGACCCGGAGGAACGCCATCTCAGCGAGCGGGCCCGCTATTATGGGCTGGCCCGGGACATCACCGAGCGCAAGGAAGCCGAGGCGTTCATCAGCTTCCAGGCCTATCATGACCTGCTGACGCGCCTGCCCAACCGGGCCCTGTTCAGGGACAGGCTGAACATGGCCCTCAACCAGGCCAACCGCTACCAGCACCCCCTGGCGGTGATGTTCCTGGACCTGGACCGCTTCAAGATTATCAATGACACCCTGGGCCACAGCGTGGGCGACCGCCTGTTGCAGGCAGTGACGCAACGCCTTGAGAAATGTCTGCGCAAGGGTGACACCCTGTCACGATTCGGCGGTGACGAGTTCACCCTGCTGCTGCCCATGGTGCCGGACCGTGACCATGCCGCCATCATCGCGCGCAAGCTCATCGACGCACTGAAGGACCCCTTCAGGCTCGATAACCAGGACATCTTCGTGGGCGTCAGCATTGGTATCGCCATGTATCCGGAGGACGGGCAGCATATCGAACAACTGATACGCAATGCGGACCTGGCCATGTACCAGGTCAAGTCCCGGGGCAAGGACAACTACTGCTTTTTCGACAGCAGCATGAACGTGGACACCAGCCAGCGGCTGACCCTGGAGCGGGACCTGCGCAGGGCCATCAGCCATGGCGAACTGGAGGTCCACTACCAGCCCCAGGTCTGCCTGCGGACAGGTGAAGTGGGGGGGCTGGAAGCCCTGGTGCGATGGCGCCACCCCCAGCGGGGCCTGCTGCAACCCGCCGAGTTCCTGCCCCTGGCCTCGGAAACCAATCTGATTGCCGAACTCAGCCACCAGGTGCTGACCAGTGCCTGCGAGGAGGTTGGCCAGTGGATTGCCGCCGGCTACTCCGACCTGCGGCTTGCGGTCAACCTGTCGCCGGTTCAGGTGGAACATCCGATGTTTGCCAGGCGCCTTATGGCTCAGTTGCGCCAGGCAGGGTTCCCGCCCGGCAACCTGGAAATCGAGATTACCGAGAATGTGATCATGAATGACCTGGAGAAGGTGAGCCAGACGCTTCGGGAGCTGGCGCAACAGGGCATCCGCATTGCCGTGGATGATTTCGGAACGGGCTACTCCTCGCTCAATTACCTGCACCAACTCCCCATCCATATCCTGAAAGTGGACCGCAGCTTCATCCAGAGTATCCGGGCGGGTAATGAAGGTGCCTGCATCGTGGACGCCGTTATCGCCATGGCCAAGGGACTGAAACTGGAAATTGTCGCCGAGGGTGTGGAAAACCAGGACCAGCTGGACTACCTCAGGGCCAGACACTGTGACCATGTGCAGGGCTTTCTGTTCGGCCGCGCCCAGCCCGGCCCGGTGGTGCAAAAGCTGCTGGATGGCCAGTTGCTTCCGGCAGCCGTTCAGGCCTGACGGAAACCCAGCCGGGCCAGGAAGGGATCGATATCCGCCATGACCGGGCCGGAGAACAGGCAGCGATGGCCCGAGGACTTGTGCCGCACCAGATCCCCGGGCTGAAAACCCGATGCCTCCAGCAGGGCTCCGGTTCGGCGGGCGATGGCATCCCCCGAGTCCACCCAGTGGGCGACCTCTGGCAGCAGGCGCTGCAACGCCTCCCGCACCAGCGGGTAATGGGTGCAGCCCAGCACCAGGGTATCCACGCCGGCATCGCGGAACGGTTGTAAGGCCACCGACAGCGCCGGTTCCGGCAGCGGGCGCCCCCGGGCCCAGTCTTCAATCCAGCTGACCAGTTGCGGGTGCCCTACCCGTTCGATGGCACAGTCCGCTGCGAAGTCACGAATCAGCTGTTCCAGGTAGGGGCGCTTGACCGTGGCCGGCGTTGCCAGCAGGCCGATACGGCGGCTGTCCGACAGCGCGGCGGCAGGCTTGATGGCCGGCACCACCCCGACCACCGGCACGTCCACGGCAGCCCTGAGCGCCGGCAGTGCCACGGTGCTGGCCGTATTGCAGGCGACCACGACCACATCGAATGCACGCCGGGCCAGCTGTTCCAGCACCAGGCTGACGGTGCGGTCCACCACCGTGGCTTCCGGCTGGTTGCCATAGGGAAAGCCGGCGTTGTCCGCCACATGGGTCAGGCGCGCCGCCGGTATCTGCCGGTGGATACTGGCGGCAATGCTCAGTCCGCCCAGGCCGGAATCGAACACCAGGATTTCCGGCACTCTTTGTGGTGGCAGAGGCCGTGGCGGCGAAGGTTGTGGCCGCAGAGGTTGCGGGGAACGCGCCGTACTCAAGCGCCCATCTCCTCCTTCAACTGGCGAATCAGACGTCCGGCAATGGTAGTGTCCGGCGGAATCGGGGGGTGATCATCGGGGGTGAACCAGTCCGCCTCGGCCAGCTCATCTTCCTGCAACACCAGGTCACCGGATTCATAGTCGGCAAAGAAACCCAGCATCAGCTGGTGGGGGAATGGCCATGGCTGGGAGGTCCAGTAGCGCACGTTGGTAACGGTCAGGCCGGTTTCTTCCATGGTTTCCCGGGCAACCGCTTCCTCGGCACTTTCCCCCGGCTCCACAAAACCCGCGATCAGACTGAAGAAGTAGCTGCGCGCACGCGAGGAACGGGCCAGCAGGAAGCGGTCACCCCGGCGGATCACCACAATCACGCAGGGCGCCAGGCGGGGATAGAAAGGAATGGCGCAGTGGTCGCACCAGCGCGCCCGCTCACGGGGGTGGAAGCCGGTGGCATTGCCGCAGCGGCCACAGAAACGGTGATCCATAAACCATTGCTGCACCTGGGAGGCTGTGCCCAGCACCGAGGCCGGGGCGTCCGGCAGTGTCAGCAGGGCTTCACGAAGATGAACCGGACGGGTGGCATACAACAGCATGCCGGGGTCGACGCTGGCCACGTACACCGCACGGCCGTCCAGCTCGCCCACGTACACAGGCTCGACGCCGTGGTCCAGGGCGCCCTCGACACTGCCCCAGCGGTGATACCAGTCATCATCGGGGCACCAGATCTCCGGACCATTCATGGCCAGCACCAGGTCTTCCGGATCCGGTGCCTTGTGAGACCAGCCTGCGCTCCAGTTTTCCATCAAACACTCCACTCACATCAAAGGCTGCAATGTATCATATCTGTTAAAGTCATCAGCACGCATCACTTTGTCCACCACCACCGACACTAGGTCCCCTTTCGGAGTCTGACTGAATGCAAATACTGCCTGCCATTTCCGGCGCCCTGACTACCCTCCTGCGCAAAATCCTGTTTCTGTGGGTGCGTACGGATGTCCTTGGTGCCAGCAGGCAGGACCTGGACCTGGACCCGGATCGCCCGGTCTGCTACGTCATGCAGTACAGCTCGCTGTCGGCCCGGCTGGTGCTTGAGCAGGAGGTGGAACGCGCCAATCTGCCGCCAGCCCGTGCCCCGATGAACATCCATGGCGGGCCGCGTCACTCCTTCTGCTTCCTCTACCGTCGCGCCCGCAGCAGCTTCAGCCCCCGTGCCACACCGGTCATGACCCGTCGCATGGAGCGGCTGATAGCCATGTCGGTGGAAGACCCGACTCTGGATATCCAGCTGGTGCCGGTGTCCCTGTTCTGGGGGCGGTCACCGGACAAGGAAAAGTCATTTCTCAAACTGCTGCTGTCAGACACCTGGTCCGTCGCCGGGCGCTTCCAGAAGCTGCTGATCATCCTGCTCCATGGCCGCAATACCCTGGTGCGCTTCGGCGAACCGCTGTCGCTGGCGAACACGGTCCGTGAACACCACCGCAGCAAGGCCAGGGCCACCCGTAAGACCGCCCGCCTGCTGAGAACCCATTTCCGCCGGGTACGCCAGGCGGTACTGGGCCCCGACCTGTCCCACCGCCGCACCCTGGTGGGCGACCTGATCCGCACCCCGGCCGTGCGGGATGCTATCCGCGAGACCGCCCGCCACGAGGAGATCCATCCGGACAAGGTGCGTGCGCGGGCATGGGGGTATGCCAATGAGATCGCCTCAAGCATGTCCATCGCCACCATACGTATCCTGGAGATCCTGCTCAGCTGGCTATGGAACCGCATCTACAATGGTATCCGCATCAACAACATCCATGAGGTGCAGGAGCTGGCCGAGAAGAACGCCGTGGTTTATGTGCCCTGCCATCGCTCCCACATTGATTACATGCTGCTGTCCTACGTGCTGTACCGCAATGGCCTGATGCCGCCCCATGTCGCCGCCGGCATCAACCTGAACATGCCGCTGGTGGGCCCCATACTGCGTCGCGGTGGTGCCTTTTTCATGCGCCGCAGTTTTCGCGACAACCCCCTCTACGCCACTGTGTTCAACGAGTACATGCACGTCATGTTTACCCGCGGATACTCGGTGGAATACTTCGTGGAAGGCGGTCGCAGCCGCACCGGTCGCACCCTGCAGCCACGGCCCGGCATGCTGTCCATGACGGTACGAAGCTTCCTGCGGGACCACCAGAAACCCATCGTGCTGGTGCCCGTGTACTTCGGCTACGAGAAAGTGATGGAAGGCCGCTCCTACCTGGGCGAGCTGCAGGGCAAGAAAAAGAAACAGGAGAGCGTGGTAGGCCTGGCCAAGACAGCACGCAAGTTACGCAACTCTTTCGGCAAGGTGTCGGTCAACTTCGGCAGGGGTATCGACCTGGACACCGCCCTGGAACAGGCCCGCCCGGGCTGGAAAAACGAGGCCGTGGGGCGCGAGGCCCGGCCGCACTGGCTGAATGCAGCGGTGAACCATCTGGCAAACGAGGTCGTCACCGGCATCAATGCCGCCGTGGCCGTCAATCCGGTTACCATGGTCGCCACGGTGCTGCTGGCCACCGAGCGCTTGGCCATGGACGAGCGCCAGCTGGCGCGGCTGATGGACCGCTACCTGGCCCTGCTGAAGGCACAACCCTACGCCGACACGGTTACCTTTCCCGAGGGCGATGGCCGGGAATGGATACGCTACTGCGAATCGATGGGGCTGGTGGGGCGACACCCCCAGAAGCTGGGCGATATCGTCGGCCTGGATGGCGTCAACGCCACCCTGATGACCTACTACCGCAACAACATACAGCACCTGTTCGCGGTGCCGGCACTGATCGCCTGCCTGTTCGAGAACTGCACCTCGCTCTCCCGGGACCGGGTGACCTTTCTGGCCAGCGCCATCTACCCCTACCTGCAGTCGGAACTGTTCCTGCGCCATGATGCCGACAACGTGGGCGCGGAAGTGGACCGCTGGATCGACACCCTGGTGGAACACGGCTTCCTGCGTACCGATGGCGATCGCGTGATGGGCCCGGACGAGGGCACCGACCAGCGGCTGCAGCTTCACACCCTGTCCCGTTTCATCATCCAGACCCTGGAGCGCTATTACATAGTCATCGCCACCCTGCGCAAGCATGGTCCGGGTGTACTGACGGCAAAAGAACTGGAAGAGGAAAGCACGCTGATGGCCGAGCGCATGTCGATCCTGTTCGGCCTCAATGCGCCCGAGTTCTTCGATAAGGCCCTGTTCCGCAACTTTATCGAGAACCTGCGCAGGAATGACGTGATCACCGCCGGCGACGACGAACGGCTGGATTATACCCGTGAGCTGGAAGAGGTCGCCGAAGATGCCCGGCTGGTGCTGAGTGTGGAAAAACGCCAGGCCATTGCCCAGGTCACCCAGCTGGGCGCCGCCTGACCACAGCCACCCGGGCACGGCTCAGGACGATGGCAGGGCTTTAAGGGGATAGACATCGTACCGGCTGCTTTTGCCTTCCAGCTTCAGCGCCGGCGCGTCACCCTCGATAGCGGGTGCCCGGCGTGACCGCTTGACCACCACCCGGTAACGGGCGCACGCCAGAGCGGCCTGCAGCAGGTCGGCGGCGTCGGGGTCATCCCCCACCACCGGGCGGAACAGCTGCATCTCCTTCTTGACCTGGGCCGACTTGTCCCGGTGCGGGAACATGGGGTCCAGGTAGACCACATCCGCCACCGGCTGCCCCGCCCGCGCCTGCAGCCAGCGGATGCTGTCGGCATGGATCAGGGTCATGCGGGAGGCGACCGCCGCCGTGGACGCATCAGCCGCTGCCCGGGCAAGCCCGTCCTCAAGCAGGGCGTGAATGACCGGCGAGCGCTCCAGCAAGGTCACCCGATGGCCGAGCCCGGCCAGCACGAAGGCATCCTGGCCCAGGCCAGCGGTGGCATCGAGAATATGCAACGTCTGATTGGTGCGTTTCAGGCCGATGGCCTTGGCTATAAGCTGACCGGTGCCACCGCCATGGGCCAGGCGGTAACCGGCCTTGCCGGACACAAACTCCGACCTGACCGGGCCCGGCGCCTTGCGGCCGGTGGCCTGTAGCGACAAGCCGTTCTCGTCCAGGAACAGCACCAGCGCCGCGCTGTCGATCTGCCTGGCAGGCACGCCCCCCAGAAACGTCGCACCCAACCGTGTTGCCAGGGCCTCCGCTTCAGGCCACTGAAGGTCAGAGCCACAGGCAACGGGCGGAACGGGATCCGGGTGAGACAAAGGCGATTGTTGCATAGGGAGAGTGCGCGTCAGAGGGAGGGAGGAGAGCGTCAGACGCGGATATCAATACCGACCAGTTCAGCGTCGACCCCATCGAAACCTTCCCGCTGGTTGGCTACCGAGGCAAAGGCCTCCAGTGCGCGGGCATTGGCGATGGGAATGTCCTCTGCCCGGAAGGGTTCGAGGCGGGTGTCTTCCGCAGCGGAGCGGGCCTGCACACGGCGCAGGTAGCCCTGGGTATCCTCGGACGTGGTGGTTCCCGAACCCGGCGCATCGCCGCCCGCCGGCGACGGGCGGGCATCACGGCGCTGATCGTCGAGCACCTCGGGCCGCGCTGCTGGCGCACGGGCCCCATCGGCACGTTCACGGGGGACGCCGGCGTTGCCGATATAGGAATTACTGGAGTTGATACCATTGATCATGGCTACAGTTCCGCAGGTAATGTATCAGTGGCCCGAGACAATTCTGACAGCCTACCGCCCCGGAAGTTTCTTCCAGGTCACTTCGTCCCGCAGGTAGACCGGCTGAGCCTGCGCTGCCGGTACACTGCCGCCCTTCTGCCAGGCCTGTGCCGCCAGGCGGGCAACAAAACGGGCATCCGGGGCACAGTCTGTATCCGGCGCGTTCACGGCATCGGATACGGATGGCGGCATGCGTTCAGCATAGCGCCAACCACTGCCCCCTGCCAACCAGCGCTCGGGCCCCTGCGGCAGGCTGACCTGCTCCGGCGGGCAGACCCGCTCCGGCACCAGGGGCTCGGGCAGGCCATCCACCAGACGAAAACAGCCCCAGTAGACCTCGTCCATGCGGGCGTCAAACGCCACGGCAATGCCCTCGCCCTCTTCCGCGCCCCGGGCTTCGGCCAACTCCAGCGCCACCGCCGCCAGTGACGACACCGGCACCACCGGCAGATTCAGCCCCCAGGCCAGCCCCTGAATCACGCCGGTGGCTATGCGCAGGCCGGTAAACGAGCCGGGGCCAGCGGCAAAAGCCAGGGCATCCAGGTCCGCCATGGCCAGCCCACGCTCTTCCAGTACCTGCCGCACCATGGGCATGATCAGCCGGGTATGGCCGCGGGGCTCAACGCGACAATGCCCGCTCAGCTCCCCGCTACAAAGCAGGGCCACGGAGCAGGCATCGGTCGAGGTATCAATGGCAAGTAGATTCAAGGTGTCGGATCAGCCAAGCTTCGCGAGGATCTGCTCGCGGATATCGTCCATGGAACCCACACCGTCCACGCGTACGTATTCGGGCGCCTGGTCCGGTTCTTTCTTCGCCCACTCCTGATAATAGCCCACCAGGGGCTCGGTCTGCTCATGGTAGACCCTGAGGCGGCGACGAACGGTATCTTCCTCGTCGTCTTCACGCTGCACCAGCGGCTCGCCGGTTTCGTCATCCTTGCCGGGCTCCCGGGGCGGATCATATTTCTGGTGGTAGATGCGGCCACTGGCCGGATGCACGCGGCGGCCCGCCAGGCGCTCGACAATTTCCTCGTCATCAACGGCAATCTCGACCACGTAGTCGATATGAATACCCTGGTCCTTCAGCGCTTCCGCCTGGGGGATGGTGCGGGGGAAGCCATCCAGCAGGTAACCGTTACGGCAGTCATCCTGCTGAACCCGTTCCTCGATCAGGGCGATAATGATGTCATCGGAAACCAGAGCACCGGAGTCCATAACCGCCTGCACCTTCTTGCCCAGCTCGGAACCGGACTTGACGGCGGCACGAAGCATGTCACCTGTGGAGATCTGGGGGATGTCGAACCGTTCGGTGATGAACTGCGCCTGGGTCCCCTTGCCGGCTCCCGGCGCCCCCAACATGATAATACGCATACGCTGTGCTCCCATTTCCTGGCTAATTGTTTAAGTTTAAAGCAGTCAATACCTGAAAAGCGGTTGCCAAACCCAGATTCACCTCACGCTCCCAAGGCTTGGCAACAACCTCTCACCACAGGCGCACTACACTCGAAAAGCCGGCATTATACGAAGTCGGGACCCCGAGAGAAAGTCGACGTCAGTCGCAGTCCTCCGCTCGCCCCGGGAAGCGATCGGAAAAACCGCCGATCAGGATGACAGAGAGTGAGCCAGACTGTCCAGATCGTCGGAAACCTCGTCCACCTCCTCGCGAAGATGGTCCAGATTGCCGGCATCAAGACCCAGCTGTGCCGCCAACTGCCCGATATCATCGGGGTTGAACTCGTCGCCCACGCCTTTCTCCTTGAGCAAGGCATTGGCCAGCTGAACCATGACCACATAGGTCTTGTGCTCACCCTCGTAACCGGGTTGCTGATGAACCCCGGCGGCCTTGATCACCGGATCCGGCAGTTGCCAGAGCTTGTGCAGGATACCGCCGATCACACCGTGGCCAACGGTCAGCATCTGCTGATCATCGTCGGTACCGAACACCTGTTGCTCCAGCGTCCGCAGGCTGACCTCCGGATTCGCGGCGCGCAGGCGGTTGAGTTCCTCGAATTCCGCGGGAAACAGGTGCCCCACCAGCAACAGGCCAAAGTTGTGGAGCAACCCGCACAGATAGGCCAGTGAGCGGTCGGCGCCGCACTGGGGTGCCAGCCGCTGGCAGACAAACGCACAGTACAGGGAGTGGCGCCAGAACTGATCCATGCCCAGGGGCCCCTGGCGGGGAATATCAAAGGCCCGGACAGAGGCGATACCCAGGGCGATGTGGGCGACCCGTTCGAACCCCAGCACCCGGGTCACCGCCTCCTGTACCGAGTCGATCTGGCCGGGATAATGGAACAGTGCCGAACGGGCGTAACGGATGATCTGGGCGGTGACACTGGGGTCGTATTCGATCAGCTCCGCCAGCTCCCGGGCGGAGGCTTCCGGGTTACTGGTGAGAGTGAGTATCTTCAGTGCCAGTGCCGGCATGGGCGGCAGGCGGTAGAGCTTCTGCAGTGCTTCGGCCACCTCGTCGAGAGTGATGGCGTTGGCCGCCTGCCCGCTGTGGCGGATAGTGACATGCCCCTTGTCGGCCCCCGCCATGGCCAGGCGGAAGTCCCGGCCGGTCATGGCCAGCAGCCGCGAGGAAGAGCCGCAGGCCACGACCAGCCGCCCGGCCTGGTACAGCGATTCCTCGATCAGCACCGGGATGCCGTAGGCAGCTCCGAACGGTGGCACGAAGCCCGGCGCGCAGTCACTGAACAGACGCCCTGCCTGGGCGACCGTCAGCGGCTGCAGCCGGCGCCCGGTGCGGGCCTCGATGGCGTCCAGATCCGGAGAGCTGTCCAGGGGGTGCACCACCAGCAACACGCCCTTGACGTCGATCAGCGCGGTACTGCGAATCACCTGCCGACGGTCAACCCCCTCGCCACGCACCGCCCCGTCAAGCCCGCCTCCGGGATCTTCCGAAACCGGCACCAGCTCAAAGGAAAGGCCTTTGCGATTGAGGAACTGCTCGACTCTGGCGGCCGCTGCCACAGGTGTCTCCTTCATCTGTTAATCACACCGATAAACAGCGACAGAGGTTACCACATCCCTTTTGCTCATACCTGCTGTCAGCGCACGGCGTCAGCCGGTATTGCGCATGCCGGCGGCTATGCCCGCCATGGTGACCTTCAGCGCCTGCTCCACCAGTTCCGGCATCGGTACGACCTCCGCGTCAGCACCCTCGGCGGCCACGTTCTGCTCGGCTTCACGGTTGCGCTTGAGCAGCTCCGCCTGCAGATAGTGGAGCGGATCCGTGTAGGGGCTGCGCACTTTCATCGAATGAGCAAACACGGGTTCTTCCTCCAGCAGCACCTGCTGGTTCTTCAGTGTCTTGACCTGCTCGATGCATCCGGCCAGACGCTCACGCAGTTCCTCGCCCAGGGGGCGCAGCGCCGGATCCACCAGAGTGTCATCGTAGTAGCTGGCGATACGCAGATCCGACTTGGCCAGCACCATTTCGAGCATGTCCACATAGGTGCGGAAGAACGGCCAGTCCCGGCGCATGGCCTGCAGCAGAGGCATCTTGTCGGCCTTCTCGGCCTCCGCCAGAGCCACATCACTACCCAGCCAGCTGGGCAGCATCAGCCGCATCTGGGTCCAGGCAAAAATCCATGGGATGGCCCGCAGGCTCTCCACCCCACCGCTGGGTTTACGCTTGGCGGGCCGGCTGCCCAGGGCCAGTTTGCCCAGGGCCTGCTCCGGCGTTGCCTGGCGAAAATAGGGCACGAAATCCGGGTCGTCCCGGACCACGGCCCGGTAGGACTTCAGGGACCGCTCCGTCAGCCAGTCCATGGCATCCCGCCACTCCGGTTCCGGGGCCCTGGGCGGCGCCAGGGTAGCCTCCACCACCGCCGTGGTGTAAAGGGTGAGGCTCTGCTCCGCCAGCCGCGGCAGACCGAACTTGAAGCGAATCATCTCACCCTGCTCGGTAATCCGGAAGCTGCCGTTCACCGAACCCGGAGGCTGGGACAGGATCGCCCGGTTGGCCGGGCCACCACCCCGGCCGACGGTGCCGCCGCGGCCATGGAACAGGGTCAGGTGCATGTCAAAGCGGCTGGCCACCTCGGTCAGCTGCTCCTGGGCCTGATACTGGGCCCAGGCCGCCATCATCTGGCCGGCGTCCTTGGACGAGTCGGAATAGCCGATCATCACTTCCTGGGCGCCATTGCAGTAGTCCCGGTACCAGTCCACACAGTAGAGCGCCTCCATGGCGGCCGGTGCACCGCGCAGGTCATCCAGGGTCTCGAACAGGGGCACAATGCGCATGGGGAACTTCATGCCCGCCTCCCGCAGTAGCAGGATCACGCTGAGTACATCGGAGGGCTTGCTGGCCATGGAGATCACATAGGAGCCCAGGGCTTCCGGTGTCTGGGCCGCGACTACCTCGCAGGTGGCGAGCACTTCCCGTACCGGTTCCGACGGCTCCCAGTTACGGGGCACCAGCGGGCGCCGACCCTGCAGTTCCTTCACCAGGAACGCCTGACGCTCCTCTTCGCTCCACTCCAGATAGTTGCCCAGCCCCAGGTAGTCGACCATTTCCGCCACGGCTTCGGCATGGCGGGTCGCTTCCTGGCGGATATCCAGACGGATCAGCGGCAGGCCGAAGGTGTGGGCCCGGCGCAGGGTATCCAGCAAGGGGCCGTTGGCAATGGTTTCCAGGCCACACGCCATCAGGGAGCGGTAGCAGAGTTCCAGGGGGCCGGTGAGGTCCTCGTTCTCGAACAGGATGCCGGACTCGTCCGCCGGTTCGCCGTTGACCCGCGCCTCGGCCCAGTCCCGGGTCCGGATCAGGCGCTCCCGCAGGCGGCCCAGTATCTCCCGGTAGGGCTCACGGCAGTCCCCCGCCTGCTCCCGCAGCTCGTCACTGGCCTGCCACATGGACAATTCGGCACGCAGGGACTGTATATCCCGCAGGTACAGGTCGGCGGCCATCCAGCGCCCCAGCAGGAACACCGTGCGGGTCACCTCATGGGTGACATTGGGGTTACCATCCCGGTCGCCCCCCATCCACGACGCGATGCGGATCGGGGTGGCGTCCAGGGGCAACCCCTTGTCCGTGGAGTCCACCAGTGCCTGGTCCAGGCTGCGCAGGAACTTGGGCAGCGCTTCCCACAGGCTGTTCTCGATGACCGCGAAGCCCCACTTGGCCTCATCCACCGCCGTGGGTCGCTCATGGCGGATCTCGTCGGTGTGCCAGGCTTCCGCCACCAGCAGACGCAAACGCTCCAGTATCTGGTCACGCTCGGTAGCCAGCAGATCATCGTGGTCAAGTGCGGCCAGACAGGCGGATATTTCGTCATATTTCATGATCAGGGTGCGCCGGGCCACTTCCGTGGGGTGGGCGGTGAGCACGAACTCCAGACGCAGGTCCGACACCTTGCGGTGCAACTCACCGGCATCGACGCCGCCCTGCTTGAGGCGGCCGAAGACATCCTCCAGCGACTCCACCGTCAGATCGGATTCATGCCCCCGTTTGCGGCGGATGCCGTGGTACTGCTCGGCCAGATTGGCCAGGTTCAGGAACTGGTTGAAGGCGCGGGTGACAGGCAGCAACTGGTCATCCCGGAGGTTGCTCAGCAAACTCACCAGTCGCTGACCAGAGCCGCTTTCGTGACGCCGGTCGGCTTTGGCGGCTGCACGGATTTCCTCAATCAGGTGATAGATGTCTTCGCCCGGATAATTGCGGATATTTTCACCCAGCAACTCACCCAGCAGGCGAACGTTCTCTCTCAGCTCGGGGTGCAGTTCGGCCACGGCAGCTTCCTTTTGGTCAAAATCGGTTCGTTTATAAAAGGTAAGATCAATTGACGAATGCTTAACACTATACTGATACTGATAGTGATGACACAGCCGAACCGCAAGGGTCTGGTGCTCTGAGAAGGGAATTCGTTAAGCTTCCGCACCGACACCATCGAAAGGAGATGCAATGAAAGTTACCGACCTTCCCAGGCACTGGCAGGAAGACAAGAAGACTGCCGATCGCACCCACGACTACAACCTGCGCCTGCCCCTGGAAGACGCCGCCCGGGTGGCCGCACTGGCGGAAATGTACCCGGATCGCAGTGAGGCGGATATTCTCAATGACATGATTGCGGCAGCGCTGGATGATCTGGCGGAGAGTACGCCGCTGAAGGAGAAGCTGAAGCGGTCTTGAGCGGGCGCTATAAGGGCGGCTCAAACCCCTCTCCCTTGAGGGAGAGGGAATGTACGTCTAAACGGCGGGGTAGTCTCAGGCTACGGAAACCAGTTGCCGGCGCTTGAGGTCTTCCATGTGCTTCTGGCCGAGAGCAATAAACCGGGGTGTCAGGCCAACGTCTTCGTAGATCTCGAACCCGTCCTCGTCATACGCCACAACCTTGTCGCCTTCCACGTAGGGGAAGGAGGTTTCCAGCTCGTCCAGAGCGGCGGACAAGAGGTCGCGCATCAGGTCCTGGGGCGATTTCATGGGATAGAGGGTGGCCAGCTTCGACAACTCTTCATGGTGGTTGTCGGCCAGCTTGACGTAGTAGGGATCGCGGGTCAGACGACCCTTGGCGTGTTTGTCCCAGTGTGTAACCAGATCACGGATCTTCATAATAATGCTACTCCTGCCTTCAACTGCGGCCCGATTGTTGTCGATCTGAGGGCTATGACGAGGGGGAGACATTACCGGCTTTCCCTCTCAACCCGCAGTGTAGTCGAATCGTGCAGAATGCAAGCCACGAAATCGGTAACGAATTGTACTTATTTGTGATTTTCCCCGGCCTGCTGCTCACTTTCCCTGTGAACGCTCCACACCCTTGACCGAGTTCCAGATCTCATCAAGAGCCTCCAGGGGTTCGTCTTCCATGGTTCTGCCCTGCTCCCGCAATATCGCTTCTATGGCCTGGAATCGAGCCTCGAATTTACGATTGGTACGACGCAATGCCTGGTCCGGATTGACTTTCAAGAAGCGCGCCAGATTCACACAGACAAACATCAGGTCGCCCAGTTCGTCTTCCACGGCATCCTGCGCCGCCGGATCCTGTTGCGCATTCTGCCAGGCCTCCCGGAGCTCTCCCAGTTCCTCCTCGAGCTTGTCGAAGACCGGGTTGATATCCGGCCAGTCAAAGGCATAACGGGAGGCCCGGCGCTGCAGCTTGTCCGCCCGGGTCAGCGCCGGCAGGGAACCGGGGATATCGTCCAGACGGCTGCCGGGTTGCTGAGGCTTCGCCTCACCCTTGCTCGCCCGCTCCTCGGCCTTGATTCGTTCCCAGCTGGCGGCGATCCATTCCTCACCGGGCCGGTTGTCGGGATCCACCCGGCTTTCCAGGGTGCCTTCCGGAAATACATGGGGGTGCCGGCGCAACAATTTCTGCACCAGGGTGTGCACCACTGCATCAAAATCGAACAGTGCCTGCTCCCGCCCCATCTCGCTGTAGAAGATGACCTGAAACAGCAGATCCCCCAGTTCCTCCTTCAGGTGGCCATAGTCTTCCCGCTCGATGGTGTCGGCCACCTCATGGGCTTCTTCCAGAGTGTGGGGCACGATGGTGCGGAAGGTCTGTCTGGTATCCCACGGACAACCGGTATCGGGATCCCTGAGGCGTGCCATCAGGGTTTTCAGGTCCTCGATGGTATAGCTCATGACCGTTTGCGCCTTACCTCGATGATATTTGGCAGGTTGCGGATCTGCGCCAGCAGCCGGGCCAGCTGCTCCAGGCTGTGGATTTCCACCGTGACCAGCATGGTGGCGGTGTTATCGTCGGGGTCCGACAGGGTATTCAGGGACAGCACATTGCTGCGGGAGGCTGTCAGCACCTCGGTGATGTCCCGCAGCAGGCCGTAGCGGTCGTAGGCCTGGATTTCGATATCCACCGGGTAGGTGGCCTCGGGCTGGCCGCCCCAGCTGACCTCGATAATCCGGTTGGGCTCATATTCCTTGTGGTGGAGGAAGGTCAGGCAGTCCTGACGATGCACGGTGACACCGCGCCCCACGGTGATGTAGCCACCGATGGCGTCCCCCGGCAGCGGCTTGCAGCACTTGGCCACCTGGGTCTTGAGCTTGCCCACGCCGCGGATCTGTATGTCCGATTCGGTATCGTACTGACGATTGCGGTTGCCCAGCAGCTTGAGGTCCAGCTGTTTTTCCCGGGGGTCCAGCATCTGCTGGCCGACGTGAGCCACATGGGTGGGCCGCAGGTCGCCGGCGCCGATGGCGGCAAACATGTCGTCCGCCGCCGGCTGGTTGACCTTGCGGGCAAGCTCGTTCAGATCCACGTCGTAGATCGACAGCCGCTTGAACTCATCCTCCAGAATGGCCCGCCCGTCGGCAATGTTCTGCTCACGGTTCTGTTGTTTGAACCAGTGGGTGACCTTGGCCCGGGCCCGTGAGGTCTGGATATAGCCCAGGCTGGGATTGAGCCAGTCACGGCTGGGCGCCTGGTTGTTGGAGGTGAGGATATAGACCTGATCACCGGTTTTCAGCGGATAGGTCAGGGGCACGATGCGGCCGTTGACCCGCGCACCACGACAGGCATGCCCCACCTCGGTGTGCACCCGGTAGGCGAAGTCCACCGGTGTCGCGCCCTGGGGCAGGTCGACCACGTGGCCCTCTGGGGTGAACACATACACCCGGTCGGAGCCGATATCGCTGGTCAGGTGATCCGACAGGCCGGACAGGTCACCCAGCTCCTCCTGCCACTCCAGTACCTGGCGCAGCCAGTTGATCTTGGCCTCGTAGCCGGTCGAGCGGTTGCCGGTGTCGGTGCCCTTGTAGAGCCAGTGGGCGCAGACTCCCAGTTCCGCTTCCTCATGCATGTGATGGGTACGGATCTGCACTTCCATGACCTTGCCCTCGGGCCCGATCACGGCGGTGTG
This sequence comes from Marinobacter zhanjiangensis, assembly GCF_014651935.1. Taxonomy (GTDB): domain Bacteria; phylum Pseudomonadota; class Gammaproteobacteria; order Pseudomonadales; family Oleiphilaceae; genus Marinobacter; species Marinobacter zhanjiangensis. Next base: position 225,176 of record NZ_BMXV01000005.1, on the reverse strand, counting down.
GAGCGACTGGTAGCCGTTCTCCTTGGGGTTGGCGATGTAGTCGTCAAACTCGTTGGGAATGTGCCGCCAGAGACTGTGGACAATACCCAGGGCGGCGTAGCAGTCCCGCATTTCCGGTACCAGGATGCGCACGGCGCGTACATCGTAGACCTGGGAGAAGTCGATACCCTTGCGGCGCATCTTCCGCCAGATGCTGTAGATATGCTTGGCGCGACCGGCCAGTTCGGCGTTGATGCCAGAACGGCGCAACTCGCTGCCCAGATCCCGCAGGACTTTCTGGATGTAGCTTTCCCGGTCCAGCCGCTTCTCGTCCAGTTGCCTGGCGATCTTCTTGTAGGCGGTTTCATGCAGGTAGCGGAACGACAGGTCCTCCAGCTCCCACTTGATATGGCCGATACCAAGCCGGTGGGCCAGGGGCGCATAGATATCGAACACTTCCCGGGCCACCCGCATGCGTTTCTCGTAGACGGCGTTTTTCACCGCCCGCAGGGCACAGGTCCGCTCCGCCAGCTTGATCAGCGCCACCCGCACGTCGTCGATCATGGTCACCAGCATCTTGCGGACGTTGTCCAGCTGGCCTTCGTTCTGGCCCAGCACATTGCCCTTGAGAGGGTGATGGATGGATGAGATGGCGGCCATCTGCCCCACCCCATCGATCAGCCTGGCCACTTCGTCACCGAACTCGCCGCGGATTTCCTCAAGGCCGATACGGCCCTCACGCACCGCCCGGTAGAGAATCGCCGCCACCAGGCAGGCCTGATCCAGGTGCAGTTCCACCAGTACCTGGGCCATTTCTATGCCGGTGCGGAAACTGCTCGCTCCCGGTGCCCACAGGCGGTCTTCCTGTACCGCCCGGAGGTCGATCTCGGCGCTGAGTTCACAGGCCCGCCGGAACTGGTCCGGATTCTCCAGCCGGGTCTGGGCGGCAATCTGGCGTACCCAGCCCTCGATATCCACCTGTCCGTCGGCGGTAACGGCGTAGTCTTCCCGTACTTTTACCATGGCATTGTCTCTGTCCTTACCAGGCCAGGCCCTTGTGTGTTCAGTTCTTCTCGAACAGGGCGATGGACTCTACATGGGTGGTGTGCGGAAACATGTCCATCACACCCGCCTGCTTCAGGCGGTACCCCTTGCTGACAATCACGCCTGCGTCCCGCGCCAGGGTGGCGGGATTACAGGAGACGTACACAATTCGCCTGGCACCGAATGCCGTCAGGTGCTCGCAGATTTCCTGGGCACCGGAGCGCGGCGGGTCTATCAGGATGCGATCGAAACCCTCCGAGGCCCAGCTCTCACGGGTAAAGTCACCGTGCAGATTGGCGCCATGGAAGGCTACATTGTCGAGCCCGTTGCGTTCAGCGTTTTCGCGCCCGCGCACCACCATGGCGTCATCGCCCTCCACTCCGACCACCTGGCCAGCCTTGCGGGCCAGCGGCAGGGTAAAGTTGCCCAGTCCGCAGAACAGGTCCAGCACCCGGTCCCCCGGTTGCACATCCAGCCAGTCAACGGCTCTGTGTACCATGCGCTGGTTGATGTCGGCATTGACCTGGGTAAAGTCCATGGGATGAAAGCCCATGGTCAGGTCAAATTCCGGTAACCGGTAGCTCAGCCGTTCCTCGCCCTCTTCCGGCCAGATCCGGTGGACGGTATCCGGTCCCTTCGGCTGCAGATAGATATGCAAACCATGGGCCTGACCGAAGGCCACCAGGGCCGCACGGTCGGCATCGCCAAGGGGGATCATGTTACGGAAGATCATGGCCGCATCGTCGTCGCCACAGGCCACTTCCACCTGGGCAATATCCTGGTGGGCCTGCAGGGTGTAGAGCAGCCGCCGCAGGTCATCAATGTGCTCCCCGATACGCGGATCCAGCACCACACAGCGGTCAATGTCCGCCAGGAAGCTGTTGCGCTTCTCCCGGAAACCCACCAGCACCGAGTCCCGCTTGGGCACGAAACGTACCCCCAGACGGGCCTTGCGGCGATAGCCCAGGGAGGGCGAGCGCATGGGCTCGATCCATTGCTCCGGCTCGATACCCCCGAAATGGGCAAAGTGCTCCCGCAGGGTATTTTCCTTGAACCGGATCTGGGCATCGGGGGCCATATGCTGCAGGCTGCAGCCACCACACAGGTCGGCGAAATCACACGGTGGTGAGACACGCTCCGGTGAGGCCTCCAGCACTTCCTCGGTACGCAGCTCGTCGAACTTGCTGCGGGTGGAGATCATCTTTGCCATCACCCGCTCACCGGGCAGTGCACCATCCACGAAACGGGTCTTGCCCTCTTCGCGGGCAATGCCCCGGCCATCATGGCTGAATGCCTCGATCGTGCAAGGCAAGGGTTCCCTGGGCAGGGGCTTCCTGCGTCTGCGACTCATATACAAGGTCTCTGGTCAGTAAAACAATCAGGCGCCCGGGAACACCCCGGTGGACAGGTATCGGTCACCACGGTCACAGATGATGGCCACGATCACGGCGTTTTCAACCTGTTCGGAGAGCTTGAGCGCCGCCGCGATGGAGCCACCGGAGGAGACGCCACAGAAAATGCCCTCTTCCCGGGCCAGCGCCCGCATGGTGTTCTCGGACTCTTCCTGGCCCACATCAAGCACCTCATCCACCCGTGAGGCGTCGTAGATCTTTGGCAGGTATTCCTCGGGCCAGCGGCGGATGCCGGGGATGGACGAACCTTCCTTCGGCTGCAGGCCAATAATGCGGATGTCCGGGTTGCGCTCCTTCAGGTAGCGGGAGACGCCCATGATGGTACCGGTGGTGCCCATGGAACTGACGAAATGGGTCACAAGCCCCCGGGTCTGTTCCCAGATCTCGGGCCCGGTGGTGCGGTAATGGGACAGCGGGTTATCCGGGTTGGCAAACTGATCCAGCACCAGCCCTTCGCCCTGCGCCTGCATGCGTGCGGCCATGTCCCGGGCAGCTTCCATACCCTCTTCCTTCGACACGGTGATGATCTCGGCACCATAGGCACGCATGGAAGCCCGGCGCTCCTCGCTCATGTTGGCGGGCATGATCAGCTTCATCCGGTAGCCCTTGATGGCGGCCGCCATGGCCAGGGCAATACCGGTATTGCCGCTGGTGGCCTCGATGAGGGTATCTCCGGGCTTGATCTCGCCACGCTTCTCCGCTTCCTGGATCATGCTGACGGCCGGACGATCCTTGACCGAGCCTGCCGGATTGTCGCCCTCCAGTTTGGCCAGGATGACGTTGCTGGTCTGGCCGGGCAAGCGCTGCAAGCGCACCAGCGGCGTGTGGCCGACATAGTCCTCAATGGTGGGGAAATGCATGACGTTCCTGCTCCTCGTCGAGATGGGCTGCACAGCTTTTCAAAACGCGTATGTTACACTTGAAGAGCCTTTGAGACAGTTTTCTGCCGTTAAGTTCAGAAAGCAAAAACAGAACGGTATTACCACACTTCTGAGGTGCGCATCATACGCGTAACCGGGCACCTCGCCCAATACAGGTTCCCGCTATAACCATTGCCGCTGGCTATAAGCAGGCTTTGGCAACCACAATGCCGGAAAAGGGCGCCGTTTCGTACCAGGGATCGGACAAGGGGTAGGCACAGACGTATGCGTCGTTGGGGTATTCGTAAAAAAGTCCTGGTGGTAACCCTGGTTCCCACCCTGGTTACCACACTTCTGCTGGGGCTGTTCTTCACCTGGAGCTGGGTGCAGAACATCAACCAGTTGCTGGATGATCGTGGTGAGTCTCTGTCCCGCCAGCTGTCGGCGGCTGCCGAATATGGCATGTTCACCTCCAACCGCAGCCTGCTGAGCAGCCTGTCAAACGCCCTGCTGGAAGAGCGGGACGTACGCTCCATCACCTTCTACGATGCGCGCAAGGAGCGCCTGCTCCATACCGGCCCCGCCAGCACCATGGAAACACCGGACCAGTTTCCAGGGAATTCGTCGGTGTCCCGCTGGACCACCTCCGGCAAAACGGTGTTCATGTCGCCGGTCTACCTGCAGGACCTGATGCTGGACAACCTGCTGGACCTGGAATCGGGCACCACCACCGCGCCGGACAGGGTGGAGCCCATTGGCTGGGCGGCGGTGGAAATGTCCCACGTGCGCACCGAAAAGGAAACCTGGAAGGCCCTGTTCATCTCGCTGCTGGTGATCGTGGCGGGCGTGCTGCTCAGCCTGACCATTGCCCTGCGCCTGAGCCGCTCCTTCACTCACCCGGTGTTCGAGCTGAACAATGCCGTCGCCCGCCTCAAGGAAGGCCACCTGGACACCCGCGTGTACACCGGCGCCGGCCCCGAGTTCGAGCAGCTGGAGTCCGGCCTCAACGCCATGGCAGGAGAGCTGAGCAAGGCCCAGGCCGAAATGCAGCAGAACATCGACCAGGCCACCGAGGACCTGCGGGAAACCCTGGAAACCATCGAGATCCAGAACATTGAACTGGACTTCGCCCGCAAGGATGCCCTGGAAGCCAGCCGCATCAAGTCGGAATTCCTGGCCAACATGTCCCACGAAATCCGCACGCCCCTCAACGGCATCATCGGATTCACCGAACTGCTGCTCAAGAGCCCCCTGCAGAAGCAGCAGGCCGAGCACCTGAACACCATCCGCAAGTCCTCGGAAATCCTGCTCACCATCATCAATGACATCCTGGATTTCTCCAAGATCGAGGCCGGCAAGCTGATCCTCGACCGGGTACCCTTCCACCTGCGGGAAATCGTCGAGGAAGTGATGGTCATGCTGGCCCCCGCCGCCCACGGCAAGAACCTGGACCTGGTGCACCTGGTCTACGCCGACGTGCCCGACAACATGATGGGCGATCCACTGCGGGTGAAGCAGGTAATCACCAACCTGGTCAACAACGCCATCAAGTTCACCCAGACCGGCGAGGTGGTCCTGCGGGCCAGCCTGGAAGAGGAGGACCCCGAGAGCAACCAGGTGACCCTGCGCATCAGCATTTCCGACTCCGGCGTGGGCCTGTCACGGGCCCAGCAGCAGTCGCTGTTCAATGCCTTCAGCCAGGCGGATGCTTCCACCGCCCGCCAGTATGGCGGTACCGGCCTCGGCCTGGTGATTTCCAAACGCCTGGTGGAGGAAATGGGTGGCGATATTGGTCTGGAGAGTGAGCTGGGCAAGGGTTCTACCTTCTGGTTCACGCTCACCACGGAGCTGGCCGCCGGTACCGAGGCCCCACTGCCCCACGATGCGCTGCGGGGCGAGCGGGTGGTCTACCTGGAACAACAGAAAACCACGGGCCTTGCAGTGGAGCATATCCTGCGGGACTGGGGCATCGAAGTAACCCGGGTCAACTCACCGGCGGAGCTGATTGAACAGGTGGCAGACGCCCAGCAGAACCAGTCGGGCTATGCCCTGGCCATCGTGGGCATCACCCGACACCTGCTCCATTCCAGCCAGTACCGGGAGCTGATCCGTGGTCTGGAAGTGGACAGGGACTGCCGCACGCTGCTGTTGACCCCGACACTGGAGTCCCACGACACCACCCTCACCGGGATGGCCAGTGGCCACATGATCAAGCCCATCTGCCGCGGGCCGCTCTACGATGAACTGCTGATGCTGGTCCATGGCATCGACACCCGTAACCGGCAACACGTGCCGGAACGGAAGACAGGCGCCCTGCCCCCACCCCGCAGCACCACGCCGAACCTGCCGAGGGTGATGGCGGTGGACGACAACGAGGCCAACCTGAAGCTGGTTCTGACCCTGCTGAAGGATTGCGGCATTCCCGCGGAAGGCGCCGCCAGTGGCTTCGAGGCCCTGAGTAAGGCCCGCAGCCAGGATTTCGATGCCATCTTCATGGACCTGCAGATGCCGGGCATGGATGGCGTGGAAACCACCGCCCGCCTGCGGGGGCTGGATAACAACCACCATCGCACCGCGATCATCGCCCTGACCGCCCACGCCCTGGCGGACGAACAGGAGCGCCTGATGCAGCAGGGTTTTGACGGCTACCTGGTCAAGCCGGTGAACAGCAGCCAGCTGGTGGAGACCCTCACCGATTTCACCGGTTACCAGCCGCCGGAGCAGCAGGAGACCGGCTCCCGGAGTATCGCCGAATTCCGGGACACCCGCCGGCCATTACGACCGTCAACCCGCCGTCGGCAGAAACCGATCGTGGATGTGGAGGAGAGCATTCGCCTGGCCGCCGGCAAGCCGGACCTGGCGGAAGAACTGTTCAGCATGCTGCTGGAACAGCTCAGGCCCGACCAGGAAACCATCCGGGCGCGCTGGGCGGCGGAAGACTACGAGGCGGTGCTGGAATGCGTCCACAAGCTCCACGGCGCCACCCGCTACTGTGGCGTACCGGAACTGAGGGATGCCTCGGAACAGTTCGAGACTGCCCTCAAACGTCGTTCGGCTGACATGGAAAGCCTGCGCCAGAACCTGCTGGCGGCCATGGAACGACTGGATATCTGGGGGGACCAGACTGACTGGCAGGCTATGTTCCGCAACAGTGATCAGTTGAATCCTGTTTAAAACAATCAGTCCCGGGCCCGATCCAGAATAAACCGCATATCCCGAACCGCCTCTTTAAGACCAGTAAACACAGACCGGGCAATAATCGCATGCCCGATATTCAACTCATGGATACCGGGAATGGCAGCCACCGCCAACGTATTGTGATAGTTCAAGCCATGCCCGGCATTGACCACCAGCCCCTTGCGACGGGCGTATTCCACCGCTTCCCTGAGATTCTCAAGGGTATGGGCCTGCTCCGCAGCGGTATCCGCCTCGGCATACTCGCCGGTGTGCAGCTCGATCACCGGGGCGCCACAGCGCACGGCGGAGTCGATCTGAGACGGATCCGGGTCGATAAACAGTGACACCTCGGCACCAATACGGGCCAGCCGCTCGCAGGCCTTCGCCACACGATCCTCGTTGCCCTCCACATCCAGACCACCTTCCGTGGTCAGCTCCTCCCGTTTTTCCGGCACCAGGCAGACACACTCCGGCCGCACCGTCTCGGCGAACGCGAGCATGGCATCGGTCACCGCCATTTCCAGGTTCATGCGGGTATTGAGGGTCTGACGCATCAGCAACACATCCCGGTCCTGGATATGGCGACGGTCTTCCCGGGGATGGATGGTAATGCTGTCGGCACCGGCTTCCTCGGCCACCATGGCGGCCTGAACCGGATCGGGGAAGCGGGTGCCCCGGGCCTGACGCAGCGTGGCCACATGGTCCACATTCACTCCCAGCAATACACGGTCTTTCATGAAACGTGTTCCTTATCGGTCGGTGGAACGCCCGCCGGCAAACAGTGCGCGGCTGTTCAGGGGCTTGCCCTGCAGCAGGAAATCGGTCAGTGCCCGCATCACCTGCTTCGCGGTTCGGCGGGCGTCGGCATCCTGCAGGTCGCTGTCGGCCAGGGCCAGCAAGGCCCGCCCCGATAACCCCGTCAGACGTACGGTGTCGTCGGAACCCGCAAGGATGCCATGCTGGGGATCATAGCAGTAGCGACGGTCCGGCTGCACCGGCTCACCAGTGTCCATGGCCCGGGCCCAGTGGAAACCGTAGCCCAGGCTGGCCGCCAGCTGCATCTCGAAGCGACGCAGCACCGGCTCCACATCGCCACCGGCGGTGGACAACTGCTGCAGGGCATCAATGTAGGCGGCGAAAAGCTCCTGGGCAGGATCGAAGGGGGACAGCAGTTTTTGCAGCAGTTCGTTGAGATAGAAGCCGCTGTAGAGCGCCTTGCCATGCCCCAGGTGAACACCGGGGCGGTTCTCCACATGGGTCAGGGTCTTGAGATCGGAGCGGCCGGTCCAGTCCACCAGTACCGGCTGGAATGGCTGGAGCTGAGCCTTGGTGGCGCTGCGGGCACTGCTGGCGCCGCGGGCAACCAGGCCGACCTTGCCGTGGTTGAGGGTAAACAGGTCAACCAGCAGGCTGGTCTCCCGGAACGGGCGCCGGTGGAGAACATAGGCGGGTTCCTGCTGTACTGACCCGGCCATGGCAGCGCTCAGCCGTCGTTCATGCCCAGGCTCTTGAGCGCCCGGTCACTGTCAGCCCAGCCCCGCTTCACCTTGACCCAGAGCCGCAGCATCACCTTGCTCTCGAACATGCGCTCCATGTCTGCCCGGGCTTCCTGGCCGATCCGGCGCAGGCGCTCGCCCTTGTCACCGATGACGATCTTCTTCTGGCCTTCCCGCTCCACCAGGATCAGTGCGGCAATGTGCAGCGTCTTGCCATCGTGTTTGAATTCCTCGATTTCCACGGCCACGGAATATGGCAGTTCCGCACCCAGCTGACGGGTAATCTTCTCGCGCACCATTTCGGCGGCGACAAAGCGTTCGCTGCGGTCGGTAATCTGGTCATCCGGGTAGAAATGGACGCTTTGCGGCAGGAAGCGCGCGACGGCTTCTTCCAGCGGCGCCAGGTTCTGTTCCTTCAGGGCCGACATGGGGATGATCTCGGCGAACTCCCGCTTTTTGGCCAGTTGCTCGAGCACCGGCAACAGGGTCTCGCGCTTCTCGACCTGGTCCACCTTGTTGACCGCCAGAATCACCGGGCAGGTCAGGTGCGTCAGCTTGTTCAGCACCATTTCGTCCGCCGGGGTCCAGTGATGGCGGTCCACCACGAACACCACCACATCCACATGCTTGAGCGCCGCGGACGCGGTGCGGTTCATGTAGCGATTGAGCGCGCGGGGCTCTTCCTCATGCATGCCCGGGGTATCCACATAGATGGCCTGCACCGGCCCCTCGGTCTTGATGCCCAGGATCTGGTGGCGGGTGGTCTGCGGCTTGCGCGAGGTGATGCTCAGTTTCTGACCGAGGATGTGATTCAGCAACGTGGACTTGCCCACATTGGGGCGGCCGACAATGGCCACAAAGCCACAGCGGCTTTCGGGATCATCAGGCTGGGTAATGTTGTTCATTCGTTCGGCTCCACGCCCAGTTGCTTGAGAGCTGCCCGGGCGGCCTGCTGCTCGGCGATGCGCCGGCTGCTGCCCACTCCGGTAGTCTTGCGGTCCTGTGACGGCAGGGCACAGGCGACATGAAAGGTCTGTGCGTGGGCTTCGCCATCCACCGAAATCACCTCGTACCGGGGCAGCGGAAACTGCCGTGACTGCAGGTACTCCTGCAGCCGGGTCTTGGGGTCCTTCTGGGTGTCCTGGATGTCGAGGCGCTCAAGGCGCTTGTCGAACCAGGACAGTACCCGTTCCCGGCAGGTGTCGAAATCGCTGTCGAGATACATGGCCCCGATGATGGACTCCACCGCATCGGCCAGAATCGAATCGCGCCGGAAGCCGCCGCTTTTCTTTTCACCCGACCCGAGCCTCAGGTACTGCCCCAGCTCGAACTCGCGGCCGATCTCCGCCAGGGTCACCCCTTTTACCATCCGCGCCCGCAGACGACTGAGCTGGCCCTCCCGGGCCCTCTCGAAATGATGGTAGAGATACTCGGCGATGATCATGTTGACCAGCGAATCGCCCAGGAACTCCAGCCGTTCGTTGTTGTCGTTGCCGAAGCTGCGATGGGTCATCGCCAGCAACAGCCGTTCCGGGTCGTCGAACGTGTAGCCGATACGGCGCTGCAGTCGATCCAGGTCGGGTTGGTTCATCACTGTCCGCTGAGCTCATAGAAATGACTGAAACTGATGACGGCATCCACGTTGGAAACCACGGGGGTACGAACCTCGTAATCAAGGCTGATGATCACCAGATCGCCGTCCTTCTCGATATTGATGTCCTTGGCGTTGAAGCCGTCCACGTTATTGACGCTCAGCCGCTTGGTGACCAGGCGACGCACGTCTGCCGGGGTCATCTGCGACAAGCCCTCCTCGCCGTCCAGCCCCTCCAGGGCTCCCTGTATAGTATAGTCGTCAAGATAGACAGGCCCCAGCTTGATCACCAGGGTCAGCAGGCTGGCGAAGAACAGCACGGCAACCAGGATACCGATAGTGGAAGCGCCTTGCTGGCGGAATGGGTGTTTCATACGCACGTACCTCACACAATAGACGGCGAATCAGTCGCTCATCCGTCGATGGGGCCCACCCGGTCGAATGACGGCAGGCTGGTCAGTGATGGCCACTGCATCCAGATCAGGAATGCCTTGCCAACCACCATCTCATCGGGAACCATACCCCAGAATCGGCTGTCATTACTGTTATCCCGGTTGTCTCCCATCATGAAATAGTGCCCATTCGGCACAATCCATTCCCCTTCCCCGGCACCACGCATGCTGCCAAGGTTCCGATAGATCAGGTGCTCCACATCGCCGAGCTGCTCTTCCAGCATCTGGAACGGGGGCAGGTTGGCAACAAAGCGCGTGGGCACTTCGTCACCATTGATATAGAGCGTCTTGTTGCGATAACCGATGCGGTCGCCGGGCAGGCCGACAACCCGCTTGATGTAGTTGGTGGTGCCATCTTCGGGATAGCGGAAGACCATGATGTCGCCACGCTCGGGGTCACCGATATCCAGGATCTTGGTGCCGGCCACCGGCAGCCGCAGTCCGTAGGCATACTTGTTCACCAGGATGAAATCACCCACTTCCAGGGTCGGCAGCATGGAGCCGGAGGGAATCTGGAAGGGCTCCACCAGGAACGAGCGCAGCACCAGCACAATGGCCAGCACCGGGAAGAATGAGCGGCTGAGGTCGACCAGGTAGGGCTCCGGCGGCCCGGCCCGCTCTTCCTCCGCGCCAGCTTTCCCGCCGGACGCATCGCCGCCGCTCGCGGCCGCTGCCCCCGACTGCTGCCAGGCGGCCTCCCGGCGCGGCCTGAGGAACAGCCGGTCAGCCAGCCAGATAAGGCCCGTGGCAAAGGTCAGCACGACCAGGATCAGCGGAAAATTGATGTCCATTCAGAAAAGCCCTAGTTGTCCACTTTCAACACCGCCAGGAAGGCTTCCTGGGGCACTTCGACGTTGCCAAGCTGCTTCATCCGCTTCTTGCCTTCCTTCTGCTTCTGCAGCAGCTTTTTCTTGCGGCTGACGTCACCGCCGTAACACTTGGCGGTCACATTCTTGCGCAGGGCCTTGACGGTGACCCTGGCCACGATCTGGTTGCCAATGGCGGCCTGGATGGCGATATCGAACATCTGCCGCGGGATCAGCTCTTTCATCTTGTCGATCAGTGCGCGGCCCCGGTAGTGGGCCTGCTCCCGGTGCACGATCAGTGCCAGGGCGTCGACCCGTTCGCCATTGATCATCACATCCAGGCGTACCAGGTTGGCGGGCTGGAAGCGCTGGAAGTGATAGTCCAGGGACGCAAAACCACGGCTGGCGGATTTGATGCGGTCAAAGAAGTCCAGCACCACTTCCGCCATGGGCAGTTCATAAGTCAGTTGCACCTGATTCGCCAGGAACAGCATGTTGGTCTGTACGCCACGCTTTTCCTCACACAGGGCAATCACGTTGCCCAAGTGTTCCTGGGGCACCAGGATGCTGGCCTCAACGATGGGCTCGCGCATTTCCTCGATGGAGCCGAGATCCGGCAAGCTGGACGGATTCGACACCGTGATCGTTTCGCCCTCCCGGTTCACCACTTCGTAAATCACGGTGGGGGCGGTGGTGATCAGGTCGATGTTGTATTCCCGTTCCAGCCGCTCCTGGATGATCTCCATGTGGAGCATGCCCAGGAAACCGCAGCGAAACCCGAAGCCGAGGGCGTCGGAGTTTTCCGGCTCGAAGAACAGCGAGGCGTCGTTGAGGGTCAGCTTGGACAGGGCGTCGCGGAATTCCTCGTAGTCATCGGAGCTGACCGGGAACAGGCCGGCGTACACCTGGGGCTTTACCTTCTTGAAGCCGGGAATCTGGGGGGTTTCGGCGGCATACTTGTTGGACACAATGGTGTCCCCCACCGGGGCGCCATGAATATCCTTGATGCCGGCGACCACGAAACCCACCTCGCCGGTGCCCAGCTCGCCGGTTTCGGTCGGTTTCGGCGTAAAGATACCCACCTTGTCGGCGTTCCAGGCCTTGCCGGTGGACTTGATCTGGATCTTGTCGCCCTTGCGCATCACACCCTGGCGCACCCGCACCAGTGAGACAACGCCCAGATAGTTGTCGAACCAGGAGTCGATAATCAGTGCCTGCAAGGGTGCGTTTTCGTCTCCCTCGGGCGGCGGAATCCGCTTGATCAGGTCCTCCAGCACATCTTCCACGCCGATGCCGCTCTTGGCGCTGCAGCGCACGGCATCGGTTGCCTCGATGCCGATAATATCCTCAATTTCCTGGGACACCCGGTCCGGTTCAGCCTGGGGCAGGTCCATCTTGTTCAGCACCGGAACCACTTCCAGCCCCTGTTCGATGGCGGTGTAGCAGTTGGCCACGGACTGGGCCTCGACGCCCTGGCCGGCATCCACCACCAGCAAGGCGCCCTCGCAGGCAAACAGCGACCGGGATACCTCGTAGGAGAAGTCCACGTGACCGGGGGTGTCGATGAAGTTGAGCTTGTACTCGACCCCGTCCCGGGCCTTGTAGTTCAGGGTAACGCTCTGGGCCTTGATGGTGATGCCCCGTTCCCGCTCAAGGTCCATGGAATCCAGCACCTGCTCCGCCATTTCCCGGTTGGTCAGGCCTCCGCAGACCTGGATAAAGCGGTCAGCCAGTGTGGACTTGCCATGGTCAATATGGGCGATGATCGAGAAGTTACGAATGCGGCTCAGTTCAGTCACAGACAAATGGTTACCCGTAGCAGACTTGATCACCCGACAGCCGGGCCCCGGGTGCTTCCGGTGGCTGGCGTTCCGGTGGAGAATTTCAGGACTGGCGCGACATGGCGGCCCGGCTCCTGCAAAGGCGGGATTTTACCGGTTGTGGGGCCTCATTACCATCGGCGGGGCCGAGAACCGCATCCCGTCGTGAGCAGGGCGCGACTGCTTACGGAATCAGCGCACGCTCGTACTGGTTGACCAGGAAGCTGATCAGCGAATCCTCATCCAGCGGGTAGCTGAACAGGTTACCCTGGCACTGGGCACAGCCGGCCCGCTCGAGGAACTGCAACTGATGCGGGGTCTCCACGCCTTCAGCCACCACGGTAAGCCGCAGTTTATGGGCCAGGGCAATTACCGCCGAGGCCACGTCTGTGGCGTTGGTGTTGTAGGGAATATCGCGGATAAAGCGGTCATCGATCTTGACCGCATCCAGGGGCAGTTGTTGCAGCGCGGCCAGTGAACAGGCGCCACTGCCAAAGTCATCCAGTATCAGCCTGGCGCCGGTCTCATGGAGGGCGCCGAGCATCGTGCGCAGCATTTTCGGGTCTTCGTTGAGCAGTGCCGCGGGCAGCTCCAGCTCCAGGCGGTCGGGCATCACACCGGTCTCGGTAATGACCCGGCGAAACCGGTCCAGAAAGCCCGGATCGACAATCTGACGGACAGACAGGTTGACCGCCACCCGCAGGCGCTCGAACCCGGCCCGCTCGAGCGCCTGGATCTGGATGCAGGCCTGACGCAGTGCCATCTCACCCAGGCGGATGATCAGCCCGGACTCCTCTGCCAGAGTAATGAACTGACTGGCGGACACCAGCCCACGCTCCGGATGCTGCCAGCGCAGGAAGGCCTCAACGCCTACCACCCGCTGTTCCTGCAGGTCCACCTTGGGCTGATAGTGCAGTACGAAGCGATCCTCGTCCAGGGCGTTGGCCAGTTCCTCCTGCTGCAGCAGCCGCCGGGCCGCCTGCAGGTTCATGGCCGGGGTGAAGAACTGGTAGTTGTTGCGGCCCCGTTCCTTGGCCCGGTACATGGCGAGATCGGCATACTTCATCAGCACCCCGGGGTCTTCGCTGTCATAGGGGATCATGGTCACCCCGATACTGACGGTGATGCCCACATCATGCTCATTGAGACGAACCCGCTGACACAGTCGTCGCAGGATGGTTTCCGCCACCTTGGCGGTGGCTTCCGGACTGCTGATTCGCGACAGCAGAACCACGAATTCATCACCCCCGAGCCGGGCCACGGAATCCTCTTCCCGCACACATCCGGTCAGCCAGCGGGCGACGTGTTCCAGCAACTGGTCGCCGGCGTCATGGCCCAGGGTATCGTTGATACTCTTGAAACCGTCCAGATCCAGGAACATCAGCGCCGCCGGCTCCTGGCTGCGACGACTGCGGCGCACCACATGGGCCAGCCGGTCACGGAACAGCTGGCGATTGGCGAGCCCGGTCAGCGGATCGTAGAACGCCAGGCGGTGCAGCTCGGACTGGGCCGCCCGCAACTGGGTAAGGTCCCGCAGGCTGAGCACCACGCCTTCCACACCGGGCACTTCCAGCATGGCAGTGAACGACCCTTCCATTTCCCGCCATTCACCAGTGGCATCGCGGATCCGTGCCCGCATCACGGGCATCTGCTCCCCAGGCTTTGCCAGCGCTTCGCGGAAAGCGTCCTGCAGTCTCGGCCAGTCATCACTGTGCACCCGGGATTCAATCTCAACCGACCTTGCCTCATCCGGGTCGTAACCGAGGATGGTATGGCTGGACGGGCTGACGTAGGTGGGCCGACCCTGGCGGTCCATGACCACGGTAATATTGCTGGCACCCTCGGTGATAGCGCGGTAGCGGCCGGCACTCTTGTGGGCCAGCACCCGGGAGCGGATCAGCAACAGCGAGAAGGAAAACAGCAGCAGGCTGACCAGAATACCGGAACCCAGCACAATGGCCGGGCGGGGATCGGACGCCAGGTAATCAAAGGCCGGCGTCGAGCGGGTCTGCATCACCCAGGTTCGGCCCCCGTATTCGATCTGCTGGGACTTCTCGAAACTGAACTCCTCGTCGAGTGAACCCAGGCTGGAGCCATACATCCGGGTTTCCCGCCCGATGTTGCTGCCGTCGTATATACGCACATCAAGGAACGGCGCAATCAGCCCGACAATGCCATCAAGCAGGTTATTGGTACGGAAGGCACTGAATACGAAGCCCCTGAGCAGTATACGGCGCTCACTGAGGGACGTTGGCACCACACCGCCATGGTAGACCGGGTAGTACATCAGGAAACCGGCCTGATCCTCCGCCAGTTCCTCCTGTACCAGTACCACCTTGCCGGTGACCACCGGGCGGGCGGTGTCACGGGCCCGCTCCATGGCGCGGCGATGAATATCATCCTGGTAGGCGTCGTAGCCGAAGGCCCGGCGGTTACGGTCGGTAGCCGGCTCCAGGTAGACAATGGGATGAAATTCCTCCCTCAGACCCCGTGGCCTGACCACGTAATCCTCGAAGCCCTCGGCATGGAGCTCATCCAGGTGACCACGCAGCCCGTTGATACCAATGCGGCGGGTCACCCCGATACCCTGGATGCCCGGGTAATAACGGTCGATATCCACCTTCTCAACGTAGGTGCGCCATTCCTCGCGGCTGACCTCACCGGCGACGGAAAACAGGCCGGCACTGCCTGCCAGCACCTGTTCATAATTGAGCAGGCGTTCCTCGATGGCGGTCTTGAGCTGAAGGGATTGGGTATTGAAGCGGCTTTCGGTGCGGTCTTCCACCAGGCGCATGGACAGGCCCCACAGCGCGGCGGTAACACCCAGGGCAATGACCAGTACCAGCCACGCCATGCGGGAATGCTGCGGGCGCAACAGGTCTTTGAGCGCAATGTCCTTTTTGTTGATCATGTCCGGATCCGTTCCCTGGCCAGTTCCCTGGTTAAGCCGGCGAGTGTTCGGGTCACCCTGTCAGAGCTCGCCCCTCCAGGCGCCTCGCCAACATCGCCAGTGTGGCTAAATGGTAACAAAAACGCCAGTAATTACGCCGAATTGCCTGCATGTAGTGTCGTATTTGTCAACACATAAAGCTATCAGAAAACCCGTCGTCGCAACAGTTCCCCGGCCACAAAAAAACCGCCAACTGCTTCACAGCGGGCGGTTTTGAGACGGGCTGCTCCATGAGCCCTCAAGGAACCGGAACCGGACTCAGGGCTTCATGACCAGGTAGGTTGCACGGCCCTCGCGGATAATCCTCACGGAAACCGCGCGATCATCCGGCAACGCTTCCACGGCCGCGCGGAAATCGTCCAGGCTGGTGACTGGCTGACGGTTCAGCTCGGTAATGATGTCATTGCGACGGATACCGGCCTGGAAAGCAGGACCACGGCCTACCTGGGTGACCAGCACGCCACCGGAAATATCCAGCCGGCTGGCCAGCTGATCCGGCAAGGGTTCAACCTCCAGGCCCAGCGGACCACCGGCGGCCCCGGACGGCTCGTCCTGGGCACTGGCTGCGCCCTCCTCTTCCGGCAGTCGCCCGATTTCCACCTCAATGGTGCGCTTCTCGCCCTGGCGCAGAATGGTCAGTTTCGCCGCTTCGCCGATGGGGGTACGGCCAACCATGGGCGGCAGATCCGCAGAACGTTCAATGGCCTCACCTTCGTAAGAGAGCACGATGTCACCGGCCTCGAGGCCAGCCTGCCGGGCTGGCGAATCCGGCATGACCTCGGCAATCAGCGCGCCACGGGGGCGACTCAGCCCGAAGGACTCGGCCAGATCCCGGTTCACCTCCTGAATCAGCACACCGAGCCAGCCCCGGGCCACACGACCGTCATCGCGGAGCTGTTGAAACACATTCATGGCGTCGTCAATGGGAATGGCGAAGGACACGCCCATAAAGCCACCGGAACGGGTGTAGATCTGGGAGTTGATGCCGATAACCTCGCCATCCATGTTGAACAGCGGCCCACCGGAGTTGCCCGGGTTGATCGCCACATCCGTCTGGATGAAGGGGACATAGTTTTCGCTGGGCAACGACCGGCCAATGGCGCTGATGATGCCGGACGTTACGGTGTAGTCGAACCCGAACGGTGAACCGATGGCAAAGACCCACTCACCCGGCTTGAGGGTGGAAGAGTCGCCAATGCTGACCACGGGCAGCGGCTCGTCGTCCTCGATCTTGAGCACAGCCATGTCCGAGCGGGGATCGGTTCCGATCACCTCGGCAGGCAGTTCGCGGCGGTCGTTCAGGCGGACAATGACTTCGTCGGCCCCTTCGACCACATGGTTGTTGGTCAGCACGTAGCCGTCTTCAGACACGATGAAACCGGACCCCATGGAACGGCGAGGCCGGGATGGCCCACCATAGGGTGACTGGGGGCCCTCGAAGAAGCGGCGGAAGAACTCCGGCATCTGTTCCAGCTCGCGATCACTGAAGGGTGATTGCTGGCGCTGAGAATCCCGCTCGGTGACGGTACTGATATTCACCACGGCGGCGGAGTTCTCCTCGACCAGGCCGGTGAAGTCGGGCAATGACTGCGCTGCCGCGGACTGGGCCGTGAGCAGCGATGCCATCAGAAGGAACAGAAGGGATGGCAGCCAGGCACGGTGGCCTGATAAAAACCTTGGCTGGAACTGTCTGGTCATGAATGCTCCCCGTAACTCACTGGTTTTACTTTATCTCTCCTGAAAAGCACCAAACCCGGCCCAAGGCGGCCAGCACGGACACTCCCCCGGAGTATTTCCGAAATGGTGTCAGGAACGAATGTTTTCAACTGAACAAGGGACAGGTTTCTGATCGTGAAGTTCAGCCCGAACGGGAATCAGCCTCCCCATCACCGGCTGCCAGCGGCCAGCATCCCGCCTTGAATACCAACCGGCCAACAGCAGACCCGCGCCCAGCCCCAGCAGCGCGGACACCACGGCCAACCCGTCACGGCCCGGCATGATGGTACCCACCAGAGCCGTGGCAACCACCATCAGCAACAGCGGCAATGCGTAGACCAGCAGCGAGGCCCTGAGCAGGGCCGATTCCTCGATGGCAACGGTTACCTCATCTCCCGGACGGGCGTGCAGGGTATTGGCCACCCGGATCTGGCGGGACTGACCGGATGTCATTCCCGCCAGGGCTTTCTGACCGCAGCCATGACGGGCCTTACAGGACTGGCAGGCACTCTCGCGAATGGTCTGGACCCAGGCCTCGTCACCACTGACGGAGATCACTGTTCCGGTTTCATGAATCATGCACCGCTCCTGTCAGTCTGCCAGCGTTCGCGCCAGGGCATTGCGATCGTCCACGGCCACCGACTGCGCCACCCGCATGGCCGTACGGGGCGGGATCTCGCCCACGACCGTTACCAGGAAACGGTCCTGCGACCCGGCACCGGGGCTGACATAGTGCATGTAGACGGTTGTGGCGCCAATGCGCGAGGCGCCCTCGGGCATTTCCGTGCCACCGGCCGCTTCGACAAACACCGAGAAAGTCGCCAGACCATCGGAGAAGGCAACCGCCTGCCCACGGCTGGTGCGGGGTGCGTCGACCGGCATGAAACCATCCGGCTGCCAACCCAGGTTCCAGCCGTCCATTTCGCCAGCGTCGCCGGATACGGGCAGGTAGGGGGTCACCTCTTTCATCTCGACGCCGGAGCGGATCTCGAATTCCGAATCCGGCAGTTCATCGGTGATCTCCAGCATGGTGAACTGGAAATGCTCAAGCACTTCGCCGTCCTGGCGCACATGGCTTTTCAGCAGCAGGCCGGTATGCTTTTCCATCCACAGGCGATAGCCGTAGCGGTCGTCATCCCGGGGCTCCAGCCCGATGACCACCGCCGGGTAACCGGCAATGCGGTCTTCCCCCAGCATCTGCGGCTGATACCAGGCTCCCACCGGCACCTGCTGGCTGGCAAAGGCCTCACCGAAGGGGCCGGAGGGGATAACCTGATCAAGATGGATGCGGCCCTGCTCGGGCAGAACGCACAGCACCCGGTTACCCCGCCTGAGGATCTCCCCGCCGGCCCCGTCCTGCTGCACCAGGCGCTCTTCGACGCTACCATCCCGATAACGGTGGGCGATCATCATGGAGCTCACCTGATCACCCCTGGAATACACGAAAATTCCGCGATAGGTGGTCATGTTCAGGGCTGGCCCCAGCTTCAGCAGCCAGGCGTCAGCGGTCTCCCGCTCGGTGGCCCGAGCCATACCGGTGGCCAGCATGGTAACCACCAGCAACATCCAGATAATCGCGGTATGACCTGCTTCCCGGGTGTGCACTTTCAAGACTGTCCCCTCTGCTCAAACGACGGCCGGCTATTCAATCAATGCCTGGAGCCAACCCGGCCCCGCTTCAGTAGCCCTGCCCGGAACCGGACATACTGGTCAGGCGGGCGTAACCCACGGCACCCTGACCCGCTGCCATGCTGTTGTTCTGGGCATGCTCCAGCAGGTACCGGCTGAACTGCTCGCGCTGACTCGGGTCCAGCCCCTGCAGGGTCACTTCCGGCACGCCCGCAGCCGCCGGCACTTGCGCCTGCACGGGCACCAGGGTGTCGGGCCCGCTACCGGACATCACATCCCAGCCGCTGCCGGCACCAAAACCGATAGCCACACCAACCGCTATCATGGCCACCGCCGACCACCGCCATGGCGCGTATCGCCGGCCTGCGGACTGGTGGCCGCTATCCCCGGCCGCTGGCTGATCCAGGCTGGCGCTCACCGCTTCCCGCACATCCAGGCCCGCATGGCCTGCGGGCGCCTCGTGCATGACATCGCGGATTCGCTGCCAGCGTTGCCACTGGTCCCGTACCGCCTGCTGGTCGTGGTGGGACAGCACCCGTCGCACGGCAAGCTCATCCGCCTGGTCATCCATCATTGCAGACAAGGTTTCTCTGAGCCGGTCATCCATTGCCTGTACCTCGTTGATCGTTTTACTCATGCGTTTTCCAGCATCGGTCCGAGCTGGCGGTCAATGGCGTCCCTTGCCCGGAAAATCCGCGAACGAACCGTTCCGATCGGACATTCCAGAATCTTCGCGATGTCCTCATAGGACAGGCCTTCGTACTCCCGCAGCAGAAACGCGGAACGAAGCTCCTCGGGCAGGCCGTCAATCGCCGCATCCAGCACCTCCCGCAGCTGATCCCGCTGCAGGAATTTCTCCGGCGAGGCGATATCCCGCAACCGGAAACCATCCTCGAAGGACTCGGCATCAACGGCATCCGCCACGCCCTGGGGACGGCGGCCACGGGACTCGAGGAAGTTCTTGGCAGTGTTGACCGCAATCCGGTACAACCAGGTGTAGAAGGCGCTGTCTCCACGAAAACGCTCAATGGCCCGGTAGGCCTTGACGAACGTCTCCTGGGTCAGATCCAGCACTTCCTGGGAGTCGTAGATATAACGACTTATGATGGAGGCCACCCGCGACTGGTACTTGAGCACCAGCAGGTCAAAGGCGGACCGGTCACCCTGCCGTGCCTTACGCACCAGCTGCAGGTCGGTCTGGCCATCAGGTGCCGATGGTCGTGTCTGTTCGGCGTCCGGTTTCATTTTGGGGCCGGCGGGCGCCTCCTTTGATAACTGTGCCGCTGGACCTGCCTGCCGTCTCTCGCTCATGATCATAGGCGCTTCTTCCACAAGTTGGCGGCGGAAACCCCCGGGGCGGTACAACACCCGGGCTCACGCGTCAGTTCCGCTGTGGGCAAATAGACAGCAGGCAGAAAGTTTAGTTCAATACTCACCACATTATGGCCCGCGATAACGATCACATGCCACAGTCCCATGAATACGATGTTCTTATTATCGGCAGCGGCGCTGCCGGCCTTACAGTTGCCCTGAACCTGCCCGCCCATCTGCGCGTGGGCGTGATCAGCAAGGCCGACATTACCAGTGGCGCCACGCTCTGGGCCCAGGGCGGCATTGCCGCTGTGCTCGACAGCGACGACTCACTGGAAGCCCATGCCGCCGACACCCTTGCCGCCGGTGGCGGCCTCTGCCATGAAGATGCCGTGCGCTACACCGTTGAGCATGCCGCCGAAAGCATCCGCTGGCTGATTGACAGCGGCGTCCAGTTCACCCGCGACGAAAACGAGCAGCTGCACCTCACCCGGGAAGGCGGCCACAGCCACCGGCGCATCATTCATGCCGCGGATGCCACCGGCAATGCGGTATCCACCACCCTCAGCGAGCAGGCCGCTGAACGGGATAATATCGATCTGCTGTCCCGGCGGGTGGCGGTGGACCTGATCACCAACCGCAAGCTGGCCCTGCCCGGGAACCGCTGCGTGGGCGCCTATATCCTGAACCTGGAAACCGGCCATGTGGAGCTGTTCCGGGCCAGGTTCACGGTGCTTGCCACCGGTGGCGCCAGCAAGGCCTACCGCTACACCACCAATCCCGACGGTGCTTCCGGTGATGGTATTGCCATGGCCTGGCGTGCCGGTTGCCGGGCCGCCAACATGGAGTTCAACCAGTTTCATCCCACCTGCCTGTACCACCCCCATGCCAAGTCCTTTCTGATCAGTGAGGCGGTGCGTGGCGAAGGCGGCGTACTCACGCTGCCGGATGGCACCCGCTTCATGGACCGGTTTGACAAGCGTGGTGAACTGGCGCCCCGGGATATTGTCGCCCGCGCCATTGACCACGAGATGAAACGCCTGGGTGCCGACCACCTGTACCTGGATATCAGCCACAAACCGACGGACTTCATCCGCGAACACTTCCCCACGATCTACGAGAAGTGTCTCGACTTCGGCATTGACATCACCCGGGAGCCGATCCCGGTCGTGCCGGCGGCCCATTACACCTGTGGCGGCATCATCACCGACGAGCGGGCCCGTACCGACATCAACCAGCTCTATAGCGTGGGCGAAGCCGCTTTTACCGGCCTTCACGGCGCCAACCGCATGGCCAGCAACTCCCTGCTGGAATGCCTGGTGTACGGCCGTGCCGCGGCCGCAGACATTGCCCGGCGCGAGTCAGACATTCCACCGCCGCCAGCGGCGCCGGACTGGGACGAGTCACAGGTGCGTGATTCCGACGAGGACGTCATCATTTCCCACAACTGGGATGAACTTCGTCATTTCATGTGGGACTATGTCGGCATTGTGCGCACCACCAAACGACTACAACGTGCCAAGCACCGGGTCGACCTGCTGTCCCGGGAAATCGGCGAGTTCTACAGCAACTACCGGGTCAGCAACGACCTGCTGGAACTGCGTAACCTGGTCACGGTGTCGGACCTGATCATCTGCTCCGCGTTGCAGCGCAAGGAAAGCCGCGGCCTGCATTTCACCCTGGACTACCCGGGGCTGCAGAGCGAACCGGAAGATACGGTGCTGGTACCGACAACCTACCGGATTGCATCACCCTGAGTGCGGCCCCCATACCGCAGCACCTCACTTTCAAGCGAGCACTGAGTCAATGTCCGAAAAGAGCAACCCCGAGTTCAACCGCCTGTGGTGGCACAGCCGCCGCGGCATGCTGGAACTGGACGTCCTGCTACTGCCTTTCCTGGAGGAGGCCTACCGCTCCCTGCCAGAGGAAGACCAGCAGTGCTATCACAAGCTGCTTGAATGCGAGGACACGGACATGTTCGAGTGGTTCATGCAGCGCAGCGAGCCGGACGATCCGGATCTGCGCCGCATCGTGAAGCTGATTCTGGACCGTGTACAACCGGATTGATCTGCCATTGTCGCCATCCCGGCTTGCCGGGTTGCTGGCGGCCGGACCCTGGCTGGGGCTGTCGCTGGCCGTGTTGATTGGCGCCGGGTACAGCTCGCCCTGGGTTGCACTGTCCATGCCCCTGGCGCTGGCAGGCGCTGTGGACCGATGGCGTCGGTGCGGCACCCTGACCCACCCCCGCGCGGTGGTGCGGCTGGTCACCATGGGCCCGCGATTGTTCGTTACCCTGGCGGACCACACCACAACCGAGATGCGGCCATTACCGGAAAGCCGGCTCTCCGGCCGGTTCCTGTTTCTGGCACTACAGGATATGCAGGGCGGCGGCCGTCGGCAGGCCGTACTGATCCGTAAGCCCGGCGGCAACGCTCCGCCGGAGGCACTGCGGCGGCTGCGAACCTGGCTGCGGTTGATGCCGGAGGCGCCCGCCCCCATACAATCCCCAGTCTCACATAAAAATGCACTGCAACGTCTATGGCCCGGAGGCCAGCACCATGACCACTGACGCAAAGCCCGTTGCCCGCAAACACCCGGAACTGCCGGCGGCTGCGCTGCTTTCCGACCGGGTCCTGTATCGCATCAGCGGCCCTGGCACCGACGATTTCCTGCAGGGACAAATGAGCCAGAATCTGGCCGATGTGGCCGCCGGCTATTCCCCCCGCGCCGCGGCCAGCACGCCGAAGGGTCGTGCCTACCTGCTGACCCGGCTGGTGCGCGACGGTGAAGACATCCTGCTGTCGATGCCCGCCTCCATCGCCGACGAGGTGGCCCGCCACCTCAACAAGTACCTGATGCTGTTCCGGGGAACCTCGATGGAGCGACTGGACGACGGCCAGGTTTTTGGCCTGTTCGGCGAGGAGGCCGCGACGGCTCTGTCCGGAGACAAAAGCGCCCTGCCCGGTAGCGCCAGTGCGAGCACGGCCGTCGAGGGAGGCTACCTGGTGCGCACCAACAGCACCCCGGAAGGCGTCGGCCGGTTCGAACTATGGCTGCCTTCAGGACGTTCCGAGGCCCAGCAGGCAAGACTCGACAACCTTGGGGAGGCAACCCTGGCAGACTGGGACGCCAGCGAAATCGCCGCCGGCATTGCCGAGCTGGAACCGGAAA
This sequence comes from Marinobacter zhanjiangensis, assembly GCF_014651935.1. Classification (GTDB taxonomy): domain Bacteria; phylum Pseudomonadota; class Gammaproteobacteria; order Pseudomonadales; family Oleiphilaceae; genus Marinobacter; species Marinobacter zhanjiangensis. The sequence continues at coordinate 201,762 of NZ_BMXV01000005.1, read as the reverse complement.
CCCGCGAAACCTGGGTACCGCAGATGCTGAACTGGCAACACCTGCAGGGGATCCACTTCAAAAAAGGGTGTTATACCGGCCAGGAAATCATCGCCCGCATGCACTTCCTCGGGCAGCTCAAGAAGAGTCTGTTTCGGCTGGGTGCCTCCGGCGGCGATACCCCGGCCGCCGGGTCAGCGATGGTTGCTGATGGCAAGCCGGTGGGCGAGGTGGTGCGCTCCGTGGCCCTGGATGACGGCAGCGTGGAACTGCTGGGGGTGCTCAAACATGCGGCGGCCGGTAGCGAGCTGCAGCTGCAGGAAAGCGGGCAGCCACTGACCATTCTGCCACTGCCTTATACGGTTCCCGAAAGGGAAGAAGTGGAGGAAAATCCCACGGATACATAAGGTGACAGGAAAACCCGCCGCCTTCTGCTATAACAGTATCCGTTAATAGATGTTATCAATAGGATCGGGGACCCGAACACACTATGTCCAACTTTGTTGACACCATTCGTAACGATATCCTGGAGGCCATCGAGAGCGACAAGCTGATATTACCGACGCTTCCGGAAGTCGCTCTGCAGGTACGCGACATTGCCGAAGGCGAAGACTCTTCAATCATTGATCTGGTCAAGGTCATCAGCAATGACACCGCGCTGTCGGCTCGCCTGATAAGGGTCTGCAACAGCCCGCTGTTCCGCGGTTCGCGGGCTATCGAGAACCTGAACATGGCGGTCAGCCGCCTGGGCATGGCCTATACCAGCAACCTGGCCATGGGTCTGGCGATGGAGCAGATGTTCCAGGCCACCACGGACATGATCGACAAGCGTCTGCGCGCCACCTGGCAGACCAGCACCGAGGTGGCGGGTGTATGCCATGTGCTGGCGCAACACTACACCCGTCTCAAGCCGGACCAGGCGACCCTGGCCGGGCTGGTGCATCTGATCGGTGTGCTGCCCATCCTTCGCTACGTGGAGGATCGCGATGTGCAGGTCAGCAGCGTGATGCTGGACAATGTGGTCGACGAGATTCACCCGCGCATCGGCGCCACCATCCTCAAGCGCTGGGAGTTTCCGGAAGAGCTGCAGCTGGTGCCGCTGGAGTACCAGAACTACAAGCGCCAGGTGGCTTCCGCGGATTATGCGGATCTGGTCATGGTCGCCAATCTGCAACTGCTGGCAGGTACCCGGCATCCGGTGAACGAGATGGACTGGTCCACGATCAGCGCATTCGACCGGCTGGGGCTGGATCCGAATATGGATATGAGTCAGGAAGAGGATCTGAACGCGCAGATGGATGCGGCTATGGCTTTGCTGAAGTGATGCTTTAGCCCCTCTCCCTCGTTGGGGAGAGGGAACGTTCGTCGCATACTCGGTTTAGCCCCCTTGACTCGACGAGAGGACCAAGTTTACAGCGACCCATCCACCCGCTATTTCTTCTTATACCGCTCCAGCAATTCCGCCTTGCTGGGCAGGGACCAGTCGATCGGCGTCTGGCCCTGTTCCTGCAGCCACTGGTTGGCGCGGGAGAAGTGTCTGCAGCCGAAGAAACCGCGGTAGGCACTGAGCGGGGAAGGGTGTGGACCCTCCAGCACCAGGTGACGGTCACGATCGATGATGCGTCCCTTCTTGCGGGCATAACTGCCCCAGAGCAGGAACACCACGCCCTGGCGGTGCTGGTTGATGGTTTCGATGACCTTGTCGGTGAAGGTTTCCCAGCCCTTGCCCTGGTGGGCGCCGGCATTACCCTGCTCCACCGTCAGCACCGCATTGAGCAGCAGTACGCCCTGCTCCGTCCAGGGCTGCAGGCAGCCGTGATCCGGCGGGGCGATGCCCAGGTCGTCCTGGATTTCCTTGAAGATATTCACCAGCGACGGCGGCACCTGCACACCGGGCCTGACCGAGAAGCACAGGCCATGGGCCTGCCCCGGGCCGTGGTAGGGGTCCTGCCCCAGAATCACCACCTTCACCTGATCCAGCGGTGTACTGTTGAGAGCGTTGAAGCAGTGGCGGCTTTCCGGAAACAACACCTTGTCGGTCCGCTCCTCGCTGGCCAGGAACTCCGCCAGCTGTTCCATGTAGGGCTGACGGAATTCATCGGCAAGGTACTGGTCCCAGCCACAGCCGGGGCGCAGTTGCTGCGCCAGTCCTTCGACCGGGGTCATGGGTTATTCTCCGTGCCCGTGTCCGGCCTTCTGTTCCGGGCGCATGGCCGGGAACAGGATGACGTCACGGATGGACGCCGAGTCCGTCAGCAGCATGGCCAGGCGGTCGATACCGATGCCCTCGCCGGCGGTGGGCGGCAGGCCGTACTCCAGGGCCATGACGTAGTCCTCGTCATAGAACATGGCTTCATCGTCACCGGCGTCCTTTTCCGCCACCTGGGCCAGGAAGCGCTCGGCCTGGTCCTCGGCATCGTTCAGCTCCGAGAAGCCATTGGCGATCTCTCGACCACCAACGAAGAACTCGAAACGCTCGGTGACGAACGGGTCATTGTCCTTGCAACGGGCCAGGGGCGACACTTCCTTCGGATAGTCGGTGATGAAGGTGGGCTGCATCAGCCGGTGCTCGGCGGTCGCCTCGAAGATCTCGATCTGCACCTTGCCCAGGCCCCAGCCGGCCTTGAGCTGGATACCCAGCTCCTTCGCCACCTGGCGCGCCCGGGTGTCGTCCGCCAGCTGCTCACGGGTGATGTCCGGATTGTGGCGCAGGATGGCGTCCACCACCGTCAGCCGCTCGAAGGCCTTGCCGAAGTCGTACTCGATGGTGTCCTCACTGCCGTCACCCCGGGTGCGGGTATTGGTGACGGTGGTGGTCCCCAGGACCTTTTCCGCGATGGTCCGCACCATGTCTTCGGTGAGGTCCATCAGGTCATTATAGTCCGCATAGGCCTGGTAGAACTCGACCATGGTGAACTCGGGATTGTGGCGCGTGGACAGCCCCTCGTTACGGAAGTTGCGGTTGATCTCGAATACCCGCTCGAAACCACCCACCACCAGGCGCTTGAGGAAAAGCTCCGGGGCGATACGCAGGTACATGTCGATACCCAGCGCGTTGTGGTGGGTCACAAACGGCTTCGCTGACGCGCCACCGGGAATCACCTGCAGCATGGGGGTTTCCACCTCCATGAAGTCCCGTTCGGTAAAATACTGGCGCATCACACTGATGATTTTCGAGCGCGCGTAGAATACCCGCCGGCTGTCCTCGTTCATCATCAGGTCCACGTACCGGTGGCGGTAGCGGGCCTCGGTGTCGGTCAGCCCCTTGTGCTTTTCCGGCAGCGGGCGCAGCGACTTGGTGAGTAACACGTACTCGTCCATGGTCACGTAGAGATCGCCCTTGCCGGACTTGGACAGGGTGCCACGAACGCCGACGATATCCCCCAGATCCCAGTGTTTGGTGTCCTTCTGAACCTCCTTGGAGGCATGGATCTGGATGCGACCGGTCATGTCCTGGACCACCTTGAACGCCTTGCGGTCCAGCATCATGCGGCCGGCAATCGCCACCTGGATGCCCATGGACGCCAACTCTTCCTTGGTTTTGTCACCGTATTTCTGCTGCAGCTCGGCGGCGGTGGCGTCACGGCGGAAGTCGTTGGGGAATGGATGACCGCTCTCGCGCAGTTCGGCCAGCTTGGCGCGGCGCTCCGCAATCAGCTTGTTATCCTCGGAATGGGTGGCGTTCGGGTTGTGGTCAGTCATGTTCACTCACGATAGGTCGGGATTTCCGGGTTAAAACGGTGGTGACGGCGCCGGTTACAGCGCCATCTTCAGGCTGGCTTCGATGAACTTGTCGATATCGCCATCCAGAACGTTCTGGGTACTGCTGGTTTCCACTTTGGTGCGCAGGTCCTTGATGCGACCGTCGTCCAGCACATAGGAGCGGATCTGGCTGCCCCAGCCGATATCAGCCTTGGCATCTTCCTGCTTTTGCTTCTCGGCGTTGCGCTCCTGCATCTCCCGCTCGAACAGCTTGGCCTTGAGCTGTTTCATGGCCTTGTCCTTGTTCTGATGCTGGCTGCGACCAGCCTGACAGGCCACCACGATACCGGTGGGGTTGTGGGTCAGGCGCACCGCCGATTCGGTCCGGTTGACGTGCTGGCCGCCGGCACCGGAAGCGCGATACACGTCCACACGCAGGTCTGACGGGTCGATCTCGATCTCGAAGCTGTCATCCACCTCTGGCGACACGAACACCGATGAGAAGGACGTATGACGTCGGTTGCCGGAATCGAACGGCGACTTGCGCACCAGGCGATGGACGCCGGTCTCGGTGCGCAACCAGCCATAGGCGTAGTCCCCCTGGATATGGACAGTGGCGCTCTTGACGCCGGCCACATCCCCCTCCTGGAGTTCGACGATTTCAGCCTTGAAGCCACGACGCTCGGCCCAGCGCAGGTACATGCGCAGCAGCATGTTGGCCCAGTCCTGGGCTTCGGTGCCGCCGGAGCCGGACTGGATGTCCAGATAGGCGTTGTTGGCGTCCATTTCACCGGAGAACATGCGGCGGAACTCAAGCTTTTCCAGCTCCTTGTCCATCCGGGCCAGATCCGACTCGATGTCGTTCACGGCTCCCTCGTCCTCTTCCTCTGCCGCCATTTCCAGCAGGCTGTCGGCGTCATCGAGGCCGGTGGAGAGATTATCGATCGTGCGGACGATCAGCTCCAGGTCTGCGCGCTCCTTGCCAAGGGCCTGGGCGCGGTCCGGATCATCCCACACCGTGGGCTGTTCCAGTTCACGTTCGACTTCGGTCAGTCGCTCACTACGCTGATCGTAGTCAAAGATACCCCCTGAGCGCTTCAGTGCGCTCACGAAGTTCCTTGATCTTCGTAACAATGGGATTGATTTCCATGGAACCCTTACTCGTGTTGGTCAATGGCATTGCGGAACCTCCGGAAACAGCATCGGGTGCCGCGCCGGAGGGTCCTGAAAACAGAGGCAGGATTCTACCGGAAAATCGGGCTCAGTTCAGCCTGTCACTGGGACCGTTCGGGCCACTGCCCGGAGACCCGTTCGAAGTAGTGACTTTCACAGGCTTCACAGGGTTCCAGCTGGCTGGTGGCGGTGAGGCATTTCATGTGGCCGCAGCTGAGGCAGCGGAACATGCCGGCGGTAGCCACTTCACCCGCCAGGTAGTGGGTCACATCCTCGTTGTGGAGTTTCTGGTCCAGCTCGAGGGTGTCCAGCCGGGTCTTGTCGGCGATGGAGAACAGCAGGTCCGCCAGCTTGTGCTCCAGTAGTGACAGGTCCAGTTGCAGCCATTCCCTGAGGCCCTCACCGGTGCCTTCCACGTAGGTTACCAGGTGTTCCAGGTCGCGACGCAGGTAGGCGGCGAGCAGGCTGGCCTCATCCCGCGTCAGGCGCTTGAGTTCGGACTCGAACTCCACCGCGTCATCGATTTCCTCGCGCAGGGTGTCCAGGGTGCGCTCCTCGGTTTCTGCCAGGCGGGACTCGACCCGCTCGAGCATCCGGTCATAGGCCTTCAGGGCCTGGCTTGAGAGCTGTTTTGGCTGATCTTTTCTGTCCTGGTCGGTCATGGCCACTCCTTACAGGGTTATTTTGTCCAGTGTGGCACAAAGCAGGCCATTTGGCAGGCTACCTGTTGTGCCGCCAGTACGTTAGAATGTCCGGCCCTCTTATTCACTCTTTTCTGACAGAGGCTTTGGGCCTCTTTCGACACAAGGTACCGTACGGCAATGGCAGGAATGGACCAGCAATACAATCCCCGCGATGTTGAGCAGAATGCCCGCAAATTCTGGGAAGACAACGACACCTTCACGGTGAAGGAGGAGCCCGGCAAGCCCAAATACTACTGCCTGTCCATGTTCCCCTACCCCAGTGGCAAGCTGCACATGGGCCACGTGCGCAACTACACTATCGGCGACGTGATCTCCCGTTACCAGCGCATGCAGGGCAAGAATGTGATGCAGCCCATGGGCTGGGACGCCTTCGGCCTGCCGGCCGAGAATGCCGCCATTGCCAACAGGTCGGCGCCCGCCAAATGGACCCGCTCCAACATCGACTACATGAAACAGCAGCTCAGGCAGCTGGGCTTCGGCTACGACTGGAACCGCGAACTGGCCACCTGCGACCCGGACTACTACCGCTGGGAGCAGTGGTTCTTCGCCCGTCTGTACGAGAAGGGCCTGGTCTACAAGAAGATGTCCACCGTCAACTGGGACCCGGTGGACCAGACCGTACTGGCCAACGAGCAGGTGGTGGATGGCCGCGGCTGGCGCTCCGGCGCACCCGTTGAACAGAAAAAGATTCCCCAGTGGTTCATTCGCATCACCGACTATGCCGAAGAGCTGCTGGCCGATCTGGACCAGCTGGAAGACTGGCCCGAGCAGGTCAAGACCATGCAGCGTAACTGGATCGGCAAGTCCGTGGGTACCGAGCTGACCTTCCCGCTGAAGGGCCGTGACGATGGCCTGACCGTCTACACCACCCGCCCGGATACCCTCATGGGCGTCACCTACATGGCGGTGGCGGCGGAGCATCCGCTGGCGAAAAAGGCGGCGGAAGAACACACCGATGTCGCCCGCTTCGTGGACGAGTGCAGCAACAGCAAGGTGGCCGAGGCGGAACTCGCCACCATGGACAAGAAAGGTATCGACACCGGCTACAAGGCCATCCACCCCCTCACCCAGGAAGAGATCCCGGTGTGGGTCGCCAACTTCGTGCTGATGGAGTACGGCACCGGCGCCCTGATGGCGGTACCGGGACACGATGAGCGCGATCACGAGTTCGCCCGCAAGTACCGCCTGCCGATCCAGCAGGTTATCGCCGCCCTCGATGGTCGCGAACTGGACGTGCAGGAAGAGGCCTTCACCGAGACCGGCACCCTGGTGTCCTCCGGAAGCTACAGCGGCCTGACCAGCGAGGAAGCCTTCGAGGCGATCGCCGATCACCTGGAAAAGAACGGCATTGGCAAGCGTACCGTCAACTACCGCCTGCGGGACTGGGGCGTATCCCGCCAGCGTTACTGGGGAGCCCCCATTCCCATGATGACCCTGGAAGACGGCACCGAGATGCCGGTACCGGACGACCAGCTGCCGGTGCGCCTGCCGGAGGACGTGCAGATGGACGGCGTGCAGTCGCCGATCAAGGCGGACCCGGAATGGGCGAAAACCGAGTACAACGGCCAGCCGGCCACTCTGGAAACGGACACCTTCGACACCTTCATGGAGTCGTCCTGGTACTACGCCCGCTTCTGCAGCCCCAACTACGACAAGGGCATGCTGGACCCGGCCGCGGCCAACTACTGGCTGCCGGTGGACCAGTATATCGGTGGTATCGAGCACGCCATCCTGCACCTGCTTTATGCCCGCTTCTTCCACAAACTGCTCCGTGACGTGGGCCTGGTGGACAGCTCAGAACCCTTCAACCGTCTGCTGTGCCAGGGCATGGTATTGGCCGAAACCTACTACCGCACCGACGACGCCGGCAAGACCACCTGGATCGCCCCTTCCGATGTCACCGTGGAGCGGGACACCAAGGGCCAGGTGGTAAAGGCAGTGTCCAAAGAAGACGGCCAGCCGGTGGAGATCGGCGGCGTCACCAAGATGTCCAAGTCAAAGAACAACGGCATCGACCCCCAGGCCATCATCGACCAGTACGGGGCGGACACCGTACGCCTGTTCATGATGTTCGCGGCGCCGCCGGAGCAGTCCCTGGAATGGTCCGACAGTGGCGTGGAAGGTGCCAACCGCTTCCTCCGACGGCTGTGGCGCCTGGTTCGCGAGCACACCGCCGGTGGGCCGGTTGCAGCCATTGACGTGGAGCAGCTGAGCGAGGCCCGCAAGGACCTGCGCCGCAAGACCCACGAGACCATTGCCAAGGTCAGCGACGACATCAGCCGTCGGCTGACCTTCAACACCTCCATCGCTGCGATCATGGAACTGCTGAACGACGTCGGCCGGCTGGAAGCAGACGAAGAGCAGGACCGGGCCGTGATCCAGGAAGCCCTGGACGCCGCTGTACTGATGCTGTCACCCATTGCGCCCCATGTCTGTCATGCTCTGTGGCAGGCCATGGGTCACGATGAGCCGGTGGTGGATGCCCGCTGGCCCATCGCCGACGAGAGCGCCATGGTGCGCAGCCAGATCCAGGTGGTGCTGCAGGTGAACGGCAAGGTTCGCGCCAAGGCCGATGTGCCGGCTGATATTGGCAAGGGCGATCTGGAGAAACTGGCCCTGGAAAACGACAACGTTACCCGCTTCACCGAAGGCAAGACAGTCCGTAAGGTGATCGTGGTGCCAGGCAAACTGGTTAACGTGGTCGCCAACTGACAGACACCAGCGGGTCAGCCCGGGAGATGGCAATGAAAACGCTCAGAAATGCTCTGCCCCTTGCTCTGCTGGCCCTGGTGGTCAGTGCCTGCGGGTTCCAGCTGCGTGGTGCCTCACCGGTACCTTCGGCCCTGGAACCCCTGTGGGTCGGCTGCCAGGACGACGTTCCCACCGAGCTGTGCCGCTCGCTGAAATCGCAGTTCACCATCGGCAACGTGGAACTCGCCGACACCCGTGAAGAGGCCGCCCACCTGCTTCTGCTGGGCAATTTCCGGCAGAACCAGCGCACCAGCGCCATCACCGCCCAGGCCGAGGCCGCCGAATACGAGCTGCGCCAGACAGTGAGTGTGGCCCTGCAAACGCGGGATGGTATTCCCCTGTTGGCGGAGACCGATGTCAGCGCCGCCCAGAGCTACCGCTATGATTCCGACAGCGTGCTCGCCAAACGCCGGGAACAACAGGAAATCGAACAGCAGCTGTACGACAACCTGGTACGGCAGATCGGCTACCGGCTGGTGGCTTTCGATCAGCAGCGCATCGACGAGATCCTGGAAGCCACCGAAGAGCAGCAGAAGACGTCACCATGAAGATCAACCCCGGACAACTGGGCCCGGCGCTGGAGAAATCCCTGGCGCCGGTCTATCTGGTCTCCGGGGATGAGCCACTGCTGGTGCAGGAGGCCTGCGACCAGATCCGCACCCGGGCCCGGGGCGCAGGCTTCAATGACCGCCAGGTCTACTACGCCGACCAGCACCTGAACTGGGGGGCGGTGCGGGATGAACTGAGCGCCATGTCACTGTTCGCCGAACAACGCCGGATCGAGATTCACCTGCCCACGGGCAAACTGGGTGATGGTCGCGACGTGATCGAGCAGGCTCTGATCAAACCCGCTGACGACATTCTCCTGCTGCTGATCAGCGCGCGGCTGGATGCGGCTGAAACCAAACGCAAGTGGTACAAGCAGCTGCAGAAAGCCGGCGTGCATGTAACCGTGTGGCCCATCGACCCCGACAAATTCGGGGGCTGGCTACAGCAACGGGCCCGGTCCCGGGGGCTGACCCTGACCCAGGGCGCTCTCAACCTGCTTGCAGAGCGACTGGAAGGCAACTTGCTGGCCGCCAGCCAGGAGCTGGACCGCCTGGAATTGCTGACACCGGACAAGACCATCAACGAGGATGTGGTGGAAGATGCGGTGCAGTACAGTGCGCGCTTCAATATCTTCGAGGTGATTACCGATCTGCTGGCGGGCCGCGCGGCCCATGCCCAGAAGGTCATCGCCACGCTGAGGCAGGAAGGCGAGAATCCTCTCGGCCTGCTGGCCATGCTGGTGAGAGACATCAACATGACCCTGGCCCTGCAACAGGCCATGAAGAACCGGGAAGTGCCCGGCACTTTTCTCAAGAAAAACGGCGTGTTTCAGCCCCAACGCGCCCGGGCGATTGAACAGGCGGCACGACGTCTGAATACCCCACAACTGCACCAGGCCCTGAACCTGTGCAGCAATGCCGACCGCGCTGCCAAGGGCTTCGGCGACTTGCCCCCCTGGCATCACCTGTCGGACCTGGCCACGCTGCTGAGGCAGTAACGCCTACTTCAGCCGCTTGCGAATACGCTCATACCCGGCTTTCAGTTCTTCACCCAGGTTGTAAGCGGTTTCCCGGGTGTCCTGGCCGACGCCATCCGCATCGTGGCGGATATCGTCCAGCTTCTGGCGGAACTTGTCCCAGTATTCATCCAGGTCATCCCACTCGTCACGGACATCCTGCTGGGCCAGGTGCATCTGGACACGCAGTTCGTCCCGGTACTGTTTGACGGTTTCGTTGAGTTTGTTGAGATCGTCTTTCATGCTCATGCTTACCTCCCCTGGTAATGGCTTGTTGGGCTGTTTAACCATGCGCCTGTCAGAGACATGGTGTCAATTGGCCCCAACCACAAGAGGCCGGCAAATGCCGGCCTCTTGTGGTTAATCGCATGCCTGTTGATCTGGATCAGAACTCGTTGTCGGCATGCTTCATCATGGAGCCACTGCCACTGCGTACACTCTCCGCCAGAGCCACTGCCTGGGGCAGCATGCGCTGGAAGTAGAACTGTGCCGTCTTGAGCTTGCCGCTGTAGAAGCCGGAGCTGTCGCCCTCGGCCTTGGGAGCGGCCGCCACCACGATCTTCGCCCACATGAAGGCCAACGCGGTCATGCCGAACAGGTTGGTGTAATCCGCCGACGCCGCACCCGGGGCATCGGGATCGTCCTTGGCCTGCTCCAGCACCTGGTCGGTGACATCGGAGAGACGCTCCAGGGCCGCGGCCAGGGGGCTCAGGAAAGGCTCCAGGGCCGGATTGGCCTGTTCCTCCTCGATGAAGGCCGCCATGTCTTCGGCGAACAGTTCATAGAGCTTGCCCTGGCTACCCACCACCTTGCGGGCCATGAGATCCAGGGCCTGGATGCCGTTGGCACCCTCGTAGATCTGGGTAATACGGGCATCCCGCACCAACTGCTCCTGGCCCCATTCACGGATGTAGCCGTGACCACCGAAGACCTGCTGGCCCACCACACACATATCGAAGCCGCGGTCGGTGAGGAACGCCTTGGCGACCGGAGTGAGCAGCGCTACCAGGCCCTCGGCCTTCTTGCGGTCATCATCGTTGTCGGAAAACTTGGCGATATCCAGCCACTGCCCGACGTAAGTGGAGAAGGCACGCCCGCCCTCCACATAGCCTTTCATGGTCAGCAGCATGCGCCGCACGTCCGGATGGACCACCAGCGGGTCTGCCGCCTTGTCCGGGTTGCGGGCACCAGTGGGAGCGCGGCTCTGGGTGCGCTCGAAGGCATATTCCCGGGCACTCTGCAGCGACGCCTCGGCAGCGGCGAGACCCTGGATGCCCACACCCAGGCGCTCGTAGTTCATCATGGTGAACATGGCTGCCAGGCCCTTGTTCTCTTCACCCACCAGCCAGCCTTTGGCGCCATCAAAGTTCATGACACAGGTGGCGGAGCCCTTGATGCCCATTTTCTTCTCGAGGGAACCACAGCTGAACTCGTTGCGCTCGCCCAGGGAGCCATCGTCATTGACCAGGAACTTGGGCACCAGGAACAGGGAGATACCCTTAGGCCCCTTGGGGGCGTCCGGCAGCTTGGCCAGTACGAAATGGACGATGTTCTCGGCCATGTCGTGCTCGCCCCAGGTGATAAAGATCTTGGTGCCGGTGAGGCGATAGCTGCCGTCGCCCTGCGGTTCCGCCCTGGTACGCATGATGCCCAGGTCGGTGCCACAGTGAGGCTCGGTCAGGTCCATGGAACCGGACCAGACGCCGGAATAAAGATTGGGCAGATACTTTTCCTTCAGCGCTTCGCTGCCATGGGCGTCCAGGGCCAGGCAGGCACCGGCGGTCAGCATGGGAGCCAGGCCCAGAGCCATGTTGGAGGCCTGCAGCATCTCTTCGAACTGCACCACCAGGGTCTTGGGCATACCCATGCCACCAAAGTCCGGATTGCCACCAAGGCCATTCCAGCCGCCTTCCACGATGGTCTGGTAGGCTTCGCGGAAGCCCTCAGGGGTGGTGACCTCGCCATTGTTCCACTGGCAACCCTGCTCGTCGCCTTCACGGTTCAGGGGTGCAATGACATTGGTGGTGACCTTGCCGGCTTCCTCGACAATGGCGTCGGCGGTATCCGGGTCCACACGGTCTGCCAGACGGGGCATGGACGCCCAGAGTGACGGGGCGTCGAACACCTCGTTCATCACGAATCGGATTTCCTGTAACGGGGCCTTGTAGTCAGCCATCAGGTTTTCTCCACTACTGTCGGTATGGGGGTATTGAATGTACTGTCCGTTGCCGGATACAGATTATTATCGGGGAGCCACAGTTTAACGCATCGATCCGGATGCACCAGTTTGGATTGGCCCCTGGTAACAAAAAAGCCCGCCTCCTTGCGGAATGCGGGCTGGACTGGCATCAGAAGTCTGCAAGTGTATACCGAACAGACTCCCGGGCCGAAACCGGCAGGAAGCCATGATCAACCCCGACCGCCACCCGGCGGCCGTGGTCAGTCAGCATTCCTTAAAACGCGAAGTGCTCTTCCTGCATGTCCAGCAGGCTGTCGGCACCGGCGAACATGGTTTCCACGTGGGTACGGGTGCGCGGCAGCAGGCGCTTGAAGTAGAAGCGCGCGGTCTGCACCTTGGCATTGTAGAAGGCTTCCTCGGGGGTGCCTTCCCGCATCGCGCCCAGGGCCACCTTGGCGGAGCGGGCCCACAGGTAAGCGAAGACGGCATAACCGGAGTACATCAGGTAGTCCACCGCAGCGGCACCCACTTCTTCACGGTTCTGCATGGCCGTCATGCCCAGCTTCATGGTGATGTCACCCCACTCCTTGTTGAGCTTCTGGAGCGGCTCGATGAATTCCTTCATCTGTTCGTCGTCGGCGTTTTCCTTGCAGAATACGTGAACGATCTTGGTAAATTGCTTGAGCGCCTCACCCTGGCTCATCAACACCTTGCGACCCAGCAGGTCCAGCGCCTGAATGCCGGTGGTGCCTTCGTAGATGGTGCCGATACGGGCATCACGAACGTTCTGTTCCATGCCCCACTCGGAGATGAAACCGTGGCCACCGAAGACCTGCATGCCCAGGTTGGCGGATTCGTAACCGATTTCGGTCAGGAACGCCTTGGCGATCGGGGTCAGGAAGCCCAGCATGGCGTCGGCGGCCTTGCGCTCTTCCTCGGTCTTGCCGCGAACCACAATGTCGGACTGCTGTGCCGCCAGGTAGATCAGGGCACGGGCGCCCTCTGCGACGGCTTTCTGGGTCAGCAGCATGCGACGGACGTCGGGGTGCACAATGATCGGGTCGGCGATACCGTCCGGGTTCTTGGCACCGGACAGGGAACGCATGGCCAGACGGTCCTTGGCATAGGCCAGCGAACCCTGGAAGCCCAGCTCGGCGGAGCCCAGGCCCTGGATGGCGGTACCGATACGGGCTACGTTCATAAAGGTGAACATGCAGTTCAGGCCCTTGTTCTCGGGCCCGATCAGCCAGCCTTTGGCGCCGTCGAAGTTCATCACGCAGGTGGCGTTTCCGTGGATGCCCATCTTGTGCTCCAGGGAGCCACAGGACAGGGCGTTGCGCTCACCAGCGGCGCCGTCTTCATTGGGCAGGCACTTGGGTACGATAAAGAGCGAAATACCTTTGGTGCCTTCCGGGGCACCCGGCAGACGCGCCAGTACGATGTGGACGATATTATCGGCCATGTCGTGCTCGCCGGCGGAGATGAAAATCTTGGTGCCGGTAATGCTGTAGCTGCCGTCGGCGTTGGGCTCGGCCTTGGTGCGCAGGGTGCCCAGGTCGGAGCCGCAATGGGACTCGGTCAGGCACATGGTGCCGGTCCACTCACCGCTGATCAGCCTGGTGAGGTAGGTCTGCTTCTGTTCTTCGGTGCCGTGGGCTTCCAGGGTGTTCATGGCGCCGTGGCTCAGCCCCGGGTACATGCCCCAGGACCAGTTGGCGGTGCCCACCATTTCGCTCATCACGATACCCACGGAGCTGGGCAGGCCCTGGCCGCCATACTCGGTGTCGGATGTCATGGAGGGCCAGCCGCCTTCGACATACTGCTGGTAGGCTTCACGGAAACCGGTGGGGGTTTTCACGCCGTCTTCGCCCAGGGTGCAGCCTTCGCGGTCACCTACCTGGTTCAGGGGTGAAAGCACCTGCTCACAGAACTTGGCACCTTCCTGGATAATGGCATCCACCATGTCCGGGGTGGCGTCTTCCGCACCCTCGATGGAAGCATAATGCTGTTCGCTGCCAAGCAGCTCCTTCATTACGAACTGGATATCACGCAGGGGCGCTTTATATTCGGGCATGAAATTCACCTCACGTCGATCAGGTTCGATCACAGATCGGGCCTGATGGTATTACTGGTTAAACCGGTCAATCCCTGTCAGGGCAAACCGGAAGTCCGGGATTTGATGCTCAGCGATATTCTCTAATGGTCGCTTCAAACAGCTGTTTGAAACATACGTTTATAGCAGTCGTGTTGTCAAGACATTTCCCGGGCACAAGCGGGTATTTTGGACAGAGAGGTGGCAGGCGAAGGAGAGGTATCAGGCAACGGCCTGAAAGGAGGACCTGTCTCTGGCAGGGTCAGCCAGTCCGGAAACGTCCCGGTAGGCATTGGCGGCGCTGATACTCTGGTTGCGACCGGGTTCACTGTCCTGGCCATTTTCGCCATCGGCGCTTTGCCCGGAGGAGAGTTCCATCTGCGCCTGGAGCATCAGCTGCATGGCCTGGGCGGCCACGGCGCGGTCCTGCCCCGAGGGTTCGGCGGGGGCCATGGCGGCGGCGCGTACGGTGCGCATTTTTTCGATGGTCGCCTGGGGATCGCCTTGTACCGGGGACAGATCAATGGATACTTCACCGCCCACGGCATACTGGTTGCCGTCGGGGCCGCGCTGGTAGGTATAACTGACGGAGCCCGCGTGCTGACCGCCAACAGCCTGGTGCGCCTGCTCGTGGGCCCTGACTTCCCGGTCACGGGCTTTCAGTTCCCGCAGTTCCTTGAGCTGGGCTTCCTCGAGCTGCTGGCCGTTCTGGCCGCTTTTTTCCTGCCCGGCGTCGGGGCGCTGTTCGTTGCGGGCGTCGCGGTTTTCCGGTGTTTCGTCGGTGGCGCGGGCGGTTTCCGGGTTGCGGGATTCGGCGATGCTGCGGCTTTCCGAGGCAGTGACCGGTGGTACGCTGCCACGAGCGGTGGCCGGCTGTACCGGGAACGGGGTAACGGACGGTAATGCGGAGGATATTGCCATGGCCAGGCCCGCTAGTGTCCCGCTTGGTTAATTCGTTGATCTACTGAGCCACTGAGAGCCTTGAGAGCAAGGCGCAGTGGCGAAGGTTTGGTGGTTCCAAATCGAGTCAGTGCAACACAGCTATCAAGGCTCTCAGTGGCTCCCGAAGGGCGCGAGGTCGCGCAGTAGGTCAACGAATTAACCAAGCGGGACACCACGTCAGGCTTTGAGATCCAGCAGGGTGCCGAGGGTTTCGTCGGCGGTCTTGACCACCTGGGCGGAGGCTTCGACGCTGCGTTTATAGAGCTTCAGGTCGATGATGGGCTCGATCATGCTATTGCCGCCTTCGGCGGTGCCACGGGGGCCATCTGCGCCGCCGCGGGCGATCTTGCGGGCAGCACCTTCCATTCCCTGCATGCCGTCCTGGATACCCTGGATGCCAATATTCAGCGAATTGTTGATCATCATGGGACTGCTCTCCGGACTCCGAACCAGACTATAGTGGGCCACAGGTGTGTATATAATTCAAACAGATTTGGTTACGGAATGTTGCTGAGCCAGGCCTTCGAACTTGGCGGACTGAGCGATCAATTGGGAACCCTGTTCCGGGACACGCCGTGAATACATCCCTGTAGGCTCTTCGAAAACGTCCCTGTTTTCGAAGGTCCCGGAACAGGGTTCCCAATCGCTCGCTCTCGGACTTCTGTGCTGTCCTCCTTAAAAACTAGACCGTGGTTCGGCCGGTCAGGGGCTCAATATCCAGCTGCGACGCCAATGCTTTTATATCCAGATTTGCCAACCAGGGCAGTACTCCCAGGCAGGGCGCCCCCATATGCCCTTTCAGGAAATCAAGGGTTTCTTCCTCGCAGCTCATGACCGCTTCATCGGGCCGGTTGGCGACCCAGCCGGCGACGGTCAGGCCGTCGTGGCGGATGGCCTCGGCGGTGAGGAGGGCGTGGTTGATGCAGCCCAGGCGCAGGGGGACGACGATGATGACGCCCAGACCCAGTTCGCCGGGGACGCGGGCGTAGGTTTCCCGCTCGTTGAGGGGCACACGCCAGCCGCCGGCGCCTTCGATGAGCATCAGGTCGGCGGGTTTCATCATCAGGCCGCGGGCCAGGCCGACCAGGCGTTGGGTGGCGAGTTTGCGGCCGGCCTGGGCGGCGGCGACATGGGGGGCGATGGCCGGCTCCAGGGCGATGGGGTTGACCTGTTCGTAGGGCAGCGCCTCGGTCATGTGCTCCATCAGCAGCAGGGCGTCTTCGTTTTTGAGGCCGTCCGGTGTCTGTTCGCAGCCGGAGGCCACGGGTTTCATGGCGACGGTGCGCAAGTGCAGGTCCGCGGCTTTCCGGAGGATGGCCGCAGAGACCACGCTCTTGCCGACTTCGGTGTCGGTGCCGGTGACAAAATAGGTTCGTCTGGCCAAGGTTCAGTCCTCCCGATGAAGTAAGGAGCAGGTTCGATGGTTAGGGTTCATGTATACGCTGACGACTTGTAGGGCGTTCATCGCCAGATTATAGCCAACAGGCGCCGGAGACCCGTTCAGACACTGGACAGGGCCCGGTCTGCCACGATTTTGGGCGCACTTTCACGCAGGGCAGCGAGTAACTGGTCCAGCTGCTCGTCGGTGTGGGATGCGCTGAAGGTGACCCGGAGCCGCGATTCGCCGTGGGGTACGGTGGGCGGTCGTATCGCCGTGACCAGTAGCCCCCGCTTTTCCAGCTCTCCGCTGAGGCGTATGGCTTCACGTGGGTCGCCGATCATGATGGGCTGGATCGGGGTTGCCGAGGGCATCAGGTCGTAGCCCATGGTTGCCGCTTCCGAGCGGAACCGGTTGATCAGCCGTGTCAGGTGGGTGCGGCGGTGTTCATCCTGCTCCACCAGTTCCACGCTGCGGCAGGAGGCAGTAGCCAGGGCCGGGGGCATGGCGGTGGTGTAGATGTAGGATCTGGCTTTCTGCACCAGGTAGTCCAGCAGCAGGGGCGGGCCGGCAACGAAGGCGCCGCTGGTGCCGAAGGCCTTGCCCAGGGTGCCCACGACCAGGGGCACATTATCTTCCGTGAGGCCGGCTTCCAGCACGGCTCCCCTGCCCTGCGGGCCGATACAGCCGAAGCCGTGGGCGTCGTCCACCACCAGCAGCGCGTCGTGGCGACGGCACAGGGTTGCCAGTTCCCGCAATGGCGCGATGTCGCCGTCCATGCTGAACACGCCGTCGGTCACCACCAGCTTGTGGCCTTCGGTGGCCGCCAGCTGTTCGGCCAGGGTTGCGGTATCGCCGTGGGGATAGATGCGCACGCTGGCGCCACTAAGGCGGCAGCCGTCAATAATGGAGGCGTGGTTGAGAGCGTCCGAGAAGATGGTGTCGCCCTTCCCCGCCAGTGCGGTAATCACGCCCACATTGGCCATGTAGCCGGTGGAGAAGAACAGTGCCCCGGAGCGCCGGGTAAAGGCCGCCAGTTTGTCTTCCAGGCGGTGGTGTTCGCCGTGGTGGCCGCAGATCAGATGGGACGAGGCGCCACCCAGGCCGTGTTCGTCCAGGCCGGAGGTTGCGGCAGCCACCAGCTCCGGGTGACTGGCCAGCCCCAGGTAGTCGTTGGAGCAGAAGGCCAGCACCGGGTCACCGTCGGCCGTCAGCAGCGGCTGATGGGGGCCGGACATCTGGCGGCGTACCCGATAGAGCCCTGCCTCGCGGCGCTGCTCCAGTTCGGCGGCGAAGTCGCGCATCAGGCGATCTGGGCGGCGTCGTAGAACAGGTGACGGTTGCGCTCTTCCTCCAGGGCGTTAACCAGGGCTTCTTCGTGCTCGTCTTCGGTGTGGTTGACGTCACGCTCTTCCGGGCGGATACCGAGACGGTTGAACAGCTGGCGGTCATGGTCCGCTTCCGGGTTGGCGGTGGTCAGCAGTTTTTCGCCGTAGAAGATGGAGTTGGCACCGGCCAGGAAGCACAGGGCCTGCATCTGGTCGTTCATGTCCTCGCGGCCGGCGGACAGGCGCACGTGGGAGTTCGGCATGAGGATTCGGGCCACGGCGATGGTACGTACGAACTCGAAGGGGTCGAGGTCTTCTACGTCCTCCATGGGGGTACCGGCGACCTTGACCAGCATGTTGATGGGCACGCTTTCCGGATGGTGGGGCAGGTTGGCCAGCTGCATCAGCAGACCGGAACGGTCGTCGGAATCCTCGCCCATGCCCATGATGCCACCACAGCAGACCTTCATGCCGGCACTGCGGACCCGCTCCAGGGTATCCAGGCGATCCTGGTAGGTGCGGGTGGTGATGATGTGGCTGTAGTACTTCTCGGAGGTATCCAGGTTGTGGTTGTAGTAGTCCAGCCCCGCGTCGGCCAGTTCGGTGGCCTGGTCGTCATTGAGCATGCCCAGGGTCATGCAGGTTTCCAGGCCCAGGGATTTCACCTGACGAACCATTTCGGTGACATAGGGCATGTCTTTTTTGGTGGGACTGCGCCAGGCAGCACCCATGCAGAACCGGGAAGCGCCCTTCTCTCTCGCGGCCCTGGCTTCCGCTACTACCTGCTCGATTTCCAGCAGCTTTTCCTTTTCCAGACCGGTGTTGTAGTGGCCACTCTGGGGGCAGTACTTGCAGTCTTCCGGACAGGCGCCGGTCTTGATGGATAGCAGGGTACTGACCTGAACCTCGTTGGGATCAAAATGCTGCCGGTGGACACCCTGGGCCCGGAAGATCAGGTCGTTGAAGGGGAGCGCGAACAGCTCGTTGATTTCCTGAAGGGACCAGTCGTGTCGGATGGCGGTAGCAGTCATGGGTTTATCCTGTTAACTTTTGCGCGAATCAGGTTTACGGATAAACCGCATGATAAAGTCCCTCGCTTCCCTGTCAACCGTATTTCACCGTCTGGTTAACCGATTTCCCGGCCGGCGCGCACCAGAATCCCGCCGGTCTCGTCCACTGTTGCCGGATCTGTGCGTCACCTGCCTGGCACACGATGCAACCGACGGACTTTGCCCGGGCTGCCGGCAGGACCTGCCGCGCAATACCACCGCCTGCTACCGCTGTGGACTGCCGCTGACCCTGGCGGCACCCGCTGCCAGCCTCATCTGCGGTGAATGCATCAGGCAACCACCGGCCTTTACCCGGGCCTTCATCCCCTGGTGCTACCAGTTTCCCGTGGACCGCATGATCGGCCATTACAAATACCGGGGGCAGCGGCACTTTGTCCGCCCGTTATTGGCGGATTTCGGCGCCCTGGTGCATCAGGCGATTGAGCAAGACCCGAACCCGCAACCTCAACTGCTGATCCCCGCCCCCATGCACCGCAAGCGCCAGCGCAAGCGTGGCTTCAACCAGGCGGCGGACATCGCCGAGACGCTCAGCCTTGCCACCGGCATCCCCTGGAGCAGTGAGTTGCTGAGAAGAACCCGTGCCACTGCCGCCCAATCCGGCCTGGACCGGCGACAGCGGCTGTCGAACCTTAAAGGGATTTTCGAGGTAACTGGCGAGGTGCCCGCCCACGTTGCATTGGTGGACGATGTGGTCACCACCGGCGCCACGGCCCGCACCCTGGCAGCCCTGCTAAGACAACACGGTGCACAGACCGTGGAAATCTGGGCGCTGGCCCGAACACCGGCACAATCAACCCGCTCAGGCCAGTCGTTCTCTGACCTCGCGGGCGATAGCCAGACTGGCAGTTAACCCAGGTGACTCAATGCCCAGCAGGTGTACCAGTCCGGCAATGCCGTGGTGGCGTTCGTCGTCGATGCGAAAATCCATGAAACCCGCGTCCGGTCCCGCCAGCTTGGGTCGCACCCCGGCGTAGGCCGGCTGCAACCGGTCAGGATCCAGCCCCGGCCACCAGCGCCGGATGGACTTGGCAAAGGCACTGCGGCGCTCCGGGTCAACGGTATAGTCGGGCTCCGGAATCCACTCCACATCGGGGCCGAAGCGGGCCTGGCCGGCCAGATCCAGGGTCAGGTGCACGCCCAGTCCGCCGGGTTCCGGCACCGGATAGATCAGGGTGTCGAAGGGGTGTTTGCCACTGTAGGCAAAGTACACGCCCCGGGCATACCAGGCCTGCGGACAGGTTGACGGGTCCTGGCCCTGCCATGACCGGGCCAAGTCTATGGCAGCCAGGCCGGAGGCGTTCACCACTCGCCGGCAGCGTAACTCGCAGGGCGCGGCACCGCCCACCGTCAGCCAGTGCCCCTGGCCATCGCTTGCAGCCGACTCGACCGGTGCGTGGCAGACCAGCTGACCGCCCTCTGCCTCCAGCTCGCCAAGCAGCGATACCATCAGGTCATGGCTGCTGATAATGCCGGTGCGTGGCGAAAACAGTCCGGCCGCCGCGGTGACATGCGGCAGTTGCCGGGCCAGCTGGTCCTGTTCCGCCACCTGCAGCCCGACGCCGTTGGCCTGAGCCGCCCGATGCACCTGATCAAGCCGCTCAAGCTGACTGTGGTCGCTGGCGATTAGCCATTTGCCGGTCTGACGGTGGCCTACCGGGAAACGCTGGCAGTAATCGTATAGAAGCTCCCTGCCCTCTATACAAAGGCGGGCCTTGAGAGAGCCTTGCGGATAATAGAGGCCGGCGTGGATCACCTCGCTGTTTCGCGACGAAATACCCTCGCCAAAGTGTCCGGCGCCTTCCAGCACAATAACCTGCTGGCCCGCCCGGGCCAGCTCACGGGCTACCGCCAGCCCCACCACGCCGGCGCCGATCACCACGGTATCGATTTCCAGGGTTTCCAAAACATCTCCTTCTTAGTGTGCCTTAACACAAGTTTCTCGACTGTCAGAGCCCGCCATGCCCCTCAGGCCAAGGCGCGACTCGCCGGTAAGGGTGGTTCCCTTGCCAAGAGGCGCAACACCGGCCTGAGGGGCATGGCGGACTCCCGCAGGGCGAGCCTGTGTGAACGTTGGGCTGTGTTGCACTCGCTTGAATTGGCCCACCAGTCCTGCACTCGTGCGCCTTGCCCAACGTTCACACAGGCTCGCTGACAATCGATAAACTTGTGTTAAGGCACACCAGCACTGAACTGTCGGCAACAGAAACGGTATACTGTCTCTCTTATTCGCAAGACGCAACGGGAGCACCATGTCCTCGGACCAACAGTCGGCCAGTGCCAGCAGCCATCCCTACGACGCCCTGAAACCGGACGTTCTCCTGGATGCGGTGGAGGACGAGGGGTTTCCCGTCAGCGGCCGGCTGTTCGCCCTGAACAGTTACGAGAACCGGGTCTACCAGATCGGTCTCGATGATGCCCAGCCGGTGATCGCCAAGTTCTACCGCCCCGGCCGCTGGACTGAAGCGCAGATCCGCGAGGAGCATGACTTCACCCTGGAACTGGAAGAAGCCGGCGTGCCGGTGGTGGCGCCGCTGCGGCTTCCCTCCGGCGGCACCCTGGGGCGTGGCGGGGAGTTCCTGTTTGCGGTATTTCCCCAGCGCGGAGGGCACGCACCGGACACCAGCACCCCGGACACCCTCTATCGGCTGGGCCAGTGGCTGGGGCAGCTACACAATATCGGCGCCAGCAAACCGTTCCGGCACCGGCCTGCCATGTCGATCCTGCCCGCCATTACCGATTTCAGCCGCTACCTGACGGAAAATGACTGGGTACCGAAGGATCTTCGCCCGGCCTGGGACAGTCTGATTCCGGACCTGATCGACGGCTGCGCCCGCCTTGTCGAGGAAGCCGGCGAACTGACCAGCATCCGCCTGCACGGCGATTGCCACGCCGGCAACATCCTGGTGAGGGAAGACCGGCTGCTGTTCGTGGATCTGGACGACTGCCGCAGCGGGCCGGCCATTCAGGACCTCTGGCTGCTGCTTAACGGCGACGACCAGGAACGCAGCCTGCAGTTCGGTGAGCTGCTGGAAGGCTACGAAATGTTCCGGGACTTCAACCGCCGGGAACGCTATCTGATCGAGCCGTTGCGCTGCTACCGCCAGCTTTCCCACTGCGCCTGGCTGGCCCAGCGCTGGGACGACCCGGCCTTTCCCCGCTTCTTTCCCTGGTTCGCCCAGCCCCGGTTCTGGTCCGACCAGATTCTGTCACTGCGGGAACAGCTTGCCGCCCTGCAGGGGCCGGTGCTGAACATTCCCGGCCAGTACTAGTGTCCCGGACGGGACACTTAACCCCCTCTGCCATGCATTCGGAGACACCATGAGCCAACGCGAGGCCACGTTTACCATCCGCAGCCTGATCGTTACCGCGATCGCCAGCATTATTGGCACCGTCCTGGTGCTGGAGCTCAGTGGCAAGATCAGCCACAGCGACAACAAGGACCATGTGCCGGTGGGCCAGTTCGAGGCCATCCACATTACCCCGGACGAGCCGTTTCGCATGTCCTCCCGGCTGTCGGAACTGCATGCCACCTGCGAGAACGGCTTCCTGGCCATTGCCGCCGACGCGGACCCCGAGTACCGGGGCATCCTGGTGGACTACAAGAACCGTGGCGTGCGCTGCCACCCGATGGCACTGGGCAAAAATGGCGGCCAGAACGACCAGGCCGGTCAGGATAACGAGTGACAGCAACCCCATGACCGATAACCGCAAACCGACAAAATCCGCCCAGGCCCTGGATACCCTGTACGCGGCGGACCAGCCGCGACAGGATTTCCGCTTCGATGCCGCCGTGGCCCGGGTCTTCCCGGACATGATCCGGCGCTCGGTGCCCGGCTACACCACCATCATCCCGATGATTCAGGTGATTACCGAGCAGTATGTGCAACCCGGATCCCGCTGTTACGACCTGGGATGCTCCCTGGGCGCGTCGACCCTGGCCATGCGCCATGGCATGCCGGCCTCCGGCTGCACCCTGACAGGGGTGGACAACTCCGACGCCATGATCGAGCGATGTGAGCACTTCATCGCCCTCGACGATCACCCGCTGCCGGTGGAGTTACGCTGCGAGGATATCCTCGACACCCCCATCGAGAACGCCTCGGTCACCACACTGAACTTCACCCTGCAGTTTGTGGATCCGGAGCGGCGCGTCGAATTGCTGGCGCGCATCGCGGCGGCCACGCGCCCCGGTGGTGTACTGATCCTGTCGGAAAAAATCCGCTTCGAGAGCGCCAACGAGCAGGATACCCAGACCCGCCTGCACCACGAGTTCAAGCGCGCCAATGGCTACTCCGACATGGAGATCAGCCAGAAACGTTCAGCCCTGGAACAGGTACTGATTCCCGAAACACTGGCACAACACCGCCAACGGCTGGAACAGGCCGGGTTCGAGAACATCATGGTCTGGTACCAGTGCTTCAATTTCGTATCCATGCTGGCCTTCAAGCCGGCCTGACTGAGGAGCTGACAATGGCGGAGTTCAACTGGCGGACCACCTGGTCAGACATGCTGCTGCGCCTTGAGAAGGAAGGCTGGCAGGACTGGGCGGAAGCCATCCACCAACAACTGCATCGCCGCTTTGTAGAGAACCCCCATGGTGACCTGCCCCGCTGGCAGGCTGCCCTGAATCAACTGCCCGACCGGCGGGATGCGATTGTCTACAATGATCGCAGCGAAGTGACGGTGGACAGCCTGGTGCCCCTGTCGAGCCCGGAATCGGAACAAATGGAACAGGGCTTGCGGGGGCTGATGCCCTGGCGCAAGGGCCCGTTCCGCTTCTTCGGCACCCTGATCGACACCGAGTGGCGCTCCGACTGGAAATGGGACCGGGTGGCGCCGGCCCTCTCCAGCCTGGAAGGTCGCCGCGTACTCGATGTGGGGTGCGGTTCCGGCTACCACCTGTGGCGCATGTTCGGCGCCGGCGCGGCGGAAGTGATCGGTATCGATCCGGGCCTGCTGTTCCTGTGCCAGTTTCTGGCGGTAAAACGTTACCAGCCGGCGTCACCGGTCGACCTGCTGCCACTGCGTATCGAGGAGCTGGCCCGACCCCTGGAATATTTTGATACCACCTTTTCCATGGGCGTGCTCTATCACCGGCGTTCGCCCATCGACCATCTGCTGGAACTGAAGGATACCCTGCGCCCCGGCGGTGAACTGGTCCTCGAGACCCTGGTGGTGGAAGGCCCGCAGGGATATACCCTGATGCCCGAGGACCGCTACGGCCGCATGCGCAACGTCTGGTTCCTGCCGTCCTGCGATACCCTGCTGAGGTGGATGGCCCGGGCCGGCCTGGAAGAAGCGAGAGTGGTGGATATGACGATAACCACCACGGAAGAGCAGCGGGCCACGGACTGGATGCAGTTCCAGTCGCTGGAACATTTCCTGGATCCGAATGACCCCACCCGCACTATCGAAGGTTATCCCGGCCCCCGCAGGGCAACCATTATCGCCCGCAAGCCCGGATAATCCTACGCCTGAAATACGAAAGCCCCTGAGCGATGGCCGCTTCAGGGGCTTTTGACGATCAATAGAGCCTGGTTAAAGGATCAGACGCCGAACGGGTGGCGCATGGTGATGGTTTCCACCCGGTCCGGACCGGTGGAGATGATGTCGATGGGCGCCTCGATCTGCTCTTCCAGGAAATGGATATAGGCGCGGGCATTGGCAGGCAGCTGGTCAACAGACGTAAGACCAACGGTGCTTTCGCTCCAGCCGGGCAGTTCCTCGAAGACCGGTTCGATCAGGCCGTACTCCTCGATGTTGATCGGTGGACGATTCATCTTGCCGTCCGGAGTCTTGTAGCCCACACATACCTTGACCGTTTCCATACCATCGAGTACATCCAGCTTGGTCAGGCAGATACCCGACACACTGTTGATCTGGATGGCATGGCGCAGGGCCACGGCATCAAACCATCCACAGCGGCGGGACCGGCCGGTAGTGGTGCCGATCTCGTTGCCTTTGACGGCCAGGTGCTGGCCCATGTCATCGAACAGCTCCGTGGGGAAGGGCCCCGAGCCTACGCGGGTGGTATAGGCCTTGGTGATGCCCAGCACATAGTCCAGGAACAACGGACCAAAGCCGGTACCGGTCGCTGTGCCGCCTGCGGTGGTATTGGATGACGTCACATAGGGGTAGGTGCCCAGATCGATATCCAGCAGTGACCCCTGCGCCCCTTCAAACAGGATGTTCTCGCCGCGCTTGCGGTAGTCGTGCAGCAGATCGGTGACGTCCGCCGCCATGGGCAGAATTTCCTCGCCCATCTGCTTCAGGGTGGCGAGGGCCTGGTCCACGTCCTCAGGCTCTTCCCTGAAGTACTCGGTCAGCACGAAGTTGTGGTACTGCATGATTTCCCGCAGCTTCTGTTCGAACGCCTCGGGGTTGTGCAGATCCCCCAGACGCAGGCCACGGCGGGACACCTTGTCTTCGTAGGCCGGGCCGATCCCCCGGCCGGTGGTGCCGATCTTGTCGTTACCCCGGGCGCGTTCACGGGCCTGGTCGATACGCACGTGAGTGGGCAGGATCAAAGGGCAGGCATAGCTGATACGCAGGCGGTCCCTGACTGCCACGCCATTTGCCTCCAGCTCACGGACTTCCTTGAGCAGGGCGTCCGGGGACAACACCACGCCGTTGCCGATCAGGCACTGGACATGCTTGCGCAGGATGCCCGAGGGAATCAGGTGCAGTGCGGTTTTCTTGCCTTCGATCACCAGGGTATGGCCGGCGTTGTGACCACCCTGAAAACGCACCACGGCCGCTACCTGGTCGGTCAGCAGATCGACAATCTTGCCCTTGCCTTCGTCACCCCATTGGGTGCCCAGCACTACGACGTTCTTTCCCATGACAATCTCTCATACCATCCGGCCAGGGACCGGCCACTGTCAAAAATGAATGCAGGCGTATCGGTGAACCGGGCGTTCGCCCGGCTCAGCACGCCCCGATGTGTTCAACAACCCATTGGCCGCCACGCTTGACCAGGATCCGGTCACAGCCCCGCTCTGCGGGGTTAACGCTGACATCCTCCGGCAGCGCCCGCACGACGGTTTCCGTCATGCGCAGGCCCGCGATGGTGGCGCCCAACGCAGGGTCAGGATCCGCCGGCGCCCAGATGGCCGCGGCGGCCCGTGGGGCCTGATGGCGCCCCAGGGCGACCAGCGCCCTGACATCCAGACTGAAGCCGGTGGCCGGCCGGGCGCGGCCAAAATCCTGGCCGATGGCGTCGTAACGGCCGCCCTTGCCCACCGCGTCACCGTAGCCGGGCACATAGACCGCGAATACCAGCCCGGTATGGTAGTTGTAGCCACGCAACTCGCAGAAATCGAAACCGAGCTTCAGATCCGGGTGGCTGACCTTCAGATAGTCCGACACCCGCTGCAGCTGATCCAGTGCCCTGAGAACCGTCTTCGGGGCGCCGGCCATTGCTTTGCGCGCCTTCTTCAGGGCATCACGGCCACCACTGACCCGCGCCAGCTCCCGCAGCAGAGCGCCGGGTGACCCGGGCGGACAATCGCCCAGCAACTGGTCCAGCTCGGGAATCGACTTGCGGGCCATGGCATCGAAAATCGCCGCCTCGGTCTGCTCGTCAAACTCCGCCGCCTCGATCAGCGACTGGTAAATGGCCACGTGGGCGAGATCCAGATGTACCTCATTGATGCCTGCCACTCGCAGGGCCTCCAGCATCAGCCGGATGACTTCCAGATCGGCCTCTTCCGAGGCACTGCCGAACAGCTCGCAACCGGCCTGGATCGGCGTACGCCCGGTCAGCATGTGCTGGGGCCGGGCATGGAGCACATGGCCGGCATAGCAAAGACGGGTAATGCCTTCCTGGTGCAGGGTGTGGGCATCGATGCGGGCCGCCTGGGGCGTCATGTCGGCACGAACACCCATCATGCGTCCGGTGAGCTGATCAGTCAGCTTGAAAGTCTGCAGGGCCAGGTCATGGCCGGTGCCGGTAAACAGGGACTCCAGGTATTCAATCAGCGGCGGAATCACCAGCTGGTAACCCCAGCGCTGGCAGGTATCCATCACTTCCCGGCGCAGGGACTCAATCTGGCCCGCCAGTGGCGGCAGAATATCCTCGACACCATCCGGGAGTAGCCAGCGGTCAGAAACCGTCATAACCTGTTTACCTTCTGCTGAATTCAGGGTGGGCTGGGGAATCCGGAAGTTCCGGGCACGGGCATTGGCGGTCACCGGTATTTACCCAAACCCGAAGGATTCTACACTTTTGCAGGCCCCAAAAAAACCAGCAACCTCAGGTGCAAGGACCGTTGGTTGCTGGCTGGTGGTTCCGTCTGAAGAAATTCAGGGAACTATGGTGTCGCGGTATTCACCGGCTCTTCCAGGTATTTAAGAAATTTGCTGTCAGAGTCGATTACCATCAGATCATCCTTGTTGGCAAAGGTTTTACGATAAGCCTCGAGACTGCGATAGAAGCTATAGAATTCACCATTCGATGAATAGGCTTCGGCGTAGGTTTCGGCCGCCTGACCATCACCCTCGCCTCGCAACTCTTCTGCCTTGGCGAAAGCCTCGGCCAACACCACGGTACGCTGCCGATCCGCGTCTGCACGAATGCCTTCAGCCAACTCCCGGCCCCGGGACCGATATTCCTGGGCGAGCTTCTCGCGCTCTGTCGCCATGCGACGGAATACATTTTCCCGCACAGACTGGGGCAGTTCAATTGCCTTGATCCGGATATCAACCACTTCGATACCGAACGCTTCCCGGACGCGCTCATTGACCTGAGACTGCAGCATCGACATCAATTCATCCCGCTCACCGGAAACCACCTCATACATGGTCCGGACACCGAATTCGTCCCGCAGCCCATTGTCGATACGGGAGAGCAACAGGGATTCCGCCCGCAGCTCATCCCCTCCGGTAGCGCGATAGTACTGATCGACATCCTGAATATGCCAGGCGACATAGGAATCGACATCCAGCGGCTTTTTCTCAATGGTCAGATACTGCTTGGCAGGCAGATCGGTGGTCAGCAGACGCACATCGAACTTTCTGACCTCGTCCACTACCGGGACCTTGAAGTGAAGGCCCGCCTCAATATCTGTCTCAATCAACTCCCCGAACCGAAGCACCACGCCCCGGTGTGTCTCAGGAATGATGAATACGCTTGAGAGAACCAGCAGGATAACGATTAAAGCTCCCGCCAGACCGGCGATTGACTTGGAACCCATACTTATCTCCCCGTCCTGCTGTCATTACTCAGAGCCTGTCGTTGCCTGAGCTCATCGATCACACGGTCAGTCAGGGCCTCCAGGCTCTGCTCATCCCGGCGTTGACTGCTGTCATCGGAAGCCGAATCCTGCGAACTTTGCTGCCTCTGCTTCAGTATCTGGTCCAGAGGCAGATACATCATGTTGCCGCTGCCTTCCGTATCAATCAGCACTTTGCTGACATTGCTGTAGACCTCTTCCATGGTCTGAATGTACATGCGGTCACGCGTTACTTCCGGCGCATTGCCGTATACCCCAAGCAAGGCCAGGAAACGGGAGGTTTCACCCTTCGCCCGCTCGATGACCTGTTCCTTGTAGGCCATGGCTTCTTCCAGCATCCGCTGGGCACGACCCCGGGCCTCCGGAACAACTCGATTGCGATAGGTTTCGGCTTCTTCCTTGAAGCGCTGCTCATCCTCTCTGGCACGCTGGACCTCCCGAAATGCTTCCTGTACAGCCTCTGGTGGCTGGGTACTCTCCACATTCACCTGGACAATCTGTAGCCCGGTTGCATAGTCTGCCATGAAACTTTGCAGGCGCTGTTCAACCTCGATCGCCAACTGGGCCCGTCCTTCTGTCAGCACCTGATCCAGTGTCGTGCTGGCAACCTCATGGCGCAGCGCACTGTCGGTGGCGAACGACAGGGCCTGATTCGAATCCCTGACGTTGAGCACATAGGCCTGAGCGTCCGAGACGCGGTACTGAACCTGAAGGTCAACCGACACCAGATTTTCGTCCTGGGTCAGCATCTGGCCCTGGGAGTCGGCGGTACGCACGTTGGTCACGCCCACCTTGAAGACAGACTCGATCAGCGGCATCTTGAACTGAAGGCCCGGGTTCTCGGTTCGGTGATACTCGCCAAAGCGGAGAACAACGGCCCGTTCCTGCTCGTCGACAGTGTAGAAGGACTGGAATACCACATAACCCACCACAATGATGGCACCCAGAGCGAACACGGCGGCCAGCCCGGCACCACCCCCCATGCTGCCACCTGAGCCGCCGGAACCACCGGAACGTTTGCCGCCCTTGCCTCCGAGCATGCGGTTGAGCTTGTCGAGCCCTTTTTTCAGCGCCTCATCCAGGTCCGGCGGACCCTGGTCCTTGCCGCCACGACCGCCACCGGTACCCCAGGGGTCATTGTCGTTGCGATTTCCACCCGGTTCATTCCAGGCCATAAATCTCTCCGTCTATACGTTTAAAGCGTTACGAATGGGTGCAAATACTAGGGATTTATACGGGCCCCGGCAATAGCTGGTGTGCCTTAACACCAGTTGATCGACTGTCAGAGCCCGCCATGCCCCTCAGGCCAGGGCACAGCGGTCAGGGGGCGTCCACCCTGACCTGCTCCGCGGGCAGACCGGCACGGCTGAGCAACTGGTACCAGTCCCGGCTCTGCAGACGCACTTCCACCACCACATCGCCATTATCGCGGTATTCCTCGCCAATGACAGAACCTACCTCGTGCAACAGTGCCCGCAGCTTGCCGTCCTCCGGCCCGAGCACCACGCACTGGTGGAGCAGATCCTCTGCCAGCCGTTCGACAATGGCATCAAAAAGCAGTTCCATCCCTGCACCGGTGTGGGCAGACACCCACACCCGGACCGGCTCACCCGTCTCGTTACGTTCCACCCTCGGCTCAAAGTCGTCAAGCAGGTCAATCTTGTTGAACACCTGCAGCACCGGAACCTCATCGGCGCCGATTTCATGGAGCACAGAATCCACCTGCTCCATGTTCTCTTCCCGGCGCTCGTCGTGGCAGTCCACCACATGCAGCAACAGGGAGGCCAGCGTGGTTTCCTCCAGGGTCGCCCGGAAAGCCTCCACCAGCTTGTGCGGCAGGTGCCGGATGAACCCTACCGTGTCCGCTATAACGACAGGTCCGATATCCGGAAGTTCCAGCCGCCGCAGCGTCGGATCCAGGGTGGCAAACAACTGGTCCGCCGCATAGACCCCGGATTCGGTGATGTGATTGAACAGGGTGGATTTGCCGGCGTTGGTATAACCCACCAGGGATACCGTGGGGATATCGGCACGCTTGCGCGCCCGACGCCCCTGGTCCCGCTGGCGACGGACCTTTTCCAGCCGCTTGTGGATCGCCTTGATGCGCTCCCGCAGCAGGCGGCGGTCGGTTTCCAGCTGGGTCTCACCCGGGCCGCGCAGACCAATACCCCCTTTCTGGCGTTCGAGGTGCGTCCAGCCCCGAACCAGGCGAGTGGCCATATGGTCCAGCTGGGCCAGCTCTACCTGAAGCTTGCCCTCATGGGTACGAGCCCGCTGGGCAAAGATATCCAGAATCACACCGGTGCGGTCCAGCACGCGGCATTTCAGCTCCCGCTCGACATTACGCTCCTGGCTCGGGCTCAGGGCATGGTTGAACAGTACCACATCCGCTTCGCAGGCCCGGGCCACATCGCCGATTTCCTCGAGCTTGCCCTCACCCACGAACAGGCGCGGGCTGGGCTGGTTGCGGGAGCCGGTGACTTCCGCCACTGGCTCCACGCCAGCGGAGGTCACAAGCTCGCGGAATTCCCCCAGGTCTTCGGCCTCGCTGCCGCGGGAGCTGAATTCGATGTGAACGAGCACCGCTCGTTCGCCGACATCAGGACGTTCAAACAATCAGTCTTTCTCCAGTCATTGCAATGCAAAAACCCGCACAGCCCGGACCAGTAAACTGGCACAGACTGTGCGGGTTTTCCGACAAGCCCAGGGGTCTGTCACTCTTCTGTTTCATCCTCACCAGCCGGGTTCTGCTGGGGGACGCGGACGTTCCGCGCCGGCACAACGGTGGAAATGGCGTGCTTGTACACCATCTGGCTGACGGTGTTCTTCAGCAGAATCACGAACTGGTCAAATGACTCTACCTGGCCCTGCAGCTTGATACCGTTCACCAGAAAGATGGATACCGGGATACGCTCCTTGCGCAGCTGGTTGAGGTAAGGGTCTTGTAGAGAGTGCCCTTTTGACATGTTATTTCTCCTGTTTTTTTCTGATAAAGCAGATCGTCATTGTTTAGCAGCCACAAAAGCCGCCGACGTTAATCAACGCAGGGCCAGCGACCAATCGAGACCGGATCCCTCCAGCGGAGTTCCCGGCGAAGCTCCGGAACAGCCTTTCTACAAGGATCTTCGGGACCCCGAACTCAATGTGGAGCGAGATTCTATTTTTTTCAAGGCAATGGCGGTATTTTGCCCGGCACCGGTATCGAGCCAGGTCACATTCCGCCACTTTCTCAACCAGGTCAGCTGGCGCTTGGCCAGTTGACGGGTGGCGGCAATGCCCTTGTCCACCATGTCGGTGTAGTCACCCTCACCGGCGAGCCATGACCATACCTGCCGGTAACCCACACATCGCATGGAAGGCATGTCGGGCGACAGATCGCCCCGGGCCATGAGACCTCTCACTTCGTCCACAAAGCCCTGTTCGAGCATGGCCCGGAAGCGGACACCTATGCGCTCATGAAGCTGGTGCCGCTGCACTGGCGACAGTGCGAACTGGGCAACAGTATACGGCAGCTGGTGATCGTCGTCTGCCTGCCATTTCGTTGAATACGGGTAATCCTTGATATTTTCTTCATCCCGCCAGAATGACGAGATAGGGCGACCGGTCAGTTCGAACACTTCCAGGGCGCGCAGCAGACGCTGCCGGTTATTGGCATGGATCAGCCCGGCGGCTACCGGGTCAACGCTGCTCAGCCGACGGTGCAACTCGTCATGGCCCAGTTCCGCGGCTTCCGCTTCCAGACGCCGGCGCACCGCCGGGTCCGCCGGTGGCAGGTCACCCATGCCCTGCAGCAGGGCCTTGTAGTACATCATGGTGCCGCCGACCAGCAGTGGAATACGACCGGCCCGGGCAATCTTCGCCATCTCGTGCAGGGCATCGCGGCGGAAGTCGGCGGCGGAGTATGTTTCCGCAGGGTCACAGATATCGATCAGCCGGTGAGGCGCCTTTGCCAGCTCCTCCGCCGAAGGCTTGGCGGTGCCGATATCCATGCCCCGGTAGATCATCGCGGAGTCCACACTGATAATGTCGCAGGGCAGCCGCTGGCACAGCTCGATGGCCAGGTCCGTCTTGCCGGACGCCGTCGGCCCCATGAGCAGTATGGCCAGGGGCAGCTGCCCTTCTGTCCCGGCCATCAGCGCCCCCGCAGGAACAGCTTGTCCAGTTCCGGCAGTGTGACCAGCGTCCAGGTGGGACGGCCATGGTTGCACTGGCCGCTGCGCTCGGTGGCTTCCATATCCCGCAACAGGGCGTTCATCTCCGGTATGGTCAACTGCCGGTTGGCCCGCACCGAGCCATGACAGGCCATGGTGCCCAGCAGCTCATGGGTCTGAGCCTCGACCCGGTCACTGCTGCCATTGGCGATCAGGTCCGCCAGCACGTCCCGCAGCAATTGCTCGGCATCCGCCCCACGCAGCAGGGCGGGCAACTGGCGCACTGCCAGGGTCTCCGGCCCG
Organism: Marinobacter zhanjiangensis; assembly: GCF_014651935.1. Classification (GTDB taxonomy): domain Bacteria; phylum Pseudomonadota; class Gammaproteobacteria; order Pseudomonadales; family Oleiphilaceae; genus Marinobacter; species Marinobacter zhanjiangensis. Next base: position 169,213 of record NZ_BMXV01000005.1, on the reverse strand, counting down.
ATCCGCTCCACCACCAGGCCCAGCGTGGCCAGCTCCCCGGCGTAATCCTCTGCCAGGCCGGCTTCCTTCTGGCTGACCGCTACCGAGACCGGCACCAGCAGGGGCTGACTGGTAAGGTCTTCGGCGTCCAGTGCCCGTTTCATGCGCTCGTAGGTGATCCGCTCGTGGGCCGCATGCATATCCACGATAATCATGCCCTGGCGGCTCTGGGCCAGAATGTAGATGCCGTGCAGCTGGGCAATGGCGTAACCCAGCGGTGGCTCTCCGTTTTCTCCCTCCACCGCGGCGGAAGCGCCCATGGCGGGAGTGGGCCGGGTCTGTGGATAGGGACGGGGTTCGGCAACCGGGGCCGAAGCGTCGGCATGAGCAGGGCCACCACCCTCGCTGAGAGACTGGTAGAACGCCATCTGGTCCCGGGCCGCCCAGGGCGACGACTGGGCGGGGCCGTTGCCCTGATAACCGCCATAACCACCCGACGCAGGAGCCCCGGCGGAACCACCGGGGATGCCTGCGGGCTGTCCTCCCGGCATCGCGGCCGGCTGCATTCCGGGGTCTCCCCCTTCACGCCCCAGTGACTGGGCCACGGCGCCGCGAAAGTGGTCATCCGGGCGCACATCCGCGAGCGCCCGATGCAGGGTGCGGAAGATAAAGTCATGCACCAGCCGGCCATCGCGGAAGCGTACTTCATGCTTGGTGGGGTGGACATTGACATCCACATTGGCCGGATCCAGATCCAGGTAGAGCACAAAGGCGGGATGCCGGTTATTGTAGAGCACGTCGCGGTAGGCCTGGCGAACCGCGTGGGCCACCAGCCGGTCACGGATGACCCGGCCGTTGACGAAGAAATATTGCAGGTCGGCCTGGCTGCGGGAAAAAGTGGGCAACGCCACCCAGCCCCGCAGCCGTAGCCCGGTGGCCTCGGCATCGATCACCACGGCATTGTCGATAAACTTCTGACCGCAGAGCGAGCCGACCCGGCGCTCGTGGTCCAGCTCTGTCTCTGCCGGACGCAGGCTGTGCACCACCTTCTGGTTGTGGCGCAGGGTAAAGCCGGTATCGAAACGGCCCAGGGCCTGGCGTCGCAGCACCTCCTCTACGTGACCGAATTCGGTTTTCTCGGTACGCAGGAACTTGCGGCGGGCCGGGGTGTTGAAGAACAGGTCCCGCACTTCCACCGTGGTGCCCACCGGATGGGCGGCCGGAGATACCCTGGCGTCCATGTCACGGCCTTCCACCTCCACCCGGCTGGCGGCTTCCTGCTCTTCGGTACGGGAGGTCAGGGTCAGGCGCGACACGGAGCTGATACTTGCCAGCGCCTCACCCCGGAACCCCAGCGACGCTACGGCTTCCAGATCGTCCAGCGTGGCAATCTTGCTGGTCGCGTGCCGGCTCAGGGCCAGGGGCAACTCCGTCTCGGGAATACCGACGCCGTCGTCGCGCACCCGGAGCAGCCGTGCACCGCCCTGCTCGATGTCCACGTCAACGCGTCTGGCACCGGCATCCAGGGCGTTTTCAAGCAGTTCCTTGAGGACCGAGGCCGGGCGTTCAACCACCTCCCCGGCGGCAATCTGGTTGGCCAGCCGGGGGGACAGCAGCTTGATGGAAGGCATGGACGTATCTGTCTCCGGAGTTCAGTAAGTGTCAGCTCCGGATGATAACAGATTCCATGAGGGTCAGGCTGTGACCATCAGCTGACGAAACTGATGATCACCACCCGGTTCAGGAACTGGGTATCTGCAGTGTCTGGCCCACCATGACCACGTCGTCGGTAAGACCGTTGACCTGCTTGAGCGCTTCCACGGAAACCTGATTGCGGCGGGCGACCGCCGAGAGCGTGTCGCCACGGCGGATACGATATTCGCCGGCCGCGCCCCCGCCCTGCTGACGCTTCTGCCAGGCCAGCAGCGTGCCGGGGGGTGGCACATTGTTGAAATAGGCATCAATACCTTCGAACACCGCCCGGGATACCTTGCGCTGGTGGTCCGAGCTGGCCAGGTTACGCTCCTCCCTTGGGTTGGAAATAAAGCCGGCCTCCACCAGAATCGAGGGGATGTCCGGTGACTTCAGCACCACAAAGGACGCCTGCTCCACACCCTGTTTATGCAGCCGGGTGACGCCACCGAGCTCGTTCAGGATGAAGCCACCCACGCCCACGCTGGCATTGATGCTGGCCGTCATGGACAGGTCCAGCAGCACACCGGCCAGAACATCGTCCTTGTCACCAAGGGTCACACCGCCCTCGCCACCGATCAGGTCGGAACGGTTCTCGCTGCGGGCCAGCCAGCGTGCGGTTTCACTGGTGGCGCCCCGCTGCGACAGGGCAAACACCGATGCACCGCGGGGCTGCGGGCTGCGGAAGGCATCCGCATGCACCGATACAAAGAGATCCGCCTTGTGTTTGCGGGCCAGCAGGATCCGGCGGCGAAGATCAATGTAATAGTCACCGGTACGGGTCAGCCGTGCCTCGTAACCGGGCTTGCTGTCGATCAGCCGTTCCAGCTCGCGCGCCATGGCCAGCACCACGTCCTTCTCGCGGGTACCGGCCGGCCCGATGGCACCGGGGTCTTCACCACCGTGCCCGGCATCGATCACAACAATGATGTCACGCTTGCTGTCACTCTGGTCACGAACAATGGGCCGGTTGAGATTGTCGAGGGATTCCCGGTCTTCCTGTATCAGGTCCACCACCAGGCGGTGCCCGTACTGTTGATTGGGTTCCAGCAGAAAGCTGCGGGGCTTGATATCCTTTTCCAGGTCCAGCACCACCCGCAGGTCATTGCCGTTACGGGGGGCGCTGCGGATCCGTTTGACCGGGCTGTCACTGAGATCCAGCTGGTCGAGGTTGGCAGCCAGGCTGGCGTCCTGCAGGTCGATCACCAGCCGCGACGGGTTTTCCAGGGAAAAAATGGTGTGCTTCACCTGTGACCGGGTATCGAACACCAGCCGTGTATGATCCGGTGCCGGCCATATTCGGGCGCCTTCCACCTTGGTAGCGGCGATGCCCACGGCCGGACTCAACGTCATAACGACCACCATCAGAAGCCGCAGAAAATCCCTGACTGTTATTATCATATGCGGGCCCTCAATCCTGGTCCGTCCTGTCTTCTGGCAGCGGCTGACCATCAGCCGCAAAGCCATTCTGTTCCTGCATCCGGTCGAGCAGCACCTGACCGACAGCCGTGCGGGGCTCAATGACCAGCGACCGCCCGTCTCCCTCCGGGGTCAGGGTCAGATCAAGGTCAGGCCCGGGCAATATGCCCGCGCCCCGTTCCGGCCATTCCACCAGGCACACGTTGCCGGGCGTCAGATAATCCCGGATACCCATGAACTCCAGCTCTTCAGGGTCACCCAGCCGGTAAAGGTCAAAGTGCCAGATGGCCGGCTCAAGCTGCTCGTAGGGTTCCACCAGCGTATAGGTCGGACTCTTGACCGCCCCCTGGTGACCGAGGCCCTGAATCAGGCCCCGGCTGAGCGTGGTTTTGCCCGCTCCCAGCGTGCCATGAAGAAATATAACAATCCCCGGCCCGGAAGGCACTGATTTCAGCGCATTTGCAAGCGTTTTACCTGTGTTTACCGTGGCACTCTCGTCCGCCAGCCACAGAACCCGCTCAGTCATCACCACTCCCCGTCTGGCCCGACTCCGCCGACATCAGCACGGGGGCCATGGCGTCCATCACATCCTGTGGCAACAGGGCCCGGTACCCCAGACGCCGTGACGCCACGTTCGCCGCCGCAAGGTGCAGGGTCGCCGCATTGATCACGCCGCCGGGAAGCGCCATGGCATCGCTTTTGACAGCCTGCGCCATAAACCCGCCGGCGATACCGGACAGCACATCTCCCATACCACCGGTGGCCATACCCGGATTGGCGCCGCCAATCAGCACCGGCAGCTGGCCCGGGGCCGCCACCAGCGTGCCGGCGCCCTTGAGCAGGACGACACCACCATAACGTTGCTGAAGCGCCTGAACCGCCGCCAGACGATCAGCTTCCACGTCGGCTACAGAACAGTCCAGCAGACGTGCAGCCTCGCCCGGGTGCGGCGTCATCACCTGATCATCGGCGACCACCGGTGCCTGCGTGGACAGCAGGTTCAGTGCATCGGCATCCAGCAGCCTTGGTTTGCCGGCGGCCAGCACCTGTTGCAGCATCTGCTGCCCCCAGGCGCCCTGGCCGATACCCGGACCACAAACCACCACGTCTGCCTTTTCCAGCAATGAGCCCAGCTCATTGCCATGCTCCACGCCCCGCGCCATCAGCGACGGGCATCGCGCCAGCGCCGACGGCACGTGTTCCGGACGCGTTGCCAGAGTCACCAGCCCGGCACCACTGCGGGCGGCCGCTTCCGCCGCCAGCAGGCCGGCGCCGCCAAGACCAAGATCACCGGCAACAACCAGCACATGGCCGAAATCCCCCTTGTGGGCCGCCAGAGACGGCACCGGCAGGGATCCCTTGCGACTGGACCAGGTGGCCAGGGTCGCCACCGGTTCGGCATCGCAGCCGTCAATCTCCTGCTCCGCCCCCAGGGTCTCGTAGGCGACCTGACCGGCATAATGCGGCCCCCTGCCCGTCATCAGGCCCAGCTTGTTGCCAATAAACGTGGCGGTAACATCCGCCTGAACGGCGTCGCCTGCAACCGTGCCCAGGCTGGCATCGAGACCGGACGGCACATCCACCGCCAGCACTGCGGCGCCACTGCCATTCACCCACGCGATCACCTCATCAACCGGCGGGCGCGGACGCCCCCGGGCACCGGTGCCCAGCATCGCGTCCACCAGAACCACACCCCTGTCAGCAAGGCCGGATTTCTCACTGTCGCCCAGGTCCGCCCAGTGAGCCATGGCCACACCGGCTTCACCGGCATCCCGCCAGGCCTTGCGGGCATCGCCTGACAACTTCTCCGGGTCGGCCACCGCCACACAGGTGACCTTGAGGCCATGGCGCAGGGCATTAAGGGCCACCAGGTAACCGTCACCGCCATTGTTGCCCGCGCCACACAGCACCACCACGTGCTCCGCTGACGGCCAGTGGCGCAGTACCTGACGGAAAGCCGCGCGGGCCGCCTTCTGCATCAGGCCATACCCGTCGACACCGCAGTCATCAATCAGAAAGCGGTCCAGCGCCCGCACCCCGTCTGCAGTGAAAAGTGATTCTGTTAAGCTATCGGATGTCAGCATAGATGCCCGGACCATTACCTGTTCAGGAATTCAGTACCTGTTCAAGAATTCAGTTTAACTGTTCAGGCCAGATACCTGTTCAGCGTAGCAAAATTCTCGCACAGGCCATACTTTGATCAATAGTAGCGCCAATCCATGACCTCTGCACTTAAAGATTTTCCATCCAGAATCCGCCAATGGGCGCAGGAACTGGGCTTCAGCGACGTCGGCATTACCCGCCCCGATACCGGCGTGCATGCCGAGCGGCTACAGCAGTGGCTGGATGCCGGCATGCAGGGCGAGATGGCCTGGATGGGTGACCACGGCGACAAACGCTACACCCCCACCTCACTGGTGCCTGGCACCGAGCGCATCATCTCGGTGCGCATGGACTACCGCTGGTCACCGGACAACCCGCAGGCGGTGCTGCAGGACACCGAAAAAGCCTACGTTACCCGCTATGCCCTGGGACGGGACTACCACAAACTGATCCGCAAGCGCCTGACAAAGCTGGCCAAAGCCATCGACGGGGAACTGGAAGGCTACAACTACCGCGCCTTTACCGACAGCGCCCCGGTCATGGAAAAGGCCCTGGCGCAACGGGCGGGACTGGGCTGGATCGGCAAGAATACCCTGCTGCTGACACCAAAGGCAGGCTCGTATTTCTTCCTGGGGGAAATCTTCACCAACGCCCCGCTGCCGGTCACCGAATCCTTCGAGAAGGACCACTGCGGCACCTGCAGCGCATGCCTCGATACCTGCCCCACCAACGCCTTTGCCGGCCCCTACGTGCTCGACGCCCGCCGATGCATCAGCTACCTGACCATCGAACTGAAAGGCTCCATCCCGGAAGAACTGCGCCCGCTGATGGGCAACCGGGTATTCGGCTGCGACGACTGCCAGCTGGTCTGCCCCTGGAACCGTTTCAGCAAGCCCACCCAAGAGGACGACTTCCACCCACGGAACGACCTGGACAACAGCACCCTGGCCGAGCTGTTCATGTGGACGGAAGAGGAGTTTCTGAAGCGCACCGAAGGATCGGCGATACGGCGAACCGGTTATGAAGGCTGGCTGAGAAACCTGGCGGTGGGGCTGGGGAATGCGCCCTCGACGATCCCGGTCATCGAGGCGTTAAAAAGACGGGCCGATCACCCGTCAGAGCTGGTCAGGGAGCACGTGCAGTGGGCGCTAAAAAGACATGGAGAGACAGTCTAGAGCTTAAAAAACGTCTCCCGATAATGCTGAAGCTCAGCAATGGAATCCCGGATATCATCCAGGGCCAGGTGCGTGCCCTTCTTCTTCACGCCCTCCAGCACATCCGGCCGCCAGCGCCGCGCCAGCTCCTTGATGGTGCTCACATCCAGATTCCGGTAGTGGAAAAAACCCTCCAGAAGCGGCATATACTTCACCAGAAACCGCCGGTCCTGCCCGATACTGTTGCCACACAACGGCGACTTGCCCGGCTCGAGATGCCGGGCCAGGAAATTCAGCGTCTGCTCCTCTGCCGCAGATTCCGTAATCGGGCTCTCCTTCACCCGCCGGGTGAGGCCACTGTCGCCGTGGGTCGTGGTGCACCACTCATCCATGGCATCCAGCACCTCATCCGACTGATGGACCGCCAGCACCGGCCCCTCCGCGATCACCTTCAGGTCCGAGTTCGTCACGATGGTCGCGATCTCGATGATCCGCTCCTTCTCCGGATCCAGCCCCGTCATCTCCAGATCGATCCAGACCAGGCGAGTGTTATCCGTATCTGCCATGGTGTCCTCCGCCACAGTGTCTAATAAGGTCTGGTATGATGACGCATACCTACTCCCGGAACAATCAGGACACCCATGGCCAGGCGCCGACTCAGCAAGCAGCAGCAACATCGCATCAGCAAGATCCAGGAAGAGCGGACCCGCCGTGCCGACAAGCGCGAACAGGCCATCGACGCCAAACGGGAAGCCGGAGCACTGGGCCCCGAGCAGGCCGGCCTGATCATTGCCCACTACGGCCAGCAACTGGATGTCGAGGCGCTGGAGGGCGACCACCGCGGCGAACTGTTCCGCTGCTTTGTAAGGGCCAACATCGACAGCCTGGTTACCGGCGACCGGGTGACCTGGAGCCTGGGCGACGACAACGTCGGCGTTATCGTGGCCCGTCAGGAACGCCGCACACTGCTGCAACGCCCGGACAACTTCGGCCACCTGAAACCCGTAGCCGCCAACATCGACCATATCGTGCTGGTCATCGCCCCCGAGCCCGAGCCCCACGACAACCTTATCGACCGCTACCTGGTGGCCGCCGAGAACACCGACATCCCCGCCGTGATCCTGCTCAACAAGGCCGACCTGATTGATGATCACAATCGGGACCAGCTGGAAGCCCTGCTCGACCGCTACCGCAACCTGGGTTATGACGTGGTGAAAGCTTCAGCCCACCACCCGGATGAGCACGACGACACGATCACTTCACTAGTAAAGGACCGCACCAGTGTGTTCGTCGGCCAGTCCGGGGTGGGCAAATCCTCGATTATCCAGACCCTGGTACCCGAACGTGAGCTGAAGGTGGGCGCACTGTCCGAAAGCACCGGCAAGGGCACCCACACCACCACCACAGCGCGACTGTTTCACCTTGACCGCGGCGGCGACCTGATCGACTCCCCCGGCATCCGCGAGTTCGGCCTCTGGCACATGACAACGGCGGAGATCGAATACGGCTTCCGGGAGATTCGCGAGATTATCGGCCTGTGCCGGTTCCGGGACTGTCGCCATCAGGGCGAGCCGGGATGTGCACTGGAAGAAGCGGCAGCGGATGGGCGCATCAGCCCCGAGCGGCTGCGCAGTTTCCGGCGGATACTGCAGGCCATGGCCGAACAGCAGGCGCGGGGGCTGAAGCTTAACTGAAGGGGACCAGAACCCGGAGTTTGCGGGCGGCATCTACCAGTTCAGCTCACCCGGCTGCACCGGCTCCTGTTGCTGTTCCCAGTCCCCGCTCTCCAGCTGCTCCCGGGCCGCCTTCTGTTCCGCCTCGGTGGGCTGGGTCAGATCAATCAGGGGTTCGCCGGAGCGACTGGCCCGGCCCTGGATCTCTCCGGCAGCCTGCTTGTTCAGCACAATAATGGAAATACGCCGGTTGACCGGAGCGGTCGGATCCTCCTGATCAAACAGCACCGAGTCACTCAACCCCACCACACGACCGATCTGTTCCGGCCGCACACCACCAGTCACCAAAGCACGACGGGCGGTGTTGGCCCGGTCCGCTGACAGCTCCCAGTTGGTGTATCCGGGGCGGCCACCGAACGGAGTGGCATCGGTATGACCGGTAATGGACAATTTATTGGGCACGGCGCCCAGGGGCTTGGCCAGCTCGAACAGAATGTCCTGGGAGTAGTACTTGAGCTGGGCGCTACCGCTGTCGAACATCGGGCGCTGGGAGCGGTCCACTATCTGGATGCGCAGCCCCTCATCGGTAATGTCGATGAGTAGCTGGTCCTTGAACTCACTCAGGGTGTCGCTGCTCTCGATACGGTCGCGGAGATCCTGGAACAGCTCCTCCATCTGCCGCTGCTCCAGTTGTTGCGCCATGGTCTCGATACGCTGGTCATCCACGGGCACTTCATTGCCGGCCTGATCCGCATCACTGGCGTCCACCACCGACGCACTGCCACCCAGATCCACCGGATTGCGGGAACCGCCCTCGGTATAGCCCACCGGATCCTTGAAGTAGCCCTCGACGGCACGCTTCTGCTCCGGAGAGGCATTGGTGGTCAGCCATAGCACAAGGAAGAACGCCATCATGGCGGTGGCGAAATCGGCAAAGGCCACCTTCCAGGAACCACCATGATGAGCGGCGGCAACCTTCTTGACCCGTTTGATGATGATCGGTTGATCGTCCACTAGTGTCTCATCTACTTGGAACGCACGTGATCATTGAGCTCCTGAAAACTCGGCCGTTTGTCGCTGGGCAGCGCCTTGCGGCCGAACTCGATGGCCATCTGCGGGGCCTGGCCCGACACGGTCGCAATGATCGAGGCCTTGGCGCACTCATAGGCCTTCAGCTCGAACTTGGCGTGATGCTCCAGCGCGATGGCCGTGGGGCCAACAAAGCCATAGCCCAGGAAGATACCCAGGAAGGTACCCACCAGGGCCGCCGCCACGCTGAGCCCGATCTTTTCAGGGCCCTCGGTCATGAAGTTCATGGTGATGACAATGCCCAGTACCGCCGCCACGATCCCCAGGCCCGGCAAGGCGTCGGCGATCTTGTTAAGGGCATGGGACGGCTCTTCCAGCTCGTGCTGGCGGGTGTCGAGCTCCTGGTCCATCAGGCCCTCGAGCTCGTGGGGCGCCATGTTGCCCGCACTGATGATGCGGAGGTAGTCGGTGACAAAGGCTGTCAGATGCTTCGATTTGGTGATCGCCGGATAGCGGTTGAAAATCTGGCTCTGTTCCGGGTTATCGATGTCCTCCTCGATGGACATCACACCCTGTTTGCGGGACTTGTCGAAGATGTCATACAGCAGGCTCAGCAGGTCCATGTAGAACGCCTTGTTGAAGGGCGTACCCGTGATCAGCCGCAAGCTGCCGGCAAACACATCCTTGATGGTATGAAAAGGGTTGGCGATGATGAACGAGCCCACGGCGGCGCCGCCAATGATCAGCACCTCCGTTGGCTGCCAGAGCACCATCAGGTTGCCACCGTGGAGAACGTAACCTGTGAGCACACAGGCCAGAACAATGATCGAACCGAGTATCAGACCCATGAAACGCTACTTCACCTGTTAGTCTGGTTGTGAGCACAGCAAAGGCACCTGGCTCCCGACGTGACGGGCAGGTTATGCCGGCCTGTGCCATGATAGCAATGACATTTTGTAACCACGAAGATCATAAACCATTTCTACCAGCCTGCACGGGTTTGCTAAACTCACGCGCCCGATAATCAAAGGCACCCGACTCCATGCTTGACCGGCTTTTTGTCCTGGTACAATACCTTCTGCCGCAGCTGCTGATTTCCCGGCTGGCGGGGAAACTGGCCGATGCCCGGCCGCCCTCGGCGATGAAGAATGTCGTTATACGCTGGTTTATCGGCCGCTATGGCGTGAACATGAGCGAAGCCGCCGACGAAGATCCGGCCAGCTACCCTTCCTTCAACGAGTTTTTCACCCGCGAACTCAAGCCGGGCCTGCGCCCGCTGGCCGATGGCGAGCGCACCATTGTCAGCCCGGTGGACGGCACCGTCAGCCAGCTGGGCCGGATAGAACGGGACCGCGTGTTCCAGGCCAAGGGCCAGTCCTTCAACCTGACGGAACTGCTCGGTGGTGATGACGAGCGGGCGCGCCCCTTCGTGGATGGGCAGTTTGCCACGATTTATCTGGCGCCGAAGGACTACCACCGTATTCACATGCCCCTCGCCGGACAGCTCCGGGAAATGGTCTATGTGCCCGGTCGGCTGTTTTCCGTCAACCCGGTGACAGCCGCCGCCGTACCCGGCCTGTTTGCCCGCAATGAGCGGGTGGTCGCCACCTTTGACACCGAGGCGGGCCCCATGGCGATGGTTCTGGTGGGTGCAATGATTGTGGGCAGCGTGGAAACCCGCTGGGCCGGCATTGTTGCGCCCACCAACGGTCGCCGCGAAGTGAGCACCTCCGACTATCGGCACCAGTCACCAGGCATCCGTTACCAGCGCGGCGAGGAGATGGGGCGGTTCCGCCTCGGTTCCACGGTTATCCTGGTATTCCCGAAAGGGGCCAGCCACTGGCAGGAGGCACTGCGTAACCAGTCCGTGGTCAGACTGGGAGAGAGCATCGGCGAGATTACGAGCGCTCCGCCGGAAACGCCAGCACCTCACTGATCTCATCCGCGCCGCATTTGAGCATCAGTAGCCGGTCGAGGCCAAGGGCAACACCGGCGCAGTCCGGCAGGCCGGACTCCAGGGCCGCCAGGAAGCGCTCATCCACCGGCATCTCCGTTTTGCCCAGGCCACGCCTGCGGGCGTTGTCGTCATGGAAACGGCGCCTTTGCTCCTGCGGGTCGGTCAGTTCCCAGTAGCCATTACACAATTCGATGCCCCGCACATACAGTTCGAACCGATGGGCTACCGCGTGTCCATCCTCCCGGGAAACCCGGGCAAGGGCTGCCTGACTCGCCGGGTACCGGGTAACAAACACCGGACGATCAAACCCCAATGCCGGCTCCACCCGGAAGCTCATCAAAAGGTTCAGGCATCCATCCCGGTCGAGAGATTCCAACAAGTCACCATCGCCAACCAGCGGACGGCAGGCCTTCCGTAAATCCGTGATGCTGGCCTCGAACGGATCAATGCCGGCATGGTCCCGCAGCAGTTGCCGGTAGCCGATCCGGTGCGGCTGCGGCAAATCCAGCCAGCCGCACACCAGTTCTGCCACCTCGGCCATCAGCTGCTGGTCGTCGAACCCGGGGCGATACCACTCCAGCAGCGAGAACTCCGGATTATGGCGCCGCCCCCGTTCACCATCGCGAAATACCTGACTGACCTGATAGATACTGCCGCTGCCCGCCGCCAGCAGGCGCTTCATGTGGTATTCCGGTGAGCTCTGCAGCCAGCCCCGACCGCCATGCTGGCCCGCCACCGCCATGGGCGAGGCAGCAATGCTGTCGATATTCACATCGGTAACGCCACACTGGCCCAGCACCGGCGTTTCCACCTCCAGCACACCCCGTTGCGCAAAAAAGCCGCGCACCCAGCCCAGCTGTTGTGCGCGGCTTTTCAGGATCTGCCGGCTGGCAGTCGGCTGCCAGGAAGCACCTGTCGCCGCTGTCTCCCGACCCGACGCCATCATCTGGCCCTGATCAGTTCTTCACCCGACCGACGTACTCCCCGGAGCGGGTGTCGACCTTCAGAACCTCACCAATGGTAATGAACAGGGGCACATTCACCACCGCACCGGTAGACAGGGTGGCCGGCTTGGAGCCACCCTGGGCGGTATCGCCCTTCATGCCGGGATCGGTTTCCACCACTTCAAGCTCAACAAAGTTGGGCGGAGTCACGATGAGTGGAGCGCCGTTGTAGAGCGTAACCGTGTACACGTCCTGCTCTTTCAGCCATTTGACGGTATCGCCAACAGCCTTCTCGTCGGCCGGGAACTGCTCGAACGAGCCGTCGGTTTTCATGAAGTACCAGAACTCGCCGTCGTTATACAGGTACTCCATGTCCTGATCGATCACGTCAGCGGCTTCCAGGCTTTCACCGGACTTGAAGGTACGCTCCCACTGGCGGTTGGTCATCAGGTTACGGAGCTTGACCCGGTTGAAGGCCTGCCCCTTGCCCGGCTTGACGAACTCGTTTTCCAGGATGATGCAGGGATCGCCATCCAGCAAAACTTTAAGACCGCCGCGGAATTCGTTGGTAGAATAAGATGCCATGAAACACTCACCTGAAAAGACGCTGTTGGAATGTGAAAGTCCGCTATGATACAGCGAACCGCCGTCCGTATTGAAGCCCACAACCCGGATAATGAGCGCGCCACCTGGCAAACCCTGCTGGCCCGCTCGGTCACCCGGCCGGAAACCCTGCTGCAACGCCTGGGCCTCGACTCCCGCCTGTTGTCAGACGGTGCCCATACCGGCCATGCGGCTTTTCCGGTCAGAGTGCCCGAGCCCTGGCTGGCGCGGATCCGCTACGGCGACCCCGCCGACCCGCTACTGCGCCAGGTGCTGCCGCTGGCCGACGAGGGCGAGCCGCGCCCCGGCTTTGTCAGTGACCCGCTGCAGGAAGCCGATGCCACGGCCACCCCGGGGTTGATCCGCAAATATCGCAGCCGGGCCCTGCTGATGGTAACGGGGCAGTGCGCCATCAACTGCCGCTACTGTTTCCGCCGGCATTTTCCCTACGAGGACCACCGGCTTACACCGACGCAGCGGGAAGACGTTATCAGCACCTTGACCGCTAGCCCGGAGATCAACGAGGTTATCCTCAGCGGGGGCGACCCCCTGGCGGTGAACGACCGCCTGCTGGCGCAATGGGCCTCGGCCCTGTCCTCGGTGCCCTCGCTGACGCGGCTGCGCATTCACAGCCGGTTGCCGGTGGTGATTCCCCAGCGGGTGGACGATGCGCTGGTCGGCTGGATCGAACAGTCACGCCTCGATGTGGTCATGGTGGTCCATATCAACCACCCGGCGGAAATTGACGACGACGTACGCACGGCCATGAACCGGTTGAAGAGTGCAGGCGTCACCCTGCTGAACCAGAGCGTGATCCTGCAGGGCGTCAATGATCACCCGGATACCCTGCAAGCGTTGAGCGAAGCTCTGTTTGCGGCCGGCATACTGCCCTATTACCTGCATGCCTTTGATCCGGTGGCGGGCGCCCATCATTTCGACGTCAGTGATGACCGGGCCCGGGCAATGGTGCGGGAGTTGCAGGCCAGACTGCCCGGCTACCTGGTCCCCAGGCTGGTGCGCGAGCTGCCCGGGCGCCCCGGCAAGACCCTGCTGGATGTAGGCATGGAGTGACAGGGCGCTCTGATCGAGCCGCAGCACGGCGGTCGCCAGACACCCACCAACTGTCAAACCTTGTTAATGTTATGGTGTACTGGCTTTCTATAGTGTATTTGCTATTTTAAGGTGGGTCGCGGAAAGGCCCATAACAATCTGTAATTCCGGAAAATTCCCCCTCGGGACAGCGCGGGCCCGGTGAAATCACTACCCGCACAGGCAGGCACGGGCACCCCGGACGGGGCACTGGCAGTCTGAGCGAGCGTACAACTGGTCAGAGAAAATGCAGAAACCCGAACTCACAGTTCCAGAGCCCAGAATTGCGAGCCTGTCCTTTTGCGATTCCAGTCCCAAGGCGTTCCGCCGCTGGGTGGATCACCTGCCCATGACGAATCTCGGGGAACTGTCCCGTCAGCTTTACCACGCCATTATCGAACTCAACCAGCTGTTCTGCTCCCCTGCTCAGCGGCTGCAGTTGCTGGAGCTGCTGCGCCCCCGGTTACGCTTTGTGTGTACCGAGCTGTCCCGGCATTACCTGGGCACGGCCATCGCCCTGCCTGAAAAACAACGCAAGATCGCCAACCTGTCCCAGGCGCTGCAGCTTCACCTGGCGTCAGGATACAAGCTGACCATCATGGAGCTGCTCGACAGCGGCAGTATCGAGCGGCAGCGGAAACCCCTGGCCCAGGCCTGCCACCGGGCGCTGACCGAACTGGGCGCCACCATTCTGCGCTCGCAGCAGCTCTATACCGCCAGCCCCGCCGGTAGCTGGCAGGAAAGTCACCGGTTGTTCCGCTTTGCCTGCGACAACCGGCTCCAGGACCTGACGGTCAGTGACGACCAGCGCCAGCACCGCAGCGAATCCACGGTGGCTGATGCCTATGGGCAGACACTGCTACTGGGGTGCGCCAGGGCCAACCAGTTGCGCCAGAACGAAATGGAGCAGGCGGCCGAACTGTTCGAGCTCTGGGCACCGGAGGTCCGGTGCGGGCCGGAACTCGCCGGGTCCGCCGAATTCCTGGTGGATATGGAGAGCGATGCCCCGCCGTGCTACCGCTCGCTGGCCCCGTCACCCGACAGCGCCGCCTGGTGGGGGTTCGACACCTCGTCCCTGGCCCGCAGGATCAGCGAACACCTCTACGGCGCCGAAGAGACCCAGCCAGCCCAGCAGAAGCATGGCAGGAAAACCCGGGAGGACACCGGGTTGCCCCTGACGGCACGGGTCAGCGAGTCCCTGCTGGCTCACCTTGGCCAGGCGCTGGCACTGCTTGCCCAACGCAATTTCAATCGCTTGAACTCCGATGGCCAGCTTGAAATCTGTGCCGGGCTGACCTCGGTGCATTACTTCGTCGCCGGCGAGAAGCCCTTTAACGAATTTGTGATCGGCAATGCCTCACCGCCGTCACCGGAGAGCGAGAACCGGTTCATGAAATCCCCTCGCCGGGATGCCTGGTCCGGTGCCTTTGACGCGGGCCAGTCGGAAGACCGGATCCTGCCCACGGCGGATACCCCGATCGACTACCAGGCGGCCGGCAGCATGGCCGGTGCCAGCAACGGGCGCAGCCTTCCGCGCTCGTACCTGACGCGGGTCGTGAACACCAGCCCCGGCGGGTACTGCGTTATCTGGAGTGCCAGTATTCCCGCCACCCTTCAGGCCGGTGAAGTGCTGGGTGTGCGGGAACACCGCAACCACCCCTGGAGCGTGGCCATTGTCCGGTGGTTGCGACAGAATCGCAGCGAGGGCACCCGTGTCGGCATCGAAGTCATTGCCCCGGGTGCCACCCCCTGTGGCGTCCAACTGATCCAGAAGACCGGCAACAGCAGTGAATTTCTGCGTGGCCTGCTGCTCCCCGAGATTCCCGGCGTCCATCAACCCCGGAGCCTGATCACCCCCCGGCTGCCATTCCAGTCCGGCAGCCGGATTACCCTGCTGCACCAGGGCGTTCAGGACCAGGGGCTGCTTGGTAACCGCATCACCGCCACCGGCAGCATCAGCCAGTTTGAGCTCCGGCTATACAACCGGCCGGAGGAAACGGGCCCGGGTGACAGGGGCGGGAAAAGCCCCTTCGGCACCAGTGAGGACGAATTCGACTCGCTTTGGCCAAATCTGTAGCAGGCGTCAAAACTGCGCGCCAGCTCCCGCTACCGCCAGTGCAGGCTTGTTATTGGCCTCTATCCTCTGCATCATTCAAGGTTATCGGTTCACGGACCGGGCCGCTCGAGCCGGCTCGCCGTGAATGTCAGCACAGGGTCACCACAGGCAGGGCCCTGCCGACCCAGGCAATGGATGGCCCCGTTGAACACTACAGTGCCGAATCGGGGCACCAGACAGACAGCGAGACCGTCAGCGCATGCAGAAGCAAAAGAGCACCGTCCACCTGCTGATCATGGATCCCTCCCAGAACGATGCGGAGTCTGTGGTCAGTCTGCTGAGGAATTCCGGTCGGGCCACCCGTGCTCACCGGGTCACCTCCGAGGAAGACCTGGACGAAGCCATCCGTGCCGGTCACTGGGATCTGTTCCTGGCAAGGGACACCCAACAGGACTTCATACCCGACGACGCCCTGGCCATGGTCCGGCGGCTGGACAAGGATATCCCCTTCGTCCTGCTGACCGAGAGCGACGACAGTGAGCGCGCCCTGACCATCATGAAGGCAGGCGCCCAGGATACCGCCCCGGTCAACGAGACCGAGCGGCTGATGCTGGTGATCAACCGGGAACTGGGCAACCTGGACGAACGCCGCCGCCGGCGTGTACTGGAATCCCACCTGAGAGAGTCGGAACAGCGCTGTCAGTTGCTGCTGGAGAGTTCCAAGGACGCCATTGCCTACGTCAACGACGGCATGCACATCTACGCCAACCAGGCGTACATGGAATTTCTGGGCTATGACGACCTGGATGAGCTGATGTGCATTCCACTGCTGGATACCCTGGCTCCGGACAGCCAGGGCGACCTGCGCAAGTTCATGAAAACCTTTTCCGAAACCCGGGAAGACGGCATCAAGCTCAATTGCGTGGCCAGGCGCAGCGACGACCAGGACCTGAACATCACCATGACCGTTTCCGCCGCCACCTACGATGGCGAAGCCTGTGTGCAGGTGGTGGTCCAGCCGGAACACAACGACGCCGAGCTGCAGGAAAAGATTCGCGAAATCAGCAACCAGGATCTGCTGACCGGTCTCTACAACCGCCAGTACCTGATGGAGAAGCTGACCAACGCCATCGCCACGGCCGGTGAAAAGAACGAAACCGGCGCCCTGGCGTACATCGGCATCGACGGCTTCGTGGCCTTCAAGAACGACCTGGGCATTGCCGGCACCGACCTGCTGCTGCGGGATTTCGCCGCGCTGCTTGAGGAGCACACCTCAGAGCACATGACACTGGCGCGGATCAGTGACGAAGCCTTCTGCATTCTTGCTCAGCCCTGTGAGGAACAGGCCATGGCAGAGCTGTGCGAGACCATACGTAAAGCCGTGGATGATCACCTGTTTGATATTCAGGGCCGCTCCGCCCAGGTGACCGTATCCATCGGCGTGGCCGCCATCACCGAAAACGCACCCAAGGCAGCCGACCTGCTGGGCCGTGCCCATACCGCCCACAGCGGGGTCCGTAACCAGCCCGGCAGCAGGAACGGCAACGGGGTAGTTACCTACAACCCGGCGGACTACGAGCAACTGGATGATGCCAATTCCATGGACGCCATCGCCAAGGCGCTGGAGGAGAACCGCTTCCGCCTGCTGTTCCAGCCCATCATCAATCTTCGCGGCGAAGGCGAGGAACACTACGAAGCCCTGGTCCGCATGCTGGACAATGACGGCAAGGAAGTCTCCCCCTACGACTTCCTGCCGCCAGCGGGTCCGTCGGACATGGCCATGCGCATTGACCGCTGGGTGGTGCTGCAGACGATCAAGCAGCTGTCCCAGCATCGCGGCCGCGGGCACGACACCCGCCTGTTCCTGAACGTGACGGCGGAAACCCTGCAGGACAAGACCTTCAGCCAGTGGCTCAGTGTTGCCCTGAAGGCCGCCCGCCTGCCGGGGGATTCCCTGATCTTCCAGATACGGGAGGGCGACGCCACCAACTATCTCAAGCAGGCCAGGGACTTTGCCAAAAAACTCCACGAACTGCACTGCAAGGTCGCCATCTCACAGTTTGGCTGTGCACTGAATCCCTTCAATACCCTCAAGCATGTGGATGTGGATTACGTGAAGATTGATGGCTCCTTCACCGAGGAAATCCAGAAGAACGACGAGGCCAGGGAGCGGGTAAGGGAAATGGTCCAGTCCCTGCAGACCAGCGGTAAACTGACCATCATTCCGCTGGTGGAAAACGCTTCCGTGCTGGCCATTCTGTGGCAGGCGGGGGTGAACTACATACAGGGTTACTACCTGCAGGCGCCGGTGCCGGAAATGAACTACGACTTCGGGGATCAATAACCGGCTTGCCGCGCCCCGGGGACGGGAGCGCGGTATTTCTTATTCCGGCGAGGCCAGACGGGTTTCGGATTCCCGGTAGCCCAGCAGGTAGAGAATGGCGTCCAGCCCCAGGGTGGAAATGGCGTGACGGGCGGACTCCTTCACCACTGGTTTGGCGCGGAAGGCGACTCCCAGGCCGGCCTGGCTGAGCATGGGCAGGTCGTTGGCACCATCCCCCACCGCAATCACCTGTTCCCGGGAAATCTTCTCCCGCTCCGCGATCTCCAGCAGCAGCTGCGCCTTGCGGGCGCCATCGACAATGGGACCGGCTACCCGGCCTGTGACCTTGCCATCCACAATTTCCAGCTCGTTGGCGTAAACGTAGTCGATACCCAGCTTTGCCTGCAGGTCGCGGGCGAAGTAGTTGAACCCCCCGGACACAATTGCGGTGCGGTAGCCCAGTGATCGCAGGGCACGGATCAGGTATTCCGCCCCCTCAGTCAATTTCAGCCGCGCCGCAATCCGCTCCAGCACGGACTCGTCCAGCCCTTTCAGCAGCGCCAGACGCTCCGCGAAACTTTCACTGAAATCCAGCTCACCGAGCATGGCCCGCTCGGTAATAGCGGCTACCTGCTCGCCAACACCGGCCTCCAGGGCCAGCTCGTCGATGACTTCCGCGTCGATCAGCGTGGAATCCATGTCGAAGACCACCAGGCGGCGGTTACGGCGGAAAATCGAGTCTTCCTGGAAGGCAATGTCGACGTTCATGTCGCCGGCAATCTTGAGAAAGTCCGTGCGCAGGGCTTCCAGGTCTTCCGGCGTACCTCTCACGGAAAACTCGACACAGGCAATACGGTTGTCCGAGGGCGCCAGCGACGGCCGGCCCGACAACCGCGTGATATTGTCGATATTCAGACCATGGCGGGCGGTAATGGCCGACACCCGGGCAATCTGCTCGGCGCGTATCTCCCGGGCCAGCAGGGTGACCATGTAACAGGCCCGGTTACGGCCCTCGGCCCACTGCTGGTATTCGGTTTCGGTGATGGGGGCAAAGCGTACCTGCAGGTCCAGGGAATGCAGGCGGAACAGCAATTCACGAATCACCGGGGACGCCTGGGACTCGTCGGGGATTTCCGCCAGGATACCCCAGGTCAGGTAGTCGTGGATCACCGCCTGGCCGATATCGAGTATCCGCACATCGTAGCGCCCCATGATGCCGGTAATTTCCGAGGTCAGGCCCGGCTTGTCACGGCCGGACACATTGATCAGCACCAGTTCACTCACTGTCATCGTCTCCGGCGGCTGGTTCTTCGGCACCCGCGGCGGCAACCACGTCGATGCCGTCAACCCGCTGCAGCCCCCGCGGCAGCTTGTGACCACGGCGACCGCGCTCACCCAGGTAGTGCTCCAGATCCCCGAAGCGCAGCCCCAGCTTGCGCTTGCCGGCGCGGATTTCCAGATGGTCCGCCTCACCGAACACCGTCAATGCCACCACGAACTCCTCCCGGTTCTGGACCCGGGCCGAGGGAATGCTGATGATCTTGTTGCCCTTGCCCCGGCCCAGCTCCGGCAGCTGCTCCAGCGGGAACACCAGCATGCGGCCCTCGTTGGAAATAGCGGCCAGGTACAGCGGCTGTTTCCGACGGGGCACGGGCACCGGCGCCATCAGCCGGGCGCCCCTGGGAATGGTCACCACCGACTTGCCATTGCGGTTCTTGCTGATCAGATCCGACGCGGTGGCCACGAAACCGTAGCCGGCATCGGTGGCGAGCAGGTATTTCTCGTTCGGGTTGGCCATCAGCAGGCCGGCAAACGTCGCCCCGGGGGGAGGGTTGATACGACCGGTCAGTGGCTCACCCTGCCCCCGCGCCGACGGCAGGCTGTGGGCCATCAACGAGTAGGCACGGCCGGTCGAGTCCAGGAACACGGCGTTCTGGTTGTTACGCCCCTTGGCCGCCAGCGCGAATTTGTCGCCGGCCTTGTAGCTGAGGCCCTCCGGGTCGATATCATGGCCCTTGGCGGCCCGCACCCAGCCTTTCTCGGACAGCACCACGGTGACCGGGTCGTTGGACACCAGATCCGCCTCGGAGAAGGCCCGGGCCTCGTCACGCTCCACGATCGGTGAGCAACGGTCGTCACCGTAGGTTTCGGCGTCCGCCAGCAGCTCGTCCTTGATCAGCGCCCGCAGCCGGTCCTCGGAGCCCAGGATGGCCTGCAGCTCGTCCCGTTCGGCGGACAGTTCGTCCTGCTCGCCGCGGATCTTCATTTCCTCCAGTTTCGCCAGGTGGCGCAGTTTCAGCTCGAGGATGGCTTCCGCCTGCTCGGCGGATAGACCGAAGCGGCTGATCAGTTCCGCCTTGGGCTCGTCCTCGTAGCGGATAATGCTGATCACCTCGTCGATATTCAGATAGGCGATCAGCAGGCCCTCGAGCAGGTGCAGCCGTGCCAGTACCTTGTCGAGCCGGTGCTGCAGGCGCCGCGTGACGGTGGTCCTGCGGTAGGCCAGCCACTCGGTGAGCATGGTGTGCAGGTTCTTCACCGCCGGGCGACCATCGTTGCCGATGACATTCAGATTGACCCGGTAGCTCTTCTCCAGATCCGTACTGGCGAACAGGTGGGCCATCAGGCCGTCCACATCCACCCGGGAGGAGCGGGGCGCGATCACCAGACGGGTCGGGTTCTCGTGATCCGACTCGTCCCGCAGATCGGCCACCATGGGCAGCTTGCGGGTCTGCATCTGGTGGGCAATCTGCTCCAGCACCCGGTTACCGGATACCTGGTGTGGCAGGTCGGTGATCACCACTTCGCCGTTCTCGCGAATCCAGCGGGCCCGCATGCGCAGGCTGCCACGACCGGTATGGTACATCTGGCGCAGGTCACGGCGAGGCGTGATCACCTCGGCGCCGGTGGGGAAATCCGGCCCCTTGATGTGTTCGCAGAGCTCGTCCACATCGGCGTCGGGCTTGTCCAGCAGGCGGATACAGGCGGCTGTGACCTCCCGCACGTTGTGGGGCGGGATATCCGTGGCCATGCCCACCGCGATGCCGGTAGTGCCATTGAGCAGCACGTGAGGCAGCCGTGCCGGCAGGGTGGAGGGCTCGTCCATGGTGCCGTCAAAATTCGGCACCCAGTCGACGGTGCCCTGCCCCAGCTCGCTGAGCAACACTTCGGAGAACTTTGACAGGCGGGATTCGGTATACCGCATGGCCGCGAAGGATTTGGGGTCATCCGGCGACCCCCAGTTGCCCTGTCCGTCCACCAGCGGATAGCGGTAGGAAAACGGCTGGGCCATCAGCACCATGGCTTCATAGCAGGCGCTGTCACCATGGGGATGGAACTTGCCGAGCACGTCACCGACGGTACGGGCAGACTTCTTGTACTTGCTGGTGGATTTCAGCCCCAGCTCGGACATGGCGTAAATGATCCGCCGCTGTACCGGCTTGAGTCCGTCCCCCACGTTGGGCAGGGCCCGGTCAAGGATGACGTACATGGAATAGTCCAGGTACGCCTTTTCGGTATAGTCCCGCAGTGAAACCCGCTCGAAGCCCTCGTCGGTCGTTTCAAACTCTGGCATGGAAGCCCCTTGCTCCAGGAATGTGTTCACGCGAATCCCTGCCCGCAGCGGTGTCGCAGCCTGATCGCTGACCGGACACCCCGCGCGGGGAGATTCAAGACTGCTTTAAGGCGCAGACATTATATGGAGGGAGGGCGCAATAGACCAATGCTGCGACGGAAATCCCCGGAGCGTTTTTTCCAATAGCGGAATTCCCGCATGTTTCCGGCCAACCGTCGGCCGTATTCTGGCCGTGGATTCAGGGAGCCTCTGAATCACTCCTGAATCGCTTATGCGAAGTCCTGAAGAATCCGGTGCGACTACCGGTTTGCGACTTTCCAATCAGAGCGAACACTATGAAACTGACTCTCAAGGCTTGCCGTCAGGCGGTTCTGACCGCTGTCATTAACGGTGCACTGGCCCTGGCGCTGATGCTCCTGGTGGAGTTCTCGCTCAGTGGCAGCCTGGCGATGACAAGGCCGTTTCTGATAGCCGGCCTGCTGATAGCCCTGGTAATTTTCGTGGCGCAGTTCTTTCGCCAGCTCAGACTCTGTCGTTGTCATGAAAACGAAAACGGGGCCCATTAACGGCCCCGTTTTTTTGCTCGGTGCAACAACCGTCAGCCGTTACTGGCGGATACCTTCCACGGAAATTTCCAACGTCACGGTTTCCGATGCCTTGCCCAGGTTGGTGGGAATGCCAAAATCGGCCAGCTTGATCTCGGTTTCCGCGTCAAAGCCCATGCGATAGCCACCCCAGGGGTCATCGCCGTGGCCCTGCATTTCCGCATCCAGAGTGACTTCCCGGGTAACGCCGCGCAGGGTCAGCTCACCCACGATATCGGCTTCATCGTCGCCTTCCACCTCGATACGGGTGCTCTTGAACGTCGCCTGCGGATACTCGTCCACATACAGGAAGTCCTCGCTGCGCAGGTGCTTGTCCCGCTCGCCATGGTTGCTGTCCACACTGGCGGTATCGATGGTCACCTCGACACTGCTGTTTTCGGGGTTGTCCGCGTCGTACACGAACTGACCATCGAAATCATTGAAACGTCCATACAGGGTGCTGAAGCCCAGGTGGGAGATCTCGAAGGTAATGAACTGGTGCGCACCCTCGGTATCGAAGGCGTAGGTGCCGCTGTGCTCGTCTGCGTGAGCGGCCCCGACCAGTGCCAGGGATACGGCTGAGGCCAGTAGTGTCTTTTTCATATCATGGGTCTCCTTGCTTGGTAAAAGTTCTCTGAATTCCATCACACCGGTTACGACTTCTTCAGCCGTGCCGGCAATATGCGCCTGAGGGTGTCGTCCCGGTCAACCATATGGTGTTTTATGGCCGCCAGCCCATGGAGAGCAGCCAGCCCCACCAGTGCCCAGGTGGCCCAGTAGTGAACGTCACCGGCGATGTCTTCCATTCTCTCGATCCGCCCGGTCACCGACGGCACCTCGAACCAGTCGAATACCCGCACACCCGAGCCGTCGGCCGTGGATATCAGATAACCGCTGGTCATCGCGGTCAGCATCAGCAGGTACAGAAAAACGTGGGCAACGCGTGCGGACAGCACCTCAAAGCGGGAATGACTGTCCAGGGGCGACGGCGTGGTGTCCGCAAATCGCCAGAGCAGGCGCAACACCACCACGGCGAACAGCAGGATGCCGATACTGCGGTGGATATGCGGGGCCAGCTTGTACCACTGATCGTAATAGGTCAGGTCAACCATGTAATAACCGAGACCAAACAGCCCGAATACCGCCAGCGCCACCAGCCAGTGAAGGCCGGCCCCTACCGCCCCGTATCGTCTCCTTGAGTTCCTCAGCTGCATTGCTGCTCCCGGCCTGTTGATCACGATCCATAAAACCTCCCCAGAGAATAGGGAGTTATCGGCGCAGCGCCAACCACAATATTCTGCTCACCCTGTTCAGTTTTTCTGATGGCGCGGCCTCAGCGGCAATGAAGTCGTTAACCTGAACCGCCTCAATGGCCGTGCGAGCCTTTGGTCGTATACGGGTTATACGGATTCGAAAATGCTATTGCTGCCATATAATAGCCCTATAACTAATCCCGACTAACCGCCTTTCAAGGAGACAAAACATGGAAATCGAATTCGACGAATCCATTGCCGTACCCAGCAATAACTGATCCCTAACTGATCCCTCTCAGGGACCGCATTGGCCCGTTTCGATGTGAAATGCAGGAGATGCTGAAAAGAGTCTGATAACAACACTCATGTCATGGCCTGACAACGTTTGACATAAGTCGCTGGCGCTGCTGGAAATCTTCTGGCATGCTCATCACGGTATACTCGACCTGCCGGGGCTTCAGGGCTCGTACGACAGCCCCCTCGGGTTCTTATCAGCAGTCATAATTGCGGATCCATGACCTATCTGTCAGACCATCTCTCAGGCGCGGACCTGGAATTGCTTGATCCCCTGCTGGAACAGCATGCTGATCACTGGACAGGTCTGTTTCACGGCCTGGTACTCAGAACGGCACTGCAACCCATATTCAGTATTTCCCACAAGAGAATCATAGGCTACGAAGCCCTGATACGGGCCTTTGACCCGGACAACGCCAGCGTACCGCCCTTCCAGCTGTTTGACCTGCCCGAATCCGAACAGGAAAACGTGCTGCTGGACCGCCTTTGCCGCCTGCTGCATATCCGCAACTACCGCTCGTTCCGGGACGACGTCAACTGGCTTTTTATCAACGTTTCGCCCCGGGTAGTGGCCTCCGGCTATCGCTACGATTCCTTCTTCGGTGAACTGTTACGCCGGACGGGGCTGCCCCCACATCGCATTGTGGTGGAGATTGTGGAGCAGCCCACCGACGACTCCGACCGCCTGCGAGAGACTGTCGAGTATTACAAGGAACTGGGGTGCCTGACCGCCATCGACGACTTTGGCGCCGGTCATTCCAATTTCGAACGTATCTGGAACCTGTCTCCGGACATCGTCAAACTTGACCGGACCCTCACCCTCAGGGCTGGCAAGGACCCCAAGGCCCGGCAGATCCTCAACGGCATTGTCACCCTGCTGCATCAGTCAAGCTGCCTGGTTCTGCTGGAAGGGGTGGAAACTCACGATCAGGCCATGATCGCCATTGATGCCGGTGTGGATTTTGTGCAGGGCTACTACTTCAGCCACCCCCGGGTGGAACTGGAACAGATCCGCACCAGCAAGCCGGACTTTGAAACGCTGCTGTCGGACTACAAGAACCGCAACCGCATTCGACTGGACCCCACACAGCAACTGGCGGAGTTCTTCACCAGCCATTTCCGGCGTGCCGTCCGGCAGATCCAGGACGGAAGCAATCTGCGTGATGCCTGTACCGAAATCATGAGCCATCACACCGTATCCCGGTGCTACCTGATTGATCAGCGAGGCGTACAGCTTGATGATACCCAGGCCTCCGACTCGGCGGCCGGCCAGCTTGACCCCCGATACCGCCCCCTGGAAAACACCAGCAGTGCTGACTGGTATCGCCAGCATTACCTGAAACAGGCCCTCGCCCAGCCCGACCGCATGCAGGTGACCACCCCCTACCTGTCCATATCCGGGGTCTATATGTGCGTCACCCTGTCTCTGGGCTTCCGTTTCCGGGGCGAATTGCGGGTGCTGTGCTGCGATATCCTCGCCGGACAGGGGCCGCTGTCCGGCGGTTGAAAGCCCTCAGTCCAGCCACTTTGCTCAATAGCCGTCAGACCGCCACATCCGCCATATTGCCGTAGGTTTCCAGCCAGCTACGGCGATCTCCCGCCCGCTTCTTACCCAGCAGCATGTCCATGCGCTCGTTGGTGTCATCACCGTCCTCGATGGTCAGCATGACCAGGCGGCGGGTGTCCGGAGCCATGGTGGTTTCCCGTAGCTGCAACGGGTTCATCTCGCCCAGCCCCTTGAAGCGGGTGACCTGGATCTTGCCCTTGCGTTTTTCGGCCGCCAGGCGATCGATAATGCCCTGCTTCTCGTGCTCGTCCAGGGCATAGAAAGTTTCCTTGCCCAGATCAACCCGGTACAACGGCGGCATGGCCACGAACACATGACCGGCCTCCACCACCGGGCGGAAATGCTTGACGAACAGGGCGCACAGCAGGGTGGCAATGTGCAGGCCGTCCGAGTCCGCATCGGCGAGAATGCAGATCTTGTTATAGCGCACGCCTTCAAGCTTGTCAGAGCCCGGATCCACCCCGATGGCAACGGCAATGTCATGGACTTCCTGGGAGGCCAGAATTTCCGATGAGTCGACTTCCCAGGTGTTGAGAATCTTGCCCCGCAGCGGCATCACCGCCTGGAATTCCCGGTCCCGGGCCTGCTTGGCGGAACCGCCGGCGGAGTCCCCCTCCACCAGGAACAGCTCGGAGCGGCTGGCGTCGGCACCAGAGCAGTCCGCCAGTTTGCCCGGCAAAGCCGGCCCGGAGGTCACCCGCTTACGGGCCACCTTGCGACTGGCCTTCAGGCGGCGCTGGGCATTGCTGATAAACAGTTCCGCCAGGGCTTCCGCCACATCGGTGTGCTGGTTCAGCCACAGGCTGAAGGCGTCTTTCACCACGCCGGAGATAAACGCCGCCGCCTCCCGGGACGACAGACGCTCCTTGGTCTGCCCGGAGAACTGGGGGTCCTGCATCTTGAAGGACAGCACATAGGCACAGCGGTCCCAGATATCCTCGGGGGTCAGCTTCACGCCCCGGGGCAGCAGATTGCGGAACTCACAGAATTCACGCATGGCTTCCAGCAAACCGGTACGGAAACCGTTCACGTGGGTACCGCCCTGGGTGGTGGGAATCAGGTTAACGTAGCTTTCGGTAACGGACTCACCGCCCTCTGGAAGCCACTGTACCGCCCAGTCCACCTGTTCGTTGTTGCCGGAAAAGTGCCCGGTGAACGGGTCCAGGGGAACCGCTTCCACATCCGCCAGCTCGGTGCGCAGGTAGTCCCGCAGGCCATCCTCGTAGAACCACTCGTCCTTTTCGCCGGTCTGCTCCTGGGTGAAGGTCACGGTGAGCCCGGGGCACAGCACCGCCTTGGCACGCAGGTTATGGCGCAGCCGGCTGACCGAGAACTTCGGTGAGTCGAAATAGGACACATCCGGCATGAAGTGCAGGCGGGTGCCGGTGTTGCGCTTGCCTACCGTGTCCACTACTTCCAGCTCGGAAGCCTTCTCGCCATTGGCAAAGGTCATCCGGTAGAGGTTGCCGTCCCGCTTGATGGAGATTTCCAGGTGGGTGGACAGGGCGTTGACTACGGACACCCCCACCCCGTGCAGACCCCCGGAGAAGTTGTAGTTACCCTCCGAGAACTTGCCACCGGCGTGCAGCCGGCTGAGGATCAGCTCCACCCCCGGCAGGCCTTCTTCCTTGTGGATATCCACCGGCATGCCACGACCGTCGTCCTCTACCGACAGGGAGCCGTCCGCATACAGAACCACATCCAGACGCCGGGCATGCCCTGCCAGGGCTTCGTCCACACTGTTGTCGATAACCTCCTGGGCCAGATGGTTGGGCCGGCTGGTGTCGGTGTACATGCCCGGGCGCTTGCGAACCGGGTCGAGACCGGTGAGGACTTCAATGGAGTCGGCGTTGTAGGTTTTCTGGCTCATAGGGCGGGTACAGCTCCGGATGTGCAGGGACGTGTGGGGGCATAGCTTAGGGAATCTGCCGTAAAGATCAATGTCCGGCACCGGCCGAATGCGAGGTGGGTCACCGACTGACGGACAGTTCGTCGAATCCGGGGCCGGACACCCGCACCCGCGACCAGCCATCCGCAGTCACCGCCAGCAGGGCACAGGGACTGGTCAGGGCCTGGGTGACCATCTGATCGGGGGACGGCGAGCGGACTTCGACGGAGATCCGCAACTCGCCGTCATTGAGTCGGGAGTCCTCAAGGACCACGCCATAGCCGCCGGTGGGTTTGCGCCCCGCAGCGACCAGCAGCAGATGTTCACGGCCAAAGTCGTGGTTTTCGGGTAACGAGAGGGGCATTCCGCGGGCTTCCGATACCGACTCCAGTCGCTCGCGGGAGTCCATGTAGACCACGCCCTGCCCGGCAAAGCCGCACTGGCCGGAGGCGGTGATCTGTCGGGCCAGTGGCGCACCATCGGAGGTGACTTCAGGATCCTTTGCGCAGGCGGATAGTCCGGTTGCCACGATAAGGCCGGCAACCAACCCCCGGACGGTCTGCTTCGATATGCCCATACGCTCTCCCACAAAAAACGGCCGGCCCGTCATTTGAGCTGTTTGTTGACCGACTGATCAACGTTTGACCGCTCCGGCACCGGATACCCTTCAAACCCGTAGCGGGGCAGGCCCATTTCCGACAGGGTCGGCCGGCGGAAACTGGTGGTCATTTCCAGGCCAGAGAGGGAGCGGTCCTCTACCGTAATCAGACGGGGGGAACCTGTAATGGGGTATTCGGCATAGGCCTCTCCACTCTCCGCCAGCTTCCCGTTATTGTCCAGATCTGTGCCCGAGACCAAAAAATACTCGCCGGGTTCAACATTCTTAAATGAGAAGGTATAGCGACCAGACTGAAAGCTCGCATCCACCCGCTGGCTGCTGCCGTCGCCGGAATCGTCAGCGTCGATCAAGAAAACCATATGCCTTCCAGCATCGCGATCAACCGGGTCGTCAGGCACCAGAACGATCACTGGAATGTCTAATGCCCGGCCTTCATTGCCATAGGGAATGGTTATCAGGCCATTAGCAAGGCGGTCATCCGGCAGCGCCTTCGAATTCACCGACAACCGCAGCTCCGAAGGCAGCGCCTGATTGGCAGTCAATCCGTCTCCGCCGGCGTCAGTGAGGTTCAGCCAGTCCGGCACCTCGACCACACCAGTGATATCGAGACTGGGACTGGGCATCTCTGAAAGGACCTCAAGTTCTACTGACACATCGCTTGCATTCTCATCCAGAAACAAGACCCGTGGATGAGCACTGACAACAGTGGGGAAACCGCCGTCCAAAGCTGCCATCACAGCTGCGTTTGCATTTAACAAACCGGCACCGTGTACTACTAGATCGTAGTTTTGAAGGGGTTCTCCTATGGTGGTCAGTTGACCATCGATCATCAATGCCCGGAAACGGTCCTGAGTCACAGGGACGCCATTCTGCTCTCCCAGCCGATGCATCAGCGCATAGACGCCCGACACATGGGGCGCCGACATAGAGGTACCGGCAAGGTAAGCATAACCAGAGGTCCATCCATCAACATTACTCGCGTTGCAGAGCTCATCACTGTTGGCAACATCGCACCAGGCATTGTAAATACCATCAGCGCCAGTACCGAGGTCCCCACCGGGAGCCACTAAGTCCACCGACTGACCAAAGCTGGAGTAACTGGCCCTCGCACCGGAGCGGTTTACGGCACCAACACCCACTACCCCTCTGTTCGCAGCGGGATATACTGGCAAGGCATTTCCGCTGTTGCCACCGGCAGCAACCACCAATTTTCCCTTATCAAGCGCATTGTCGATTGCCAGTTGCAAACTATCCAGAACCGGCAGCCCCCCGAGGCTGAGATTGATGACATCAACATCGTTCCGGGCTGCCGCGGCGTTAATTGCATCTATCAGATCCGACACTTTTCCGCTGCCATCTTCCCCAGTATCCCTGTTCACCCCCAAGACCCGATAGGGGAACAGCGTTGCCTCATCGGCAATGCCAACTGTTCCGAACGTATTGTCCCTTGCCCCAACAATGCCCGCCACATGCGTGCCATGGAAACTGGTCATGGAACTGCCAGGTGTGGGCGGCGTGGCTGGGTTAATGTCTGGACCGGAATTGCTGTCTACGTCGTAGTCTCCGCTGACAAAATCCAATAATTTCAATTCACCCTGCTCTACTGCGCTCTTCACGACCACGTTCGCTTCAAGATCATCATGCCAGGAGCCGTAACTGTCGGGAGTTGGAGAGAACAGCCCTGTGTCCATCACTGCCACCCCCACTCCGGTCCCAGCACCGGAGGTTGTAGTCAGCAACCAGGCCTCATTGACTTTTATCATCTTTAGATTCCAACTATTATCAGAATCCGGAAAACCTGGCAGGTCATCTGCGGGATCTGTCGCCAACAGGGTCGCCACATAATTCGGCTCCACCGTAGCCCCTGTTTCGGCCCGCAGCTTCCGAATCCATTCTACCGTTGCCTGACGCGGATCGTCTTTTGCCGATGCCGATAAGCTCTGAGCCGTAACACTCACCGGTCGACGCACATGCAAGGTACGAGGGCCAAGAGAGCGCAGGATCTCAATATCGGGATTCTGACTCAGGCCAGCCGCTGACAAAGCCTGAACCGACCCGACATCCGTTGTGATAATGGCCTCGTTCACCGCCATTTCGGGCTCCGGCCAACTAGCGTCTGCGGATAACACTCCGCCTAGCGGCGCCAGAGTAAGAACATAACGCACCGGCCCACCGCCAGAGATCGCAAGCCGAATCGTCCGTTTGTCGGAATCCTCCTCTGCCATTGTCTGTGGCAAGCTCATCCTGACCACTTCCCCTTCAATGCAGGCACCATCCCCGCATAGCTCCTGATCGCCGACCATAACACTCAGGTTAACGTCTTCAGGAGACTCCCCGGTCGCCGGAAAAACCTGAAGAAAAATACTGTCGCCAGGCTGCAGAGCAGCCGAGTAATAATCCTTATCGTCAGCAGGGTAGGCCCTGCCGTTATCGTAGGATCCTGAGTATTCACTCAGATAACCTCCAACAATGGCCGGCACTGGCAGAGACTGGGCAGTTTCGACTGAATTATTTCGGACAATCGTCGCCCAGCTCGAACTTTTGTCCCTCCAGAGATCGGCATAGTCCCGGTCCACCCTAGTGTGGGAGACAACATTAATAATGCCGCTCACATCAACGCCGCTGTCGTCACCATCACCCCGACTGAGCCCGTCATCGGACCCACCACCGCCACCGCCGCCACAACCGGCCAGCAACAGTCCGGCGGCCACAAGGCCGGCAATAAGCTTTCCTGAGGCACACACATTTCTATTCGTCATAACTGCCTTGCTCTCTATACAGGCCCCGGGGCCGGGCACAACGTTTGACCCTCAGCCTAGCATTTTGACAAACCCGGGGGGCACGCACCAGATTAAACAACGGAAAACCGAGGCACAACAACGGCATACAGGACGACATTAGCAGGAAAATAAAACCTGAAACGAGAAACGGGGCGCCCTTGGGCGCCCCGTTTGCAGAAAGTACAAGCTTTAACGCCGAAATCAGAACTCAGTCACTGACCTTCAGCACGACCTTGCCGGTAGCGGTTCGACCACTCAGGGCATCCAGTGCCTTCACATAGTCCTCGAAGGCAAAGACTTCACTGACCTTCGGCTTGATTTTGCCTTCGGCGTGCAACTGGAACAGCTCCTTCATGTTCTGCACGTGGTTCTGCGGCTCCTTCTGGGTAAAGGCGCCCCAGAACACGCCGACCACCGAGCAACTCTTGAGCAGGGTCAGGTTAGCGGGGATCTTGGGGATGTCGCCGGCGGCGAAGCCGATGATCAGGTGGCGGCCGTTCCAGGCCATGGCGCGGAGGGCCTGTTCGGTGAAGTCACCGCCCACGGGGTCGTAAATCACGTCGACGCCCTTGCCGCCGGTCATTTCCTTGATCTTATCCTTCAGGGGCTTGTCGGTGTCGCTGTAGTTCAGCAGCTCATCCGCGCCCGCCTCTTTTGCGACCTGCAGCTTGGCATCGGTGCTGGCAGCGGCGATCACGTGGGCGCCCATGGCTTTGCCCAGCTCCACGGCGGCCAGGCCAACGCCGCCACTGGCGCCCAGCACCAGCAGGCTCTCGCCAGGCTGGATATTGGCCCGCTGCTTGAGGGCATGGTAGGAAGTGCCGTACACCATGGTGAATGCGGCACCCTCTTCATCCGACATACCCTCGGCCAGGGGCAGCAGGCGGTTCTCATCCACCAGCATCTCTTCCGAGAAGGCGCCGTAGCCAGTCATGCCGATCACGCGGTCGCCGACCTTGAAGCGGGAGACCTTGTCGCCCACGGCGATCACTTCCCCGGCCATTTCACCGCCGGGAGAGAAAGGCATCTCGGGCTTGATCTGGTACTTGCCTTCGATGATCAGAGTATCCGGAAAGTTCAGACCCGCGGCCTTGACGCGAACCTTGACCTGGCCGCCGGTGGGCTCCGGGCACTCGATGTCCTCGATCACCAGCTTTTCCGCCGGGCCATACTCCTTGCAGAGAATTGCACGCATTCTGTTGCTCCGATCCTGTATCAGGGTATTGATGTTGTTGGTTGGTGCCCCTGTCATGGCTCCCGAAGAGGGCGCATCAGTAAGGGG
The DNA here is from genome assembly GCF_014651935.1 of Marinobacter zhanjiangensis. Taxonomy (GTDB): domain Bacteria; phylum Pseudomonadota; class Gammaproteobacteria; order Pseudomonadales; family Oleiphilaceae; genus Marinobacter; species Marinobacter zhanjiangensis. Next base: position 137,351 of record NZ_BMXV01000005.1, on the reverse strand, counting down.
CACCGGGGATAACGAATCAAGCTACCCCGACACCGGTCATGAATCAAATAAAGATAGCTTATGGAGCCACATCATCACGATTGATCGGGGCAGGCTATGGGAGTACTAATGCCCCCCTGCAAGCAAGGCAACGACCGCTACCTACGGGTTTTACCTCCGGACGGGTCTTAGTCCAGGCCTGCAAACCAGCGGCAGCCGGATGATTCCTGGCCGCAAATCCGCTATCCTTCGCGCTTCGTTCACTCCATGCCCTGACCTGCCTATGCCCGATATCATCTACCTGCTGGAAATGATTGGCGTGGTCGCCTTTGCCATTTCCGGCATGATCATCGCCCAGCGGAAAAACATGGACCCGGTGGGTGTGTTCACCATTGGTTTCATCACCGCGCTGGGCGGCGGCACCCTGCGGGACCTGATGATGGACAACCACCCGCTGTACTGGATCAAGCACCAGGAGCAGCCTATCCTGATTCTGGGCATGGCGCTGGTATTCAGTTATGCCGGGCTGGGGCAGCGTATCCGCGAATCCCGTATCGTGTTTCCGGATGCCATCGGCCTGGGCATTTTCTCGATTCTGGGCGCCCAGCTGGCCCTGGATCTGGGCCACTCATGGTTTGTGGCCTCACTGCTGGGGGTGATGACGGGCACGTTCGGCGGGGCTCTGCGGGATACCCTCTGCAACGAGGTGCCCTATATCTTCCGCAAGGACCACATCTACGCGTCCATATCCTTTGTTGGCTGCTGGCTGTATTTCCTGTGCCAGTGGCTGCTGGCCAACGAAACCCTGGCCCTGGCCATCGGCCTGCTGTTCATTGTGATCGTGCGGATGGCGGCGGTACGTTTCGATATCCGGTTGCAACGGGACAGCCACTACTGAGACGCTTTTAACCGGTCCGGCATTGTCATGGTCTGATCCCGCCGCCTGAGGTATCATTGCGCCCCTTTAATGTTTGCCCATACTCCTGACGCATCGAGGCTTCACCCCATGCTGGAAAAACTGTTCAAGCTGCAGGCCAACGGCACCACGGTCAAGCGTGAGGTCATCGCCGGCATTACCACCTTCCTGACCATGGCGTACATTGTGGTGGTCAACCCGTCCATTCTGTCCAGCACCGGCATGGACTTCGGGGCGGTGTTCGTGGCCACCTGTATTGCGGCGGTTATAGGCACACTGATCATGGGGCTATGGGCCAACTACCCCATCGCCCTGGCCCCGGGCATGGGGCTGAATGCCTTCTTCTCGTTCACCGTGGTGGGCAGCATGGGGTACAGCTGGGAGGTGGCCCTGGGGGCCGTATTCCTGTCGGGGATGATCTTCTTCCTGCTGAGCATCTTCAAGGTGCGGGAGTGGATCATCAACAGTATTCCGCTGTCGCTGCGTTTCGGTATTTCCGCGGGCATCGGCTTCTTTCTCGCACTGATTGCCCTCAAGAACGCGGGCATTGTGGTGGATAACCCCGCCACCCTGGTGGGCATGGGGAACGCCAAGACTCCGGAAGCGGTGCTGTTCTTCCTGGGATTTGTCGCCATCTGCGCCATGGCCTACCGGCAGATTACCGGCGCGGTGATGATTGGCATCCTGGCAATCACCGTGATCGCCATGGCACTGGGCATGGTCGAATACGAGGGGCTGGTATCAGCGCCACCCAGCCTGGCACCCACCCTGATGCAGCTGGACATCGCCGGTGCCTTCAATGTGGGCATGATCTCGGTGATTTTTGCGTTCCTGTTCGTGGATCTGTTTGATACCTCCGGCACTCTGATCGGCTCCGCCCAGCGCGGCGGCCTGCTGGACAAGGACGGCAAGCTGCCACGCCTGGGCAGGGCGCTGATGTCCGACTCGGTGGCCACCATGTCCGGTGCCGCCCTGGGCACCTCCACCACCACCAGCTATGTGGAATCCACCGCCGGCATCACTGCCGGTGGCCGCACCGGCCTGACTGCCGTCGTGGTCGCCCTGCTGTTCCTGGCCTGCCTGCTGTTCGCCCCCATTGCCAGCGTGATTCCCGCCTATGCCACGGCACCGGCCCTGCTCTACGTGGCCGTGCTGATGGCCGGTGGCCTCAAGCTGATTGACTGGGACGACGTGACCGACGCGGCCCCGGCCGTGGTTACCGCCCTGGTGATGCCTCTGACCTTTTCCATTGCCGATGGCATCGCCGCCGGGTTCATCACCTATGCGGCCGTCAAGGCGTTGAGCGGGCGCTGGTCCGACCTGAACGCCAGTGTATCGGTGATTGCCGTGGTGTTCGTTCTGAAATTCATCTTCCTCGACGCCTGAGCCGTCGCCGGAGCTCCGCTATGGACTATTTTGCCGACACTATCAGGAACGCCATCCGCACGGTGCCGGACTGGCCCAAACCGGGCGTTGCATTCCGTGATATCACCACGGTGCTGCAGGACCGTACCGCCTTCCGCAAGCTGGTGGACGCCTTCGTGCACCGCTACCATGACCAGAAGATCGATGCCATCGCCGCCATTGACGCGCGGGGCTTCATTATCGGCGCGCCCCTGGCCTACGAGCTGAACGCCGGGCTGGTGCTGGTGCGCAAGAAGGGCAAACTGCCCTTTGATACGCTGGTGGAAGACTACGAGCTTGAATATGGCACTGCGTCCGTTGAACTGCACAAGGATGCTTTCAAACCCGGTGACAAGGTGGTGCTGGTGGATGACCTGATCGCCACCGGCGGCACCATGTTGGCCGCCAGCCGCCTGATCCGCCGGATTGGCGCGGAGATCGTGGAAGTCTCCGCGATGATCGACCTGCCCGACCTGGGAGGTTCCCGCAAACTGCGGGAGGAAGGGCTCAATGTTTATACCGTCTGTCAGTTTGAAGGCGACTGAGACTGACCGGAGGATCCATGGGTTACCAGCATCAGTGGCACGATGGCCAGGCGATTGACTGGCCACTGGGCAAGGTGGTGTGCGTCGGCCGCAACTACGCGGACCACGCCGCCGAGCTGAACAACCCGATACCCGATCAGCCGCTGCTGTTTATCAAACCGGCCACGGCTGCCGTTGCCCTCACCTCCCCCCTGCATCTGCCCACGGGCCGGGGCAGTGTCCATTATGAGACGGAGCTGGCCGTACTCATTGGCAAGCCCCTGCACCATGCCGGTGAAAGCGAGGCACGCGAGGCCATCGCGGGGATCGGTCTGGCCCTTGACCTGACGCTGCGGGACCTGCAGTCGGAACTCAAGGCCAAAGGCCATCCCTGGGAGCGCGCCAAGGCGTTTGATGGCGCTTGCCCCCTGTCGGCATTCATACCGCTGAAGCCCGAGGATGATGTCGACAAACTTTTCTTCTCCCTGTCCATTGATGGCCAGATTCGCCAGCAGGGGCATACCGGCAACATGATCACTCCGGTGCTGGCCCTGATTGCGCACATTTCGGAAACCTTCAGCCTGCTGCCCGGGGATGTGGTGTTAACGGGAACCCCCGCCGGGGTTGGCGAACTGCAATCCGGCCAACGCCTGGAGCTGGAGCTGGAAGACAGGCTTCACGTGGAAACCGGCGTGGAGTAACAGGCAACTTCCCTGGTGCGCCACGCACGTCGTAACCACTGACCAAAACGGTCAATGGGACGCTGGGCCGAACGCTCCAAAGAGCGTACACTCGTTGACACGAAAAGCCTCGCCCAGCGTAGTTACTCTATGTCGAAAAAACCTGTCACCACCCGCAGTGGACGCTTCCTGAAACTGGCCGGCATGACGGCATCGGTCGCGGGCCAGTTTGCCGGCCAGCGCGCCCGTCGCGTGCTCGGCCGCGAGTCCGATGAGGAACGGTCCCGCCAGTATGCGCGCATGGCCGACGAAATCGTCGACACCCTGGGTGAGCTCAAGGGTGCGGTGATGAAGGTAGGCCAGGTGGCCTCACAGACCCAGGACTTCCTGCCCAAAGAGTTCTCTGACGCCCTCCAGCGGCTGCAGAAAGAAGCCCCTCCCATGCCCTTCGAGGTGATCCGCCAGCAGGTGGAAGCGGAGCTGGGCGCCCCTCTGGACGAACTGTTCGAGGAAATCCGTGAGGAACCCTACGCCGCCGCCTCCATCGGCCAGGTACACCGGGCGCGTATGAAGGACGGCACCGAGGTGATCGTAAAGGTCCAGTACCCGGGCGTGGACGAATCCTGCGACTCGGACCTCAAGCAACTGCGCATGGCGTTACGGTTCGGGGGGCTGCTGCGGATGCCGAAGGAAAGTGCCGACCGGCTGTTCGAGGAAATCCGGATACGCCTCAAGGAGGAGCTGGACTACGAGAACGAAGCCAGCAACCTGCGGCGGTTCCGGGACTATCACCAGCGCCACCCCTGGGTGATCATCCCACGGGTGATCGACAGTCATTCAACTCGGCATGTACTGACCCTGGAACTGGCGGAAGGCGATCACCTGCGCCAGGTCACCCCGGAACGCTACAGTCAGGAGACCATCAACCTGCTGGGTGAGCGGCTGTTCGTGACCATGGCGGACGAGCTGTTCGACTTCCAGTGCATTCATGGCGACCCCCACGCCGGCAACTTCGCGTTCCGGCCGGATGGCACCCTGATTCTGTATGATTTCGGCTGCGTGAAGTCGTTGCGACCGTCAGTGGTGGCCCATTACCGGCAGGCGCTGATTGCCGCACTGGATGAGAACTACGAGGCCCTGGACCGGCACCTGATCGACCTGGGCGCCCGCGTGGCGGAAAAGCCGGCGATCACCCCCGATTACTATGCCATGTGGCGAAACATGCTGATCGAGCCCTTCGATGGCGACGAGCCCTATGATTTCGGCCGTTCCGATCTGCACCAGCAGATCGCTGCCCACACCCACACCGTGTTCCGCTACCTGGACCGCCTACAGCCCGCGGTGGACAGTATGTTCATCGACCGTATGGTGGCGGGGCACTACTGGATTCTGAAGCAGTTGGGCGTACAGGCCGCCTTCCGCAGGCACCTGGAAAGTTACCTGCGTGACGAGCCAGCCACCGCTTCAACCTGATCCCCGGGTATGCCGCCAGCAGACGGCCAGGGGTGGCACTGGTTACAAACTTCGGACGGTGTGGATATGGCGGGCCTTGAGGTAGCTTTTGGCCTCCCCCAGCTGGTCCCGGTCCCGGGCATGAATGGTGACCATGTAGTAGCCCTTGCGTAGCGCCGACGATGAGCGTGACGCATAGGCCGTGTGATCCGGCCTCAGGGTGTAAACGCCCCCCAGCAGCAGGCCCACCACGCCACCAAACACCGAAAACAGGGCCCCGGCCCAGATCAGGTTCTGCGCCACGAAGGGAATGCCTGCCGCCGCCAGCACGATGAACAGCAGCAAGCCTCCGGCAGCACCGGCCAGGCCGAGCCAGACATGGGATCGTATGGCGGTATGTGCGATTCCCTTGTCCTCGGGCTCCAGACTGCCCCCCTGATGATCATCGCCCGGGTGAATGACCCGAATCTGGTCCCGGCTCAGGCTGGTCTGGTTGCACAGATCATCAGCAACCTTTTCTGCCTCCGTGACGGTGCCACATTCCGCAGCCAGTTTATGACGGAGAACTTCTCCGGATAAATGCATGGACGTCTTCATAATCAGCCTCCCAGAGAGCGAGCGCTCCGCGGCAACGGTTTCACGCTGGCTGTGCGGGCAGTCTAGCCAAGTAAGGCCGGCTCCGGGGGAGAACTAACAATGTTTAATCTGGCGGCCACAAAAACCGGGCGGGTAGGCCGCCAGCGCCAGTCCGTGATCCGATGGCGGGTTCACCTTGCCATCAGATCCCGGACCCAGCGGGGCACTCCCACGCTGGCGGGCTCGCGCCATACACGGGCGTGGGTCATGGTGGGCACTTCGCCGGGATCGATCACGGTGACCGGCACATCCAGTTCGGCCAGCTCCACCAGCCCGGCGGCGGGGTAAACCTGCAACGACGTGCCCACGATCAGCAGGTAATCGGCCTGGGGCACGATCTCGGCCGCGGCCTCGATCATCGGCACCGCCTCGCCGAACCACACCACATGGGGGCGCAGCTGACTGCCCTGCTCGCAGGTGTCGCCAAGGCGGATGGTGTCATAGCCCAGGTGGTAGATCAGGTTCGGGTGCTCGCAGCTGCGCACCTTGGTCAGCTCCCCATGCAGGTGAACCACGTTGGTCGAGCCCGCCCGTTCATGGAGGTCGTCCACATTCTGGGTAATCACCGTCACCCGGTGGCTGCCCTCCAGATCCGCCAACGCCCGGTGGGCGGCATTGGGCTCGACATCCCCCAGTTGCCGCCGACGCTGGTTGTAGAAATCCAGCACCAGCTCCGGGTTGCGATCAAACGCCTCCGGGGTGGCCACATCCTCGATGCTGTACTTTTCCCAGAGCCCGTCTTTGTCACGAAAGGTGGACAGGCCGCTTTCGGCGCTGATGCCAGCACCTGTCAGTACGACGACATGATCTTTCATGGCACCTCCCGCTTCTATTCCGCATCAAAGATCTTGCCGGGGTTCATGATACCGTTGGGATCGAAAACCTGCTTGATGCCCCTGAGGTAGGCAATCTCCGCCGGACTGCGGGTGTATTGCAGGTAATCCTTTTTCACCATACCCACACCGTGCTCGGCGGAGATGCTGCCCCGGTGCCGCTGCACGATATCGAATACCCAGGTGTTTACCTGCTGGCACTTGTCGAAGAACTCCGCTTTCGCCATGTCTTCCGGCTTGAGGATATTCAGGTGCAGGTTGCCATCACCGATGTGGCCAAACCAGATGATCTCGAAATCCGGATAGTGTTCGTTGACCACCTGATCAATCTCGGTAAGGAACTCCGGTACCTTCGACACCACCACGGAAATATCATTCTTGTAGGGGGTGCGCGGGGCGATGGACTCGGAGATGCGCTCACGCAGCTGCCACAGGTTGTTGGCCTGGGTCTCGCTCTGGCTGATGACGCCATCCACGACCCAGCCGTTCTCCACGCACTGTTCGAACAGGGCCATGGCATCGTCCATCACCTGGTCGGACACGGCCTCGAACTCCAGCAGTGCATAGTAAGGCGCCTCCGTCTCGAACGGTGCCTGCACCTGGCCGTGGGCCAGTACATGCTGCATGGCCTGGTGGGAGAAAAACTCATAGGCGGTAAGATCCACCGTTTTCAGGAACGTCTGCAGCACATCCATGGTGTTGGTGAGGTCCGCCAGCCCCAGCACCATCACGGTGAGGTTGGTGGGCTGACGGGTCAGCTTCATGGTGGCCTCGGTGATGAAGCCCAGGGTGCCCTCGGCGCCGATAAACAGGTGGCGCAGGTCGTAACCGGTGTTGTTCTTCTCCAGGTCCAGGTTCAGGTCCAGAATATCGCCCTTGCCGGTCACCACTTTCAGTCCGGCCACCCAGTCGCGGCTCATGCCATAGCGGATCACCTTGATGCCACCGGCGTTGGTGGACAGGTTGCCGCCAAGCTGGCTGGACCCCGCAGACGCGAAGTCCACCGGGTAAAACAGGCCGTTGTCGTCGGCAAAGCCTTGCAGCTGTTCGGTCACCACACCCGCCTGGCAGCGCACGGTACGGTCGCTGGGACTGAAGTCGAGGATCCGGTTCATGTTGTCGAACGCCACCACCACTTCGCCGTTGGCTGCCACCGCGCCGGCACTGAGGCCGGTGCGACCGCCAGAGGGCACCAGTGCTACCTGGTTGTCATTGGCAAACTGCACCAGCGCCTGTACCTGTTCCGTGGTCTTCGGCAATACAACCGCCAGCGGACTTGGCGCATATTGCCTGGTCCAGTCCTTGCCGTAGGCTTCCAGGTCGGCCGGATCGGTGAGGACCTTGCCGTCATCCACCAGGGTTTTCAGGGCAGCGATGATCTGTTCCGGGTTCATGGGTTGCGGGATCTCTCGGACGGTGGGCCCGGCACCGGAGGAAGCTCTTGACTCAGGTGAACGGGCCAGCTGTGAAAATTTGCCGTTATGGTATCATACCGCCCCTGTTCTGTGAGCACGCGCCATCACCGGCAACGGAGGGCCTGATGCCACAGGTGTTTTCTGGTCCAGGGAGCGCGGACAATCCGCCGCTTCGTACCACGCAATAGAAGGTCTGGAAGCTTACCCATGTCAGAAAAGTCTCTCGAAAAGAGCAAGATCCGCATCCTGTTGCTGGAAGGTGTCCACCAGTCTGCGCTGGACACTCTCAACTCAGCCGGCTACACCAACATCGAATACCTTTCCCACTCCCTCGCGGAGGACGAGCTGATCGAGAAGATTGCCGACGCCCATTTTGTCGGTATCCGCTCCAGGACCCAGCTCACCGAAAAGGTATTCGATGCCGCGAAAAAGCTGGTTGCGGTAGGCTGCTTCTGCATCGGTACCAACCAGGTGGACCTGCAGGCGGCCACCCGCCGTGGCGTCGCCGTGTTCAATGCGCCCTTCTCCAACACCCGCAGCGTGGCGGAGCTGGTGCTGGCGCAGGCTATCCTGCTGCTGCGCGGCGTTCCCGAGAAGAACGCCCGAGCCCACCGGGGCGACTGGCTGAAATCCGCCAAGAACAGCTACGAGATCCGCGGCAAGAAGCTGGGCATCATCGGCTACGGCAATATCGGCACCCAGTTCTCGGTACTGGCGGAATCGCTGGGTATGGACGTGTATTTCTACGACGTGGTCTCCAAGCTGTCTATCGGTAACGCGCGACAGGTAGGCTCACTGAAAGAGCTGCTGAACCTGGCGGACGTGGTCAGCCTGCACGTTCCGGAAACCCCCTCCACCCGGTACATGTTCGGCGCTGAACAGTTTGCCCAGATGAAACCGGGCAGCATCCTGATGAACGCCTCCCGTGGCACCGTGGTGGATATCGACGCGCTGGCCGAAGCCCTGAGCAGCGGCAAATTGCTGGGTGCGGCCATCGACGTCTTCCCGGTGGAACCCAAATCCAACGACGAGGAATTCATCTCTCCGTTGCGGGAATTCGACAATGTGATCCTGACCCCCCATGTGGGCGGCTCCACTATTGAAGCCCAGGAAAACATCGGCAAGGAAGTGGCCGAGAAGCTGGCCATGTACAGCGACAACGGCACCTCTGTGTCTTCCGTGAACTTCCCGGAAGTGGCATTGCCCTCGCATCCGAACCAGCACCGCCTGCTGCACATCCACGAGAACGTGCCAGGGGTGATGTCGGAGATCAACCAGGTATTCTCCGAGAACGGCATCAACATCTGTGGCCAGTATCTGCAGACCAAGGAAGAGATCGGCTACGTGGTGGTCGACGTGGACAAGGCCTATGGCGAGCTGGCACTGGAGAAACTGCGCACGGTGAAGGGAACCATCCGCTGCCGTGTGCTGTTCTGATAGCCCGAACCACGGACCGTAAAAAAAGGGGTGCCAGACGGCACCCCTTTTTTGTGGGCGGCTTTGCGGCAGAATCGCTCTGCCGGATGGCTGCCTTACTGTTGCATGGGTACCAGGGTCAGCTCGACCCGACGGTTCTGTTCGCGACCGGCTGCGGTGTCATTGGAAGCCACCGGGTAACGCTCGCCATAGCCGGTTGCCCGGGTGCGGGCCGGCGCAATGCCCTGGTTCAGCAGGAAGTCACGCACCGAGCTGGCACGCTGCTCCGAGAGCATCTGGTTGTAGCTGTCGGAACCGGTGCTGTCGGTATGACCATCCACCTGGATCACGGTCTCGTCGAACTCTTTCAGTACCAGCGCCACGGATTCGAGGACACCGGTGAAGGAAGACTTGATGGATGACTGGTCGGTATCAAAGGTGATGTTACCGGGCATGACCAGCTCGATCTGGTCGCCGTTGCGTACCACGCGAACACCGGTACCTTCCAGCTTACGCCGCAGCTCCGCTTCCTGGCGGTCCATGTAGTAGCCGATGCCACCACCCACAGCGGCGCCGCCGGCGGCGCCGATCAGAGCGCCCTTGCCCCGATCGCTGCTGCCGGATGTGGCGGCACCCACGGCAGCGCCACCGATGGCGCCAATGATACTGCCTTTGGTGGCGCTGGAGGTTTTTTCCTCACCAGTGTACGGGTCGTAGGTCATACAGCCGGACAGGCCAAATAGAACCATCGAGCATGCGATCAGTGTTTTTTTCATGGTCAGATCTCCTGTGTTGTTAACCGTTCGTCAATGTCGACAAACGCCTTTTCTTTCATGGTTCGGTCAAAGGCTTTTATGATGCCCCTGAAGACGGTTGCCTGCAGATCCTGTGCTTCATTGACCAGATGATGCCGCCCCGTTGGCAGCTTGATCTCCTCGACCGAGGAAAACTTGTTTCGGATAATGCGCAGGTTATGTTGCCAGTCCACCGTGTGGTCCTGTTCGCCCTGAATCACCGTTACCGGGAAATCCACCGGGCGGGCCGACTCAATATGCGGTACCCACTGGCGCAATGCTGTTACCCAGTCCACATGTACGGCCCTGGCCTGCAGAGGATCATGTTCACGCAAAAACTCCAGGAACCGGGTATTGGCGCTGTTTTCCGAGAAAGCTCGTTTCCAGCGTTTGAGGAACGGCCTGCTGACACTGTGAAGAACGCGGGCGCCGAGCCAGCCCGCCGGCCTTACCAGGGGGGCCAGCAACACTACAGAACGGAAGGCGGATGTTTGCATGTTGTGATGATTGGAGAGCAGGTAATCGATCAGTATCCCGCTTCCCGTACTCTGGCCCACCGCATGCCAGGGTCCGGGTGCATGGGCGCCCACCCGCGCCAGCAGATCATATAGCACCGTCTGGTATTCCATGAAACTGCCAATGGCGGCCGGCGTACCACTGGACAGGCCATGACCCGGCTGATCCCACGCCAGCACGTCATAGCCCGAATCAACGCAGCGCTCGATAAGCTGACTGTAGAGCCCCACGTGGTCAAAGTAGCCATGCAGGACGAAGACCGTGCCCTTGCTTTCCCGGTGTTCCGGTTGCTGGAAGAAGTGCACGGCCACCTGATGCCCACCGGCCTCCACAACACCTGGCGTGTAGCGCAGCTGCGGGTGCTCCACCCACAGGTCCAGACCGTAATAACGGCAGTAAGCCTGCAACCCCGCACTCAGTTCCTGAGTCTCCTCCGGAGCGAAAGGGCGAAGGTCCTCACGGACGGCGTCGCTCTCCCACTCGGGTATGCCGATCTTGTCTTCTTTCCAGTACACGTATACCTACACACCTGTGATTGCCGGACGCCTGCCATGGAGCACAGCTTTCCGGCCTGAACCTGACTGGCAGAATAGCACAGTCCTTTTGCTCATCCGCTTTTGTCACGGCATTTACGGGCTTTTTACCTCAACCTTGCACAGGCACCACAACGAGGTCGCGCTCACCCCGGATCAGCTCATCCTTGTGACGACGGGGCCATCGTTTGACTCGCCACTCCAGGCTGAGGGCGCGGGAGCGGTCTCCGACCGGCTCGCTGAACACCAGCTCCAGCGGGCCCTTGCCTCTCAGGCTGCGGGCACAACGGGCGCCACTGGCCTGATGTTCGGCAAAGCGCCGCTCCACATCGGTGGTGACACCGGTATAGAGGCTGCCGCTGGCAGTGCGGATGATATACAGATGCCAGTCAGTCATGGGCCTGCTCACCCGCCCCTGCCCGATTGCTGCCCGACTGCTGCAACCAGAGACCGGCAACGATCAGGATCAGACCAACCCAGGTGGAGGCCAGGATGACTTCCCCCAGGATCAGGTAGATAAACACCAGCGACAGGAAGGGCGAGATAAAGATCAGATTGCTGACCCGGGCGGTATTGGTGGCCAGTTTCATGGCCCGGGACCAGAGCACGAAGGCCAGCCCCATCTCGAAGACACCCACATAGAGACTGCCGGCAAAACCGCCGCTGGCCAGGGGCGGCAGACCATCCTGCCACCAGGTCACCGCGAAGATGAAAGGCAGCCCGAACAGGAAGTTCAGCAGCAGGCCGGTGACCGGCTCGCGGTTGTCCCGGGTTGCCAGGATCCAGTAAGTGGCCCACACCAGGGTACTGCCGATGGCCAGGGCAACCCCCACCGGGTCGGAAAACGACAGGTCTGACAGATCGCCCCGGGTAGCGATAACCACTACGCCGCCATAGCAGACCAGCCCCGCCAGGATGTCTGTCACCCGCAGGCTGTGGCCGAGGAAAGGCACTGACAGGTAGGCCAGCACCAGCGCCCAGGTGTAGTTGATGGGTTGCGCTTCCTGCGCCGGCAGCCGGTCGAAGGCACCGAACAGCAGCAGGTAATAGAGAAACGGGTTGATCAGGCCCAGGGCGAGGGACTGGAGATACTGGCGCCGGGACAACCGGAAAACCCCGGACAGCTGCCCCCGAATGGCCAGCAACAGCGCCAGCACCGCCACCGACGTCAGGCAGGCCATCAGCAACATCTGCAACGGCGTGTAGTAGCCCAGGGTCAACTTGAACGCGGTGGCAACCGTCGACCAGAGCAGCACGGCACCCAGCCCGAACAGCATGGCACGGCGCTGGTCTTTCACTGTTTTGCTCCACTGTTGTCCAGCCAGCGGTACAGCGTGCGGCGATTGATGCCCAGCACCTGGGCAGCACGGCGCTTGTTGCCCCCGACAGCGCTCATTACCTGGCGAACATAGTCCTGCTGGAGCGCCTCCAGGGTCGGCCAGCTGGCGATGGAGTCCTGTTGGTCCGCGTCGCGGGCCTTGTCCAGAGGGCCCATCTGGCGTTTGCGGATGCGGGCAGGAAGATGTTCGGGCTGCACCACGTCGCCTTCACAGAAGGTAACGGCCCGCTCCATGGCACTGGCCAGTTCACGCACATTGCCCGGGAACGGATAGTCCACCAGGGTTTGCAGCGTCGCCTCACCCAGGCGCATGAAACCCCGCCCATGGCGGTCTGCCGAATGACGCAGAAAGTGCATGGCAAGCAGCTCTACATCATCGCCCCGCTGTCGCAGGGGCGGCACCGTCAGGGCCAGCGTTTCCAGCCGGTAGTACAGGTCTTCCCGGAAGTCGCCCCGCTCCACCGCTTCCAGCAGATCCACATGGGTGGCGGCAATGACCCGCACATCCACCGCTTCTTCCCGCTCCGCGCCCACCGGCTTGACCCGGCCCTCCTGCAGCACCCGCAACAGCTTGGCCTGAAGCGGCAAGGGCATCTCCCCGATCTCGTCCAGCAGCAGAGTGCCGCCGCTGGCCTCGGCGAACAGCCCCTTACGTGCCTGCCGTGCTCCGGTGAAGGCTCCAGCGGCATGACCAAAGAACTCGCTTTCCATCAGCTCATGGGGAATGCCGGCGCAATTCACCGGAATGAAGGGCGCCTCACGACGACTGCTTTCGCTGTGTATCGCCCGGGCGACCAGCTCCTTGCCGGTGCCGCTTTCGCCATTGACCAGCACGGCGGCATGGCTGCGGGCCACCTGCCGGATTTCCTGGCGCAGCCGATCCATGGCCACACTCTCCCCCACCAGACCCAGGTTGGCCGGCTGGCCGGATACGGAGCGATAGCGGGCCAGTTCGTGACTGAGGGCCGCATGGGCCAGCAACCGCTTTACCTTCAGCCGCAGGTGCTCAGTGGACAGCGGTTTGGTGAGGAAATCGTCAGCCCCGGCCTGCAATGCTTCCACCGCCTGGTCCACGGTGCCGAATGCGGTGATAATGATGAAGGGCACCATGCGACCCTCGGCTTGCAGCTTGCGCAAGACGTCCAGGCCGTCGCCATCCGGCAGCCGCAGGTCGGAGATTACCAGGTCCGGTGCCTGGCTCAGCGCCATCGACGCGCCCTCGGCCGTTGTACCCGCCACCAGCACCTGGTAGCCATCCAGCTCCAGCTCTTCCTGGAGCAGTGTTCTCAGGCTGACGTCATCTTCAATCAGTAATAGGGTTTCCGATAGCTTCACGGGGATTGCTCCTGGCCCGGCGGGGTGGATTCGGCTCGCGGCCAGAACAGGCTCATGCAGCAGCCTCCCAGGGCGCTGTCGGTCACATTGAGCTGCCCCCGGTGCTCCTTGATGACACTCTTGACCATGGCCAGGCCGAGACCGGTACCCTCTCCCGCGGGGCGTGTGCTGAAGAAGGGCTCGAAAACGCGTTCGCGCATGTCCTCCGCGATGCCGGGCCCGTCATCATCCACCTGCATTTGCCACCAGTCACCGGACCGCTGAACCGTCACCTCCACCCGCGAGCGAGCCGCCTCGCAGGCATTGCGTATGACGTTGAGGCAGGCCAGCTCCAGCCGTGTCGGCTCCGCCTGCACCAGTACCGGCTCGTCCGGCAAGGCCAGCGCAACCGTCGCCCTTGCCGTCCCCGGCTCATCCCCCAGGCCCGCGACAAGCTCGCGCAGAATCGGCGCCAGGTCCACCGGCCGACGGGCGTCAGGCACATGCCGGAAGCAGTCCAGCAATTGCTCGATAATGAGGGTCATGCGCTGCACCTGGTAGCGGATATCGTCCAGGTGACGCCTGTCATCAGCCTCAAGGTCATGGCGCGCCAGTATCGCCGCCCTGCCCTGGATGACGTTCAGGGGAGCCCCCAGCTCATGGGCGACGCCACCGGCCACGCGGCCGATCATGGCTACCTTTTCCTGGTATTCCAGCTGCTCACCCAGCTCCTGTTCCCGCCGCACACGCTGGCGGATTTCCTCTTCAGCCTGGGCCATGCGCTGACCCAGGTGGTGAAGCCCCTCGTGCAGCTGACGAATTTCCCGGGGCCCGGAAGGGTCCGAATGGATATGCCACTGCCCTGGAGCCATGCCACCCATGGCCGACAACAGCCGGTTGACGTAACGCCCGACGGCGCCGTAGTGCCCCAACACCACCACCAGGCTGACGACCAGCAATACCAGGCACCAGGTCACCACCGCCCAGATCCGGGCAGACGCTACCTGACGATGGAAGTCACTGCGTTTACGGGTCACCTGCAGCAGGCCGATGATACGGCCGTCGCTGGCAACCAGCGGCGTGAACTGGGAAAACACCGACACCCCGTCCACCCGGCGGAAAGTGCCTCCCCGTTCGCCGCTCCGGATCACCTCGTTGGCACTGCGGCTGGTGCGCACACTGGTGTCGGCAACCCCCAGGCTGGCCACCTGTATGCCGTCGGCATCAAAAACGGATGCGCCGTAGACGCGACCGATCCGGAAAATGGATTCCAGGGCCTGATCCAGCACGATGTCATTGCCGTCTTCCATGGCCCGCGACAGCGGTCCGCTGGCTGCTCGGGCCACCAGTTCCAGATCCTCCCGCAGGCGCTCGTCCAGATTGTCTTCTATGGCGCTAACCGCAAAAAAAATGCCGGCGCCCACCACCAGCATCAGTGGGACAACGATACTCAGGAACAGCGTCAGCCGTACCGAATGGAACATTTGTCCGGCGCTGCCAAGCAGTCGGTTCATGATCAGTATTCCAAAACCTGTCAGTGGCTGAATGCACAGATGTCACAGAAGGGTGTCACATGTGGCATATTGCCTCAATCCAGATTACATGGATGTCACCGCCCGAAATCTTTAAGTGACTGTATTTAATGGATTTATAGGTAACCTCCATAATTGGCACGACTATTGGATACAGGAAATAGTGATAACGAACGTTTCGTCAACCAAGGAGACTGACCATGAAAAAACTGCTGACTTCCTTCACCGTATCCCTTGCCCTGGTAGCCGGTGCACCGGCGGTTTACGCCCAGTCACAATCAGCCCAGGAGCCCGCCGAGACCGATCAGGGTACTTACAGCAACCCGGCAGCAAGCGGTGAGGTGGAAACCGACTACAACGACGAAGAGCTGCGCAAGTTCGTGGAAGCCCAGGAGGGCATCAATGGCATCCGCGACGAGTACATGGGCAAGATCGAAGATGCAGGCTCGCAGGATGAGGCCCGGGAACTCCAGATGGAAGCCAATGACGAAATGGTTTCCGTGATTGAGGACGCCGGCCTGGACATCCCCACCTACAACGCGATCGCAACCGCGTACAACAGCGAGCCGAGTGTCCGCAACCGTGTTGATGCCCTGATGTAACTGACTGCTCTGCGAAGAATACCCTGCCTCAACTTGCCCCGCTCTCATGCGGGGCTTTTTTGTTCCTGACTGCCCACCTGCGCGGGTACCGGAATGGCGTCAAGTCGTCTAGGATAGCCGTGTAACCATCACCAGACATGTCATGCCAACGGAGAACACCGCCCCATGAAAGCCAGGCACTTTGGCGCCCTCATGCTGGCCATTGCCAGCGGACTGTTGCTGCCTGCCTGCAGCGATAACGACAGTCCGATGAAGGGCTTGCTGTCCGACGAGCCGGAACCGGAAATCTGGCGCTTCGCCCTGGAAGAAATCGGCGGCAGTGTGCAGGACGCCTGGGCTCAGGAATTCCGGCGCCGTATCGAGGTACTCTCCGATGGTCAGGTGCAGGTGGAAGTCTATCCCTATGGTTCCATCGGCACCTCGCCCCAGCTGACCAGACTGGTGAAAGACGGGCGGGTACACCTGGCCTTTGCCTCCCCCGGGCACGTCGCCGACGATATCCCGGAAGCCGGCATCTTTCTCCTGCCATTCCTGTTCCCGGAGAACGACCGGGCCAACCGCAGGATCCTGGCCGACGACGAATTGCGGGCACTGCTGCAGGCAGGATGGCAGGACGCCGGTCTGCAGTTGCTGGACCTGGTACCGGAAGGCTGGATGATGTGGACGGCCGACAGGGCCCTTCACACACCCGAGGACTTCTCCGGCCTGCGCATGCGAACCATGACCGCGCCGCAGCAGGCCGAGGTGTTCCGGGCCTGGGGTGCCGAACCGGTACCACTACCCTATTCAGAGGTTTACGACGCCCTGCAGCTGGGCCAGGTGGACGGTCAGAGCAACCCGGTGTTTGCCATTGCCGAAATGAACTTCCATGAGGTGCAGTCGGTGATGACCGTTCCCCGGGCCACCCGGTTCGTGGCCAGCGTTGTCAGTAACCGCAACTGGCACCAGAACCTGAACGAAGAACATCGCCAGTGGCTCGAGGCGGCCCGCAGCGGCATGCCGGAATTCATCGACGAGATACAGCGGGACTACAACCGGCGGCATCTGCAACAGCTGCGGGAATCAGGCCGGATCACCGTGGAACCACTGACGGATGATCAGCGCGCACGATTCCGGGATGCCAGCCTGCCAGCTCGTGATGCCTACCGGGAACGTGCCGGGGAACGCGGTGAGCGCCTTCTGCAGCGGGTTCAGTCGCTATCCGGGCAGCAGACGGCGGACTGACAGACTATTCAGGCACCAGCCAGCCCTGGCAGTGCCGTATACCAAGGCCTTCAGGAGCAGAGACCTCCTGCATAATGGCATCCAGCCGGTCCCCGAACCCCCAGGGTGGATTCACCACCAGCACCCCTGACCCGGTCATGCCCCGCTCCGGTGGTTGTCTGAGCCTGACTTCACTGTGCCAGATCTTGCGCAGACCACTGCTCGCCAGGCGCTCTGTTAACCGGCCGTGCAGGTCACTGGTCAGCTGCGGATACCAGATCAGGAAAACCCCATGACGGCATTTGTGCCAGGCACTGGCAAGAGTATCAGCCACCCGCCGGTAATCCTCCCTGAGCTCGTAGGACGGATCCATCAGCACCAGCAGGCGTGGCGCCCGGGGCGGCAACTGTCGCAGCAATCCGCTCAGGCCATCCTCTGCCAGCACTGAAACCCGGCGCTCCCGGGCCCATTGCTGCAATCGCGATGACTCGCCGGAATGCAGTTCAAAGGCGGTCAGTGAATCCTGTGCCCGCTGCAGGCTGTGGAACCAGGCCGGCGAGCCCGGGTAATAACGCAGGTGGTCCGAGCCCTCGTTGAGCCGACTGAGTTCCCCCAGAACCGGTTGCCAGTCCGCGCCCGAAAGCCGGTCACGCTGCCGCCACACCCGCCGGATACCCGTGTCCGCCTCGGCGGTCTTGCGGGCGCGATCCGCATCCAGATCGTAGCGGGCAATCCCGGCATGGGTATCAAAACCGGCAATGGCCGAGGGCTTGGCCTGCATCATGGTCAAGGCGAGCACCTGGGCGGCATGCTTGTGCACATCGGCGAAATTACCGGCGTGGTATTCGTGGAGATAACTCAGCATCCGATCAGCTCCGGCATCCGTATCTGAATTCTGGCGCCATTAGGCCCGATACCGGGACGTCGGACAAGCCCGGTGCCGGTACGACTGACCGGGAAAGCCTGTTAATCTTGGCGGCCAACGAATAACGACTCGATCATTATCCTGTATCACAAACCGGGAGACAGCCCCTTGTCGGAGACGCAGCGCGCGCGCAATACCGCCGATCAGCTCTACAGCCTCATAGCCAACGAAGAGGACGCCAGGGCCTGTTCCGATCTGCCCGATGAAGCCTGCCGGGAGGTGCCCCGCAACTTCTTCCTGATGCTGGCCAGCAACGTGCTCACCAAACTCGGTGATCTGCTGATCAGCCCGAAGACCGTGCTTGCCTGGCTGTTGAGCGCGGTCGGAGCGCCGGCCCTGGTGGCCTGGCTGGTACCGATCCGGGAGTCCGGGTCCATGCTGCCCCAGATGGTCATCGGCGCCTGGGTGCGCCGCAAACCGGTACGCAAGTGGTTCTGGACCCTCGGCTCCCTGGGTCAGGCAGTCAGTGTCGCCGCCATGGCGGCCAGTGTGTGGTTCCTGCAGGGATACGCCGCTGGCGGTGGCGTGGTTGCCGCGCTGGTGGTGTTTTCCCTGGCCCGGGGGTTCTGTTCGGTGTCGATGAAGGATGTGCAGGGCAAGTGTATTCCCAAGGGTCGCCGCGGCCGCCTGTCTGGCCTGGCCACCACCCTGGGCGGCAGTGCCACGGCGGTGCTTACCGTGGTGCTGTTCTGGGACCGGGGTGATCCGTCCACGCTGTTCTACACCCTGTTGCTGCTACTGGCCGCCGGCTTCTGGGTAGTTGCGGGCCTGCTCTTTGCCAGCATTGATGAGTACCAGGGCGAAACCAGCGGCGGCGGCAACGCCCTGCGGGATGCCTTCAACAACCTGAGCCTGCTGAGGAAGGACCGGCCGTTCCGCCATTTCGTGATTACCCGGGCATTGCTGCTGTGTTCCGCGCTGGCCGCCCCCTACTTCGTGATACTGGCCCAGAAACAGGCCAATTCCGCCTGGCTGCTGGGGGTGTTCCTGCTGGCCGGCAGCCTGGCCAGCTCCATCAGCGCCAGTGTCTGGGGCTGGATGGCGGACGCCAGCAGCCGGCAGGTGATGATCCGGGGCGCGATCATTGCCAGTGGTATCTGTCTGACGGTCGGGTTTGCGGCCCTGCTCTTCGGTGAGCAGGCGGGGGGCGCCTGGTTCTATCCCCTGGCCTTCTTCATCCTGAGCATTGCCCATGCCGGCGTCAGGCTGGGCCGCAAGACCTATCTGGTGGACATGGCCGGCGGCAACAAGCGCACCGACTACACCTCGGTCAGCAACTCGGTGATTGGTCTGCTGTTGCTTGCCACCGGTGGCCTGACTGCGCTGGTGTCACTGGTGTCGAATGTTGCGGTCATACTGTTGCTGGGCTTCATGGGGCTGGCGGGCACCCTCAGTGCCCTGAGACTGAAGGAAGTCTGACGCCGGGTGTACCGTCAGGGCGCACGGCCATCGTTGAGCGCCAGGGCACCCCGTACCACGCGATAGATGTACCAGATGGCAAGCCCCAGCAGGATAAACCAGCCGATAATAATGAACGTGGTCACCGTGCCCACCACTACCCACAACAGGGCCAGCCAGAAGGTGCGGATCTGCCAGCGAAAATGGGCCGCCAGCGGACTGTTGTTGGCTTCATCCTGTTTCAGGTAGTTGATGACCACACCGGCCACGGCCATCAGGCCGCTGGTGGGAATGGCCAGCGCCTGCAGCAGGTAGACGGCGACCACCACTTTCCATAGCGGGTCTTCATCAAGGCGACGCTCCTGCCGCCTGGCGGGAATGAACTCCTGATCGGTCAAGGGCTGTTCCTGTGTTGAAGCGTGTATCACCAGTATAGGCCCTGACCCGGACCAGTGACCATGCCCCCCTGCCCTTGCTTAACCGGCATCCCCGGTGGACGGTTTATAACCAAGCCGCAGGCCGCCCCAGTGACGACCATTCACGAATATCGGCACCGACAGGTCATGCATGATTTCGCCCGTGTCGCGTCGATAGGTCTGCAACAGCATGGTGTCGGTGTGGCTGCCGCAACGGGCACCGGTGCGATCGTTGAACAGTCGCTTGCTGCGGCTGCGAACCAGATCCTGCTCCGGGTTGCCGGTGGGCTTGTGGGCAAAGACCCGGTTATGGGTAGGCACGTAACCGTCGGGCGCCGTGGCAATGGCAAAGACCAGGGCATCGTGGGATGCCGCTACCGGCTCCTGGATCTCCGGCAGTACGCGATCGGTGAACTCGTCAAAGCCACTATGGTATTTGGTGGGGGTGGTACCGGGAATTGGCGTGCGGTGCTGATCGAACAGTTGTGACTCGGAAAGCTCGCCCTGCGCCAGGGCCTGCTCGAAGCGCTTACCAATAGCGTCAGCGGCACTGGATGCCTGTTCGTAGAAAAAACGATGGTAGCTTTCTCTGCTGCTGGCCGCGAAGGCAGCATTGGCCTGCTCCGCAAGATCCATCAGGCGGGCAGCCTGGGTCGCCAGTTCGCCGACACCACGATCACTTTCCGACATCTCGTCCCGCAGGGTTTCCACTCCCTGAAGAATCTGCTCCAGGTTACGTTCGTTCTCACGGTCACTGTCGGCAATGGCAAAGACCTCACCCTCCAGTTGGTCTGCCTCATGGCCGATACGCTCCAGGCTTCCGGACACCGACTCAACTGATTGTAACCCCCGGTCCACGGAATCGGACAACCGCTCCACCCCATCGACGATGCTGGCCGTGGCTTGCCGTATCCCCGTCAATACCCCTGCCACTTCGGCGGTGGCCTCGGTGGTTCGTGAGGCGAGACTGCGGACTTCATCGGCCACCACCGCAAACCCCCGCCCCTGCTCCCCGGCACGGGCGGCTTCGATCGCGGCATTCAGGGCCAGCAGGTTGGTCTGTTCGGCGATGGCCTCGATCACCGAGGTGACACCCTGGATCTGGTCGGACTTGTCGTTCAGGTCACGGATCAGCGACAGGTTCTGCTCCGACTGCTGGTGCACCTTGCGAATATCACCGATTGCGGACTCCAGGGCGCCGCGACCATCGCCGCTGATCCGGCTGGCGCCCTGGGCGCGCTCGGCCGCCTCGCCGGCCTTGCGGGCACTGTCACGCACGGTTTCCGTCACCTGGCCGGCGTAGTCTGTCATTTGCCGGATTTCACTCACCTGGCGGTCGAGGCGTTGCTTGAGCTGGTCGGCGGCCCAGGACACTTCGGCAGCAGACACGGCGTTCTGGTCGGCCGATGACGACAGGGTGTCGGTCAGTGTCCGGCCTGTCGCCGCCTGTTCCAGCAGTGGTTCGAAGCGTGGATACCAGGGATGACTGCGGTCCAGCTCACCCCGGGCAAGCTGGTGAGTCGCCCGCAGCATGGGCAACATTGCCCATAGCCACCAAAGGCTACCCATGAGCAACGCAGCGATCGCGGACACCAGGGTAACCAGCCATGGCTCACCGGCACTGAGGTGGCTCGCCACCCCTGCCACCACACAAACCACCAACAGCGACAACAGCCCGGTTACCACAGCAAACCGGTTTGGCATACCCATCTGGACCTCACTATTTATTGGTATTGTTCGAATTATAGTCAGGCCAGCATACGACAAAGTCACGCCGAAGGAATCCGACTTTAGTGAAAGCAGGCATATAATTTACATGGATTCACTTTTCCCGATTCTCACCAACGAAAAAGCCGGCACGAGGGCCGGCAATGCTATCGGCAAGAGCCCCTGGATCTGCTCAGGGGCTCGCCATGGGGTCAGGCGCCGATGACGCCGCCATCGTCCCTGGTGATCACCACGCAGGAAGAGCGGGGGTGGCCCTCTGCAGACTCTTCAGGCCAGGCAACCGGGTGCTGGATACCCACGAACATGCTGGTCTGATCCGGCGTGGTAACAACACCGGTAACCTCGCAGTTGCTGGGACCCACCAGGAAGCGCTTGATTTCCCGGGTATCCGGGTTGGACGCCAGCATCATGTTGTTGCCCCAGGGGTCGCCCCAGCGACCATCGGTCTGGATCCACAGGCGACGATCAGCATCGAACCAGAGACCATCCGGGCTGTTGAACTGGTTGCTCTCGTCCAGCTCGACCACAACGTCGCCGTCCACCACAGTCTGGGTGCCGGACTCGCCGCCAAACACGAAGATGTCCCATTCAAACTCAGTGGCGCTTTGATCGCCACCGGCCTCTTTCCAGCGAATGATGTGACCCCAGGGGTTGGGGCCGTTGGGGTTCGCTGGGTCGGTATCGTCTTCCTCGCGCTGGCTGTTGTTGGTCAGGTTAAAGTAGACCTCCCTGGTCAGCGGATCCACGGCCCCCCATTCGGGCCGGTCCATGGGCGTGGCGCCGGCAATGTCCGCTGCCAGACGGGTGTTCAGCAGCAGGTCCGCCTGATTGGCGAAGGCCTCGTCGAACTGGATATCACCGACCTGGGTACCAACGGCGGCTTCCATCTTCTGAACAAAACCAGCGTCGTCCATGGACAGGGGCAGCCATTCCCCGGAACCGTCGTCGTTGAATCTGGCGACGTAGAGGGTGCCATTGTCGAGCAGGCTGCCATTGGCGGTATCGGCACGGTAGGGCTGGGCCGAGACGAACTTGTAGATGTATTCGAAGCGACGGTCGTCGCCGGAGTAGCACACGACCGGCTCGCCCTCGGTTGCCGGCGCGAAAATCACGCCCTCGTGGCCGAATTTGCCCAGCGCGGTCCGTTTCTGGGGAACAGATTCCGGCTTGAAGGGATCGAACTCGACCATGAAACCAAAGCCGTTTGGCTCGTTACGGTAATCGTCGGTGGCGGAGGCCCCGGTGCTGGTGGCGTCGAAGCGGACGTACTCATCGGCGCGGCTGTCCGCCAGTTCCCAGTCGTAACGGGATTCAGTGCCGACACCCGCACGCTGGTACTCCTTCGGCTTGGGCTCATCCCGGGTAACGAAATAGCCGTGCCAGTTTTCTTCGGCCATCATGTAGGTATTCCAGGGCGTTACCCCATGGGCACAGTTGTTGAGCGTGCCGCGGGTGCGGGTACCGTTGGTGCTGTAGGGGGTAATCACCTTGGCGGCGCCGCGCACCGGGCCGCGCAGATCCATGGGGGTAGCACCGGTAATACGACGGTTGTAGGCGCTTTGCATCAGGTCCCACTGGCCGTTACTGTCCCGCTTGATGTGGGCCACGGTGATGCCATGAGAGGCGATTTCCTTGCGTACTTCATCCGCCGGGCGGTCACCATTTTCCAGGGTAGTGGGGCCATTGGGGTGAGCGGCGTTCTGGTCAATATACTCGTGGTTGACGACGAGCAGGCCTTCCGTGGAACTGCTGCCGCCCTCATTCACATCGATGGGGAAGTAGTGCATGCCATCGTGGTGCATGCCTACCTGCTGCTCCTGTTGCTCGCCGGTGTTATTGGCCTGCAGGTCGAAGTCCGGATAGGCACCGGTCACCGGGGTTCCCCAGGGCAGGAAGACGGTGGCGGTATAGCCGGCAGGTACGGTTATCTGGTTGGCGTCGGTGGGCGCCACAGGCTCGAAGCCCAGCGTCAGTGACTCGCTGCCGCCGCCGTCGTTTCCACCATCACCTGCACCGTTATCATCGTCGTCATCACTGTCACTGCCGCAACCGGCCAGGGACAGGCCCATGAATCCCGCCAGGGCGGCGCCCATAGTGCCTTTCATGACGGTCCGGCGCTGCATACGGGAGGAAAGCACCTGATGAAAGGGCTGGTTGTCACTGTGGTTCACAACGGGTTCGTGTTCGGGGTCGAGCTTGATCAGGCTGGGTGCGTTCTGGTCTTTTATAGTCATAGTCTCTCTCACTTCTGATGATCAGAGGTTGTGGAAACCACAGGATGGGCGGGAAACTTTACAGGACGGTGACGAAATATTGTCACTTTTGCGTACAATAGATGACTATATGATGCTGGCGCCGGATCCATGACGGCCCCAAAAAAAGAAAAGGCAGGCCCCCAACGGAACCCGCCTTTTCTCACAAAGGTAATGCGAAACGAAGATACTGCGAACCGGTTTACCGGGTCACTCAGTTCATGGATTCATCCACTTCCTCGCCGGCTTCCTCCATTTCCTCACCCATTTCATCAGCGGTATCGGAGGCGGACTCGGCAGCGCCCTCTACCGGGCCTTCCTGCGTGCCGGTTGCGTCCTCGAAGGTCTCCTCGGTAGCACTGGCTGCGTCTTCGCCCATTTCCTCAACATTCTCGGCAGCCTCGCCAAAATCCGCGCCTTCTTCGCTGTCGTCGCTGCAGGCAGCCAGCCCCAGAACCAGCATCAGTGTGAAGAAACTCAGCGTCAGCTTTTTCATCAGGTCATTCCTTTTGGTTAGTGAAAATACGGCTTTGGTTGGTGATATTACGCCAGCCCCGAAAACATCGAGACAGGGTTCATGTTTGCCGTGTAGCCACCACCGATACTAGGACACTACCTGTATAAATTGCATTGCCACCAGGTTACCGGATGTCAATAACCGTTGAGGTTATAACCATCGACAATCAGGATGTGATCCACGGCCAGCAGTACGCCCTTGTCCAGGGCGATAAAGTCGCCCCCCGGACGGGTGAACAGATCCCGGATACGTGAATGTACGACCTGAATCTGGCCTGCTGCATCCCGGTAGACCAGTTCAACAATCTGCTGCTGGAGGATGTAATGGGTCAGTTTCGTCCTGAGGGAAGTTTCCAGTAAGGGCCTTGCGTTCGCCATACTCTTGCCTGTGGTGAGCGAAACCGAAAACGGCGAATTCCTGGAAAAACGCCATGCTGGATAATTCTTGTTGGTAGTGATGCAAGTCTGGATCACTTTGACGGTATTTTCCAGAAACCGTGGGCGCCGGGACGGGCACCTGTCAGCCGTTTGCGCCTGTTGTCTGTTCCCTGCCCGGCGTTTTGTTTAGAATAGCCCCGATTCAACAGGTTACCACTCCCCTCCACCTCACCACTTAACAGGATGATCCATGGACTGGCTTCAGGTTGCGATCCTCGCCCTGGTACAGGGAATTACCGAATTCCTTCCGGTGTCGTCCTCTGCCCATCTGATTCTGGTGCCGGTACTGACTGACTGGCAGGACCAGGGCCTGGCCTTCGACGTTGCGCTCCACCTGGGCAGCCTGCTGGCGGTGGTGCTGTACTTCCGCAGAGAGCTGACCGACATGACCGGCAGCTGGTTCCGCTCCTTGCACACCCGCAAGCCGGACGCTGACGCCAGGCTGGCCTGGGCGGTATTGCTGGGCACCATACCGGTGGGGCTGGCCGGCCTGGCGTTCAAGGACACCATTGAAACCGTACTGAGGTCACCGCTGTACCTGTCTGCCGGGCTGATCGTGTTCGGGGTGGCGCTGGCCTGGGCCGACCTGCGTCATCGTGGCAGTCGCTCGGAATACCAGATGACCTGGAAGGACGTGGTGGTAATCGGCTGCGCCCAGGCGGTGGCACTTTTCCCGGGCACGTCCCGCTCCGGCATCACCATCACCGCCGCCCTGTTCATGGGCATGAACCGGGAAGCTTCGTCGCGCTTCTCGTTCCTGTTGTCGATTCCGGTGATCGTTTTGGCCTGCGCCCTGCTGATCAAGGACCTGGTGGAAACGTCGGCCCCCATCCAGTGGGGCGCCATGGCGGCGGGCACCCTGCTGTCGGCGGTGTCCGCCTACCTGTGCATCCACTTCTTCCTGGCCTTCATCAAGCGTATCGGCATGATGCCCTTCGTAGCCTACCGGATCATTCTGGGCATTATTCTGATCGGCGTGTTTGCCTGAACCACAGGCCGGCCCGGGGGAATCAGAACCAGCCTGCCCGCATGTCCAGACAGGTGGTGTCCTGATTCTGCAGCAGCACCAGGTCCTGCGCCACTTCCGGCAGGGTCCAGTGGAAGAAGTAGCGGGCCGCCTGCAGCTTGCCCAGGCAGAAGCTTTCCTCGCCAGGCCCGGCTTCCGCCAGCAGGCGCGCCGCGGCATTGGCCTGTTGCAGCCACATCCAGCCCGCCAGCATCTCGCCGAACAGATGCAGGTAACGGCTGGCGTTGGCCAGCACCCGGTCTCCGGCCCCGCCCTGCAGGCCCTGCCCCAGGCCCTGGGTGACCTTCACCGCCCGTTGCAGGGTTTCACTCAAAGACAGAGCCCACTGTTGGGTGTCCTGGGTGGTGGCGGCCTCCAGATCCTTCTGCAGGGACTGCAGGAACAACTGCAGGCCATGACTCTGATGCTGCCACACCCGCTGACCCAGGAATTCCCGCGCAAGGCGGCCGGATTCATCAGGATCAGGGATCTGGCTGGCATCGCGCGCCCTTCCCAGGCTCACTGAGGTCAGCCACGCGGCGTGCCGTGGCCACCAGGCAAGCAACGGTTCGAGGAATGCCAGCAGGCGTTCGCTGTTCGCTCGCTGGTCCGCCTCGGGGTGGCTTTGCACGTCCTCAGCCAGGGAGGCGCCATACAATCCCATGGCCAGGGCAGCCTCGCTGCGACTTTTCGCCACCAGCAACCGACCTCGCAGATCCGCCGATTCCGGTGCGTCCAGATCCGCCATGTCGAGGGTTGTCAGCAATGTCCGGTAGTCCTGCCACGCACTGACAGATGCGGCCATGGGCGCGGCTATCAGGTCTTCCGAACGGGTACGGAACAGGCGCGATTGCTGGCCGGCGGTTTCGTAGAGGGCATTACCCAGCGTCAGGATGACTTCCGGCACCACGCCAACGGAGTCGCCCGCCAACGCTTCCGCCCGCTCGTCACCGGCACCGCTGCGACCTGCCGAGAGCCGGCCAAAGGTTTCCACCACGGCCCGGAGGGAGCTGTCCGAATGGGCCTGATAGCGTTCGCGGGCGGCCAGAGCACCGGTATCGAGGACGTCAAATAACTGGAACAGAAATTCCCGGGATTCGACCTGACTGGCAAGCATGACTTCTCACTCTTCTGATGGACAACGGGCCAGGGTCCGAAGAACCCCGACTGGCCTGTGGGCGTGGAGGCGACAGCCTCGCACAGGCCAGCCATCAGATCCAGACCAGGTGCGGGATGCTGACCGTCGCCTGCCGGGGGGCGATGTTCCGACCGGCAGGTGCAGCCTGCTGAGCAGAGTCCTGTCAGACCACCCGGGGGTAGACACCGCCGGTGCCACCCTTGGACAGAACCCATTGCCACAACTGGAGGTCCCGGGACCGGAAGGCGCCGGCGCAGGACAGCAGGTAATAACGCCACATCCTGAAAAAACGCTCGCCAAGCTCGTCGGCGAACCGGGGCCAGGCCTCCTCGAAATTGCGGTACCAGGCCATCAGCGTCTTGTCATAGTCCGGGCCAAAGTTGTGCAGGTCCTCCACCACGAACAGGTTGTCCACCGCATCGCCGATCTGGCCAATGGAGGGAAGCTCGCCGTTGGGGAAGATGTATTTGTCTATCCAGGGGTCATTGCCATGGGAGCGCTGGTTCTTGCCGATGGTGTGCAGCAGGAACAGGCCGCCATCTTTCAGACAGCGCTCGGCCACCTCCATATAGGTCCGGTAGTTCTTCTGACCAACGTGCTCGAACATGCCGATGCTGACGATGCGGTCGAAGGTCTCATCCACGTCCCGGTAGTCCTGCAGCCGAAACTCGAGAGGCAGCTCCGGATACTGCCGGCGGGCGTGCTCGGTCTGCTCACGGGAGATGGTGATACCGACACACTCCACCCCGTAATGCTCGGCGGCATAGGCCATGAAACTTCCCCAGCCACAGCCGATATCCAGCACCCGCATGCCGGGTTCCAGCTGCAATTTGCGGCAGATCAGGTCGAGTTTGGCTTCCTGGGCCTCGTCCAGCGTCGTGGCGTCCTTCCAGTAGCCACAGGTGTAGGTCATGCGGGCGTCCAGCATGGCCCCGTAGAACTCGTTACCGAGATCATAGTGCCGCTCACCCACTTCCTTTGCCCGCGAGACGGTCTGCCGGTTGAACAGGCGAGCCTTCAGGTAATGCAGCAGCAACCGCCTCGGTCTTACCTGCTGGGCCAGACGGGCGCGCAGTAGCCGGTAAATGAATTCGTCGAGCGCCTGCGCCTCCCAGGCACCGTCCATATAACTCTCGCCCAGTCCCAGGTTGCCGCCCGCAAAGATACGTTCGGGAACGTCGGGAGCATTAAGCTGCATATCCCAGGGCCGGTCTCCGCCCAGGTCAATATCGGCTTTTGCCAGAAGCTCCCGCAGATAGTCCTGAAGGGGTGACCGACCTGCAACCCTCGCCTTGCCAGTTTGTTTTAACAGCTCCATGAACTTGTCCCTCCTGACATACCGTAGAGTTTATCCGTCTATTTTCAAGATAGACCCAAAACATCCATTTTTTTAATTGGTCTGCTCAATGAGCCCGGAAAAAGCCTTCTATGACGTCAGGAGCGACACGACCATGACGTCACCGACCCTCTCAGGCCAAAAAACGATGACCGTGTCTCAACAAGAAATATTTGATGTAAGACATGTCATATTTTTCGAGACATTTACTGGTTTTGTCTTAATTAACCGTTAGCCTTGCTGTACAGGTTCCGGTTAAGCACCGGTAACCCGATATGAGAGAAACTGGAGTTTCTCCAATAAAAACAGGGCCCGGTGGCCGGCACAGCCATCTCCAGTGGGCCCGAGAAGTGATGAGAGGGAGGTGCCTGTGTCAGAAGACAAACCGTCCAATGTACCCATCAATTCCGGAAGGCGGCAGTTGCTGATAGGCTCCGGCCTGCTTGGTGCGGCAGCCGCAGTGAACCCCGGCATGGCGTTCGCAGGGTGGCGCCGTGGCCATTGGGGCTGGGGTCACCCGGAGGAAAACGTTGAACCCGTTGACTGGACCGTCGAACAACTGCGCACGGCGCTTGATGCACTGAGGGACGATACCTTCTTTGCCATGATTGCCTTTGGCGTTCCCGGCGACGATCCCTACTCCGAGTACCAGGGTGTCAGCACGCCCTATCCCGGTGGTATCACCACCCGGGCGGATCTTTACCTGTCCGGTGGCACCGATCTGCTGGTGCCCATGCCGACGGCATTCATGAACCAGATGCTGGCCTCCATCGCCACCTACCTGCGCCTGTCTCCCATGGACATCCCCGAGATGGCGTCTGAAGACGTGGGCGAGAACGGTGAGTGGATTCTGGAAAACCTCGACCGCACCTTCACCGAGTACCTGGAAGGCGAAGTCTCCAACTCGGTGCTGGTGGCACTGCTGCTGAACCTGGCCGCAACCCGTGTTGCCGGCTCCATCGACGGCCCATTCCCGTCACCCTTTGCCAACCTGTCCTGGGATCAGAAAGCCCGGGTATTCGAGGAACTGGAAAACCAGCACTCCTGGCTGAGGCGAGCCATCACCTGGGCCATCCCCGACTGGCATTACCGGGAAGCCGCCCCTGGCGTACTCAACCTGATGATATCGTTCATGCTGCGCGTCAGTGGCTTTGGCAGTTACTGTGAGTTTGCCGTGTTCAACCCGGCCACCCGTGAAGTGGCCCAGCGTCCGCTGGGTTGGGTTCTGAGCCAATATGCGCCCGATGCACCGCCAAGCGGTATCGGTAGCGACGACTTTATCGGTTATTTCCAGGGTCGGAGGAGTGTCTGATGCGTGATGTGATTATTATTGGCGCCGGTGGCGGTGGCCCCGTAGTCGCCAAGGAACTGGCCGAACGCGGCCTGGATGTATTGATGCTTGAGGCGGGCGCACGCCATGCCAACCCGGAGCAGGAGTGGTCCGCCCTGGAAAACCACATGAACAGCTCGCTTTCCGGCAAGCTGCGCTTCGGGCCCTCGGACCCGGCCAAACCGGCGTGGTTCCGTGAGCAGACCACCCCGGGCTCCTTTTCCCAGGTGGCCGGTGTCGGTGGCACCACCCTGCACTACTATGGCAACAGCCCCCGCGCCATGCCAGGCGTGTTCGCCGGCTATAGTGGTCGTGACCGCCGAATGTACGACCATCGCCACAAGTTCCCGTTCAGCTACGACGAAATGCGTGGTTACTACGAGTGGACCGAGGCGACCCTGCCGGTACAGACTGCGGCCATGGGTACCAAGGAAAAAGCCTTTTTCGATGGTGCCGCGGCAGCAGGCCTCACACCGATCACTGGCAAGGACGTTACCCATGCCGGTTTCCGCCCCCAGGAAAACGCCATACTGCAACCCGGAGGCACCGCCGGCCAGACCAGCGATCCATCACAGCTGAACTACCCCAATGCCACGGGCTGCACCCTGTGTGGCCACTGCTTCCAGGGCTGCATGTTGCCCAAGGGCGCGCCGCGCAACCTGAAGGCCCGTCGTTCTACCGATAACAGCTACACGCCGATGGCGCTGACGGCGGACCTGTGGAAGTCCGGCGGCAAGGCCGTCACCCTGGTCAGCGATGCCTATGTCACCCGCATTCTGTCCGACCGTCGCTGGGGTCGTCGCATGCAGAAGGCAACCGGTGTGGAATGGCGCGACGTCAATACCGGTGAAGTGCACAGCGAGGACGCGAAAGTTGTGGTCATGGCCGGCGGCTGTATCGAGAACCCGCGCCTGTGGATGAACAGCGACCTGCCCGATCCCAACGGCTGGGTAGGCCGTGGCCTGACCGATCATGCTCTGGACTGGGTCACCGGCATCTTCGACCACGACGTGGGCGGTGCCAAGGGTACCTCCTGTTCGTCCCGTGCCGACTTCCCGGGTTATGGCGCCATCCAGAACACCGCCAACACGCCGGGCGCAGCCGCCAACAACCTGGCTCTCAGCGACAGCGGCATCCGCGGTGCCTATACCAATGGTTTGGGCTCCCGGGGCGCCTGGGACGGCGAGGCCGGCCGTGTCTTTGGTACCGAGCTCAAGGACATGATGTCAGACATCAACCGTCAGATGAGCATCCTGGTACTGACCGACGATGACGTGGAACGCCAGAACAGGGTGGATGTCTCCCGCGTGTTCGAGGATGACCATGGCCCTGTGGCCCGGGTCAGCATCGACAAGCGTCGCCGTTCACGTCGCACCCAGCGCAACCGGGACTACCTGGCCAACAAGTCTGCGGAGATCCTGCGGGCCGCCGGCGCGAAGAAAATCATTCGCACCGACTGGACGCCGGTACTATTGCACCTGCACTCCTCAATGCGCATGGGTGACCATCACCGCAACTCGGTGCTGGACCAGAACTGTGAAGCACGGGCCGTGGAAGGCCTGTTCATTGCGGACAACTCGGCCCTGCCGAACTCTCTCGGCGGGCCCAACCCGACCCTGAGCACCCAGGCGCTGGCCACCCGTACTGCCGAGAAGATCTTCCAGCAGTACTTTGACGGCGATGCCTGGGTCGGCAGTGAAAGCCCGATCTGCTCCATTGATGACGTGGTCACCCAGGCCGTGATCAACCGGGGTCTCTGAAACCTGCGCCGCCAGGGGAAGGTGGCCAGAGCCGGAAAGGACTCCGGCGAACGTTGGGGGTAACACTCTGCTTGCAGAGTGTCGTTTGGCCCGGCAGTTTCTGCCGGGCCTTTTTTGTGGCTGACCGTCAGGGTGTCAGCAAATCCAGACAGTGGGAGAGGGTCTGGGTGATGCCGGCATTCAGGCGCAGATCCAGCATGTCATCGGCACGGGTGCGGCCGAGATTGAGCGCTGCCATGGGTTTGCCCCACTCCCTGGCATAGCGGCAGAAACGCAACCCGGAATACACCATCAGCGATGACCCCACCACCAGCAAGCCGTCCGCCTGACGAAGATGGTCCAGCCCATGGTTGACGCGCTCTCCGGGCACAAAGTCTCCGAAAAACACCACATCCGGTTTCAGGATGCCGCCGCAGTGGGGGCAGTCGGCAACGCGAAAGCGGCTGAAATCCGCCTCCAGATCCGCATCCCCGTCGGGAGCAACGCCAGCAGTGAGATGAAGAAACCCGGGATTCAGCTCGGCACACCACTCATGGACCTGATCCCGGTCACAGCGATAAGCGCAGTCCATACACAGCACTTGGTCCGCACGACCGTGCAGATCGATCACCGCCCGGCTGCCGGCCTTCTGATGCAGCCGGTCAACATTCTGGGTGACCAGCAGGTTGGTGTAGCCAAGGCGTTCCAGTTCCGCCAGATGTTGGTGAGCCAGGTTCGGGGTGGCGTTGCGAATCACCGGCCAGCCCAGCAGACTTCGCCCCCAGTAACGCTGGCGAAGCGCCGGGTCTGACAGAAAGGCACTGTGCTGTACGGGCTGACGGCGCTTCCAGGCACCCCGGGCGTCGCGATAGTCGGGAATGCCCGAATCCGTACTGACCCCCGCCCCGGTCAGCACCAGCAGCCGGGGATGGCGGTGAACATAGTCCGCCAGCTGCCCCGCGGCCTCTGCGGCGGCCTGCTCTGCCGGCTCGGGTCCATGGCAGGGCATGGGAACCGACCGTGTTGTGGGACGCATGGATCTCATGACCGGTCTCCGGTTGTCTGCCGTCCATCCAATAATGGCTGCAGAGACATGAGCCTGTCGGTGAGAAAGTTCTGTGCCACACGGATGCGGGCCATCCTGCGCGAGTCCTGCTGCGCCAGCAACCACAGGTCAATGCTCTCTCCTTCCAGGGGGCTGGACAACCGTTTCAGGTCAGCGGTGCGGTCGCCCAGGTAACAGGGTAATACCCCCAGGCCGCCACCCGACCGGATCAGGCCGCACATTCCCAGCAGACTGTTGCACCGCAGGGTTGCCGTCGCCCGGCGCAGGTTTCGCCGGTACCAGCGGCCCGTTGCCAGATGCACGAAACTGTCGTCCGGAATAACCCATACGTGCGTACCGGGCAGATCGGATTCATCGAACGGGTGCCGGTCAAGATAGGCCTGGCTACCGTAAATGGCGGACTCGATACAGCCAATACGCGCGCCCACCTGGGTCTGTTGCGGCTGGTTGGTGGGCCTTAATACCAGGTCAGCGTCGCGCTGGGTCAGACCGGCCACATCCGTGCTGGAAATAGCCTCCAGTTCGATGCCCGGATGGTCGACAAGCAGATCTGCCAGCAGGGGGGCCAGCAGCCCGTTAAGCAGACTGTCAGTAGTGGCAAGGCGGACCCGGCCCTCCGGCTGGGCTTCCTGCCCCACCAGGCGGCGTTCGAGGTTTTCCATATCCACCGACAACCGGTCTGCTTCCCGGAACGCCAGGTCGCCGGCGGGGGTCAGTGCCAGGCCGTCCCGGTTGCGCTCGAACAGTTGAACACCCAGTTCTTCTTCCATCTGGTCCAGCCGCCGCAGCACGGTGGTCTGGTGCACCCCCAGCAATTCTCCGGCCCTGGCCAGAGTGCCGCCATTAGTCAGCGCATGTACGTATCTCAGGTAATCCCAGTCCATATTCAGTACCGGTGTCTCATATTACTGCAAATTTGCAACGGAACTATGGAGTTTAACGTATTTAAACTGCGGATGAGAGCGGTCAAAATACGCACACCCTGACGAATAGGACGTTAACTATCCGCCGGGAGGCAACGACTCATGCAATCAAACCAACCTGAGGAGGTAAGACGTATGCAAGATCGCGCCGTAGTAACCACCCCCGTCCCCTCCACCGTGCTGCACAACGCCGTTGAGGTTCGCCGGGAATATACCCGCCTGGCCGCCCGGAAAGCTGTGAAAATGGTGGCTCGCTGGATGCATACCGCCCAGCACCGTATCTCGCTTTATACCCGGCCCAATCGTCCGGCTGCAGGCTAACGGCAGAAAACCGGCCGGCAAGGCCCAACGGGACTGGCGGAACGCAAAAAGACTTGCCACGGGCACATGGGGCAGGCAGCATTCCGGTTCCATACACAGAACAGGAAACTGATCATGACACAGGCTACCGCCCGCCATATTCTCGTTGAAACCGAAGCCAGGTGCGATGAACTCAAGCAGGCCATCGAGAACGGACAGGATTTCGCCGAAATCGCCCGTGAACACTCCCGCTGCCCATCCGGTCGCAATGGCGGTGATCTCGGTTCATTCGGCCCCGGTCAGATGGTTCCGGAATTCGACAAGGCTGTGTTCAACGGCGAACTGAATACCGTTATGGGTCCGATCCGTACGCAGTTTGGTTACCATCTGCTGGAGGTTACCAGCCGCTCCTGATACCAGGAGCCTTTTGCAATCGGGCCCTCGCTACCGGGCCCGGCGAAAAGTCAGGTTGAAGCGGACATGACCGGTGGCATCACACCGGCCATCCGGGACCGGCGCAATACCATGGTATCGCAGCCGGTCCTCTCCCCCCCATACCAGCACATCCCCATGTTCCAGCCGTAACCTGGCGGGAGATCCACCCCGTTTCAGGCCACCCCACAGCAATATCGCGGGCAGCCCGAGTGACACCGACACCACGGGCCATTGCAGATCCTGCTCGTCCTTGTCCTGATGCAGTCCCATGCGGGCGCCGGGACGATAACGGTTGATCAGGCAGACATCGGGTTCGAATCCTGCAAAACCAGCTCTTTCGGCCACGTCACGGGCCAGCCCCGAAAATGCTGGCGGCATGGCCGGCCAGGGTTTGCCGGTTTCCGGATCCACCTCGCTGTACCGGTAGCCGCGACGGTCGGTCACCCAGCTGACGTCGCCGCAGCCGGTCATGGCAGCCGACATCCGGCGACCACCCGGGGTCATCATCTGGCGAAAGGGAGACAGGGCGGATACCGCCCGGATGCCGTCCAGAAGCTCGCCGGCCAGGGGCGTGGCATATTGCCGGAAAAGGAAGGCTCCCGGCCCCAGCTGTTCCGGCTCTCCGGGTGCGCTGAGCACATCCTGATCTGTAAATAAATCCGGCACTGGTTACCTCACTGATTACCGTCGGAGTTGACCCCCAGGGTCACTATACGGCGCTTTCCGGCGTTTTGCCGGCGCATTCATCGCACCGCATGCTACCTGAATCACGACAAGATGCCTTGTTGACGCGCTTTGTGCCTCGCTGGCCCGGTTTATGCTCCATTCCCTGCAGACGCCAGTTTACCGGCTGTTCGTAAAACAAGCTGACACCACCGGAGAGTCGTCATGACCGTTGTCACCTCAAGCCCGCAGGCGGATCTTCTCCACCGGCTGTACGAAAACAAGCAGAAACAGCTCGTTGCCGCGAGCAAACAGGGCAATTCGCTGCTTTACCGGGTCCTCGAAGCCGAGGCCCGTGCGATCAGTGACGCTCTGGACTCTGCCACCCGCCGCTGAGCTACACCTGCGATCAGAACCTTTCTGTCGCAGCAACCACGAGTGTGGTACATCGGATCGCCACCGGAACTGCTGGCCAGCATTTCGGGACACGCCGCCTCGCAACTGATTCCCGACATCGAGCAGGCCATTGCCGACTACCCCTACCCCGACACCTATGAAGCCTGGCCCGGCCCCAACAGCAATACCTTTGTGGCCTGGGTTATCCGCCGGGTTCCGGGGCTTGATGTCAACCTGCCCAATACCGCCATCGGCAAGGATTATCTTGGCAACGACTATCTCGCCCAGACGCCTTCAGGTGTCGGCTACCAGCTGTCCGCCGGGGGCTACTTCGGCATCCTCGCGGGGGTGCGGGAAGGCCTTGAACTGAATGTGCTCGGCCTGTCTCTGGGCGTTGACCCCCGGCATCTGGCCATCAAACTGCCGGGCATCGGCTCCCTTGGCCTGCTGAACCCCTGGCCGCAGATCTCCCCTGCTCCATGACCCCTTTCTGAACGCTGAATTACCCGAGATTCACCTGCCCCCGCAAATCAGGCAAGTCGATCAAGTTTTGCCTCACGTTTAAGTGAGACTCCTAACAATAACGTCTCATTGTAAAAGCATAATATAGAGGGTGCTAAAGAACCCTGAAGAGGATCTGTAAGCCACCCCTATTTTGAAGCATGCCAAGGAGGCGTTCGTGAAACGAGAGAGAGAAACACTCAACCACCCGCTGAATCCGGGTCGCCGCCGGGTGCTGGTGGGCTCCGGAGTCCTCGGCGCTGCCGCCGCGGTAGCGCCGGGCCTGCTGGTGCCCGGCAGGGCCCATGCCGACCTGGACAACAGTGATGTCCAGTGGACCACGGAACAGCTCAGGGCCGCGCTGGAAGCACTGCGCAATGATACCTTCTTCGGACTGGTGGCCTTTGCGGTGCCCGGTGATGACCCCTACAGCCAGCAGCAAGGCGTCGCCACCGGCATTCCCGGCGGCATCGGAACCCGTGCCGACCTGTATCTTGCCGGCGGTATCGACCGGGTTGTTCCCCTGCCGCCACAGTTCATGAACCAGCTGCTGAACGGCATCGGTGCCTACCTGGACGCTGCTCCCCTTTCCATTCCCGACGATGCCGCCGCCAACCTCGGCGACAACGGCGAATGGGTCCTGGAAAACCTGGATGCCTCCCTCGGGCGGTACCTGGAAGGGGACGTGCCCAACTCCATCATGCTGACGCTGCTGCTGAATCTGGTGGCCAACCAGGTGATTGAGCCGCCGGGCAGCGGGCCATTTGTAGCGCCCTTCTCCAACCTGAGCTGGGAACAGAAGGGCCGGGTCATGGCCGCCCTGGACGGTGAGAATTCGTGGCTCAGGAATGCCTTGCGGTGGACGATTCCCGACGCCGCTTTCCGGGACGCGGCACCGGGGGTGCTGCAGGCGCTCATTTCTTTCGTGATCCGGATTGCCAGCTTCGCCAGTTATAACGAGTTCGCCGTGTTCGATCCGGAGAACCTGACCGTCGCCGAGCGGCCACTTGGCTGGGTACTCAGTGGCTACGAACCGGATGCGCCGCCGATTCCTGATGGCGGCAATGATTTTATGGGTTATTACCAGGGACGGAGGAGTGCAGACAATGCGTGATGTCATTATTATCGGCGCCGGTGGCGGTGGCCCCGTAGTCGCCAAGGAGCTGGCCGAGCGGGGCCTGGATGTGCTGGTGCTGGAGGCCGGCGCACGCCACGCCAATCCGGAACAGGAATGGTCCTACCTTGAAAACCACATGAACAGCACCCTGACGGGCAAGTTCCGGGTGGGTCCTTCCGACCCCACCAGGCCCGGCTGGTTCCGCGAACTGACGAAGCCGGGCAGCATCTCCCAGGTAGCCGGTGTCGGCGGCACCACCCTGCACTATTACGGCAACAGCCCCCGGGCCATGCCGGGCGTATTTGCCGGTTACCGGGGCGCCGACCGCAACCTTTACGACACCCGCTTCCGCTTCCCCTTCACCTATGACGAGATGCGGCCCTACTATGAGTGGACCGAGGCCACCCTGCCGGTACAGACGGCGGCCATGGGCAAGAAGGAGAAGGCCTTCTTTGACAGCGCGGAAGCTGCCGGCCTGTCGCCCCTCACCGGCAAGGACGTCACCCGGGCCGGCTTCCGCCCCCAGGAAAACGCCATCCTGCAACCCGGTGGCAACGCCGGCAAAACCCGGGACAGCTCACAATTGCGATACCCCGACGCCACCGGCTGTACCTTTTGCGGTCACTGTTTCCAGGGTTGCCAGATTCCCAAAGGCGCGCCCCGGAACCTGAAGGCCCGCCGTTCCACGGACAACAGCTACATTCCCATGGCACTCACTGCCGACCTGTACAAGCCGGGAGGCAAGGCCGTCACACTGCTGTCGGACGCCTATGTAACCCGCATCATCAGCGATCGTCCCCGGTTCAGCCTGGGCCGCGTGGCCAGGGGTGTGGAATGGCGCGACACCAATACCGGCGAGACTCACAGTGAGGAAGCCAGGGTGGTGATCATGGCCGGAGGCTGTATCGAAAACCCCAGGCTGTGGCACAACAGTGAGTTGCCGGACTTCAACGGCTGGGTCGGACGGGGCCTCACGGACCATGCCCTGGACTGGGTGGTGGGCCAGTTTCCTCATGATGTCGGTGGTACCGAGGGTGCGGCATCCTCCTCCCGGGCGGACTTCCCCGGCTACGGCTCCATCGAGAATACCGCCAATATGCCGGCCATCCATGCCAACAACCTGAGCGACAGCAATACCGGCATCCGCTCCCTGTACGACAATGGCCAGGCGAACACCGGGTCCTGGGATGGCAAAAGCGGCCGGGTCTATGGCACCGAACTCAAGGACATGATGTCCGATGTCAATCGGCTGATGGCGGTACTGATCCTTACCGATGACGATGTGGAATACCAGAACCGGGTGGACGTATCCCAGGCCTTCACTGACGAGCATGGCCCGGTGGCGAGGGTGCGAATGGAAAAGCGCAACCGTTCGAGGCGTACCGTCCGTAACCGCAACTACCTGACCAATCGTGCCGCGGAAATCCTGCGGGCCGGCGGTGCCTCGAAGATTATCCGTATGGACTGGAACCCGGTCCTGTTGCACATGCAGTCGTCCATGCGCATGGGCGACAGTGCCCGCAACTCGGTGCTGGATGAAAACTGCGAGGCCCGCGCGGTGGAAGGGCTTTACATTGCCGACCATTCCGCATTGCCCAATGCCATCGGGGGGCCCAATCCCACCCTGACGTCCCAGGCACTGGCTACCCGTACTGCGGAGAAAATCTTCCAGAAGCACTTTGGCGGCGACTCCTGGGTTAGCCGGGAAAGCCCGGTCAGCTCCATTAACGATGCCGTAACCCGGGCCGTCATCCAGCGGGGAATCTGACCGCTTCCCCTGCAGTAACAGCCCGGCCCAGCCGGGCTGTCCTTCCTCCTCTTTGCCGGCCCCCGAACCCCGGGCCGGCCTTTTCCCGGGCATACGTTTCAACAATTACCGTATCTGAAACCCGGCTCGCAGTCAGTCGCCGTATGCAGATAATATAATCAATACAAACTCTCACGGAGAAAGCCATGGGTCAGTCCGAACTGCCATTGATCGACCTGTTTATTCGCCTGTCCATCGCCACGGGCCTGGGCTTTTTACTCGGGATTGAGCGAGAGTTACGGGGCAAGCCAGCCGGGCTGCGCTCGCACATGCTGGTGGCCATGGGCTCCGCCGCTTTTGTCATGGTCGGCATGGAGATTCTGTATGCCACGGCCACGGGCGACCCGTCAGCGCGTATTGATCCCACCCGCATCGTCGAGGGTGTTGTTGGCGGGATCGGTTTTCTGGGTGCAGGCTCCATCATCCAGGCGCGGGGCCACATACAGGGCATTACAACCGGGGCGTCCATCTGGATCGCCGGGGCTGTGGGTGTTGCCAGCGGTGTGGGCAACCTCCCTCTGGCCGGGCTTACAGCGGCCTTTGCTCTGGTGACCATCACAGTGCTGGGCTTTTTCGAGAAAGAAGTACTGAGTGACCGGGATCAGTAGAAGTTGCCAACCAGCCGGGTGCCACCCAACTGGTCCATTTGCCGCCGGATCCAGGACACCCTTTCCCGGACGTAGGGCGAGGGATTGCCGGCATCAAATACCTTGGGGTTGGGCAACACTGCTGCCAGTCGCGCTGCCTGGGTGGCGGTCAGCTGATCCGCCGGCACGCCAAAGTGGACCTGGCTGGCGGCCTCGACCCCGTATAGTCCGGGCCCGAACTCCGCCACGTTGAGGTAGACCTCCATAATCCGACGCTTTGGCCAGAGTCCGTCCATGGCCACCGCCAGTGCGGCTTCAACTCCCTTGCGAACATAACTTCGCCCGCCCCACAGAAACAGGTTCTTGGCGGTTTGCTGGGTAATGGTACTGGCACCACGCAGGCCCTCACCGCCCCGGAACTCGTTGACCGCTGTCGCGATGGCGTTGGTATCCAGGCCCCAGTGGGTCAGAAAGCGCTGGTCTTCGCTGGCAATAACAGCCAACGGCATCCAGGGGGAAATCTCGTCCAGAGGCACCCAGTTGTTCCGGACACCGGACAGCGAGCCGGATTCCACCTGGTATCCCAGGATGAAAGCGGTGGTGGGCGGGTTCACGAAACGGAAGAGCAGCAGCACCACCAGGGTCAGGCCGAGGCCCAGTAACACCAGCAGGAAAAGCCACCGCAGGGTGATCCTCACCAGCTTCACGGGTGTTCCCTGATACAGGTTTGTCGACTTTCAGCGTGCCTTTGCGGACGATGGGCACGGCACGGCTGTGCAGCAAGGGGCACTAGCGGGGCTCCAGCATCCGGACCAGCTGATTCCCCACCGAGGAAACCGGTCCCATAATGGCATCGTGGATCGCATCACCGGCGCTGGTGGTATAAGCCTTGCCATCGGTGGATTCCAGGAACCCGAGATAGGCATCGAGGTCCCGATCGGAGAATGGCTCGTACATGGACAGGAACGTCAGATACACCTGTTCCCGAATCTGGCCCTCGATGGCGGGGCGATTGTCCTCGATCCGGGCACGTACCGATTCAACGGATTCGTCTTTGCTCAAGGCCGCCAGGGAATCAGCAAGTTCGAGCTGAACGGCCATCGCGGTTTCCACTGCAGTATCCGTGGCTTGCGTGGCGCGGTTATAGCGCTCGAACAGCTGCTCACGGGGCGTGCCATTGAATTGCTGTCGCAACGAGGGCGCCGCTGCCCTGACGGCTTCCCAGTCAGCCGGCGAGGCCGCGTCTGCCTCCGCACCGGCTATGCGCTGGCCCAGGTCGGACTGATACCACGCCTGTACCGCCTCCAGCTGTGAGGTATCCAGATCTTCGGAGAGATCCGCCGCCAGCCGGGAGCGGATCTGCCGGGGGTCGAACGCGCGGCTGCCAATGCCGGCAATGGTCTCGGCCACAAAGGGGTCAACCTGCCCGGTGCCTGCCAGCCCGTCACGGATGCCGGCCTTCAACATCGCCCGGGAACGATCAGCAATCGCCCCCAGGGGCGAAAGCCGGACCACGGATTCCGCCAGCGGTGATGCCTGCGCCGCCGACGCGAGCAGGCTCAGCAGCAAGCCGGCGATAAGTGCAAGGGCCGCTACCCGTGAATGTGACTGACGCATGACAATACCCCCACCAAAGAATCTCAGGCCCGTTTATGACATGGCGAGCCAACCCGGGCAAGACAAAGCGGAGGGGTTTCGATGACGGTTTGGACATCTGGTGTTCCGACACCAACGGGCACTGCAGCCGGAACCAGGCAGCCGCGGGGCCGGGTCCCGAACGCAAAAAGGCACCCGTTGCAGCGGGTGCCCTTTTTAACGCGTCGGCAACGGACGTCTACAGGCTGGCGAGGGCATCCTCGACAATCTGCATGCCTTCATCGAGTATGTCGTCCTCGATAGTCACCGGCATCAGGAAACGGATGGTGTTGCCATACATGCCGCAGCTGAGCAGGATAAGACCGTGCTGCTTGGCATAGGCCGTCACCTTGGCGGCGAGATCCGCCCGGGGTTCCCTGCCCTGCTTGTCGGTCACCAGCTCGATGGCGGCCATGGCGCCAAGATTGCGAACGTTGTCCACGTGTTCGAACTTTTCCTGCCACTGGGCAAAGCGTTTGCCAAGCTTGTCGCCCAGCGCCTGGCTCTTGCCCAGAATGTCCTCTTCCTCGAACACTTCCATCACTGCCAGAGCCGCCGCGCAGGCGGTGGGGCTGCCAGTGTAGGTGCCGCCCAGGGAATTGGGGCCGGAGGCATCCATCACCTTGTCGGTGCCGACAATAGCCGAAATCGGCATGCCATCGGCCATGCTCTTGGCCATGGTCATGATGTCCGGCTCAACGCCGCTGTGCTCGATGGCAAACAGCTTGCCGGTACGGCCGAAGCCACTCTGGACCTCGTCGACGATCATCAGCATACCGTGCTCGTCGCAGATTTCGCGGATCTTCTTCAGGAAGCTGGTTGAAGCCGGATAGAAGCCGCCCTCACCCAGCACCGGCTCGATCACCACGGCGGCGGTATCTTTCGGGTTGGCATCGGTTTTCAACACCATTTTCAGTCCACGGAGGGCCTCATCCTCGGACACGCCGTGATAAGGCACCGGGAAAGGCGCACGGAAAACCGTGCCTGGCATGGGGCCAAAGTCGGTGGCATAGGGCGCGACCTTGCCGTTCATGGCCATGGTCATGAAGGTACGACCGTGATAACCACCGTCAAAACAGATCACGTTGGTCTTGCCGGTGGCGGCGCGGGCTATCTTGAGCGCATTCTCCAGGGCTTCGGCACCGGAGTTGGCGAGCATCACCTTGCCGTGACCGCGTACCGGTACCACCTGGCTCAGCTTTTCCGCCACCCTGACATAGCCCTCATAGGGCATGACGGTCTGGCAGGTATGCATCAGCTTGTCCAGTTGCGCCTTGACCGCTTCGACCACTTTGGGATGGCGGTGGCCAATGTTGAGCACACCGATACCACCGGCAAAGTCGATCATGCGCTTGCCGTTGGCATCCCACAGCTCGGCGTTACGGGCGTGGTCTGCAAACTGTTCGTTCGGGCTGGCAGCGCCGGCTGCCACATACCGTTCTTTCAGCTTCTGCAATTCTTCGTTGGTCATGCGTCGCCTCAGACTTGTTTCAGAATAGGTTGGATGTGTGTTCAGTATGGTCGAAGGAAGGCCTGTCTTGCCACCCCGCCCGGGGATAAATCCGCTGCCTTTAAGGTATCTATAAATATCTTTTATGTTCTGTTATCAGAATAATTCAGTTGATTGATAGGGGCGCCGGTTTCATAGTGATCTCACTGCACAGGATCTGATCAGCGTTCGCTGTTCAGGCACCACCAACAACCGCCGACGCCCCGGAGGCAGATTATGGATTTCCAGTATTCCGACAAGGTCAAGGAACTGCGCCAGCAACTGCTGACGTTCATGGACGAGTACATCTATCCGAACGAAGAGGTTTACCAGCAACAGAAAGAAGCCAATCAGGCACGTGGCCGCACCTATGCCAAGGTACCCATTGTTGATGAGCTGAAGGAAAAGGCAAAAGCCCAGGGTCTGTGGAACCTGTTCCTGCCGGAAGAGGAATATGGCCCTGGTCTTACCAACCTGGAGTATGCACCGCTGGCGGAAATCATGGGCCGGGTACTGTGGTCCTCGGAAGTGTTCAACTGCGCCGCCCCCGACACCGGCAATATGGAAGTGCTGGCCCGCTATGGCAGCGAAGAGCAGCAGGCCACCTGGCTGCGGCCCCTGCTGGACGGCCAGATCCGCTCGTCCTTCGCCATGACCGAGCCCGCCGTAGCCTC
Organism: Marinobacter zhanjiangensis; assembly: GCF_014651935.1. Classification (GTDB taxonomy): domain Bacteria; phylum Pseudomonadota; class Gammaproteobacteria; order Pseudomonadales; family Oleiphilaceae; genus Marinobacter; species Marinobacter zhanjiangensis. Next base: position 94,448 of record NZ_BMXV01000005.1, on the reverse strand, counting down.
CAGCGACGCCACCAACATCGAAACCCTCATTCAGCGAGATGGCGACGACTACCTGATCAATGGCCGCAAGTGGTTCATCACCGGCGGCTGTGCCGAGGAAACGAAATTCTTTATCGTGATGGGCAAGTCGGACCCGGACAACGCCGACCGCCACAAGCAGCAGTCCATGATTATCGTGCCCAAGGATACCCCGGGCGTGACCATTGTGCGGGACATGCCGGTGTACGGTTACTATCACGCGCCCAAGGGTCACCCGGAAATCCTGTTCGATAACGTGCGGGTACCCGCTGGCAACCTGATTCTCGGTGAAGGCCGGGGCTTTGAAATCGCCCAGGGGCGGCTCGGACCGGGTCGTATTCACCATTGCATGCGGGTGATCGGCCAGGCGGAGCGGGCGTTCGAGATCATGTGCCAGCGGCTGACGTCCCGCGTGGCCTTCCACAAGCCGCTGGCAGATCAGGGCGTTTGGCGCGAGCGGATTGCCGACTGCCGCATTGCCATCGACCAGACCCGTTTAATGGTGCTGCAGGCAGCCCAGATGATGGACCTGGTCGGCAACAAGGTGGCCAAACAGCAGATTGCCATGATCAAGGTGGCCGCCCCGGACATGGCGCTGAAGGTGATCGACTGGGCGATCCAGGCCCACGGCGCCGGCGGCTATACCGAGGACTTCCCCCTCGCCGACATGTGGGTCTATGCCCGTCACCTGCGGACAGCGGACGGCCCCGACGAAGTGCATCGCAATTCCATTGCCAAGGAGGTCCTCAAGGCCTACCGGTAACAACGATAATGGCCCGGCAGGCAAGCCGCCGGGCCATGGTTCCCCTTCTGCATTCTTCGAGTGCCGCTCTGCTCCCTGCCCCCATCATTCCCGCCGCAGCCTGTACCCGAGGCGCACCACAGGGACACAAAGCGTTACGCGCTGTTACGGCACCTGCACTGATCATTAATTACAATTCACTATAATTGCGTGTAATCCCACCAGACGGAGGACGACGCCCATGCCAGCCGGCGCCGACCCCATTGACTGCGACAACCTGCAGGCGCTGTTCGACCTGTGCAATGGACGTTACTTCAACGGCACCCTGCGGTGCAGTGACGCCTTCACCGTGAGCTACAGTGCTGCAGAGCGGCAGATGAGCCGGTTCCGCTACTGCACGGACACCGGGCAACCCCTGGCCATCGACCTGTCTTACCGGCTGCGGGACCACCCAAGGGCGCTGCGCAGCATTCTGGTGCGGGAGATGATCCCGATGCTGGCACTGCAGTGCTACCGGGATACCGGCGACGTCACCTTTCTGGACCGTGAGCCTCTCTACGGTCACCTGTTCATTGAGCCCGGTCTCGGGGCGTTTTTTCTGGCCCAGATGGAACACCTGAACCTGCAGTTCCCGGAGCTTTGCCTGACCGTCAAACCCCGCTTTGGCAGCGGCTCACTGTTTGACCAGAACCGGATCCCCACCGCCCGACTGGTGATCATACCAACGGACCCGGCCAATAACGCCGGCGTCATCTATCGCCTGCACGACAAGGCACCGACCCACTGGCGCGCGCTGCGGGAAATGGCATGGCTTCACCACAACGCCCATGACATCAGTATACTGCGGGTGTCCGGGGCGCTCGCCGAGGCCTACCCCTTGCTGCGCAAGGACCACCAGCCACGGGCCAATGCCCGCGCACATCCGGAAACAGACTTCGATCTGGTGGTTCAGGAACTTCGCGATCACCGCCTGACCGCCGAGCTGAAGGCAACCGGAGTGCCGTCGGAACCGGATGCCGTCAGCGGGCAGTTCGCCGGCTGGCACCCGGAAGCCTACTCGGGCTACTGAAGCGTCCGTCAGGCATTTTCCCCGAACGCCCCGATCACCTTCAGGCTGCCCGGGCGGCAGGTAACGGCAACCGGTGTCTTGCCCGCCACATCCCCATCCACAGTCACCGTCTTGACATGGCGAGTGGTGACCCGGCAATGCGGCCAGGTCAACTTCACAACGGTCTTTTCATCTTTCGGCGTGCGCCCCAGGAAGCGGGTTGTGATGAACGCACTCATCAGGGTCAGTACCGAGGCAGGGCGCACGGCAATCACCACCAGTTCACCATTGGTAAGGCTGGCGCCGGGAACCTTGCTGCCACCCCCGAAATAGCCACCATTGGCAATTGCGATGGAAAGCCAGCGTCCGGCCACGGTCGCCGTATCCGTTGTGATGGTGGCCCGGAACCCACGCCTGGAGAACACGCGCCGGGCCAGGGAAAACAGGTAACTGAGCTGGCCCAGGCGCTTCTTGGCGTCACCATTGGCGCTGGCATCCCGGGCGGGCATGGTGCCCAGGCCGATATGAACAACGTTCAGACACAGACCGCCATCCAACGCCGCCACGTCCACCGGGTGCGGGCTGTACTCGACCAGAGCCTGGCAGATGGCTTCCGGGTCGTTGTCGATACCCAGGTTGCGAAAGAAATCATTGGCGGTGCCCGAGGGCAATACCGCCAGGGTGGCGCCCGTCTCCAGACACAACCCCGCCGCGCGGTTCACCGAGCCATCACCGCCGGCCACGAGGATGCGGTCACCTGGCATGACCTCGCGGACCCAGTCCAGGCGGTCCAGGTCGCAGCCTCTGACGCCATCCAGACCAACTTTGGCGAGGTGCTCCCGCCAGAAGCCCTCATTACGTTCGTCGCCCCCTGCCTGCGGGTTGGCCAGAAGCCAGTCTGTCATCACCCCTCCGGAAGTCTCTGTCATCGGGCATCGGATACGCCGGCGCATTCACTGGCCGGGAACCGGCTCACGCTGCCACTGCCTCCACAGGTTAAACCATCCGGCAGGTGACCGGATGACAATCCGTTCACGGCCCGCATCCACCCGGCACCGGCACGTCAATCGCCGCAGGCCCCAGCGTCACGCAGCAGGTCAACGAATTAATCAGACGGGACACCAGGACACCTGATCAGGGGGCAGCAATCAAAAGTTCAGGAAGCCGGGCTCGTGCCCCGTACGGGTACGGCTGCGCTGAAGGATATTGGCAGGCTCTTCTGCCACACTCTGACGAATGTAAAAATCCACGAGTTTTTCAATGACGAAGCGGCGCACGGGCTTGTGATAGCAGGCCTGCATGCCCGCCTTCAGGCATCGCTGGCGAAACTCGGGCGTATCATTGGTGGTAATCCCGATGATGGGGACATCCGGCGGCAGCAGTTGCCGGAGACGAATCTCCAGTGCGGCTTCGGGCCCATCAAGACGCGGCATCTGGCCGTCCATGAGAATCATGTCCCAACGCCCCCGCTGTACGGTATCCAGTGCTTCCATGCCATCGGCGGCGCTGACGGGGTCAACATTCAGCCTCATCAGCTGCTTGCGCAGAATCATCCGGTTGATCGGATCATCGTCCACCACCAGCACCCGGGGGATGCCTCCATTGCGGACAGACAACTCCGGGTCATCAGCCACCGACGACCGGGAGAAACCGCCGTGCTCCGGCTCCCCGACGGGATCCGGTTGCCTCCGCCGACGCCATACCCGCTCGTTACCGAATTGCAGCATCTTGACCCAGAGGATGAGCGCCACTTCCAGCAACAGAATGCCGCCAATCAGCACAATGGGGCCATGGAACGGCAGTGAAGGCTCACTCCAGGTGTCACCCGGAATACTGAGACTGTTCCAGACCAGCGCCGGCATGATCGCAGCCAGCACAACCACCGTATAACTGATTATGCGGAACCCGCGCGCGCGGCGAGCCCCGGGAAGCCGCGGGAAACGACGCCTGATTTTACCCCATGTCATTGGCGCACGGGGTGTGCCAGACTCGTTCTTTCTGCGGGCAAGTCCCATCAAGGTCCTCCAAACTGGTCATCGAGCCCGCCGAGAAGACGGTTCCCTGATACCCCACCTGGCATATTCGGCCAGACGGCGAACGTTTCGACTCAAAAAACCGGAGGAGCTATCTGAACCTGAGACTGACGGTGGAAGAACCGCCCTTCCGGGGCAGATAACCTGTCCAAAACATGGATTTTTGGTCCATTCAAACTCACACCATGACCTGAGGAACCACAGAACAACAGCTATGGTGTTTGCATTCATTCTTCCCCTTACCAGATTATGGACTGGTTGTAATAGAGAGTGAAAGAGCGAGCCGACAGAATTATGAAGCTGGTAGACATTTAGTGGGAGCCAACATGTTGTCGGACATCAACCCGGTATGGCTGGGTGCCTTTGCAAGTCTGCTGGCCGGTATGGGTACAGGGCTGGGCGCCCTGGGCGTGTTCCTGGTTCGCCGCCTGTCGCCGCGGCTGGAGGACGGGCTTCTCAGTGCCGCAGCCGGAGTCATGCTGGCGGCCTCATTCTTTTCGCTATTGCTGCCGGGCATCGAGTATGGCGAAGCCTTGACCGGCAGGACCTGGCTGGCCTCGCTCATCGTTATCGCGGGGCTGTTGATGGGTGCCGGCGTCCTCTACTGGCTCTACCGGCGCCTTCCCAGCGACAGTGACAGCCTGACGCCGCCGGGACCCCATGCTCCCGAAATAAGGCACGTGCATCGTATCTGGCTGTTCGTGATTGCCATCACGCTGCACAACTTCCCCGAAGGCATGGCCGTGGGCGTTGGCTTCGGCACCGGCGACCTGGGCAAGGGTACGGCCCTGGCCATCGGCATCGGCCTGCAGAACATTCCCGAGGGTCTTGCCGTTGCCGTGTCGCTATTGGGAATCCGCTACTCCCGCACCCAGGCTTTTCTGATTGCCTTTTTCACCGGCCTGCTGGAGCCTCTGGGCGGGTTGTTCGGCAGTACCATGGTGTGGCTCGCCCAGCCAATGATGCCCTGGACCCTGGGCTTTGCTGCCGGCGCCATGCTGTTCATAATCAGCGACGAAATCATTCCAGAGACACACCAGCGGCCCTATAAAACCCTCGCCACCTTCTCACTGCTGGGTGGCTTCGTGATCATGATGTTCCTCGATGCCAGTCTCGGCTAGTGTCCCGCCTGAAGGCACCTGACCGGACCCTGTTGCCCGGAAAGCTGTGATCAGGTCATAATCCACTGTACAAACTGTTACCTGATCATTACTTTTATCAAACAGACGCGACATCGAGCAGCGTCTAGATTTTACCCATATACAACAACAATAGGCCGGAGAAAACACACCTCCGGTACGGGAGTCGTCAAAATGTCAGCACCTGTTGATCGCCTTCAGGAGCGTGTTGTCGATGCCAGCGAACCGCTGGCCGACATCATGCCATCCGCCATCACTCTGGCCATGATGCTTCGCCACCGCAATACAGCCAGCTGGCTCCGGTCGGAGTTCGAGGGTTACGACCAGGCAGCGGAACTGCCCGGCTACCGACACGATGTCAATGGCCACATCGTGGCAAGATCCCCCCAATACGGCTGGATACCAGCCCCCATCGACCGCCACCAACTGCGACAGTTCGGACACCTGGACCTTCGTGACGATGTCCCCGGGCTCGAGCAAACATGCCTGAACTGCAAGAAGGGTACTGGCCACCGCATCAGCCTGCCGGGAGACCAGTTGCTGGAGCTTCAGCACAAGATCAACCTGTCCGCCGAACTGGCCATCAATATCAGCCGCAGCACCTACTGCCAGCTACTGAAAACCATCCGCGGCAGCCTTTACCTGTGGACCAGTGCCATTCTGGAGGCCGGCCTGTCCGGCGATCACAACGCCTTTAGCCAGGATGAAAAGGAAAAAGTGGCCTGCCTGGACAACCCGGACCGTTTCTGGCGGGAGGCCATGGCATCGGTGGATGACCTGCCGGTACCCGGCGTAAGGGAAGCCGGTTTCCTAGAAAGGATGTTCGGCCGCACGGGTTAATCCGGCGACCCCCACATCAAGGGCAGGCGTTCGGGCATCAAGACGTGATGAAGCTAACAAAACCCAGCGATCAGGACGGCACATTTTACAGTTGGTGACAGTTTCGGAACTCCCCCTGTTTATAATGTGGATACATTATCCACCATTGGCTGGCCCTGAATGCCTCCCCTGTTCCGAAAATCTCCGCGCCCGAGAACACCGTCAAGGGTGGTAACCACCCAGCGACAGGTTGATATTCCCGCCTCCCGGGCCCGCATCGGTATGCACGTGGTGGGGCTGGACCGGCCGTGGGAAAACGTGCCGCTGCTGTTCCAGAGCTTTGTCATCGACCAGCCCGAGCAGGTGGAGATTCTCCGCACCCATTGCCAGTGGATCACCGTGGAACGGACCGCCTACACCGAACAGGTCGCGGCGGAAGCGGCTGCCCACCGCAAGGCCATCGCCGACGGCTCCGGTTTCGAAGCCGAACGTCCTTTGTCGGAAGAACTGCCCCACGCCCACCGACGCTACCAGGAAGCCCAGCGTTACATTGACTCCCTGCTACTGAAAGCGGCAGACGGTCAGAGCCTGCCCCTGAAAGAGGCCCGGGATATTGTCCGCAACTGCATCAACAGTATCAGCAGCAACCCCAACGCCATGTTCTGGCTGACAAGAATCCGGCACCGGGACGCCTACACCGCGGAACATTGTGTACGCGTGGGCATCCTGGCCATCAGCTTCGGACGCTTTGTCGGGCTCGATGAAAATCAGCTCGAGACCGTCGGCCTCTGTGGCATGCTTCACGACGTTGGCAAGATGCGGATACCGCCGGAGGTGCTGAACAAGCCGGGCGCACTGGACGCTGACGAGTGGCGCCTGATGCAACGCCACCCCGAGTATGGTGCCGACTTGCTGGGCTCGGACCATGAACTGGAACCGGCTGTCCGCGATGCAGCGCTCTCGCACCACGAACGACTGGATGGCAAAGGCTACCCCAGCGCCCTCACCGGACCGGCCATCAGCCAGCTCACCCGCATGGTCTCGATTGTCGACGCCTATGACGCCATGACCAGCGACCGCGCCTACCGTGAGGGCATCCCGACCCAGGAAGCTCTGAAAATTCTCTACAAAAATCGCGGCAACCAGTTCGACGACCAGCTGGTGGAAGCCTTCATCCGTCTGATCGGCATCTACCCCCCGGGCAGCCTGGTGGAACTCCACACCGGGGAGGTGGCGGTGGTGCTGGCTACGAACTCCCGGCACAAACTGCGCCCCCTGGTGGAGGTGGTACTGGACAGCGACCGGCACGCCTGCCTGCCCAGAGTACTCAACCTTAACCACGGGCCCACCGACGCCGACGGTAACACCTACAGTATCCGCAAGGCCCTGCCCGACGGGGTGCCCGGCTTCAGCCTGGCCGAGCACATCCGTCATCAGAGCGACAACGGGGCCGGGGCTGGCACGCCTAAACCAGAGCCCCGTTGACCATGGCCCGCAATTCCTGCCGCACCGGGTAGGATGACGACGGCATCAACTGGGTCATGAACACCATGACCATCTCCTCCACCGGATCCACAAAGAAATTGGTGCTGGCCAGCCCGCCCCAGCCGTATTCACCGACGGAGCCATTGGTATGAGACTTGGCGACATCGGTCTTCACGGAAAAGCCGAGGCCAAAGCCGTTGCCCTCATAGGGCGTCTCGCTGAAAGCGCCGATGGACAGGCCGGGCAGGTCCTGATTGCCTGGCAGATGATTGGAGCGCATGAACTCCAGAGTCTTGCGACCGATGATGCGCTGCCCCCCGAACTGCCCGCCCTGACACAGGGCCTGGGCAAACCGGAAGTAATCATCCACGGTGGATACCAGACCCGCCCCTCCGGCAAGAAAGGCGGGCCGATGACGATAGCGGGAGGTTTCCGGGTCATCCTGCAGCTTCATGGTATTACCGGGCTGATGCAGGTAGCAGGCGGAAAACCGGTCCAGCTGGTCGTCCCTCACCTGGAACCCGGTATCCGTCATCTGCAGCGGGTCGAAGATATGCTCCTGGAAATACTCGTCCAGTGGCTTGCCGGACAGCAGCTGCACCAGGTAACCCAGCACGTCGGTGGACACCGAGTAGTTCCAGGCGGTGCCGGGGTCGAACTCCAGCGGCAGCTCCGCCAGCTGCTCGACCAGTTTTTCCAGGGTCAACTCCTTGCTGCCATCCAGCTTCAGGGTGCGGTAGGCGGCGTCCAGGTTGGAGCGGAACAGGAAACCATAGGTCAGCCCCGACATATGGGTGAACAGGTCCCGGATGGTCATGGTGGTGGTTGCCGGACGTGTCAGCATGTCGGGATAAACGCCACTCTGATACACCCGGCGATGCTTCCACGACGGAATATACTTGTGCACCGGATCATCCAGCAGAAAACGCCCCTGCTCATACAGCTGCATCATGGCGATGGAGGTGACCGGCTTGGTCATGGAATAGATCCGGAACAGGGTGTCGCGCTGTGCCGGCTTGTTCCTTTCCACATCCATCAGCCCCTGGGCCTTTACCCAGGCGATCTCGCCCTTGCGGGCCACCAGGGTCACGGTGCCCGGGAGCTTGCCCGGGCGGATATAGTTTTCGTCCAGGTGGCGGGTGATATTCTCCAGTCGGTCCAGGGAGAGACCGGCAACAAGGTTCGAGTCTGACATGGGGGTTCCTGTTATTGTTGGATCGTTTGCGACAAAACGCCATTGAACCGGCCTGACACCGGCACCATAAATGAAATAACGCACAGCTTATTTCATAGCGTAAAACAGGAGAAGCCCTTGCGCCTTGTTTTGACACTGCTTTTACTACTGGCCACGGTGGCAGTGGTGGGTTACACCCATTGGCAGCTGGTTAGGCAGGTAAGGCCCCTGCTTCAACGCGCGCTGGGACATGGGCTGGTGGTGCTGGTGGCAGCCGCCTTTGCCTGGACGGTGTCCGCTACCTATATGGGCGCCGAGGAAGGCGGCGGCCTGGCGGCGTTCCTGATGGCTTTCGGCGTGGCTCATATGCCACCGGCCATCGTCCTGTTTCTGAAGCAGCAGGAAAAGCAATAAAACCGGGATTGTGCCAGCCCATTGTCGCAAGTAACATGTCTGATACTGTACAAATGAACAGTATCAGGTGACAACATGAAAAGCCGCGGCACCGCACTCAATCCCCACAACCGCTTCCAGCTCCTGGCAACAGACCGTGACCACGATGACGGCTGGTATCAGGATCCGGAAGATGAGCTGTGCCCGGACTCCATGGCCACGGAAGTGATGGACGAGCAGGTCCGCACCATTATCAGCCGCAACCAGTCACCGGATATTCCCTTTGACCGGTCCATCAACCCCTACCGTGGTTGCGAGCATGCCTGCATCTATTGTTTTGCCAGGCCGACCCATGCCTACTGGGACATGTCTCCCGGCCTCGACTTCGAGACCCGGCTGATTGCCAAACCCAACGCCGCCGAACAGCTGCGGCGGGAACTGGACCACCCCGGCTACCGGCCGGCGCCCATCGCCCTGGGCATCAATACCGACGCCTACCAGCCGGTGGAGCGCCAGCGCCGCATTACCCGGCAACTGCTGGAGGTGCTGCTTGAATACCGGCATCCGGTCACAATACTCACCAAGGGCGCCCTGATCCTGCGGGACCTGGACCTGCTATCGGAACTGGCAAGCCACGGGCTGTGCTCGGTGGGGGTCAGCCTGACCACCCTGGACAACCCGCTCAAACGCATCATGGAACCCCGTACCGCCGCGCCCGCCACACGGCTGAAAATCCTTCGGCAACTGTCTGCGGCGGGCGTACCCACCAGCATGATCATGGCGCCGGTCATTCCGTTCGTGAACGATCATGAGCTCGAGCATATCCTCAAGGCCGCGGCCGAAGCCGGCGCCACCCGGGCAAGCTGGGTGATGCTGCGACTGCCCCTGGAGCTGGATGAACTGTTTCAGGACTGGCTACAGCGACACCTGCCCCAGCGGGCGGAGCACGTGATGAACCGTATCCGCGACTTGCGGGAAGGCAAGAGTTACCAGAGTGAATTCGGCAAGCGAATGACCGGCTCCGGGCCTTACGCCGACCTGATACGCCAGCGCTTCAATCGCCAGGCGCGGGCCTTGGGCCTTAATCAGGGGAAAGAACCCGCCCTGCGCACCGACCTGTTCCGGCGGCCCGCAGGGGAGCAAATGGGACTGTTCTGAAAGAACTCCCGGCAGTGATCTGCCGGGAGGTGAAAGGCCGTTTTACCAGCGGTAGCTCAGGCTGCCGATGACACTGCGGGATTCGCCGTAGTAGCAGTAGTAGTCACAGCTGGCCACGTATTCCTCGTCGGTCAGGTTATTCACATTAACCTGCGCGCGCCAGTTCTGGCTGAAATCATAGCGAGCCATCAGGTCAGTGACGGTATATGAATCGACCTCAACCTTATTGGCACCGGAGGAGGAGTGGCCAACAGATTCGCCGTTGTAGCGAAGCCCGCCGCCAACGGTAAGCCCGGGCACCCAGCCGGAGAGATTATAATCTGTCCAGAAAGATGCCATGTGCCGGGGAATCAACGGCAACTGATTCAGCACTTCATCATCCTTATTTTCCGCATCGGTATAGGTATATGCCAATGTCAGCTGCCAATCGTCCGTCAGGTATGCGTTACCTTCCAGCTCAAAACCACGGTTCTCTTTTTCACCTTTCTGAACCGTCTGTTGTCCTTCCTGAACAAGACTGTTTTCCTCGGTCAGCTCAAACACCGCCGCTGACACATAGCCATCAAGCCAGGTCGGCGCGTATTTGACACCCGCCTCCAGCTGTTTGCCCTCCAGCGGTTTGTAGAGGTCGCCATCGGTTTCAGTTGCCAACAGGGGCTGGAAAGACTCGCTATAACTTACATAAGTCGACAATCCATTATCGGCGAGGTACATCACGCCACCGGACAGGCTCCACTGGCTATCGTCCGCCTTCTCGGTATCGGCTCCGGTCTGCGCTTCGGTTTCGGCCCAGTCGTGACGTGCACTGGCCAGAATCACCCAGCGGTCATCAATGCGAAGCTGATTCTGGAGGTATGCCCCGACCTGCTCCTTGGTCGTGTCGCTCTCCAATAGCTGGGCTTCGGTGACAGGCGTGTAATTGCCATAGACCGGATCAAACATGTCGACGGAGCCGAAAGCGAGGAAGTCATCGTACTGGTCGCCATCAGCCGAAAGGTTCTGGTAATCCAGCCCTGCCAGCACGGTGTTTTCAGTGTGCTCGGTAAAGAATCGACCAGTAACACGGTTGTCAACGGTCAGACCGTCCGTTGTGCCTTCGCGAAAGACTACCCCCTGGACCACAGTCCTCGGATCGACAGCATCCTGATATGACGCATAGGTGCTGCGTAATTCAAGATCCAGGCGGTTGTAACGCAGGTTCTGCTGGAACGACCACTGGTTGTTAAAGGCATGTTCAAGTTCGTAGCCAATGGCTACCTGGGTACGCTCGTTCTTGTCATAACCGGGCTGCCCCAGGTTGGTAGACCTGTCCACCTTGCCATAAGGGGTATCATCAACCGTGCCGTAAGGGAGCTTGAAGGCGTTCACCGGTACACCGTCGTCCTTCTGGAGGCTGGACAGGACCGTCAGCCGGGTCTGCTCCGTCAGGTCAATCGCAATGCTGGGCGCGAGGTAGTACCGCTCATTCTCGGTATGGTCCAGATCCCCTTCCCGGTCCTTGTACACAGCAACCAGACGATAGCTGGCGCTGTCCGTGAGCGGGCCCGTGGTGTCGACGTTCAGTTGGCGGTGCTCCCGGTTGCCTGTCTGCACTTCAATGATGCCGGAGACCTCGCCGGATGGGCGCTTACTGACCGCATTGATTATCCCCCCGGTGGGCGCCTCACCATAGAGGATAGACGCCGGTCCCTTCAGAACTTCCACCCGGTCCAGGCCGAAGGTCTCGGGCAACCACTGGTAATAACCTTCACGGTAGATCCGCAGGCCGTCCTGGTAGGTAGCCTGGTCAAACCCACGCACCTTGAACCAGTCGGTATCGTTGTCGGCGCCGTAGTGGCCGGAGACAACACCAGACCGGTACCGGAAACTCTCATCCAGCGACTGCACATTGCGGTCGTCCAACTCTTCCCGACTGACCAGTGATGCCGGTTGGGGCGTTTCCGCCAGCGGCACACCCACCTTCAGGACACTGCCGGTGACCTCCAGTGCATTCAGCTCAACGGGGTCCTGCGCTTCGCCGGTTGATTGTGCCACGGCGACAGGCGCCACCGTCGCGAACATGATTCCCAATCCCGTGAGACGAACAATCCCCTTCAGCCGAAAACGGCCGCCAGCCTGATCAGGCAGCATAGTGCTTCTCCAGATAGTGATCACAACAGGAGCGTCTAGCAGACTGTCGAACTTAAGGCTGATCTACTGCGCCGATGGGAAAGCGGCTCAAATTCCCACCTTGCTCGTGACGATCGCTTAAGTCCGACAGGCTGCTAGCCCCCGAGACGACAATCGGGAACAGATATTAATGAGAATTAATACCACCTGCAATGAAAACTCATCAGAGAAACGCTTCTATCAAACCCACCAGACTGACCGACAGCAACACCACGCCCAACACCCGGAAAAACACCGGCGTCTCCGCCTGCAGCATTCGCTGATGCACTTTCAGGCCGATGACATGCCCCACGGCGGCGCAGGGCAGCAACCAAAGATGATGCATCAGCTGAAGATCCACACCAGCCCAGATAAAGGCGGCCAGTTTGATGAACACCAGGATGAACCAGAGCGCAAACAGGGTGTCCCGGAGTTTGTGCTTTGGCAGGTGTTGCGCCGCGACGGCAATGATCAGGGGTGCCCCGATCAGCGACGTACCGCTGATGTAGCCACCCACCATCAGAAACACCACGTCGACCGCCCGACTGCCACTGCGAAATGGCCGGTTGAAAATGTAGGACAATGAGTACACCGCCACGATCACAAAGATGATGGCGCTGAGAACTTGCGATGGCAGGGTAATGAGCCCGAACACACCGATCAGTTTGGGTACAATCATCACCCCCAGCAGATACCACAGATAACGCCAGTCAACCGTGCTTTCATGGGGCTGTGCGGCGGACTTCCCGCTACGGCGGTTATTCATCCAGATAGTCAGGGAGGAAAACACCAGCAGGTGAACCGCAATGATGGGCAGGAATACCAGTGGCTTGTTATGAACCAGCAGCAGAAAAGGCAGGGACAGCACGGCGCCACCGAAGCCCAGACCAGAACGGACAAACCCGCTCCAGACGAAAATCAGTGCAATAAGAACATACTGGTAGTCGACCAGGGACGACATCGGGTACAGCTCCCGGGTTATACTCTGGTAAAAAGGGCTGTTGATCATACAGGGAATGCCGTCGCCTTACAGGCCGTCAGTGGGCGGCAGGGCTTCCCGACAACCGTCCATAACCCATATTACCCATCCCGTCAGGAGGCTTCATGAGCAAGGGCAAACCCGCTGATCCACAGCAACCGGAAAACGCTCAGGACGAGGACGCCATTGCCTTTGCCCAGGGGATCTTCGACCTGGCCCGTAACGGTGGTGCCACCCTGCTTGCGCCGCTGCTGGAGGCCGGCGTACCGGTGGACATGCGCACCAGCGACGGCGAGACACTGCTGATGCTGGCCACCCGCCATGGCCACCCCGAAACCGTCCGCCTGTTACTGGCCCAGGGCGCAAACCCGGACCAGGCCGACAGCCAGCAGCAGACCCCGCTGATGCACGCCGCCATGGCTGACCGCGTCGATCTGCTTGACCAGCTGGTGGCTGCCGGGGCGAGCCCAGGACTCACCGACGCCGACGGCCACACCGCACTGGACCTGGCCCGGAACAGCCAGGCAACAGAGACGACCCGGCGCCTGGAATCGTTGATGTAGCCTATGCCGATGGCCGACGCGAGCGGTCGTCTTTTTCCTGTTTTAGATTGTGCACAATATAGTTGCAGGCAACCTTATAGCCGTGTAGGGTGTTCTTAGTGTCAGCGAGCCCAGCGGGCTCCACCCAAACCGAAAGAAGGAGAACATCATGTCCCTGGAAAAAGTCCTTTATACCGCCTCAGCAGAAGCCACCGGCGGTCGTGATGGCCGCGCCATCTCATCCGACGGCGTACTGGACGTTGCCCTTACCACCCCACAGGCACTCGGTGGTGCCGGCGGCGACGGCACCAATCCCGAACAGCTGTTTGCAGCCGGCTATTCCGCCTGCTTTATCGGTGCCATGAAGGTGGTTGCCGGCAAGGCGAAGCTGCCGATGCCAGAGGATACGTCCGTGGAAGGCCTGGTCGGCATTGGTCCGCTTGGTAACGGCTTTGGCATTCAGGTGGAACTGCGCATTTCCCTGCCGGGTATGGATGGCGAGCAGGCGCAACAGCTGATCGATATGGCTCACCAGGTATGCCCCTACTCCAACGCCACCCGTGGCAACGTTGATGTCACCCTGACCCGGACAGACTGAGCCGGGACACGGGCCGGCCCAATCACCCGGCCACCCGGTAAAGGCCACCAGCGGCATGCATTCCGCTGGTGGCCTTTACTGTTCAGCCTGACGTATACCTGCCAGAATTGTGTGCAAACCCTAACCCGGAGGGATACACCCGATGTCATGGATCAAGGCATTTATCAGCGGCTTCCTCGCCACTCTGGTATTTCATCAGGGCCTGTTCGGCCTTTTCTATCTGGCTGATGTGGTCCCGGCGGCACCCTTCAACCTCAGCCCGGTGCCACCGTTTGGCGTGCCTGCTGTCGTCTCACTGGCGTTCTTTGGCGGGCTCTGGGGCATTGTCCTGTGGGCGTTGCTTGGCCGTCTTGGCAAGCCGGCCTTCTGGAGCCTGATGGTCATCCTCGGGGCCATTGGCCCCACCGCCGTGGCCATGCTGGTGGTATTCCCCCTCAAGGGAATGGAGGTAACCTCCCAGACCTGGATCGGGGGCCTGATCCTGAACGGTTTCTGGGGGCTGGGGGTAGCGGTATTCCTTACCCTGCTGGGCGCTCGCAGGTTGGCAACAGCGGATAACCGTCGGCTGTGAGGTCTGGCGTCCGGTCTGGCTAGTGTGCCGTGCGGTTAATTCGCTGATTGACTGGCGAGTCTGGCCATTAACTTGCGCCAGGCAATGGGTAGCACCTGCTCCAGGTCATTCAGGACCGGGTCGGTTGGCGACAATAGCGGTACACGCTGTCTTGCTGCCAGCAGGACGGTGTTATTGGTCTTGCTGGTGTAACAGAACAGGGTGCCGAATTGCTGCCGCAACTGGCGGAAAAGCCGACCGTCCGGGTCCGGCGGACGATGGTAGTTCACCGCCAGCCAGCCCTGATCGGACAGAGTCCGGTGGCACAGGTCGATGAAGTGCCGGCGGGACTGGGCGGGACTCATGCGGTCCGCGCCATAGAGGTCCGCCATGATCAGATCCGCACTGCCCTCCGGCATGTCCGCCAGCGCCTGGCGAGCTTCGGCGATGGTCATGTGGACCCGACCGGTCTGTGGCAGGCTGAAGTAATCCTGAGCGACCCGAACCACCTCACGGCGCAGATCTACCCCGTGGATCTCGCACTCCGGCAGCAGATGGTGAAGCGCGCCGACCAGGGTGCCACCACCCACACCCAGCACCACCGCACGGGACGGCCGGTGCCAGGCAACCGGTAGCAACATGGCCCGGTTGTATTCGTGCACCGGCAGCCAGGGCCGCTGCCGGTCAATCTTGCTCTGTTCGAACACTGAATCGAAGGTCAGCACCCGGTGCCGGCGATAGTCGATCACCATGATAGGCCCGACGCGGTCCCGGGTGTGGTGCACCACGTCTCCTGACAGGGATGGTCTCAGCATGGCAGATCTGTCGCTCCTCGCTGGCGGGAAAGCTGGTTCATCGACTTCGTATTGCCCAACTTTAATCCATCCCCCGGGTTTTATTGCTAGTCTTCATCACAAGACTGGGTAGCAAGCTGGTTGAAACAAGGATACCGGCAAGCGGGCCATGGATAGCAGGCCCGGTCAACCGAAACAGGCCGTCAAGGAGTTGTCCCATGGACCTGATCCGAATTCTGATTGCGATTCTGCTGCCACCGCTGGGTGTTTTCCTCCAGGTGGGTATCGGCAAACACTTCTGGATAAACATCCTGTTGACCCTGCTGGGGTATATCCCCGGTATTGTGCACGCAGTCTGGGTAATCGCGAAAAAGTAACTCCGCGCTCAGACAGGGCTGCGCCGAGCAGCCCTGTTCTCTTCCAGCCCCTGCCCTCCCCGGCCATCGGCAAACCCTTCTCTCTCGTATACAGTGGCGTCATAGCAATCCGGAATCTCTTTGCCGGAACCATGCACCAACCATAACGAGAGCCCCATGACCAAGCTCCAGATCGATATCGTTTCCGACATTGCCTGCCCCTGGTGCGCCATCGGCTATGCCCGGTTGCAGCAGGCCATGGAACAGCTGACGGATGACATCAGTTTCCAGATCCAGTGGCATGCCTTCGAGCTGAACCCGGACGCCTCCGGCGACGGCGAGCCCATCCTTCAGGCACTGGCCCGCAAGTACGGTCGCAGTCCCGGGGAAATGGAGGCTGCCCAGGCCGACATGATGCGCATTGCCACGGAACTTGGGCTGAATTTCTCGCGGATGCAGGAACGTTATACCCGCAATACGTTCGACGGTCACCGTCTGGTGAAATGGGCCGGCGAACATAACCGGCAGACTGAAATGAAGATGGCGTTATTCGACGCCTATTTCGGGCACGCCGCCAATATTGCCGACCACGACGTGCTTCAGGATCGGGCCGAAAGCATCGGCCTGGACGGCAACCAGGCACGGGAGCTGCTCGAATCCGACCGCTACGCCGATGAGGTCCGCCAGGAAGAAGCTTACTGGCAGCAAGCAGGGGTTACCGGCGTACCTGCCTTTATCCTGAACCGGCGGTATATGATCTCCGGTGCCCAGGAACCGGAGACTCTGGTGGAAGCCCTGCGCAAGGTCGCCGGTGAAGTGGCTGATGAGGCGTGACAGTCCCTGGCAGACATTTATGAAACCAGTTGCACAAGAAACCGGTCACTGGTAATTTTATGCAACTGGTTGCACCAGAGCCTCCCGGCTTCCCTGGTGGCACCGTGTCATCCGCCAAACCCTTTCCACCGACAGCTCTCCCGGTTGTCGGTGGGCCTGCTCAGGAGCTGTCATGTCATTACCGGATAACCTCAAGGGCCTGTCACTGCCGGCAGTAGCCTCTCCCCTGTTTATCATTTCCAACCCGGACCTGGTCATCGCCCAGTGCAAGGCCGGCATCGTGGGATCATTCCCCGCACTCAATGCTCGCCCGGCGCACGTGTTGGAGGAGTGGCTGGAGCGGATCACCACCGAACTGGCGGAATACAACGCACAAAATCCGGACAAGCCGGCGGCGCCGTTTGCGGTCAACCAGATCGTCCACCGTTCCAATGATCGCCTGGAACACGACCTGGACCTGTGTGCCAAATACAAGGTGCCCATTATCATTACCTCCCTCGGCGCCCGGGAAGACCTGAACCAGAAGGTCCACGAGTGGGGCGGCATCACACTCCATGATGTGATCAACAACCGCTTCGCCAAAAAAGCCATCGAAAAGGGCGCCGACGGCCTGATCGCCGTTGCCGCCGGTGCCGGTGGTCATGCCGGCACCCAGTCACCGTTCGCGCTGGTTCAGGAAATCCGCGAATGGTTCGACGGCCCGCTGTTGCTCTCGGGCTCCATTGCCAACGGCAATGCCGTGCTGGCCGCCCAGGCAGCGGGCGCCGACCTGGCCTATATCGGCTCTGCCTTCATTGCCACCAGAGAAGCCAACGCCGACGAAGCCTACAAGCAGATGATTGTCGACAGCGGCGCCGAGGACATCGTCTACTCCAACCTGTTCACCGGCATCCACGGCAATTACCTGAAGAAGAGCATCGAGGGCGCCGGGCTGGACCCCAACGCCCTGCCCGAATCCGACCCGTCGAAGATGAATTTCGGTTCAGGCAGCAGCTCCAAGAATAAAGCCTGGCGGGATATCTGGGGTGCGGGCCAGGGTGTCGGCGCGGTCAAGGACGTGGGCGACGTGAACACGCTGGTTACCCGTCTGATCCGCGAGTATGGCCAGGCCCGCCAACGGCTGGCGCTGAATGAAACTAACGCCGAAGCCATGGCAGAACCCGCCTGATCGAGGGGCGCGTAGTGAAATCGGTGCTGCAGATTATCCGCGATCTGCCAGCACCCGCGGAAAGAACCGGGCCTCGGCACCGGGCTGGTGTCAGAGCAGTGGCAGTGTCTCCCGGGCCCATTGCAACCAGTCCTCCTCGGCGGATATCCCCTTGAGCAACACACGATGCTGCAGGTGCTGGGCCCGGGTCATCTCCGGCACCGGGAAGTCCCGCGCCTCAATGGCCCGGTAGCTGGCAAGCCGTTGCTCATGCCAGTTGATCAGGCGCTCCAGCTCATAACGGACACCGATCGGCCCCAGCACCGCCTCGGCACGGATTTTCACCATCAACGCCTCATTGCTGGCACCGGAACTGCCAGGTTCCGCTGCCCAGCGCACCAGTTCCTCCCGCCCCTCGGGAAGAACATGGTAAACCTTGCGCTTGCGGCTGCCGTCATCGCCCTTTGCTTCCACTTCCACCCAGCCGGCGGCGGCCATGCGGCGAAGTTCGCGGTAGATCTGCTGATGGCTGGCTTGCCAGAAATGGCCGATGGACCGGTCAAATCGACGGGCGAGCTGATAGCCGGTTGAGGGTTTCTCGAGGAGCGAAGTCAGTAGGGCGTGTTGAATCGACATGGCGGTGATTCTATCCGCAATGGTCTGCCGCGCCAATTCGGATTCCCGGGTTGGCGCTCTGCCGCCGTCATCAAATCGCCGCAGAATCCGCAACCAGCCCATGACCCCAGTGGCAAAATCCATCGTGTTCTGGCAAATGGCCAACCTTTAACCCACGACCTTTTGTGACACAGTTACGATGGAGTGCCAATTTGTGAAAGCCGCTTCCCTCGGGGTCCACTAGAGTTGCCCTGAAGGATGACCAAAAAATAAACAAAAACAGGCCATTAGATTATCCGCGATTGCTCCGCCAGCCTGCAGCTGGCTTCCCGTACAGCAATGTCTCCGATGCAGTGAACAGGCTTCAGGAATTGTGAACTGCATTGTGTAACCGGAGTCACGGGCCGGCAGGTGGCTGCTATTACTTATAACGGACAGACGCCGTTGTCGGTCCGCCTCTCCCTCAAGCGGGTGAGGCGACTGATCTATGGCCCCCGATAACACAACAAAGGATTCCCCGCTGGCCGGCATTCAGCAGGGCGATACAATGACCAACAAGAACAATAGCAATCATTTACCCTGCAAGAGGCCACGACTGCTGATCTGGAGTCGGGAGGTCATGTTCCTTGGTACCTGCTTCAGTCGCCAGGAGCCCTATCGAACAACGCAAGAGCTCATGGTGGTCTGCCTGCAGGGCAGCCTTGGCGTGAAATCGGCCAGAGGGACCACGATATCGACTCGCACCTGCCTGATACCCGCCGGGGTCCGGCTGGAGCCGGACCTGGTCGAAAACCGGCAGGCGGTGCTGGGCATCTACTTCCTGGCGCCCTTCTCCCAGGACCACGCGGCGCTCGCCAGCCAGATGACAGAGATTGGTAGCGGTATCTTCTGCCATCACCCGGACGAAGCGGCAGTGATAAGGGCCATGACGCAGGTCCGAAACCAGCCGGTGACCACTACACGGGAGGCCCGGTCAGTAGTCCGCGATGCCCTGATCCCCAAATCCCTGCAGGGGCTGGTGTTCCGGGACTATGACCCGCGCGCACTGACGGTTGCCAAACGTATTCGCGCCGATCTCCATGATGCACCGAGCCTGGCCACGCTGGCGGAGGAAGTGAACCTGTCGGAGTCGCGCCTGGAGAAACTCTTCAAGGAACAGGCAGGCCTGCCCATTACCCAGTACCGGGTTCGCTATCGAGTCTTTATCAGCACCATCATCATGGCCCTGGGTTACTCCATTACCGAAGCCGCCCTGCTGTCAGGCTTTTCCAATTCGGCCCACCTTTCCCGCTGCTATCGCCAGGTCAACGGCGTGACGCCTTCTTCCACCTTCCTGAACCCACCCTATATCGATTCGGTTCTCGATCCCTCCGCCATCAGCCTGGTGGAACCCATGCTGGATGGCCAGCCGGTATTCTGAAAAAGCCCCTGTCCGACACCAGAGACAGCACCGGCCCGTAAAAAGAAGGCTGATAGCTACCAGGACAACTGGTCGTCATTTTTTGTGGCGAAAACCGCCGGTCATCAGTGCCGGTTTCATGATAACGCCCACGGATTGCTGCTATTTTATGGGACCACCACGCAGCACAAGGGAGCCTGATGTACGATCCGACCAGTGACTGGAAAGACCTGACACCGCAACAGGCCATCCAGCTTCAGCAGCAGTCAGCCAGCCAGGTCATTACCCGGGACGACCTGCCCACGATAACCACCGTCGCCGGGGTCGACGTGGGCTTCGAGAACCGGGACATTGCCCGCGCCGCCATCGTGGTGCTGCGGCTGGCTGACCTGAAACCCATCGACTACGCCATCGCCCGTCAGCCAGTGCCGATGCCCTACATCCCCGGCCTGCTGTCCTTCCGGGAATGCCCGGTGATCCTCGAGGCCCTGGCAAAACTCGACCGCAAACCAGACCTTTTGCTGTGTGATGGCCAGGGTATTGCCCACCCTCGACGACTGGGGGTTGCCTCCCATACCGGTATCCTCACCGGCCTGCCCGCCATCGGCGTTGGCAAGAGCAGGTTGACCGGAACCCACGGCCCGGTCCCGGATGACAAGGGCGCCTGGGTTCCGCTTGAGGACAAGGGTGAAACGATCGGCGCTGTCCTGCGTACCCGTCAGGGGGTCAAGCCACTCTACATTTCACCCGGACACCGCATCAGCCTGCCCACCGCCATCCACTATGTAATGGCCTGCGTGACCCGCTATCGCCTGCCGGAAACCACTCGCTGGGCCGATGGCATTGCTTCCGGACGGGGCTGGAAGTGGCTCGACCAGTTACCCGAAAGACGTTGAACGCGAAAGCATGAACGCTACTGGCGGGACAGCCGATCCCGGGTGGACAACCGCCCTTCCCGCCGTATTTCGGCACCGTCGTATCGTCGTTTCTGGTCCTCCGTCTCCGGGGTGACGGCCGGCACATCCACCGGCTTGCCGTCATCATCCAGGGCGACGAATGTGAAATAGGCTGACAGGATATGCCGCACCTCGCCGGTGTAACTGTTTTCCGCTTCCACCTGCGCCCCGATCTCCATGGAGGAGCCCCAGCTGCGATTCAGGGAAAGGCTGAACAATAGCGTGTCATTGCCCTTGGCCGGGGCCCGGAAATGAATGGAGTCCACCGCTGCCGTCACACAAACCCGGGCCGAGTGCCGTTCGGCGACAACCAGTGCCAACCGGTCGCACTTGGCCATGATCATGCCCCCGAAGACGGTATTCTGGGCATTCATATCGTTGGGAAAGACTTTGTAGACGTGCTTGTCGATGGCGGACGCCGCCACGGGCTTGCTGTTTTTTGAAGACATGCCTGGAGCACTCTCCTGCTGCCGGAAAAGGTAGATGATGATTCCTACTATACCCCAGTGTCCGCCCTGAGTGGCGCCGACATCAGCTGCCCCGTCTTCAGACACCCGGACACCTGCACTCAGGTTCGACACCATTACACTTTTGACACAGAACTACGGTCAAAGGCACCCGAAAAGCCCCCATACCGCCCCATAAGTCAGTCGAGAAATATTGTTTTTAGCAACCGTGATTCATGCACGTTTTCCTGCCAATTCGTGAAAGCTCACTTCGCGCACGACACACTAGTTTACGTTCCGGGGATGCGGTGTCCCCGACAACAACACACAACAAAGTACTGCAACAGGAATAACAATATGTTCAAACACAATGCCAACAACCCGCTGCGGTCACTGATCGCAGCAAGCTCCTTGCTGCTCTCCGCTACGGCCTTTGCCGCTGGTGGCGGTGGCAGCGATGATGGTGACAACGGTTGCACCAGTGACTGTGGTTTCGAGCGAGGCCCGGATCCCACGGTATCTTTCCTGGAGGCCTCCAGCGGCCCCTACTCCGTAGATACTGACCGCGTGTCCAGTTTTGTGGGCGGTTTCGGTGGCGGCACCGTGCACTATCCCACTGGCACCACGGGTACCATGGCAGCGGTCGTGGTGATCCCGGGCTTCGTGTCCGCCGAGTCATCCATCGAATGGTGGGGGCCGAAGCTGGCTTCGTACGGTTTCGTGGTCATGACCATCGACACCAACAGCGGGTTTGACCAGCCGCCCAGTCGTGCCACCCAGATCAATAATGCCCTGGATTACCTGATCGATGAGAACGATAGCAGCACCAGTCCTTACAGCGGCATGATCGACACCAGTCGCCTGGGTGTTATCGGCTGGTCCATGGGCGGGGGCGGCACCCTGCGGGTTGCAGCCGAGGGCCGCATCCAGGCAGCGATCCCGCTGGCACCCTGGGATACATCCAGCTTCCGGTTCCGCGATATCCAGACGCCCACGATGATCTTCGCCTGTGAGTCTGACATTGTCGCGCCGGTTCGCAGCCACGCCGATCCGTTCTATGACGCCATTCCGGACTCCACCGACAAGGCCTTCTTCGAGCTGAATAACGGCAGCCACTATTGCGGTAACGGTGGCAACAGCTACAACGACGAACTGGGTCGTCTGGGCGTGTCCTGGATGAAGCGGCACCTGGACAACGACCAGCGCTATAACCAGTTCCTGTGCGGACCGGATCATGAGTCCGACTGGGACATCTCCGAGTACCAGGGAACCTGCCCCTACTGAGAGGGCAGTACACATAAAGTCATAGCAAACTGATCAGATGAGTGCTGGCTCCCTGCCAGCCTTGACGGGTCGTGGTTCGCCACGGCCCGTTTTCCGTTTCATACCCGGTTTTTCCCCCTGCCTCACAGCGTTTTCTCCGCTCAATCGACTGTTATCTGATCCAACCGATAAAAAAGAGCGAGCGCTCGAAACGCCAAATTCAGGCCAATCATGAAAGACAGGACTCGTTTGCCGACAACAACGTGATGAATGCACTAACCGGTGCCAATTCGTGAAAGCTGCATCCCGACGACGGGGCTACTGTTCGTGCCGGGGAGAGCAGTCCCCGCTAACAATGCACAACAAAACAAAACAGGGAAATCATTATGTTCAAGCAGATCGGTAAGAAATCAGCCCTGTCGCTGATAGCGGCGGGCAGCCTGATGCTCTCGGCCTCCGCGTTTGCCATCAGTGGTGGCGGTAACGATGGCGGCGGTGGTGATGATGGCGGTTGCGAAAGCGACTGTGGCTTCGAGCGCGGCCCGGATCCCTCCGTGTCCATCCTGGAGTCCAGCCGTGGCCCATACAGCGTACGGACCAGCAACGTATCCAGCTTCGTCAGCGGTTTCGGCGGCGGCACCATCCACTATCCAACCGGTACTACCGGCACCATGGCGGCTGTTGTGGTTATTCCCGGCTTTGCATCCTCCGAGTCGTCCATTGCATGGTGGGGGCCGAAGCTGGCGTCTCACGGTTTCGTGGTCATGACCATCGATACCAACAGTGGCTTCGACCAGCCTGCCAGCCGTGCCAACCAGATAAACAGCGCGCTGGACTATCTGATCGACCAGAGCAACAGTGGCTCCAGCGCGATCAGCGGCATGGTCGATACCACCCGTCTGGGCGTTGTCGGTTGGTCCATGGGCGGTGGTGGCACCCTGCGGGTGGCGACCGAGGGCCGTATCAAGGCGGCCATTCCGCTGGCACCGTGGGACACCTCCAGCCTGCAGTTCCGCAGCATTTCCACGCCCACGCTGATCTTCGCCTGTGAAAACGACACGATTGCACCGGTACGCAGCCATGCCGATCCGTTCTACGACGCGATCCCCGACTCTACCGACAAGGCCTTTGTGGAGATCAACGGTGGCAGCCACTATTGCGGTAACGGCGGCAACAGCTACAACGATGTGCTGAGCCGTCTGGGCGTGTCTTGGATGAAACTGCACCTGGACCAGGACCAGCGATACAACGAGTTTGTCTGCGGGCCGCGCCACGAGTCTGATCGGGATATCTCCGAGTATCGCGGCACCTGCCCATACTGAAACGCTATTCCTGAAGTTTGCAGTACTGTCAAAATTGCAGGCCAGACAAATAAGTAGCCTGAACCGGGCTGCGGTGATTCCGTAGCCCGGCTTTTGCTTTAACCGATCTGGACGACTACTTTCTTGCCTTTGAAGACCGGCCCTACGCTCACGGGGACAAGGACGTGAACGACCTGGTGGTGTATGTTCACAGGTCGCCCCCTGCAGAGACCGGCCCCGGCTATCAACCGCCCTCCGGCTTTACCTCTGCCGGCGTGTCGTCTCCGAACTCCGGAGACGTATCCATCAGGCGCGCGCGCAGGCGGGGCAGCTGAGAGGGATAATTCTGCTGGATAAACGTCACCAGCCCTTCCCGGATGGCGCATCGCAGGTCCCAGCTCTGGGTGGAGTCCGGGGCACTCATCAGGAAACGAACCTGCACGGCCTGATCATTGGAATCGGTGACCTGAACGGTCGCCAGGATGCCATCCCACTGCGGCAGGTTATGCAACAGGCGGGAAAACTCCTGGCGCAGTGGTTCGATGGGCATGGTGTAATCCACCCAGATAAAGACCGGGACAAGCAGTTCCGACGAACTCCGGGACCAGTTCTGGAAAGGATGCTCGATAAACCACTGCAAGGGCACGATAAGCCGGCGCAGGTCCCACACTCTCAGCACCACGTAGGTCGCGGTTACTTCCTCAACCCAGCACCATTCATCCTGAACGTACAGCACATCATCAATGCGGAACGGCTGGGTGAGCGCAATCTGCATACCCGCAAGCAGATTACTGAGTACCGGCCGGGCCGCGAAACCCAGGATGATGCCACCAACACCCGCGGACGCCAGCAGACTGGCACCGATCCTCTGTACCGACTCGAAGGTCATCAGCGCGGCACCAATGCCCACGATAACAATGAGAACATTCAGGCAGCGGACCAGGAAGCGGGTCTGCGTTTCCACCTTGCGGGCCCGTTTCCATTGCCCTTCCAGCACGGGGTTCAGCAACACGATGACCTCGCCAATGACAGAGGTCAGGCGAACCGCCGCCCACGTCAAGGCCAGAATCAGCAGCAACAGGGTTGTCTGCTCCACCGCCGGCAGAAGCGGCAGATCATCCGGTGACGCGTTGAGCATCGCCTGCAGCACCAACAGGCTGGTCACCACCCCCAACGCCTTGGCTGCTGCATCCAGGAACAGGCGGGGAACGGTGCGACGCTCCGAAAAACGACGGACCAGTGCCAGCGTGACACGATAGGTGATATAAGTGGCTATCACCGCAAACAATGCCAAAAGGCCTGGTACAAGCCACGCCTGCAACCCCTCTTCCAGAGCCCCGGCAACCTCCACAGCATCCAGCATTGCACATTCCTTCCAGGTGATGGTCTCTGCGAATAACGTAAGGGATGCAGCTCCGAAAGGCCAGAAAGTCACTTCGCTGCCCCACTGATCATCTCGCGCGAGCGGCCTGACGACCTGTTCAAGTTCGTGGATTCGCACGGGCCCGCCTGCTGGCAGTCAGCCCATCGTTTTCATTGCTGTCCGGCAAAATTCCTCATAAATACCTTGAAATTACAGAGCTTCGTCATAAGCTCTTGAAGTATACGCAACACCGTTCGACCCTGAACTCACCATACACCCATTGCGGAGAGCCACATGGCAGGAGCAAGCGACGGTTACCATGAGCCTATTGAGCAACTGACCGACAAGACCCGGGACATGCATCGCGCCCTGGTTTCCGTACAGGAAGAACTGGAAGCCGTGGACTGGTATCAACAGCGTGCAGATGCAACCGAGGATGAGGAGCTCAAGGGCCTGCTGCTCCACAACATGCGGGAGGAAATCGAACACGCCTGCATGGTGTTGGAATGGCTGCGGCGCAATCATCCGGATTTTGCCGAACAGATGGATATCTACCTCTACACCAAAAAGCCCATTCTGGAGGCAGAGGAAGACGACGCGAATCTCAGCGGCGCCGGTGAAGACAGCCCCGCCAGATCGCTGAACAAATTCACCATCGGTTCCATGAAGGGTGAGTAAACGCCATGAACTATCTTAATCGTGAAAACGCCTCTTTTTCCAAGGACATCTGGGAGAGGATAGATGAAGCCGCTGTCAGTTCGGCACGGGAAGTCCTCACCGGCCGTCGCTTTCTGGAAGTCGACGGCCCCTATGGTGTCGGCCTGACCGCCATTGAAGTGGGCGAGGAAGGTTACTGCCGTCAGCCGGCCGCGGATGAAGCCGGCGCCGTGCTCAGCCGCGCCAGCGCCATCCCCATGCTGCGCAAGAGCTTTGGCCTGAGCGTGCGCCGTATTGAAGGTTACGAGTCCATGGGCCAGCCCCTGGATCTGCGTTCCGTGGAAGACGCTGCCGAAGCCGTCGCCCGCCGTGAGGAAGAGTTCATCTACTACGGCCAGCCGGATTTCGGACTGGAAGGCCTGCTGACGGCGAAGGGCCGCAACGAGGTCAAGTGCGAGGACTGGAGCAAGATCGAACAGGCCCTGGAGAACGTGCTCTCGGCGGTCAATCACCTGGACGACAAGGGCTTTCACGGACCCTACGCGCTTGTCCTGTCACCCACCTGGTACAACCTGTTGTTCCGCCGCTACGAAGGCACCGACATGCTGCAACTCGAGCATCTCAAGCGCCTGTGTGAAGTCGGTGTTTTCAAGGCGGAAATCGAAGGTGCCGTACTCCTGGACCCGCGTGTCGGCCGCATTATCGTCGGACAGGACCTGATGACCGGGTATTCTTCCAACGACGGCATCCATCACCAGATGTTTGTCAGTGAGAGCCTGGCGCTACAGGTGGAGGAGCCCGGGGCCATCTGCACCCTGACCCGGAAGAAGTAGGCCCGTCATGGCTACCGAAACGGACCTTTCCCGGGGGCGGCAGGTCGCCAGGCAGGCGCTGGTGGAGCTGGATGATGTGAGCCAGCGCCAGGTCGCCTGCGGCGATGACAACCTGCGCTCGACCCTGCAGGCTATCGGTCAGCGCAAGTCGGGGCAAGCATGGCGTTTGCTGGCGTGGTTGCAGCAGCACGACGGACACATGCCCGCATCACAAGGGCAACAACCAACCGCGCCCCGGCAACCAGGTGAGGCCGCGGCAGCGGCGGAGCCCGGCCCGTCCGCCTCCGGTTCGGAGTCTCCGGATTCGGTAACGGACACCCCCCATGCCGCAGCGACAGCTGACGCGGCACTGGTGATCGAACGCCGCGACGTAACGCCGGACCTGATCGTGTTCCGGGTTGCCCGGCCAGGGGATTTCGAGTTCTCACCGGGCCAGTCAGTCAAGCTGGGCCTCGGGGACATTCGGCGCTCCTACTCGATTGTGTCCGCTCCCCACGAGGCGTTCCTCGAGTTCTTCGTGGAACTCGCCCCTGGCGGACAGATGTCCGAGCAGTTACGACGGCTGCAGGTGGGAGACACCCTCACCCTCGGCCCACCCAAAGGCGGCCTGCGGTTTGATGGCCGGATGCCAAACCATCTGATGATCGCCACGGTCACCGGCATCAACCCGTTCATCAGTATTCTGCGGGACTGTCTTCACCGTGGGCAGCGGGCACACCGGATGGTGCTCATGCAGGGAGCCAGCTATCAGGACGAGTTCGGCTATCGGCAGGAACTGGAGGCGCTGGCGGCGGCCCACCCTGACCTTCTGACCTACCTGCCCACAGTCAGCCGCCCGGACGAGGCCCGCAACCAGGGCTGGACGGGCGTTACCGGTCGTGTCGACACCCTGGTGGAGGAGGTTCTCACCCATCATGGGCTGGAGCCCCGGGACACCCTGGCCTACGCCTGTGGTCACTCAGGCATGCTGGAGTCGGTGGCCGGGCACCTCCACCCAAGGGGGTTCCGGCTGGAAACTGAAAGCTACGACTGAGCCGCTCCAGTGAAAGCCGTATGAAAGAGCTCGGAAGTTCAATCCAGTTGAACGAATCGGGCGGATTTATCCGTTATCACTTGGCGACCGGTGTGACTATCTTGGTATGACTTGATCGACTCCGTTATCCGGAGCGACATTCAACAGCCATTCGGTGAAGGAAGCACAGACCATGTCACTCAAGCTCCAGACCATCATCTGCAGTACCCGTCCAGGACGGGTTGGCCCATCCGTCGGCCGCTGGTTCAATGAATTCGCCAACAAACAGGGTAAGTTCGAGAGCACCCTGGTGGACGTGGCAGACTTCAACCTGCCGGTGTTCGACGAACCCAATCATCCGGCCATGCAGAAATATGAAAACGAACACACTGTAAAATGGTCAGAGACCGTGGCTGAAGCCGACGCCTACGTGTTCGTGATTCCGGAGTACAACTACTGCCCGCCGCCCTCCTTCTTTAACGCTGTTGATTTCCTTTACAAGGAGTGGAACTACAAGCCCTGCGGCTTCGTCAGCTATGGCGGTGCGTCCGGGGGCATCCGCTCTGCCCAGATCGCCAAGCAGCTGGTGACCACCGTGCGCATGATGCCAATGGTGGAAGGCGTCATGGTGCAGATGCCATGGGATCATTTCGACGAAGAGAAACAGTTCCAGGCGCTGGACCTTCACACCGATTCGGCGTCATCCATGCTGGACGAAATGAAGAAATGGGCCACCGCCCTGAAAACCATGCGCCAGTAACCGCCAGGGCGACTCCTAGTGTGCCGTGCGGTCAATTCGCTGACCTACTGCGTGACGCTGGGGCTTCTGGCCAAGGCGCCAGTCCGCCGGTGTGGTGGTTCCACATCAAGGGCTGGCAACACCGGCCAGAAGTCCCAGCGTCGCGCCCTTCGGGAGCCCCTGAGGGCCTTGATAGCCGCGTTGCGCTGCCTCGATTTGGAACCACCAAACCTTCGCCACCGCGCCTTGCTTTCAAGGCCCTCAGGGGCTCAGTAGATCAGCGAATTGACCGCACGGCACACTAGCCCACTAGGAACCGTATCAGCGCTGCCGCCGCGATACCGGCACCAATCGCCGGCAATACCCGCCTGGTCGCCAGCATGATCACGGTGGTGGTGGCGAGGGCAGCAATGGCGCCCGCATCCCCGCTGAACGCCATGGGTACGATAATGGCAATCAGGACCGAGCTGGCCATGGTGTTGATAAAGCTTTCGATGCGCGGGTTGATACGCACGAACGACATAATGAATACGCCACCCCAGCGGGTGGCCAGAGTCACCAGCGCCATCAGGGCAATAATGATCAGAATGCCGGTTGTCGAGGTTTCCAGGGTCATGATCTGTCTCCCTCGGGCTCTGGCTCAGCGACCCTGCGCGGCTCCAGCCAGAAAAAACCGATAGCACCGCCAGCAAGGGCTCCCACCACCACATGGGTATTCGGCGGCAGCCAGTACCAGGCCATCATTGAGGCCACCCCCGCAACAACCCAGGCCACCAGGGTTCTGGGGGTCTTGTTTCCGCCAAGGGCCATGGCCAGCAGAAAGCAGCCCAGCACCATATCCAGGCCCAGGCTGTGGGGATCCTGAAGCAGTCCGCCGAAGTAGACGCCCAGACTGGTCCCCAGCACCCACGCCAGCCACAGGGCAAGGCCACCGCCAAGGATCACTTCCAGGTTCCGCCGCCCACTCTGGTACTGCTGGGCAGACACCGCCCAGTTGGCGTCGGTCAGCAACAGTAGCAGAGCATAACGGCGCCCCGGAGACATGTCTCGCAACATGGGATACAGCGATGCCCCCATCAGCAGATGCCGTGAGTTGATGGCAAACACCACGGCCATCATCGGCACCAGCGAGACCTGGGGTCCCCACATATCCACCGCCGCAAACTGGGACGCGCCGGCAAACACCACGGTGCTCATCAGCAGGGCCTGCAAGGGCTCCAGCCCCTGCTGTACGGCGGCGAGACCAAACGCCGCGCCGAATGCCACCACAAACAGCGAGATCGGAAGCAGCCGGAAAAATTCAGCGCGAACCCGGGTCGGCTGGAATCGATAGGAATAAACATTGTCGGTCATCCGGGGAATCTAGCAGACTTCGTCCGGGGCAGGCACCGGATATAAGTATAAGCCGCAGCCTGGCAACCCATAATGCCGATGTCGGGTCTTTATCTGCGCGGTATCAATGAAAAATCTTTCTTGCAGGTCCATAGTGGTCATCAAAGAATCAGACACTGGGATTGGCATATGAAACTTCGCTTTCTGGGTGGTGTTGGCACGGTGACCGGATCACGGCACCTGCTCAGCAATGACAAACACCGGCTGCTGGTGGATTGCGGCATGTACCAGGGCGTCAAGTCCCTGCGACGCCGGAACTGGGCGCCGTTTCCGGTTGAGCCTCGCACCATCGATGCGGTAGTGCTGACCCATGCCCATATCGACCACAGCGGCTACCTGCCGGCGCTGGTCAAAAACGGGTTCCGGGGGAAAATCTACTGCACCAAAGCCACCCACGAGTTGTGCAAGGTGCTGCTACCCGACGCCGGCTTCCTGCAGGAAGAAGACGCCCGTTACGCCTACCGCAAGAAGTTCTCCAAGCACGATAAACCAGAACCCCTGTTCACCGAGAAAGACGCCTACGAGGCCCTGAAGCATTTCGAGTCACTGCACTACCATGAACCCTTCGAACCGGTACCCGGGTTCAGGGTCGAATTCACACCGGCCGGCCATATTCTGGGTTCTTCCTGTGTGCATGTCACTGATACTACCAGTGACCGGACCGTGGTCTTCAGCGGCGATGTGGGTCGCCAGGACGATGTCATCATGCGTCGGCCCGAGCCCATCGGCAAGGCTGATGCCCTGGTGTGTGAAAGCACCTATGGCAATCGGCGCCACGGCGAAACAGACCCGGAGCAGGTGCTGGCCGAGATAATCGGCAAAACCGCCGCCCGTGGCGGCGTGGTGCTGATGCCAGCATTTGCAGTAGGGCGCGCCCAGATGCTTCTGTACCTGGTGCACAAGCTTATGGCCGAGAACCGGATTCCGAAGCTACCCGTTTACCTGAACAGCCCCATGGCCATCCGGGCTACCGAGATCTTCAGCCGCCACCACAAGGAACACCGACTGAGCCAGGCCCAGTGCGGGCTGATCGACGAGAACACCAGATTCGTGCGCACCGTGGAGCAGTCCATCGAGCTGACCACCAAAAAGTTTCCCGCCGTTATCATCTCCGCCAGCGGCATGGCCAGTGGCGGACGGGTGCTGCACCACCTGAAGATGCTGCTGCCCAACCCCCGCAACAGCATCATTTTCGCCGGTTTCCAGGCCCCCGGCACACGGGGGGATGCCATGGTAAACGGCGTCGAGTCAGTGAAGATTCACGGCGAGTACTGGCCGGTGAAGGCAGAGATCCACAACCTGGATTCCCTCTCCGCCCACGGCGACTACGAGGAAATCCTCACCTGGCTGGAGCAGGGCCAACTGACCCCGGACCATGTCTATATCACCCATGGCGAGCTGGTGGCGGCGGATGAGATGCGCAAACACATCCGCGAACGCCTGGGCTGGAACACCAAAGTGCCAGAGCTGTACGACGAAGTAGAGATCTGAGTCCTACAGCTCCTCGGTTTTTGGCGGCGCCCCCACTTTGGTGTCGGAGAGGTGTTCCTTCGACAGTCCTCGAAGCAGCGCGAACATCATGGCAAACACCAGGATAAACATGGGCAGGCCAACCACGGTGATAACCTGCTGCAGCGCCGTCAACCCGGCTTCTCCGGCCAGCACGACCAGCATCGCCGCCAGGGCACCCTCCGATACACCCCAGAACACCCGCTGGTGCCAGGGCCCCGGTTCAGCGGTGCCGGTACAGAGCATATCCACCACCAGCGATGCCGAGTCCGACGAGGTGGCGAAGAAAATTGCCACGATCACCACGGCCAGCCCCTGAATCAGGGTTGATGCCGGGAAGTTCTCGAAGAAGGCGAACATGGCCAGAGGAATGCTCTCCTCCACCGCCGCAGCCAGGGACCCGGCCTGAGCACCAAGCGCAGCCCGGGCCTCGGCACCGATACCGTCGATTTCCATGGCCGACCAGCCGAAAATGGCAAACCAGATCAGCGTGAAGATGGACGGGGCAAACAGCACCCCCAGGACAAACTCACGAATCGTACGCCCCCGGGAGATACGCGCCACGAAAATGCCGATAAAGGGTGACCAGGTTACCGTCCAGGCCCAGTAGAAGACCGTCCAGCCACCCTGCCAGCCCCACTCACCCTGGCCTTCATTGGCATATTCCGCCAGCGCATCGTTCCAGAAAGCCATGGGCAGGATGTTCGTGATATACAGGCCGAACGTCTCTACCACCGCCCGCAACAGAAACACCGTGGAACCGGTGAACAGCACGAAAAGCATCAGGCCCACGGCCATTCCGATGTTGACGTTGGACAGCATCTTTATGCCCTTGTCCAGGCCGGCAACAATGGAGCAGACCGCCACCGTGGTCAGCACAACAATAATGATGACCTTGGTGGTAACGGAGTCCGGCACCCCCAGCAGCTCCGACAGACCGGCATTGATCTGCTGAGTGCCCAGACCAATGGAAACCGCCACACCGAACAGGGTGCCGAGAATGGCAAACACATCCAGAGTCTTGCCAACCGGTCCGTAGATACGTTCACCAATCAGCGAATAAAACACCGAGCTGAATCGCATGGGCAGGTTATAGCGATAGATGAAATAGGCAAACGCCAGACCCGGCAAGGTAAAAATCGCCCAGGTATGCAGCCCCAAATGGTAAATTGCGAACCCCATGGCATCATCGGCCGCCTCTACCGTGAACGGATCAACGTCCGGTCGTGGAGGATTGGCGAAATGCGAGATGGGTTCGGCCACCCCCCAGAACATCAGTACCGTGCCGATACCACCGGCGAACAGCATGGTGAACCAGGAGATATTGCCATAGTCCGGCGTGGCATCGTTGCCACCGAGGCGGATCGAGCCGAAGCGACTGATGGCTACCCAGAGCAGAAACACCACCCAGATGGTCACCCCGAAAATAAAGAACCAGCCAAGGTTGGTCGCGATCCAGTGCCGCCCCGCACCGAAGGCAGTGCCAATGGGACCAGGCGCGATCAGCAAGGCCACCAGAAACACCACCATGATGCCGGCGGAGACGAAAAATATGGTCGGGTCAGTCCTGAGCCCGAGCTTTCTCGCGAGTTCTTCCATCACATGCCCTCCTCTCTTAGCTGAAAGGTAGGAGCTGTGAAAAGTATGAGCCAGTTCATTAGCAATATGTCATGTGCTATTGGGCCCGGCCCATCCACCAAGCGGGAAATACCGATGCCTTCGGCCCTCGTCATCAGCACCGTGCCAGGTTATTCGCCCACCTGACCAAACAGCACCACATGCATCAGCCGCCCCGGAAGCAGGGTAAAGACGCCCGCTCCGATCACGGCAAACAGGAACAGCGACGCCATGATCATGCCGTGACGTCGCATATTGCCCTGCCTTGCGGCCTGTATGGCCAATGTCAGGTAGACCAGCGTTACCACTGACAGGATATGGATCGGGCTCCACGGCCCCACCAGCTGGATCCGATGAATGAAAAACGATGACACTGCCGTGACCGCCATGGCGACAACCCAGCCCCACCCCATGGTCCGGTGCAATGAGGTACCCCGCTTCAGTACCAGCTGTAGCAGCCCGATCACCAGGGCGAGCATGACTGTCACCACATGGATCTGAATTGGCAGACTGGCCGCCAGCAACGCGTTCAGGTTCATTTTTTCCTCTCCCTGTTATGCACTTTTTTGCATAATATTCTTTACCGAATAACTATGCAACAATATGCATAACGATGTCCGAAGGAGTTTCCATGTCGCTGAAATTCGCCGTGCTGGCCGCCCTCCACGAACAACCGGCAACCGGCTACGACCTGACCCGGAATTTCCGTACCCGCATGGCGAATGTATGGAATGCCAGCCACCAGCAGATCTACCGGGAACTGTCGAAAATGACCGAAGAAGGCTTACTGGAAGTGGAGGATGTACCCCAGGACAGTCGGCCGGACCGGAAGCTTTACCGCCTGTCGGACGCCGGCATCGCTGACCTGGCAAATTGGCTCACAGAATCCCAGGGGCGGCCACCTACCCGTGATCCACTGCTGGTCAAGCTGTTTGGGGGCGACCTGGTGGACCCTGAATCGCTAATGGCAGAAATCACCCGCCAACGGCAGAACTGGCGGCAAGAGCTCGACCGGTACCGTGATATTGAGGCGGAATACTTCTCGGCGCCGGAGCAAGTGCCCTTCCGCTTCCGGCTGCAGCATCTGGCCCTCAGGAAAGGCATCCGGTCCATGGAATCAAACCTGGCATGGGCGGATGAGGTCGTTGCCGTGCTGAATCATGAAATCAAAAGCAGATCATAGCCGGACGCTATGACATTTCCCGGTATCGTGATCACCGAGTCAACGTTAGCTCTGATACCATATCCGTCAGGCAATACGTCCATATTTGCAAAAATATGCCTTCACGAACCCCCAAGGAGCTCCCCCTGATGAAATCCCGCGCCGCCGTAGCCTTCGGGCCCAACAAACCCCTCGAGATCGTCGAAGTCGACGTGGAGCCGCCCAAAGCCGGCGAAGTGCTGGTGCGCATTGTCGCCACCGGCGTCTGCCACACCGATGCCTACACCTTGTCAGGAGCAGATCCCGAAGGACTGTTCCCCACCATCCTTGGTCACGAGGGTGGCGGCATTGTGGAAGCTGTGGGCGAAGGCGTGACCTCCGTCGAAGTGGGCGACCATGTGATCCCGCTGTACACCGCCGAATGCGGCAAGTGCAAGTTCTGCACCTCCGGCAAGACCAACCTGTGCAGCGCAGTCCGGGCCACCCAGGGCAAGGGCGTGATGCCCGATGGCACCAGCCGTTTCAGCTACAACGGCGAACCGCTGTATCACTACATGGGAACCTCCACGTTCTCCGAATACACGGTGTTGCCGGACGTCTCCCTGGCGAAGATCCCCAAAGAGGCGCCGCTGGACAAGGTCTGCCTGCTGGGTTGTGGCGTCACTACCGGTATCGGTGCGGTGCTCAATACCGCCAAGGTGGAAGAGGGCGCTACCGTCGCCATCTTCGGTCTGGGTGGCATCGGCCTGGCCGCCATTATCGGTGCCAAAATGGCCAAAGCGAGCCGCATCATTGCTATCGACATCAACCCGTCCAAGTTCGAGATCGCCGAGGAACTGGGCGCCACGGATTTCGTCAACCCGAAGGACCACGACAAGCCCATCCAGGAAGTCATTGTTGAAATGACCGACGGCGGTGTGGACTACTCCTTCGAGTGCGTCGGCAATGTCGAGCTGATGCGCTCAGCCCTGGAGTGCTGCCACAAGGGCTGGGGTGAATCCATCATTATCGGCGTGGCGGGCGCCGGGGAAGAGATTCGCACCCGTCCCTTCCAGCTGGTTACAGGGCGAGTCTGGAAAGGTTCCGCTTTCGGTGGCGTGAAGGGCCGTACCGAATTGCCGGACTATGTGAGGAAGGCCGAAAGCGGCGAGATCCCGCTGGACACTTTCATTACCCACAACATGAAGCTGGAGGACATCAATGATGCCTTCGAGCTGATGCATGAAGGCAAGAGCATCCGCACGGTGATTCACTACTGATCGATCCGTGCCACAGGAAGTCCGCCGGAGAGGGATGCCCCGGCGGACCTCCTGCCCCCTACCCGTTCGCAGCCGCCAGGTAACGGCGATGGCTGACCTTCGCCAGCACAACGGCGGGGATAATCAGCACCGCACTGATCACTGACAGTTGCAGGTTAGTGAGCGGAACCGGTCCTCCACCGGGCACCGCCAACAGCAGCCCCCCGACGATCAGCGCCAGCCTGACCGGCCACTGCAATACACCACTGGCGGCCAGATTTCCCACCCCCAACAACCAGCCCTGCATGGCTCCGGCAATCAGCACCACTCCGGCCAGCGCCTGCAGGATAACCACCAGCACCTCGTTCCAGACGCCCTGAAAAATCAGCGCCGGATTCAGCACGAACAGGAACGGGATAAAGTAGATCACACTGCCCAGACGCATGGCCTGGATACCGGTTTCCATAGCGCGGGAGCCGGCCACCGTGGCGGCAGCAAACGCCCCCAGGGCCACCGGTGGCGTAATGAAACTGAGCATTCCCCAGTAAAGGATAAACAGGTGCACCGCCAGCGGATCCATGCCGCCACCGCTTATCAGGGCAGGTGCCAGTGCCACGGCCAGGAAGATATAGGCGGCGGTCACGGTCATACCGATACCCAGAATGAAACTGGTCACCGCACCCATCATCAGCAACACCAGCGTGTTGCCCCCGGCCAGAAAGATCAGGTCATTGGCGATGGTGCCGGAGAGCCCGGTAACTGACAGGGCTCCGACCAGCAGCCCGACGCCCGCCAGGATGGCAATCAGCTCCGCGAAAAGCTTGCCCGCATCAAAGAAGAAGTCTTTCACGTCCTGCCAACCCCAGCGCTGGTAAGGCAGCACCTGGTTGATCACCAGCAGCAGCGCCGTGGCATAGAATGGCGCGGTGGCCTCCTGACGCAGGAAAAACAGCAACCAGATCAGCAACACGAACACGAAAATGAAATACCAGCCTTCCTTGAGCGTTTTCTTCAGCGATGGCAACTCATCCGCTGGCAGCCCCTTGAGGTCATGGCGGGCGGCATAGGCGTCGATCTGGATAAACAGGCCCAGGAAATACAACACCGACGGCACCACCGCTGCCAGCGCAATGGTGCCATAGGGAATATTCAGGAACGCTGCCATGATAAAGGCCGTTGCGCCCATGACCGGTGGCATCAGCACGCCCCCCGTCGAGGCACAGGCTTCCACCCCCGCCGCGTAGGACCTGCCAAAACCCACCCGGCGCATGGCCGGAATGGACATCACGCCGGTGGTCATCACATTGGTGATCACACTGCCGCTCATGGAGCCCATCAGGCCGCTGGAGAATACCGCCACCTTGGCAGGGCCGCCCCGGACATGGCCCAGCAGTGCAAACGCCAGGTTGATAAAGAACTTGCCACCACCGGTCTTCTGCAGGGCAACACCAAACAGCAGGAAGCCGATGACCAGGTTGGCAAAGGCCTGCAGGGGTATCCCCATGATCCCCTCACGGCTCATGGCCAGATAGATGGCAGTCTGCGGTGGTGACGAGGGGAAGCCCTGAATCGGGCCCGGCACCACGTCGGCAAAAATCGGGTAGAGACTCGCAAGCCCCACGATAATCGCAATGGGCAGCCCCCCTGCCCGGCGGATTGCCTCAAGCACAGTGGCCCAGAACAGGAAGCTCATGACAACCGCGTACTGGGGCGCCGCGTATTCCCAGCCCTCGTCCAGGATCTGTTCGGCGCTGATCACGAAAAAACCGCAGATACCGATTGATGCCAGAAACAGCACGATGTCATACCAGGGCACACGGTCCCGGGCCGCATGGCGGCTGATCGGCCATAACACGAACACCAGTGGCAGCATCAGCGCCACCACTGTGTAGAAAAACTGACTCTCCACCTGGGTGACCACATTGATCAGCTGCAGGTTGAACAGGTAATCGATGGTGAACAGGGTCAGTGCCAATGTGACAAGGCGGGGAACCCACGGCCAGAGGCCGCCCGGTTGCCGGATACCGGTCACTTTCTCCGGGTCAGGGGAAGTGGTTTCAGGGGGTTGGGTCATTGCGCAGACACTCCGTCGGAAGACTCCGACGGGAGGCGATCAAACCTCCCGCCATCAAGGAAGCCGTCGCGAACAGGTCATGAGAGGGCAGGACACTGCTGGCGA
This sequence comes from Marinobacter zhanjiangensis, assembly GCF_014651935.1. Taxonomy (GTDB): domain Bacteria; phylum Pseudomonadota; class Gammaproteobacteria; order Pseudomonadales; family Oleiphilaceae; genus Marinobacter; species Marinobacter zhanjiangensis. The sequence continues at coordinate 56,810 of NZ_BMXV01000005.1, read as the reverse complement.
CAGGCTTCCGAAGGCTGTGAACTCAACGGAAGATCGGATTCATCCCCGCTTCTTCCAGAGCTTCAGCCCTGACCTCCATCCAGGCACTGCGGAAGGCGTCATCATCGTCAGGCGTATCACCGGCAGTGAAGTTGTCCCAGGTGTCCAGCAGGAGGTTCTGACGACGCACAAGCATGTCCTGGTGCTCCTGCATCTCGTCGGTCCAGTGACCGATTTCCTTGTAGTACTCCACCACGGCATCGTGGAACGGGATCACCCACTGCATGTTCTGGTTATCAAGAGCGTACCCCTCGTTACCCGGTGCAGCGTCCTTGTACTTGTCGTAGTCTTCGGTGAAGATCTTCACCATGCTCTTGACCAGGGTATCGTTGGTGCCGGCGTTGGCCACCAGGATCGGGTAGGGGTAGCTGGAGCCGATCCAGGGATCGTCCTCGCTGATACCGGCCCCCGAGGTCACCTTGTGAGGCTGGAAGTATGGCGCGACCTCTTTCAGCCGGGCCCAGCCTTCCTTGTTGTCCGGGTCCAGGGTCAGCCAGGTGATGCCGCGCGGGCTCGCCGCCAGTTGTTGGGGACCACCGGCAACACTCACGGTAAACGCGGTATCCGTCTGATTGGCGATAATGCCGTCAAATGAGCGGCCGTAGCCCGGAAACTCCACTCGCTCCACGTCATCCCAGGTCAGGTCACCGAAGGCGAGCATGGCTTCCGTTCCCAGGTTAAGGGCGTCATCGCCACGAATGTAGGACACCCGCTTGCCCTCGAGATCGGAGGGGACTTCCACATCGATATCCCCGGCCACCGCGATGCTCAGACCGAAGCTGGCGATGGAAGTGGTGACCACCCGGATCGGTTGCGGTCCCCAGTCTTCATCGGCAAACAGAAGGACGCCTTCGGCACCATAAAAGGCCGCGATGCCACAGGCACACAAGGGAACCCGCCCCATCTTGAGGGGTGTCATGCGGGAAACGTCATTGTCACCGGGCAGTATGCGCACAGAAACACCGTACTCGTTCTGCAGCAGGTTGCCGATGGATACCATCTGACTGTAGCCCGCCGAACTGGTGCCGTAAGCCGTCATCCCGAGGGTGTCTGGCAGTTCAACGCCGTCAGCGCTGAAGGCCATGGCGGGTGTGGTTGCCAGGGCGAAGGCAAGCAGGTGCCGTTTGATAGTGGGCATCGGTTTTTCCTCTCGATATTGTTGTATTTTTTGGTTCAGATTTCCGCTTTGCGGAATATTATTGGTTATGGCCAATGACTGTAGGTCGTTAATAAGTAGCCAGTCAACTACTGATTGTCGCTGCGGAATTCAGGCACGAAACAGCGCCCGGACCCCAAGGAAAGATTAGCAGCGATTCGCCGATAGGGAAGAAAATGCGGCAGGCGAATGCCTGACTCAGTGCCAGTTCAGGGTCTTCGGCTCATCCAGGTGCTCACAGAACAGGTGGCCCACTTCCGGCACCGCATAACAGCGGTCACCGCGCTGGGGCTTGCGGGCGTTGAAGTCGGAGTGGCTGATGCCCACTTCCCATAGCTCGTCGCACTCCCAACCGTCGGGCTTGAGTTCAATCCGTACTTCCGCGCCGATCACGCTGATGGCCTCGATGCGGAACGGCAGGTGGGCCTCGCGGGTCGGCTGCTGGGTCAGTCGCACCTCGTGGGGGCGCAGATAGAGCTGCCCGTCATCGTCATCGCAGCCCCGAGGCAGTTTCACCCAGGCATCCCCCTGGCGGATGATGCCATTGCCAATGGTGCCCGAGAGGACGTTCACCTGCCCCAGGAAGTCAAACACGAAGCGGCTATCCGGGCGGGCATAGAGTTCCAGGGGCGAATCCACCTGCTCGACGCTGCCATTGCTCATCACCACCACCTGATCCGACAGTTCCAGCGCTTCCTCCTGATCGTGGGTGACGAACACGCTGGTGAAGTGCAGCTCGTCATGAAGGCTGCGCAGCCAGCGGCGCAGTTCCTTGCGGACCTTGGCATCCAGGGCCCCGAACGGCTCGTCAAGCAGCAGGATTTCCGGACGCATGGCCATGGCCCGCGCCAGGGCAATGCGTTGCTTCTGGCCCCCGGACAACTGGGCCGGATAGCGGTTGGCCAGGTGGTCAAGCTGCACCATCTCCAGCAGGCCGTTCACCCGCTGGCGGATCTCCGGCTTGCCGGGGCGCTCGCGGCGTGGCAGCACATCCAGGCCGAAAGCCACGTTCTGGGCCACGGTCATGTGACGGAACAGGGCGTAGTGCTGGAACACGAAGCCCACGCTGCGGTCCCGCACATGCAGACCGGTCACGTCGCGGCCACTGAACAGGATGCGCCCCTGCTCCGCCGACTCCAGCCCCGCAATAATGCGCAACAGGGTGGTCTTGCCGGAACCGGACGGGCCAAGCAGCGCGGTAAGCTGACCATCGGGAATGGTCAGATTGATGTCGTTCAGCGCCTGGAATCTGTCGAAAAACTTGTTGATACCCTGGATTTCGATACTCATGAACAGTCCTTACAGTCGACTCTGGCGCCACTCAACGATGGCTTTTACGGCCAGGGTGATCAGCGCGATACCCGCCAGCAGGGAAGACGCGGCAAAAGCCCCCACGGCGTTATAGTCCTGGTACAGCAGTTCCACATGCAGGGGCAGCGTGTTGGTTTCGCCGCGGATATTGCCGGACACCACGGACACCGCCCCGAACTCACCAACGGCACGGGCGTTGGTGAGTATCACCCCGTAAAGCAGGGCCCAGCGGATATTGGGCAGGGTGATACGCCGGAACAGCTGCCAGCCCGAGGCGCCCAGCACCACGCCGGCTTCTTCTTCCTCACTGCCCTGCTGCTGCATCAGCGGGATCAGCTCCCGCGCCACGAACGGACAGGTCACGAACACGGTCACCATCACAATGCCGGGCCAGGAGAACATCAACTGGATGTCATACTGCCCCAGCCACTGCCCTACCCAGCCGTTGCCGCCGTATAGCAGCAGATACAGCAGGCCAGCCACCACCGGCGATACCGCAAACGGAATATCAATCAGCGTGATGAGTACCTTGCGCCCGGGAAACCGGAAGCGGGTCACCAGCCACGCCAGGAATACCCCGAACACCATGTTCAGCGGCACCGTCAGCAGGGCCACGAACAGGGTCAGGCCGATGGCATGAAGGGTGTACTCATCCAGAATGTTACCCACGTAGACGGCCCAACCTTCCGACAGGGCTTCCACAAAGATCAGCGCCAGCGGCATGAACAACAGCAGCACGGTGAAAACCACCGCCAGGCCAATCAGCGAACGGCGCACCAGCGGGCTGTCACCTACGCGGCGATGTCTCGGCGTGGCCATGACCTACCCTCCGTGCAGGCGCTTGAGGTAGCGCCCCTGCCAGACATTGATGAACAACAGCAACAGCAACGACACACCCATAACCACCGCTGCGATGGCGCTGGCCGCCGGGAAGTCATACTCCTCCAGACGCACGAAGATCATCAGGCTGATGACCTCGCTGACGTAGGGCGAGTTACCGGCAATAAATATCACCGCGCCGTACTCCCCGAGGCTGCGGGCAAACGACAGGGCACCGCCGGTGACCACCGCCGGCCACAGCACCGGGAACAGGATACGGCGGAACACCGTCCAGTCCGACGCGCCCAGGCTGACGGCGGCTTCTTCGTCTTCCGGCGCAAGCTCCTCCAGCACCGGCTGCACGGTACGCACCACGAAGGGCACGCTGGTAAAGGCCATGGCCACCACGATGCCCAGGGGTGTGTAGGCCACCTCGATGCCGATCTTCGCCAGCCACTGGCCGTACCAGCCGTTCTCCGCAAACAGGGTCGCCAGGGTAATACCGGCCACCGCGGTGGGCAGGGCAAACGGCAGATCCATGATCGCATCCAGCAGGCGCTTGCCGGGGAAGTCGTAACGCACCAACACCCAGGCCATCAGAAGCCCGAACACACAGTTGAACAGTGAGGCCGCCAGCGCCGCCAGCGCCGTGACCTTGTAGGAAGCCACCACCCGGGGATCCGATATCACGAACCAGAACTGCTCCCAGCCCATGCCCCCGGCGCGAATCACCAGACCGGAGATCGGCAGCAGCAGGACCAGGCTGACAAAGAACAGCGAGATACCAAGGCTGAGGCCGAACCCCGGCAGCACGCGTTTGGAAACAGGCGCGCCCAGCCGTCTGGCCGGGCGCGCCGAAAGGTCAGTGGTGGCCATGGTTCAGTACACAGCCCCTAGCGTTGACGCTGCAGCTGGTCGAGCTTGCCGCCACTGGCGAAGTGGGTTTCCATGGCGTTTTTCCAGCTGCCGGCGATGTCCTGAATCGGCATCAGTTTCACTTCCGGGAACTTGTCCGCCACTTCGGCCTTCACGGTCTCGTTGTGGACCCGGTAGTTGAAACCGGTCAGCATGCGCTGGGCCTCCTCGGAGTAGAGGTATTCCAGATAGGCTTTGGCCAGCTCTTCGGTACCCTTCTTCTCGATGTTCCTGTCGATCCAGGTGACCGGGAATTCCGCCAGGAAACTGACCTTCGGCACCACCACTTCGAAGTTCTGGCCCGGGTTCAGTTCCGGAATATTGTTCACCTCGGATTCGAAGGTCAGCAGTACATCCCCCAGACCACGCTCGACAAAGGTGGTGGTGGCGCCTCGACCGCCGGAGTCGAACACCTTCACCTGACCGAGCAGGTCGCTCAGGAAGGCATCGATCTTCTCCTGGTTATCACCAAACTCATCCTGGGCATAACCCAGGGCCGCCAGATAGGTATAACGGCCGTTACCGGAGGTCTTCGGGTTGGGCATGATCAGCTCGACGTCTTCCCGCACCAGGTCGTCCCAGTTCTCGATGTTCTTCGGGTTACCTTCACGAACCAGGAACGCCATGGTGGAATAGTAGGGCGAACTGTTGTTGGGCAGGCGTGACGCCCAGTCGTCCGGGATCAGATTGCCCCGCTCAGCCAGGATGTTGACGTCGGTGACCTGGTTATAGGTAACCACATCCGCCCCCAGACCCTGCAGGATTGCACGGGCCTGCTTCGAAGAGCCGGCGTGGGACTGCTGGATGTTGACGGTCTCGCCCGTCTTTTCCTGCCAGTGCTCGGAGAACAACTCGTTGTACTCGGCAAACAGCTCACGGGCTATGTCGTAGGAGGAGTTGAGAATTTCCCGCTCCTGAGCGGAGGCCGGGCCGACCATGGAGACGGTCAGCGCCAGGGCGCTGAACCACAGGCCCTTGCGGGTCTTGAATATCGACAAGATGGAATGGGACATAACAGGCAGTGCTCCGTGTTCGTGCGGAATCTCTATATTCAAATGAAGAATAAAGGTGTCGCTTCGTTAGAACGGAACGATAAGACACAGCGCACAAAACAACAATGCCCTGAATAGATGATTTCCGCCTTTTGTTGGAACGGATGGTTATATGGGTAGGTTGCTTATGGGAGCGGGTAACTTCTTTGTGCCCTGCCGGAAGGGCCCGTTAACAGACAGGAAGCGCTGGCAAAGGCCGCCGTTTTTTACAAGGCAGAAACAACCGCCTCGCAGACCTTATCCTGTTTCAGTTCCGATGCCTTCACCCATATATCGCAATAACGCTGATAGAGTTCGAACCGCTCATCAAACAGGTCTTCAAAAGACTGGCCGGGGCGGCGGGAGATGTCCCTGAGGCTGTGGTCACCGATACGCGGGATCACACCTCGCACTTCATGCCGCCAGCTCGTCCCGCATCATGTTCAGCAACCCGCCCTTGAGGACCATGCGCACCAGGCGGTCGCTCAGGTCATGGCATAGTTCGTAGGTTTCCCCGTTGCGGCGGTTTACCGCGGTGATCTTGTCACCGGATTCCAGTGCGCTGGCCAGACCCTCAAGTTCCAGTTCATCATCCTGCCGGATGTCGTCGTAATCGTCGGCCCTGGTGAAGCGCAGTGGCAACACGCCAAAGTTGCACAGGTTCTGCCAGTGGATGCGGGAGTAGTTCTTGGCAATGACCGCCCGCACGCCCAGGTAACGCGGCGCCAGCGCTGCATGTTCGCGGCTTGAACCCTGGCCATAGTTCTCGCCACCCACAATCAACGACCCTGTATCCTGATGCTGTTTGGCCCGCTCCGGATAGGAAGGATCCATTCGGGCATAGGTGAACTCACTGATCGCCGGGATGTTGCTGCGTAACGGCAGGATCTGTGATCCCGCTGGCAGGATGTCGTCGGTGGAGATGTCGTCACCCACCTTCAGGAGCACCGGGACTGTCAGGCTATCGGGCAAGCCGTCAAACTGCGGCAGTGTACTGATGTTTGGTCCCTTTTCCACGACGCTCAGCTCCGGGTGCCGGGCCGGGGGGCGAATATTGCGGTCCGCAACGTGGAAGGAACGGCTGTAGTCGAACACCGGATAGTCCATATCCAGGTCCCGGGGATCGGTAATCACCCCCGTCAGCGCCGAGGCCGTAGCCGTCTCCGGGCTGCACAGGCAGACCTTGTCTTCCGGCGTGCCGGACCGTCCGGCAAAATTCCGCGGCACTGTGCGCAGGCTGATCTGGTCCGTTGCCGGCGCCTGGCCCATGCCAATACAGCCATTGCAGCCGGTCTGGTGCAGGCGGGCGCCAGCACTGAGAAGATCCGTCAGGTGACCAAGCCCGGACAGGTTTTCCAGCACTTGCCGCGATGTGGGATTGATGTCGAAGGATACCCGGCCATGCACCTGACGCCCCTTCACCATCATCGCCGGCACCGCAAAGTCCCGCATGCCCGGGTTAGCGGAGGACCCGATATAGGCCTGGTAGATGGGCTCCCCGGCTACCTCGCGAACCGGCACCACCTTCCCCGGGCTACTCGGCAACGCAATCAGCGGCTCAAGCTTGCCAAGGTCAACCTCTTCATGCTCGTCATAGCTGGCCCCGGTGTCCGCCGTTAACGGCTCAAAATCGTCTTCCCGCTCCTGCTGGCGGAGGAAGGTACGTACCGCATCGTCCGCCGGGAATACGGTAGCGGTGTGGCCCATCTCCTGCCCCATGTTGGCAATCACGTGCCGGTCCATAGCCGACAGGTGCTTCAGGCCCGGGCCGTAATATTCAAACACCTTGCCCGTACCTCCCTTCACGCCATGGCGCCGCAGCATCTCCAGAATCACGTCCTTGGCGCTCACCCAGTCCGGCAGTTTGCCCGTCAGCTTCACGCCCACGACTTTTGGCATGTTGAGATAGAATGGCTCGCCGCAAATGGCCATGGCAACCGCCAGACCACCGGCCCCCATGGCCAGCATGCCCAGCGAACCGGCGGCGCAGGTATGGCTGTCTGATCCAAGCAGTGTCTTGCCCGGCTTGCCGAAGCGCTCCATATGCACGGGATGGCTGACCCCGGAACCGGGCGGGCTGTACCAGATACCGAACTTCTCGCAGGCACTGCGCAGGAACAGGTGATCGTCCGGATTACGGTTGTCGGACTGCAGGAGATTGTGGTCAACGTACTGGGCGGAGAGCTCCGTACGGGCGTGGTCCAGGCCCATGGCCTCCAGTTCCAGCATTACCAGTGTGCCGGTGGCATCCTGGGTCAGGGTCTGGTCGATCTTCAGGCCGATTTCCTGGCCAGCTTTCATTTCGCCCGAGACCAGGTGCGACTCGAACAGTTTCTGCGTCACGTTGCGTGGCTGGGTCTTGCTCTGTTTCGACATTGGGGTTACCTCCCTGCGCGAACCAGATGGCTACGACACTCAAGCCATATATTCGGGGATGCCTTACTAACAATATGTATCACAGATTGCCCTTTCACAACCCCTTCAGGGCTCACCCCGGGACGTCCGCTTTCGTCAAACCCGGAACAGGGGAATGAGTTCGGGGGAGAAGTGGGAGACGTTTACCCGCAGACGGTTTTCCGAGCCACTGGCCACACTGAACGAACTACCGGGCATCACCAGTACGTTGCGCGCGGCAAGGTCCTGTATGAAAGACGCCAGGTCGTCCAGTGACGGGTGGTGGATCCACAGGAACATGCCGCCCACCGGTTCTATGTCAAAACGCCATCCCAGCTCCCGCAGCGCCTGCTGGGTCACTTCCTGCTGGACCATCAGCTTGCGCTGGATGGAGTGCATGTGCTTGAGGTAGGAGCCATCGGTCATGATGGTGTTGACGAACCGCTCGCAGAACCCCGGTACCGCCACAGAGGTCAGCAGCTTCAGTTCCACCAGCGACGCGATCAGGTTCAGACTGCAGGCCAGGTAACCGATCCGCAGGGAAGCCGACAGCGACTTGGAGAAGCTGCCGATATAGATGACCCGGTCCAGCCCATCAAGCTCGGCAAAACTCTGGTGAGCACCGGCGGCGAAATCCCCGTAGACATCATCCTCGACAATCATGAAATCATGGTCGATGGCCAGCCGCAGGATCTCGAAAGCTACCCGTGCACTGAGGCAGCCTCCGGTGGGGTTATGAAAGGTGCTGTTGCAATAGAATGCGGTAATCCGGTGCTGCTGCGCCAGCCTGGCGACCGTGGCGACGTCCGGACCATCAACGCCACGGGGAACGCCGATCACCTGCCCTCCGGCAAGGTTAATCAGCTTGATCAGGTTGCCATTGCCGGGTTCATCAACCAGCACCACATCGCCGGGCTTTACCAGCAAGCGGGTGACCAGGTCCAGTGCCTGGGTTGCCCCCAGGGTGGTCAGCACCTGGATGGGCGAGACATCGAGCCGGATCTTGTTACTCAGGTGCTGGCACAGCTGCAGTCGCAAGGGACGGTAGCCCTGGATATCGCCGTACTCGACCAGTGAGCGTCGCTCAAGGCGCGCCGTTCGCCGGATGGAGCGGGTCAGTAACTCGGTGTCACGCCACTTGGTGGGCAGCCAGCCACAGCCAAGCTTGACGGCGTCGGGATTACTCTGCAGCAGCCGGAACAGCGGGTCACTGGACATTTCAAAGGAGGTTCCGGACGGCAATGCCGCCGGCGGGCTGTCGTGGCCGGAGCGCGTCACGAAATAGCCGCGCCCCTGCTGGGCTTCTATATATCCCTCCGCCACCAGGCGTTCATACAGTTTGACCACGGTATGGTGGCTGGCCCCCTCTGTCCTCACCACCTGGCGAATGGACGGTATACGCTGCCCAAGCTTCCAGCCGCCTTTCTCCAGCCGGGTTCTGAACTTGTTATAAAGGGCCCTGGAATCCATATCGCCGAATCTTCCTTGTTTGACGTGATGGTAACTGTTCGCCAATTCATCCTAACAGTTGGCGGAAGATTTGGCCCACTGTGCGCCTGACAGGGCGAGAAAACTGTCACGCTATAAGTCCGACGTCAGAACAACTATCAAAGGAAGATGATCCAGACATGAGAACGACCACAAAACTCTACTACGAAGACCAGTACCTCACGGAGTGCCCGGCCCACATCAGCCGGCTCTACACCGAGGCCATCGAACTGGACCGTACCGTGGCGTTTCCGGAGGGCGGGGGACAGGAAGCAGACCATGGCGTGATCGATACCCCGGTCGGCGCCATCCGTTTCCAGCAGGTCAAGCGCATGTACGGCCTTCCCTGCAACATCGATGGATTCAGGGGCGTCAAAACCGGCGGGGTGATACTGCACCTGGTACACACCGATGACCTGCCACTGCTGGCCAGGCTGGACGTGGGCATGCCGGTGACAGTCCGCATTGATGCCCTGCGCCGCGCAAAGCTGACGCTGTCTCACTCAGCCAGCCATTTCCTGTATGCCGCCGCCATTCACCACGACTTCCACCTGGAAGAACAGACCATTGGCTGCCACATCAAGGAGACCTCGGCCAGATTCGATTTCCTGTGCGACGGGAAATTCGACGGAGAAACGATACGGCGGATCCAGACCGTTGCCAATTCGCTGATCGAGCAGAATCTGCCCATCGAACTGGGCAGCCTGCCCAAGTGCCCTGACGCCCGCTACTGGCGCTATGGCGGTATCGAGATTCCCTGTGGCGGAACCCACCTCGACCGTCCTGCCGCCATCGGCACACTGAACGTGCGCCGAAAGAATGTGGGCAAAGGCAAGGAGCGGCTGATCTGCGAGTTCCCCGAGGCCTTTGCCGATGTCAGGCGATACCACCAGGGGCTGATCAGCGCATGAATGAGCGGCTTCCCGGATCCGCGACCGTGAGGATCCAGGGCACCTGACAGAGGTGTCACGCCCCTGAAAACGCTGCCGGTTTGCGATATGGTATAGCCATGAGCACTAACGCCAGGCTTCGCAAACAACTGAACCGTGAACTCGACTCCGCGAGATCCTTTGAGCAATGGCATGACATTGCCTGGAAGCTCGATGAACTTGACGGCAACCTGAAGTGGCGCGACGAAGGGGCAACGGCCATGCTCCACGAGCCGCTCATCCGCGAGCATATCCGTCTGATGCACAGTTGCCGGCACAAGGGCGACCCCGCTGCCCTGACCCGTGTGCTGCAGGAGAGCCTTTACCGACACCTGGGCGAGCTGTCCAACCCGGACCTTTACGCCATGGCCCGCACCGGCACCAAACAGGTGGTGGGCGAGTTCCTCGACGAGGTCCGGCGCGCCATGAATTACATCTGCGACAAACCACAGTCCGGGATGTCCGTTGAGCAGAAACTGCAGCTATTCCAGCGGGCCGACAAGGTGTTCGGCCGCCCGGCGCTGATGCTCAGTGGTGGCGCCGCCTTTGGCATCTACCATTTCGGGGTGACCCGGGCACTCTGGCGCCGCAACCTGCTGCCGGACGTCATCGCCGGCTCCAGTATGGGTGCCGTTGTCGCGGCCGCAATCTGTAGTCGCAACAGCAAGGAACTGGACAGTCTGTTCGACGACCCGGAACAGGTGCACCTGGACGCCCTGCGCTGGCACAGTCCCGGCGAGCTATGGGGCAAGGGCCATGCCATGGACCAGGCCCAGCTACAGGACCATATCCGCACCAACATAGGTACCGGCAGCTTCCGGGAAGCCTTTGAACACAGTGGCCGGGCCCTGAATATCTCGGTCTCGCCCACTCGCACACGCCAGAAGCCCCGCCTGCTGAACGAACTGACCGCGCCGGATGTCACCATCGACTCGGCGGTGCTGGCCTCATGCGCGGTGCCGGGCATCTATCCATCGGTCACCCTGCAGGCCCGGGACAAATCAGATAGCAGGAAGGTGAAAGAGATCCCCTACATGCCCACGGAAAGATGGATCGACGGCACGGTTCACGGTGACCTGCCCCTCGTGCGCATGGCGCGCCTTCACAACATCAACAAAACTATCGTGAGCCAGGCCAACCCACACGTATTGCCCTTTATCAGCCACCATTCCGAGCGGGGGCTGAGTGCCTCGGTCAAGCAGGCGGCTTCATCACTGGTTCATGCCCATGTCGCCACCCTGCTGGAACTGACGCGCAATACCTGGTCGTCATCCACGGTTCGCCCGCTGATCGAACAGGCCCATTCCATGGCCACGCAGTCCTATCTGGGGGACATCAACATCCAGTTCCCTTTCAAACCCACCCTGTACCGGAAGGTGCTTTCCAATCCAAGCGCCAAAGACCTGGCCATGTACATCCAGATCGGCGAACAGGCCACCTGGCCGATGATGGCCATGATTGAAGACCAGACCCTGATCAGCCGCACCTTCCGGGAATGCATCGGGCGTCTCAAACACAGGGCCGAACGGTCGCGGTCTGCATAACGTTCACCGATGCCAGCCAGGTAAGAGACTCAGCGCCGATCCTTCTTGTTTCGATACATCCCGTGATCGGCGTGGGCAATCAGCCTGTCGGCATCCTCGCCATCTTCGGGGTAAACTGCCCAGCCAATACTGGGAACACTGATCACACTGGCTTCCGACAGTGCATGGGGCACACTCAGACTCGCCAGAAGCTTTTCCGCAACCAGCCTGGCGTCGTCCGGCTGCTCTATGCTCTCCAGCAACACCACGAACTCGTCGCCCCCCAGCCTGGCGGCGGTGTCCATCTCCCGGAGGTTCCCATTCAGGGTCGTTGCCACGGCCTGCAGTAACTGGTCTCCCGCGCTGTGGCCGTAGCGATCGTTCACGGTCTTGAAGTCGTTGAGGTCAAGGAAGAGCACGGCCAGCCGGGTGCCCTGACGATGGGCACGGGCCAGCGCGGTTTGTAGCCGGTCCAGGAACAGTGCCCGGTTGGGCAACCCGGTGAGCTGGTCGTACTGCGCCATGTAAGACATCCGGGCCTGCAGCGCGATGCGCTCCATGGCGGCGGCCAGTTGTACCGCCACGAACTGCAGCAACTCACGGTCCTGCTCCGAATAGGCAGCACCCGGCACGTTACTCAGCACCGTCAGGGCCCCTGTAACACCCCCGGCAAAATCCAGCGGCACGCCAAGGCAGCTGAAGGGGGCTTCGCCAGCAGCACCGGCACGATTGAGGAGCAGAGACCGGCGGCAGGCAATCACCCTCCGGCAGACGCTGCCGGCTCTCGCAAAAGGCAGATCGACCACATCACCGAGACGGTTCGTGGCGAATGGAAATTCGATCTCACCCGTATCCGAGGCGCATCGGGCGAGGGTATAACTGCCGGCCGGCAGAAGATCCTCCATCACCGGATGAATGCGCTCGAACAGGGCCGGCAGGTTATTGCTTGCGGTCGCCGCTTCCGAAATGGCGTAAAGGGCCGTCCGCATGGACTCCGCATGCCGGCGCTCCGTCACATCGCGGGCCACGCCCACCCGGATACCATCGGCTTCCGACCAGCGCGCGGACCACATGATATAGGCGACGGTGCCATCCTTGCGCAGGTAGCGGTTCTCGAAGTTCAGCAAAGGCTCGCCCCCAAGCACCCTGGCAGCCGATTCCAGTGTCTTTTGCCGGTCCTGGGGATGCACAAAATCGAATATGAGCCTGCCCACCATCTCCTCGGGGGCATAACCGAAGATCCGCTCCCCCGCCGCACTGATATAGCGCAGGTACCCCTCCTCGTCGACAACGCAAATTGCGTCCAGAAGAAGGTCGGCAAAGTTGGCAAGGAAAGGCTGATCGGTCGGCGTCATCGCTCAAGTATATTGAATTGCTACCCATAAGCGAATGGCCACAGGCGAATGGCGCCTATACGATACCCTGCTCCCGGGCCATGGCCATGGCCGCCTTTGGTCCCGTCCACAGAGACGGCAGGATAATCAGCGACACGGGTATCGCCGTCAGCACGATAAACTGCTGCAACACCCCGATCTGACCGGCGCCCATATAGAGCAGGATCGCCGCCATCAGCGCCATGGCGCCGCCCCAGAATACGCGAATCCATGGGTTTGGCTCGTCGTGCCCGGCACCGACCATGGCAATGGAATAACTCATGGAATCGCCGGTTGTCGCCACAAAGATGGTGGTCAGCAACAGGATGGCTGCTGCCATCCAGGTGCCACCGGGAAGCGCCTGGGCTACAGTCAGCGTCGCTACGTCAAACTGGAAGTTGTTCAGGGCTTCGGTCAGGTCCAGCGCACCGGTCAGCTGGTAATAGATCCCGGACCCGCCCAGCAGGGTAAACCAGATGGTAGTTGCGATCGGCGCCAGCACGGCGACGGCCAGGATTATTTCCCGCACCGTTCTGCCCCGGGAAATCCTGGACACAAACACCGCCATTAAAGGCGTATACCCGATGAACCAGGCGAAAAAGAACACGGTCCACCACTTCATCCACCACTCGGGCGCGGTTTGCGTCGTCATGGTGGCCATGGCGAAGAACGAGGTGACGTATTCGCCCATGGCCTGGGTGTAGGTGTCTACCAGAAACAGGGTGGGCCCAAACACCATAATGACGGCCCCGATGGCCAGCGCAAGCAGTACGTTGAAACGGCTCAGCAGCTGGATGCCCTTGTGCAGGCCGGTCATGGCCGAGGTCATATAGACCGCGGCAAGAATCGCCAGCACCACCAGCTGCGTGCCAAACCCGTCGGCAATACCAAACAGCTCATGCAATCCGAAGCTCATCTGTGTCGCCAGAAAGCCAATCGGACCAACGGTACCCGCTACCACGGCAATAACGCAGAACGCGTCGATCACACCACCCAGACGACCCTGGATGACCCGCTCACCCAGAACCGGGTACAACAGGGTACGTGGCTGCAGGGGTTTGCCCTGACCGTAATGAGCGCGGGACAGCACCAGCGCGGTGAGAGAGCCAAGCACCGCCCAGGCCAGAAACCCCCAGTGGGTAAAGGACTGTGCCAGGGCCGGGGCAACGGCCGCCGGAGTTCCTGCTTCCGAGTCGAATGCCGGTGGCGTGACCACGAAATGGTAGACCGGCTCACCGGCGGCGAAGAAAACGCCGCCGCCAGCCAGCAGCGTACACATGATCATCGACAACCACCGGAAGCGGCCAATCTCGGGCCTGTCCAGGCCACCAATCCGTGCTGCACCGGCGCGGCTGAGCGCCGTGCCCACCGCAATGAAAAAAGTGAGCAGCAGCAGCAACTGGAAGAAGGAACCGAGGTACTTCGCGGTCCACGCAAAGCCGTTACCGATCAGGCTGGCAATATAGCCGCTGTCCACGATCGACGCACCGACGAACAGGAGAATGAACCCGATGGTCAGTATCAGCACCACCGGGTCGTTGTCGGCAAAAAAACGGGATCGCTTCCCGGCGGGGGGAACGGATGGTGCGGTCATGGGGTCTGCCCTCAAGGAAAAAACGGCGCACCCTACAGGAAAGGTCTGCCTGTTGCACATGCCCCCGACCAAAAACCGGTGCGTGAAAACCGCTAGTGTCCCGGCGGACCGCCACCGGCAAACTGCCATGAAGTGGGCGGGTTGCAGCATTTCGCCGTATACCCGGCAGACACTCCACCCATTTGTCGAGGAGGCAACCGGATGACCACCCTGATCGCCGGCATCTCGGGCGCCATTGGCAGCGCCCTGGCCGAGCGCTACCTGCACGACCAGCCGGCACAGCCATTGATCGGACTGTGTCGCCGTCCGGAAATGGTACCCGCCGCGGTTCGTGAGCAGGAAAACGTCACGCTGATTCCCTGGCAGGCGGACGCCCCCCTGAGCGAATCACTCACCGATCAACTGGCGGAGGCGCTGGGGCCATCGGGCAAGCTGCATAATCTGATCTATGCGGCAGGCCTGCTGCATGACGACCGGATGTTCCCGGAGAAACGGCTTGAGGATCTGAACCCGGATGCCATGGCCCGGGCCTTTCAGGTCAACTGCATCGGGTTCGGTATGCTGGTGCAGGCCCTGGCGCCGCGATTTCGCGGCCAACACCTGACACGGGTTGCGGCGATTTCCGCCAAGGTAGGCTCCATTTCGGACAACCGGTTCGGCGGCTGGTATGCCTACCGATGCTCCAAGTCCGCCCTGAACATGATGGTCAGAAACCTGTCGATCGAGCTGACCAGGCGCTTCTCCCCGGTCACCTGCGTGGCGCTTCATCCGGGCACGACCGAGTCACCCCTGAGCGAACCGTTTAGCCAGTCGCTGGCAAAGCTGACGGTGCATGAGCCCGAGGATACCGCCAGTAACCTGTACCGGATTCTCGACGGGCTATCCGAGAATGACAATGGCCGGTTTATCAGCTGGGATGGCACTGACCTGCCCTGGTGAAAGCAGGGCGAGTTCAGTGGCATTATCTCGACCATCAACGGCATCGCCGACCAGACCAACCTGCTGGCACTCAACGCCGCCATTGAAGCGGCCAGGGCCGGCGAAGCCGGGCGCGGTTTCGCCGTGGTTGCCGAAGAGGTGCGCTCACTGGCGAGGAAGTCCAGCACATCGGCGGGTGAAATCGACGGCCTGGTGGAAGAAACTCACCAGCGGGTTAACGCACTGGCCGCCTCCCTGGACAGGATTGACCGTTAGTGGATCTATCCGGTCTCGCCCGGTTCAATTCCATCGGCCTCGAGCTCCCGCCTGAGCAGGCGGGCGTTTCTCAGGTTGGCCTTGTACATGACGTCGAACACATCGCCCACGACGGGCACGGAACCGACGACCGCATCCAGCAGAATATTCTTGACCATATGGGCCTGGACCCGCCGGCTGGCCCCGGCGCGCTGGCTTTCCACCAGCACATAACCGGACAGCAGCAGCCCGGTCACATCCCCTACCACGGGAATCAACCCCAGTAACCCGTCCAGACCGATGTTCACTCGGGTAAAGGGAATGCGTACGGCGCTGTCCATAAGCCGGCTGAACCGTTCAATACGGTGCAGGGACGCCGCCCGCCGAAGAGCGGCGTCGGCTGCCGTTGCCGTTCTGTCTGTAGTCATACGCCGATACTCAACCCGTCTTTGGAAAAGAACCGCTGACCTGCCTGACGATTATACGACCTCCGTCAGGCATGGGCCCTGAGGTCAGGTGGTCACGCGATGGAATCCACCACCCCGCCATCCACACGCAACGCCGCTCCGGTAGTGGCGGATGACAGTGGCGACGCCACGTACACCACCAGGTTGGCCACTTCATCCACTTCCGCCGGGCGCTGGATAATGGAACTGGGCCGCGCCGACTTCACGAAGTCAATGCCGGTCTGCTCAAGGCTCTTGCCGGATTTTTCGGCGGATTCTTTCAGCATCCCCTGCACCCCCTCAGACATCGTGGGACCGGGTAATACAGCGTTGACGGTTACCCCCGTGCCCGCCATGCGCTTGGCCAGTCCGCGGGACACCGACAGGTTCGCGGTCTTGGTGAACCCGTAGTGGATCATTTCCGTGGGGATATTCAGGCCGGATTCTGACGAGAGGAAGATCACCCGGCCCCAGCCATTCTTCTCCATAGCCGGCAGATAGGCCCGGGACAGGCGCACGCCGGACATCACATTCACATCGAAAAAGCGCTGCCACTGCTCATCGGAAACGTCGAAGAACTCTTCCGGGCCAAAAATACCCAGGTTATTGACCAGGATATCAGCCGAAGGCTCGGCCTCCACCAATGCCTGACAGCCCTCCGCCGTGCCGAGATCCGCAGCCACACCCCGTACAGTGGCATCAGGGGCGCTTTCCCGCACTTTGGCAATGGCCTCATCCACCGCCGCCTGTTTGCGGCCATTGACCACCACGGTGGCACCGGAACCGGCCAGGCCCCTGGCAATGGCCAGGCCAATGCCCTGGGTGGAACCGGTAACGATAGCGACTTTGCCCTGCAGATCGATCTTCATGACGGACTCCTCTCTGGTAGAAACTGTTTGGGAAACCAAGGAGCCATCACTATCCCATGGTGACACCTGCCCCGGCCAGAGATGGTACGCTTGAAAGGTCGTTTGGTGTCAGCTGCAAGCCGACATCCTTATCGACAGGCAACAGACCGGCCCTCGGGCGGGCTATGACCCGCCGATGCAGGTACCGGCCCTGCCCTCCAGGATGGCCAGCGCGTCTTCCAGCCGACCGATGCCACTGACGCCACCGCCCTCGGCAAATGTCCGGGCCGCCGACAGTTTGGGGCCCATGGAACCGGCGGGAAGGTCCAGCTTGCCGGCCTCGGCAACCGTCAGCCGATGGATCGCTTTGGCGGTATCCTTGCCGAAGTCCCGGTAAATGGCGTTCACATCCGTGAGCAGCAACAAGGCATCCGCGTCCAGCTGGCTGGCGAGCAGGGCGCTGGCGGCATCCTTGTCAATCACCGCTTCCACGCCGAGCATGCTGCCGTCGTCGAGACGCAGCACCGGAATCCCGCCGCCACCGGCACAGATGACCACAACCCCCTGCTCCAGCAGCAATCTGAGTACCCGCATGTCGGGAATCTCCAGAGGCGTCGGCGAAGGCACCACCCTGCGCCACTTGTCCCCGTCCGGAGCAATCTGCCAGCCGGCGGCTTCGGCTTTGGTTTCGGCTTCTTCCTTGTCGTAGACGGGCCCGACGAACTTGGTCGGGTTGCGGAAGGCCGGGTCATCCCTGTCCACCAGAACCTGGGTCAGCAGGGTGGCAACCGGCCGATCATGACCAAGCGCGTTTTCCAGCTCCTGCTCGATGATATAACCGATCATGCCTTCGGTTTCCGCCCCCAGAACATCCAGCGGGTAGGCTTCATCCGGCTTGTAGGCGGCGCCCTGGAGTGCCAGCAGGCCCACCTGTGGTCCATTACCATGGGTGACAACCAGCTCGTGCCCGGCACGGACAATGGCCGCCAGTGATTCCGCGGCGGTCTTCACGTTGGCCCGCTGGGCCGCGGCGGTGAGGGGCTCACCGCGCCGCAACAGGGCGTTGCCACCAAGGGCTGCTACTACTCGCATATCCGGCTCTCCTTATCAGGACCCAAGAGTGGCGACCAGCACCGCCTTGATGGTGTGCATCCGGTTCTCCGCCTGGTCGAACACAATGGAGGCCGGGCTTTCGAAGACCTCCTCGGTGACTTCCATGGCGTCGATGCCGAACTCGGTCTGCATCTCCTTGCCAACGGTGGTTTCCGTGTTGTGGAAGGCCGGCAGGCAATGCATGAACCTTGTCCGCGGGTTGCCGGTTTTCCCCATCAGGGCCGAATTGACCTGGTATGGCTGCAACAACCGGATCCGCTCCGCCCATTTCTCCTTCGGTTCGCCCATGGAGACCCATACATCGGTATAAACGAAATCAACACCGGCCACGGCCTTGTCGATGTCGTCGGTGATTGTGATACGGGCGCCTGTGGTAGCGGCCAGATCCCGGGCTTCCTGCTGAATTGCCTGGTCGGGCCAGCAGGCTTCAGGGGCGCACAGGCGCACATCCATGCCCATTTTGGCACCGCCAACCAGCAGGCTGTCGCCCATGTTGTTGGCGGCGTCGCCGATGAACACGAACGACACATCCCGCAGGGGCTTTTCCACATTCTCCTGCATGGTCAGAAAGTCCGCCAGGATCTGGGTGGGGTGGAATTCGTTGGTCAGGCCGTTGTAGACCGGCACCCCCGCATACTGCGCCAGCTCTTCAACCACCGCCTGGCCGAAGCCCCGGTACTCGATGGCGTCGTAGACCCGGCCCAGCACCCGGGCGGTGTCCTTGACGGACTCCTTGTGACCGATATGCGTGCCGGTGGGGCCCAGGTAAGTGACCCGGGCGCCCTGGTCAAACGCAGCCACCTCGAAGCCCACCCGGGTCCGGGTAGAGTTCTTTTCGAAGATCAGCGCAATGTCCTTGCCCTGCAACAAGGGCACTTCCGTGCCTGCGTATTTGGCGGTTTTCAGGTCGGCGGAAAGCTTGAGCAGAAAACCGATCTCCCGGGGGGTGAAGTCCCGCAGGGTCAGGAAATGCCGGTTCTTGAGATTGAAAGCCATTGTCAGGCTCCTTGATTATCAAATAGCGTCGCGAATGGTAGGGCAGCTCATGCAGCGGCCACCGCCTCGCCCCCGGCCAAGCTCGGCGCCGGGAATGGCAAGCACCTCGATGCCGGCGGCTTCCAGGGCGGCATTGGTGTCGTCATTGCGATCGTAGCCAATCACCACACCGGGGCTGAGGGCGAGCACGTTATTGCCGTCATTCCACTGCTCACGCTCCCGTTCGGCGGCGGTATCGCCGCCGGTGGCAACCACTTCCAGGGAGGGGTAACCGAGCACCTCCGCCACCACCTCGAACAGCGGGCGCGGGTCCTGGTGGAAGGACAGATGCTTGTCTCCCTCTCCAGGACGCAGGTCGTAGCAGATCACCTCATCAGCCACCTCCTTGAACGCGGTAACTACATTGCCACCACAGAAAGTGAAAACCGTATCCAGGTGCATGGCCGAGCGGGTTTTGGGCAGCTGGCAGGCGATTACCCGGTCAGCGGTGCCGTTGGTAAACAGGGCTTTCGCCAGCTGACCGATGGCCTGGGGTGAACTGCGTTCGCCCATGCCCACCAGTACCGTGCCATTGCCCACCGGCATGATATCGCCCCCTTCCAGGGTCGCCAGGGCATAGTCCTGGAGTGGGTCACCCCAATGCACGTTGACCTTGCCGGCAAACGTCGGGTGGAACTGGTAGATCGCGTTTGTCAGCAGGGTTTCCGGTTTGCGCGCCGCCCAGTACATGGGGTTCAGGGTGACGCCCCCGTAGATCCAGGCGCTGTTGTCCCGGGTAAACAGGAAGTTTGGCAGCGGCGGCAGCACAAAGCCGTGCGGCCCCAGGTGGTTACCGAACAGCCCGGCCGGGTCGAAAGGCAAGTCGCCCACTTCCAGCCCGCCAATCAGGAACTCGGCCAGGGTCTGGCCGGGCAGCTCATCCATCCACGCGCGCAGGTCAGACACCATGCCCACCCCGATGTGGTTCCAGGTAATTCGGTGGTCCAGAATCCAGCGGCGGGCCTCGGGAATATCAAGGGTTTCCGCCAGCAGGTCACCAACATCCAGCACCTCCACGCCCCGGGCCCGCATCAGCCCGGCAAACACGTCATGGTCCTTCTGCGCCTGCTTGACCCAGAACACATCGTCAAACAGCAGCGCATCACAGTTGGACGGCGTCAGTCTCCGGTGGGCAAGGCCCGGGCGACAGACGATTACCTGTCGCAGCGTGCCGGTTTCCGAGTGAACGCCCAGAGCAGATTCAGTCATGTCAGGTACTCCCTTGCCTGTCGGTCAGAGAAACACGCCAATGCTGATCACGACACTGATGAAAATCGTGAGGATCAGCAGCAGTGGCCAGATAAAAGCCAGCCAGCGATCGTAGGACACACGCCCGATGGCCAGGCCGCCAACCACCACGGCAAAGGTCGGGTTGATCAGATTCACCAGACCGTTGGCGGACTGGTAGGCAGTGACCACCAGATCCCGCCCCACATCGGCGAAGTCCGCCAGCGGCGCAAGGATCGGCATGGACAGCACGGCAAGACCGGAAGAGGAAGGCACAAAGAAGCTCATGCCCACTTCAATCCAGAACATCACATTAATGAAGGCCAGCTCCGGCAAGCCACCCAGGGTGGTCTCGGCGCTGTGCAGGATGGTGTCGGCAATCATGCCCTGCTCCATGATCACCACAATGCCCCGGGCCAGACCGACCACCAGCGCGACGCCCAACAGGTCCCGGGCGCCGTCCACGAAACTGCCGGTCAGCTTCTTCTCCCCCAGCCTGGCGACCACACCGATCACGATCGCCGAGCCCAGGAACAGCGCCCCCATGCGGGCCATCCACCAGCCCTGTGACGAGACACCCCAGATCATCACGATGAAGGTGAGTGCGAAGATGATCAGGGCGACTTTCTGGGTGCCCGTCAGGGTGAAATCCTCGATCTCGTCATGCCCCTGAAGAAACAGCCGGCGGTGGGCGTCCCACTGCCTGGCAACCACGGACCGTGACGGGTCCGCCTTTACCCGACTGGCATAGCGCATGACGTAAGCGGCACAAATGACAAGGCCGCCCACCAGTATCACAGATCGCAGCACGATACCGTTAGTAAACGGAATTTCGGCGGCGTTGGACGCAATAACCGTAGCGAAAGGATTGATGGTGGACCCCAGCACGCCAATGCCGGCTCCCACCAGAATGACCGCCACACCGGTGACCGCGTCATACCCCGCCGAGATAATGACCGGTATCAGAATGGCATAGAATGCCAGGGTCTCCTCTGCCATGCCGTAGGTTGTGCCCCCGATCGCAAACAATGTCATCAGGATCGGGATCATCCAGATTTCCCGCCCCTCCAGCCGGTGCATGGCGCTGCGAATGCCAGTATCGATTGCTCCGGTGGCGTTCATCACGCCCAGAAAACCACCCAGGAACAGCACAAACAGCGCAACATCTATGGCATTGGCGACATAGCTGTCAGGGTCGTAGAACCCCGCCGTAGGAGCCAGCATCACATCAACAAAGCCCTGAGGGTTCGGGTCCACGGTTTCATAGGTGCCTGGCACGGCGACTTCGCGCCCGACTTCTTCATTCATGGCCCGTTCGTACTGCCCGGCGGGAATAATCCAGGTCAGGGCGGCCACCAAAATGATCAATCCGAAGAGAATGGTATAGGCTGTGGGAAAACGTGTTGCCAGGTCGTCTTCCAGACTCGATGAGGATGACTTTTCGTCTGCCACGGGTTATCTCCTTGTCCACGTGAATAAGCGAGCTGTCTTCTTAACCACATCATTATTTATACGACACAGTCATCTATACTACAGTTGATCAGAAACAAATATGACAGAGTTACCTGCAA
Source organism: Marinobacter zhanjiangensis (assembly GCF_014651935.1). Taxonomy (GTDB): domain Bacteria; phylum Pseudomonadota; class Gammaproteobacteria; order Pseudomonadales; family Oleiphilaceae; genus Marinobacter; species Marinobacter zhanjiangensis. The sequence goes on along the minus strand of NZ_BMXV01000005.1, from coordinate 34,825 downwards.
TGTCTCGGGTACCACTCATGCCAACGGTGGCAGCCAGTAGCGGCATACCTCCGACTGTCTGTCAGCCTGGCAGTTCGAACTTTTCTGGTAGCGAAATCGGGCGAACTGTCGAACCGCAAACCGCATTCCTGGAGCCGGGATGCGTGTTTTGTGTTAGCTTCACAAAAGCGCTATCCAGCTTTTCGCCGAACACCGCAGATGGAATGGCCTGATCAGAAACACATCTTTCAGGAAGGGCGACTATGACTGAAGCAATGACTACCCCCAAATACAATCATTTGCTGGCGGCACTACCGGAGAGTGCCTGGCGGCGGATTTCCCCGCAGCTCACGCGGGTGGAGATGAAACTGGGTGAGGTCATCTACGAAGCCGGCCAGCACATGGAATATGTGTACTTTCCAACCGACTGCATCATTTCACTGCTTTACGTCATGATTGACGGCTCGTCCGCCGAAATCTCGGTGGTTGGCAAGGAGGGGGTTACCGGCGTTGCGGTTTTCATGGGCGGGGAAAGCACCCCCAGCCGCGCCGTGGTGCAAAGCAAAGGCTTCGCCTACCGGATGCCAGCCAGGAGCCTGAAAAAGGAATTCAACGAACATGCCGAGGTACGGGTGCTGATGCTGCGCTACACCCAGGCACTGATCACGCAGATGTCGCAGACCGCGGTCTGTAACCGCCACCATTCGATTGATCAGCAGCTGTGTCGCTGGTTGCTGCTATCCCTTGATCGCCTGCCCGACAACCGGCTGACCATGACCCAGGAACTCATTGCCAACATGCTGGGCGTGCGCCGGGAGGGGGTCACCGAAGCCGCCGGAAAACTGCAGAAAAAGGGTGTCATCAAGTATCACCGAGGCCATATCGACGTAATCGACAGGCCCCAACTGGAGGCACTGTGCTGTGAGTGCTACGAGGTGGTCAGGCGAGAGACTGACCGGCTGGTTTCAGGCTCCCGTCAAGAGGCCGCCGATTCAGTGTCTTGACCCGGTACATGGACCGGTCCGCTTTTTTCAGGAGTTCGTCGACGGTTTGCCCGTTGTCGGGATAGATACTGACACCGATACTCAGTTGAAGCGCCACTTCATGGCCGTCGATCACCATTGGCGCGGCCACGGTTTCACGTATCTTGTCAGCAACCGCAACGGCGTGGTCGGGCTGGGAGATTTCGCTCAGTAACACCAGGAACTCGTCGCCACCATACCGGCACACGGTATCCGTCGACCTTACGCTCGCCTCGAGCTTGCCCGCCAGCGCCTTGAGGATAGTGTCACCACTCTCGTGACCAAGAATGTCATTGATACCCTTGAAGTTATCAAGATCAATGAACAGCAGGCCCATACGCTTCTGATGACGCCTCGCCAGTGCGAGGGACTGCTCGAAGCGCTCATAGAATGCGTTGCGGTTATGCAGGCCAGTGAGCGCATCATGCTGGGCAAGGTACGCCATGCGGGAGGTGTTTTCCCGGGAATAGCGGGCATCATGGAACACGATCACCGCGCCGACAACCACACCCTGGCGGTTGTGGATAGGGGCCGCCGAGTCCTCGATGGCCAGTTCGACACCGTCTTTGGCAATCAGCAGGGCGTTTGCTTCCAGCTCCACGATGCTGTCTGACTGAATGGCCCGTTTGGCCGGGTCGGAGGTTGGCTTGTGGGTCGTAGCATCCACCACATGAAAAACCTCACTCAGGGGCCGTCCGATGGCCTCCTGTCGGCTGAAGCCGGTCAAGGTTTCCGCAACGGTATTCATGTAGGAGACCAGCCCGCCATTATCAGTACTCAGCACCGCATCACCAATGGAGTTCAGGGTCACCTGTGCCCGCTCCTTTTCGTCGAACAGCTTCTCCTCGGCCTCCCTCCGGGCTATCTCATGGGCCTTGTAGATGCTGATGTCCTCAACCGTATGCACGTAACCCTTACCGGGCATGTCGTCGGTCAGCAGGGCCGCGTTCCGGCGGGTCCAGATAACCTCCCCGTCGGGGCGCTGTATCCGCGCCTCGCACAGAAAGGGCTCGTTTCCCGCTACCGCCGCTTCCCAGTGCCGGAGCGTGCTGGCACGATCCTCGGGGTGGATAACCGAAGTCCAGTGCGATCCAACCAGATCTTCTGCGGGCCAGTCGCACAGCTTCTGGTAAGCGGCGTTGCAGTAAAGGCATTTGCCATCCCGATCCGTCACCAGAATGCCCAGCGGCAGTGCATCACTCAAAGGAATACCCTTGTCCAGGTCGTCATCGGTTTGTGAGTCTGCTGCCTTCGGTAAAAGATCACGATAACGCAACATAGGCTTACTCCCGGTTTTCGATAATCACTTCAACACGGCGGTTCTGCTGGCGCCCCGTCGACGTATCATTGCCGGCTACAGGGCGCTCAAAGCCAAATCCGGACACGCTCAGCCTGCTCCTGTCGATACCACGGTCTACCAGGAATCGCCGCACCGATTCGGCCCGCTGACGTGAGAGCGTCTGGTTAAAGCCGGCACTGCCGACGTTGTCCGTATGGCCTTCGATCAGAACCTTGCGGTCCGGGTACTGGTCAAGGAAGTTCGCCAGTTTCTCCAGGTTGTCGTTGGTGCCTCCCTGGATCTCGGCACTGCCGGTGGCAAACAGCACATCGCCCAGGGTCAGCACCAGACCCCGTTCGGTTGCTTCGGCCTCAAGCAGGTCGATCTGCCGTTGCAGCTCTTCGGCTTCACGGGCCGACATGGCGGCAGCCGCTTCCTGGGAGCTACGAGCGCTCTCGGCCTCGGCACGGGCCCGGTCCGCTTCCCGGGTCCTTGCCGCCAGCCTCGCTGCATCACGCTGCTCACCCAGTTGGGTCCGTTCGGCTTCCAGCAGCCGGGTCTGGCCTTTGGCCCGGGCAATGTCCAGCGCCCGGTCGGCCATGTAAACCCGGTGAGCCGCCAGCGCTTCGTCATCGCCGCCCAGAGGCTGCTCGGCCAGCTCCACGGCCGCCTCGGCATCCCGCAATTCAACGCGGGCATGGGTCATCATGGCCGGGTTCTGCTGCAGTTCGGTCAGTTTGTCACGCACGTTCTCTGAGCCATCAGGGCTGGTCGGTGCGGTGGCACAAGCAGTCAGCAGTGCCGAGGAGAGCACCAGCGCCATCGTTGTTTTACGACCGGGAACGGTTTTCACAAGTGATAAAGTCATCATTGTTGATCTCCCTGGCGCCGCATTTCTTCATCAAGGGCCTCGGCACCGCGCCCCATTTCCCGATTGATTGCCTCGGCCTTGGCGGCTTCCGTCCTCGCCACCGCCAGTTCCGCGGCAATCCGCGCCTGCTTGGCCAGGCGCTCGGCCTCGGTCATCCGTTCCGCCTCAACCGCCTTGACGGCTGCCGCGAGTTGCCGGTTCGCCTCTTCCAGTTCGGCACCGGCATGTTGCCTGGCTTCGGCCTGCTCGGCACTGGCAATGGCCGCCCTGGCTGCATTCAACGATTCCGTCGGAGGCAGCGGCGCAGATGCACAGGCGACCAGAGCAAGTGGCGCAATGAGCAGAATGATCATCTGGCGAGCACGCCCAGCGACCCACCCCATCATGTCGGTAATCATGTGCTTACTCCTTGTTATCACCAAGTGACCCGTGACATCTTGGTGAGTCCGGGCCCGGTCGGTCCGGTACGGTACGGTCCGACAATACTTCTTGCTCTCCACATTAGGGCCTCGCCCGGAACACGTCGGTTCGCTAACGCACACATGTTAAAAACAGTAAAACGGCGCTATTACAGGGTCTCAAGGTGGGGTAGTATCCATTAACGTACTTCAGACGCCGGTTTTGGGAGGCAGAATGGCCGAAAAGCACGACTATCCGGATGCCGTCGATCGTCATGACCGGCTGCGCCGCAGTGCCCGGGACATGCTCGACAGGGGCGCAAGCCCACGCAACAGTGGCGCAACACTCAGCGTGGATGCCCTGCAACTGCTCTACCAGCGAGCCAGTACCCCCGAATCTGCTGCCGATGCCCTGCGGTTGCTCCATGAACTGCAAACCTATCAGGTGGAGCTTGATCTGCTTTATGAGCAGCTGCAGGACAACGAACAGGAAATCACCGAAGGACTGGCCCATTACAAGTCACTCTTCGACCTGGCACCCGCCGCCTATCTGGTGGTCACCAATGACGGCGAAATTATTGAGGGCAACCAGTCCGCAGGAGTGCTGTTCCGCGAGTCCCCCGGGCAGTTGGCCGGTAAGCCCCTCAGCGCTCTGCTGGCCCCGGGACAGCAAGGTACCGTGGATGCCCTGCTGCAGAGTTCCGGGGAACGGGCGTCGGGTGCGGGCGGTGCTGCGGAGGCGTCCGTTGGCCTTGCGGATGGCAAGCGGGCCAGAATCAGCACAAGGCCATCTGCCTCCGGGGACAGCATGCTGGTGATCCTGACTGACATTGCGACACACTCCGCCGGGTCCTGATGCGACTGGTTGGTATAGGCGCATCCGCCGGCGGCCTGGCTTCCCTTGAGGCGTTTTTCCGCAACACGCCCTGCGATACCGGGATGGCGTTCCTGGTAGTTCAGCACCTGGACCCGACCCAGAAGGCGCTGTTGCCGGAACTGCTGCAACGACATACCGAGATGCCGGTGCGTGAGGCCCAGCAGAACATGCCCATTCACGCGGACTCGGTTTATGTCATCCCGCCGAACCGGGAGCTGCGGGTGCTCGATGAAACCCTGAAGCTGCAACAACCCGCGCAACCCAGGGGCCAACGACTGCCTGTCAATGTGTTGTTCTCGTCCCTGGCCAGTGCACAGAACGAGCTGGCCATTGCCGTGGTGCTTTCCGGTATGGGCTCTGATGGCACTCTGGGGCTGCAGGCGATCAAGGCCGTCGGGGGGCTGTCAGTCGTTGAGTCGCCCGCTTCGGCGCAGTTCGACGCCATGCCCAAAAGTGCAATAGCCGCGGGCTGCGACGATATTGTGGCACCGGCAGATGAGCTGCCCCGGCGGATACTGGAGTTTGTCCGGCGGGTTCCCGAACCGGACCAGGGTCGCCAACCAGACGCTTCGATGGCAGATCTGGATCCGCTTCTGAAGCTGCTGCGCCAACAGACGCGTCATGATTTTTCACTCTACAAACCGACCACACTGAACCGCCGGATCGAACGCCGGATGGCCATCCATGGCCTTTCAGACCTGACTGAATACACCCGTTTTCTGGAGAACAGCAGCCAGGAAGTAGAGCTTCTGTTCCGGGAGTTATTGATCGGTGTTACCGAATTCTTCCGGGATTCGGCAACCTGGGACTACCTGATCGACACGGCGCTGCCGGAACTCCTGGCCGGGCGCCCGCCCGATGAGGGGCTGCGCGCCTGGGTTGTGGGCAGCTCGACCGGGGAAGAAGCCTACTCCCTGGCCATGGCAATCACGGAAGCGCTGGAGCAAACCGGCCATGGCGATGAAATACACCTGCAGATCTTCGCCTCGGACATCAGCCCGGAAGCCATCAACATCGCAAGGCGCGGGCGATACCCGCTCAGTATCGAGGACACGGTGTCCGAAACCCGGCTGGCGCGCTTTTTCGTCAGGCATGACGACCATTACCAGATACAGCCGGCCATACGGGACAAGGTGATGTTCGCCCGGCACGATGTGATTCTGGATCCGCCATTCACCAGGCTGGACCTGATTGCCTGCCGCAACCTGCTGATCTACTTCGACGTAACGCTTCAACGCCGGATACTACCGTTGTTTCACTACAGTCTTCGTGAAAACGGCATACTCATGCTCGGCAATTCCGAGAGCATTGGCCGGCTGAACCATCTGTTCAAACCCCTTGACCCGAAGCTGCGCCTTTACCGAAGAAACGGTTATGACTCCGCCCGCCACCCCGACTTCCTGCTGGAGTCGTATCCTCCGATGTCCACTCTGCCCAAGGAGCCCCCCGTGCAGTCCGACCAGGCTTCCCCACAGAAGGCCCCCAACAACCTGCAATCGGCAGCGGATGATGTGCTGCTACAGGTCTATTCACCGGCCGCCGTCGTGCTCAACGCTGACGCCGACATTGTCTACATCAGCGGTCGCACCGGGAAGTATCTCGAACCCGCGGCCGGAAAAGCCAACTGGAACATCCACGCAATGGCCCGGGAAGGGTTGCGCGAGTCCCTGTATACCGCACTGAAACAGGCCGCTGACCAGTCCGAACCGGTGGAGCTCACCGGAGTGCCAGTAAAAACCGAGGCGGGCACCCAGGCCGTTGACGTGACCATTCAGGCGTTCAGGGACACGGAGGCTCTGAAGGGCATGACCATGGTGGTGTTCCGGGATGCGCCAGCCCATGTTACACCCCGGCGGCGCAAATCGGCCTCTGCCAAAGATTCGGACTACACGGCCGAAATCGAGCGGTATCAGCAGGAAGTCGAAAGCCTGAGGCAGCAAGCCAAGCGCACCCGGGAAGAGCTCCAGGCATCCAATGAAGAGCTTCAGTCCACCAATGAAGAGTTGCAGTCCGCCAACGAGGAACTGACAACATCGAAAGAAGAAATGCAGTCGATGAATGAGGAACTGCAAACCATCAACACCGAGCTGCAAACCAAGCTGGACGACCTCGCCCTGGCCCAGAGTGACATGCAGAATGTGCTCAACAGCATCGAAATCGCGGTTCTGTTTCTCGATCAGGAGCTGAATGTACGACGCTACACCGACCGGGCATCAAGCCTTTTCAGCCTGCGCGAGAGCGACGTTGGCCGCCCACTCAGCGACCTGAACACCAGCCTTCGGTATCCGGAGCTACAGGAAGATGCCCGCCAGACCCTGAGCACGCTGGCGGTCACCGAAAAGCAGATCACCACCGACGATGACCGCTGGTTTTCGGTCAGGATCATACCTTACCGGCGGCTGGACAATGTGATTGACGGGGTGGTTATCACCCTGGTGGATATTACCGACACCAAGAAACTGGAATCCTCGCTAAGAGAAGAATCTCAGTTGTGAAACAACCCGTGCGGGGCTGTCACATCACTTTTTGGTGGCCTTTTCAAACTCCTTGATCTGTTTCTCGGCCTCGTCGCGGGTGACGCCATACGTTTCCTGGATATGTCCCACCAGCTTTTCCCGCTTGCCGGCTATCACATCGAGCTGATCATCGGTGAGCTTGCCCCAGCGGGACCTGATATCACCCTTGAATTGTTTCCAGTTGCCTTCGATGGTATCCCAGTTCATAGCTGTCTCCTTTTATCAGCGTCAGGACAGGTGTCCTACTGACGTTGCCAATGTCCCGACTGGCAACGTCCTGTGGGTATGCAACCACAATAACCGGCCGAGGTCGCTCATGGCGCCTGCACCTTATTTCACCATAGGTCTTTGTACACAAACCCGCAACATCCTGGCTCTGGCCGGGCAGCCTTCAGAAGTATGCCCCAACCCGGCATGATGGTATTCCCTCTGCTAATCGGTTAACGGGCGGGGCTCAGCCTCCGGCCGGCCGAACAGGTAGCCCTGGAAATAGGTACAACCATGGGCCACCAGCCAGTCTCTCTGCTCTGGTGTCTCCACACCCTCGGCGATGATGTCCAGCGTCAGGCCCCGGGCGAGGCCGATCATGGATTCCACAATGGCGGCGCTGGCCGTGCTGGTGGTCACTTCCCTGATAAAGGACTGGTCGATCTTGACCTGGTCCAGGGGCAGGCGCCGGAGATAGCTCAGGGATGAATAACCGGTGCCAAAATCATCCAGTGAGAACCGGACCCCGAGTGCCCGCAGACGCTTCATGGTACGGGTGATCCGGTCCGGGTCATCCATCAGCAGACTTTCCGTCACCTCCAGTTTCAGCATGGCGGGCGGGGCTCCGGTCTGCCGGAGGATCTGCGCCAGTTCTTCAATGAACTCGCTGCTCTGAAACTGAACGATACTGACGTTGACGGCCAGCACCAACTGGGCGGTAGCCGGGTCATCTTTCCAGGCGGCCAGCTGCCGGCAGGCCTTTTCCAGAACCCATTCGCCGATAGGCAGTATCAACCGGCTTTGCTCGGCAATCGGAATAAACACGGCCGGAGACACCATGCCCCGCTCGGGGTGCTGCCAGCGCAGCAGTACTTCATACCCCATTAGCTGGTCCGGGTGTTGAACCTGGGGCTGGTAATACGCCCGCAACTGGTCCTGAGCCAGCGCGGCTCTCAGCTCTTCCTCCAGCAACACATGCTGCACCACCTGCTTCTGGATTTCAGGATCGAAGAACGCTATGCGCTTCCGGCCCCGATGCAAGGCCTGATCCTTGGCCTGTTGCGTGGCCTGCTCGGCTCGCTGCAGCTGCCCCTCGAAACCTGACTGCCGGTCGTCAATCAGCGTAATGCCGATACTGACCTCAACCTGCACAGACTGGCCGGCAACCTCAATCGGCCGGACAAACATGGCAAGAATCTTATCGGCAACCCTCTCCGCCGATCGGGCCGCCTGCTTTTCAGTTTCATGCAGGCCAGGCAGCAACACCGCGAACTCGTCACTGCCGACCCGCGCGAGCGTATCAGTCTCTCGCATGATCGACGACAACCGCTCGGCAAGCGCCTTCAGGGTCAGATCACCAATGCCATAGCCTTTCGAATCATTGATTGCCCGAAACTGTTCGATATCCAGATACAGAAGGGCCGCATTGGTATGTTGCCGGGTATTCGCCTTGCCAACTTCGGCTATTTTCTCCTCCAGCAGCGCCTTGTTCGCCAGCCCTGTGAGGGTATCGTAAAACGCGAGCCGGTGAGCCTCGCGTTCGGCCTCCTTGCGCCGGGTAATATCGTGAAAGGTGCCGACAAAATTCTGAATGGCGCCTGAGCTGTTGCGAACCACGCTGATGGTGAGCCACTCCGCGTAGACTTCGCCGTTCTTGCGACGGTTCCAGATTTCCCCTTCCCAGGCGCCCTTCTCCAGCACCCGCGCCCAGAGGTTATTGTAGAACGCCCGCCCCTGCAGGCCGGATCGGAGAATGGCCGGTGTCTTGCCGACCACTTCGTGTTCGGCATAGCCGGTGATGGCCGTAAAAGCGTGGTTCGCCCGCAGAATCAGACCCTGTTTATCGGTAATCATAATGCCGAGATGGGTCTCGAATGCGGCCGAGGCGATGCGCAACTCGGCCTCGCGGACCTTCTGCTCGGTCACATCCCGCACCAGCGCCAGGAAACCGTTGTAAGACCGCTCCTCATCCCGTAACACGTTCACCCTGGCCTCGAAGGCCCGGAGTTCATTACCGACTTTCAGGTGATAATCAAAGTTAAGGGTTTCCCGGGATTCCAGGACTTCACTCTTGGCCTCACTGAAGCGGTCCGCAAGCTCCGGCGACAGAACCTCACGGTAATGACGACCGATGAGCTGGTCCGGGGTCATGAGCAGTTGCTGCTTCTCTGCGGCGTGGACAAAGACAAACCGGCCCTGCTCATCGATCACCAGAACAAGATCGGGAATCGACCGGACCAGTGCTTCCAGCCTTGCCTCGTTGGACTGGGCGACCTGGTGCAATCGCTTGCGCTCCTGGTTCTCGTGGATCAGGCCCTGCTCTGCTCTCTGCCGCCGGTAGAACTGCTTCAGCAGGAAAAGACCAATAATGGCAACCAGCAGAATACCGGTGCTGCCGACCCACAGGCTTTGCCACCAGCTCTCAAGAGCGACCGAGGTTTTTTCACCCACAACGACAATGTAGGGTGCATCATCAACACGCCTGAAACCGTAAAAGCGTTCTGCGCCGTCGATGGGCGAGCGAACGGTCGCCTGAGCCTTTTGCTGTCCACTTTCGATAAACGCCTGAGTCCGGGGCTCACTGATCCGCGGGGGGCCAAGTGTAACCGACTGCGTCCCAGCCCCGGCGGGAAGCCGGGCAACCAGTGCCATGGTCTCATCAACGATGGCAATGCTCTGACCATCAGCAAGGGACAGGCTGGCCAGAGACTCGGCAAGTACAGCCGGAGGCTGGCGGATCACCAGCATCCCCGTGACAGCGTTGTCGTCAGAGTGAAGCGTGCGCATGCTGAATATCCATGACCGGCCGGTGCCGGGTTCGATATACACGGGAGTTACCAGATTATCCCCGTCCTGCCCGGCCAGAGCGTCACTCAGAAAAGGCCAGGCCGGAATGGTCTCGCCTTCGCTTCCTTCCGATGAATACAGCAGAGTGCCATCATGACCGGCAACGAAAAGCGCATCCGCGAACGCGAACTGAAATCCCTGCGTCTTTTTATCCAGCAAATGCTCGAGACTCGTCAGGCCCGGGTCCGGAAGGACCCGCGCCTGGGGAGCCAGGGGCTCGACAAACCCGGCAAGCGTTTCCAGCGCGTACTGACTTGAAAGAAAGGTATTGGCGACCAGTCCGGCTGCCAGGTCGGCCCGGGCGGCAGAGCGTCTGTTCGCATTTTCCGTGGCCTGCCGGTATCCGTTGACGGCGATAAAACTTGCGGAAACCAGCAGAACCGTCAACGCTAGCAGATACCCGATCAGCGGAGAACGACCACCTGCCGTTACCTCCGGAATCGGTTTACTGTCCAGATACCCCATTGACTACTCACATAAGTTATTATTTTAAAAAGAACTTGTGACAGAATTTTTCACAGGCCAGTCCATGATCGACGCGTGGCGGCGCCTGCTCCCAAGATAGCACGTCCCCCACACCCTTGCTGATAAGGATCCTTGCGTGACTCAGGCAACCATTTATTATCTCGATGGCCATCAACGCATTGGCGCCGTTTCAGTCTGGGACCCCAGCTCAGGCCGCGTGGAACTGACTTCCGTTAAAGACAAAACGCCCATCTCCCCACAGTGGCCCCTGATCGCCCACGTCGACCGCCCTCTGCACGTAACGCCGCTTGGCAAACGCGACGAATTCCAGAATTACGTGATCCAGCTCGTCAACCAGCAAACCCTCGGCGGAAAGATGATTTCCGCATCCGTGGCCACCACGGGCATCCAGATCTGCCACTACTCGGACAGCGAACACCTGATAGAGCGCTTCGTGCCCTGGCAGGCCGTCAAAACCTATCGCCTGGGCCACATTCCGCTGCAGAACGACCAGAACCCCAGGGCCCCTGCCCCCGACGATCCGGACCCGGCCGGCAACCCGCCAGAAGCAGCGGCCACAGACTCACGGTCCCCGCTGGCGCTTGGGTCGCTGGAGGTCAGAAAAGCCAGCCAGCTGAAATCAGCCCTCGATCGCGGCAAGGCCATTGAACAAAGCGGTTATGACCGGAACCTCAACCGGACACTGGGTGACATACTGGTGCAGTCCGGCATTGTCGACAGCGAGCAGCTCAATGTTGCCCTTCACCGCAAACGTTCAGAGCCGGCCCGCCCGGTCGGCCAGATCCTGATCGATATGGGTCTGGCGTCCGAGGAGGTTGTTCAGCGGGCGCTGGCTTATAAACTGGGCGTTCCGTTTGTAAGCCTGGAAGAGTTCGACATTGATCCCGAAGCCGTCAAGTTCATTCCCCCGACCACCGCAGCCAGGCTGAGAATTCTGCCGCTGATGTTCTATGATGGCCGCCTGGTGGTGGCCCTGAGCAACCCCTCCGATTCCGAAGCCCTGAACATTCTGAATTTTCTGGTTGGCTACCCGGTCAAGTACGCGCTGGCCCCGAGAACCGATCTGTCCCGGGAAATCGATCATTACTATGGCGCAGCGGAAAGCCAGGAGGCCGCCGAAGAGCTGGAAATGGAGCTGGTGGAAAGCCCGTCACCACAGCCCAACCGTCAGGCGATTGAAAAACTCGGGCAGGAAAAGCCGGTGATCCGCTTTGTAAACTCGGTTATCCGCGATGCCATCCGGCAGAATGCCTCGGACATCCACCTGAGCCCGAGGGAAGACTATGTGCAGCTTATCTACCGGCTGAATGGCGACATGATTCCCGTCAAACGCTTCAACAAGGGGATGCTGGCGGCAGCCGTCAGCCGCATAAAGATTATCGGCGGCATGGATATCACCGAGCGCCGGGTGCCACAGGATGGCAGGGCCTCTGTGCGCTGGGACAAGAATGATGTTGATCTGCGGATTTCGGTGATGCCCACCATACAGGGTGAGAGTGTGGTTATTCGCATACTCAATACCCGGCAGGGCCTCAAATCCGTCGACGATCTGGGTTTTTCGGAGGGCGACCGCCAGAACTTTGTGGACCTGATCCATCGTGGCCAGGGCATGCTGCTGATTACCGGGCCGACCGGGTCCGGCAAGAGCACGACCCTTTATGCGGCGCTGCATGAACTGCGATCAAAAAGAGTGAATATTCTAACGGTGGAGAACCCCGTGGAGTATCACATGGACGGCATAGAGCAGATGCAGGTGAACGAGCCCGCCGGCTTCACCTTCGCCAGCGCCCTGCGCAATATGCTCCGCCATGACCCCGACATCATCATGGTGGGTGAGATCCGGGACCGGGAAACCGGCCAGATTGCCATCCAGAGCGCGCTCACCGGGCACCTTGTGCTGAGCACCCTGCACACCAACAGCGCTGCCAGCACGGTGATGCGAATGATCGACATGGGTATCGAGGATTACCTGATCAGCGGCACCCTGAACGGCGTCCTCGCCCAGCGCCTGGTGCGGCGGAATTGCTCGCACTGCACAAAGGAAGAAACCGTTGACCCATGGGTCCGGAAAGCGCTGGGCATCGGCGATGACGAAACCTTTGCCGTCGGCACGGGCTGCCGTGCCTGTCATGATACCGGGTTCTCGGGTCGCCTGGCGGTGTACGAACTGATGGTGATGACACCCGAGCTGCGCACTATGATCGTGGCGGGCACCTCGTCGGACGAACTGGAGAAACAGGCCATCTCATCGGGAATGACGCCGCTGACCGACAATGCCCTGAGCAGGGCCAGAGACGGCTCCATTTCCGTGGCTGAAGTGTACCGGATCCGCCTTGCCTGACCGAACTGAACCGAGGAGTTGATATGGAGTTGCCAGCCTACCTGAAAGTGATGGCCGACAAGGGCGCTTCCGACCTGTACCTGTCCACCGGCTCCCGGGTCATGATGAAGATCGAAGGGAAAACCGGCCCGGTTACCCAGAAGCCGCTACCGCCAGGCGCCGTCAAGGAGCTGGCCTATTCGGTGATGAGTGACAGGCAACGGGCAAGCTTCGAAAAGGATCTGGAACTGGACATGGCCGTTGGCATCAACCAGGTCGGACGTTTCCGGGTCAATGTCTTCTGGCAGCGGGGCGAGGTCGCCATGGTGATCCGCCACCTCAAGACCGACATCCCCTCTATCGAATCCCTGGGCCTGCCCGGCGTGCTGGAACAGCTGATCATGGAACCGAGGGGGCTGATCCTGGTGGTGGGTTCGACGGGTTCCGGGAAATCCACCACCCTCGCCTCCATGATCGACTACCGCAACAGCCATCATTCGGGCCATATCCTCACCATCGAGGACCCCATCGAATACACGCACCATCACAAGCAGAGCGTGGTCAACCAGCGGGAAGTGGGGGTCGATACCCTGTCCTACGGCGAAGCCCTCAGGCGTGCCATGCGGGAGGCCCCGGACGTGATCATGATCGGCGAAATCCGCGACCGGGAAACCATGAAACATGCCCTGACCTACGCCGAAACCGGTCACCTGTGCCTGGCCACCCTGCATGCCAGCAACGTCAACCAGACCATGCGGCGTATCGTGAACGTGTTCCCGGAGAGCGCCCACCGTGAACTGTTCATGGACCTGAGCATGCACCTGAAGGCGGTTGTCTCGCAGCGCCTGCTCAAGAGCCGGGACGGCAAGCGGGTCGCCGCCGTGGAAGTCATGCTCGCCAGCCCTTACATCAAGGAACTGATCAACAAGGGCGAGCTGGACGGTATCGGGGACATCATGGAGAAGAGCCCGGAACAGGGTATGCAGACCTTCGACCATGCCATCCTGGATCTTTACCACCAGGGCAGGATCACGCAGGAAGAGGCCCTGGCCAATGCCGACTCCCGGCATAACCTGGAAGTAAAGATCCGGCTGGAACATGGCAATATCGAAGGCGGGGGCGGTCAATTCAGTATTGATGAAAGCTGACCCGTAGCCTCCCTGGCTCGCCCCGGTTCCGTTCTCTGGTGAAAGCTGCCATTTACTTCGCCGCTGCCTGCCAACCAAGGCGTTGATCATACCAGGACCGGAACGCATCGGGGGCCAGCGGTCTGGCGATAGCGAAGCTCTGCGCTTCATCACATCCCAGCTGGCACAGCGTATCTCTCATTGAGGCCGGCTCGTATCCCTCGGCGACGGTCTGATACCCCATGCCATGGGCAAGATCGATAATGGCCTTGAGCATCATCACCTGGGAGTCCCGTCGTTTCCGGCCACCGGCTGAGCTGAACACACGGTCGATCTTGATCACATCCGCCGGCACATTCACCAGGTACGCAAGGCTGCTATAGCCGGTACCGAAATCATCAATTGCCAGGCGGATACCCGCTCTGGAGAGTGCCTTGAGCTGCCTACGGACGGCGCGGCTATTGCCCACCAACGCACTTTCGGTCAACTCCAGCTCAAGGGCATGGGCAGGCAGATTACGCTGTTGGAGACGCCTGATCAGCTGGTCCGTAAAGCCTGCCTGCTCAAAGTTCGAGGCCATCACGTTGGCCGATAGCCGCAATGCCACACCCTGGTCCAACCAGCTCGCTGCCTGGGCAATGGTGGCATCGAGCACCCACTGGGTCAGGTAGTTGGCCATGGGAGTATTCTCGACAAGAGGAATAAACTCCGAAGGCGAGATCTCGCCCAGTTCCGGGTGCCGCCATCGCAACAACGCCTCGGCACCGACACACTCACCGGACTCCAGCGCAACCCGGGGCTGAAACACCAGGCGGAGCTGGTCGGCCCCATTCTGGAGCAGACGGTGCATATCGTTCAGCAGGCGGAAGTGGCGCTGCTGTTCGCTGTCCATTGACGGTGTGAATGTGGCCACGGGGGTTTCCTGCCGCCGCGCACTCTGGCAGGCGCTCTCGGCAAGGCGGACAACGTCGTCGGCCGGGGTGCCTGCCGGCAGGAAGGAGGTAATGCCAATACGGGGGCGGACGATAATAGCCAGGTTGGTCCACAGGGAAAGCCGGCTCAGCTGGCGATGCAGTTGCTTCGTCTCCGCCCGCACCCGCTGCTCGTCGTCCGTCTCCCGCAGGAAAAGATACTGGCAGGGGCCGACGCAGTATAGATGGTGGTCACGGCCGATCAACGTGGTCAGCAAGGTTGTCAGTTGCCAGGCGCCTTCCCGTGCGAGGGTGTCAACCTGGCTGCCGCCCAGAACCCGGGTCACCGTATCCAGCTCAACCACACTGCCAAGCTCGATGAAAATGGCATGATGCCGGCTGGCGGGACGTTCCCGGGCGAGATCCTGCAGGTCGTCATTGAACTGACTGCGGTTCGGTAGCAGCGTCACCGGGTCAATGCGGCCAAGGGCGTGCTGCAGCTCGATCTGCGCCATCACCATGGTACTGAGATCCAGCAGGCTGATGAGTTCGTCACTGGTCGCGGCTCGTGGCTCCGGGCCCAGTACGCAGAGCGTGCCCAGCGTGTAGCCATCGCGGGTATTCAGGGGGGCGCCAGCGTAAAACCGCATACCCAGCTTTGCCTGAGGGCTGTTGCGATAACAGTCATTGGCGAGCAAGTCTTCGATCACCGTCAGTTCCGAACTGGCCGAGACGTCGCTGCAGGGTGATCGATAGCGGGGAACTTCGGTCAACTCGGTACCCACCCGGGACTTGAACCACTGCCTGTCTTCATCCGTCAGTGATACGGCGGCGGCAGGCAGTCCGAACAGCTTGCTGGCCATACGCGTAATGCGATCAAAGGCCTCGCTGGGCGGTGTATCCAGTAGGTTTAACTGGCGCAGCGTGTAAAGTCGTTGGCGTTCATAATCTGACATGGGCCATCCTGTTCCCACACAACCAGATATCCGCACACCCGCCAGAAGCCGGTGCGGAAATCACAGCAAGTGAGCCGTTTTCTACAGGGTAGACGAAGCTTCTGGTTCGTGCCCGGGCCGAAGGGCAAGCATGGACTTGCTCAGCGAAAGCGATTCCTGAATCTGACGCCACTGCCGGCGCTGCATGGATCATTTTGTGAAGATATTTCCGCCGTGAAAACCGTCGTCTTTATATACATAGATTATTGATTTATCTGGAAAATGGCGACTTCAAGCAGTTTGGTCCAGACTGAAACCTGAAAACAGGTTTCAATTTCGACACGTCGCCAAAGGCCAGCCATGATAAGCATGCATGGAGAGTACCGCCGGCATGTGCGATCCGGGATCAGGGTTCCGGTCACTCTGAAGTATGCCAGTCACACCGTTGAAACCAATACTCTGGACGTATCGGCCAGCGGGTTACGCCTGAAAAGGCCGAAGCGGGTTTATATCCGCCCCGGTGAGGTTATTGACGTCGAATTCCCGGACAAGTCTGGTATGAACGTAGCAGCGACCGTGGCGTACACCGGCAAGTCCCACATCGGTTTGCAGCTCAACCTCAGACGTTTTTCCGACACTGAACTGAGTGAACTCTACGACATTGCTCCACCCTGGCAACGCCTGATCGCCACAGGCAAGCGCACGCTTTGGAGGAACAGTCGCCGTTCTGCGGTTTTTTTGGCCAATACCTGGCTGCGCGCCCCCCTTCATGCCCTGGCCAGGCCGCACTTTGTATTTGCAGTGTACGGTAACAGGCAACAGGCCGAGTCCTATTTCACACCCTGGATGGCGCAGCGCATGCCGTCCAATATGGTGCTCGGTTTCATTCGCAATGAGGGCATGCGCGGCCTGCTGGTGGCGTCGCAATTCATGGAGGAGGAGTTGGAGGAAGACTCCAACAAAGTCCGGTTTTACCTGGATCAGTTGCAACGGGACTACCCTGAGGTAGAAAGGATCGCCCTGGTCGGACGGCTTCCCAACTTCGCCATGAAAGCGGGTATCGGGATGAACGAGCCACTGGTGGAAGGCAGCCTGGGAACACGGTATATGATCTGGGACGTGGCGCGGCAAATGCACGAGCGTCCCCGATACAGCCAGCAGAACAGCATTGTCGTGCTGGGAGGCGCAGGGCGCATTGGCAATGCGGTATGCCAGGATCTCACCAGCTTGTATGACAAGGTGATCGGATTTGATTCGCGTTATGAGGAGGACAGGGAAATAGCCACTGACCGGGGTACGGTTCTGCAGACCTCCTCACCAGACCATCTACGGGACGAAAAGCTCTATATCGGCCTGACGACCCATGGTGATGCCGTACTGGAATTCCAGCAATATATCGCTCCGGGCGCCTTGATCGCAGATGATACCCACCCCTGCGTCAGCCTGACGGCCCGGGAACGCCTGCTGGAAAGGCAAATCACGGTGGAAAAGGTGGTGCTTTCCCACGAGGAATTCCTGATGTGGCCACGCATGCCGGCCTGGAACAACCGGGATATTCCGGGATGCCTGGTCGAAGCGCTGGTCCTGCTTCGTCAGCCAGCCGTCGGGCAAGGCGACTTTTCCGCCTTTTGCCAGGAAGCCGGGTTTCTCGGCTTTACCGGCCGCCTGATCAGTCCCCTGGACGAATAGGGTGAACAGGAATGCACCATGCTGAAATACCACCTACGGTCAGCAGGACTCGCGATATTGCTTTTGTTCACCCTTACCGCCAGCGGCAAGGAGCTGACGATTCAGGGAAGTGCGGGTCATTACACCCTGAACAAACACATCGAGTACGTGCTGGGCGATGAACGAACTCTTGGTCAGGTATTGCAGCGGAAACAGTGGCAAACAAAGCACGACAACAGCGTACTGAACCTCGGGTTCACCGACCAGTCAGTATGGCTCAGGACATCCCTGACAATCCCGACCCCCTTGACCCGCCAGTGGTACCTGTTGATTCCCTATCCACTTCTGGAGGAGGTGGATCTCTATATATTGCGTGACGGGCAACGGCCAGAGATCTACCACACCAGCCGCCAGGAGACCGAGCGCCGTCGTGAACAGGCCCACAGCTACCAGGTGGCTCTGCCGTTACCCCGTGATCTGGACGGCCGGGTGGAACTGTTCCTGCGGGCGCGGTCAGCGACATCACTGCAAGTACCGGTCGAGCTCTGGCGCGAGGACCATCTGCTGATTCAGTTTTCACTGGAGAGCCTCTACTGGGGCGCCTATTTCGGCGTGATGTGTGCCCTGGTGATCTACAACCTGTTCCTGTTTCTTTCCCTCAGGGATCCGGCCTACGGCTATTACCTTCTGTACATCGGCTCGATCAGCCTGCTGGTGCTCTCCACGTCCGGGGTCGGGAGCGCCTGGATCTGGGGCGGGCAGCCCATGCTGCCCCGTTATGCCCTGCCCTTCAGCACCGCACTTGCCTCGCTGTTTGCCTTGATGTTCGCACGCAGCTTTCTCAAATGGCAGAACATTTCCTACCGCTGGGATCGCAGCATGAAGATCGCAGCCGCACTGGCCGGGGTGCTGATCGCATATACATTGATTGATCCCATACACGGTGTACTGTTCGCAGGCCTGCTGGGCTCGCTGGTAATTGTGCTGCTCATCGCCGTGGGGCTGGCAGGCCTGAAGGCCGGTATCGCCATCGCCCGCTATTTCGTGCTGGCCTGGACAACCTTTGCCCTGGGGGCAGCCCTGTATTTACTGAGCATCTTCGATCTTCTGCCGGTAAACCTCGTCACCAATCATGCCATGCAAGTCGGCTCAGTCGCCGAGGTGCTACTGCTCTCCTTTGCCCTGGCCCATCGCATCAAGGACGAACGGACGCGCAAGCTGGCGGCGCTGCGGAGACAACAGTTGGCCGAGCGACAGGTCGGCGACCTGCAAATGCAATCCCTTGAACAGGCCATGCACGATTCAACCACCAGGCTGCCCAATGCCTCGCTGCTCAATCAGCAACTGCAGGTAATGATGAGTCAGAAAAAACATGTCGCGCTCACACTGGTCCACTATCCCCAGATCAAAGACATTGCGTCCAGCATGGGTCACCGGCTGGCAGAAGAAATGTTCTGTCAGTTAATGAACAAGCTGGACCATACGCTGGCGGGCCTGGACGGCGTGGTATGCCTGGAAAGCCGACAGGGGGCCTATATTGCGATTCCCGAATTCGGTTCAGCAGCCTTTCTGATTGACCTCGACCAGTTGCAAGGCCCGCTGGAGCCTTTCATCGAGCACGTGGTGGGTAATCATGAAATCACTGTTCAGGCAGTCAGGCTGCCTGTGTTCATGAATCTGCACTGCGGCGTGGCTATCGCCCCGGAGCATGGCGACAGCACGGATACCCTGTTTCAGCATGCCTCGGCGGCGCAGGACCGCAGCGAATCAAGCAACGTTTCGGTGCAAGTCTATAGCGACGAAATCTCCAATTTCGCGAGGCGCCGCCTGGAGCTGGTGACGGCCTTGCCGCCAGCCATCGAGGCCGGGGAACTGGAGCTTTACCTGCAACCGCAAATGAACAGTACCGGCGAGGAGCTGGTGGGCGCGGAGATACTGTTACGCTGGCACAGCCCACGGTTCGGGCCAGTACCCACCGGTGAAGTGATCGAGATCGCAGAACATGCCGGCTTGATGGATCTTCTATCACGCAATATCGTGGCCCAGGCCTGGAGCGCCATTCAGACACTGCAGGAACGACAACTGAACATTACCTGCAGCATCAACCTGTCGGTTCAGAACCTCACCAACAGCCACTTTGTGTCCTTTGCTCTGGCAGGGATCAGGGAACACGCCATCCCCATGAATCGCGTGATCTTCGAAGTGACGGAGACCGCCATGATGCACAACATGGAGGCCGTGATTGGCTCCCTGCTTCAGTTAGCCAACAGTGGCTGCAGGGTCGCCCTGGATGACTTTGGTACTGGCTACTCCTCTCTGGCCTATCTCAGCCGGCTACCCATTCACGAGCTGAAGATCGACCGTTGCTTCATAAGCCAGATGTCGTCCAACCAGAATGACCTGGGAATTGTCCAGAACATCCTGAAACTGGCACATTCCCTCAACCTGGAAACCGTAGCCGAAGGCGTGGAGGACAATAACACCAGGGATCTGCTCACAGGGCTGGGCTGCCACCGGCTGCAGGGTTACCTGTTTGCCAGGCCAATGCCGCTGGAGCAATTCTGCGATTGGGCAGCGGCGCAAAAGGGCTGAGCCCGGCACCCTGAAAACCACGAACTACCCAAGCTATTTCGCCATGTGCCCCACATAGGCGGCGGTAAAGGCGGTTTCCTGAAAGGCCTTCAGTCCGGTCTCGGCAAACGCAATCGGCAGCGGGTTGGCGGCCAGCGTGGACTTGATCAGCGCCGGTGGCAGCAACCTGACTTCCAGCTCAATAGCGTCAATCAATTGAATGGCCGCCTCCAGCTTGAAGCTGATGGCGCCACCGGCGAACTTGCCTTTCGGCATCCGTTCCTTGATCGCGACCCGGGTCACCTCGTACTCGCCCATCAATTGCGCAAAGGCATTCTGGAACTGTTTCAGGTCTTCCCCGGTGTGGTTTTTGCTCAGCGACAGCTTGCGTACCTTGCACTCGGGCAGGCTGAACTGTCCGCGGTCCAGATTCAGCAAACACACCACCGCATCGCTGCCGGTCAGTTCAACGCCGCAAACAATCATCGCATGGCTCTCATTTTGTTCATTGCGCTCAGCCACAGCACTTCTTGAATTTGAAGCCACTGCCACAGCTGCAAGGGTCGTTGCGGGAAGGTACCCTGGCCGTGGTAACCGTCGCCCCTTTGTTCTGTAGGGCGGTCAGTTCGGTGATGGACTCAACGGCGCCGTCACGGGTATCAACCCGGATGTCCGCGTGCAGCTTCGCCCGGGCCACCTGAGCTTCGATCTCCTGCTTGCGCGCCTCACTGGTCACCACCAGCGTTAGCGGGAACTTCCTGCTGCCGCTCTTCTGGCTGGCGTTGGTCTGGAAGCCGCCGCGAGCGGTATGGTGCTGGCGCGCGTCCTGCCGGCCTTTGTAGAAAAATTTGTCTGACATGCTGAGATCCTGATAAGCGGAAGAGTACCCGGAGGCTTGACGACCGCTGGGCGGAGATCTTTTAGCATGCTTTCGGAATCGGTTATATAGGCATATGTGGAATTGTTTCGGCTCATTTCCCGCCAAGAACCGACTGCAACCACTGAGTCAGCTGTGCCTGGTTCATCGCCCCACTCTTGCGGGCCACTTCCCGGCCACCCTGGAACAGGATCAGCGTGGGAATACTGCGAATGCCGAACTGACCCGCCGGCCCGGGCGCCTGTTCGGTGTTCAGCTTGGCAAAGCGGACTTTACCCTGCCACGCCTTTGCCGCCTGCTCAAACTGCGGCGCCATTACCTTGCAGGGACCGCACCAGCTGGCCCAGAAGTCCACCAGCACCGGCAGGTCACTACGCCCGGTATGGGCCGCAAAGCTCTGCTCGGTCAATTCCAGCACGCCACCCGGCCAGAGTGGCTGTTTACAGGCACCACAATTACCACCAGACGCCAGTTTTTCAGCGGGGACCCGGTTTACCTTGTGGCAGTGGGGACAGACTACGTGTCGGAGATCGCCAGTCATGGTTCAGCCTCGTTTGAAATTGCTGAACAATGACATCGGGGCGGTTGGGTAAAAATCAAGCGGTGATGTCAGCCTAGAAGTCCGACAGGACCTCTTGCAGGTCGCTCTTCAGCTCTTCCGGACTGGTGATCCAGAGCTCGCCGTCTGCACCGGGGAGAACACCAACCTCCAGACCGTCCTTGCTTAGCCCCGGCACCCATTTCCTGAAGAAATCCGGCAGGGAGATACTTTTCGGAGAAAGATCGCCTGACCCCTGGGCATAATCGATGGCAAACGCGGCGCCTGGCCAGACCGGCAGGTACGCCACGCCGTCTTCTTCCGAAACAATCTTCAGAAACTGATTGCCGGCGTTGATCAGAATCCAGATTTCGCGCTCCTCAACCACCTCGCTCAGAAAATAGTCGTATCGCTCTTCGCCATCCATCTGGAGTACTTCATGTATCGGGTTGTCACTCATGAGGGGCCACGCTACCTGGTTGGATGTTGTTTCGGGAGTCTAACGTAAAACCGGGGCGGATTGCCCTGCCCCCGAAACGGCAGCCTGGCTTTACGGCTGGCCTTCCAGCCGCAAGGGGCTGATGGGCTTCAGCTGTTCCTGCAGTGATTCCATCGCAAAGCTCACCTTGACGCTACAAGTGGCGGTGCCCTCCTCGCCCGACTGTAACGCCGCCCACAGATTCTTGCCGTCAAAATGGAATCCGGTGATGGATGTCGCCTCGGGACAGGTTTCCGACTTGCCCGCCATCTGCGCTTCAAGCTCGTGATTTAATGCCTCTACGGCCCGCTCCTGAAAGCTCTCGTAACTGTCCCTGTCACGGAACTGCGCTTCCAGATCAAGCTCGGAGCCCGCCACCAGGTCGAGATTCAGAAACCCGGTCTCACTTTCCGGCGACGGCATGGACGCGCAAGTCCACACCGCTTCATACGCCATGCTGAGGATGCCGTTGCCGAGGTAGATCTCTCGGGCATGGAATGCCTCATCCCCCATGTCTTCGCATCGGGCTTGATGTACCAAAGCATCAATGCGCTGGTTTGCGGCGTTAGCTGCCGAGGGGTGGCTCGCTGACACGATTTCAGGGTAAACCCTCGTCACTTCCCAGTACCCGAACGGAAAACGGTCGTCCTGCACGGACGCTTCTTCGGACCGGAGCTCGTACTCGAACTGCCCATTGAGTTCTGTGTTCCCCGGCCCCTCCTGCGTGTTCGTGCTGACGGACGTGGTGGAGGCCTTATCCGTGTTGGCTGTTGCATCGCAACCTGTCAGCAGAAAGCCACTTACGAGAAAACCTAGGGCGAGAGTAAGTTTTGAAAAATCCATTTATCAGGCTTTATTTAAAAGGGTTGTCTGTAACGGCATGAGTCGGCCGCGTGTGGACGCTATTATCCACATCAACGCCCACATAAACAAAACGACCCGCTCACGAGTCGACAAAACGGGTCGGTAAGTGTTCACAGATAGCCCACTCGGGAATCAGTCAGCTGTGGGCTTGAACCAGCGATAAACCCTCATCGGGGGAATGTTCCGCATCTCCAGTTTACAGCTGTCGTGTGACCCCATGATCGGGTCGGTGATGCGGGCCACATCGCTGCGGAACTGATAGGCGATGAAACGCCCACCCTCGGCAAGGTTGCTTTTCACTGCCTCGGCGACCCGGATGGCAACGGGTTCCGGCATTTTCGAGAAGGGAATGCCCGAGATAACTACGTCCGGTTTCCCCAGGTGGTGCGATTCCAGAATCTCTGCCAGATCTTCCGCACTGCCCAGGTGATTGATGAAGCGCGGGTCTGTGATTTCACCGAGCAACTCATGAAAAAAGGGACTCAACTCGATGGAAAGCAGGTTCGCGTCCTGGCCAAGTTGCTGAAGAAAGGTCCGCGTTGTACCGCCGGTGCCGGGACCCAGCTCCACTACCCGTTTGGCATTGGCAAGATCCGACGCTTCGAGGATACGGCGTTCCAGGAATCGTGAACTGGGAATGACCGAGCCCACCTGACGGGGCTCACGCAGGAACCCTCGAAAGAAAGCTGCCGGGCTGGTTCGCCGGTTTGAGCTTTCTTCCGAGCCAATTATTTCCTCACCCATACTCTCTTCGCCCATACTTCTCTCTCAACTGGTCACAAATCAATGCTAACAATGAGACCTGAAAACACAGCCGTCAATCACTATCCGGCTTGGCCGACGGGATCTTCCGGTTCCATTCACGGGCCGGGTCGACTGCCATGATCGTCTCCAATCCTGTGGACACGCACAACCCTGTTCAACACGGGTGGGTTTATGGAGATTCATTAAAGTCGCATACTGAACAATAGACCATTGAGCCATATGAGTGGGCTGCCAGGCCTGGTAACCCGCCGTGAGCGTGAGGGGGCAATGATGATCGACGAAGGCGATATGAAACACCTGGGCCGCTGCGTTGAATTGGCGACCAGAGCTCTGGAAACCGGTAACCCGCCGTTTGGGTCGGTGCTGGTCGATGAAAAAGGCGCGGTGAGGTACGAGGACCATAACCACACCGTCGGTGGCGATGACACTCAGCATCCCGAGTTTGCCATCGCCCGCTGGGCCGCAGCCAATATGACGCCAGACGAGCGTGCAGCGTCGACGGTATACACCTCGGGTGAGCATTGCCCCATGTGTGCCGCCGCCCATGGCTGGGTAGGGCTTGGCCGGATCGTCTATGCCAGCTCTTCAGAACAACTGGTGTCATGGCTTGATGACCTGCACGCGCCGCCGCCTCCCGTAGCTGCCCTGCCAATCAATGACGTTGTGCCCGGCCTGCCAGTGGAGGGGCCTTTTCCGGTGATGGCAGCGGCTGTTCGTGACCTGCACAGGCAGTATCAGGAACGCCTGGGCTAAAAGTGCTCTGAACGAACTGTCGGCAACAAATACAGGTTTTCGATGTTCTATAATTGATCCCGATAGCTGTGCATTCATCGTCGGCTTCATTGATTAACAACAACACCGTTATGCGTCTCAGGTAGTAGTGTTGCTGAATCAAGGGGACATCTGAAAAGCCCGGGGTATCACATGAGGCGAATCATGGCTGGCACTCGAGAGCCCATGTCGAGCGTGGACGCCGCCTGGCTGCGCATGGAAACCGACTGCAATCTGATGATGATTGCAGGGGTGCTGATACTGGACCGCCCAATTGATATTGAGCGGCTGCGAACGGTATTGAACGCCCGCTTCCTGTGCTTCAAGCGTTTTCGTCAGCGGGTAGTCGATGAGGGCAACCGAGTCTGGTGGGAGACGGATCCGGTCTTCCATATCGACCATCATCTTCACCGCATTGGCCTCCCCGGTGACGCCGGAGAGGCGGAACTGCAGCAAGTGATCAGCGATCTGATCAGCACACCATTGAATTTCCGGCGCCCGCTGTGGCAGATGCATCTGGTAGAGCCCTATGGCGAAGGGGCAGCTCTGGTTGTGCGAATCCATCACTGCATCGCCGATGGGCTGGCGCTCGTGCAGGTACTCTTATCCATTACCGACGACGCCGACGAACAGGACTGCGGTGAGCATTCACCATTGGCAATCACCAGCCTGGCAGAGCGGGTACTGAAGCCGGCCCGTGGCCTGGTCAGGCAGGGATTGGGCCTGGGGCACGAGGTACTCGAACAGAGCATCGAGCTGCTAAGACACCCTTCACACCTGGTGGAGCTGGCACGCCAGGGGATTGCGGCGGGATCGGAGTTAGCCCATCTGAGCCTGCTTCCGGCTGATCCCCACGCGTTGAAACACGCCCTCAGTGGCCGCAAACACGTGGCCTGGTCGGCGCCCCTGGACCTGGATCGGGTCAAGGCAACGGCCCATGCGCTTGCCGGCACCGTGAACGATGTGCTTCTCGCCAGCGTCGCTGGCGCCTTGCGCGGGCATCTGCTGGAGAGTGAGGCCCAGGTGTCGGAAGACATCCATGTGGCTGTTCCCTTTAACCTGCGCCCGCGCGAGCAGCCAGTCAGCGAACTGGGCAATCAGTTCGGCCTGGTCGTGGTGCCCCTGCCGGTCGGGCTGGACGATCCCGGTGCCCGGTTCCAGGCGGTACAGGAAGCCATGCGGAACATAAAAAACTCGGCCCAGCCCCAGGCAACCTTCGGCCTGCTCACCATTCTCGGCTACGGGCCGGCCGTGCTGGAACAAACGGCGCTTGAGTTCCTTGCCAGCAAAACCTCGTTGGTGGTGACCAATGTCCCGGGCCCCGGGCAGGCCCGTTTCCTGGCCGGCGCCCGCATACTGCAACCGATGGCCTGGGTTCCCCAGTCAGGAGGCATTGGCCTGGGGCTGAGTATTCTGAGCTACGATGGCACTGTGCAATTTGGCATTGTTGCGGACAAATCGGTGGTGTCGGATATCGAAAAGGTCGTGCACGACGTCCTCATTCAGTTCGAGACGCTCGCACAAAGCATCACCCCGGCTTCGAAACCGGCCCGCCGCCGGCGAAGCAAACCGGGCAGAAAAGCGAGCAAATAACGACTGTGCCTCCATTTTCAGGGAGCCGGGATAGTAGGGTGCAGTCACGCGGCGCCGGGACTTACGTACTTAATCCGCGTAACCTGCTCATTCCATCGATGCGAACGGAGTAACGGCATGATCACAGTTCATCACCTCAATAATTCCCGCTCACAGCGCGTTCTCTGGATGCTGGAAGAACTGGGTGTACCCTACGAGATACAGTATTACGAACGTGATCCCCAAACCATGCAGGCGCCTGCGAGCCTCAAGAAAATACACCCGCTGGGTAAGTCACCGGTGATTACCGACGGCGATCTGGTGGTAGCCGAATCCGGCGCCATTGTAGAGTATCTTGCCCGCACCTATGGCAAAGACACCATGCTTCCGACTGACGGCGGCCAGGCATGGCTTGATTACACCTACTGGCTACACTATGCCGAAGGCTCCCTGATGCCGCCGCTGCTTATGCGGCTGGTGTTTGAAAAGGTAAAAACCAGCCCGATGCCATTTTTTATCAAGCCCGTGGCCAAAGGCATCGCGAACAAAACCAATCAGACCTTCATCGGCCCGATGATTGAAACACACATGGATTTTGTCGAATCCCATCTGGCGAAAAACACCTGGTTTCTCGGGGACAACCTGAGCGGCGCGGATATTCAGATGAGTTTCCCCCTGGAAGCCTCCGTGGCCCGGGGCATTGTCGGCAGGAACCACCCCCATATCATCGCCTGGGTGGAGCGTGTGCACGCCAGGCCGGCTTACCAGAAGGCCCTCGAAAAAGGCGGGGAATACGATTTTGCCTGAATTGCCTCAAAACCGGACCCGATGACTCAGGAGATCCAATGCCCTACCAGTTTGAAGACCTGAAAAGCAGCTGCCAGACGGAATGGTGCGCCTACATAGAACACAGCTTCGTGCAGCAGCTGGGCAATGCATCGCTGGCGCCGGAGGCGTTCCAGCACTACCTGAAGCAGGACTATCTTTTTCTGATCCAGTTTGCCCGGGCCTTCGCCCTGGCCGCCTACAAAAGCCCGACCCTGTCGGACCTCCGCCAGGCCAAGGAAGGCCTGCAAGCCATCGTGGACGTGGAGCTGGGCCTGCACATCGACTACTGCAAGGAATGGGGGATATCCGAGGAAGAGCTGGCCAACCTGCCGGAAGCCCGCGCCACCCTCGCGTATACACGCTATGTGCTGGACGCCGGCAACCGCGGCGACCTGCTGGACCTGCACGTTGCGCTGTCACCCTGCATGGTGGGTTATGGCGAAATCGCCAACCGGCTGAACAGCCGGGCGGAAACCATTCGCGGTGACGACAACCCGTACGATGCCTGGATCGCCATGTATGAAAGCGATGAGTTCCAGGAAGCCATGCACGCGGAAATCCGCTGGCTGGATGAGCGGCTGGCTGATGTCTCCCCCGCTCGCTTTCAGCAACTCACCCGCATCTTCAGCGACGCAACCCGGCTTGAGATCGATTTCTGGGAGATGGGGCTGAAGCTGAGCGATTGATTGAGTGTCAACGGGGGCCCAGTTGACATGCCCTGAGGTTCATTGAAGGATAGGACAGTATGACCAGAGCCAACGATGAATCAGAAGACCCAAACAACGGCAACGGCGCATCAGCCGAGCTGCTGACGGCGCTTGACACGGCCATCAAACGCCTTGCGGAAGCCAATGCCATTCATGGCGTCTCGCCGGTCTTCGAGGTGATCGATGCGGCAAAACCCCTGATGCTCAGCCAGGAAGGACTGGAAGCACTTTACGAACGCGTACCGGCCATTGAGTCAGCGGGCCTGTTTGGTGGAAGCGACTGGGACTATCCCCAGACACTGGTGCCCTCCCTGGCCGCACGCACGGTTCGCCACGGGGACCCGACCGCAACACTGGTTGAATGCCTGAGCCAGATTCGTCTTCTGGCGGTGGCCAAAGGCGATTACACTCACGCGTCTATTTCGGCGGAACACGCCCATCACTTTCTCGCCCAGGTACTGGCGATGAATCTCGACCTGGTCGTTGGTGATCTGCATGAGAGCGACCGGCTGCGGCCCGAACAGCTCGGCTACGCCGTTCAGAACCTGTATCGCTACCTGCTGCAGCATCTGGGCTACGAAAACCTCCTGGAAGATCTGGTCGCCGAAGTGTGGCGCATTCTCGCGCAACGCCCCGTCCAGGTCGCGGGTGTCAAACACATGGTGACCCAGATAGCGGTCTGCCTGGAGAAACCGGACGCGCTGGGTGGCGAAGTCAGCGACAACGCAGTGCAACTGATTAACGCCGTGTTCAGCCCCACCGAGGGCTGCCGTGAAGATCCCGGCTTTGAGGTCTATGCTGAACGATTGGCGGAAATGGACGATGCCACCCTGCTACAGGAGGCCATCGCTTTCGCCGGGGCCATGCACTCTACCGGCCTGGTGTCGGCCTACATGCCGGTGTTCATACGCTACCTGCGTGAGCGCTGGAACGAGCTGATTCCCACGGCCCTGGGGCTGAGCTACACAGGTGCCGACGCTTTTCACTGCTACCCCGCGTTGATTCATCGCCTGATTGACGAAGCCCTGTTTCCAGAGACCAGCCAGTGCGCCTATGGCCTGGCCATGATGCTCGAGCGGGGCATTCTCTACTCGCCCCCGGTGGCGCCTTCCCTTTGGCGCCAGATACGCCTGTCGCTCTGCGACGCTGCGGCCGAGAAGATTGAGGCCGTGTTCGGCAGCAGCCGTTCCCCCGAATGCTTTTTGCTGGCCGACGTGCTCAATGTGCTTGGGCGCCCGCTGGGCATCGGACAGGGAAACTATCCCACCTGTCAGTCCACCCGCGCCCTGTCCATGTGGGCCTATAACATGCCGGCAGAAATGCTGCGGATCCTTGCCTGGGCGGCGCGGGACGATGAAATCGTGATGCGCTTTGAAGGTAACAGCATATCGTCGCGGGAGCTTGGCGCCGGGCTGGCGACCGAGCCGTCGGTGGATGTGGATGCGGTATCCCTGCTGACCGTGCCGCACCTGGATCGCATCTATTTTGAAATGGGTCGACGCAGTGTCGGGCGCGGGGAAGACCCCCACAAATGGGTCAACGCAGAATTCCATGGCGATCATGTCGGCCACGGGTTTCGCATCGCCGTCGATGTGTTTACCGGTGGCCTCAAGGACTTCGAAGGGTTTGTTCGCGATTTTTATGCCGCCTATCACCCCTTCTACAACGGCGACATTCCGGTCATCAATCCGCAACCGGCCGGCATTGCCGTGACCGACAGCGCCACGCGGTTCCTTGGCTGGCACGCAATCACCATCCAGCGGGTGGCGCTGGACACAGACAAAACCATGCGGGTCTACTTTTTTAACCCCAACAACGACAGCGGGCAGAACTGGGGCCAGGGCATCGTCACCTCAACCCAGGGCCACAACGAGCGTTATGGCGAAGCCTCGCTACCGGTGGCCGAGTTCGTCTCCCGCCTGTACGTATTTCACTATGACCCGCTCGAAAAGGGTGACCCGGGCAACATTCCCGCAGAGGACGTTAACCGGGCCATGGAGCTGGCAAAAGGCAGCTGGGCCTCGGGGCGCTAGAAAACCGGCTTCGGGCGAACAGAGTCAGCCCGAAAAACAATCACGAAACAGATCGGTTCCGGTCTTCCATCACCCGGAGCCCCCCGGCTCCGGTTTCTCTTCATCAAGCCAGGTACCGCAATATTTACAGTAGTTGGCGTCATTCTCATGTCGATGTTTGCCGCATCCCGGACAGGCTTGATCAGAGTATCGTTCTGCACGCAGGGAGCGAATAACTTCCGCGGAAAAAACGCCAACGGGAAGCGCAATAATCGAGTAACCCGTCAACATGATCATCATGGAAATAAACTGACCCCAGGGTGTAACGGGTGTGATATCGCCATAGCCCACTGTCGTCAGTGTCACGATTCCCCAGTAAATGGATACGGGAATACTGGTAAAGCCTGCTTCCGCCGGTTCAATGAGATAAAGCAGAGAAGAAAAGATGGTCACGACCATCAGCACTGTGAACAGAAAAAGCAGGATCTGGTCCCGGCTGCGAAGCAAAGCGTCCATCAGCAGGCGGCCCTCGCCCACTACCGTCATCATTTCCAGTACCCGTAACAGGCGAAGGGTACGCAGTAAGCGCAATACGACGAGGGTCTGTGCACCCGGGAACAGGAGTGCCAGCCAGGTAGGCATGACAGCCAGAACGTCGACAACTCCGTAAAAACTTTTCAGATAGAGCTTCGGCTTCTCCAGGCAATAAATACGCAGGCCGAGTTCAAGAGTAAACAGTAGCGTTACACCCCATTCCAACCTGTAAAAGAGCTCACCGAAGCGGGCATGATATTCCGGAACGCTGTCCAGGAGAATAATCCCGACGCTGAAAAATATGAGCAAAGCCAAAAAAACATCAAAGCCTTTGGCCAGGCGGGTGTCTGATTCGAAAATGACTTGAAACAGGCGGGTTTTGATTCCCAGGCCGCCCGGTTTTTCTGTCGTCATTTAAGCTGCCTCTTTAACCACCACTGACAATCCGGCGACTCCGCCAAACCCGGGGCCTTCCAATTTACAGATACCTGCCGCCGGCACCGATCGCCACCACGATAAGCCCAAGAATCAGGTTAATGCCGACCAGCTTGCGGATCTGTCCCACCTGGCGCCCACCTTCCTGGGGATCCTTGTTGGCAACGGCCTGCTTCAGCCGCCGGAAGGGCGCGAAATAGACATGAAAATAGAGCAGGATCATCACAATCCCCAGCCCCTGCATGGCGTGGATATGCCAGCCGGCCCCGGCCATGCCACCGAATACGCTGAAAACCATCCAGTAACCGGTTACCAGCAACAGGATCACGGCCGCCCATACCCACCGGAAAAACCGTGACAGGGTATGACACCAGAGTACGCCCCTTTGAGACGCATCAATCACCTCGACTACCGCCGGCCGCATGGCCATATAGGCGAAAAACATGCCGCCAACCCAGATCACGGCAGAGAGAACATGTAGTGCAACAGCCAGACTCATAAAGCGGCTCCGGAATGGGAAATTTGTTTGCTCAGCATAAGCGTCACCTGCCGCAAAACCAACTGCTTCGACACAGATCAATTCTGTGCAATTAAAGCCTGACCGCAGGTTGCCAGAAGTACTCGGCGGCTGCCCCGCTGCCGACCGACTCAGCGCCAGCATCCTGTTGCGGAGGAACTCCGTCAGCGAGATCGATAAACTGGTTCTGTTCCGGCTTCGGAGGCAAAAGGCGAGACCTGCCCCTTATCTTTCAATCGCTAATCGACAGATAATCGGAACAGATCTATTCTTGTGTTGCTTCGTTTGCCATTCTTGGAACAGTCCACCGAAAGACGCCAAGAGCAGATATATCCCGGTTTTCCGTACCGGTTTTTCATAGAGAAGGAGACAGACAGTGACGGACGAATCACTCCAGGGGCAACTGAACAACGCTGTAAAAAGCGCGATGCGAAACAAAGATAAAACACGGCTCGGTACGCTGCGTATGGCTCAATCCGCGATCAAGCAGATCGAGATTGATGAACGCCGCGACCTGAGTGACGAAGACGTGCTGAAAGTGCTGGACAAAATGCTCAAACAGCGCCGCGACGCGGCTGCGCAATACGATGAGGCCGGCCGGGAGGATCTGGGCGACAAGGAAAGGGCGGAAATGGTAGTGATCGAGGAATTCATGCCCGGAGCCCTGTCCGAAGATGACCTGGATGCCCTTATCCGCACCACCATCAGCTCAACCGACGCCCAGGGCATGCAGGACATGGGGCGCGTGATGAACGAGCTGAAGCCGCAGGTGATCGGGCGGGTTGATATGGGGCACCTGAGCAAGAAGGTTCGGGAGCAACTGGCCGGCTGACCACAGGGGCAATCCGCAAGGCCCGGTTCAGACTGATCCATGGATCCTGGCATCAGCCAGGTCTTCTTCCGGGGCGTGGTTTCACCGGTGTTTCCGGTAATGGCGCGTGATCTTCTTCACCAGCACCTGAACGCTCGCCCCGGGCTTTTATCGGCTTCAGAACGCCCCGGTCTCGGCCAGCTGCCGTATGATCTGGATGGTTTCAACGTCTGTGGCCACATACGCCTCGTGGAGATACTGGTCATAGGGCATCGAATCCCCCGGATTCTCGATGCTCGCGGTGTGATAGCGGAAGCGGACAAAAAGCGCCCCCGGTTCCGGCTCTTCAATATCCATCACAAGCGAGGCCGCCGGAACGGTGTTGGTTGGCCGAGTTCGATATTCGATTCTCGCCTCATGCCAGAATGTGACTTCATCAACCACCTCAAGCCCCGGCAGCTGCAGGCACCGTTTCATCCAGGCCGGCTCTCGCTCAAGAATCTCGTAATCGTCAACGCCTACCAGGAACTTGTCCGGGCGCCGGGCCCGGAGCGCCAGACCTTCCCATACCTGGAATCGAGTCAGCATCGGCAACTCTGGCCTGGTCAGGTCGTTTATCTGAACGATGTGTTCAAAAGTCACGTGACCTCCTGTGTGCTGATGTCAGCTACCAGCTACCACTCTGCCAGCCACGCTACCTTTATAAAAACCCTTTCGATCCGGTTTGTGGCGGGCCCAACCAATCAAGTCGGCAGTTCGATGATTTCGCCAGCCACCCGGTCTTCGCTCACCTCCAGCCGCCCTACCGTGATCGGCAGAGTAAAGCGCCGGGGCCCGGCACCGCCCGGATTGAAGTAGAGCACGTCGCCGATCCACTCGTTACGGGGTTTGTGGGAATGGCCGGCGACAACCACACGGTAGCGACCTTGCGGATCCATGTTGAGGGTTTTGACGTCGTGAAGCATGTAGAACGCGTGACCGAGAAATTCCAGATCCCGAACATCGGGAAGATTCGCAGCACGGCCTGTTTTGTCGATATTGCCGCGAATCGCCACCACCGGCGCGATCGCGTCCAGCGCTTCCAGAACCTCGTCCCGCCCGACGTCACCGGCGTGAAGGATCAGGTCCGAGCCTTGCAATACGTCCAGGGCTTGGGGACGCATTTTGCTGTGGGTGTCTGCTATTACGCCGAGTTGCATGCTTCAGCCCTATATCACTTTTTACCTCATGAGGAATGAGTCTTTACCTCAATGATGCCCACCCGGTCCATGCGCATGGCCGTGAGCCAGCTCTTCGGCATCGGCTGCGCGTACTTCAATGATGTCGATATCGAAGGTCAGGGTTCTACCGGCCATGGGATGGTTGGTGTCGACATCGGCAAACTTGTGGCCGACCTTGGCGACAACCACATGGCGAGGGCCCTGCTCGGTTTTCACCTGGGCGATCATGCCAGGTTTCCAGCGTCTGGCACCGGTCAGATGCTTGATCGGCACACGCTGAATGGCATCGGGCTTGCGCGGACCGTAGGCTTTATCCGGCGCGACGGTAACACTGAAGTTTTCGCCGGCGTGGCGCCCCTCCAGGGCTTCTTCCAGGCCGCGGATAATGCCGCCGTGGCCATGCAGGTAGGCGTTCGGCTCGCCGCCACGGGAGTCTTCAACAACATTGCCCTGTTCATCACTGACACTGTAGTGGAACAGGACCACTTGATTCTTTTCGATGGGCATAGGGTCCTCTGCGATGGTTCAAAGTGCCCCATTATAACCAGCAGCGGCATTGGCTGCAGTGGCCCCTGCAATCAGGCCGGCTCGAATCGTTCCTGCAGCCACGCCTTGATATCGGCAGACTCGTACAGCCATCGCTCACTGCCATCATCCTGACGAATCTTCAGGCAAGGCACCTTGATGCGACCG
The DNA here is from genome assembly GCF_014651935.1 of Marinobacter zhanjiangensis. Lineage (GTDB taxonomy): Bacteria > Pseudomonadota > Gammaproteobacteria > Pseudomonadales > Oleiphilaceae > Marinobacter > Marinobacter zhanjiangensis. The sequence goes on along the minus strand of NZ_BMXV01000005.1, from coordinate 1,189 downwards.
CCGCCAGTCTCCAGTGCTGCACGATGCTGTGGGTCGTGCTGGGCATCGCGGGTTTCAATGTTCAGACCCAGCCGGGCCATTTCCTTGCGTACCTTGATGCAGAACGGACAGGCGCTGAACTGGTACAGAGCGAGATCTTTGCTGGCCTCGTCGACGAGGGCCTGATCTTCAGCGGCGCGGGTCATGCCCTTGGGCGTGCTGAGCTTTTCACTCAGCAGCATGAAGGGCGTCAGGACCAGGCGCAGGGTGCGGAAAAAATAGCGAATAATAACTCTCATGGGTAAGGCTCAAACTCCGGATTGAAGGTGACTTGCCGGTTGTCGGCATCCCGGCTGGATTTGCGTACTTGATAGCGGTGCGCGAGGATATCACTTCATCCGGTCGATCCGATAACAACCGGAACAGCGATCCGCCCCGATTTGCAGTCTTTGCTGGCGGTTAACAGGAGGTCCCGATGAAGCTGATGATTCTTGGAGCAACAGGTGCCGTCGGCAGCCAGGTGCTGGATCAGGCCTGTCAGGATGGCAGGTTCGAAACCATCGTGGCTCCCACCCGTCGGCCGCTGGGGTCCCCCGGAAAGGCCCACAACCCGATCACTCCCTTTGACCTGCCACTGCCGCCGGCCGACTGGTGGGCGGTCGATGCCGTTATCTGCTGCCTCGGAACGACTCTTAAACAGGCTGGCTCGAAGCAGGCCTTCTATCGGGTTGATCACGATCTGGTACTTGCCTGCGCAGAGCAGGCCCGGGCCGCTGGCGCCAGCGTGTTTGTCCTGAACTCGGCCCTCGGGGCGAATCCGAAGAGCCGGAGCTTTTATTTGCGTACCAAGGGAGAGGTGGAATCGGCTGTAGCCCGGATGGGGTTTGAGCGAGTAGTACTGGCAAGGCCCTCGCTGATTGACGCCGAGCGGGAGGACAACAGGCCGGCCGAGAAACTGGGCCTGATGGCCAGCCGTCTGCTGGCGCCCCTTATCCCCAAGCGCTATCATCCGGTTAGCGCCGGTGCCATTGCGGCCACCCTCTTACGGGAAGTGACGGGTGGGCCTGGCGTGATCACACTGGCATCCGAACAGTTGGGGCACGACTAGTGTGCCGTGCGGTTAATTCGCTGATCTACTGAGCCCCTGAGGGCCTTGAGAGCAAGGCGCGGTGGCGAAGGTTTGGTGGTTCCAAATCGAGGCAGCGCAACG
>NZ_BMXV01000004.1 GCF_014651935.1 Marinobacter zhanjiangensis | reverse complement strand
CTGGGAGGAGAAAGCTATCGACTGAAGCAGAAATCTACAAGCTAGACTATGAAAGGTGGGTCAATTTTATTGGCCAAAGGTGGGTCAAAATAAATGGCCATTGACACTTACGAGTGCAACCGCAACCGGCGTAACAGCCGCAACAACTACCAGCGCCTGTACGAGCTGATCTCGGCCCTGTTTCAGCGCCACAGCCGCCTTCAGGTGTTACGGGTGGATCTGAGCTACACCGAGTACGATAGCCCGCACATAGACTACGAGACGGCGCGCCATCATCGTGAGCAGCTGTGTCGTATGTTTACGACTCATCCTTTATTCACTCACCTGCTTGGCTACGCGTGGAAGCTGGAGTGGCAGCCTAAGAAGGGCTTCCATTACCACATGCTGTTCTTTTTCGACGGTCACCAGTGCCGGGAGGACATTACCCAGGCTCGACTCATCGGGGAACTGTGGACGCAATCAGTCACAGGCGGACAAGGCCTGTACTACAACTGCAATCTCGACGCCGATAAAAAATACCGCTACAACGCCATGGGGCCTACCGAGTACCACGACTTTGAGAAACAGCGAGGGCTTGACAAGCTGGCTCGCTACCTGACCAAGATCGATGAATACGCGGCCATGCTGGTCACTGGCCGTACCTTTCAGACCAGCCGAATGCCTACTCCGCCGGAGGGGCCTCGTGTCGGTCGTCCTCGCCAATCGGAAGCGGCCTGGTCTTACGGTGACGTTAACCCGTGATCCAGAAACCCTAGTGGATGTTCGCCTATGGTATGACTCCGTCCGGCGTCCACGTAAAAACTCCCTGATATTTGACCTTCGCCTAAGTCGATGGCCGGAAATCATCCCCACTCGGAATAACGGCCTGCCCTCCTGGGAGCAGGCCCTTTTCGTTGATTCACCTGGAGATCCATGATGTTCAGTCGCCCCTTCCCCCAAACCATTCACCCGCAAGCCAGAGAGCCGGCGGTGGACGATTCACATACACTGTCTGAGCTGTTGCCCCGGCAAACGGATTTCACACCACAGGACGAAGCTGACATTCGCCTGACTCAACTGGAGGCAAACGAACCCAAGCGTCAGCTGATTCGGGACGCCCGTGTGCTGTGTAAGCAACGCAAGATTACTCAGGCACAGATGGCCAATGAGATCGGGATACCGAGGCGTACACTAGAAGAATGGCTGCAGTTCCGGCGAATACCAAAGTCGCCTGGAGAGACCTTAATTCGTCGTTGGGTGGAGGCCTATTCAGAAGAGCTTCCCAGCTCGGCCTAAACACCCTACTTTCAGTCTTCTCGACTTGCTCCTCCCCAATTTTGGAAGCGGGTTGAACGGGTTATGCCGGATTACGAACGGAGGAAGGACTGGTTGGCTGAGAATGGTATTGAGGTGGGAGGCATTACATAACCTCCCATTTTATGAAGCTATCCTTGTGCAACCGAGCGCCTCCAGCAAGCAGGAGCTTTTGGAGCAGGCTTGGACACACCGAGCGGGACTGATCTACCTCGATGAGGAGATTTGAGCCCCCGAAAACGAAATAACTCAAGTCACCCTCGGATAGACACCTTCTACACCATCTTTTGCCAACACCCACTGCCAAAGCTGGATATCTCTTGCCCGAAAGGCCCCGGCACAAGAAAGTAGATAGTAACGCCACATACGGTAAAAACGTTCTCCGAGTTCCTCTCGAAACCGGGGCCAAGCCTGCTCAAAATTTTCATGCCATGCCATCAGCGTTTTATCGTAGTCAGCACCAAAATTATGCAGGTCCTCCACCACAAACAGTTCATCTACCGAGTCACCAATCTGGCCGATGGAGGGCAGTTCGCCGTTCGGGAAGATGTATTTATCGATCCAGGGGTCCGGGTAGGAATTGCGCAGATTCTTACCAATTGTGTGTAAAAGGAACAAACCACCAGGGTTCAGGCACCGGTGGGCCACGTTCATGAACGTGCGATAATTTTTGGAGCCGACGTGCTCGAACATGCCAACGCTGGCAATCCGGTCAAACTTTTCATCAACGTCCCGGTAATCCATCAGCCGGAAATCCAGAGAAAGGTGAGGATAGTTGGCTTTGGCCCAGTCAGCCTGCTCCCTTGAAATGGTCACGCCAACCGCGTCGACCCCATAATGTTCGGCGGCATAGGCCATGAGGCTGCCCCAGCCACACCCGATATCAAGAAACCGCATTCCCGGCTGCAAGCCTAATTTCCGGCAGATCAGGTCCAATTTGGCAACCTGAGCTTCTTCCAAATTGTTTGCGTCTTTCCAGTAACCACAGGTGTACGTCATGCGCGGATCCAGCATGGCACCGTAGAACTCGTTTCCCAGATCGTAATGGGCTTCTCCCACCTCCCAGACACGACTTTTGGTCTGCAGGTTCAGGTATTTTGCCCGGATAATGTGGGAAAGAATTTTCGAGGGCTTGATCTGATCAGGAAGCTTCGCACCAAGCAGTTTGCAAAAGAACTGATCCAGTTCGTCTACTTCCCAGGCACCATCCATATACGCTTCGCCGAAACCCAGGTTGCCATGAGCCATCGCGGCCTCTGGTACGCCATGGGCATTGAAACGGATATCCCATGGCCGGGACCCACCGATCCTGATATCAGCCTTCGCAAGCAAATCAGCTGTGAACTGATGGGTTTTGTTGTCAGCATCAAAGAAGGCAATTCTGGGTGTTGTCTCATTCATCATTAACTAGTTCCCACCATAATAAGATGATAATAGATGGTGAGCCCTGCGAAAACGGCGATAAATCACCGCTCCCGCTCCGGGCGCAACAGACACGCGCTTGCGACTTCAGGCTCGATAACTAGCGGAGAATAACGAGCGGTTTTTTTGCCGTTTCAAGCATTTTGGTGGTGGTGCTACCCACCAGAAACCTGCGGACGCGGGAGTGGCCATAGGCCCCCATGATCAGCACGTCGATGTCGTGTTCTTCCTGATAATCGTGAAGGGTCTGTTCCACGTCGCCATCACGAATCGCCAGGTGAACTTCCATGCCCTGGGCATTGAGGGCTTGTTTGGCATGCTGGAGCTGAGCCCTGTGTTCTTCGGTATCAGAACCGACCATCATCAGGTGAAAAGGCATGCCGTTGAAAACCGGGGTTCCGGCCAGTAGTTCGATACTCTTGAACGCCGTGGGGCTGCCATCGAATGCAAGCATGGCGCTACGGGGTTCTCTGAACTCGTCCGGGACCAAAAATACCGGCCTGTGAACGCTGCGAATCACGGTTTCCAGTTGGCTACCGACGTGGCGGCCAGCCGCAGCACTGCTCTCGCCATGCAGGCCCATAACGAACAGCCGGGACTCAGGCTCAAGGTCGACCAGAGAGCTTGCCAGCTCGTCATGACGCTGACGTTTGGTGGCCTTGTCGATGCCAGACGCCCGAACGCGCTTTTCAGCTTCATCCAACAGCAGGTGGCCATGTTTCAGGGCCAACTTGCTGCGCTCCTCATCCAGACTGACCAATTCCTCCAGTAGCTGCTCTCTACTCCCAAGACCAATGTTGCCAGTCATGTCCGTCTTGGCCGGATATTTTTCTTCATCTATCACGTGCAAAAGCATCAGGGGCACACCCATGCGAAGGCTTGCCCAAGCTGAGTAATCACAGACCGCCAGAGCCGCTTTGGAGCCATCGATGCAGGCGACCACATGGAGAGGTTTCTGAACTTCGGTATCGCGCTTTTCAATTGTCATAGCTTCAACTCCGTTAGTGGGCCATCAGACGTTCTACGGCATCGGGTTTGTCGTGGACGCCAAATCGATCGACGATGGTGGCGCTGGCCTCGTTCAGGCCAATGACTTCAACTTCAGCACCTTCCCGGCGGAATTTAACTACCGCCTTGTCGAGTGCGGCCACCGCCGTGATATCCCAGAAATGAGCACGGCTCAGGTCGATCACCACGTTGTCTGTGGCTTCCTTGAAATCGAAGGACTCGGTGAATTTTTCGGAAGAGCTGAAGAAGACCTGCCCGACCACGTTATAAGTGCGGGTATCAGATTCCTCATTGTAGTCCGAGGTGACCAGCATGTAGTGGCCGACCTTGTTGGCAAAGAACAGCGCCGCGAGAAGCACACCAGCCAGAACACCGTAGGCCAGGTTATGGGTAGCTACGACCACGATCACAGTCACCACCATCACGATGTTGGTGGAAAGCGGATGCTCTTTGAGATTCTTGATAGAGCCCCAGCTGAAAGTACCGACAGCCACCATGATCATTACGGCCACCAGCGCCGCCATGGGGATCTGCACCAACCACTTGTCCAGCACCAGAACCATCAACAGAAGAAACACACCAGCTGCGAGGCTGGAAAGCCGGGTACGACCACCGGATTTAATGTTGATGATGGACTGGCCAATCATGGCGCAACCGGCCATTCCGCCGAGCAGGCCTGAGCCAATATTGGCAATACCCTGACCTTTACACTCGCGGTTACGATCGCTTTTTGTATCAGTCAGGTCATCCACGATGGTTGCCGTCATCATTGACTCCAGCAAGCCCACTACGGTGAGTCCCACTGCGTAAGGCAGAATTATCATTAAGGTTTCGAGGTTAAGCGGCACTTCCGGCCACAGGAAGATCGGCAAAGTATCTGGCAACTGCCCCATGTCACCTACCGTGCGGATATCCATGTTCAGGTACATGGCGACGCCGGTCAGCACCACAATGCAGATCAGTGGCGACGGCAGAGCACGGCCAACCAAGGGAATCAGCGGGAACAAGTAGATAATACCAAGGCCCGCAGCGGTCATGGCATAAACATGCCAGGTCACGTTCATAAGTTCCGGCAACTGGGCCATAAAGATCAGGATTGCCAGGGCGTTCACAAACCCGGTAACTACCGAGCGGGATACAAAACGCATCAGCGCGCCGAGCTTGAGAAAACCGGCGAGGATCTGCAGCAAACCGGTGAGCAAAGTCGCGGCTAACAGGTATTCGAGGCCATGCTCTCTAACCAGAACAACCATTAGCAGAGCCATCGCGCCGGTTGCGCCGGAAATCATGCCTGCCCGTCCGCCTACAAAGGCGATGACGACCGCGATACAAAAAGAGGCATAAAGGCCCACTTTCGGATCTACGCCAGCAATAATGGAAAAGGCAATGGCCTCGGGAATCAGGGCAAGGGCCACGACAATGCCGGCGAGCAAGTCGCCCCGCACGTTAGAGAACCAGGTCGTTCGTAGACTGCTGAGCATAGTTGAAAATCCGGTTAAAAAGTTTAAAGGAATAAGGGCGCATGCGTACCTTTTACCTGCGTCTTTTCTTGTTATGGGACTATTACAAAAACTGGATGACGGATAACAGGCCAACGCCGCCAAGCACCAGAGTGTAAGGAAAGGCCATGACAACCATTCGTCCGTAGGACAGCCGCACGAGCGGTGCAATTGCAGAGGTCAGCAAGAACAGGAATGCAGCCTGACCATTGGGCGTGGCCACGCTGGGTAGATTTGTGCCGGTGTTGATGGCCACGGCCAGATCCTCGAAGTGTGCCTGGCTGATAGCGCCCGCATCCAGCGCCTGTTTGATTTCGCTGATATAGACCGTGGCTACAAATACATTGTCACTGATCATGGACAACAATCCGTTGGCTACGAAGAACATTGCAGGCTGCTGCGCTTCCGGCTGAGTCAGTACAAAATCGATCACTGGCTTGAACAGATGTTGTTCGTGAATGACTGCGACTACGGCAAAGAACACAACCAGTAACGAGGTAAATGGCAGGGCTTCCTGGAAGGCTTTGCCTATCTGGTGCTCATCGGTTACCCCGGTGAACGAGGTAATCAGAATGATCACCATCAGGCCAATAAGGCCCACCTCGGCAATGTGAAATGCCAGTCCGATAACCAGAATCACCGCCGCAGCAGCCTGCACCCAGAGGGCGGCCTGATCAGCCTTGGTGCGTTTTTTCCGTTCGTTGTCGGCGAACTCCTCCAGCACCTGGCGCACCGGCTTGGGCAGGCGGGCGCCATAACCAAACCAACGCAGCTTTTCCAAAAACCAGCAGGTCACCAAACCAGCAACCAGAACCGGCATGCTGATTGGCGCCATACGCTGGAAGAATTCGGCAAAGTTCCAGCCCACGGTTTTGGCAATCAGCAGGTTCTGGGGCTCACCGACCATGGTGGCGACACCGCCCAGGGCAGTGCCGATAGCACCGTGCATCAACAGACTGCGCATGAAGGCACGAAACTGAACAAGGTCTTCCCGGTGCAGTTCAATAACATGCTCATCACTCTGGGCATTATGATTGGCGTGGTGGTAGCCCCGCCCGGAAGCAACCTTGTGGTAGACCGAGTAGAAGCCGACAGCGACGGTGATGATGACGGCCGTCACTGTCAACGCGTCCAGAAACGCTGACATCAAAGCCGCAGCCGCGCAGAACAGGAGTGACAGTGCTGACTTGGAGCGAACCCCCACCAGAATCTGGGTAAATGCAACCAGCAACAGCTGCTTCATGAAATAGATACCTGCCACCATAAACATCAGCAGCAGAATCACCGGAAGGTTAACCACCACCTCCGCGTAGACCGCGTCCGGCGTGGCCAGGCCAATGATCAACGCCTCGACGGCAAGGAGCCCGCCTGGGAGCAACGGATAGCACTTGAGCGCCATAGCCAGGGTGAAAATAAACTCACCCACCAGCAACCACCCTGCAGCAACCGGCCCCATAAACCAGACCACCAGTGGGTTAATCAGCAGGAACAGGAGAATGGTTTGCTTGTACCAGACCGGCGCATTGCCGAGAAAATTGTGGGTAAAGCCGGAGATAACCGTTTTGGGCATTGTCTGACAACCGCAGTTCCGTTAGCGAAACACTGAGACAAAGGAATCCATGCGCCCAAACACGGCACAATGAATAGAGGTGTAAACCTTGCTCAACAGATAAATCGAGGGAGGGGGTACAACTTGAACGCTAGGGCGGAAGGATCGTCACAGTCTGGTTTCAGTATCGTCTGGTGAAATGGGGTATTGCCTAATTCAGGGCGCGCAGTCTACCAGAGTTGGCAGTAAAAGGTAAGCTAACCAGGTGAATCTTCTTAGACTACTAAGGAAGTTCGCGAGAGGGCTGGCGCTGGATTACACCGGCGCCAGCAACCCCGTAACCTCGCCAGTCGCTGTCAATGTCAGCCGATGCATGGCCCGCGTACAGCCCACATACAGCAGATTCCGATCCATGTCAGTGAAATAATTTGCCTGACCCACTTCGGGCAGAATCACATGGTCGAACTCCAGGCCCTTGGCCAGGTGGGCCGTACAAACGATCACGCCCGGCGCAAAGCTCTGGCTGTCCTCACTGAGTAGCTGCAAACGGTCACTTTCTCCTTCCAGCGCTTTATGCATTCTCCTGGCCTGCTTCTGGGTCTTGCAGATAATGCCAAGGGTATTGAACCGGGAATTCTCAAACTCCTCAATTCGGTCCTTGATCGCCGCGATTTCCTTCTTCCGGGTGTTGACGCTGAGCACTTCCGGCTCGTCACCATGCCGCTCGATGATTTCCAGGTCCGGGTTCGGAGAAATGCGCTGGGCAAACTGGGCAATCTCGTAACTTGAGCGGTAACTTTTGTTCAAGGTCACACAGGTGGCATCCCGAAATGCCGTGCGTATATCGTCGGTCGCCGACGAACTGTATGGGTTCACCGACTGATAAGCATCGCCGAGGATGGTTTTCTTGCAGGAAAACAGTCGGGCGATAACGGCGTACTGTACCGGCGTGTAATCCTGCATTTCATCGATCAGCAGATGCTTCACGCGTCGATAAGGTGAACGGACGCCCTCAAGCCGCATCTTTAGATAGATCAGCGGAAACACATCGGCGTATTCAAGCCTGCCACCTTTTGCGGGCTTGAACATCTCTGGCTGATCCGCCCAGTCGAAAAACCGCTTGTAGGTTTCCCGCAAAGTGGACTGTTTAACCATACCTTTAATGGCAGCCTTCAACTCCTTGCGTTGCTCGGGCATCAAGTCGTAGTTGTACTGGATGCCTATTTTCTGTTCCATTTCTCTGGCTACCTGGGCCACCCGAGCTGTGGTATCCAAGTTTCGGTGCTTTCGAAAGGTCTCTTCCAGCAACCAGCCTGGCACCAGACGACGAGCAATCCACAGGTCCTCGCTGGCAAACCGGTTCTTTTCAACTTCATCGGCATAGCGCCCCAGCTGTTTCAGAAAGTCGGGGCTGGCCTTGTAGCGCAGTCGACGCTTCACCTCTTCGTCATTCTTTTCGAGCAGCTCAGCCGTCTGCTCAAAAAAGCTCTGGAACCGGTACTGGTCTTTCAGCAGCTCCTTGGCCAGGGTTTCCATGCCAATCTCATTGACGGTTTCCTCACCCAGCTCAGGCAGAACATTGGAGATGTAGTCTGCAAATACGCTGTTCGGGGAAATGATCAGAATATCTTCTGAGGTCAGCGTATCCTTGAAACGGTATAGCAGAAAGGCGATACGATGCAGGGCGATGGAGGTTTTGCCGGAGCCGGCTACACCCTGAATGATCAGGGTTTTTGCCTGGTCATTGCGAATGATCGCATTCTGGTCCCGCTGGATGGTTGCGACAATGTTTTTCATGCCATCGTCTGTGGCGCGGCCGAGCTCGTCCTGGAGCACGTCGTCCACCACGTTCACGGCGCTGTCGATCATCAGCTCAATCTGGCCGTGACGGATACGGAACTGACGCTTCAGCTGTATATCACCACTGACTTGACCGTCTGGCGCCTCGTATTTGGCAGGGCCGGTTTCATAGTCGTAAAACAGGGATGCGATCGGGGCGCGCCAGTCAAAGACTACGTGCTCCTTGTCGACTTCATCGTAGAAATGATGCACGCCGATGTAGACAGGCCGGGCCTTCTCGTCACCCTCGGCGTGGAAATCGAAACGCCCGAAATAGGGGGATTTGCGCAATTTAACCATCCGCTTGCGCTGGCCGAGAACGAACTCACCGGTAGTCACTGACTGCTGGATTGAGTCTCTGGTCGAGATCTTTTCGATGTGATCCATCTCGTCACGGCTGTTCCAGAGGTATTCCTTCTGCGACTGGATATCCTCCTGATAGGCCTGAAGGCGATCATCAGCCTCTTTTAACGCGCGTTCTAGGCGGAACTGGACCGATTCCAGTTGACGCGCTTCCTCCAGCTTGGCCATGGAAGATTCAACGTTCATGTTGCTCATGGGTGTCACTTACTCCGCTCAGGCAGCCTCAAGTCCGCGATATTCGCGAGTGGTGTGGAAGGTTACGCTCGGCCATTTTTCCTGGGCAAGCTCCAGAACTTGCCGGGTTGGCGCTAAAAACGTAAGGGAACCGGAGGCATCCCGCGCCAGGCGTCGATGGTTTGCACGCTCGAATTCTTTTAGCATCTGCTCAGTTTCCGCAGTTACCCACAAAGCCTTGTGGATGTTCACCGGCTCAAACGTGGCGTTCACCCCGAACTCGGATTCCAGTCGCTGGGCTACGGTCTCGAATTGGAGGATACCCACGGCACCCAGCATTACCTCGCCGCCGTCCAGGCGCTCGAACACCTGGATCGTGCCTTCCTCGCCCAGCTCCTTCAGGGCACGCTTCAACTGCTTGGCCTTCAATGGATCTTTCAGGCGAGGAATCCGGAACAGCTCCGGTGAGAAATAGGGGATACCGCCCAACTCCAGATTTTCCCCCTCCGTAAGCACATCACCGATTTTCAGGCGGCCATGGTTCTGGATGCCGATAATGTCGCCGGCAAAACCCGTTTGCAGTCGGCTTCGGTCACGGGCCATAAAGGTGATGGCCTGGGAACACCGGAATTTCTTGCCGGATTGCACATGCTTCATCGAAATGCCATCGAAGTACTGCCCGGAACAGATGCGGACAAAGGCAATCCGATCCCGGTGTTGCGGGTCCATATTGGCCTGGATTTTAAAAACGATGCCGCTGAAACGCGTTTCATCCGGATACACGGTTCGTGTTTCTGCAGCCCTGGGCCGAGGAGCAGGAGCCCATTCCACAAGTGCCTTGAGGATGTCCTGAACACCGTAGTTATTGATTGCCGAACCGAAGAACACAGGCGACAGCTCGCCGGCCAGGAATCGATCGACATCAAACGGTGTACCGGCTCCGTTGACCAGTTCAATTTCATCCAGAAAGGCTTCGTGTTCGATCGGGAATTCAGCCTTCAGGGCCTGGTTGTGAACACCTTTGTAAATCTCAGTCTCGGTGTGCACGTGATCTTGTCCAGGATCGAAGCGCACCAGTTGGTCATCGTGAACGTTGTAGACTCCGGCAAATCCCTTACCCATGCCCAGAGGCCAAGTGACCGGTGAGCATTCAACGCCCAACACATCTTCAATCTCGTCAATCAGCTCCAGCGGCGGGCGCACTTCCCGGTCCATTTTGTTGATGAACGTAATGACCGGCGTGTTGCGGGCCCGGCACACTTCCAGCAGCTTTATGGTCTGGGACTCCACACCCTTTGCTGCGTCGATTACCATAAGAGCAGCATCCACTGCCGTCAGTACCCGATAGGTATCCTCGGAGAAGTCCTGGTGGCCGGGTGTGTCGAGCAGGTTAATGACGCAACCATCGTGCTCAAACTGCATGGCGGCACTGGTAACGGAAATCCCCCGCTGTTTTTCCACCTCCATCCAATCGGACGTGGCGTGCTTACTGCTCTTACGGCCTTTGACGGTGCCGGCGGACTGGATGGCGCCACCAAACATCAGTAGCTTTTCGGTGAGCGTGGTCTTACCCGCGTCGGGGTGGGAAATAATGGCAAACGATCGGCGGCGCTGAACCTCTGAGCGAGTGTCAGTCGAATTATGCACCGCCGATGCGGCAACGGATTTTGTGCTCATGAGATAAAAATCCCCTGTACTAATGAACCAGATTGGGCAGGACGGGTCGGTTCAATACAGGGCTAGGGCGGACAGGTGCCCGCTAGTGGAGGTAGTGCGATTTCAATGAAAAGATGATGTAGCATAGGCTAAGCCTAACAAACCCTACCGCAGTGGTCAAAAACCGCTCAATAACCAGACAGGCTATTTGGTGATTTTTCCGATATTCATGCGAGAAAACCCGAGATTGGCAGTATTTGCGTTATTAGCGACAGCGTCTTCGGGCTTTGGACAAACATTCTTCTTCTCGGTATTCGGCAGTGGCATTCGTGAAACTTTTGCCCTGCAGAACAGTACCTACGGACTTATCTACAGCCTGGCCACACTCGCCTCGGCAATCCTGCTCCTCAAGCTCGGTCCCTTGGCGGACAGATGGTCCCTCAGTCGCATTACCATCCTGGCAGTCTCAATTCTGGCAGCCGGGTGCATGATCATTGCAGTGGCCCCCCACTGGCTATTACTCATACCCGGTTTCCTGTTGGCGCGGCTCGGAGGCCAAGGGCTCTTGGGACACATCGGCTTAAGCACGGCTGGCCGGTACTTCGAAAAGAATCGTGGCCGGATTATGGCTCTAACGGCGGGCGGCTTTCCCATTGCCGAAGCCATTCTGCCGCTCTCAGCCGGATTGATCCTCGCGACCAGCGGCTGGCGAACTCCCTGGTTGGTTGGCGCTGGTATTCTGGTAGCCATACTCCTTCCTTTATTGCTCTTCCTTTCTCGTCATGCGGCACATCCAGTCTCACTATCCCGAGGTAATGCAGACGAATACGATGCCCAGAAGGAACACCTTGCGTTCAACCGCCGTCAAGTTCTGAGAGATCCTGGCTTTTACCTCATTCTGCCAGCGGCACTGATTGTGCCGTTTACGATAACCGCCGTACTCTTTCATCAATCGGCGTTCGCTGAGATTCGAGGGTGGACAACCGAACAGGTTGGCCTGGCGTTTACCGGGTTTGCAGCCGGCCACATCGTTAGTCTGTTCTTTGGTGGCCCACTAGTGGACCGGATCGGTGCGCAGCGGGCACTCAGCTATGGCCTGACTCCCATTTTCTGTAGCATGCTGGTGCTAGGCCTGACGGAATTTGCCTGGACACCCAACCTGTACCTGGCCCTTTGCGGTATCAGCCTCGGGTTCATTGGCGCAGCAGGCGGCGCTATCTGGCCTGAGCGCTATGGGGTTCGTCACATTGGCGCAATCCGTTCCGTGGCGCAGGCGAGCATGGTATTTTCCACGGCCCTATCACCGATTCTTGTGGGTGTCCTGTTGGACGTTGGGGTGGCAACCACTGGCATTGGTGTTCTGTTTGCGGTACTGGTTCTTGTTAGCGCAGTTCTTGCCCAGATGGCAGTCGCGCCGAAGCAAGGGGGCTGACAGGCACGAACAATACGAGGTAAGCAGATGAAGCCGGAAGAACTGGAAAAGTTTCGCCAGAGACTACTGGAACTACGTGAAGAACTGCTCTCGACCAGTGAGGCACGGGACCAGGCCAGCGACACCGTGCACCTGGACCAGCAAAGTGTTGGCCGACTCTCCCGGATGGATGCCCTTCAGGGGCAGGCCCTGGCCAAAGCCGGCAAAGAACGGGCGGAGCGACAACTGAAAATGATCGAAGCCGCCCTGATGCGCATTGACAGAGATGAGTACGGGGAATGCATGGAGTGTGGCGAGCCCATCAACCCCAAACGGCTGGAAATTGACCCTACTAACCTCTACTGCATTGATTGTGCGCAGTAAACCCTCACAAAAAACTCGACCTAATGATCCGAGCGTTCGTGACACAATGGAATGCAAGCCCAGCACCCGTTAACTGGAGTTCTGTGAGTTTCTGCTGCCGCAACGGCTTCCTCACAGCTATCGTATCGACCAAGTCTGATTAGCTTGTCTCTGTGTGGATATTGCCGACAACCGAGACGGTGAACCAAATACTGGCCTTGGTCATTCTTTTCTGAGTCGAGTCCAAAAATTAGCAATTGCTCCTCCGTGTCATTTTGGAATTCTGGCCTTCACGTCGTATGGGCCTTACGCAGATTGCACCATTAGCTCTCGTGAGATCTTCTCCAGCATAAATGTTTCCCGTTGAATGGACTGGCCCATGGTTTTCTCCCGACGGACCATCACCTGGCGGTTATGGTGCATCGCCTCGGATACGGAAACCCAAACCGGCTTCATGCCATTCGCGATCTCATAGCTTTCCATCCGGACATCGGCCAGTTCAGCCGCTACGTCACAAACAAAGAAGTGGGAGGTCATGTGCATCAGGTCGTATTCTGGCTTCCAATGCGGACGGTATTCTTCTAGGAAGCCATAATGCTCTTTGACCTGAACATCGCGGGCGCCGGTTTCTTCCTCCAGCTCACGCTTCAGCGCAACGGTGATCTCTTCGCCCTCATCAATTCCGCCTCCGGGCAGGCTGAAATCGTTATAGCGCTCGGTGAACAGCAATAGAATCTTTTCCTCCCGGAGCACAATACCGCGTGCAGCGTGCCGTCTGAGAGTGCGGCCCTCACGGGTGGTCAGCTCGGGATGGATTAATTCGTGTAGCAACTTCATGGCAGGAATCCGGTAATCTGGTTAAATAAAGAACCGCGCTGTTAGCGGTGCAGGGAAGTAATTGCACCGCCTGGACAGATATCTTCCCCAGGCGGCCAGTAGCGATTACTCACGCATCTTTCGGGTAAGGCCTCAGGCCAAGCAGTATCTCAGCTTTCTCCGTAAGCGGTTGATCCAGCAGTTGCTGATCGGTGTACTGGGCGAGCTGATCCCGAAGGAGCGTATACACCGCTTCGCGATCCTGACTGGTGTCGAGTTCGACACACTTGCCTTTACCCTTGAAGAGTTCGACCGTTGGTAACGTCTCGGCTTTGAAGGTATCAAATCTCAGCTTCATGGCGTCGACATTGTCATCAGCCCGACCGGAGTATCGCGCACGACCGAGAATGCGCTGTTCCAGGACATCAAACGGGCACTCGAAATAGAGCATGGTGGGGAGTTCCGCTTCGCGACCAAAGACTTCGTACCACGCCTCCAGGTTGGACAGTGAGCGGGGGAAACCATCGATCAGGAAATTTCTCTTGCCGGTGGTTCTGGTGGTTCTCTCCATCGCGTCTTTCAGCAGGCGCACCACGATTTCGTTGGGTACCAGCTTACCAGCAGCGATGTATTCCTTGATGATTTCTGTTGTCGGGCCACCGGCTTCCTGCTCTGCACGCAATAGGTCGCCAGTCGACAGGTGCGTCCAGCCCAGCTGGATTTCTGCCAGCTCACACATGGTGCCCTTACCTGCGCCCGGCCCCCCAAGTACGAAAACCACATTCGGTTCGGGGCAAGGTTTTCTGGGATCAACGTGAAAAATCTCGACTTTGGGAGCCGGCGCGATGCCCATTTTGTAAACGTTCCACTCGCGACCTGTAGGCGGCAATTCGTCCTCACAGGTCAGTTCATAAGCAAGGTGACCGTCAAGGCGGCAAATGCGCCATGATTTATAGCTATTCGAGTAGGAAATGGCGGGGCTTCTCGCAGATTTGCCGTCGGCCCGATCCCAGGCCATCTTACCGTTCCAGTAGCCAGGACTGGATACAACGCCTGATTCGGATTTGGTGGGCGGTGCTTCTGACGGTACATAAAGACCGTCTACCTCAGGCAAGCCAGATCCGGATACTTCGATAAACAGGGTGTTAGGTTCAAACTTTGTTGTTTCGGTCATGTGTACTCTCATGTTCGATGAACGACATATGAGGGAGCGTTTGTCTGCAAAAGCGACCTCGAAGAAATGGCGCCGGGAGTGGAACCAGAAATGGTCCCAAGCAGCGCGCCGGGGAGCCGAATGCAACGTACTGCGGATAAACCGAGGCGGGGCAATGGCGTCAGAAGGTGTAAGATTGTATCAGAACAGCAAAGGGCTTTCCCTGATCGCACCTGAACATCAAGTCCGGTGGAGTCACCGATCAGCAGGGGAGCGATACCCCCAGGGTTATCCGTCAGCTGCTGAATTCAGCGCCTAATGGCGTTTTCACCAACACCAAGGTAAGCCATTTTTTGGTCACCCGGCACCTCGTTTATGGTGGCGATATTATCACCTACTTTGGTGTCTGGAATTATTGCAACACTAGAGGTTTGCCCAAGCAAAGAAGCCAAAAAAAGTAGCCGGAACCCCAGCTACTTCGAACGCATCTGATCAAGAGGCCTTCGCTGCTTCTGCGTGCTGCCGTAGACAAGACTCGAAAACCAAGTTCTTTGTTTCTTTCCCGACACCCCGATCATCCACTGGATAAAACTCCTCAACCACCTGCGTCATTTCATCCTCATCATACTCAAACAGCGCATTCCCAAATCCCCTCGCCGCCGCTGCATCCAGCGCAGCTTGGTCAACCCCCTCCTCCTTCACCTGCCGGGCTTTTTCCCGCGCCTCAGCCACCGCTCCCTCAAGAGACATTCCTTGCTTGATCACCAGATCCACATAGTAGATCGGCGCCCGATGACTCTGTGTTGTGCTTTTGCCCCGCAGCTTCAGTTCCAACGGCATGTATGCCAGCAGCCCCCCAGAGACTGCCTGGTAGTAGCTCAACCTGGCTGCAAGGGTCCTGATACTGTTGAAACCGGTCGTGCGGAAGATGAAGGTACCGAGATCATCGTCGCCACCCAGCTTCACGTTCAGGCGGCCATAGGGCTTGCACAGACCACCTTTGCCGAACTCACAAAGCGTTGGCCCCGGACATGGCAAAGACTGCACTCCTGATTGCGTCAGGCGCTTACATGTGTCGCCATTGCCTACGCACATAGGGCGCCCGCTTTTCCGGTCGAACATGGTGTACTCGGCCCGTAGATTGAGATCCGCGTCGTTGAACAGCATGCGCACCGGGATGGTCCGCAGTTTGCTGTTTGGGGCATCCTTTCTCAGTTCCTCGTCCATGGGGTGAAGCACCCAGCCATCCTTTTCCTGGATCTGGGAGGTGATGGTGAATTGGTCGTCTTTCTTAGGTAGCCGGATGCCGTTCTTTTCAACGACCCGGCCAATGCTGATACGCCCCAGCACCGGAGGCGTGATGGCTAAACCTTTAATCATGATGGTTCTCCTGCGAAAAAGGACCACGGGGCACTCGTCATGCCTGCGTGGCCAATTGGGTATTCATGCCTGGACGAGGAATCGCCGGCTTCCCGGCTTGGTGAGTGGGTATTGCTCCAGAAGCTCTGGCTTATCCTTGAGTAGCTGCTTCACGTTGAGCCCAACCGAATCCTTACTCCGCTTCCAGCTCACACTGCCGCTGGGGAAGGTTGCCCTTGAGGCTTCGCCCATCTGGCTCTCGATTCGCTGTTTGAGGTGGGATTCGGTGAATTTCAGGGCTTCCATTTCCGAGCGGATAGCCAGCAGCTCATCGAACGCATCGGACAGATCTTTGCTTTGGCTGAAGTCCAGGGTCTCCCCTGTGTCCACCGGGTACAGGTAGCGCAAGGCCCGTTCGGCGGAATTGGTGCCGTCAGCCGGTGGTGGCGTATCCGTTTCCACGAAATCCCAGAACTGCCGCTCCAGCACGTACAGCGCCTCGATGAGCTCTTCATTCCGCTCAATGCGGTAGATCTTCAACTCCTGACCACACAGCAGAACACAGACGTCCGCCGCCTGTTTGCCGGTGACAGCCAACTGGTGCTGCACCTGGCACTGGATGTAATCCGGCACACCCTCTTTCCAAAGACGTGCCCCAAACTCCCCTGCCGTTTTGCATTCCAGGATCTGCACCTCTTCATCGGCCACGACGGAATAATCCAGGTTGGCCAACATCCAGTGTTTGTCCGGATCTGAGTGCTGCAGCACAGCATTGACCCGGCGCACCTTCCGTCCCGTATGCTGGCTGTACTGCTCTGCCACGATTGGCTCCAGGATATGGCCCCAGTAGACCGGCGAGGTGGCATCGTCAGAGTCTGGTTTAGGCAAGCTAGCGTCTCTGCCGGTCTTGACCATCCAGAGTTCCAACTGCGACTGGTAAGGGTTCATGCCGACAGCTGCAGCGGCATCGCTACTGCCAATGCCGTGCTTGCGTACTTTCAGCCATTCATCCCGACTGAGGCCCTTGGTGGAGACCAGGCGCAACGCTGGCCGTTGTTTCTGAATTGCTTTTGCACTCATGCCCATGGTGTTTTCCTCCAGACATAATAAAAGCCCACCAGAGCATCAGGCTCCGGTGGGCTTTATGGCGGTTTAAGATTTAGAGAGAAAGAATCAGTCCACTAGCGACATGGCCTGTTCTAACGCTCGGTTCTTGATGGCGGCACCGGTTCCGAACCAGGCTGAATCCAGCCGGTGGTCAACGGTCTTGGCGCGACGCTGATGGTCGATGAATTCGGTGACCGCATTCAGCAGACCGTAGGCCGTACCGTCCGAGGATGCCAGGCTGGCACCGATGCCCTCACCTTCATACAGCCCCAGGGCTTTCACCATGGATCGCTCGTTGGTTTTGCCGACCCCCGGACCAGAATCGTCGGTGAACACCTTGAGGAAATAGTTTCTGGCCTCAGTGGCTTTCACCTTCCGTTCACTCAGGCCCTTGAGGCGGTACATGAAGTCATCCCAGGCCGAGACGGAGATACCGAGCTGTTTCTTCACCAGATCGGCGTCGAAAGCAGTGTTGTGCTTCACCTTGACTGCGTTGGCCGTAGAACCCTGTAGAGCAACGGCGAGTGTGTTGTTGCACACTACCCGGATACTGGTGAACTGAGCGGTTGTCGCCATGGTGCCGTCACAGGCGGTGGCCAGCAGCACGTAGGCATTGGTTTGATCGTTGCCCTTGAGCATGCCGGACTGACCCGTACGGGCCAGTGCCCACATCTTGCGGCCGCCTTTGAGCACGCCTGCGGTTTCCAGCTCGAAACCGGACACGTCGGTCAGATCCCGATAGAACTCCAGGATCTCTTCTGGCTGAACTACCTTGAACCGATTGCCAACAACAGACAGCGGGGCCTTTGTATCCGACCGGTAGAGCACCTTGCTATCCGGGTAGGACAGGATCTGTCCCAAGCTTCCGGAAGTATTGGTGACATAACGCACCGGGCTTTCTTCAATCTGCCAATCCAGACCGGCCTGTTTCGCCCATACTTCCAGGGGCTCATTTGAAGTCAGTTCATTCCCCAGGCCATGCCAGGGAGTTTGGCCTACATAGGCCATTTGCTCGATGAGATGAGCCATGGTTTTTCTCCTATGGGATTCGCGAGGGGATTAACGGGGTTCGTTGCGGGAGCGGGGATCGGTGCTGAAGGAGTAGCCGCAGTCAAGACAGCGATGGTTGTCCAGAACGCTCTCATCCAGGATGTCGCCCAGAATGACGCCGGCGGACGCTCCGGTTGCGCCGCCAAGCAGCGCGCCTACGACCGCACCACCGATACCACCAACCGTGGTACCTACAGGACCCGCCACGATCCCAAAGGCAGCGCCTGCCCTGGCACCAGCGGTGGCGGCGGCATAGCCGCCGTAGGTGCCGGCAGACGCACCCACCACGCCAGCGGCTTTCTTGCCGTAGTTGTTCTTGCCAATCCGGGTGGACTGGCATCGAGGACATTGTTCGGACATTGGAATTTCCTCTGTGAAATGGAAAGGGAGGCACTGTCAGTACCCTGATACACAGAGGTGATATAGGTTTGAGATTTTCTAGTATGGACGCGAGGTATTCCCTCATCAGCTATCAAAGAAATACTCAAAGCCAAAAGCAAGGCATGATTGCAGAATGTTCACTCGAAGGGGTAGGCTTGGTGACATATTTCCGAAAGGTACACTCCTAAACTCCACTGCTGCAGGGGCCAGAACTGAACGTTGGATCACAGGCGAGCATCGAAAATCAGGCAAAGCCATCAATCCTTTAGCGAATTTTGCTCGTCACAAAGGACTATCGGATTAAGTTAGGGAATCTACATGCCAGTAATTTTGGTAACTCCATGGAACTAAAGACAATTCGATTATCAAACTTCCAGTGCTTCGGCGGAGAGCCTACCGCCCTTAATCTCGAAGATATCACCTACCTCATTGGACCAAACGGTTCGGGAAAGACCGCATCTTTGCAGGCGTTATGCCGCCTATTTGCTTTCGATCCTTCATTGCGCCGAGTCCAACGCTCAGATTTCCATGTGCCATTCGATGAGGAACACATTCCGGACGAGCGCCAGTTCTGGATTGAGGCAGACTTCCTTTTCCCTGAGTTAGCTGATGGAGAGGATAACAGCACGGTGTAGTGGTTCAATGATTCCGGACACCAACGTAGGTGGTAATATCACCACCATAAACGAGGTGTCTGATGACCAGAAAGCGACGTTCTTTTTCTCCTGAGTTCAAACAGGAAGCAGCCAGCCTGGTGCTGGATCAGGGCTACACGATTCCGCAGGCGAGTGTGTCCCTGGGGGTCGGTGAAAGTGCTATCCGACGCTGGGTTAACCAGCTGACCGAGGAGCGTGACGGCGTTACGCCAAAGGGTAAGGCGCTAACCCCGGAACAGCGCCGGATTCAGGAGTTGGAAGCCCGCTGCAAGCGGCTTGAAATGGAGAAAGACATACTAAAAAAGGCTACCGCTCTCTTGATGTCGGACGACATGAATCGTACGCGCTGATAGACCAGTTGAGTGAGCGAATGCCTGTTGAAATGGTCTGCAATGCGTTCGATATCAGCCGGTCCAGCTATTACGAGAACCGCCAACGGCGGAACCATATAGACGTTGAGCGTCTGGCTCTGAAGGCCCAGGTAAACCGCCTGTTTACCAAGAGCCGCAGCTCTGCTGGCAGCAGGACGATCAAAGGCATGCTCAACGATGACGGCGTGGTTATTGGCCGCTTCAAGGTTCGACGGTTGATGAGTGAGCTGGGGCTGATCTGTAAGCAGCCAGGCCCTCACGCTTACAAGCAGGCCACCGTTGAACGACCGGATATCCCGAACCATCTGGACCGGGAGTTTGCAGTAGAACAGCCTAACCAGGTCTGGTGTGGTGACATCACCTACATCTGGAGTGGCCAGAGATGGAGTTATCTGGCCGTTGTGCTGGACCTATATGCCCGGCGCGTTGTTGGTTGGGCGATGTCATCCAGTCCGGATGCGGATCTGGTTGTAAAAGCTCTGGATCACGCCTGGGAGCAACGTGGTCAACCGGAGAAAGCCATGTTCCACTCGGATCAGGGAAGCCAGTATGCCAGCCGTATGTTCCGTCAGAGGCTCTGGCGCTATCGACTGACACAAAGCATGAGCCGGCGTGGCAACTGCTGGGATAACGCACCGATGGAGAGACTGTTCAGGAGTCTGAAATCGGAGTGGATACCGGCGCTGGGTTACCGAAACCTGCCCGAGGCCCAGAAAGATGTTGGGAGCTACTTGATGGACTACTACAACCGGCAGCGACCTCACGTATTCAACGGTGGCATTCCGCCTGTTGCTGCTGAGGAAAACCTTAAAACACTGTCCGGGATTAGTTGACCACTACAATCAGTTAATTCCCTTTGCAGAGGAAGAAGAACAATCCGCTTCAAAACAAGAGCTTGAACGCATAATTAAAAGACAAAGAAAAGACGTGCTCACTGCGGCGAATCCAGATGAACCGTTTTCGGGGTGGTGGGAATCAGTGCGAGCCTTTTTAGGACACATTGGCATCGAAACCCTCGCGGCTCTCTCGCCAGACTACGAATCAACAGATCGCTTAAGACAAGTCATCAGAGAGACAAAAAAACATATTGAAGAACTGCTCAAAATCGAACCTTACCTTCCAAAAGCGCTAGAACGGTTCGCTGACGATCAAGCGGTACGCATACTAACTATTCACAAAAGCAAAGGCCTTGAGTTCGATTCTGTCATTATCATGGCAGTGGAGAATGAAATATTCTTTGGCAACAAGGACGAAAATCGATGTGCTTTTTTTGTTGGGGTGTCTCGGGCAAAGAAACGACTAGTACTTACGTATGCGGACTATCGCGAAAGGCCTCCCGGTTACACTAGACGATGGGACGAAAAGCGATCACCGCAACGCGAGTATTTTGGGTATAGTGCCCCCTTCGTTTGAGGCGAACTGCACCCTAAACCTTGGTGAGCACCACTCAAGAATGCGGGTAATAGTGAGGGTAACTTCCTAAAAACAAAATCTTAAATTGCTATGGAACAACCGCTTACAGAACTTATTAGGTGGACGCCGTCTCCACCAAACAACCGCAAGAAAGCCCCTGATTTCAGGGGCTTTTTTTTACTATATCCCGTCCTGAAACCCGGGAAAAGCGTCTTCAGGCAGCTTTCAGCCGCCGACGACTAGCACCCAGACCCAGAAGACCCAGCAGCATGAGGCTGAGCGTTGTGGGCTCAGGTACGCTTGTGGTGGGCGGCTCGCCAGTGAACTCGGCTTTCAGCTTGGTACCGATAGCCTCGCCGAAATCAGAGAAGCCGGAAATGGCCAGCTGGAAGGAGTCTGTACCGCCGATGACGTTGGTTTCGCCGTAATCGAGCGAGTTGATGGTTTCACTGCCCGTGTTGCCGAAGTAGTCGCGATCATTGATCCACAGGGCGTTGATGGCGCGGTTGGCGCTGCCATCCAGGAAGGCATCCCGCGAGCCCTGTAGAGTGGTACAGCTAAGGTCGCTGAAGTAGCAGCCATTCATGCTCTGTGAGCCGTCACCAGAGACATCTATTAGCTGGCGTGTCCCAATATAGGTGTTGCCGAAGGTGCCGGCGGCAGTATCAATACCGGCAGCGATGTTGGTGGAACCGCTTTCCGGACGATTGGTGCCAGCCAGAGTAGTCGCGAAATTGCCCGCCGCTGCCGCACTATCGATCAACTGCCAGCCAGGCGACCACTGATGGCCGTCGGTACCAAAGAAAAATACGCTGACCGCAATCTGGCCCAGATCTCCCGAGAGCATGTCGTTCTGCAGTGACGCGTTGTTAAATGCATCCACATAGCCTTGGCGCTGCAGAGCATAATCGGTACCGTCGACACTTCCAGACACGTCGATGGTCATCGCCAGCTCCAGGTCCACCGGTATGGGAACAGCCTGGGCCGAGCCAATGCCGAAGACGAGGCTGGCAGCCAGCATTGCCATACTCTTTTGGATAGGTTGTTTCATTTTAACATCTCCTTGTTTGGGATTACTCGATAGCGTGAGGAGAACAAGTTCTCCAAAAACCGCTAAGGCATAAACTGGACCAGTGTCTTGAAAAATCAGTAAAAACAGTGGAACGCAAGGTACGCATTTTGCCTTTGCCATTGTATGGCCTGGTACCTGTTAAGAATTTCGACAGTTACGTATTATTTAGTGGACAGGGAACATCAGGGA
This sequence comes from Marinobacter zhanjiangensis, assembly GCF_014651935.1. Taxonomy (GTDB): domain Bacteria; phylum Pseudomonadota; class Gammaproteobacteria; order Pseudomonadales; family Oleiphilaceae; genus Marinobacter; species Marinobacter zhanjiangensis. The sequence continues at coordinate 415,136 of NZ_BMXV01000004.1, read as the reverse complement.
AACTCAGTAAGAGTTCAAACTGTTCAGTTGGCGAAAACCCACACGTTGGACCAGGATTAGTGCCTACTCTGGAGATATTTGTAACGCACTTGCCAAGCAGTGCGCTTCAGATAATCGTATGCTTACGTATTAATAGGGGATTCTTTGCCGATTTATAATGGACAGTACAAGTCTGAGACTAAAGGAGAAGAATATTCAGTGAAATAGATCGCATTGGGAGCGCCCGGCTTTCAGGGATTATCGCTGATTTGCCCCGAGTGGCGTATTGTCGCTATTTCCCTGAATACCGTGGCCAGCAACCGGCATTCGGGAAGGCTGGAAGCACAGCAAGTTCCGTTTATCGGGCATAGGCGGGCACTGTACCGAACCTTACCGGATGTAAAGAGTGTCGACGCCCCATTCGCCCCTGTGTATTAATATTGAGACCATAGGTCAGCCTTAGCGCGCAACCGCCCCGGGAGGTCCACGAACAAGCCAACCTCTCAGACCGGCCCCGGATCCGCCTGCAACGCCTCCCCGTTTACCCGGTCGGCTCCCCAGCTTCGGTGCACCAGAGCCATAATCCGCTCGATTTCCTCCGCGGACACCGCATCCGGATTGCCACGCTCCAGGGGATCGAAATGGAAGATATACAATCTGGATGCGAAGGCCTCGAACGGCAGCGACGCTTCCCCGAAGCGCTCGCCATTACCGGAGGTGCTGACAACAATGTCGTCGCCCCAGTCCTGGCCACTGTCATTGTTGGGGTTGAAGAAATAGATCCGCATCTGGTCCTGCTGATCCAGGGCTACCCGCAGTATGGTGATGGCATGCCACCCGATAAACCGGGCGGCGCTGTCGGTGACGGCGATGCCGGCGGGCTGTGGGTGGATCAATGGCTGGTTGCCGTTGTAATAGGGGTGATAGCTCACATAGAAGTGGCGCAGGAAGCCATCAAGATCCTCCAGTTGGCCGGTGGCCACGTCCACGTTGATGCGGAAGCCCCGGCCCGACCACCAGCCATGGAATTCCGGGTTCACCCAGCGGTGCGGATCACCTTCGCGACCGATACACAGCCGCCCCATTTCGGCGTAGATCCGGTCCAGGTGCGGCACCACCAGCAAGGATACCGGATCGAGGTCCAGTGTAATTTCAGCGGCAACGCCAGCACCGCTCAGGCGCGATGACACCGGCTGCCCCTCGAAGTGCATGATGATCTCGTCATCCCGGGCGGCCCAGGTCACCATCTGCAACAGGTAGTCCGGGTCGTTATAGGCCCACATGGACAGGGCCCGGGCTGACTGACAGGTGGGATTGTTGCCCTGCCCCACGCCAAGCGGCTGACCCAGCATCGACAGCACCCCCTGGATCAGCCAGGCGCGAGGTTCCTGCATCGTTCCATAGGCAAGCTCGATGCGCTCACGATTGAAGGATGACACGGGAAGCTGCACCTGACGCCAGAGCGCCGGGGCAACCGGAGCCTGGTACAGAATGCCTCGTTCGAGCATCAGCGCCAGCCCGTAAAGCCCCTGACAGGTCTGCGGGTAAATGCCCTGCTCGATCAGCGCGTGCACCAGCCCCTGGTAACACAGCAGGCAATCCCGCCCGGTGCCGGAAAGGCCCATCGCCTCAGACAACAGGGTCGGGGCGTGCTCCATCAGATAGCGAACCAGCTCACCATGGTACGGAGACACCAGCCCGGTATCGTGCATTGCCCGGGCACACCCGGTCGCCTCACTTTGCAGGGCGGCATTGTCCATGGCGGCCAGCCGTTCCCGGTAGACGTCCACCCCCGGATCTTCCCGGCAGGCCTGGGTCGGACCGAACAGGCTGCTGATCAGACGATCGGCCCCACTGCCACTACCGCCAAGATCAATATCCGGGTTATTTCGGCAGATGGCTATCTGGGTAATCATCTGTTGAACACCGGCCACCTGGATCGGCCGCTGGTTCAGCACTCGCCAGATCTCGTCGATCAGCTGATCAATGACATGCTCGTAGCCGATGCGCTCGGCCAGGTGACGGATGACGCCGCGACTGATTGTGGCCAATGACCCCTGTTGTTCCCGCTCTGCCTCGGTAGGTACTCCGAACAGCAACTCCAGATTGACCGCAAGAACCTGAGCCAGGTAATGATGGGCCTGCTCCGCAGACAACTGAGGGTGCTGATAAACGCCCTTGGCCACCGCCAGCAGGCGCAATTCGCTGAGCGCCTCGATCACCACGGTTTCCATCTGCGGGCTACGCAGGGAATAAGTGGTCAGGGAAGGCACAAGGATCTGGGGGTACGCCCAGTCCGATCCTGCAAACACACCACACTTTTCAATCGCCTCGGCCCGGGCCTCAACCGCCGCGCAGCCACCCTCCACCATCAGCACCTGCCGGACGCTGTCCAGCAACTTGGGAATCTTGCCCGGGCGGGTGAGGGCCAGACTGACCGACACCAGCTTTATGGCATCATCCAGCTGCTGAACCCTGATCGCCAGCTCCTCCTGGATGTCATCGGCTGGCGTATTTTTTTGGTGATTTATCAAACCTGAAATCCTTAGAGCGTTTTGCCCTGTATCAGTGCTTCAGGCTGATTATACATAGAAGTCGGGCTCACCCTGTGATGCATTATGTTACGGCATACCAGAGACCACAGGCCCGGGCCGGCCAGAATGCCGACCGGGCACCGGGGGACGGGGTCAGTCTTCCCTGAGGCGGAGGGTGTTTAGCGTGCGCTCACGTACCCGGGTCAGGAGGGCTTCATCGTCCACCAGGGACTTCCCATAGGACGGAATCAGCTCCCGCAGACGTTCCTGCCACTGGTCTGTTTTGACCCGCTCAGAGAAGCAACGGTGAATCACGTCCAGCATCGCGTGGGCAGCGGTGGACGCGCCCGGGGATGCACCCAGCAGGGCCGCCAGGGTGCCATCTTTCGCGGCGACAATTTCGGTGCCGAATTCCAGCTTGCCGCCACCACCCTCGGCTTTCTTGATGATCTGCACCCGCTGCCCCGCCTCCTGCAGTTTCCAGTCTTCTTCCCGGGCATTGGGGAAAAAGTTGCGCAGCGAGTCGACGCGGTCAGCGTGTGACTGGAACACTTCCCCGATCAGATAGCGGGTGAGGTCCATATTGGTACGACTCACGGACAGCATGGGCCGCAGGTTGGTAGGCTTGACCGAACCGAACAGGTCGAAAAGTGAACCCTGTTTAAGGAAGCGGGTGGTAAAGCCGGCAAAGGGGCCAAACAGCAGTGCCGGTTTGCCATCAATAATACGGGTATCCAGGTGCGGGACCGACATCGGTGGCGCACCAATGGGCGCCTTGCCATAAACCTTGGCGCGGTGCTGCTCGACGATGTCGGGCTTCTGGCATACCAGCCACTGGCCACTGACCGGGAAACCGCCGTAACCCCTGGCCTCGTCGATATCGGATTTCTGCAGCATCGGCAGGGCACCGCCGCCGGCACCCAGGAACACGAAACCGGCGTCGATCTTCTTGCGATCACCGGTCTTCTGGTCTTTCACCTCTACCTTCCAGCGCCCGTTCTTGCGCTTGCGAAGGTCGGTGACCGGACTGCTGAGCATCAGTTCAAAGTTTTCGGTGCCTTCCAGATACGTCACCATACTCCTGGTGAGGGCCCCGAAATCAACATCGGCACCATGACCTATGCGGGTCGCCGCCACCTTCTGCATCGGGTCGCGGTTATCGACCACCAGCGGCATCCACTGGTGAAGCACGTCGGGAGATTCGGTGTATTCCATCTCCCGGAACAGGTGGTGGTTACCGAGCTTTTCATATCGGCGCTTGAGGAAGGCAACACCGTCGTCGCCCCAGACAAAGCTCATATGAGGGGTGCGATTGATAAACGACTTCGGCTCCGGGAGCATGCCCTGCTCCACCAGCCAGGACCAGAGCTGAAGGGAGATTTCGAAGGAAGCGTTGATGGTCAGCGCCCGGTCAATGGACACATCACCCTTGTCATCTTCGGGGGTGTAGTTGAGTTCACAGTAGCCGGCGTGGCCGGTACCTGCGTTGTTCCATCCATCCGTGCTTTCATGGGCAACGTGATCGAGACGTTCAACCATGACGATGTTCAGGGATGGATCCAGCTGCCTGAGCATCATGCCGAGAGTGGCGCTCATGACGCCACCGCCGACCAGCACTACGTCTGCCTGTGTTACAGCCATTTATCAGTGTCCCGTTTGGTTAATTCGTTGACCTGTCGGGCCGCCACGATCAGCAGCGGTGCCCTTTAAAACTGGCATTATCCCCGATTGAGGGAGGATCACAAAATAATGAGCATGCCAATCATTTGTTACGCAATAGACGTAATTATGAAACCTCCTGGTTCCGCCTGCGAATACCGGGCCCATATCATGCGGATTAGTACGTACGCAGTCACCGCAACTTTAGTAGGAGGATGCGGCAACAGACCAGCTGCGGCCATAGGGGATTCCCGGGTGCTTACCTTTGCGGCACTTTTGCGGTAATGTCTGCCACCAACATTTACGACCAGAATGTCCGGACCGCTCAAGGGGCTGGCCGGTCAAGGGCTTTCAACACAGGAAATTTCGATGCTGCTTGCCTTGCTCGCGATCATCACAGGCCTGATCCTGCTGGTCTGGAGCGCCGACCGTTTTGTGGACGGCGCCGCGGCCACCGCCACACACCTTGGCATGTCGCCACTGCTGATCGGCATGGTGGTGATCGGTTTCGGCACCTCCGCCCCGGAGCTCGCCGTTTCCGCCATTGCCGCCACCGACGGCAATCCCGGCCTGGCGCTGGGCAATGCCTATGGCTCCAACATTACCAACATCGCCCTGATTGTAGGCCTGGTGGCTTTGGTCAGCCCTATCGACGTTCACTCCCAGATCCTGCGCAAGGAACTCCCGATCCTGATCGGCATCACGCTGCTGGCCGGCTGGCAATTGCTGGACGGCGAACTGACCCGGCTCGACGGCTGGGTGCTGCTGGCCGTGTTCGCCGTCGTCATGGGCTGGTCCATCTTCCAGGGCATCCGGGGCAAGGCCGACCCCCTTGGCGGTGAAGCCGAAGCGGAAGTGACCGCCCACCCCATGCCACTGCCCAGGGCCATAATGTGGCTGGTCGTCGGGCTGGTGTTGTTGCTGATAAGCTCACGAATGCTGGTCTGGGGTGCGGTCTATGTCGCCCAGACGCTGGGCGTCAGCGACCTGATCATCGGGCTGACCATCGTCGCCATCGGCACCTCGCTGCCCGAACTGGCCGCCGGTATCGCGTCTGTGCGCAAGAAGGAGCATGACCTGATACTGGGCAACATCCTCGGCTCTGGCATCTTCAATACGCTGGCCGTGGTCGGTATTGCTGCCACCATTGAGCCCATGGCCGCTGAATCCGTGGTGCTCTATCGGGACTGGTCAGTGATGATGGCGGTGACGGTGGCCCTGTTCCTGATGGGCTATGGGGCCTTTGGCAGCAGGCGCGTCATCCTGCGATGGGAAGGGGCTGTGCTGATGGCGGCCTATATCGGTTATACCGGTTACCTGGCCTCCACCGTGGTCAGTGCCGCCCGGGCAACAGGCGTGCCTATCCTTTAGCGTGCCTCGCCATCACCCAGCAATTCCTCGAGCTGAGTGCGCACCTGAGCCATCAGCTCCGGCAACTGCTCCTTGCTCATGCCGGACGTGTCAATGGGCGTGCCGACCACCACTTCCACCGGCTGCCCGAGGTTGATCTTCCAGCTGCGGGCCTGCAATACCCCGTGAACACCACGGATTGCCATGGGCACGATAACCGCCTCGGTATCCAAAGCCAGGTGGAAGCACCCTTTCTTGAACGGCTGCAGGCTCGCATCCGGCGAGCGCGTACCCTCCGGGGCCGCCCACAACACGATCCCGCTCTCCATCATGGCCCTGGCTCGGGCCAGATCCTGAACGGCACGGTGGCGGTTGTGGCGATCGATGGAAGGAAATTCCGCTGCCTTCATGGCGGGCCCCAGCAGCGGAACTCCGAACATTTCCTTTTTCGCCAGCATGCGAACGGAGCCGGGCATGGACGCGAGGGTGATCGGGATGTCGTACTGGCTGGCGTGGGTGCTCATGATCATGTAGCGCCGCCCATCACCGAACTCGGGTATTTCCCCCCGAACGGTGAGGTTGGCCCGCACCATGCGCAACACCGTCGTTGACCAGCCGTGGATGTAGGCATCCACCGTCTTCCGGTCAAGCCGGCGAACCGCTGCCCGGCCCAGAATCAGCAGACTGTAGAGGGCGGTCAGCCCGAAGGAACCGAGAATTACGGCCACCCGGCGCAACAGGGTCGCGGATTCGGTAAGCGGGTTGGATCTGGGTTGCATTGCTGGCAGCTCCTGCCGGGCTGGCGTCCCCTGTGGTTCATTTGCTGACCAGAGGGTCGCTGTGGAAAAGCCGGGGATTATAGCCCGGGGAGGCAACGGTGATCCAAGTGTCGTCGGCCAGTACGCTGACAGTTCGACCGGTCAGGCAAGGCAAATGGCGTTATTCACCGGGAAGGAGCCGGGTCCGGGCGAAAGACCAGCGAAACGGAGTTCAGGCAATAGCGTTGGCCAGTAGGGAGCGGTCCGTCGGGAAACACATGCCCCTGGTGACTGTCGCAGCGGGCACACCGGATCTCGGTGCGGGCCATACCGAGGCTGCGGTCTTCCAGCTGGCGGATATGATCCGCATCGAATGGCTCGAAGAAGCTGGGCCAGCCGGTTCCGGAATCAAACTTTGACCGGGAGCTGAACAGCGGCAGGTCGCACAACCTGCAGTGGTAGACACCATCCTGCTTGTTGTCCAGGAGGGTGCCGCAGAACGGTCTCTCGGTGCCGTGGTCCAGCAGCACCGTGCGCTCTTCATCGGTCAGGTCGGCAGCTCGCCGGCTGACCTCTTGCGGGGATAAGGGGGTCAGATCGTATCCTGAAGCGGATGTGGTCATGGTTTCACCTCTGTTGACGGGCCGAAGGCACCCCGGTTCCACAGCCTATCCGCTCAGGCATTCTTGAGCCTGTCCGGATAGGCTTCCCTGACCTTTTTCAGCTTGGGGGCCGCAACCGCCATGATATACGGTTGCTGGGGGTGCTTGCCGGCAAAATTCTGATGATAGTCTTCCGCCGGATAGAATTCGTCCAGCGGCTCAAGAGTGGTGACCACCGGGTCCGGGTACACGCCCGATGCATCGATAAGGCGAATATAGTCTTCCACCACTCGTTTTTCCTGCGGTGACGAAAAGAACACCGCGGAACGGTACTGGGGACCGCGATCGTTACCCTGTCGGTTCAGCTGTGTCGGGTCGTGGGCCACGGAAAAGAAAACCCGCAGCAACTCACCGTAGCTTATCACCGCCGGATCGTACTGTATTTCCACCGCTTCTGCATGCCCGGTTCGGCCCGTACAGACAGCATCATAGTTGGCGGACTCACGGTCACCCCCCGTGTATCCGGAAACGACACTATGGACACCCTCCAGCGCCATGAAGACCGCTTCCACACACCAGAAACAGCCACCGGCAAACACCGCTGTTGACAGGCCCGCGCCCTCTTCCGGCACCAGATCATGCTCGGGAGCCGGAAAACGGCTCCGGGGAACGGTCAATCCGGGAACGCTACAGGTCATACTCATCGCCTGACTCCTATTCATCCGGCCTCTTGGACAGCCAGTCCCCGCCGGGGTTCCCGTGGTCGGGGCAGGCTGCACTCATCCCATGGCCATTCTGTACTCTTTAAAGACACACGGCCAACCCTGTTGCTCGCCCTGTGAACCGATCGCCCCGGAGACTGAAACCTGCCCCTCAGAACAGCAAGGCGCCCACTACCGCACTGACCGGCGCCAGCACCCAGACGGGAACCCTGATAACCGCCAATGCCCACCAGGCCGCCAGCACAAAAGCCACGCCAGAGGCAGAGTGTACGGCGGAGGTCCAGACCGGATCATAGAGCGCTGCCAGCAGCAGCCCGACAACCCCCGCGTTCACCCCGGCCAATGCCGAGCGGGCCCGGTCGTGGTGACGCAGCCACTGCCACAGGGGAAGGCCCGTGAACACCAGCAGCACCCCGGGCAGAAAAACCGAAACCAGGGCCACAATGCTGCCCTGCACGCCTCCGACCGTGCCCCCCAGGAACGCCGAGAAGGTGAACAGCGGGCCCGGCACGGCCTGGGCTGCACCATAGCCGGCCAGAAAAGTGTCGGCCGGGACCTGGCCCGAGGCCACAAAACCCTCCTCCAGCCACGGCAGGACCACATGCCCGCCGCCAAATACCAGCGCCCCCGACCGGTACATCTCGGCCGCCAGCCAGCTCTGCGATCCTGCCTGGGTCGGCAGCAACGAGACCAGCAGAAGCAGCGCGAACAGCACCAGGAACACCACCGGTCGGCGCCCCTGAACCGGCAGCGACAGTGCCTCCCGCCGGTCGCCGGGGGGCACCCGCAGCATCATCCCGGCCAACCCGGCCACCACCAGTGCCACCAGCTGCATCGCCGCGGAGCCCGCCACCAGCAGGATGGCAGCCACCATTACCGCCAGCCCCTTACGCACCCGGTCCGGACACAGGGTACGGCCCATCTGCCACACGGCCTGAGCGACCACGGCGACCACGAACAATTTCAGACCGGCCACCCAGCCACCCTCCGCAGCGTCGGGCCACAGACCCAGCCCCAGCGCGAATAACGCCATCAGAATGGCAGACGGCAGGGTAAAGGCCAGCCAGGCTGCCAGTGCGCCACGGTACTGGCCTCTCAAAAAGCCGATAGCCAGCCCGACCTGACTCGATGCCGGCCCCGGCAACAACTGGCACAGGGCCACCACCTCACCATAGGCACTCTCACTCAGCCACTGCCGCCGGCGTACAAATTCATCATGGAAGTAACCCAGATGGGCGGCGGGCCCGCCGAACGAGGTCAGGCCCAGGCGCAGGAATACCCTGAACACTTCGCGGAATGTGTTGTTTTCGCTCACGACGTCCTCATGATTGCTGTCCTGGTATTGCCAGGCATCATTGTCGGTTCACGTTTCAGCGACCATACTGTTTTTGTGACAACACGGAAACCGATACGGACCGGCACTGATTTCATGACCGCACAGGCGCCCGCACCCAACGATGATGATCTTCTACGATACCGCCTCAGCCTTCGAATGGGACCGGTACACGCCCGCCAGCGGCTCAGCATTGAGCAGGAATCGGAGCAGCGGGTTACCGGCCGCGACCACCGGTCCTTCCACCTGGAGAACCTGACCTCGGCACCCGGCTTCATACGCACCTGCCTGAAGCTCTCCGGACTGTTTGGCCGTGGGCAGACCAACAGCCGTACCCTGAGGACCATTGAACACCCGTTCCGGATTGCGTCCCTGCCAAAGGCCTTCGAGGGTTTCCGGATCCTCCACCTGACCGACCTGCATGTGGATATGGACCCGGCCAACCTGGAGGCCGTCATCCGGCAGATTGAACCGCTGGAGTATGACCTGTGTGTGTTAACCGGAGATTACCGCAAACTGACCTGGGGGCCGGTGGACAACGCACTGGAGGGCATGGCGCGGCTGCGGGAGGCGATCCGGGGCGAAGCCCTGGCGGTGCTGGGCAACCATGACAGTATCCGCATGGTGCCTGGGCTGGAAGACATGGGCTTCCGCCTGCTGCTGAACGAGCACCGGGTCATCAGCCGGGATGATCAGACCCTGTACATTGCCGGTGTTGACGACCCCCATTTCTACAAGGTGCATAATCTGCAACGGGCCGGCGACGATATTCCCGAGGGGGCCGTATCACTGCTGCTCAGTCACAGCCCGGAAATCTGGCGGGAAGCGGCCCATGCCGGTTATGACCTGTACCTGTGTGGCCATACCCACGGTGGCCAGATCTGCCTGCCCGGGGGCTTCCCCCTGACCCTGGACGCCAACTGCCCGCGGGCCCTGGGCAGGGGTTACTGGCGACACAACGGCATGCAGGGCTACACCTCGCCCGGGGCCGGCACCTCTGTTGTCAATGTCCGCCTGAACTGTCCGCCGGAAGTCACCATCCACGTGCTGACACGCGGGCCAGAATAACCTGACGAGTCTTTCTAGTGCGGTCGTTTGCGAATACCGAGCCGGTAGAGTAGTGGTGACGACAGCACATTGCCGGTCACGAACAGCAGCACCACGCCGATGGCCTGCCAGGCCGGCAGATCCAGCCACAACCACGCGAAAGCCACCGGCAATGCCGATTCCGGCAGCTGGTCCAGACCGCTCGCCCGGGCGCTGGCCTCCAGGCCCAGGCGGCGCTTGATGAAACTGCTGAGCAGGTCCCCGGCCAGGGCCAGCGCCCCGTAGACAGCGCCAAAGGCCGCGCTGAGGCCCAACAGTGGCGCGCACAGGGCACACCCCAGCAGGCCGGCCAGCAGTCCACGCCAGGTCTTGCTGGCTCCGAGCAGCGGTCGCCCATCCCGCCACCGGCGACCGCCGTCGACGGGAAGGTCAAAACGATGATGCAACAGCCTGGCGGCAACCACGGGCAAGCCGTTGGCCAGGATCAGCAGGACCAGCAACCAGACCGTGATCATCCGCCGGCATTCTCCTGTTCAGTGGCGCGGTCAGCCCTTCAGGCCGCCTTTGGTCAACTCCAGCGGGTCCAGCAGCTTTTCGAGCCTGCTGCGACTCAGGCCGCTCTTCTCTTCCGCCACATCAATGATGGCACGTCCACTGGCGTAGGCTTCCTTGGCGATTTCCGCGGCTTTGGCATAGCCGATTTCCGGATTGAGCGCGGTCACCAGCACGGGATTACGGCCAACGGCCTCGTCCAGGGTAGCCTCGTTGACCGTGAAGCCCGCAATTGCCTTGTCGCCGAGCAGGTGGGCACCGCTGGTCAGCAACTGGCTCATGTCCAGCAGATTGGCCCCCACCAGGGGCAGCATGACGTTCAACTGGAAGTTGCCCGACTGGCCGGCAATAGCCACCGCGCTGTCCAGCCCCATGACCTGGGCGGAAACCATGGCCACCGACTCCGGAATCACCGGGTTGACCTTGCCAGGCATGATGGAGCTGCCTGGCTGCAGTGCCGGCAGGCTGATTTCCGCCAGACCGTGGATAGGCCCGCTGTTCATCCAGCGCAGATCGTTGGCGATCTTCATCAGTACGATCGCCATGCCGCGAAACTGCGACGACAGATTCACCGGGCCATCAATGGCGCTCTGGCCGACAAACTTGTGCTCCATTTCCCGAAAGCGGAAGCCGGTCAACTGGTACAGCTCCTTGACGAACTCGCCGGCAAAGCGGGTATCGGCATTAATGCCGGTTCCGACAGCCGTACCGCCCTGGGGAACCGCAAGCAGCTCGTCGCTGCTGTACTCCAGGCGACGGCCCACAGCCTCCAGCTGTTCACGCCACGCCCTGAGCTCCTGCCCAAGGGTCACCGGCATGGCATCCATCAGGTGGGTGCGGCCGGTTTTCACCTGGCCGTCAAGCAGGTTCTCCCGCTCATAGATGATCCCACCCAGATGCGTGAGGGCCGGCAGCACCGAGGTCTGGAGCGCCTTCACGGCACTGACGTGGATGGCGGTGGGAATAACGTCGTTGGAGCTCTGGCTCATGTTGACGTGGTCGTTGGGATTGACGGACAGCTCATCCGTGCTGGCCAGACTGGCAATCACCTCGTTGACGTTCATGTTGGTGCTGGTACCGGAACCGGTCTGGTATCGGTCCACCGGAAACTGCGCCTCAAGCCCGCCTTCGAGAAGGCGATCGCAGGCTTTGACAATAGCGGCGTGACGATCGTCATCCAGCATCTTGAGGCGGTGGTTGGCTTGCGCCGCCGCCTTCTTGACCGTCACCACGGCCTCGATAAACCCGGGGGGCATGGGCTGCCCGCTGACAGGAAAGTTGTCCACCGCTCGCTGGGTCTGTGCCCCCCAGAGCGCATTGACCGGAACCTGAACTTCCCCAAGGCTGTCTTTTTCGACCCGTGTGTCGCTCATTCCGTATCTCCTGTTGTCTGATTGACCCGTTCCCCGAGAGCACCCTGCGAGGTCAGGTACCGGTACCTGACCACCAGCGCCGGGGACATCGTCCGCCCCGGCATTTTCTCAGGGGATCCCTTACCTTGTAGTTGTGGGGTGGCAGCAGGGCAATAACAACCGTCGCGGTTCAGGGCGCCGGGCTATCGGAAAGGATGTCCAGCTCCTTCACACACCTGGCCAGGAAGGCGTCCGGGTCAGACAGCACCGCTTCATCGGCCACCACACCGAACTGTACGTTACCGGCATAGCTTACGATGCTCACACCCAGACCGATTTCGCCGGCCTGGGGCACCCAGAACATCTGCTCCAGCACCCGGCGCCCCGCCAGGTAGCGTGGCTCGCGGGTGCCGGGCACATTCGACACCACGGCACTGGCCTTGCGGTAGAACAGGTCGGCAATAGGCTTGCGCAGGGACGGCGGCAGCAATGACGCCAGGCCGCTCAACCCCCAGGAAATAACCGGCTGCCAGCTGCGCCTGAGCCGGCGGCTTTCATGCTTGATGCGCCAGAGCCGCTCCAGGGCATAGCGGCCATCCAGCGGCAGGGGCACAAAAACGGTACCAAAGTAGTTGCCGGGCATCTGCGGCGCGGGCCTCAGGCGGGCTGGCAGGCTGCGGCGGATATCCACCGGTACCGCCGCATGGACCACGGACTGGTTCAGCAATCGTTCCGGAACCGCCATGGCATCACGCATGGCGGCGGCCACGCAGGCCAGCAGTACGTCGTTGATGCTGCAACCATAACGGCGGGCGATGGACAGGAACCGGCGCACGGGCACCGGGCCGGACCACCGGCAGTGACGCCGTCCCAGCAGGGATCGTTTGAGGCTGGATGGGGTATCCTCCGGCTCGGTTATCATGCCGGTTATCTCATTGATCGCCCGCAGGCCGGTCATCGCCCCCTGCTCCAGCGCCCCCGCCTGATGGGATTCCGGTAGCTCATCGTGCTGGCTGGCAGAAGCGCTGCCGCCTGTCGAACCGGAATGCTCCCGCCAGCCACGAAACCCCGTGCTGACCGCGTCGCGACAGGCCTGCAGCACCTGGGGCCAGCGGCGGGCGGTAGGCCGCTCGCTGCTGCCGAAAACGGTGGGCTGCTCGTCGGGGGCTTTGGTACAGATGCTGTCAAACACATCCAGCAGGGACATGCCATCGCCGTAACAATGATGAATACGGAACAGCAGGGCCGCCCCGCCCTCGGCATTGGGCACCAGCCAGAAGGCCCAGTGGGGCCGGTTACGACGCAGGGGCTGATTGAGCCGTGCCGAGACCCATTGCTGCAGGCGCTGCTCATCCATGGCTTCCGGCACATGAACCAGGTGGTTGACCAGGTCAAAGTGGCGGTCCCGCTCCCAGCACCAGCCACAGGATTTTTCCACCGGAACCATGCGGAACCGTTCCCAGGTCAGCCAGTAGCGCTGCAGGAAGGCTCGCAATTCCGCAAAATTCAGCCCGTCAACGCGCATCAGCACAGTGATCGTTAACGGATTTTGCGGGCTTTCGAGATTCAGCCACGCCGCATCCATCGGCAGTAGTCGCAGCGGTTCCCTGTCGTTGACGGCGTCACTCAAAGTGTCGGATCCCGGATTTCCTGATCAATGTGATTCTGGAGTTTTTGAAGTCAGTCATGATAAGCGTCACTCAGAGGCTTATCAGGTCTCAAAATACCGATCCGGCATTGTGACAGAGGCGGGAAACCTGCTCCACTCTCATTAATAATGCCGATCGCTATTGCGCCACGACAGGCAAGTAATCGTATACTCGAATGAAGGGCTAGTGTCCCGTCTGGTTGATTCCTTGATCTACTGAGCCACTGAGAGCCTTGAGAGCAAGGCGCGGTGGCGAAGGTTTGGTGGTTCCAAATCGAGTCAGCGCAACACAGCTATCAAGGCTCTCAGTGGCTCCCGAAGGGCGCGACGCTGGGGCCTCTGGCCGGTGTTGCCAGCCCTTGATGTGGAACCACCACACCGGCGGACTGGCGCCTTGGTCAGAGGCCCCAGCGTCGCGCAGTAGGTCAACGAATCAACCAGACGGGACACTAGTCATTCAGGCTCCGGAGGTGGCCATGAAAGCAAGCCATATACGCAAACTGATCAAGCCTATCGACATCGCCTACTCGGAGATGTTCTCGGGACAGGTGTATCGCATTGGCCAGGGCGCGGTGTCAGTACGCAATCACAGTGGCGAAGCCCGTCATACCGTTATCGGTGTTCATGGCTACCTGGCAAACCACTGCTATTTCACGCAGCTGTACGACGACCCCGGCACCGAACTGATCCTGCTCACGTGCAGCAACTACCACATTCCGGTTAACGGCGTGACGCCGGAAGATGCCGAGTGGCAGTCTCCGATTGACGAGCTCGCAGGTACCATCGGCTATGATGCGGAACTGCTGATCCAGGCGCTGGAAATTCTGCCTTCATCGGAGCACGTGCGGGTTCACGGGCATTCCCGTGGCGGCGCGGTCGCCCTTGAGGCGGCACGCCGGCGCCCGGAGCTGTTCCGCGATGTGGAGCTGCTGCTGGAGGCTCCGGCCCTGCCCCAGGGGCGCACCCATGCCCTGGTAACCATCATGCTGGAACCGGTCAGCCACGGCATGTGGCCCTGGCTGATCCGCCTGATCAACAGTGCGCCGTCTTCTGTTTATGGTCAAACCTTCTTCGGGCGCATGAATGCGCGCAAGAAAACGCTGCTCAACAAGCTGTTTTCATCTACCCGGGACCAGCTCACCATCGTCCGAAACCTGGAAGACGTACTGGAATGGATGGAGAAGACGCCCACTGACATCTACGACAATGTCAGCCACGGCATCTTCCTGATTCCCGGCACCGACCACATACTCGACAAGTCCGCCATGGTGGAGAGCGCCCGGGCCTGCGCCACCATGACCATTCGGGAAACCGACTCCCCCAGTCATTTCCTGGCCCTGGACGACCCGTCACTGATCCCCCCGCTGGACGACCCGGAAGGCAGTGCCGACCCCGGGCTGGCCGGGGCGGCAAACTGACATCAGACGATGATGGTATCCAGCTGGTTGTGAATTTCTTCCTCGATGCGCCCCTTGAACGGTCTCAGCATCATGCCGAGTTCCAGATGGACGTGCAGTTCACTGGGGGAAATGTCCAGATGCCCCTTGACCCCTGAGCGGTGGAAGCGAAGCAGGTCGCCGTCCCATTCATACTGCACATCAAATTTTTCCGACAGGTCCTCTGCCAGTGTCTCGGCCGCGGCGCGGGCGTGCTCCCGGTCCAGTGAATGGCTCCGACGAACGTCGATGGATGACATGAATGGCTACCTTCTGACAGTTGATTTGTGCCCAGTTTATTGACGCCGGCGACAACAGGCCAGCATCCCGTCTGGTTAATTCCCTGGTAAAAAACTTTAGACTTGCCCGGCGGTTCCCTAGAATAGGGGCATTTACAGCACCGAGCAGACCGGTTCAAGCGTCTGCAGGTCGCCGCCCAGCACCCCGATGCCGAATGCCACAGGACACCTCATGAGCGAACAGCAGTCAGCCCCGGCCTCACATCAGAACGGCCCCGCCCAGGACGACACCACCGACTTTGGCTTTCGCAAGGTTCCGAAAAACCAGAAGGCCGGCCAGGTGGCCGAGGTCTTCCATTCCGTGGCCAGCAAGTACGACCTGATGAACGACCTGATGTCCATGGGCATTCACCGCTTGTGGAAGCGTTTCACCATCGAGCTCAGCGGCGTTCGCCCCGGCCACCAGGTGCTGGACATTGCCGGTGGCACCGGCGATCTGACCATGAAGTTCTCGGACCTGGTGGGCACCAACGGCAAGGTGGTGCTGGCGGATATCAATGCCTCCATGCTGCAGGTAGGTCGTGACCGCCTGATCGACCGGGGCTACGCCGGCAACATCGAGTACGTGCAGGCCGATGCCGAGCACCTGCCGTTCCCGGATAACTCGTTCAACGCCGTCAGCATTGCCTTCGGTCTGCGCAACGTCACCGACAAGGATCAGGCCCTGCGGGACATGACCCGGGTACTGAAGCCCGGCGGCAAGGTCATGGTGCTGGAGTTCTCAAAGCCCACCAATCCGCTGCTGAGCAAAGCCTACGACACCTATTCGTTCCGGGCCCTGCCGCTGATGGGCCAGCTGTTCGCCGGGGATGCGGAGAGCTACCGCTACCTGGCCGAATCCATTCGCATGCATCCGGACCAGGAGACGCTCCGCGGCATGATGGAAACCGCTGGCCTGGTCAACTGCCGCTACTACAACATGACCGGCGGCATCGTGGCCCTGCATGTGGGGACCAAGCCCTGATGTCACGGATTCCCACCCTGCACGCCGCCATCACCGGGACCCTGGAGCTGGCGCTGAACCGGGCTCTGGAGCTGGACCCACCGGGCCGCCGCGACCTGCTGAAGGCCCTGACCGGTCCGGTGTGCTTCGAGGTCAGCGAACCGGTCGACATGACAATTTGCCTGCAGGGCACCCGCCGCGGCGTGAGCGTTGCCGGCATTCGCCCGGACCATCCGGCGCTGGTGATCCGTGGCCGCCCCCTGGCGCTGGCGGCGCTGGCGATCGGTGACAACCAGGCCATTGCCGACGGTCGCCTGAGCGTGGAAGGTGATACCGCCCTGGCCCACCAGTTCCAGCAGGCTCTGGCGCGGCTGGATCCGGACTGGGAGGCCGCCCTGGCCCGTTACACCGGCGATATCCCGGCCCACTTTATCGGCCAGCGCATCCGTGGCGCGGTAAGCTGGAGCCGCCAGGCCGTGGCGTCGGTCACCGCCAGCCTGGAGGAGTACATCCACGAGGAAACCGGTACCCTGCCGGGCAAGCGGGAGCTGGAGCCCACGTTCGAGGAGATCGACCAGCTCAGCCTGCGCACCGAGCGCCTGGCGGCCCGGGTCGACCGCCTGGAAAGCGACGCCGCCCCGACCTCCGGCCAGTCCGGGACGGAGACGCCGTGACCCGACTGCAACGCCTGTTTCGCATTTCCTGGGTATTCTGCAAGTACCGGCTGGACCTGTTCCTGCCCATTGCCGAACTGCCCGCCCCCCTGAAGCTGTTTTTCCTGTTTGCTCCCTGGCACCTGTTCCCCAAGGGCAGTCTCGATCGCGGTAATCGTCTGCGGCTGGCCCTGGAAGAGCTGGGGCCGGTGTTCGTCAAGTTCGGCCAGATTCTTTCCACCCGGCGGGACCTGCTGCCGGACGACATGGCCGAGTCCCTGCGCCGGCTGCAGGACGATGTACCGCCCTTCTCCAGTGACCTCGCCCGGAGCATCATCGAAGAATCCCTGGGGCAACCGGTGGATGAGGTGTTCGCCGAATTCGGGCGCGACCCCATGGCCTCGGCCTCCGTGGCCCAGGTACACGCCGCCACCATGCCCGATGGCCGGCGGGTGGTGGTGAAGGTCATCCGCCCGGGTATCGAGCGGGTCATCCATCAGGATCTGACCCTGATGTATTTCATGGCCCGGTTGCTGGAAAAATACTGGTCCGAGGGTCGGCGCCTGCGGCCGGTGGAGGTGGTTGAGGATTACGACAACACCATCCACGACGAGCTGGACATGCAGCGGGAAGCCGCCAATGCCAGCCAGCTGCGCCGCAATTTCGAAGGCTCGTCACTGATCTATATTCCCACTATCGACTGGGACCACACCAGCAAGCGGGTGCTGGTGATGGAGCGGGTCAGTGGCATACCCATCGCCGATGTGGACGCCCTGCGGGCCGCCGGCGTGGACATGAAGGTACTGGCGGAGAAGGGCGTGGAAATCTTCTTCACCCAGGTGTTCCGTGACAGTTTCTTCCACGCCGACATGCATCCGGGCAACATCTTTGTGGATGCCACCAACCCCGCCGACCCCCGCTACATTGCCATTGATTTCGGCATTGTCGGCACCCTGGCACAGGACGACCTCAGCTACCTGGCCCGCAACCTGCTGGCCTTCTTCCGCCGCGACTACCGCCAGGTGGCGGAACTGCACATCCAGTCCGGCTGGGTACCCCCGGAAACCCGGGTCAACGAGTTCGAGGCGGCCATTCGTACCGTCTGCGAGCCCATTTTCGAGCGTCCGCTGAAAGAAATCTCTTTTGGCCACTTCCTGCTGCGACTGTTCCAGACCGCCCGGCGGTTCAATATGGAAGTGCAGCCCCAGCTGGTGCTGCTGCAGAAAACCCTGCTTAACGTGGAAGGCCTCGGCCGCCAGCTCTACCCGGACCTGGACCTCTGGAGCACGGCGCAGCCCTATCTGGAGAGCTGGATGAAACGGCGCATCGGCCCCAGCGGCCTGTTCCAGACCCTGCAGTCGCGGCTGCCTGCGTGGATCGAGCAGTCGCCGGAAATGCCCCAACTGGTGCACGACACTCTGGTGCGGCTGCGCAATTCCGGCAGCCAGGGCACGACAAAACAGGATACACTGGCAGCGATCAAAGCCGGGGAGCGCCGGGCCGACCGCCGCTGGCGCCGGCTGGTGCTGGCCGCCGCCCTGATTGCAGGCGCCTGGCTGGGTCTGCAGGGCGAGCTCGTTCCCATGGCCCGGGACATGCCCTGGCATGGCTGGGCCATGCTGGCCGGCGCCACCTGGCTGGTGGCCAAGCCTTTTAACCATTAAACAGCGCAACCGAACTGTGTCATGAATATGCAAGATTCAACCGATACCGTAACCGGCACCGACTGGCTCGACAGCGTTCGCTGGAACGCCGACGGCCTGGTACCCGCCATCGCCCAGGACGCCGACACCGGCGACATCCTGATGATGGCGTGGATGAACCGCGAATCACTGGCGCTGACCGCACGGGAACAGCAGGCCATCTACTGGTCCCGCTCCCGGGGCAAGCTTTGGCGCAAGGGCGAGAGCTCCGGCCACGAACAGCGAGTGAAGGAAATCCGCATCGACTGCGATGACGACGTGGTCCTGCTGAAGGTAGAGCAGCGCGGCGGCATTGCCTGTCACACGGGCCGTCGCAGCTGCTTCTACCGGGTACTGGAAGACGGCCGCTGGGTCACGAAAGACCCGGTACTGAAAGACCCGGACGCCATTTACGGAAACGGAGGCCACCGCCATGAGTGATGTACTGACGCAACTGTCGACCGTGCTGGAGGCCCGCAAGGCCGCCGACCCGGACAGCTCCTACGTGGCCAGCCTGCACGCAAAGGGTCTGAACAAGATCCTGGAAAAGGTAGGCGAGGAATGCACCGAAACACTGATTGCCGCCAAGGATGCCGAGCGTTCCGGCAAGACCGACGAGGTGATCTATGAAACCGCTGACCTCTGGTTCCACACTCTGGTCATGCTGTCACGGTTTGGTCTTGGACCGGATGATATTCTTGAGGAATTGGGTCGGCGCTTCGACCTGTCGGGGCTGGACGAAAAAGCAGCCCGCTAGAAATAACCGGGCAGCGGGGCTACCCATTCCGGGAGTCTGCAACCTCCCCTTGCGGGGTGTTCGGTTAGTGCCGGGGTTGGCGTACAATAACATCAGGCAAGTTAACCAAAGAGGTTCTGAAACATGGGCATTAGCATCTGGCAACTTCTGATCGTTCTGGGCATTGTTATCCTGCTGTTCGGAACCAAGAAGCTGCGTCATATCGGCACCGACCTCGGTGGTGCAATCCGCGGATTCAAGAAGTCCATGGGCGACGACGAAAGCCCGCAGGACAAGGCCGACGACTCCCTCGAAGAGCAGGAGAAGACCACGGCCCAGGAATCCGGCGCCGAGAAAAAAACCGAAGAAAAAACCCATAGCTGAGTCGCGCCTGCATGTTCGATATCGGCTTTATTGAGCTGGTGATCTGTGCTGTCATCGCCCTTCTGATCCTGGGTCCGGAACGCCTGCCCGCGGCGGCCCGGACCGCTGGTCGCTGGGTGGGCGGTGCCCGCCGTATGGTCACCCAGTTCACATCTGAACTGGACCGCGAGCTCAAGGCTGATGAATTGCGGAAAGAATTACGCAAGGCCGGGGATATCGGGCTGGACGACGTGGAAAAAACGGTAAAGGGCGCGCTGGATGAGGCCAAGCAGTACGAAGACATGATCCTGTCCGACAAGGACACCCGCAAACCCAGACCCGCGCCGGCCACCCGCCGCGTCGCCGGCGAAAAGGAAAAACAGCCGGAATCGCAGCAGGACGAACCGCAACCCCCGGGTGAGCCGCCGCACGAGGGCAGCCAGCAGCAGGATGACAGCGGTGAGGGTGACAACCGTCAGCAGCTCAGGGACTGGGAGCCACCGGAAAAGCCGGGCTACGACCCTCACGCCATGATCCGCAAGGGCAGTCATACAGATCCCGCTGAAGAACCCACCGACTCCGGAGACCCGGAGACGCCAAAGGATAAACCGGAACGCCATTCATGAGTTCAGCCTCCCCGGGCAGACTACCCCCTGAGCAGCAGGAAATGCCCCTGATCGAGCATCTGCTGGAGCTCCGCAACCGCCTTTTGAAGATGGTGCTGGCGGTGCTGGTGTGTTTTGCAGTTCTGTTCCCGTTCCGCAACGAACTCTACCTGATCATGGCCGGGCCACTGATGGAACTGCTGCCGGTGGGTCAGTCGATGATTGCCACCGATATCACCGCTACCTTCTTCGCGCCCATGAAGCTGGCACTGGTGCTTTCGGTATTCATTGCCATACCGGTCATCCTTTACCAGCTCTGGAGCTTCATCGCCCCCGGGCTCTACGCCCACGAGAAGAAACTGGCCTTTCCGCTGCTGTTCTCGTCGATACTGCTGTTCTATCTGGGCGCCATTTTCGCCTACTACGTGGTCTTTCCCCTGGTATTCGGCTTTTTCACCGCCGTCGGCCCTGAAGGCATTGTCGAGCTGCCGGACATCACCAGCTATCTCAACTTTGTGCTCAAGATGTTCTTTGCCTTTGGCGTTGCCTTCGAGATTCCCATTGCCACCATCCTGATGATCCTGTCCGGCGCCACCACACCCCAGGAACTGTCGGCCAAGCGGCCCTACGTGGTCGTTGGCTGTTTCGTGATCGGCATGATTCTGACCCCGCCGGACCTGATTTCCCAGACCCTGCTGGCCGTGCCCATGTGGCTGCTGTTCGAGATCGGCGTACTGTTCGGCTACCTCGCCGTGCGCCACCGCCCGGATGACGGTTACCCCGACGACGACGTATGAACCTGGCGCTGCTGTCGGAACAGGATCTGCTGGACGACCACCGCGCCAGACTGACCGGCCGTCGCCGTGACCACCTGGTTGACGTGCTGCGGGCCGGCGAGGGCGACACACTGCCGGTTGGCGTGGAAGATGGCCCCATGGGCACCGGTACCGTCACCTGCCTGACTGACACCAGCGCGGAACTGCGGCTGGAACTTGACCAGTCGCCGCCACCCCCTCTACCCCTGACACTGATCCTCGCCATGCCACGCCCCAAGATGTTCCGCCGTGTGCTTCAGACCGTCGCCGCCCTGGGCGTCAAGGACATCTGGCTGATCAACAGTTACAAGGTGGAAAAGAGTTTCTGGCAGACACCCTCGCTGCAGCCCGGGCACCTGCGGGAAAACCTGACCCTGGGACTGGAGCAGGCCATGGATACCCGCATGCCACAGGTGCACATCCGCCAGCGCTTCAAACCCTTCGTGGAAGATGAGCTGCCCGCCCTGCTTCGCGACCGCCCGGGGCTGGTGGCTCACCCGGGAACATCCACTCCCTGCCCCGTACATCTGCAACGACCAGCCACCCTGTGCATCGGACCGGAGGGAGGTTTTATTCCCTACGAGGTTGAGAAGCTGGAGGAGGCGGGTTGTCAGTCCGTTCACCTGGGGCCCCGGATACTGCGGGTGGAAACTGCCGTGCCGGTGCTGATTGGCCGGCTGTACGATCTCTGCGGGTAAGCGCCCGTGCACGGGCTGCCAGCAGGCCCAGCACTGGCACCAGCAGCACAAAGAATGTCATGGGGCGTTCCGGGCTGACCTCCAGTAACCAGCCTCCGGTCAGCGTTCCGATGATATAACCCAGCGTATGTGTACTCGCCAGCCTGCCGGCAACTTCGCCCTGGGCATCCGGATGACACTGCCGCAGCAGGCTGCCATACCAGGGTGTCAGCACTGCGGCGCCAAAGGCCAGCGCTGCAATTCCGCTATAAACGGCGGGCAGGCTTTGTGCGCGCGCCAGCACCAGCCCCGCCACCAGCAGGGAACTGCCCCAGATCGCCACGAGGATGACGTTGCCCCGTGCCCATGCATGAACCATCGGCCCGAATACGAGTCCGACGAGGGACGCCAGCACCAGCGCTGCGGCCGTCAGTGAGGAGCCCATTTCCGACGACACCCCCGCCATTGCGGTAAGGGTGGGCCCCAGCACGAATTGCACCGCGCCCACCCAGCCCGTGAGCAGCAGAGCCATCAGGTAGAAAGGCCAGCCCGCCAGCCAGCTCGGGCGACCATCAGCCCCGGAACCGGCCCTGCCCGGTGTCGCGTCCACCGGTGCTTGGGCCCGGGATCGGGCGCCACCGAGCACCAGCAATACGGCCAGTGCGCCGGCCAGCACCAGTACCGTCATCATTTCCAGCCACGCGGCCATGACAACCAGGGCCGGGCCGGCAAGACGACCGGTGTGCACGGCCATCTGCAGGCGGGACAGCCGGTAGCCCCACTCTTCCGGTCCGGTATTCGCTACCGCCAGCCGCTGCGCCGCCGGGAAAACACCACCCGCGCCCACCCCGTGGGCCAGCCGCGCCACCAGCAGACAAGCCACCGCAAGCTCGCCCTGCAGACCCGCTGCCAGAACCAGCAGCAATAGCCCGAAACCTGCCAGCACCATCATCGAGGCCTGGCCGGACACGGAACCGGCCCCCCGCCGGTCCACCACTCGCCCCCACAGAGGCGCCCCCAGAAGCACCGGTATCATGCCGGCAGACAGAATCAGCGACCAGGTACCCGCAGAAAGCCCGGTCCGGTCGATCAGCCATGGCAGGCAGGCCACCAGTGCCGACTGCAATACGCCCATCATCAGCACCGGGCCCCAGGCTTCCTTTCCCCGAATCATCATCTCCATCGCCTGCTCTGCTCCGCCTTGTCTTAATCTGTATTGCGAATCATTATGATTTAAATTACAGTCCTTCGCAAAGCGATCGGACAAGGACATGGTTATGACGCTATCCCGGGAATCCGTAACCCCCTCCCTGAATGCCTACTTCAATGCCCTGCTGCGGGAGACTGGCCCCTGGCCCTGGCACCCCCGGTGCCGGCACTTTTCCATCACCCATACCGGCACCGGGGAGAGGCTGCTGATACCCTGCCGCTTCCGGAGCCTGGGTGGCCGACACCTGCTGGGCCCGGAGCTTTGGCTGGAACGTGGCAGCGGGCCCGAACCCATCGGTTTTTCGGAAGCCGTACGATGGACCCTGGCACTGCCTGAACTTCGTAACCAGTCGTCGCCCGGGACCCGGCAGGGCTTTCTTCACCGGGTAGAACAGAGTGACGACAACCTCCGCCGGGTCCTTGCGCACCGCGCACAGCACTGCCCTGCACCCGGGCCCTCGCCGCAAAGCTTTATCGAGTCCGAACAGGCCCTGGTTAACGGTCACTCCATCCACCCCTGCCCGAAGGACCGGGGTAACATGAGTGACGACGAAGCCAGGGCCTTTGCCCCGGAATACAGCGCACGGTTTCCGCTGATCTGGTACAGCGTGGATCGTCATCAGCTGCGTTGTCATGACTCGGCGCAGGCATCACTGGCCGGGGTTGTCGAATCACTGCTGGAACATGAACCGGCACCATTGCGCCAGGCCGCTTACGCCGCTGCCTCGGCCGGACATACGATCATTCCCTGCCACCCCTTCCAGCACCGGCACTGGCAGGCACTGCCGGCCCTGCAGGAATTGCAATCGAAAGGCCGGCTGCACAGCCTGGGCATGGGCACCAGCCGGTGGTATGCCACGTCGTCGTTACGGGCAATCTGGGCCGATGATCAGGACTGGATGCTGAAGTTTTCGCTCTCTGTCCGCCTCACCAATTCCGTTCGGCACCTGCAGCCTCAGGAGGCGGTAAGGGGACCGGGGCTTGCCGATCTTCTGGACACTGCACCCGCCCGCCAGTGGCTGGACCGCCACCCCCGCTTCCGGATCCTCAACGAGCCGGTTACCACCGTGATCTGCGACAACCAGGGCCAGCCACTGCCGGAAACCACACTGGTGTTCCGGCACAACCCCTTCCGGAACAAGACGGACGAGGCTTGCGAGCTGCTGGCCTCGCTGCTGCAGGACGACCCTGCAACCGGACTTTCCCGTCTGGGTAGCTGCCTGCGGGCTCGAAACGCCAGTGAAGCGGACGCCGTAGCCTGGTTCCGCGGCTACCTGGATCTGGCCGTCAAACCCCTGCTGGACGCGCAGGGCAACCTGGGCCTGCTGTTCGGTGCCCATCAGCAGAACCTGATTCTGCGCCTGGACAGGCAGTTCCGGCCCGTGGCTGCCTGGTTCCGGGATTGCCAGGGCACCGGTTTCTCCTCACTGGCTCACCACCGGTTCGGGCCGGATCTGGCGGCATCGGTACGGGCGGGCGAAAACGAATTGCCGGACGGCCTCGGCGTGCGGCTGTTCTGCTACTACCTGTTCATCAACAGCACCTTCAATGTCATCACCGCCCTGGCGGCCGCTGACCTTTGCACGGAAGACCAGCTCTGGCACCAGCTGAAGCAATGGCTACAGCAGCAACGTGCAGAAGGCCCGGCGGACACCAGCGCCCTCGACTACCTGCAGACCAGCCCGCAGCTGTATGCCAAGAACAACTTCCTTTGTTCCCTGCGGGCCCTGAACGAAAACACCCTCACGGACCTCGAATCCATCTATCACCCCATGCCCAACCCACTGGTGATTGAACAGACCATGACACACAAGGACAGCAAACATCATGACACGCCTATCGCCCATTGAGCTGACACTCTCATCGGACCAACAGCAACTGCGGATTTCCCTGGACACCAGCAGCTGGCAGGCCCGACGTCACACCTCCTCCGGCAGCGAGTGTCTTCTGGACTGGGAGGGACCGGCACTGGACGCACAGAACAGCCACCGTGTGCTGGATACGCTGTTCCATGAACTGGGCACCCGACAGATAGACCTTTACGGCAGCGCCCGGGAGGCTTTCCATACCAGCCACCCCGCCTGGGTCAACGGAGCTGACCGCAGCGCCATATCACGACCGGCCTTCTACCAGGTTCGCGAACACTGGCTGGATCCGGCGTTGTGGCCGGTATTGCCTGAAGTGACCGAACAGACCGGAGACATTCAACACCCCAGGCGACCGGTGACCGGAGACCAGATCCTGTATCGCCGTTTCTCCCCTGCCCTGGGCAAGACCCTCACGCTTCGCCAGGCGACCGTGGAAAAAGACGGGGAACGCTTTCATCGCTGGCAGAACGACCCGCGGGCCGCGAGGTTCTGGGAGTATCCCTGGAGCCGGAAGCGCCTCGACGCCATGCTCGATGATCGCCGGGCCGACCCCCACTCCCTGCCCCTCATCCTGGAGGCCGACGGCGAGGCCGTGGGCTACTTCGAGACCTACTACGTGCCGGAAGACCGGCTGGGGCCCTATTGCGAGGCAGGCCCCTTCGACCAGGGCATGCATGTGCTGGTGGGCGAAAGGAAGTTTCTGGGCAACAGGCAGACAAATCTCTGGCTCAACACCCTCAGCCACTTCCTGTTCCTGAGCGAACCCCGAACCCAACGCCTGTGGGGCGAACCGAGGGCGGACAACCGGGGCATGTTGCGCTACCTGCAGAGCACAACCTGGCAACACCATGGTGAGTTCGACTTTCCGCACAAACGGGCCGCCCTGCTGAGCAATTCCCGTCATCGTTTCTTCGCCGACGCCCGACTCTGACCGACAGGAAGGACCATGATGGAAAACGCCAACCACTGGCAGACCGTCAATCACCGGCTGATGGCCCGCACGCTGGCCGAATGCGCCTATGAGGGGATCATCTCACCCCGCCGGGTGTACGGGGATCAGTATGAACTCGACACCGGCCAGCATCGCTACCGGTTCAGGGCCCGGAGAACACCCTGGGATTTCCTCTGGATACGCCCGCACCCCATTCTGCGTGACGGCTATCCCGTCAGTGATGCCATCCAGCTTGTACTGGACTGCCGCGAGGCACTCGCAATGAGCGACATTACTCTCGGTAACTTTATCGAGGAGCTAAATAACACCCTGGCCGGTGACCTGCTGCGACAACAGAACCTGGCGAACCAGACGGCCTCACAACTGCTCGACCTGCCGCCGGCCCGGCTGGAAGCGCTGCTGGATGGTCATCCGAAGGTACTGGCCAACCGGGGACGCCTGGGCTGGGGTATGGACGACCTTCACCGCTACAGCCCGGAAGCCGGACAGCCGGTGGTGCCACGCTGGCTGGCCGCCCACCGCGCCACCGGGCTGAGGGTTTTTGGCCAGCCCACTCCGGAACAGTGCCTTACCGCCAGCGAGCGCCAGGAACTGGCCCCATGGCTGGATTCCGGCGACTGGCAACTGGTGCCGGTACACCCCTGGCAATGGCAGCATCATATCCAGCCACAATATGCGGCCATGCTACAGGCTGGCAATCTGGTCGACCTGGGCTCGCGAGGCAGCCGCTACCTTCCTCAGCAGTCGATCCGCACCCTGTCGAATGTGGACGAGCCCACAGCCTGTGACCTGAAACTCTCGCTGACCATACTGAACACCTCCTGTTACCGGGGTATTCCGCCGGAACCCATGGCCCTGGCGCCGGCGCTGTCCCGGTGGTTGTCAGCCACCGCCAGCACCGACCCGTTCCTGTCCGCGACCGGCCTGACGGTGCAGCAGGAACTTGGCGGCGTACACCTGCCCCAGCCCCACCAGCAGCAGGTGGACGGCACGCCCTACCGATACCGGGAAATGCTCGGCGCCGTGTGGCGGGAAAGTCTGGCCAGCAAGCCGGCGGCGGGAGAACAGGGCTGGATCTTCGCAGTGCTGATGCAGACCGATGCCGCCGGCACACCATTGGTCGCAGAAATCATCCGCCGCTCCGGCTGGTCCGTGGAAGACTGGCTGACACGACTGTTTGACCGGGTCACCCTGCCGCTGTACCACCTGCTGTGTTGTTACGGCATCGGCCTGGTGGCCCATGGCCAGAACCTGGGCGTGATTTTCCGCCACTTCCGGCCGGAACGGGTGGTGCTCAAGGACTTTCACGGCGATCTGCGGCTGGTGGAAGGCGACCTGCCCGGCCGGGCCGGTGTTCCGGAGTCACTGACCCTGGCACTACCACGCCTGCCACCAGCCCATCTGTTGCACGACCTTTACACCGGACACCTGGTCACCGGCTTGCGCTTCCTGTCGCCGCTGCTGGAGGACCATCTCGGCTATCCGGAGCGGGACTTCTACCGGTTGCTCCACGACCGGCTGCAACAATACCAGCGGGAGCACCCACAACTGGCGACCCGTTTTGCACAGTTCGACCTGTTGTCTCCTGCCATGGCACGGGTATGCCTTAACAGGGTGCGCTTCCGGATCGGCTATGGCGACGACGCATCCCGCCCCACCCCGACCCTGGGCCCGGATCTGCCCAACCCCCTTCACCCACGAAATCATCACACCATGGAGATCTGCCATGAGTAAGGACATCCTCGACCTGGCCGGCATCGGCATTGGCCCCTTCAACCTGAGCGTGGCGGCCCTGCTGGACCAGCACCCGACGGTGAAAGCCGCCTTCTTCGACAGCAAACCGGGCTTCGACTGGCACCCTGGCATGCAACTGCCGGGCGCCCGTCTGCAGACTTCCTGTCTCAAGGACCTGGTGACAGGCGCCGACCCCTGCAACCCCCACAGCTTCCTGAACTACCTGGTTCAGCGGCGGCGCTTTTATGCCTTCCTCAGCGCGGAAAGAACAGCCATAAGCCGCCGCGAATTTGCCGACTATCTGAGCTGGGTGGCCAGCCGCCTGCCCAGCCTTCAGTTCGGGCATGGCGTGGAGTCGGTATGCTTCGAGGATGGCCTCTTCCGGCTCGATTTCCGGCACGGATCAGATCCTGTCTACAGCCGTAATCTGTGCATCGGCACCGGCATCCGCCCCCATATTCCGCCGGCCTGTGAGGCGCTGGCCCCCGAGCGCAGCCTGCACTGCATCCATCTGATGGACCGGGCCAGAGACTTCAGCGGTAAGCATGTGGCGGTCATCGGTGGCGGCCAGTCGGGCGCCGAGGTCATGTTGGGCCTGCTCGACGGCCTCTGGGGTCAGCCCGCCAGCATCCGCTGGTTCTCCCGTCGCCCCAATTTCGAACCCCTCGACGAAACACCCTTCACCAATCTCTATTTTTCGCCACAATACGTGGACACGTTCCAGGGTCTGCCCGAACAGCGTCGCCGGGACCTGGTGCACTACCAGAAACTGGCGTCGGACGGCATTTCTCCGGATACGCTGCAAGCGCTCTACCAGCGTTTGTACGAGCATCCCCTGGAACACCCCGGGCGACCTGAGCCAGAGCTGCTGCCCGGGCGATCCCTTTATGCGGTGACAGACAACGCGCCCATGAGCCTGCTCACCCGCAACCGGCTGGACGACCAGTTCGAGGAATTCCGGGCGGACCAGCTGTTGCTGTGCACCGGGTTCGAACATGGTCTTCCCGACTGCCTGACCCCCATCAAACCGAAGCTTCGCCTGGACAGCACCGGTCGCCCCCACCTGCACCGGGCCTTCAACCTGGATTGGGATGGCCCCGCCGACCGGTCCATCTATGCCGTCAACCAGGGCCGTTTCAGCCACGGCATCGCCGACTCCCAGCTCAGCCTCACCAGCTGGCGCTCCGCCGTTATCGTCAACCACCTGCTCGGCAGGGAGCAGTACCCGGTCGGCGAGGACGCAGTGCCGGTCCGCTGGGACAGCAGGGGAACCAGAGAGAACCCGGTAATACGGGACATTCCCCACAAAAAGGCGCACGCAGGAATTGAATCTATCTGATAATCGTTTACACTTGCGCTTTATTTACATAGGGAGAATTACTGATGACCGTCCGAAAGATTGTTCCGCTTGTCCCGCGGACCCTGCTGTCACTGGCGCTCGCAGCCCCACTGTCTGCACACTCCGCCTCACAGTCACTGGATGAACTTGTGGTGGTCGGCAGCCGGGCACCGACCCAGATCAGTGAAGTTCCGGGTACCGTGTGGGTAGTCGATGAAGAGGACATCTCGACTCAAGCGAGTAGCGGAAAAACCTTGAAGCAAATTCTCGGTGAACTTGTACCAGGGCTGGATGCCGGACCACAGGGGCGAACAAACTATGGCCAAAATATGCGTGGCCGCAAAGCCCTGGTCATGATTGACGGAGTCTCCCTGAACTCCTCAAGGTCAGTTAGTCGCCAGTTCGATTCCATCGACCCTTTCAATATAGCTCGAATCGAGGTGCTCTCTGGCGCCACAGCCCTCTACGGAGGCGGCGCCACCGGTGGCATCATCAATATCATCACCAAAAAAGGCGAGGCAGGTGAGACCCGCTTCAGTTCCATGGCGGGCGCCTCCTCGGGATTCAACGACAGCGATGACCTGTCCTATCAGCTGGCCCAGTCCGTTAGCGGTGGCAACGACCAGATCCAGGGACGACTCGGGATAGCCTATGCGGAAAATGGAGGCACCTTCGATACCGATGGCAATCAGGTCAAGCCTGATGTCACCCAGACCGATCTCCAGTACAACCGCTCAATCGATGTGCTCGGCAACCTGGGCATCTGGCTTGACGACAATCAACGCCTGGATGTCACCGCTCAATACTATGACTCCCGTTATAACGGCGACACAGGACTCTATTTTGGCGAGGACTTTGACGCCTTTACCGGAGTCGACCCCGACAGCTTCGATATCCGGGACGGTGTCAATTTTGACCAGGAGCCGGCGACAGAACGCTATCAGGTCAGCCTGAACTATCAGGCTTACGATGTGCTCGGTCACACCTTCTACGCCCAGGCGTATACCCGGGGCGAAGAACTCAACTTTCATCCGTTCCCTTATGTCAGGGCAGATGGCAGTGGCGGCCTTCTACCCGGCTCCTATTACTCAGCATCCCAGCAGGAAACTGCCCTCTCCGGCATCAAGCTCCTCATGACCAAAGAGCTTACGAACTGGAACCTGAGTTACGGTGTCGACTATTCCCGGGAACGTTTCGAAGCCGATCAGATGCTGTTTGATCTGGCACGGGCCGCCGATACAGGTGGCCTGGCCGCCGACAAGACAGACGTTGTGGGACGCTACCCCGACACGGATATCGACACGCTCGCGCCTTTCCTACAAGTTGAACATCAGGTGACTGATGCCCTTAAACTGAGCGGCGGACTTCGTTATGAAGTGGTCGACACAGAAATCGGCGACTTCGTGGACAACGCCTATCAGGTGAGGGTTTCCCAGGGCATGATTTCGTCGGCCGAGGCGATTCCCGGTGGTGAGGAAACCTACGAAGAGTTCCTGGTGAACCTTGGCGCCGTTTACAAACTGGACCAGAGCCAGCAAGTGTGGGCCAACTACAGCCAGGGCTCCACCCTTCCTGACCCGGCGAAGTGGTACGGTCAGGGAGATTACACAGTTTCCGGGGGGCAGGCCCTACTGGATAATGGCATCTCGATTGATGGTTCACCTTTACAACAGGTAAAAACCGAGCAGGTAGAGCTGGGCTGGAGAACGGGCAAGGCCAAATGGGATGCACAGGTCGCCTTGTACTACGCCTGGTCGGACAAGGAAGTGGCCACTGAAAACCTTTCCGTAGTGGTCAAGGACAACAAGACCCGCAACTACGGCCTTGAAGCCAGTGCTGCTTTCCGTCCTGCCGATAACTGGACCGTGGGCGGTACCACCCACCTCACCCGGGGTGAGGTGAAAGTTGACGGTGACTGGGAGAAAGCCAGCGTGACCGATGCCAGCATGCCCAAGGTGACCGGCTACGTCGACTGGCACAACAACTACAATCAGATTCGTTTCCAGGGTACACACCTGATTGACGTAGAGGATGAAGATGGAAACGAACTGAAAGGAAGAACCACCTTTGACCTGATCGGGAACCGGAAGCTGCCACTTGGCCAGGTGTCCCTGGGTATCAGCAACCTTTTCAACGAGGATTACTCCACCGTTTGGGGACAGCGTTCCGTCATCTTCTACTCTCCCGCCTACGGCCCGGAGGAAATGTTCGATTATAAGGGCCAGGGTCGCACCTACATCCTGACCTACTCCGTGGATTACTGATGGCATGCTGACAGGCAGTTGTCCGGGGCCCGCATTGCGGGCCCTTTTGATGCTATTGCTCAGCTTCACCGCCAGTGCCGGCACCGTGGTCACCCATGATGCCGGCGAACTGCGTATTGAGAACACGCCGCAACGGATCGTGGTGCTGAACTGGTGGCTGGCGGAACACCTGCTGGCGCTGGGGGTGACCCCGGTGGGCGCGGCTGACACCGACGGCTACCGGGAGTGGGTCGCGGAACCGCCGCTGCCGCAGTCGGTAAAGTCCGTGGGTCGTCGCCAGGCCCCCAACCTGGAAGCCATCCGCGCCCTGGAGCCGGACCTGATTCTGGTCTCCGGGCACCTGATGGCGGCGGTGCCCGCTCTGCAAACCATCGCCCCCACACTGGTGCAAACCACCTACGATACTGGCTCAGACCCCTGGGACAGGGCCCGCGAGCACCTGATCACCCTGGGGCGGGTGCTGGACCGGGAAGATCGCGCACGGGCCGTGATTGCGCAGGCCCGACAGGACCTTGCCGACACCCGGCAGCAGCTCTCGGAAGCCGGCCTGACGGGCCAGCCAGCGTTTATCGTTCGTTTTCTGGACGACCGCCGGGTGCGCATCCACGGCGACAACTCCATGCTCAACCAGGCCCTGGAGCAGGCCGGGCTCGACAACGCCTGGAACCGGTCCACCAACCTATGGGGATTTACCCCGGGCACCCTTGCCGATCTGGGCGGGCACCCGGATGCCTGGCTGATCTACATACGGCCATGGCCGGAAGCAGACCGGGAGCGCCTGCGGGCCAGCGGCCTCTGGCCGTACCTTCCCATGGCCCGTAGCGGTCGCAT
The DNA here is from genome assembly GCF_014651935.1 of Marinobacter zhanjiangensis. GTDB lineage: Bacteria > Pseudomonadota > Gammaproteobacteria > Pseudomonadales > Oleiphilaceae > Marinobacter > Marinobacter zhanjiangensis. Next base: position 383,194 of record NZ_BMXV01000004.1, on the reverse strand, counting down.
TTCCGGCGTGGGGCCGGTATGGACCTTCGGTGGTGTCGTCAGCGTTCCGCGTATGGCACGTATGCTGGCCGATCAGCTGATTGCCGTCGATACGGAGGTTCAACCATGAGCCTTGCCCCGTTGCGACAAACCACCGGACGACGTCTGGCATTACTGACAATGGCTCTGCTGGCGACGGGATTGCTGCTGTCGCCCGCCACCAGCCCCGACAACCTGGCCCGCCTGCCGGGCGCCCTGATACTGTCCGCATCCGCCAGCTTCGAGCAAGCGGTGCTGCATTTCACCCTGTTGCCAAGGCTGACCGTGGCCCTGCTGACCGGGGCCGCCCTCGGGTTTGCCGGCACCCTGGTCCAGCAGGTACTGCGTAACCCGTTGGCCGCGCCCACCACCCTGGGGGTCGCTGCCGGGGCCCAGCTGGTGCTGGGATTGGTGATGCTGCTCGCCCCTTCCCTGCTGGTGTGGCGAACGGCCTGGGCCATGGCCGGCGGACTTGCCGCCCTCGGCCTGGTGCTGCTGATGGGAGCCCGCCGCGGGTTTGACCCGCTGACCCTGACCCTGTGCGGCCTGATTGTCAGCCTCTACCTGGGGGCTATCAACACTGTCATCCTGCTGTTCAACCAGGAGCAACTGGCGGGGCTGTTCATCTGGGGCGCCGGCGAGCTCAGCCAGAACGACTGGCGCAGCACCCTGGCGCTGTTGCCGCGCCTGCTGGTGGCCGGGGCGCTGATACTGGCACTCTGGCGCCCGCTGCAGGCCCTGGACCTTGGCACGGAAGGCGTTCGTTCCCTGGGACTGTCGCCGGGCATCACCCGGGCCCTGGCGCTGGTACTGGCGGTCTATCTGACGGCGCTGACGGTCAGTCATGTGGGCGTGGTGGGCTTTATCGGCCTGGCGGCACCGGCCCTGGTCCGCCTGCTGGGGGCGCGCACCCTCCGCCAGCGACTGCTGGCCAGCGCCCTGACCGGTGCCCTGCTGTGTCTGGTGGCCGACGGCATGGCCCAGCAACTGACCCTGGCCTTCGGGCATCTGCTGTTTCCCACCGGGGCTGCCACCGCCCTGATTGGCGGGCCCGTGCTGCTGTGGGTGCTGACCCGCAACCGGACCATATCCACGCCACCGTCCGGGCCCACGGCCATGGCCCCGGCCCGGCGCGGGTTCCCGGTCTCCGGCATGCTGTTACTGGGCCTGGTCGGACTGGGCAGCCTGGCCATCACCCTGTCCCTCGGCCCCACCTGGGAAGGCTGGCGCTGGACACCACTCAACGGCGAGACGGCCCTGCTGGCCATGCGCCTGCCTCGCATGACCACGGCACTGATGGCCGGTGGTTTGCTGGCCGGGGCCGGCGTGATCGTACAACGGCTGACCCGTAACCCCATGGCCAGCCCGGAACTGCTGGGCATCAGCACCGGTGCCGCCATGGGCATGGTGCTGCTGGTGCTGACCATCGGCACTGGCAGCCGCATCCTGCAGATTATGGCCGGCGGGCTCGGTGGTACCCTGGTGCTGCTGGGGCTGTTGCTACTGAGCCGGCGCAGCGGCTTTTCACCCCAGCGACTGCTGCTGGGCGGTATTGCCCTGTCTGCCCTGCTGGACGCCGGCATCCGCATGGTACTGGCCATGGGCGATGCCCAGGCGGTGGCGCTGCTGAACTGGCTGGCGGGCTCCACCTGGCTGTCCGGCCAGACCGACGCACTGGCTCTGGCTGTGGTGACGCCGGTGCTGGCGTTGCTGGCCCTGCTGGCGACCCGCTGGCTGGATCTTCTGCCCCTGGGCGAGACCGCCGCCCGTTCCCTGGGTTTACCGCTGGCGCCGGCACGCCTGGCGCTCCTGTTGCTGGCAGCGCTGATGACCGCGGCCGCCACGCTGGTGGTCGGGCCCCTGTCTTTTGTTGGCCTGATGGCTCCGCATCTGGCCCGGTTGCTGGGCTATCAGAGGGCCCTGCCACAACTGCTTGCCGCCTTCGTGATCGGCAGCCTGCTGATGCTCTGGGCCGACTGGCTGGCACGCACCCTGGTATATCCCTACGAATTGCCCGCCGGACTGGTGGCGACCCTGATCGGCGGTGGTTACTTCCTGATCCGGATGGCGCGGATGCCAGCGCCCCGCTGACGGGCGCGGTGGCTCCCCTGAACCATCAGTTATTGATACGCATTTACATTTGAATTAGTATCTGACCTTTCACAGAGCGAGCCGACATCATGTTCCGACTGGACGCCGTCAGTTACCGGTTGCCGGCAAAAACCCTGCTGCACCCCATCGACCTCACCATCGACCACGGTCAGGTGGTGGGTCTGATCGGCCATAACGGGTCGGGCAAATCGACGCTGCTGAAACTGCTGGCACGACAGCTGACGCCATCCGCCGGGCGCATCATCCTGGAAGACAAGGACCTGCACCGCTGGGGCGATCGCCCCCTGGCCCGGCAGATCGCCTACCTGCCGCAGCAACCCCCGGCCACCGACGGGCTCACCGCCATGGAGCTGATCAGTTTCGGCCGCTATCCGTGGCACGGGGCCCTGGGCCGTTTTTCCTGGGAGGACCAGCAACAGGTGGAAAAGGCCATGGCACTCACCGATACCGAAGCCTTTGCCAACCGCGGCGTGGACGAACTGTCCGGTGGCGAGCGCCAGCGAGTCTGGCTAGCCATGCTACTGGCGCAGAATGCCCGCTTCCTGCTGCTGGACGAACCCACCTCGGCGCTGGATGTTGCCCACCAGGTGGAAGTGCTGTCGCTGGTACGCAAGCTGGGCAAGGAGCTGAACATGGGTGTGGTAGTGGTGTTGCACGACATCAATATGGCCGCCGCCTACTGCGACCACCTGGTGGCGCTCCACAGTGGTCGATTGCTGACCGAGGGCGCCCCGGAGCAGCTGATGAACCGGGACACCCTGGAAGACATCTACGGCATTCCCATGTCGATCCTGCCCCACCCCCACAATCACGGTGGCCGTATTGCGGTAGTGTGACACAGCGGATTCAGGCCTCGTCGGGAAGCAGCGCCCCTTTGGGTGGCCGGTCCAGGTGGGGACAGTTCCGGCACAGGGGCAGATCCGGCAACCGGTAGCGGATACAGCAGTGGCGCCTTTGCCGGTGCGGTTCACAGCTTTCGCCCCGTTCCACATACCGCACCGGACTGGCCATGGGGTTGGGGCGGCCATCCGGGCGCTTTTCCAGCGCAATGAGCTGGCGACCGTCTTCCAGCAGGGCGTCGGGAACGCCCCCTGCGCTCATGGTGCTGATCAGCCACTCAAAGTAGTTGGCAGCGTTATTCCACAATACCCGCCGTGACACTTTCACCTGCCGACTCCAGGCCTCGATCAGAGGCTCGAAGTTGTGGTCCAGCAGCTCCCGGAAACGATCATAGGGCCCACCGGGAGGCGTCGCGAAAGGCCTGCCCGCATCCGGCAGACGAAAAGCCTCGGGCAGACCATTTTCGTCGAGGATGACCTCAATCCGGTCCAGCGACACCGGCAGCTCATGGCCCAGAACCAGGTTGGCCGCGGCCACGGGCACGGTCAGCTTGACGAAATAGTACCGTGACCACAGTGAAAGCAAGGCCCGGTCGTCATCACCGGGCTGGAAGCGGCGGTATTCGGCAAGCAGCCATGCCAGGCCTTCGGGTGATATCAGGTCTCGCACCGGTATACCCGAGCGCCGATCTTCGCCCTTTATCACCAGCATATTCCGGTAATACTCAAAGTCGCCAACAAACAGGGGAGCCAGAGCAGGAATGGTCATCGGTCATCCATGTTGTCATTCGCCGGGATCAAACATCCCTGAGAAAAATTCAAGCTTAATGTAAACGCTTATCATTATACACAGGATGATCCGTATGACGAGGGCTCTGCGCCCGTCAGCTGCTTCCTGCCGTTTGCCCTGAAACATTCTGATGATTTTTTCGGCGATGGAACTTTCCAACAAAAAGTTCTACTGCTATACCTGAAAGGGTCAACGTTCCAGACAGGCACCGCCCCCTGAATAACAAAAAGGTGCCTGCGACGGCCCGGCTTTTCCGGAAGCCGGACAATAACGATAACAACAAAACAGAGACCGCTTATGGGATCCTACCTTCTGAAGCGTGTGCTGGCGCTGATCCCCACCCTGCTGATTGCCAGTGTGCTGGTGTTCAGTGTGGTCCGCCTGGTACCGGGGGACGTGCTCGATCTCATGCTCAGCGAGAACGACTACTCCGCCAGTAGCCACGATACCCGTGCCGATCTGGAAAAGGCCCTGGGGCTGGACGACCCGATCTACATCCAGTACGTCAACTGGCTCGGCGACATCGTGCTGCACGGTGATCTTGGCGAGTCCCTCTGGCGCAATACCTCGGTCAATCAGGAAATCGCCGATCGCCTGCCGGTCACCGTTGAACTCGGTGTGCTTTCGCTGCTCATTGCCCTGGTCATTGCCATACCGGTCGGTGTGTACTCGGCAATACGCCAGGAAACGCTGGGAGATAACCTGGGGCGAAGCTTTTCCATCGTTGCCCTGGCGGTCCCCAATTTCTGGCTGGGGACCATGGTGGTGATCCTTCCGGCCATGTGGTGGGGCTGGTCACCGCCCAATACCATCGAACCCTTCTTCAGTGACCCCATTGAAAACCTCAAGGTATTCCTGGTGCCCAGCCTGATTCTCGGCGCCTCCCTGTCGGCAGTGGTGATGCGGATGACCCGCACCATGATGCTGGAAGTGCTGCGCCAGGACTACATCCGCACCGCCTGGGCCAAGGGGCTGCGGGAACGCAAGGTAGTGCTGCGCCATGCCGTCAAGAACGCCATGATTCCGGTAATCACCCTGGTGGGCATTCTGGTGCCCATCCTGTTCGGCGGCACCGTGATCATCGAACAGATCTTCCGGCTACCGGGCATCGGTCAACTGCTGCTGGACTCCGTGAGCAACCGGGATTATCCGATCATCACCGGCATCTTCCTGATTTCCGGTGTCATGGTGATGGTAGTGAATCTGCTGGTCGATCTCTGTTACGGACTGCTGGACCCGAAGGTGCGCTATGACGACTGAAACCGCCCCCGCTGCCTTGACTACCCGCCCCCCCACAACCCCACCCCTGCGGGAGCGACTGGGGGACAACAAGGTGCTCGGCTTTATCGGCCGGCTCATCGTGCAACGGCCCATGGGTGCCTTCGGCGCCGCCATCTGCATCGTGCTGCTGCTCACCGGTGTCTTCGCCGACGTCATTGCCCCCGAGGGCTACAACGCCATCAACCCCATCGATCGCCTCAAGCCGCCGTCGGCGGAATACTGGCTGGGGACGGACCAGCTCGGGCGCGACCTGTTCACGCGTATTGTCCACGGTGCGCAGCTGTCGGTAATCGTCGCCTTTGCCGCCACCTCCCTGTCCATCGTGATCTCAGCGGTCATCGGCATTACCAGCGGTTACTTCGGCGGCCGTTTCGACATGGCCAGCCAGCGAGTGGTGGACGGCTGGATGTGCTTCCCGGACCTGATCATTCTGATTGTGGCGGTCTCGGTCCTGGGGCCGGGTACCTGGCAGGTCATTCTCATACTGGGTCTGCTGTTCGGCATTTCCGGCTCGCGCATCGTGCGCAGCTCGGTACTCAGCGTGAAGCAGAACATCTACATCCACGCCGCACAGTCCATGGGAGCCTCCACCCTGCGAATACTGGTGATGCATATCCTGCCCAACGTGATGGCCCCCATTATCGTGCTGTTCACCACACGGCTGGCGGCGGTAATACTGGCGGAATCCGGTCTCAGCTTCCTGGGGCTGGGCATCCCCCCGCCCGCACCCAGCTGGGGCGGCATGCTCAGCCTGGACGGACGCAGCTATATGTTCCAGGCACCGTGGCTGGCCATTGTGCCCGGCGTGGCGCTGACCGTTGCGGTGTTCGGCATCAACATGTTCGGTGACGCCCTGCGGGACATGCTCGATCCCCGCATGAAAGGGGTTGGCTCGGGCCGCTATGTAGCTGCGGTGCGCCGGGATCGCCCTTCGTCCAGGCAGTCCACCGGAGGTACAGCACAATGAAAGATGCAGTAGCCAACCAGCCGGCAAACACCCCCGGTGAAACCATGCAGAAGGACCCGGTCGGCGGTCTGTTGCAGGTTGAGCACCTGCGCACCGTGTTCCGCCAGGGACGCCGGGAAGTCAAGGCTGTGGACGGAATCTCTTTCTCGGTGAACCCGGGCGAGACCCTGGCCATCGTGGGAGAGAGCGGTTCCGGCAAGAGCATGACCGCCATGTCCCTGCTGCGCCTGATTCCCAGCCCGCCGGGCGAGATCATCGATGGCGACGTGTTTTTCGGCGGCCGCAACCTGCTGGACATGTCCGAGGATGAACTGAGGGATGTTCGCGGCAACGAAATCGCCATGATCTTCCAGGAACCCATGACCTCCCTGAACCCGGTGCTGACGGTACGCCAGCAGCTGGCCGAGCCGATGCGGGTTCACCGCAAGGTAAAGGAGGAGGACATCGAGGCCCGCTGCCTGGACCTGTTACGCCAGGTGCGGATACCCGACCCGGAAACCCGCCTGGACGCCTACCCCCACCAGTTCTCCGGTGGCATGCGCCAGCGGGTGATGATCGCCATGGCACTGGCCTGCGAACCACGCTTGCTGATTGCCGATGAGCCCACCACCGCGCTGGATGTGACCGTGCAGGCCCAAATCCTGGAGCTGCTCAAGGACCTGACCCGCCAGCACGGCTCGTCGATGATTCTGATTACCCACGACCTGGGGGTGGTCGCGCGCTATGCCGACCGCATCAATGTCATGTATGCCGGACGGATCGTGGAATCGGGCACGGCCCGGGAAATCTTCGAGCAGCCTCGCCACCCCTACACCCTGGGGCTGATCAACTCCATGCCCCGCCTGGACGCTTCGGAGAAGGCCCGCCTGTTGCCTATTGAGGGCCAGCCGCCGGATCTCGGCAACCTGCCGACAGGCTGTGCCTTCCATCCCCGCTGTCCGTTTGCCGTGGACCAGTGCCGCCAACAGGACCCGCCCCTGGAGCCTTACCAGGGCCACCATCTGAAAGCTTGCTGGGTGAACGTCGATGACTGATACACCGTTACTGGAAGTGCGCAATCTCAAGGTTCATTTCAAGCTGCCGGGAAGCCTGCTGCGGCCCCGCTCCGGCGGCTCGGTGAAGGCCGTGGACGGTGTCAGCTTTCACCTGAAGCGGGGCGAAACCCTGGGCCTGGTGGGCGAAAGCGGTTGTGGCAAGTCCACCACCGGCATGGCGGTACTTCGCATGACACCGGTGACGGATGGCGAGATACACATTGACGGAGAGGACATCACACACCTCAAGGGCCGCGCTCTGCGCCCCCTGAGACGGCGGATGCAGATGATCTACCAGGACCCGTTCGGCGCGCTGGACCCTCGCATGCGGGTACTGGATATCATCGGAGAGCCGCTGAAAGTGCACAAGCTGGTCACCGGCCGCAAGGCGTACCGTCAGGAAGTGCTGCGACTAATGGAACTGGTGGGACTGCTGCCGGACATGTGCGAACGCTATCCCCATGAGTTTTCCGGGGGCCAGCGGCAGCGCATCGGTATTGCAAGGGCCCTGGCCGCACAACCGGATGTGATCATCTGCGACGAACCCGTATCGGCACTGGACGTGTCGATCCAGGCCCAGATCATCAATCTGCTGAAGGACCTGCAGGAAGAACTGGGGCTCACCTACCTGTTCGTCGCCCACGACCTCGCCGTGGTAAGGCACATCTGCGACCGGGTCATGGTGATGTACCTGGGGCACGTGGTGGAAGTGGCCGACAGTGAAGCCCTGTATACCAACCCGCAACACCCCTATACCCAGGCACTGATGTCGGCCATCCCCATCCCGGACCCCCGGGCCGAATCCCGGCGGGAGGTGGATCCGTCCATCGAAGGGGAGGTTCCCAGCCCGGTGAACCCACCCTCCGGCTGTCCGTTCCATCCCCGCTGCAAGCATGCCACCGAGGTCTGCTCCCGGGTTGCACCAACCCTGCGGGAAACGACGGACGGGCACGCGGTTTCCTGCCATTTGTATGAACCGGAAACGGAGGCCGAGTCCCTGGTCAGGGTCGCATCAATTGCTTGAGCAACCCACAACGAGCACAGGCGAGCGTTATCGTGCGCTCCAAACCAACGAAAAAAGGTGAGTCCTATGCACTCAATGAAAACAACAAGAAAGCGCCTTATGGCAGTGGCCGTTGCCGCCGCCTTCCCACTGACCGCCATGGCGGAGGCACCACCTGATGATCCCGGAGGCATGATCAACGTTGCCAGCATCTACTACGGACTGGATGCCGTGACCTGGGATACCGCCAAGTGGAACTGGAAAGCCAACCACGACATGCTGTTCATGGATCACCTGATCATGGGCGATCTTCAGTACGGGCCCGGAGGCAGCGACGAAAACGACTTCATCGCCCAGGCCTTCATCCCCTCCGAACACTACACCGGCGACCTGGCGGAAAGCTGGGAAGTGAAGCAGGACCCGCTGCGAATCGAATTCGATCTGCGCGAAGGTGTCTACTGGCAGGCCAAGGAAGGTGTCATGGAGCGCCGCGAGGTGGTCGCCGAAGACATCATCAATCACTTCGAGACCATGCAGGCCAGCGACCGCTACATTCCCACCTACTGGGACTTTATCGATGAGTGGAAAGCCGAAGGCGACCACAAGGTTGTGGCTTATCTGAACGAGTTCAACGGCAACTGGGGCTACCGCATCGGCTGGGGTTACTATGACGGCATCATGCCACCGGAGTGGCACAGCCTCAGTGGCGAGGAGCGGGCCGACTGGCGCAACGCCACCGGCACCGGGCCCTACATGCTGACCGAGGTAAACCGTGGCCGGGAACAGGTCTACAAGGCCAACGAGGATTACTGGGACACCACCACCATCGACGGTGAAACCTACGACCTGCCGCTGAATGACGGTGTGGTGTACAACATCATCAAGGATGAGTCCAGCTCCATCGCCGCACTACGCAGCGGCAAGCTGGATATCCACGAATCCATTCGCTGGCAGTTCGTGGAGGAGCTGAAGAAAACCGCGCCTGAACTCAACTTCAAGAGCGCCCTCAAGACAGAAGGCACCTATATCGCCCTTCGCACCGACAAAAAGCCGTTCAATGACGTGCGTGTGCGCCGGGCGATGAACCTGGCGGTGGATCAGCCGGCTATCCAGCAATCGCTGCTCAATGGCGAGGGTGCCTTGCTGAACTATCCGTTCTCCCAACGCTGGGAGTCACTGTACACGCCTCTGGAGGAACTCTCCGATCAGGCTCAGGCCATGTTCGGCCACAACCCGGAGAAGGCAAAAGAGCTGCTGGCTGAAGCGGGTTATCCGGACGGGCTCGAGTTTGACCTGCAGGTCTGCTCCTGTGACCCCTACCACGTCGACATGGTGGCCATGCTCCAGGCCTACTATCAGATGGCCGGTATCACCATGAACATCAAGACACTGGAATACGGCGCCTTCCGCTCCCAGATGCGGGACGAGAACCAGGCCGACGGTTACCTGATGGACAATGGTGAGGGCAACCCTTTCTCGGTATTGCGCAAGAGCTACCTGACCGATCAGACCTGGAACCCGTCGTTCTATGCCGACGAAACCTTCGACAAGATGTGGAACACCGCTCTGCATGAAACCGATGTGGAAAAGCAGAATGAAATGCTGCGGGAAATGAACAACTACATCATTGAGGAAGCGGTACCCCAGGTATGGCTGCCCACCCAGGAGTTCTATATCGCCTGGTGGCCCTGGGTGAAGAACTACCATGGCGAACTGCGGGTTGGTGCCGTACGTCCGGCGCCCATCTATGCCCGTATCTGGCTTGACCAGGAGCTCAAGGAAGAAATGGGCTACTGATGGCCCGTCCCGGGTGCCAACGGAAATGGCATCCGGGATCCGCTCCACCACCCGGTTTACAGACCGCAAGTTCGGACCCACGTCAGGGAGGATCCGATGACAGACCAGCAGAACACACCGCTGAGCCAGTTCGTCAGGCACCCGAGCCATCGGGCAACACCACTGGATGTCCTGAAGGAAGCGCGTCGCCGCTGGCTTCGGGGAGAGCGCATCAGTCTTAACGAGCTGGCTGAGAGCGTAGGCATCGGCAGGACCACCCTGTTCCGGTGGGTGGGCACCAAGGAACTGCTGATGGCAGAAATCATGTGGTCGGTGTATGAACCTACCCTGAAACAGGCCCGTGAAACAGCCTCCGGCTCCGGCGCTGACTACATTGCCAACGTCTGTCGATACACCATGACGGCGGTGATCGAATCCCGGCCCCTGCGGCAATTCATCAGTGATGACCCCCAGTTTGCCCTGCAGATACTGACATCCACCCGGCTGCTCCAGGAACGCCGGCTCAATGCCATGAAGCAGCTGTTACTGGAGGAACAGGAGAAAGGCACGATTGCACCGGGACTGGAAATCGACAGCCTGGCGCTGATCATTATCCGCCTGACTGAATCCTTTACCTACAGCGACCTGATTGTCGGGCGGCGTCCGGCCATCGAGGAAGCCTGCAAGGCGATCCGCACCCTCTGCGGCAGTCAACCGGCCAGCTCCACGGCGTAACGGCAACCGCCCCCGCACCATTTCATCTGCCATCCATTCCGCGCCGACCATAGCCAAGGCGCGCCGTCCATAGCCAGGGACTGTTGCTACAGCCCCATGGCCTCGGCCGCCACCCGGTTCTTCAGGGGGGATGCCCGGTCCAGCCAGCGCATGCCGGTGCTTCGTAGCCAGCGAACGGGTAACTCGTCGCGGGCGAAAAGCTGTTTGAAGCCTTCCATGGCCGCCATCATCGCGAGATTCTCGCCCTTCCGCCGGCGCTGGTAGCGCTGCAGCAGCATCAGCTCGCCCGGTGACTGGCGACGACCGAACGCGCCCTCCAGCTCCGCCAGCAGCGCAGTGACATCACCATAGCCAAGGTTGGCGCCCTGCCCGGCCAGCGGATGGATGGTATGGGCCGCATCTCCCACCAGGGCAAGGCCCGGCTGGACATACTGCTTGCTGTGGCGCTGGCGCAACGGGAAGGCATAGCGCCGGGAGACCGCCTCGACCTGACCCAGCCGGCCTTCCAGGGCCCGGGTCAGCACCGCCATGAACGAAGCATCGTCCAGGTCCAGCAGGCGCCGGGCTTCCGGGGTGTCCTGGGACCAGACGATCGAGCAGAAATGCCCGCCCTGCCCTTCATCGTCTGCCTGCAACGGCAGAAACGCCAACGGGCCCGATGCCGTAAAGCGCTGCCAGGCGGTGTACTGATGGGGCAGTTCCATTTGCACGGTGCAGACAATGGCTTCCTGGTCATAATCCCACTCGCGGGTGGGCAGACCGGCCCACTGGCGAATGCGGGAATGAGCACCGTCGGCGCCCACCACCAGCCGGGCGGCAAGAGTGTCACCGCCGGACAGGGTCACCTGCCAGCCTTTTTCCGCCGCTGTCATGGCCTCCACCGTCTGGCCGTCGAGGCAGGCAAGGTCACTGTCCTGCACCGCCTCGAACAGGCCACGCACCAGGTGCCGGTTCTCGACAATGGTACCCAGGGCAGGCACACCCAGCTCGGCGGCATCAAAGCGGATACGGCCGATGGCCTCCCCGTCCCAGACATCCATGGCCTGGTAAGGGCAGTGGCGGGTGCGGATGGTTCGTTGCCAGGCACCGACGTTTTCCAGCAGGCGCTGACTGGCCACGGAGATGGCGCTGACACGGGGTTCGAAATCGGCCACCGCGCGGGCCGGCGCCGGTGCTGCCAGCAGCTTCGACATCGGCGCCGCTTCCACCAGCGCCACCCGCCAGCCCTGCTGTGCCGCGCCCACGGCCACGGCACTACCGGTCATACCGCCGCCGACGACAACAATATCGAAATCCTTCATTGCCAGTGCTCCCGGTCACGATCCGATGGCTGCCGGGCGGAACCACCCCCGGTTACACCCATGGCCCGGCGGGCAAACCAGTGCTTGGCAGCGGGCAGAATATCCAGCCCCACCAGTCCGGCGTTACGGGCGGCGCCTATGACCGGGTATTCATCGCCGAACAGGCGTACCAGGGAATCCGAGAAGCCAATGGTCTGCTGCTGATCCGGAGCATGCTGTTGCCGGTACCGGCTCAGCACCGTCAGATCTCCCGGCGACAGGTCGTTGTCCCGGGCAAAACGGAATGCCTCCACCAGGGCCATCAGCCCCCTCAGGGCCAGGTTGAAGCCCTGACCGGCCACCGGGTGAAGGGCGTGGGCGGCGTTGCCGACCAGGGCCACGCCGGGACGCACGCACTCGTCCGCCGTGATCAGGGACAGCGGATAGTGATGACAGTCGCCAAAACGGGTAAAGCGCCCCAGCCGCCAGCCAAACACCTGCTGCAGCCGGGCGCACCGGCCAGCCTCGTCCAGCGCCAGGACGTCGTCGAGATCTTCAGGGCTCAGAGTCCACACCAGGGCCGAGCGATGCCCGGGCTCGGGACCACTCACCTGGGGCAACAGTGCCATGGGGCCGCGCTCGGTAAACCGCTCCCAGGCCGTGCCGCCGTGGGGGCGTTCGGTACTGACATTGGCGATCAGGGCATACTGACCGTAATCCTGCTGGTGCACCGCGATGCCCAGGTCCTCCCGCAATCCGGAGCGGCCCCCGTCCGCCACCACCAGGCAGCGGCTGGTAAGGGTGAATGCCTCTTCTGCCTGGCGAATGCCCACGCGCACGCCCTCGCGCAGCGTAGTAACACTTTCCGCCTGCGCCGGTGCCAGCCAGCGGATAGCCGGCTGCTCTCGCAGGGCATCCATCAGGCACAATCCCAGCCAGCGGTTGTCCGCCACATAGCCCAGCGCCGGTTGCCGGTGCTCTTCTGATGCCAGCCGGGTAACGCCGAAGCGGCCCTTTTCCGAGATGTGGATATGCCGGATGGGTGCCGCCTGGCGACTGATGGCGGACCACAGGTCCAGCTGCTCGAAGATCCGGCGGGCGCCCCATGACAGCGCCGTGGAGCGGGCATCGTAGCTGGGCTGATAATCGGTGGGGGCCGGGTCTTCCGGCAACGGGAAGGCTTCCACCACTGTCACCCGATAACCCGGTACCAGGCGACAGACGGCCAGCGCCAGGGTGGCACCGGCAAGGCCGCCCCCTGCGATCAGTATGTCGGTATCAAATGCCTGCATCATAGGCCTGCTGTCCGGATTATTCCGCCATCAACGCTTCCACTTCGGCGATGTTCTTGGGCGCCGCATCGGTGAGCACCTTGCAGCCTTCCTTCGTGACCACCACGTCGTCTTCGATACGAACACCAATACCGCGCCATTGCGGGTCCACGTCCATATTGTCCGGCGGGATGTACAGCCCCGGCTCCACGGTCATCACCATGCCCGGCTCCAGTACCCGCCAGGCATCGCCCACCTTGTAGTCGCCCACATCATGCACATCCATACCCAGCCAATGGCCGGTGCGGTGCATGAAGAAGGGGCGGTAGGCCTCTTTCTCCAGCGCCTCGGCCAGCGGGCCCTCGATAATACCCAGGTCAATCAGCCCCTGGGTCAGCACTTCCAGCGCCGCCTCATGGGGCATGTTCCAGTGGTGGCCAGGCTGGACCGCGTCGATGGCGGCGTACTGGGCCTCCAGAACCACTTCATAGATGGCCCGTTGGGGCTCACTGAACCTGCCACTCACCGGGAAGGTGCGGGTGATATCCGAGGCATAGCAGTCCACCTCACAGCCCGCGTCGATCAGCACCAGATCGCCCTCGTCAAGGGGCGCGCTGTTCTCGATGTAGTGCAGCACACAGGCATTGGCACCACTGCCCACGATAGACGGGTAGGCCGTGTTGCGGGCGCCGTGCTCCATGAAGGTGTGGATCAGCTCCGCCTCCAGCTGGTACTCATAACCGCCCTTGCGGGCCCGCTTCATGGCGCGGCAATGGGCTTCCGCGCTGATCCGGCCGGCTTCGGCCATGACCTTGATTTCCTTCGCGCTCTTGTACAGCCGCAGATCGTGCAGCAAATGCTCCAGGGCGACAAACTCGCCGGGAGGCTGGGCGCCGGCGCGGACCTTGCTGCGGATCTGCTTGACCCAGTCCATGACCCGGGCATCAAAGGCCTGGTCGCGGCCCAGGGGATAGTACACCCGGCTGCGTCCTTCAATCATGCCCGGCAGGATGTCGTCGATATCATTGACAGGAAAAGCGTCGTCCAGCCCGAAAGCCTCGATGGCGCCGTCCTGACCGGTGATGGAACCATCCCATTGTTCTTTCTCCGGGTTGCGCTCCCGGCAGAACAGAACCGACTCGCCAGCTTCCCGGCCGGGGATCAGCACCAGCACGGCTTCCGGCTCACCAAAACCGGTCAGATACTGGAAGTCGCTGTCCTGACGGAACGGGTAGAGTACATCCCGGTTGCGGGTACGCTCCGGAGCGGCCGGCAGGATGGCGATGCTGTCCTGCGCCATCGTTTCCATCAGCCGGCGCCGGCGCTCGGCGTGTTCACTCATCGGAATCCACGGGCTCATAGGGTCTCCTGATACTCGAAAACTCAGTGCAGGGTCTGGCCTGCAACGGGTGATGATTTTGCCGGAGGATTGAACTCGGTAAATACGGAAATCACACCCAGGCGGACGTACTCGGTAATGTCGTTGAGCTGCACTTCCGCCGTCTCGTCACCGTCGTCGGCTTCCTCCACCTGGCTGATAGCGACCATATCCTCGATCAGCTCACGGATTTCATCCGGCGCCTCGCCCAGTTTTTCACCGGCGGCCAGCGCCATACCCTCGAGAAACCCGCGCACCCAGGCCGCCAGGGCCTGCAGCCGCTGCTCGAACGCATAATCGTCTTCCGGCAGCAGCGGCTGGAAAGCCATATCGGCGGCGCTCAGCTGTTCCAGGGTCTGACGATAGACATCGTCCATGAACTCCGGCAGTTCCGCCGGCAGGTCTTCGCCCTGCTCCAGGGTCTCGGGGGCAATGCCGATGTGCTCGCAAACCACCTCGAACCATTGTGGCTGGTCGAGTCTGGCACCGGCCGCCAGCCGGCCGCAGAGACCGCCATGAAGCTCGGAGGGATGACTGAATGCCCGGCAGCGGGTGAAAAGATTCGCCCAGCCCTCAAAATCGCCAGTGCTGGCAGCGGGTTCTGCGTTGTCGGTCATGAAATCGCTGTACCTGTCAGTTGAATGGGTCTCCAATCCTAGCATTTCCGTCGGTGCAGCGGCATAGCCAAGCACAAATCCCCGCAGCACCTTGACCTGATACCTCACTCAGGTAAATTACGTTATAACATATCAAAAGGAACCTTCTGCCATGACCTCACTTCCCGGCCTCCCGGTCATTGCACTTGCCCTGGCATGTGCTGCCACACCCCTCAATGCCAGCGCTGCCGACGATCATCATCAACAGGCCCATGTTCATGGGGAAGCACAACTTCAGATCGCCATCGATGGCCATACGGCAGAGCTGATCCTGCGGTCGCCAGCGGCAAATCTGCTGGGTTTCGAGCATCAGCCGAAGAATGACGGACAGGACAAAATTCTTATGGAGACCCGGGAGTGGCTGACGGCAACGCCCCTGGTGCAGGCAAAAGGCAATGACTGCACTGTGGTCGCAGGTACCATTCACTATGGGCGGGACCGTTCGGAAGACGATGACCACGGTCACGACAGTGATAACCATAGTGACTTCGAGGTGACCCAGCGGCTGGAATGCGAAAGCGCCCTGGCGGATGCGCTGACCACACCCCTGATGGAGCATTTCCCGGGTATCGAAGACCTGTCAGTGGAATGGGTCAGTACCAGTGGCCAGGGCCGTGCCGAGCTGCATGCCGGCGAGAAGGGCATAGAACTGGCACTTTAGCCCTCGTACGGCTCAACCTTCTCGCTGGTCAGCGTGTAAGAGGAAGAGGCAATATCATTTTCCACCGACTCGGTCTTCAGCGTGCCCTGTACCCATACCGGCTCGTAGAGGGCGTCCAGGGTGAAACCCGGCTTGTAGGTAACGTGGATGATCTGATTCGGCGGCGGTGGCGGCACGTGGATACAGGCGCCATAGTAGGGCACCAGGAAGAACTCGACGATACGCTGGTCAGATCCCACGGTTTTCAGGGGCACCACGAAACCGGGAATCCGCGCCCGGGTGCCATCCATTTCCGGCACCACCCGGCCGGTGAGGATCTCGTCGGGCAGCGCAGCGGGGCCGTCACCCTCGTGCTCGACCTCTGGCAGACTTTCCAGCAGGCGCAGGTCTTCCTCCGGCATCAATTCGAGCCAGTCCAGTTCCGGCCAGCTTTCTTCGGCGGTGCTGACGCTGGCCACGGATAGCAGAAGACAGAGCGTCAGCACATGCCGCAGCACAGCAAAGGGGGAGGGAAGGATCATCAATGGCTCTCCGGGGGTGTCTGTCGGAGTATGATGCCACGGTCGCCACCGGCTTTACAGTGACGGCAGGTTACCCGGGGGAAACCTTATGCAACAACAACCCTGTTTTTTACCTCAATCACGGGCATGATCGACACATGGTAATCAAGACAGAAAACCTGCGCTGGCAATGGCCAGACCAGAGTACCACCCTGGCTTTTCCGGATATCCGGCTGCCCAGCGGCGACCACCTGTTTATCCGTGGCCCCAGCGGCAGTGGCAAGAGTACGCTGCTGAGCCTGCTCAGCGGCCTCAACCGACCCCTGGAAGGCGGCCTGGAAGTTCACGGCCAGGACCTGGCCCGGCTGAGCGGTGGCGACCGGGACCGGCTGCGGGCCGACCGCACCGGGGTGATCTTCCAGCAGTTCAACCTGGTGCCCTACCTGAACGCCCTGGACAACGTCACCCTGCCCTGCCGGCTTTCCGCCATCCGCCACCGCAAAGCCGGCCAGCCGCAACAGACGGCCCGGACGCTGCTACAGGCACTGGACCTGCCCGCTGACTGCCTGACACGCAAGCCCTCCACCCTGAGCATCGGGCAGCAACAACGGGTGGCCGCTGCCCGGGCATTGATTGGTGCGCCTCCACTGATCCTGGCGGACGAGCCCACGTCGGCCCTGGATACCGACAACCGCGACCGCTTCGTGCGCCTGCTACTGGATCAGGCCGCCGCCAACGGCTCCAGCGTGGTCTTTGTCAGCCATGACCCCGCCCTGGCGGAGCATTTCACGCAACACCTGGAACTGTCATCCGGGCAGGAGAGCAGACCATGAAACCGGCACTTGCCCTGTCCCTGGCCGCTGCCAGCCTGTGGCACCGGCGCCGGGTGCTGTTGCTGGTCACCCTGACGCTGACCCTCAGCGTGACGCTGCTGCTGGGGGTGCAATACCTGCGCACCGAAGTTCGCCAGTCCTTCAGCAACGCCGTGTCCGGGACCGACCTGATCATTGGCGCCCGCAGTGGTCAGCTCAACCTGCTGTTGTACTCGGTCTTCCACATCGGCCAGGCCACCAACAACCTGCGCTGGTCCACCTTCGAGTCCCTGGAGCAGGACCAACGCATTGACTGGCTGGTACCCCTGTCCCTGGGCGACGGCTACCGGGGCTTCCGGGTGGTGGGCACGGACAAACGCTTCCTGGACCATTATCAGTACGGTGACGGCCAGCCGCTGGCGCTGACAGAAGGGCAATGGTTCAGCGACCTGTTTGATGTGGTGCTGGGCTCCCGGGTCGCGCGCCAGCTTGAGCATCAGGTGGGTGACGACATTGTGCTGTCCCATGGTGGTGGCCGCACCAGCTTCGTCAACCATGACAAGCACCCCTTCCGGGTCAGCGGCATACTCGCCCCAACCGGCACACCGGTGGACCGGGGCGTGTACGTCAGTCTGGAGGGGCTGGAAGCCATCCACATCGGCTGGGAAGCCGGCGTTCCGGCTCCCGGGCGCACCCTGTCGGCGGAAGCGGCCCGGGAGCGCGCGCTGACGCCAGACACCGTGACCGCCGCACTGGCCGGCGTGGAGCGGCAGATTCTGACATTCCGGATCCAGCGGGACATCAACCAGAACGACGCCGAGCCGCTGTCCGCGATACTGCCGGGCGTGGCGCTGTCACAGCTCTGGCAGGTGCTGGGCCAGTTCGAGTTTATCCTGCTGGCGATCACCGCCTTCGTGGTGGTCACCAGCCTGGCCGGACTGGTAACGGTGCTGCTCACGCTGCAATCCCACCGGCACCAGGAAATCGCGGTGCTCAGAGCCAACGGTGCGTCCCCCGCCCTGATCGCCAGCCTGTACCTGCTGGAGTGCAGCGGGCTGGCGCTGCTGGCATCACTGCTGGCCGCCGGCTTCTGGTACCTGTTGCTGGCTCTGATCAGCCCCTGGTTGCTGGAGATCTGGGGAATCGCCATTTCCCTGCGCGCTCCCACCGCACTGGAGGGGGCGCTGCTGGCCGCTGTGCCGGTCGCCGGATTACTGGTGGGCCTGATCCCTGCCGCCAGGGCCTGGCGAATGGGGAGTCGCCGGGGTGCCTGGGGCGTAGCGGAGGATATGACCGGCTGACCCGGGCCTGGTGACCCCGGAATGGCAACAGCACCGCCTCTGATGCCCGGAGTCACGTCAGGACGGCTTCCCGGGTTGGGACAGCGGTCACAGCAAGATGACAGACTGGCAAATTGACCCTTTCCCATAGCCCACTTATAGTGTCTTGCAGGCGGTGGCCCCAAGGCAGCGATCCGTCTGGCCGATTCGTTAATCGACGGCGGACCGCTGGCGCCTCTGGACCAGAGGTGGCCAACCGAAGTACCAGAGCAACAAGAGTGTCAGAGCAAGAGTGTCAGACCGAAAGGGGCCGCCGGTATCAGACGGCCCCGCCAAGTACCGGAAAGTCTATGGAACAGTCAGAATTGCAGGCCATGGCGGACAAACTGGACCGTCTTATTGAGCGCTGTCGCAAGCTGGAGCAGGACAACGCCGCCATGCGTGAGCTTCAGGACGAATGGAACCGGGAACGGGCCCAGCTTATCCAGCGCAACGACCAGGCCAAGAACCGCATTGAAGCCATGATCGGCCGACTCAGAGCCCTGGAGCACCACTGATGCCAAAGTCCCCCACCACGGTCGAAGTCAACATTCTCGACAAGGATTACCTGGTCGCCTGCCCGGAAGACCAGCAGGATGCCCTGCGCCGAGCAGCCCGCCACCTGGACAACAAGATGCGGGAAATCCGCACCACCGGCAAGGTTCTGGGCACCGAACGCATTGCCGTTATGGCGGCACTGAACATCACCCACGAACTGCTGGACGACAACAAGGTTTCCGGTGATGCCGATCAGCTACTCCGCAGCATGGATGAAAAGCTGGACACCGCCCTCGGCGGCAGCCATGAAGTAACGGAAAACGACCACTCCGCTGGCTGACAGAAAAATCACTGATGGCTGTTGCAATGGCCCCGGTCAGTGGCCGTATAATGAAGCCGACTTCCTGGGCTGTTCGCTGGTCGGATTCGTCCTCGAGCCGATGCGCAATACCCAGGTGGCTACTTCAGGGCATTGTGAGCAAGTCCCCCACGCAGGGGAAAGCCTAATATGTCACAGCGGCCACCACCTTGAACTTTGGGTTCAAGGGCCACATCCGATAACGGCAGCCCGGGAAGCTTATTTCACCAGATTCAATATCCGACGTGCCTCACACCTTTCAGAATCTCTCAGATTTCGAGCCGGAATCCGCCCGGGACCGCAAGGCCCTGAGAAAACACCTCCGCGAGGCGAGACGGGCTCTCAACCCCGAACAGCAGAAACTGGCCGCGATAGAGCTGGCCAACTCCCTGCGCAAGCACCCCCGGGTCGTAGGCGCCCGCAACATTGCCCTGTATCTGCCCAATGACGGGGAAATTGACCCGCTGACTTTCATGGCTCAGACCCGCCGCCGGAACGTGCACTTCTACCTGCCAGTGCTGCACCCGATTCACTCCGGCCAACTGGCGTTCTGCCGCTATGACGAGCACACCCCCATGGCACCCAACCGCTTTGGCATACCGGAACCGGTCTTTCATCATCGCCTGATAAGGCCGGCCTGGTCACTGGATGTGATCCTGATGCCGTTGGTGGGGTTCGATGAGGAAGGCGGACGCCTGGGGATGGGCGGCGGTTTCTATGATCGCACTCTGGCATTTACCCGGATAAGACCCCGGCTGAGACCGGCGCTGATCGGCCTGGCCCATGAGCTACAACGGGTGGACAAGCTGCCTGTGGAACCCTGGGACATACCGCTGGATGCCATCGTGACCGATGGCGGAATATACCGGACCCGCTGAGGAGGCTCAGCCTTCGGTGCGTGCGGCCTGATTACGCTGCGCCTGGGACCACTGACCCTGGGAGCTGATTTCGGCGGGCAATACACGGGGCTTATCGTCCCCGCCCTGGAATGATGTCAATCCGGTAACCGCGAGCCCCACGACAAACGCCAGCACTACTGTCCGAATCGTGTCCGGCCTGCGACTCATTGCATCTCCTCCATTGGTATACATGTAGCCATTATTGTTGTTTGAAACGATCGCTTTGTCTGGAAAAACAGCGGGATGGTGGCGTTTCCCAGAATTGACAAAAAGCGTAACATGTCTCCGGGAATTTACAATTGTTTATAATTAAAATTTGTAAATTCTGTCGACAGTGTGTTCGCGGTCAGTAACCGCCGGTAACCGTAAGAGAGAAAGTGGCTCCGCCTGATACACCCGGAGCAGGCCGGACGGCATCAGGCGGTACCCCAGGCAGGGCAATAACGGAATCAGTGCCCGTTGCCGGCACCCAGAAACAGTCGGTAGGCTTCGTTATCCGTCTCATTGCTGTAGCGGAACCCGACCTTGTCCAGCATGGCCTCGAAATCCGCCAGTTCCGCATCCTTCACCTGGGCCCCCATCAGCACCCTGCTGTAGGCGGCGCCGTGATTGCGGTAATGGAACATCGAGATGTTCCAGCGCGTGCCCAGGGACAACAGGAATTTCAGCAGCGCGCCGGGCCGCTCCGGGAACTCGAACTGGAATACCTTCTCGTTGTCCACCGTGGGCGCATGGCCGCCCACCATGTGGCGGATGTGCTGCTTGGCCAGATCACTGTCGGTCAGGTCCACCACCTGGTAGCCATCCTCCCGCAGGCTCTGGACCAGATCCTCACGGCCATGACCACCCGCCTGGATCTGGATGCCGACAAATATCCGCGCCGCTTCCGAGTCGGAATAGCGGTAGTTGAATTCAGTGATGCTGCGCTTGTGCAGGGCATTGATAAAAGTCTTGAACGCCCCTGGCCGCTCGGGAATGGTCACCGCCAGGATGGCCTCCCGCTTCTCGCCCACCTCGGTGCGCTCCGAGATATAACGCAACCGGTCAAAATTCATGTTCGCGCCACTGAGGATGCCTGCCAGGTTCTCGCCTTCCAGCTGTTCCCGCTCCACGTATTTTTTCATGCCGGCCACGGACAGGGCGCCCGCGGGCTCGGAAATGGAGCGGGTATCCTCGAAGACATCCTTGATGGCCGCGCAGATCTCGTCGGTGGATACGGTGATCACCTCGTCCACGTTGTCCTTGCAGATCTCCCAGGGGGCCTCGCCGATCTGCCGTACGGCAACGCCATCGGCAAAGATGCCCACCTCGTCCAGCACCACCCGCTCACCGGCCGCCAGGGCCGCCTGCAGGCAGTTGGAATCTTCCGGCTCGACCCCGATGACCCGGATCTCGGGGCGCAGGTACTTGATGTAGGCCGCCATACCGGCAATCAGACCGCCACCGCCAACAGGGATGAAGACCGCATGCAGATTATGGGAGAACTGCCACATCATCTCCATGGCCACGGTACCCTGCCCGGCGATCACATCCGGATCATCATAGGGCGGGATATAGGTGTAGCCATGTTTGGCGATCAGTTCCCGGGCGTGGGCGGCCGCCTCGTCAAAGGCATCCCCCTTGAGCACCACTTTCGCCCCCCGGTCGCGCACGGACTTCACCTTGATGTCCGGCGTGGTCTGGGGCATGACGATCACCGCCTTGATACCCAGCTTCTTCGACGCCAGTGCCACACCCTGGGCATGGTTGCCGGCGGAGGCGCAAATCACACCCTTGGACTTCTGCTCATCCGACAGCTGGGCAATCCGGTTGTAGGCACCACGAATCTTGAAGGAGAACACCGGCTGCAGGTCTTCCCGCTTGAGCAGAATATTGTTACCCAGACGCTTGCTGAGACTGCGTGCTTCGGTCAGCGGGGTTTCGATGGCCACATCGTATACCCGCGCATCAAGAATCTTTTTGATGTAGCGTTGCGGCATGGTGCTTTACGTCCGGTTCAGTTGGGTGACTTGACAGGTGTCGGGAAGCCCCGGAGCTGGGGCAAACGCACAGTGTAGAAACTTTGCACGGTCCGCGTCTATAACCGAACCGCCGGTGGGGGCTATAATAGTCGGCCTCGCGCCGCGCCCGGCGCCACTTTCCCTGACAACCAGAGCGGAGGCCAGCATGGCACAGGACGAACTCAAAAAGGCGGTGGCCAAAGCTGCCCTGGATCATGTCGCACCCTACCTGGACCGGGACAGCGTGATCGGAGTGGGCACGGGCAGCACCGCCAACTTCTTCATCGACTACCTGGCCGACATTCGCAATGACTTTGACGGCGCGGTCGCCAGCTCCGACGCTACGGCGAAGCGCCTGAAGGCGCATGGCATTCCGGTTTACGACCTGAACGCCGTCAACGAGCTGGAATTCTATGTGGATGGCGCCGACGAAACCAACGATCGCCTGGAGCTCATCAAGGGCGGCGGCGCCGCGCTGACCCGCGAAAAGATCGTCGCTGCCGTTGCCCGCAGCTTTATCTGTATCGCCGATGAGTCCAAGCGCGTCGACATTCTCGGCGACTTCCCGCTGCCAGTGGAAGTCATCCCCATGGCTCGCAGCCACGTGGGCCGCCAGATCGTCAGGCTGGGGGGTGACCCGGTCTACCGGGAAGGGGTGACCACCGATAACGGCAACATCATTATCGATATCCACCACATGGACCTGTCCCGCCCGATCGATGTGGAGGAGCGCCTGAACCAGATCGTGGGCGTGGTGACCAACGGTCTGTTCGCCCGGCGCCCAGCGGATGTATTGCTGCTGGGCACCCACGATGGCGTAAAGACCATTACCCGGCCAGCGGCAGGCTGACCCACAGCGCGGCAGGGTCGACTCTGGTCGTGTTTCGGTTGCTGACCGTTGCCCGTATAATGGCGCCCACTTTTTACCGCAGTTCCTTAATCCCAATACCGCAGAGAAGGATCCGTCATGAACTTTGATCACATCCCGGCCGGCAAGAACCCGCCCGAAGATATTTACGTAGCCATCGAAATTCCGGCCAACAGCTCCCCGGTCAAGTACGAAATCGACAAGGACATGGGCGCTGTCATGGTCGACCGATTCATGACCGCTCCCATGTTCTACCCCGCCAACTACGGCTTCATCCCCCACACCCTGGCGGATGACGGTGACCCCCTGGACGTGCTGGTGATTACCCCCTATCCGGTGCAGCCGGGCTCGGTCATCCGCTGCCGGCCAGTGGGCGTGCTGAACATGGAAGATGAAGCCGGTGGCGATGCCAAGCTGGTAGCCGTACCCCATGACAAGCTGACCCAGGCCTATACCAACGTCAGGGACATCGACGACGTGCCGCAGCTGCTGCGGGACCAGATCCAGCACTTCTTCGAGAACTACAAGACCCTGGAGCCCGGCAAGTGGGTCAAGGTACAGGATTGGGCCAATGCCGAGGCGGCCCGCAAGGCCGTTGAGGAATCCGTGGCCAACTATCAGGGCAAGTGATCACGCCCTGACACAAAAAAGCCGGACCCTCGGGTCCGGCTTTTTTGTGTCCCGTCATCAGCCCCGGGACAGCAGCTCCCGCAGATCGGAAATGGCCGAGCTGGCCCTGGCCAGATAGGCCGCCATGGTCAGGGAATGATTGGCCATCAGACCAAAGCCACTGCCGTTGAGGATGACCGGGCTCCACATCTGGGCCTGGGATTCCTCCAGCTCGATGATGATCTGGCGCACGCTGGCCTGGGCATTCTTGTCCGCCAATACCTTGCGGAAATCCACTTCAATGGCACGGAAGATATGCAGCAGTGCCCAGGAGGTCCCCCGCGCTTCGTAGAACACATCGTCAATCTTGAGCCACGGGGTCTTGACGTCCTCGCCCCGCTCTTCCTCCGCTAGCGGATCAGAATCCTGGATGCCGGCCAGCGCATCGGTGATCTCCGGCTTGCCCACGCTCTCGCTCAGGGTCCGGGACAGGCTGCCCAAACGGGTTTCCAGATCCGCCAACCAGCTATTCAGGTTATCGGCGCGGGCGTAGAAATGGGCTTCAGGGCTCTCCGGGCGTGACAAGCGGTCGAGATAGCTTTGCAGTGCCCGGATACCACGGCGATATTCACCTTCGGTGGATGGTAACGCCCAGCTGCCGCTGTCGAAATGGAACTGGGGCTCGGCCACGGTCAGGTCCGGATCCTCCGATGACTGGCTTTGGGACCGGCTTATGTTCTGGCGAAGGGCCCGGGAGAAATCCCGCAGCTGAACCAGTACGCCGTATTCCCAGGCCGGCATATTGTCCATCCACAGTCCCGGGGGAAAGATATCGTTGGAAATGTAGCCACCGGGTTTTTCGAGCAGGGTTTCGGCAACGCGGATCATGGTGGCGGTGGTGGCAAAACCGGTGACAGGTTCGCGCCCCATCTCCTGCGCCACCGTCCGGGTATGCTCACGAACGGAAAAGGTGTCCGGTGCACTGCTCCAGATCATGCCCAGAATAATGGTGACCAGCAGATAGATCAGCACCACGGCAATAATGATCTTGCCAACAGGGCGGCCGTGACCGGAACCGCCGGATGAGCTCTGGTAGCCGGAGCTGCCACCGGAGAAAACGGATTTGAGTCGGTTGAGCATATGCGCCTGTCCTTTGCCGATAAACCGTAAAGCCGGTTTCAAAGATGAATGATTTGTCAGATTTATGCAATGCCGGCAGGAACTTACCCAGGCGCCCCGATCACCGGCGGATCGCCCGCAGGTCCGGGCCTGCCCAGGTGGTAGCCGGTGGCACCGTCAATGCCCGCTGCCTTGAGGGTACGCCATTCTGATTCTGTTTCCACACCAGCGGCATAGACCTTCACGCCACGGCCGTGGGCAATGGTGATCATCGACTCCAGGAAGAACCGGTTTTCTTCGTGACGATCAATGCCATGAACAAAGCTTGAATCAATACGCAGCGCCTGGATGGACAGATTCTTCAGGTAACTGAAGGGGATACCGCCCACGCCGAAACGATCCACCAGCACACTGGCCCCGGTCCGGCGCAGTTGGCGGATAAACGCCTGTGCTTCCTGGCGATGGTAATGCAGCGCCTGCTCGGGGATACCGATCCACAGCCGCCGGGCATCGGTACCGGCGGCCCTCAACATCAGCAGGATGCGCTCGGGAATGTCCGGCAACATCACGGTTGAAATACCCAGGGACAGACCGGCCACCACTGATGGCTCCTCCCGAAGCCGCTGCAGTGCCCGCTGGAATACCAGAACATCGAGCCTGCCGATGAGACCGAAACGCTCCGCCATCGGCGTGAACGCGTTGCCTCTCACCCACTCCCGCTCAACCAGCAGACGGGAGAACACCTGCCGGTAGAGCACGGTTTCATCATCCGTCGCAATCACCGGCTGCTCCCACAGCCACAGGGCTTCCCGATCCAGGGCATCGGTCAACAGCCGCCGCCAGTCTTCCGCGCCATGGTGCACATCGGCACCACTGTCTGCCAGCTCACAATGATGAACACCCTCGGTCTGGGCGCGCGCAAGGGCCGTATCCGCCGATTCGAACAGGGTTTTTACCGATACCCCATCACCGGTACCGGCCACGCCCCCGTGGACCAGAAGATCCAGTTGGGCGTCACTGCGCTCACCGGCAAACTCCACGCAAATGGCCTGCAGGTCCTCCACCAGTTCCCGCCCCCAGATCAGCGCATCAGCGGGCGCTCCGCCGGGGATGAAAACCGCAAACTCGGCACCACTGCGCCGTCCTGCAAAGCTGCCTGCATGATAGTCCACAAACTGGTGGACGCATTCGGCCAGGCGGGTCAGCAGCGCATCGGCTTCCAGCCGTCCGGCATGCTGATTGACATCGGCAAAGCGGGAAACCTGTACCAGTACCAGACTGCCCGGGCGCCGCCCCTCTTCGGTAACGGCCTCAACCGCCAGCCGCTGATCAAAGGCGTTGCGGCTGGCCAGTCCGGTCAGGGCATCCTCGTTATTGAGCCTGCGCAGATGGGCAATCAACGCTGCCTGACCGGCAAACAGCTGCTCAAGATCATCGGTCATCTGGTTCATGGCGCGGGTGACCTGATTCAGCTCGCGGGTCGACCGGATATGGGTACGCTTGCGGAAATCCCGGTGACCGATGGCCTCGGCCTGACGCTCCACCGCCCTGAGGGGGCGCAGCAGCCTGCCCAGCAGAAAGTACAGACTGGCGATGGCAATGGCGCCGATAAGGACGGACGACAGGATCAGCCACTGGCTCACCCGCCACAGATCACGGTAGGCGTTGCCGGGATGCCCGACCACCCGCACCTGCCCCAGCCACTGCCAGCCCCTCATGACGGCCGCGGTGCCTTCCGGCCTGGGCAGGTCCGCCGCCCGGATGAACCACCGCGGCACGCCGAGGTCAGCCAGGGGCTGGGAACGCCCGGCCACAACATTATTGTCATGGTCGACAAATTCCACCACCAGGTACTGGCTGCTGTCGAAAATGGAATCGATCAAGGAACTGACCGCCACCGTATCGGTGGCGTCAATGGCATTGGACAGTGACAGCCCGATGGCGGTAGCTGCATCCCGGGTCTGCCCCTCCAGTTCCTCGATCACATAACCATGAAAGCTTCTGGCACTGATCACCATGCTGACCACCAGAAGCAGGAGCACCAGAGCGCCGGTAAAGAACAGCAAGAGGGTGCGCAACGTGATGACGCGGCTCGAACGGATTTTTCGGTTTGCCTGCTGCATCCGTGCCATACCTTGAGTTTGCGACGTATCAACTACCGAAAACCGGCCCCGGATCGTACCCACGTCTCAGGTTCACAAAGATTTACAGTTCGCTGCCTGCGTCTTCGGTTACAAACACTATAGACTGCAGCAACAAAGACATCCTGCAATCCCGAAGAAAAGGTGCCGCACAAATGGGGCAAGGTCCCGGCCATCGGACTTTCCACATTCTGAAGGCACCCCAGAACAACCAGGACAGGACAGATTGACACCACCATGACTGACGAGTCCCAGAAAGAAAAACTGCGACAGCATTTCGCCCGCCGGGTCACCAATCAGGCCCGCGTCGTTCTGGACACCTGGCAGAAGATTCACGCGGATCCCCCGGCCTCCGCCCCCTTCCGGGAGGATCTCAACGCCGCTGCCGACAAGCTGGCCCGCTATGCCGGCCGCTTCGAGATGTCGGCCTATGTCGACGCCGGCAAGGCCATCATGGCAGCTATCCGGCAGTGGCCCGAGCACCAGGCACCGGACGCCGAGGCCCTGCAGGCCCTGCGCGAGGCCGTTATGTCACTGGAGCAGAGCACCCAGCGCCGTTCCGATCGCCAGAGCAGTGAGCCGCCGCGGGTCTACCGCAAGACACCGGTCTATGTTGCACTCAGCAATCATGAGCTGGCCAGCCGGCTGATCCGTCAGCTGGAGTTTTTCGGCTTCCGCGCGGAAGCCTTCGATACCCCGGCCGAGCTGATGGAGGCCTGCGCCCTGCACAAGCCCGAAACCATCCTCATGGATATCGGCTTCGGCGGCCAGCCGGACAACGGCCTGGCCACCGTGGAAACCCTGCAGCAGCGCCACGACACCCCTATTCCCATCATCTTCGTCAGCGACGAGGATGGCACCATTGAAACCCGCCTGCGGGCTTCCCGCTGTGGCGGCGAGGAGTTCTTCTACCCGGCGGTGGACCCGGGCCAGCTGATCGAGAAAATCGAGACCTACACCCACAACAACGCGGTCGAACCCTACCGGGTATTGGTGCTGGACGACTCTCGAGCCCAGGCCAAGTTCATGGAAACGGTGCTCAGGAAAGCGGGCATGACCGCCCACATCATCACCGATCCCATGCAGATCATTGTCGCGCTGGAGGAGTTCAACCCGGAGATCATCATTCTCGACATGTACATGCCCGGCTGCACGGGCATGGAAATCGCCCGGGTGATCCGCCAGCAGGATCGCTTCCACAGCGTGCCCATCATCTACCTGTCCGCCGAGGACGATGTCCAGAAGCAGCTGCATGCCATGAGCCTGGGGGGCGATGACTTCCTCACCAAGCCCATTGATCCGAAACACCTGGTGGCTACCATCCACAACCGCGGCCGGCGCGCCCGTTCGCTGCTGGCGCTGATGATCCGCGACAGCCTGACCGGCCTGTTCAACCACACCCATACTCTGTACCTGCTGGAACAGGAGATCGTAAAGACGCAGCAGAAAGACCAGCCCCTGTGTTTCGCCATGATCGACGTGGACTACTTCAAGAAGGTGAACGACACCTTCGGCCACCCCATAGGCGACCGCATCCTGCGGGCCCTGTCCATGTTCCTCAAGCAGCGGCTGCGCAAGACCGACCATATCGGCCGCTACGGGGGTGAGGAGTTTGCCGTTATCATGCCGGATACCCGGGAAAGCGATGCCCGCACCGTGATCAACGACATTCGCGAGCGCTTTGCAGAGCTGACCCAGAATGCCGGTGACCGGGAGTTTCACGTTACCTTCAGTTGTGGCGTGGCTGCCTGGCAGGGAGAGCCGGCCTCCGCCTTTTGCGAGCGGGCGGACGAGGCGCTGTACAAAGCCAAGGAGTCCGGTCGCAACTGCGTGATCGGCGCCGACGACTGAGCCGTCGGCGGATACCCTCACCGTACTTGCCCGGCCGTATCGTCATCCGCTGCGAACCGGGCGACATCTTTGCGCTTCCAACCATGAAACCATAGTCTTATGGACGGAACTCCTGCAAACGTCGAAAATATGTCATCAGGCGCAACAAATCCCGCGGCGGACCCGGAATTCATACGATCGTTTGTCAAAAACTGTTGAACCAACGGGATTCACGACGCATTATGGGCACAAAATACGGCAAAATACGGCATTTCCCCAAAAGACAAGCAAGGCAAGACCGATCATGGCCACCATTCTTGTGCTCCACGGACCAAACCTGAACATGCTCGGCGTCCGCGAACCCGATGTTTATGGCCGGGAGACCCTGCAGGACATCAATGACCGGCTGCATGCCACTGCGTCGGACCGGGGCCACCATCTGCTGCACCTGCAATCCAATGCCGAATACGAACTGATCGAACGGCTGCACGATGCCCGCGCCGAGGGTATCGACTATCTTGTTTTCAACCCCGCCGCCTTCACCCACACCAGTGTGGCGCTGCGGGACGCAGTGCTGGCCTCCGGCATCCCCTTTATCGAGGTGCACCTGTCCAACGTGCACACCCGGGAGCCGTTCCGCCATCACTCCTATTTCTCGGATATCGCCGACGGCGTTATCTGCGGTCTTGGCAGTCAGGGCTACGATCTGGCGCTTGCCGCCGCCCTGCAAAAACTCAACTCATAAACACCGATACCACGGGACGTTGACTACCATGGACATTCGTAAAATAAAGAAGCTGATCGAACTCCTCGAGGAATCCGACGTTGAAGAACTGGAGATTCAGGAGGGTGACGACTCCGTTCGCATCTCCCGCCGCCGTGAGCAGGCCCCGGTAAACTACGCCAACTATCCCATGCCGGCGCCCCAGCACCAGGCCCCTGCACCGGCACCAGCGCCGGAACCGGCCGCGCCGGCCGAGCCCGAGGCTCCGAAAGGGCATGCGGTCAAATCCCCCATGGTGGGCACCTTCTACCGATCACCATCACCCACTGCGGCATCCTTCGTGGAGGTGGGCCAGACCGTCAAGGCTGGCGAAGTCATCTGTATCGTCGAAGCCATGAAGATGATGAACCAGATCGAGTCCGACAAGAGCGGCACCATCTCCGAAATCCTGGTTGAGAACGGTCAGCCCGTGGAATTCGACCAGCCACTGGTAATCATTTCCTGAGCGACAGGTGACATAACATCATGGCCATGATTGACAAAGTTCTGATCGCCAACCGCGGCGAGATAGCCCTGCGGGTGCTCAGGGCCTGCAAGGAACTGGGCATCCGGACGGTTGCCGTGCACTCCCAGGTCGACCGTGACCTCATGCACGTGCGCCTGGCGGACGAATCCGTGTGCATCGGCCCCAACAGCGCCACGGACAGCTACCTGAACATTCCCACCATCATCAGCGCCGCCGAAGTGACTGACAGTGTGGGCATCCACCCCGGTTACGGGTTTCTGGCGGAAAACGCCGATTTTGCCGAGCAGGTCGAGAAAAGCGGCTTCACCTTCATCGGCCCCCGCGCCGAGACCATCCGGCTGATGGGCAACAAGGTCTCCGCAATCAGCGCGATGATCAAGGCTGGTGTGCCTACTGTGCCCGGCTCCGACGGCCCCATCGACAACGACGATGAGCGCACAATCCGTATCGCCCGTGAAATTGGCTACCCGGTCATCATCAAGGCTGCCTCCGGTGGCGGTGGCCGCGGCATGCAGGTGGTTCACTCCGAGGCCGCATTGCTGAAGGGGATTCAGGTCACCCAGAGCGAAGCCAAGAACTCCTTCGGCGACGCCACCGTGTATCTGGAGAAGTATCTGGAACGCCCGCGTCATGTGGAAGTTCAGGTACTGGCGGACACCCACGGCAACGTCATTCATCTGGGCGACCGCGACTGTTCCATGCAACGCCGTCACCAGAAGATCCTCGAGGAAGCTCCGGCGCCGAATATTGACCCCAAGGCCCGCAAAAAGACCCTCAAGGCCTGTGTCGACGCCTGCAAGGAGATCGGCTACGTCGGTGCCGGCACCTTTGAGTTCCTGTACCAGGATGGCGCCTTCTACTTCATCGAGATGAACACCCGGGTCCAGGTGGAGCACCCGGTTTCCGAAATGGTCACCGGCGTTGATATCGTCCGGGAACAGCTTCGCATTGCCAGCGGCCTGCCGCTGCAATACAGCCAGGACGATATCCACATTTCGGGCCACGCCCTGGAATGCCGGATCAACGCCGAAGACCCGAAAACCTTCGCGCCCAGTCCCGGCAAGGTGAAGCATTTCCATGCCCCCGGCGGCAATGGCATCCGGGTGGATTCTCACCTGTACAGTGGCTATACGGTACCGCCCTACTATGATTCACTGGTGGCCAAACTGATTACCTGGGGCGATGACCGGGAAATTGCCCGCCGTCGCATGAAAAATGCCCTGGATGAACTGCTGGTGGAAGGCATCAAGACCAACCAGTCCCTGCACCGCAACCTGGTAAGGGACGGCGGCTTCAAGAGTGTGGATTTCACCATCCACTACCTCGAAAAGCTGATGCGGGACTGATATGCCCTGGATACAACTGCAGATTCCGGCTGACCCGGACAATGCGGATCAGCTGGAAGATCTTCTCATGGAGATGGGCGCCGATGCCGTCACCATGGAAGACGCCGCCGATCAGCCCATCTTCGAGCCGGACCCGGGCACCACGCCCCTGTGGAGCGACACCCGGGTCACCGGCCTGTTTGATGCCGACCAGGACATAGACCGGATCTGCGCTGACATTCGTGACGCCTGGCACCAGCAGACCCAGCAGGAACTGGCGGAAATCGACGTCACCCTGGTGGAGGACAAGGACTGGGAACGGGCCTGGATGGACGATTTCACGCCCCTGAGGTTCGGCCGGCGCCTGTGGATCGTACCCAGCTGGCACGACGCCCCCGATCCGGAGGCCGCCAACCTGCTGCTGGATCCGGGCCTGGCCTTCGGCACCGGCACCCATCCCACCACTGCCCTGTGCCTGGAGTGGCTCGATGGTGCCGAGGTGGAGGGACGGCAGGTCATCGACTATGGTTGCGGGTCGGGCATATTGGCACTGGCGGCATTACTGCTGGGAGCCGACCATGCCATTGGCGTGGACACCGACGCCCAGGCCCTGGAGGCCAGCCGCGACAACGCCCGCCGCAACCAGGTTGAGGATGCCCGCCTTGACCTGTACCTGCCAGGAGACGATCCGGATACGCGGGCGGACATCCTGCTGGCCAACATCCTGGCGGGCCCTCTGGTGGAACTGGCGCCGACTCTGGCCACCAGGGTCAGCCCCGGTGGACACCTGGTCCTGTCCGGCATCCTCGCGCAGCAGGCGCGGGAGGTTATGGCCGCCTACGAGCCCTGGTTCATCATGGATGAGCCGGAACAGCGGGAAGAATGGATACGCCTCACAGGTCGCCGCATTGACGGATGACGAGCAACCTGTGTGTGTTTACACTGCTGAACGTCTGACACCTTACAGGATTTAGGGATGGCCGATACCTCCAGTCTGTTGACACGCTGCCCACACTGCGACACCCGCTTCCGGGTGACGGATGAGCAGCTGGCCGTAGCCAACGGTAAGGTACGTTGTGGCCACTGCATGGAAGTGTTCGATGCCCGCGCTCACGCCGATACCGGCACGGACAATGGTATGCCTTCCGACGAGACGGAGTCCTACGAGAGCTTCAGCGCCGCCGACCCTGACGACGACATCATCTTCGAGGACAACCCCGAGGAAGACGCCGTCGAAGGTCACTACGCCGGGCAAAAAGCGGGCTTCGCCGATGAGGAGCTCAGTGACAGCTTCCGGGATGGGGGAGCCCCTGGCGAAGGCCCCGGCATGGGCGATGACGAGGACACGGAAGACGTTGACGAAAGCTGGGCCGAGGCCATGCTGCAGGAAGAGTTCCCTGATGCGCCGCCCAGAGCCGCTTCTGACAGCCACCCGGCCAACAGGAACGAAGAACCCCGGGCGCCGGCAGGACAGACACCCACGCCGACCCGGCGACCGCCCGAGCCGGAACACTCTGCCGGGGAGCCCGAACCGACCCGGCACGACGCGCCTCAATCCACCGACGACCTGGAGCTGACGGAAATCACCGCGGCACCACCGCCGGAGGAGGCGCCGGCAGGCCCGGCCCGCCGGCAAGACGCCACTACTGGCGGCACCTTCCCGCCACTGGATGATTTCTCGCCCTATGAACAGCTCTCCCGGGAGCCGGTAGCGGTTCATTCCCGCAAGGGCGGGGGTTTGCGGGGCGCGCTGTGGACCCTGGTAGTGCTGGCCCTGATTGCCGGGCTGGTGTCCCAGGTGGCCTGGTTCCAGTTCGACCGTCTGGCGGCCATTCCGGAACTGCGCCCCTGGTACGAAAAGGCCTGCGAATACGCCGGTTGCGAACTTGAACCACTGGTCGCCATGGACCGCATACAAAGCCGCAAGCTGGTGGTGCGTACCGATCCGGAAAACCGCAGTGCCCTGCTGGTGGATGCCGTGATCATCAACCAGGCCGAGTTCGAACAACCGTTTCCGTCCATTGCACTCACCTTCTCGAACCTGAACGGCGATGTGGTGGCCCAGAGTATTTTCCCGCCGGAAGATTACCTGGAAGGTGAAGGCACCGATCTGAGCACCATGCCACCGGGCACGCCAGTGCGGATCGCCATCAGTATCCGTGACCCCGGCCGGGATGCGGTTAACTATAATCTTCGCTTCGTTAACCGCGGCAATGACTCATGAAGCGACCGGCATCAATCCGCTGCGATGGACAGCAGGCCGCACAAAAGTCAACCAGAAAGAACGAAAAATAATCAGTTTTTTACGCCCTCACGGCCTTCAATAGCCTCTCACCCGGCGGTATCATTGTCGCCCCCTGAAATGACCGCCCATTGCTGACAGACTCCACAGTCAGGAGTTCGCCGGTGAGGTATGGTAGTTTCAGACGGACCTCCGGAAACCGACAACGGACACAGACGTATGCTGCCCACGGTGAAGATCGGGCCCTACACCCTGCCCAACTCGCTGGTGGTCGCGCCCATGGCCGGTGTGACAGACCGCCCCTTCCGGCAACTGTGCCGTCGCATGGGTGCGGGTCTGGCGGTGTCCGAGATGGTGATTGCCGACTCGTCACTGTGGCATACCCGCAAGTCGCGCCTGCGACTGGACCATACCGGTGAGCCGGAGCCTCGCTCGGTGCAGATTGCCGGCGGTGACGCCGACATGCTGGCCAATGCCGCCCGCATGAACGCCGAACACGGTGCGCAGATCATCGACATCAACATGGGATGCCCGGCCAAGAAAGTCTGCAACAAGGCCTCCGGTTCCGCGTTGATGAAGGATGAGGCCCTGGTAAAGGACATCCTGCATGCCGTGGTGCGGGCGGTGAACGTTCCCGTCACCCTGAAGATGCGCACTGGCTGGGACCGTGACAACCGTAATGCGGTCACCATTGCCCGCATGGCCGAAGAGGCGGGCATACAGGCGCTGGCCGTTCATGGCCGCACGCGGGCGGACGCCTACAAGGGCGAGGCGGAGTACGACACCATCGCCGCGGTGAAGTCCGCCGTCGGCATTCCGGTGTTCGCCAACGGCGACATCACCAGCCCCGGCAAGGCACGGGACGTGTTGCGGTATACCGGCGCCGACGGCCTGCTGATTGGCCGGGGGGCGCAGGGGCGTCCGTGGATCTTCCGGGAAGTCCTGGAGTTTCTGGAAACCGGCAGACCGGCAACGCCGCCACCCCTGGACGAGGTGGAAAGCATTCTGCTGGAGCACCTGGAGCAGCTGCATCTCTTTTATGGTGACCCCATGGGCGTTCGCATCGCCCGCAAGCATGTGGGCTGGTACCTGCAGTCCCATGATGCCGGCAAACAGTTCAGAAAGCGTTTCAATACGCTGGAATGTGCCACGGCACAGTCCGACAGTATCCAACAGTATTTTGCAGCCTTACGAAATGGAGAGGTATTCGCAGCATGAGCGCTGAAACCCTGGCAAACGACAACCTGGCGCCTTCCGCCAACGACGATCAGCCCACTCTGCAGACTGTCAGCAGCACCGGTAACTCGGTTACCCTGCGCGACAGCGTCGAAGTGGCCCTGAAAAACTATTTCGCCCAGCTTGACGGCGCCCCCGTCACGGAGGTTTACCAGCTGGTATTGTCGGAGGTGGAAGCCCCCCTTCTGGAACAGGTGATGAAATACACCCGCAACAACCAGACCAAGGCCTCCACCATGCTTGGGCTCAATCGCGGTACGCTGCGAAAGAAGCTGAAGCAGTACGGTCTGCTATAATCAACTGGATTTCCCAAGGCCTCCCGGAATCATTTCGCGAGGCCTTTCCTGTTTCAAGAAGGCATCGAAAATGGCACAACCGTCAAGCACTCCTGTTCGTCGCGCCCTGATCAGCGTTTCCGACAAGACCGGCATTGTGGAATTCGGTCGCAAACTGACCGAAGCCGGCGTTGAACTCCTCTCCACCGGCGGCACCTTCCGCCTGCTGAAGGAAAACCAGGTCCCGGTCACCGAAGTCAGCGACTACACCGGCTTCCCGGAAATGATGGATGGCCGGGTCAAGACTTTGCACCCGAAGATCCACGGCGGCATTCTCGGGCGCCGGGGCACCGATGACGCCATCATGGGCGAGCATGGCATCGACCCTATCGACATGGTGGTGGTCAACCTCTACCCGTTCGAGGACACCGTGGCCAACCCGGACTGCGACCTGGCCACCGCCATCGAGAACATCGATATCGGCGGCCCCACTATGGTTCGCGCCGCGGCCAAGAATCACAATGATGTGGCGATTGTGGTCAACGCCTCCGACTACAGCCGGGTACTGAACGAGCTGGCAGACAATGACGGCCATCTGACCCATGCCACCCGCTTCGACCTGGCGGTCAAAGCCTTCGAGCACACCGCCGGCTACGATGGCGCCATTGCCAACTACCTGGGCGGGCGCACAGCGGACAACGACAATGCCGACTTCCCCCGCACCTTCAATAGCCAGTTCGTGAAGGTGCAGGACATGCGCTACGGCGAGAACCCCCACCAACGCGCCGCATTCTACACCGAGCGTTCGCCCCGGGAGGCCTGCGTGGCTACCGCCAGACAGCTGCAGGGCAAGGAGCTGTCCTACAACAACGTGGCCGATACCGATGCCGCCCTGGAATGCGTCAAGCCGTTTGCCGACCCGGCCTGCGTCATCGTCAAGCACGCCAACCCGTGCGGCGTGGCCATCGGTGCCGACATCCGCCAGGCCTATGACCTGGCCTTTGCCACCGATCCTACCTCTGCCTTCGGCGGCATCATTGCCTTCAACCGGGAACTGGACAGCGAAACCGCCCAGGCCATTATCGACCGCCAGTTCGTAGAGGTGATTATCGCCCCCACCATCGCCCCCGAGGCCGTGGAACTGGTGGCCGCCAAGAAGAATGTGCGCCTGCTGGCCTGCGGTGAGTTCGACAGTGAGCGAGTACAGACCATGGACTTCAAGCGGGTGACCGGTGGCCTGCTGGTACAGGAACGGGACCTGGGCATGGTCGCCATGGACGACGTCAAGGTGGTCACCGAGCGCCAGCCTTCCGAGGACGAGCTGAACGACCTGCTGTTTGCCTGGGAAGTGGCCAAGTACGTCAAGTCCAACGCCATTGTCTATGCCCGTGCCGGTCGCACCATCGGCGTTGGTGCCGGCCAGATGAGCCGCGTTTACAGCGCGAAAATTGCCGGCATCAAGGCCGCAGACGAGAACCTGGAGGTAAAGGGTTCGGTGATGGCCTCCGACGCCTTCTTCCCGTTCCGCGACGGTATCGACGCCGCCGCCGAAGCCGGTATTACGGCAGTGATCCAGCCCGGCGGTTCGATGCGGGACCAGGAAGTGATCGATGCCGCCAACGAGCACGGCATTACCATGGTGTTCACCGGCATGCGCCATTTCCGCCACTAAATTCGGCCATTAAAGGACAGAACAATATGAACATCCTGATTATTGGCAACGGCGGTCGCGAACACGCCCTGGCCTGGAAGGCCGCCCGGTCACCGCACGCCGACCGGGTGTTCGTGGCCCCGGGCAATGCCGGTACCGCCCTGGAACCACGCCTGGAGAACGTATCCATCGATGTCATGGAGCTGGACGCGCTGGCCGACTTCGCCGCCACCCACGACGTCGGCCTGACCATTGTCGGTCCGGAAGCGCCCCTGGTGGCGGGCATTGTGGACCGGTTCGAAGCCCGTAACCTGCGGGTGTTCGGCCCCACCGAGGGAGCCGCCCAGCTGGAAGGCTCCAAGGCCTTCACCAAGGACTTCCTGGCGCGCCACCGGATTCCCACCGCCGCCTACGCCAACTTCACCGATGTTGACCAGGCCCTGACCTATGTCCGTGAACAGGGCGCCCCTATCGTGGTCAAGGCCGATGGCCTGGCTGCAGGCAAGGGCGTGATCGTTGCCATGACCCTGGAGGAGGCAGAAGCGGCGATCCGTGACATGCTGGCGGGCAATGCCTTCGGCGATGCCGGCAGCCGGGTAGTGATCGAGGAATTCCTGGACGGCGAGGAAGCCAGCTTTATCGTCGTGGTGGACGGTGAGCATGTGGCGCCCATGGCCACCTCCCAGGACTACAAGCGGGTCGGTGACGGCGACACCGGGCCCAACACGGGTGGCATGGGTGCTTACTCTCCCGCACCGGTGGTCACCGCCGATGTGCACCAGCGCGTTATGGACGAGGTCATCTACCCGACGGTCCGGGGCATGGCGGCGGAAGGCCACCCCTACAGGGGCTTCCTCTACGCCGGCCTGATGATCGACGACAGCGGCGCACCCAAGGTGATTGAATTCAACTGCCGCTTCGGCGACCCGGAAACCCAGCCCATCATGCTGCGCATGCAGTCGGACCTGGTCGAGCTGTGCAATGCCGCGATTGATGGCCGGCTCGATCAGTGCGACTCCCGCTGGGACGATCGCGCCGCGGTGGGCGTGGTGCTGGCCGCCGGGGGCTATCCCGGTAGCTATAACAAGGGCGATGCCATTACCGGACTCCCGCAGACGGAAACCGATGGCGAAAAAGTCTTCCACGCCGGCACCCGCATGCAGGGTGAGCAAGTGATCACCAACGGTGGCCGCGTGCTGTGTGCGACGGCGCTGGGCAACACGGTAACCGAGGCCCAGCAAAGAGCCTACGGGCTGGCCGGACGCATTCACTGGGACGGTGTGTTCTGCCGCAAGGACATCGCCTACCGCGCGATCGTCCGCGAATCCGGCAGCAATTGACCGGGAGTTGCATGATCATCAGGGTCCGGTGAGGACACCAGGCCCTGGTTCACGCTAGAATCAGCACCTGCATGCGCTCCCTTGTTGTCAGTCAGGAACTTGCCCTTCCATGTCCGAAGCTCTCTGGATCACCTTTGCCTTTTCCCTGGGCCTTCTCGTCAAGGCCATTGGCCTGCCGCCCCTGGTAGGCTACCTGGCCGCCGGTTTCCTGCTCAGCGGACTGACAGAGTTCACCCCGCTGGTCGTGGAAGATACCGACGCCCTGAACCATATTGCGCACCTGGGTGTCCTGCTGCTGCTGTTTACCGTGGGGCTGAAGCTGAAACTCAAGTCCGTGGTCAGCCCGGAGGTAATCGGCGGCAGCCTGCTGCATTTCGGGTTTACCTGCGCGGTTTTCGCACCCGGGCTCTATTACATTGCAGGGGTGGACTGGAAAACCGCCATTCTGCTGGCGGTGGCGCTGTCCTTCTCCAGCACGGTGCTGGCGGCCAAGGTCCTGGAGGGCAAGCGGGAGTTGAGAGCCTTCCATGGTCGCGTGGCCATCGGCATTCTGATCATGCAGGACCTGATCGCCCTGGCGGTAATGAGTATTGCGGCGGGCAAGACACCATCTTACTGGGCGCTGGTGCTGTTTGGCCTGCCCCTGCTACGCCCGCTCCTTTACCGCCTGCTGGATGCCAGTGGTCATGACGAGCTGCTGGTGCTGCTGGGGCTGCTGCTGGCGCTGGTGATCGGTGGGCTCGGTTTCGAGGCGGTAGGACTTAGCTCGGAACTGGGTGCTCTGGTCTTTGGCGCCATGCTGGCCAACCACCCGCGGGCCCAGGAGCTGTCGAAATCCCTGTGGAGTGTGAAGGAAATCTTCCTGGTGGGCTTTTTCCTGCAGATAGGGATCGGCGGCCTGCCCGATGCCACCGCCATGGGTTACGCCCTGGTGGCCCTTGTGGTGCTGCCACTGAAGGGCGTGCTGTTCTTTTTCCTGCTGCTGCTGTTCCGTCTGCGGGCCCGCAGCAGTTTTCTGTCCAGCCTGGCACTGACCAACTACAGCGAGTTCGGCCTGATCGTGGCCAGTGTCGCGCTGCCGGACTGGCTGGTGCCCCTGGCCATTGCCGTGTCCCTGTCGTTTATCGTATCGGCACCGCTTAACCGCCTGGCACACCCTATCTACGAGCGGCTGGCCCATCGCCTGGCTCCGCTGCAAAGCAGCCGCCGCCACCCGGACGAACAGCCCATTTCCCTGGGCGATACCCGCGTTCTCATCATGGGTATGGGTCGCACCGGCACCGCCGCCTATGACAACCTGCGCGGAGAGGAACCGGATCTGATGGGCCTGGACTCGGACCCGGCCAAGGCCCAGAAACACACGGACGAGGGTCGCAACGTGGTCTTTGCCGATGCCGAAGACACCACTTTCTGGGAGGGTCTGGACATGCCCCGGCTGGAGGCGGTGATCCTGGCCATGAACGATATCGAGGGCAAGCTGATTGCCGCGCGCATGCTGCGCAGGAAGGGATTCACCGGCTATGTGGTCGCCCACACCGCCTATGCGGATGAGGCGACCAAGATCCGCGAGGCCGGTGCCGACCAGGCATACCTGACCATGAGCGAAACCGGCGTGGCGCTGGCCACTCATCTGAGGGACGAGCGACCTCCGATCCATGAGGCCATCGTCTGATGGATACCCAGTCCAGTTCACTTCATGAGGAGCGCCTGGACCGGGTAGCCGCACTTATCCTTGGGTCCGGCGCGAGAAGCGTGGTTGACCTGGGTTGCGGCAGTGGTTCGCTGCTGCGCCGGCTGGTACAGGAGCCGGGCTATACCCGGATCACCGGCGTGGAACAGTCCGGTCTCTCCCTCAGGCAGGCCCGGACCATGCTGGAGGAAATCGCACCCGACGAATCCCGGGTATCGCTTCTGCAGGGTAGCTATACGGACAGCAACCTGAAGCTCTCCGGCTTCGACGCGGCCGCCATGGTGGAGACCATCGAGCATGTGCCCCCGGGTCGACTGTCGGAAGTCCAGCGGGCGGTTTTCGACCACTACCGCCCGGGCTGGCTGGTGATGACCACCCCCAATGCTGAATACAATCCGCTGTATGGACTTCGCCCAGGTGAATTCCGCGATCCGGACCACAAGTTCGAATGGAACCGCGACAAGTTCCGCAAATGGTGCACCACGACCGCGAGACAGTCCGGGTATCAGGTCAGGTTCAACGGTATCGGTGAGGACGACCCGGAGTTCGGGCCGCCTACGCAGGTGGCGGTGTTTACCCGCCTGTAGAGATTTTTGCCACGGAATCCACGGAAAAACACGGAAAAAAGCAAAAGATAAAGACGTTTTTGGCCACTAAATCCACGAAAGAACACGAAATTAAAGACAAAGACGTTTTGGCTTTTAATCAGTCAGCTTTGTTCGTGTTTTTTCGTGGATTTCGTGGCGGAAAATTCTTTCGTTTTTCCGTGGCTAAAAAACCAGTCAGTCCCGGGGTGCATACTCCAGCACATCGGAATAGAACTCGGACTCTGGCAGGCCCGCCTCGATCAGGGCGTCCATCAGGGTATACACCATTGTCGGTGAACCGCTGGCCATGACCTGGACGTTGCTCCAGTCAGTACCGGACCGGAGAACCGTATCCACCAACTGGTCGTGGTGGCCGCTCCAGTCATTGTCGTCATCGTCACCCACCACCGGCACGAAGGTGAACGGCTCCCACTCCCGCTCCCAGGTTTCCGCCAGCCCCCTCAGGTACATATCCTCCGGACGGCGCACACCCCAGTAGAGCGTCGCGGGCTGGTCGAAACGGGTTTCCCGCAGATAGTCCACCATACTCTTTACCTGGGCAAAGCCGGTGCCCGCTGCCACGAACAACAGGGGCTTCTCCGGAGCCGACGCCAGGCAGGCCTTGCCGTGGGGCAACTCCACCGTCACTTCCGGGCCCTCGATGATGGCATCAATCACCTTCTGGGCCGAGACCCACTCCGGGGTTGCCTGTATATGCAGCTCGATGGCCTGAGCCAGAGGGCTGCTGGCGATGGAAAAGTAGCAGGGCTCCGCATCCGGCAGGTTGACCGACAGGTACTGACCGGCATGGAAGGTAAGCTCCCGGCGACGGTTCAGTTGCAGTTCCACACGATAGACATCGTGACTGATGGAACGTACATCGGCCACTTTGGCCTGAAAGGTCTTGGGCGGGTTCTGTCCTGCGGCCATAACGGTGTCTATCTCCAGCTCCAGGTCGGTAATGGCCTCGGTACGGCACATCATCAGGCGATCACCGACCCTGATGGTCTGTTGGTTTCGGGTGCTGAGGGCCTCGCCGGCAAGCAGGCGCGCCTCACAGATTTCACAAACGCCGTTACGGCACGAAACCGGTACGGCAATACCGGCGCTCGCGGCGGAGGTCAGCAGATCCTCATCGGCGCGGCACTTGAAGCTTAGTTCAGAGGGATAAAGTGTGGTACGAAACGAATCTCTGGCCATATCACTCGGGACGACGATGGGGAGTTTCAATCCCCAGGCTGTCCCATTTTTCGTCCACCCGGCGTTTTACCTCATCATCCATGGTGATGGGGGTGCCCCATTCCCGGTCGGTTTCGCCGGGCCACTTGCTGGTAGCATCCAGGCCCATTTTGGAGCCAAGACCGGACACGGGCGACGCGAAATCCAGATAGTCGATCGGGGTATTCTCCACCAGGGTCGTGTCCCGGGCCGGGTCCATGCGGGTGGTCATGGCCCAGATCACGTCATTCCAGTCGCGGGCATTGACGTCGTCATCGGTGACAATCACGAACTTGGTGTACATGAACTGGCGCAGGAATGACCACACCCCCATCATCACCCGTTTGGCATGGCCCGGATACTGTTTTTTCATGGTCACTACCGCCAGCCGGTAGGAACAGCCCTCCGGCGGCAGGTAGAAGTCGACAATCTCCGGGAACTGCTTCTGCAGGATGGGAATGAAGACTTCGTTCAGCGCCACACCGAGGATGGCCGGCTCATCCGGCGGGCGACCGGTGTAGGTGCTGTGGTAGATGGGATCCTTGCGGTGGCTGATGCGCTCCACGGTAAACACCGGGAACTGGTCCACCTCGTTGTAATAACCGGTATGGTCACCGAACGGCCCTTCCGGGGCGGCGTCATCCGGGTAGATAAAGCCCTCCAGCACGATTTCGGCGCTGGCCGGCACCTGCAGGTCACTCAGTGCGGCCTTGACCAGCTCGGTACGGGCGCCCCTGAGCAGACCGGCAAAGGCATATTCCGACAGGGTATCCGGCACCGGTGTGACCGCACCCAGGATGGTAGCCGGGTCAGCCCCCAGGGCCACCGCCACGGGGAAGGGTTCACCGGGATGGGCCCGCTGCCACTCTTGGAAATCCAGTGCGCCACCGCGATGGCCGAGCCAGCGCATGATCAGGCGGTTTTTGCCGATGACCTGCTGGCGGTAGATGCCCAGATTCTGGCGCTCCTTGTGGGGGCCACGGGTAATGACCAGCGGCCAGGTCACCAGTGGTCCGGCGTCTCCGGGCCAGCAGTGCTGGACCGGAATCCTGCCCAGGTCCACATCGTCCTTTTCCAGCACCACATCCTGACAGGGGGCCGAGCGCAGCACCTTGGGGCTCATGCGCATGACCTGACGGAACAATGGAAGCTTTTCGATGGCATCCCGGAAGCCCTTGGGGGGATCCGGTTCCTTCAGATAGGCCAGCAGCTTGCCCACATCCCGCAGGGCAGTAACGCTGTCCTGCCCCATGCCCATGGCGACCCGTTTCGGTGTACCGAACAGGTTGCCCAGCACGGGCATGTCATAGCCTTTGGGATTTTCGAACAGTAACGCCGGCCCTCCGGCCCGCAGGGTACGGTCACAGATCTCGGTCATTTCCAGGTGGGGGTCCACCTCCACGGAAATGCGTTTCAGTTCACCCTGTTGTTCGAGCTGGGCCAGAAAGTCACGCAGGTCGCTGTATTTCATGGTTAGCTCCGGTGGCTGGGCGCGGAGAACGTTTAAGGGCGGAGTCTGGAGTACGATCCGGGGGCGGGATGGATCTTTCCGGACACGCCGTAGATACATCCCGCCCCCGAATCCCCGACCCTGGAAGAATGCCCTCACCGGAGCAAAGGGTCGGAAGCACAAGGGGGTGGGTTAACGACGCTTCATGGACTGGAAGAATTCGTCGTTGGTCTTGGTGTCCTTGAGCTTGTCGAGCAGGAACTCGATGGCGGCGGTATCGTCGTCCATGGAGTGCAGCAGCTTGCGCAGGATCCAGATTCGCTGAATATCAGCCTCGGTCATCAGCAGGTCTTCACGGCGGGTGCCGGAGCTGCGAATGTTGAGGGCCGGGTAAACCCGCTTCTCGGCGATCTTGCGATCCAGGTGCACCTCCATGTTGCCGGTGCCCTTGAACTCCTCGTAAATCACCTCGTCCATCTTGGACCCGGTGTTCACCAGCGCGGTCGCCAGGATGGTCAGGCTGCCGCCTTCCTCCACGTTACGGGCCGCACCGAAGAACCGCTTGGGCTTTTCCAGGGCGTGGGCGTCAACACCACCGGTGAGTACCTTGCCGGACGACGGAATCACCGTGTTATAGGCGCGGGCCAGACGGGTAATGGAGTCCAGCAGGATAACCACATCCTTCTTGTGCTCCACCAGGCGCTTGGCTTTCTCGATCACCATTTCCGCCACCTGAACGTGACGGGCCGGGGGCTCGTCAAAGGTGGAGGCAATCACTTCGCCGCGCACGGTGCGCTGCATTTCCGTCACTTCCTCCGGACGCTCGTCAATGAGCAGTACCATCACATGGCACTCGGGGTTGTTACGGGTGATGGCCTGGGCGATGCCCTGCATCAGCAGCGTTTTACCGGCCTTGGGCGGCGATACGATCAGGCCCCGCTGGCCCTTGCCGATAGGCGCCACCAGGTCGAGGGTGCGTGAGGTCAGGTCTTCGGTGCTGCCATTGCCTGCCTCGAGCACCATCCGCTCATCCGGGAACAGCGGCGTCAGGTTTTCAAACAGAATCTTGTTGCGGGCGTTGTCCGGCTGGTCAAAGTTGATCTCATTGACCTTGAGCAGCGCGAAGTAGCGCTCGCCGTCCTTGGGGGGCCGGATCTTGCCGGCGACGGTGTCACCGGTACGGAGGTTGAAGCGGCGGATCTGGCTCGGGGACACGTAGATGTCGTCCGGGCCCGCCAGGTAAGAGGCGTCTGCAGACCTGAGGAAGCCGAAGCCGTCCTGCAGAATTTCCAGTACGCCGTCGCCGTATATGTCCTCGCCACTCTTTGCATGCTTTTTCAGGATCGTGAAAATCACGTCCTGCTTGCGCGACCGGGCCAGGTTTTCCAGGCCCATCTCTTGCGCAATATCGAGCAATTCGGGCATGGACTTCTGCTTGAGTTCGGTAAGATTCATAGTTTGTAGGATTATCAGGAATGGAAGTAAGCGATAGTTGGTATGACAGGGAAGCCCCTGAACGGATTGATCAGATAAACGCTAAAAAAAGTTGATGCTGGCCAGATGGAGCAACCGGTGGTGATGGAGTCCGGAAAGTATTGGGGCCAGGGACAAGGAGAACAACCGTTCGCCAGGCAAACAGGATAATCGACTACCCGTAGTGCGCCTGTCAAGTGTTGCCTTCCAATTTCGCATCAGATTTTTCAAGACGAAACCTGGTTCTCAATGGATTGGCCTCTCCGGTGAGGGGATTATCCCTACGCCCGTTGGGGTATTCCCTTCCAATGGCTGCTATCAATACGGATACTGTCACCATACGAATGAACACATTGCGGAGATTTCCATGAGCAGCACGCCCACCGGTGAACTGACCCCCCTCAAT
The DNA here is from genome assembly GCF_014651935.1 of Marinobacter zhanjiangensis. GTDB lineage: Bacteria > Pseudomonadota > Gammaproteobacteria > Pseudomonadales > Oleiphilaceae > Marinobacter > Marinobacter zhanjiangensis. Next base: position 338,297 of record NZ_BMXV01000004.1, on the reverse strand, counting down.
ATCGCCCTGCTGACCGTTTCCGACACCCGGGGCCCGGCGGAGGATACGTCAGGTCAGTACCTGGAAGACCAGTTGCTGGCCACCGGTCACCGGCTTGCCGCCCGGCGCATGCTGCCAGACGATGTCTACCTGGTACGGGCGCTGATGTCCCGCTGGATTGCCGATCCGCAGATCCACGGGATCATCATCACCGGCGGCACCGGCTTCCATGAGCGGGACAGTACCCCGGAAGCGGTGGCTCCGCTGCTGGACAAGACGATTGACGGTTTCGGGGAGGAATTCCGGCGTCTGTCGCAGCAGGATATCGGCACCTCCACCATCCAGTCCCGGGCCTTCGGCGGTCTGGCCAACCACACGGTGATTTTCTGCCTGCCCGGTTCCACCGGCGCCTGCCGCACCGGCTGGGAAGGCATTCTCAGCACCCAGCTGGACAGCCGCCACGGCCCGTGCAATTTCGCCGCACTGGTTCAACGTAAGCCGGACCGGCCCCTGCACCGGGTGGACGAGCAGATTGGCGACAGGGCAGCAGGTTGATGGCTGGCCAGAACCTGACTTCCCTGGACGACGCGCTCGCGCACCTGCTGGACCGGGCGCGGGTGGTAACTCGGACCGCCACCCTGCCCCTCCACCAGACCCTGGGGCGTGTGCTGGCAGCGGATATCGCCGTACCGGCGGATGTACCACCGGCGGACAACAGTGCCGTTGACGGCTACGCCGTGCGCGCCGCGGATCTTGCCGATCACCCGGTGCTGCCGGTGTCTGGCCGGGTCGCCGCCGGTGAGCCGCCGGGGGAGCTTGAATCAGGCACAGCGGTACGCATTTTTACCGGCTCGGAAATCCCCGCCGGCGCCGATGCCGTGGTGATGCAGGAACGCACCGAGCAAAAGGACAGCGGCATTGCCATTACCGCTGCGGTGGAAACCGGCCAGAACATCCGGCGCCAGGGCCAGGACCTGAAACAGGGCGACACTGCCCTCTCCGCCGGCACCCCCATTCGTCCCCAGGAAATGGGCCTGCTGGGTTCCATGGGCATCGGTGAGGTCACGGTACTTCGCCGCCTGAGGGTGGCGGTATTCTCCACCGGCGATGAGTTGGTGGACCCGGGCCAGCCACTCCAGCCGGGGCAGATCTACAACACCAACCGCTTCACCCTGAGCGGGCTGTTGGAGGCCGTGGGTTGCGAGATCATCCGTTGCGAGACTCTCCGTGATGAACGGGGTGCCACCCGCGACAGCCTGCTGACCGCCGCTAAAGAGGCGGACCTGATCATTACCAGCGGCGGTGTTTCCGTGGGCGAGGAAGACCATGTGCGGGCGGTGCTGGAGAAGGAAGGCGAGCTTTCCCTGTGGCGTCTGGCCATCAAACCGGGCAAACCGTTGGCGTTTGGTGCCATTGGCGGCGTTCCGGTTCTGGGCCTGCCGGGCAATCCGGCCGCGGTGCTGGTGACCTTCCTGGTAGCAGGGCTGCCCTATATCCGCCACTGTCAGGGAAACCGCCGCTATCGCCCTATCGGGGAGCCCCTGCCCGCCGGTTTCACGGTGGACAAGGCCTCCATCCGGCGGGAATTTCTCAGGGCCCGCAAGGAAGATGGCCCGGACGGGGTAACCGTGAAGGCCTACCCCAACCAGAGTTCCGGCGTGCTGAGTTCCGCCTGCTGGGGCGATGGGCTGGCGGTTGTGTCGGAGGACACCACCGTCACCCCGGGTGATATCATTCGCTATTATTCCTTCAGTGAACTGCTCGGGTAACGCCATGGCCGAAGACACCGTAACCATTCGCTATTTTGCACGCCTGCGGGAGGAGCTGGACACGGACGGTGAGTCCGTGCCCTGCGCCGGGGCGCGGACCGCCGGCGACCTGCTGGCACAACTGGCCAGCCGGGGCGGCCCCTGGCAGCAACTGGTGGAGGGTCAGCCGGTAATGATCGCGGTCAACCAGGCCATGGCCAGACCGGAAACACCGGTTCAGCCCGGCGATGAGGTCGCTTTCTTTCCGCCGGTAACGGGAGGTTAGCCATGTCCGAAGTTCGGGTCGGTGAGGCGGATTTTGATGTGGCGCAGGAGTATGCCCGCCTGAGGGACAGTGGCGGTGGTACCGGTGCCATTGCGACTTTTACCGGACTGGTGCGGGATAGCGGTGATCTCAGTGGCGTGACCGGCCTGTACCTGGAGCATTATCCGGGCATGACGGAACAGGTGATTGAGGATCTGATCCGGCAGGCGCGGGAGCGTTGGCAGCTGCGTGCTGTGCGCGTCATCCACCGGGTCGGTACCCTGAAGCTGACGGATCAGATTGTGTTTGTGGGAGTGGCCAGCGCCCATCGGGAGGATGCTTTTGCTGCCTGCCAGTTCCTGATGGATATTCTCAAGACCAGTGTGCCTTTCTGGAAGAAGGAACTGACCGAGAGCGGCGAGCATTGGGTTGAACAGAAGGATACTGATGTTCGGCTTGGGGATCGTTGGGGGGAGTAATTACAGACTGTGGTGCCTGCCAGCACTAGTCGTCTGCTAGATAATTGATGTTATCCAGCAACGTTTCTGACTTGATTGTTACGGACCTTGCACCTGCCGCCTCTACGAATGCCATGACCTTGCGATTTCCTGCCCTTAGTCTCTTTTCCAGTTCTGGCACCAGTGATACCGGATAGACGCCATGCAGCGGATGCAGACGGTCGCCGGACCGGACTATAACCGCTACGCCGGGCTCGTCCTGGTAGGCGTCGTAGAGTGTACGAAACAGTTCGGGGGTGACATTGGGGGTGTCGCAGGGGGAGACGAGTACGGCGTCCGCCCCACACTCAGCCGCCGCCCTCAGCCCGGCCAGGAGACCGGCCATGGGGCCCTGCCACTGGAAACCATCGGAGTCGCTGATCAGGTGATCACTGTACAGCCGGTACTCTTCCAGGGAGCGGTTGGCGCTGATCCATACGGCTGTGACCACCGGTGCCAGGGCGTCGAGCACCCGGGCGACCAGGGGCCGGCCGTGCCAGTCGACCAGGCCTTTGTCGACACCGCCCATGCGGCGGCCTTCGCCGCCGGCCAGGATCAGGCCGGCAATAACTGATTTGCTCATTCTTTCAGCCATAAAAAAACCGCCCGTGAACCTGCTGTCCAGGGGCGGCCTTTGACCGGCAATCTGTGATTACAGGTTGCTGTCGAGGAACGCGGCGAGCTGGGACTTGGACAGCGCACCTACCTTGGTGGCGTCCACGTTGCCGTTCTTGAACAGCATCAGGGTGGGAATGCCCCGGATGTTGAACTTGGGCGGGGTCTGCTCGTTTTCGTCGATGTTCAGTTTGCAGACCTTGAGCTTTCCTTCGTACTCTTCGGCAATTTCCTCCAGTACCGGCGCGATCATCTTGCACGGGCCACACCATTCCGCCCAGTAGTCCACCAGTACGGGGGTGTCGGCGTTCAGTACGTCCTGATCAAAGGAATCGTCGGTTACGTTTACGATATTGTCGCTCATTGCTGTTTCCTGATTCTGTCACCAGGCCGGTCTCACGATGAGGTGAGGGGCACTTGGCGATCTGGATCTTTTGACGGTGAAGCCACCGTCGCGAATAAAATGTCGGGTGCTATGAGAAGGCGATGCCGTTACTTTACGCGATTTCTCATCTGCCTGTGAAGCGTCCCTATGTGCAAACCCTGACCTCTGGCGATGGACGGACCGTTACTGACAGGCTGGCACGGTTTCGCTTATAGTACCGACTCCGGCATTTCACGGGCAATGCGGCGCACTATAAACCGTGGCAAGAGGATTTCAAAACACGTGACGGCTTCAGACAACGCCAACCCTTCCGAGCTGCTTGCAGCCATTGATATGGGCTCCAACAGCTTTCACATGGTGGTGGCGCGCCAGGTTCACGGAGAAATACGAACCCTCGAGAAAATGGGCGAGAAGGTACAGCTGGGGGCCGGCCTGGATGAAGACAACAACCTTACCGAGGAAGCCCAGCAGCGGGGGCTGGATTGCCTCCGTCGTTTTGCCCAGCGGCTCAGCGGCATGCCCCAGGAGGCGGTGGAGATTGTCGGCACCAACGCCCTCCGGGTCGCCCGCAATGCCAACCAGTTTATAGCCCGCGCCGAGGAAGTGCTGGGCTACCCGGTGGAGATCATTGCCGGCCGGGAGGAGGCACGTCTGATCTATCTGGGTGTCGCCCATACCCTGTCCGATGATACCGGGCGCCGCCTGGTGGTGGACATCGGTGGGGGCAGCACCGAGTTCATCATTGGCGAGCGGTTTGAAACCCGGGCCCTGGAAAGCCTTCACATGGGCTGCGTGTCGTTTCGTAACCGTTACTTTGCGGATGGCAAGATCAACCGCCGGCAGATGGACCAGGCAGTCACCCACGCGTCTCAGGAGCTGCTCAATATCCGCTCCCGTTACCGTGAACTGGGCTGGCAGAGTTCAGTGGGCTCATCCGGCTCCATCAAGGCAGTCTCCAGCGTGTTGTCGACCCTGCGCATTACCGACGGCAGCATTGACCTGAAGAGCATGCGCGAGCTGCGCCGGCGGCTGATTGACATGGGCCATGTGCGCCGGCTTGCCGACCTGGGGGTCCGTACCGACCGCCAGAGCATCTTTCCCGCAGGCTTTGCCATTCTGCTGGCGGCCTTCGAGTCCCTGGGCGTGGAGAGCATGACCTACGCCGATGGTGCCCTGCGGGAGGGCCTGCTTTACGACATCATGGGCCGCATACAACACGAGGATGTGCGCGAACGCACCATCAGCGCCCTGCAGGAGCGCTATCAGCTGGACCAGCGCCATGGCGAGGCCGTGGAGGCGTCGGCTATCACCCTCTGGCAATCAGTCTGTCAGAGCTGGGGCATTGATACGGTGGCTGACGAGGAACTGCTGCGCTGGGCCTCACGCCTGCATGAAATCGGCCTGACCATCTCCCACAGCCAGTACCACAAGCACGGCGCCTACCTGCTGCGCTATTCCGACCTGCCCGGCTTCACCCAGCAGTTCCAGCAGGAACTGGCGACCCTGGTGCGAGGCCACCGCCGCAAGTTCAGCACCTCTATCTTCGAGGGCTTCTCGCCCCGGGATGCCGACCGGCTCAAGCGACTTTGCATACTCCTGCGCCTGGGCGTGTTGCTGCAACATGCCCGCAACTACGAGGCGCCTCCTGCCATAAAAGCCCAGGCCTCGGGAAAACAGCTGACCCTGACCTTTGACGAGGAATGGCTGAGCGATCGCCCGCTGACCCTGGCGGATTTCACCAACGAACGGGAATACATCGCCCGCCAGGGCTTTGACCTGGATATCCAGACCCGCTAGTGAATGCGCTGACCGAACGGGACACCCGGCAGACGAGGGTACCCGGGCAGGTCAGTCTAGCCGGGCTTCCAGCTCTTCCAGTTTTTCGCCGGTTTCCAGCCAGCTGGCTTCCGCCTTGTCCAGGGCAGCCTGGGCCGATGCCTGCGCCGCCAGCAGCTCTTTGAGCCGGTCCTTGTTGCCGGCCTCGTACAGAGAGGCGTCGGACAGTGCGTCTTCCAACTCCGCCAGTCTGGCCTGCTCCGCTTCGATCGTTTTTTCCGCCCGCGCCAGCTGTTTTTTCCAGGGGCTGAGCTGCTGGCGCAGTTCCGCCTGTTCCCGTTTGCGAACCTTGCGCTGGTCGGCGGTCAGGCCGGAACCGGGGTCGGCTTCGGTGTCGGGCGCCCGGGTTTCCCGCCTTGGCGGCTGGTCATCGTCCTTGCGGCGATCCGCCAGCCAGCGCTCGTAATCTTCCAGATCACCCTCATAGGGCGTCACGGTGCCATCACTGACCAGCCAGAACTGGTCCACGGTATTGCGCAGCAGATGGCGATCGTGGGAGACCACCACCATGGCACCCTCGAAATTCTGCAACGCCATGGTCAGGGCCTGCCGCATTTCCAGGTCCAGGTGGTTGGTGGGCTCGTCCAGCAGCAACAGGTTGGGTTTCTGCCAGGCAATCACCGCCAGGGCCACCCGCGCCTTTTCGCCGCCGGAGAAGGAGCGGATCGGCGACAGGGCTTCATCACCGTGGAAATCGAAGCCGCCCAGGAAATTGCGGATGCTCTGTTCGGAAGCGGTCGGCGACAGGCGCTGCAGGTGCAGAAACGGGCTGGCGTCCAGGTCCAGTGACTCCAGCTGGTGCTGCGCAAAGTAGCCGATGGACAGGTGCTCGCCACAGGTACGTTCGCCGCCGAGCAGGGTGGCTTCTCCGCGCAGGGCATCCATCAGGGTGGATTTGCCGGCACCGTTGGGGCCCAGCAGACCGATACGGCTGCCTGGCAGCAGGGTCAGGTTGAGCCCGGACAGCACCTCCGTGTTGCCGTGGCCGGCTCTGCCATGGCGTATCGACAGCAGCGGGTTGGATACCTTGTCCGCCATCGGGAAGGTAAAACTGAACGGCGAGTCGATATGGGCCGGCGCAATCTGCTCCATCCGCTCCAGTGATTTGACCCGGCTCTGGGCCTGCCGCGCCTTGGTGGCCTGGGCCCGGAAACGGTCGATAAAGCGCTGGATCTCGGCAACCCGGGCCTGCTGTTTCTCGTAGTTGGCCTGCTGCTGTGCCAGCCGTTCGCTGCGCTGGCTCTCGAAGGCGGAATAGTTGCCGGTGTACTGAATCAGCTGCCTGCGCTCAAAGTGAATAATGTGGGTGGCCACCCGATCCATGAAATCCCGGTCGTGGGAGATAAACAGCAGTGTACCCGGATAGCGGGCCAGCCAGTTTTCCAGCCACAGGCAGGCATCCAGGTCCAGGTGGTTGGTGGGCTCGTCCAGCAACAGCAGATCAGACGGCTTCATCAGCGCCTGGGCCAGATTCAGCCGGATTCGCCAGCCACCGGAAAACGAGGACACCGGGCGGTCCGCATCGCCGTCCACAAAGCCCAGCCCGCGAATCAGGGTTTCCGCGCGCCGGGGTGCGGACCACGCCTCGTGCACATCCAGCTCGCCGTGAATCCGCGCCATGGCGTTATCGTCACCGGAGGCCTCCGCGCGAGCCAGTTCCGCTTCCAGCTCCCGCAGGCGAGTGTCACCATCCAGCACGAAATCCCGCGCACTGCGTGCGGTCGCTTCCACTTCCTGTGCCATGTGAGCAATCCGGCAACCGCCGGGCAGGTTCACACTGCCCTGCTCCGGGCTCAACTGCCCCAGCAGCAACTGGAACAGGCTGGTCTTTCCCGCCCCGTTGGAGCCGACAATGGCAACCCGCTGGCCTGGCTGGATAGTGACGCTGGTGGACTCTAGCAACCAGACACCACCGCGTTGTAAACTGAGATCGGTTATCGTAAGCATTGCAGGATTATAACGCCCCGAGCGGACCGGGCGTTAATCGTGAAGCTGCGGAACAGGCAAAACAGACAAAGAGCGGGTAATGCCAGAAACGGACACCCGGCACAACGGGCCGGACACAGACACGCCACTCTGGCAATTTGCCCTGGCACTCTGGCAACAGGATGCTGCCCGTGACTTGCTCCTGTGCCTGCAGGAGCAAGGCTGGAGCGTAACCCGATTACTCTGTGCGGCCTGGCTGGCCAGTCAGGGGGCGGCCTGGTCCGGCAACGAACCACAAGCCATTCAGCAGTGGCGGCGGAATGTGACAGAGTCGATACGATCTTTGAAGAAATCCCTCGATAAATCAGATAGCCTGCTCACCCCCCTGAGGGAGAGCCTGGCCCGGTCGGAGCTGGAAGCCGAGCGAGTAGAGCTGTACCGGGCATGGTTGGCGATACGGGAAACCGAGCCTGCCGACAGCCCTGTGGATGTGGACCGGATGGCGGAGTACAACCTCCGGCAGGCGGCCCCGGCAAACACCAGCAGCAACGACACAACGGAGCCCATGATCAGACACCTGGCACAGCTCATCAGCGCCACCTCGCACGGGACCCCCGATCAACCGCGAGGGCAAGGGGCATGACCCGATGGCTGATCCGGCTCGCCTTCCCCGCCCTGGCCGTTCTGGTGGGCTTTATCGTCTACGGCGTTAAAGCTCCGGATAACCCCGCCGGCCAGAGCCCGGAACAGAGCGAGTCCGACACCATCCCCTCCTTCGAGGCCGTGGTACCGGCGCCCGTTATCCCCGAGGGACCGGAAATCGTTTTCAAGTGGCAGGACGAAGACGGCGGCTGGCACTACGCCGATCAGCCACCCGCCGAGGGGCCGTGGTACACGCTGACCGTCGACCCCGGCCCGGAAACCCGGCCGGCCACCCCCGACGGCCCCGACCCGGCGGATGAAGACCTGAATTCCCCCTATTCCGCCCCGTTTTCCCTTGGCCCCCGTTACCCCGAAAACGGCAGCTGAGCAAACGACCGGCAGCGGGTATCATTATCACGCCAGAATTACGACACTGTCAGTGGCATCCGGGCCTTTAAGGAGTTACCTTTTGCCCGAGTGGACACCAGAAAACACAATCAATCTGACAGGAACGATCATGAAGAAATCGCTTATTGCTCTCTCGGTTGCCGGCATCCTCGCCGGGTGCACAGCCGGCACACAGACCCCCGAGGTAACCCAGGCGCCCCTGGAAACCAACAGCCAGAAAGTCAGCTACGGTATGGGCATCGTGTTTGCCGAGCGCATCAAGAACGACCTGCCGAATCTGGAGCTGGAGCAATTCATCGAAGGCTTCCGCCTGGCCCACGGCGGTAGCGAGGAGGCCCGCCTGAGCGATAGCGAAATTCAGGACGCGATGATGGCCTACCAGCAGGAAATGCAGCAAAAGCAACAGCAGGAAATGCAGCAGACCGCGACCGAGAACCAGGAAAAAGGCGAAGCCTTTCTGGCCGAGAATGCCGAGCGCGAGGAAGTCATGACCACCGACTCGGGCCTGCAGTATGAAGTGCTGGAAGAAGGCGATGGCGAGAAGCCCGCCGCCGAGGATGAAGTGAAGGTTCACTACACCGGCGAGTTGCTATCCGGAGAGGTTTTCGACAGCTCCCGTGAACGGGGGGAGCCCGTCACCTTCCGCCTGAACCAGGTGATTGCTGGCTGGACCGAGGGCCTGCAGCTGATGAACGAAGGCAGCCGTTACAAGCTGTACATTCCGTCGGACCTGGCCTACGGCCCGGGTGGTAACAGGGGCATCGGCCCCAATGAGACCCTGGTGTTCGATGTGGAACTTCTGGAAGTGAACCCGGAAGCCGGCCAGGAGTAAATCCGCTACCTGTCCAGGCGAAACAGGAAGGGCGGCCTCCGGGCCGCCCTTCCTGTATGCCGCGCAATCACACCGGGCATGGTCAGACCGAGGAAGGAACCTTGTCGGCGTGGGCGTTGTGCAGGTACTCGATCAGGAAATCTTCCAGTTCGAACCGGGTCTCCAGGGCTTCACCCAGCCGGGACAACTCCGCCATCAGATCGTCCATCTCCGACGCTGCCGGCCGCTTGCCATCGATTCGTTCGTTGAAGTCCAGCACCACTTCGGTCGTCTCGCTGATCCGGGGGTACAATCGCCCTGCCAGCTCAGTGCCGCCGTCATCGAACTCCCGGGCCTCCTGAATCAGTTGCTCGTAAATCTCGAAGTGACCGGCCGAGGTATAGTCCACCAGAATCTCGCAGAGCCGCTCCAGCTTCTTGCCCAGGTCTTCCGAGGCTGTGTCCCGGGCCGTGTCCGACAGATCGCAGTAATGCACCAGTAATTCCTGACGCTCCTTGAGCCAGCGATCAATCAGTTGGTGAACGCCTCCCCAGCGCTCCTTCGCATTCTGGCAGTGGTCTAGCATGGTGCCTCCCGGGCAGACTTACTTTTGGTGGTGTTGGCTTGCTGTCTCAGCCAGTGCCCGTCTGGTCCATTGGGTGACCAACGGGGCACTGGCGTTAATGTTAACCAAGTTACCCCAATTCCGATCAGCCGGGCAAGCGCGGAAGAGCACCCCGTGGAAGAGTCAGTACAAACACTATCGGGTCAGTCGATAGAGGCGTCAGAGCCAGGCATCGCGGGTGCCTGCAGAGCAAAAACAAAAACGCCCCACCATGATGGCAGGGCGTCAGATTTCAGCTGCAAAGAGCCGTCGGTGACTGTACAGCCCTCAGCGATCAGTACTCGTTCCGCGGACCAGACCAAACAGAATACCCAGGCCAGCCAGAATGATCAGGGTAAAGAATACGGCGGTCCAGCCCGGAATGCTGAGTCCCAGGAAGGTCCAGACGACCTTGGCGCAATCGCCGGTACCCTTGACGGCCATGGCCAGCACATCTATCAGCGGAAACACTTCCAGCATGTAGTCCACGGACGAACCGCAGGCCGGCACCTGATCCGCCGGCAGGCTTTGCAGCCATAACTGGCGCCCTGCCAGGCCCAGGCCGATACCGCCGGTCAGCGCCAGCAGGAAACCGTATATGCGGCTACCGATGTTCCCGGGGTTGTGCAACACCGCCACCAGCCCCACGGCACCCACTGCCATGAACGCAAAGCGTTGCAACCAGCACAGCGGACAGGGCTCCAGGCCCATGACATACTCCATGTAGAACGCCACCGCCAGTAACCCGGCGGGCACCAGAAACGCAAAAAGATAAACCAGCCTGCGCATATAAACCCCAACCTTCTGCCAAACCCCTGAGCACAGTGAACCGCAATGGCTGCATCAGCCCCCGGGTCCTGATATTGTGCGAGTCAGAATTCCTGTCAAAATGAAACAAGAGCGCCGATGATGAATCGACCCCTTACCCTGTGGATCAGCCTGCTCCTCGCCGCCGCCCTGTCGCTGCCTGCTGTGGCCGCCGACGATGACGAAGAGGCATCGGAAGACAGCGAGGAAACCACAGAAAGCCACACTGAATACGTGGAAATGAGGCCGTCCTTTGTCACCCACGTGGGCGAACCCAGCGAGCGCCCGGCCTACCTGAAGGCCAATGTCAGCCTGCGGGTCGGCACCGAAACCGCCAGGGACGCCATTGAAACCCATATGCCCCGCCTGCGCCATGAACTGGTCATGCTTTTTGGCGAACAGTCCGACCTGCAGACGCTGTCCGGCAGCGAAGGCCAACAAGCACTGCGGCGGGAGGCCCGTGATCGCATGAACCAGGTACTGGAAGAACAGCAGACCGGCGAACAGGTTGTCGACGTGCTGTTCACCTCCTTTGTGATCCAGCGTTAGCCAGGGAGAATACCCAGACCCTCAACTGGCCAGGTAGTGCTCCAGAAATTCCGCGAAGCTGCCCTGGTCGGACTGTTCCATGGCGCGCTGCTCCTCCAGCGATTCCCGGGTCATCTTCTCGAAGTCGGCCCGTACCTGTTCATCCGGCACTGCATCCTGCAGAGCCTGCTGGTGCTCCCGGGACAGTGCCAGGGTCCAGTCCCGATGACCTTGCCCGGTGCTTTCCATGGCCGCGAGAACCCGGGCCGAGGGCAGCAGTGAGGGGTCTTCCACCTTGTTGCGCTGCACCTCCAGGGCTTCCCGGTAACGGGTGCCGCCCTGCCACTGGTCAAGCTGCTCCGCCAGACCCTGCAGATCGTCCAGGGCCTCCCGGGCGGCATCCATCACCGGCGTGGACTGGTCGCAGCGGGTCAGTCTCAGGTCGGGGTTGCGCCCCTCATTGATCACATCCTTGTAGTTGTCATCCAGGCGTTCGCACTCGGCATCATCAATACGCGGGCTGTCCCTGAGCAGGCAGCCCAGCAGGAACAGGTCCAGGAAATCCACCTGCGGTGCATTCAGACCAAGGGGTGAAAACGGATCCAGATCCAGGCAGCGCACTTCGATGTACTCCACACCCCGGTCATCCAGGGCCTGAATGGGCTTTTCGCCCCGCTCGGTTGTACGCTTGGGGCGCACCGCACTGTAGTACTCGTTCTCGATCTGCAGAATGCTGGTGTTGAGCTGTATGAACTGATCCCCCCGGCGGGTGCCGATCTTCTGGTATTCCGGCCAGTCGGTGTGGATGGCACGTTCCAGGGTTTCGGTGTAGGTCTTCAGCTCGTTGAAGCAGATGTTCAGGGAAGACTGGGCGTTATTGTGATAGCCAAGATCGCCCATACGCAGCGAGGTGGTATAAGGACCGTACCAGGAATCGCGGCCCAGCGGCGCAAGCTGGTGCTTCATGCCCTTCACAAAGCTGGCATCCAATGCCGGCGAAGCGCCGAACAGCAGCATCAGCAGCCAGCTGCGACGGCGGAAGTTCCGGATCAGCCAGAAGTACTGGTCCGACTTGAAGTCCCTGAGGGGCTGGCCGCCGCCCAGCATCTGCTGCCACTTTTGCCAGAAGCTATCCGGCAGCGACAGGTTGTAGTGGGCGCCGGCGATACTCTGCATCATGCGCCCGTAACGCACCGCCAGCCCCTGGCGGTAGACATGCTTGAGCTGACCGATATGGGAGCTGCCATATTCAGCGATGGGGATGCTGGGGTCGCCATCCAGCTCACAGGGCATGCTTGCTGACCAGAGCACCTCGTCCCCCAGGTGCTGCTGCACAAACCAGTGGATATCCCGCAGCGAGGTCAGCATTTCCTCGGTACTGCGGCACACCGGCGTGATCAGCTCCATCAGCGACTCGGAGTAGTCCGTGGTGATGCGAGGGTGTGTCAGCGCCGAGCCCAGCGCTTCCGGGTGCGGCGTCTGGGCAATAAAACCGTTGCGGTCCACCCGCAAGCCCTCTTTCTCGGCCCCTTTCAGGAAACCGTCCCAGTCACTGGCCGTGAGCTGTGAAAACAGCGCCTGGCGCGATGCACCCATGGTTGACTCCTCTGATCACCAGGTAAACGGCCTGATCGCCGTTGCGGACAATGTGTGGGGGCAATGTGCCCTATCAATCAATCTTCAGCGCTTGCCCTTGGCCGACGCCATGGCCTGGGCCAGCGCGCCGGCCATGGCACCCTGTGGCTGTTGCTGTTGTTTCGGCTTGCCCTTGCCGTTATCACGCGCCCCGGCGCCCTGTCCGGGCTTACCGGCAGCCTTGCGGTCGCCCTGCCCCCGCTCCGGCCGGTTGCTCTCGCCGGGTTTGTCGTCCAGGCGCATGGACAGGGCAATCCGCTTGCGGGGAATGTCCACGTCCATAACCTTGACCTTGACGATATCCCCGGCCTTGACCACTTCCCGCGGGTCCTTGACGAAGTCGTGGGACAGGGCGGAAATGTGCACCAGCCCGTCCTGGTGCACACCGATATCAACAAATGCACCGAAGTTGGTGACGTTGGTGACAGTACCTTCCAGAGTCATGCCCGGCTTGAGGTCGTTCAGGGTTTCCACGCCTTCCTGGAAACTGGCAAAACGGAATTCCGGCCGCGGATCCCGCCCCGGCTTCTCCAGCTCGGCGATGATGTCACGGATGGTGGGCACACCAAACCGTTCGGTGACATAGTCCTCCGGGTTCAGGGAACGCAAAAAGCTGACATCCCCCACAAGGTCCGCCACCTTGCGGGCATTTTTCTCCGCAATGGCCGCCACCACGCCGTAGGCCTCGGGATGTACGGCGGAACGGTCCAGAGGGTTCTCTCCCTGGCTGATACGCAGGAAACCGGCGGCCTGTTCAAAGGTCTTCGGACCCAGGCGAGGCACCTCCAGCAGCTGCTTGCGGCTGCGGAAAGCGCCGTTGCGACTGCGAAAATCGATGATGTTCTCGGCGGTGCCGGGGTTGAGACCGGACACTCTTGAAAGCAGCGGTGCGGACGCGGTGTTCAGGTCCACCCCGACACCGTTGACACAATCCTCCACCACCGCATCCAGGCTGCGCGCCAGCTGCACCTGGGAGACATCATGCTGGTACTGGCCGACACCAATGGACTTGGGTTCGATCTTGACCATCTCGGCCAGCGGATCCTGCAGGCGACGGGCGATGGATACGGCGCCGCGGATGGTGACGTCCAGGTCGGGCAGCTCCCGGGATGCAAATTCGGAGGCGGAATAGATCGAAGCGCCAGATTCACTGACCACAATGCGATTGAGCTTCAGCTCCGGGTAACGTTTGCAGAGATCGGCCACCAGTTTCTCGGTTTCCCGGGAAGCGGTGCCGTTACCGATGGCCACCAGCTCGATGTTGTATTCCCGGCACCATCTGGCCATCTGCTCAATGGCCTGGTCCCACTGGTTCTTCGGCGCGTGGGGGTAAATGGCGCCATGACCGGCAACCTGGCCGGTGGCGTCGATGATCGCGACCTTTACTCCGGTGCGCAAGCCGGGGTCCAGGCCCAGGGTGGCGCGGGGACCAGCCGGCGCCAGCAGGAGCAGGTCCTTGAGGTTGTTGGCGAACACCTGGATAGCCTCGGCCTCGGCCGCTTCGCGAACCTGAGCCATGAGGTCGGTTTCCAGCTGGGTGGACAGCTTGACCCGCCAGGTCCAACGCACCACTTCCGACAACCAGCGGTCCGCCGGCCGGCCATCGTCGCGGATACGCCAGTGGGCGGCGATCTTGCCTTCCGCCGGATGCGGTACGCGACGATCATCGCTCTCGCCCTCAACGGCAATACCATAGGTGAGAATGCCTTCGTTTCGTCCCCGCAGTACCGCCAGGGCCCGGTGGGAGGGCATCTTCTTCAGGGGCTCCCGGTGGTCGAAGTAGTCCCGGAACTTGGCGCCCTCGTATTCCTTGCCTTCGATCACGCTGACCTTCAGCACACCTTCATTCCACAGGTAGTCTCGTAAGCGGCCCAGCAATTCGGCGTCCTCGGCGAACCGCTCCATCAGGATATTGCGGGCTCCCTCAAGGGCGGCCTTGACGTCTTCCACGCCGGCTTCCGGGTTGAGATAGCCGGCTGCCACGGTTTCCGGATCCTGGCCCGGGTCGTCGTACAGGGTATCCGCCAGCGGTTCCAGACCAGCCTCGCGGGCAATCTGGGCCTTGGTGCGACGCCTCGGCTTGTAGGGCAGATACAGATCTTCCAGACGGTGTTTGGTCTCCGCCGCATTAATATCGTTGCGGAGCTCGTCGGTCAGTTTGCCCTGTTCATCGATGCTGTTGAGGATGGTCTCCCGGCGATCTTCCAGTTCCCGCAGATATCGCAGCCGTTCTTCCAGGTTCCGCAGCTGGGTGTCGTCCAGGGCACCAGTGACTTCTTTCCGGTAGCGGGCGATGAAGGGCACGGTGGCGCCCTCGTCCAGCAGGGCAATGGTTGCGTTTACCTGTTGTTCACGAACGCCGAGTTCTTCGGCAATACGAGCGGGGATACGGATCATGCTGTGTTACCTGAATGGGGGACCTTCGACTGCTGCGGAAGCAGGCGGTCCCTGACTGTATTAAGCTGAGGAGCAAAAGGTACAGGGCCTTACTCCGGCAGGCAAGCCAGGCGATTGCGGTCGTGCAGGAAAGTGATCAGATCGGACCAGGGCATGGGCCTGGCGTAATAGAATCCCTGCACCTCGTCGCAGTGCTGTTCCCGGAGGAAATCCAGCTGGCCCTCGGTCTCTGCACCCTCTGCCACCACGCTCATCTGCAGGCTGTGGGCCAGGCTGATGATGGCGCGGATAATGTGCTCCGAGTCCCCGGACTGCCCCAGAGCCTGAACGAAGGACTTGTCGATCTTCACCAGGGAAATGGGCAGATGCTGCAGGTTGGTGAGCGAGGAATAGCCGGTACCGAAGTCGTCCAGGGCAAAGCTGATGCCCAGCTGGCTGAGTTCCCGCAAACAGCGCTGGGCATAGTCCGGGTCATGCATCATGGCGCTCTCGGTCAGCTCCAGCTCGAGTAGCGAGGTGTCGACATTGGCGTTGAAGATAATGCGAAAGATGGTTTCCGTCATCTTGCGGTCGTGAAACTGGCGGAAGGACAGGTTGACGGCGAACACCAGCCCGGGGAAACCCAGATCGGCGGATTCACGCAGGCGCTCACAGGCCTGCTCGATCACCCAGTAGCCGATCGGCACGATCAGCCCGCTACGCTCGGCGGCGGGAATGAACTCGTCGGGCATCACCAGGCCACGGGTCGGGTGGTTCCAGCGGATCAGGCACTCCACCCCCCTGACCTCGCCGGTGACAAGATCAATGCGCGGCTGGTAATAGAGTTCCAGTTCATTGCCCCGCAGCGCATTGCGCAGGTCCCCTTCCAGTTTGATCTGGTGGCCGGCGGAGATATGCAGCTGCCGGTTGTAGAACCGGTAGCTGGTACCGGCATCGCGCTTGGCCTCGAACATGGCCCGGTTGGCCCGCCGCAGCAGCGTTTCCGGCGTATCGCCGGCCTCCGGGAACGTGGACACGCCCAGACTGGCGGTCACGCCGACCAGATTGCCGCCAACATTGACCGGGTCACCCAGGGCCGCCACCAGCTTGCGCACGATATGGGACAGGTCGAGGGAATCGTCCACGTTCTCGGCGATCACCGCCAGCTCGTCGCCGCCGATACGCATCAGGGAATCCACCCGGCGAATCACCTTGCGCAGCCGTTCCGCCAGCTTGAGCACCAGCTCGTCACCTCGACTGTAGCCCAGGGACTCATTCACGGTACGGAAATCGTCGATATTGATATGCACCAGCGCCAGCCGGTGATCGCCCCGCTCCGCCCTGAGGATGGCCTGCTGCAGCCGGTCAAAGAACAGGTTGCGGTTGATGAAGCCGCTGGCCACATCCCGCCCCATCTGGCCCCCGGCACTGTCCTCCAGCTGCCGGCGGAACCAGACACAGCGAACCGCCCGGCCGAGAGACCAGCGCTCAAGGCGAGCCTTGCTCAGGTAGTCGGCAGCACCGCTGGCCATCATTTCCTGGCTGAGCTCATCTTCGCTGGCGGCACCCAGGGCTATGACCGGCTTTTCATTGCCGGCAACGGAAAGGTACTGCAGGAAACCGGCTGCGGAGCCGGCGTGGAAGGTGCACTCCCACAGCAGCACATCGAAATGGGCATTGAGCAGCAGATCCCCCAGGTCGTCCGGGTCCGGACACCAGGTCAACTCCGGCACGAAATCCTGATGGCCACGGAGCAGATTGCCGTACCAGAGGAAATCAGTGTGTTCCCCGGCCAGGACGAGGATCCGCAGATTATCGGACTGCATGAAAATTCTGGTGCTCTCTGTTCCCGGAGCTGCCCAGCTGCAGGTACCGCAAAACCCCGGAGCCGTGTCCTGAAAGCGATTTCCCGCCCCGCTGCAAGGGATTGAGGGGCAGCCGCTTCCCATATTGTCGACATATCACTTGATTCAACCTACACGATAGCTGAAAGCCACAGAAGATACAGAATTTACACTCAGGTAGAATGCTCCTTTGTATTTAAATCCCACGCCAGGTGAATTGTGTCACAACTCAACCCACGTCAACGCGAAGCTGTCCGCTACATCGACGGCCCCCTGCTGGTACTGGCCGGAGCCGGTAGTGGCAAGACCAGCGTTATTACCCGCAAGATTGCCTACCTGATCGAACAGGCAGGCATACCGGGGCGACATATTGCCGCAGTGACCTTCACCAACAAGGCCGCCCGGGAAATGAAGGAGCGAGTGGGCAAGCTGGTCGACCGCAAGCTGACCCGGGGCCTGACGGTGTCCACCTTTCACAACCTGGGCATGCACATCATCCGGGAAGAACTGGCCCACCTGGGCTACCACCCGGGCTTCTCCATTTTCGATGCGGAAGACGCCAAGGCCCTGCTGCAGGACCTGATGCTGCGGGAAGCCAGCGCTGACGCGGGTGACGAACTGTCGGCCATCCAGAGCACCATCTCCACCTGGAAAAATGACATGAAGGGTCCGCAGGATGCCTGGAGCAAGGCGGCCGACGAACGGGAGCAGCGCATTGCGCTGATCTACAAGCGCTACCAGCAGTATCTCAAGGCTTACAATGCCGTCGACTTTGACGACCTGATCCTGTTGCCGGTGCAACTGTTCCATACCGTGCCGGAGGCCCTGGCCAAATGGCGCCGCAAGATCCGCTACATGCTGGTGGATGAGTACCAGGACACCAACCTGTGCCAGTACGAGCTGGTCAAACTGCTGGTGGCGGAAAGGGCGGCCTTTACAGTGGTGGGCGATGATGACCAGTCCATCTATGCCTGGCGTGGCGCCCGGCCGGAAAATCTGGTGCAGCTCAAGGCAGACTTCCCCAGCCTGAAGATCGTCAAGCTGGAGCAGAACTACCGCTCCACCGCCCGTATCCTGCGCTGCGCCAACGACGTCATTGCCAACAACCCCCACGTGTTCGAAAAGGTCCTGTGGAGTGATCACACCATCGGCGACGAACTGCGCATCGTGCGCTGCCGCAACGAAGACGCCGAGGTACACCGGGTAGCCTCGGAAATCATCGACCAGAAGCTCAAGAAGGGCCTGCAGTTCCGGGATTTTGCGGTGCTGTACCGGGGCAACCACCAGGCCCGGCTGCTGGAGATGAAGCTGCAGGCGTTCCAGATTCCCTATCGAATTTCCGGCGGCCAGTCGTTCTTCGCCAAGAACGAAATCCGCGACGCCATGGCCTACCTGCGGCTGCTGATCAACCCGAACGACGATGCCGCCTTCCTGCGGGTGGTCAATGTGCCCCGGCGGGAAATCGGGCCCCGCACCCTGGAGCAGCTGAGCCACTATTCGCGCTCCCGGGATATCAGCATGCACCGGGCCCTGGATGAAATGGGCGTGGAAACCCATGTTACCGAGAAGGGCCTGGACCGGTTGCGCCGCTTCCGCCATTGGGTGGAAGCCACCTGCCGTCGCCTGTACGAGGAAGACCCGATACCGGTGCTGAAACAGCTGTTCACCGATATCGAGTATGAGGAGTGGCTGCACCAGCATGCTGCCAGCCCGAAGGCGGCCACGCGGCGCATGGAGAACATCTGGTACCTGATCGATTCTGTACAGCGGATGCTCGACAACGACAAGGGCACCGCCGACGAAACCACCATCGAAGATGCCATCAGCCGGCTGATCCTCCGGGACCTGATGGAACAGCAGGAGGAAGAGGACGACAGCGACAAGGTCCAGTTGCTGACCCTGCACGCATCAAAGGGCCTGGAGTTTCCCCACGTGTTCATCATGGGCCTGGAAGAGGAAATCCTGCCCCACCGGGCGAGCATCGAGGAAGGCAATATCGAGGAAGAGCGTCGCCTGATGTACGTGGGTATTACCCGGGCACGGGAAACCCTGACCCTGACCTATGCCGGTCAGCGGCGACAGTATGGCGAGAAGATCGAACCCATCCCCAGCCGATTCCTGGACGAGTTACCGGAAGACGATGTACGGCGGGAAGGCATGGGCGACCTGGATCAGGAAGCCAACCAGGAGAAAGGCAAGGCTACCCTCAGCGCGTTACTGGGAGACCTGGGGGGGTGAAACGTATCGGGGGGAAGACGCGGACTGGCCCGGATCAGGCCAGCCCGCCATCAGCCTTACTGGACCTCATCCACCATGTGCTCGACGGCAGCCTGGATCTCTTCATCCGAGCAGGAGCTGCATCCGCCCTTCGCCGGCATGGCATTGAAACCGTTGATAGCGTGGCTGACCAGGGTTTCCATGCCCTTGTCCACACGGTCGCTCCAGGCGTCGGCTTCACCGAACACCGGGGCACCGGCCACACCGGAAGCATGGCACGACTGGCAGGCGGCGGCGTACACATCCTCACCGGAGCGGGGGCCATCGCTGGACGCAGCAGCAGGTTCAGCAGTGCCACAATCCTCGCCTTCAAGGCACACTTCACCCACCGGCGAGATACGCTCACGGATCTGGTCTTCAACGCTTGCCATTACGGCACCGGCGGTCAGGCCGAGGGCAACCAGGGCGGCCGCCAGGACTTTCATCATTTTCACTATGCACCTCTCATCAGAGCATGTTGGGAAGCCAGTCGTTGTTCAGGGCAGATTTTCAGCCCCCCAATAATTGTGTGTGGGCGCATTATAGCGGCTGGAGCCGGGCAAAAAAACCAACAAACCACTAGTGTCCTGCCCGGGTAGTTCGATAATCTACCGCCTAACGCCCTTCAGCAACCCCGGAGAGTCCGGCCAACAAGGCCTTCAGAGGATCAGCAGACGATTGAGCTGCCCGGGGCGGGCACCATCAGAACCCCTTGGTACGCAGCAGCAGGACCGCAATGACAGGCAAACCTTCACAGAATACCCACCCCTGGCGCAAACCTCTTCTGATGGCCGAATTCACGGCCCTGGCGGTACTTGTCGGGTCCATGGCGCTGCTGGGGAGCCAGGAGGGCGATGGCGGCGCCATCCAGGCAGCCTGGTTACTGATCCCGGCCGTGGCCAGTCTGGTGGTTTTCCTGTCGTTTCTGGGGTTGATGTACATTCGCTGGGTGGCCTCCGCGGGGGATGAGGCAGGCGGCCGCCAGAAACTGCTGTTCTCACTGCTGGCGCTGACTCTGCTGGGGGTGTGGGCCTATGCCATAGCCCAAACCTGGCAGAGTCTGCCGGTGTAATTGCCCGTTCATGACCTCGCCATGCCCCGGCGCCCATAATCCAGATTCATTTTGTTGAGGGAACCCACATGAAACAGCGGACACTGCCTGCCCTGCTTGCAACCATCATCGGCGCCGCACCCGCCCTGAACGCGGCAGCTCAGGACCAGAGCCCGGAAACCGGAGATTCGCCTCAGGCGGCCGTTTCCGGGCAGGCAGAGAATCCGGAGCAGGCGATGGATCAATCCGATGCTACTGACTCGGGCGAAGACGCCATGGAGCATGAAGTGGAAGAGTATGAAGCCAGGGAGAGGCTGATCGGAAGCCTGATCGGCGGTTTCGTTCCCTACCAGCCCACCTATATCCTGCCCTATACGTATGTGGACAACCCGAATCAGACGCCCGACAGCCCCAACCTGGGGGAGTCGACTTATGACGCACGCCTGCAGAGCGAGGAAGCCAAATACCAGATCAGCTTCCGGGTGCCCCTGCTCACCGGCATGCTGGATGACAGTACCACGCTATGGTTCGGCTATACCCAGACGTCTTTCTGGCAGGTCTATGACACAGAGGAGTCAGCCCCTTTCCGGGAGACCAACTACGAGCCGGAAATATTCATCAGGCAGCGGCTGGGCTGGGATCTTGGCCCCGGCCAGCTGACTGGAGTGTCTGTTGGCCTTAACCACCACTCCAACGGTCAGTCGGAACCCCGTTCCCGTAGCTGGAACCGCATCAGGGGCAGCATCACCTACACCTATGACCGCTGGTTGTTCATGGTCAGCCCCTGGTACCGTCTGCCGGAAAATGACAGTGACGACAATAACCCTGATATCGAGGAATACGTGGGCTATGCCGACTACATGGCGGTCTACAAATGGGACGACAACCACGTGCTTTCCGCCCGCCTGAGGAACAATCTGCGTTCAGAAGACAACAAGACCTCGGTGGAACTGGGCTACAGCTTCCCCATGGGCGACACCATCAAGGGCTATATCCAGTATTACAACGGCTATGGCGAGAGCCTGATCGACTACAACGAACGCACCCACCGGATCGGTATCGGCATCATGCTGAACGACTGGATGTGAGAAAAGAAGGGCTAACTCGATGTCGGCGCCAAACATTCCCTCTCCCTTGACGGGAGAGGGGCTTTAAAGCGTCAGGCGTTCAGGCGCTCCATTTCCGCCAGCAGTTCGGCAGTCTTCTGTTCCATCAGCGCCTTGTCAGCCCGGGATTCCACGTTCAGACGAACCACCGGCTCGGTATTGGACATGCGCAGGTTGAAGCGCCATTGAGGGAATTCGACACTCAGCCCATCCACATGATTGACCGAGACCGCGTCACGGGCGTAGGTCTCCTCGATGGCCTGGATCACCTTCGGCGGATTGGCGATGGTGCGGTTGATCTCACCACTGGCCGGATAGGCCTCGATACGGGCGTCGATCAGTGACGACAGAGTCTGGCCGGACTGGCACAGGCGCTCGGCCACCAGCAACCACGGAATCATGCCGCTGTCGCAGTAGGCAAAGTCACGGAAATAGTGGTGGGCACTCATCTCGCCACCGTAAACCGCATCCTCGTCCCGCATGCGCTGCTTGATAAAGGCATGGCCGGTCTTGCTCTGAACCGCCTCGCCGCCGGCGGCCTTCACCAGATCCAGCGTATTCCAGGTCAGACGCGGATCATGGATCACCTTGCCACCACCGGTCTTGCGCAGAAACTGGTCCGCCAGCAGACCAACAATGTAATAGCCTTCGATAAAGCGACCGGTTTCGTCAAAGAAGAAGCAGCGATCGAAATCACCGTCCCAGGCAATCCCCATGGCGGCGTTATGTTTCAGTACCGTCTCTGCCGTGACGGCACGATTTTCCGGCAGGATGGGATTGGGCACGCCATTGGGAAAGCTGCCGTCCGGTTCATGGTGTAGCTTGATGAACTCGAAGGGCAGATGTTCTTCCAGGGCATCCACCACCACACCCGCGCCACCATTGCCGGCGTTGACCACAATCTTCAGGGGTTTCAGGGCCGCTGCATCAATGTACCCCAGCAGGTGGTCCACGTAGGGCGCCATCACTTCCAGCGGTTCATGGCGGCCCTGCACCGGCGCGTCCGCGAAAGGCTCCAGCACCCGGTCGCGGATGTCATTCAGGCCGTTATCCGAGCTGATAGGACGGGACTGCGGCCCCACCATCTTCATGCCGTTGTGATCTTTGGGATTGTGGCTGGCGGTCACCATGATGCCGCCGTCCATTTCAAAGTGACTGGTGGCGAAGTAGACGTGCTCGGTACCGCCGAGACCAATATCAAAAACATCCGCGCCAGCGGCCATCAACCCGGAGCTGAGGGCATCGGCAATTTCGGGGCTGGATTCGCGGATGTCGTAGCCGACGATCACCTTGCGGGCCCCGGTCACCTCCACGTAGGCCCGGCCGATCTTCTCCGCCAGCGTTGCATTGAGCTGATCCGGTACACGCCCGCGCAGGTCGTATGCTTTAAAACAGGACAGGTCCATGGCGACTGTTTCTCCCAGTTGGTCTGCGGTAATGGTTCATGCGCTGCCCCCTGAAGATCGAGGGCAATGACATTCAGGCAACAACCAACCCCATTCTAGCCACTTGCAGGTGACAAGGGCACGAAACAGCTGGAAAAATGAAGAAAAAAACCCGGTGGGAACCACCGGGTTCAGTCTGCAGGCGCAAAGGCCATTGCGCAATGCTGGAGCGGCGGCGGAAGAGCCTTACCCGGCGGAGCCTGACTGAAGCTGGATGTAATTCTGGATACCCATCTGGCCGATCTGCTCCAACTGGGTTTCCAGCCAGTCGATGTGCTCTTCTTCACTGTCGAGAATGCTGCGGAACAGCTCACGGCTGGTGTAGTCCTGCACCTGCTCGCAGTAAATGACGGCTTCCTTGAGATCCTTGTGGGCGATCATCTCCAGCTTGAGATCGCACTCGATCATTTCCTGGACATTCTCACCGATCAGCAGCTTGTTCAGGTCCTGCAGGTTGGGCACAGCCTCCAGAAACAGAACCCGCTCGATCAGCTGGTCCGCATGCTTCATCTCATCGATGGACTCTTCGTACTCCTTGTCCGCCAGTTTGGTGATGCCCCAGTCCTTGTACATGCGCGAATGCAGGAAATACTGGTTGATGGCGGTCAACTCGTTGGCCAGTACCTTGTTCAGATGCTGAATGACTGTTTTGTCACCTTTCACGGTCGGGGGTCTCCTCTCAGATGCTTATCGTTTATCCGCCGCAGTGCGGCGGTATTGCACACAAGGATAAACCCAATCCCGGAAAGAAAAAATCGCGTAAGAGAATCGTTTACGTTTGACATGGCGCATTGACAACCGTCGCAATGGCCCGCGGCCTCAGGCAGGCTGGGCGAGCATGTCCGCCAGGGCCAGATAATCGGTGGAGCGACTCTCCCTCAGGATTTCCCGTGCCGTGCAGGCACAACGCCCGCACTGACGACCCACCCCCAGCTCCTTGCCGAGCTGGCGCATGGAACTGACCCCGTTTTCAGCCGCTTCGCGGATTTCCCGGTCGGTCACACCGGTACAAAGGCAGACGTACATAGGCAGAATCTCACACACCGATTAAAGGTAGTGATAATTATTGTTATTCTCAGGAGTGATTGCAACCCACTTTTTAAAATTTGTACGAATCGTCACAGAATGCCGCCGGTCAGGCACCTGTGCCGTGAAAAACTCACGGCGCCAGCCTCCAGATCCGCTACACTCTGCACCATTCCAGGCCCCAAGCGGAGCAGACCATGGCCCTGAAAGCGACCGTATTCAAGGCGACCCTGAACATCGCCGACATGGACCGGCACTATTACGCGGACCACCACCTGACCATAGCGCGGCACCCCTCGGAAACCGACGAACGGCTGATGGCCCGACTGCTGGCCTTTGCCCTGAACGCCGACGACCAGCTGGAATTCACCCGCGGCCTGAGCACCGACGACGAGCCCGACCTGTGGCGCAAGAGCCTGACCGGGGATATCGAGCACTGGATCGAGGTGGGCCTGCCCGAGGAAGACCGAATCCGCAAAGCCTGCAACCGCGCCGACCGGGTCACCCTCTATGTCTATGGCGGGCGTGGCGTACCGGTCTGGTGGGACAAGCATCACAACCGGCTGGAGCGCTTCAGCCACCTGACCGTGATCGCCCTGGCACAGGATGACACCGACGCCCTGGCGGAGCTGGCTGACCGGTCCATGACGCTGCAGGTGAATGTTCAGGACGGTGAAGTGACCGTGGGCAATGAATCCCGGGTAGTGAGCCTTGAGCCGGAGGTGCTCAAGCGGGGTTGAGGCGGAGTCAAAACCGGACGCCCACTATTTCCCGGGTTCGGCGACGAACGGGGAAGCCCTGGCTTTCCAGCAGGCTAACCAGCTGCCGGGAATCCCGCGGGTTAAGGAAGTCCGCCAGAGGCACCTCCTTACCCTCACAACAAAGACAGACCCGCTCCCGCAGCCAGGGATGAGGCTTCTCATCCAACAGCACACGCACAGCCGGGCGCGGCCAGTCCCAACGCCGCTCCGGCCATTGCCGCCCCTTTTCCAGCACTACCCGCGACGGCCCGAAGGTGATCACTTCCTGCCGGCAGCACTGGCGGGCGGTGTACCATAACCCGGCCCCCACCGCCGCCAGCTCCAGTCCGGCAAACGGAATCACCAGCCAGGCACCGGCCAGGCTCATGCCCACCACCACAACGGACGTCAGCGCCACCAGACCAAGCCAGACACGAACCAGAGCCGGCCAGCTGATAGACCGATTGGGTGTCAGCCGGTAACGTACGCCGTCGCTGTCAGATAACCGTTCAATCATGGGAAAAGCCAACCCGGATAAAAGCCGGCGTTATTGCCTTTCATCAAGTATACGCGATGATCGCAAAACGGTATCAAGGAGGGCTGGACAGACCCAATCTGCCCACGTAAGATTGCGCACTCGAAATTGACGCACTAAATGTGCTGTTTACCGCCCGTAGCTCAGCTGGATAGAGCGCTGCCCTCCGGAGGCAGAGGTCTCAGGTTCGAATCCTGACGGGCGGGCCATATTCCATAAAAGAGCCCACCGTGCGTGGGCTTTTTTATGGAATATTGATCGCCCGTCAGCCATGGTGAGAGCCTGTGCTCGACCCGGAGCCCCCGAAGATCGCCCCAAAGGCGATCTGAGTCCATCCTGACCTTTCACGCAACTCCACAGTTTGACGTAGCCACGATTTCGCCCTTTCGCCTACGCTACACGGCAACCCCCTGAGACGACCACACCGTTGAAACTGCACTCAAGCGAGCTATTCTGCACATCCGTAAGATTCAGGTGTGTCGATGGCCATTTATTTTGATCCACCGTTAGCCAATAAAATCACCCCACTATTCATCGTCTAGTGTCCCGTTTGGTTAATCCGATCGATAATGGGCACAGCTAAATTTCCGTCATGGAAGAACTCGCCCACGCTGGTGAGGTCCTCCTTGGCGGTCAGGATGGTGGACCGGTATTCGTAGAGACTGTTGGTTAGCCACCAGTTTTTAAAGGTGCCCTATCCTTCTTCGTGAGAAGCCTCGCCTTTGGCGATGTCGTATATTGCTTTTGCCTGGTGCACGAAATCGATATAGGACCTGACCCAATCACGGGCTGCATCGACACTTTCTCCCGCTTGAGCTTTCTTTTCCATGCTCTCGTTAAACCGCTGTCTGATACCCTCATCTACAGCTTCCTGCAGTAAGCTGAGGAGATCTTCCACCGACCCTGTTTCAATGCACTCGTCTACAGTCCGGACGGCCGGGCCCTCATCCAGGCCTGCGGGTTTCAGTCCTGTATATGGCTCTCCCTCCATCAGTCTGTGTACCCGAACGCAGGTTTCAAAAAACCAGTAATCGGCAAGCTCCCTGGCTTCGTCACCATTTTTTCGTACGTTTAATGTCTTTTCAAAAGCCTGTCTTACCTCCTCCTCTTTATCCTTCGAAATCCAGGGGAAGACTTTAGTTACATCCTGTGTTTCCAGAGCGTCTCGCGCTGCGGTAACGACCGGCCCGTCGACGGTATCGCAATGTGGTGGCATACTATTCTCCATAGTCTTAGATGTATTTATGTTACTAGATTACGTAACTCAGAGTCTTTGCGCAGCGATCCTGGCTGTCAAGGTTCGGAGATCCGTATATTCCAGCATTTCTGCCTCAGATAGGCCTGATTCGGGGATCTTTTACCTATGTCGTACATACACCGGGAACATCACCGTACGCAGCGAACGAGCTGGCTTCGGGCCGCAGTACTTGGCGCGAACGACGGCCTTGTCTCCGTTGGTGCTCTGGTGCTGGGTGTCGCGGCCTCCCAGTCGTCGCCGACGAGCGTTGCCATTGCTGGCGTTTCGGCATGGATCGCCGGCGCCCTTTCTATGGCGGCGGGAGAATACGTATCTGTGAGTTCCCAGGCGGACACAGAGGAGGCGGATCTCAACATGGAGCGCCGTGCGCTCGAACGGCATCCCCAGGAAGAACACACGGAACTTACTAATATCTATGAGCAGCGCGGCCTGGAGCCGGAGCTTGCCAGCAAGGTCGCAGATCAGCTCATGGCCCACGACGCCCTTGGCGCTCATGCCCGCGATGAAATTGGCATAACCGACGTCGCCAGCGCCCGACCGCTCCAGGCAGCGGGCGCCTCCGGGCTAAGCTTCACTGTGGGCGTGGCACCGCCACTTATCGCAATGTGGCTGGTACCGGCCTCCTTGCTCATACCGGTCGTGCTGGTCGTCAGTCTGGCATTTCTCGCTCTGCTCGGTGCGCTCGCCGCCTGGACGGGAGGTGCACCCATTGTCCGCGGGACCTTGCGTGTATTCCTCTGGGGGACGCTCACGATGGTGGCAACGGGCGGTGTCGGCGCCATGCTCGGTTCCGCAGGGTAGACAAGCCTGACGCCACGGCGATAGCGGAACTTTTGCTTAGCGTTGCAGCCATTTCTGGCTGTCCCATTGGTTGTTTCACTTTGCTTCCTTCGAGTTGGTTAGCTCCGCTTCAAAGCCGTCCTGCCGCCCGGTTGCCGGCGAACGAAGATGCAATGTCATACCGGCACCTTTGGCAATCGCGTCTGCGATGGCCAGGCCCAGGCCGGAACCGGCTGCATCCGTTTTTGAGCGTGCAAAACGGTTTCGTAACAGGACGAGTTGTTCTGGTGGCACGATGTCACCGCCATTGCTTACCCTCAACGTACCGTCCTCGGTCATGCTGACCTCCACCGGCTCTTTAGGGGAGCCATGCCTGAGTGCATTTTCAATCAGGTTGCGAACCAGAATGGCGAAGGCATCAGGATCCAGAAAGGAGTTAACGTCACGCTCAGGCAGAGTCAGGCTAATCCGCCCGGGGGTCTGGCTCTCAAAATCCCCAACAATCATCGTCAGTATTGGCACAAGGTTGTGCCGGGTCTGAGATGTTGCGCCGCCTCCTTCTGCTTTTGCCAGTTCGAGCAGCTTTCCGGACAGTTGCGACAGGCTGCGCAAAGCTTCCTCAATCTCGGCAACATTGCTCTTCAGTTGATCGCTTTGGACCTGGGTTTTCAGCCGCTGCGCTTTGGCGAGAGCTGTTGCCAGGGGAGTCCGCAATTCATGGGCGCTGTTGGCGGTAAAACTTCGCTCTGTCTCCAGAGCGCGTTGCAATCGTTCCAGCAACCGGTTGACGGCAACGGCGATCGGCTCAAATTCGGTTGGTAACCGCCTCCCCTCAACCGAGGAGAGATCTCCGACCCCCCGGGATTCTATTGATTCCCGGAACTCGACCACCTCGCGCAGGGAAAGCCGGACGATCCACCAGACACCCATAAGGGTGATCGGGATCAGGACGATCAGAGGCATCAGCAATGCCACACCCGCCTCAAGAGCGGATTCGCGACGGTGAGCCAGGGGTTCGGCCACTTCAATATAGATGGTATCGCTGACGGCAGACGCGCCGTATATCCGGTGGGTCGGTGTGTTTGAAAAACCTTCCTCTGGCAGTTTTCCAAAAACACCGGGATCCGCATCGTGAGACTGGAGCAGAAGGTTGCCCTTTTCGTCCCGGACCAGGTACGTGAGGTATTCGTCATGGTCTTTAAGAGCAGGGGCTGTCTGATTCCCGGTGCCATTTTCCCGGTTCAGGATGTCGGTAACGGCCAGCGGAAGAATACGTTGGGCCGTTTCCTGAAGGGCGCTGTCGAACACCTCGTTCATCTCGTGCTGGGCCACCAGTCCGGAAGCGGCAACGCCCAACAGCCAGAGCAGGCTGACGCCGAGTGTAAGGCCGACGCTCAGGCGTTTCTGCAAGCTGCTTCTATTGGTCATGTGTATCCAGGCGATAGCCCATGCCCCTGACGGTTATGATGGCATCCTTTCCCAGTTTTTTACGCAAACGGCTGACATAAACCTCAATAGTGTTGCTTTCGATTTCTGCTCCGAAGGCATAAAGGCGATCTTCCAGCTGCGATCGCGACAATAACATTCCGGGGCGTTGGATGAAGCCCTCGAACAGGGCCCACTCCCGGGCAGTAAGTTCAACTGGCTGGCCGTTGCGAATGACGCGGTGATCACCAAGATCCACCTCCAGATGACCCACCCGTATCAGCGGGCTCGGATTACCGCGATAACGACGGGCGACAGCTGCCACACGGGCCGACAGCTCCGAAAGATCAAAGGGCTTTACCAGATAGTCGTCGGCGCCGGCGTTCAGTCCTTCAATCCGGTCAGAGACCTGATCCCTGGCGGTAAGAATGATGACCGGTGTCGTATTTCCGTTTGTTCTCAACTTCCTCAAAAAGCCGAAGCCATGGCCGTCCGGAAGTACCAGGTCGAGCAGGATCAGGTCGTAGGCGGTGGTCTGAACACTGGCTTCGGCAAAGCCAAGGGTTTGCACCCAGTCTACTGCGTGGCCATCTTCCATGGTCTGATCCCGCACTGCCTCACCAAGCCCGACAGCATCCTCAACCAAAAGCACTCGCATCGTTCGCCTCTATTCCAGCCCTGGGAGAAAGATACTACAGCCGGAACCTGACAGCAGCCTGAATGGCGTTGAACCTTGTCCTGACACTTCACCGACCTTCAGCTGGCTGTCAGGTTCGGGCGCTAGTCTTCTCCCGACTATTTCAGGATCCGATCGGAGGAGATGTCATGATCCGGATGATTTTACCTTTTATTGTGCTGGTCACCGGTCTCTGGGCCTGGAGTCTCGCCGCAGGGCCGGGCACCGGTTCGCCCTGGGCGGTCTATGAGCAGAGCTTGTTACTGAGCGGGACACTAGCCATCGCGTTGATGTCGCTGGCCATGATGCTGGCGCTGCGTCCGGGCTGGCTGGAAAGACCGCTGGGCGGCCTGGCTCGCTCCGCTGCAATGGTGGCAGCAGCCGATTGGTGTGCTGATGGCCATTCTGCTGCTGGGAGGCAGCATCGCCAGCGGGTTTTCCCTGACTGGCAGAGTTGGCCGTCGGCGTCAGGTTCAAGGCACGATCATCAGTATCAACACCCCGGCCCGGGATGTCACCGAGGTTACCTGCGATTTGGGGCCGGCATGGCACGGACACCGTGCAGGACAATTTGCGTTTGTCACCTTTAACACCATGGAAGGTGCCCACCCGTTCACTATCGCAAGTGCTGACCAGGGCAATGGCACAGTCACATTCCTCATAAAAGCGCTCGGAGACTTCACCCGTAATCTCAGCCACAAAATCAGAGTAGGGCAAACAGTGAAGATTGAGGGCCCCTATGGCCGCTTTAACTTCGACCGAAGAAACCGCAAAGCCCACCAGATCTGGATTGCCGGCGGCATTGGTATAACGCCGTTCCTCGCCTGGCTTGAGGCTATTGACACCACCACGGTGACCGCACCGGAGGCAGACCTTCACTACTGCACCCGAAATGCCGATCAGGACCCTATGGTAGAGCGACTGCGGGAGCTTTGCCGGGATGTTCCCGGCATTCATCTTCAGATCCATGACAGCACCAAAGGTGAGGTTTTATCGGCAGAAAAACTGTCGACGGGGGGGCGGTCATCCAGAGCTGCAGAAGTATGGTTTTGCGGGCCAGAAGGGCTGAGCCAGGCCATCGAAAAAGGTTTGCAATTCACGCCCTTGCGTCTGTGGCGATTCCATAAAGAGGCGTTTCAGTTTCGCTGATTTTTCATTGATCCGAGCCGGTCCCGTTCAGGCCAGTGTCAGGAAAACCTCATAAAGTGTTCATTGTGGATTCAACAGGAGATATTTCATGAAGACCAAACCCGTGATTTTAAGCCTCGCTTTATTGTTGGTGGGCACTCCGCTGCTGGCTGACGATGACTGTGATGATCCGGTGGCCAACTGGCAGCCGCGGGAAAACCTGCGCCAGAAGCTGGAAGGTGAAGGTTGGACGGTGTACCGCATCAAGGTGGATGACGGTTGTTATGAGGTGAAAGGTCTCGTTCCGGCAGGGTTTCGGGCAGAGGCGTCCTTTGCACCGGCCTCACTGAAATTGAGGGAACTGGAGCGGGAAGAAGACGATGATGAGGACGACGACAACCATTATGGAAATCATACACAAAAAGGTGCTGAGGCCAATGGCCAAAGGCCGGCTCGCAGCAATGCCATCATCAAGGGTCGCCCCAGCGTAACGGTTGAATAATCCGGCGGTTCTTTCGGTTTACTTTTTTAGCGGTTCACGTTTTTACCGGAGAGACTGTATGAAAAAGCTCTTTTTTGCGCTGGGCCTGGCGATAGCTGTTGCCTTGCCCGCGCTTGCCCAGGCTCGTGAAGTAACCTTCACGACCGAATTGCTCAACTACGGCGGCGATGGCGCCTACCTGGCGCTTTACCTGACGGATGCTTCCGGCAAATACCAGGGGACGCTCTGGGTCGCGGGCGAGAAATCCAAATACTACAAACACCTGCGCGGCTGGGCTCGTGGCAGCAGGCTGGATCCGGCTGAGTATGACGGACTGACCGGCGCCAGTATAACCAGCGGGCGCACCCTGAAAATCACACTTGACCTGGATGATGCACTGATTGACAGCGGCCACGAGGTCCGTATCGACACCGCCGTTGAGGATTTGCGGGATAATCGGGCGGATGTCGCGGTATCACTGACCAGCGAAGGTGCCGGCAAACCAGTCACCGGGCGCGGTTATGTTCGCTCCTTCCGGTACGATTTCTGAGGGACTGGCAGGAGCCAAGGTGATGTTACGACAATTGCACGGTTTACCGGGGCTGCTTGCGGCGTTGCTCCTGGTGACACTTGCCGCCACCGGAGCAGTTCTCGCCCTGGCGCCTGCCATGGACAGGGCGGCAGCGGTAATCCCGGCCGCCGGCGAGGTGAGTGTGGCGGAGCTGGCAGGACGGGTGGTGGAACACTACCCGGGAACCGAACAGATTGTACGCGGCCCTTCCGGTGGAGTAATCGTGTATTACAGCCGGGACGGCCAGCCTGGGGCCGATCTGGTCAGCCCCTTGACCGGGGAAGGCATTGCGCCCTACGAGCCATCGGCATTTTTTACCTGGGTCAGGGACCTGCATCGCTCCTTTCTGCTGGATGACGCAGGCCGGATGCTGGCTGGGGCGGTGGCCGCAGTTATGCTGCTTCTCTGTATTTCCGGAACTCTGCTGCTGGTCCGCCGGAGCGGTGGCTGGACAGCATTGCTACGGCCGTTACCCGGTTCTGGTGGCAAACGCATCCATGCCGAACTGGCCCGGTTTGCGGTTCTGGGGTTGCTGCTGTCGGCATTGACCGGCAGTTATATGGCCGCGCAGCGATTTGGCTTGCTGCCGGAAACTTCCCAAATCGGGCCAGCTTTTCCTGCAGAGGTCGCTGGTGGCCAACCGGCGCCAGTGGCTACACTGAGCGCCCTCTCGAAAGTTGATCTCAGAGAACTGCGGGAACTGGTGTTTCCCTATCCTGATGACCCTCAGGATGTCTATTCCCTGACAACCAGCGACGGTTTCGGGTTTGTTGATCAGGCAACCGGGGAACTGCTGAAGTACCAGTCCCGCTCTGAAGGTAGCGTGATCCAGCAGTGGATCGTCAGTTTGCATACCGGCGAGGGGCTATGGTGGCTGGGCCTGATTCTGGGAGCGGCAGCGTTGACCGTGCCAGTGCTCTCAATAACAGGAATAACAATCTGGTGGCAGCGTCATCGGGCGTCGGAGCAGTTGCCGGACAATGCTGACGTCTCTCAGGCTGAGGCCGTTATCCTCGTCGGTTCAGAAGGTAACACCACCTGGGGGTTTGCCCGGGCGCTCCGTGCCAGCCTGCATCAGGCCGGTCTTCGGGTGCATTGCAGCGAAATGAACGCCCTGGCGGACCATTACCCACAGGCATCCATGCTATTGGTGCTGACCTCGACCTATGGTAACGGCGATGCGCCGGCATCGGCCCGGCGGTTTATGGCCAGGCTCAGTGAGTTCAGGGAGGGCAAGGCTCTGAAGTATGCGGTGTTGGGTTTTGGTGACAGGCAGTTTCCGAACTTCTGTCAGTTTGCACTGGATGTGGATGCGGCGCTCGCCCGCAAAGGGCTGAGCCGTTTGCATAGCGTTGAACTGATTGATCGGTGTTGCGCGTCGCAATTCAGCGAGTGGGGCGACAGGATCAGTGAGCTTATCCGGACTCCGTTTTCGCTGACCTACGATCCGTTGCCGTCACCCACGGTAAAACTGGAGCTTGTGGAACGGTCGGATTACGGTCTGGCGGTTCAAGCGCCTACCAGTATTCTTCGTTTCGAGGCGGCGGAGCAGCGCGGGTGGCCGAAGTTTCTCCCCCGGGCCCGCAAGGCTCTGCCCTCGTTCGAAGCTGGCGATCTTCTTGGTGTTATACCTCCGCAGGGGCAGGCCGCGCGATTCTATTCTCTGGCGTCCTCGTCTACGGACGGTGTGCTGGAGATATGCGTCCGCAAAAAACCTGGTGGTCTTTGCTCTGGCTATTTGCATGATCTGAAGCCGGGCGACCGTATTGATGGTTTTCTCCGCCACAATCCCGACTTTCGACCAGCAGTCGGTAACACCCCGGTCATTCTGATCGGCGCCGGTGCCGGGATTGGCCCATTGACCGGGTTTATCCGGAAAAATACCAAAGGTAACCCGATGTACCTTTATTGGGGCGGACGCAACTCGCAATCGGATTTTCTATATCAACCGGAGCTGGGGCGCTACCTTGAAGACAATCGACTGACAGGGCTGAATACCGCTTTCTCCAGATCTGATGAGCGCGCTTATGTTCAGGACAAGCTCAGGCAGGATGAGATCGCCGTGCGCCAAATGGTCAGGACCGGAGCTCAGATTCTGGTCTGTGGCGGCCGGGATATGGCCGAGGGGGTAAAGCAGGTCATTGACGAGATTCTAAAGCCCTTACCGGTGGATGTGGAAACACTCCGAGCGGAGGGGCGCTACCTGGAAGACGTTTACTGATGGAAGACCATACGAATATCAACACCCATAGGGCAGCCGACAGCTACCTACCGCCTCACCAAGGAGACAGGATGAACGCACCACACAGTTACTCAGGAACCTCAACCCTCAATCACTGGGCCTTTGTATATTTTCACGGAGGGAGAGGCTATCAATGTCTTCGGCTGGTTCAGCGTTTCTCTGCCGCTGGAATCACTCGGGGTGCTGCACGAGCCAGCTGAAATCGTGCACATCTACCTGGGTGTTTACGTGTTACCCATTCTCATAGGCCTGCATTTTCTGGGAGCGGCCAGACACTACCTGACAAAGCGCCAGGAGACACCCGCAGACCTGTCCCCTCTTGAGCAAGGACGAGGAGACTTCTAAGTCGGCTTTCAAGCTCAACAAACGAACTCACCTGCTCTTCTTCGAAATTCGAGGCCCGGGGTTTGCGGTTGATTTCGTCCATCAACATCGTCAGCCGGGTCGACGGAATGTACAAGCAGTTGCGCGTCGGTCGTCCCCCGCCAATCAGGGGAGAAGAACAGGAAAACTGGATTATCGGGATGGCCCTGGCCACCACCTCATTGGCCTGGCTAAGCGGCTGTTCCGCCCCGAACCAGATTGGCTCACCGAAATACTCGGAATACGAAAACGACCACAGCATGGCGTGGAACCTGGCTGAAGGTCAGTGATGAGGAATAAGGCCTTGCCAGGCGGCCTGGCAAGCGAATAGGCAGAAGCCGGTGCAGGCTTACTGGATAGCCTGGGGCCGGCCCTCCCCGGACAGGGCCCAGGTAGCCTTGCCCTTGTCCTTGGCAACGTACATGGCCAGGTCCGCAGCTTTCATCAGGTCTGTCGGGTGAATGCCATGTTCGGGGTAGAGGCTGATGCCGATGCTGAGGGTAACGGTAAATGGCTGCCCCTCCACGACGACGGGCTCCTTTGAGGCAGCCAACAGCTTTTCAGCCACCCGCACTGCATGGTCCTGATGATCGATATTCTGCACCAGCACCACGAATTCATCGCCGCCCAGCCGGGCCAGCACATCGTGTTCGCGCAAAACCTCTCGCAACCGGCCGGACGTCTTCTGGAGAACACCGTCACCGGTGTCATGGCCCCAGGCGTCGTTGATTTCCTTGAACCGGTCCAGGTCGATAAACATGATCGCGGGCCTGTGACCCGTCCGGCCTACCGATGCAATAGCCTGACCCAGCAGATCTGTCAGCAGGTTGCGATTCGGCAGGCCGGTAAGACCACAGTGAGTGGCCAGGTAATGGGCCCGCTCCTCGGCCTCACGGCGTTTTTCCTCATGTTCGAAGTTCTGAAGGGCAAAGGAAAGGTTGCCGGCCATGCGCACCAGTAGGCCAATGATCTCTTCGTCAAACGCACGCCGTTCCCGTGAACAGAGGTACAAAGCTCCCACAGAGCGTCCATGGCGGATGATAGGCACTGAAGCGGCCGACCTTATCTGCGTGCGGTCCCGCACCAGAGTGTGCCAGTGAGTGGTGC
The DNA here is from genome assembly GCF_014651935.1 of Marinobacter zhanjiangensis. Taxonomy (GTDB): domain Bacteria; phylum Pseudomonadota; class Gammaproteobacteria; order Pseudomonadales; family Oleiphilaceae; genus Marinobacter; species Marinobacter zhanjiangensis. The sequence continues at coordinate 303,201 of NZ_BMXV01000004.1, read as the reverse complement.
GTGTGTCCTGCAGATAGTCATCTGTGATGCTGGGTTTGCCGGTGCGAAAGGCCTTGCCGATGAGCCCGCGCCCCTCCGGCCGCTGGGGATCTGTTGAGATGACAGCGACCTCCATGGTATCGCGCCCCTTGCCCGCCATCGCCTGCAGTTCCATCAGATCGGAGCCGGGCGCCGGCATCAACATGGCGGCTGTGGTCATGCCCCCACTTTCGATAGCCGCATCACAGACCGCCTGAAACAGTTCTTCCGACGATGAGCTGTGAATGATCGCTTCGTTCGCCGAACTGAGCGCGGCATAGATCTTCGTGGCCCGGCTTGCGGCCCTTTCGGCCAGAATCCGGGGGGTCACTTCACGGGAGACAATCACGATTACTTCCTGACCGCCAATGACCTTGAAACGTAAGTTCGATTCCCACCACCCCCGCCGGGACCTGTCCTTACTGAGCAACAGTTGGGGCTCTTCGGTATAGCCTCTTTCGCCCGCCTGACGGGCACGCTCATAGGTCTCGCGAATCTCTGCCTCGCTCTGCAGAGTCAGCTCGGAAACGTGCATGGACAACAGTTCCTGGAGACCATACCCGGTCATCACACAGGATGTATGGTTTACATAAAGGTAACGGTGCGTGTCGTAGTCAGTGACCAGAACGCAGTCCGGAGAGGAATCGAGGAGTTCTCGAAAATCTCGTTCCGGATCCTTACCAAAGCCATCCTTCGCCATTCCATTCCCCCGCTGAGAACTGACCTACCCTGCTATTTTGACTTACATAACCTAAACATTAGTTTGTTCGGGCCTAAACCGAAATCCAAACATGTCTATTTTGACAGCCTTTTACAGTTTACCGCCCCGGCTCGTGACCAGACTCGTGAAGAGATAAAAGTAAGCAGCTGACGAAAACCTCAAAATACTGTCCGGAATCAGTCGACCACTACAGGTTCTGATAAAGCTCCGCGCCCTTTTCAGCCCGGACCAGCTGTCGAGTTTTGCGGGACCGACTCCCTGACCACAACAAATGCTAGACTGGTTTCATCCAAATATGTCGTTAACAACAACATGAAGGACTCACCATGGCGCGGCGGGGCTGGCTTTCAACAATACTGATCATTCTGCTGGTACTGGCGACCATTGCCGGCGTCTATTTCTATCGATCCCTCAACGAGGACCTGGCCCAGATTGACAGCGCCCGTGAGGAGGCACTCTCCGAGGTTGATCGCCTGCAAGCTGAACTTTCCCGGGCCCGTCAACGCCTGGCCCAGCGCAGCACCAGTGCAGACCGGTTGGAAGCCCAGCTCAATGAAGCACAACAATCGCTGGCCAATTCCTCCGCTGAGCTGGAAGCGTCACTAAGTCAGATCGAAACCCTGGAAGACCGTATTGATGACCTGGAAGCCGAGCTGTCAGCCAGCCAGGCGCTGGCCAGTGAGCGCGGTGACCAGCTGGCCCATAGCCAGACCCGGATCGACGAACTCAACGAGCAGCTGGCACAGCGCGAAGCCCGGATCACTGAACTGCTTGCCAGCCGCGAAGAGCTCGACGTCTCCCTGGCCACGGCCAGGGAGGAACAGATCCGGACCCGTGCCCAGGCTGATGAGCTTTCAGAGGAACTGAAAGCCGCCCGGGCCGCTCTTGATCAGGCCCGCAATCAGCTGGCCCAGAAGGAAAGCACCCTGGAGCAAGTAGCGGAAGAGCGCCAGTCGGTCGCTGAACAGTACCGGGAAGCGCGGGAGCAACTGGCCCTGCAGCAGGCCCGGAGCCTCAGTGCCAGCGAGACCATTGAAGCACTGGAGGCCCGTTTGCAGCGTGAACGCACTGCTATGGATAACCTGCAGACCCAGTTGCAGGAACTGAGCAACGAGAAGCAGACACTGGTATCACGCCTGGAAGACGGCACCACGGTCATCAAACTGCCAGAAAGAATCGTGTTTGATTCCGGCTCCGCCTACATAGGCAAGCCCGGTCGTGAGACCCTGCAACTGCTCGCCACCGCCCTGGAAAGCTTCCCGGACCACCTGATCAGCGTTCAGGGCCACACCGACAGCCGTCCCATCTCCCCCCGCCTGCAGAGCCGCTACCCCACCAACTGGGAGTTGTCTGCCGCCCGCGCCGCCTCGGCAGTCCGGGTGCTGAGAGATACCGGCATAGCACCTGATCGCATGCAGGCAGCAGGCTATGCCGATACCCGCCCACTGGTGGAGGAAACTGACGCCGCCAGCCGTCGCATGAACCGACGCATCGAAGTGCTGCTTTATCCGGACCGTTTCAATATCAAGGCCCCCGCCAATATCACTGCGTACTGACACCACGTTGCGTCACTGTCAGACCGCCAGCTGTGCTTTGACCAGGCGCCGGTCACACCGAGACCTGGTCAGTAAGACTGGCGATGACAGCACGGCCGTGAGTTACACGATTAAACGCGTCAGAGGACGACTGTAACAAACACTTACAATCCTGTGATCCGGTAAATAAGCGAATACCGATACTGGCCTTTTTCAGGCCGTCAAATCGATTGCTCGCCCCCTCGTCACGCCATAAAATTCACCTCCACAGGCAGCTTCTAACGACACTCGGTAGAGCGCAAACCGCCACCCGGAAAACACAAGGCTCTACACAATGGAAAACATCAACGAAATCCGCGCTGCCGAACCCGAAGACATCGCTTTCGATAGCGTTGAAATCGCCGGGCTCGTGGTCCCGCTGCTTTTTGCAATCATGGCGATCGTCCTGGTGGCACTTACCCCGGACTCAGGCTCCACCGGAACAGCTTCGGTAGACTCAAAAACCGCCTCCGAGCGTGCCGAATTGATCGAACAGATCCAGAGACGGTAAAACCGTTCGCAATGACAGCCTGACCTGTTGACCGACAGTGATCGGGCTGCAACAAGCCCCCTCCTGTCCTGGTTACCCCTCCCGACCCGGTTGTCAGGGAGCGCGAAAGGTAGCCTGGTTGGTGAGCCGGGCATAGATATCCCCGGAGGCGATCCCGTCAGCTCCCGCAACAAGCCATTGCCGGATGGACTCCGTATCCTGCCACGAGGGCCAGATAAAACGGCGTTGCTCGCCGGCAATAACATTGAACTCGTAGTGGCCCAGCCTCTCCAGCTCCTCCAGGCATCGCAATGCCTGCTCCAGGGTACCGTTGATAAATTCAAAGGACAGTGCCGGCAGCGGCTGACTCAGCCCCGCCAGTACCTCCACCTCGAAGCCTTCCACGTCAATCTTGCAGAAGCCAGGCCGGCCATACTGTCGTATCAGATCGTCCAACGTGGTGACCGTCACGGTGATCGAGTCTTCCCAGCGCACATGCCGGAAACCAGCCGTGGTTTTGTGCAGCTGTTCGCGCCAGCGGCTGTCCAGCGAGGCCACCGTGGGATTGCGCCGGCTTAGCGCCAGTTCAGCGCTGCCAGGGGCCCGGCCCACCGCGAGTGGCAGGCACACTACCCCGGGCTGATGCCGGGTCAGCCTCCTCAGCCAGCGCAACAGTCGTGGCTGTGGTTCCAACGCCACCACCCGTGCCCCCAGCGCAGCAAACGCGGAGCTGCGATCCCCCAGATGGGCACCGATGTCGAAGACCAGATCCCCGGGGCGGATGAATTCGCGGTAGAGCCGGCGTAAAGACCTCTGGCGCCCGGGTCGTCGATAGATGACAAGGGACCGTAGCAGCCCCAGGCCGCGGTTCAGTTGATCGCTAATCGCAACCCGCAAGGTCACCTCCTTTTTGCGTTCAGCTCAGCTTTGGACACGGGAAGTCGAGCCATGTACGCCTCCCAATTGAGCTTACAACAAGAGACGCCGGGGCCCGAGACGCAGTGAGCCGAATGAGCCTTGATTCACCTCAGGAGAGCTCGAGATGGAAACGGATCGTTGCACAGGCCTCCCTGACCATTGCTGACGTGGTGTTCAAACAAAGGGCGATGCCAGTTACCATGCCACTGATCCAGCTACATCCTGAAACATTGAAACCCAGTCCACAGGGGAGTCCCGGCGATCGAAGCCGGGGCTGAGAGTGTCCCGGGGTGCCGACGGCGCACCAGACAGACCCTGGAACCTGATCCGGTTCATACCGGCGGAGGAAGTGCGACATGATGATGACCCACCTGGCCGCCATTGTGGTGGCACTGTGTCTTTTTGCCTGGCTGGGGCTGCGAGCCCGCAAGACAGCCAACGGTATCGACGACTACATGACAGCCCGCAACAGTCAGGGGGCAGCCACCATAGGCCTCTCCTTCCTGGCGTCCGGCATGGGCGCCTGGATCCTGTTTGCGCCACCGGAAGTGGGCGCGTTTGTGGGCCCGGTGGCACTCGCCGGATACGCTCTCGGTGCGGCACTGCCGTTTATCGTATTCGCCACACTCGGCCCCCTGATACGCCGACAGCTGCCGCAAGGGCGCAGCATCAGCGAGTTTGCCGAACAGCGATTCGGCAAGGGCATGCGCCGATGGGTATCGCTGATTTCCGTTCTCTATATGCTTTGCTTCCTGGCGGCGGAACTGACCGCCATCGGCTCGATCACCGGGCTGCTATCGGAGCTGAACGGCCAGCTTGTGATTATTGGCGTAGCGGTAACAACGTTGATCTACACAACCTGGGGAGGGTTGCGGGCCAGTCTCGCCACCGACCGCTGGCAGGCGTTACTGCTGATGGCATTGCTGGCCGCCGTTCTGTTTGTCGACTGGAAGCACCTGCCTACGATGGCGGAGCCTGCCGAGCTGCCTGGCATTCCTTTCTGGAGTGCGGTCAGCGTGGCCCTCACCCTGGTGCTTGCGGTGACAGCGGCCAACCTTTTCCACCAGGGATACTGGCAGCGCGTCTGGGCGGCGCGGGATAGCGCATCGCTGTGGAAGGGGGCAATCCTCGGTGGCGGCACCACCATCGTTGTGGTGGCAGTGGTGGGTACGCTCGGCATGAGCGCGGCCATGGCGGGGCTCGACCTGGGCAGCCCACCGATTCCGTTCTTCGCACTGCTCAGTGAGGCGCCACCGTGGCTGGGAGCGGTGGCACTGGTGCTGGCGGTTACCCTGGTCGCATCCTCAGTGGATACGCTCCAGAACGGTATCGCATCGCTGGCAGTGGCAGAGAAGAAGGGGCTGACTCTGACCTCCGCCCGTTGGGTGACGGTGGCCCTGATGGTGCCGGTTGTTGCCGTCGCGTTGCAGGGCGTGTCGGTTCTGCGTCTGTTCCTGATCGCGGACCTATTGTGCGCGACGGCAATCATTCCGGTTTTGATAGGGCTATGGCCCCGGGTCACAAAAGTCGCCGCGATGGCCGGTGCCCTGGCTGGCCTGGCTGGTGCAATCCTGCCCAACTGGATAATGAGCGGCAGCCTTTCCGAGGCACTCTATACCGCCAGCTTTCCCGGTGGCGCGCCGACGCTGGCGCCGTTTGCCGGCGCAATACTGTTCTCAGGCGGCGTCACTCTGGTGCTGACCGCTTTGCAGGGTCGTCGGTCAGGCTGACGAAGAAGTCCCGACCCGCAGATACTGTCTGTGACTCGGGAAGAATGACTTCAGGGTCAGAGCCGGGGCAAAGACAGGGAGAGAGCATTCTGCACCGACACCAGGGCGGCTTGCAGATCCTGCGGCAGATGCAATTCCGCGTCGTAGGGATGAATCGCAATGCGTACCGGTTGGCGCCGCCACCGTGCCAGACACAGTTGCACGTTATTGATCAACCGCAGCATCAGGGCCCGGACGGTAGTGTCCGCCTCGAAGCCGATGACCGGCATACGGAAAAACCGGTCCCGCTCCGCGTCATAGATCCCGGTCAGGGTTTCGTAGTAGCGAAATGGCAACCTACGCAGCGCCGGGCGCCTCATGGGCCCCAATGCCCAGGCGGGCGGTACATAGAGCTCCGGCGGCTCCAGGCCCTGTTGCTCAAACCATAGATAGCTGGCCCGGATCAGCGCGGCAATGGAATCCGTATCCAGGGAAAGGTGCTCCGCCGCATCACGGGAAAGCAGCGCACTGTGCAGGCGATGATAGACTGTACGCGGCGGTGCGCACTGATGACACCAGCCGTGGCCGGCGAGAGGGTATCCCTGACGCTGTAATGAAGCCAGCCAGGCCCGGTCCCCTGCGGACCAGTCCCGGCCGGGAACCACCAGTAACAGGACCGATCGCGCGGGCACTGACGCTGGCATCCGGTCCAGCAGTGCCTGGACCCGTTGCCGGGTTTCCGGCATCACGTCATGAATCGAAATCAGTGCCTCTAGCCTGTTCCCGCAGACATTCATCACGAGGCTCGGGCACCGAGACGGCGCAACAACCCCAGGGTAGCGGACGGCGCAGGCCGCTCAGGGGCGCGCAGGGCGGTCTGGCCCAGCACATCCTCCCAGCTCGCCAGGGTCTCGTCATTCACCGCAACCGCCAGTTGGCGACCGCGTCTGGCCAGCCCGGTGCGCCATGCCGGCTCCAACTGCTCGAGCCGACGCAGGCCCTGGTCGAGGGTCTCGCCCTCACCCAGCGGCAGAAGGCCGCGGGCCAGTCCGGGCCACTGATTGATGCCGCAGGCATGCGAAGTAATCACCCAGCGCGCACGAGCCATGGCTTCCAGTGCCACCGTGCCGAAGGCTTCCACCGAAGAGGGCAGCATCAGCACGTCATGGTTGTCCAGAAAGGTCATGACCTCATCGCGGGAACGCCAGCCCGCGAAAAACAGGTTGTCCAGCCGCTCGGCACTGGCCTGGACCTCACCCCGCAAAGGGCCGTCGCCGAGTACCGTGAAGGTCAGGTCCGGACGACGGGCTGCGAGTTCCAGAAAGGCCCCGATATGCTTTTCAGCGGCCAGCCGCCCCACAAATAGCACCGACCGTACGCCGTCGCGGGGAGGCTCGGCCGGGCAGCGGATGAATTCACTGGCCACCGGTGTACCCACCAGATGCGGCCGGGCCACGCCAATGGCTCGGGCCTGCTCCATCATGGTCTCACTGATAGTAACCACGGACGATGCCCCATGGAACATGGCCAGATTGAGCCGGTCGAGCAGTCCGCAGACCAGTCGTGCCAGCAATGGCCCCCAGTACAGTTGCACGAGATGCGTGTAATCGGTCTGGAAGGTTACGCAGACGGGAACGCCCATCTTGCGGGCCAGCCAATATCCGCCCAGCGAAAAGAGGCCGGGGCCTGGAACCACCACCACATGAGGCTGCATCTCTTCCATGAGTCGGGTCAGTGCGCGCATGTGCGGGAAAAACAGGCGTTGGGTGGTGTCCCCCGGCATCGGGAGAGAACCGCCCTGGCAGAAATGGGGATCATCCAGTGACGGTGCGACCAGCTCTGCGCGCTCAATGCGCTCGCTCAGCAGGCCCACCAGGTCCTGATAGTAGGTGCCCACCCCATTGCGACCCTTGATGGCGTCCACGACGAAGAGTATGCGCAGGTTTTGTGTCTCCATGACTTAATTCTGAGCCTGTTACATGTCGGAAATATTACCGATGCAACGGGACAGTCAGACCAGCCAGTGACAACACCCTGCGAATCACAGTTTTTCAGACTCAGGCAAGGGGTAGCCCAGATGCCGGTAGACAAAGCCGAAATCCCGCGCCAGGCGTTGCGGGGACAGCGCTACCCCGGTCAGTGAATACTGGTGACCGCTCTGGTAATGCCGGGTGCGCGTCTCCTCCTTTTTCAGCGCATTCTCGAAGGCTTCGCCCGGCGTCCATCCGAACTGCTGGTAGAGGGTTATCACGCCGGCATTGGGGCTGGGCGCCAGCTCTTCCAGCAGCACCCGTGCGTGCCGGCACCCGGGCAGATGGGGCAGCGTCTCGAACAGATGACGGTAATAGAAGCAGAGCATGTCGGTAAGCCGGTCGCGCCAGTAATCCGCATCAACGTCGCGGCCACGGAAGATGCGCGCCCCCACCAGAATGGAATTGATCTGCGAGGGCACCGCCCGTGTGGGGTTGCGGAAACAGGCCACGAAACGGGCATCCGGAAACTCCGCCGCCAGGCTTTCGATCAGCGGCGTAAAGGAGGGGTTCTTGGACAGCAGGGTCCGCTCGGGGCCGTGAAACCAGAGATGTCGCTGAACGATCCCCCGGTAGAAGCTCAGGATACGGCGTTTCTCCCGCGCGGAAAGCGCACGGTCGCCCCGGGCCAGGCGCCAGAGCCGCTCGTCCGGCAGCGGCAGCACCAGCAGGAAACAGCCCAGCACTGGTGCCAGGGCCAGATAATCCTCCTCCGGAGCCGCCAGGCCGGTGCTGTGGATATCGTCCAGCTTGCCCAGCACCCGCCGCTCGAAACCTGCCAGCAACCGGGCCAGGGGCGCGCCTGCCAGCCGGTCGAGTCGTGCAAGGCCGAGCCAGAAATAGCGCTGGGTGATGGAGGGCGCGAACACCAGTTCCCACAACGCCGTGGTGCTGAATCGCTCATCCAGTGCCAGCAAACGGTGCAGAAACGTGGTGCCGCTGCGGGGTACGCCAATGACAAACACGGGGTTGCGGATGCGGACATGGCGGTAACCGGGAAAGAACAGGCGATCCAGGGCCAGCCCGGTGCCATTGATCAGCAACAGGCCCAGCAGCAAAGGCCAGAACAGCAGCAATACCAGCCAGCGCCGCCACAGTTGACCTGCTGGCTGGTCCGGTGCCGGCAGCCATGAGCGAAGGAAGAGCACCAGGAACTCTCTCGGCATGCTGATCTCCTGTTCTTCAGGAACTCCGGACCGTCAAAGCAACGACAACCTCAATCATCCGCAGACGTACGGAATCGGGCTGTAAGATCTCTCATGGAAAGCGCTTCCCGTTTCAGTGCCACGCTGACTTCCCTGCTGCCCGCCACACTCTGGGCCAGGGTCGCCGCGTGAGCGTCAAGTTCCGTAGAGCGACGGCCAACCCGGTCGATTTCCTCACGTTGAAGTGTCAGGGCTTCATTAATACTCGCACTGCGACGCTCCAGATCCGAAAAACGATGGTTCATGGACACGAGGTGTGCCTTGAGCTCTTCCAGGGTCTGGCGGTTGCCGAGTCCGGCTTCCTTCATTTCCGTAATCTGGTGATCAACGCCGTTGACTCCTGCGACCAGGTCTCCCACCCACTGGCGGATTTCGACGGTGGAATCCGCAGTACGCTTTGATAGGGTGCGGACCTCGTCAGCAACAACCGCGAAGCCGCGGCCATGCTCGCCCGCTCTCGCGGCCTCGATCGCAGCATTCAGGGCCAGCAGATTCGTTTGCTCGGCTATGTCAGCGATCACACCAATAACCTTCTCGATCCTGGAAGCCGATTCCGTCAGCTCCTGAATCGACGCGGATACCCGACCAATGACATCAACCGTATGCTCCGCCGCCAACTCACTCTTTCTAAGGCCAGACTGAATGTCAGAGTTTGCATTGACGGCCGATCGTATGGTGTCCCTGGACTCCCCGGTCGATGTCTCGATCGCGGAGGCCTGATCAGCAATAGACTTCATTGAATTGCTGACATCCTGGATCTGGTGTCGGGTTGTTTGTGAGGCGGACTCAAGCTCCTCCGCCTGGGTATCCAGACGTTCGGATCGTTCGTTAACACTTTGCGAGACGTCGCGGATATCGCCAATGAAGATCTCAAAGCGGCCAACCAGACGAATCAGTGCCGCGGCGACCCCTGCAACCTCGTCTTTCCCGGTCACTTCCGGTGGATTAGCCAGGTCCGAACGCTCCTCCATGGCGCGAAGATCCTGTTCAATACGCTGCAATCGAATGATGACAATTTTTCTCAGCCAAAGAGTCATCAGCGCAATGACAATCAGGAAGATAACAAAGCCGGTGATCAGGGAAGTCTGCTGGCTTCCGAGATAGTCCAGCAGTTCGCTGGATTCCTGGCCAATCCGCGCACGACTGGCCACCTCCCGCTCGCTGATGCTCTCGAGCATTGGCGACAACGCAGGGAAAAGATCAAAGTCCACGGCTTTACCCGCCTGATAGTAGCTTTTTTCGTCGATTCCCTTTTTCAGCTTTTCCATATACAGAAGCACGGGCTCGAAGACAGCCGCCTGTTCAGCGGCCCATTGCCCCAGCTGGGGATTCCGTTCAATGGCACGCCACTTGTCGGGAATCGACTCCGAAAGTGACGCAAATTCCCCTTCAATTTCATCCCAGAGCAGCAACTGACCTTTGACCTTGTAGGAAAGATCCTGCAGGTGGCGTAGATCCTGTTCCAGGTCGTTCAGAAGCCAGGACTCCGTCAGGCGATTCTGTATCAGTTGTTCGGCGGCATTTTCCGCCTTGATGATGATTGACCAGGACAGCAGGGCGAGGGTCGAGAGTGCGAAAACCGAGAGAAACGAAAAAAAGAGAATCCTGCTACGAACGGTTCTGAGCATGGTGCCCCCATAGTCAAATGAGAGGCCGATACTGCGTACCTTTCATGACACTTGGATGACACTTGCTGCCAGCAGCGAGTGTTCATGGCAGAAAAATGGCGAGCCTCCCGGCAAAAGAAGCCAGTAATACGTCAAACTGAAACATTGCGGTCATATTTCTTACACACCATGTCAGGCGTAATCTCGAGACTTGGCACAACCGGATATGAGCCAGTTGAATCAGCAGGCAAGGGGCATGCGATGGAGTAACGCAGGTTGCCTACCCCAGCCTCACTCACATCCAGGAGTGACCGACATGCAGGACTGCCTCAGTCAGGAACTGAACCGCTTACTAACTGACGAGAAAATAACAACCCTCCTACAGCCCATCGTCAATATTGAAAAAAAGAACGTGTTTGGTTACGAGGCCCTCAGCCGTGGTCCCTCGGACAGCACCTTGCATGGGGCCCAGATGCTATTCGAAACCGCCGAGCGATGCGGCCTGACTTCGGAACTGGACGGCCTCTGTCTTCGCACTGCGGCACGCAGCTGGTCCGGTCAGGGCACGCCGTTGAAGCTCTTTGTCAACGTCAGTCCGGCCAAACTGATGCCCCCGGAGTTCAATCCCTCACAGTTGCAAGAGCTTCTGGAGACAAATCGGCTGAAGGCATCGGACATTGTTATCGAGCTTTCCGAACGCTACCCCACAGCCGATCCATCGGAGCTGCTGAAAACCCTCTCCTGGCTGAAGGCCGAGGGGTTCCTCATCGCCATTGACGATCTGGGCAGCGGTTATTCCGGACTTAAACTCTGGTCCGAGCTGAAACCGGACTTCGTGAAAATTGACCGGCATTTCATTCGTGATATCCAGGACGATCTGGTCAAACGGGAGTTCCTCAGGTCTGTGGTGGAACTGGCGGACCGCCTGGGCTGTAAACTGATTGCGGAGGGAATTGAAACGGATGCGGAATTCCGGGTCGTGGCAGGACAGGGGATCTCGCTGGTGCAGGGATTCCTGTTCGGTCGGCCAAAGCCTGTTGCAACAGCCTGCCTGGATGCATTGGTCGTAAAGCCTGCTCAAACGAACAAGCTGCCCCGTCAGGAAACAGCCGGCTCCCTGTAAAGTGGGCAAAGGCGTGCCCGGGATTCTGTTTTGTAGAATCAGCCGCTGCTCAGACTCGCGCGCCCTCGACAATAGCCGAAGTGCACGGAATCAAACCCGGCGAGCAAACCGGAACCTTCCCCTCTCATTCAGCAGCAAAGCCGCATGGATCATTGACGAGCGTCAAATACTGAGTAGCATGGAAGGCATACAGTGAATCAATGCAACTCAACCCAAGCATAGAGATTATCTATATGTCTGTAGAAAAGCACGATCTGGTCCATGAGCTACCCGAATCAAAAGAAGCCATCCACCACCTGAAAATCAATGACAATCATTTTGCGAAGCTGTTCGAGGAATACCACGAGGTAGAGCATGAGGTTCACCGCTACGAATTGGGGGCGGAGAACACCTCCGATGAACACCTGGAAGATCTCAAGAAACAACGCCTCCATCTCAAGGATCAGTTGTTTCACATGATTCACGAATACGAATCGTCAGCCGAGAAGTAAAAGCAACCGGCAAGCCCCGTTGACCGGCGTGGTCAGACAAGGATGTTTACACGCCGATCAACACACCCTGGGCGTTGCGAATTCATCCTGACGTTTCCGATACCTGCCGAGACTGACCCGCCCCTCAATAACGACGTTTAGTTGCTGCCCGGCCAGATATTCCTGATCGGCTATCAGGACACCCGCGTATTTACGAGTCTCATTGCTACACTATAGGTTATCGACGTTACTCATCAGGCAGGCACCGTCGGCCAGACCTCTTTGCCCACAGGACGCAGCTTGAACACCAGAGCATTCCCGGAATTACCAGACCTCTCCCGCGACGACTCGCTCTTGTTGATGCGGGCGACCGCCGAGTTCGCGTTCAATTCCGTGGTGATTACCGATGCCGACCACCACATCATTTACGTCAACCCGGCCTTCTGCCACATGACCGGCTATTCCGCTGATGAGCTGGCCGGGAGCAACCCCCGCATACTGCAGGGACCACTGACGGAGTCGTCTGTCATTAACAGGCTTCGTCACGACCTGCAGGCCAGTGGTTCCTTCTCTGGTGCCACCATCAATTACCGCAAGAGCGGAAACCCTTATCTGGTGGAGTGGAACATTTCGCCGGTGCGGAACGAGGCCGGCGATGTCCGCTTCTACGTATCCATCCAGAAGGACATCACCCAGTTGCATGCCGAACAATCCACCGGCAACCTTTTTGCCAAGGCCATTGACGCGGCCTATGACGGTATTTTCATCACCGATGCCGAGGGGGTAATCGAGTTTGCCAACCAGGGATTCGAAATACTGACCGGCTATACGCCCACCGAGGTTATCGGCCGCAGGCCCTCGGTGCTCAAGTCCGGCAAGCACGACGACAAGTTCTACAGGGGGCTGTGGCGACGCCTGAACAAGGGCCTGCCGTTCCGGGCCATGGTGGTCAACCAGCACAAGGACGGCCAGGAAATTCACTGCCAGCAGACCATTACCCCGGTGAAGAATGCCGACGGTGAAATCACTCACTTCATCAGCATCATCAAGGACCTGACCGACCGCGTTTTCGCCGAGCTCAAGCTCCGCGAACAGGCGTCCCACGATTCACTGACCGGTTTGCTGAATCGCCGGGCCGGCGAAATCGATCTCGACGTTGCACTCATTCAGGCCGTTGAGAAAAGCGCCACCTTGTCCCTGCTCATGGCGGACATCGATGATTTCAAGCCGGTGAACGATACCTTCGGCCACGCCCGCGGCGACGAGATTATAAAGGCCGTTGCCGACATACTGATGGAACAGACCCGCAAGACCGACAAGTGCATACGCTGGGGCGGAGAGGAATTCATTGTGCTGCTGCCATTCTGCGGCCAGGACAAGGCGCAGGATATCGCTGAAAAGATCCGTGCAGCCATGGCCGGGGAGACCTTCGGCAAGGTCGGACAGGTCACCCTGTCCATCGGCGTTACCGAATCAATGGCCGATGACCGGCCTGCAACTTTGCTCGAGCGTGTCGACAAAAAGCTCTACGAGGCCAAGAGACAGGGCAAGAACCGGGTCGCCCTGTAATCGACGCTTTCTGGTGCTGTATTAGTGACGTCACGACAGAATATCCGATCAACCTGATCGTCAATGGCGGCATTGACGAAACCAACTGCCAGGATGTGGCCAACCAGTTCCCCGGCGCCCTGCTGGCAATAGGCAAGAAAGCGCTGGCCAATCCGGACTTTGTGCAGCGGCTCAAGGACGGCAAGGAGGTTGCCGAGATCGATTTCCAGATGCTGCTACCCAAGGCCACAATCGCCAACGAACTGGCCTGGCGCAAGAAAAACGCGGCCTGAGGTCTGGCATAAACCCTGCCGGTTGCCGTGTCTTGCCCTGCCTGTTTGCCCTGCGATAAGCAGAACAGGCAGGGTTAACCGCCCAGTAACCAGGGACTCCAGCCCTGCAACAGACCGACTCAGTAGAGGTCCGGGCCCTGCGACTCCCGCCGCACCAGAACCCTGCCATCACGGACGGAGGCCAGCACCGGCTGCTGCCCCAGTAACACCTCATAGGGTGACCGCCCCTGAAGTACCACGCAGCGCGCGGGCATCCCGCCGGAAATACCAAACTCCTTCAGATCCAGCGCAGCGGCGCCGTTCGTCGTGACAAGTTCCAGCGAGCGCTCGATCCGGTTCATGCCCAGCATATGGCACCCGTGCAAACCCACATCCAGCGTGCGCAGCATGTTGCCATTACCCAGCGGGTACCACGGATCCCGGATCGAATCCTGACCAAACGCCACCTTCAGACCCGCATCAAGCAATTCTGGCACTCGTGTCAGCCCCCGGCGTTTGGGGTAACCATCGAACCGTCCCTGCAGGTGAAGGCTCTCGGTCGGCATGGACAGAAATCGCAAGCCCGACTTCTTCAGCAGACGAAACAAGCGGCTGCAATAGGCGTCGTTATAGGAACCCATGGCACAGGTATGGCTGGCCGTCACCCGGGACCCGTAGTCAAGCCGCAGAGCTTCCGCCGCCAGCACCTCCAGGAACTTCGATTCGGGATCGTCAATCTCGTCACAGTGAACGTCAACCAGCCGGTCGTGCTTCTGGGCTAGATTCATCAGCCAGCGGACGGATTCGGCACCATAATCCCGCGTGAACTCAAAATGTGGAATGCCACCCACCACATCCGCGCCCAGTCGTACGGCCTCTTCCATCAACTCACGACCATTATTGAACGACCAGATGCCCTCCTGGGGAAAGGCGACAATCTGCAGGTCCACGGATGCGACGGTGCGCTCTCGCACTTCCAGCATGGCCTTGAGCGCAGTTAACTGGGGATCGGTAACGTCCACGTGGGTTCGCACATACTGAATGCCGTTATCGGCGAACAGTTTCAGGGTCTGTTCCGCCCGGGCAATAACATCATCACGGGTCAGTGTGGCCTTGCGTTCCGCCCAGCACTCGATGCCCTCGAAAAGCGTACCACTCTGGTTCCAGCGGGGTTCTCCCGCGGTCATGGCGGCATCCAGGTGAATATGGGGCTCCACGAATGGCGCGGAAACCAGGTTGCCGCTGGCATCCAGTTCATTGCTATTGGCCTCGACAGGCCCCTGCTGGCCAGTAATGTCACTGAACCGTCCGTTCACTACGGCAAGCCGGTGTAGGCCCTCCCGACCCTGTAGCCGGGCGTTTACAATGGCATCCAGACAATCTGTCATAACATTTTCCTGGGGGTTGGATTTATGGCTGGGTCAGCAAATGGGCTAGCAACCGTGATCTGAAGTCACCAGCCGCGTCGTTTGTATCAGATAACTCAGCACTCAGCCGATTCATCCGGTTGCGGATGGTATTCCGGTGGCAGCCAAGTGCTTGGGCCATGGCGGACTGATTACCCCGGTGGGCAAGCCAGGCTTCCAGAATCTCTGATGACACTACCAGGCGCCCGCTGTCTTCTGGCAAATACTCACTGACCAGTGCTTGCAGCCGGTCATAACCAATGCAATCCGCTACCGCTTTCGCCAGCGTTCCGGCAGAGTCCGGAACGGCTTCCCGCTCCGATGACACGATAGCCCTGCCAATGGTTTCGGTAACCTCAACCATGGGCAGCGAATAGGGCTGCTCGAAAAGGGGCATGGCCAGATCATCCGCCAGCCGGCTCAGCATCGTGGGCAACTGGCCAATATAGGCATCGCCGGTAAGCACCACGAGACCCGAAATTCCGCAGTCTTTGCCTTCGTAAAGGCATTCGGCCAGATTCCGGGGGCTGCGGTGCCGGCTGATACCGGTTACGAAAACCAGCTCACCACCTTTGATCCAGGGGCTGAACGACCGGTTCTCTGCCACGTAGGGCCACCGGACCGGATTGTCCGCGCCCGATACCCCACCGCGCAGCCCGATGGCTCCGAGGCCCGGGAGTTCCGGAATGTCCCGGCACCTCATTACCACCTACGCCGCTCCTGTCACCTGCGTCCGGCGTTCGCGAACAGCCTCACTGACCAGCAGGATCAGACTATAGCTTGTAGCGGCCACCAGTACCCCGACGATCGGGGCGATCCAGGGTGAAGTATAGGCGGCTGCCGAACCAATGGCATAGGCTGAAAGGCCCGGCACATTGAACGCCGGCAAGGTCACTTCATCCAGGGCGGGGTACCGGCGCTTGTAGCCGACAAAGTAGCTGGCCATGATCACACCACCGATGGGTGGTATGAAAGTGCCCAGCAACACCAGGAACGGAATCAGCCATTCATACATACCCATGACCGCCAGCACAGTACCGATAGCGGCGCCACCGACCGTGACCATCTTGCGACGGCGCGTGCGCAGCATATTGCAGCCGGCAACGGCGAAGTTATAGACCGTGTTGTCCTGGGTGGTCCACAGATTCAGGAACAGCATCAGAATGCCCAGCGTGGCAAGCCCCTGAGCAACCATGATGTCGACAATATCGGCTTGCTGATACACTAGGGCGCCGAAAGCGCCAATCAGTGTCATAAGACCGTTACCCAGGAAGAATGCCAGCAGCGTGGCAATCACAGCGGTTTTGCCGGACCTGGCGAAGCGGGTCCAGTTGGTTGCCTGGGTTCCGCCACTGACAAAGGTGCCGAATACCAGGGTGATGGCAGCGGCAGCCGTCATCTCGTCTGTCGGAGTTATGGCCAGCAGGCCACCCAGACCGCCGGCGTCCGAGGTGGCGATGGTCATGCTCACGGCAATGAGCACGATCATGGCCGGTACCGCGAAGCGGGAGAGGATCTCCAGGCCACGATAGCCAACAAAGGCGGTCACGCAGAAACCGAATCCGAAGACCACCATCAGCGGGGCAGTCCAGCTTTCAGGCAAACCGGTCAGCTTGACCAGCAGTATCGCCATGGTGGCCGTGCCCCAGGCGTACCACCCTATCTGGGTAAAGCCGAGAATGAAGTCCGAAAGCTTGCTGCCGATTTCACCGAAGGTAAAACGACTCATCAGCGCGGTGTTCAGGCCGGTTTTTGCAGCGATATAACCAAGCACCGCCGCATAAATCCCCAGCAGGAGATTGCCGGCGGCCAGAACCATCAGCATGGTCGAAAAGTCGAAAGCGACGCCAACACTGCCACCGGCCCACATGGTGGCCGTGAAAAACGTGAAGCCGAGCAGGACCAGCCCCATGGACCAGATGCTTTTGCGCTGATCCATCGGAACCGGGCTCAGGGGATAATCCTGCTCCTGGGGGGATACCTGGGTTGTCATTGCCATCTCTCCTTGGTGAGTAAATGCCTCGAGAGGTCGCAACGTTCATGCCATAGCCGCCCAGATCCGCCATCCATCCCCTGGGCCAACCTCACGGATGTGCATAGTGCACAATAATTGACATATCAAAGCCTTCCCATGACGCCCCCTGCATCATGCCGGTGCAGGTTCACCCGCCTCCTGTCCGATTCAGCCCAACCCGGTGCACAGTTGGCCTCGCTCCCTCGGTCCAGAGGGTGTCGCCGGGATTGCGGAAGGTGCGTGCGAACAGGGAGTCTCTGACTTCAAGCCGTTTCAGATGGTAGTGTTCAACTGAACAGGCTATCCATTTTTAATGAACAGCCTGCAGGAATGAACAGACGGCCGACGGCCATACGTCAAGAACAACGCATACGGAGTCACATCACCATGGCAATCCACCTCCGCCAGGTCTGCCTGGTTGCCGAAACATTGGAATCCTGCCAGGGAAACATCGAAGCCGCCTTTCAGACACCGGTCTGCCATCGTGATCCGGACGTGGCAAACTTTGGTCTGGAGAACGCCCTGTTTGCCTTCGGCAGTCAGTTTCTGGAGGTGGTGGCGCCGGTTCGCGATGGCACGGCGGCCGGACGCTTTCTCGAGCGCAAGGGCGGTGACGGGGGTTATATGGTCATCTGCCAGGTGCCGACGCTGGCAGAACAGGCTGACGTGCGCCGCCGGGCCGAAGCCAACCAGGTGAGGGTCGCCTTCGAGTCCGATCATGGCAGCTGGAACATCATGCAGCTGCATCCCCGGGATATGGGGGCAGCCTTTCTTGAGGTGGACTGGGACGAACAGGCCGACATGCAAGGCAACTGGCAACCCGCCGGCGGCCTGACCTGGACCGACAAGGCCGGTGCCGGTATCGTCAGCGCGATTACCGGGGTTGAGCTGTCCGGCCGTGACCCGCAGCGTCTTGCAGAACACTGGTCACAGGTGACCGGTTTACCGGTCAGCTCCCACAATGGCCATCCTGCCATCCACCTGGCGAACGCGGTACTGCGCTTCTCATACGGGGAAACATTCAGCGACCAGGGGCTCACCGGTGTCGACGTAAAAGCCCCGGAGCCGACCGGCATTCTGCGCCGGGCGGCGGAAACGGGGCTTCCAGCGGGGCCGGATGAGTTCCGGCTGTGCGGTGTGCAGTTCAACTGCCTGGGCGCCGCCCCGGACTGACAGGCCAGTGCTTTCATTAACGACGCGCGAATCAATCAGATCACTTGACCATTCCGGCTGTAACCTGTTCCATCAGTGGCTGTCGACCGAATCCGCGACTACTCTTGTAAGGTAAAAACCATCCTACATGGCGGCGCGCCCAATTTCAGGAGTACCCGTGGAAAGATCAAGGGCCGAAACGCGCAGACTTGCTGCACTCAAACGTCTTGGCATCCTGGACACTCCGCCGACTGAGCGGTTTGAACGGCTGACCCGGATGGCCCAGCGCTTCTACCAGGTTCCCGTCGCGCTTTTTACGCTGATTGATGAAGACCGCCAGTGGTTCAAATCGAAGCAGGGGCTGGAGGTTGACCAGACACCACGCTCGATCGCATTTTGTGATTACGCGATCCTTGAGGATGAACTCTTTATCGTGGAAGACGCCAGTCAGGACGCCCGTTTCCGCGACAATCCACTGGTTACCGGCAAGCCCCACATCCGCTTCTATGCCGGCATGCCGGTAAGGGAGCCGGGCGGTTTCAAGATTGGCACCCTCTGCATCATTGACAAGGTGCCGCGCCGTATTCCGGAGTTTGAGCTCGATGTCCTACGCAGCCTTGCCAGCCTGATCGAGGATGAAGTGGAGCGGGCCTACCACGATGGGCAGCAACAGGATTTCATCCAGGTATCTCAACTGACCCGGGCCATTCACCGGGCCCAGAACATCTTCCTGACCCATGAAGATGAACACGCCGCCTTCGACCTGATGCTCAATGACTTGTTGACCCTGACCGACAGCCAGTTCGGTTATATCGGGGAGGTGCTCCACCATGCCGACAATACGCCCTTTCTGAGGGTCGGCGCCATTACCAACATCGCCTGGAGCCCGGAAACCGAGGGGCTTTACCAGCAGGTCAAACGCAGAGGCATGATCTTCGAGAACAACAACAATCTGATTGGCGCCTCTCTGACGTCCGGAGAGCTTGTCACCGCCAACCATTTCGATTCAGACTCGAGACGCGGCGGCCTGCCACCAGGACATCCGGATATCGAAGCCTATCAGGGCATCCCGCTGTACTCCGATGACCAGATGATCGGGCTGGTCGGCCTGGCCAATCGGGACGGAGGCTACTCCGAAGCGCTCGTTCAGGAACTGGACCCCCTGCTCCAGACCGTCAGCCAACTGATCGAGCGTAAACGCTTCTACAGAGAGAAGCTGGAACACAAGAAAAGTCTCGAAAACGCTGCCAACTACGACTCACTGACCGGGCTGCCCAACCGCCGGCGGCTCACCGAGCTGTTCGAGGCGGAGCTGGTGGAGGCGGACAGGCGTCACGGCCGGCTTGCCGTGTGCTTTATCGACCTGGATGGCTTCAAGGCGATCAACGACGAGTTCGGCCACTCCGTTGGCGACATGGTGCTCAGAACCGTGGCCGAACGACTGAAAGCATCCATACGCGAGCACGATGTGGTGGCCCGGCTGGGGGGCGACGAGTTCGTGGCTATCCTGCGGGATGTCGGCGATGAGGGGGTCTATTACCGGATCCTGGAGGCCATACGCCAGACCATTCCCCACAACAGCTTTCACCTTCAGCTGTCCGGCAGCCTCGGCGTTACGATTTACCCCGAGGATCAGTCCGGGCCTGACCTGCTGCTCAGGCACGCGGATCAGGCCATGTACGCCGCCAAGGAGCAAGGCAGGAACCAGCACCGGTTCTTCGACATCAGAAGTCATGTCAGCCGCAAGGAAAAACTGCAGGTGCTCGAGCAGGTTCCCCGGGCACTGGAGGAGGGGCAGTTCGAAATGTACCTTCAGCCCCGGATCAACCTCCGGCAAAACAAGGTTGAGGGTTTTGAAGCACTGATACGCTGGAACCACCCCGAACGCGGCCTGCTGGGACCTTTCGAGTTTCTGCCCTACCTGGAATACACCGAGTATGCCGCTGACGTCAGCCGCTTCGTCATGGCGGATGCGGTCAGCAAGCTTCAGTCCTGGCAGGCCGAAGGCCTGGATTACTGCCTGAGCATCAACCTCAGCCCTTCCCATTTCCTGAGCGAGCGCTTCGGGCAGGACATGAAGGACGCCCTGGCGGGCTGTGATGAAACCCTTTGCGCCCGGCTGACCCTGGAACTGCTGGAGACCACAGCTCTGGACGATTCCAGCATCGTCATCGAGCGGCTTGAAAACTGCCGGGCACTGGGCGTGGATTTGTCGCTGGACGATTTCGGCACCGGTTATTCCTCGCTGGATTACTTCCGCCGCCTGCCGGTGCAGGAAATCAAGATCGACCGGACCTTTGTGACCGACATGCTTGAAGATCCGGACGACGAAAAGGTGGTGGGGGCCATTATCGCCCTCTCCCGGAACTTCCAGCGCCGGGTGGTGGCCGAAGGCATCGAAAACGAAGCCACCAGGGACCGGCTTCTGGAAATGGGGTGCTATCTGGCGCAGGGGTTTCACTTTACCCGGCCACTGCCCGCCAGCGAGGCCCTGGCCTGGGCGGATGCTTTCCATCGCGGCGGCTGACATTCAGCCACCGCCGGCCGGGGCAGCAATCCCCGGAGAGTCAGGCCTTCTCGTCCGCTCCCCGATGGTCATAGGTGGCATTCAACCGCGCCGCCAGGTAGTCCGCACAGGTAATCGGCTCATACTTCGGCGCCTCACCCTTCACGATATCCCGCGGATCGACCACTGAATCCGGGTTGACCTCCAGGAAGAAGGCGATGGAATAACGCTCCTTTGCCGGCGGCCGCACCCGATGGGGTGTCGAGAGATAGGTGTCGTTGCTCCAGCGCATAAGGCAGTCACCGATATTACAGACAAACGCGCCCGGTACGTGGGGGGCCTTTATCCATTCCCCCTGACGATTCAGCACTTCCAGCCCGGCCACTGCATCGGAGGCGAGGATGGTGACATTGCCGTAGTCGGTGTGAGTGCCGGCGCCGCCGTCCTCACGCTCGACCTTGCCCGCACTGGGCGGATACCGCAGCATGCGCAAGGTGGCGATGGGCTTGCTCAGGTGCCCGGCGAAGAAGTCCTCCGCCAGCCCCAGGTCGAGACTGAACCCCCGGTGGATGGTGCGCCCCAGTTCCAGGCAATGATCGAAATAATCCAGTGCCCGGCGGCGCCAGCCGTCGATGGGCGGCCAGAAGTTCACGCCCCGGAAGGGTTTGTCCGCCAGCACATCCGGGTGATCCGCCGGGAAGTCGGTGCCGATGTTGAACGCCTCTTTCATGTCGGCGCCGGCGTCCGGATTCAGCTTCTCGTCCGCCATGGCCACATAGCCGCGGTTGTGGGGCGAGCGCTTGATGGACAGGGCCTCCTTGTCCTCCGCCGGCAGAGCGAACAGCTGCCTCGCCAGATCAAAGGCACCCTGGCATACCGAATCCGGAATGCCATGATCGATCACGTAGAAAAAACCGACGTCGCGACAGGCACGGCCCAGTTCGGTGGCGGTGGCCTGTCGTTCGGCCGGATCATCGCTGCGCAGGCCGGCCAGGGAAATAATGGGAAGTGAAGACATGGTGCTACTCCAGAATCATCTCGTCTATTCAAACCATCGAGGTTCGGGTATGGGAAAGTTTGCGGCAGGCCTCGTGCAGGGCCAGACCCTGCCGCTGGGCCTCGGTGATCACGGTCTGCCGGGCGACGCCGGTGGCCCCGCCCTGGTCGATCAGGCGGCGGCCATCCACCCAGACTCCGGCCACGTTGTTGCTGCCGGCAGCGAAGACCAGGTTCCACAACAGGTTGCCGCCCTGCTGGTCCACATTCACCGGTGTGAGGTTGGCCTGATTCAGGTCCAGCAGTAACAGGTCCGCTTTCTTGCCCACCTCCAGGGAGCCAATCTCGCGGTCCAGCCCCAGGGCTTTCGCACCGTTGATGGTGGCCATGCGCAGGATCTGGTCGGCGGGCAAGGCCGTGGCATCCAGCCGGGTGGCCTTCTGGATCAGGGAGGCAAATTTCATCTCCTCGAACAGACTCAGGCTGTTGTTGCATACCGGCCCGTCGGTACCCAGCCCGACGGTCACACCGGCGGCCAGCATTTCCGGCACCCGGGCCACGCCGCTGGCCAGTTTCGCGTTACTCACCGGGCAGTGGGCGATGCTGGTGCCCGTGTCAGCCACCCGGGCGATTTCATCATTGTTCAGCCAGACACAGTGGGCCAGCAGGGTGCGCTCACCGAGAACGCCATAGTGGTCCAGCATCGCAAGGGAACGGTGGCCCAGCTCGGCGGTCACCGCCTGCTCTTCCTCTTTCTGTTCGCTGGCGTGGGTGTGAATGCCCACGCCGTATTCCCGGCTCAGTTGCGCTGCCTCGCGGTAGGCGTCTTCCGTGCAGTAAAACAGGTGTTCCAGGCCCATCCACACGCGAACGCGGCCGTTCTGGCTGTCATGATGGGTGCGGATCAGTTGCCGGTTTTCCTCCCGGGTGGAGAAGAAGTCCTTGCCGGGGCGGTCCGCCACGTAGGGTGCCAGCTGTACCCGCAGGCCAAGCTCGGCGGCCGCGTCGGCGCACCGGTCCATATAGCGGAACATGTCCATGACACAGGTGGTGCCTGACTGCAGGGCTTCCAGGTAACACAGCCGTGCCGAATGGTAGGCGAAGGCTTCGGTCATTGCCCGGTGTTCCAGCTGGTACCAGGGCAGCCAGTCCATCAGTGGCATATTCTCGGTCACGCCCCGCATCAGGCTGGAATGGGAGTGGCAGTCGATCAGCCCCGGCAGCAGTGCGTGGCCCCGGGCATCGATAACCTCGCAGGTTTCCGGAATCGTAACCTGTCGGTCCTCGCCCACCTGGCTGATAACGCCATCTTCAACCACCAGCGTACCGTCCGGGATAACCTGGTTGCAGCTATCAACAGTGAAGATGGCAGCGTGGCGGATCGCAAAGCTGGGCATATCGGCTCCTGAACTTCCTGACCAGATGATCAGATTTTAAAGCAATCGCTATGCCACAGACCCGGCGTCCTGTCAGCCCGTATCTGTCGCCGTCGGTGACGGCATTAGCAGTCGCCAGACGCACCGGGGGCGATCACCCGAACCTTGCCTGCACCATAACAAGTCAGATTATTTGACCGGGTGTTCATAAATTTGTAGCAAACACAACAACAAGCCATTTGCCCGCATTCGCTGGCACATATCCTGCAAAACCTGCCCAAAGTGCGTAACTGCGGTTACCCCGGAGCAACCGCCGGCCAGGCGAACAGAAGGATACAACATGAATTCCGCAACACTCAGACCACGGCCCGCCAAGGACCCAACGGCTTTCTTTGACGACCTGGTCCAGACCGTGAAGGCCCGCCGGGAGGCGCTGACGAAAACGCCCAACCTGTCGGAAGGCGAACGCCCCCTGACCCGCCTGGAACTGATTGAGTGGCTCCAGTTCCGCTACTGGTACCTGCAGGAGGAAGGTCGTTTTGTCGACTCCTGGCTCAGCAACGCCCCCGGCACCGAACTGCTGGCCGGCCTCGGTGCCCTGATGGCCGACAGTGACCGGCAAAGCCGCCATCTGCTGGCTCAACTGGAGGCGCTGGGCACGACAACGGCGACCTGGTCTCCGGAATCAGAGTGGGACCACTGGATCAGTGAGTTTCATGCCAGTCTCGACGATATCCCTGAGCGGATCATGGCCTATGCCGTGGCGCAGGCCCCGGTGCCGATGGAAACCGTCGAACAGCTGTTGCCGGAGATATCCGCTACACCTGCCAGATCATCCGCCCGCGACCGATGGCCCATGGCCCTGGGGCTGAGTGCCGCCAAAACCTATGCCACCACACTGGAACGACAGGCCCATACCCGGGCCCGGGTCATGCATGCCTTTGAGCTGGAGCAGAAAGCCCGGCTTGCCTTTGGCCGGCGCATCCGGTCACTGCGTGCACGGGCCGCTGCCAACGACGTGGTTGATGAGGGTTCGGCAAGCGGCGAAGGAAACCACTGACAGGGCCGGCCCCACGCCCTCCGCCTGCGCTCTATCCGGGGCGGGAAACCGGAATAACCGGCCGCTTCAGCTCGACCTCGTCACAGTTACTGCCAGCCCCCTGGCGGTCAACCACCAGGTAGTCGGAATCCGCCGCCAGTGGCAGCAGCGGCGCGTGCCAGGTGCCGGCACGGTAGCTCACGCCCTGTGAGCCTTTGGTCAGGAACACCCGCACTGCCGATTCGTCAAACTCCCCCGGCGGTGCCACCACCGCCAGAAAGGCGCCATGGTTCAAGGGTACGAACGCCTGGCTGCCCAGGGGATGGCGCTCCATCAACGTGATTTTCAGCGGTTCCAGCGGCTGCCCGCGGAAGATGGACAGGATGCCCTGTGCGCCCTCCCCCAACAGCTCGACCTGCGCCAGGGCGTGGAAGCGTTCGGTACGACCCTGGTTAATGGGGAAAGCATCGGCTCCGTCGGTATCGATCACCTCACCGAAGGGGGCAAAGGCCTCCCGGGTCAGGGGCTCGGTGATGATTTCCCGTGGCTCTGTCATGACACCGGTTTTCCGAACAGCCTCAGCCGGCTGACACCGCCATCGGGAATTATGTTGAAGCGGATGTGGGTAATCGGCCCCAGGTCCGCCAGCTCCGCGAATTCATGGATGGCGTCGGCGGTCAGCGGCTGCTCGGGCATCAGGGTCTGCCAGAACATGCTCTGGGTGATCAGGGAGCTGGCGGTGCTGGCACCCGCTTCCACACAGGCCGCCTGGATCGAACAGGTGGCCGGGAAGTTGCCCTTGAAGTGAGCGGTGTCCACCTCGATGCGCTCGGCAATGCCCTTGTGGCCCAGGGCCAGGATGCACCAGTCGTTGCCCGGTTCCCGGCGTCGGCGGGTTTCCCAGCCATCGCCCATGTTGATGCCCCGGCCGGGTCTCAGCAGCTTGCGGGGCTCGCCGTAGTGGGCATCGCTCCAGGCCACCTGATCGCCGCCATTTTCCAGGGCCAGCAGATTGATTGCGGCACTGGCATCCAGGTTATTCCAGTCCCGGTGGGGTTTACCGTATACCCGCAGACGGGCAACGCCACCATCCGGGTAGAGGTGCAGTCGAAGGTGCGTCCACGGCCGGCCGGAGACGATCTCGCGGAAGCAGTGGTCGTTACCCCGCAGAGGCGTGGCGGGGATCAGTTGTTGCCACTCGGTGCCCTCATCGGGGTCGGCGCCAGGGCAGTAACAGGCATCAAGGGCTGCGGCAGGGGGAAAGTTACCGCTGAAGAAACTGGTGTCGAAATCCACACCCATCAGCACTCCGGGCATGGCCAGACGAATGATGCTCCAGTCATGGCCGGTGGTACGCCGGCGACGGGTTTCCCAGCCGTCCATCCACTTGCCGTGGTCATCGTACTCGTCGGGATAGAAAACCGGCATTTCCGGGTTCAGCATCCGCTCCCGGGCACCAAAGAACTCATCGGTCACGAAAAGGACTTCGGCCCCAAGGGACCCATCGGCGAGGTTCAGACCAGTACGGGTGAACTCCGGCCCCTCCACCTCCGGGGCCACCATGACATCTCTCATTCGCTGCTACTCCGCTCGGATTGGTAAGGGTGATACTGCTTCCAGTGACGGGCGATATCAATCCGCCGGCACACCCAGACCTGCTCATGCTGCTGGACATAGTTCAGGAACCGTTGCAGGGCGCGGAACCGCCCGGGGCGGCCGACAATGCGACAGTGCAGACCCACGGACATCATCTTGGGGGCGTCTGCCCCTTCCTCGTAAAGCACGTCAAAACTGTCCTTCAGGTACTGGAAGAACTGCTCGCCGGAGTTGAAGCCCTGGGGCGAGGCAAAGCGCATGTCGTTGGCGTCCAGGGTATAGGGCACCACCAGGTGCGGTTCCTCGGCGCCATCGCGAGTGGTGATGATAGTCCAGAATGGCAGGTCGTCACCGTAATAGTCGCTGTCGTATTCGAAGCCGCCCTGCTCCACCACCAGGCGGCGGGTGTTGGGGCTGTCACGGCCGGTGTACCAGCCCAGGGGCGGCTCGCCGGTCAGACGGATATGCTGCTCGATGGCCAGCTCCATGTAGCGGCGTTCTTCCGACTCGCTCATGTCCTGGTAGTGAATCCAGCGCATGCCATGGCAGGCAATTTCATGGCCGTCCGCCTGGAAGGCCTCTACCACTGCCGGATTACGGGCCATGGCCATGGTGACGCCAAACACGGTCAGCGGCAGCCGGCGTTTGCGGAATTCCTTCAGGATCCGCCAGACACCAGCGCGGGAGCCGTACTCGTAGAGCGACTCCATACTCATGTGCCGGTCGCGGTAGGCGTCGGCACCAATAATGTCGGAGAGGAAGGTCTCGGAATGCTCGTCACCGTGCAGCACGCAGTTCTCGCCGCCTTCCTCGTAGTTCAATACAAACTGCACCGCAACCCGGGCATTACCAGGCCACCGGGCATGGGGCGGGTGCTCACCATGGCCCCGCATGTCCCTCGGGTATGAGGCATAATCATTCATGTCGGTCATTCATGTCGGTTTCTCGAGGCCGCAACCTCTCAGGATCACATCGGTAAGAAAGTCGGCGGCGTGGTCGAAGTCACGTTGCTCGTACTCGGCCTTGTTCTCCACCATCAGAATCTGTACCTGAAAGTCAGCATAATGTTGTGTGGATGACCAGATCAGGAAGATCAGTTGCACCGGGTCCACTTCCGCCATGCGCCCGTCGTCAATCCATTGCTGGATTACCTCGGTCCGTCCACGGACCCACTCCCGCATGTTGGTGCGCAGGTGGTCCATCAGAAAAGGCGCGCCCTGGATAATCTCCATGGCGAACAGCCGCGATGCCAGCGGGTAGCGGCGCGACATCTCCACCTTGGTGCGGATGAAGCTCGCCAGTGCCTCTGCCGGATCATGTTCCGGTCTGACATCCGAGAACACCTTGTTCCAGCGCCCGAGAATGTCATCAAACATGGCAGCGTACATCCGCTGCTTGTTACTGAAATAGTACAGCACATTGGATTTCGGCAAGCCGGCGCGTTCGGCGATATTCTGGATGGTGGCGCCCTTGTATCCGTTCAGGGCGAACTCTTCCTCCGCAGCCTGCAGGATCTTTTCCCTGTTTCGCTCCCTTATGCGGCCCGGGCGGTACCTGCGGCCATTGCCGCTGTCCTCCACCCTGGCCGATACGGCAGCGTCTGCAACTGGGTTTTTGGTCATGGCTTTCTCACTTGTTGTCCATGTGTTCAGGAGTCCGACAGCGTTATTCTGCCGGACTCCCGTGACGGATCAAAAGTGGAATTTCACCAGGGCACTGACCGAGCTCTGGGTGTCCATGACTTCGTCACCCAGGCCGAACTTGTTGTTCCAGTACTGGTATTCCACACCGGCATAGAGTACGCCCGGCTCGCCCCAGAAGTTGCTCACGTCGAGCTTGATCTGCGGGGTGAACTGGAACTCTGACTCGTGATCCGCCTCGGCGGTGGACCAGTCAATATAGCCGTCGATCAGGAAGCGGGCGGGGCCTACCTCAAACGGCGCTCCCCAGGTCACGGTCATCTGGAGGTCGTCGTTGATCTGCTCGTTATCCACGTAATAGAACGCGGTGTTGAAGTACTGGAAGCCCGGCACATTCCACGCCAGACCAAAACCACCCATGTAGTTATTCACTTCCGTCCCACCACCAAACTCGTACTGGCCAGCCAGGAAGACGTCCTTGATCGGGCCGTAGCTCAGGTCGGAGCCGGTCAGCCAGCTGCCGTTCAGGGTGGGCGCGAATTCACCGTAAACGTTATCAGAGTCCTGGGCGCTGCCCTGGCCCTGGTCGCTGTCAATGAAGAAGAAGGTACCGCCCCAGTTATGGGCGGTAACGTTTTCGAAGGTGAAGTAGGTGGCCTCGTACTCCGTTGGGCCAAAGCCCTGGTACTGGTCGCTGTGCAGAACCGAAATGCTGGAAGATCCGAAGAATTTCTCCGCGTGGGCCGCAGGTGCAAAGGAAGCTGCTGCCACGCAGCCGGCGATCAGTGTCTTACGAAATGCATTCATGGTAATACCTCTCAGGTTACGTACTTTTCTGGTTACTCGTTTTGTGAGTCATTGTTGGCGAATGGTTGGTTGATCATTATTGTTAGCGCCCTGGCCGGTATGGCTGGCCAAGGGAAAGTGGGGTGTTCAGTCGGGTGCGGGCCGGGTTAAAGGACAGCAGCACCAGCATCAGGATGGTGACCACATAGGGCAGCATCGCCAGCAACTCGGTGGAGATGTTCCAGCCCAGCCCCTGCAGCACCAGGTGCAGGATGCTGGCGGCGCCGAACAGGTAGGCGCCCAGCACCACCCGCTCGGGACGCCAGGTGGCGAAGACCACCAGCGCCAGGGCAATCCAGCCACGGCCAGCGGTCATGTTCTCGGTCCACATGGGGGTGTAGGCCAGGGACAGATAGGCACCGGCCAGACCCGCCATGCCGCCGCCGAACGCCACCGCCAGGTAGCGCACCACCAGCACCTTGAGGCCGTTGGCATTGGCGGCTTCCGGGTCTTCCCCCACGGCCCGCAGCAGCAGCCCGCCACGGGTATGGCGCAGGAACACCCACACGGCAACGAAGGCGACCAGCGACATATACACCAGCGGATCCTGATCGAACAGCACGCGCCCGATCAGCGGAATGTCACTGAGCAACGGAATCGCCACACGGCTGAAGCCGTCAATGGATTCGCCCACGAACCCGGCCCCCACAAAGGCGCTCAGCCCGATACCGAAGATGGTCAGCGCCAGCCCGGCGGCGTATTGATTGGCGGCCAGGGTCACCGCCATGAAGGCAAACAGCAGCGACATGGCAATGCCGGCAAGGATGGCGGCGGCCACACCCACCACCAGGCTGCCGCTGGTCAGGGTGGCCACAAAGCCGGCCACCGCGCCCATCAGCATCATGCCTTCCTGCCCCAGGTTCAGCACCCCCGAGCGCTCACAGATCAGCTCGCCCAGGGCCGCCAGCAGTAAGGGGGTGCCGGCAACCACGGTAGCGGCCAGCACATTGATCAGCAGCTCCATGTCAGGACTCCTGGGTTGCGGCAGTGACCGCTTTCGGGGTGGGTTTAATGGCCGGCTGTTTCAGGCGGATGCGGTAGTGGATAAAGGCATCGCAGGTCAGCAGGTAGAACAGCAGCAGCCCCTGGAAAAGACCGGTGATGGCCTTGGGCATGTTCATGGCAATCTGCAGCATCTCGCCGCCGATAAAGGTCAGCGCCAGCAGGGCACTGGCGGCTATGATGCCCAGCGCATGCATGCGCCCCAGGAACACCACGATAATCGCCGTGTAGCCGTACCCCGGAGACACCTGGGGTACCAGCTGACCGATGGGACCGGTCACTTCCGAAGCCCCCGCCAGCCCGGCCGTGGCGCCACCCACCAGGAAGGCGAACCAGGTCAGGCGGCGGGCGCTGAAACCGGCGAAGGCGGCGGCCCGCTGGTCCTGCCCCACCACGTTAAGCTGAAAGCCGATGAAGCTGCGGGCGAACAGCACCCACACGCTGACGGCAGCGAGCAGCCCGAAGGCCAGCCCCAGGTGCAGGCGGGTGCCGGGAATCAGGTCCGGCAGCAGGGCCGCATCGCCGAACATCACCGACTGGGGAAAACCGAAGCCGTAGGGATCCTTGAGCGGCCCGTGTACCGCGTACAGCAGCAGATTCAGGGCGATGTAATTGAGCATGATGGTGGTGAGAATTTCATTGCAGTTCAGGTGTGTCTTCAGCCCGGCGGCAATGGCGGCCCACAGCATGCCGGCCACAATGCCCGCCACCAGCACCACCGGCAGCACCCAGAAGCCGGATACATCCACAAGTTGCACGGCGACGACGCTGGCGCCCAGGGCGCCCATCAGGAAATGCCCCTCGGCGCCGATATTCCACAGCTTGGCCCGGTAACAGACAGTCAGTCCGGCAGCACACAGCAACAGCGGCGCCATTTTCAGGCCCAGTTCGGCCAGCCCGATCAGGTCACTGACCGGGGTAATGAAGAAGAAGGTCAGACCCTCCACGGGGTCCTTGCCCATGGCCATGAACAGCACGAACCCGGTGATCACGGTCAGCACCAGGGCCAGCACCGGGGAGGTCCAGCGCATCAGGGTGGAGTCAACCGGACGACGCTCAAGCAGCAGCATGGGTCGCCTCCGCAGAGTCGAACTCGCCGGCCATCCACTGACCGAGCTGCTCGATGGTCAGTTCAGAGGTGGGCGCCAGCGGGGACAGGCGTCCATCGCACAACGCGCCGATGCGGCTGCACAGCTGGTACAGCTCATCCAGGTCCTCGGAGATCAGCAGGATCGACGCGCCCTCATCCCGCAGTTTCACCAGCGCTTCATGGATAGCCACCGCCGAGCCCACATCCACGCCCCAGGTGGGATGGGACGCCACCAGCAGGCGGGGGTTCTGCAGCGCCTCTCGACCGATGATGTATTTCTGCAGGTTGCCGCCGGACAGGCTCCTGGCGGTGCTGTCTTCGCCATTACAGCGAACGTCGAAGCGGCGGATTACCGCCCGGGAGAAATCCCGCACGCGGCCGAACCGGATCATCCCCCGGTCCACCAGACCCTGGCCCGAGGCGGTCAGCAGGGCATTCTCCGCCAGGCTCATGCCCGGCACGGCACCACGGCCCAGACGCTCCTCCGGCACAATGGCAACACCGAGTTTGCGGCGCTGGTCCGGGGACAATGCACCAATGCCCAGCCCGCCCAGATCCATATCGCCCCGGTCCATCCGGATCTCACCGGACAGGGCCTTGAGCAATTCGTCCTGGCCATTACCGGCGACCCCGGCGATGCCGACAATCTCGCCCTGGTTCAGGGTGACGCTTACATCCTTGAGGCTGGTGCCAAAGGGATCGCTGCTCTTCCAGCTCAGGTCGCGCACTTCCAGCAGCACATCCCCGGGCTCGGCCGCCGGAACCCGGGTGGAGATGGGTGTGTCATCGCCCACCATCAGACGCGCGATATCCGCTGCGGATACATCCTTTGGCCGGCAGTCACCACTGACCCGCCCCTGGCGCAACACTGTGGCGTTGTGGCAGAGGCTACGGACCTCCTCCAGCTTGTGGCTGATAAACAGTATGCTGCAGCCTTCCTTCGCCAGCTTTCGCAGCGTGGCGAACAGGTCGGTGACTTCCTGCGGGGTCAGTACCGAGGTGGGCTCGTCCAGGATCAGCAACGTGGTTTCCTGGATCAGGCAACGGATAATCTCCACCCGCTGGCGCTCACCCACCGACAGGGTGCTGACGTAACGCCTCGGGTCCAGGGCCATGCCATAGCGCTCGGATACCTCGCGGATACGCTGATCCAGTTCGCGGCGGTCGCGAGCTTCAGCAGTGGGCAGCCCCAGGGCGATGTTTTCCGCCACGGTCAGGGTTTCAAACAGAGAGAAGTGCTGGAACACCATGCCGATGCCCATGGCCCTGGCCCGGGCCGGGCTGTCCACCTTCACCGGGTGGCCGTTCCACAGCATGCGCCCTTCGTCCGGCTGCACCACACCGTAGATCACCTTCATCAGAGTGCTCTTGCCGGCACCGTTCTCGCCCAGCAGCGCGTGGATCTCCCCGGACTCCACCGTGAGATCAATGCCATCGTTGGCCCGGCACCCCGGGTATTCCTTGACGATGTTTTCCAGTTTCAGGCGTAACGCCGCACTCATAGACAGCCTCTCTGATTCTGCTTTCCGGACTGGTCAATCCATAAACTGACCAACCAATCAACATTTGAGAGCTGAGCAATATGCTTGCCAATCGTTAATAAACGCCCGAAAAACACGAAATGAACCAATTGGTCAGATTTTTGCAGAATCGGGCATAGAACCCGCGGAAACCCTGTCTATAGTGAAAGGCAGTACCCCGTAAAACACCGCCTATAGAGCGCAAGCGGAGAGCACCGTGATTGAATTCCTTGTTAACGGTCGAATTGAAAAAGTTGACCAGGTCGACCCAAATTTGAGCATCCTGGAGTGGTTACGCACCAAAATGCGACTCACCGGCACCAAAGAGGGCTGCGCCTCCGGTGACTGTGGCGCCTGCACCGTGATCACAGGAACACCTGACCACCAGGGCAATATTCGCTACGAAGCCATAAACAGCTGCATCAGCCTGGTGGGCAGCCTTCACGGCAAGGAACTGATCACGGTAGAGGCCTTTCAACAGGAAACGGGCCACCCGGTCCAGCGCGGCATGATGGAGAAGCACGGCGCCCAGTGCGGCTTCTGCACGCCGGGCATTGTGATGTCGCTGATTGCCCTGCATGCCAATAAGGAAGCAACCGGCCAGGGCGATGATCAATTGCTGGAGGCTTTGTCCGGCAACCTGTGCCGCTGCACCGGTTATCGCCCGATTATGGCGGCCGGCCGCCAGGCCCTGGTGCAGGAATGGACGCCGGAGGCAGATCACCCGGCGGCGGCCCTGAGCAGTGGCACGGGCAGCCCGGAGCTGAGCGCCATTCACCGGGACAGCATTACCCTGACCGCGCCGGACGGCCCCCGCTACGACTCGCCGGTCAGCCTGGAGGAACTGCGGGAGCTGCGTCGCGCCTTCCCCGACTCACGTCTGGTGGCCGGCAGCACCGACCTGGCCCTGGAAATCACCCAGCAGCTGAAAACCCTGGATCACCTGATCAGTGTGGAGCGGGTGGCTGAACTGAAGGCCTATGCCCGGGAAGGGGACGAACTGGTCCTCGGCGCCGCGGCCACCTATCAACAGTTCCATAAAGCCCTGTGCGACCTCTGGCCCGCCTTCGATGCCATGCTGGAGCGCCTGGGCTCCCTGCAGATCCGCAACCGGGGCACTGTCGGCGGCAATATCGCCAACGCCTCGCCCATTGGTGACATGCCCCCGGCCCTGATTGCCCTGGACGCGACCCTGGTGCTGGATGGCCCGGACGGCGAACGGCGGCTGCCGGTGGAAGACTTCTTTCACGGCTACAAGCAGACCGACCTGAAAGCCGGCGAGTTTATCCATTCGGTGCGCGTGCCGGTGCCGAAGACCCACGAACAGCTGTATATCTACAAAATCTCGAAACGGCTGGACGACGATATCTCCGCTGTACTGGGCGCCTTCCGACTGACCGTGGAAGACGGTGTGGTGGCGAATTGCCGGCTGGCCTTTGGTGGCATGGCCGCCACCCCGGCCCGGGCGCCCAAGGCCGAAGCCGCCCTGACCGGCCAGCCCTGGAACGACGACAGCGTGACCGCCGCGATGACCGCCCTGGCCGGCGATTTCACACCCATGAGCGACGTACGCGCCTCCGCCACCTACCGCCAGCAGGTCGCCGGCAACCTGCTGCGCAGGGCGCTGCTTTCTTCCGGCGCCAACCCCGGCGAACCCCTGATGGTGACCGACTATGCGTAAACTGCCCCTGAACACCCCGACGCCGGCCCACAGCGCCCGCGGTCTGGCCGGCCAGAGCGCGCATCATGACAGCGCCTGGAAACACGTCAGTGGCCAGGCCCGCTATATCGACGACCTGCCCACCCCCGAGCGGCTACTCCACGCCGCCGTCGGCCACAGTGAACAGGCCCACGCCCGCATCCTGTCCATGGACCTGGAGGCAGTCCGCCAGTACCCCGGTGTGGTGGCCGTAATCACCGCGAAGGATGTGCCCGGCCATCTGGATATCGGCCCGGTGTTCCCCGGCGACCCGGTGCTGGCCGACAACCTTGTGGAGTTCATTGGTCAGCCCATCTTTGCGGTGGCCGCCACCAGCCACGACGCGGCCCGCAAGGCAGCACGCCTGGCGAAGGTCGAGTACGAGCCACTGGATGCGGTGGTGACCGTGGAGCAGGCCCTGGACAAGCAGCTCTTCGTCCGGCCCAGCCACACCCAGCAACGGGGCGAACCAGACCAGGCCCTGTCGGAGGCGCCGAATCGCCTCAAGGGTGAACAACATGTGGGCGGCCAGGAACACTTCTATCTGGAAGGCCAGGCCTGCATGGTGGAACCCACCGAGGACCATGGCATGTTCGTGCACACCTCCAGCCAGCACCCGTCGGAGGTGCAGAAGCTGGTGGCGGAAGTGCTGGGCCTGCCCATCCACGAGGTACAGGCGGAGGTGCGCCGCATGGGCGGCGGCTTCGGTGGCAAGGAGACCCAGGCCGCGCCACTGGCCTGCGTGGCCGCACTGCTGGCCAACGCCACCCACCAGCCGGTGAAGTTCCGCCTGTCACGGCCGGACGACATGGTGCAGACCGGCAAGCGCCACGACTTCTACAACACCTACGACATCGGCTTTGATGACGACGGCCTGATCCAGGGCGCGGACATCATGGTGGCCGGCCGCTGTGGCTATTCCCCGGACCTGTCCGATGCCATAGTCGACCGCGCGATGTTCCACGCCGATAACGCCTACTACCTGGACCAGGCCCGGGTGGTGGGTCACCGCTGCAAGACCCATACGGTGTCGAACACCGCCTTCCGGGGCTTCGGTGGCCCCCAGGGCATGATGATCATCGAGCAGGCCATGGACGACATCGCCCGTCACCTGGGCCGGGACCCGCTGGATATCCGCAAGCTCAACCTCTACCGGCCCGGGCGGGACATCACCCACTATGGCCAGACCGTGGAACAGCACGTGCTGACACAACTGATGGAGACCCTGGAAACCAGCGCCGACTATCGCCAGCGCCGTGCTGAAATCACCGCCTTCAACCGGTCCAGCCCGGTGCTCAAGCGGGGCCTGGCACTGACCCCGGTAAAATTCGGTATCTCGTTCACCGCCAAGCATCTGAACCAGGCCGGCGCGCTGGTGCACATCTACACCGATGGCAGCATCGTGGTGAACCACGGCGGCACCGAAATGGGCCAGGGCCTGTATATCAAGGTGGCGCAGGTGGTGGCCTCCGCCTTCCAGGTGGATCTGGCAAAAGTGAAGGCCTCCGCCACCCGTACCGACAAGGTCGCCAACACCTCTCCCACCGCCGCCTCCTCCGGTTCCGACCTGAACGGCATGGCGGCACTGGATGCCTGTGAGAAGATCCTTGAGGCCCTGGTGGCGTTCGCCGCGAAACACTGGGCTGTCTCGCCGGATGAGGTCTCCTTCTCCGACAACCAGGTGATCATCGGCGGCCTGGCGGTACCCTGGGAGACCTTTATCCAGACCGCCTACATGAACCGCATTCCCCTGTGGTCCTCCGGCTTCTACGCCACCCCCAAGATCCACTACGACCCGGAGACAGGCACCGGTCGCCCGTTCCTGTACTACGCTAATGGCGCCGCCTGTTCCGAAGTGGTGGTAGACACCCTCACCGGTGAGTACCGGGTAATGCGCACCGATATCCTCCACGACGTGGGCCGGTCCCTGAACCCGGAGATCGACATCGGCCAAATCGAGGGTGGCTTCGTGCAGGGCATGGGCTGGCTGACCACCGAGGAGCTGGTCTACAGCGACGAGGGCCGGCTGCTGACCACCGGCCCGGCCA
Source organism: Marinobacter zhanjiangensis (assembly GCF_014651935.1). GTDB lineage: Bacteria > Pseudomonadota > Gammaproteobacteria > Pseudomonadales > Oleiphilaceae > Marinobacter > Marinobacter zhanjiangensis. The sequence goes on along the minus strand of NZ_BMXV01000004.1, from coordinate 267,586 downwards.
CCTACAAGATTCCGGCGGTGTCGGACTGCCCGCCGGATATGCGCGTGGACCTGCTGCCGGAAAGCCCGAACCGGGAAGCCACCATCTTCCATTCCAAGGCCGTGGGCGAACCGCCGCTGATGCTGGCCATTGCCGTATGGAGCGCCCTGCGGGATGCCGTGGCCAGCGTTACCGACTACCGCTTCAGCCCGCCCCTGGACGCCCCGGCCACGCCGGAACGGGTGCTGGCGGCAGTAACCGCCAGCCAGGCGTGGCTTAACGAACAGAAGGAGACCGCGTAATGGAACGCCGACTGAACTGGTACCAGGCCGTGGCCCACTGCGAGGACCGGGGCGAACCCTACGTGCTGGTGACCGTGCTGGGCGTCACCGGCTCGGTACCCCGCGAACCCGCCAGCAAGATGGTGGTCACCGGCGAACACAGCTACGACACCATCGGCGGCGGCCATCTGGAATACCGCATCTGCCAGCAGGCCCGGCAGCGGCTGGCAAAACAGGATTACACCAGCGAGCTGGCCCACTTTCCGTTGGGCGCCAGCCTGGGCCAGTGCTGTGGCGGCAGCGTCTCGGTGCTGATCGAGGCCCACCCGGGCTGCGAGCAGGAACTGGTCATCTTCGGCGCCGGCCATGTGGCCCGGGCGCTGGTCACCATCCTGGGCGAGCTGCCCTGGCGCGTCACCTGGGTGGACGAGCGGGCCGACCAGTTCCCCGCCGAGGTGCCCGCCAACGTGCGCATCCACCACACCGGTGACCCGGTGGGCGATGCCCCGGCCCTGTGCACCGGCAAACAGGTGCTGATCCTCACCCACAACCACCAGCTGGATTTCGACCTGTGCCGTACACTACTGACGGCAGGAGACTGCGCGGGCATCGGCCTGATCGGCTCCGACACCAAGGCCGAGCGCTTCCGCCAGCGGCTGGAACACCGGGGCTTTAACGCCGAACAGATCGGTTTCATCCGCTGCCCGGTGGGTCGTTCAGACGTGCCCGGAAAACGCCCCATGGAAGTGGCGGTGTCCATCACGGCCGAGCTGCTCAGCCTGACCGCCAGCGCGGACCAGACCGTCACCCGCCGTGGCCTGCCCTGGAAGGAACTGAAAGGCCTGATCCAGAACCCAGAAACCGGAGACATGCAAGAATGACCCTGGATGAACTCAACGCCCTGCCCCGGAACCAGGCTGAGGCCCGCTTCCGGGACTGCTGCGCCGCCGAGCCCTGGGTGCAGGGCATGGTGGACAACCGCCCCTACGCCAGCCGCGACGACATGCTGGAACAAAGCCATCGCCTGTGGCCCACACTCACCGAGCGCGACTGGCTGCAGGCCTTCGAGGCCCATCCGAAAATCGGCGACGTGGACAGCCTGCGCCGTAAATACGCCAGCACCAAAGCCCTGGCGAGCGGTGAACAGGCCGGTGCCCGCCAGGCGCCGGAAGCGGTACTGCGACGCTTGAAGGCAGACAACGACGCCTACCAGGAAAAGTTCGGCTTTATCTTCATCGTCTGTGCCACCGGCAAGTCCGCCGAGGAAATGCTCGAGCTGCTGGAGCAACGCCTGCCCAACACCCGCGAGCAGGAGATCGACAATGCCGCCCGGGAACAGGCCAAAATCACCGGGATACGACTGGAGAAACTGGTATGACCGACAAGAGCCCCATCACCACCCACATCCTCAACCTGGGCAGCGGCACACCGGCTGCCGGCGTTGCCGTCACCCTGGAACAGGTGATCGATGACCGGGCCGTGCCCATCGCCGACGGTGTCACCGATGACGATGGCCGCCTGATGTCGTGGTTCGACAGCACCCTCGAGGCGGGCCACTACCGACTGCGGTTCGACACCGGCGCCTGGTTCAGGGAGCAGAACCTCGACACCTTCTACCCGGAGGTAACCCTGAACTTCCAGGTCTCGGACCCGCAGGCGCACTACCATGTCCCCCTGCTGCTGAACCAATGGGGCTACTCAACCTACCGGGGGAGCTGATGACCAGAGCAACCGATAGCAGGTTCCCGGCGGGCTGCATCGCCCATCGTGGCGCCCTGCTCCACTTCCTCGACGACCCCGGCAATGAACCGGAACCGGCAGCCGGCAGCCTGGACTATTTCGACGATGGCCTGCTGGTGCTGCAGGACGGCCAGGTGCTCGCCACCGGATCGGCAGAGAGCCTGTTGCCCCGGCTAGCGGCCAAGACCCCGGTCACCGACTGGCAAGGCGGCCTGATCCTGCCCGGCTTTATCGACACCCACGTGCACATGCCGCAACTGGGCGTGATGGCCAGCTATGGCACGCAACTGCTGGACTGGCTGGAGACCTACACCTTCCCCCACGAGGCCCGCTTCAGCGATGGTGACTGGGCCCGGGCCGAGGCGCAACGGTTTACCGACCTGCTGCTGGCCCACGGCACCACCTCCGGCCTGGTGTTCTGCACTTCCCACCCCGCCTCGGTGGACGCCCTCTTTGAAGCCGCCGAAAGCCGGGGTATGGGCCTCACCGCCGGCAAGGTGATGATGGATCGCCACGCCCCGGACAACCTCACCGACACCGCCCAGGGCAGCTACGACGACAGCCTGGCCCTGCTGCAGAAATGGCACGGCCACGGCCGCCAGCGCTATGCCATCACCCCCCGGTTCGCCGCCACCTCCAGCCCGGAGCAACTGAACCTGGCGGGCAAGCTGGCCGCGGAACATCCGGAGGTGATGGTGCAGACCCACTGGGCCGAGAACACCGGCGAGATCCAGTGGATCAGCGAACTCTTCCCGGACCGCCACAGCTACCTGGACGTATACGACCACTACGGCCTGCTGGGAGAGCACACGGTACTGGCCCACGGCATCCATATCGATGACCGGGACCGCCAGCGGCTGGCCGAGACCGGCACCCGCATTGCCTTCTGCCCCACCTCCAACACCTTCCTGGGCAGCGGCCTGTTCGACTTCCGCAGCGCCCGCGAGGCGGGCGTCACCGTGGGCCTGGCGTCCGACGTGGGCGGCGGCACCAGCCTGTCCATGCTGGCCACCATGGCCGAGGCCTACAAGGTCTGCCGCCTGCGGGGCCAGACAATGACGCCCTGGCAGGCCTTCTACCTGGCCACCCTGGGCAACGCCCGGGTGCTGGACCAGACGGAACAGACCGGCAGCTTCCGGCCCGGACGCCACGCGGATTTTGTGGTGCTCGACCAGAATGCCTCACCCGCCCTGAACATGAAGCAGGCCCACAGCCACACCCTGGCAGAGACCCTGTTCAACCTGATGATCCTGGGGGATGACCGGGCCATCGCCGCCACCGCCGTGGCCGGCGAGGTCCGCTATCGCAGGCCCGACGGCGCCACCGGCACCACCCCGACGTCCGTGTCCCCCACCCAAGGAGCCTGATTGATGGAAGCATACCTCGGCGAATGGCTTGGCCTGATGGTCCGCTGGTTTCATGTGATTGCCGGCGTCGCCTGGATCGGCGCGTCGTTCTACTTCGTCTGGCTGGACAACCACCTGCGGGAACCGCCGGAGTGGAAAAAGCAGGAAGGCATCAAGGGCGACCTGTGGGCCATCCACGGCGGCGGCATCTACGAAGTGGCCAAGTACCAGCTGGGCCCCAGGGAAATGCCCCGGGAGCTGCACTGGTTCAAGTGGGAGGCCTACAGCACCTGGCTCAGCGGCATGGCGCTACTGTTCCTGGTCTACTACCTGGGCTCCCCCGGCTACCTGATTGATCCGTCCAGGGCGGATATCAGCGTCGGCGCGGGCGTGGCCATCGGCCTGGGTACCCTGGCGGCCGTCATGGTGGTCTACGAAGGCCTGATCCGCAGCCCCCTGGCAAACAACGGCAAGGCCTTCGGCCTGGTGCTGTTCGCCATCCTGCTGCTGGTGGACTGGGGCCTGTTCCAGGTGTTCTCGGGCCGCGGCGCCTACATTCACGTGGGCGCGGTGATCGGCACCATCATGGTGGCCAACGTCTTCCTGGGCATCATCCCGTCCCAGCGGGCACTGGTGAACGCGGTCAACGAAGGCAGGGAGCCAGACGAGCGGGTCGCCAAACTGGCCGCCCTCGCCAAACTGCGCTCCACCCACAACAACTATCTGACCCTACCGGTCATCTTCATCATGATCAGCAACCACTACCCGATGCTCTACGGCCACCCCCACGGCTGGGCCATACTGGCGGCTATTGGATTCATCACCGCCTTCGCACGGCACTACTTCAACCTGCGGCACCGGGATATCAACCGGCCATCGATCCTCGTGGCCTCGGCCGCCATGACCGTGGTGCTGATCTGGGTGATTGCCCCCACGCCAAGTACATCCGCCAGCACGGATAGCGCCGCCGTCAGCGACGAGATCGTCACCGAGATTGTGGAAACCCACTGCGTGGCCTGCCATGCCGAATCCCCATCACATCCGGGCTTTCAGTCGGCACCGGCGGGTATACGGTTGGATGATCTGTCGCTGCTGGCAAGCCATAGCGGCACGGTGAGGCAGGCGGCGGTGGATACGCATTATATGCCGTTGGGGAATAGTAAGGGGATGACTGAGGAGGAAAGGACTCAGTTAGGGCAGTGGTTGAATGCGCACTGAGTTGAGAGAGCCAGGCGGGTGAGTTGCTGCGTTTCCCGCCGCAAGCCTGTTGCACTCGCGACGGGCTCATTCTTGCCTGCCCGGGTGACATAAGCCACAAGCGAGAGAAACAGCTGTCGTCAGCCGTTGTCGCAGCGTAAGCCGTCAGGTACGATTTCCAAGTTCGAAAGGATTTGATCAGCCCATGGCAAAAGGAACTGGCTATGTTCTCACAGTGTATGGCTGACCGCTCTCGGTTGGCTTCCCACCAGCTCGCCCTTCAGTCCCAGCTTACGGAACAGTGGAATAAAAACCAGGCCGACGTCTATGTCCTCAAGAGGGACGACCTGGTCGCCGTCTGGATTCAGGACCAGAAGAATCAGGGTCGCACGGATAGTCAGATCGAGGAAAAGTTTAAGGAGCTTGTTGGCGAAACCGCGCTGACCCTGATGAAAGATTCTTTCCAACTGGTGGATGATTATGGTGCCACCGTTGTGGCGGGTTCCATTGACGCCAAGGTTCTCACCTCCCTCGGGCGGGATATGCAGCGCTCAGGTAACCTGTTGGGGCAGTATAAGATCCGTCCACATAACGGGAAGAAATACATTGCGTTCAAGGGTAACCACCGTCTCCGATCAATCGTCAAAGGCACTCGCTACGGACTAACAAACCCAACGATTGTAAAGATGGGGATTGGCCCCGATGGCCTGAAGCAGACGGCCAAGGGCGGTGTGTACGTCACCCTGATTATCTCAGTCGGCGTGAACGGTCTGGCCTGGATATTTGATGAAGAATTTGGCTGGAAGGATTTCCTGACAAATGTTTCTGAAGATGTTGTGAAAACCTGTATCGCGGCTGTTGCAGGCTACCTCGTGGGTGCAGGACTAGCTGCAGCTACAGGCATGGCAGTCATAGCTAGTGCTGCAGGCTTTGTCATTGCCCTGGGCGTCGGCTACGTGCTGATGAACATTACACCAAGTGACGTCAGGAAGTTTGCTGAAGACGCCAGCGCCATTTTCCATCGTTCAATATCAATACTGGGCAATCCGAAAGCCTATTTCGACTATCAAGTTCAGAGAGCGGAGGATGCAGCCTACTGCACTATGAAATCCGCTAGCGAAGTCGTTGTGGAGGGAACTGTAAATCTCGTAAAACAGCGAGTTGACGACTTCCTCAGAAGTTTTTCTCCTTTTAATATCAGGTAAATCCATGCCCAGCAATAATGAATGGCCTGTCCCAAAAAATCGTATGATGCTCGGCCTTATTACGAATGGCATGATCTTAGGAGTAGGTGCACTAACCCACTTCACCTACAAGAGAGAAATCGAATACTGGCAAACTCAGATCCAAGAGCAAAACGAACTTATTGTTTTCAGTACTCAGATGAACTCTTTGTATTTCATGTGGGTAGGGCTCCTACCGATACTGCTTATCCTAAACATCCACCTTCTGTTCAAAGACATATTGAAATGCGAGCTCCCACGCATTGTTTTAAAAATCCAGAACGCTCTGGTAGGCATTATGTTCCTGGGGATTTTTCTAATCGTAGCTGGCAATTGGTTCATCAATCCCGTTTGGGAACACCGATTCCGGGAAGCAGGCTTCACCGAGTGTGAAAACCGCGTACTCAATATCCGCAAGGCGTTGTTTAACGACGTATGGGTTCGGAATCCGGATCACTGTGAGGATCCCAAACTCCGGTATATACTCCACGAACACTTCGGTGATGAGGGGTTCGAGTTGGCCTCACAGTACTTAAGTGCGTTGAATAAGCAGACTATGGATCAGTAATCAGCTAACGCACTTCCTGGGGCACCGTGAAATCGGGCTTAGATCAACCTGACCCGGTACTCTGAGGAAACCTCAAGGTAACAGGGACAGTTTTATTATATTTGGGGGATCGCCACTCTGCAGGACACTGGCATCCCTCACCTCAAATCAGCAAACGCCTCCTTCACATGACCGGCCAAGGCATCATGCACCGGACTGCTACCACTGCGCACCAGGGCGATCTGGTAGTCCCCGAGCGGCGGCAGGCCTTCCCGGTCCAGTTTCCGCAAGGGTGGCCGCACGAGGCTGACCGGGAAAGGTGCTACCGCCAGGTCCGCCAGCATGGCCGCTTCCTGGCCGAAACAGTTGTCGCAGGTGTAGGCAACGCGATAGGACATATGGGCTTCGTCCAGTGCATTCAGGGCCATGCGGCGCCAGGCACAACCATGGTTGGCCAGGGACACAGGCAGGGGTGAACGATTGGCGGCGATGCCGCCTTCTCGCCCTGCCCACACCAGGGGTTCCGTATGTACGACTTCCCCCCGCCACTGCTGGCCCTCGTTACCGATGGTGATCAGCACCATATCCAGGTCCCCGGCATCCAGGCGGGCCAGGTTCTGCTGGCTTGAGCCCACCATCACGTCCACCTGCACCGCCGGCCAGGACCGCGCAAACTGCGCAAGTACCCCCGGCAGGATACGGCTACCCACATCATCCGAGGTCCCAAAACTGACCCGGCCTTCCAGGGTTGGCGTGAGAAACTGCTGTATCGCCTCCTCGTTCAACCGCAGCAGTCGCCTGCCATAGCCGAGCAACACTTCCCCTTCTGGCGTCAGCCGCACGTGGCGGGCCTCCCGCACGAACAGGACATGCCCCAGGATTTCCTCAAGCCGTTTGATCTGCATGCTCAGTGCCGAGGGCGTACGGAAAACCTGCTTGGCAGCCCTCGTGAAACTTCCGCTTTCGGCAATCGCCACGAAGCTTCTCAGGACATCGGTATCCAGCAGGGGAAGGGCTTCACGACTGATCACCGGATTTGGACGGTCCATAACCTTACCTTTCAATTTTTCTTAACCCAGATGTTAAATCTTTTCGTTTGTTTGATCAAAGGTGGAATTGCATGCTTGAGAAGCGTACCCGGCAGACCCGCCGGGCTTCTTCCATAACGGGTAAGGAGAGCTTCAAATGTGCAACCAACCTGAGTTTCAGCGTCCGCAATTGAGCCCGGATTCACCCGCGAAGCCACCTGAGCTTGATTTCTATATGCCGGCAACACCGCCACTGGCCTTTCTGGAGAAAGCTGCGTTCTGGCTGAGGATCTTCCGGCGCAGGCACCACTTTCGGCGCCTGTTTGTGCCGTTGCTGAGGGAGGAGGACCTGATACTGTCGGATATCGGGTTCAACCGATCAGACATTGAGTGGGCGCTTGAACTCCCACTGAAAGTCGATGCTCTGAAGGCGCTGCAGGCCTGCCGCAAGGCGCGAGAAGAAAGCGAGATGCTGCGGGATGGCAATCGGGCCTTTGCCAAGGACCAGAAACCGAGACAGATCTATTTTCTGTCACACCCGGCTGGCGTCGACAACACCCAAGCCTGACGCCTTCAGGGCGGGGTCGGTCAGCTCGGCACGGGTCTCGGCGTCGTTCACAGGTCTTCCTTTGCCAACATGTTCATGATGAGTCGGACCATGGTCTCTTTATTGGCCGGTTCGGATTCAGCGACCAAAAGCGTCAGTGCCGCCAGGCCGACATCGTTTACCACCGGCTCCCCCCGGGCGTTCAGCAGGCGCCCGTTACGATGGAGAAAGTCCACGAACAGGAAGGCAGCGCTGCGTTTGTTGCCATCGGAGAACGGATGGTTCTTGACCACAAAGTACAGCAAATGTGCGGCCTTGGCCTCCACACTGGGGTAGGCGGGTTCGCCAAACACACTCTGGTCCAGATTACCCAGCAGCGAGGCCAGACCATCGCCCCGGTCGCGGGCGAACAGTTCGGTGGCCTCGCCCCGGGCCATCAACTCGGTTTTCAGGCCATCCAGGGCGGTTCGTGCCTCGGTCGGCGAAGGGAGGGCGCCGCCAGGCTGGGCCTGCGGGTCGGTTAGCAGGCCCTCATCGTAGCGCTGCAATAACAGAAAGGTCTGAGCGTATCGGCTGATGATGTCCACCAATCCGCGACCACTGTCTGTGTCCAGGGCTGGGCTGCGGGCGGCCTTGCGTACCAGCGACAGGGCGGCTTCCAGTTCCCGGGCATTTTCCTCAAAGCGCTGGTGGTTCAGGGTCCAGCCCCGGGTCAGGTGCTCGCGCAAGGTGCGAGTGGCCCACTGACGGAAGCGAGTGCCCTGATGGGATTTCACCCGGTAGCCGACCGAGATGATCACGTCCAGATTGTAGTGATCGATAGCCCTGGTCACCTGTCGGCTGCCTTCCTGCCGAACTATCCGGAAATCCCGGATAGTTGCTTCACGCGCCAGTTCACGCTCGGAATAAACGTTCTGGATATGCTCGTTGACGGTGCGAACGTCTTTGCCAAACAGCTCGGCCATCTGCCGCTGGGTGAGCCAGACGGTCTCCTGGGCCGCGTCCAGCCGCACTTCGACGGCCTGTTCGGCATCTTCATAGATGATAATGGGGTTTTGACTTTCCTTAGTCATGCGACACTTTCTTCCTCATCGGCTGGGTCGATAGCGGCCTTGTCGGCGGTCAACTCGCCGGAAAAGGCCTTTGCAGCAGGAATTGTTTGAGTCGGCCAGAGCGGAGAGCTTTTGAAGAAACTGGGACAGATCAGAATAAGTGACCATCGCTTCTCTCTGCGTGCCTTTCTAAAGTTGTCTTCACAAACTAGGCAGAAAAGACTGGCCAGTCAATGACTTCTCGTCGTTCCTGCGAAGAAGCCGGACATGGAAAAAACCGGGATAGATCTATTCCCCTGCAGTAACACAAAGCCCCTCCAGAAACTCACAAACGGCTTCCAGCAGTTGGCTGACACCCGGCTCCTCAACCGGAAAGTGCCCACAGCTCTCAAGCATCACCAGGCGCTTCTCACCCTTGATCCGGTCAAACAACGGCAGGCTGGCTTCTACGGTTGTCCATCGGTCAGCGGCCGGGTGCGCCAGGAGGACCGGGCACAGATGAAACTGGTCGGGCTCGATATCCGGGGTGGCCTCGAACAGCGACCGCATGAAGTGCACTGGTACGAGGTTGCCACCGCCATAGGGGTCCGACAAAAAAACCTCGACCAGCTTCGGGTCGTTGGCAATGGCTGACATTCTGGAGACGCAGCGGATGGGCACCCGCAAAGATCCGCACAGAGTGTCCATCAACGGCAGGGTGTGTGGCGCCAGTGAGCCAAGCCAGGAGAACCGCGCAAACTGGCGCTGGACAATCGGGAGCCTCGGGTCGGCCAGGGTGGTCGCAATAACCCCCGTGACAGCTCCGCTCTTCGCCGCCGCCGAATACGCCAGGTAGCCGCCCAGGCTGCAACCAAACAAAACCACCGGCCGGTTGGACCTGGCCCTCTCCGCCTGTACCAGGTCCACCACACAGTCGACCCAGCGATCATGGCTGATGAGTTCGCGGGGAGTCCGGCTAAGGCCATACCCGGGCAGATCCGGTGCTATAACTTCGTATCCCTGGCCCTGGAGCATCCGGGCATAGGGCACAAGCAAACGACCGTATCCGCCAGCACCATGCAGGATGATCACCGACAAGGGCGCACGCTCAACGGGGTAGCGGTCCAGGTGGATATCGGCACCGCGCCAGGGCCACCAATCCTCAGCGGGGAGGTTATCGTCAGACAGGCGCAACCAGGCAGGCAGGAACGGCAGGTAGCGCCTCCAGTGCTCGGCGGTCGTGTAGCTGGTGGAATGGGTCGGTGTCATATTCATTGTTTACCACCGGGAAACGGGGACAAGGGAAACGGGGACAGATTTATTTCTTTGGACGGCATAAATGGCCCCCTTACACCTGCCGCCAATGGCTCAAACGCCGCTGGCATTCACCACGTGGCAGCCGAGCACCTGCTTTCAGCATTGCTTCCAGAGCTTCGGTCAACCGGGTTGCTGAGCAAATTTCACATCGCTCGAGTTCATCGAGTATCCAGAGTATGCCGCGCACATCCAGTTCGGCGTGGCGACCGGACTTTCGCAGTGCCCCATCGTTGGTTAGCAGCGTCCACCCCGTCTCTCTGGCCACGAAATAACAGGACACGTCAGCCAGGGAGGAATTATTAAGGGTCTGCCGCAGTTGAAACAGCGTCCCCATCTGCTCGCCGTCGATAGTTTCAATGGTCAGCCCCAGCTCCGTTAGTTGCTGGACAGGCGGTTTTCGCAGTTCCCGCCACACAAAGTCGGTAGTCACAAACTCATGCGGGAGCTCGAACACCGTTTCGAGCAGGCCACTGCGGTGCAGATCAATCCAGATATTGGTATCAGAAACGAGAACTTTCGCTGGCATCCTTGCCTTGACCCGCCTGTCCGTTGGCCATGATATTTTCGATTTCTTCTAGACTGGTGCCCAATAACTCAGCTGCCCGGGACGAAGTGACCAGCCCCTCGGCAAGAGCGCGGTACACCAGCTGTCGGAGTCGATAGGAGTTCTCTGGTTCCAGTGGCGCTGGCTCGTTCTTCCTGAAGCCTCTCATCGACCACTGACGGATAGTGTCCTGGTAGAAACGCTGCTGGACGATACCCAGATCAAAAAGGCGTCGTAGAGTTGCCTGAATGGATATCCCCCACTCTTCCTTCGCCAGCAGGAACTCATTTAGCAGAATACGCTTCCGGGTGCTTCCGAAGGTATCCCGAACCTGCTTTGCCGGGAACAGGAACGCGCCGGCAAAACGGTGGCACCAGCTCTCTTCGTCACGAGTGCCATGAATCTCTGCCGGCAGGTTCATGACAAGGTGGCCCAGCTCATGGCCCAGGTTAAAACGCTGGCGTTCGCCAGGGCGAGTGGTGTTGCTGACTATGACAGCATCGACACCATTGTTAACCAGAGCGCAAAGGCCATCGAACTTTTCGTGTGCCTCAATACCGACGACCTTGATACCGTTCTCTTCCAGAGTTTCGGTCAGGTTGGCAATGGGGTTGGTGCCAAGGTTCCATGCCTGTCGCAGGTCTTCGGCGGCTTTCTCAATATCGTCGACGTTGGACACCGGAAAGCGTTCCTGCCATTGGGCAAACCCTTTGTCCTTGTTGCCGGTTTCAAAGAGGCTTTCCGCAGCCAGGTAACGCTCCAGATGTTCCCGCACCTGTTCCTTAACGGCTTCCTGTTGCTTTTTGCCAAACGCCGAGTGTTTACGGAAATCCACTTCGCCCAGCTCAACAGAGTCAGAGCGGAAGAAGTATTCCGGATTAACACCCAGCACATCGGCAAGTTGAATCAGACGGGTGGAGTTGGGCGCATCCCTGCCCTGTTCGTACTTCGACAGAGCCTGTTTCGAGATGTCCCCCAGCTGGTCAGCAACTTCTTGAAGGGACATGTTTTTCAGGGCACGCGCACGACGCAGGCGATCATGCAACATGGATCTATTCCTTACGAAATACAACTTATGGTTGACAAATATATCAATGATTATACATTCGTCAACCTAGCGCAGATTTCAGGGCGACTGAAGAGGCACACGAGGATCGGCGCAGGCTATCCAGCAACGGCAGGATTGCGGCGCCTGTGTGCCGGGATGAGGGAGCTGTCACAGAAAGAAGGGTTACCTCTTCGCGCCGCATCACATCTCTTCATGAACCTGGCCATAGGCCAGCATCGCGAACAAACCGGTACCGCCCAGAATGTTGCCGATGAGCACCGGGGAAATGTGGTAGACCAAGGCGGTAAAGATATTCATTTCCCCCATGAGCACCAAAGTGAAGATTTCGTTTGATCCGGCAATTACATGGGTAAAGCCACCCGCTGCGATCAGCCAGGTAAACATGACGATAATCGCCACTTCAGATTTCTTCGCCGAAGGCAGCATCCATACGATAGCCGCTATAAAAAAGCCCGCTGGAATACCGCGCAAAAGTGTCTCGGCCGGGGTCAGCGTTGCCAGGTGGTGCGATATCTCCAGAATCGCCGCGAGGCTGTCAGCGGTAATGATGCCCCCGTGGACGCCGATAGCGGCGGTAATAAACGTGCCAGACAAATTCGCCGCAAGCACAATTGCCCAAAGACGCGCGGTGCAATAGAACCGGTTGGGCGTAGGCTGGGCGAGAACCGGCAGCACGACGGTGATGGTGTTTTCGGTGAACAGTTGAAGCCGGCAAAGGATCACGAGGACAAACCCGAACGAGTAGCCCAGGCTTTCAATCAACGTCAGGTAGGGATGAGCGGAACCCAGATTGGAGCGGATAATTCCCTCGACGAGGACCGAGGTCGAAATCCCGACCCCCGCAGCCACACCGGACCACCAGAGCGAAATTTTAGGGCGGTGCAGCTCCTCCTCGCCCTCGCGCATGATGATGGAGTAGACGGTCAACGACGACAGGTTGCTATGTTCGGCTACGGTATCGCGTTCTTTCCGAGTCAGCGACTTTTCGCTAGACGTCGGTGTCTGTTCGCGGGATTCGCGATTTTCGACCCTGGCGCGAGACTCTTGCTCGTCTGCCGCCTTTTTGGCTTTCTTTTCAGGAGAGGCATTCTGATCGGTTTCCCGGTCGCTCATTCAACGGTCCTTTGGCTATCCAGAAACGCTTATGTTGCTGCAGGATTGAGCCTGCTGAACGCTGTCTTCAGTAATCAGGATAGCTTAGATACTGTGCCCCGACGGAGAAACCGGGCATAGGGAGTAAACAGACGACCGTATCCGCCAGCACCATGCAGAATGATCACAGACAAGGGCGCGCGCTCAACGGGGTAGCCATCCAGGTGGATATATGAAAAGGCGCCCGGGTAGACTACGGCATCAAAGAACCTGACCGGAGACCAACACGATGAAAACAATAAACCCCACATCCAAAGCCATTTCCGAGGTCCTGTCCAAGACCCCGAAGGGTGAACCGGTGGTCATGCTCAATCTGCTGAAATTCCGCGAACAGGCGGACTACGAGGAGCCACGTGCCGGTATCAGTGGCCGTGAGGCCTATAAGGAGTATGGGCGCGGGGCCATTCGCTGTATCCACGGAGTCGGTGGCGAACTGGTCTGGTCGGGGGCGCCGACCGGTACCCTGATTGGCCCGGAGGAGGAACAATGGGACGAGGTCCTGCTGGTGCGTTACCCCTCCCTTGATGCGTTCCTGGAGATGATAGACAGCCCTGAATACAAGGCCATCGTCCATCATCGGACGGCGGCGATTGATGATTCAAGGCTGGTGCCGATGCTGGAGTCCTGACAAGGCCCGGGCAGGCAACATGCAGGACCTGACCCCGCGGCGACAGTGCCGCGGGGCAGTTTCCGTCAGAACCGATCCACTTTCTCTTCCCTGGGCCAGTAGCGCAGGACGCGGCAGGCTTCGATGAACTTGCTGGTGTCGCCCGGGCCGTTCAGGGACACGCAGCCGTCGTCGAGCATGGCCGTCAGACCCACACTGTCGAACAGTTTGCTCGCCGCCGGGGAATAGCCGATGAACTTGCAGTGGGCGAAGGCATCGTCCACGAAGTCCCGGGCGGTGGCATCTTTGGCCAGCTCGTCCACGTTTTCCTCTGACGGTAACAGCACGACGGCGTCGAAGACCACGGAAGGGCCGCCATCCACTTTCTCGTCTGCGGCCAGGGCGTTGCCATCGCTGTCCTTGACGCCACCAATGGTGGGGGCCACCACGGCCAGCTTGGCACCTTCGGCTTCCACCGCTTCTTTCAGTTTTGCGAACAGTGCGGCATCGACTCCCTCGCTGACCAGCACGCCTACCTTGCGCCCCTTGAAAGATTTCGGACCGTTGAGAATGATGCTCAGGGCCGGAGACTCTGGCAGGTCCGTGCGGGGCGTCATGGCCGCCTCGGCGGCTTCGGGCATTTCCTTCAGACCGAGACCTTTGCCCACGTCCCGGGCCAGGTCGTCATCGACGTTGAGCAGGTGGGAGACCATCCGTTCGCGGATATCCAGCCGCTCGACTTTGCTCAGCTCGAACACGAACGCGTTCTTGATGTGGCGCTTTTCGATGTCGGTCTGGCTGATGTAGAACTGACGTGCCTGGCTGTAATGGTCGGCGAACAGTTCTGAGCGCACCCGCTCCTTCACGCCCTCCACCGGCGTGGGGTGGGACTGGAAGGCGGTTTCCGGGGATTCACGGGGGCCGGCCGCCTCCGGCTCCCAGCTGTTGGGTTCGTAGTTCACCCGCCCGGTCGGGTTCTTCATGGTCATGTGGCCGTCCTGAAGCAGGTGATGCACGGGGCACCGGGGCGCATTGACCGGAATGTTGGTGAAGTTCGGGCTGCCCAGGCGCTTGAGCTGGGTGTCCAGATAGGAAAAGTTGCGACCCTGCAGAAGTGGGTCGTTGGAGTGATCGATGCCGCGAACGATGTTCTGGGTGCAGAAGGCCACCTGTTCGGTTTCGGCAAAGAAGTTGTCCACCACCCGGTTGAGTACCATTTTGCCGATCGGGCGCACGGGCACCTGTTCTTCCGGGATGATCTTGGTGGCATCGAGAATGTCGAATTCGAACTGGTCGGCGAACTCGTCGTCAAAAACCTGTACGCCCAGCTCCCATTCCGGATAGTCCCCGCTCTGGATGGCGTCCCACAGGTCCCGGCGGTGGAAGTCCGGGTCGGCACCATTGATCTTCAGCGCTTCGTTCCAGACCACGGACTGGAGCCCCTGCAGGGGTTTCCAGTGGAACTTGACGAACTTCGACTCGCCCCTGCTGTTCACGAAGCGGAAGCTGTGCACCCCGAACCCTTCCATGAAGCGGAAAGAGCGTGGAATGGCCCGATCCGACATGGTCCACATGAGCATGTGTACGCTCTCGGGCGACAGGGTCGCGAAATCCCAGAAGTTGTCATGGGCGGTCTGGGCCTGGGGAAAACCCCGGTCCGGCTCTTGTTTGGCAGCATGGACCAGATCCGGAAATTTCATGGCGTCCTGGATGAAGAACACCGGGATGTTGTTACCCACCAGATCCCAGTTGCCCTCCCGTGTGTATAACTTGGTGGCAAACCCGCGAACGTCCCTGGCCAGGTCGGCAGAGCCCTTGTTGCCCGCGACGGTGGAGAACCGCACGAAGACTTCGGTTTGCTCCCCGGCGCGTTGGAACAGATCGGCACAGGTGATATCCGACAGGTCACCGTAGTTTTCGAAATAGCCTTTGGCGCCCATGCCGCGGGCGTGAACGACCCGCTCCGGGATTCGCTCATGGTCGAACTTGAAGATCTTTTCCCGGAGAACATGATCCTCCAGGAGGGTGGGGCCACGGGTGCCACCCTTCAGTGAATTCTGGTTATCCGCGACCGGCGCGCCCTGGGGGGTGGTCATTACCGGGGTGTCGCCGTCCGCCCGCTGGTGGGTCTCGCCGCCCTTGCCCTGATTAATGAAGGTGAATCGTTCAGCCATGATCTGCTCCTTGTGGGTTCGCATGAGGCGCGTTCCAGTTAACTGTATTAGCGTCGGATACCATCCCCGGGCTGGCAAATGACATCATTAACTGGTCTTGAGGCATGGCTGCCTGTTCTCTGTCGCTTCGGGCATTGCGGCGGAGGCGGTCATAACATGGGTCAATAAGGACCGGTCAGGCCTGCGATTATAAGACGCGTCAAGATACACAAAATGAGATATCGGAAGGTTTGGAAGAGAGCGGGGCCTGGGCGACTCCGGAAATGGCTTAACTAATCGTCATTTAAAATTATGGTTTCTCCGGGAGCTTGAACTCCGGAGAAACCGCGACACTCGCCTGGAGACGAACGCCAACAAGGCCCTTGGCCTCGTCAACTGTTACCCCAAGCGACGGGCCCGGCCGGCCCAGATCCCGACCAGCCCGAGGGCGAGAAGGGGCAGTGTCGATGGTGCTGACACCGGAGCCGCAAACCGACTGGCAAGTTCTTCGGTGGAGAAGGAATCCTCACTGGAAAAAGTCCATGTGCTGAAGTTTCTGAACTGTCCTGAAAGCACGTTGTTATTCGTGAATCCAAAGGAGAGGTCTATCAGATCGTTGGTGATATCGAAGGACAGAAGGTCGGACAGACCGTAGTCGTTGAACAAAACGCTGTTATTACCCGCGCCTCCATCGAAGGTGCCATCGATCAGCAGGCCCGGGGCCAACCCGTCCAGGGCCAGCAGGTCATCGCCGCCGCCAAAGACCACATCGCCGAAGATCTCACTGTCGCCGGTCAGCAGCAGGCTGCTGTCGCCCTGATCGGGACCAAGCTCGATGGCGGTTCCCGACCGGCCCCGCAGAGTGCCGCTGTTCTCAATGGAAATCTCGGAAGTGCTGGCCTCATCCGTGCCGATGGCGCGAACGCCTTCGATATAGCCTTCGTTGATGATGGTCAACGGGCCAGCGGCGCGGTCGTCACCTACCGTGGGCTCGAACGTTTCATCCACGTCGATGCCGCTGCCGCCATCCATTGGGTCACTAGCAGATCCGGTGGAGACAATCACGCCGGTGGCATGGTTGTGCACCCGCCCCTCGTCCAGGTCGATGCCGTCATCGGTGCCAAGAATCACGCCGTAGTTATCCGCCTCCCCGCTGGCGAACTGCACACCGTCTTCGTCGTCAGTCGCGACCGAGCCGTCGATTGACCAGGTGCCTGCTGCGGCGTCCCATCCCAGCCCGCGGATGGCGATGGTGCCATGGTTCTCGATGGTGAAATCCTCGCGCGCTTCGACCACTTCCTCGCCGCCCCGGAGCGTGCCGTTGTTGATCACGGTGCCGCCCGGGCCGCGGCTCTGGATGGCACGGCCGTCGGTGCTCTCGATCAGGCCGTAATTTTTGATGTCAGCGTTCTTCAGTTCGTCGTCATTGTCCAGCCGCACAGCCTGACGGCGCGCGAAGATTTCACCGCTTGCCTGGTTGATCAGGGTGAAATTGTCAGCATTGTCCTGAAGGCGGATACCTCGGTCACCGCCGCGGATGGTGCCGGAATTGTCGACCGTCAGGTTCGCGCCCTTGCCCCGGATCGCGTCATCGTCGCCGCTTTCGATCAGCCCCAGATTGTTGACCGACTGATCCGATCCGCCCAATTGCACCGGGCGTCCTTCCGCGCGGACGACCTGCGCATCACTTTCCACGGTCACTGACAGATTGTTTCGATTGTCGTCGATGTTGCCACTGTCTGTCGCGGTGCAGGTCAGCGTCGGTGAATCGCCAGTGCCGCCTTCGAGACACGGTACTGCCATTACCGGCACGCTGGACAGAGCCAGTGCTGAAGCGACTACTAATCTATGTGTGTTTTTCACGTTGGCCTCCTAGCCTGATCATTGACATCAGTGCTGATGCTAATGATCTACCGTGACAACTCTAAGAACCCTGTATGACAGGAACTCAGCGAAGACACCGTGGAAAACCGCACCGTAATGGACCACGCTCCAATGCGTAAGCGCCAATGTCGTGCACCAGAGCGTGACTGCCCGCATCCCCAAGCAGCATAAACAGACCACATGGTCAGCTTTTTCAGTGGTCTGTCGCCCTGTTGACTACACTGGTATGCCAATTGCTCAAGCCTTGCTGGCACAACACCAAAACACGGGATTACACGACATAACGAGGAAGTACCATGAACGATAACCATCGCAAACCGGGTCTGCTCAAGCGGATGACCTCCGCAATCGTGCTCGGCGGTGCCCTGACCGCCATGGCTTCGGGGGCTCAGGCCGAGACCGATATCCGCTTCACTCTTGACTGGCGTTTTGAAGGCCCATCCGCGCCCTTTCTGATGGCCAAGGAAAAAGGTTACTTCGAAGACGAAGGGCTGAACGTCACCATCGACTCGGGCAATGGCTCCGCAGGCGCGGTCACCCGGGTCGCCACCAACAGCTACGACATGGGCTTCGCCGACTTCAGTGCCCTGACCGAGACCACCGCGAAGAATCCGGACACCGAGGTCACCGGCGTCTACATGGTCTACAACGCCATGCCGGCGGCGGTATTTGCCCTCCGGGAATCCGGCATTGAAGAACCGGCAGACCTCAAGGGCAAGACCCTGGGCGCGCCGGTGTTTGACGGCGGCCGCAAGGCCTGGCCCTCCTTTGCCCGCCACAACGACCTGGCGGTGGATGCTGTCGAGTGGCAATCCGTGGAGCCGGCCATCCGTGAAACCCTGCTGGCCCGGGGCGAGCTGGACGCCATCACCGGTTTCTACTTCACCAGCCTGCTGAACCTGGAGGCCCGGGGCGTGGACCCGGACAACATCGTGGCGCTGAAATACCCGGACTACGGGGTAGAGTTCTACGGCAACACCATCATCGCCCGCAACGAACTGCTGGATGAGAATCCGGAAGCAGTACGAGGATTCCTGCGAGCCTTCAACAAGGCCCTGCAGGAGACCATCGATGATCCGGAAGCCGCCATCCAGTACGTCAAGCAACGGGATGGCCTGATCAAGGAAGACCTGGAGCTGCGGCGCCTGAAGCTGGCCCTGGAAACCAACGTGATCACCGAAGAGACCCGTGCCGAGGGCCTGGGTGCGGTCACCGAGGATCGTATGGACCGGGCCCTGGAGGACATGATCGCCTCCTACGATCTGGAGCCCAACCCGGAACTGGAGACCCTGTTCGACAGCAGCTACCTGCCACCCCGCGAAGCGCGGATGATCGACTAACCTGCCGGGCCCGGGCGCAACGCCCGGGCTGCAACCAACTGCCGGAGTTCCTGATGGATCTGGTTGAATTCGAGAATGTCAGTATGCGCTATGGGGAAGAAGGTCCCATGGCCATCGAAAACGTCACCCTCAGCGTCAGGGAGAACGAGTTTGTTGCTGTGGTCGGCCCTTCCGGCTGCGGCAAGTCCACCCTGATGAAGCTGGTGACCGGCCTGGCGCCGCCCAGCGAAGGCTATGTGTATCTGGACGGCAAACAGGTATCCGGCCCCCAGAAGGGTGTTGGCATGGCGTTCCAGGCGTCCAACCTGCTGCCCTGGCGGACCACCCTGGATAACATCCTGCTGCCCATGGAGATTGTGCAGGAGTACCGTCATCGCTTTCGTGCCGAGAAGGCAAAGTTCCAGGAACAGGGCCGGGCCCTGCTGGCCCGGGTCGGCCTGGCCGGCTGCGAGGACAAGTTTCCGTGGGAACTGTCCGGCGGCATGCAGCAGCGGGCTTCCATCTGCCGGGCGCTGATCCACAAACCGGCGCTGCTGATGCTGGATGAACCGTTCGCTGCCCTGGATGCTTTCACCCGGGAAGAGCTGTGGTGCATGGTTCGAGACCTGTGGCAGGAAGACCCCTTCACCGTGGTGCTGGTCACCCACGATCTGCGGGAAGCGGTGTTCCTGGCCGATACGGTGTACGTGATGAGCAAGGGCCCCGGTCGTATCGAGGCTCGCAAGGAGGTGAATCTGCCCCGGCCCCGGGATCTGGCCGTAACCTATACCGACGAGTTCGCCGAACTGGTCTTCGAACTGCGGGACCACATCGGCCGCATCCGGGAGGACACCCAATGACCTTTCGCCAGCGCAAACGCCTGATACAGGCCTCTCCCTGGATTCTTCTGGTGTCGCTGACGCTGCTGTGGGAGGTGGTGTGCTACGCCTTTAGCGTGCCCACCTACCTGTTCCCGGCGCCATCGGATATCTGGGCCTCCTGGCTGGAATATCACGACCCCATCATGCGCCACGCTACCCAGACCCTGTTCACTACCGTGACCGGCTTTGCCATCGCGGTGGTCTTCGGTCTGATCCTGGGCATCCTGGTGGGCTCGTCGCCACTGATCTACAAGGCGGTTTATCCGCTGATGATCGGCTTCAACAGCATCCCCAAGGTGGCCTTCGTGCCGGTACTGGTGGTCTGGTTCGGCATCGGCACCGTGCCGGCCATCCTCACCGCGTTCCTGATCTCGTTCTTCCCGGTGGTGGTGAACATGGCCACCGGGCTGGCCACCCTGGAGCCTGAGCTGGAGGACGTGCTGCGGTCCCTGGGCGCCAGCAAGCTGGACATCCTCAAGAAGGTGGCGCTACCCCGCTCCATGCCCTACTTCTTCGCATCCCTGAAGGTGGCCATCACCCTGGCCTTCGTGGGTTCGGTGATCTCGGAGACGGTGGCGTCCAACGTCGGCATCGGCTACCTGATGATCTCTGCCAGCTCCACCATGGACATGGGCCTGGTGTTCGCCGGCCTGGTGGTGATCGGCATCATGGGGGTGGTCATGTACGAAATCTTCGCCTTCATCGAAAAACGCATGACCGGCTGGGCCACCCGTGGCACGGACCCGGGGTTCTGATACCCGCAGCCAGTAACCTGACGACAAGGGCCTCCGGTTGGAGGCCCTTTTTTTGGTGCGCCAGGCATGGTGGGTAGCGCCTTGGCGCGTGCACAAAAAAGCCGGCGGGCAAAGTGCCGGCCGGCTTTTTCTCCCGATGGGATAGTGCCCCTGCTTACTCCGGCAGGTTGGCCGTCATGCCCTCGACGTACCAGTCCATGCCCGCCAGTTCCTCTCGGGTCATGGTTTCACCTTCCGGCACGCGCAGTTCACCGGACTGGTCCTTCAGGGGACCCGTGAAGGGATGGAACTCGTCATTGTCGATGGCGGCAATCACCGAGTCCACCTTGGCGCGCTGCTCATCGGTCAGACGGTCGCTGATGCCGACGATCTGGATCACGTCTTCGGAGATACCACCCCAGTAGTCCTTCGGCTCCCAGGTGCCGTCCATGACCGACTGAACCGTATCGATATAGTACGGGGCCCAGTCGTTGACCACGGACAGCAGGTGGGCATCGCCACCGAACTTACGCATGTCGGAGGCCTGACCCACGCCCCAGTTACCACGCTTTTCGGCGGCCAGCAGCGGCGCCGGGCTGTCGGTGTGCTGGACGATGACATCGGCGCCCTGGTCCATCAGTGCGTTGGCGGCGTCGGCCTCCTTGGCGGGGTCGAACCAGGTGTTGGCCCAGATGACCTTAAGCTCGATATCCGGATTCACTTCTTTCGCCCCCAGGTAGACGGCGTTGATGTCACGGATAACTTCCGGAATCGGGAAGGAGGCGATGTAACCCAGGGTGTCGGTCTCGGTCACCAGACCAGCAGCCACACCGGTGACGTAACGGCCTTCATAGGTTACCGACAGGTAGGTGCCCAGGTTATCGGCCTGCTTGTAACCGGTGGCGTGCAGGAAGGTGGTGTCCGGGAACTGCTCCGCCACCCGTGCTGTCGGGTTCATGAAGCCGAAGGAGGTGGTAAAGATCACGTCGTTGCCGGCCTGGGCCAGGCGACGGATGGTGCGCTCGGCGTCGGCGCCCTCGCTGACATTTTCAACGTAGGTGGTGTCTACCTTGTCACCGAAGTGGTCCTCAACGGCAAGGCGCCCCAAATCATGCTGGTAGCTCCAGCCGTGGTCGCCGATGGGGCCAACATAGACGAAGCCCACCTTCATGGGGTCTTCCGCGATGGCGGGAAAAGGCAGAGTGATGGCGGCAGCAAGCGCCAGGTTGCGTTTGAGACTCATGGATACATCTCCTGAACAGTTTGATTATCGTCTTTTTTTGGGTGAACGAATCACACATTCAGGGTCGAGCAAAAAGCTGGCCAAGTGTTCAGGAATTGGACTTCCATGATCTGATAGGGCGTCAAGGAACTGCGTCGCCGTGCATGAGGCTGGCGCATGTCCCGCGAAGCAAGAGGGTATAAGCAGATCAACACTTGAGGCGGCCCGGTCCCGTCAAACCAGAACGCCATCTGAAAGCATGGGCGGATCCGCCCTGAAACAGGACACCCCCCAGGCTTGTCAGAAGAACGCGCACCGATTCCGGGCAGAGGGCAGCTCCGATAGCGCTGATTGCCGGCAGCCCGACGCACAACCGCGAAATGCCCATTCTGAATCGGCTGGTGACACACAACTGTCACACCGGCATGACATTATCAGGGCTCACGATATGCATTGTGCCATTGTGAGTGGTTTATCGATTCAGGCCGGACCCCTTCGGGTATCCGGCCTTTTTTTCGCCGGTTATTCGTTGAAGGCGGGCCGGATTACATCCCGGTAGTTGCGGATTCGCTGCACGTAATGCACCGGCTCGTAACCACGGGCATAGCCGTAGCGAGTGCTGGGGTAATAGCGCTTGTCGGCTTTCAGGGGCAGCACCTCTCTCATGTCAGCCCAGGAGTCCGGGTTCCTGCCCAGCTTGCGGGCCAGGGCCCGGGTATCCAGCAGGTGTCCGCGGCCGATGTTGTAGCTGGCCAGGGCCAGGAAGGTGCGGTCCGGCTCCGGGATGGTTTCCGGCAGACGACGGTGACGGTCCGCCAGGTAGCGGGCACCCCCTTCAATGGCTTCCAGCGGGTCCAGTCGATTCTCGACGCCGACTTCCCTGGCGGTGGACTGAGTCAGCATCATCAGCCCGCGAACACCGGTGGGTGAGCGTGCGCCAGGGTCCCAGTGGGATTCCTGATAGGCCAGTGCCGCCAGCAGGTCTGCGGGCATGCCGGTTTCCTGTTCCGCCCTCCGGAAGGCAGCTATATATTGCGGCAACCGCTGGTCGATGCGGCGGGTCAGGGCGCGCAGATCAACGAAGTCGAAATCACCGATGTAGGCGAAGTAGCGGTTTTCCATCCGGGTAATCGCTTCGTCGCCCTCGCGGCTATTCATCCACTCATGGGCGTCGTTGGCCAGCTCCTGGGCCCCCGCCGGTGCATACCAGCCCAGGTTACGCCCACCGGTCAGGTTCATGGCGATTTCCAGGTGGGGAAAGTGACGGCGCATGACCTGCACGATATTGGAGTCAGCCACGGTGCAGCCCACCTTCTTGTCCGCGACATCAGACAGCAGAACTTCGGTGGTCCGGTCCTCGTCTTCCGTGAAGGTGATCTCCGGATGGTCCTGTGCCAGGTTTTCCAGGGTTTCCACGTAGCTGGCATCAGCTGTCACGACAATCTCATTGCCGGGGATCTCATTCGGTGTACGGGGCATGGGTCGGCTGTCCCGGTGACACACCAGCTGTTCGGTGATTTCGGTGTGGGCCGGCCCCCGGGCAAGCTGCTCATCCCGGGATTCCAGATGGGTCAGCCCCGCTGCGGCCAGGTTGGTGGTGCCCGCTTCCAGCGACTCCAGCACGGCGGCGGTGGAGTCCAGCATGGTCCATTCCACCGTCCAGCCCCGCGCCTCGGCATAATCACTCACCAGAGCGTATTCCGGGCCCACGGGATTTTCGTGGCGATTCAGGTAGTAGGTGGTGGAACCATTGCGGGTAGCCACCTTCAGCACATTGGTTTCAAAAGGCGATCCCACCTCGGGTTCACTGCCAGTACAACCGTTCAGCGCCAGCATAAGGCACAATCCGGACACCTGTATGAGCAATTGCAACATTCCCTCCCCTCATTTGCCTATCTGCCTTAAGCATAGTCGTTATATACAGTTTATGTACGTAGTGGGGCCAACCGGGATCAGTCGGTTACCGACAACCCCGACGGCGGAACTGATAACGACGGTGCCCTCACCGACCTGTTCCGGCCACCTCTGCCTGCCCTCGGTTTGTCTGTGTGCTGCGGATGACGAGGGGGTATAACCGTTATCCATCGTGAAGTGTTAGGATCATTTTCCGATGACGGGGTATCGCGAGAACCCGATGCCTGCGACCGCTTCCGGACAACTTCCATCGGGACAAACTGCATCAACACAACGACAAGGAGCAGCACATGGAAATTGAGAATCGTATTGCCGTCGTCACGGGCGCCGCCGGTGGTATCGGCAAGGCCCTGGCTATTCGCCTTCACCAGGCAGGCGCCAGACTGGTGGTCTGCGCGGACCTCGACAAAGAGGGTGCCGAAGCCACAGCCGCGGAAATCAATGGCGTTGCCTTCCAGACCAACGTGGCATCCGAGGACGAGATCAAAACCCTGATTGAGACAGTGGAAAACGAACACGGCCCCATCGACCTGTTCTGCTCCAACGCCGGCATCATGGTTCCGGGTGGCCCCGAAGCGGCCAATGAAGACTGGCAGAAAATCTGGGACATCAACGTGATGGCCCACGTCTATGCCGCCCGCCACCTGGCACCGCGCATGATCGAGCGGGGCCACGGCTATTTCCTGAACACCTCCTCTGCCGCCGGGCTGCTGTCACAGGTGGGCTCCGCCCCCTATTCGGTGACCAAACACGCCGCCGTGGCACTGGCCGAGTGGCTGGCCTTTACCTATGCTGATGATGGCATCAAGGTTTCCGTGCTCTGCCCGCAGGCGGTACGTTCTGCCATGACCAAAGGTCACGAGGAAGGCGTTGCCAGCCTGGACGGCATGCTGGAGCCGGAACCGGTAGCCGATGCCTGCCTGAAAGCCATCGAGGAAGAGACCTTCCTGGTGCTGCCCCATGAAAACGTTTTGAAATACTTCCGCAACAAGGCGGAGAACTATGATCGCTGGATCGGCGGCATGAAGAAGCTCAACCGGGCCTACAAATAATCGATAGACCGACCGACAGCACAGCGGACTTTCCTGATACCAACCGGAGGAGACGGATGAGCACTCAGTGGATCGACGTAACCAACGGAGACGGAGACACCTTCGACGCCTGGCTGGCCCTGCCCCCCACCGGCCACGGGCCCGGCCTGGTGCTGGTACAGGAAATCTGGGGGGTGAACGCCCATATCCGGGCCCTGGCCGAGCAGTATGCCCTGGACGGTTATGTGGTGCTGGCGCCGGACGTATTCTGGCGCCAGGAACCGCGCCTTGACCTGCCCTACGACAAGGAAGGCAGCGAAAAGGCCTTTGCCCTGGTCAAGGCCACCGACGCCGAAAAGAACGGTGCCGATGTGGCCGACACCGTGGAACATCTGAACAACATGGAGCAGGTCACCGGCAAGGTGGGCGTTATCGGCTTCTGTTTCGGCGGGCAACTGGCCTACCGAGCCGCCGCCGTTGGCCGGCCGGACGCCACGGTCTGTTATTACGGTGGTGGCATTCACAACCACCTGGACCTGGCCGGGGACATCCACAAGCCCATCCTGTTCCACTTCGCCGGCGACGACCCGATGATACCCACCGAGGCCGTCAACCGTGTCAGCGATACCTTCGCCGCCCACACCCGTGCCCTGGTGTTCGAATACCCGGGCGTGGACCATGGCTTCAACTGCTGGGGACGGCCAGCGTATGACCAGCATGCGGCTGCCCTTGCACACGGGCGTACCCTGCAGTTTCTGGCCGAAAACCTGAGTCAGCCCTGACCCGCCACTAAAGTCTTACCCCTGCGCAAAACGGGCCCGGGCAGCGGAGACCCGGGTTTCCTGTGATGCGCAAAAAAGAACTTTCAGGTCACCCAACTTGACAAACTGGTCAGACCCTAACTTTACTCATAATCGCCAGACGTCATTCAGAAATCAGTCTGGATGACGTCGTACAACGTTCGAAACCGGCCGTCACAGCGACCGGCAATGCCGGTATGGCCAATAATAAAAACAACCCACTGCCCACGCGTAGTGGGACCAACAGGGTGACGATTCCGTGAGCGAAAACAGGCAAGATTCGTCCATTATTCTGGAAACCCGCGGTCTGACCAAGGATTTCAAGGGCTTCAAGGCCGTTGAAGATATCAACCTCCAGGTCCACACCGGGCACATTCATGCCCTGATCGGTCCCAATGGCGCCGGCAAAACCACCTTTTTCAACCTGCTGACCAAGTTCCTGAAACCCAGCTCCGGGAAAATCCTGTACGACGGCCGGGACATCACCCGCCATCGTCCGGCGGACATCGCCCAGCACGGGCTGATCCGTTCGTTCCAGATTTCCGCGGTCTTCCCCCACCTATCGGCACGGGAAAACGTTCGTATCGCGCTGCAGCGCAAGCTGGGAGTGTCGTACCAGTTCTGGCGGTCTATCCGGATTCTTGACCAGCTCAACGAGGAGGCCCAGCACCTGCTGGAGCAGGTGGGCCTCGGCGAGTTCGGCGACACCAAGGCGGTCGAACTGGCCTATGGCCGCAAGCGGGCCCTGGAAATCGCCACCACCATTGCCCTCAAACCCAGGCTGATGCTGCTGGACGAGCCGACCCAGGGCATGAGCGCCGAGGACGTGGGCACCGTCACCGACCTGATCCGGGAGGTGGTGAAAGACCGCACCATTGTCATGGTGGAGCACAACCTCAGCGTGGTGTCCACCCTCGCTGACCGGATCACCGTGCTCAACCGGGGCCGGATCCTGGCTGAGGGCGATTACCAGACCGTGTCCACCAACCCTGCCGTCATGGAAGCCTATATGGGGACCACCGATGCCGCCTGAGAACGCCAGAGAACTGCTGAAGATCGAGAATCTCCACGCCTGGTACGGCGAGTCCCACATCCTGCACGGCATGGAGCTTACCGTACACGAAGGCGAAGTCATCACCCTGCTGGGCCGCAACGGCTCCGGCCGCAGCACCACCCTCAAAGCCATCCTCGGCCTGGTTGGCAAACGCACCGGCTCGATCCGGGTGAACGGCACCGAACTGATCAATCTGCCCACCCACCAGATTGCGAGGGTGGGCAAGCTGGGCTACTGCCCGGAAGAACGGGGCATATACGCCTCCCTCAATGTGGATGAAAACCTGGTGCTGCCACCAGTCGTCGCCGAAGACGGCATGTCCGTTGACGAGATTTACCAGATGTTCCCGAACCTCCGGGAGCGCCGCAAGAGCCAGGGTTCCAAGCTTTCCGGTGGTGAACAGCAGATGCTGGCCATCGCCCGAATATTGCGTACCGGCGCGACACTGCTGCTGCTGGACGAGATCACCGAGGGGCTGGCACCGGTCATCCTCAAGTCCCTGAATGATGTGATCCTCAAGCTCCGGGGCAAGGGCTATACCATCATTCTGGTGGAACAGAACTTCCACTTCGCTGCGCCACTGGCAGACCGGCATTACGTCATCGAACACGGTCGCGTGGTGCTGCAGATTGCCGCCGACGAGCTTGAAGCCAAACAGGACGAGTTGAACAGGCACCTGAGTGTCTGACCAAAGGTGAGGGGCCAGGGTCCCGCCCGGGTAACTACCCCCCACCAAATACAACAAGAAGGGGAAACAACATGTTCAGCAACTGGAAGACAGGTATCGCCACCGTGGCCGCTGCCACGGCGGTTTCTCTGCCCATGGCCGCCAATGCCGAGTTATCGGACGGCGTGCTGAAAATCGGGGTGCTCAGCGACATGTCCGGGGTTTACAAGACCCTCGAGGGTCCCGGAGCAGTCACTGCCGCCGAGATGGCGGTGGAGGACTTTGGTGGCTCCATCATGGGCACACCCATCGAGATTGTCTCGGCGGACCACCAGAACAAGGCGGACATCGCCGCCAGCACCGCCCGGGAATGGATCGATGACGACGAGGTGGACATGCTGACCGCCCTGGACAACTCGTCCGTGGCGCTGGCGGTTCAGGGCCTGGCCGCCGAGCGCAAGGTGATCACCATGAACACCGGCGCAGGCACCACCGCACTCACCGAGGAGCAATGCACGCCCTACGGCATCCACTATGTCTACGACACCCATGCCCTGCCGGTGGGTACCGCCACCGCCATGGTCAAGAATGGTGGCGAGAAATGGTTCTTCCTCACCGCCGACTACGCCTTCGGTCATTCCCTGAGGGACAACACCGGTGCCGTGGTGGAAGAACTGGGGGGCGAAGTGGTCGGCAGCATTCAGCACCCGCTGTCTACCAATGATTTCTCCTCCTACCTGCTCCAGGCCCAGGCCTCCGGCGCAGACGTCATCGGTCTGGCCAACGCCGGTCAGGACACGGTCAATGCCATCAAGCAGGCCAACCAGTTCCAGATCGTGCAGAGCGGACAGAAACTGGCCGGCATGCTGGTGTTCATCACCGACGTGCACAGTATGGGCCTGGATATCGCCCAGGGCCTGCAGTTCACCACTGCCTTCGTCTGGAACCAGGACGAGGAAGCCCTGGAGTGGTCCAACCGCTTCAACGAGCGTCACGGCGCCATGCCCACCATGGTGCAGGCCGGCGTCTATTCCGCGGTCAGCAACTACCTGAAGGCTGTGGAAGCGGTTGGCACCGATGACAGCGATGCGGTGCGCGCCCAACTGGGCGAGATGGAGCTGAACGACTTCTTCGTCGACGGCGGCAAGATCGCCCCCAACGGCTCCATGCTGCATGACATGTTCCTGGTGGAAGTGAAGTCACCGGACGAGTCCGAAAGCGAATGGGACCTGCTCAACGTTGTCTCCCGTATCCCGGCGGATCAGGCCTACATCTCCATGGAAGAAACCAAGTGTGACCTGGTCAACAAGTAACCGGCAACGTCATTAACCAAAAACAACACCAGGGGGATAACCGACGTGTCGATGCAGCTCATCACGGCCCAGGCACTGCTTGGGCTGAACGTAGGTGTGTTCTACGCCATGCTGAGTCTCGGCCTGGCGGTGATATTCGGGTTACTGAATATCATCAACTTTGCCCATGGCGCCATGTACATGCTGGGGGCATTCGTCGCACTGATCGGTTACTCCTACCTGGAGCAATGGTTTGGTATCAGTCTGCAGATCGGGTTCTGGGGTTCGCTGATCATGGCGCCCCTCGTGGTGGGGCTACTGGGCATCATCATTGAGCGCACCATGCTCAAACGCCTGGCGAACCTGGACCACATCTACGGGCTGCTGCTCACCTTCGGCATCACCCTGATTCTTCAGGGGCTGTTTGCCAACTATTTCAACGTATCCGGCACTCCCTATCCGGGGCAGCCGGAGGTGCTCAGCGGTGTGCTGAACCTGGGATTCATGTACTTCCCCACCTACCGCATGTTTGCCATCGTCTTTTCCCTGGTGGTGTGTTTCGCCACCTGGTACGTCATTGAACACACCCGCCTGGGGTCACGGCTGCGCGCCGGGGTCGAAAACCCGCAACTGACCCAGGCCTTCGGCCTCAACGTGCCGCTGATGGTAACCCTGACCTTTGGCTTTGGTGCGGCCCTGGCCGGTCTGGCAGGGGTGCTGGCGGCGCCCATCTACTCGGTCAGCCCGCTGATGGGTGCTGACCTGATCATCGTGGTGTTCGCGGTGGTAGTGATCGGCGGCATGGGCTCCATAATGGGAGCCATCCTCACTGGCCTGGCCCTGGGGCTGGTGGAAGGCATGACCAAGGTGTTCTACCCACCGGCGGCCAACACCGTGATTTTTTTCCTGATGGTGCTGGTGCTGCTGTTCCGCCCGGCCGGTCTGTTTGGCAAGGAGCAATAACCCCATGATGAATAAAGTGCTGTTCGCCATCATGCTGATTGCAGGGTTGATCGCTCCTTTCCTGGCCTACCCCGTGTTTGTTATGGATCTGCTGTGCTTTGCTTTGTTTGCCTGCGCCTTCAACTTGTTGCTGGGTTATGCCGGGCTGCTGTCCTTCGGTCATGCGGCCTTTTTCGGCGGCGCTGCCTACATTGCCGGCCATGCCCTGAAGGTCTGGGGCTTCCCGCCCCTGCTGGGCATTCTGACCGGTACCGCCTTCGCTTTCCTTATCGGGATCGTGTTCGGGTTCCTGGCCATCCGCCGCCAGGGGATCTATTTCGCCATGGTCACCCTGGCCCTGGCGCAGATCATCTATTTCCTGTGCCTGCAGTTGCCCTTCACCGGCGGCGAGAACGGGCTCCAGGGCATCCCGCGGGGTGAGCTGTTCGGCCTGTTCAGCCTCGATAACGAGCTGACCATGTATTACCTGGTGTTCGCCATTTTCCTGATCGGTTTCGGCATCATCTACCGCACCGTACACTCGCCCTTTGGCGAAGTGCTGCAGGCCATCCGCGAAAACGAACCGCGGGCGTTATCCCTGGGTTACGATGTGGACCGCTTCAAGTTACTGGCCTTTGTTCTCTCCGCGACCATGGCGGGACTTGCCGGTTCCACCAAGGCGCTGGTTTTCCAGTTCGCCTCACTGACCTCCGCCCACTGGCAGACGTCCGGCGAGGTGGTGCTGATGACACTGGTAGGTGGACTCGGTACCGTCTTCGGGCCAGTGCTGGGGGCCGTTACCGTGGCTACCCTGACCCACGAACTGGGCTCCTTCGGGTCCTGGGTACAGGTAATTCTGGGTACGATCTTCGTGATCGTGGTGTTGGTGTTTCGCCGGGGCATTATCGGTGAGATCCATCACTTTGTGGAGCAGCGCAAGGCGGCCCGGACCTCCGCCGATAACGACTGAGGGCGGACTTTCGTCCGCTCAGTCCACCAGCCCCCTCAGGTAAGTCAGGTCATCCTCTTTGAGGGCGACGCCCAGCCGCTGAGCTTCGGCTCGCTGACGGTAACGCCGGTCGCCGGGCTGTCGCTGCTGGCCCGCGTCGCTCATGGCCTGAACCAGAGTTTCGGTACGCTCCGCAAAATCGCTACCTGCCCCGCAGGCAGGATCAATCACAATCAGCAGCTCCCCGGTCCAGGGGGTTTTCGCGCCAGGGTGGCCTGACCAGTCGAACTCGAAGGAAAAATTGCCCCCGGTCAGCGCAGCGGCCATCAGCTCCACCATCATCGACAGGGCCGAGCCCTTGTAGCCACCAAACGGCAGCAGGGCACCACCGTTGAGGACCTTTTCCGGATCACAGGTGGGGTTGCCATCGGCGTCTACCCCGTAGCCTTCCGGCAGCTTCTTCCCTTCCTTCGCGGCTATCTGCACATCACCATGGGCAATGGCACTGGTGGCCAGGTCAAACACCAACGGCTCATGGCCGGCACGGGGCGCGGCGAAACTGATGGGGTTGGTGCCGAACAGTGGCTTGCGTCCGCCGGCAGGCACCACGCAGGCCATGCTGTTAACCATCGCCAGCGCCACCAGACCCTCACTGGCAAAGGGTTCAACATCCGGCCAGAGCGCGGCGAAGTGGTGGGAGTTGCGAATGGCCATCAGGGCGATGCCGTTGTGCCTTGCCTTGTCCAGCAACAGCTCGCGCCCGGCCTCCAGTGCCGGCTGGGCAAAGCCGTTACCGGCATCCACCGCGACAAAACCGGGGGCACGGTCTTCCACCTCGGGCCTGGCATGACCATCCACCCAGCCACTGGCCAGTGTGGAAAGATAACCGGGTATGCGGAAGACACCATGACTGTCGGAGCCATCGCGCTGGGCACTGGCACAGTTGTGGGCCAGCACCGCAGCCACCGCATCGGAGGTGCCGTGCTTGCGGAAAATCGATGTCAGCAGCGACACCAGCTGATCAAAGGGGAGGCGTGCCTCGGGCATGGCGAAAACTCCGGCTGGTCAGGAAAAACCTGCAGGCGAGCCTGACGTTCAGCGTTGGCATTACTGACCGCCACGCCCTCGCCGAATGCCGGCTACCCTGTGGTAACGTTTACCACTGAGGTTAATCTACAGCAGAAGAAAAACAACCAGAGGAAACCAGGCACATGCGTAAGACGATTCTGATTACCGGCGCCAGTACCGGCCTGGGCGAAGGCATGGCCCGGGCCTGGGCGGCGCAGGGCTGCAACCTGGCCCTGTGTGCCCGCCGCACCGAAAAGCTGGTGCAGTTGCAGAGCGAGCTACTGGCCAGCCATCCCGATATTCAGGTGGTTGTACGCTCCCTGGACGTATGCAATTACGATCAGGTATTCGAGGTATTCCGGGACTTCCGGGAGGAGCTGGGTTCCCTGGACCGGGTGGTGGTGAATGCCGGCATGGGCAGCAAAACCGCTATCGGTCACGGCGACTTCGCCTCCAACCGGCAGGCGGCGGAGACCAATTTCGTGGCGGCCATCGCCCAGTGCGAGGCCGCGATGGAGATTTTCCGGGCGCAGAACGCGGGGCACCTGGTGCTGATGTCATCGGTCAGCGGGGTACGGGGTTTCCGGGGCCCGTTCAATGTCTATGCCGCCACCAAGGCAGCCGTGGCCGCCCTGGCCGAGGGGCTGCAGCTGGATACCCGGGGCACGCCCATCCGGGTGACCAGCATACTGCCCGGCTACATCCTGACCGACATCAACCGGGAGGTGAAGAACGCTCCCTTCCGGGTGGACCTGGACACCGGCGTCAAGGCCCTGGTCAAGGCCATCGACAGTGAGAAGCGCCGGGCCTATGTGCCCTGGTGGCCCTGGACGCCGCTCAGCTACGTACTCAAGGCCATGCCTTTCGGGCTTTTCGCCCGCACCATGTAGACTCCGGCGGCCTGTCAAAGGGCGCCGAGTATTTCCTGAACCTGCAGGCGAACACTCTGCAGGCCTCCGCCGGACAGGTACCACAGGCCGGGCGAGAGGATGGTAACCTCGATGTCCCCCGCACCAACGGCTTGCAGGTCGCGGCGCAAGGTGCTGGCATCCAGTGGCTCATCGCCGATAGCAGCACTGCGGTCCACCACGAACAGATGGTCCGGCGCCATATCCGCCAGCACCTCAGGAGTCGCTGGCGTGAACACCCGTGTGCCGCGAGTCACGGACTCGACGCCCGCAGGTACATCCGGCTGCTCCAGGCCCAGCAGCTGTGATACCACCGGCTCGTCCCTCAGGGAGAAGTTGTCATCGTTGTGGGTGACAACCACCACCTGCGGATTACCGGTGATACCGTCACGGGCCTGGTCCACCGACTTCCACAGTGCCTGCAGCCTGCTCTCCGCCTCTT
This sequence comes from Marinobacter zhanjiangensis, assembly GCF_014651935.1. Classification (GTDB taxonomy): domain Bacteria; phylum Pseudomonadota; class Gammaproteobacteria; order Pseudomonadales; family Oleiphilaceae; genus Marinobacter; species Marinobacter zhanjiangensis. The sequence continues at coordinate 234,718 of NZ_BMXV01000004.1, read as the reverse complement.
CGTACATTCCATAGAGCGTGGCCAGCCCCAGTACGCGAACCTGCACACCTTCGCGGTAGTCGTCCCCCAGCAGAGAAACATCCTGCACCTGCACAATCTCCTGCAGTGCTTCGAGGCTTTCCGCCTGGCGACCGGTGACCAGCACCAGGTCCGGCTCAGCGTCAGCCACTACATCCAGATCCGGCGTTTTCAGGTTACCGGCATCGGGTCGGGCAGCCGCCAGATGGCCCAGGTAGTCCGGCAGCCCGGTTTTCGGGACCGCCACGATCTTCTCTTCAAGACCCAGCTCGACCAGGGTATCCGTAGCGCCGTGGTCAAAGCTGATCACCATCGGGCCGGCAATATCCTTTGACAGGGTGCCGCAACCGGACAGGACAGCCGCGCCCACCATAGCCATCAGACAGTTTCGAATCATGTTCATGGATATCTCCCCCTTCAGAAGTCGACGGTCAGGCCAAGGTTAACGCGACGGCCATCCAGTACGACACCATAGGTATCATTGGTAACCTCCTTGTCAGCCACATTGTAGAGACCGGCCTTGACCCGGGCACTGTCGTTGAGCTGGTACACCATGCCCACATCCACGAAGGTGTAGTCCGGGGTGCCATCGTCCATGCTGGTCCGGCTCAGGTAGTCGGTGGTTTCGCCCCGGTAGTTGGCGTCAAGCCACAGGTTCAGCCGGTTGGTGCTCTGCCAGTCCAGCCCGGCGTTGGCCATGTGTTTGGGGATCTTGTTCAGAGGCTCGCCCGCAAATTCGCCGGTCTTCTGCTCGGAGTCGGTGTAGGTATAGCTGGAGCTGAAGATCAACGCCGGGGTAATGCCGTAGTCCAGGGACAGCTCCATGCCCTGCATGGTGGCTTCGTCAATGTTCTTGCGAGTGCCCACGAAGAAGTAGTCCGTGCCAAAGTAGTCACACTCCCTGGCCGAAGGGTCACTAAAGCCTGCTGCCGGCCCCTGGCAGAGCCGCTCCTCTGCGATTTTGTCATCGAACTCGGTGTAGAACACCATCGCGCTGGCATCCAGGTCGGTCGCCCGGCTGCTGAACACAAAGCCCGCCTCATAACTGGTGCTGGTTTCGGGTTCCAGGTCTTCGTTACCAATATTAATGGCGCTGCCCCTGCCAGTGGGGCGACCAAAGCCTTCGGTCGCGTCCGGCAGGCTGGGCTGCTTGTAGCCGGTAGACACGCCACCCTTGAAGGTCCATTCCGGCGTCATCTGATAGTTGGCGTAAACCCGGGGCGTCCAGTGACCGCCGAAAAGCTCGTCTTCGTTGTAGCGGATGCCGGTGGTCACGTTCAGGTCATCCAGTACTGCCCATTCAATCTCCGTAAACAGAGCGCCGATCCAGCGGTCAACCTCGCTGGTGGCGGTTGGGACACCGGTCCCCAGCAGGCCGTTGGTTTCATCGGTCAGGTCCTCATATTTGTACTGACCACCAAAAGTCACTATGTGGCGACCAAACAGATAGGTTCCCTGGCTATTGAGGGTGGTGATCTCCTCCCGTTTTTTCAGATCCTGGACTCGTTCGGATATGTCATGCTGAAGATAGGAATCGAGGGTCAGGTTGCCGTAGGTTCCCCGGTGGCCAATCTGATAGACATCCTTGTGGTAGGTGTAGGTATTGGCTTCACTTGGATTGCCGCGAAGGTCCAGCTCGGGGATGCTGACACCCGGGTTATGGGTGTATTCCAGTTCCGCCGTGTTGTAGCCGACTTCTATCTCGTTCCGGTCATCGGGCGTGAAGATCAGCGTCGCCCCACCCTGTCGGCGATCGCTGTCCGGGGTACTCTCGGCACTGTCATCACCACCGATGTAGTGGCTCTCATCGGTGCCCTGCCAGAAACCGTCCACCTGCAACCCCAGCAGACCCGGCACAAGGGCACCGCTGGCGTAGGCACTGACCAGCTGCGAGTCTTCGTTCACCTCGTTGAGGGACTTGGTGTACTCGGTAGTGACGGACCCTGACCACTCCCGGGTGGTCTTCTTCGTAATAATATTGATAACCCCGCCCATGGCCTCGGAACCGTAAAGAGAGGACATGGGACCACGGATCACTTCGATGCGCTCGATGGCGGAAACCGGTGGCAGGGCGATCTGCTTGCCGCCATCACTGCCGTTAGTGTTGATATTACGGCCCGCGGAAACGGGGCGACCATCCACCAGATAGAGGGTATAGCCTTCGGTCATACCGCGAATGGTGATGTCCCTGGCATTACCGCCGCCGTTGACATAGACGCCCGGAATGCTCTTTACGGCGTCCGTGATGTCGGTGTAGGAACGCTTCTGCAACTCCTGGGCGGGAATCACGGAAATACTGGCCGGGGCATCCGAGATGTTCTGCTCGAAGCCGGACGCGGTCACCACGATTTCATCAAGTTCGGCAGGTTCGGACTGAGCCAGGGCGGCTCCGGCATTGGCCAGGGCCACGGCGGACGCCAACAGGGTCATAGGGCGGTACATAGGTAACTCCTTGTGTCTGGAAAAGTCGCCACTTGAGGAAACCCGCAAATTAATGCGAATACCTCTCATTTGCAGCGAACATTAACACAAGGCCACTATTTACTGTGCGGCATGATATGTTCCGTTTTCCGGAACGACAGGCCCGGAGGCTCCCGATACCGCCTGCCGCTGCCACTCCACCGGCACCGAGGACCGGACGTTCTGAACGAACAGGCGGGTGCGCCGGGGTAATACGCCATGGGGATACAATAAGCTGACCGGTAACACCGGCCCCTGCCAGCCGGCCATACACAATTCAAAGGCTTCAGGGTGCGCCTGCAGGCGCTTATCTGCCAACCAGTGCGGTATCAGCCCGACACCACGGCCGGCAGCAATGGCATCACCCTGAACAGTGTACTGGTCGACACTGAACCGGCCTTTCCGCGGCATGATCGGATAAGGCCCATGCACCGGGTGATTCAGCACCACGCCAGCACTATCCATACCCAGCATATCAATCCAGGCATGGTCGCCCAGGTCCGCCGGCGATTCCGGCCGGCCGTAGGTGTGGAAATAGTCACGACTGCCATAGACTCCCTGCGTCAGATGGCCCAGCACCTCACAACGGTAATTGCCTTCCGGCGGGATGCCCAGCCAGACGCAGACCCCCTCCCTCACCTCTTCTGGCGCCGCCCGCAGGGTACGTACGGAAACGCTCAGCCCGGCATGCTGGTCCCGGAAGCGCTCCACCATCCGGGCAAACCAGCCCCGTATAAACGCCTCGTGGCAGTGGAGTTCCAGGGTGCCACTGACACCCTCCCGTAGCTCCTCCAGGGCCTCGTGCCCCTGGGACACCAGCTCCAGGATTTCATTGCTATAGCGATAGAACACCCGCCCGGCGTCGTTAGGAAAGATGCGTTTGGACTGTCGCTGTAAGAGAGGTTGGCCCACGGCCTCCTCCAGCTGGCGGATACGGCGGCTCAGGGTGGACTTGGGCAGGTTCAGGTCACGGGTGCTGGCCGTCAGGCTTCCGGTTTTTACCACGGAGACAAAGGCTTCCAGCTCTTTCAGGTCGTACATCGGATCATCGTTCCAGGTTATGCAACAGGTCGTGCCAAGTTATCAGCTTTATAATATTAATGCGAACCATTATCATTACTTCCAGTTCGTGGCATCACCCCGCCGCATACGTTGTTCGCATACGGCAACACTGGAGACATCATCATGCTGTACCCGATCCGGCACCAGCTCGCGGCTCCGCTGGTCGCGCTGCTGCTTGCCTGCCTTTACCAGCCCCTGCTGGCAGACACCCGCACCATCCCCACCGCCTACGGCGACGTTACCGTGGAGGGTCAGCCGGAAAGCATCGTTACCCTGTACGAAGGCGCACTGGATTCTGCCATCGCAGTCGGCGCGCAGCCTGTGGGCGCCATCATTACCCGTGGTGGCCAGAGCGTGGCCAGCTACATCGAGGAGGCGGCCGGGGTTATCGAGATTGTGGGCGCTCCCGGCGAAACCAACCTGGAGGCTGTGATTGCCCTGCAGCCGGACCTTATCCTGGCTGCAGCGCGGACCAGTGAGGAGCAGTACCAGCTGCTGTCCCGTATTGCCCCGACCGTCGTGCTGGCTGTTACGCCCTACCAGCATGACACCTGGAAGCGCGAACTGGCCTTGTTTGCCCGCGCCCTCGGTCGTGAAGACCGTGCCCGGGACGTGATTGAGCGGGTGGAACAGCGGGCGGCGGAGGTTCGCCGTCAGGTTGAAACAGTGATTCCCGAAGACCAGCGCGACACTGCGCTGGTGCGCTGGATGCCCCAGGGCCCGCTGGTGATGGCGGAAGGCCTGTTTTCCGCCACCGTGCTGGCGTCCGCGGGCTTTGAGGTGGACGATGCCGGCCTGGTTTCCGAAGGGCGCCCCCACAGCCAGCCCCTGAGCCAGGAAAACCTGTCGCTGATGGACCGTAACTGGATCTTCCTGGCCACCCTGAACGAGGATGGCCGCGAAGCCCTGGAGGCAGCGCGACAGGCCCCGGCCTTCAAGCGGCTGGTCGCCAACGAGTCCGGTCGTATCCTTCCGGTAGACGGCACCCTGTGGACCAGCGCTTCCGGGCCCCTGGCCGCCCTGGCGATACTGGACGAGATTGAGGCTGCCCTGAAGTAATCCATGGCAGCCACTCTTTTCAGAAGCACACTTGCATCTTGTGCCTTTGCACCGCCACTTTCTGTGGCGGTTTTTTTCGTTGTGGTCACTGCCGTCGCCAGCCTGCTGTGGGGCGCCGGACCCGTTTCTGCCGCCGACGCCTTGCCGGTGCTGTTCGGTCAGGGCAGCGAGGAAGCCCGCTTTGTGGTGACCGAATTGCGCCTGCCCCGATTGGTGACCGGTATTGTCACCGGACTGTCCCTTGCCATTGCCGGCGCCCTGCTGCAGGCCCTGACCCGGAATCCGCTGGCGGAACCCGGCTTGCTGGGGGTCAGCGGCGGCAGCGCGTTTGCGGTGGCCGTTGCCATCCTGCTGGGTGCCAGTTCCGCCACCATGACCACACTGGTCTCCCAGACCGGCGCCCTGGCGGGTTGCTCACTGGTGATGCTGGCCACTCGTTCACGGGGGCTGGCCGCCGACCCGGTGCGCCTGGTGCTGGCCGGCGCCACGGTAACGGGCCTGCTGCTGTCGCTGACCTCGGTACTGATGCTGGCGGACCAGCGCGCCGCCGACGAGATCCGTTTCTGGATCACCGGCAGTATCGCCGGCACGCCACTGTCTCACCTGCGGGCCGTGCTGCCGTCACTGGTGGTGGCCGGAATACTCGTGGTCATTGTGGCGTCGCCGCTGGCGGCCCTCTCCCTGGGAGAGCGGACGGCCATGGGGCTGGGCCACAGGCCCGGTCGTATCCGCGTGCTGGTGATCGTCGCAGTGGCGTTGCTGGTGGGTGCAGCCACGGCCCTTGCCGGACCGCTGGTGTTTGTCGGCCTGGTGGTGCCCTATATCGCCCGGGCGGCGGCTGGCCCGGATATCCGCAAGACCCTCTGGCTGTGCCTGCCCATCGGTCCTGCCCTGCTGCTTCTGGCGGACACCCTGGCCCGGGTTATCGCGGCACCATCGGAACTGCCCCTTGGGGTGATCACGGCGCTGATCGGCGCCCCGGTTTTGCTGATCATCGTTCGTTCCGGGCGCATGCCGACACTATGAAAACCTTTGCCATGACCCGCCAACGCAACCTGTACGCCAACCTGGCACTCACTCTGGCCCTGGTGATCGCTGCCACCGCCTCCCTGGCCCTCGGCACGGTGGCCATACCTCCCGGAGCCATCATTGATGTACTGGCCGGCGGTGGCGACACCATCCACCAGTTCGTCATCCGGGAACTGCGACTGCCCCGGGTGCTGGCCGGGGTCCTGACCGGCGCCGCCTTTGCCCTGGCTGGCTGCATGATGCAGACCATAGCCCGCAATCGCCTGGCGACCCCTGGCATTATCGGCATCGACAACGCGGCGACGGCCTTCGCGGTGGCTTCGGTAGTAGGGGCCGGCCTCTCCATCGCCCCGTCCGCCATGGCCCTGAGCGGTGCGGCCGCTGCCACTGCCCTGGCTTTCGGGCTGGCCGGAGCCAATGGTACCCGTGGCTACCGCTTTATTATCGCCGGCCTGGGCATCGGTGCCATCGCCGGAGCCATCACCCAGGTGATGCTCAGCCGGGTGGCCATCGACGCCGCCAATGCCGCCTTCCCCTGGACCGTGGGCAGCCTGAACGCGCGGTCGCAGGACGCCGTGCAGATCCTGGCCATTGGCCTGGTAATCGGCTACGGGCTGGCCATCGCCCTGGGCCCGGCATTGAAGACCCTGCAGTTCTCCGACCCGGTAGCCATTAACCTAGGCACCCGCCTGAAGCGGATCCGCACCCTGAGCCTGGCGTGCGCGGTACTGCTGACCGGGCTGGCGGTGTCCGTCGCCGGACCGGTGGGCATGGTGGCACTGCTGGCGCCGGAGCTGGCCCGGGCCCTGAGCCGGCCCGGCAAGGTGCCGCTGACCGCCTCGGCACTGGCGGGCGCTGCCTTTATGGTGACGGCGGACCTGGCCGGCCGCCTGGTACTGTCGCCCCTGGAGCTGCCGGTGGGGCTGGTCACCGCCATTGCCGGCAGCCCCTACCTGATCTGGATTCTTGTGAAACCCTCTTCCCGGAGCCTGTCATGACTGAAACTGCCGCAACGCCCCGGCTGGAAGCACGGGAGCTGACCCTGGCGCATCGCCATACGCCAGTGATTGATCAACTGGACCTGGCACTGCCACAGGGCCAGGTCACCGCTATTGTCGGCCCCAATGGCTGCGGCAAGTCCACCCTGCTGAACGGTCTGGCGCGGGTGCACACTCCATCCGGTGGGGCGGTATTGCTGGATGGCAGCGACATTCTCAGCCAGCCCAGTCGCGAAGTCGCCCGCAAGCTGGCCCTGCTGCCCCAGGACAACTCGGCCCCGGAAGGCCTCACCGTCACCGACCTGATCCGCTTTGGCCGCCAGCCCCATCAGGGCTGGCTCAAACGCTGGACCCACGACGACCAGGCGATACTTGAGGAAGCACTGACCGCCGCGAACCTGTCCACACTGGCCGACCGCCCCCTGGATACCCTTTCCGGCGGCCAGCGGCAGCGGGCCTGGATTGCCATGAGCATTGCCCAGCAGACGCCGTTGTTGTTGCTGGACGAGCCCACCTCGGCCCTGGACCTTGGCCACCAGATCGAGGTGTTCGAACTGATCCGCCACCTGGCCACCCAGGGCAAGACCGTGGTGATGGTGGTGCACGATCTGGTCAGTGCCTGCCGCTACGCCGACCACCTGATTGCCATGGTGGGCGGCGCCATCCAGGCCCAGGGTGCACCGGCGGATATCCTCAACCAGCAACTGATCCATCGCCTGTATGGCGTTCATTGCGATGTTATACAGGATCCGGTCAGCGGCACCCCGATGCTGGTTAACCTCCGCAAAACGCCATAAGAGACTGGCTGAGGGCGCCGCAAAAACGGAACCACCTCCACCAGGCGGCTATCCACCAACCGGTGGCCCACATAAAGGTGTAGAATTCCCGCTTTACGGAACACAGTGCCGTTCTGTCCACCTGCCTGAACACGGCGGACGGAAAGGCCACATTGCCCATGTATTTCGCGAGAGAGGCACCATGAACGAGGTTATCGATCTACTCAAATCCCACCGCTCGATCCGCAAGTTCACCGACCAGGCCATCCCCCGGGACCTGCTCCTGGAGCTGATCCGCGCCGGCCAGAGCGCCGCCACCTCCAGCCATGTACAGGCCTACTCGATCATTCACGTAAAAAATCCGGAAAACCGGGAAAAGATCGCCGAACTGGCCAGTGGGCAGACCTATATCGCCACCTGTTCGGACTTCCTGGTGTTCTGTGCCGACATGAAGCGCCCCACGGACTCGGCGGAACGCACCGGGGCCGAGGTGGTGCGAGGCATGACCGAACAGTTCCTGGTGGCCAGCGTGGATACCGCGCTGATGGCGCAGAATGTGGTGGTGGCGGCGGAATCCGCCGGGCTGGGCATCTGCTACATCGGCGGTATTCGCAACAATCCTGCGGAAATCAGTGAATTGCTGAAGCTTCCCGACCATGTTTTCCCGGTGTTCGGGCTGTGCCTGGGTTACCCGGATCAGGATCCGGAAGTAAAACCCCGCCTGCCGGTGGAGAGCATCCTCATGGAGGACTACTACCGCGAGGATGAAGACTCGGTTAACCGTTTTGATGACACCATGCACACCTACTACAGCGAGCGCACGGGCGGTAACAAGGACACCAACTGGTCAGAGCAGCTCAGCCCGCTGTTCAACGCCAAGCTGCGCGCCCATATGCGGGACTTCCTGAAAAAACGGGGCTTTGAACTGAAGTAGTCGTTCACGGCCCGAAAGCTTCAAAAAAAAGCCGCTGGTGGTATTCCGGCGGCTCATTCTCATCTGAAGCGGAACAGGCGGGCCCAGGGCCCGCCCGGAACGGCTTACTCTGTCGGCAAGGTGTAGTCCTTGAAGTCCTCGCGCAATTTGGCCTTCTGCAGTTTGCCGGTAGCACCGTGAGGCAATTCCTCCACGAACACTACATCATCCGGCAGCCAGAACTTGGCAACGCGCTCTTCCAGGAACTTGAGCACATCCTCCTTGCTGACGTCGGAGTCCTTTTCGCGCACCGCTACCAGCAGTGGGCGTTCCTGCCACTTCTCGTGACGGACACCGATCACGGCTGCTTCCGCCAGACCCGGATGAGCAACCGCTTCGTTCTCCAGATCAATAGAGCTGATCCACTCGCCACCGGACTTGATCACGTCCTTGACCCGGTCAACGATCTCCATGAACCCGTCCGGTGAAATCACTGATACGTCACCGGTGTGGAACCACCCATCCTCATCGATGGCCTTCTTTGTGGCTTCCGGGTTTTCGTAGTAACCACTGATGACAGCGTTGCCGCGTACCAGCAGTTCGCCCTGGGATTCGCCATCGTGGGGCAGCTCGTTGCCCTCGGCGTCGACGATCTTCATCTCCACCCCGAACATCAGGCGGCCCTGGGTGCCACGAAGCCTGAGCTCCTCCTTCCAGTCACCACCACGCTGGCTCGGGCGCGGTGTGGCCACGGTGCCCAACGGGCTCATTTCGGTCATGCCCCAGCCCTGGATGGCCTCTACATTGTGCTTTTCCTTGAACTCCTCAATCATCGCCTTGGGCAGCGCGGAACCACCGATCAGGGTGCGCTTGAGGGAACTGAAGGTCGTGCCCTGCTTGCGCATGTGACCCAACAGGCCCAGCCATACCGTGGGTACACCCCAGGCGTCGGTGACCTGCTCGTCTTCAATCAGATTGGCGAGGTTCTCGCCGTCCAGGCCCGGTCCCGGGAACACCATTTTGACGCCAGCGATCAGGCCGAAGTACGGCACGCCCCACGCGTTGACGTGGAACATGGGCACCACCGGCAGGATGTTGGAGCGCTCATCAATGGGGACACCGGAGATGCTAAGCACGAACAGCGCGTGCAACACATTGGAGCGATGACTGTAGAGCACGCCCTTGGGGTTGCCGGTGGTACCGGAGGTGTAGCACAGGGATGACGCCGTGTTCTCGTCAAGCTCGGGCCAGTCGAAATGGTCCGATTCATCCTTGATCAGGGTCTCGTAGCAATAGACCCGGGGCAGATCCGTCTCGGGCATGTGTTCTTCATCGGTCATCACGATGAAGCCTTCCACATCCGGGAAATGCTCGTACAGCTTTTCCATCAGCGGCAGGAAGGTCAGGTCAACAAAGATGAACTTGTCTTTGGCGTGATTGACGATGTAAATGAACTGATCCGCCGGCAGGCGCGGGTTCATGGTATGACAGATCGCGCCCATGCCGGAGCTGGCGTAGTAGATTTCCAGGTGTCGGTAGGTGTTCCAGGCAATGGTACCAATCCGGTCTTCATCGGTGGCGCCCAGCTTTTTCAGGGCATTGGCCAGCTTGCGGGTGCGCTGGGCCATTTCCGGGTAGGTGTACCGGTGGATACCTCCTTCGGTAGTGCGGGATACGATTTCCTGGTCGGGGTAGTTACCCGCCGCAAATTCCAGTATCTGGGAAATCAGCAGGGGGCGTTGCATCATCAGACCATGCATCGGCGTGTCTCCTTTGTTCTTATGGTGTAAGGGGTTGAGGGTTTGGCGGCGAGCAACCGCTATATTCGTTTTACAGGTACGATATAGCCACGGATTGGATTGTGGCAAGCCAATTGGGTGCATTTCTCAGATTTTTTGTCCGCCTGAGTCCAGTGTAGTCGAGCATTCTTCGACAGGATGGTAATACCGGCCTTCGAGTGAAAGACCGGCCCATTCCTTACTCGAAAACCGGCTCATCCCACCAGGGGAAGAAAGCGGGCATATCCGTGGAAACCTTGTTGGGGAATTCCGCCGGGCGTTTCTCCAGGAACGAGGTAACACCTTCCTTGGCATCCGCTGATTCGCCGCGAGCCTGGATGGAGCGGCTGTCGATGCGGTGGGCATCCATCGGATGCGGTGCTGCCGACATGCGCCACAGCATCTGGCGAGTCAGGGCAACGGACACCGGCGCTGTGTTGTCGGCAATTTCCCGGGCCACTTCATAGACCGCCGGCAGCAGGTCGTCCGGCTCGTGCAGCGAACGCACCAGGCCTTTTTCCAGCGCTTCATCGGCACCGAAGACGCGGCCTGTCATGCACCACTCCATGGCGGTCTGCATGCCCACCAGCCGGGGCAGGAACCAGGACGAAGCTGCTTCCATGGTGATTCCGCGACGGGCAAACACAAACCCGAACTTGGCCTTGGTGGAGGCCATGCGGATATCCATGGGCAGCTGCATGGTGGCCCCGATGCCTACCGCCGGCCCATTGATGGCGCCGATAACCGGTTTGAGACTCTCAAAGATGCGCAAAGTGTTGGTGCCACCGCCATCGCGGTAGACATCACCAACCTTCAGCGACTGCCGGGACGGGTCGCCGGAGTTCGCATTGCGATCAAAGGTGGAGCCACCGGAAGACAGGTCCGCGCCGGCGCAGAAACCACGGCCGGCGCCGGTAATCACCACCACGCGCACGTTGTCATCGGCATCGGTTTCATCAAACAGCGCCAGCAGTTCCTCGCGCATCCGGGGGTTGTAGGCGTTGAGTTTGTCAGGACGATTCAGGGTAATGGTGGCAATGCCCTGATCGACACTGTAATGGGTGGTTTCAAGGGTGGGTAAAGCCATGGGGCCTCCGGGGATGTGTTGTTGGAATACGGATCAGTGGATATGGAAGACTAAGCAGCCGACCCGGATCTGACAAGTGCATGATACTGATGGGTCGTCATTCGTGCCGTGCATAGCGGGCCAGCGTCAAGGCAGGGAGCCATATCAGGCATCCGGACTGAAATAGCCCTTGATCCAGTCGATCAGCGTGCTCTGACTAACATCCTGCAGAGGCATCCGCTGGAATTCGTCGCCCATTTCGTCCTCCAGCGCAACGAACTGGTACAGCAGCATGCCGGGCTCCGCATCGTGGAGGATCAGCAGAATGCGACGGCGGGTCTGCAGGCAATCGATGGTCATGACGTCTGCCGGGATACCGCCATCGCGCATGCCCCGACGGACTTCCACTACCGGGTTGATATGCTCGTAGGTCTGCTGGATGCGGGCATGGGCATCGCTGGCCATGTCCGACAGGGTTTTCAGGGGATCTTCAGGCATGGGAACTCCTTGGCTGTCACAGTCGAAGCGTAACAGAAACCTGTGGTTGAGGCTGGTTCAATACTTAAACCACCACCCGGGCAACAGCGTCCGGTTTGCCGGTTGCAGGAAGCGGTCGTCGATCAACCAGATCACCCCTTCATCTTCCGGTGTGCGAATCACGCGGCCAGCAGCCTGGGCCACTTTCTGCAGACCGGGAATGCGGTAGGTATAGTCGTAACCGGCACCAAAGCGTTCTTCCAGCCGGGCCTTGAGTACTTCATGCCAGGGGTCGAAAGGCGGCAGACCCAGGGTGGCCACGAAGGCGCCGATCAGCTGGTCACCGGGCAGGTCGATACCTTCACTGAACACGCCGCCCAGTACCGCAAAGGCCACCGCTGGCTGTGGCTCACGGAAGCCGGCCAGGAACGCCGTGCGTCGATCATGACTCATGCCTGGTTGCTGGCAGCGCTGAGGCAGGTCCGGGGCCCGATCGGCCAGGGCCTCCGCCACCTGGCGCATGTACTGGAAGCTGCTGAAGAACGCCAGGTAGTGGCCGGGGTGCTCCCGGAACTGGGTGGCGATCAAGTCGGCAATGGCGCTCAGCGATGCCTCCCGGTCCGGCTTGCGGGTGCTGATGCGGGGCGTGAAGTGCACCTGCAGCTGACCGGCGCTGAAGGGGCTGGGCAATGAGGTGAAGCGGCTATCCTCCGGCAGCCCCAGCAGGTCCCGGTGATAGACGCCGGGGGTCAGGGTGGCGGAGAACAGCAGCACCGAGTCCGCCGCCACAAAACGATCCCGCAGGAAATCCGCCGGGATCAGGTTCTGGATAGTGACAGCCGCTCGGCCCCGCCCCGGCCGGTGGTACTCGCACAGAGAATGATCGCCGAACTGATCCGCCAGCTTCAGGAAGGCCACGCTTTCGAACAGCAATTCCTGCAGTGCCAGATCCGGCGGGTTGTCTGCCAGATAGTCGGTCAGCGCGGACACCAGCCCCTGCAGGGCCGCGGGCAGGCGGTTGGGCATTGAATCGAGGAATACCGGTTCGGTACCCGCAGCTTCCTGCTCCCGCACCACGTCCTGCCAGGCCCGGGCCGCCCGGTTCAGGGGCGATTTCAGAGGTTTTGGCGCTGCCTTCTTCACCCGTAACAACCGCTGCTGGTCCAGCCTTACCGAATACATGCTCCGGGCCCGGTCCACCAGGTTATGGGCCTCATCCACCAGCACACTGGCCTTCCACTGGTTCTGGTTGACCAGGGCATGGAGCAAGGCGCTCTGGTCAAACAGACGGTTAACGTCGGCAATCACCACATCGCACCAGCGGGCCATTTCCTGGGCCAGGAAATAGGGGCAGATATCATGGCCGGCGGCAATGGTTGCCAGCCGCTCGCGGGTCAGGGGCTCGCGCACCTGTGCCGCCTCGGCCCGGGCGTCCGGCAGGCGGTCGAAAAAGCCTTTGGCCAGCGGGCAGGATTCACCGTGACAGGCCTTGTCCGGGTGCTCGCAGGCATCGTCCTTGGAGACCAGCTCCAGGGTGCGCAGGGGCCAGTTGTTCGGCTCCGGCTGTGCCTGTCGCAGGGCATCGACAGCATCGATGGCCATCTGTCGGGTAGTGTTACGGCAGGTCAGGTAGAACAGCCGGTCCTGCTTGCCAGCGGGCAAGGCCATCAGCGCCGGGAACAGTGTGCCCAGGGTTTTGCCCAGACCGGTGGGCGCCTCCAGCAGCAAGGTGCGGGACTGCACGGCATTGCGGTAGACGGTTTCCGCCAGTTGCCGCTGGCCGGTGCGGAAGTCCGCAAACGGAAACCGCAGATGACCCAGCCGCTGGTCCCGTTCGTCCCGATGCTGTTCTTCCTGTTCCGCCCAGGCCCTGTAGGCCAGGCACAGGGCTTCCAGCTCCTGCCACAATTCGTCCGCCGTGGCAGTTTCCGTTACCGGGCTTTCCTTGTCTCTGCTGGTGTCGTAATAGACCAGCGACAGGGTCACCTTTTTCCGCTGTTCCTGCCGGCACAGCAGGGCGCCATAGGCCCGCAACTGGGCCTGGTGCATAGCCCGCTGGTGGCCGCGGATACGGGACAGGTCGCCACGGTGGGTCTTGATCTCTTCCAGCAGCCCCTTGTGGGGGTTGTACAGGTCGGCGCGGCCGGATAGCTCGAGCCCCTGGCACTCGCCGGTGAGCAGGTACTCACTCTGGTAGCCATAGCCGCGCCGGGACTGCACCGACTGGTGGCCGGCAATACCCTCTTCCGATGAGGGGGCCGGCGTGTAACGGAAGTCCAGGTCGCCACGACGGGCGGCAAATTCGCACAGGGTGCGTACCGCTACCTTCACGGGCCGTCATCCTGCCAGCGCACATAACAGACCCGCGCTGCGATGCCCTGGCGGTGGAAGAACGCCAGCCATCGCCGCTGATGGTCCTGCAGGCGGTCACCGGGGCCCTTCACCTCGATCATTTCATAGCGCCGGGCAAGGTCGGGCTCCTCCGGCAGGAAGCGGATCAGGTCCGGAAAGCCGCTGCGGTGCTCCTTCAGGTTATGGAGCAGCCGGCGGAACATCACCTCCAGATGCTCCGGCGGAATGCAGGCCAGTGCCAGCTCCAGCAGTTCATCGGTTATTACCAGCCAGTTGACGAACGGGTTGGCCAGACCCTGCTTGCGCCGGTAGGTGGCCCGTATGATATCGCCGTAATCACCATCATCCAGGCGGGCAAAGCACTGTTCCAGCAGCTCCCGGCGGCGGGGCACGAAATCTTCCCGGGTCAGGTCCGCCGGGCCCACATGGAAGGGGTGGAAGAAAGCCCCCGGCACCGGCGCGAAGATAGCATTCCAGCATAAAAGGCCGAACAGGGCATTGATCAGGGTGTTCTCCACGTAGAAGACCGGCTGATGGTCCTGCCACAGGTGCTGCTGTACCCCCATTTCCACCGGCAGACCGGTACGGGGAAGCGTGAGCAGGAAGTCATCAGTGGCTGGCTCGGCGGGCAGCTCAGGCACCGGCTCACCGACCTTGCGGGCCACACGGCGCAGAATACGGCCCAGCCCCTGGGCCTCGGCATCGCTGAGTTCGGTCGTATGCCAGTCCCGGGCGATGGCCCAGGCCTCGTCGAAGCGCTTCATCCGCTCCAGCAGTCGCAGCTGTTTCAGGCGGGATTCCCGGTGGGTGCTTTCCGCCAGGGCTTTGAGTGCCAGTTCCCGCTCGCCCTGACGTTCCGCCTGCCGGCCCAGCTCCAGCAATAGCCGGTCGCGGCGGCTGGCCAGCCAGGCGTTGCCCACGGGCTCCGGCACCTGCGACCAGACGTCGGCGGCGGAAATCCCCTCATCCAGTTGTTCCCGGCACTGGTGCATGATCAGGTAACAGTCCACTTCGTCACGGTGCTGAAAGGCCCGGGACTCGGGCGTAAAGGTCACCTGCTCATATTGCTGATAGCCCAGCTCCACCAGCACAAAGTCCGGCCAGCTCTGGCGCAGGTTACCGAAGAACATCAGGCGGATACGGTCGAACAGCGGCATGTGGGCCAGATGCATCACAGTGTCACGATGACCCGGCAGCCAGTCCACAAGCGGCACAGTATCGCCCAAATATTCCGACAGCACCGCTTTCATGCGGGCCTTGGGGAGTGCACGGGGATGGCCGAGCTCCGCCAGCACGCCGGCAAAGGCCGGGCGCAATTCCGCCAGCGTGAATAATCGGAACAGATCGTCGACCCTGAGATGCTCCGCTGCATCCACCCAGTCGCTGGCCACTAACTCCGCGAGAGCCTCGCATTCCGGCTCCGGCAATTCCGGGTAGTTCAACTTGTCCGACCGGAACAGGTCACCGGTGCGCATTACCATGCGGGTCAATAAGGCGCGGGCCGAGACGGAAAGATGGCCAAATCCGGCCAGACGCCGGTTTTCCTCGGGCGTCAGCAAATCACCGTGGTGCTGGTGGACCCAGGTCACCACCGTTTCCATGTTTTCCAGGTAGTACAGGGGATTGGCAAGGTCTGCGGCCTGCGGTCGCGGATCCTGTCTGTCGGGAGAGCTCATCACTGACGGAGGCAACCTGTGGCGGAGGACATCGAGGGGCCAACTCTACGATGAGTACCGCTACAGCTCAAGACACAGCGTCTGCCGGCGGAGCTTTCAGATACCCGTATCCGCCGGCTGCAGACTGACGCCACCTACTTTCCACTCGTATTCCCTCTGAACCATGCGATAGTAGGCGTCCCAGAGCTTGCCTTCCGGCCCCTTCAGGCGTACCACCTGGATATCGAACCGTTCGTGGGGAATGCGCTTGCCAAAGCGGATGGAAGCAGCGCGGTGAACCGCCGGATAGCTCAGGCGAACCACGTGCAGCAGCGTCTCCGGTGAGCGGAATTTTTTCTGGATGCCCCGGGAGGCATGAACCCAGGCGCCCAGCTCATCATCGTTGGCGAAGGCCTCGATCTGGCTGAGGATGACATCGCGAATGGCGGCATCCGTGTCATCGGCGCGGGGCGCCACGGTCATCATCGCGGACAGGCCGACCAACACCAGCGCGAGGATTGACCCGACAAGGATCGGACGTCGTGTTTTCGTCATCTTGAAGCCCTCCGCAGTGATCGCCGCTACCGGTACTTTACGGCGGTTCGTCGACGATGGATGGACCAGGCTGACCACTTGTCAAACAATTATAGTCCGCCGGGCCCGGGGACGCTCCCATCGATGGCGATGGTGAACAGCAGGCATCGGTATTCCGTAGGTGAATTCACCAAAAGGGACACTGGTTGCGGTAACCTGTGCAGTCTGGACCAGATGATCGACCCGCACCGGGAGCAAGATGACCACCGCCAGCCTACAACCCGGCTTCCACGCCATCCATGCCAACCACCTGGAAGACCTGCGCCGGGCGGTGGTCTACCTGTGCCGCCAGACGCCAGTGCCACCGCTGGAGAGCGAGGCCTTCCTGGTGCAGAGCAACGGTATCGCCCAGTGGCTGAAGCTGGCCCTGGCGGAAAGGCGTTCCGATGATGGCATTGACGGCGGTCTGGGCATTGCCGCCGGCATGGAATTCCTGTTCCCTGCCCGCTTTATCTGGCAGGCCTACCGGGCCGTGTTGCCGGACGGCGAAGTGCCGGAGCAGTCCCCCTTCGACAAGCGCCGGCTGGTGTGGCGACTGTACCGACTGCTGCCGGAGCTGGTACCCACCGATGAGGTGTTCGCGCCCCTGGCCCGGTTCCTGGAAGGCACCGATCCGGACCTGCGTGCCTTCCAGCTGGCCGAGAAAGTGGCCGACCTGTTCGACCAGTACCAGGTATTCCGTGCCGACTGGCTCAGTGCCTGGGAACAGGGCCGGGAGGTGATGATCACCGCCCGCCAGGAAGAAAAGCCCCTGGATGACGAGACCCGCTGGCAACCCAGGCTCTGGCAGGCGCTGGTGGCGGACGTGGGCGAGCTCTCCCAGACCAGCCGCTCCCGCATCCACACCCGTTTTGTGGAGGAAGGCCAGCGCATCGACCGCCCCGCCAACCCGGAGCGGCTGCCGCAACGCATCGTGGTATTCGGTGTGTCGTCGCTGCCCCGTCAGGCCCTGGAGGCACTGCACGTGCTGAGCTATTTCAGCCAGGTGGTGCTGTGCGTCCATAACCCCTGCCAGTTCTACTGGGCGGATATTATCAGCGACCGGGACCTGCTCAACGCCGAGCGCCGCCGAGGCAGGGATCACCCCACCCTGGCGAAGATCGCCGACCACGAGCAGCTCCACCAGCACGCCAACCCGCTGCTGGCGGCCTGGGGCAAGCAGGGGCGGGACTATATCCGGCTGCTGGATGAATTCGACAATCCGGAGGAATACCAGCACCAGTTCCAGACCCCGGACCACAAGATCGACATCTTCTCGGAGCACGGCGAGCCGGACCAGCCACGGCTGCTGCACCAGCTTCAGAACGACATCTATTACCTGACCCCGTTGCAGGAAATCCGCGACCAGCAACGGACATTGGAACTCGCCGAGGATCACTCGCTGGCCTTTCACGATGCCCACAGCCCCCAACGGGAGGTGGAGGTCCTCCACGACCAGCTGCTGGCCGCCTTCAACGCCGACAGCTCCCTGCGACCCCGTGACGTCATCGTGATGATGCCGGACATCAACGTTTACGCACCCCACATCCAGGCGGTCTTCGGTCGCTACCAGTCGGGCAGTACCCGCTATATTCCGTTCACCATTTCCGACCAGGGTCAGCGCCACCACGAGCCGGTGCTGATTGCCCTGGAAACCCTGATGGGCCTGCCCCGCAGCCGCTTTGCGGTGAGCGAGATCATCAGCCTGCTGGAGGTGCCCGGCATCCGCCAGCGCCTGGATATCAGCGAGGGTGAGATTCCCCTGGCCCGGCGCTGGGTGGAGGGCGCCAATATCCGCTGGGGCCTGCACCGCGAGCAGCGGGAAAGCCTGGAGTTGCCCGGCGACCTGACGCGCAATACCTGGCAGTCCGGCCTGCGGTCCATGCTGCTGGGCTACGGTATGGGTGACGACGAGCCCTGGTCCGGCGTCGAACCCTACGCCGAGATCGGCGGCCTGCAGGCCAGCCTGGCGGGGCGGCTGTCGGATTTTGTGTCCCGGCTCGAGTCCCTGTGGAACGACCTGCAGACACCGCGCACACCGCAGGAGTGGGAAGCCCTGTTCTCCGACATGCTGGAGCAGTTCTTCCGGGACCTGGAAGGCCAGGACCTGCTGTTACTCAGCCGCTTCCGCCGTCAGTTGGAACAGTGGCTGGATGATGCCCTGGCCGCTGGCCTTCAGGACACGCCGCTGCCCCTGAATATCGTCAAGGATGTGCTGCTGGACGGTCTGGATGAAGGCGGCCTCAACCAGCGTTTCCTGGCCGGCAAGGTCAACTTCGCCACCCTGATGCCCATGCGGGCGATTCCTTTCCGTAAGGTGTGCCTGCTGGGCATGAACGATGGTGATTACCCCCGCTCACGACCACCGGTGGACTTCGACCTGATGGCCCATGACTACCGACCCGGTGACCGTTCCCGGCGGGAAGACGACCGCTACCTGTTCCTGGAAGCCCTGCTGTCCGCCCGGGAACAGCTCTACATCAGCTGGGTGGGGCGCAGCATCAAGGATGATTCGGAACGACCACCCTCGGTGCTGGTCAGCCAGTTGCAGGACCACCTGGACAGCCTGTGGCAGGTGGCCGGCAAGCCGGATGAGGTCGTTACTCATGCCCTGACCACCCAACACCCACTGCAGCCCTTCAGCCGGGCCTACTTCCCCGGGGTCAATGGCCTGCAGCCGGAACCGGACAGCCCGCCGCGTCCTCTGGCCGACATCCTGCGGGAGCGCAATCTGTTCACCTACGAGCGGGAATGGCGCAGTGCCCACGGTGCCGGGCCGGAAACGCAGCAAAGCACGGCCCTTCCCTGGCAGCCACCTGAGGAGCCCATCACCTTCAAGGCACTGGCCAGCTTTCTCAAGCAACCCATCGAGACCTTCTTCCAGCGTCGGTTGCAGGTGCGTTTCGAGGGCGTGGAAGAGGATGACACCGACAACGAGAATTTCGACCTCAACGGCCTGGATCGCTGGCGCCTGGACAATGAGCTGATCGGCGAGGCCGTACTCAAGGCCGATGGCGATGACGAACTGCAGGAACGCATCCACACCACCCTGGACCGCATGGCCCGCCGGGGTGACCTGGGCATGGGCCTGACCGAACACCGCCTGCGCTCGGAACTGGCCGAACGACTGCCGGATCTGCACGGCCGCTACCGGACAGCCCTGGCCGAATGGCCGGAGGCGGTGGCGGAACCCATCACCTTCCAGCACAGCGTCACCAGCGAATTGGGCTCGGTGGAACTGCTGGACCTGATCGACGGGCTGCGCACCAGCCCTGACGGCGGCTTCTGCCGGGTGGTGGTGTCCCGCTCCAGCCTGCTGTCCGGCTCCGGCGGCAACCGCAAGGTGCGCTATGCCAACCTGATGACCGACTGGGTCATCCATCTGGCCGGCCAGCTCACGGAGACCCCGTTCACCACCCTGCTCCTGGGCAAGGAGGAGAAGCGGAATATTACCTTCGCGCCCCTGCCGGCGGAACAGGCCCGCAAGCATCTGGAGGCCATGCTCACCGGCTGGATGCACGCCACCACCCGCGCCCTGCCCCTGCATTGCGACGCGGCTTTCGCATGGATCTACAGCTTCTACCAGAGCAAGAAGTTCCGCGCCGACCACGACAAGGCCATCGACGATGCCCGGCAGGTCTACGAAACCGCCCTGCAGCGGGACAATGGCTACCTGCGCAGCGCCTTTGAAACGCCGGAACAACTGGTCAATGAGGCCTTCGAGGGCTGGCTGCACCAGCTTTATGTGCCCCTGTGGGAAGCCGAGCAGGACAAGTCCGCCAGCGAGCAGATCGAGGGGGCGTCATGAGCCAGCAAAGCACCACCCTGAACCCGCTGACCCTGCCCCTCAACGGCAGCACCCTGATCGAGGCCAGTGCCGGCACCGGCAAGACCTTCACCATCGCCATTCTCTATGTGCGGCTGGTACTGGGGCACGGCCAGGCGGCAGACAGCCCCCTGGGCCAGGGCATCGATCCACCCAACCTGCTGGTGGTCACTTTCACCGAAGCCGCCACCAAGGAACTGCGGGACCGCATCCGTGCCCGCCTGACCCAGGCGGCGGAGGTGTTTTCGGATGCACCGGACGACACCAGCCCGCCGCCGGAAACGGCCCTGATCTACGACTTACGGAACGAGAGCTACCCGGACCCGGCCACCTGGCCGGCCTGCCGCAAGCGCCTGCTGCTGGCGGCGGAATGGATGGACGAGGCCGCTGTGTCCACCATCCACAGCTGGTGCCACCGCATGCTCAGCGAGCACGCCTTCGACAGCGGCAGCCTGTTCCGCCTGACTCTGGAAACGGACCAGACCGAACCTCTGGACGAAGTGGTGCGGGATTACTGGCGCACCTTTGCCTACCCCCTGCCACCGGCATTGATGGAAGAGGTGCTCGACCACTGGAAGACCCCGGAAGACCTGCGCAAGTCGGTCCGCAACCTGCTGGCGGACGCGGGCAAGCAGCCCATGCCTGAGAACGACGTTCATGGGGCTATCGAAAGGGCCGTCCAGGCGCGCCGTGACCGGTCGAATCAACTCAAGGCCCTGCCCTGGTCACAGTGGAAAACCGAGGTGACCGACCTGCTGGAAGGCCTGGGCAAGCGCCTTCACGGCAGCAGCCGCAAGTCCATGGTCACCGCCTGGGACAACCTGCTGGCGTGGGCGACATCCGATGACCTGTTGCCGGAAGGGTTGGACAAGGCCGGCCTGAAAAACCAGACCCCCGACGGCCTGGAAAAGATAGTGAAAGGCGACGGCCCGCTGCCGGAACACCCGGCCTTCGCTGCCATAGCCGAGCTGATGGACTTCAGCGCGAACCAGCCCAGCGCCCGTGCGGATATCCTGCGCCATGCCAGCCACTGGATCAGCCAGCGCCTGGAATCGGAGAAACAGAAACGCTCGGAGATGGGCTTCGACGACCTGCTGACCCGCCTCGACGACGCCCTGCAGGGCCCCCGTGGCCCGCAACTGGCCGCCACCATTCGACGCCAGTTTCCGGCGGCGCTGATTGACGAGTTCCAGGACACGGACCCGGTGCAGTACCGCATCTTCGACCGGATCTACCGGGTGGCGGATGCGGATCCGGCCACCTGCCTGCTGATGATCGGCGACCCCAAGCAGGCCATCTACGCCTTTCGGGGCGCCGATATCCACACCTATCTGGAAGCCCGCCGGGGCGTGCAGGACCGCACCTATACCCTGGGCCGCAACTTCCGTTCATCACAAGCCATGGTGGATGCGGTCAACCGGGTCTTCGAGCATGGCGACCAGCATGCCCGGGACGGGGCGTTCCTTTTCGGCAAGGGGGACAGCACACCGCTACCCTTCCAGCCGGTGAAGGCCAACGGCACCGGACGGACCTGGTCGGTGCAGGGCGAGACCCAGCCCAGCCTCCGCTTCTGGACCCTGCAAAGTGACGAAGACAATGGGAAAGGTGAACCTGTGGCTCTCGCCAAAGGGAGAGCCACGGACCAGGTGGCGGACACCTGCGCCAGCGAAGTGGCCCGGTTGCTCACCCTGGGCCAGTCCGGGCAGGCCGGCTTTGCCGCCAACGACAATCCGGACGACCTGGCCCCCGTGCGGCCCGGCGATATCGCCATCCTCGTCAACAACCGCAACGAAGCCTCCGCCGTGCGTGATGCCCTGCGCCAGCGTCGTGTCCGCAGCGTCTACCTGTCAGACCGGGATTCGGTACTTGCCTCGCCGGAAGCCCAGGAAATGCTCTGCTGGCTGCGGGCCTTTGCCGAGCCCCGGCAACTGTCCCTGGCCCGGGCCGCATTGGCCACGCCCACCCTGGGGCTGCCATGGCACTATCTGGATCAGCTGCTCACTGACGAGATCGCCCTGGAGCGGGAAATCGAGCGCTTCATGGGCTATCAACAGCAATGGCAGAGCCAGGGTGTACTGCCCACCCTGCGCCGTTTCCTGATGGACTTCGAGGTGCCTGGCCGCCTGCTACAGCGCCCGGACGGTGAGCGGCGACTCACGGACATTCTCCACATCGCCGAGCTGCTGCAACAGGACAGCCTGCAGCTGGATGGCGAACACGCCCTGGTCCACCACTTCACCCAGATCCTGCGGGACGCCGACAGCGAAGACGAACACCGCACCCTGCGCCTGGAAAGCGATGCCGGGCTGGTAAAGGTGATCACCGTGCACAAGTCCAAGGGCCTGGAATACCCGCTGGTGTTCCTGCCTTTCGGCACCGCTTTCCGCGCCCAGGACCAGAAGCAGGCGTTCGTCCGCTACCACGATGACAGCGGCCAGCTGGTCACGGTGTTCGATCCGGCACCGGAGGACGTGGCCCGGGCCGACCGGGAACGTCTCGGCGAGGACATCCGCAAGCTGTATGTGGCTCTGACCCGGGCCCGCCACGCCACTTGGGTGGGGGCGGCCGCCCTGACCGACTGGCACCTGAGCGGCCTGGGTTACCTGCTGGATGGCCAGGGTGAAGCCAGCGGAGAACTGGATCGTTGCCTGCAGTCGCTGGCCGAAAACCAGCCGGCCATCACCGTCGAGCCGCTGCCCCCGGCCGAGGATACCCAATACCACGAAGACGCCCCGGAAACCCTGGGGCCAGCGCTGGTCTCCACCCGCGAGGCTCGGGAGAACTGGTGGATCGCCAGCTACTCCTCCATCGAATACACCGGCCTGACTGGCACGGGCATCACCTTTGTGGATGAAGTGGAAGACGCCGAAGCCCAGAACCTGCTGGAGGAAAGCCGCCAGACAGCGGAGCAGACCACCGCAACACCCGCGGCCCGCAACCAGCACCATTTCCCCAAAGGTGCCGGCCCCGGTACCTTCCTGCACGAACTGCTGGAATGGTGTACCGCCCAGGGCATGGGCGAGATCGCCAGTGACCCGGCACGGCTGCGGGACCAGCTTGCCCGCCGTTGTCGTACCCGGGGATGGAGTGACTGGGTCGAGCCGCTGGAGCAATGGCTGCTGGCCATTATCCGCCAGCCACTGCCCCTGGATCGTGACGGCACCGAAACCGCCAGCCTGGCATCCCTCACCACCCTGCGCCCGGAACTGGAGTTCTGGTTCGAGAGCTGTCACGTCAGCACCCGCAGGATGGATGCCCTGGTGAGCCAGCACACCCTCAACGGCGCCGATCGCCCAAGGGTGGACGAGCAGGACTTCAACGGTATGGTGAAGGGGTTTATCGACCTGGTGTTCGAGCATAACGGCCGCTATTACGTGCTGGACTACAAGTCCAACACCCTGGGCGAGGACGACAGCGCCTACACCCGCCAGGCCATGGGGGAAGCCATCCTGGAAAAACGCTACGACCTGCAGTACGTGCTCTACCTGCTCGCCCTGCACCGGCTACTCAAGGCCCGCCTACCGGACTACGACTACGATACCCATATCGGCGGCGCCGTGTATCTGTTCCTGCGGGGTATCGAAAGCCCGTCGTCGGGCGTCTTTGCTGACAAGCCACCAAGGCAACTGATTGAGTCTCTGGATGCCCTGTTCGATGGCAACACCGACCGGGGAGAAGCCGCATGAGCCGCCGGAAACCCACCCATGACCACCAGATAACCCTGGATCTGGGAGAGGCAACAGACGAGTCTCCTCCGATGGCCCCGACGCCATCCACAACAACCGTTCCAACAGTCGATGCCGCAGCGCCGTTCGCGGACCCGGACGGCATGGAACAGCTGCTGGCCGGCTGGCAGGAAGAGGGCTGGATCCGCCCCCTGGACCGGGAGTTCGCATGCCTGATCCGCAGCCTCAGCGAGGAGCAGGGCGAGCCCCCCGAACCGCTGCTGATCCTGCTGGCGGCGCTGGTGTCCCATCAGGTGGGCCGGGGCCATGTCTGCATCGACCTCGGTGCACTGCTCGGTGATGCCAGCCAGATCCTGTCGCTGCCCCCGGAAGAACCGGCAACCGCAGTGCCTACAGAGCAACCACCGGCGCTGCCCCGACCGGATCAATTGCTGGCACGGACCAGTCTGGAGGAATGCCGGCGGGTGCTGGAAGCCTCCTGTGCGGCCACTGTCAGCGATCAGGCTACCCCGCTGGTGCTGGATAACAACCGACTCTACCTGCGGCGCTTCTGGCGCTATGAGCAGCGCCTTGCCGAGGGTATCCGGCATCGGCTGGAGCAGTCGTCGCCGCTATCGGATACCGGGACCAGCGAGGCCGGAACCCTGCACTCTGCGCTGGACACCCTGTTTCCCCCGAAGGACGAGGTGGACTACCAGAAACTGGCCTGCGCCCTGGCGGCCCGCAACCGCTTTGCGGTCATCACCGGCGGCCCCGGCACCGGCAAGACCACCACCGTGGTCAACCTGCTGGCTGCCCTGCAGGCGGTGGCTGGCGTATCTCCCGAGCGCCAGGGACGCAAGTACCGCATCCGCCTGGCGGCCCCCACCGGCAAGGCGGCGGCACGACTCAACGAATCCATCGGCGGCGCCGTCAGCCGGCTACCGCTGGAAAACCTGCCTGGCCAGGTCGACCAGCAGGACATTCCCACCCGGGTCACCACTCTGCACCGGCTACTGGGTAGCCGGCCGGATTCCCGCCAGTTCCGACATAACCGGGACAACCCGCTGCTGGTGGATATTCTGGTGATCGACGAAGCCTCCATGGTGGATGTGGACCTGATGGCATCGGTCATCAACGCCCTGCCCGCGCGCGCCCAGCTGATCCTGCTGGGGGACCGGGACCAGCTGGCCTCGGTGGATGCCGGCGCAGTGCTGGGGGAACTCTGCCAGCGTGCCGGTCCGGCCCACTACACCCCTGAAACCGCGAACTGGCTGGCCACCATTACCGGTGCACAGGTACCCGGCACACTGCGGGATGACAACGGCAGCGCCATGGATCAGGCGGTGGCCATGCTGCGCAAGAGCTACCGGTTTCATCAGGACAGCGGCATCCGCAAGCTGGCGGATGCGGTAAACACCAACGCCCTGGATGACAGCCTGCTGGCGAAAGCTCGCCGGGGTGACTTTGAGGATGTGGCCATACTGTCCGCTGGTCCGGGTCTCGAGGACGCGCAGAGGCTGATCTGCCATCACACGGAAACCGGAACACCTGCAGCGTTTCACAACCATGGCGAAGGCCGGCTGGTCAATGGCCAGACCCTGCCACCACCCGTGGGCTATCGCCACTACCTGACCCGCATGCGCGACCACACCCTGAGCACCCACAGCCCACTCGCTGACTGGGACACCCTGGCCCGGCAGGTGCTGGCGGACTTCAGTGATTTCCAGGTCCTCTGCGCCCTGCGCAAGGGCCCCTGGGGCGTGGAAGTCCTCAATGACCTGATCGCCCACCAGCTGCTGGAGCAGAAACTGATCCCCCGGGCGGAGGGCTGGTACGCCGGCCGCCCCGTGCTGGTCACCGGCAACGACTACAACCTGGGCCTGATGAACGGCGACATCGGCATCACCTTCAGCCTGCCCTGGAACACCGACGAGAATGGCCAGCCCAAGCCCACCCTGCGGGTCGCTTTCCCCGCCAGCGACGGCACCGACAACATCCGCTGGATCTCCCCCAGCCGTCTGCAACAGCTGGAAACGGTCTATGCCATGACCGTGCACAAGTCCCAGGGCTCGGAGTTCACCCACACCTGCCTGGTACTGCCGGACCGCCTCAGCCCGGTACTGACCCGGGAACTGGTCTACACCGGCATCACCCGCGCCCGGCACTGGTTCAGCCTGATTGCCGGGGATGAGGCGGTGCTGAAGGAAAGCGTGGCGCAGCGGGTGGTAAGGGCTTCGGGGTTGGCGGAGCGGTTGTGGGATTAGTTGGGGGCGAGAAGGCTATGGAGCCTCTGATCACTTGCCATTTCGCAAATACTCTCTCCTTCGATACTCGTCCTGCCAAATTTGAGCAAAGTGTGCCCTCAGTTTTTCCACGGACTTTGACCTATAGCCCCAAAGCCCGACTACGCCAGCAATCAAGCCTACGAGTCCACCAACATAAATATCCCTTATATCATGGACATACGACCAGACAAGAGTGGCCAGTGTCAGCAAAATACATAACAACAAGAGCACTGACATATAAGTCAGCGGCCATTTCGCCCCCCGGGTTAACCTGAAGTTAGGGTGAACTACAAGAAAGACCCCAATAAAAAAAACCACCAAAATTATCTTCGACAAGAAGTCGCCATCCAACTCCTGGCCGAACACCAAAATAGCCAAAGCACACGCTGAAACCAGGGCAATAACAGAGCAGATTATTGAAAAAATAAGCCTGAAACTCCCGGCCGGGACAAGTGCCCGGAACAACCCACCCCCATCAGAACCCATCAGTCGTACTCCCTGTATATACCGATCATAATCTGAGAAATAACACCAGATGTAGCGCTACCAGTCAGGGACAATGTTCCAGACAACGATTCCTTTATTTTAACAAGAGCTGTTCTCGATATATCTGTGTGGCTATACCTTTTTGGCAGCAAACCGTGTCTTTGGGCATGCTTCCTCATTTTTGCCGAAATACCTGGCTGGTTCATTTCGATGAGCTCTTCGGTAAGACGCTTTCTCTGTTGACGATTAAGCTTATTATAAAGAATTTCTCTTAACGAATGCTGTTGCGACCTCAGCCTCATAACCAACCTCACTGTAACAGCACCACTTACCACCGCACCACCAACCGAAATAACATCGAGGGCGGTTTGGGTATATTGATACCATTCTTGATTATCGAATTCGTCGAGAGCCTCAGGATTCGAATGTTCAGTCCATGAGCGTGCGACACCATTCGCGCACTGAGCAGTTCCAGCAGCTGCTGCCGAATAACTTATTACAGATACGGCCGTGCTGGTGCCACCAGTAACCGGAATCGCCCCGGTTGACACGATAACAGCCGCCCACCCAAGGACCGCAGCACCGCAGGATAGGCCTGCATTCAAAAGTTCCTGGGCAAGCTTCGACTCTCTTTTACCAGCTTTGATGTCACCTATCACTTCAGCAGTTGGCCTGGTACTCATAGGTTCAATCAGAACAACTTTTACCGGCTTAATCTGACATATGGGCTCAAACTCGCGCAGCGTTACCATCGTACCTCTGGAGTCAATATAGACTACACCTGCTCCATGGAGGTCAAAATCCGAG
The DNA here is from genome assembly GCF_014651935.1 of Marinobacter zhanjiangensis. Taxonomy (GTDB): domain Bacteria; phylum Pseudomonadota; class Gammaproteobacteria; order Pseudomonadales; family Oleiphilaceae; genus Marinobacter; species Marinobacter zhanjiangensis. The sequence continues at coordinate 207,430 of NZ_BMXV01000004.1, read as the reverse complement.
TCAATCGCTTTGAAGAGTTTATTGAGATCGGTTTGATTATCTAACCGGGCTTTTAATCTGCGTTGAAAATAAGTGTTCTGGAACGGCGAGACAAAGGGTTGAGCGTAGAGAGGCAATGAAGCAGACATAACACATCCTTGTTTAATGTAGTGAATTGATACCCATCCGATAGTATCAAGATAGTAGATTACCCAGTTTCTTCCGCACTGGTCAACAGACACATACATGAACAGGAGGAGATTGAGGATGCCATGACACGGGAGCTAGTGTGCCCGGCACTGGTTCAGCCTGATTGCAGGGGATGAGTCCGTGCTGAAGGAAAGCGTGGCGCAGCGGGTAGTGCGGGCGTCGGGATTGGCAGAGCAGTTGTGGCAGCACTGACAACCAGGAGTCTGCGCACAGACGACTAGCACATTTTACCCCCTATAGAGGATAACATTGACTTTACCCTCTGCAGGGGATAATGTTCTGTTTATCCGCTACAGGGGGTAATTATGAAGATCACATCGCCGGAATTGCTGGCCCAGGCCATACGGAATGCCAGGGTAGACCATAACCTTAGCCAGCAGTCAGTGGCTGAGCTGGTCGGCATCAAGCAGAACACAGTGTCCAGTTTCGAAAACCACCCGGAAAAGAGCCGGGTCGAGACCCTGTTCCGGCTACTGTCCGCCCTCAATCTCGAACTGAGTATTACCGAGCGTAATCAGTCACCTGCTGGAACCGGCTGGAAACAGGAGTGGTAACGAATGGCGAGACTCACCGTTGCCATGAACGGCGTGGAGGTTGGTCACCTGACTCTCGAGAGCTCCGGCGCCATGAGCTTCCAGTATCATCCCGGTTGGCTGGAGCAGCCCGGAGCACGGGCCATCTCCCTGTCTCTGCCTCTGTCTTCCAGACTGTATAAGGGCGAACGGGTTTACAACTTCTTTGACAACCTGCTGCCGGACTCCGAGGCCATCCGGACCCGTATGCAGGCCAGGTTCCAGGCGCCCACCAGCCACCCTTTCGATCTGCTGGCCAGTGTTGGCCGTGATTGTATTGGCGCCATCCAGCTCTATCCCGAAAACCAGACAGTGCCCGACGTCACCGCTATAACGTCCGAGCCGGTCAATGACCGTGAGATTGAGCGTATCCTGAAAAGCTATCAGGGGGCCCCGCTGGGTATGGACCGGGACCACGATTTTCGTATCTCCCTGGCCGGCGCTCAGGAAAAAACGGCATTACTATGGCATAAGGGGCAATGGCATCGCCCTACTGGAAGCACACCGACCAGTCATATTTTCAAATTGCCTATCGGCTATCTGGATCACAGCAATATCGACCTGCGGGAAAGCAGCGAAAACGAGTGGCTTTGTCTCCGTCTGCTGGCCGCATTCGGCTTACGGACTACCAACTCCAACCTGGCGCAATTCGGCCAGCAGACCGTGCTGGTCGTGGAGCGCTTTGACAGACGATGGTCGACGGATGGCTCATGGTTAATACGTTTGCCCCAAGAGGACTTTTGTCAGGCCCTTGGCATTGCACCCGCATTCAAATATGAAAACGAAGGTGGTCCCGGCATTCGCGACGGCATGGAGCTCCTGCTGGGTTCCCAGCAACCCAACGGCGACCGTGCGCGGTTCTTCAAGGCACAGATCCTGTTCTGGCTGCTTGCGGCTATTGATGGTCATGCCAAAAACTTCAGCCTGTTTATTGAACCTGGCTCTTCATTCCGTATGACCCCGTTTTACGACGTCATCTCCGCTTACCCATTAATGGCCCATGGGAGCCTGCCTGCCAACAGGGCAAAAATGGCCATGTCTCTTAAGGGCCGGAATCGTCATTATCACTGGTCGCGGATCGAACCACGCCACTTCCTCAGCACCGCACGGCATGTTGGTTTCTCGGAAGTACAGGCCAGGAGACTGATGAATGAAGTCACCGAACAGACCGACCCTGCCATTGAAGCGGTGGTGGCACAATTGCCAGAGGACTTCCCGCCTCATATCAGCGAACCCATTCTGGAAGGCGTGAGAGCCCAGGCAGGGAAACTGCAAATGGCCTTCATATAAGACAGAGTCTTTTCATACCTCTATACTCGACCTTCTTTTCAACCACCCGGAAACACAACAATTCAGGAGTACCAAGCATGACCATCCAACTCAACGACCAGGTCGCCATCGTCACCGGTGCCGGCGGTGGCCTCGGTCGCTGCCACGCCCTCGCACTGGCAGCCCGTGGCGCCAAAATTGTTGTCAATGACCTGGGCGCGGAGCCCGCGGAAGCGGTGGCGGAGGAGATCCGTGCTGCTGGCGGCGAGGCCTTAAGCCACGCCTGTTCCGTGTCGGATTATGCCGCCGTGGAAACCATGGTCAGCAAGGTGATGGACCAGTGGGGCCGGGTGGATATCCTGGTGAACAACGCCGGCATCCTGAAGGACAAGACCTTTGCCAAGATGGAACTGGATGACTTCACCAAGGTGCTGGATGTGCACCTGATTGGCTCGGTGAACTGCACCAGGGCAGTGTGGGAAATCATGCGCAACCAGCAGTATGGCCGCATCGTGATGACCACGTCGTCGTCCGGCCTGTTCGGCAACTTCGGCCAGTCCAACTATGGCGCTGCCAAGCTGGCGGTAGTGGGCCTGATGCAAACGCTGGCTCTGGAAGGGCAGAAGTACAACATCCGGGTAAACTCTCTGGCTCCCACCGCCGCCACCCAGATGACCGAAGGCGTGCTGCCCCAGGAGGTGCTGGACAAGCTGAAGCCGGAGACCGTTTCGCCGGGCGTGGTCTTCCTGTGCTCCGAAGACGCACCGACCCGCACCATCCTGGCCGCGGGTGCCGGTTCCTTTGAAACCGCCCATATCACCCTGACCAAGGGTGTCTATATCGGTGATGACGAGGACGCGGCCGACCAGATCGCCGCCCGTTTTGCCGAGATTTCCGACCGCACCGGCGACCAGGTGCCTGGCATGGGCGGCGCCCAGGGCCAGCAGGAAATCACCAACCTGATGGAAGCCCAGAAAAAGGGTTGATCGTTGTCAGCCAGATCACCGCCACGCCGGTGGTCTGGATTCCTCCCGCCTCAGTAGGGTAGATTTTTCGGAACCCTGCAATGCAAAGCTACCAAAACAAACATGACACAAAGCCCGGACTGCCCCACTACAACGCCGGAAATCACTCTCCAGCCGATCCCCCACCCGCCACGCTGGCCGTTGGTGGGCAACCTGCTGCAGATTCCCACGTCCCGCATGGCCCAGTATTTTCTGGAAGTCTCCCGGGACTTTGACGGCATCTTCGAGATGGACTTTGGCGGGGTGCGCATTCCGTTCGCCTTTTCGGCGGAGCTGGTGGAGGAACTCTGTGACGAGACCCGTTTCCGCAAGGTGATCCGGCCGCCTCTCTCCCTGCTGCGGGACGTCGTGGGGGACGGCCTGTTCACCGCCAAAAGCGATGAAACTCCCTGGGGCAAGGCCCACCGTGTCCTGATGCCCGCTTTCAGCCAGCGGGCCATGAAAGGCCACTTCGATGCCATGGCCGACGTGGCCGGGCAGTTGTGCGACTACTGGGAAGCCCATCAGGGGGAAGACCTGCTGGTGGCGGATGACATGACCCGGCTGACCCTGGATACCATTTCCCTGGCCGGGTTTGACTATCGTTTCAACTCGTTCGAATCCCGTGAACTGCACCCGTTCCTGGGATCCATGGTGCGGGTGCTGGCGGCCAATATGGCCAAGCTTACCCAGCTACCGATGCTGGCCAGACTGCGCAAGGACCCGCCGGACTACCTGGCCGATATCGACACCATGAACAGCCTGGTGGACGAGGTCATCCGCCAGCGCCGGGAAAACCCCACCGACGGCAACGACCTGCTCAACCTGATGCTGACGGCGGAAGACCCGGAAACCGGTGAGCAACTGGACGACCTGAACATTCGCCAACAGGTGCTGACCTTCCTGGTGGCCGGCCATGAAACCACCAGCGGTCTGCTGACCTTCACCCTCTACTTGCTGCTGCGCCATCCTCATGTGCTGGCCCAGGCCTATGCCGAGGTGGACCGGGTGCTGCCGGGCGACACCCTGCCGCAATACCGCGACCTGGCTCAGCTGGATGTGATTGAACGGGTGTTGAAGGAATCCCTGCGCCTGTGGCCGACAGCACCCGCTTTCATGGTGGCACCCTACAAGGACGAAGTGATCGGCGGCAGGTACCGTATTCCCCGTAACCAGGGCATCTCCGTGCACCTGCCCGCCCTGCACCGGGACCCGAAAGTGTGGGACAACCCGGAGGTGTTTGATATCGACCGCTTCCTGCCGGAGAACGAGGCCAACATTCACCCCCACGGCTACAAGCCCTTCGGCAACGGCGAACGGGCCTGCATCGGGCGCCAGTTTGCGCTGACCGAGGCCAAGCTGGCGGTGGCCATGATCCTGCAGCGGTTCGCCCTGTCTGATCCCCACGATTACCAGCTGGATATCAAGGAAACCCTGACCCTCAAACCGGACAACTTCCACCTGCGGGTGCGACGCCGCCGGCCCCATGAACGACTGGTGACCACACCGGCGCCAGTTACCCGTGAACAAGGCAGCGGGCCCGCACCAGCTACGGTCAGCGGCAAGGGTGAAAGGTTCATCGTGGCCTGGGGCTCCAGCCTGGGAACGGCCCGGGATATTGCCGAGGAGCTCGGCGCCCGGGCCACCGACCTGGATTTCAACACCCGGTGTGTGCCGCTGGACGACCTGGCCGGCGAGCTGCCACAAAGTGGCATCCTGGTGGTCGTCACCGCCACCTACAACGGTTACGCCCCGGACAGCGCCAGGGCGTTCGAGGCACTGCTGGACGGTGGTGGGCTGGACGAAACGCAACGGCCGGACCTGCGGTTTGCCGTGCTGGGCTGCGGCAACAGCCAATGGCTGAACTATCAGGCCTTTCCCGGGCGCATGGACGACGCCCTGGGTGCCACCGGTGCCCGGCGTCTGCTGGCGCGCGGAACCGCGGACGGTAATGGCGACTTCGAAGGCGCCGTGGAAGACTGGCTCAGCGACTTCTGGCAAACCCTGGGGGAAGGTGAGGCAGACATCAGCACCAGTATCCATCCGGCCCTGACACGGGTGGACAGCCAGGCCACCCGCACCTCGGTACTGCCAACGGATGCCCGCTCACTGACCGTTACCGGTAACCGCGAACTGGTCTGTGACACGGCCGGGCTGGACGACTTCGCCGGCAGCCAGCCCCGCACTTCCACCCGGGAGATCACCCTGGCCCTGCCCGACGGCATGAGTTATCAGACCGGGGACCACCTGGCGATCTACCCCTCCAATGGCGAGGCGCTGATCCGGCGGGCGAGCAACGCCCTCAGCGTTCACCCCACAGACCTGGTGACCATCAACCGTGAACCTGCGCCCGCCCATCTGCCGGCGGGCGCAACCCTCAGTGTCCACCAGTTACTGGCCCACTTCCTGGAACTGCAGGAACCGGCCAGCCGCCGCGACCTGCGGGTACTGGCAAACCACAGCCCCTGCCCGCACACCCGTGACGAGCTTTTGCAGCTGGCCGGGGACAGTGACCGCTACCACCATGACATCCTGGACAAGCGCCAGTCCGTGGTGGACCTGCTGGAGCACCATCCCGCCATTCAGTTACCGCTGGAAGTCTACGCCACCCTGTGCCCACCCCTGCGGGCCCGGTTCTACTCCATCTCCTCCAGTGCCCTGGTTCACCCTGGCCAGGTTCAGCTGACGGTGGGCACGGTTCAGGCGCCGGCCTGGTCCGGTCAGGGCGAGTACCGGGGCGTGGCGTCCGGCTATCTGCGCTCGCTTGGCGAAGGTGACGAGGTGCTGGCGTATGTTCGCCGCCCCAACCCCGCTTTCGCACCACCAGCCGACCCCGGCCAGCCGATGATCCTGGTGGCGGCGGGCACGGGTATCGCCCCCTTTCGGGCCTTCCTGGAAGAGCGGGCGCATCAGACCGGACAGGACCAACCCGCCACCAGCCGGCTGTTCCCGGGTTGCCGCCATCCGCAACACGACCTGCTGTACCGGGAGGAACTGGAACACTGGCAGCAACAGGGCGTGGTGGAACTGCACCCGGCGTTTTCCGCCCTTGCCGGCTACCCCCACCGCCATGTGCAGGATGCCCTGTGGGCCGACCGCGAACAGGTGTGGCAGCTGCTGGAAAGCGGTGCGCCGGTCTACGTCTGCGGCGATGGCACCCGCATGGCGCCGGCGGTCCGTGACTGCCTGATCCACATGGCCGAAGCCTGCGGCGACATGAACCGGGAGCAGGCCTCGCAATGGCTGCAGACGCTGATGCAACAAGGCCGCTATCAGCAGGATATTTTTGGCACTGGCTAAAGAAATCCGGTCGATTACCGACAACTTGTGTGAAGGCATACCGGAGTACAAACGGAAACAAACCCGGCATGCCGTTTCGGCAGCCTGTGGGCTACCATATCCGTCTACGCTGAATACCCTTAACCCGGAAGGATCATGACTGAAGGCAGCGCTGTTCCCCAGAAACTTCTCCTGTTCCGCCTGGCCGGCAACCGGCTATCGGCGCTGGGCACCCTGAAGATCCGCGAGATCCTCACACTTCAGCGGCTGACCCAGATTCCGCATAGCCACCCGGCGGTGATCGGCACCATGAACTTCCGGGGTTCCGCCGTGCCGGTGATCGACATGGCCGCTGCCGTCGGCTACCCCCCGCTGGATGCCGAGGCACACAAAACAGCCTCCATTATCGTGACCGATATTCAGCGTCAGGAAATCGGGTTCCTGGTGCGCGGTGTGGACAGGATCGTGGAAACCGACTGGAAGCAGGTTCAGGCGCCACCCCGTGCCCTGGGTGACCAGGCCTTTGTCACCGGTCTGTTGCAGATCGACGATGGCCTGGTGCAGTTGATGGACGTGGAACTGCTGCTGGCCCGGGTGTACCCGGAATCCATGCACAGCTCCCCACCCCAGCTCACCGACCTGGAACGGGAAACCCTGCGGGAACAGCACATCCTGCTGGTGGACGATTCCCAGGTCGCCCGCCGCCAGCTCGCCGACGCCCTGGACAGGGAGAACATCCCCTACGAGGTAACCGGCAATGGCCAGACCGCCCTGGATATGATGATGCAGGCGAACCATGACCGGAAACCGGTCAGCATCCTGGTCAGCGATATCGAAATGCCAGGCATGGACGGCTATGAGCTGACGTTCCACCTGCGGGATGATCGCTCTGTACACCAGCCCTATGTGATCCTGCATACCTCCCTGAACAGCGAGATGAGCGTCAGTTACGCGCGACAGGTGGGCGCCAACGAGGCCCTGACCAAGTTTGACGCCGAGGAACTGCTGCAGGCCATGCTCCGCGGCACCCGGACCGAGGCGGTCTGACACTTTTCGGAAATTTTTGTGACAGTTTGCTGAGACACTCACTTGTAACCTTCGTCGTGTGCAATAGGGACAGATCTGGACAATCCCTGGAGACACGACGATGTTCGGCAAACTGTCCAAGCCGCTCTACAAGGCAGGCTTCTACACCCGAAACCAGCTCCGGTCGCTGGTTCCCGGGGAGTTCTGGCGGGCCCGGCGCCGGGCACTGCTTACACGTTACGAGCGCCTGGATCGGCAAAGCCAGGCCGACATCGACACCCGCGTCAGCTACTACAACCGCCTGTCCTGTCCGGCTTCGCCCTCCAGCCACTGGGAACCGGTCAAAGGGTTCAGCAACAAGGGAAAGAGCAGCGCGTACTGTGCGGATTTCCGGCATCTGATCCGGCACTTTCCCGGCTACCTACGGGCAAACTACCGCTTCGGCGATGTCACCGAAGTGCCGGCGGAACCCGCCTTTGTCAAAAGCCGTCCGATTGGTTCCGCCGCGTTCAATGCCAACAGCCTGTTGCTGAAACTCAACTCGGTGCGTCACTACCATTTCCATCAGGACCGGATCGCTTTCCGCGACAAGCGCCCCCTGGCGGTCTGGCGTGGCAAATCCAACCGCGACCACCGCATCCGGTTCGCCCAGCGGTTCATGGACCACCCCCTTTGCGACATCGGCTGCACAATACACAGGGAGAACCAGCCCGCCCCCTGGCACAAACCCTTTATGAGTATCGCGGAACAGCTGGGCTACCAGTTCGTTGTCAGCGTGGAGGGCATCGATGTGGCGACCAACCTGAAATGGATCATGGCGTCCAATTCCCTGTGCCTGATGCGTCGGCCAAGGTTCGAAACCTGGTTCATGGAGGGCACCCTGGTACCGGGCTACCACTATGTGGAACTGAAAGACGACCACTCCGACCTGCCGCAGAAAATCGACTACTATCGCCGGCATCCGGAGCAAGCCGAGGCCATTATCGCCAACGCCAAACGCCATGCCGCCAGGTTCCGCGACACCGACCGCGAAGACCTGATCGGGTTGCTGGTGATGGAACGCTTTTTCCAGCTGTCGGGCCAGCGAACCGCCCACCCGTTGGCGGTGGGCGTCTGACCGGGCAGCCATAGATCGCATACTTCCCTGTTCAAAAATGCTACTATCCGGCGAACAAAAGCGACAACGCCGGCGCCCTCACAGTCATGAACTCATCCGCCAACAATCCCGACATGCCCTCCGTCCCGGAGGATCTCAGCTACCAGGCTATCGCCACCGTCCTCAACAGTCTGGACGCCCTGGTTTATGTAGCCGATATGGAAACCCACGAGCTGATCTTCTTCAACGACTATGGCAGCAACTACTGGGGCAACCCGGGCGGCAGGAAATGCTGGCAGGTGCTGCAGAAGGACCAGGACGGTCCCTGTTCGTTCTGCACCAACCCGCAACTGGTGGATGAACATGGCCAGCCCACCGGTCCCGTAGTGTGGGAATTCCAGAATACCGCCAACCAGCGCTGGTACCAGTGCCGTGATCAGGCCATCCGCTGGATAGACGGCCGCCTCGTGCGCATGGAAATCGCCACGGACATTACCGAGCGCAAGGAGATGGAACAGGCACTGGAAATCGCCAGGGACCGGGCCGAAAAGCTGGCCGAGACCGACGAGCTGACCGGCCTCAAAAACCGCAGGTCTTTTTTCAGCCTTTCCACCCAGGCTATCCATCAGGCCATCCGTGCCGGAGATCCGATAGCGGTTATCATGTTTGACCTGGACCATTTCAAGCAGGTCAATGATCAGTGGGGCCATGCGGCGGGGGACACTGTACTGCGGGGAATGGCGGCGGCTGCACGGCGAACGGTAAGGGATTCCGACATTCTTGCCCGGCTGGGCGGTGAGGAGTTTGCCGTGCTGCTGCCGGCAACCGACCTGCCCAAGGCCCGCTACCTGGCCCAGCGACTCCAGGAGACCTTCTCGAGTCAGCTATTCCCGGTAACGGGAGGAGCCATACGCTGCACCGCCAGCTTTGGCATCGCTGCTGGCACAGGGCCTGGCATGGTTCTGGACCACCTGCTCAGACAGGCAGACGGGGCCCTGTTCCGGGCCAAGGAGGCCGGTCGCAACCAGGTTGCCAGCCGGTACTGAACAACATGACTGCACTTCGAATTTGATGACCAGCGGGATACACCGATGCACCAGGAACGCAACCACACCGTCGACATCCACTACTGTACCGGCTGCCGCTGGTTGCTTCGCTCGGCGTGGATGGCCCAGGAGCTGCTGACCACCTTCGAGGACGAGATCGGCGAGCTGACGCTGCACCCGGGCAGCGGAGGGATTTTCGAGGTCCATGTAGACGGGCAGCGAATCTGGTCCCGCAAGGATATGGGCGGGTTCCCGGACATCACCCGGCTCAAGCAACTGGTACGGGATGTGGTGTCGCCGGACCGGTCACTGGGGCACAGTGATCAAAGAAACAATAACGAGTGATATTATCATCCATTACACCCTGTCATTTTTCCATACAAAAAACGACAAATTACCTCAGTCTATCTAGTTTTACTTTCAACCTGGTTGTCTATACTCCGGATTAAAATAACAACATGTTCTACCAGAGTTCCGGAGTACCGTATGGCTGTCGGCAGGTTGCTGGGTTTCAGAACCAAAATTGCTCTTCCTTTCCTGATCACCGCCCTGGCGGTTATTATCCTGGGCGCCCTGAGCGTCATCACCGCGCGGAGTCTGGTGTCCGGCACGGACTTTCTGGCCGAAAACCTGATGCCGGCCTCCAGCGAAATACTCAACGGTGACCGAGACCTCTACCAGGCCCTGGTAGCCCAGAACAGCTATATCCGCGCCCGGGAAACCAACTCTTCGGCCGATGAATTGCTGGCGGCATTCCACGAAAACTCGGACCAGGCAAGGGACCGCATGCACTCTGCGGCCGGGCGCCTGACCGGCACCGGGTTTGGTGAGGAGATGGAAGGCTTCGATGCCGCGTTCGAACAATGGCGCACGTCCGCCGAAAAGGCCCTGGAGCGGGCCAGAATTGGCGACACCTATGGCGCCCGGGAACTCATCAGGAAGGAGACCGATGATCTGTTCGAATCCGTCCGGGGCTACTTCGATCGCACCGGCCAGGTGGCTGATACACTGGCAGGCGAACAGGCCTCGGCAGCGTCTACGGAAGCTAACCAGGCAGTCACTATCACCGCGGTGGTAACCCTGGCCTCGCTGATCATTGCCATTATTGTGTTTGTCTCTGCCCTGAAGATGATTGTCGCGTCCATTCGCGTACTGCGAGACCAGCTGGACAACATTGCCCAGGGTGAAGGTGACCTGACCCAGCGGGTACCCGTGGAAAACAACGACGACCTGGGTCAGCTGGCGGAGTCGTTCAATGCGGTGCTCGCCAACCTGCAGGGCATGATCCGCACCATTCAGGAGCTGTCCGAGCAACTGGCTGAAGGCGCCCGGGACCTGGAGCAATCCGCCGCCGAGAACCGCGATGGGGTGTCACAGCAGACCGAATCCATCACCATGGTGGCCACCGCCATCAACGAGATGCAGAGCGCCATCGAGGAGGTGGCCGGCAATGCCTCCCGCGCCGCCGAAGTCACCCGCAACGCCCAGGGCAATGCCAACAAGGGCGCCGAGATCGTCCAGGAATCTGCCAGCCAGGTGCGTCGACTGTCACAGCAGATTACCAAGGCAGTGGAGGTCATCCGCAAGCTCTCCACGGATTCCGACAACATTACTTCGGTACTTGATGTGATCCGGGGCATTGCCGAGCAGACCAACCTGCTGGCGCTGAATGCTGCCATTGAGGCCGCCAGAGCCGGGGAACAGGGCCGAGGCTTTGCCGTGGTGGCCGACGAGGTTCGAACCCTGGCACAACGCACCCAGCAGTCCACGGAAAACATTCAGGAAATGATCACCACCCTGCAGTCCGGGGTGTCGGACATTGTCTCGGTCATGGAGACCGGCAGCGAACAGGCCAGCTCCACGGAATCCCTGGCCTCGGAAGCCGAAGGCGAGCTGTCATCGATTCTGAAGGCCATGAACGATATCAGCGACGTCAACTCCAGTGTGGCGTCCGCGACCGAGGAACAGACCCAGGTCATCGACGAGATCAACCGGAGCATCACCCAGATCAATGACCTGGCCAATGAAAGCGACAAGCGGTCGGCGGACCTGAACACCATCAGCGAGTCCATGGCCGGTTACGCCGGCAGCCTGAAGGAGCAGGCCGGGCGCTTCAAAGTCTGATGCGCAAATGAAACGGCAGCCCTGATCCGAAGCCGGGGCTGCCGCCTGGCACTGTTAGCCGCTGACGAATACCGGCAAGAAATCGCTCATTTCTCTTCCTACCCGGTCATACCCCGACCATCCCGATGATCCAGATCAACACAATGTCATCTGTTCATGATTCCGGAACGAATGATCCGGTAGGGTGGTACTGCTGGCGACAACAACAAATCACATCAGCCTGAGCGCCATGAAAGGCACTATCTGAATGAAAAACAGTGATGAGAGGAGTTGACCAATGAGCGAACATAATCCAAGCCGCCGCGTTTTCCTGAGAACGGCCGCTCTCGGCCTTGCCGCCGTTCCCCTGGCACGCTTTGCGACCCATAGCAGCAGGGCACAGGCCCAGGATCTGCCCAAAGCAGAAGACGGGCATGCCCTTGACTACGTCAACAATGCTGCCGATTCGGAGCATGAGAAGTATCAGTCCGGCCAGAAGTGCGAATCCTGTGCTTTCTGGGCCGGAGAGGAAGCTGATGGCTGGGGCAAGTGTCGCCATCCCCAGTTTAGCGATGTGCTGGTGAACGCCGAGGGCTGGTGTAACACCTACGCGCCAAAAGGGTAATGCAGGAGCCGTGCAACCATAGCCCGGCTCACCCGCTCGTCAGACAACCTTACGCTCGGTACGGTGCCTGAAAATACGGGAGCTCAGCTCCTTGTAGCGTTTGACGATGCCCTCGATGCGATCAAGGCTCTCGCGGGTTGCTGTCGGGTTGTCATCGGAAAAGCGGGCGCGATAGATGCGGCGTTCTTCCAGGTCGCGAACACTGGAGATGGAAGCGTTGGCCTTCTCGACCACGAAATCGCCGGTCTCGGTGCTCAAACGCAGGCTCATCTGGAAATTGTCGCCCTGCTCCAGGGGGACGTCTCCGGTAAAGGCCACACTTCCGGTGCTGAAGTCCAGAACTCTCACAGTCAGCCAGTCCCTGCCGATAATGCCACGCCTGATGCCAACTCTGGCGGTCACGCGAATGGATGGTAATCGCTGACGACTGCGACGCTCTTGCATACCTACACCCCTGCACAGCTTTTGTCGTTATTGTGGGACCTTTCGTCCAAGGGTCTCAATTAACCAAACGGGACACTAGCCCAAATAATCAGGTTTTCACGGATACACGTCACGATTCCCGAAAGTCGCTGCAGGAACGCCCACGCACCGGGTCATGGAGCCATTGACGCAATTCCCGACTTTGCGACGGGCCGCACAAGTGGCAAACTGATCCACTTAGCATCATAACGAATGCCTGACAATCCAATAACAAACCGAACAAGGAACCACACGATGACTGATTCCGTGCTTCTGGAAAAACGCGACAACGGCGTGGCTGTGGTCACTCTCAACCGACCGGATGCCATGAATGCGTTGTCCGGCGAACTACGTCGCCGCCTGTACGATGTCATGCAGGAAGTCCGCGCTGACGACAACATTCGCGCCGTGGTCTTCACCGGCGCCGGCCAGAAAGCCTTTACCGCCGGCCTCGATCTCAAGGAACTGGGTGCCGACACCAGTGGTATGGATGCGGCTACCGACCCTGACCCCGCGTCCCACCCGGTGAACGCCATCCGCAGTTGCGGCAAGCCCGTGGTGGGTGCCATCAATGGCGTCGCCATTACCGGTGGCTTTGAAGTGGCGCTGGCCTGCGACATTCTGATCGCTTCCGAGAACGCCCGCTTTGCCGATACCCATGCCCTGGTGGGCATCATGCCGGGCTGGGGCCTGTCCCAGAAACTGCAGCGCATCATCGGCCAGTCCCGGGCCAAGGAACTGTCCTTTACCGGGCGCTTCCTGAATGCGGAAACGGCCTGTCAGTGGGGGCTGGTGAACCGCGTGGTGCCGGCGGACAAGCTGATGGACGAAGCCCTGGCCCTGGCCGACGACATCACCATGGTGGAGCCACCCTTCCTCGCCAGATACCAGCATCTGATCGAGCACGGCGCCAACCTTGCCATGGATGATGCCCTCAACTACGAAACGCTGTTTTCCACCATCGAAAACAGCGGGGTAACACCGGACGATATCAAACGTCGCCGTGACGCCGTCATGGAGCGTAGTCGCGCCCGCAAGGGATAACGCCATGACGACTTCCATGGAGCAGCTGCAGGAGCGCTACGGACAGCGCTATAAATGGTGGGTGATGATCACCGTGATGATCGGCACCATGACCATGTCGCTGTCGTCCACCATCGTCAACGTCGCGCTGCCGGACATCATGGCCACCTTTGATGTCAGCCATACCGTGGGTCAGTGGCTGGTCACCGCTTTCCTGGCCAGCATGGCCATCGGTATGCTGCTGAACGTGTGGATGGTGGACCGGTTTGGTCCGCGCACCACCTATATGGGCGCGCTGCTGATATTCATCGTGGCAGCCCTGGTCGGTGGCTTTGCCATGAATTTCGGCATGCTGGTGGTGGTGCGCATCGTGCAGGGGCTGATCGCCGGAATGGTGCAACCTCTGGCCATGCTGATGCTCTACGCCGTGTTCCCGCTCAACCAGCGCGGCCAGGCCATGGGCCTCTACGCCATGGGCGTGGTGCTGGGGCCCACGGTGGGCCCGGTGGTCGGTGGCGTGCTGGTGGACTGGTGGTCCTGGCGGGCAGTGTTCCTGGTGGTGCTGCCCTTCTGCCTGGTCGCCTTCTATATGGGCAGCACCTTCCTGTCACGGCCTGCCTCATCGCCGCCGGTTAACCGGCGGCTCGATACCCCGGGCATCCTGTTGCTGTGCGGCTGGATGGTGGCCCTGTTGTGGGGGCTCTCCGAAGGCCCGCACCAGGGCTGGACCAGCCCCGTGGTACTGGCAGCCATGGTAACCGCCATTGCGCTGTTTATCGCCTTTGCCGTACGCCAGCTCAAGAGTCGCTCGCCCCTGCTGGCGCTGGGGATCTTTCGCTACCCCGGCTTCGCTCCGGCCTTTATGGTGGCCATGCTCACCGGCGCCGGATTGTTCGGCTCGGTCTACCTGCTGCCAATGCTGGTGCAGACCGCCATGGGCAAGTCCGCCTCCGCAGCGGGCATGCTGCTGATGCCTGCGGGTCTGGCCATGGCGTTGTCGTTCCCGGTCATCGGCCGGCTCACCGACCGCATACTGCCAAAGATTCTGGTCGCCGGCGGACTGGTCATCTTCGCCATCTCCTGCCTGGTACTCAGTGAGACCGGAGCCGGCACCTCATTGGTCCTGGTGGCGCTGATGGCCGCCCTCGGCCGGGTCGGCCTTGCCATGACCATGCCGCCGGTGGTGATCGGAGCGGTCAGCATCGTGCCACCGGAACTGGTCAACCAGGCCACCGGGCTGGTCAGTTTCGCCCGCCAGTTCGGCGGTTCCCTGGGGGTTACCCTGTCTGCGGTCCTGCTGCAGGAAAGCACCCACTGGACCGCCAATCTGGGCATTCCGCTGACCTTTCCCGGATTCCAGGACGCGTTCATGCTGATGGCGCTGTTCTACCTGCTGGGGCTCTATCCCATGGCACGAATGAAGTCACCGCCGGAGGAACACCATCAGCCCGAGCCGGCCTGATACCGGTATCAGGCATGGTTCCGTATCAGGGAAGCTTTATTGTAAGGTTGCAAAACAGATTTCAAAAACGACTCAAAAAATCGCCTCATTCTTCATGAAGGAACAATAACAATGATCCTCACTGATCTGCCTGAAAAAAGCCTCGAACGCTTTGGCGAGTACCCCATGCTCTATGCCGGTGACCGGCAAGTCACCAACCTCGAGCTGCAGGACAGTGCCAACCGGCTCGCCAACGGCCTGCGCGACCTGGGCGTGGAGCCCGGCGACCGGGTGGTGGTGTGCATGCCCAACTGCCCGGAAGTCTTCATAGCCTACCAGGGCATCCTGCGAGCGGAAGCCATAGTGCTGCCGGTGATGTCTGTGCTGCACCCGCGGGAGATCGGCTATATCCTGCAGGCCTCCGGCGCCAGCGCCATCATTACCAGCGAGGCGCTGCTACCCGCCATGGAGCAGGCCACCTCCGGCATGGAGACACCACCGAAACTGGTGGTGGCCGGTATCGCCCAGAACCAGCCCAGCCCCAACGCCGGCATTCCCTGCCAGAGCCTTTGCTCGCTGATGGCTGCAGCCGACCCCGAGGCTCCCGGCCCCCGACTCCGGGAAGACGATATCGCCGTCATCCTGTTCACCTCGGGCACCACCGGGCAGCCCAAAGGGGTCACACTGACCCACCGCAACCTGTACAGCAACGCCGCTTCCGCCGTGCAGCTTGCGGAGGCCTCCGGTGACGAACCCGGCACCACCCTTGGGGTACTGCCGCTGGCCCATATCTATGGCTTCACCATGGCCAACACTCTGTTCCTCCGTGGTGGCAGCATGGTCATTCTTCCCAGGTTCGACGTACGGGAAGTGTGTGAAGCCATCCAGAAGTACCGGGTGGAAGCCTTCAGCGCTGTACCCGCCATGATCTACGCCCTGACCATGTCACCGGAGGTGGACGAATACGACGTCTCATCGCTGGAATCGGTGGGGTCCGGCTCCGCCCCTCTGCCGGTGTCGCTGATCGAGGCATTCCGCAAGCGCTTCAACGCCGAGATCTACGAGGGTTATGGGCTCTCCGAGGCGGCGCCGACAGTCTCGGCTCACCGCAAGAATGAAACCATCAAACCGGGCTCTGTCGGTCGCGCCTTCCCCGGTGTCGAATTGCGGATTGCCGACGACGCCGGCAATCCGCTTGCCACCGGCGAAGTGGGCGAACTGCTGGTGCGGGGCGAGAACATTACCCCCGGCTACTACAACAATGAGGAAGCCACCAGAGCGGCACTGAGGGATGGCTGGCTGCACACGGGCGATGTCGCCAGGCTCGACGAGGATGGCTACCTCTATATTGTTGACCGCAAGAAAGACCTGATCCTGCGGGGTGGCTTCAACATCTACCCCCGGGATCTGGAAGAGCTGATTTCCCGGCACCCCGCTGTGGCCGAGGTGGCTGTGGTGGGCGTACCGTCCGAGCGCATGGGCGAGGAAGTGGTGGCTGTGGTGGTCCGCAACCCGGACTCGGAGATCAGCGAGGAAGAACTGCTGGCGTTCTGCCAGGAACGCCTTGCCAAATACAAGACGCCACGCCGGGTGGTGTTCATGGAGGCCATGCCCCGCAATGGCGTCGGCAAGATCCTCAAGAAATCCCTGCGGGACCAGGTTGCGGAACAGGTGGAGATCGAGTAAACCATAACCGTGACGCCCCTGCTGCCGTCATGGCAGGAGCCATTATCAAGAACAATAAGCGGACAGTCCCATGAGTACCGAAACCCCCACCATCATTCCCTTTGATAACGGCGTATACGCCATCGATACCGAATTCGCCGGCACCACCCTGATGGATGCCAGCCACCTGATTGTGGACAATGGCGAAGCCGCCTTCGTGGATGTGGGCAGCAATTTCTCAATACCGGTGTTGCTGAGCGCCCTCGACCGCTTGGGCATCGACCGCGAGCAGGTGCGTTACGTGTGTATCACCCATGTTCACCTGGACCATGCCGGTGGCGCCGGGCAGATCATGCAGGACCTGCCCCGGGCCATGTTGGTGGTCCACCCCCGGGGCACGCGGCACATGATCGACCCCAGCGCCCTCTACGAAGGTGCCCGACAGGTCTATGGCACCGAAACCATGAAACAGCACTACGGCGAGCTGATCCCGGTACCGGCGGACAGGATCCTGGAAGTTCACGACGGTGACACCCTGACTCTTGGCAACCGTACCCTCACGTTTCTGGACACCCCGGGGCACGCCCTGCACCACTACTGCATCCATGACGGCACCGCCGGGGTGGTGTTTGCCGGCGATACCTTCGGCATTTCCTATCGCTCACTCGACACCGACAAGGGGCCGTTCATCTTCCCTGCGGCGACGCCGGTACAGTTTGATCCCGACGCGGCCCATGAGTCCGTCGACCGCCTGAGCGCCCTGAAACCCAACGCCGTCTACCTGACCCATTTCAGCCGGGTAACCGGGCTCGACAGGCTGGTTCCCCAGCTCCACGCCGACCTGGACGCCTATGCCGACATCGGGCGCCGCCACATGGCGGAAAAGCCGGACCCGGAGTCGATTCGACGGGACCTCAAGGCACTGTTCTCCAGGCGACTCGCAGACCATGGCCACGCCCTGGACGACAAGGCCCTGGAGCAACAACTGGGCATGGATATCTCCCTGAACACCCAGGGCATTGCGGTCTGGTCCGCGAGGCAGTTTCGGCAATCGCCGTCTACGACCAAAGTCTAGGTAGGTTACTGAACTAATTCACCCTTTCGTCAATCCATGCTACGTTATCAGCGTAAGAATCGTTGTGCCCCGTGTCAGAGCTGACCCGTGGCAACGAATCCGTATTCTGAACAACAACAAGACAGAGGAAAGCGCACTATGAAACGTCGTTCGTTATTCAAACGTGCCGCTACCGCGGTTACCCTCTCGGCGCTGATTGCCTCCCCGCTGGCATCGGCCCAGGAAAACTTCACCCTCCGTCTGGCGGAAACCTGGGGACCCAATTTCCCGATTTTTGGTGAAGCCACCAAAAACATGGCCAAGATGGCCAAGGAAATGTCCGACGGCCGCCTGCGTATCCGCATCGATTCCGCCAACAAGCACAAGGCCCCCTTCGGCGTCTTCGACATGGTCAAGGCCGGCCAGTACGACATGGGGCACTCTGCTTCCTACTACTGGAAGGGCAAGGTTCCCAATACCCTGTTCTTTACCAGCATGCCCTTTGGCATGACCGCTCAGGAGCAGTACGCCTGGTTCTACTACGGCGACGGCATGGACCTGATGCAGGAAGTCTACGAGCCTCACAACATGCTCTCCTTCCCCGGCGGCAACACCGGCATCCAGATGGGTGGCTGGTTCCGTGACGAGATCACTTCACTGGAAGACCTGGAAGGCCTGAAGATGCGGATTCCCGGCTTTGCCGGCGAGGTATTCGCGGAAGTGGGCGTGAACCCCACCAACATTCCGCCGGGTGAGCTCTATACCGCCCTGGAGCGTGGCACCATCGACGCCGTGGAGTGGGTGGGCCCGGCCCTGGACCTGCGCCTGGGCTTCCAGCAGATTGCCGACTACTATTACACCGGCTGGCATGAACCCGCCACCGAGCTGCAGTTCCTGGTCAACCAGGACACCTGGGACGAACTGCCGGCAGACCTGCAGCAGATCCTCCGCATATCCATGCGTACCGCTGCCTACGATATGCTGATCCAGTCTGTTCACGAGAACGCCAAGGCCTGGGCCTCCATCAAGGAGGAACACCCCAATATCGAGGTCAAGAACTTCCCGGACGAAGTGTTCAGGGCCATGGTGGAAGCCAACGAAAAACTGTTGGAAGAAGCCGCCGAGGGTGATGAACTGGCCGCGAAGATCATCGAATCCCAGGAAAAATACCTGGAGAATGCCCGCGCCTATATCAACATTGCCGACCGGGCCTATCTGAACAACATGGCCGAAGTCGAATAATCCTTAACCGCAACGATCCGCGCCGGAGCTCCTGACGGGGGGCTCCGGCGCTTCTATCTGCGGGAAGCTTGT
This sequence comes from Marinobacter zhanjiangensis, assembly GCF_014651935.1. Classification (GTDB taxonomy): domain Bacteria; phylum Pseudomonadota; class Gammaproteobacteria; order Pseudomonadales; family Oleiphilaceae; genus Marinobacter; species Marinobacter zhanjiangensis. Next base: position 188,262 of record NZ_BMXV01000004.1, on the reverse strand, counting down.
GAAAAAAACACCGCATTCGAGTACACTGGCGGCGTTTTTTCCACAGGCTTGCCCTGAACCGCAACACCAGACCGGGGACTCACCATGCGATGGCTCAGATTGATCGATAACGGGCTGGGACGCATTTCCTATTTCTGTGGCTGGATAGCCAGCGTGGCATTTCTTCTTTTGACGCTGAATGTCTTCTACGACGTGATGGCACGCTACGTGTTCAGCGATGTTTCCATCGGCATGCAGGAAATGGAATGGCACCTGTATTCGGTGGTGTTCCTCATGGGCATCCCCTTTGCCCTGCGCACTGACGGGCATGTGCGGGTGGATGTGTTTTACGCCCGCTGGAGCGAAACCTTCAAGGCCTGGGTCAACCTTATCGGCGCGCTGGTGCTGGTTATTCCCTTTGCAGCCTTCATTGCCTGGCTGGGCATTGATTTCGCCAGAGAATCCTGGGAACTCGGTGAAAGCAGCGGCGACCCGGGCGGCCTGCCCTTCCGCTGGATTATCAAAAGCCTGATTTCCTTCTCCTCCTTCTTCACCGCCATTGCCGGAATCAACATGGTCACCTACGCCATTCGCGTCATCAAGAAGGACGCCCACTATCTGAACAGCGAGCACAGCGCCGGAGGCCTGGCATGATCGGTATCTGGATGTTCGGAGTCTGCCTGCTGATGCTGCTGTGGGGCTTCCCCGTGGCTTTCACTTTTGGCGGCGTGGCATTGATTTTCGGCCTGATCGCCGAGGGGCCACAGCTTTTTGCGTTCATGCCGTACCGCATCTGGAGCATCATGACCAACACCACGCTGATGGCAGTTCCGCTGTTCATCTTCATGGGGTTGGTACTGCAGCGCACCAAACTGGCGGAACAGTTACTGGAGTCCATGGGCAAACTGTTCGGCGGTGTCCGTGGCGGCCTGGCCATCTCCACCATCCTGGTAGGCGCGCTGCTGGCGGCCTCCACTGGCGTGGTGGGCGCCAGCGTGGTCGCCATGGGGCTGATTTCCCTGCCCGTCATGTTGCACCACGGCTACAAAACGGAACTGGCCACCGGAACCATCTGCGCCTCGGGCACCCTCGGGCAGATCATCCCGCCTTCCATCATCCTGATTATTCTGGGTGACGTGATCGGGTTACCGGTGGGCGACCTGTTCCGGGCCGCCGTGATTCCGGGGCTTGTGCTGATTGGCCTGTATGTAGGCTATATTCTTATCGTGGCCTTCCTCAAGCCGGAGGTTGCACCGGCCATGCCCTCGGACGACAGCCAGACCCGGGGCCAGGAGATACGCCGGGCGTTGCTTGCGGTCATACCGCCGCTGGCGCTGATCATTGTGGTACTGGGATCCATCTTCACCGGTATCGCGACCCCCACCGAGTCATCCGCCCTGGGCGGCGTTGGCTCGGTGATTCTGGCGCTGCTCTACCGCCAGTTCTCCTGGCAGGTCATCTGGGAGTCGGCCAGGGATACCGTCAAGGTCACCGCCATGGTCTTTGCCATCCTGGTAGGCGCTACCGCCTTCTCCATGGTGTTCAGTTACACCGGCGGTGACTACCTGCTGGAAGAGTGGATGATGGCCCTGCCCGGCGAGAAATGGGGCTTCCTGATCCTGTCGATGCTGATCATCCTGTTTCTGGGCTTCTTCATCGACTTCGTGGAAATATCCTTCATCGTGGTGCCCATCCTGGCGCCGATTGCCGAACTGCTGGGCATCAACATGCTGTGGTTCGCGATCCTGATTGCCATGAACCTGCAGACCAGCTTCCTGACGCCACCCTTCGGCTTCAGTCTGTTCTACCTCAAGGGGGTGGCACCACCGGGCGTGGCCACCACGCAGATCTACAAGGGGGTAATACCCTTTATCCTGATTCAGGCTGCGGTGGTGATTACCCTGCTGGTGATGCCGGAGTGGTTCGGGCTCTCGGCTACAGGCTCACCCGGATATTGACCCGTTGCCACTATACAAGGGCCGGCACCTCGCCGGTCCTTGGCGTTCTGGCTCCTTCCTGTACTGCCCCGGGGCCGGGCACCCGCAAACGGATCGGCCGCGATCGGGCCACAATGATTGATGTGTTCCGCAGGACGGGAGAAGATACCGAATTCAGCCGTCAGGGATGAGGCTCGTTATCCTCAGTTCAAGCCAACAATCACAAGAAGGGCCATTCCATGAAGCTAAAAGATTCCGTCGCCATTGTTACCGGCTCCTCCTCCGGTATTGGCGCTGCCATCGCGCGCCTGTTTGCCGAACACGGCTGTCATGTTGTCATCAACTATAGCAACAATGAAGACGGCGCCCGGGCCGTGGCCGCCGAGTGCGAGAAGCACGGTGTGAACACCCTGGTGATGCGGGCCAACGTGGCGGAAGATGCCGACTGCCGAGCCCTGGTGGACGCGACCCTGGACCAGTTCGGCCGTGTCGATATCCTGGTGAACAACGCCGGCACCACCAAATTCTGTGATCATGCCAACCTCGACGGCCTCGACAAGCAGGACTTCCTGGACCTTTACGCGGTCAACACCGTGGGCCCCTACCAGATGACTCGCGCCGCCGAGAAAGCCCTGAAAGCCAATGGCTCCGGGCATATCATCAACATGGCCTCCATCGCCGGTCTCGCCGGTATTGGCAGCTCCATCGCCTATGCGGCGTCCAAGGGCGCCCTGGTGACCATGACCCGCTCCCTCGCCCGCATCATGGGTCCCGAGGTGCGGGTCAATGCGGTCTGTCCCGGTTTTGTCCAGGGCGAATGGCTGAAGAAAGGCCTGGGCGAGGACAAGTACGACGCCTTGCTGGAGAAGACCAGGGCCGCCTCGCCGCTGCACGACGCCGCCTCCCCGGAAACCGTTGCCGACGTCTGCCTGGGCCTGATTGTCGGTGGTGACCTGACCACCGGGGAAACCATTCTCATCGATGGCGGCGCCCACCTGGGCATGGCCCCGGTCCGTCGTTGATCGCAAGGAGAAACAACTGATATGAGCAACAAACCCAGCATCCTGATCGTCGGCGCCGGTGCCATTGGCAGCTTCTATGGCGCCATCCTGAAAAAGGCCGGGTGCAGCGTCAGCACCGTGCTGCGCTCCGAGTATGATGCGGTGAAAGCCAACGGCATAAAGATCTCCAGCCCCCTGGGGGACCTGTCCTACCGGCCAGACCAGGTCTACCGTGACGATGACACCCCCACAGAAGAGCCGGATTACCTGATCCTCTGCGTGAAGGTACTGCCCGGGGTGGACCGCGCTGCCCTGGTAAAACCCTGGATGGGCCGCAACACCCGCCTGGTACTGATCGAGAACGGCCTGGACATCGAACGGGAGCTGGCCGACGCCTACCCTGACAACCCGATTATCAGTTGCCTTGCGTTCATCGCCGCCAGCCGCACCGAACCAGGCGTGGTGGAGCACAAGGCCTATGGCAAGCTGGTGATGGGTCGTTACCCGGAAGGCATCGATGACAACTGCAGGGAGCTGTCACAGCTGTTCATCGACGGCGGCATCAACATCGACCTGACCGAACAGGTGGTGGCTGAGCGCTGGCGCAAGTGCCTGTGGAACACCCCGTTCAACCCCCTGTCGGTCATCGCCAACGGTGCCGACACCCGGACCATCCTTGACACCGACGGGGGCGAGGAACTGATTCGCGCCATGATCCGGGAAGTCATGGACGTGGCCGCTGCCGAGGGCTACCCCATGGAGGAGAAGGTGATCGAGCAGAACATTGCCGGCACCCGCAAGATGCCGCCCTACAAGAACAGCATGGCCCTGGACTATCTCAATGGCCGGCCCATTGAGCGCGATGCCGTGCTGGGCAATGTGGTGGCCATCGCAAAGCGCCATGGCATTCCCTTGCCTCACCTGAACACCGTGCTGGTGACACTGAAGATGCGGGCAACCCTCGAAGGCAGGGACTGACCGCTACTTGCCGGTCCCACCTCTACCGGGTGCGGGGTTCGCCGTCGTGTTATGGTCACGGCGGTTCCGATAACTCTGGCAGGGCAGACCATGGCGACACCACGCACAACAGCTCAGCGCCTGAAACTGGTCCTGCTGGCCGTTCTTGCCACGCTGCTGGTCAGTTTCACCGCGCTGCTGTTCTACCTCTGGTTCGCCCTGCTAAGCCCGTACGGCTACGAGCGACCCGAAACCCTGTCACCGATAGACCCTTCCCGGGATCACGAGCTCTTTGTTTTCGGCACCCTGCAGCAACCCTGGATTCGCTATATCGTCATGGGGCGCGCCGGTGATACCGAGCCGGCGGTACTCGAAGACTACCGGAAGGAAGCGCTGGATATCGAACCCGAGAAGGGAGCGGAAGTGGAAGGAAAGCTTCTTCAGGTCACCCCGGAAGAACTGGCACGGCTCGACCGCTATGAACGGCTGGGAATCCGCTATGAACGGGTAAGAATGACGCTGGCGGATGGCACCAGCGCCTGGGTCTACCGGCTTCTGCCTCCATAGCGGCCTCCCCGGCCGCCCACAAAATAACTGTCCGAATTCTTTACACAGCTATAACGGAAGGCCCCGGCCTTCCCGTTCCCTTTCATCTGCTGGTCAGCCTGACTTTTCATTGAACATGGATATCCGGCCGCCATCCACCACCAGGTCATGGCTGTTGATAAAGGAGCCTTCGTCGCTGGCCAGGAATACGGCCGCGTTGGCAATATCCAGCGCCAGCCCCGCCCGGGGCAGCGGCGTCGCCTTCGCCAGGTTCTTCTCGAGCTTTTCCAGCTTGGCCTGATTTTCCTCTTCACTCAGGGTGTTGGCCCGCTCGGAACCACCCCAGAAGATGGGCGTGGCCACGGCGCCCGGTGAAATGGCATTCACCCGGATGCCATCAGCCCCCAGCTCGACACCGGCGAGCCGGGTCAGGTGGCTGACCGCCGCCTTGGCACCGGAATAGAGATAGCCGCCCTGCCCCAGGCGATGGGCCGCAATGCTGGAATTGTTGATGATGCAACCGGAGCCCTGCTCCCGCATCACCCGGGCGGCATGTTTGATACCAAACACCACACTGCCGGTCAGCAGGCGCATGATATGGCCGAACTCGTCTTCGGTAACCGAGTCCAGGGTGGTGCGATCGCCGGCACCGGCGTTGTTGAACAGGCAGTCCAGGCGACCGAACTTCTCAACGGCCCCGTCCACCAGGGCCGCAATGTCAGCCTCGTTCATGACGTCCGCTTGCTGGAAAACGGCGTTCGACCCCAGATCTGCCGCCAGCTTCTCGCCCTTGTCCACACTGCGACCCGCGATGATCACCGTGGCGCCTTCTTCCACGAAACGGCGGGCCGTGGCTTCGCCGATGCCACTGGTGCCACCGGTAATTATGGCGATTTTTCCATTTAGGCGATCAGACATGGTTTTGCTCCCATTGTGATTATTGGTGAAGCATAACCCGGGACCATAGACCGGCAAAAGCTCACAGGCCTCCTTCCTTATTGCCTGAATTTTCTACAAGCCTTGAATCGAGGCGTCGCCCTATCACCGGAGTCGGCCGAAAAACGTCGATATTCTTTACATTCCAAGCATTCTAAGCATCTTTTACCCTTTAAAATTCAATAAAATACACCGATGGCATGAACCATGCTTATAAAGATGTCAGATAGTCTGCGCAAATGGAGCGTAGCACGCGACATCCGATGTCAATGTACATCGTCAGGAGAGAAAAATGAGAATACACAGGAATAAAGCAACAGCATTGATATCCGGAAGCATTCTGATGGCTGCCTCCATGGCCGTGCAGGCAGCTCCGGTGGCTTGCATCAACGGTGGTGTCAACGATACTTACAGTGCGAGTGCCAATGGTGCTTACGCCGATGCCTGTCATTATTTTGCAAGCAACATCGCCGACTCTAGCGTTATCACCGCCCATACTAACGGCTTGTGGGGTAGCCCCGGTAATGATTTTACCTATGTAGGCAAGGATAGTGAGGCAGGCGAAATCTCCGGTATTGAGTTGATGGTCTCAGGCTCGGATGATGAGTTCAAATATCTCTACCAGTTGATCGTACCCCAAGCCTGGGAAGGCACCACAGTAGACTGGGTACTGGGCGTCAAACAGGCCAGCAACAGCTACACGAGCTATCTGTTTGAAGACGTCACTCTCGGTATCGACGGCGGTTTCAACAGCTTCTGGCTAAATCCCCAAGGCAAAGAAGGTAATGATTTTTCCTTTGCCGCCGGCTTTATCCGGGTTGTTGATGTGCCAGTCCCCGAACCCGGCTCACTAGCCCTTCTCGGCCTTGGCCTGATCGGTCTCCGGTTTGCCCGCCAGCACAGCAAGTCTGCCTGATTCGGTCATGCTCCGAACAGAAGTGCCCTTTAAGAAACAACAAACCCCGCTCAAGGCGGGGTTTGTTGTTTACGGGAACCGGTCAGTTAACCAGTTCCCTGCGAACACTCAGACTTATTCAATATCCGAGTTATTCAGATAAGCCCGATCAGAAATATTGGTCCACGGGCGGATCTGTTCCAGGTATTCACGCTGGGAATCGATGATTTCCTTGGTCAGCGGATCATCCTCGGCCATCTCCGCCAGCAGCTTCTTGGTGGAAGCACGCAGGGCGTCCATGACTTCATCCGGGAAGGTACGGAACTTCACGTTCGGATAATCTTCCTGAATGCTGCTCCAGGCCTTGCCGCTTTCATGCATGGTCTGGATATACATGTCATAGGCGGCGGTGCGCATGGCCACCCGCAGCACTTCCTGCAGATCTTCCGGCAGCTCGTTCCAGGTATCCTTGTTGATCAGCCACTGCAGTTCCGCGGACGGCTCCTGCCAGCCACCGTAGTAGTAGTCGGCGATCTGGTGGAAGCCCATGGGCAGATCGAGAGCGGGCCCCACCCACTCCAGGGCATCAATGGTGCCGCGCTCCAGGGCGGTATACAGCTCACCCGGGGGCAGGTTGGTAACCGCAACGCCGATGTCTGACATGACCTCACCGGCAAACCCGGGCGTGCGCATCTTCAGGCCCTGCAGGTCTTCCAGGGAAGTGATTTCCTCCCGGAACCAGCCGCCCATCTGCACGCCGGTGTTACCACCGGGGAACGACAGCATGTTGTGTTCACCGTAGACTTTCTGTGCCAGGTCGAAGCCTTCACCATAATAGAACCAGGCGTACTGTTCCGGCGCAGTCATGCCGAATGGTACGGTAGTGAAGAACATGCTGTTGGGAATCTTGCCCTTGTAGTAGTAGGAGGCAGTGTGCCCCATGTCGTACTGGCCTGCCTTGACCATATCAAAGATGCCAAACGGCGCCTTGTGCTTGTTGGAGGAGTCGATACGTATCTTCAGCCGGCCCTCCGACATCTTTTCCACCATGGCCTTCAGGCTGCGGTTGGTATCACCGAGAATGGGATAGTTGGGGCCCCAGGTTTCAGCCAGTTTCAGAGTGTAGGTTTCGTCGGCCAGGGCCGAGGTACTTGCGAAGGAAAGCGTCAACAGCAGCGTTGCTGCCTTGAGCTTGGAGCGTAATGTCATGATGATTACTTCCCGCTTTGGTTTTATTGTTGGGAGCTCGAACCCGCGCTGGCCCGCAAGCTCCTGGAGTGGATTGGGTGGCCGCTATGTTCAAGCGATTCGCATTAAACCGGCTCCACCGGCGACATGATAACTGCCCGCCACCAACGATGCACAGGGGAAAGCTGCAGATTGCACAGAGGATGTCCGCGATGAAAGACCTGTTTCTGATCCGACACGCCAAGTCCAGCTGGACCGACGACTCCCTGCGGGATATGGACCGGCCCCTCAATAATCGCGGTAAACGCCAGGTGGACGCCATGGCCCGGGCCCTGCTCGAGCTGGGCGCGCTGGATGGCCCGGTCCATGCCAGCCATGCCTTCCGGGCCCGTCAGACCATTGAGGGGGTGATGGAACAGTTACCGGAACGGAACCTGGCCTCCCGGGTTCACTTCGACCCGGAACTGTACACCTTCCGCTGGAAGCGACTGTTCAGATGGTTGAAGCACCTGAACAGTGATGCCCCTTCCATCACGGTGATCGGACACAACCCGGCGCTGACGGACCTGGCCGGCATTCTGACCGGCGACGAGGTGCCGGAGCTGGTCACGGGCGCCGTCATGCACCTGAAAATCCCGGTAACGTCCTGGCACCAGCTTGCCAGGGGAAGGGCAAAGCTGGTGCACCACCTGCCCCCGGCGGAAGCCAGCTACCAGCTGTTCCGCCGCAAGGCGCCAAAGGCACCGGAAGCCGGGGATGACCTGCAACAGCAGGTACCCGCGGCGCTGCATCACCAACTGGAGACCATCCGTGCCCTGCAGCCTGGCGTGGCACAGGGCATGGACCCGGAATTCCTGCATCGGTTCAGGGTCAACCTCAGGCGCACCCGGGCCGTTACCGACGCCATCGTCACCATTACCGGCGAGAACGCCCTCCGCAAGGGGATGAAGCCGCTCAAGCGCATGGCCGAGCAGACCAGCCTGTTGCGGGATCTGGACGTATTCCTGCTCTATCTTGAAGGTCAGTCGGCCGCCAACCCACGATTACGCCGCTCCCTGAAAGCCTCCGGCGCCCTGGAGACATACCGCCAGTGGCAGGAGGAGGAACGACAGTCACTGTGCCGGCAAATGGACAGCAAGGCATGGCACAAGGGGCTGAAAAAATGGCAGGCGACGGTTACCGGCAAACCGTTGCAGCGGGCACTGAAGAAAACCACACCCGCGGCCATACACGACACCGTGCAACAGCGTGGCAACCGGTGTCTCGAGCTTTTCCGGGGCCTCTCTCACCAGGCTGCGGACGACGATTTCCATGAGCTGCGCAAGGCACTCAAGCGCCTGCGATATCTGGCGGAACTGGACAAGCCGCACTACCAGACACTGCTGAAGGAACTGAAGGGCCAGCAGTCGCTGTACGGGGAATTCCAGGATCGTCACCAGCAGCTTTCACTACTGGCTTCACTGGCCGACACCAGAAGGGGCCAGCACCTGCCGCCAGCACTGAAGGAGCTGGCGCAACAGGTGGAAAATGAAAAGTACGTCGCCCGTGAAGCCATCCTGGCCCAGCCGCCGTGGATAGTCGGGCGTCAGTAAAACACCCAACCGCCAACGGCCAGAGCCACCACCCCCAGCCCAAGGACGATAAACAGGCCTTTCGGGGAACCGGGGCCATTCTGGCGGCTCGCTTCTTTCCTGGCCCGGGCAATTTCGGCCCAGGTATGCTGGCCCATGTAGGAGACATCAGCGTCCTGCATACCTGGTGCCCAGGTACATTCCTTTTCCTTGTGTTTCATGTACACCCTCCTTGCAAAGTCGGGTATCAGCTTACCGGCTACAGACCCCGATAACCAACCACCATCGCGGAACCGGCACACAGTCCAGTGATCCGGCAGCCGCTGTTGCCGTACATCTTCCACCTGGTGCCCTTGACTGACTCGTCAACCTGTCGCAAACGGACACCACATTACCGGGGAGAGAAGGTATGGATATGCTTTTCTACGATGGCCAGTGCCCGCTCTGCCGTCGTGAAGTCAACACCCTCAGGCGCCTGGAACGGGGCGGGCTCGGCTTTGTCGATATTCACCGGCAACCTGACGACGGCCCACTGGCCCCGGGGCGTGAAGCCCTGCTCCGCAGGCTCCACCTGGTGACCGCCGATGGCACCTGGCACATCGGCCTGGATGCCACGGTTCGTGCCTGGTCCCATACCCCTGCCGGCTGGCTGTTCCGCCCCCTGACCTGGCCTTTGTTCAGGCCTTTGGCACAGGTGGTCTACGAACGCTGGGCCGACCGACGCTATCGGCGTCGGTACGCCTGCGAGTCCTGCGGCCCGGGGGAAGACCGTAAGCCGACAGGGTTGTAATTGACCCCGATCGCACCAACAACTGGTAATAACGGGCGGTGAAAGCGCTCACACTTATTTCGTACCCAAGGGAGGCAATCACATGAAAGTACTGATGGTACTGACATCTCACGATCAGATGGGCGATACCGGCCATAAAACCGGTTTCTGGCTGGAGGAGTTCACCGCTCCCTACTACGTGTTCCGCGACGCCGGCGCCGATATCACCCTGGCCTCCCCCAAAGGCGGGCAGCCGCCGGTCGACCCCAACAGTGAAGCGGAGGACGCCCTGACCGACAGCACCCGCCGGTTCAGTGAAGATGACCAGGCACGACAGGCGCTGGCCAGCACCAAGAAGCTCGGTGATGTAAACATCCATGAGTTTGACGCAGTGTTCTACCCGGGCGGCCATGGTCCGCTGTGGGACCTGGCCGACGATGCCGACTCCATCAAACTGCTGGAAGAAGCCAACAAGGCGGATAAGGTCATTGGCGCGGTCTGTCATGCGCCTGCCATTTTCCGGCACCCGGAATCACCCAACGGCGACTATTTCGTGCGGGGCCGTACGGTGACCGGTTTCACCAACAGTGAGGAAGAAGCGGCAGGCCTGACCAGCGTCGTGCCCTTCCTGGTGGAGGACATGCTGAAAGAAAATGGCGGCAACTACAGCCGTGGTGATGACTGGGCGCCCCATATCGTGGTGGACGGCAACCTGATCACCGGCCAGAACCCGGCCTCCTCCGAAGGCGCCGCCAAGGCGGTTCTGCAGGCGCTACAGGACTGAACCGCTTCAGACGGATCGGGGGCGCTCGTCTTCCGGGGCGCCCTCATCACACTTCACACAATTCAGCTCGAACCCGAGCATGGCACGCCGGCCCTCACAGGACTCCACCCAGGGCCGGTTGACCCAGGGTGGCTGGTGCCGCACATGCTGGTTGTGGCCACAGGCCAGCTGAGCGACCCAGTGATCTTCTTCATCTTTGTGATAGCCGGTGATCGGTTGTTTCATAAACCTCGGTCCTCTACCAAGCTCATACCCGACAGCAGGCCTTGAATTTCTTCCCGCTGCCGCAGGGACAACGGTCATTCCTGCCCGGACTAAGCCGGCCTTCCGTAGTCTTGCCACGGAGGTAGTACCAGCGTCCCTCGTCTTGAACGAAGTCCGACTCCTCTTCCAGGTAGCCGAATCCATCCGGCATACGGTAAAGGGCCCGGAAGTGTACGTGCCCCCGATCGCCCTCAGACCCGGACAACAATACCTGAAGGCCGACCCACTCCGGGGAATCCGCCAGAACCAGCGTGGCGGGCCGGGTATCCGGGTGCCAGGTGGCCAGCAGATAATCCGTCAGGCCCAGCACAAAAGCGCTGTAGCGGGAACGCATCAGGGCTTCGGGGGTCCGGGCAACCGCCTCCTGGCGATGGTATGGCTGGCAGCATTGCGGGTAGGACTGACTGCTGCCACAAGGGCATGAAGACATGGCATAACTCCACTGGAATCCGGGACGTCAATTTACCACATGGCCACAGATAGCAACCTATCAAGCTGTGTGTTATAAATTATTGCCTCAAAGCTGTTATCACTCCACCCGACAAGGCCCGTACCGTGCCGGCAGACATCACCATCTATCACCTTCTTCTGGCCAACCTGGTGGTGCTGGCCGGGTCCTGCCTGCAGGGTGTGGCAGGCTATGGTATCGGCACCCTGGCGGCGCCGTTGCTGTTCCTGATTTCGCCGGTGTTTATCCCGGCGCCACTGACCCTGAACGCGGGGGTGCTGACGGTGCTGATGCTGGTTCGCAACCGAACCAGCCTGCAGGTGCGGGAAGTGCGCTACGCCATTGGCGGTGGCCTGATCGGCGCCGTGCTGGCGGGATTCACGTTGACGGTCATAACCGCCCAGGGCTTTGAGCTGATCTTTGGAGCCTTGATCCTGCTGGCGGTGGTGCTCAGCGTTGCCGGCCTGAAACCCCGCCTCAACCCGCGCAACAGCGTGATTGCCGGCACGGCGTCCGCCTACATGGGCACCATTACCGCCGTTGGCGGCCCGCCCATAGCCATGATCTACCAGAACGAGAAGGGCCCGCTGGTACGCGCCAACATGTCGGCCTTCTTCCTGTTCGCCAATGTCTTCGTACTGGCCACGCTGGTGCTATCGGGGTACCTGGGCGTCACCGAGTTATGGCTGTTCGTGGCCACCATGCCCGGGGTATTCATTGGCTTCTGGCTCTCTGCTGGCCTGGTAAACCGGCTGCCCTTCGAGGCCCTGCGCCCCATCATTCTTGGAATTGCCGCAGTGGCCGGGCTGGCGGCACTGATTCGCGGCCTGATCAACCTTGGCGCCTGATCTCTTCGATGCGGGCATCTTTCTGTTCCCAGAGTTGCCGGACCCAGGCCTGGAAGGTCTCCCGGAAGTCGGGGTCGTTGGCGTAATCCCCCATGAACAGTTCCGGCGGCACGGTGCGGCTGCGAATATCCACAATCACCCGGGACACCTGGCCGCTGAGCAGCTCCCAGAATCCGGGGATCCGCCCCTCCGGGTAGACGATGGTGACATCCAGCAGGTAACGCATCTGCTTGCCAAGGGCGGCCATCACGAAGGCAATGCCACCGGACTTGGGCTTGAGAAGATGCCGGTAGGGTGAAGCCTGCTGGCGATGCTTGGCCGACGTACAGCGAGTGCCCTCCAGGAAGTTCACCACGGTCACCGGCAGGTCATGGAACTTCTCGCAGGCGCGCTGGGTGATCTCCAGGTCCTTGCCCCGGTCTTCCGGGTGCTTTGCCAGATGCTCCTTGCTGTAGCGCTTCATGAAGGGATAGTCCAGCGCCCAGAAGGCCAGCCCCACCAGCGGCACCCAGATCAGCTCCCTCTTGAGGAAGAACTTGAAGAACGGCGCCCGTCGGTTGAACACTTCCACCAGCGCGGGAATATCCACCCAGGACTGGTGATTGCTGATCACCAGGTAGGGTTGGTCCCGCTCCAGGGTGACGTCACTGCGGATATCCCAGACTGTAGGCGTCATCACCCTGAAGATGATTTTCAGGCCCTCGGCCCAGGTTTCGGCGATCCACATCACCCCCAGGGAGCAAAGCTTCTGCAGCCATTTGATGGGCACCAGCACCTTGACCAGCCCCATCAGCATCATCGGGCCAATACCGATCAGCGTCATCGCCAGAATCAGCAGGCAGATAATAATTGCCCTGGCAACCTGTACAACCAGCACCACTAGTGTCCCGTTTGGTTAATTCGTTAATAACGGTTTGCCGGCAGATCATAGCGTTTCACGGCTGGCCCTTCACCTTTTGCCGCCGTTGCGCCGGTACGCCTGACAATGGCCAGCTTCTTCCACTCGCGGAAAAAGGATACCATTGCCCGCCAATACCAATGACAACAGAGGAACAACAAATGACTCAGCCGTTTGAAGGAAAGGTGGCCCTGGTCACCGGTGCCGCCGCGGGTATCGGTGAGGCCACCGCCCGGGCATTTGCCGACGCCGGCGCCAGCGTGATGCTGTCGGACATCAACCAGGAAGCGGGCGAGCAGGTGGCAGCGGCGATCAACGAGGCCGGCGGCAAGGCTGCTTTCATACGCTGTGATGTCATCAAGGCGGGCGACGTGAAACACCTGGTAGACCAGACCGTCGAGCAATTCGGCCGCCTGGACTTTGCCTTCAACAACGCCGGTGTGGAACTGGAGCGCAACAAGCTGGCCGACGGCAACGAGGACGTCTTTGATGCCATCATGGATGTCAACGTCAAGGGTGTCTGGCAATGCATGCGACACGAGATTCCGGTAATGGTGGATGCCGGCAGTGGTGTGATTGTGAACACCGCATCGGTGGCAGGCCTCGGCGCCGCCCCGGCAATGAGCATCTACAGTGCCAGCAAGCATGCCGTGGTCGGTCTGACCAAGTCCGCGGCGGTGGAGTACGGCCGCCGGGGTGTGCGGGTGAACGCCGTCTGCCCCGCCATCATCGACACCGACATGCTGCGCCGGGCCATCGAGGAAGACCCCCGCAAGGAAGAGGTCCACAAGAACATGCACCCCATCGGCCGCATTGGCCAGCCACAGGAAGTGGCCGCCGCCGTGCTGTACCTCTGCTCGGAAGGTGCCGGCTTTACTACCGGCGTCGCCCTGCCCCTGGATGGTGGGTACACCGCCATTTGAGGCAGGGTAATCTCCGGTGGCCGGCCCTCCGGTCGCCGGCTCACATGTCCCGGGTGCTGGCGACCTGCCGCGCCAGGCGCATGGCTTCGTTTTCTTCCATCTTCTTCAGGGAATCCATCAGGTCCTTGGCTTCCATAATTTCCGCCTTGCCCGCCAGGCTGTCATACAGGTCGATAACCTGGTCGTGGAAGCGGAAAATTTCCGCGCAAATTTCCTCAAACCCCAGCGATGCAAAGTGGGTGTCCGCAGGATCGTTCACCTTCACCGGTTTGTGCTTCATATAATCGTACAGCCGGGTTTTCAGCGTCTTTTGCTCCGCCTGACGCTCGAACTCGTCGGTGATACGCACCAGTTCCTGCTCGTGATCCGCCAGGTAGGTGAGCAGCGCACTGGCCTGTTCATCGGTATTGCCGTCCGCGCTTTCATGCATGCTGCGGGCGAGAAACCGGTGCATGTCCCGCACCCAGTCAATAAGGTCTTCAAATGTCTTGATTTCCATCGGCTTTCCTTATTTCAGGATCAGTCTTTGTTGGTTTGTCGGCCATCCTCGGTCTGGTGCCGGTGAACACTATACCCTGAACTGGGATACCAACTCCCGCAGACGCTCGCCGAGACGGGCCAATTCCTGACTGGCCTCGTTGGTTTGCGTAACACCGGTATCACTATTGTGGGCTGCTTCCACAATGCGCACCACATTCTTGTTGATTTCCTCAGCCACCTGACTTTGCTGTTCAGACGCCGTGGCGATCTGGGTGACCTGATCATGGATGTGTTCCACCGACTGCTCGATCGTACTCAAGGCGGAGCTGGCGTGGTTGATTCGCTCCACCGTCTCGTCAGAAAGGCCCTGAGACGACCGCATTCGTTCGACGGCACTGCGGGTTTCACTGGTAAATCCGTCGATCATTTCCCGGATCTGCCCGGCTGATTCACCACTGCGCTTGGCCAACTGTCGCACTTCATCGGCCACTACCGCAAAACCACGACCATGCTCGCCGGCCCGGGCGGCCTCGATAGCCGCATTGAGCGCCAGCAGGTTGGTCTGGTCGGTTACCTCATGGATGACATCCAGCACCTTCTGAATATCATCACTGCGGGCGGCCAGCGATTCAATAGCAGTAGCGCTCTCCAGGATATTCTTCGACAGCTGACCCACCGACTGCTGGGACCCCGCCATGGTCTGCCCCCCGTCCCTGGCCAGCCGGTCGGCATCGGCTCCCGCCTGCTGCACCTCGTTGGCATTTTTCGAAATCTGGTGAATCGTAGCAGCCATTTCGTTAATGGCCGATGCAATCTGGTCGGTTTCCGAGCCCTGGACCTGGACCGACGCCCGGGTTTCTGCGGCAACACGACTCAGTTCCTCCGCCGCCGATGCGACCTGATGGGTGGTTTCATCCACCTCACGGATGGTGCCGTGGATCTTGCCAATAAACGCATTGAAGCGCTGGCAAAGCTCCGCCAGCTCATCATCGCCCTCGTCCGGCAGCCGGTGGGTCAGGTCACCGTCACCTTCCGCCACTTCCCGCATCATGTCACTGACCCGGGCCAGCGGACGGGTCACCGTGCGCCCCACCAGTCCACCCAGTACGGCAGCCAGCACGATCACAACCACGGTAGCCATCAGGATAAACGCCAGCGCCTGGCCGATGTTTTCGTCAATCTCGGCCCTGGCCTCTGCCAGAGTCGCCTCGATGTCAGTAATGTAGACGCCGGCACCAATCATCCAGTCCCAGTCTTCAATCAAGGTGGCATAGGACAGCTTGGGCTCGACGTCACCACCTGCCGCCGGGTTGGGCCAGTCATACGCGTAAAAACCGTTGCCGGCTGCAGCTTCGAACAGGTCACCGATCAGCTCGCGGACTTGCGGGTCTCCGGAAGGACCTTCACTGTCAGGGTCTGGCCGGTAAGCCAGGTTGAACATGTCCCGACGCCAGGCAAACACATAGTTGTTATTGCCGAACTTGATGGACCTGATGCGGCTGCGGGCTTCCTGCCGGGCTTCCTCGTCGCTCAGGGCAGGATCACTCCGGGCTTCACTGATTATTGATTGGGCGGTTTGCACCAGGTCTTTCAGGCCCTCCTTGCGGGCCTCGGTGAGATTCCTCTCCAACCGCTGCAACTCCGCTTCACCGCTCGCCTTCAGTTGCGATGCCGTAAGCCATGCGATGGTAGCGCCAGTCAGGATCACCGGCACCAGAACGGCCAGCAACAGCCGGCTGCGGATTTTCAAACGAGTCAGGATAGTCATGATCGGTACTGCCTTGGCCAGGGACGTAATTCGCCCCGTCACTATAGGCCATGGTCGACATCCATACAGTTACTGAGTGTAGCCGGTAAGTTCCATGTAGCCCTCCCCGTTGGCCGTTCCGGTAACGGTCACCGGGCTTTCCCAGTATGGATACAAACCGGCGTTCCAGTAGTCGCCTTGCGGCGCATTCACAACAAGATCCAGCGCCCGGGACGGCACCTCGATCCGCCAGGTCACCGGAATGTCCCCCCGCTCTGTTTCCCGGTAGCTCTCGGCCGCTAACCGGATCTGGCCCCGGGTAAGGCTGTGTACGCTGCCATCGGCATTTACCAGGGTGCCGGAACGAAAAGCGTCCTCCCCACGACCAACGCGGAACACCATCAGCCTGCTGCCGTCATCCAGCCGCAGGGCAAACCAGTCCCAGCCCTGCTGGTCGGAGCGCAGGAACTGGCTGCTCCACTCCCGGTCCAGCCAGCCGGTACCGGTCACCTGGTGGCCCACGCCATCCACGGTAACGGTACCGCTAATGGCGATGTCAGTGAGGCTGAAATACATGGAACCCTGCCCATTGTCCGCCTTGGCACTGAAGCCCTGGTCACCGTGGCGAATGATCCTGTCATCAGGGACAAGCTCCAATTGGTAGGACCAGCTTTCCCCCGAAGCGGTCAGTTGCCACCGGCCCGGTTCAACCGCTTCCAGTTGCCAGTGGTCCAGCCAGACCTGCAGGGGCTCGGCCCGGGCACCGGCCTGGCCGATATTGCCCCTGGCAAACCGTTCCGAGAACCAGTGATTGCCCTGGAAAGACACCGCCCCGTGAGCCATCCATGCGGACTGCAGCGGCCAGCGGGAGGCCGGAGGTGGTTCTTCAGCCTCCGGCCGCGGCTCCAGCCCCTGCCGGAACTGGGTCCACTGGATGCCCATGGGCTCGCCTTCCGCCGTTTCCAGGTTGGCGGTCAGGTACCACCACTCGATCCGGTGTTCGGGGTGGGGGCCCCAGTCTTCAGGCAACTCTATCCGGTCTTCCGGCGAGGGCTGATGAAAGTCGGACTCCGGTGCCGAGTCCGCCAGGCCGGCAAAGCCCTCCGGTTCCGGCGTCTCTGTGCAACCGGCGGCCATCACCAGCCAGATAGCGGCCAGGGCGTAACGGATCAATGTTCTGGTCATCGTTCCTGCCCTCCATCCAGGCGTGGTGCCTGCACAGGTGCCTCTGTCCGACCGCTGCTGGCCAGCCAGCCCACCACCACCGCAGCCAGGCCAAACAGGAGCAGCAATTCCAGCCAGTACCCGGGGTAGATAGCCATGGGCAGCGTCCAGCCAAAGGCCACCGGGTTGATGCGGTCCACCAGGACCCAGGTCAGGGCGATGCCCACCGGCAATGCCGCCACCCAGATGGCCACCATGAATTCCGCAGTCAGCATGGTGATGGTTTGCCGACGTTGGCGGTGAGTCAGCCCCCACGCAGAGAGCAGACCGAAATACCAGGCCCGGGAGCGCAGCACCACCCAGCCGGTCATCAGCAGGGCCACGCCCGCCAGCAGCAGGGTCAGGTAGCTGATCGACCGGGTCAGGGCGAAGGTCTGGTCGAATATCCGGGTGGCCAGCCGATGGATGGTCTCATTGTCCCGCACCTGCAGGGATCCGACCTGCCAGGCCGCTTCCAGCCCGGCAACCAGATCGCTACGGGAGACACCGCCGCTGCCATCGGCGAGATCAATGGTCAGGGAGCGGAAACCGGACACAAAGCCGTCGGGCAGATGGCGTGTATCCACCAGGACCTCTCCGGCGGGCCGGCCGTAGTCGGCATACACCCCGACGACCTCCACCACTCTCTCTTTATCAGCGATAACCAGTGTCAGCTGGCTGCCCGGTTTCAAATCCTGTCGGCGGGCCAGTTGCTCGTTGACCAGCACATCGCCGTCAGCCAAGGCCTGCCAGGGTTGAGAGACAGAGGCCAGCAGGGACCACTGGCGGATCAGGGTCGATGTTGTGTCTGTTGCCATCAGGTCTACTTGCCGGTTCTCACCGTTCATGCCCAGGCCGGCGGCTCCCCGCAGTACCGGATGCCATTGCGCCACGCCGTCCTGCGACTCCAGCCAGGTAGCCGCCGGCGCCAGAGGCTTGCCCTCCGGAACTTCCACAAACACATCACCGGCCAGTCGCTGGTCAAGCCACTCATGAAAGGTGCCCTCGAAGGTAGACACCAGCGCATGGACCGCAATCACCGTTCCGGCAGCCAGCTGCAGGGCCACCAGTGGCAATGCCAGGCGACCGGCCAGAACACCGAGCTCCCGACGACGCCAGAGTTTCAGGGGTGGCATATGAGGCGACGGTGAAAGACACCAGCCCAGCAACGCCGGCGTCATCAGGCCAGCCCCCGCCAGCACCAGACCCGTTCCCAGAAATACGGTCACCAGGCTCTGCGCCGGCACGACGAGGACCATGCCGGCCAGGATGAGGACCGCTCCCATTACCGGGTGGGCCTTTGAGCGGGTACGGCCTGCATTTCCCCTGAGCAGGTCCAGCCCACACCAGAGCACCACCAGGATCATCATTACCAGCGTCACCAGGAACCCGGTGAGCGACTCGCCGGTGGCCAGCAGGTCGGTTTCAAACAGGTTGCCGAGGGCGGCACCAAAGCCGCCAGCAAGAACATCCGCCAGCCCCTGCCCCAGCAGGTAGCCGGGCACCACACCCAGAGCAGCCAGCACCATCAGTTCCAGCAACAGATGTAACCGTAATCGCCGGCGGGTTACCCCGTAACGCTCCAGCAGGCCCAGGCTCTCCCGGCGCTGGGCCAGACCCAGGGTATAGACACTGCGAATCAGCAATGCCGACACCAGCACCACCAGAAGCCCCAGTGCATCCAGGTTCAGCAGGAAGCTGTCAGACAGCTCACCGGTACTCAGGCCGCCCGGGTCGCCCTGTCGCTGCCAGCCTTCAGGCAACGAGGCGTCTCCCTTGGTGACATACAGACGAAGGGTGGCAGAGTGACCCGAGGCGGCCCGTTCCGCTGCCTCGGCAATATCCACGAACGGCTGGCCATCCATGCTAAATCCGGAGCCCGTGGCCGCCCCCCGGGAGCAGGCCATGGCCAGGGGATCAATGCCCACCACCTGCCCCCTGGCGTCGTCGGTCGCCACCTGCAGCCAGGGGAACACGCAAAGCCCGTGACGCCGCAGGCTGGCAAAGTCGGCCACCGTGACCGGGGCACCATCGCTGCGTACTACCTGCTGACGACCGGACAGCTGGCTGTCACCCGCCGTCATGCTGTCCCGGGCCTGACCAGTGAGGGACCAAACCCCGGACCAGAGCGCTGTTGCCAGGGTCAGGATCAGCCACAGGGCCAGCAATTGCAGCGGGTGGCGCCGGTAATGGCTGAGTACGGCCCGGAGTATCACCCCTGCCCCCCTTCCGCCAGATCAAGGCGCCGGTCGCATCGTTCCGCCAGCGCAAGGTCATGCGTCGCCAGAATCAGGCCGCACCCCTGTGTCCGCTGCCAGTGGAACAACGCATCGGCAACATCGCGGGCTGTGTGCCGGTCCAGGCTGCCGGTGGGCTCGTCCGCCAGCACCAGATCCGGCCCCATGGCAAACACCATGGCCAGGGCCGCCCGCTGCCTCTGCCCGCCGGACACCTGATCCGGATACCGCTGCTCCAACCCCGCCAGGCCCAGGCGCGCCAGCCAGTCCCGGACCGGGCCGAACGACCGGCCAGCCAGGTCGGCACGCAGTTTCACGTTTTCTTCCAGTGTCATGGCAGGCATCAGGTTGCTGTCCTGGAACACCACGCCCACCCGTCGACGGCGCAGACCCGCCCATTGGTCGGCGGTCAGGGTGGCACCGTCGCGGCCAAGCACCTGCATACTGCCGTCATCCACGCCCTCCACCCCACACAGGATATTCAGCAAGGTACTCTTGCCGGACCCCGACGGGCCGGTCAGGGCCAGGGATTCCCCGGCTGCAAGCTGAAAGGACAAATCCAGGAATACCGGCACTGCACCGCTACCGGTGTTGTAGGACTTGCTTAACCCCGACACATTGACACTGGTCACCACTGATCCTCCTGACAGATACCAAGAAAGCTCCACAAACGTGCACAACGAATGTATTTGCACACTTCCTGTGCATATATTCTTCAGGGGCACATAGCCTGAAGGCCTTTCGCACCATCTGAAACCACCTAACCGACCAATAATAAGGCATACGCACCAAATCGGACCGATTATTGCTTAGAAACCCGCCAGGTCGAGCCCGGGACGTGCACCAGCGTGATCCATCGGGCTTATCAAGTCACTAAACCGGGAGCACTCCTGTCCGTGGATATTCCATCAGCCATTCATACCCTGACCGACAGTGCGAACACACTCTTCCTGCTGATCGGTGCCGTCATGGTACTGGCCATGCACGCCGGCTTTGCCTTCCTGGAAGTGGGCACGGTAAGACACAAGAACCAGGTCAACGCACTGGTCAAGATCATGACCGACTTCGGCATTTCCGCCATCGCCTACTTCTTCATCGGCTACTACATCGCCTACGGCAATCATTTCTTCAGTAATGCTACGGCCCTGACACAAAATCAGGGCTACGAACTGGTCAAGTTCTTTTTCCTGCTGACCTTTGCCGCCGCCATACCGGCCATTGTATCCGGTGGCATTGCCGAGCGTGCGCGCTTCTACCCCATGCTGGTGGCTTCGGCACTGGTGGTGGCCTTCCTGTATCCGTTCTTCGAAGGCCTGGTCTGGAACGGCAACCATGGCTTCCAGGCCTGGCTTGAAAACAGCTTTGGCGCGCCTTTCCATGATTTCGCGGGCTCCGTGGTGGTCCATAGTGTTGGTGGCTGGATCGCCCTGGCGGCAGTGCTGCTGCTGGGCGCCCGCCACGGTCGCTATCGTCAGGGCAAGGTGGTAGCGTTCGCCCCCTCCAATATTCCTTTCCTGGGCCTGGGTGCCTGGATTCTTACCGTCGGCTGGTTTGGCTTCAACGTCATGTCCGCCCAGACCCTGGACGGAATCAGCGGGCTGGTGGCGGTCAACAGCCTGATGGCCATGGTGGGCGGCACTATCGTTGCGATGGTGGTGGGGCGTAAGGACCCCGGCTTTATCCACAACGGCCCCCTGGCTGGACTGGTGGCGGTGTGCGCCGGCTCCGACCTGATGCACCCGATCGGCGCCCTGATTACCGGCGGTATTGCCGGCGCCGTCTTCGTATACCTGTTCGAATGGGCCCAGAACCGCATCGAACGGCTGGACGATGTGCTGGGTGTCTGGCCCCTGCACGGGGTCTGCGGGCTGTGGGGCGGTGTGGCCGCCGGGATCTTCGGCCAGGCCTCCCTTGGTGGCCTGGGCGGTGTCAGCCTGATGTCGCAGCTGATTGGCTCCCTCGCGGGCATGATCATCGCCTTTGTGGGCGGCCTGGTGATCTACGGTATCGTGCGACAGTTGGCCGGCCTGCGCCTGAGCCAGGAAGAGGAGTTCAATGGCGCGGATGTGAGCATCCACCGTATTGGCGCCACCTCCTTTGAGTGACAGACCAAACAGCCCCAAAGGGCGTATCATGGTGGAAACTTTTTATCCACAAGGAGCGACCATGGACGCCCGGTCTCTGTTCACATCTGTTATCGAGGACTGCCGGCCAGGCTCACTCCTGGTGGCGGGAGACGCCGCCAGACAGGCTGCCGATAGCTGGCAGGCCGCCCATCCCGACGTTATCGTTGAAGCTCTGGACCCCGGCGCCGGTGAACTGTCGGGCGCCAGTGCCCAACCCCACGACCTGGCCCTTGTCACAGACACCCTGGAGAGCCTGCCCCTGGAGACTGGCCGGATACTGCTCGGGCAGCTTCGCAACCTGGGCAACCACCAGATTGCCGTGCTCGTCAGCAATGCCAGTGAATGGGTCTTCAACGACTTCATCGCCCTGGGCTTCGTGCGCCAGGCCAGTACCGATGGCGACCAGGGCCATACCCTGTACACCTATAACATCAACACCTACAACCACAAACGCACCTGGAACAACCCGAAGTACTGGGCCAATCCCGAAATGTGGGACAAGGCCAGGTGGTAAGTCAGGGCAATGCCACCGCCTCGAAACGCGCCAGCTCGTGGCCCTTCTCGTTCAGCAGTTTCAGCACCTTGCCTTCCAGGAACACGCCGGCGGTTTGCGAGAACACCTCGTACAGGACCGTTTCGTAATCATCGTCGGGACAGGCCATTCTGGTGCTCGCCATGGAGTCGAACAGCAGGTTGGCGCCACTGACGGTGTATTCGCCCACAAACCGGTTACAGCCGCTGAACCCGTTTACCTTGCCATCGTCACGGAAAATCATGTGGGGTTCGCCCTGCGCCCCACGCGGTACGTCGACCCCGGTACCCTGCAGGGACATCAGCTTCCAGTAGGTGTTGGTCAGCGGTGCGGTGGGAATCGGGCCGCCGGACGACTGAGGGCCTGGCGCTGCGCAAGCGCTCAGCATCACAGCGAAGGCCATCAGATAAATGGCCCGGAAAACGGTTGGTGCTCCTTTCATCTCGTAATCTCCCTGGGTCAGTCGCGGCCCGTGGCCGCGGATTGTCGGCAAAGCAGGCCCGTTATCATACCAGTTGCATTTCCCGGCAGCAGGACAGGCTTTATGAAAGTGCGTACAGATTGCCATTGCAGGCCTGTGTTTCCCTCGGGGTTTGATATGCTTCGGGTACATCCCATAGACCAAGGGGGCAGACCATGAGTGCCATCAGCGAACGTCGGGCCGGGCAGGCACTGGACCAGGAAAGCAGCAACGTCCGGGAGGACGACCTGGAACCGCTGCTGGAACGGCAGAAGAAAGTGGAAGAGAAGGTCCAGTCCAGCAGCAAGCTCAGCCGATTTTCCACCGATATCCGTCTGATGTTCTCGCTGCTGCGGGACTTCTGGAACGGCCGCTACCGTCAGATTCCGTGGAAGAGTGTGGCCGCCATTGCCGGCGCCCTGCTCTACGTGCTCAACCCGCTGGACCTGATACCCGACCTGATCGTGGGTGTTGGTCTGCTGGACGATGCCGCAGTGGTGGGTCTTTGCCTGCGGCTGGTGGAATCGGACCTGCACCGTTACGCCGCCTGGAAGGAGCTGGACGACGAAGCCGCCGACCGGGCCCGCGCCGCCCCTGACGGGGCTTGACCTGCATCAACGCCCGGCAAGCGCGGGTGCAGTAGGCTGGCGGCAGACCCGTTCACCGGAACTTTCACCGGACGCCAAGGCCCATCCCATCATGGATTTTGATTATTCGGAAGACTCCCATCAGGTCCAGAACCTGATGCGGCGTTTCATGAAACAACACGTCCTGCCCCGTAACAGCGACTGGCTGAACACCGCCGCATCCGGCCACTATCCCCTCGAAATCGTTGAGCCGCTGAAGACCCAGGCGCGGGAGGATGGCCTGTGGAACCTGTTCCTGCCAGAGCTGAAGGAACAAGAACCCGGCACCCCCATGAGCAACCTGGACTATGCGCCCCTGGCAGAGATCATGGGCCGCCTGCCCTGGGCTGCCGAGATTTTCAACTGCAGTGCGCCGGACACCGGCAACATGGAGTTGCTGCACCGGTTTGCGACGGAGGATCAATACGAAAGCTGGCTGAAACCCCAGCTGGAAGGCACCACCCGCTCCTGCTTTGCCATGAGTGAGCCTGATGCCGCCTCCTCCGATGCCACCAACATCAACACCACCATCCGCCGGGACGGCGATGACTACGTGGTGGACGGCCGCAAGTGGTTCATTACCGGCGCCAACCATCCCAACTGCCGCTTTGCCATCGTGCTGGGGCGCTGCGACGACGGCCATGGGGACAACCGCCATCAGCAGCACTCCATGGTCATCGTGCCCATGGACACACCGGGCCTGGAGGTGGTGCGCAACATTCCCATCATGCAGCACCATTCGCCGGAAGGGCACTGCGAGATCGCCTTCCGCAACGTGCGGGTGCCGGCGGAGAACCTGCTGGGCCAGCCCGGTGAAGGCTTTGCCATGGCCCAGGCACGACTGGGTCCGGGCCGGGTCCACCACTGCATGCGCACCATCGGCCAGTGTGAACTGGCCCTGGAGATGATGACCGAACGGTCGCTGGAGCGCCGCACCTTCGGAAAATTCCTCAGTGAGTATGAAAACGTGCGGGACTGGATCGCCGAATCCCGCCTGGAGATCGACCAGGCCCGTCTGCTGGTGCTGCAGGCGGCCTGGAAGATGGACACCCATGGCAATGCCTCCGCCCGGGTGGACGTATCCGCCATCAAACTGGTGGCCGCCCGGCTGCAGACCCGGGTGGTGGACCGGGCCATGCAGGTGTTTGGCGCCATGGGCCTGACCCCGGATACCCCGCTGGCGTATCTGTGGACCTGGGGGCGGGCGCTGCGCTTCCTCGACGGGCCGGACGAGGTGCATCTGCGCACCGTCGCCCGGGCAGAAATCGAGCGGGCCAAACAGCAGCGAGGATCAACGGCGGCCTACTATAACCTCCGCTGATCTCGCAGGCAGCTATTCAGCCGGGGCCGTCCCCCGCTCTTCGGCAAAGTGGATATAGAACTCCAGGCTGTCCGGATTGGCCATGGCATCCGGACTGGCCACCTGCGCCAGGGGCTGGCCCAGCAGCAGTTTGCGGATCGGCAGCTCCATTTTCTTGCCGGTGAGTGTGTAGGGTATGGCTGCCGTGGGGATGATCTCGTTGGGCACATGGCGGGCCGACAGATTGTCCCGGATGGCGGCACGGATACGACCCTTGAGGTCGTCATCCAGGGTCACCCCTTCACGCAGTACCACGAACAGCGGCATCCAGGACTCCCGTCCGAGATACTCCAGATCCACAATCAGTGAATCCATCACTTCGGGAACCTCTTCCACCACACGGTAGATCTCACCGGTGCCCATACGAACACCCTGGCGGTTGATGGTGGTGTCGGAGCGCCCGTAGATAATAGCGCCACCCCGTGGCGTGATACGGATCCAGTCACCATGGCGCCAGACGCCCGGGTAGGTGTCGAAGTAACTGTCGTGATAACGCTGACCGTCCTCGTCACCCCAGAAGTACAGTGGCATGGAGGGCATGGGTTTGGTGACCACCAGTTCGCCCACCTCGTCGTCCAGCGCGTTCCCTTGCTCATCAAACGCATAGACCGCTGTGCCCAGAGTTCGGCACTGCATCTCGCCGGCGTAAACCGGCATGATGGGGTTGCAGCCCACATAAGACGCCGCCACATCGGTTCCCCCGCTGATGGGGGCCACCAGAACATCGTCCCCGATCTCATTCATGATCCATTTGTAGCCCTCATCCGGCAACGGCGAGCCGGTGGAACCCACGGAATGGATGGCGCTGACATCCGCGTACTCCCGGGGATGGATCTCCGCCTTCTTGCAGTTGAGGAAATAGGCGGCGCCGGCGCCGAAGAAAGTCACCCCGGCCTCACCGGCAAATCGCCACAGGGTGCCCAGATCCGGATAACCCGGGTTGCCGTCGTAGATGCAGATCGTACTGCCCACCAGCAGGCCGGCAATCTGGGCGTTCCACATGATCCAGCCGGTGGTGGTGAACCACAGATAGCGGTCGTCCGGCTGCAGGTCCATATGCAGCCCCTGCCCTTGCAGGCCCTCCAGCATGGCGCCGCCATGGCCGTGCACGATAGGCTTGGGCATGCCGGTGGTGCCCGAGGAGTAAACCACCCACAGGGGATGATCGAACGGCACCTGCTCGAAGGTCATGGGCACATCATGGGTGAGCATGTCGGACCAGGCCGTGCTCCCGTCGAGAGAGGCGCCAGCATCCAGATAGGGCAGCAAAACCACCTGCTCGAGAGTCGGCAGCTCGTCGCGCAACTGGTTTACCACTTCCATGCGACTGAAATCCTTGCCGCCATAGCGATAGCCGTCCACCGCGATCATCACCTTGGGATCAATCTGATGAAAGCGGTCAATCACGCTACGGGTGCCCATATCCGGCGAGCAGCTGGACCAGATCGCGCCGATACTGGCACAGGCGTAAAACGCCACCACGGCTTCCGGAATATTGGGCAGATAGGCAACCACCCGATCGCCGGGCCTGACCCCCATCTGTTGCAAGCTGTGGGCGAAGGATGCCACCTGCGTCTTCATGTCACCCCAGGACAGCGTCTGCAACGGGCGAAGTTCAGAGCGGGAGATAATCGCGGGGCGAGCGGGATTGTCGTCATGGAAGCGCAGGGCCTGCTCGATCATGTTCAGGCGGGTGCCCTCGAACCATTTCGCCCCTGGCATATGATGGCCATCCAGCACACGGCTGTAAGGAACTGAGTAGCGTATCTCGAAGTAGTCCCAGAAAGCGGCCCAGAAGTCTTCCAGCTGGTCCACGGACCACTGCCAGAGGGCGTTGTAGTCCCGGAATTCCAGGCCGCGATGCAACTTCAGCCACTGCATGAAGTCGTGCATGCGGCTGCGCTCAATCCGGTCCTGATCGGGTTGCCAGAGGCACTCGGGGGTCGGGTCTGTCATGTGGGGACTCCGTTTGTTGTTGATTGTCGGACAATGCCTGCATGGGGCCAGGATTGCATTAAGCGGTAACGTGCAAATCCGGCCTTAGCAGCTACAGTAAAAATCCGGTAAACGTGAATTTACCGGTTGAACTGGATGAGTAATTCAACTATACCTTTGATTCGTGGGACGAAACTCAACCAGCTGAATTCACCCAATTTCAGGAGGCAGATCCATAGCAAAAAATTATCGCTCGTCACATTGAATAGAACAAGCGCTCGCTATACAGTTCGAGGCGTTGTCAAACAATTACAAGAAGTCCGTTGCCACAAAAAGCAACGACAATCAGGAGAAAACCATGCAACTAAACAAGAAGGCCGGATTGTTCACCGGCACCATGATTGGTCTTTCCATGGCAGTTTCCACCGTCACCTGGGCAGACAATCATCCGATTCGCATTTCCTACATCGAGCCTCTGTCCGGACCCTTCGCCAACGTGGGTGACGCCGGCCTGAAGCACTTCCGCTTTGCCGCCGAGAAGCTCAACAACGAAGGCGGCATCCTCGGCCGTGATGTGGAAATCGTGGCCATGGACAACAAACAGAGCCCGTCCGAATCCGTATCGCTGGTCCAGCGGTCGGTCGATAATGGCATCAACTTCGTCACCCAGGGTAACGGCTCCAACGTCGCCGGTGCCATCGTCGAGGCGGTGGATCGCAACAACCGCCGCAATGACGACAAGGTGCTCTACCTCAACTACGCCGCCGTAGACCCGGCCCTGACCAATGAGCGTTGCAGCTTCTACCACTTCCGTTTTGATGCCAACAGCGCTATCAAGCTGGAAGCGCTGTCCAACTTCATGACGACCCGGGACGACGAGATCGACAAGATCTTCCTGATCAACCAGGACTATTCCCATGGCCAGTTCATCTCCAAGCGCATGAAGGCACTGGTTGATGAGAAGCTGGACGCCGAAGTGGTTGGTGATGTACTGCACCCGATCGCCCAGGTACGTGACTTCTCGCCCTATGTTTCGCGTATTGAGCAGTCCGGTGCCGACACAGTGGTAACCGGCAACTGGGGCAACGACCTGTCATTGCTGGTCCGCGCTATCGACAGTGCAGGCCTGGATGTCAACACCTACACCTACTACGGTGGCGGTCTGGGCACCCCGGCAGCGGTCGGTCCGCGCGGTGAAGATATTCTGTTCCAGGTTTCCGAATGGCATGCCGACGTGAACGTGGATGAAGGCCTGGAGGAATACGAGAAGTGGTTTGTCGAGTTCAAGGAACGTTACCCGGAAATCGACTGGTACTACCACCGCATCTATAACCAGATGCACATGCTGAAGAACGCCATTGAGGAAGTGGGTGATGCTGACGACGTCGTTGCCATCGCCAAGGCAATGGAAGGTATGGAATTCCAGTCACCCACCGGTACGGTGACCATGCGCGCCAAGGATCACCAGATCCTGCAGCCCATGTACATCTCCGTAATGGATGCCGATGCCAAGTACGATGCTGATAACTCCGGCGTTGGCTTCCGCACCGTGGCCAATATTCCCGTCGAAGAGGCTACGGATACTACAAGCTGCGACATGAGACGTCCGTAAGTCCGAAACAAACTCCGGCGGCGCAACGCCGCCGGAGCCTTTCAGAACAATAACCAGGAATTCGTCTCACCATGTTCGAAACCATCGCTTATTCCATTCTGAATGGCGTGCTGTACGGCACGCTGCTGTTCATGATGTCCAGCGGCCTGACCCTCATTTTCGGGATGATGGGCGTCTTGAACTTCGCCCACGCCAGCTTCTACATGCTGGGCGCCTATTTTGCCTACACTCTTGGCCTGGCTACAGGCTTCTGGGTGGCACTGTTTCTCGCACCAATCCTTGTCGGCGCGGCTGGCGCTTTAGTGGAGCGCTACGGATTGCGACGCGTGCATCAATATGGCCACGTGCCAGAACTATTGTTTACCTTCGGTCTCGCCTACGTGATCGAAGAACTGGTCGCCCTGTTCTGGGGCACCGTACCAGTCCCCTACAAGGCACCTGCCTCACTCGACTTCACGGCATTCAGCCTGATGGGCCTGGACTATTCCATGTTCAAGGTCTTTATCCTCCTGGTGGCCATTGTCATGTTCGTGGGTCTGTGGCTTCTGCTGAAAAAGACCCGGGCCGGCCTGGTTATCCAGGGCGCTCTGTCGCGCCCCGATATGGTTGGTGCACTGGGCCATAATGTGCCAATGGTCTTTACCTTCGTGTTCGCCTTTGGCTGTGCCCTGGCCGGTCTCGGTGGCGTTGTTGGTGGTATTCAGTTTGTGACGGATCCCGGTATGGCCTTCATGATGGGCCCGATCGTGTTCGTAGTGGTGGTACTCGGTGGTCTGGGCTCTGTGCCCGGGGCCCTGGTGGCGTCACTGATCATCGGCATCCTGCAGACATTCTTCCTGTCGATCAATTTCTCCCTGGCGGGTGCCATTGGCTCCCTCGGCATTGAGGATTCCGGCTTCTTCGGGGTGCTCTGGCATATGGAGACCACTCGAATTGCCGCCGTGCTTCCATATCTGCTGCTGGTGCTGACCCTGATCTTCAGACCACGTGGCCTGTTCGGGAAGCGTGAAGCATGACAACCACTACAAAAACGCAACAGGACAACAACTCTATGGCTACTAACACTGCTGCGGGAGGTGCCAGCAACCTGCTGAGGTTCTGGCCCTGGGTCGTGATTCCGCTGTTGGCACTGATACTGCCGCAGATCTTCGACTCACGTCATGGCATCACGCTGCTGAGCCATATGGGCATCGCCATCATTTTCGCGCTGTCCTACAACATGTTGCTGGGCAACACCGGTCTGCTCTCGTTCGGCCACGCGGTCTATTACGGCCTGGGCGCCTATGTCGCCATGCACGTACTGAGAATGGTTAACGATGCCGGCGGGGAAGGCCTGCCACTCGAGTTGATTCCTGTGGTGGGGGCCGCCGCAGGGCTTTTCTTTGGCGTCATCTTTGGCAGCTTTTCGGTACGCCGGGCGGGTGTTGTCTTCGCCATGATCACACTGGGCCTTGGCGCGCTGGTTCACTCCAGCTCGTTGATGTTCAGCGACTTCTTCGGTGGGGAGGCCGGCCTGTTCGGCAACCGTGTCGCCGCGCCGTCATTGTTCGGCGTCGATTACGGCTCCAATACCAACACCTACTACCTGGTGGTCGCCTGGGCACTGATTGCCGCCATCTTCATCTACCTGCTTCGGAAAACGCCTCTGGGCTGGATGGCCAACGCGGTGCGGGACAACCCCGAAAGGGCACAGTTCGTGGGCTACAACCCGACCATCGTGCGTTTTATCCAGTTCGCCCTGGCGGCAATGTTCGCCGGCCTGGCGGGCGGGCTGTTCGTAATCACCGATGAAATCGTCAACGATGAATCCGTCGGCCAGATCCAGTCAGGTATTGTTCTGCTGGGCACCTACATCGGTGGTATCGGTTACTTCATTGGGCCGATGGTTGGCGCCGCACTGGTCACCGTTCTGGAAAGCTCACTGTCTTCCTACACGGAAGCCTGGGTGCTTTACTTCGGCCTGCTGTTCATCTCCATCGTAATGTTCGCGCCCATGGGCCTTGTGGGCATTGTCCATACCCAGTATCTCACCTGGAAAGCCGGCGGCTGGAAAGGCAACACCGGCATCCGCCTGTACATGCTCCTGGCGGGCCTGGTCGGTATTTTCGGTGCCATCTGCGTCATCGAACTGTCCTACCATTATTTCCGCAGCTGGGATCCGAGTGCGCCATTCGGGCTCATGGGCTTCACCGTAAATGCCACCACTGCATTACCCTGGCTGGTCTCCTTCGGTATTGCCATCATCGGCTTCGGCCTGATGTTGTTCCATGGCAAGCCAATGCTCGCCCGTCGTATCAGCGCCACGTCTGAAGGAGGTAACGCATGACCAAGCGCAACGCACTGGAACTCAAGGCCGTCAAGAAAAACTTCGGGCGCGCGGAGATCATTCGGGGGGTCAACCTCGATGTCCATGAACACGAACGTCACGTCATCATCGGCCCCAACGGGGCCGGCAAGTCGACACTGTTCAACCTGATCAGTGGCCGGCTCAAGGTGTCCGACGGCTCCATCAAACTGTTCGACAAAAACATCCACAACATGCCGGCCCACAAGGTCAACCGTATGGGGCTGAGCCGCAGTTTCCAGGTCACCAACCTGTTCCAGAACATGACAGTGATGCAGAACCTGCGCTGCTCCCTGCTCTGGTCGGAAGGGCACAAGTACGCGTTCTGGAAAAGCGTGATGAAGCAGGACAGGGTCACCGAGCACGCCCTGGCCCTGGCAGAAGAGCTTAACCTCTCCAGCCAGGCGGACACACCGGCATCGCTGCTCACCTACGCCGAACAGCGGGCCCTGGAAGTGGGCTGCACGGTGGCGTCCGGCGCCGAGGTGATCCTGTTGGACGAGCCCACGGCGGGCATGAGCCGTACCGAGGCCAACGATGCCATCCAGTTGATCCAGCGTATGACTGGCAAAAACACCCTGGTGGTGGTCGAACACGACCTGAGTGTGGTTTTCGAACTGGCGGACCGTATCTCCGTGCTGGTGTATGGCGAGATCATCGCTACCGGTACGCCGGATGAAATCCGCAATAACGCGGCGGTCCAGGAAGCCTATCTCGGTACGGAGGTCCACTGATGCTCAAGATTCACGATTTGCATGCCTACTATGGCAAGAGTCACGTTCTCCGGGGCGTCAACATGTCTGTCGAGCGCGGCGAGGTGGTCAGCCTGCTGGGCCGCAACGGGGTAGGTCGATCCACTCTCTGCAAGGCGGTAATGGGACTGTTGCCGCCAGTGGGCCACGTGGAATTCGATGGCAAGACCCTCAGCGGGCAGGAGCCCCACCAGATAGCGCACGCCGGCATTGGCTATGTACCGGAAGACCGCGCTATTTTCCCGGGCCTGACGGTCGCCCAGAACCTTGAACTGGGCATGAAGAAAAAAGGTCAGACCGGCGAGAAGTGGACTCTGGAAAAGGTGTTCGAGTGGTTCCCTCGCCTCAAGGAACGTGAGCATACACCAGCGGAGGTACTGTCCGGCGGCGAGCAGCAGATGCTCAGCATGTTCCGGGCCCTGATGGGCGACCCCCAGTGCATCCTGGTGGATGAGCCCACGGAAGGTCTGGCGCCGAAGGTGGTCGCCGATGTGGCTGCCATCCTCAAGCAGATGGCAAACGATGGCCTGGCGGTGTTGCTGGTGGAGCAGAAGCTCTCCATCGCACTGGACGTCGCCGACCGCATCTACATCATGGGTGAGGGGAACATTGTCTTTGAAGGCACCCCCGAAGACCTGCGAAACAACCCTGAAATCCGCAAAGAATGGCTGGAGGTCTAGGAATCAGCCGGCCCGGAGCTTCTTGCTCCGGGCCTTCTGCCCCGGAAACTGTCAATGGCAAAACTGCTTAACGATCGCGATCTCGAATTCCAACTCTACGAAGTCCTCGACACAGAATCCCTGCTGCAACGGCCACGCTACAGCGAGCATGACCGGGCGATTTTCGACGCCACACTGAACACCGCACGGGATATCGCCGCCGAGTACTTTGCCCCCCATAACCAGAAGGGTGACGCCAACGAGCCCACCTTTGATGGCGAAAAGGTCACCCTGATACCGGAAACCCAACCGGCCTGGAATGCCTTTGCCGAAGCCGGCTTTCTGGCGTCGCACCACGATTTCGACGACGGCGGGTCACAACTGCCGGAAGTGGTGCTGCGGGCCAGCATGTCGTATTTTAACGCTGCCAATGTGTCCAGCACCGCCTATTCATTCCTCACCATCGGCGCCGCCAACCTGCTCAGGAGCTTTGGCCGCGACGAATTGAAGGACAAGTATCTGCCAGCCATGCTGGATGGCCGTTTCAGCGGCACCATGGCGCTGACCGAACCGGGCCAGGGCTCTGCCCTGGGCGACCTTCGCACCCTGGCGAAACCGGCGGACGATGGCAGCTACCGTCTGTTCGGCAACAAGATGTACATCTCCGGTGGTGATCACGAGCTGACCGAGAACATTGTGCACATGGTACTGGCCCGCATCGAAGGCGCCCCTGCCGGCGTGAGGGGCATCTCCCTCTTTCTGGTGCCCAAGTTCCACGTCAACGACGACGGCACCCGGGGCGAGCGCAATGACGTCGCCCTGGCCGGCCTGCTCCACAAGATGGGCTACCGCAACACCACCTCCACCGTGCTCAACTTCGGTGAGAAAGATGGCGCTGTCGGCTATCTGGTTGGCGAGGCCAACAAGGGCCTCGGCTATATGTTCCAGATGATGAACGAAGCCCGCATCGGCGTCGGCCTTGGCGCCGCCGCCATGGGCTATCAGAGCTATCTGGAAGCCCTGGACTACGCCCGTGACCGCCCCCAGGGTCGTCTGGTCAGCAACAAACATCCAGAAACACCGCAGGTGAAAATCATCCAGCACGCGGATGTCCGCCGTATGCTGCTGATGCAGAAAGCCTACGCCGAAGGCAGCCTGGCCCTGTGCCTCTACGCCAGCACCCTGGTGGAAGACGCCAACACCGCACCAGACGAAAGTGAACGCAAGGCGGCAGCCGAGCTGCTGGACCTGATCACTCCGATGGTAAAAACCTGGCCATCGAAATACGGCGTCATCGCCTCGGACCTGGGCATCCAGGTACTCGGTGGCGCCGGCTATACCCGTGACTACCCGCTGGAGCAGCTCTACCGGGACAACCGCCTGAATCCAATCCACGAAGGCACCGAAGGCATCCAGGGCATCGACCTGCTGGGCCGGAAACTGGGCCCGAAAGGCGGAGACGGCTACGCCGAATTCCAGCGCCGTATCGTGGCAACCCTGGACGAGGCCGCCGCCATGGATGTCTGCGGGCCGCTGGCGAGTCAGCTCAGAAGCGCGCTGGAGGTACTCCGGACAGCCACCACAGACCTGCAGGAGCAACTGGCGCACGATCCGGACCATGGCCTGTCCAACGCCACCATGTACCTGGACCTGTTTGGCAAGGTACTGGTGGGCTGGATCTGGCTGAAACAGGCCATGGCCGCCGAGCGGGCCCTGTCGTCCGGAGCCTCCGGTTCCGAGGAACAGTTCTACAGGGGCAAGGTTCATACCGCCCGGTATTTCATGGACTGGGAGCTGGCGCCCCTGGAGGGCTACGCCCGACTGCTCAGCGCCGGAAACCGCGACAACCTGGATATGCAGAACGACTGGTTCTGACAGTTGTCTATGGTCTGCCGGAGCCAGGGGGCGGGTAGGTCTTTCCGGGACACACCGTAAATACGTCCATGTAGGCTCGTCGAAAAGGTCCCTCTTTTCGACGGTCCCGGAAAGACCTACCCGCCCCCTGGCTCTCGACCTTGTGCAAGCCTCATCATCGCTCAAGCGTCCCCGCTCGCATATTAAAGGAAAAATCATGACCAGCCCCCAAGACCACTACACTCCCGAACAGCAACAAGCCCTGGAACACGTAAAACAGGCTGAAAAAGAAGCCAGCAACATCCCCGGCATCAGCCCGGACATCCAGCTGCGCCCCATCAACAAGGTGGCCGTCATCGGCGCCGGCACCATGGGCGGTGGCATCGCCATGAACTACGCCAATGCCGGCATCCCGGTTGTAATGCTGGAACTCAAGCAGGAAGCCCTGGACAAGGGGCTGGACATTATTCGCAAGAATTACCAGCGCACGGTCAGCAAGGGCAAGCTCAGCCAGGAGGATATGGACAAGCGCATGGCTCTGCTTTCCGGCACCCTCAGCTACGATGACCTGGGTGACGTCGACCTGGTGATCGAAGCCGTGTTCGAAAGCATGAATGTCAAGCGACAGGTCTTCGGCACCCTCGACAAGGTTTGTAAGCCCGGCGCCATTCTGGCATCCAATACCTCCACCCTGGACGTGGACGAAATCGCTGCCTCCACCAATCGCCCCCAGGACGTTATCGGCCTCCACTTCTTCAGCCCCGCCAACGTGATGCGGCTGCTGGAAATAGTCCGGGGAGAAAAGACCGCTGACGATGCACTGGCCACGTGCCTCAATATGGCCAAAAACATCAAAAAGGTGGCAGTGGTATCCGGTGTCTGTTTCGGCTTTATTGGCAACCGCATGCTCGAACCCTATGCCCGGGAAGCCCACCGCCTGATACTCGAGGGCGCCACGCCGGCCCAGGTGGACGGTGTCATGACCGCCACCGGTCTGGCCATGGGCGTACTGTCCATGTACGACCTGGCCGGCATCGATGTGGGCTACATGGTACGGGAGTCCCGTCGTGACGAAATCAACCACGACCCGGGTTATTGCAGGCTGGCTGACGAGCTTTACCATCTGGGTCGTTATGGCCAGAAGACCGGCCGTGGCTTCTATATCTACGAAGACCGGGAGAAGAAGGAAGACCCGGAAGTAAACCAGTTGGCCGAAAAGATTGCTGCCGACCTGGGCATCCAGCGCCGGGAAATCAGCAACGAGGAAATTCACGACCGCTGTCTGTACATGCTGATCAACGAAGGCATCCAGATCCTCGATGAAGGCATTGCTCTGCGCAGTGGCGACATCGATCTTGTGTGGATCAATGGCTATGGCTTCCCCGCCTGGCTGGGTGGTCCCATGCACTACGCCGAGCAGATCGGCCTGAAAAAGATCCTCGACAGCATCCGCCACTATCGCGATACCCTGGGCGAATACGGCACAATGTGGTTTGAGCCGGCGCCCCTGCTGGAAAAGCTGGTGGCCGAGGGCAAGACCCGAATCGAGAAAATCTGACACGGGTCCGACCCGTTTTTTTCACAGCCAGACACCATTCAAGACCAGGAAACTGGGGTCTGACCCCAATTTCACAGCCACCCATACGTTTACACCAAGAGGAATAGATCATGAGAGAAGCAGTCATTGTATCCACCGCCCGCACGCCCATCGGCAAGGCGTTCAAGGGTCTGTTCAACAACACCAAGTCCCCCACCATGGCCTCCTTCGCCATCCGCGCCGCCGTAGAGCGCGCCAAGGTCGACCCTGCGGAAATCGAAGACCTGGTGATGGGTACCGCCATGCCCGCCGGTACCGCCGGCATGAACCTGGGCCGCCTGTCCGCCCTGGCCTCCGGCCTGCCAGAGAGCGTCAGCGGCATGACCATGGACCGCCAGTGCGCCTCCGGCCTGATGGCTATCGCCACCGCCGCCAAGCAGATCATGCACGACGGCCAGGACGTTGCCATTGGCGCCGGCCACGAGAACATCTCCCGCGTCCAGCAGAAGAACTTCGAATGGATGGCCGCCGAGCGTGACGAAACCGTGATCAAGCACGCGCCCCACGCCTACATGCCGATGCTGGAAACCGCCGAGAACGTCGCCAAGGTCTACGGTATCAGCCGTGACGTGCAGGACGAATACGCCCTGCAGTCCCAGCAGCGCACCGCCGCCGCCCAGGAAAAAGGCCTGTTCGACGACGAAATCGTACCGGTTACCACCACCAAGGCGGTGATGAACAAGGAAACCAAGGAAGTCACCTACGAGGAAGCCACCCTCGACAAGGACGAAGGCAACCGCCCCTCTACCCAGCTCGAAGGCCTGTCCGGGCTCAACCCGGTCATCGAAGGCGGCTGCATCACCGCCGGT
This sequence comes from Marinobacter zhanjiangensis, assembly GCF_014651935.1. Classification (GTDB taxonomy): domain Bacteria; phylum Pseudomonadota; class Gammaproteobacteria; order Pseudomonadales; family Oleiphilaceae; genus Marinobacter; species Marinobacter zhanjiangensis. The sequence goes on along the minus strand of NZ_BMXV01000004.1, from coordinate 151,985 downwards.
AACGCCAGCCAGCTCTCCGACGGCGCCAGCGCCTGTGTACTGATGGACTCCAAGCTGGCCGAACAGCGTGGCCTTCAGCCTCTGGGCGCCTATCGAGGCATGGCCGTGGCCGGCCTGAAACCGGAAGAAATGGGCATCGGTCCTGTCTACGCGGTACCCAAGCTGCTCAAGCAGCATGGCCTGAAAGTTGAAGACATCGGCCTGTGGGAACTCAACGAAGCCTTCGCCGTGCAGGTACTCTACTGCCGCGACAAGCTGGGCATCCCCAATGACCGCCTGAACGTCAACGGCGGTGCCATCTCCATCGGCCATCCCTATGGCATGAGCGGTTCGCGGATGGTCGGCCACGCCCTGCTGGAAGGCAAGCGCCGTGGCGTGAAGTACGTGGTGGTCACCATGTGTGTCGGCGGCGGCATGGGTGCCGCCGGCCTGTTCGAAGTACTGTAAACCCTGCCCCCGGCGACAGTGCCGGCAACGCTGATGCGGGGAGATCAACCTCATCGCATCAGCCGGCATAATCGCTCCCTGCCGGTCGCCCTGCCCCGGGTGACCGGCGCCCTCCAATTCTTACCAAACCATTAATCCGCCACCACCTTCCTGTACCCGACAGCCCCTGATTGCCATCATGTAGGAATAAGACACTCAACGGAGCAGGGATGGAATGACCCGTCGCACGGACAGACGCCACACAAACAGGCGTGATACTGACAGGCACCCCCCTTCCGCTGACCGCCAGCCAGCTTCGCAGGTTGCCACCAGCCCCATCAATTTTCGCTACATCGCCCCCATTGCCATTGCCGGCATGGGCTTTATCGTGTTCCTGGACTGGGCCCAGGCCATATTGCTGCCACTGGTCGCCGGGGTAATGATCAGCTACGCACTGGACCCACTGGTCAGCGGCCTCGACCGGCTGCGTGTTCCCCGCCCCATCAGCGCCGCGCTGGTCCTCAGCGTCCTGGTGGCGATACTGGCCCTGGCGGTCATGCCCCTGCAGAGTGAAGCCGTGAAAATGCTCGAGCGCATTCCCGCCGCCTTACACCAGTTTGAGCGGGAGCAGACCCGCAGCCCCCAGACCGAAGAAGGTATGGTGGAAAAGGCCGATGAAGCCGCCAAGGAAATCCAGCAAAGTGCCAGCCCCGAGGAGGATCAGACGGACGAGCTCAGAGCAACCCGGGTGCAAATTGTGAGAGAGCCCTTCAGCGTCCGTGAATACCTGATAAACCGGGCCGGCGGCGGCATCGTAGTGGTCAGTCAGTTGTTCTCGGTACTGTTCCTGGTGTATTTCGTACTGGCCACTGGCACGCTCTACAAACGCAAGATCGTGCGAATGTCCGGCCCGGGCTTCCACGGTATGCGCAAGGCTGCCCGCATGCTGAAAGAGTTCCACAGCCAGATGCGTCGGTTTATCTTTGTCATGTTCCTGGGCGCCGTGTTTGTCGGGGTACTGACCTGGCTCGCCTTTGTTCTGCTCGGGGTCGAACAGTCGTTGCTGTGGGGGGTTATCGCCGGGGTCGCCAGCGCCATTCCCTACCTGGGGCCCTTCCTGGTGCTGCTGGGCTCCGGTGCCGCCGCCTTTATCCAGTTCGGCTCCGTCGACATGGCCATTCTGGTGTCCGGAACCACCCTGGTCATCACCACTATCCAGGGCAACCTGCTCACTCCCTGGCTGACCAGCCGGGTATCAAGCCTCAATGCCGTGGTCATCTTTATCGGTCTGTTGTTCTGGGGCTGGCTCTGGGGGCCGGTGGGGCTGATTCTGGCAACGCCCCTGCTGATGATGACCAAGACCCTCTGTGATCATGTGGAGAATCTTCAGGGCGTCGGCGAATTGCTGGGGAAATAATCAATCCGGTTATTCAAACGACACGTATTTTGTGATCCAATTCTAACATCGAAATGGAATCAATCAGGTTGTTGTATGGACACTCATCCCGACACGTTGACCCAGCTGGCCAGACCACACCGCAAGGCGGTTTTGGTGGCCCTGTTATGGATCACCATCCTCGCCGGCATCCTGTTCGGCATACTCAATGCCACCAAAGGCGCCCTGGCCCTGTCGATTCTGGAATGGGGCATGAGCCTCTATTCCGTGTTCCTGCTGCTGGCCGTGCGCCGGACCCAGCACCTGGAACGATGGATTCTGGCCTATATCTTCCCGTTCTTTACCGCCATGATGATAGCCATTGCCACACCCACCGCCAGTGTGACGGTGTTCGGCTGGGTGCTGCTGATCCCCCTGGTGAGTCACCTGCTGCTTGGCCGTCGCCTCGGCCTGGGCATTTCCCTGTTCTTTATTGGCGTGGCGCTGGTGATCTTCCTGTACCGTTTCGACGCGGGCGACGCCGTGATGGATGTTCGCTCCGTGGCCAACATGGTGATCCTGACCGCCTGCATCACCGTCTTCTCTCACGTCTACGAGGTCAGCCGGGAACGCAGTGAAATACAGTTGCTGCAAATGGCCCAGACCGACTTCCTGACCGGGCTGCCCAACCGCTCCCGGATCAAGGTCTTCTTCGAACGGGAGAAAAGCCGCGCCGCGCGGGAACAACAGCCCCTGTCTCTGCTGATCATCGACCTGGATCACTTCAAGAAGGTGAATGACCGCTTCGGGCATGAAGCCGGCGACCGGGCCCTGGTGTTCTTCGCCGATCTGCTCAGACAGCGGCTGCGGGCCACCGACCTCGCCGGTCGGCTCGGGGGTGAGGAGTTTGGCGTGATACTGGTGAACACCGCCACCAATACCGCCAGCCAGGTCGCTGAGGATCTTCGCCGGGCGCTGGAAAGCGCCGACCTGCAACACGATGGGCAATCCATACCGCTGTCCATGAGCGTCGGCGTGTCGGAACTGGGGGTGGATGGCCACAACCTCCAGGACCTTCTGGCAGCCGCCGACCAGCGACTCTATGCGGCCAAGGACAATGGCCGCAACCAGGTGGTGCCGGACCCTACAACTTTAGCGACCGCTTCCCTTTGCTGAGGCTGCGCCACAGCAGGCGATAGGCAATGGCAGCCGATGACCGGGGGGCAAACCAGTGAACCGGCTGGCGCTTCTCGCCCATTCTTTCCACGTCGCTGGCATAGGGAATGTACCCGGGCATCAGCTGTTTCAGCTCCCGGGGCGGTGACTCCAGCAGCTCCCGGTGCAGGGTTTTGCGCCGATCCGCCATGGTCCAGAAGGGGTAGAACTTGCTGCTATCAAGCTTCTTGTCGGCAATGAACGCCTGCATCTGGTGCCAGCTGTTCAGTGACAGCCAGGTCGGCACCAATGGCACCAGCACCCGGTCCGCCACCCGGAATACCTGCTCCGCTAGCCTCGACATGGACGGCGGACAGTCCAGCACCACCAGAGCGTAATCCTCCCCCAGCGGCTCCAGCCACTCGGCCAGGGTGTTGTTGTCGCCATGCTTTTCCAGCTGCAGGTCAATATTGCGAAAGCTGACATCCGCCGGAATCAGGTCCAGGTTATCAATTCCCGTGGGCACTATGGTCTTGCCGATGGGGGTTTTTCCCTTCACCAGCCTGCCCGCCTTGGGCGCCCGGGCACCCGACCCGGTGTTGGCGAAATACCAGCTCACGGCACCCTGGGGGTCCAGGTCCCAGAGCAGGGTGGGAATGCCCGCTTCTGCTGCCAGGGCTGCAATGTTGGCCGCAGCGGCGGTCTTGCCCACGCCGCCCTTGAGGTTATGGAACGCGACAATCTTCAAGTCTTACTCCTTTCCATTCGCCACTCATGGAACTGCTCCAGCAGGGACAGTAACGCGGGGATGACCACAAGCACCAGCAGTGTGGCCAGTGCCAGGCCAAAGGTAATAGACGCCGCCATGGGTATCAGGAACTGGGCCTGCAGGGACGTTTCGAACATCAATGGCAGCAGACCGCCAATGGTGGTCAGCGAGGTCAGTATAACCGCCCGCACCCGCTGCACCACAGCTTCATTCAGGGCATCGTTCACCGCCAGGCCCTTGCGCCGCTCGGCCTGGTAGAAGGACACCAGGATAATGGCATTGTTCACCACGATGCCGGACAGACCGAACAGGCCGAACAGCGACAGTACCGTAAGCTTCAGCCCCATCAGCCAGTGCCCCAGCAGGGCACCGATCAGCGCAAAGGGAATGATGCACATGACGATCAGTGGTGTGCTCCAGGACGAGAACACCCATACCAGCACCACATACATCAGGGCGATGCCGGCAATGGCGCCCACCTTCATGTCGTCCAGGGTCTGTCGCTGGTCGGCGGAGCGCCCCTCGAAACTGTAGCGGATGCCCCGGGTATCGGCCAGCTCTGGCAGTACGTCCCGTGACAGCGACGCCAGCACCTCGCCTGCGGTGGTTTGCGCCGTGTCAAGTTGCGCGGTGACTTCCACCGCCAGCTGTCCGTCGGCATGGCGCAGGGCATCAAAGCCCTGCCTCGGGGTCAGCTTGACCACCTGTTCCAGGGGCACGAAGTGCCCGTCCGGCAGGCGGATCGTCAGTTGGGACAGGGTGGCGATGCGCTCGCGCTGCTCGCGGGGCAGCTGAACGCGTACTTCGATCTCGTCGCGGTCGTCCTGGTAGATCTGCACCACGCGCCCGTCAAACGCGGCCCGCAGCTGCCCGCCCACCGCCAGGGTGGTGAGACCCAGGCTTTCACCCCGGGGTGACACCTCGTAGATCAGCTGCTCGCGCCCCCAGGGCAGGTCATCCTCTGCGTCCATGACTCCGGGCAGGGAACGCATGGCCTCAGCCAGGGATTCCGCAGCCCGCTTCAGGTTGACGGTATCCGTCCCGGTCAGGCGCACATTGACATCACGCCCTGGTGGTCCGGCCTGGCGTTCGGTAATGGTGAGGTTCTCCATGCCAGCAGGTGTGTTGATCCGATCCCGCCAGGCCCGCACGAAGTCGGCATTGCGTACCTCACGCTCGTCCGGATCGGCAAGCTCGACCATGATCGAGCCCACGTCATCGCCGCTGCGGGTCGAGCCATCCCCCGCCCGGGCACTGCCGTGGCTGGTGACGGCATGCAGGATCAGGTCGCCGCCGAGGGCCTGGTTGGTGTCGTTAAGGGTCTGCTCCAGGTGGCCGAGAAACCGGTCCACGGTGCCACTGTCAGTGCCCGCCACAAAATTGGCATTGGCATAGAGCACGCTTGGTTCCGGCGTGGGGAAGAAACTGAACCCGATCCGGTCGCCCTTCAACAGGCCATAGGTGCCCGCTGTCAGCGCCACCAGAGTTGCCAGCACCACCGCCCGGTGGGCCAGGGTCCAGCGGGACAGGCGCCGGCAGGGGCCCTGCCGGAAACGCTCGAAGCCCTGGTCGAAGCGCTGCCTGACACGATCCAGGCGCTGCCAGCGGGAGTCGGTCCGCGCCGGTTTGAAGGCATTGCGGAGGTGCGCGGGCAAAACAATGAAACACTCCAGCAACGAGGCCACCAGCACGCAGATCATCACCACGGGGATATCCCCGAGGATATTGCCAATCACACCGCTGACCACCAGCAGCGGCATGAACGCCGCCACCGTGGTCAGCGACGATGCCACCACCGGCCAGACCATGCGCTTTGCAGCACCTTCGGAAGCATAGATCGAATCTTCCCCCAGACGGGCGTGGGCATCGGCGTCCTCCCCCACCACGATGGCATCATCGACAATCACCCCCAGTGCCATGATCAGCGCGAACAGGGAAATCATGTTGATGGAACCGCCATACAGCCAGAGCACACCCAGGGCCCCGAGAAACGCCGTGGGAATACCCACCGCCACCCAGAGGGCCACCCGTCCGGGCAGGAACAGGTACAGCAGGACCAACACCAGTGCCAGGCCACCCAGGCCGTTGCTGATCAGCAAGGTGATGCGCTGATCAATCAGGCTCCAGGTCTCGTCGTAAACCTCCAATTCCACCGTGGAAGGCAGCGTGGGCCGGGTTTCATCCAGCCAGTTTTCCAGTACCTCGGCGGCCCGCAGCGAATGGCCCTGCTCCGCCCTCAGCAGTTGCAACTCCACCGCCGGCCGGCCATCCCGGGTGAGGGTGACCTGGCGGTCCCTGGCTTCCTGCCGGATGATGGCGATGTCCCCCAGGCGTACCCGTTCACGGTTGTCCGCAAGTACCGACAGCTCGGCGAAATCCTGTTCCGAGCGGCCCTGGCTTGTGGCCCGTAATTCGCGAGTGGAATCCTGCTGCCCCATGAGTCCGGCAGGCAGGTCCCGGGACAGGGCCTGTACCCGGTCGGCAATATCGTCCAGCGACAGGCCCAGCGCCTGCAAGCGTTCCGCCGGCACGGCGATACTCATCTGCAGCTCGGGCATGCCACGGATCTCCACCCGGTCGATACCCGCCCGCAGCAACTCGTCCTCATAGCGATAGGCCAGCCGGCGCAGTTCATCTGCTGCCAGGTCGCCGTGGATCAGCAACCGGGCCACCGGCTCATAGCGACCGATCCGGGTCACCCGCGGGGTTTCCGCATCCACCGGCAGATTGCGGAATTCCTCCACCTGCTGACGCACATCATCCACCGCCTGAATGGGCTCGGTGCCCTCACGGAATTCCAGGGTGATGCTGGCCACCCCCTGGGCGGAGGTGGAGGTCATTTTCTTGAGACCGTTGATACTGCGGAAGCGCTGCTCCAGCGGGTCGGTGATGCCCTGTTCCACGTCCTCTGCGGCGGCACCACTCCACACCACCTGAACACTCACCACGTCCAGCTCAAAACTGGGGAAGAACTGGATGTTCATGCGGCTCAGGCCCAAGGCGCCGGCCAGCAACATCAGAATCATCACCAGATGGGCCGCCACCCGGTGATGCACGAAGAACCCGATGACGCCCCGCTGACGATCACTCATTCAGCCAGCGCCTCCGGGGCCTTGGCCACCGAGACCCTGAGGCCCTCGATGGCATTGGGCAGGTGGGTGGTGATGATCCGGACACCCTCGTTCAGGCGATCGCTGCGCACCAGGGCGTCATAGTCGCCGTTCTCACGCAACACCTGGCCAACGCGATCGACCGTCACCCGGTGCATGCGCTTCTCGTCGGTCATCACATAAAGGCTATCGCTACCGTAAAGCGCGCTGTAGGGCACAGCGATCACATCCTCCAGCCGGGGCCGGAACACCACCACCGGCACCATGTCTCCGGGCCTGAGGCCGGCGGCATCATCCTGCAACCGGAAGATGCCCAGCGGCCCCCGGGGATCGCTCTCGCCGGCAAACCGCACCAGCCGAAAACGGTTGCGGCCATCCTCCGATACCGCTTCTACCGATTCGCCCGCTGCCAGGGCGGCTTCCAGGTCCCGTGCAAAGGGCGAAGGAATGCGGGCGCGGATTTCCACGGCCGCGGGCTGGTACAGGGACAGCAGGGGCGTTCCCGCCGTAACCCGGTCGCCCGCCGCAACCTCGACCCGGACAACAATACCGGTAAAGGGCGCCGTAGCCGAGGCCCGCTCAGCATCCCGCCGGGCGGCCGCCAGCGCAGCCTCCGCACGCTGGAGGCGGGCTTCCAGGCTGGCCAGGGTCGCCGGGCGCCCGGCAATCGCCTGCTGCCGCAGGATCACCGCCAGCTCTGCCTGCTCCAGTGCATCCCGGGCATTGTCCACCTCCCGCCGGGAGGTCAGATTATTGCCCTGCAGCGAACGGGTGCGCTCCAGCTGGCGCCGGGCGCTGTCCCGTACCGCCTGTTCCCGGGCCAGGGCCTGGCGGTCGGTTTCCGCACGGATCTGTTCACTGCGGATCTGGGCCTCGATATCGGCCACTTCCGCCCGGGCCTGCTTTAACGGCGGCTGGACATCCGCCGCTGCCATGGCCACCAGCAGGTCACCTTCATTAACGGCCTGCCCCTCGCCCACGGGTCTTTCAGCCACCTGTCCGGATACCGATGCCGTCACCGTCATCAGATCCGGTGCCGTCACCTCGCCGTAGACCGGCAGTGCCGGACGCAGCGAAGCGGGGGCCGCCGCCATGACCTGCACCGGCCAGGCCCGTTCGGTCTGTTCAACGGAGTCAGGTTCCGGGCTGGTCATGCGCAGCAGCTGAAAAACCCCCAGCCCCAAAACAATAATCAGGACAGGTACCAGACGTCTGATCATGATGGCAAGACCTCGCCAGCGCCAAAAAGATGTGGCAGATCACCGGACAAGGGCGCGACCATGGCATTATCATGTTTCATCGGTGACACTTCCTCATAACCTTACCACCGGGAGCGATATACGTTGGAGATCAGCGAACACGCCAGCCTGCTGAACGTGACCATGCTGAATACCCTGATGATCATTGCGGCGGTTCTGATACACCATGAGAGCCTGATCCGCCTCAGTGGTTGGCTGGGACGCATCCCCCATGGCTACAGCGGTCACTTCCGGCTGATCATCGCGGTATTCTGTATCCTGATCGCCCACACCATCGAAGTCTGGCTGTTTGCCAGCGCCTTTTACTTCATGCATCACACCGAGGGCTGGGGCGAGCTGGCCGGGAATTACAGCGGCGAGTTCCTCGACACCGTCTACTTCTCCTTCACCACTTTCACCACCGTGGGCTATGGCGATATCGAACCCCTGGGCGTGCTGCGGTATTTGACCGGCCTTGAGGGCCTGACCGGACTGGTGCTGATTACCTGGAGCGCGTCATTCCTGTTCGTGGAAATGCAGCGTTACTGGCCCACTCGTTAGTGCATCCTTACACGGGACAATAGCAAAGGGCACTGCGGAAATCAGGGTTCGGCCAACACAAGCGGGGAGGGTTTGACGCCGGTCATAAAAAGGCCCCGCGAGGAAATCCTCCCGGGGCCAAAAGGGATGCCTGCCAGCTATGAGGGCGGGCAACCGCCAGAGCCCTCAGTGTACCCGTGGCCGCGCCGGGAGGAATGAGACAGAATGTCGCGCCAACCCAACCTCTGATACAACTATAATCACGACATGAAACTGCACACCATCTCCCAGGCCGGATTTCGCCAGGCTGCCCGCTACCTGTTACTGATGCGGCTGTCCATCGTCAGCATGGAGTGGCTGGCCCTGGCGGCACTGTCGTTCCTGGCCCCGCCCCTGACCGGCCCGGCGCCGTTACTGGTCACCCTGGCCCATGCCCTGTTCGCCGCGGCAAGCTGGCTGTGGCTGACCCGCCATCCACCCCGCAGGGCGTTGCCGGTCACCGTCTCCCTGGGGGCGGACGTGGTGGCTCTGGGCATCTGGCTGGCACTGACCGGCGGCTTCACCAACCCGCTGGTATCATTGCTGCTGTTACCCCTGGTGACCGGCCTGGTGCTGATCCCCCTGAAACACAGTGTGTTCGTGACCCTGCTGGCCATTGCTACCTATACCCTGCTGATCCTGTTCCCTATCCCACCGCCGCAAGGCCTTTCCCGGGCTGACTATGTACATCTGCACCTGATGGGTATGTGGGGCACCTTTGCGCTCACCGCCGCCATCATGCTGGTGGTGGTGGGTTCCCTGGCGGTGCGCTTGAAAGAACAGCAACAGACGCTGGCCCGCAGCCGCGAGGACCGCCTGCGGGATGAACAGGTGATCGCCCTCGGCCTGTCCGCCGCCAACGTGGCCCACCGTCTGGGTACGCCCCTGAACACCATGACGCTGGTGGTGGACGACCTCAGGCACGAGCCCGGTGCGGAACCCTTCCGTGACGACCTGGTGTTGCTGGAACAGCAACTCGGAATCTGCCGTAGCCAGCTGCAGACCATGACCGAAGCAGCGGCCCAGTGCCGCGAGGCGGTAACGGAAGAGGTTCCACTGGACCAGTGGCTGCAACGTTTGCGGGAGTCCGCCACTCTGCTGTGGCCAAACGCTCCCATTCGCTGGCCCTCGCGCCCGCCGACCATTGCCGTGCAGGTGGATGCCATCCTCGACCAGGCGGTTCTGAACCTGCTGGCAAACGCCCTGCGCGCCAGCCCGCAGGGCGTGTCGGTCGGCGCGGTCACGGAGCAGGACCGGGCCCGCTTGCAGATCGTCGACCAGGGCAGCGGTATCGGGGATACACTCCCCGGTCAGCAGCCGGTACCCTCCGAACAGGGTCTCGGTGTGGGCCTGTTCCTGTCCAACGCCACCATCCAGCGCCTCGGTGGCCAGCTCAGTGCGGAATCCCGTGGCGACGGGCCGGACCGGGGCACCACCATGACCATCGACCTTCCCGTTTCCCGTCAGGAGCGACACCATGACTGAACCCTGTTGGCTACTGATTGACGACGACGAGACCTTTGCCAGCACCCTGGCCCGGTCCCTGGCCCGCCGGGGAATCCATACCGAGATCGCCCATACGCCGGCCCGGGCCCTGGAACTGGCTTCCGGTACCAGGGTGACGCGGTGCGTGCTGGATCTTAACCTGGCCGGCGAAAGCGGGCTGCAGCTGTTGCCCGAACTGCTGGCGGCAAAGCCGGAGCTGGACGTGGTCGTACTCACCGGTTATGGCAGCATTGCCACGGCGGTGGAAGCCATGCGAAAAGGCGCGGTGAACTACCTGTGCAAGCCGGTCACAGCGGGTCAGATCATTGAGGGATTCGAGCCCGACCGTCACCAGCCGGCGCTGCGCAGCCAGCCTCCGTCCGTGGAAGAGCTGGAGTGGGAGCATATCCAGCGGGTGCTGGCCGAGCATGACGGCAACATTTCCGCCACCGCCCGGGCCCTGAACATGCACCGCAGGACCCTGCAGCGCAAACTGGGCAAGCACTCCCGCTGGCGGGAGTGACCGGTTAGTCGTTGCTGAGGGTCTGCATATCGATCACGAAGCGGTACTTCACGTCGCCTTTTTTCATGCGCTCGTAGGCTTCGTTGATGTTGTGGATATCCAGCATTTCGATGTCACAGGTGATGTCATGCTCGGCGCAGAAGTCCAGAACTTCCTGGGTTTCCGGCATGCCGCCGATCAGTGACCCGGTGAGAACGCGGCGCCTGCCGATCAGGTTGCGGGAATGCACGGGCGGCTCGATCGGCTCGATCATACCCACCAGGATATGGGTGCCAGCCACTTTCAGGGTGCCCAGATAGGGATTCAGGTCGTGCTGCACCGGAATGGTGTCCAGCAGGAAGTCAAAACTCTCGGCAGCGGCCGCCATCTGTTCCGGGTCGCTGGAGATGATCACGTGGTCGGCCCCCTGCTTGCGGGCCTCCGCCACCTTGGCCTCGGAACGGGTAAAAATGGTGACCTCGGCGCCCATGGCACGGGCGAACTTGACGCCCATGTGGCCCAGGCCGCCCATGCCCAACACCCCCACCTTGTGACCCTTGCCCACGCCGAAGTGCTTCAGGGGCGAATAGGTGGTGATACCGGCGCACAGGATGGGTGCGGCGGCGGCCGGGTCCAGCTTGTCCGGCACCCGTACCACGAAACGCTCGCTGACCACGATGCGCTCGGAATAGCCGCCGTAGGTCCGCAGGCCGTCGATGCGGTCGTCGCCATTGTAGGTGGGTGTCATGCCTTCCCGGCAATACTGCTCCAGGCCCTGCTCGCAGGACCCGCATTTGCGGCAGGAATCCACCATGCAACCCACACCGACACGCTCTCCGACTGTGAATTGATTCACATCATTCCCAACTGCGGTCACACGGCCGATAATCTCGTGCCCCGGAACCACCGGGTATTGTGTGCGCCCCCAGTCGTTCTCGGCAAAGTGAATGTCGGTATGACAAACGCCGCAGTACTCGATCTCGATGGACACATCATCCGGCCGGGGATCACGGCGATGAAAACTGAATGGTGCCAGCCCGGCATTCTCCGATCTGGCTGCGAAACCCTTTACTTCAGACATGGTTTTTACGCCTCACACATTTGGTTATTGTTTCAGTTAGCATACTCAAATATAATCAGCTAACTACCCATTTCAGCAGGGATGTCGTTACTGATCGCAGGGCAGCAATTCAATTGACAGCTTAAAAGCCCGAGCCCCGAGTATGGACCACAGCCCGATACATAACCACAGCTTCCCCGATACCGACCTGCTGGCAGAAGTGGCCCACCAGACCAGTAACGGCGTGGTAATAACCGACAGCGAGCGCCGGGTCCGCTGGGTCAACCGTGCCTTCGAGAGCATGACCGGCCATACCCTGGCCGAGATCGTCGGAAGAAAGCCGGGAGAGCTGCTGCAGGGGCCCGAGACCGACCCGGACACCGTCAGTGACATCCACCAGGCCCTTGTCAGGGGCGAGGGCTTCGACAAGGATATCCTGAACTACCGCAAGGACGGCACTCCACACTGGGTGCGGATCGTGTGCAACCCCATCGATCGCCAGACCGCCCCCGAAGGTGGATTCATGGCCATACAGCTCGATATCACCAAGCGCAAGGAGCTGGAAAAGCGCCTGAAAATCACGTCCAGCGTTTTCGAACGCAGTCAGGACGCCATCATCATTTCCGACGCCAACAACCGGATCATTGACGTCAACCCGGCCTTCACCCGCATCACCGGCTACAGCCGCGAAGAAGCCATCGGCAACACCCCGAGCATGCTGAGCTCGGGACGGCAGGGGCCGGAATTCTACCGCGCCATGTGGCGATCCCTCCAGGAGCAGAATTTCTGGCGGGGCGAAATCTGGAACCGTCGCCGTGACGGCGAGGAGTATCCCGAATTCCTGTCCATTGCCCGCATCCAGATGGACGAACCCGGCGAGTTCTATTTTGTTGCCAGCTTTTCCGACATCACCGCGCTCAAGAGTCATGCCGAAGAGTTGGAACGGGCTGCCTACTACGACGACCTCACCGGCCTGCCCAACCGCCAACTGATGATTGCTCGACTTGAACGGGACATGAGCCATAGCGACATCAGCCAGCAGCCACTGGCTATCTGCTACCTGGACCTGGACGGGTTCAAGGCCATTAACGACCAGGTCGGACAGGGCCTGGGTGACCGGGCCCTGGTCACCATTGCCACCCGCTTGCGGCTGGCGGTGCGCAGTGATGATACGGTGGCCCGGGTTGGTGGTGACGAATTCGTGCTGCTGCTGCGCAATGTCGAGGACGAGCGGGTTTATCAGCGTATCCTCAACGCCGTGCGCGACCCGCTCTCGGTGGGCCCCACCACCGCCAACATCACCGGCAGCATGGGCATTACCCTCTACCCCACCGACACCTCCGATGCCGAGCGTCTGGTCCGCCATGCTGACCAGGCGCTGTATTCCGCCAAGGAGAAAGGACGCAACAACTATCACTTTTTCGACCCGAGTCTGGACAAGCACCTGCAGCAGCGACGCCAGCATCTGACCGAACTGGCACAGGCACTGCGGAACGATGAGTTTCAGCTGTACTATCAGCCCCAGATACAGCTTGATGACTCGTCGGTGATCGGCGCGGAGGCCCTGGTGCGCTGGCAGCACCCGGACAAGGGGCTGCTGGCCCCGGGGCAGTTTCTGCCCTACATCGAAGGCAGCCACCTGGAAGAGAGGTTCGGGCAATGGGTGCTGAGGCACGCCCTGGCACAACAGGCCCAATGGACAGCCGCCGGCCTGACACTGGGCATCAGCATCAATATCAGCGCAGCCCACCTGCTGGCGCCTGGCTTTTCACGCTTCCTGAAACGCTATCTGAAGGAGCATCCCGATCTGAATCCGGCCATGATCACCCTGGAGATTCTGGAATCCACCGCCCTGGATGACATGCAGCGAGCCAGCCAGGTGATCAACGAATGCCGTGAGCTGGGCATCCAGATAGCCCTGGATGACTTTGGCACCGGGTTCTCTTCCCTGAGCTATTTCCGCAGCCTGCCGGTGGATGTGATCAAGATCGACAAGAGTTTCATCTTCCGCATGCTGGAGGATGACAGCGACCGGGCGATAGTCGAGAGCGTGATCTACATGGCCCGGCGCTTCAACCGCACCGTGCTTGCCGAAGGCGTGGAAACCGCCCGTCACGGGGGGGTACTGAAGTCTCTCGAATGCGACCAGATCCAGGGTTTCGGCATAGCCCGCCCCATGCCTGCAGGAGAGCTCAACGACTGGGTTCGCCAGTGGCAGAGTGAACATTCACTACTACCGGTATCGACGTTCGTCCAGCGTGGCCAGTAATTCAGGATGGAACACCATCAGGCCGGTGACCACCACACCGTTGACGAAGCCTTCCGGCAGCAGGAACAGCGGCAGGTAGCGCAGGTAATCGTGCACCAGGTGGTACCAGTCATAGACACCGGTCAGCCACAGCAGCCCCACCATGGTCAGGCCCGCCGCGGCCACCGACGCCCCGGCGCCGAAAAAACCGCAAAAGAAGATGTAGGCGAAGAAGTTGCGGAAATTCACCCACCGCTCCCAGCGCATGATGCCATGGGTCACCAGGGCCGGCACCATCACCGTGATCAGACCGTTGACAGCAAACAGCGAGAGCGGCTCCCGGCCAGTGATGACGACAATCACCAGCGCCAGCAGACCGCTGAATACCGCCAGAGGCCATCCCAGCATCAGCGTGACCGCGGTCATCCCGAAAATATGAATGCTGAGCCCCGGCGAAAGTCCTGCCCGCAGCTGCCAGAGAAACCCCAGCACTACCGCTGCTCCGAACAGGCAGTGCTGGATCCGCTGCTCCGAGCGCAGCCATTGCCAGTCCGTCTGACGGATTGCCCGCAGCAGGACGCCCGCAAACAGCAGCGCCGTCAGCAACAGCAACCAACGCGGAAACAGATCGTTGGTCAGTCCCATACACGGACTCCGATTGATATCTGACAGGAGGCTGGCAATGGCTGCCACGACCTCCCGTCGAAGCGAATTCGCCCGTGACTTCGATCAACCACAAATTGCGTATTCCGCCCTATCATGGTGCAATAGCCGGTTCCCATAAGTATTACCCACGATCCAAGCCCATCAGGAGACATTCATGGCGGCACGCCTAGACGAAAAGCTTGAACCCATTTTCCAGGACGTCCTGCACCGGAACCCCGGCGAATCCGAGTTCCACCAGGCTGTCCATGAGGTACTGGAGACCCTCGGTCCGGTACTGGTGAAATATCCGGAGTTCGCGGAGAAAAAGATCATACAGCGCATCTGCGAACCGGAACGCCAGATTATCTTCCGGGTTCCGTGGCAGGACGACAAGGGCGAGATCCATATCAACCGGGCATTCCGCGTGGAATTTAACAGCGCCCTGGGTCCCTATAAGGGCGGCATGCGTTTCCACCCGTCCGTCTACCTGGGCATTATCAAGTTCCTGGGCTTCGAGCAGATCTTCAAGAACGCCCTCACCGGCCTGCCCATCGGCGGCGGCAAGGGCGGCAGCGACTTCGACCCCAAGGGCCGTTCCGACGACGAAATCATGCGCTTCTGCCAGAGCCTGATGACCGAGCTGTACCGTCACCTGGGTGAGTACACCGACGTGCCCGCCGGCGATATCGGTGTTGGCGGCCGCGAGATCGGGTATCTGTTCGGCCAGTACAAGCGCATCACCAACCGTTATGAATCCGGCGTGCTGACCGGCAAGGGCCTGGGCTGGGGCGGCAGCCGTGCCCGCACCGAAGCCACCGGCTTTGGCACCGTCTTCTTTGCCCAGGAAATGCTCAAGGCCAGGGGCGACTCGCTGGACGGCAAGACCGTCGTAGTGTCCGGCTCCGGCAATGTGGCCATTTACGCCATTGCCAAGGCCCACAAACTGGGCGCCAGGGTCATCGCCTGCTCCGACTCCGGCGGCATCATCGTTGACGAGCAAGGCATCGACCTGGCTGCCGTCAAGCGAATCAAGGAAGTGGAGCGCCGCCGCATCAGTGCCTATACCGAAGTCCACAAACACGCCCGGTACGTGGAAGACGGCAATATCTGGAGCGTACCCTGTGATGTGGCCCTGCCCTGCGCCACCCAGAACGAACTCAATGGCTCCGACGCCAAAACCCTGGTGGAGAACGGCTGCATTGCCGTGGCCGAAGGCGCCAACATGCCCACCACGCCTGAAGGTGTGCAGATCTTCCAGGACGCCAACCTGTGCTATGGCCCGGGCAAGGCCGCCAACGCCGGTGGGGTCGCCACCAGCGCCCTGGAAATGCAACAAAACGCCAGTCGCGATTCCTGGAGCCTGGACTACACTGAAAAGCGCCTGGAGGAGATCATGATCAACATCCACAAGAACTGCTATGAAACCGCCGGTGAGTTTGGCAAGCCCGACAACTATGTACTCGGCGCCAATGTTACCGGCTTTATCAAGGTCGCCCGGGCCATGGACGCCATGGGCCTGATCTGATTATGGCCCATGTCACCGACGGAGGATACGGCCCGGCGGTATCCACCGGCATAGCGGGCCTTGACCGTGTACTGGACGGCCTGCGGATCGGTGACAATGTAGTCTGGCGGGTCACCGACCTAGACGACTACCGGCGTTTCGTCACGCCTTTCGTGGCCTCGGCCACCGACGCCGGCCGCCAGATCATCTACCTGCGTTTTGGCCAGCACCCCCCGTTGCTGGCCGCCGGGCCCGGCGTCCGCGTTATCGAGGTGGACGCCCGGGACGGCTTCGAATCCTTCACTGCCCGCATCTGGGAGCTGGTGGAAACCTGGGGCCGGGGCGCCTTCTATGTGTGCGACTGCCTCAGCGACCTGCTCAACGCCTGGGCCACCGACACCATGGTGGGCTATTTCTTCCGGGTGATCTGCCCGTTCCTGTACGAGCTGGACACCGTGGCCTGGTTTGCACTGCTGCCACAACGGCATTCCCGCCGCACTCTGGACCGCATTCGCGCCACCACTCAAGTGATGATCGACGTGTACCGGGCCGAGGACGATATGCAGGTGCAACCGGTCAAGGTCTGGCAGCGGCAGTCACCCACCATGTTCCTGCCCCACCGCTACCGCGACGGGGAGTTCATACCGGTGACCGACAGCTCCAGCGCCACCCGCCTGCAGGCCGCCATCGAGCAGCAGGCGCACGCCAGCCAACAGCTGCTGGACGGCTGGGACCGGCTGTTTCTCGAGGCCGAGGAGCACGCCGGGCGGGCCGATGACGAGAACGGCCATGCCCTGGCACAACGCATCCTCAGAGTTCTGATCAGCCGGGACCCGCGTATCCTTGACGTGGCGCAAGCGTACCTGAGCCTCGATGACCTGACTGCCATTCATTCCCGCACCATTGGCAGTGGCTTTATCGGTGGCAAGGCGGTGGGCATGTTGCTGGCAAGGGCGATCCTGATGCGGGACGAGCCGGACACCTGGCACAGCGCCCTGGACCCCCACGACTCCATGTTTCTGGCCTCGGACGTATGGTACGCCTTCCTGGTGCACAACGGGCTCTGGCCCAGCGTGATGAAACACCGCACCCGGGAAGGCTTCTTCGATGAGGCGCCGGCACTGCGAGAGGCCATACTGGCCGGCGAATTCCCACCGGAAGTACGGCCGGAGCTGGCCCGCACCCTTGACCATTTCGGCCAGTATCCGATCCTGGTGCGTTCCAGCAGCCTGCTGGAGGACGGTTTCGGCAACGCCTTCGCCGGCAAATACGAGAGCGTGTTCCTGGTCAATCAGGGTGATCCGGAACAAAGGCTGACGGCCCTGGAAAACGCCATCCGTCAGGTCTATGCATCCACCCTCGGCAACGACGCCCTCAGCTATCGTCGCAGCCGTGGCCTGGAGGAGCAGGAAGAACCCATGGCCCTGCTGATCCAGCGGGTAAACGGTCGCTTCCATGACCACTGGTACCTGCCGGATGCCGCCGCCGTGGGGGTCTCCCGCAATACCTTTGTGTGGGCCCCCGGAATGGATCCCGGGGCTGGCATGCTGCGGCTGGTCATGGGTCTGGGTACCCGGGCCGTGGACCGGATCGAGGGTGATCATGCCCTGGTGGTGGCGCTGGACCAGCCCCTGAAACAACCCTTCCGCAGCCTGGAGGAGAATTATCGCTTCAGCCAGCATCTGGTGGACACCCTGGACGTAACCGGTCCCGGCCTGACCACCACCGACCTGACAACGCTGGCCCGGGAGACACCGGACCTGCCCTTGTCCAGGCTGGGGGAAGTCGACCGGGCGGCGTCTGAAAGGGCCCGGGAACTGGGCCTGGACCACCCGGTGTGGCGGCTGACCTTTCGGCCGCTGATCCGCCAGGGTGAGTTCATCCGGCTCGCGGGCGACATGCTGTCGACCCTGGAAGCCGCCTATAACCATCCGGTGGATGTGGAGTTCACCGTGCACCTGGGTCAAGAGGGCGAATGCCCGCGGCTGAACCTGGTGCAGT
The DNA here is from genome assembly GCF_014651935.1 of Marinobacter zhanjiangensis. Lineage (GTDB taxonomy): Bacteria > Pseudomonadota > Gammaproteobacteria > Pseudomonadales > Oleiphilaceae > Marinobacter > Marinobacter zhanjiangensis. The sequence continues at coordinate 133,888 of NZ_BMXV01000004.1, read as the reverse complement.
GCCGGCCCCTGGCCACCATCGGTGATGCAACCGCTGTGTCATTGCCGGAGCAGCCCGATCCACGTCGGCTGCTGATGGCCACCCGGGGCCACTTCATGGGCGGAAATATCAACCTGCCCATCCACCGGATCATCCAGGTGAATGCCGCCGCTTACAGTGCCCTGGATGTTCACAGCAAGTATCAGGTGGCCACCCTGGTGGGTCGGCTGGCCCGGCAGACGCCGGAACGCTTCAACCTGATGCTGGCGGGCCCGGGCCGATGGGGTACCAGCAGCCCGGAGCTGGGCGTGCCGGTGGGGTTTGCAGATATCAGCCAGGTATCGGTACTGGTGGAAATCGCCGATATGGGCAACGGCATGGTCCCGGACCTGTCCTACGGCTCCCACTTTTTCCAGGATCTGGTGGAAACCGGCATTGCCTATGTCGCCCTGTTTCCCGGTGAACGGGACTCCCTGTGGAATCCGCACGGGCTGGAGCAGCATACCGACCGCCGAAACATCGACTGCCTGTTGGAGAATGACCTGCCTGCAGACGCCATTCAGGACTGCGTGGAGGTACGGGAGTGTGAGGCCTCGCCGTTACGCATTCTTGCCGATGTCACTCGCCAGCGCCTGCTCGGTGGACATCCGTGAATCTTGCCCCAGCGCCTGCCAGGCCTGGAAATTGGTCAGGTAGATCTGACCGGTCAGCCGCTCCAGAAAACTGGTCCCCTGCAGACGGTCCATGACCGGCCCCTTCACCTCAGACAGATGCAATCGCACGCCACTGTTTTCAAGGCGCTCGTTGATCACCTCCAGGCTCTCCAGGGCCGAGGCGTCGATCAGATTCACGGCCGGGCATACCAGCACCAGATGCTTCAGTTCCGGCCGGCTGCTGACCAGATCCAGCACGCAGTCTTCCAGAAAACGGGCATTGGCGAAATAAAGACTCTCATCCACCCGCAGCATGACCAGCTCCGGACGGGTTTCCACCTGATGGCGGCGTACATTGCGGAAATGCTCGGTGCCCGGCACCCGGCCCAGCACCGCGCTGTGGGGCCGGCTGGTGCGGTAGAGGAACAGCCCCAGAGAGAGCCCCACCCCGGCGAGGATGCCGGCTTCCACACTATAGACCAGGGTCAGCACAATGGTGGCCAGCATGGCCAGGAAGTCCGCCCGGGAATAACGCCAGGTGCGGACCACGGCACGAAAATCAATCAGGCTGGACACCGCCACGATAATGGTGGCGGCCAGGGTGGCCACCGGCAGCATGGCGATGGCGGGGGTCAGCAGCAGCGTGGCCAGGGCAATGCCCACTGCGGTAAAGGCACCGGCCGCCGGGGTTTCTGCTCCGGCGTCAAAGTTCACCACGGAGCGGGAGAAGCCACCGGTCACCGGCATGCCCCCCGAGAAACCCGCCCCCAGATTGGCGGCCCCCAGCCCTACCAGCTCCTGGTCCGGGTCGATCCGCTGGCGGCGCTTGGCGGCCAGGGTCTGACCCACCGACACCGACTCCACAAACCCCACCACACTGATCAGCAGTGCGCTCATGAACAGCTGCTGCCAAAGTGTGATATCCAGTGACGGCATCACCAGCGCCGGCAGGCCGCCGGGAATGTCTCCCACCACCGCAACGCCGGTCTGATCCAGGCGCAGCCACCAGGTCACCAGCGTGGTCACCACCACTGCAAGTATCGGTGCAGTCTTTGTGAGCATGGCGGCAGTTGACGTGGAGAGCCCCAGGCGTACCAGCAAGGGTTGCAGATAACGCCGGGCCGCCAGCAGAAACACCAGGGCACCGGCCCCGATGATCACTGTGGGCCAGTGACTTTGGCCCAGCTGTCCGTAAAGTCCTCTGACCAACTCCAGCAGGTTGTGCCCACCGCCATTCACCCCCAGCAGGTGCCTGAGCTGACTGGCGGCGATCACCAGTCCCGAGGCGGTAATAAAGCCGGAAATGACCGGATGGCTGAGGAAATTGGCCAGGAATCCCAGCCGGAACACACCCATCAGCACCAGCATCAGGCCCGACATCACCGCCAGCAGTACGGCACCGGCAATGTAGTCACCAGAGCCGGGCTCGAACAGCTTGCCCAGGGCTGCCGCCGTCATCAACGAGGCAACCGCGACCGGGCCCACCGACAGGGTGCGACTGGAGCCGAAGATCGCGTACAGCAGCAGTGGCAGCATGCTGGCGTAGAGCCCCACCTGCGGCGGCAGCCCGGCCAGCATGGCGTAAGCCAGCGACTGGGGTATCAGCATGACGGTGACGATCACCGCCGCCAGCAGGTCGCGGGCCAGGACAGCCCGACTGTACCGCGGCAGCCAGTCCAGTAGCGGCAGGAAACGGGTCAGCTTCACGTGGGCCGGCCTCAGAACCGGTTGACGGGCACTTTCAGGTAAACCTGACCGTTATCCTCCGCCGGCGGCATGTGTCCGGCCCTCATATTCACCTGCACCGAAGGCAGGATCAGCCGGGGCATACCGAGAGTGGCATCCCGTTCCGTGCGCATCTTCACGAATTCGTCTTCACTGACACCTTCATGAACATGAACATTGGCTTCCCGCTGTTCCGCCACCGTGGTCATGTGATGGTAGGTTTTGCGGCCCGGTGACTGGTAGTCGTGGCAAAGAAAGATGCGGGTTTGCGGCGGCAGGCTCAATACCTTCTGGATGGACCGGTACAGGGTGCGGGCATCGCCACCGGGGAAATCACAGCGGGCAGTTCCGTAGTCCGGCATGAACAGGGTATCGCCTACAAAAGCAGCGTCACCAATGACGTAGGTCAGGCAGGCCGGGGTGTGGCCCGGGGTGTGCAATACCCGCCCTTCGAGACCGCCAATAGAGAAGGTGTCCCCTTCCTCGAACAGGCGGTCGAACTGACTGCCGTCGCGGGCAAAGTCGGTACCGGCATTGAAGGCCTTGCCAAAGATATCCTGCACATCGGTAATACGGGCGCCAATGCCGGTACGCCCGCCGAGCTCCTCGTGCAGGTAGGGGGCCGCGGACAGGTGGTCCGCATGAACATGGGTTTCCAGCACCCATTCCACGGACAGGCCCTCGCCCCGCACATAGTCGATGATTTCGTTCGCCGAGCGCACATCGGTTCTACCCGCCGCGTAGTCGAAGTCGAGAACCGAATCGAGAATGGCGCAGGCGTTGCTGTCAGGATCACGGACCACATAACTGAAGGTGTTGGTGGGCTCGTCGAAGAAGTGCTGAACGATGGGACTGGACATGGTATTACCTCCCGGGAACTATGCGTTGGTTCTAAGCATATACTGGAAGGTAATATAAAGTGAAATACGGTTTTCTTATAGTCGTGATGATGCTGATGCATCAACCAGACAGTTCCTGCCGGCCGCCTTGGCCCGGTACAGGCGACGATCAGCCTCGGTGATCAGTGAATCCGGGCTGAGGCTTGTCGGAGAAAGCTCGGTGACATGCACCAGGCCCGCGCTGGCGGTGACCCTGATGGCCTGACCGTGGAAGGTGACCTCGAGCGCCCGGACCAGCTCCAGTACCCGCGCCAATCCACTGGAGGCACTCTCCGGCGATACATCCGCCAGCGCCACCACGAACTCCTCGCCCCCATAGCGGGCAGCGATATCCGTGCCACGACACTGATCCTGCAGCAGGCCGGCGAAACGCTGCAGAACATGATCACCCGCGAGATGACCAAAAACATCGTTAACCTGCTTGAAGTGATCGATATCCAGCATGGCCAGGGCAAAGCCTTCACCAGTGCGCTGGTAATGGGCCAGCATTTCTTCCACCCGGGGTTCAAGGTAACGACGGTTGTGAATACCGGTAAGCGGGTCAAGAATGGACTGGTTGAGCAGTTCCTGCTCCAGGCGGTAGCGTTCCAGGGCCTGGGAAAGCAGGTTGGCCACCAGAATCAGCAGGTCGGAGAGATCACGTCGCCAGCTTCTCACGGTCAGCGAGTCCATGCCGAAGAAGCCTTCCACACGGCCAAGGACCACAATGGGAATGCAGAACATGGCAGCCACATTCTGCTCCGCCAGCAATTGCCGTTCCGCCATCGCATGTTCCGGCAGCTGACGGACATCCTCGATAAACACCACCCGGTTTTGCTGCAGCACATCGTGGGTCTGCTGTTGCCACCACTGAAAGCCGGTGATATCCACATCCTGCTGAGTGCCCCTGACTTCGTCAACTCCTTGCCGACACCATTCGTGGGTGTTGGTCATGCGGGTCAGATCCTCGGAAAACCGGTACACATAGACCCGGTCCACCTCGAAGAAGCCCCCGATACGGGCCAGGAAGCGACTGATCTCATGATCGATATCGCCGATGGCCGAATTGATGAAATCCGAAGACAGACTGGCAATCAGCTTGTGGAACCGAAGCTGGTAGTCCGCTTCCGCTTCACTTTCGCGGAGCCCGAACTCCAGCTCTTTGTGCTGCTGGATGTCCGTGAACTGGCCGAACCAGAGGGTGCTACCATCGTCCAGCCGCCGGGGTAACGAGTGCCCTTCAAACCAGCGGTAAGTACCGTCCCTGAGCCGGATCCGGGCCTGGTAGTGCCAGGGCTCCAGAGTGCGGGCGGACTCGAGCAGGGAGGGCAACAGACCGCTGACTTCCTCGGGATGCAGTAACGAGGACATGGCCCTGGCATCATGCTTCAGCGTCTGCACAGAGACACCTAACAGATCGTTGACCCGGCTGCTGATAAACGGAAAACTGCGCCGGGTTGTGTCTGCACTCAGCCAGTAGCTGAACAGGATACCGGGCACACCGGCGGCCAGCTCCTCGAGCAGCCCCGGCGAATTCTCAATGTCCTGTGGGGAAGCAGAGTCCGGAGCCATATCCAGGATCCAATGGAATTTCTCCAAGATTAGACCATTGTGCCGGTCACCGCTAAGTCAGCGGCAACGATCGCAAATCCGTGCCAGAATCATCAACCTGGCAGTGCTCACCCGAGACGGCTAACGAACCCGCCGGCGCTTTACGGCCCGACGATCTTGGCCGCCTCCTCCACCGGGGTATGGCGCACATCCTCGCCCTCCACCATGTAGATGACGTTCTCGGCAATGTTGCAGGCATGGTCACCCACCCGCTCCAGAGCACGCAGTACCCACATTACCGACATACAGCGGGAGATATTGCGACTATCCTCCATCATGAACGTGAGCAGTGTGCGGGTTGCGGCCTGGTATTCCTCGTCCACGCGCTTGTCTTCGCGGATGATCTTCAGCGCCTGGGTTGAATCCAGCCGAGAGAAGGCATCCAGTGCCTCGTTCAGCATGGTGGTTACGTGATTGGCAATATGGCGGACTTCCACGTAGCCCCGTGGCGCATGGCCTTCCTCGGCGAGGGTCAGGGCAAACTTGGCAATTTTTTTCGCCTCGTCACCCACACGTTCCAGGTCCGACACCATCTTGATCACGGCGATCACCAGGCGCAGGTCCCGGGCCGCGGGCTGGCGGCGGGCGATAAGCTGGGTGGCCTCCTCGTCCAAATCCTTTTCCATATTGTCGACGATCCGGTCCCGGGCGCGGATCTCGTCCGCGGCCCAGCCGTCACCGTCAATCAGCGCGTTGACCGCGTCGATGGTCTGTTGTTCAACCAGGCCGCCCATCTTGAGGAAATCGTTCTTCAGGTTGGCCAGGTCGTCATTGAACTGATGGGAAATGTGATCCCCATACATATCGTCTTTGCTCTTGGGCATGTTCTTCTCCTCGAAATCGCGACCTGTTTAGCCAAAGCGACCAGTAATGTACGACTCGGTCAGTTCATGTTCGGGCGCTGTAAACACCTTGTTGGTCTCGTTAACTTCCACCAGGTGGCCCATATGGAAGTAGGCGGTGCGATGAGACACGCGGGCGGCCTGCTGCATCGAGTGGGTCACAATAACAATAGTATAGCTTTCCGACATTTCCGAGATGAGTTCCTCCACTTTCGCGGTAGCGATGGGATCCAGCGCAGAACAGGGCTCATCCATCAGGATCACCTCGGGGCTGACGGCAATGGCCCGCGCAATGCACAAACGCTGTTGCTGGCCGCCGGACATACCGGTTGCCACAGCATCCAGGCGGTCCTTCACCTCATCCCAGAGACCCGCCTTGCGAAGGCTGTTTTCGACAATCTCGTCCAGCTCTGACTTGCGGTTTGCAAGGCCGTGAATCTTGGGGCCATAAGCCACGTTGTCATAGATGGACTTGGGGAACGGGTTCGGCTTCTGGAACACCATGCCCACGCGAGCTCGAAGCTCGACGACATCCTTCTTCGACTGGTAGATATCCTCGCCGTCCAGCATCAGCTTGCCGGTGACACGACAGATCTCGATGCTGTCGTTCATGCGATTCAGACAGCGCAGGAACGTCGTTTTGCCGCAGCCGGACGGACCAATAAAGGAGATAACCTCATTTCGGCGAATATCGAGACTGATATCCTTGATGGCGCGGTCATTGCCATAGGAAACACTGACGTTACGGAGCTTGAATTTGGGACTGTCAGCATCGCCGGCAAACGGCTTTCCCACCGTCTTGCCTTCCTCGATCACCGTATCCTCTGGCCTGCTTTCGGGTACCGCAATCGCTGGTTCCTGCTCCCCGGCGCCAGCTTTCGCTGCAATACTCGGATTCATCGTGTTCATGTCAATTCTCCTTACCAGCGACGCTCAAGCCGCTTGCGCAGCCAGATCGCCAGTGCGTTCATACTCATCAGGAAGGCCAGCAGCACCATGATGGCTGCGGACGCCCGTTCAATAAAGGCCAGCTCCGGGCTACCCGCCCACAGAAACACCTGCACCGGCAACACCGTGGAAGCATCGAAAAAGCCAGTGGGCGGGTCAACAATAAATGCCACCATGCCAATCAACAGCAGGGGCGCTGTCTCGCCCAGGGCCTGGGCCATACCGATGATCGACCCTGTCATCATGCCAGGTAGCGCCAGCGGCAACACATGGTGCAGAACCACCTGCATCTTGGAAGCGCCAACCCCTTCGGCGGCTTCACGAATCGAGGGCGGCACACTCTGGATGGCAGCACGGCTGGAGATAATGATGGTCGGCAGCGTCATCAGGGTCAGTACCAGACCGCCGACAAACGGAACGGAACGGGGCATGCCAAACAGATTGATGAATACTGCCAGACCCAGCAGACCGAAGATAATCGATGGCACCGCGGCCAGGTTGTTGATGTTGACCTCAATAAAATCAGTGATCTTGTTCCTCGGGGCAAACTCTTCCAGATAAATGGCGGCCGCAACGCCAATCGGGAAAGACAGCAGCAGCGTGATGATCATGGTCAACAAGGAACCAACGATGGCACCGAGCACACCGGCCTTGGCGGGATCCCGGGAATCGCCATTGGTGAAAAACACGTCATTGAAACTGGTGTCGACCAGACCACGCTCGACAAGGTCATCCACCCAGGCCTGCTGCTGCTCCGACAATTTGATGGAGTACGCAGCGTCATCCTCGTGTTTCACATAGACGTCGACGTTGCTATGGGCCAGGAACGTCATGGTCCGGGTGGTGCCCATCCACTCCGGGTTCTGCTCCAGTGCAGCACGAAGTTCGGTGGAGGCGTAAGGGTTGATCAGCCGGCGCAGGGCATCCTGATCTTCCTCGGTGGCACCCGGCAGCGCATCATCCGCCGCAGCCACAAGCGGCGCCACAAAGTCGGCCATACGCACCTGCTTGGGATCCGTCGGATCATCCAGGTACATCACTTCCGGATCCAGGTCCACCTCGAGGGTGATCGTGGTTTTCAGGAAGCCGGCATAGCCCTTGCCAATGATATCGGCAAACAGGACTGCCAGGGCACCAAGGGCAATGGCGATGGCCAGCATGCCATAGGCCCGGAAACGGCTTTCCTTGCGATAGCGACGCTTGAGCGAACGGCGTACCCGCTCTGCTTGTTGAGTTTGATCAGTCATACTGTTCCCGATATTTGCGGACAATTTTCAGGGCAACCACGTTGAGCAGCAGTGTCGAGAGGAAGAGCATGGCACCCAGCGCGAACGCGGCCAGGGTCTTGGCACTGTCAAACTCCTGGTCACCGGTCAGCAGGGTGACAATCTGCACCGTGACCGTGGTAACCGTTTCCAGCGGGTTCGCGGTCAGGTTGGCCGCCAGGCCCGCCGCCATCACCACAATCATGGTTTCGCCAATCGCCCGGGAAGCCGCCAGCAGGATACCCCCCATAATGCCGGGCAGGGCCGCCGGGAAGATCACCTTGACCATGGTCTCGGACTGGGTAGCCCCCAGGGCAAGCGACCCGTCTCTCATGGTCTGTGGCACGGCATTGATAACATCGTCTGACAACGAGGACACAAACGGGATAATCATGATCCCCATTACCAGTCCGGCCGCAAGGGCGCTCTGGGACGAGGCCTCAAGGCCGATGGCTGGCGCCAGGTCGGCAATAAACGGCGCCACGGTCAGAGCCGCAAAGAAGCCGTAAACAACCGTCGGAATACCCGCCAGCATCTCCAGTAACGGCTTGGCCACGCTGCGCACATGTTTGTTGGCATATTCAGACAGGTAAATAGCCGACAGCAGCCCCACCGGGACAGCTACCAGTAACGCAATGGCGGAAATCAACAGTGTGCCGGTAAACAGGGGGACCATACCGAAAGCTCCCTCGGCGGCCACCTGATCCGTCCGTAACGCTGTCTGCGGGCTCCAGGACGTGCCGAAGAAAAACTCCAGAAACGGCACCCTCTCGAAAAACCGGAACGTTTCAAAGGCCACCGAGAAGACAATGCCAGCAGTGGTCAGAATGGCCACACCCGCGCAGGTAAAGAAAAACCCGCGAAGAACCGCTTCCACCTGCTTACGGGCATTGAGCCGGGGCCGAATACGGATCCAGCCAAGAAAACCCGCGAGCAACGCCACGGAAATAACCAGCCCCGTCATATACGTCCGGCTCTGGGCCTGGAGCGATTTAAGCAAATCCGCCGCCCCGGCAACCGGCCCGTCAACCATGGCCGGTGGTAGCGACCCGTTAGCGACGTTCTGGATCCTGCTCATCAGCAGGCTGGCCTCGCCGGCCGAGTCGGGCACCACGTCTGCTGGCAGTGAACCAATCACCATCATCTGAATCACCTTGCCTTCAAAGACGGCCCACAAGGCGAGAATGATCAGCGCCGGAAGGCCGCACCAGACGGCCGCGCGAACGCCATAGTAGCCAGGCAACGACTTCAGGTGGCGCACACCACCAAGCGGCGCGGCCAGGGCCCGGGAACGGGCATAGCCCAGACCGTAGGCGACCATCGCCAGCACAATCGTCAATAAAAGCAGGTTTGCCGGTTGCATGAGAATTCCTGTCTTTCACTACAAATTTGAGCGAAGTTTACTGGTTTCGAAACTGCAATTCACTTCAACTGTCTATACAAACGCAGAAGAGTGCAGGCCCCGGAAGACCTGCACTCTGCTTAAACCGAAGTGTTCCCGGTTTACTTCAGTTCGTCCAGAGTCAGGTTGGGCATGTTGTCAACCTTGTCCTGGAGAGCCATCAGCGAATCTCGAGTCGGCACGATCAGACCAACGTCTTTCAGGTACCCGTTCGGGCCCATAGCGCGGGGGCTGACAAACTCGGCAACATAGTCGTCGATGCCCGGCACCACACCCAGATGGGCCTTCTTTACATAGAAGAACATGGAACGTGCAATCGGGTACTTGTCCTGGGCAATCAGCTCGGGCTCCGGCTCAACACCGTTGATCGCAGCAGCCTGCAGACGGTCGGCGTTTTCTTCCAGGAAGCTGTAACCGAAGACGCCGTACATGTCCTTGTCGCCGATCAGCTTCTGAACGATCAGGTTGTCGTTCTCACCGGCTTCAATGAAGGCACCGTCTTCACGAATGCTTTCACAGATAGCGCCATGCTCGTCTTCGCTGAGGTCGGCAGCTTCCGGAAGCTCGTCACAACCACCGGCCAGCGCCAGCTCGTTGAAAGAGTCACGGGTACCAGAAGTCGGGGGCGGACCCATTACGCGGATCGGCTTGTTCGGCAGGCTGGAATCGACATCGCTCCAGGTCTTGTGCGGGTTCATAACCCACTCACCATCCTGGGGAACTTTCTCGCCCAGGGCCAGGAACAGTTGCTCCAGGGTCAGGTCCATGTGCTCAGCTTCTGCGGAACTGGCAAGTACGATACCGTCGGAACCGATACGGAACTCGGTGATTTCCTCAACGCCGTTGCCCTGGCAGAGTTCAAACTCTGAAGGTTTCATGCGACGGGAAGCGTTGGTGATATCCGGATGCTGGGTACCGATACCCTGGCAGAAGATCTTCAGGCCGCCACCGGAACCGGTGGACTCGATCTTCGGAGTAGGGAATTCTGAGCTGGTACCGAAACGCTCAGCAACAACCGTCGCGAACGGGTAAACCGTGGAAGAACCCACGATGCTGATGGTGTCGCGGGCCATGGCCGGTGCGGACATGGCGGCTACGGCGCCGGCCAGCGTGACAGTTGCGAGTGTCTTGTTCAGTTTCATCACGTCATATCTCCATTTCTTGGTTGGACGTTTCGTCGGATGTGTTCCACCGATGACTGCATCCTAGGGGTCCTCTGTGACAACTTTGTTACACCCGCAGGATAAATTTCCACTTATCTGTCACTTTCACTTGCACGCGTCGGTATGATGAATACCATGCTCAGCAAATAATCAGATTAATAAGAACATAGGTAGCGCCCAATGACTGACTATGACGACGACAGGCCCGAGCCCCGCGGCGAACTGATGATTCAGCTGGTTCCCCTGCCCGCTGATACCAACGCCAACGGCGACGTTTATGCCGGCTGGCTGGTGCAACAGATGGATACTGCCGCCGGCACCCTGGCGGGCCGGATATCACAGGGCCGCAATGCCACCGTAGCCATGGATCGCATGGAATTTCTCTCGCCCCTGCGCATTGGCGCCCAGGTGGGCTGCTATTGCGAGCTGGTGGATATTGGCCGCAGTTCCATGAAGATTCATGTCGAAGTCTGGACACGTGACCGTCACAACAAGGGCTCCCGCAAGGTGACCGAGGGCCTGTTCGTGTACGTGGCCATTGACGAACATGGCCGCATCCGTGAGGTGCCCGAGCAGGCACACTGACCCCCGGCTGTTTACAGCGCCCCTCTATATTACTGGCAGCACAGGAAAGTCAGAACTGTAGCCTTACAGTTCTGACTGTCATAAAACCATCATCGGATTGCCTTACTTTCGGGACTGTATCTTCCCGAAACCACAAGGAGTCCGACGATGAACAAGCTCAAGTTAGTGACCTGTCTTTCCCTGTTGCTGCCCATCGCTGCCCAGGCGGATTTCACGCTCGACAGCCGTTACCAGGACAGCGATGGTGACCTGGTCGCCGACATTCCTGCTGACGAGTCAAAGCACGTTGACCCCTCCACCCTGATCTTTGCCTACACCCCGGTGGAAGACCCGGCCGTTTACCGGGAAGTCTGGTCCGAGTTCCTGGACCATCTGTCCGATGCCACCGGCAAGAAAGTCCAGTTCTTCCCGGTCCAGTCCAACGCGGCGCAGATCGAGGCCATGCGCGCCGGGCGCCTGCACATTGCCGGCTTCAACACCGGTTCCAACCCTCTGGCAGTGGCCTGTGCCGGTTTGCGGCCCTTCGCCATGATGGCGGCGGAAGACGGCTCCTTCGGCTACGAGATGGAAATCATCACCCATCCGGATTCCGGCATCGATGAGGTAAAAGATATAAAGGGTGGGGAACTCGCCTTTACCTCCCAGACCTCCAACTCCGGCTTCAAGGCCCCCTCTGCCATCCTCAAGGCAGATTACAACATGGTCCCGGGGGAAGACTTCGAGCCGGTGTTCTCCGGCAAGCATGACAACTCCATCCTGGGTGTGGCCAACCAGGACTATCAGGCCGCCGCCATTGCCAACTCGGTTCTCAACCGCATGCTGAGCCGCGACGTGGTCAGCGAAGACCAGATCAATACCATTTATACATCCCAGACCTTCCCGACTACTGCCTATGGTCTGGCCTACAACCTGAAGCCGGAACTGCAGGAAGACATCAAGGACGCGTTCTTCTCCTTCGACTGGGAGGGTACCGCTCTGGAGGAAGAGTTCTCCAAGTCCGGCGAGGCACAGTTCATTCCCATTACCTTCAAGGAACACTGGGAAGTCATCCGCAAGATCGACGCTGCCAACGGCGTTGAATACGCCTGCCAATAAGCGGTGAGGCCATCGTCTCGCAGTAGGTCAACGAATTAACCCAAAGGGACACTAGTGCTTAAACTCGACAAACTGTCCAAAACCTACGCCACCGGCGACACCGCCCTGAGCCAGGTCAGCTTCGAGGTACCGGCTGGCCAAGTGGTGGGGCTGATCGGCCCTTCCGGGGCGGGAAAGTCCACCCTGATCCGCTGCATCAACCGGCTGGTGGAGCCTACCGAAGGCACCATCACCCTGGGTGACACGGACCTTGCCCGGCTCCAGGGCCGGGCATTGCGCCGCGCCCGCCGGCGGATCGGCATGATTTTCCAGGAATACGCCCTGGTGGAGCGTTTGACGGTGATGGAGAACGTACTGTCCGGCCGGCTCGGCTACGTGCCGGCCTGGCGTTCGTTCCTGCGCCGCTATTCGCCGGAGGACGTGTCCAGGGCGCTCGCGCTGCTGGAGCAGGTGGGCCTGTCGCAACACTTCAACAAACGGGCCGATGCCCTGTCCGGTGGCCAGCGCCAGCGGGTGGGTATTGCCCGGGCGCTGGAACAGGACCCGGAGCTGTTGCTGGTGGACGAACCCACTGCCTCCCTGGATCCGAAAACCTCCCGCCAGATCATGCGCCTGATCGGCACTGCCTGCCGTGAGCGCAACCTGCCGGCCATTATCAACATTCACGATGTGATGCTGGCCCAGCAGTTCACCGACCGGATCATCGGCCTGCAGGCCGGCAAGGTGGTCTATGACGGCCCGCCGACCGGCCTCACCGATGCGGTGCTGACCCGTATCTACGGCGACGAGGACTGGAACCAGATGCGGGGCGAAGAGGCGACCGATGAAGCGCCCCGGACCCCGGAAGTGGACCTGGCGGAGGGCATCTAGATGCAGGCGCAGCACGCTCAACCGTTCCCCACCCGCTGGAAGCGCCCGCCGGTACTGTTCACCCACACCGTATGGCGCCGGGTGATCTATACGGGTGCACTGATCTACCTGGTGCTTGCCATGCAAAGCATCGAGATTGACTGGCAGCGGGTGTACATGGGGCTGGACCGGGGCTGGAAATTTGTAGAAGGCTTTCTGCTTCCGGATTTCACCACCCGCTGGCACGACATTCGGGCGGGGCTGATCGAAAGCCTGACCATGACACTCACGTCAACGGTCGCCGGCGTTCTGGTATCTGTGCCTATCGGCATCGGTGCCGCCCGCAACCTGGCACCGGCGCCGGTCTATCTCGCCTGCCGAGGCATTATTACCCTGTCCCGGTCGTTTCAGGAAATCATCATCGCCATTCTGCTGGTGGCCATGTTCGGGTTCGGGCCCTTTGCCGGCTTCCTGACCCTGGCCTTTGCCAGTATCGGTTTCCTGTCGAAACTGCTGGCCGAGGATATCGAAGCCTGCGACGGCAGCCAGATCGAGGCCATTCGCGCGACTGGCGCCAGCTGGTGGCAAGTGGTCAACTATGCGGTTCAGCCGCAGGTCATGCCAAGACTGGTGGGGCTGTCCCTGTACCGGCTGGATATCAACTTCCGGGAGTCGGCGGTGATCGGCATTGTCGGCGCCGGCGGTATCGGCGCCACCCTGAATACCGCCATCGACCGTTACGAGTATGACTCGGCGGGCGCCATTCTGATCATCATCATCGCCATCGTGCTGGTGGTGGAATACTCCTCTTCCTACATTCGCAGGTGGGTTCAGTGACTGGCACTCTCTCTACGGACACTACCTCCGGCCCGGCATGGCAGTACCGCACCCCCAGACAGAGCCTGCTGCAATGGCTGGGCTGGTTCCTGCTGGTGGTACTGACCGTCTTCTGCTGGCAGCTGATGAACGAGAACACCATCTGGGCCTTTGTCAGCGACGCCCCGGACCAGGCCATGGATATCGGCAGCCGCATGTTTCCGCCTGCCTGGGGTTACATTGGCCAGCTCTGGGAGCCGCTGTGGGACACCATCAATATAGCCACCCTCGGCACCCTGATCGGGGTGGCCATCGCGGTGCCCGTGGCCTTCCTGGCGGCCAGCAACACCACCCCCAGCACCCGGTTTGTGCGCCCTCTGGCCCTGCTGCTGATTGTCACCTCCCGTTCCATCAACTCGCTGATCTGGGCTCTGCTGCTGGTGGCGATTATCGGACCCGGCCTGCTGGCGGGGGTGATTGCCATCGGCCTGCGATCCATCGGCTTCGTCGCCAAGCTGCTTTATGAAGCCATAGAAGAAATCGACTTCAACCAGGTAGAGGCTGTTCGCGCCACCGGTGCCAGCGGTGCCCAGGTGATCGACTATGCCATCGTGCCGCAGATACTGCCGGCCTTCTGGGGCATCAGCGTGTTCCGCTGGGACATCAATATCCGCGAATCCACCATTCTGGGCCTGGTGGGTGCCGGCGGTCTGGGTATTCAGCTCAGTGCCTCACTGGCGACCCTGGCCTGGAATCAGGTGGCAATGATCTTCGTGGTGATCCTGGTGACGGTGGTTATTTCCGAGTGGGTATCGGCCCGGGTGCGTCAGGCGGTAATCTGAGCCCATGACAGACAGGCATCCGATTACCTTCGATGGGGTTACCCCGACGCCCGCCTGGGCGTTCGACCAGTACCAGCGTCTGCGCGATCAGCTACCGGAGTCCGGGGCCGGCCATGGCGGCGCCCAATGGCTGGCGTCGCTGGAACCGCTGTTTTCCCGCTTCGACGCCTTTGTGTTTGATGCCTTTGGTGTGCTGAACACCGGGCCGGCGGTGATTCCCGGTGCGGTGGAGCGACTGAACTCCCTGCAGGCCGGTGGCAGGGCGGCGCTGATACTGTCCAACGCCGCCACCGCCAGCCAGCAGGCGCTGACCGGAAAATACCGGGGCATGGGGTTTGATCTCTCCGAACGCCAGATCATCTCCAGCCGCTGGCTGCTGGAAGACTCCCTGGCCCGTGAACCCCGGCAAGGCACCTGGGGCGTGATTGCCCCGCAGGGGTCCGACAGCCACTCCCTGCCGTCTGTCACGCAGCAACCCGTGCGCCCCGGAGTCACCGATCACGAACTGGACGCATGCGACGGCTTTATTTTTCTGAGCAGCGAAGACTGGGACGAAACCCGGCAGGCGCAACTGACCGCCAGCCTGAGACGACGCAAACGCCCCCTGGAGGTGGCCAACCCTGACCTGGTGGCACCCCGGGGCGACTGCCTGACCCTGGAACCCGGTTTCTTTGCCCACAAACTCCGGGTGGACTGCGGTATCAGCCCCCACTTTTACGGCAAGCCCTATGGGCCTGCCTTTGCCGCCGTACTTGAGCGCCTGGCCGGCATTCCCGCGCACCGTGTACTCATGGTCGGCGATACCCTGCACACGGATATCCTTGGCGCCCGTGCCGCCGGTATGGCAACCTTGCTGGTGACGGACCACGGCGCCCTGGCAGGAATGGACATCCACTCCTGCATCGAGCGCTCCGGCATCTCACCGGATTTCATCACGCCTTCCATCTGAACCGATTGCGGCACCCTCATGCGAGACGCCCTGGAAAAGTATCAGGTCTGGCTGTATCTGACGGCCATCCTGGCCGGCATGGCCGTCGGTTGGGCCTGGCCCGTCGTGACAACCTCTTTCGAGACCCTGCTCTGGCCGGTGCTGGGGGTGCTGCTCTACGCCACCTTCACGCAGGTGCCGCTCACCCACCTGGGCACCGCCTTCCGGGACGGGCGGTTCAACCTGGCCCTGGTACTGGGCAACTTCATCATCATGCCCGGCATCGTCTGGCTGCTGCTGTTAATGGCACCGCCGGACCCGGCCATACGTCTGGGCATTCTGCTGGTGTTGCTGGTGCCCTGCACCGACTGGTTTATCAGCTTTACCCATCTCGGCGGCGGTGACAGCGCCCGGGCCATTGCCGCCAGCCCGATCCTGCTGATGCTTCAGATTGTGATGCTGCCGCTGTATCTCTGGCTGTTTCTCGGGGAGGACATGGTCAGTGCCAACCTGACCGGGCATCTGCTGCCGGTGTTTTTCGGGCTGATTCTGACGCCATTGTTGTTGGCCTGGCTGACGGAGAAGGCCGTGGATAAAAAGCCGGCGTTTACGGGGTTTGTCCAGGCTCTGGGCTGGCTACCGGTGCCCGTGCTGACACTGGTGGTGTTCCTGATTGCGGCCTCACAGATCAGCCTGGTGCTGGAAACCGGGCGCATGCTGCCTCTGCTACTGCTGATTTTTTCAGCCTACCTGGTGGCTGCCGCGCTGGTGGGGAGGCTGCTGAGCATGGCCTTCCACTTGCCCGGCGCACGGGGGCGCACCCTGGCGTTCAGTTTTGGCACCCGCAACTCCTTCGTGGTTCTGCCCTTTGCCATCGCCCTGCCCGACCTGTGGGCGACGGCTGTCGTGGTGATCGTGTTCCAGTCGCTGGTGGAGCTGTTCGGCATGACGGCCTATCTGAAATGGCTGCCAGCGCTGTTCGGCACAAAGGAAAGCTCTTCCTGAATCCGGACAGGGAGATCGTGGACAGCCCCGGGGATGCGTGATCATGCCCGTGGCACTCAGCATCCGCGACCACCCGACCCGGCATGACAGCAGACGCTGCCGGAGTCATCCAGCACCACTTCGCAACGTTGGGCCAAGGCCTCCCGCAGGCGCTCTCTTGCGCGCCGGATCCTGGCCTTGGTGGCGGGCAGCGAGAGATCCCGGGATTGCGCGTAGGCTTCCTGCGACATGGGCCCCAGGTCGCAGGCCCGGAGTATGTCGCGGTCGCTTTCGGCCAACTCCGGCAAGGTGGCATTGATGCAGGCATCCAGTTCATCCACCGGTGCCCGCTCCAGCGCACGATCATCAGGCAGATGATCCGTCACCGGCACCCAGTGCTTGCGAAGGCGATGGCTGTCGGTCAGAGCGTTACGGGAGACCCGGAACAGCCAGGCCCGGGGATTCTGCAGGTCACAGAAACCCTGCCCCTCGCGCATGGCTTTGAAGAACACGTCCTGCAACAAATCATCCGCCTGCGCCGGCTCTTTCACCTGAGACAGCAGGAAGTTCCGCAGTTCACCCTGGTGGTCGTGCCAGGCTCCAAGGACGCAATCAAAAGCCATGTGATGTCTTACTCCTGACTCAATAGCAACAGGTTCAAAGGATAACCGAAGGCAGCGGACCTGTGCCATCGACCGGAAGTATCCTTTTGCCGGCCGGCTCGTCTACCTCAGCAGACGGATCTTTTATTCCAACTTCCTTTATTTATTTGCCTGGACTAACAACCGCCATGCTGGATCTTTTTACGCAACTGGCCGACTGGCTTGCCTATAACCTGATTGGGCTCAGCCCGGATACCCGACTGGGCACTGCGATCCATTTTTTCATCGAGGACACCACCAAAATCCTGTTTCTGCTGGTGGTGATGATCTACGTGATCGCCCTGGCCCGCGCATCGCTGAACCTGGAGCGAGTGCGAGCCTATATCCAGCAGAAGCATCGCCTGAAAGGCTATTTCTTCGGCTCCGGTTTTGGCGCCATTACTCCATTCTGCTCCTGTTCCAGCATTCCGCTGTTTCTGGGCTTTACCAGCGCCGGCATCCCGCTGGGTATCACCATGGCCTTCCTGTTCACTTCACCAATCATCAACGAGGTAGCGGTGATTATGCTGTGGAGCCTGCTGGGCTGGAAGTTCACCGTGGCCTACATCGTGATTGGCATGGCCGTGGGCATTATTGGCGGCATGATTCTGGATCTGGTCAAGGGTGAGCGCTGGCTGAAGGACTTTGCCGCCAAGGCCTACCAGAAGGCCGCCGTGGAGGCTGACAATCACGAGAACGACATCGAAGTACCGGAGGCGCCGAAGCTGACCATGGCGGAAAGACACCAGTTCGCCAAGGACGAGCTTAAAGAGATCGTCGGCCGCATCTGGAAGTGGGTGTTGATTGGTGTTGGCCTGGGCGCGGCCCTGCACGGCTTTGTACCCGACGGCTGGTTTGCCGAGAATCTGGGCTCCGGCCAGTGGTGGAGTGTACCGGCCGCCGTGTTTGCCGGCCTGCCCCTCTACTCCAACGCCACCGGCGTGATACCGGTGATGGAAAGCCTGATCATGAAAGGCCTGCCGGTGGGCACCACCCTGGCCTTCTGCATGAGCACTGTGGCTGCGAGTTTTCCGGAATTCATCATGCTCAAGCAGGTTATGACATTCCGCCTGCTGGCCATAATCTTCGTCATCCTGCTGGCCAACTTCATGGTGGTCGGCTGGGTGATCAACGCCATCGGTCCCTGGCTGTTTGCCGGGTTCTGATCAAAACTGAAACAATCCGACAGGAGAATGCTATGAAACATTTCGAAGTACTTGGCACCGGCTGCAAGAAATGCGTCAACACCGCCGAGAGTATCGAGCGTGTCGCCCGGGAGTTGGGTCAGTCCGTCGAGGTAGTCAAGGTGACCGAACCGGCGAAAATCATGGAATATCAGGTGATGTCCACCCCGGCTGTGGCCGTGGACGGCAAGGTCGTCCACAGCGGCTCCATACCCGAGCACGACAAGATTGTCAGCTGGCTAGAAGCCTGAGCCTGGCGAATGACCGATAGTGCTGCAGGGGCGGGCCTGATCGTCGCGGGATTCGCTTTTTTTGACATTTAAACCGTGTTGAAGTCCATTAATGCCAACCTTTATTTGCTGAATGGAATTGTTCTCTGGTCTCCCACCGCTTCGCTATAGGGCTTTTCGATATTCAACGAAGTTCCGACATCAATTATGCGCTGCGGTGACGGGTTGCAGCTCGGCGCCGGGACCCGGCTTGAACGGAAAATGTCCCGTAAAGAACGACGACCATCAAAACAGGAGACTGTGGTGGCACTGGAAGTAACGCTTTTTACTGTATTTATCGCTGCGCTGATTACCGCCCTGACCACAGGCCTCGGTGCCTTGCCTCTGGTTTTCAGCAACAAAGTCGGTAAGAAATGGCTCAGCGTCGGCGCTGCCATGGCCGCTGGCCTGATGCTGGCTGCCAGTCATAGCCTTACCAAGGAAGGAATAGCAAAACAGGAGTGGCTCGCTCTTGCCGGCATGGTGACCGGACTGATTCTGGTTTACCTCGCTTACCAATGGATTGAAAAGCAGGGAGCGCCAGATGTCAGTGAACTGAATAATGCCGACGCCAAAAAAGCACTCATGATCGTCGGAGTCATGACAGCCCATTCTTTTGCAGAAGGGATCGGTGTTGGTGTGTCTTATGGCGGCAGTCAGCAGCTTGGCGTATTTATCACCGCTGCAATAGCGGTTCATAATATTCCGGAGGGTCTGGCCATTGCATTGATTCTTGTGCCACGCGGAATGTCGGTCACGAAGGCCGCGGGCTGGAGCATTTTCAGCAGCCTGCCCCAGCCACTCGTGGCCGTACCTGCGTATATGTTTGTGAATACGTTTAAACCGGTTCTGCCCTTTGGACTCGGCCTGGCTGCGGGCGCGATGATCTGGATGGTATTTGCGGAACTTTTGCCCGATGCTAACAAAAAGCTACAGCCCGCGACCGTCGGCGCCATTGTGGTTCTTGCCTTTCTGGGCATGATGGTTTTTCAGGTTTCTATTCAATGACAATTCCTGATCAGCCGCTCATCCCAGTGGCCGGCACGGTTCTTACCGGCAGCATCATCGAAAGCAACGCTGCCATGGCCACCAGCCCGGACGAAATCCACAGACAGGCCTCCAGCCCATACGCCTGATATATCCAGCCGGACAGAATGGTCCCCAGCAGCCGGCCGGCGGCGTTGGACATGTAGTAGAAGCCCACATCCAGCGACACGCCATCCCCCCGGGCATAGCTGACGATAAGGTAGCTGTGCAGGGAGGAGTTGATGGCGAACAGCACACCGAACAGCAGCAGGCCGCCGATCACCACCACCTGCGAGGGCCAGCCTGCCATCAGGCCAACCGCAATCGCCGCCGGCATCAGTGCCAGGGCGGCGGCCCAGAGCACGGCGGGCTGTTTGCCTTCCATGTTGCCGGTGATGCGGGGTGCGATGGTCTGGATGAAGCCGTAGCCAATGATCCAGGTGGCCATGAAACCACCCACTTTCCAGAAGTCCCAGCCGAACACCGTGTGCAGATAGACCGGCAGGGCCACCACAAACCACACGTCGCGGGCACCAAACAGGAACATTCTGGCGGCCGACAGCACGTTGATGGCACGGCTCTTCGACAGGATTTCACTGAACTTCGGCTTGGCCTTGCTCTTGCCCAGTTCCTCTTTGAGCAGGAACAGACTGAGCAGCCAGACCAATCCCAGGGCCACGGCCATGATGATCACGGCACCCGTGAAGCCGGCTGCCATCAGCAATACGCCACCCAGGAAGAAACCGACGCCCTTGAGGGTGTTCTTGGAGCCGGTAAGAATAGCCACCCACTTGTAGAGCTTGCCCTGTTCGGCATCCGGCACCAGCAGCTTGATGCCGCTCTTGGCGGACATCTTGTTGAGATCCTTGGCAATACCGGACAGCGCCTGCGCTGCCATTACCCAGGGCACGATCAGCATGGAGGCGGGCACGGTCAGCATACCCAGGGCCACTATCTGCAGGAACAACCCGATATTCATGGTGCGGTTGAGGCCCATTCGGGCACCCAGGTAGCCGCCCACAAGGTTGGTCACCACTCCGAAGAACTCGTAGAAGATGAACAACAGGGCGATTTCCAGCGGCGAATAGCCAAGCTGGTGGAAGTGGAGCACCACCAGCATCCGCAGGGCCCCATCCGTCAGGGTAAATGCCCAGTAGTTGCCGGTAATGACCAGGTACTGTCGGATGGAGGGCGTCATATCAGGCCGCACCCACCTTGCGGGCCAGTTCCACGGTGCGGTTGGCGTAACCCCACTCGTTGTCGTACCAGGCGTAGATTTTCACCTGGGTGCCATTGACCACGATGGTGGACAGGGCATCAACGATCGACGAGCGCGGGTCCGTCTTGTAGTCGATGGACACCAGCGGGCGCTCTTCATAGCCCATGATGTCTTTCAGTTCACCTTCCGCCGCTTCCTTCAGCATCTGGTTCACCGCCTCACGATCGGTAGCCTGCTCCACCTCGAACACGCAGTCAGTCAGGGAGGCATTGGTCAGCGGCACCCGCACCGCATGGCCATCCAGGCGGCCCTTCAGTTCCGGGAAGATCTCGATAATGGCGGTGGCCGACCCGGTGCTGGTGGGAATCAGCGAACTGCCACAGGCCCGGGCCCGGCGCAGGTCCTTGTGGGGCGCATCGAGGATGGTCTGGGTGTTGGTCAGGCTGTGGATGGTGGTGATGGAGCCGTGCCTGATACCCAGCTTTTCGTGAATCACCTTCACCACCGGCGCCAGGCAGTTGGTGGTGCAGGAGGCGGCCGTCACGATACGGTCGGTGGCAGGATCAAAAATGTCGTCATTGACACCCAGCACGATGTTTTTGGCACCAGCCTCCTTGACCGGTGCTGTGACCACCACCCGCTTCACACCCTGGTCCAGGTAGCCCTGCAGCACGTTCACGGTCTTGTTGACGCCGCTGGCCTCGATCACCAGGTCGCAGCCCGACCAGTCGGTTTCGCCGATGGCCTTGTTGCGGGTCACGGCGATGCGCTGGCCTTCGATGACCATATCGCTGCCGTCGGCCCTGGCCTCGTGGCTCCAGGTGCCGTGCACGCTGTCAAAGTTGAGCAGGTGTGCCAGTGTTTCAGCGTCGCCGCCGGGATCGTTGATGGCAACAAATTCCATGTCCGGCCATTCCCAGGCCGCGCGCAGCGACAGTCGCCCCATGCGACCGAATCCGTTAATACCTACCTTGATCTTGCTCATCGATGACTCCCATGTGAGTTGTCTGGTTACCCCGCCAGGCTGCCCTCAGATTGCACGTAGCACCGGTCGGTCAGTCATGGCGTGCAGCCGCTCCATCTCCCGTTCTACCAGCGACGTGTTACCGTCCGACGTCTCATCCAGCACCTTCGTCAGCCATTGCGGCATATGAGGATTGAGAAAATAGTAGATCCACTGCCCCTGACGTTCCGTCTCAAGAAGACCCGCCTCTTTCAGATTTGCCAGATGCCGGCTGACTTTGGGCTGTGATGAATCTAGCGCGGTGGTCAGTTCATACACACAGAGTTTTCTCTGGTCGCGGACCAACAGCAGAATGGCCAGCCGCAACTCATCGCCAAGGGCGCGGAAAACAGTAACCGGATTGTACCCAATGGCCTTCATGCCCGTTTCTTTCTGATGGACCATCGTGAACAGGCTAATACGGTCCTTCAACTCCTTGAGTGTCAGCGCGAAAGTGGCGTGCCGTCCGGTCGATACCGGATCGGGAAAATCCCAGGCAATCTGTTGGGCGGGTTCACACACAGTGCCGCACTCTCTGGATGCTTTTTCGCACAGGGTAATGACGTAATCCCAGTTTTCGCCCTGAAGATCTGCCAGTTCCTTACTGTGCAACCCATAGACAGCAACGCCTGATTCCTGCAGAACCTGCAGTGCCATGGGGTGTGGCTCGGTCGGTTCGGTACCGGCACTGGCCACTTCAAACTGGTCCCCTGCCATGTCTTTCAGCAAAGCCTCCGCCATCAGGGACCGGGCGCTGTTGGCAGTGCAGACAAACAATACGCGACGCTTCATATCCGATTCTCCATATATATTATTTTATGGATATCTGTAATTCCGGATACTAGATCGGTATGATGATGAAGTAAAGTCTGCGGGGATTAAAAATATCCTCTCAACCGAGCCAGATCCGCTGCATCCTTTCGGCAGGTTATTCGTCTACCTGGCAGCTATGCTTTGCGACTCAATCCAGATCCATACATTCCACGAGGTGACAGAAAGCGCGCCATGAGTGATCCAGAGCTTCCCAATATTGACCGGGCGCTGTTCAACGCTCCCACGGCCGATAACGTATTTGCCGTCAACACGTCCACTCATCGGCCCAGAATCCTGCTCCTCTATGGCTCCCTGCGGGAGCGATCCTTCAGCCGCCTGGTGGTGGAGGAAGCCGCCCGCCTGCTTGAGGGCATGGGCGCCGAGCCGCGTATCTTTAACCCGAAGGGACTTCCTCTCGCCGATGCCGAGGAGGATTCCCATCCCAGGGTTCAGGAACTGAGGAAACTCGCGGAATGGTCCGAAGGCATGGTGTGGTGCTCCCCCGAACGCCACGGCGCCATGACCGGCATCATGAAAACCCAGATCGACTGGATACCCCTGTCCATCGGCGGTATGCGCCCGACCCAGGGCAAGACCCTGGCGGTGATGCAGGTGTGTGGTGGCTCGCAATCGTTCAACGCGGTGAACCAGCTGCGGGTGCTGGGCCGCTGGATGCGGATGGTGACCATCCCCAACCAGTCGTCAGTGCCCAAGGCGTTTACGGAATTCGATGACAACGACCGCATGCTGCCGTCGCCCTATTACAACCGCATCGTGGACGTAATGGAGGAACTGGTGAAGTTCACCCTGCTGACACGGGACCGCAGCGACTATCTGACGGACCGCTATTCCGAGCGGGTGGAAAGCGCGAAGGAAGTTTCGAAACGTGTCAATCAACGATCCATGTGAGAGGTAAGTGATGAGCAGCAAGACAGAAGTCACGACAGCCGAAGAACCCAGTGGCGGCATGGATCTTTTCGGCAAATACCTGTCGGTCTGGGTGGCCCTGGCTATCATCGCCGGTGTTGCCCTGGGACAGCTGGCGCCCGTGGTGCCGGAAACACTGTCCCGTTTCGAATACGCCCAGGTGTCGATCCCCATCGCCATTCTGATCTGGGCCATGATCTTCCCGATGATGGCGCAGATTGATTTCACCGCCATCGTGGACGTGAGAAAAGAGCCGAAAGGCCTGGCCATCACCACCACCGTGAACTGGCTGATCAAGCCCTTCACCATGTTCGCCATCGCCTGGTTCTTCCTGATGGTGGTGTTCGAGCCGCTGATTGCACCGCAGCTGGCCAGCGAATACCTGGCCGGCGCCATACTGCTGGGCGCCGCTCCCTGCACCGCCATGGTGTTTGTCTGGAGCTACCTGACCAAAGGCGATGCAGCCTACACCCTGGTGCAGGTATCCCTGAACGACATCATCATGCTGTTCGCCTTCGCCCCCATCGTGGTATTTCTGCTGGGCATTTCCGACATTCAGGTGCCCTGGAACACTGTGTTCCTGTCCGTGGTGCTGTATATCGTCATTCCGCTGGTCGCAGGCTACCTGACCCGCCGCACCCTGATCGCCCGCCGCGGCCAGCAGTGGTTCGATGACGTGTTCATGAAACGCCTGGGCCCGGTGCCGCCAGCAGCACTGATTGTCACCCTCGTACTGCTGTTCGCCTTTCAGGGTGAAGTCATTCTGGAAAACCCGCTCCATATTGCCCTGATAGCGATACCCCTGATCGTGCAGACATTTCTGATGTTCTTTCTGGCTTACGGATGGGCCAGATTATGGAAGGTGCGCCATTGCATCGCCGCCCCCGGCGCGATGATTGGTGCCAGTAATTTCTTCGAGCTGGCGGTTGCGGCGGCCATCGCCATTTTCGGCCTGCAATCCGGCGCCGCTCTGGCGGCAGTGGTTGGCGTGCTGGTGGAAGTGCCCGTGATGCTGATGCTGGTGCGCATTGCCAACAAGACCCGGGATCATTTCCCGGCCTGAATTGATCCGCCTCAATAAAAGTCGAAAACGACCCCGGGGCCGCTGGCGTATATTGAGACCCCCTCCTAGATTTGTACAGGGATCGTACACAAAATTCGGGGCCGTGGATCGTTGTAGCATGACCCCGAAAAAACAAAAAAGGGGAGAGTGCAATGAAACTTTCAAGGAGGCGGTTCCTCGCCTTTACCGGCACAACAGCGGCAGGCTCCGCTGCCTTTGCCGGCGGCCTGATCCTCAACCCGGCCCATGCCGCCGAAGGCAGCACACAGCCCGGCAAGGTCAACCTCGATTATCCGCAAACCACCATCACCAGGGCGGGCGACCTGAAGGTCGGCCAGCCGGTTTCCTTCACCTACCCGGATACCTCTTCGCCCTGCACGCTGGTTAAAACCGGCGAGAAAACCCCCGGTGGCGTCGGCCCGGATGGCGATATTGTGGCTTACAGCGTCCTGTGTACGCATATGGGCTGCCCGGTCAACTATTCCACCGAGGAGCGCACCTTCAAGTGCCCCTGCCATTTCAGCGTTTTCGATGCCGAACTCAATGGCCAGATGGTGTCCGGCCAGGCCACCGAAAACCTGCCCCGGATTCTGCTGAACTACAAGGATTCGGATGATGCCATCGAGGCGGTTGGCGTGGAAGGTCTGATCTATGGCCGCCAGGCCAATATATTGCCGAGCTAAGGGGAATGCGTCATGTATGAACACAAGAAAGACCGGATTGCATTGCCACCGGCCAACGCCCGGAAAACCCAGACCTGTTGCCATTTCTGCATTGTCGGCTGTGGTTACCACGTCTATAAGTGGCCCGCTGACCAGGAAGGAGGGCTGGCCCCCGACCAGAATGCCCTGGGCCTGGACTTCCGCCAGCAGCTGCCGGCTCTCAGCGTCACAATGACCCAGGCCATGACCAATGTTATCCAGGACGATGATGGAAGCTATAAACGGATCATGATCGTGCCGGACAACGACTGCAAAGTGAACAGTGGCCTGTCGTCCACCCGGGGTGGTCAGATGGCGTCGATCATGTACTCACCGCAAACGCCAGTGGGCAGTCAGCGACTGAAATACCCCCGGGTCTTTGCCGGCGACGAATGGCGGGATACCAGCTGGGATCAGGCCATGGCCCTGTATACCCACCTCACCAAGCTCATTCTGGACGACGACGGCCCTGACCAGTTGATGTTCAACCTGTTCGACCATGGCGGTGCCGGGGGAGGCTTCGAGAATACCTGGGGCACCGGCAAGCTGATTTTCACCGGCCTCGGTACCAAGATGGTGCGGATTCATAACCGCCCAGCCTACAATTCGGAGTGTCACGCCACCCGGGACATGGGGATCGGCGAGCTGAACAACAGCTATGAAGACGCCCAGATGGCGGACTGCATATTCTCCGTCGGTGCCAACGCCTACGAGACCCAGACCAACTACTTCCTCAACCACTGGTTACCCGGTCTCCAGGGCCAGTCAACCGACAGGAAGCATGAAGTCTACGAAGACGGCGAAACCGTTCAGCAGACGAAGATCATTCTGGTGGATCCTCGCCGGACGCTTACCGTTGCCCTGCTGGAACAGGCCATCGGCAAAGACCGACTATTGCACCTGGATATTGAGCCGGGTACGGACACTGCCCTGTTCAATGGCCTGCTGACCTACGTGGTCGATCAGGGCTGGCAGGACAGCGAGTTTATCGAGGCAAGCACTACAGGCTTCGAGGATACGGTAAAAGCCAACCGCCTGAGCCTCGATGAAACCAGTCGGATTACCGGCATCAGCAAGGACAAGATCATCAAGGCCGCGGAATGGGCCTACAAGCCCAAAGCTTCCGGCCACCTGCCCCGTACCATGCATGGCTACGAAAAGGGCATCATCTGGGGCAACGATAACTATCGCATCCAGTCGGCGCTGGTGGACCTGGTGCTGGCCACCCATAACGTGGGCCGCCGGGGCGCGGGTGTCGTACGGATGGGCGGCCACCAGGAAGGCTATTGTCGCCCGCCCTACCCGGGTGGCCGTCCGGCTCCGTACGTGGACCAGGAAATCATTCAGGGCAACGGGCAAATGCTCACAGCCTGGGCCTGTAATGCCTTCCAGACCACCCTGAACGCCGAGCAGTATCGTAACGAAGTGCTGCGCCGCAGCGACATAGTGAAACAGGCCCTGCGCAAGGTACGCGGGGCCACTCCGGAGGAAATGGCGAAGGTAATCCACAAGGCAGTCAAGGAAGATGGCGGCCTGTTCGTGACCGTGATCAACCTGTACCCCACCAAATTTGCCGAGGCCGCCCACCTGGTGCTGCCAGCTGCACACACCGGCGAAATGAACCTGACATCCATGAACGGCGAGCGGCGCTTACGCCTGTCCGAGAAGTTCATGGACCCTCCCGGCACCGCAAAGCCGGACTGCCTGATTGCCGCCGACATGGCCAACGCCCTGCGCAAGCTCTATGAAGCCGAAGGCAATGCAGAAATGGCCAAACGTTTCGAGGGCTTTGACTGGCAAACCGAAGAGGACGCATACAACGACGGCTTCCGTCGTGCTGGCCAGCCCGGTGCACCAGTCATCCACAGCCAGGGCGGTTCCACCGGCCATCTGGCTACCTATGAACGGCTACGCGCTGCCGGTAACAATGGCGTGCAACTGCCGATCAAGGAATACAAGGATGGCCAGTTGATCGGAACAGAAATGCTCTATACCGACGGCAACTTCGATACCGACGACGGCAAGGCCCACTTCCAGGGCGCACCATGGAATGGCATGCCGGATGTCGTGGAAGAGCAGCGCAAGAAGTACCGCTTCTGGATCAACAACGGCCGGACGAATCAGATCTGGCAAACCGCTTACCACGACCAGTATGTGGAATTCCGCCGTGGTCGTTATCCGATGGCCCCGCTGGAAATCAATCCGGAAGATGCCAGGGATCTTGGCATCGAGTCGGGTGACATTCTGGAACTGTTTAACGACTATGGCGCCACAACGGCCATGGCGTACCTGGAGCCTGACATCAAACAGGGCCACGTATTCATGGAGGCGATGTATTTCAACTCGGTGATGGGTGACCTGGTAACGCCCTGGACGGACCGGAATATCATCCCCTACTACAAGGGAACCTGGGCCGATATCCGCCGTGTCGGCCGGATTGACGATTTCGCAGACAAGGTAAGCTTCAAGCGCCGGCGATACGTTTGACTGACAGGGGCAGGCCGGCCCGGCCTGCCCCTGTCAGTGCTGCCGGCTTTCTTTCCAGCCAGCGCGGCAACGCCCGCTGTTGGCGATGCATCAAGAGCCCACCGTGCTAGAATAGCCACTCAGTAACCAACCCCCAATCATCATGTCCGGAATTACAGTTAGCCTCCCTTCAAAAGCCCTGGTTGTCGAAGGCGGTGCCATGCGTGGCATTTTTGCTGCTGGCGTACTCGACGCCTTTCTTGAGCACCACTATCAGCCATTTCATCGTGCCTACGGTGTTTCTGCCGGCGCTACCAATCTGATCGGCTATTTGTCCGGGGATCACGGTCGAAACAGGCAAATCATCACCGGGCATGCCTGCCAACGGGATTTCATTGACTGGAAGCGGTTTGCAAAGGGTGGGCACCTGTGTGACGTGCACTGGCTATGGCACCAGTCTTTTGCCGACGTGCCCCTGAACCTCGACAACTATCTGGCGGGAAAGACCGAACTGTGGGTAACAACAACCTCAGCCATGACAGGGCAGGCCCGCTATTTCCGGATTGATGACCTTAACCTGCACGACGTGTTTACCGCCTCCTGCTCGCTGCCCGTCGCTTATCGTGGTTATCCGGAGGTCGATGGAGAGCCCATGACCGATGGAGGCATGGCCGACCCCATTCCTGTGATCAAAGCCTATGAGGACGGCGCCCGGGATATCACGGTGGTGCTGTCTCGCCCCCGCGGTTACCGGAAAAAGCCGCCAAGGTTCGCCTTTGTGCCGAAACACCTGTTCCGGGCCTATCCGGGGCTGGCGGAAGCCTCGCTCACACGAGCAGAACACTACAACTCAGCGCTTTCGTTTATTGAAAACCCGCCGCCGGACTGCACTGTCCATGTGATCGCGCCGCCCGGGGATTTCGCGGTTGGCCGACTGACACGGGACCCGGCACGGCTGGACCTGGGGTACCAGGCTGGGCACCGCGCCGGCCTGATCTATCTGGATGATCTCTCCCCGCTGTAAACTGGTGAGTTTTGTTGCCAGGATCGAAAAAGAGCCGATCAGAAGGATATGTAGTTCGTCATTGACCACTCTCAAGCTGCCACCATGACCGTGGTTGATGAGCCCTGCGGAGGCGGCAAACGCAGCCGCCGATTGCACGGCGCAATCGGCGGGGAACGACCGTTTCGGTCGCCGGTTAACGAAGTATAACCAAAGGTTTTTTAGCAGTTTCCAGCATTTTTGTCGTGGTACTACCCACCAGGAACCGGCGGATGCGGGAATGGCCATAGGCGCCCATGATCAGCACATCAATGTCGTGCTCCTCCTGATAGGCATGCAGGGTCTGCTCCACATCGCCCTGACGGATCGCCAGATGCACCTCCATACCCTGAGCAGTCAGCGCCCTTTCGGCCTTGCTGAGTTGCGCCTGGCGTTCCTCGTTGTCCGAGCCGATCATTACCAGGTGCACGGGCATGCCCTTGAAGACCGGCGTACCGGCCAGTAGCTCGATACTGCGGAAGGCTGTCGGGCTGCCATCGAAAGCCAGCATGGCGCTGCGGGGTTCGCTGAACGCATCCGGCACCAGGAAAACCGGGCGATGAACACTGCGAATCACGGTTTCCAGCTGGCTGCCAACATGCCCGCCAGCTGCCGAGCTGCTCTCACCGTGAAGCCCCAGAACGAACAACCGGGACTCGGGTTCGAGCTCCACCAATGAGTTGGCCAGCTCATCGTGGC
Organism: Marinobacter zhanjiangensis; assembly: GCF_014651935.1. Classification (GTDB taxonomy): domain Bacteria; phylum Pseudomonadota; class Gammaproteobacteria; order Pseudomonadales; family Oleiphilaceae; genus Marinobacter; species Marinobacter zhanjiangensis. Next base: position 104,270 of record NZ_BMXV01000004.1, on the reverse strand, counting down.
GCTGGCGCTTGCTGGGGTTTTCAACTCCGGCCGCCAGCACACGCTTTTCGGCTTCATCCAGCAACAGGTGTCCATGCTTGAGGGCCAGCTTGCTACGCTCTTCATCCAGCTGAACCAGTTCCTCCTGCAGGTGCTCGCGGCTGCCCAGGCCGATATTGCCACTCATATCGGTCTTGACGGGGTATTTTTCTTCATCCAGCACATGCAGCAACATCAGGGGATCCCCCATACGGCGGCTCGCCCACGCGGAGTAATCACACACCGACAGGGCCGCCCCGGAGCCGTCGATGCAGGCTACTACATTGAGAGGCTTCCGGGCCCCGGACTCAGGATTATTGACTGTCATCGTTTCAACTCCGTTAGTGGGCCATCAGACGTTCTACGGCATCCGGTTTATCGTGGACACCGAACCGGTCCACAATGGTAGCGCTGGCTTCATTCAGCCCGATGACTTCCACATCGGCACCTTCCCGGCGGAACTTGACCACGGCCTTGTCCAGCGCGGCAACCGCGGTGATGTCCCAGAAGTGGGCACGACTCAGGTCGATGACCACATTATCAACGGCTTCCTTGAAGTCGAAGGACTCGATGAACTTCTCGGAGGAACTGAAGAACACCTGCCCCACCACGTTGTACCGGCGGGTATCCGTCTCATCATCGTAATCGGATGTGATCACCATGTAGTGACCCACCTTGTTGGCAAAGAACAGCGCGGCCAGCAGTACACCGGCCAGCACACCAAAGGCCAGGTTGTGGGTAGCTACCACCACGATCACCGTCACCACCATCACAATATTGGTCGACAGCGGGTGATCCTTGAGGTTCTTGATGGAACCCCAGCTGAAGGTACCGATGGACACCATGATCATTACCGCCACCAGGGCCGCCATGGGAATCTGCACCAGCCACTTGTCCAGCACCAGCACCATCAGCAGCAGGAACACACCCGAAGCCAGGGTGGACAGCCGCGTACGACCGCCGGACTTGATGTTGATAATGGACTGACCAATCATCGCGCAGCCGGCCATGCCACCCAGCAGGCCGGAACCGATATTGGCGACACCCTGGCCCTTGCATTCCCGGTTACGGTCACTCGTTGTATCGGTAAGGTCGTCAACGATGGTCGCAGTCATCATGGATTCCAGCAGACCCACGACGGTCAGGCCAACGGCATAGGGCAGGATGATCATCAGGGTTTCCAGGTTCAACGGTACGTCCGGCCACAGGAAGATGGGCAGGGTGTCCGGCAACTGTCCCATATCACCCACGGTGCGGATGTCTATGCCATACACCATGGCCACACCGGTCAGTACCACAATGCAGATCAGCGGTGACGGCAGGATACGACCGATCACCGGAATCAGCGGGAACAGATAGATAATGCCCAGGCCGGCGGCGGTCATGGCGTAGACATGCCAGGTCACGTTGGTCAGCTCCGGCAGCTGAGCCATGAAAATAAGGATGGCCAGGGCGTTTACGAAACCTGTCACCACCGAGCGGGACACAAACCGCATCAGCGCGCCCAGCTTCAGGTAGCCGGCAACAACCTGCAGCAAACCGGTCAGCAGGGTCGCGGCCAGCAGGTATTCCAGGCCGTGCTCCTTCACCAGGGTGACCATCAGCAGGGCCATGGCGCCTGTGGCGGCGGAAATCATACCTGGGCGCCCGCCCACAAAGGCAATCACCACGGAAATACAGAAAGAGGCGTAAAGGCCCACTTTCGGGTCCACCCCCGCGATAATGGAAAAGGCGATGGCTTCGGGAATCAGCGCCAGGGCCACCACAATGCCGGCGAGCAGATCGCCCCGTACGTTGGAAAACCAGTTTGCTCGTATACGATTTATCATGCTCTGCACATCCGGTCGATAAAGGTTAAAAAGATGGGACGCAGGCGCCCTGCCCGCATCTATTATTCTTGTTGGATCGTTACAGGGCGTGAAGGACGGGCATCAGCCCGACATTACTCGGTACCAGGGCTTTGAAAAGGGGTAGCACTATCGGGCCGCAGAACAGTCACGGCGCATCAAATAGCGGTCTGAACCTTGCTCAGCTGGTAAACGAGGAGGGAAAACTTGAACGCTATGGCGGAAGGATCGTCACTGTTTGGTTTCAGTATCGTTGATGAAAGTCAGGGGTTGCTCAAAACTGGGCGCGTATTTTACCAGAGTCGGGCCCTGAAAGTAAGGGATGCCTTCGCTGGCTTTGCCGCCGGCCACGTCCTCAGCCTGTTTGTCGGCGGGCCACTGGTGGACCGGATCGGCGCCCGTCGATCATTAAGCTATGGACTGATTCCCATCTTCTGCGGCATGCTGGTACTCAGCCTGCTGGGCGCCCTGCTGGCAGAGGTCGCGGCACCCACGGACACCGAGGCCGGGCGCTATTCCTGACGGGAGAACGACATGAAGCAACAAGAGCTGGACCGGTTCCGGAAGCTATTGGAAGACCTCCGCGAGGACCTTTTGTCCACCAGCGCGGTTCGCGATGAAACCAGCAGCACCGTCCATCTTGACCAGCAAAGCGTTGGCCGTCTCTCCCGGATGGACGCACTGCAAAGTCAGGCCCTGGCAAAAGCCGGCAAGGAACGGGCTAATCGTAAGCTATTGATGATCGAAGCGGCTCTGAAACGTATTGACCAGGACGAGTTCGGCGAGTGCATGGAGTGCGGCGAACCCATCAATCCGAAACGCCTGGAAATCGATCCCACCACACTGCATTGCATTCACTGCGCTCAATAGCACATATACCAGCCCGATCCAGCCCTTGACCTGGTGCCTGCGGCGTCCCTGATCTTTACTGCAAACCTGTAAGCAGCATCTATACTTGAATTGACTGACATCAATGGAGAGACGAACAGGACTGCACCCCGTCAATCCATGGTCCAGACTTATGTTGAGGAACACCAGGGTGGTTACTACCGCTTGATGAACAAGGAGGGATGCTGACCGTGAACTACCTGCCCACTGCTATTCTTTTTTTGACCACGCTCACGCTACCGGGGTGGCTGCAGGCTGCCACCGAAGGGGATGCGTCTCGGGGGGCCGAAGCGGCCGCTGTCTGTGCCAGCTGCCACCAGGCAGATGGTTCCGGCAAGCACAATGAACAGGGCGAATCCTGGCCGCAGTTGGCGGGGCTCGATGCCGACTACATCGCCAAACAGTTGCGGGACTACAAGTCCGGGCAACGGCAAAACGCCACCATGAAGCCTTTTGCCAACATGCTCTCGGAGCAGCAGGTTGCCGACGTCGCGCAGTATTACAGCGAAATGGCCCCTCATCCCGGACAGGGTGGAGACAGTGCCAGCGAGGAGGTGCTTCAGCGGGGCCGGATCCTGGCCCAGCGAGGTGACTGGTCCGAGTATATCGTGTCGTGCAAGAGCTGCCATGGTCCGGACAACCAGGGGGCCGGCTCAGTGTTTCCGGGCATTGCCGGCCAGCATGCCGGTTATATCGAATCGCAACTGAAGGCCTGGCAGGCCGGTGACCGGACGAACGACCCTCAGGATCTCATGGGGACCATCGCAAGGCGCCTGAGCGATGACGATATCCGGGCTGTCGCTGCCTGGCTCGCAACCCAACCCCCGCAGGCCAATTGAGGGAGATACAGTCATGAAATCGACGCTTACATGCGCCATGCTGGCCGGCTCTGTTTTATTCACCGCGCTGGTCTCGGCTAATGAAAACACGGACGATTACATCAATACCCTGACCGAGTTGGGCTTTCCGGCACCGAAAGACAATCAGCTGGTGCACATCCCGCCCACCCTGCAAGATCTTGAGCAGTCAGACGTGCACCCCGAACTCAAGCGGGTGATCAGGCGCGGTTACGACCTTTTCACCGATACCCAACAGCTGAGGGGCGAGAATGTCTTCAACAACATGAACTGCTCCAGCTGCCACCTCGGCGACGGCCGTATGCCATTCAGCGCACCGGTCTGGCCCGCGGCGGTCACCCTGCCTGGCTATCGTGGCAAGAACGACCACGTTAACAACCTGGAGGAGCGCATTGCCGGTTGCTTTACCTACTCCATGAACGGCAAGCCGCCCGAGTATGGCAGCGACGACATGCTGGCCCTGGCCGCCTATCACCAGTGGCTGGCCCGGGGCGTGCCCATGTACCCGGAAAAACCCATCTACGGGCGTGGTTTCCCGGCACCGGAGCGGCCGGAGGAGTTGAGCTACGAGCGTGGCGAGCAGCTCTACCAGGAGCAATGCGCGGTATGCCACGGCGACAATGGTGGAGGCCTGCAAGTGGGAGAGAAAACGGTCTTCCCGGCGCCCTGGGGTGACGACTCGAACAACTGGGGGGCGGGCCTGGTGCGGCTCTTTACCGCAGCGGGGTTCATAAAGAACAACATGCCCCTCGGCCAGCCTTTGTCACTGAGCGACCAGGAGGCCTGGGACGTCGCCTACTTCATCAGCAGTCAGGAGCGACCCCAGGATCCGCGCTATACCGGTGATGTGGCAGAGACCCTGGAAAAGTACGGACCCACCTTCCACAAGCACTCCCTCTACGGCCAGAAGCGGGACTCCGATGGCAAGGTACTGGGTGATCACTCGAACACAGGCGACAAGGATTTCCTGAAACCGGATACGGTCTGGCCGAGAACCTTCGAATAACAGTAGCCGGAGCTGGCTGGCCCCGCGCCCTGATGCCTTAACAGGCCTCCAGCCGCGCGTAGGCCAGCACCAGCCATTTGGCGCCGTCGTCAAAGTTAACCTGCACCCGGGTGTGGTGGCCACTACCCTCGCTATTCAGCACGATGCCTTCACCGAACTTGGGGTGGCGCACCCGCTGCCCCAGGCTGAAGCCGGCCTGCTCCATGGGGGTGGAATCGAACAGGCTTTCATTGGGCCGGGACACCATGGCTGGCCGGGTGACCGTATTACGCAGGCGCACCTCCTGCAGGCAGTCCGCCGGAATTTCACGCACGAAGCGGGACAGGGCGTGAAACTTCTCCTGGCCGTACAAACGCCGTGATTCGGCATAGGTGAGAATCAGCCGCTTCATGGCGCGAGTGATGCCCACATACGCCAGCCGCCGCTCCTCTTCCATACGCCCGGGTTCCTCCAGGGACATGCTGTGGGGGAACAGGCCTTCCTCCACACCAGCAAGAAAGACCAGCGGGAACTCCAGACCCTTGGCCGAGTGCAGGGTCATCAGCTGGACACTGTCCTCGTGGGAATCCGCCTGGGCCTCGCCGGCGTCCAGGGCTGCCTGGGCAATGAACTCCGACAGGGCGTCCTCGCCGTCTTCCACCTCGAAATCCGACAGCGCATTGACCAGTTCCTCCAGGTTTTCCACCCGGGCCTGGCCCTTCTCGCCCTTCTCGTTGGCGTGGTAGTCCTTGAGGCCACTGAGCTCCAGGGTTTCCTTCATCAGACCCTGCAGGCTGGACTGATCCATCTTGTCCGTCAGGGTCTGGATAATGTCGATAAACTTCTGCAGGCCGGTACGTGCCTTCCCTTTCACGGCACCGGCATCCAGCATCCGCTCCGACGCTTCCCACAGGGAAATGCCCTGCTCCGTGGCGTAGGCCCGCAGGTCAGCAAGGCTCTTGGCGCCAATGCCCCGGGTGGGCACGTTCACCACCCGCTCGAAGGCGGCATCATCACGGCGGTAGTGCGCCAGTCGCAGGTAAGCGATGGCGTTACGGATTTCCTGGCGATCGTAGAACCGCAGACCGCCATAGACCCGATAGGGAATGCCCTGGCGCATCAGGGATTCCTCCAGCACCCGGGACTGGGCGTTGGAGCGGTAGAGGATGGCGGCCTCGCTGCGCAGGTTGCCCTCATCCACCCAGGCACTGATGGTATCGGCAATGTAGTTGGCCTCTTCCATCTCGTTGAAGGCGGCATACAGGCTGATGGGCTCGCCGTCGGGGCCGTCGGTCCACAGTTCCTTGCCCAGGCGCCCCTGGTTGTTGGCGATCACGGCGTTGGCGGCCTTGAGGATCAGCTGGGTCGAGCGGTAATTCTGCTCCAGCCGCACCAGGCGGGCATTGGGAAAATCCCGCTGGTACTGCTGGATGTTCTCGATCTTGGCGCCCCGCCAGCCATAGATGGACTGGTCGTCGTCCCCCACCACGGTGATCGGCACCCGGTTGCTGGCCAGGATCTGCAGCCAGGCGTACTGGATGGTGTTGGTGTCCTGGAACTCGTCCACCAGGATGTGCTGGAACCGGCGCTGGTAATGGGCCAGCAGTTCCGGCCGGTGCAGCCATAGCTCATGGGAGCGCAGCAGCAGTTCGCCGAAATCCACCAGGCCGCCCTGGTTGCAGAGTTGTTCGTACTGACGGTAGACCTGCAGCATGGTGCTGGTGAAGTGGTCGCCGGGGTTTTCCTGGATATGGCCGGCCCGCAGGCCTTCGTCCTTGTGACTGTTGATAAACCACTGGGCCTGACGCGGCGGCCAGCGCCCTTCGTCAATCTGCAACTCCCGCATCACCCGCTTGACCATGCGCAGCTGGTCGTCACTGTCCAGCACCTGGAAGTTCTCCGGCAGGCCGGCATCCTGGTAATGGGCCCGCAACAGGCGGTGGGCAATGCCATGAAAGGTGCCGAACCACATGCCCCGGGTGGGGATGTTCATCATCTGTTCGATGCGGAAGCGCATCTCCTTCGCCGCCTTGTTGGTGAAGGTGACGGCGAGGATGCCGGTAGGCGGCACCTGGTCCACCTGCATCAGCCAGGCCATGCGGTGCACCAGCACCCGGGTCTTGCCACTGCCGGCACCGGCGAGTACCAGCAGGTGGTCATTCTGGGCGGTGACCGCTTCGCGCTGGGCGTCGTTCAGGGGGTCGATGATGGGGGAGACATCCATGGGATTCTGCTGTCGCTGCCTGTTTGAAATTGAGGCACGAGTATATCATCGGTGGATGGGGGATTGGTGAGAGGGAGAACTTCAGCGTCGGAGTTTGACCGCCCTCCCCCTCACCCCAACCCCTCTCCCCTCAAGGGAGAGGGGCTAGACATCCCAAAGCCTGCGTCATTCATCCCCTCTCCCTTGAGGGGAGAGGGCCAGGGTGAGGGTGAAGAAGGCGCGACCGGAGTCAGATCAGAACGCCCGCGGCACCGACTGCGGCTCGACAAACTCGAACAGCCCTTCGATACCACCCTCACGGCCGATGCCGGAGGCTTTCATGCCGCCGAAGGGCGCTTCCGGGGCGGGGCCGGTGCCGGTGTTCCAGCCTACGTGGCCGAAGCGGAGGCCGCCGGCGACGCGCTGGGCGCATTCCTCGTCGGCAGTGAATACGTAGGAGGCCAGGCCGAACTCGGTGTCGTTGCCCATTTCGATGGCCTCTTCCTCACTGCTGAAGGACACCATGGGTACCAGCGGGCCGAAGGTTTCCTCGCGGAAGCAGGCCATGTCGCGCTTGACGCCGGAGACAACCGTCGGCGGGAAGAACAGCTTGTCTGTCGGCAGGTCGTCCGGTTTGGTGCCGGCCACCAGGGTGGCGCCTTTTTTGAGGGCATCTTCCAGGTGATCTTTCACCTTGTTGAAGCCGGCCTTGTTGATCAGCGGGCCGATGTCCACGTCGCCGTTGATGCCGTCGCCCACGGTCATCTTGTTGACCCGGTCCGCCAGTTTCTGGGCGAAGGTGTCCATGACTTTCTCGTGGACGAAGATGCGGTTGGCGCAGACACAGGTCTGGCCGCCGCCGCGGAATTTGTTGCCAATGAGGTTATCCGCTGCCTTGTCCAGGTCGGCGTCGTCAAAGATGATATAGGGCGCATTGCCACCCAGCTCCAGGGCCAGCTTCTTGACCTGCTCGGCGGTGTCGACGATGAGCTTGCGGCCCACTTCGGTGGAGCCGGTGAAGCTGAGCATGGGTACGTCGGGGTTCTCGCACAGCTCCTTGCCGATCACGCTGGCCTTGCCCATCACCAGGTTGATCATGCCCTCGGGCAGGTCAACATTCTCGTCGATGATGGTAAACATGGCGATCATGGTTAGCGGGGTTTCGCTGGCGGGCTTGATCACCGAAGGGCAGCCGGCGGCCATGGCCGCGGAGAGTTTCTTTGCGATCATGCCAATGGGGAAGTTCCACGGGGTGATCAGGCCGACCACGCCCACCGGACGATAGTGAATGGTCCAGGTACAGTCCCGGGGTTTTTCTTCCAGGGTATGGGAATTCAGGTTACCAATCGTCTTCGAGAAGTAGTCAAAGAAGCCGGCGGCGTAGTCCACTTCGCCCTGGGCTTCATTCAGCGGCTTGCCATGTTCCAGGCACAGGATACGGCCGATTTCCTCGCGGTTGTCCTTGAGGGCATCACGGATGCCTTCCAGCCACTGACGGCGGGTTTCGATGGCGTAAGGCTCGGTGAGCTTCAGTGCCGACTTGCCCGCCTCGATGGCGGCCTTCACGTCTTCTGCTGGCATCGAGGGCACACTGGTGAGCACTTCCCCCGTGGCCGGGTTGTATACATCAAAGGTATTGTCGCCAGTGGCTTTCCACTGACCGCCAATATAGCCTTTCAGGTTTTTCAGCAGGGGTGACTCGATCATGGTGACTCCTCTTGTATCAAAGACAGTTTGAGAGACCGTTGTTATTGCTTGTTTGAAGCTGTCAGGGGTGTTGACGAAAACCCTCTGGAGTGAGACTACTAGCACCATATTGGCTGCCTTTGTGACGTCTGTAAAGGCAACGGGCAGCGCCACGACAACCATCTATACTGGTCGGACATGACGACTCACCAGGAGACCGGAACATGAAAGCGTATTTTCACCCGTCACAGGACCTGCACGCTCCCAAGACATACTTTACCAAGGGCCAGATGCGTCAGCCCCAGGAGGTGGCCGACCGCACCGGACAGATGCTGGAGGGCCTGAAGGAACTGGGTGTGGAAGTACTTCAGCCCGCCGATCAGGGTGCCGGCCCGATCTCGGATATCCACGACCTGGGCTACCTGCGCTTTCTGGAGTCCGCCCACCAGCGCTGGATCGAGCAGGACGACTGGGGCGAAGAGGTAATCTCCAACATCTTCGTACGCTCCCCCAATCACCTGCAGGGCATTCTCGCCGAGGCCGCCCGCTACCAGGCCGACGGCAGCTCGCCTATTGGCCCCAAAACCTGGGAGGCGGCCTACTGGTCCGCCCAGTCCACCCTCGGCGCGGCTGACGCCATCAAGGCCGGTGACCGGGTGTCCTATGCCGTCTGCCGCCCGCCCGGGCACCATGCCCGCCGCGATGCTGCCGGCGGCTTCTGTTACCTGAACAATGCCGCCATTGCCGCCCAGTACCTGCAGGACCGCTTTGCCCGGGTGGCCATCCTGGATACCGACATGCACCACGGCCAGGGCATCCAGGAAATCTTCTATGACCGCAGCGACATGCTGTACGTGTCCATTCACGGTGACCCCACCAACTTCTACCCGGTGGTGACCGGTTTCGAGAACGAGCGTGGTGAGGGTGACGGTGAGGGTTACAACATCAACTACCCCATGCCCCACGGCTCCAGCGAAGAGTACTTTTTCGAGACTCTGGACAAGGCCCTGCGGGACCTCAAACTGTACGATCCGGACGTACTGGTGCTGTGCCTGGGCTTCGACATCTACAAGAACGACCCGCAGGCCAAGGTGTCGGTCACCTCGGAAGGCTTCGCGCGGCTGGGCAAGCATCTCAGCCAGCTGCACCTGCCCACCCTGGTGGTACAGGAAGGCGGCTACGATCTGGAATCCCTGAGCGAGAACGTGCAGCAGTTCTTCCGGGGTATAGGCAGCGTCTAGCGGGTCAGCCAGTAGTAGGCCCGGCCAATGTGTTCGTATACCAGGCGGGTGCTGTGCATCAGGTAGTAAGTGCGGGGGAGCAGGTTCAGCCCCCCGCCCTCACCGGAGTGGGCAAACCCCATGGGCGCCGGAATCACCTCAATCCCCATTCTTTCAAATTCGGGGATTGCCCGGGTCAGGTGTGCTGCATGGGTCACCAGCAGGATGGTGTCCCGGTCGCCGGCCTTCAGGATGCGGGCGCTGAATTCGGCGTTCTCGCGGGTGTCCCGACTTTCATGCTCCAACCATCGGGCCTGGATGTTGAACGCTTCATCCAGCATGCGGGCCATAAGCTGGGCTTCCGATTCCGCATCCTCCATGCCATTGCGTCCCCCTGTCAGCAGTAACGGCAGACCGGTACGGCGATGCCAGCGAGCCGCCTCCGCCAGCCTGGCCAGGGGCGCTTCTGCCACGGTGTCCTGGCCACGCCAGTGCGGGGCATCGGTTTCCCGACCACCACCGAGTACCACGATCGCGTCTGCCCGGGAGGCCTCCTCCACCGTGGGCACCGGATGATCTTCCAGGCCAATGCTCAGTACCGACAGCGCCGGCGGGATCGACAGAAGGTACAACGTGATCGCGCCCAACGCGATCAGCCACCAGCCGATACGGGGTAACCGGCGGATCAGCAGCAGCCCTGCGGTTACCAACAGGATATTGGCGAAGGGGGGCAACACCGCGAATTTGAGAAATGTGAGCATCGAATGCGTCCTTTCAGGCCCTGGCTGACGGGCCGGGCAGGCCCCTGGCGGGTAGACAGGGCGGCCATTTTAACGACATATGACGGGAGAACACCAACTGACACATCAGTAACGGCGCCTTAGCCTGGCGTATACACCTTGATATTCTCATGCCCCTCGGCCTTCAGGTGGCCCGCGTGCATGCGGCTCATGGTGCCCTTGTCGCAGTAGAGCAGATACTGGCGATGGCGATCCAGGCTTTCCACCTGCTGATTGAGCTCGTAGAAAGGTATGTTGATCACCTCATTGTTGGTGAGCGTCAGGGGCGAGCGCTGTTCCTCATCGGGATGGCGCACGTCGATGATTACATCGTCCACCGCCGGGGTGCTGACCAGCTCCACCTCTTCCGGGGTGATCTCCGCCGTCATCAGCCGTGATACCGGCGTCTCGGTGCGACTATCCACCGCCGCCTGCAGCACGGCCGGGTCCAGCTGCGCCTCATCCTCTTCGACCCGGTGAAGCCTGGCGCGGGTGGCGGGTTTCTGGGAGATCACGCCGCAGTATTCCGGCATGTTGCGGGCATAGGATTCGGTATCGATATCACGGGCGATGCGGATGATCTGCTGCTTGTCCATGGCAATCAGCGGCCGGAGCACGATCATCTCGCTGGCCCGGTCCACCACGTTGAGATTGGTCAGGGTCTGGCTGGACACCTGGGCAACAGCATCTCCCATGACCAGCCCCTCGACTCTCAGCTCCTCGGCAACCCGGTCTGCCGCCAACAGCATCTGGCGTTTGAGCACCACCCCCCAGTGGCGGTGATTCACCGAGCGCATGATCTCGGCCACCACGCCCTCAAAGGGTACGGATACGAACTTCACCGAGTGGGAAGAGCCATACCGGTGCCACAAATGGCTGACTACCTGTTTCACCCCCACCTCGTGGGCATCTCCCCCCAGGTTGAAGAACAGGAAATGGCTGCGCAGGCCCCGGCGCATCATCAGGTAAGCGGCCACCGAGGAGTCATAACCACCCGAGATCAGGGTCATCACCGTTTCCACGCTGCCCATTGGGTATCCGCCCATGCCCTGATGCTTACGATGGGAAATGTGGAACCGGTCCTCGTTGACATCGATACGCACCTCGACGTCCGGATCCTTGAGCCTGACGCCGGCGGCTTCCGAGTTTGCCAGCAGGGCACTACCAACATGGCGTTCCAGATCACTGGAGGTAAAATCATGCTGCCCGGCCCGTTTACCACGGACCGCAAACGTCTGGCCCGCCAGGCGCTGGCCATAGGCGGCGACAGCTTTCTCGGCCACGTCATCCAGGCTGACCAGTGGGTAGACTGAAATCTCCTGGATGGTGGAAATTCCCGGAATCCGGCTCAGCTCATCCAGTACCGGGCTCAGCAGGCCCCGGTTATCCGGCAGGTCCACGTCGATGCGGTCCCAGCAACCTTCCACCCGGATATCGGCATCCAGCCGGACCAGAAGCTTGCGGATATTCTTGCGGAGCTGGCGCATCTGTTGACGACGGACGGGCTTACTCTTGATGGCCACTTCGGCGGCCGGACGGATCAATAACTTCATTGGGAACGGATCGACTATTAATGGACTGGCGTAAAGCGCATAAAGATCTTAGTCTACCCGGTTCCCGTAGTGCCTCAAAATCCGGCCTTGTCGACCCGGGCACAACGACCGATCTGGAGCCAAGGAATACATGCAGAAACAACCAACGGTAAACGCCCTGATCTCCCCGGAGGGCAGCCTTGAAATTCTTTCCAATCACGAAGTCAACCGCCTCAAGGACCGCAGTGAGGGCGGTCTCTACCAGTTGTTCCGCCAGTGTGCCCTGGCCGTGCTGAACACGGGCGCGGAAACCGACGACACCAATGACCTGATGGAAGCCTATGCGGACTTCGACATCCGGCTGGTCCCCCAACCCCGGGGCCTCAAGCTGGAGGTGGTGAATGCGCCGGCCAGCGCCTTTGTGGACGGCGAGATGCTCCGCGCCATTCGCGAGCACCTGTTTGCGGTACTGCGGGATATTGTCTACTCCAGCACCATTTCCAACTCCGTACCCGGATTCAGTCGGGACAAGCCGGAAGACCTCACCAACCTGATCTTCCATGTGCTGCGCAACGCCCGTGCCCTGCAGGCCGGCCGCCAGCCGGATCTGGTGGTGTGCTGGGGAGGCCATTCCATCAGCCGTGAGGAATATTCCTACAGCAAGGAAGTGGGCCACCAGCTGGGCCTTCGAGGTATGAGCATCTGCACAGGTTGCGGCCCGGGCGCCATGAAAGGCCCGATGAAAGGCGCCACCATTGGCCATGCCAAGCAGCGCGTGAAAAATGGCCGCTATATCGGCATCACCGAGCCAGGCATTATCGGCGCCGAAGCCCCCAACCCGATCGTCAATGAACTGGTCATCCTGCCGGACATCGAGAAACGACTGGAAGCCTTTGTGCGCACGGGGCACGGCATTATCGTGTTCCCCGGAGGCGTGGGCACGGCGGAGGAAATCCTCTACCTGCTGGGCCTGTTGCTGCACCCGGACAACGCTGACATCCCGTTCCCGGTGGTCTTCACCGGCCGGCAGGAAAACGCAGAATACTTCGAGATGATCGACCGATTCATCCGCAACGCCCTGGGCGACAAGGCAGCGGAGAAATACGAGATCATCATTGACGACCCGGCCAGGGTCGCGCAAACCATGAAGAAAGGGATTGCCGAGGTGGAGACCTTCCGGCGAGCCATGCAGGACGCCTACCACTTCAACTGGATGCTGAAGATTGACCCGGTGTTCCAGCTGCCCTTTGAGCCTACCCACGAGAGCATGCGTGCGCTGGAGCTGCACAGGCACCAGCCGGTACATATGGTGGCCGCCAACCTGCGCAAGGCCTTCAGCGGCATTGTGGCAGGTAACGTCAAGCAGGAGGGTATCAAACAGGTGGAGGCCAGGGGGCCGTTCGAGATTGCCGGCGACCCAGTACTGCTGGATCCGCTGGAGGATATGCTGGCCGCATTCGTGGCCCAGAACCGGATGAAGCTGCCTGGTGACTCTGCCTACATTCCCAGTTACCGGATTGTCAGCAGGGCGACCGAGACCCAATAAAAAAAACCGGCCACACGAGCACCGTGTGGCCGGTTTTTCTTTTTACCTCAGCAGACGGTTATTTGCCGCCATCTGCCGGCAGACTGGCATAGTAGGCCGCCAGGTTGGCAATATCCTCATCGCTGAGGCCGGCTGCCTGACCCTGCATGACAGGCGCCTGACCACCACTGCGCTGCTTGTTCTTGTACGCCTTCAACGAAGAGACAAGATAGGCTTCGTTCTGGCCTGCCAGATTGGGGTAACCCGGAATCTGGGCAATACCATTCTGGCCATGACAGGCCGCGCAAACCCCTGCCTTTTTCTTGCCCGCCTCCACATCACCAGCGGCAGTCGCCATGCCGGATGCGGCCATACCGGTCATCAATACACCTGCAAAGATCAGTTTTCCAAAGCTCATAGGTCTCTCCCGTGATTTTCTTTATTTATAACACAATGCGTGAGAACGGTGCTTGAGACAAATCAAGAGCGATTTTCGACCTCCGCCTTACGACTTTGGTCCCCATCACTGCTTTTCCTTGGCTTGCCCCATATCTGGTACATTGACACCCGTACTGTAGGGCCTGGATGCCGACCAGGCAATTCGTTAATTTACTGAGCCTCCGCCACCGGAAAAGGATCGAACAGACAGCATGAGCATTCAGACCCGGGAAATCCCCTGCCGCAGCGGCACCCTCGGCATTATCACGCTGGACTCTCCGGATACCCTGAATGCCCTGTCCCCGGCCCTGTTACGGGCGCTTCAGAAGCAACTGGACACCTGGGCGGACGACGACTCTGTCTGCCTGGTGCTGATCAGCGCCAATGGCGACCGGGCCTTTTCAGCCGGTGCTGACCTGCGTGAACTCTACGGGGCATTAAAGGATGATTCCCGTGTCGACCCTGTTACGGAGTTATTCGCCCCGGAATACCGGGTGGATTACACCCTGCACACCTTTCCGAAACCGGTCATTACCCTGGCCCACGGCATAACCATGGGCGGCGGCATGGGGCTGCTGCAGGCCAGCCGCTATCGCCTGATCACCCCGGACACCTTGATGGCCATGCCCGAGACCAGCATAGGGCTGTTTCCCGACGCCGGCGCCAGCTGGTTCCTCAACCGCCTGCCGGGCAGCATCGGCCTGTTCATGGGTCTGACCGGCGCTCGCCTTAACGCCAGCGACGCCATGCGGGTGGGGCTGGCGGACCGGGTTGTCGAACACCGGCAACCGGACGATCTGATTGGCCGTATTACCGACCAGTACTGGAGTGGCGAAATCGCCGCCGACGACAATCGCCTGTTCCGGCTGCTGAACCAGGTTGAAGAGGCACCCAGTGCCCGCCTTCCGGACAGCGAACTGGCCCGTTACGAGCAGGATATTGCACGCCTGTGTCGCCGCGATGAACTGCCCAGGGTGGTGGGCCGGCTACTGGAGAGCCCGGCCGGCAATGACTGGTGGACGGCCTGCATCGACCGGTTGCGCAGCGCCTGCCCGGTATCCCTGTGGCTTCTCGAGGGACAGCTGCGCCATGGCCTGCAGATGTCCCTCAAGGACATCTTCCGCATGGAACTGGTGATGGTCGCCCACTGCGTCGCCCTTCCGGATCTTCGGGAAGGCATCCGCGCCCGGATGATTGACCAGGACCAGGCACCCGACTGGTCCCACAAGTTACTTGCAGAGGTACCTGAGGACTATATCGAGCGCCATTTCGACACCCCATGGACAGAACAGGAAGACCCGCTGGGCGACCTGTAGCGCTCACGGAAGCAAAGCAGCCGGACAGGCGCGGCGGTATTATCCGACCAACCCCTTTGCCTCCGGCCAAATGCGCTACACTGAACGCCCCGGTTACCCTGGCGAGTCACCCGGCAAAGACCAGGAGCACACGGCGACCTGTTAACCGAGACTGGCAAAGGATGCGTTTGCGCCGATGACCCCGCGACTGGTATCAGCTTTCCACCACCATCTGGTTCCGCTCCTTGTGGTGCTCTGCCTGGCCCTGATTCCCGAGGGCCATACCCAGACACTGACCGACCTTTTGCCATCGTCCGCCAGTACCAGCGAGCAGGAACCATCGCAGAACCAGGACGACACCTCCCGGGACCCGTCCACCCCAGGGGACAATGGCGAAGATACCGTCGCAGAACCCCCGCCACCCGAGCCATCCCCCAACCCGGTGCAGCCGGACCTCGACAGTGAGACTCCAGCGCCCGTTGAAAGCCGGCTGCCCGGCGCCGAAACGGCAGACATCCGACAGCAGATCCAGGTACTACGGGACGCTCTCGATCAGCGCCTGGCAGCACTGGAGACCAGCCGCCGGCGACTGACCCAGGCGGAGACCCTGCTGAAGCGCCTCAACAACGAATACCAGAGTTTCGAGCTACGCCTGGAGAAGGCCGGCCTGAACCTGACCGCCGAATACGCCCGCCTGTTACGCCAGCGCCTGGACCGGCTGGAGAGCCAGACCATCGCGGCGGGGCTGACGCGAGGCATCGCCGAGCAGCTTTCAGCGGCCCGGGAAGAACAGCTGCGCCTTGAGGAATATGGAGCCATCACTTCGCCTGAGGTCACTGCCCGGGGCCAGATGAACCAGAAACGCCTCGACCTGATCGAGCAACTGCACTCCGCCGTGACCGAGCACATCCAGATCCTGAACGACTACTACAGCACCGTTATCCAGCTGCAGGAGCGCTTCTATGCCTACCAGGAACTGCTCCAGCAGCGCCTGTTCTGGCTACCCAGCACCGACCCCGTGACCATCAATATGTTCGGTAACCTGTACCAGAGCGCGGCCTGGTTCCTGTCCGGGTTCGAGTGGCCGGCACTGGTCGAAGCCGTCAAACGCTCCACCTCCGAGCGGGGGTTACGCATTCTTCTGATAGCCATCGTGCTTGCCCTGCTGCTGGTAAAGCGGAAGGCCACTCGTCAGGCACTGGTGGGTTCCGGCAAACACGTGGGTAACGTAGGCCAGGACCGGGCATTCCACACGCTGGCGGCGGCGGTGTTTACCCTTCTGCTGTCACTGCCCGGCGTGCTGGCGTTGTCGATCGGCGCCCTGCTGCTCAGGGAAGGCAATGCCTTCATCGCCGCCCTGGCCTCTGGCCTGTCCGGTGCGGCCTTTGTGACGCTCCTGCTGCGCACCCTGCATTCGGTGGCGCGCAAGGATGGGCTGGGGGAACGCCACTTCCGCTGGAACGCGGACACGCTCAGGGCCATCCGCCGCAATATTCCGCTACTGCTAGCCGTGCTGATACCCGTCAGCATCATCATGGCGCCGCTGGACACCCCCATGGGCTCCCCCTTCAACGACAGTCTGGGCCGGGTATTGTTTATTCTCGCCTCCCTGGCCCTGGCCCTGTTCGCCCACCGGGTGATGGCCGCAGTGCGGCTCCATCATGCCGGACAGCGCCTGCTCAAGGGTGTTCACATTCTGGCCGTGGTCACCCCTCTGTTACTGGCGGTGGCTTCCCTGTGGGGCTATCACTACACCGCCTTGCGGCTGGAAGGACTGATTTTCATCAGCGTTAGCTGGCTGGCCTTTGTCATCCTGCTCTATTACATGGCTTTGCGGGCCCTCGCAGTCCGGGAGCGCCGCCTGACCCTGGAACGCCTGCGCGAGCAACGTGCCGCCCAACGCCGGCTGGCGGAAGCCCGGGAAGCCGCGGAGTCTTCCGGCGAAGGGGTGCCCGTGTCCCTGGACATGCCGGAAATGAACCTGAAGGACATCAGCCAGCAGAGCGAAACCTTGCTGAAGATTCTGGCGGTCGCCCTGGCCGCGTCCGTGCTGTGGATGTTCTGGGCCGAGGTCATACCGGCGCTGCAGGTGTTCGATAATGTCACGCTATGGGGCGACGAGGCGACGCCCACGACCCTGGGCGACCTGATGATGGCGCTGCTGTTCAGCGCCGGCACCATCGTTGCGGCCCGCAACCTGCCGGGCACTCTGGAGGTGATGGTGCTCAGCCGGATGAACCTGGAACCCGGCACGGGTTATGCCATCACCACCATGGCCACTTACGTCATTGTCTTCATCGGTATCGCCGCCGCCCTGGCGGCTATCGGCCTGCAGTGGTCGAAGTTGCAATGGCTGGTCGCCGCCCTGGGTGTTGGCCTGGGGTTTGGTCTGCAGGAAATCGTCGCCAACTTCGTCTCCGGCATCATCCTGCTGTTCGAACGCCCGATCCGGGTGGGCGACACCGTCTCCATTGGCGGTACTACCGGCACCGTGTCCCGCATCCGTATCCGCGCCACCACCCTGGTGGATTGGGACCGCAAGGAACAGATCATCCCCAACAAGACCTTTGTCACCGAAGACCTGACCAACTGGACCCTGTCCGACCCCATCAACCGGGTCATCATCCGGGTGGGGGTGGCTTACGGCTCCGATGTGGACACGGTACGTGACCTGCTCCACGACGTGGCCATAAACAACGACAAGGTATTGCACGATCCCGCGCCGGCGGTCTTCTGCGTGGGCTTTGGTGACAGCAGTGTTGATTTCGAGGTACGCGTCTTCATCAAGGATCTGCTGGAATTCATGCCGCTTTCCCATGAGCTGCACTCCGCCATCACCAATTCGCTGCGCGACGCCGGCATCCAGATCCCCTTCCCGCAGCGGGATATTCATATCCGCACCTCCCCCGCACCGTGGAATCCGGAAGCGCCCGGGGATCAGTCCTGACTGGCTGTTGCCGGAATGTACCGGCTCAGCCATTGCCGCAGGCTTTGGTTTCTCGTTTTGGCGGGGCCAGGGGACAGTGATCTGATACCGCACGCATTACCAGGAACGTGATCGAGCCTCCTTACGCCTGCGAGCCAATGTAAAACAGGCCGTAGCAAACACCGAGGCGCCGAAAGCAGGAGCACCGAACCGGTCAGAATGCAGATAATTCCCATGAATATCTGTGCGCTGCGGGGTACAGGTCGGATCAGGCCGTTATGAAACATGAGATCTCATTCATCGCCTATCTTTTGTTATGCTTGTCCTTGAAGTTTTATGCCTCCGCCTACCTCCACAACATATCGGTAGCGCCTATTCCACTCAAATCCCTTAAAATCGCCAACCCAGGATATTCCGCTCAACCGAAATTTCTCCGATCGCCAGCTGAGTAAATACTGCAGAGCAAAGTTTCAGTACATCTGAGCATACTTGTTCTAGCAAACTAACCCCAAATCATGCTGGATATAATTGGCAATGCAAAAACGACGATTGCCAGGGGATACTGAACGATCAAGAACCTCCTTGCATTATTCATCGCAGAAATATACCTATCGCTATTCTTTCTTTTGTCAGCATAAGATCTTGTATACAAAGAACCCAGGAAATTTAAATTGATTAGCAAAGAAACGCTACTCACATTACGAAACTCGGCATCAGCGCTTTCGGAATCTTCACTCTCAAGCAACCGAGCCACATCTCCGATAGTCAAGAAATATTTATAAACAAAAAACAAAAGAAAAGACAACAGCCCAAAAAATAAAAACAACATAGCGTCATGCATAGTGCGCGCAACCTATCTCAATATACCTTTGCAATCACTCTTGAAATCGCTACCGACACTTGGCCCAACCTCTGTCCTTTTAATGCCTGTTCGAGAATTGCCCATCCTGTCTAGACTAACTCACGAAACCAGTATCCCATCACTCCCTACGCAACCGCCCAATAATAAATGAAAAATAAAATACGGAAAATCCAGACAATATCAAGTTAGTCGACGTCTTCTCCAAAAGACCCTCTTCCATTATAATGAAAGGGACGGCGCACCCGAATACAACAACAATAATAATCATCAACCTCGCACCTTTGACGGCTGACAAAGCACGACGATTCAAAATCAAAATAACAAGGCGCAAAACCAATAAATAAAGAAATAATACGACGGCACTCAATTTTTACCACCTTCAACAGACTTTTCTGTCCCATTTTCGCCTCCCACTGCCCCATAGCCGGTGAGGGCACTCGAAACCCCCTCAACCGCCAAGCCAGTATCAGAAGCCTGATTGAATGCAGCTTCGTGCATCGCTTTGTCTCGTCTAAATAAAGTTCTCTCAGGATTACCTAGTGCGCCAATTTTCGGAACAGACCTGGTTAAGCCGAACACGGAAGTTCCTAAGTCCGTCCCAGCATTCAGTAGAGTTCCAACTTTTTCACTACCTGTGACGTGAACGAGGGCTTGTTGCGCTACAGCCTCTGTCCCGCGAATGCCAGCTTGAAAATTATCTACACCTTTTGCACCTATAGCAGCCCCAGCAACGCAGCCCAAGCCTCCTGAGCCGTAACATATCACCCCTCCGAGAATTACTTGGCCTGCGCCCCCGACGGACTGAAATGTGCGCATTAGGACGTCCAAACCTTCTTCTCGAACGAACCCCCAGAAAGAAGGTTCCTTGTATCCCTCTGCCTCGAGAGCGATGTGAGGTACCTCTTGGCCGGCAGGAACGTGCTCCTGTACAGGAGCTATCTCCATCGCCGCGGCAAGGGCAGGAGCCACCCCTTCCGACATGCAACTTTTCAACCCTAAAGGGTCAAGATAATCAATGGGGTTAGGTGTGTAACGATAGTTGTTAATCCCCCCGGCGATTCCCAGTGGGTCGCTGGTGAGATAACGTCCTGTACCCGGGCCATACTCCCTGAACCGATTCTGAACGATCTCCGTAAACTCATCCTCAAACTGCCCCGGCAACCGAATCGGCTGGTGGACATAGCCCTGGGGCGTCTCAGGCTGGCAGTGCCCCCAAGCATCGGCATTCGCCTGCCAGACCCGCTCGCCATCTTTGTCCCACAACCGAATCGGCATCATCCGCCAGTCCAGCTCGTAGTAGTGGGCCTCGCTGTCGATCAGCGTGAGTAAGGGTTCATCGGTTTTCGGATCACGGATGTACCACTGCCACTGCCCTTCCGGGTTCTGTTCGCCTATCAGGACGTCGTTGTGCCACAGGTAGGTGGTAGTACCGGCTTCATTCTTGCGCCAGGCCCGTCTGCCCAGGGCGTCATAGCCATAGGTCACATGGACACCAGGCTTTTTGACTTCAATGAGCTGGCCTTCGGCGTCGAACTTACGGTTTTCTGTCGTCTTACCGATGACCCGTATTTCGGCACCCAGGGTGTCGTATTCCCGTTTGTCGTCGCTGGTTTCGAGCAAGCGGTCGTTTTCAACCTTGCCGCCTTCCGGGACTCGGTTGCCGCCCAGGTCGTAGTGGTAAGTGGTGTCGTTTTCTTTAATGAGCTGGCCCTGGGCGTCACGCTCGTAGTACGTCTCACCACTCTGGCTGTCGATAACGGCTTCCACCCGGGATTCCGCATCCCAGCGGTAGCGTCTTGTAGCTGGGGTCTTGCCCTGCCAGCGACGTTTGATCAGGCAGCCGTAGCGGTCGTGGATCTGGGTCTGTTTGTTGTTGCCCGCCTGGCGTTCGGTTTCCCTGCCCTGGTTGTCCAGGGTGCGGCGGATGGCGGGTTGGCCATTGATATCCAGTTGGGTCCAGTTGCCATGCTTGTCGTAGTGGTAGCGGACTTCAGTGCCATCCGGCAGGGTGATGGTTTCCAGGTGGCCGCCGGTGGTCCAGGTGTAGCTTGTGGCGTGCTGGTCCTGGTGGTGTTCGGTGACCTGGCCTTTGGTGTTCCAGCTCCAACGCACGCGGCGGTCGGCGCAGCTGGCGTGGGTGCGGCGACCGAACCTGTCGTACTGGTAGTGCCGTGTGACCGGGGCGCGGTCTCGGCCCTGGCTGGTCTGGGTGGTAACGCGGCCGCCTTTGTCCCGCTCCACGTTCTGTACCCACACATCCGGGTGTTCCCGGCGGATGATCTCGCCTACTTCGTTGTAGTGGAAGTGGATATCACGGCCGTCCGGGGCCTGGCAGCGGTCGACCTTGCCCCGAGCATTCCAGCCCAGCTGCCACTGGTTGCCGTCGGCCCGGGTGACGCGGGTCAGGCGTTCTTCCAGGTCATAGTCGTAGCCCACGCTGTGGCCATCCGGGCGGCGATAGGCAATGGGGCGGGCCAGCTGGGCATAGTCGTAGCGGTGGGTGTCGCCCACGGCGTTGGTGTAGGTGGTGAGCAGGCCAGCGTCGTTGTAGCCGAACTGGCGGCTGCGGCGGTGCTCCGGGGCCTGTTCCGGGTACTGGTGGACGGCGAGGAGTTTGGCGCCGTCGTAGTCGTACTCGGTAACCAGGTCCTGTTGCAGGTAGCCGGCGACACGGCCCTGTGAATCAAAGGCATAGCGGTGGAGGTTGCCCTGGCGCTCGTCGGCCAGCACCTCGCCATTGGGGCTGTAGCCGATCCGGCGGACTTCGCCGGTCTCGCTGGTGGCCTGCGTCATCCAGCCATTGGCATCGTACTGGTAGCGCCACTGGCTGCCGTCGGGGCGTTCTTCGCTGAGCAGGCGACCGACGCTGTCGAACCGGCGTCGGGTGACCAGGCCATCCGGGGTCTGTTCACCGGTGCAAAAGCCCATGACATTGTAGTGCCAGCGATGTTGCCGGCCATCCGGCAGCTGTTCGATGACCTTGCGGCCCCAGGCGTCGTAGCCATATTGCGTCGTGCGACCGTCCGGTAAACGATAGGCCACCAGCAGGCCACTTTGCTCGTCGTAGGCCCACTGGCAGGTGGCGCCGTCCGGCTCCTGGCGGGCGGTGATGCGGCCCTGGTTGTCGTAGTGAAACACCTGGGTGTTGCCGAAGGCGTCGGTGACAGCGGTCTGGTACTTGTCCGGCTGGTAGTCGAACCGGAACTCGTGGTGGCCGTCGTCGCCCCGGCTGTGCAGGCAGCGGGCGGCCGGGCCCTGGCCCTGCCAGCGGAAACTGAAACCGTAGCCTGTGGGCAGTTCGCGTCGTGTCAGCAGGTGACCCTGATACTGGTAGGTCTCGCGGCCATGGTGGCTGTCGCTGGCGATCAGGTCGCCTTCCTCGCTGTAGTCATAGGTGGCGAGTACCGAGCGGTGCTCCTCCTGGCACAGCAGTATCTTGCTGAGACGGACTCTGGCCTGAGGGGCGGATTTCGTCCATTGGAGTTGAAGATAGCGCTCCGGGGCGACTTCGATACGGTCCAGGCGGTGGTCCCGGTCATACTGGAAGCGCCATTGCTGGCCACGCAGGTTCTGTACCGAGACCGGATGCCACAGGTGGTTGTCGGTGGTGGCGAAGCGCCAGGCGGTGCCGTCCCTCTCGGTGAGTATCATGCGGCTGTCGCGCTTGTACTCCAGTCGCATGCCGGCGCTGACCTGGATGCCCATTTCCCCCGGAGACAGGGCATTGAAGTGGACAACGCGGCCCTGATGATCCAGTACGCCAACGCCCTCTTCCTCCACCCAGATGTAGCGCAGGCAGTCCACGCTCCAGCCGGCGCCAAAGCCCAGGTCGCGGTTGCAGTTGCCTGAGCGGTAGATCCGGCTCCACTTCAGCGGCATTGGTGCGTTTACCTCAAAATCTGTAACTTCAAGGATTTCCTCGCCAGTAGAAGGAGCCACCGGGTCACCCTGACATTCAAGGTCGTCAATGTCGGGATTGGTCAGATTGACGGCGATCATCGTTTCGGACGGGCCGCCACCCGTGTCGGTCGACGTTTGCGAATCAGACTGGGTGACGCGCGGCTGTGCTGCGGCAGAACCGGAAACTCCAACAGTTTGCTCGGCAGGTTCGGCAGGTCTGAACAAAACGACCAGCTCTCCCTCTGCCAGTGCTTTGGCAATTCTCGGGAAAACCCGGTCCGCAGGTTCGGCTATGGCACAAGCTTCCTGTTGCCGGGTATCCAGTGCCTTCCAATCCTGACGTTGATCCTGGTAGGTTTTCCGGAAGGTTCTGTTGAGCCACTCTTCGTATGCAGCAGCGTCGGAAAGGGTCAACTGGGCAATCCCGCCCGGGCGACTCCGGGGCGGGCCAATCTTGTAAAAGTCTCCGGTCTTCGATCGGAAGTTGAGCAACACGTTTCCTGCCATCCTTATGCTTTGTAGTCCACCACCGATAGTCCCACCAGCGGGCTCGTATCCATATCCATAATGACCACTGGCCCCTGCCAGTCGCCCAGCCGGAAGCCTTCGTGCAGCCAGTACCAGTTGAACAGACTGCCCACAGTGCCCAGGGGCCCGATCCGTGCCTCGGCAAGTTCCCAGCGCACATCCTTGCCCACCCAGTCGCCCATCGCGGCCAGACTGAGCATTAGCCTGTCCAGGCTGCCATCGCTGCCCGTGCCCGGCAGGAACAGCACTTCCGGCGCGGGCGCCACGGCCCGGCCCTTCACCATCAGGCTGGTCAGGTCGATATCTCCGTCCAGTCGCCCATCCACCAGACTCAGCGTCAGGCCCAGCCCGACCTCCTCCGGCTCCAGATCTACCCGCATCCGGCTTTCCACCACTGCCTGCGGTTGCGAGCCGGGCATACGGTCAATGGCCGCCAGGGTGGCGGGCGCCTGCAGGCGGTTAATCTGATTCAGGGCGAGGGTGACACCGGCACGGCCGAAACCCACTTCCACCTGTCCTGCCGCCAGATCCTGCCAGAGATGGCGTTGGCTTCTTTCCCGGTCCGGCAGGATGACCCAGGTCGGGCGGTCGCTGTCCAGGTAACCTCGGAACTGTTGCTCCAGCCAGGCCTGCGCCCGGGCGTGATCATCGTGCCCGGGGACGTCTGCCGGGGCACCGGTCAGCACCCCGCCGTTATCCAGAATCTCGTCCAGGGGAGTACCGGCCAGGACACCTTCGGCCCGGGTCAGCCGCCAACGCACCACTGGCCTCCGAATAACGACCAGGGGGCCCCGTTAATCTGCCGGCCACTCCAGTACCAGCAACGTTCACGAAAACCCATCGGCAAGGCACGGAACCGTTTTTGCCAACTGGCCGGGGCCACCCCGTGGCCGTCCCTCAGGATTTCGCCCCAGCACTGGTAGCCAAAGGGGGATGGCTCCGGTTGACGGCCATTATGGTCGCCCTTCAGCCAGCGCAGCTCCCGCCCGGCGGCATTCGCCACTTGCTCGTTGCCGTCCAGGCCTGTACCGGCACCAATGGCCTCCAGCCAGGACAGGAACCGGCGGGCGCAGCTGATACCCATGGCTTCCACCGTGGTTGGGGTATCCACCTCCGCCAGCAACCAGTTGACCATCCACAGCTGCCATTCGTCATGAGCGCCCACCATCAGCGGGTAGAACCAGTCCTTCCAACTGGCGAACCCTCCGGTCTCCGCATCGGCCGGCAGCCGTTCCCACAGGGCTTCCACCAGCGACTTTGACAGCTCGTTGCGCCCGTCCAGCACCAGAGCCCAGTCTTTCCAGGGCTGTGGCAATTTGTCGGCCTGCCCTCGGCGCCACCAGGCGCGGGCCGCCAGCACCTGCAGTTCCGGTGACCGAGGGAAATCCCGGGCCACCGCCAGGTGCGGATAGTTGGCCACCAGCCACCAGCTCAGCGCTTCGCCGCCTGGCTCTCTCGCCAGGGCATCCAGCGCCGGTCTTACCCGGACGCCGCCAATGGACAGGGCGATCTCCAGCCACAGCGTGGCCTCGTCCACGGGCAGCGACGCCAGCGGCAGCAGACTGCCTTCCGCCAGTTTCTCCGGCAGGGGTGAAGCCGGGTCTCCCCGCTCGGCCCGGGTCAGCAGGCGCCGATCGATCTGGCGCAATTGCTCAAGGGAGGCGTCATCACTGGTCAGCAGTGCGCGCCGGGTGGCGACGAGTTCGTCGAGCGTCTGTTGCATCATCGCTGCTGCCGTCAGTTCAGGTTAATCTTCGGCGCCTTGAGGTTAATGACCGACGAACCTTTGACATTAACGGCGCTACCTTCGATGTCGATCTGTCCGGAACTGCTCATGGTGATAGAGGCAGCTCCGGTTTTGATGGTGATGCTGTCACCGGCATCGATCACAATATTCTTGCCAACGGTGACGGTCTGGTTGTTGCCCACATCCACCGTGTCGTCATTGCCGATGGTGGTGGTGCGATCGACGCCCACGTCGTCGGTCTGGTTGTTCTCCACGGTCAGCTCGTGGTCCTTCTCGGCGTGGACTCTCAGCCATTCGCTGCCCAGGGTGTCGTCAAAGCTGATCTCGTTGTAATTGGACCCGCCACCTTTGGTAGTAGAGCGGGATTTGATGCCGGAGATGTTTTTCTGTGACTCCGGGTCATAGGGCATCTGGTTCTTGCCGTTATAGACCGAACCGGTAATCAACGGCTGGTCGGGATCGCCATTGACGAACTCCACCAGCACTTCCTGCCCCACCCGGGGAATGAACTGGGCCCCCCAGCGCTCGCCGGCCCAGGACTGGGCCACGCGGATCCAGCAGGAACTTTTCTGGTCGTACCGGCCTTCCCGGTCCCAGTGGAACTGCACCTTGACCCGGCCATGCTCGTCCACGTGAATTTCTTCACCCGCGGCGCAGGTCACGGTCGCGGTCTGCAGGCCCGGCATCACGGGCTTGGGGATGCGAGCCGGCACATAGGGCTGATTGGCGGGCCGGCACAGGAATTCATTGTGGTAGGCCACACTATCCATCGACGGCTGGTTATCAGCGTTCAGGGGGACTTCCGCCTGGATAAGAATATCGGTAATCAGGAAATCATTGGGGTCCTGGGGACCGTCTTCATGGGACTGGAAGCTGAAGGTCATTCCCGCCCCGAAGGAACGATAGGTGGAAATGGCGTCCAGGGTTTCCGCTTCCATGGCCAGGGCCTGCAGGTGTTTCCTGGTCAGGTTGGCCTTGTCTTTGAGGGGACGGTCCTCGCCATGGTATTCAAACACTTCCCGCTCACCGAACAGGTCGCCAGGTACCTTTTCCCGGCTTCGGGTCACAACCCGATCGTCGGGGCGGGTAAAGTCAAAGCCATGCTCCATCATCTGGTCGGACATGGCACGGTAGCCCCGCTCCCAGTGGGAAATACGGGCGGAGCCGATATTGCGCGAGGTAAACACTACCTGGTTTTCCAGTGCCGGCTGGAAGGCCGTGTCACTGTCGGTAATCACCATGGTGTGCGCGCTGTCGGTGTGCTCGAAGAAAAAGGTCAGGCCTTCGTTGGCCAGCACACGACTGATAAATTCCCAGTCAGACTCATTGTACTGAACGTAGTAACGGTGCGTATAAAGCGCGCCGTTGAGTACCTTGCGGTGGGCAACGTCATGCTCGCCCAACAGGATTTCAACAATGTCCAGGGCGGTCTTGTCCTGGAATATGCGGCAATTGGTGCGGCTGGTGGCGGACCAGGCACGGGGGACAATCCGCGCCTTGTAGCGCTGCCCGTCCTTGTTGTGCATGGGTTTGCCCAGCTCGCTGATGTCGAGAAAATGGCCGTGGAAGTAGCGTTCCCGGGATCCCAGCTTATCACTCATGGCGAGACCGATAACCACCTCCTCGCCGATGTGCTGCTTCATGTTCCTGATCCGCTGATTCGCGGTGAAGCCAACCTCGATCTGGAACAGCCGCGACATGCCCTCGCTGACCGATAGCCTTTCGAGGATCAGTTCATCCTCGCCCAGCGAGCTGTGAATCTTGAGAAAATGATGCTGAGTTTCCTTGCTCATGAACGTCCACGCCATCCTGAATGAATCGGGAAAGGAGGGCGCCCGAAGGCGCCCTCCCGGAGACAGAGAACCCTGTGATCAGAGCTTCTGGCCCTTGACACCGCTGTAGCCGTATACCTTCGGCTGGGTGATGTCGTTCTTGTCGTTGCTCGGGCTGGCCGTCATGGTCAGCTCGGTGTACGAGATGGTGATGCACTCGGTGGGACGATCACCCTGTACAGACAGGCTGTAGTTGGAAATCATGGCATCGGTCAGCTCGATCTTCATGATCTCTTCGATCTCGTCACCCTGCTTGGTGATGAAGAACGTCGCCTTGCGGCCCTTGCCGATGGTGGCTTCACGGAACAGGTCAGGAGACGCGTTGTCCTGCAGCTTGGTGATAGTGATATCGCCCAGGCGGGTTGCAGAGGCTTCGCGATCCATCGCGGTACCGGTGTAGGCCGAGATTTCCCGATGAACGTTGAAGTCCATGGAGAGCACGGTGATCATGTCTTTGTACTGGCTAGCAGTGGCTTCACCAGAAATGCCTTCGTAGTCCAGATAGGTATTCGCTTGCATGTGTATCTCCTTAGTTTTGTCGTACGTCCTGTAACAAGGACATGGTCATCCTGGCCGTCGCTCAAGCGCCGTCCATGGATTCGGTCTGGCGTGCGGATGCCTCCTGTGTGCTGACAGCCACCTGCAGGTCGCCGTCGGCCACAGTGATATCCACCGCCGTAATCGGTGTTTCATCCGCCAGGCATTCCAGAATCTTCCTGGACGCTGCGGGCAGCACATCCCTGTGCAGGATCTGCTGGATATTGCGGGCGCCTGAGCTGGCTTCGGTGCAACGCTCCACCACGGCATCCACCACCCCATCGTCGTAGCCCAGAGCCACATCGTGATGACGCAGCAGGCGCTGGTTGATGCGCTCCAGTTGCAGGCGGGTAATCTCCGCCAGCTGGTCCCGGCCCAGGGGCCGGTAGGGCAGCACGGTGGTACGCCCCAGGAAGGCCGGCTTGAAGATCTCCAGCAGCTGGTCCCAGATGGCCACTTTCAGGGTCTTGGGGTCTTCCGGTGCGGTCATTTCGTCCGCATACAGGTCGGCGATTTGCCCGGAACCCGCGTTGGAGGTCATCAGGATCACGGTGTTGCGGAAGTCCACGTCCTGGCCTTCGCCATCCCGCAGGGAGCCCTTGTCGAACACCTGGTAGAAGATGTCCTGTACGCCCGGATGGGCCTTTTCCATTTCGTCCAGCAGGATCACGCTGTAGGGCTTGCGGCGGACCGCCTCGGTGAGCACGCCGCCCTCGCCGTAGCCGACGTAACCGGGGGGCGAACCCACCAGCTGGGAGACCTTGTGCTCCTCCTTGAACTCGGACATGTTGATCACGGTGAGGTTGGACTCGCTGCCATAGACCTGTTCGGCCAGGGCCAGGGCGGTTTCGGTCTTGCCGACGCCACTGGGGCCCACCAGCAGAAACACGCCCAGGGGTTTCTTCTCGTCGGCCAGGTCGGCCCGGGCCACACGGATGGTCTCGGCGATATCGTCCAGGGCATGGTCCTGGCCCTTCACCCGGGTTTTCAGGTTCTGGTCAAGCTTGAGGATGCCGGCCACCTCATCCGCCTGCATGCGCCCCATGGGGATACCGGTCCAGTCGGACAGCACTTCGGAGACCAGCTGGCTGTCCACCTGCCAGTGCACCATGGGCTGCTCACGCTCGGCCAGCTGGGAACGCAGTTCATTCAGCTCGGCGCGCAGCTCATCGTTCGCTTCCTCGCTGAGCCTGCCCCCCAACTCGGAGGCGGAGGCCACCAGGGTCTGCTCGGTCTGCCAGATTTTCTCCAGGCGCTCGACCTTTTCCTCCGCCTGCTGGCGGCGGCTGGCCAGCTCTTCCAGGCGGCGGCTGTGATCGGCACCGGTGCGGCTTTCCCGGGCGAGGATTTCATCCTCCAGTTCCAGGGCGGCCAGTTCGGCACGGGCCTTTTCCAGCAGCGTCGGCATACTGGCCTGACTCATGGCCACGCGAGCGCAACAGGTATCCAGCAGGGCCACGGCCTTGTCCGGCAGCTGGCGACCGGCCAGGAAGCGCATGGACATACGTACCGCCGTGCCTACTGCCTCATCGGTAATAATGACGCCGTGGTGCTTCTCCAGAGTGGGGGCCAGGCCCCGCAGGATCTGGATAGCGGTGTCCTCGGAGGGTTCGTCCACCTTGACGACCTGGAAGCGACGGGTCAGCGCGGCGTCCTTCTCGAAAAACTTCTTGTATTCGGCCCAGGTAGTAGCGGCAATGGTGCGCAGCTCACCACGAGCCAGGGCCGGCTTGAGCAGGTTGGCAGCATCGTTCTGCCCGGCCTGGCCACCGGCACCCACCATGTTGTGGGCCTCGTCGATAAACAGGATCACCGGATCGATGGAGTTCTTTACCTCTTCGATCACCCCCTTCAGGCGGTTCTCGAACTCGCCCTTCACGCCGGCGCCGGCCTGCAGCAGGGCCAGGTCCAGGGTCAGCAACCGGGCCTTCTTCAGGGCGTCCGGCACGGCACCATCGGCGATGCGCTGGGCCAGTCCCTCGACCACGGCGGTCTTGCCGACGCCGGCTTCACCGGTGAGGATCGGGTTGTTCTGGCGGCGGCGGGTGAGGATGTCGATCATCTGGCGGATTTCGTCGTCACGCCCCAGCACCGGGTCCAGCTTGCCGTCACGGGCCTGACCGGTAAGATCAATGGTGAACTGGGACAGGTGCTCTTCCTTGCCCCGGCCTGCTGGACGACGGGGCTCGGGTGTTTCACTGCCACCCAGCTTCTCCCGTAGCTCCGCCCAGTTGGACAGCAGCTGCTGCGGGTCCAGGCGCTCCAGTTCACGGGCGTGGCGTGTTGCCAGCGCCGCCATGGCCGGGTCGTTCAGCAGGGTG
Organism: Marinobacter zhanjiangensis; assembly: GCF_014651935.1. Classification (GTDB taxonomy): domain Bacteria; phylum Pseudomonadota; class Gammaproteobacteria; order Pseudomonadales; family Oleiphilaceae; genus Marinobacter; species Marinobacter zhanjiangensis. Next base: position 74,344 of record NZ_BMXV01000004.1, on the reverse strand, counting down.
TACAGCAAAGTGGCGCCGCGCATGGCGGGCTCACCGAATTCGATGGAGGTGTCCAGCCAGCACTGGCGCAGCAGGTCCACCAGCCGTGGTGACAGGCTCGGTGTGGCGCCACTGCCGGTGCGAAAGCTCTCCAGACCCTCGTTCAGTTGGTCTTCCAGGCGGTCCAGGCTCAGGCCGAAGTGCTCCAGCACGCCTACCAGGTCCTGATCCCGGGCCTTCAGCAGGGCTTTCAGCAGGTGTTCGGTCTCCACGGTGTGGTGGGTCCGCTGGAAACATTGCCCGACGGCGCCTTCCAGGGCCTGACGGGTGCTGTCGTTCATTTTCTCTACCAGTGACTTCAGTGTCATTGAAGACATCGCACTTATTCCTTTCCTTGGCTTGGCTTGAAGCTGACTTCCACCTGCTGGTCAGAGGTCGGCCCTGCGGCTATGAAACTGTCGGCCCCCAGTCGGCCCTGCTGACCGAGTCTGGTGCCGGTCAGATCGCGGGCACCCGCTACCAGCAGGTAACGCACCCGGGTCTGGCCACCCACCAGCCGGTGAGCCATGCGGGCGATCGCGGCACTGCAGCGACCCTTGGGTAATACATCCCTTACCTGCTGGCGGTTACCGGGATAGAACACCACGTCGGCGCCCCGGTCCGCCATCCAGACGCGGCTGCCCAGCATGGCATCCCCCAGCCGGGCATACTGCCCTTCCGGGTCCCGCCTGGAGGGCAGCCGGCTCTGATCTTCCGGTGCCACTCTGACCCAGCCGCCCTGCAGGGTACGCACGGCCACCGGCATGTCCGATACATCCGACAGCACGGCCCGTAGCGTGGCGGCGGAGCGCGCGCCCCGGGACATGACGCCGCCGTACCAGATTTCCCATTGTTGTTCGCTGCCGGTCAGGGCCTTGAGTATGTTGGTGAAGTCATCCTCGCCCTGGCGCTCCTGGTGGACCGACGGCTGGGTCTTTTCCCAGCTGCGGTAGTACAGCGACAACAGCCGGTGATTGAACAGGTCGAAAAAGTCCCGCATCGCCGGCGACTTCTGCTTCAGTTGCGCCAGCACCATTTCCGAGTAGTGGGCCGGCAGCGCACCACGGGCACCGGTCAGCCCCATGGTGTCTACCGTCAGTTCCGCCTGCTGCAGGCCGTTGGACAGGCGGTTCACCCTGCGCTCGACTACATCCTGACCCGCAAAGCCCATGTGCTGGCTCGACCGGAACCGCACCAGTTCCCGCTCCGGCCAGCCGTCATGGCCTACGCGGTGGTAGCCGGCCTTCTCACCCGGCAGCTGACGCTCGGTACGCCAGACCTCGCGGAAGAAGGTTCCCAGGGGCTGCTTCATACCAGCTCCCTCTCGCCGGCCCGGGCCGGCCAGGCGTGGTAGTCACGGCTGTGCCCACTGAGGCGAATGCGCAGCCGGGTAAAGCTGTTGAGCTGGGCGAACTGGGCCAGGAACCGGTCCAGTACCGCCGAGAACAGGTAGATGCTGGTGCCGGCATACCGGGGCCGGGAAAAAGTAATCCGGAACTCCGTGCCCTGGGTCAGGCCACTACGAACGCCCTTGCCGACCCGGGCGGCGACCCGGCGTACATCGACCTTTTCGATGCCTTCCACCATGGCCCGGGATTCCGGAGTCTGGCGGAAATCGTACAGCTGCAACACAGCCTTCAGCCGCTCGCACGCATCGTCACCGGTGAAGTACTCCAGGTTCAGGTGGCGGATAAACTGCCACCGGCTGGCGCCCTCCAACTCCGGCCTCACCGTGGAGGTAGGGGCCAGCAGGGCCACCGCCTTGTCGATCAGGGGTTCGGAAACCGCCTTGAAGGTCGGATCACCACCGCCGAAGGGCAGACGGTCCGGCACGTTGCGGTTACAACAGCGGGCCTTGATGACCAGCGCCTCGTCATCCGGAATGGCGTCCAGGTCACGGTTCTCGTAACGATTGTCTACCAGGCTCAGGATGGTTTCCGTACCCGGTTCCATCTGTCCGCCGACCCAGTCCGCCGGGCGCCGCTGCAGGTGCCAGAACAGATCCAGGTCGGTCTGCCAACGGGGGTGACCAAGGCCGTAATAGGGTGCCATTTCGCGGATCTTGCCGCTGTTCACCAGTGACACGGACGCCACGCTGACCACCTCGAAGGCATCCGTCTTGCGGTAGCGAGACACCAGCCGGTGTTCGTGACGGGTATCGTCCAGCGGCGAGGGCTCCAGGGTCTCCTCGAACAGGTTGACCACCGGCAGGCACCACAGCCGCATGTGCTCAGCCTGGAAGCTCTTCTCCAGCTCGGAGGAGGTTTCCGACAGATAGAAGGTAATGTCGATTTCCTTCGACTCCGGCCAGCAACCGGTCATTCGGTCAAGCTGGGTGAACAGGAACTTCTCCGGAAACAGGAAGAATTCCGTCAGCAGCCGATAACCTTCCATGCTGCGCTTGCTGTAAGGCACCAGGGCTTCATTGTCATCGAAACCCACCGGGCGAATGCGGTTGGCCGGCAGGAAGGTCAGCTGACGCCGATCGCTCACCGGCGAGACGGCAACACCCAGCCCGGTGCGATGGATCAGGTCGTAAAGCTCATTGCTCAGGTGTGCCTGACCATGGAGGAAAAATCTCAGCCATGGCAGGTCGATTTCACTGAACGGTGTCGGCGCGGACAGGCGCAGTGTGATAACGCTCTGGGCACCTTCCGAGCCCAGTGGCCGGGGGGCATCAAAAGGAGCGTTCTGGAAGTCGGCACTTTCCACGGTGACCGGGGCGATGTAGTGCTCGCCGGGGGCACGAAACTCGCAGTCCGGCATCTTTTCCACCCGGGTCTCGAATGCCTGACCTTCGGTAAGCAGCGAACAATGGGTCTGGGCCCGGGAGGCCGTCAGCTGCAACACCGTCATGGACGGAATGGGGGCCTGGTAATCCGGGTACAGGCTGCCCATCAGGATATCGGTCAGCTCCGGAAAATGTCCGTCCAGGCGCTGACGAATCTGGGACGTCAGGAAGGCAACACCCTCAAGCAAGCGCGACACATGGGGGTCTTCAACGGCTTCGTCACTCACCCGCAACCGGCCTGCCACTTTCGGGTAGGCACGGGCGAACTCGGCTCCCTGGCGGCGCAGGTAGGCCAGCTCACGGTTGTAGTACTGAAGAAGCTCTTCACTCATCAGGCACACTCCTGAAGGGTCACCGCCAGGGTGACCGGCTCAACTTCCGAATCAAATGACACCGGCTCGGGTACCGGGTCCACCAGCAGGACAGCGTCGATACGCAGCCGTAACTGTCGGTCCAGCGGGGTGTCCGCGTCTCGCATGGTGACCTGGATCCGGGTCAGCCGCGGCTCGAACCGGCTGATGGTGTCGCGCACCTCGTCGCAGAGCCACTGGCGACCGTCTTCCGTGCCCAGATCCATCACCGTGAAATCCGGCAGGCCGTAGCCCAGCACCGAGGTCTGCAATTCCTTCCCTCCCTGCTCCAGCGGCAGCCAGGAGCGGCGGGCATTAAGCAGGCACTCCAGATCCCGCCGCACGGCCTGACGGATACGGGCAAGGGTCGGACGGCTGTCGTCCCCTTCCGCCAGCCGGTCAAGCAGACTCATCTGGAGCTTGGTGTTCATTCGTTGGCCTCTGCGGCGGCGGTTTCAGTCGTTTCCGGTTCGTCGCAGCATTCCAGTCGTCGTACACTTTCCAGGGTGACGGCCTCGTCACCCAGCAGGAACATCTTCAGGCCAAGACCGGTCACCAGGCCGCCCTCGTGTTCCTCCCAGTCGGTTTCCCGGCCCAGTTTCTGGCTGGCAGTCTGGCTGCGCAGGTAGGTCAGGGGTACGAACACTTCGCCCTGGCGGCCATCCTTGAGCGTGACACTGGCACGGCGCCAGATCAGCTCCACCGGAGAGGAAGCGGCGTGGAACTCCACTTCCCGGATATCGCTCCACAGCCACAGATAGTAGTGACCGTCGGTACCCAGCCCCTCGAAAAAACCGGCCAGGCTGTCATCGCAATCGCGGAAATCCCCTTCCTGCTCACCAACGCGGTAGCGGGTATCGGTGCGGCCCGCCTCCAGACCATTGGCTGCCTCGGACGCCGCCCCGGGATCGCCCTCCAACAGGTTCAGGTTGACCGCCAGCAGGGCTTCCAGTTGCTCACCTTCGGTAGCGACCACGTCGTCAGCCAGCTTACCTTCGGCCAGGGCCAGACGGGCATGCTGGGCCCGCATCAGCTGGCGCATGTTGGCGGCACCGGCCAGCCAGTCGGGCTGGTGTCTGGCCAGTGACATCAACATGTCGTCGGCCCGCTCCAGCTGACCATCCAGGCACAGCAGTTCGATCAGGCAGGCGCGCATGTCAGTGGCTGAAGGGTCTTTGCGGAGTGTGTTCTGGGCGTGGGTAATGGCCTCGTCCAGTTGGCCTGAAGACAGCAGTTCCCTGATCGCATCCATTCTCTGTTTCCTTCTTCCATGGCCGCTTGCCGGCCAGTAGGTTGTCCTTTCATCCGGCGCTTTCATCCAGCGTCCCGATTGCATGGCTTGCCGAAGCAGGCCGGTACTTTATATCCGGTTAACCGGTGTCAGCTCGGTGATCAGCTTCATGCCGGTGACCAGTTGATCTATCTGGAAATGGGGCTGCAAACGGATCACCGAGTAGAACTTGCCCGGGTCGCCGACACGGGCCTTGACCGAGACCTGGGCGTCCCGCAACGGGAAACGTGCCCGCATTTCATCCGATGCCCCTTCGCTGGCCATGGTGTAGGAGCGCAGCCACTTGCGCAGCTGCTCCTCACAATCTTCCGGCGTGCGGTAGCCGCCAACCCGGTCGCGCCCCATCACCTTCAGGTAATGGGCAAAGCGGGACACGCACAGGGTGTAGTGCAACATCGCGGACAGCCGCGCGCTCATATCCGCCGCAGGCTTGCCATAGGTGGCCGGCTCCTGCACCGATGGTACCGAGTGGAAGGTCAGCATCTCGGTGTTGGCCAGTGGCGCCAGGGGCACGAAGCCCTCGTCCGCCAGGGCCCGCTCCATGCGGTCGGTGATCTGCCAGTCCACGGCGTTACGGCTAGGGAAGAGCGCACCGGTTTCCGTGCTCTTCTGTATCGATGGCAGGTTGTCCACCACCCCGTGGGCCACTCTTTCCGGGCGGTAGCCCCGTATCTGGGCAAACCACCCGGATTCACAAAAGGCGCGGATGGCCACCGTGCCAAAGCCGAAACAGGCCGGCCCCCAGAGGTAGTCCCGCGCCGCGTTGCTGCCGGATTCCCGGAACCGGAAACCCTCGATGCCCTGCCCCGGCCCCAGATGCGGCGGCCGCATCATCATCCGCGGCATGGTGATTCCCAGGAAACGGGCGTCTTCCTCCTGCCGGAGCGCCCGCCACTTCACCAGTTCGGGCTGGCTGAAATGACTTTCCAGCTCGCTGACAGCGGTCAGATCGGCAAAGTGGTCGACACCGAAGAAACTGGGATCAGCGTTGACAATCACCGGGGCAAAAGCGGCAGCCCCCACCCGGGACAGCTCCTTGAGAATGTCCATGTTGGACTGGCCACCCTCGGTGCGGTGACTGATGGTGTAGGCACCCAGCAACAGGCCAAAGGGCTCGCCGCCGGGATTGCCGAATTCCTCGGAATAGATCTTGGCAAACAACCGGGAATGATCGAATTCGATAGACCGGGTCAGGTCCTTGCGCAGCATTTTCCAGCTCAGGTCCAGAACGCGTACCCTCACCAGGCCTTCGTTGTCGCTTTCCACCACCTGGTCGGCCAGCAGCAGCAAGCCGCGCCAGTTGGCCTCCAGGGCCCGGAACTCCGGATGATGAAGGATGGCATTGAGTTGCTCGTTGAGCAGACGGTCGAGCCGCACCAGCATGCCGGCCAGCAGCGCCGTGATATCCGACCGGGTCCACTGCTTTTCCGGGTCTGTACGACCCAGCAACAGCAGCAGTGCCTGCAGGTCGTCGGCCTCGGCCACCAGCCGCTCGGCAAAGCCACGGTCGGGCAGGACCTGGGCCTCCGCCGGTGGCTGACGATCGAGATAGTCCTTGTCAACGAAGCTCAGCGCTGCGCCCATAAAGCATCCCTGCTTATCGTTCATTCCTGATCCTCCACACGGGTTCTGTCCCGCGCAGGATCAGCTACCCATTTCCGGAATCTTGGCCACGAGTCGAAGCGACGTGGTCAGTTCTTCCATCTGCAGCCATGGCTGCAGCCAGGCAATGGCATTGTAGGAACCGGGACGACCCGGAATCTCACGCACCTGCACCCGGGCATCAGCCAGCGGGAACTTGGCGCGGATTTCCTGACCACCTCCTTCGGAGGCGTTCACGTAGTTCAGGATCCAGCGGTTCAGCCAGTGCTCCACGTCTTCCGCTTCCATGAAGGAACCGATCTTGTCCCGGGCCATAACCTTCAGGTAATGGGCAAAACGGGACGTGGCCATCATGTACGGCAGCCGTGCGGAAATCGCGGCGTTGGCGGTGGCATCCGGGTTGTCATAGATCTTCGGCCGCTGGCAGGTCTGGGCACCGAAGAACACCGCGTAGTCCGTGTTCTTGTAGTGACACAGGGGCAGGAAGCCCATCTTGCTCAGTTCCGCTTCGCGACGATCAGTAATGCCGATCTCGGTGGGGCACTTCAGATCGGGGTCGCCATCATCACTCTGGAAGATGTGGGCCGGCAGACCTTCCACCTTGCCGCCGCCTTCGGCACCACGGATCGCCGTGCAGAAGCCGTACTTGGCGAAGGCGTTGGTCATGCGGCTGCCCATGACATAGGCCGCATTCATCCAGCAGTAATCTTCGTGATCAGGCGTAACGGCCATGCCGCTGTCCGGGTCCAGCTCGAATTCCTCGTAGCCAAATTCCTCCACCGGACGGGTGGCCTGGCCGTAGGGCAGCCGCGCCAGTACACGGGGCATGGTGAGGGTCACGAAACGGGAGTCCTCACTCTCACGGAAGGATCGCCACTTGGTGTACTCCAGGGACTCGAAGACTTTCTCCAGATCCCGGGGCTTGGACAGTTCGGTCCAGTCGTCGAAACCGAACAGGCCGGAACCACCCGCGGATACGAACGGACAGAAGCCGGCCGCCGCCACGTTGGACATCAGGCTCAGGGTCTCGATGTCGTTAGGGTGGTTGGTGAACTGATAGTCACCGATCATGGCGCCATAGGGCTCGCCACCAGCGGTACCGAACTCGGATTCATAGATCTTCTTGAAGACCTGGCTCTGGTCGAACTCCACCGCCTTGGAAAGGTCCTTGTGCAGCTCCTTCTTGCTCATGTTGAGCATGCGGATCTTCAGCGTGGCGCTGGTTTCGGAGTTGGTCACCAGGTGATGCAGACCCCGCCAGGAACCCTCCAGCTGCTGGAATTCTTCCTGGTGCATGATCTCCGAGAGCTGCGTGGAAATCAGTTTGTCAATCTGGGCAATGGCCTGACGGAAGGTGATAGTCAGGTTCTTGTTCCAGGTCACCGTGCCCTTCATGGCTTCATCAGCCAGGGTGCGGATGAGCTCCCGGGCACGATCGCTTTCGGTCTGCTTGGTGGCACCAATGGCCTGATCGAGCAGGCTCTGTGACGCTTCTTCGGCTAACGCGGCTTCGTTTTCCACCGCCTGGGTTTCGGCACTCATTCCCTGTCCCCCTGTGTCTCACCGAGATCGGCATTCAGTTTCTGCAGATCGTCGGAGTTGTTCAGAACCCGTTCCAGAAGCTCTTCCAGCTCTTCCGAACGGTCCACCTTGGTCATCAGATCCCGCAGCTTGTTGCGGGTTTCCATCAGCTCCCGCAGCGGCTCCACCTGGCTGACCACCGCCGCCGGCTGGAAGTCGTCCATGGAGTTGAACGCCAGGTCAACGGCCATCTGCGAGTCATCGTCGGAAAGCTTGTTGTCCACTTTCAGACTCAGCCTGGGACTCATCCGACGCATGACATCATCGAAGTTGTCACGGTCGATCTGGATAAACCGACGGTCTTTCAGCGGCTTGGGAGTGTCACTGTTGTTACCCGAGAAATCCCCCATGACGCCAACGACAAAGGGCAGCTCTTTCTTGACCATCGCCCCTTCGGTTTCAACATCATAGGTAATGTGTACCCTGGGCTTCCGGACCCTGGATAGTTTGTCGTGAATGCTGTCCATGTCTCTGTCTCCTGTAGCGCTTCACTGGTTGGGGGAACCTCTGAATAGATCCTGCGTACATCTGCTGCCAGAGTCTTTCAGGATCTATGCAGAGGCTCCTGAGGTGCCGCTATTATTCCCGCGGCTCGGGGGCCGGCACACCGGTCAGACGATAGAAGCCATCACGGGCACCACCATCGTCAATCAATTCCTGCATCAGTTCCGGCAATGACATGTCACTCCAGCGCACGGCCTGGCGAATGGCATAGGACACCGGGGAATGGGGTTCAGTCTTGAGGAAGAAATCGGACAGCCGGCGCAGTTCGGCCAGTGCTTCGGCCCGGCTATCGATGGCCACCTGAACCGGGTCCACCTTCTGGTGTTGCGGCGTGTCTCCGGCCGTTTCGTCAAGGGCATCGGACTCTCCCCCCGGGCCGGATTCCGCGATCAGCTCGGGGATGTGCTGCCGGGTCCATTCGTCGATACGCGCGCCGGCATGATGGGACAGCACCGCCAGGCAGCGATCCAGGGCCTGACGGATATTGGTGGTGGGCTGGGGTTCGCCCATGACCTCGTCCATCACGTCCGACAACTCGCTGAACGCCTGCTGGGCGCGGTGAATGGCTTCCCGGGTGGAGGCCAGCTCCTCGGCAGGCGTACTGGCGACGGCGGCCTGAAGATCATCCGGCGAGGCGGCACCGGTCTTGATCCGGTTGCGGGCCCGATCCTCGTCCAGACGACCGACTTCGGCCGCCTGCTCCGCATGCCAGGCGGCATAGGAGCCACCGTTATCGGACTGAAACAGGGGTACCGAAAGAATGGGCTGAATCAGGGTGCCTTCGGCTTCCAGGCCATTCAGACCCACAAGCGGCGCAATACGGGTGTCCGGGCCTTCTTCGTCCGGGGTCGGGTAGAGGTTGACCCAATGATTGAGCAGTAGCTCCCGGGCCAGCATGAAACCATCCGCCAGACCAACAAAACCGTGCTCCCGGCACAGGGCCTCTGTCAGCCAGGCAACGTACTCCAGATCCTTGGTGCGCTCGGTGAGCAGGACAGGAATTTCCCGGGCCATTTCACGCCACTGGGGTACCTGGACCACTTCGTCATCGGCCAGTACCTGACGCTCGAGCGCGCGGGCCTGACTGCGAAGGTCCTTCAGGGTGAAATACGGCGATGTGGGAGAGGCATCCTCGCGGGTGTCATCACCACAGGGAAGATCCCGGGAGATGTCGGCCAGTAATGCGGGTATGTCCAGAAGATGGGCGGTCTGATCCGTCATGAGGCTTCCTGCCGTCGTACTGTTGATCCATCAATCGTGATCCGTCACGTCACGGTAACCGGAGTTTCATCGGGATTGTCTCATCATCCCCTCCAGTCACGTCGGTCGGACTATAACAACGATCCGGTACTTTCACAATGATACAGGTGATGTTGTCATTGCATTGTTTTATGAGCAGTGAATGCATCATTGCCAGACTGACGTCATGGATCGGACCACCGGTCAGGAAGTCCCTGATTTCGGCGGCTCCCAGCTCCTTGCTGACGCCATCACTGCAAAGCATGAAGTGGTCGCCCGGCTCCACCTGACCGCAACGGTAATCCAGGGTCAGAGCATCGTCGACCCCCAGGGCCCGGGTAATCACATGCGCCAGCGGGTGTCGCTCCGCTTCACGCTCATCCAGCACACCCTGCTCAACCATATCCGCCACTTGACTGTGGTCGCGGGAAAGCTGGGTCACTTCATTGTCTCTGAACCGGTAACAACGACTGTCTCCGGCCCAGAACAGGTGATACACGTCTCTTTCGATCAGCAGGGCCACCACTGTGGAACCGAGGGTCTGCCCCCCCAGCTCTTCACGGCCGAATTGCCGGATACGCTGGTTGGCCTGCTGAATCGCCTGCTCCAGTTCAACTTTACCCAGCATACCGTCATGTCGCCGCCGGGCACTGGTAACCGTGTCACAGATCAGCTGACTGGCCACATCTCCGGCGCGATAACCGCCCATGCCGTCCGCCACCAGCCACAGACCACTGTCGGCGAATTCAACGAAGGCATCTTCATTGTGTTCACGGACCGCTCCCCGGTGGGTAAACGCCACGGATTCCGCCTGCATGATGCCGTTACTCCTCAAGTTCCGCCTGTTGCCAACCATGATTCTGCCACTTTCCTACCATCATCGCTGCAAACTGCCCCACTTTTGGCAGCCCGTCCGTCAGCAGGGTAGCCGGCTCGACAAACGCCGACCCCTGGGTCCACCAGACCGCCTGCCCATTCTGCCGCCTGAGCAGGGCGTCCAGCCACTCGGATTCCCGCGCTTCGCCCGGAATCATCACATTACCCTCCGCCATGGGCCAGGCCAGACGGGTGCTGTCGGAAGTGGGCAGGGGAACATCGGCCAGCTTCTGACGCCAGGGGTCTTCTTCCCAGTTGTCGTCCAGTACTGCCAGAATACTGTCTTCCATGGCGGCAGCCCAGTCGGGGTGGCGCCAGGCGTCCATGGCTATGCCGCTGTAATCCGCTACCGCGATGAACGGAAAATGGCGACCCACCCGGTCCACGGAGGGAATCATGGTGCCCACCACCCCGGTTTCGGCCATGCCGCCGGGGCTGGCACAGAAATGCCAGATCGGCGCGGTCAGGTAGGCATCCATCCAGCCATCCCCCAGTTGATCACGACTGACCGCCAGACTGGCCTGGCACCACTCGAAAAACAGGTCGCGGATTTCAGGGTGCACGTTGTGGGTCAGGAAGTCTCCCCGACCCGGCACCTTTCCCATGTATCCCCAACTCATTATGGTTTTCCTTTTTATACTCAGAGTCTCGACGGCAGACGGAAGTCGTGCAGTACCGACAGGTCGAATGGATGCTTGACCGAATCCGGCGTCATTTCCAGCGTGGCCAGATAGCCATCGGAAAGGATGTCGACATTGCGGGTACGCCCGGAACCGGACAGGCCACCATAGGCCCCCAGGAAACGGAACAGCGCCCAGTCACCATCAAACTTCGCCTGGATGGCGGTATCGGTGCCGGTGCCCCGGGTCAGGGTAACCCTGACGCCGGAGCCCGACGACATGGGCCAGTCAAAGGCCATGGTGCGGGGTGGGCCGTGCCGGTAATTGAGGGTCCGGTCGCCAATTCTCAGCTTGAGGGAGGCCAGCCGGCCGTCCAGATAGGCCGGCTTCAGGGTGAAGGACGCTTTCAGCTCTTGGGTACCGTTGATAAAGAACGCCTCCCGGATGCGACGTGCCTGCCGGAATACCTGCAGGCTGGACTGACGGATGCCCGCCGCCGGCGACAGGGTCCATGGCGAGGTACCGGTGTCCACATGTTCCGCCACATGCTCCTGGAAATAGGTATCCAGTGCGCCACCGTATCCGAAGAACGCCGCGAAGTCCGCCAGCGCCACTTCCGATTCCGCCTCACGGGCGAGGGGATACTGGCCGGCAATGGCCTGCTGGTATTCCCGGTACACATTGCTGCGCCAGACATTGTTCACGCGGCGGGTGGAGGATACTTTCACCAGTCTTCGGGCATCCCCTGGCACTTCACCCAGCCAGGTCTGCAGCTGCGGCGACTGGCTGTTACCGACGGCGGCATGGAGGGTTTTTACCGCATTCTCGAAGTCGGAGCGGGACACAGTGGCAAAAGCGTCGGACATGCCCTGATCCTGTTCCGCCAGATAGCGGGCCATGGTCCGCGCGCGATCCCTGATGGTACCCAGGGTTTCCTCGCTGACCTCATGGAGCGGACGGAAGGCACGATCCACCGGCGTCAGCTCATGCTCGGCGATCACGCTTTCCGGCATGATCCGGCTCATGCGGTCAAACGCCCGGCTGCGGCGGCGTAGCCCCTCCTGTGCCATGTCGCTGGCATTGTCCAGCGCTTCGCCGGTAGCCGGATCCTGCTGCTCCTCCACGGATAGTCGCGTGTTATAGCGAACGGCTTCCACCAGCCGACCAACGGGATCTTCCAGCCCTGCCAGCAGGCTCATCAGGTAGCGACCTTCACGACTGCTGTTGAAGCGCCGCACCCGCAGGTCCGACAGCAGCTGTTCCCAGACATGGATATAGTCGCGGAAGTACCGGTCCTCCACCAGCTGCCTGATGCGTCCTTCATTGAGGTTGCGGAAGTCCTCGGTTTCCTCGCCATACACCCAGGAGTCTTGCAGCAGGTGCCCGACAATCTGGTCGCGCTCCGGCTCGAACACACCACGATAGCCATTGGCCGTGTACAGGCCCGGGACACCATCGCGCATGGAGGCGCCGGAGCGACGCTCGAAAATCTCCTCGGCGACGGTACCAAGTACCTTGTTCACCGTGAACTCGGGCAGCCCCGCGCTCAGGGCGTCGGCCCGGATACGCTGGTAGGCGCGCTCGTCCAGGGGCATGGCGGTCAGCTCGCCCCGGGCCCGGGAGACCAGCTCACGGTCTGCCGGAATGTTGTGGTTCAGGGCCAGATACTGCCCCAGGTGCCGGTCAAGCTCTTCCCGGGAAGGCCGGTTGACCTCGCCGGGAATCTGCCGCCCCAGCATGAACTCGAACCAGGCCGCCACCTGCTCCTGCTGGAAATGCTCCCGGTTGCTGACCATCAGATAGGTTTTCAGGCTTTCGTAGAGGTATTCCAGGTTGCCCAGGTTGCTGGAAATTTCGCTTTCCATGGTCTCCCGGAAGGCTTCGGCAAACCGGTACTGCAGCAGGCGGCCATAGGCACCTTCGGCGGCCTGCGCCAGGGAGCCATTCTGGAAGAAACCCAGTGGATAGTTGCCGCCTTCCGGTAATAGTGTCCCCATCACCCCGGGCATGCCGGCGGCGGTGTTCAGGGTGTCGTTCAGCACCAGCCAGTTGCCGTCACTGGTCTTGAGGCGGCTCATGTCATCCTGGAGCTGGTTCATGTCGTCCCGGTAGCCGGCTATCAGGTCACGGCTCCACTGATACTCCATGTACCAGGACGCCCCGATACCGGCGGTGACCAGCACCATGGCGGCCACGGCCACCTGGCGCAGGCGACGGTAGCGCCGGTCCTTGGCACCGTCGGCCATGGCCAGGCCGTATTCCGAAAAGATGATACTGTCGAACAGGCGATGCAGGAAAAAGCCGTCGCTGGGCAGGCCATTGGCGGGGCGGGCTTTGCCGGGCACGTTCAGCCTGAGCTGGCGATCCACCAGCGAGGACACCTTGTCGCTGGTGCGACCGTCCTGTTCCGAGGACACCAGGTAGATACCCCGCAGCAGGGGCACTTCCTCGTACGCGGAGGGGAAGAAGACTTCTTTCATCAGGTTCCACAGCGGTGCCTTGAGCAGTGCCACCTGCTTGGGGAACTGATAGATACGACGGCGGGTTTCCGGCGTGCGTTCCTGCTGAAGACGGTGCAGCAGGAAGTGACTCAGACGCTCCAGCAGGCTGTTGAATTCCTGCTCGAACATGGCCGGAAGCTGCTCGGCGTCCCGCACCGAATGCAGGTCAAAGGTGATACCGAAGACTTCCTCCCGCTCCTGCTCCGAGAGCATGGCGAAGGTATCCGAGAAGCCTTCCAGCAGGTCGAATTTGGTGAGCAGCACATAGACCGGGAACACCACACCCAGACGGTTGCGCAATTCCTGGACCCGCTGCTTCAGGGCCCGGGCATGAAGCTGGCGTTCGGTGGGTGTCTGCTCCAGCAGGTCGGCCACACTGACCGACAGGATGACGCCGTTGATGGGCTGGCGGGAACGGTACTTGCGCAACAGCCCCAGGAACGACTTCCAGCCCTTGGCGTCACGCTTGTCACCGGATTCCTGGGTGGTGTAACGGCCAGCGGTGTCGATGATCACGGCACGGTTGGTGAACCACCAGTCACAGTACCGGGTGCCGCCCACGCCCTTGACCGAATCCAGCCCCATTTCGCTTTTCAGGGGAAACTCCAGACCGGAGTTGAGCAGCGCCGTGGACTTGCCGGAGCCGGGAGCACCGATGATCATGTACCAGGGCAGTTCGTAGACGGATCGGAAGCGCCCCGGCTTCCACTGCTTCATCAGGGCCAGGGCCTTGCGCAGGTTATTGCGCTGGGTCTCCATTTCCTCCTTGAGCAATTCGTCCTGGTCGTTGCCCGCCATCATCTCGGTGACAACCTTTTCGTTGTCCTTGCGTTGACGGCGGGCGCGCCACAGGCTTACCGCCAGGAAGACGATCACCAGGCTCAACAGGAACACCAGCCGCGCCGCCACCGAGGCCAGGGGCTTGTAATCTGCGATGGCCAGCAATGGGCCGCCAAACCAGATCAGCAGCACCAGGGCCAGCAGGCCCAGGAACAGGAACACCCTGCGCCAGGTAAAAAAACCGGTTATCCGGCGAATCCATGCCATAACTCAGACCTCTTCCTTAGGTTTCCGGTACCAGGAGGATTTCCACGCGACGGTTGCGGGCGCGGTTCTCGGCGGTGTCGTTCTCGAACAGGGGCTCGGCTTCACCCCTGCCCTCCGGCCATAACCGGCCCTTGAGGTTGCCATTGCGCCCCAGCATGTCGGACACCGAGGTAGCACGCGCCAGCGACAGGTGCCAGTTGGAGGGGTACTGGGTGGTGGCAATCGGCCGGTTGTCGGTATGACCGGTCACCAGTATGGAGCCGCTGGTGGATTCCAGGGCCCGGGCAATCTTGCTGATCACCGGCACCATGTCCGCACTGACATCAACGCCGCCGGAGTCAAACAGAGCCTCGTTGCCGATGCGCAGGCGTGTGTCGGGGCCTTCCCCGTCCAGCTCCACCAGACCCTTGTCGATCTCGGTTTGCAGCATCTGCTTCAGGTAGCGCAAGTCGTCCGGATTGCCGGGACCTTCCCGGGCCGGGCGTTCGGGCACGCCGATACTGTTGAGGTCCGCCAGCACCGGCTCGGCAAACGAGTTGAGCATATGAGTGGACCACAGGTAGCCCAGCAGAAGCACCACCGCACAGACAGCGGCGCCCACCCACAGGGGAATACCATGGCTCAGCCCGGAGCCCGGGGTGACCCGGTCTTCCCAGCTGCGATCGAAGGGCGTGGAAAAACGCCCCTGGTCGGCGCAGATTTCGTGGTACAGGCAGTCCCGCAGGATATCGAGCTGTTCCTCACCGCGTTCCTCGACCCGGTACCGCCCCTTGAAGCCCAGGGACAGGCACAGGTACTGCAGCATCATCAGCGGCACATTGGAGGTCCGGCGGGCCTTGTCCACCAGCTCGAAGAAGTGGGTGCCGGACCAGGTCTGGGAGTGGAATTCCGACAGCAGGGAGGCGGCCGCCCATTGGCCGTTCTGGCCCCAGCTGCTGTTGAGTACGATCTCATCCAGCAGGGCGCAGACACAGTAGGAGGCCACATCGACGGTTTCCGGACTCTGCTCCGCCGCTTTCAGTGCTGCCCGGTATTCCCGCACCAGGTCCATGCACTGGCGCCGCAGGTGCGTCATGTCTTCCACGCTCTCCGCCCGTGACAGGCGGTTGGCTACCGATAGCAGGCGCGAAGCCTCGTCGCACACCGGCCCCAGCCGGGTGGATGGCAGCCGGAACCGGCCCGTGGAGTCGGTAGGCAGGCCACGGTCACTGCTGCCACCGGCTGGTGATGAGAGCTGGGTGCGGTCATCGTCGGCTGATGGCCGGTCGGGCCTCGGATCTACCTGCCGGGCCCCCGGCCTGGGCTTGATTACAGTACTGTCGTTCATGTTGTCGTCCCTGTCTGATACTCAACATCCCTGTGTGCGGGCTACTGCCTGATGGCCCAGAGTTCCAGCTTGAGTCCCGGGTAGTTGCCGGACACGTGCAGCGCCAGACCGCCGCTTTGCTTGAGCTGCTCCCAGCGATCACTCTTGTTATCCAGCAGGAAGTAGTGATAGCCGGCATGGAACGGAATCTGCCGCGGCGCCACCGGCAGGGCGCTGATACCGATACCCGGCAGATGGTTGTTGACCAGGTCACGGATGTGCTCCACCGGCCCCAGCTTGATCTGGGCCGGCAGGCGACGGCGGATGTCCTCGGTGGTGAGGTCAGCCTGTACCGCCAGCACGAACTGGGCGGTTTCCAGCATGGACTTGTCGGTGAGCGGCGCCACCTTGATACCGAACTGGGCCTCTTCCAGCTTCAGGGCGACAGCGGTCTGTTCCAGCACCGTGCTCAGCGACTGGCTGAGGGCGGCGGCCAGGTCACCGAAGGTTTCCGTGAGCCGGTCATGGCGGTACTCCGGCAGCTTTGGCGGTACTTTCTCGGCCCGGGTGAAAGTGGCCAGCTCGCCGATCAGCGTAACCACCAGCTCGTAGAAGCGCTCCGGATGCACCAGCGGGCTGTCCTTGAGGTGCTCCAGGGTCGGCTGCCAGCGGTTCAGGGTCTGCAGCATCAGCACATCGAACAGCGTGGTGGACTGCTCGGCGCCCTTCTGCATGCGCCCGGCCAGTGCCCTGCCCCGCTGCTTGACCATGGCCAGGGATTCACGCACCAGCGAGGACAGCGGTGCGATGCGCTCGATATCCAGGCATGGCGGCATGAAATTACGGTCCAGCCGCACTTCCTTGTCGGCAATCACTTCCACCACACGGGCCACCGGAATGGCGGCGAAGCCGGCCAGGTCCTCACGCCCCATGCGCAGTGTCGGATTCAGCCGCGCCAGGCCCAGGGTTTCTTCCTCGCCGCTTTCATCGGAATCATCCTGAATGCTGCCCTCCTGGAACAGGTAACGGGCCACCTGCCCCTGGTCCGGCACGGCAATATTGACCCCCGCCTGGCGTTCCGTGGGCACTGCCAGCCAGATCAGCTCATCCCGGGCGTCGCCGGGTACGTCAAGCTCCAGGCCATCGCTCTGGTCAAAGGCGAACGGCATGCCATCCGGAAAGATACCGGTCACCCTGACCAGGCTGATCTGCCCGAGAGCCGGCGCCTGCTGGTCCATCACCAGCTCCCGCACACCGTAACCGTGCGGATTCATCAGATTGTGACGCTGGCAGGCAGCGTGATACAGGAAGCGGTCCTGCTGCTGGAAATGCTGTGGTCTGAGCAGCATGCCCTCAGACCAGGCAACTTTGGCCAATCGTTCCATGATGTGCTGTCCTTTTTTATCTGGTAACGCTTCCGGCTCTGACGAGAGAACCGGTCAGTCGCGAACCCGCTCAAGCTCGAGGCCGTCCACGGCGATCCTGATGTCCTGGTACCCCCTCGGCTTGGCGTCCAGAATCATTTTCCAACCGGCCTCGTCGATGTTCTGGAACGCCGCCACTATGCCGAGATAGCGGGTGTTCTCGTTCAGGGTCATGGTGGGCAGCGTTTCCACCAGTTCCGGACGCAACAACACTTCCTGCATGGACAGCAGATCCTCGTTGAGCACACTGTCCGGCTCGTCATACAGGTCGAAGAAACCGGCACTGCGGAAGGTGTCCACGGACCGTAGTTCGTACACCCGAATCACCAGCGGCGACGCGCGCCCCGAGGCGTCAGGGTTGATGTTGTCACCGGCCTCGAAACCGAGGTTGGTATAGGGGTCCACCACGTAATTGGCCACCGCGCAGCCGTTCAGCACCACAACACTTACAAGGAACAAACACTGAAACCATCGCATTGTCTGACTACTCCCTTTCACTACGACTGACCGCCACTTCATAGGCGTCCACAAAAGTATCGCTGCGCAGCATACGGTCGACATCACCGTACTCCTGCAGGTGCTGCTGGCGCCGCTCATGCATCGCCGCCAGTGCCTTGCGCTTGCGGAGCAACCCACCATCTTCCTCTCCGGAAGGGGGCTGCAGAATATCCCGGATAACATCTTCCACGCCCTGGAGCAGGGCGCGTTCATGGCTGACCACATCACCGAACGCCTGGGACACCGCCTCCTCCGGCCCGAGGAACGACGGGTGTCGGCGGAACAGCAGGCTTTCCAGGGCATCGCTGGAAGTGGCCGAGAATTTCAGCGGATTGTTTTCGCTGCGCTGGAACAGCGTCTGCTTTACCCGCAGCTGCTGTTTCTGGCGAGCCCGCATATGCAGCAGGTCCAGCAACCGGTCCAGCAGGGTTCTGGTCAGGTCACCCAGAGCGCGACACTGATCGGGCGTGAGCGACTCGGCGTCCATCCCCCGCAACCCCAGCCCTTCCATCAGTGCCTGGAGCTGACCGGCCTGCTGCTTCGCCGCCCGCTCGGTGTCCTGCTCCGGCCCGGTCACCGAGCCCCAGTCCCACTGATCGGGGATTTCCGATTTCGGCATTTCGACGTGGCTGTCACCGAGGAAACGTTCATTGAGACCGGAAGCCAGCATCGAATTGATATCACTGCTGCCTTGGCCCTGGGGTATCGGCTCCGGATCCGGGGCAGACATGGCACTGGCGACAGGGGGAGGCGACGAGGAAACAGATGGCTCCGGGGCCGCCGGCTGGTGTTTGGAGTCCACCGGGGATTCCGCGCCCACCAGACTGACTGAAAGCTCGTAGTCGCCGACACGCAGGCGATCGCCATTGTCGAGGGGCGACTCGGCATCACGACCCAGTGGATCCGGGCTATCGTTGATAAAAACGCCGTTGGTGGAGGTATCACGGATCAGAAAACGCCCGCTGCCGTCACAACGAATCTCCGCATGACGGGAAGAAACCACCTTGCCGGGGTCGGGCAGATGCCAGTCACAGGATTCCGAACGACCGATAACCCAGACCTGTCCGGGCGCGAATCGTCTGGTGGAGATAACGGCGGGCGACAGCCGCTGGTAGCTGGTGATGGCGAGCTCGAGTTCCATGAGCCAATCCTTCCTTTGACATCTGTCCTGGCCCGGCAGCCTGGCGGCTGGCGCGCATTCCCGACCTGCCGCGGCAGGTACATCCTGGGTTCGGGGCAACGTAAGCAGCCATCCTGTCAGGGGCCACCGGTTACCGACCGGACAGAGATTATGCAGAGTCCCGGGCAATGTCAATCACGGTTATCCCGGGCTGGGATCGCCTGGCCACCGATAACCGGAGACGCGTCACATTACCGACCTTTAAGGAAAACAGCCCGCTTGACGAGGTGCATCCAACCTGACTAGCATTCGACCTTCAGGAAGTCTGACGTGGCCTGACTCCGTTCTGCAACAGAACAATGTCAGTCGCCCGTTAATCCTCAGGGAGCAAGAGGAACGGACAACCGGCCCATCACGGTCGGCTCTGCCAGACCGGTACGACTCATGGCACCGGATAATACCCCCTTACAACTCTCCCTGACAGTGGACCGCCTGACGGCCGTACCGGTGATCCCTGGCTGGTGCGGACAGGCGCACGCGCACCCATGGATGAACAGCGGTAAGGATATTCCGGATGGACGCCAACGACACCGTTCTTGATGACAGCACCCAGACCCGTAAGCCGGGTTTGCAGTCGCCAGCAGCCAGAGGGCAGGAGGTGCCTGAAGGCCCCCGCCACAAGCGCCTGGGCATGTTGTTGAATGGCCGCTACCGGATTGTCTCACTGATCGCCTCGGGTGGCATGAGTGACGTCTACAAGGCCGTGGACCAGAACCTGGAAAAGGCGGGTTCCCGGGACTGCATGGTGGCCCTGAAAATCCTGCGCACCAGCCTGACCCGCGACCCCGGAGCCCGCAGCCTGCTGGCGCGGGAAGCCGCCAAATCCAAGCGCCTGTCTCACCCCAATATCATCCGCATCCACGACCTGAACCATGATGGCGATACCTGGTTTCTGGTGATGGAGCTGCTGGAAGGAGAACCGCTGTCACGGATCATCCAGCGCGCCAAACCCAACGGCCTGAAATGGAAAGGCTGCGTCGCGGTACTGCGGCAGGTGGCCGATGCCCTGGAGCACTCCCACAGCCAGGGCATTGTTCATGCCGACCTGAAACCGTCCAATATCTTCTTTACCCGTGAAGGCCGCATCAAGCTGCTGGATTTCGGTGTCTCCCGGGCCCTGCAGGCGCAGCAGCCCGAGGACTACCTGAACCCTCGAAGCGAGGACGAAACCTCCATTTACGGCTACACCCCGGCCTACGCCTCACCGGAACTGATCGAGGGCAAGGACCCATCTCCCCAGGACGATCTGTACGCCCTGGCCTGCATCAGTTATGAACTGCTGTCCTCCCGGCACCCCTTCGATCGCCAGAAGCTGACCCTGGAAGAACTGGGCACCTACAAGCTGAAGAAGCCCGACAGCATGCCCCGTCGTTTCTGGGGCGTGGTCAAGCGCAACCTCCGCTACGATCCCCGCTACAGCTCCCTGGAGCTGATCAAACGGCGCATGATACCCCTGCGCTGGCAGCCCTGGGCCGCCTCTGCGGTGGTCGTTGTCGCGGCCGCAGGTGGCAGCCTCCTCTGGTACCAGCAATATGCCCGGGCCATGGCGGCCGAACAGGCACTGACGGCAAAGGAACAGCATCAGGCGGAAGTTCGCCGGGTAATGGAGCTGCCGCCGGAACAGCTGCTGACGGAAGTGAACGCATTACCTTCGTTGGAACGCAGCGGCATCCTGCGCCAGCAGTCCGATCAACTGCTGGACTGGTACCTGACACAGATCGAGGGCATTCTGGTCGGCGGCCGCAGCGGCCAGGAACTGCCGGACATTCCCGCCGCCCTGGACCTGTTGGCGGAAGCCGGCACCGTCTACCCCCGGGATCACCAGCTGGCGGAGCTGGAGAGCCGGATTATCCGTCGGCGCCAGTCCCTTGAGGCTGCCCTTGGTAATGAGTTGGCAACTCAACTCCAGGAGGGCAATTACCGCAGCCAGCAAGCCTGGGAAGACGTGACCGGACTTACCCGGGATCTGGAGTTGATTGGCGCCGGGGATTTCACACCATCCGAAGAAGCGGTTCAGCAATTCGACCAGCAGTTGTCTGAAGCTCTGGATTCAGACAACGACGCGGCCCTGGCCCGCCTGCTGATACTGGGTGAACAGCTGTTTGCCGACCGGCCCGGGGTGTCCGACAAACTGGCCCGGGCAGCCACCATGGAGACATCCATCAGGGAACTGGGGAAGTACTACGCGGCCATCGCCAATGGTGATGATGAGGCAGTGTTCCCCGCCCGGGCGGCCGAAGACTTCTATGCTGACCGCTTCGAACGCTGGCGCGACGAAATCGCCAATGCCGGCAGCCGTGATCAGCTGGACAGCGTCTACGAGGAAATGATCGCCGTACTGAACCGGCTACCATCGAACTTCGAGCCACTGTCCGATATCCGCCAGCAACTCTCGGACGCCTACCTGGCCATGGCCGACAGCATGCTGGCCCGCAACCGCACAAGGCAGGCGCAGCCGTTGTTGTCGCGGGCGAGGGAGTTGATGCGCTAGGCCTCTCCCTACACTGGCGCGAGCAGCGGTTTGCATGGCCGCAATACTGTTTGCCTGCAAATAACGCAGCGAGGCCATGAACTGATGGCTTGGGTCAGGCCAACGCAACCTGATTGGCCACCATCGCTCTGTTGGTGTAGGCCTTGAAATTCAGGTCTCTGGCCTCGACTGCTGCCACACTGTATGAAGCTGCGTCCGCTGTATTCTGAAGTCGAGTTTTTTCCGAGGAAATACGGCTAGCATTATACGAATAGCCTACGGAAAGAGACAATATCACCAACAGCCCCAAACAATACACAAGCACACTACCATGTTGTCTTTTCACGCCAGCGCCATCAATTGTCCGGCTCATCACGCATCTCAATTCAGGTTATTGAGTTTCAATGTTCACATTGCGTCCCGTCTGGCACATGATAATTAACTACCACATAGGTATTACCATTTTTTACAAAATGCGGAACTTCCTTTCTGTAAACCCATACGCCGACACCCTGCCTGTGCTCACCACCTCGAAAAATTGCACAACTCGGTTCCGAATCCAACTCCAACTCTTCAACTCGCTCATATTCCGGAGCCTTTAGCCTGGAACGGTAAAAGTCGCACACCTCCTCAACGGATCGCTTAGTCCTGACGTGCATTGTGCATCTAGAGAGGTCGCCGGTGGTGCTAATAAAAACTCCGCCAGGCGCTAAAGGTATTGATACTTCGGAAGCCTCTGGCACCTCCATGCCCTCAGCCAACTCTGACAAAGACATGCCATCCCCGATTACCCCCCACTCTGCATAGGGCTCAGCCATAGCAGGCAGCGACGCCACCAACCCTAAGCCAAGAACTACCTTTGAAATCTTCATTCGATTACTTCTCCCCAAGAAAGTACTCTGGCACACGCCATACGAAGATCAGTCATAAAGTCCACCAACAATTTCGGAAACACCTCAGAGCCTCCGCACCAGCTCAACCCGACGGTTCTGACGTCGCCCATCGTCAGATTCATTGCCAGCCACCGGCGCATAAGGCCCAACTCCCGCTGCCTTGAGACGCTCCATCTCCACGTCATAATCGTCTTTCAGAACATCAACTACCGACGCAGCTCTGCGGGAAGAAAGGCTAAGGTTGTAATCGCTTTCACCCGTATCGTCAGTATGACCAACCACATAGAGATTCAGCTCCGGGTGGGATTCAAGAAGATCCGAGATGGCTTTGAGGGCATCAGCGGACTCGGGTTTTACGGTAGCGGAGTCGGTATCAAAGTAGATGCCGTAGACCAGCGCCTTGCCGGTTTGCTGGATGTCCTGGTAGAGCTGGTCAGCGTCCACCTTGACCAGATCCGTTTCGGTACCTTTCTCCTCGACAATAACCTGCTGAACCGTTGTATCTCCGTTATAGCCGCCGACAAAAACGGCGACGGTGAGAGGTCCTTGAGCCGACTTTTTTCTCGCAACGAAATAATAAGGCTTCCGGTAAAAGTTGAAGACACTCCCGTCCACTGAAACATTGCCGCCAAGCTGTTTAGCTGCATTGCTATCCCCACAGGCCTCCAGTTCACACTCGTAGTCGAGAGTTAAGTCGAGTTTTCTGACGGCAGCTTTGTAATTCTCTATAACTTTCAGGGTGGAGACATTCTCGAGAGCGTAAGTATGCTGAGCCAGATCCCCTGTTAACGACAAACGCTCACCCATTTCTCCGTCGGCGTCGACAGTACCAAACGGTATGTCAATTCGCTCGTACTCCATCGCCCTGGAATCGCTTAACTCTGCACCCGGATAACGGGCGATGAGTGGATGGTCCTGCTCCCGCTGCTCATCGGTACGCGATTCCCTTTTCGGCGAGATTTCACCACCACGGGTCAGATAATCCGCCGATACGGAGACCAGAGTGTCATCCAGTGGAACCTCTTCAAATATAACCTGCTGAACAGCCACCTCTCCCCTATACCCACCAAAGAAAAGTGCTACATGAACCGTACCTTTTGCACCGTCCAACTGGGCACGGATAAAGTACGGTTTTCGGCGGTGGTTATTCACCGAGCGCCGGACGGCCAGAGCCGCGCCAAGCTCGGCGCGGCCTCTATCGTCTGCACTGCACTGCTCGAGTTCGCAGATGGATA
This sequence comes from Marinobacter zhanjiangensis, assembly GCF_014651935.1. Lineage (GTDB taxonomy): Bacteria > Pseudomonadota > Gammaproteobacteria > Pseudomonadales > Oleiphilaceae > Marinobacter > Marinobacter zhanjiangensis. The sequence continues at coordinate 50,918 of NZ_BMXV01000004.1, read as the reverse complement.
TGACTTCGGCACCCAACTCGTCTAATGCGTGCCTGTAATTCTCGAATACTTTCAGGGTGGATACCCCCTCAATTTCGTATGTCAGCATTGAGAGGTCACCAACAAGTCGCTCTGTTTCCAGCTCCCCACCTTCCTCTATTGGCCCTACAGGCATGGCAAACTGCTCGTATTCGGTATTTAGCGACTCATCGATTTCGGCACCGGGATAACCACCTAACAAGGGGTGGTCCGAATCGGCATTAACCCACTGGGAAATCAGACAGAGGGATAGCAAGACAAGCGTTCTGGGGAGCATGAACATTCCTTATTCAGTTAGGCAGAGAACCTGCCAGTCCATTTGACATGTGTACTACAGGAGACAATTTAAAATAGCCCCCTGGTCCGCCAGAGCCCCACTTTAAACGGGAACCTACTTGGAATCGCAGTAGAATGGCACCCAGGCTGGATTCGTAAAACGTACACCTTGTCGTCATTGTCACCAAAAGGCGCACCGAGTCGCATCAGGGTGACGGTCACGCCCCTTCCGCGACACCATACATACCATTGTTACTGTTCAGGTTGATCATGCCCACAACCAGTCTGTAGACAAACCAGATGAAAAGGATGACAAATCCAAGCAATCCGATAAGAAAATAGGTCAGAACCAGGCTGATTGCCCCGAAGAGCATGCTCCACCAGAAGGTACGGATCTGCCACCTGAAATGTGAAATAGCAACATTGCTCTTTAGGTCAGACAACTTGACGTAGTTAACGATGATCGCTGCAAGGCTGGTCAGACCACCCGTAAAGAATCCCAGCACGTGCAGTATATAAACCAGCCACACGGTGTTCTTTTCAGCAGCAAAATCCTGTTCAACATGACTTTCCATAGCACTATTCTCCATTTTTAAATTGACGATCTTTTCTTTTAAAAGATCTTCTTATTAATCAACACAATCGCGTTCTTACATTTAACTAACGCAAAGGTGAAGGTTCGTAAAAAGGAGTAGCACAGGCCATTTAACAGGCCCGCAGAGTCTTCAGGAAGAGAGCTCGTAAAGCAGGGTTGTTCGCAAGCGTGAATAGTCCCTTTCTCCTTCAGACAGACAATCTGCCAATCCACTCCCTGTGGTGACATTTTCCCGGCGACGCGATTTGTTGAGCCACCGATAGAGAACGCCAGTCGAGACAATATCAAAGCAAGGATTAAATTGAACTCATTGGTCCGCAATGCGTGACAGACTTCACACACTGGCTTCAGCCAGAGCTGTTCGTTAACTGAACAGCACCCTCTTCGTAAGAAAGCGGATCCTCGACTCGCCATCTTTTCGGCCTGTGCAAAGCTCTATCTCACGGACGACGTCCCAGCTTTGATTCTGAGCTACACATCTGGCCCATAAGGCGGCGTCGCCGGAAAACAGCAACCAAGTGGCGACATCGGCCTGAACGGTAAGTCGCTTCAACGCCGGCAAGGTCAGCTCAAACCCCCGATGCCCGTAAGCGAACGCCTCCAGTTCAGTAACTTCCTGTGCCGTCAGGGCCGCTGCCGGAGGCAGATCGGCACTGATAGCCAGTACCAGCTCCGGTGACAGGGTGGGCCAGACTACCGGCAGCATCACCGGCCATTGCTCGGCGAATCTGGCGGACAGACGTTGTTGAGCAGCAGTACCGGGGTCACTCAGTCCCTTCATCATCTGAACAGCATATTCCCCGGAGCTGGCCTCGCGGCTGATGCCCAGGCGAACGGTGGCGAAGCCGGAGGATTGCCAGAACGGCAGCAGCTCTTCCGCAGCGCCATAGCTGGTGCCGATGGCATCCAGCGCTATATCGGACGCTCTCTCCCTGGCGCAGTCCAGCAGTTTCCGACCAATGCCCTGCCGACGGCACTGGTCGTGAACCGCCACCCGTACGACCCTCAACATGCGTAGCGTAGCCGCTTCGGCATCCCCACCGTGATTGGCCAGGGACTGGGGCAGCAGATGGCCTTTTAGTCGCCGCTCCCCTCGCAGTACCTTTTGCGCGAGGGCCGGGTCCAGGCCACCTTCCACCGTTGCCCAGAGCACACCGATGATGTCGCCCCCTTGTCTTGCCACGACGGTGACGGCATCCGGGTCATCCATCCACTGCCGCAGGTCGCCTGGGGTGGTGCGGTAATGGGCGTCCACCAGCAGGCCAAAAGCCCGGAAAAGTTCAGCCTCATTGGCCTGGCCCGGCTGCCAGTCTTCAATAGAGATGTCGCCAGTCGGCTCTGCCCCCCTGGCGTCCGCATCCAGCAGAAACAGGCGGTTGACCAGCGGCTCCAGGGGATCCCGGGGCGACCAGCGCACCGGCTGTTCCAGGGTCAGCGCCTGCCAGTGTGGCGTCTCTCGGTCCAGCACTGTCCGGAAGCGCAGGTTGAAGCCCCGCCCCGACCCTTCATAGCCATGCACCGTGGAGGCAAACACCACCCTTGGCCAGCCAAGCAGAACCTGCTTCAGCAGAGGCGCGGGGATGGCGGCGGCTTCATCCACCATGACCAGCTCCGCCTCCGGGCGGCTGGCCAGCAGATCGTCTACCGGAAACCATTCCAGGGTGGCGCCGGACTCGATCTGTAGAGCGGTCTGGCGATGGTATTCCATGCCTGCCTGTTCCGCTGCGTGGCGGAACAGGCTCGCGACATTGTCCTTGCGGGGCGACACCACCGCTATCCGGTTGCGCCCGCCCTGTAATAGGCGGACGGCGGCGATACCCAGGGCGGCCGACTTGCCCCGGCCCCGGTCAGCGGTGACTACCAGTGGACGGCGGCGCCGGCCCTGACCGGTGCGCACGATGGCCTCGATGGCCCGCTCCTGATCGGGGGTACCGGCAACCTGAAACGGTTTGTGGGCGGAAGCTGCGGAGAGAAAGGCTGGTCGCGGATCGGTGTCACCGGCGGTTACCCGGATAACCGCGTCATCGTCAGAGATAACATCCGCCAGCCGGGCCATAAACGGATGATGGCCACTGGCCGGCAGCCCCATGCGGGCATAGTCCGGGTCCGGGAAATTTGCCCACTCGGCCAGCGGAGGCATCAGCCAGAGCCATAGCCCCCCGGCCTGAATGGTGCCGGCCATGGCCGCCAGCGCATCCGGTGGATTGCCCTGCCAGCCGTCCCACACCACCAGAGGGGTTTCCGTGCCCAGCCGTTGCCGGGCCTGAGTGGCGGGCAGGGGCTGGAGGGCGGGGTTCGGGTTACGCTCACCTTCGCCAATCCACAGCCCATGCGCTGGCGCCAATTGCTCGAGAATACGGCGCGCACAGGTAAACACCTGATTATGCTCGCCCTCGACCAAAACCAGTCGCCGTTCGCCCCGTGACGCCAGTTGCTTCGTCAGGGCCTGCCACTCGTTACCGGTCACTAGCTCAGATCCACACCGTGGCGCTTCAGGTCCGCCAGGTCGCAGATTTCCAGTGCTGCCTTGTGGGTTGCCCGCAACCGGACCCGTGGCGCGCAACCGGCCTCGAAGGCTTCGTTCCAGCGGGCCGCGCACAGGCACCAGCCATCACCGGCACGCAGGCCGGGGAAGTCGAACTCCGGCCGGGGTGTGCTCAGGTCATTGCCCTTGCTGCGGGAGAATTCGAGGAACTCGTCGGTGACTACGGTGCAGACGGTGTGGCTACCCAGATCGTCCGGGCCTGTGTTGCAACAGCCATCCCGATAGAAACCGGTGAGCGGGTCGTTGCCGCAGGTCTCCAGGGTCTCGCCCAGTACGTTGACCGACTCTTCCAGTACCATTGCCATGCTGTCGCTCCTTGTTCGAAATGAGCCGCCATTATGGGGTAAGGATGACCGGGTGTCAGGGGCCCTTTACAATAGTGCCATGACCAGCCAACTCCCCGACTTTCTCACCTCCGAACAGCGCGACATTATCACCGCCGGCCACGAGCATGCGCTGATTACCGCCGTGGCCGGCAGTGGCAAGACCACCACCCTGGCCTGGCGCCTGCGGTGGCTGCTGCAACAGGGCCATGATCCAAGGCGGATGCTGGTACTGATGTTCAACCGCAGCGCCCGCGTCGACTTTGAACGCAAGCTGCGGGACGTCAGCCGTGACCTGGGCCTGGCGCTGCCGGAGGTGCGTACCTACCATGCCATGGGGCTGCGGCTGTACAAGCGTTTTGTGCAGGAGGGTTACCTGCCCGGCTTCTCCGACAGGATTCTTACCGAGCAGGAGGTCAGCTACCAGGCCTGGCTGCTGACCCGTCAACTGGCGCCGGAGGACCTGGCGGACGAAATCCGCCGCAACAAGAAGGACTTTGTGGAAACCGCCACCAACTTCATCGACCTGGTGAAGACCACCCTGACGCCGGTGGAAGTGGTCTTTGAGGAGCTCGGTTACAGCGATCGCCATCGTTACCTGATCGACCTGTTTCACGGCTTCGAGCAATGGCGCAAGGAGCGCAGCCAGATCACCTTTGCCGACATGCTCTACGAGCCGGTGATGGCCATTCACCAGAACACGGCGCTGCAGCGGCTGGTGGGCAACAAGATGGACCTGGTACTGGTGGACGAGTACCAGGACACCAACGAGATCCAGCACCTGCTACTGCGTTATGTGGCCGGTGACCGTGCCAGGGTGACGGTGGTGGGCGACCCGGACCAGACCATCTACGAATTCCGCGGTGCCAAACCGGAATTTATCCTGCGGCGCTTCCGCGAGGAGTTTGACGAGCCGTTGCAGCACACCCTGAGCTACAGCTTTCGCTACGGCCACCGGGTAGCGCTGCTGGCCAACCACCTGATCACCCACAATCAGGGCCGCCATGACGTGCTGTGTCACGCCCACCCTTCCACGCCCGCCAGCCGCATCCAGCTCCATGAAAGCGAGCAGGACGGCGGCGTGGTGGTCAAGCTGCTGGAAGGCCTGCCGGAAAAGGAACAACAGCAGACCGCCATCCTGTTCCGGGTCTGGAGTCAGAGCGTGCCCATTGAGTTGCGCCTGCTGGCGCGGCAGATCCCCTATCGCATCGATGCCGGCAAGGGCGCCCTGTTCAGCCGCGAGGTAGAGGCCATCACCAGCCTGCTGCAGGTGGTTACCGGCCAGCTGCCCCGGATGACGGTCCAGGACCGCCTGGACACCGCCCGCAACCTGCTGCGATTCCCCCATGTGGGGCTGAAGGAGCAGGAACTGGGCAGCATGGCGCAGATGCTGGCCGGCTTCGAGTCCGACTGGGGCAACTGCCTGCTCAGCCTGGACGAGCGGGGCCTGGGCCCCATGCCCGCCCGCAAGTTGCGGCGCCTGGGCGAAGCGCTGGTGTCGCTCAACGGCTTCTCCGGCCCGGTGGCCACCCTTCTGGGACGGTACGCCGATCAGACCGAACTCTTCGAGGGGATTCGCGGCCTCGCCCTCACCCACGAAACCGCCAATGAACGCATCGATACCGTGCAGGGCTTCCGCGCCTACCTGGCGTCACTCGACGTCCCGCCCGCCGATGCCCTGCAACACCTGCAGACACTGCGCCGCCAGGCCCTGGAGCGGCAGGACCACAACAGCGAGGGCAACCGGGGCGTGCTGCTGTCTACCATCCACCGCACCAAGGGGCTGGAGTGGTCACGGGTGATCATTCCCGGACTGCAGGAAAAATACCTGCCCTACAGCCCCCGCCAGCAGGAAGACCTGCAGGCCTTCATGGAAAGCGAGCGCCGCCTGCTGTACGTGGCCATCACCCGCACCCGCAACGAGCTGCACCTGATCACCCGCCCCGGCGGCCCCAGGCCTGCGGTGGATGCGGATCAGGCCCCCAGCCGGTTTGTGGCGGAACTCTGCCACGATCTGAGTGAACGTTTTGGCCGCTGGCTGGACCAAAGGACACCGGGCCATGAAAGCGATAACGAGTTCGAAGTCGACCTGCCCCTGACACCGGTAAGCCAGCGCTATGCCAGCCGGGAAGCCGTCAGCCTCAAAGGAGAAGCCGCCAGCCCCGCGACCGACAACCAGCCCCTGTGGGCCTGTCGGCGCCTGAGTCATGCCATTTTCGGCCCGGGTACCGTGCTTGCGGAAGAGGAATCGTCGTTTGATGTGCGTTTCGATGAGGGTCGACTACTGACCTTCAGCAAGAAAAGCGCGCACCTGTATTTCCGGGCCATCACGCCGTAAGGACACCAATGTCAGCATTCCGGAAAATCTGCCAGCCAGCGGGCATCTGCGCGTTGCTGACCGGTGTTACGCTGCTGCTTGTCGGGCCAGCCCTGGCGGCCAGCGGGACCGTCTACCGGTGTGAGGGCCCGGACGGTATCCAGTTCTCCGACCAGCCCTGCGGCCCGGACCCGGAAATCGTCACCATTCGGGACAACCGCGTTGGCGGCAGCGTCGGGGACAACCTGCCCGACTTTGACGGCTATCCGGAAAACGACCCACCCGAGCAAGACGAACCCCGGGCAGCGGAAGACGGGGCCTGCCGTTTTATCAGCTCCACCGATCTGCGTACCTACCTGGCGCGGGAACAGGTGGTGCCCGGCATGACCCGCAAGCAGGTGGAAAGAGCGTTCGGGCGAACCTCGGAAGTCTACCCCACGCCCCAGGAAACCTGGGTGTACCAGACCAGGCATTACGGTGCACTTTACGAACTGACTTACATTTATTTCAGAAACGGCTGCGTGGAACGAGTGGAGTACCGCAAACCCTGAGCCACTTTCTCCATTTATTTCAATGAATTGAGAAGCCGTTCACAAATTTCATTCTGGTCATCTCTTCCGCCAACCTCTGCGTGAATACCGAACCTTCGTTAATTTTCACTTGTATACAGACGGTTACAGAACTTAACTTGATTTAAATCGCTTGCAAAAAGGCGACCTCAATTGGCAATAAAAAGGAATACTCATGAATACACTTCGCCCTCTGTCCGCCGCCATACTGGCTGCGGCCGTCAGCACTCCGGTACTGGCGCAAGACGATATCGAGACTGTCTATATCAATCCCTTCATCGGTTACCAGTATTTTGACCACAAGCGTGACCTGGACGAAGAGGCGACCTACGGCTTCGGCCTGGAATACCGCTTCCTGCCCCAGTGGGCTGTTGAGGCGGTCTATTCCAAAGCCAATCCGGATATCAAGGACAGCAACGGTGACGTCGACTTCGAAGAAGTCCGGGTCGATGGCCTGTACTACTTCGGAAACCAGAGCGAGACGGTGAACCCTTATCTGGCAGCCGGTGTCGGTCATGCCAAGTTCGATGGCGGCACCATGACAACGCCGGGTACCGAGCATGAAGAAACCCGGGTCAATCTGGGCGGCGGTGTCCGTTTCAACATGACCGACCTGCTATCACTGCGTGCCGACCTGCGTGCGCTGCACGGGCTCGACGAAAGTACCTTTGATGCCCAGGCGTCACTGGGGCTGAGCCTTGCCTTCAGCCGCAACACCAGTGAGCCCGAACCCGCCGCACCCGAGCCCGCACCGGCTCCGGAACCGGAACCGGACAGTGACAACGATGGCGTTCCCAACAATCGCGACCAGTGCCCTGGCACCGTTTCCGGCGCTACGGTTGACCGCAACGGCTGCGAACTCGACAGCGATGGCGACGGCGTTGTTAATCGCCTGGACGACTGCCCCGGAACCAGAGCCGGTGCCGAAGTGGGCGAACGCGGGTGTGAGCTGGTGACGCTCGAGACCATCACTCTGTACATTACCTTCCCGCTGAACAGCGCTGAGATCGGTAGCCAGTACGATGATGACATCCTTAAAATCGCCAACGCGCTGAAAAAGAACGATGAGGTGACCACGGAAATTGCTGGCCACACCGACAGCACCGGTGCTGCCGCGTACAACCAGCAACTTTCCCAGCGTCGTGCCGAAGCCGTTGCCGAACGCCTGGTCGAGATCTATGACATCGATAGTGACCGGGTAACGCCAGTGGGTTACGGTGAATCCGACCCTGTTGCCACCAACGAGACCGATGAAGGCCGCGCCCAGAATCGTCGGGTTGAAGCCCGCATTCAGGTTCGTCGCTGATCCGCGACTGGTTCTTCACTACCTCTAAAGGCGCCTTCGGGCGCCTTTTTTCATGGCTGGGCGATAGCCGCGTCCACCAGCAGGTTACGGGGCGTCAGCTCACGCTCGCAGAAGGTGCCCATGCGCACGTGATAGCCGGACTCTTCCAGGAACAGGGCATAGTCCAGTACCAGCCACAGCTCCAGCGGGCGGCGGAACAGATGGCGCAGCAACTCGTACCGTCGCACCGTGGCGGCACGCTCCACGCCGTGTTCAAGCCAGTGGTCGAAATTCACGCCTTCCGGTAATGAGATCCCCTTGAGCTCAGCCGCCCATCGGCAGAACGCCTCGAATCCGTCTCCCGCCAGGCGCTTCGGGTGTGGTGGCAGGGGCAGGTACTCATCCACACCTCTCAGCCAGCGCTGCAGGCCATCGAAGCCCAGCCGCCACCGACTGGCGCGGGCGGTCTGTGCACGTACCCCGGCGGGCGCGGTGACCGTCTCCCTCACCGCCAGCCGCAGATCCTCTCGGCTCAGTACCAGGCCGGTATGACTCGACTGTGCCCGGAACGACAAGGGGACGACATCGCGGGTGGTGGTGAGATGGTAACAACAGGGGGAGAAGCTGAGCCGGGGCTGCCGCTGTTCCACGGCATCGCGGATCAGCTTGCGATGCAGATCACCACAGGCATGGAGAGCGACACCATGGGCCTTTGGCGGCCAGGGGAGATCCTCTGCCATCACATCCTGGCACTGCAGAGTCACCGCATCGCCATACCGGGTAGTCAGACGATTGCCGTCGCGCACCAGTTCGGCGTTCCACTCATACCCGATGACTGGCACCTTACCCCGCCGGGCCAGAGTGCGGGACAGATGCCCCTTGCCACAGCACCAGTCCAGTGGTGATTGGGCCAGCGGTAACAGGGCGGCGGTAAAGGCCCCGGCCTGCTGCCGCTTGCGACCGGGCATGTCCACCGCCTCCCGCTCGGCCAGCGTGGCTGCGCCGACGTCCGGTGGGCCCGGGCTGAGGTCCGGCACGGACACCATCGCTGCATAGTCCGACAGCGCCGGCAACCAGTGCGAAACCGCCTCAGCCAACCGCTCTGGCTGCTTTTCGTAAACCTCGCAGTGGGTGTTGTCGAGTTGCCCCAGCCAGGCCGCCAGCGCCGGCCAGTCACGTGTCCATGAAGGTGCCGGTTCGGCGAACGGCACCGGCTGCCACAGCCCACGATGCTGCCAAAGCCAGTCATCGAGATGCTGCCAGCGATGAGAAAAAGGAAGCATCCTATTCGCCTTTCAGCAGGTCCCGGTACTGTTCGAGTACGTCCTCATCGTACTGAGGGTACTCCGGCGCCAGGTGCACCAGCTGCTCGGCGACAACGCGGGCCACCAACGCCCGGGCCACGGGCTTGCGGTCAGCGGGAACAATCAGCCACGGGGCCTCGGGCGTATGGGTGGCGGCGATGGCCTCTTCCACCACTGCCAGGTATTCGTCACGGCGCTGCCAGGCATTGATGTCAGACCGGTCGAATTTCCAGCGCTTGCGAGGTTTGTCCAGCCGCTTGAGCAGACGCCGGCGGTGCTCTTCGGGGGAGAGCTCCAGCCACACCTTGATCACCGTGGTGCCTTCCTGCACCAGGTGCTGTTCGAAGGCTCGTATGGCAGCGTAGCGCGCCTGCCAGTTGTAATGGCCCTCGTCACGAACCGGCCACAGGCGCTCAGCCATCACCGCTTCGTGATGGCTGCGGTTGAAGGCCGCCATTTCCCCCAGGGCAGGCAGGTAAGGCACCACACGCCAGAGAAAATCATGTTTTGTTTCAGCACCGGCGGGCCGTCCGAAGGACCAGGCATGAAACCCCGCCGGGTCCATATAGGTCGCCAGAGTCCGGATCAGGCTGTCCTTGCCGCTGGCGTCCAGCCCGTGAAATGCCAGCAGGCAGGCATTGCCACCGTTCGCCCATAGCCGCCGCTGGTGCTCGCCGATCAGTTCCAGTTCCGGCTCAAGCGCGGGCACCTGGTCGTCGTCAATGTCTGAGGCATAGTCACTCAGCCGGGAACGGCGGGGGTCATAGAGCCAGGATTTGTTGAACCGTGTCGTTATCATTGAGTGGGAACGCTCCGGGAATGGCAGGTTGATGGTCTCAGGCTATCGAGACAATGGTTCGGAACCACACGCCTTGATGATAAACTGGTGGACTTTGAGAATGCAGGTTAGCAGCTATGAGCCGCAAGAGACGAGACATCCCCGTTTTCGACCAGCCCCTGATCGAGACCCATTGCCACCTTGATTACCTCAAGGACCGGCCGCTGGAGGAAACCCTGGAAAAGACCCGGGACGTGAACATCGAACGGGTCATCACCATCGCCGTTTCTCCGGAAAACCTGGCCACGGTTCGTGACCTCAGTGGCCGGCAACCATGGCTCTATGGCACTCAGGGCGTGCACCCCCACGAGGCCGAATCCTACTCCGATGCCTGCGAGGAGATCATCCGCAAGCACGGCAACGACGACAAGATCGTGGCCATCGGTGAGATCGGGCTCGACTACTTCTATGATAATGCCGACCGCGAGGTCCAGAAACAGGTGTTCCGCCGCCAGTTGCAGATTGCCGCTGACCTGGACCAGCCGGTGGTGATCCATAGCCGGGAGGCAGACGAAGATACCGTCAACATACTGTCCGAATTCGAGGCCACACTGAACCGCCGGGGAGTCATCCACAGTTTCACCTCCGGCCCAGGGCTGGCCCGTTATGCCCTTGATCAGGGCTGGTGCCTGGGCTTCAACGGCATCACCACCTTTAACAAGGCGGAGAACGTGAGGGACATCGTGCGCATGGCACCGATCGAACAGATCCTGCTGGAAACCGACTCACCGTTCCTGACACCCGCGCCCTACCGTGGTCGCGAGAATGCACCCTTCTACCTGCCTTTCGTGGCCGAGAAGATTGCCGAGGTCAAAGAGCTGGAGCTGGCCGACGTGCTGAGCGAAACTTATCAGAACAGCCTGCGTACGTTCTTCCCCGCCGGCTGACTCAGGCGACTGACAACATGATAAAACGCATTCCGCTGTCCGCACTGCGCGTGGGGATGTACCTGACCGACCTCAACAACGACTGGGTACCCCACAATAATGAGCGCAGAAAGGGGTTTATCCGCAGCGAGGCCACCATCGAGAAGATTGCCCGCCTGGGGGTGAAGTACGTCTACATCGACACCGAGCGCGGCCCGGATTCCCCCGACGGCGAACCCGCCCACGAAGTGGACCGGGCCAACGAAGCCGCTCTGAACCGGGCAGCGGAAGAATCACCAGTCGCCTTTCGCCGGGCGGACGTCGCCGAGGAGATGACATCAGCGCTGGCCATTCACCAGCAGGCCCAGGGTCTGGTGGGCAACCTGATGCAGGACGTAAAACTGGGCAAGGCCATTGACCTGTCTCCGGTTCACGAACTGGCGGATGACCTGCAGGGGTCGGTATTCCGTAACCATAACGCCCTGGCCTGCCTGGGCCGCATCCGCGAGAAGGACAACTACCTGCTGGAACACTCGGTAAACCTGAGTGTGCTGATGTCCATTTTCGGCAAGTCGGTCGGGCATTCCAGTGATGTGCTGCACCAGACCATTGTCGGCGCCCTGCTTCACGATATCGGCAAGATTCTCACCCCGGACGAGATTCTCCACAAGCCCGGGCGACTGACGGCGGAGGAATTCGAAATCATGAAAGGGCACGCCGCCCACTCCCACCAGATCCTGTCCACCACCGAAGGCATTGGTGAGCTGTCCGTGCTCACCGCCGCCGAACACCATGAACGTATGGACGGGAGCGGCTATCCCAGGGGCCTGCATGGCGATGAAATTTCCATCTACGGACGCATGGTGGCCATCGCCGATGTGTACGATGCGATTACCAGCGACCGGGTCTACCACAAGGGCATGACACCAACCCAGGGCCTGAAGAAACTGTTGGAATGGAGTGGCGACCACCTGGACCCGATACTGGTGCGCCAGTTCATCCGTTGCCTGGGCCTTTACCCCGTGGGTTCCATGGTACTGCTGGAAAGCGGTCGCCTTGGTGCGGTGATTGAAGGTAACGAGGATGATCAGCGTCAACCCGTGGTGCGGCTGATGTACCACACCCGGTTCCGCATGCCGATCCCCCTGGAAACTCTCGATCTGTCACGGCCCGGGGTGCAGGACCACATCCTGCGGGCGGTGGAGCCGGAGGAGTATCACCTGGACGTGCGCAAGTTTCTCCACTGACAGAAAGCCGTCGCAGGCATGGCGGTGCTGTCAGGCCGGTGCGCCGGCGCTTTTCGCATCCATACCCAGCCGCGCCAGCAGGCGTTCGCATTCCTGGCTCCGGGACATGTCGTTGCCGAGCAGCCAGGCCGTGCGCATGACTGCCTTCGAGCGCTCGCTGGTACCCCGTGGCAGCAGATAGCAGGCGCCGATCAGGTCTCGCAGGGGCAATGGCAGTCGCCAGGCCACTTTCAGCACATTACCCAGCGGGCCGCTCCACTGGTACAGAGCCAGGTCAACATCATCGTTGTCCAGCGCACCATCAGAGGCAATGAACTGCTGGGCCGAACTGATCACCGCCAACTCACCCACGCGATGAAGCAGCCCGGCGGTGAAACAGGGGGCGGGATCCAGCCCCAGCTTGCGGGCCATGGTGCTGGCAAGCTCCGCCAGCTCAAGAGACTTCTGGCTCTGCTCACGGGCCAGCTCCCTGAGGTAGGGATCCGACAGCTTGTGGGTAATATCCAGGGACTGGGCCAGGGCGTGGTTCAGACTCATGCCAACGCCAAGCAGGGTAACCGCGTCGCGCAGGTTACCGCAGGGCTCGCCGGTGCGGCGGAAAGCGCTGCTGTTGGCCACATCCAGCAACCGCACCGTCAGTGCCGCCTCCTTCCGCCATTCCCGGGCCAGGTCCGCTGCTGACAGGATATCCGCCTGCTCGATCAGGGCCATCACGCTGCTGGGGTCCAGGTCGGCCGGCAGGTAGACCTGGGTGTCACTGGCCTTGCGCAGCATGGTCTCGAAACTGGTGTGCGGGCCATCGGGTGTGCCGGCCGGCACTAACGCGCGCAGTCGTTGCTGCATGACATTGGCGCTGAATGGCTTGGGGACGAACCCCTGGATACGGTAGCGGGCGGCGGACAATACCTTGTCCCTGTCCGCCTTGGCGGACAGCATCAGCACCGGGACATCACGGTCGCGCTGACGCACCGCCCGGACCAGATCGAGACCACGGCCATCAGGCAGCTCCCACTCGCACACCACAAGGTCCGGACGCACCTGCTCCAGGCCTGCCAGGGCTTCGGACACTGTCTGGAAGGTGTGGATGCGGGCACGGGAAAACAGGCCGGAAACGAGGGTTTCCATGAGTTCGGCCACGGGCACATCGGCATCGAGAATCAGAACATTCATGATTTGACGGTCTTTATAGCGAGTCCTGTGCCGACGACAGGTGTCAGTAGCACACTAATGCCTAGGAAAGATATCACAACACAGGGCTCCACACTGTCAAAGCGTGAAAATTCCTGCGTCAGTGGCCCACAGGATCATACCGCTACGGCAACCGGTAGCCGCTCACCAGGCCATTTACCTGCCCGACCAGTGTTTCCAGCCCGGTAGCAAGCTGGCGGACCTCATCAGCCTGCTCCAGCACGTCGCGGTTACGTTCCGCCACTCCCTGAACGCTGGCGTTGATCTGCGTGGATGTCGCAGCCTGCTGCTCTGCCGCAGAAGCAATCTGGTAGATACGGTCGGTGACTTCATCCAGCCCCTTGCCCACGGTATCCATCGCCTCACCCGCGTCCCGGATAGCCGCTGTGGTTTGCCTTGACCGGGCCTGGCCGTCATCAATGGCCTGCAGGGCCGAATCGGCGCCCCGGGACAACGTCTCGATGGTTTCGCGGATCTCGCTGGTGAATGCCTGGGTCCTGCGGGACAGGCTCCTCACCTCATCGGCAACCACCGCGAAGCCACGGCCATGCTCACCGGCGCGGGCCGCCTCGATAGCAGCGTTCAGCGCCAGCAAATTGGTTTGCTCGGAAATATCGTCGATGGAACCAATCACCCGGTTGATGGAGGCCACATTGTCAGCCAGCGAACGTACCGCTCCGGCGGAGACATCCAGGGCAGCGTCCGTGGACTCGGTCAGGCTCACCGACTCCGCCACCCGGCCCTTGCCATGGGATGCCGACCGGGATGCAGTGGCCGACGCTTCCGAGGTCTGTTGGGCGTTCTGTGCCACCTCCTGCACGGTCGCCGACATTTGCTCGGTGGCCGAGGCCGCCTGCTCCAGATCCACCCTCTGCCGGTCAATGATCGTGTTGGCGCGATCGCTGCTGCTGGTAAGTTCGGTGGCGCTCTGTGCCAGCTGACGCGCCAGGCCCGAGGCTTCCAGTACCAGCGCCGAGAACTGGTCCATCAGGCTGTTGAAGGCCCTTGCCGACGGCTCACCAGTAGCATCGAGCCGACCGGCAAGGTCCTGCTCGCCATTGAACTGGGCGACCACATCCATCATGCCGTCGGCGACGCCTCTCTCCCGACCCAGCCGGCGCGCAAAGAAGGTCAGGATCGAGGCTTCAAACACCACGAACGCGGCGTGCAGGAACGCAATGCCCCAGCTGCCGCCATGGCTGAAAATCATCACCGGCATGCCGGCGATACCGGCCTCGGCCAGCTGCAGACCGGTCAGGATCAGGTGATGCACCGCAATCACCGCGGCGCCCACCACGACCGGCAGCCAGTCCCGGTAAATCATGACCAGGGCCAGAGCGGCAAAAATATGAAAATGCATCTCGATCTGACCCAGCCGCGACTGGATCATGATCGCGGAGAAGGCCATCAGGGCTGCGGCCACCAGCACTGAAAAATTGCGGCTGCCCCGCAGTAAAACGTAGGCGGCCAAAACAATGGCACCCAACAGAATGCTGGCCGTCAGGGCAAATCCATGGCTTCCGAACCCGAGCGGAATCAGCAACCCGACCACCGGGACATGGGCCAGCAGAATCCAGAGCATCTGCTGGTCCGTCTTGAGGGTTTGCAGGCGGGTATAGTTGTTTTCCAGCATCAATCGACGACTCCAGCTTTGGATGCCCGACTGGCATACCTGTGATTCAGCGTTTTACATGGCCAGGACCACGTCGTATGTAGGGAAATTACGAAACGGAAATGTCGATGGATCTGTCCGGGAGGCGGGCAGTGCAATCGATCAGAATCTGTCCAGTTGCCGGATGATTCGCTGAACCCGGTTGGCGGCCTGCCGATAGAGCTTCAGCAGGCGCGGATCCCAGTTCTGCAGGTCCCGTTCCATGGCGACATCATGCTCCATGGTTATGGCCAGCTTCAGCAACCGGCCCAGGCTGCCCTTGCGATGCAGCACAGCCTTGCGGACATCATGTTCCAGCTCCAGGCGGCTGGTGAATTCCTCCACCGGAACCCCGAGCATCACTTCCGTGCCGGACAAAAGCCCGGTCAGGAACGCCTTGTCCGGTTCCGGGGCACTGGTCTTCATGCGCTCCGCCAGAGCCTCGCAGACGTGGGCACGCACCAGTACCACCCGGGCCTTCTCGGTATTGACCATCTGCAGGGAGCTGAGCATGGTCGCCCAGTGCCTGAGGTTGGTAATACCCAGCCGGATCACCACCTCGCGTATAGAAGATATCTTGCCGTGTCCGCGGTACAGAGGACTGTTCACAATGCGGATCAGATTCAGCGACAGTTCCGGATCCGCTGACAGGATGGCAGTCAGGTCACTGATTTCCGGGTCGGGTCGGTAAAGCACCGCCAGCAACTGGGTCAGCCGCAATCCGGACGGCGACAGTTTCTGGCCGGATATGAGCTGGGGGCGCGCCATGAAATAGCCCTGGAAGAGGTCAAATCCCATCTCCATGAACCGGTCCCGGGTGGCCTGGTCCTCGACCCGCTCCGCCAGCCAGAGCACATCCAGGTAGGCCAGATCCTGCTTGTGGCCGGCCACCTGTTCCGCTGTGAACTGGGTAACGTCCACCTTGATAACAGACGCCATCGGCAACAACGGCGCCCAGCTGGGCAAAAAAGCAAAATCATCGAGGGCAAAACGGAAGCCCTGGTCGTACCAGTGCTGAACCGCCGCTACCAGGTCCGGAGTTGGCTCAATACGCTCGACCAGCTCGATCATCACCATATCCGGGTCCACTGGCAGCACCAGGCCGGACAGCAGCAGGTCAGCGGATACGTTGATGTAGGCGAGCGCATTGTAATGAGCGGCGTGATCAATAATGCCCGCACAGAAGTTGAACAACACCTCGCTGGTGGCGCGGTGTTCACCCACGGCGAGGGCGCTTTCACCGGCATCATTGCGGAAAAGCAGTTCAACAGCCTGCATCTGGCTGTCACGGTCATAGATTGGCTGGGCAGCCAGCAGGGCCTGCGAGGACATCAGTTGTCGATTCCATTCCACCTGGGACCGAAGCCGCACAAACACGCCCCGGAACCCATCTCATCGCATTTCCCCAATCATGCGCCATGGAACGACGAAAAAACAAGCGCTTGCCCGGTCAGACTTGATTTTTATCTATACCCGGTTGTTCCGGAGTGCCTGTCCAGAATGCCCCCGATCTGCTCTCCCAGGGTCATGGGGTCAAACGGTTTCGGGATTACATCAATAGCTCCCAGCGCCAGATACTCCTTGATCTCGTCCGGCTGTAACCGGGCAGTCATGAAGATCACCGGCGTACTCTGCAAGCTTTCATAGGCCCTCAGGGCCCGCAATGTTTCCGGGCCGTCCATCCCCGGCATCATGACATCAAGCAACACCAGTTCTGGCTGGAAGTCATCGACAACCGACAACGCTTCAGCGCCACTTGCACACAATTTTACGTCAAATCCTCCGACGTCTCCGAGCGCAAGCTCCGCAATGGCGCGAATATCCGGATCATCCTCGACACACAGAACTCGCAAGCCTGAAAGCTTATCAATGCTCAACTGCTCACTCCTCTTCAGAATCCAGAGCCAGTCGCCTTAGCAACCGCTGATACTTCGTATCATCAGACGACCCTGCCTGATAAAACTGTGCTGGCGGTTTGAATGTCTCCCCGGGCTCACTCAGGAACTGTATAGACCGAAACACCATTACGTCCTGCACTCTTGCGCTGATACAGAGCCTGGTCTGCGGCCTCCAGAGCGACATCACCATCGGAAAAGTCGTTCAAGGCGGCAATGCCCGCACTCAGAGTGACACTGAATGAATCTTCGTCGTTGCCGAAAAAAAGCAGTTCAGAGAAGCTCCTGCCAATCCCTTCAATCACACTTTGCGCCTGCCCGACATCACACCCGGGAAGCACCACGACGAACTCTTCACCACCATAGCGTCCTATGACATCAGTCTCCCGAAGCCGGTTCTTCAGAAGATTCGCGAGAGCTTTTATTACGCGGTCACCGCAACCATGCCCCCAGGTGTCATTGACTTGCTTGAAATGGTCGAGATCGACCATGGCAACGCAGGACCGGTAGCCCAAGCGCCGGCAACTCGCCAACTCCTTGTGAACCTGTTGTTTGACCAGGGCATGTTTGAGCAACCCGGTAAGACTGTCACGATTCATCAATTCGGACAATTGGCGGGCACGGTGGCAACGATGCAGCACTGAGCGGACCAGGTAGTCATCTGTAATGGGTTTCGACAGAAACTCGTCAGCACCCTCGGACATGGCGACAAGCTGGCTTTCCGGATCATCCTCCGAAGACAGGTAAATAATGGGCAGGCTCAGCCAGCGGGGCTCGAAACGTATCAGGCGGGCCAGAGTAATACCGGACCGGCCAGCAAGGTTCACATCCATCAGCACTATATCCGGCTGAAACTCAGCGAGATCCTGCATCAGATGCCGGGTATCACTGACAAGCCGGACCTCGACCCCGGAGGATTCGAGCACCAGCCGGTAGTGTTCAGCCAGGTCAGAATCATCCTCGACAATAAGCACCCGGCCGGACAGCCGGTATCTACGCTCCGAAACCAGTCGCTCTATCGAGTCGGCCAGCCGCGGGAAATCCAGTGGCTCGGAAAAAAAACCTTCAGCACCGGCTTCCGCAGCCCAATACCGTTTTTCAAAAGAGTCGTGTCCTGCCAGACACAAAACAGGCAACTGCCGACCGCCAACGTTCTGGCTACGGCATTCACTGGCGACTCCCTCCAACTGCTGCTCGCCGACCACGAATACACTCGCAACACGGGATGACTCTGCAATCACACCTGCCAGATCTGGTGACGTCAACGAAACCTCAAGGCATTGAAAACCGTAACGCGCCAGTCCCTGGACCAGACTCAGGCGAACATCGGCCGACTGGTGGCAGACCAGAATCCGCACCTGCGTTCCGTGTGAGTCGTCGTCAACTCCCTCTACGGTCTTGTTTTGACTGTCAGGCACAGACGCCGGCTGATCTGTAACCAGCCCGAAAAGCCCCTCAATGCCTCGCAAAAACAGTGGCTCAACAGGTGCAATGGCATCGTCGGCCACACCCGTTGCGGCAAGTCGTTCCACATGTGGTTTCAGTGATTTTTCAAGCACCCTGGCCGCTTCACCCAGATCAGGCAGGCCAAATGTACCAGCAGATCCCGCCAGCCGATGCAATACATGATAGGCCTCCGATAATTCTGCACCGGTCAGCTTACCCTCGCTCATTTTTTCCGCCTGGCGCGACAGGAAAAGGATCTCTTCCCTGGCCCGTCCTGAAAATTTACTTCTCAGTGCAACCAGGCTGGCCTGTACATCATTGACACTCAACGGCATCCTCCCGACTATACCAATTCCAGCCAACGTCAACGGGTCACCTTCCGGGTATCATGAAACCACGTTTAGCCATCCCTCGCCACAGCCTTGAGGTGAGCCCTTGAGAAATCTATCCCTCGGTGGCCGGATCGTGCTTATTACGGTGGGGATCAGCCTTTTATCCCTTGCGGTCATTCTGGTGATCGCCTATCAGCAGTTGGTGTCAGATTTTGAACAGGTGCTCACCGAACGACAGCGAGTGGAAGCACAGCGCTATGCCATCGAGGTCGATCAGGCACTGGAACTCCGCCTGCTGGCACTCGAAGGCCTTGCCCTGCAGTTGACAGACGGGCAGCGCCGGCTACCCGAAAATGAGCTCCAGACGATTCTGGAGCGTCAGTCATCGGTTTCGAAGTATTTCGAAGCCGGCCTGCTGGTATTCGATGAAAAGGCAGTCGCCATCGCGGAGAACCGCTTCGTGCCTGGCCGCCTGGGAACCTCCTATGCGGATCGTCATCACTTCCGCAAAGCCATGGTTTCAGAGGAGCCTGTGATCAGTCGCCCTATTGTGGGTCGTACAACAGGACTGCCACTTCTGTCTTTCCTTTACCCCATACTCAGCGACGATGGCGACTTGCTGGGCTTCGCTGGCGGCATAGTCAACCTCAAGGAATCCAGTATCCTGCCCCGTCCGGAGCAGGAAAACACCGAGATCGTCTTCAACATTCTGGACACGGAATCCTTCACCCTGGTCGACTCCCTGGAGTCCGACAGGACAATGCCACCGCTACCTGAACCGGGTGAAAACCTTCTGATTGACGCCGCTCTCTCCGGAATAAGCTCTGGCGTGGTAACCGATGCCTCGGGTGAGCGTTGGGTTTACGCTACCCGTCACCTCCAGAGAGTGGGCTGGCAGTTTTTACGAGCCGCACCCTATCGGGAAGTCACAGAGCCGGCCAGGGCGTCGTTCCTGCAGTTTCTTACCATCAGTATGTTAAGCATGATTCTTATCATTATCCTGGCGGTGGTGCTGTCCCGGGCAACGACTCAACCGCTCAGACAGATTGCTGCACGTATGCGGGAAATGACCGAAGACCCTTCGGCCAAAAGCCGACTGCCGGAGTTCGGCGCCCCCGAGATACGTAATGTGGTGCGTGCCTTCAATCGTCTCGCAAAAGAGAGGGAAGCGCTCGACGATATGAAGGACCAGTTCGTTTCAACGGTCAGCCACGAGCTGAGGACCCCTTTGACCTCGATCGGTGGGTCCCTGAAGCTACTGCAGGGTGGAGCAGCGGGTGAGTTGCCACCCAAAGCCCGGTCGATGGTCGACCTTGCGATGCGCAACAGCGATCAGCTGCAACTGCTGATTTCAGACTTGCTTGATTTCAACAAAGCCATCGCCGGCCAGATGACCCTGGCCATCCAGACCGTCAACGCCCGGGCTGCCATCGAACGGGCCTGTCAGGGCAATCGGTCCACGGCCTCTGCGCGCTCCATCAACTTTGTCATCGAGGCAGACCCTTCACAGGAAGTTCAGGCAGACCCCCATCGATTGCGGCAGATTCTCGACAATTTCATCAGCAACGCCCTCAAATTTTCCCCGGAGGGTTCAAGCGTCACCATCAGTGCCACGCCGACAGAAAATAACTCGGTACGCCTCACCGTTGCGGACCAGGGTGAAGGCGTCCCCAAGGGCTTCCTGCCGCGGCTTTTCCAGCGGTTCGCCCAGGCGGAGCATCACTCAGAGCGAGCTTATGCCGGAACCGGTCTCGGGCTTGCCATCTCCCGTGAATTGGCCACCCTGATGGGTGGCAGGGTTGGATACCACTTCGACCACGGGGCCCGGTTCTGGGTGGAGTTACCCGTAGGCGACACCAAGACAGAACCTGGAGAAGCCAATGAAGGCACCGGATAACCCCCCTCATGAGCCGGACAGGCTTGCGGCACTGAAAAACACGGGATTGCTGGACACGGCACCGGAGGAACGATTTGACCGTTTCACCCGCATGGCGACCCGGATTTTCAACGTGCCGATAGCGCTGGTCACCCTGGTGGACTCGAACCGTCAATGGTTCAAGTCATCTCGGGGCCTGGGCGCAACGGAAACGCCCAGAGACATATCCTTCTGTGGCCATGCGATTCTCCGTCCCGGTCTGTTGATTATAGAAGATGCCCGGCTTGATGACCGGTTCAGCGATAACCCGCTGGTTACCGATGCCCCCCACATCCGCTTCTATGCCGGTGCGCCACTACTCTCGTCGGAAGGCCACAGAGTCGGAACCCTTTGCCTGATTGATTCGCAGCCCCGGCAGCTAAGTGAGGCTGATCAGGAAATTCTCCGGGATCTGGCCGACAGTGTTTCCCATGAAATCCAGATCCACCGTGATCACAACACCTTTGTTGACCTGTGGCAAAAAGAGCGGCGAGCCCAGGCCATTATTGAAGGAACACGAGTCGGTACCTGGGAGTGGAATGTCCAGACCGGTGAAACGGTTTTTAACGAGCGCTGGGCAAACATCTGTGGCTACACCCTGGCGGAACTGGAACCTGTTGATATTCAGACGTGGCTGGGTCTCGCCCATCCCGAGGATCTTCCGGGGTCGGAAAGGCGACTGGAAGCGCACTTTTCGGGTAACGCAGCTGAATATGATTATCGCTGCCGAATGCGCCACAAGGATGGCAGCTGGGTATGGGTACATGATCGCGGCAAGGTTCTGGAATGGTCGCCGGACGGCATGCCCCTCAAGATGTACGGCACCCACGCCGACATCACCCACGAGATGGAAAACCTCCATCGGATGGAACAGCAGAATCAGGCCCTGGCCATTCTTAACAGGCTCGCACTCGATCGCGCATCCTCGGTAGACCAGAAGCTTGGTGACGCCCTGAAACTCGGCGCTGAATTCCTTGAGCTGCCCACGGCCATGCTGAGTGAGATCGTTGGCAACACCTACACCATCAGGGACTTTTATTCAGCGACCGACGCCGGGCTGGCAGCCGGCGCAAGCTTTCCCCTGGAAAAGACCTACTGCGCCATCCTGCTGCAGGGAAAGGATCACCTGGCGATTTCTCACATGGCCAAGTCCGTTCATCGGGATCATGCCTGTTACCGGGCTTTTGGCCTGGAGACTTATATTGCAGCGCCGATACGCACTCAAAGCCGTCTGTTTGGCACTCTGAATTTTTCTTCCAGCATGCCCCGAGATACCGAATTCAACGAAACCGAAATCACCTTCGTGACTCTGCTCGCCAAGTGGATTGCCAGCCTTCTGGACGAACAACTGACCAGCCAGACCCTGAGCAAGCTGGTCAATCAGATTCCCGGGACCCTTTATCAATATCGCCGCTGGCCGGATGGATCCTCTGCCTTCCCCTACGCCAGCCCCGGAATCAGGGACATTTACGGCGTTAGTCCTGAAGACGTCATTACCGACGCTACATCCGCGTTCAACGCTATACACCCTCAAGACCTTCAGGCGGTGAGCGAATCCATCGAAACCTCCGCCAATTGCCTGTCGCTGTGGCTGCATCAGTACCGGGTCCGGAAAGGAGGAGGTTGGCGCTGGGTAGAGGGGAGAGCAACCCCGGAATTGCTGGCCGATGGCAGCGTCATGTGGCATGGCTACATTTCGGATATCGACGAAAGAAAGAGGGCTCAGTTGCTTCTCCAGGAAAGCGAGGAGCAATTACGGCGACTGTTCGAGCTTTCGCCCATCGGCATATCGCTGACCGACTACGAGTCGGGACAGATTCTCAGCGTCAATGATGCACTTTTGCAACCAACGGGCTACAGCCGGGCCGGTTTTCTCTCCCTGGAAATGGAGCAACTGGTCCCGGGACAGTACGAAGATCTGCGTGCCACCGCTGTGAAAGAGCTCAGCGAAAACCGGCGCTTTGGCCCGTACGAGTACGCTATTACCAAATTCGATGGGAGCACATTTCCCGCAATTGTTCAGGGCTTACTGATTACCAACGCTTCCGGTCGCTCACTGGTATGGACACTGGTCGAAGACATATCGGAACGGAAGAAGGTTGATCGCATGAAAAATGAGTTCATTTCGACCGTCAGCCATGAGCTGAGAACGCCACTTACCTCGATTTCCGGGTCGTTGAGCCTGATTGCCAGCGAAGTGCTGGGAGGCCTGCCGGAAAAGGTCAAACAACTCATTACCGTTGCCGCCCGCAACAGCGATCAACTGCGCCATCTGATTGATGACCTGCTGGACGTCGAAAAACTGGTCTCGGGGCAATTGGAGTTTAACCCCCGGCACAACAGCATGGAAACACTGGCCCGGGAAACCCTGGAGCAGCTGGATACTTACGCTTCGCACAAAAACATTCAGTTCAGACTGACGATCAGTGAGCCCGATATTTCAGCCACTATCGATGGCCACCGGTTCAAACAGGCCCTGAGCAACCTGCTCTCCAATGCCATCAAGTTTTCTCCGGCAAAAGCAGAGATAACGATCACTATCAGGAAAGCCGACACGGGCGTGATTGTTGAAGTAGCCGATCAGGGGCCCGGCATTCCCGAGGAGTTTCGTTCACGGATATTCCAGAAATTTGCGCAGGCAGACAGCTCCATAACCCGTGAGCAAGGGGGCACCGGCCTGGGGCTCGCCATTACCCGGGAAATCATGCAGCAGATGGGTGGCGATGTTGGCTTTGATTCCCCCCCCGGCCAGGGAGCGAGATTCTGGCTGGCAGTGCCCCTGCAAGCTGAGCGGTCATCTTAGCCCCCAAGCGACAAAAAGATCCCCATCAGCACCGGTGAAATAAACGACAGGATGAAACCCGAGGCAATGGCCACCGGCACGCAGTCCAGCCCGCCACTGCTGCGGATGACCGGCAGGGTGA
Organism: Marinobacter zhanjiangensis; assembly: GCF_014651935.1. Taxonomy (GTDB): domain Bacteria; phylum Pseudomonadota; class Gammaproteobacteria; order Pseudomonadales; family Oleiphilaceae; genus Marinobacter; species Marinobacter zhanjiangensis. Next base: position 27,384 of record NZ_BMXV01000004.1, on the reverse strand, counting down.
AATCCATGGCCGTGGCACCGCCATAGCCAATCGCCACGGCCGGGCGCCTGAGTATCACCACCGGTATCAGGGCCAGGGCGATAATTTCGCGGATCACGTCATTCAGGAAGGCCACGCCGCCCCAGGCCGGCCCCAGGGCATCGCCAATCACGATGCCCGACAGGGAGTACCAGCCAAACCCGGACGCCAGAGCCAGCGACTGGAACAGCGGCACCTGCAGCAGCGGAGCCAGCACCAGGCCGGCAAGCAGGGAACTGGCGGCCAGGGTTACCGCAATGCCCAGCCCCTGCCTGTTCAGCAGCAAGCGGCGCAGGGAGAGACCGGCATTGCGCAGTTGCAGGCCGATCAGGAATAACAACAGCATCAGCGACCAGGTGGCAAGGTCTTCCACCCAGGGCCATGCCGGCAGCAGAAACCAGCCGGCGAGCAGCCCGCCCAGCACCGCCGCCAGGGGTCTGGCGGCCGCCAGGAACAGGCGCCGGTAACTGGTCACCCCGCCCTGGCCGCCGGTATCAATCACCATCGGCTGCCAACGGTGCCAGGCCCATAGCCCCACCACATTCACCAGCAACAGACCGGTCACCAGCAGACCCACCTGAACCGCCATGGCCGCCAGTTGCGGCCCGAGACCTTCCATCTGCCCCAGACCCACGCCCAGCAAGGCAAGGATGAAATAGACCAGCCCTTCCACCCCATAGTGGACCAGGGTCATCAGCGGACGATGGGACAGCGCAATGGCAAAACCAAGGAACAGAGGCACCAGAATCAGCAGGGCATCGGCCAGCACAACAACCTCTCGGGAAACAGCAATAGCGGAAAGGAATCAGAGCGTCGGTTCGAACTGCTCCGGGTCAAACACGTACTTGCCCTCGTTGGCCTCCGCGCGCTGACGAAGGTCCCGGGCCAGTCGCTGGGCACGAACCGTCCATTGCACGGGCTCGTCCCGGTGGGGTTCATAGCCTCGCTCCAGCAGGTTGCCGGTCAGCGCCCGTAGCGCGGAGACGGCACGATCCTGATCCCGGAAGGGCCCCTGGCAGCGGGTAACGTCCGGGTGGCCCTCGGGATCGCCGGCCAGGGCCACCAGCGACCACACGCCACTATCGACTTTCTTGATGTGTAATTCCACGCGGCGCCCGCCCCGCCAGAGGACCAGCGTATGCAGGGGCGCACGACCATGAAAATAATGGAGCTTCATGACAGGCTCAGTGCAGTGTCTGGTCGTCGCGATCCTGGACCAGCACCCACGGTGCCACCACCACCGCCCAGAGTTCGGCTTCGCGGTCATACCAGGCACGGGCCAGGTCAGGACTGACCTCCCCCACCTGATCCTGCACCATCCATTGCTGGAACTGGTCCTTGTTGTCCGCAGTCAGTTCGGCGGCTACGTCGAGCAGATCCAGCTGCGGCGACACACGAACGACATGGCCACGGGCATAGTAGGTCTGCAGTTCACGCCAGGCAATACGGGAGGTTTCCAGGTTGAGCCTGGCCTTGATTTCATCGCGGGATTGGGGGGATGACATGCACGTCCTCGGGAACACATTCGGCTTCAGCCAAGAGCGTCGCATGAAAGCCCGCCGGCGGCAAGTGCACCGCCGGCGGTTGGCGCAGGACAGCGGTCTCCTAGGATGCCTGCTTGATCATCTCCCGCACCACATAATGCAGGATACCGCCATGGCGGAAGTAGACCGCCTCGTTGGCCGTATCGATGCGGGACTTGAGATCGCAGGTTTCCGTGGAGCCGTCCTTGTAGGTGACCGTCATGGTCAGGGTCTGGCCTGGCTGGATATCACCCGCCAGCCCCTCGATGGAGATAGTCTCCTCACCGGTCAGTTTCAGGCTCTTGCGGTCCACGCCCTCGGGGAACTGCAGGGGCATGACGCCCATGCCGATCAGGTTCGAACGGTGGATACGCTCATAGGACTCGGCCACGACGGCCCTCACGCCCAGCAGGCGGGTGCCCTTGGCGGCCCAGTCGCGGCTGGAGCCGGTGCCATATTCCTTGCCGGCGATGACCACCAATGGTGTGCCCTGCTCCTGGTACTTCATGGCCGCATCGTAGATCGCCATCTCCTTTCCGTCGGGCACGAATTTGGTGAAACCACCTTCCACCCCGTCGAGCATCTCGTTGCGGATACGAACGTTGGCGAAAGTGCCGCGCATCATCACTTCGTGGTTACCCCGGCGGGAGCCGTAGGAGTTGAAGTCTTTCGGATCAACACCGCGCTCCTGCAGGTACTTGCCAGCCGGGCTGTCGGCCTTGAAGGAACCGGCCGGGGAGATATGGTCGGTGGTCACCGAATCCCCCAGCATGGCAAGAATATTCGCATCACGAATGTCCTCGATGGCGTCCGGTTCCGGCCCAAGGCCTTCAAAGAACGGCGGGTGCTGGATGTAGGTGGACTTGTCTGACCACTCATATACCTTGCTTTCCGGCACCTTGAGGGCCTTCCAGGTTTCGTCACCGTCGAAGACTTCGGCATATTCCTTGCGGAACATGTCAGTCTTGACCTTCTCCACCGCATCAGCAATTTCCTGCTGGCTGGGCCAGAGATCTTTCAGGTAGACCGGATTACCATCCTTGTCGGTGCCCAGCGGATCCTTGGTCAGATCCACCCGCACGTTGCCAGCGAGGGCGTAGGCCACCACCAAGGGCGGTGAGGCCAGCCAATTGGTTTTCACCTGAGGATGCACCCGGCCTTCAAAGTTGCGGTTGCCGGACAGGACCGATGCCACGGTCAGGTCGCCTTCGTTGACCGCCTTTTCCACCGGCTCGGGCAGCGGGCCGGAATTACCGATACAGGTGGTGCAGCCGTAGCCCACCAGGTTGAAGCCCAGCGTGTTCAGGTCATCCTGCAAACCAGCCACTTTCAGGTAATCGGTGACCACCTTGGACCCTGGCGCCAGCGACGTCTTCACCCAGGGCTTGGTGCTCAGGCCCTTTTCCACGGCTTTCTGGGCAATCAGGCCGGCGGCCATCATCACGCTGGGGTTGGAGGTGTTGGTGCAGGAAGTAATGGCTGCGATCACCACAGCGCCGGGATCAAGGCGGGTTTTCTCGCCGTCGAGGGTCAGCTCCTGGCTGGCGTGATGTTCGTAGCTGTCGTCTACGCCAACGGCAGTCTGGCCACCCTCGGATGCCAGCTTGTCCTCACGGGCCTGGCTGGGGCCTTCCGCGGTCTCCATCAACAGTTCGAAGGAGGCCTTCATGTTCTTCAGCGCCACCCGGTCCTGGGGGCGCTTGGGGCCGGCGAGGCTGGCCTCCACCTCGCCCATGTCCAGCTCCAGGGTATCGCTGTATAGCGGCTCATGGCCGGGTTCGCGCCACAGGCCCTGGGCCTTGGCATAGGCCTTGACCAGTTCCAGCTGGTGATCATCGCGACCGGTGAGCTTCATGTAGGTGATGGTCTGGTCGTCCACCGGGAAGAAACCACAGGTGGCGCCGTACTCAGGCGCCATATTGGCGATGGTGGCCCGATCGGCGATCGGCATGTCCTTGAGGCCGTCGCCATAGAATTCCACGAACTTGCCCACCACGCCTTTCTTACGCAGCATCTCGGTCACGGTCAGAACCAGGTCGGTGGCGGTAATGCCTTCACGCAGCTTGCCGGTGACCTTGAAGCCGACCACTTCCGGAATCAGCATGGACACCGGCTGCCCCAGCATGGCGGCTTCTGCCTCGATGCCGCCAACGCCCCAGCCCAGAATGCCCAGGCCATTGATCATGGTGGTGTGGGAGTCAGTGCCCACCAGGGTATCCGGATAGGCGAATGTCTTGCCGTCCTGCTCTTTCTGCCACACCGTCCGGCCCAGATACTCCAGGTTCACCTGGTGACAGATACCGGTACCCGGTGGCACCACACTGAAATTGTCAAAGGCCTGCTGACCCCAGCGCAGGAACTCATAGCGCTCTTCGTTGCGCTCCATCTCGATGGTGACATTGTCCTTGAAGGACGACGCATCACCGAACTTGTCCACCATCACCGAGTGATCAATGACCAGATCCACCGGCGACAGGGGGTTGATGATGGCCGGGTCCTTGCCCGCCTTCTTGACCGCCTCCCGCATGGCCGCCAGGTCCACCACGCCGGGTACGCCAGTAAAGTCCTGCATCAAGACGCGCGCCGGACGGAACTGGATTTCAGTGTCGGAGCGACGATCCTTGAGCCATTGCGCCATGGCTTCCAGATGCTTCTTCTCAACGGTGAGACCGTCTTCGAACCTGAGCAGGTTCTCGGTCAGCACCTTGAGGGAAAAAGGCATCCGGTCGAGATCGCCCAGTGTTTTCCCGGCCTTCGGCAGGCTGTAGTAGTGGTAGGTCTTGCCATCCACTTCCATGCTCGAGAGGGTGTTGAAACTGTCGTCACTGATACCGTTGTTCGACATGTGTTGCCTCCTGGTTCGTGATCATCAGATGCATAAAGGCCTGCAACGGGTATCCGGTACCGCCGAAACCTTCAGGATTGACTATGATCTACGGAAGTGTGCCGGGAAAGTCTTACCCGGATAAATCTCTATTAACTATTGCATCAATTGTCAGGACTTCAACCCCGAAACCCGATAGTCCGTTTCTGTGCCGGGATAGACATTACGGCATCAAACAATACGTTACCTTTGTTTACATGTTTGGGTCCGGAATAATCTTATAATAATCAAGCCCAACAGGAGTCTTCCCGAAATGGCGGCTACCAGCAACGCCCCTCCACTGTCAGCCGAAGCACCGGCCGGCTACCGGCTGATTGAAAAAATCGCCGAAGGCGGCGCCACCCTGATCTACCGGGCAACCCGGGAAAGCGATCAGCAGAGCGTTGTCATCAAGACCCTCAGGGCCGATCAGGCAACCCGTGAAAACATTGCCATGCTTCAGCATGAGGCGGATATCCTGTCCAGCCTCACCGGCGACAACATCATCGGACTGATCGAAAGCACCCGGGTACGCGACCTGCCCTCGCTGGTGCTGGAAGACACCGGTGGCCAGTCTCTGGACCGGCTGACCACCCACCGGCGCATCCCTCTCAAGGCCTGTGTGGGCATCGGCATTGCCGTGGCCAAGGCACTGAAAGAGGTGCACAGGGGAGGCGTCGTTCACAAGGACATTAACCCGGCCAACATTGTCGTGAATGCCAAAACCAACACCATACGCCTGGTGGATTTTGGCATTGCCTCGAATGTCGCCACCGAACAGGCGACCATCATGTCGCCCAACTCCGTGCCCGGCACCCCCGGGTACATGTCTCCTGAACAGACCGGGCGCATGAACCGCTCGGTGGACTACCGTTCCGACTTCTATTCCCTGGGGGCCACCCTTTACGAGCTGGTCACCGGGCACCCCCTGTTTTCGGCGAAGGAACCCATCGAGTGGTTTCACTGCCACATCGCCCGCACTCCGGTGGCACCGGCCGACGCCAACAGCAGTGTTCCGCGGGTGTTATCCGACCTGATCATGAAGTTACTGGCCAAGACCGCGGAAGACCGCTATCAGAGCGCCACCGGACTGCTCCATGACCTGCGGGAGTGTTATGCGCAGCTCAACACCAATGCGGCCATCCAGGACTTTCCTCTGGCATCCCATGATGTGCCGGATCATTTCCGGATTCCCCAGAAGCTGTACGGCCGTGAGAAGGAAGTCGGTCAGCTGCTGCAGGCGTTCGAAGCCGCCTACGATCAGGTATCCCTGGCGCTGGTGGCGGGGCGGTCCGGCATTGGCAAGAGCAGCCTGATCAATGAGCTGCATAAACCCGTCACCGCCCGTCGTGGCTACTTTATTGTCGGCAAGTTCGATCTGGTTCACCGGGATATTCCCTACAGCGGGCTGGCCGTTGCCTTGCGGGATCTGATTCAGCAGATCCTCACCGAAAGTAACGAGCGGCTGGCCCAGTGGAAGCACAAGCTGGAACAGGCGCTTGGCCCCAACGGCGCCCTGATGACCGAGATGTTGCCGGAACTGAAGCTGATCATGGGTGAGCAGCCGGAGGTCCCGGCCGTAGGTCCCACGGAATCCGAGCAACGCTTTCGTCTGACCCTGTTCAACTTTATCCGGGTCTTCAGCTTTGCCGATCACCCGCTGGTGCTGGTGCTCGACGACATGCAATGGGCTGACAGCAGCACCCTGCGCCTGGCTGATTTGCTGGTAGACCAGGTGGAAGGCGACCGGCTGCTGTTGGTGGGCGCTTACCGGGACAACGAAATCACGCCCGATCACCCACTGATCCAGACACTTCAGCAAATGCAGGGAACCGACGTTGCCCTGACCCACATCGAGCTGAAACCGCTGGCCGTGCCCGACATTTGCCGGTTGCTGGCGGACACGCTGTTGACCAGCAGCTCGGAGGCAGAGCCGCTGGCCCGGGTCATCCGCCAGAAGACCGAGGGCAACCCGTTTTTTGTAGAAGAGTTTCTCAAGGATCAACATGCCCGGGGGAATATCAAGGCGGACCCCGACACCGGCAAATGGATATGGGACATCGGGCAGCTGACGCAGCAGCAGATGACCGACAACGTGGCAGGGCTGATGTCCCGCAAGCTGGACCGCCTGCCGGAAACCAGCCTGCGGTTGCTGCGCCTGGCCTCCTGTGCCGGCACCCGCTTTTCAATATCGGTATTGTCGATGGTTGCCGACATGTCGCCGGCCAGGGTGGCCGAAGCCCTGCGTGTGCCCATCGAGGAAGGGCTGATCGCCCCGATCAGTGACGCCTACCAGCTGGCCGAGCTGAGGCAGGACAGGGATCCCGGAAGACTGACAGTTCGCTTTGCATTTACCCATGACCGCATCCAGGAAACCGCCTACAACCTGGTGGATCAGGACACCCGGCTGGCCGCCCACCTGGAGATTGGCCGTCAGTTGCTGCGCAACCTGAATGCGGTGGAGCGCAAGGAAGGTCTGTTTGCCATCGTCACCCACCTGAACCTGGCTGCCGGCCTGATTACCGACGACCGGGAAAAGCGCGAACTGTGCCGCCTGAACCTGGAAGCCGGTCACCGGGCCCGCCAGGCCGCCTCCTACCCGATCGCCTACAGCCATTTCCAGCGCGCCATCCTGCTACTCGGAGACCATCCCTGGGACACGGATTACGCCCTGGCCCTGAGCGCTTTCTCAGCTGCGGCGGAAGCCGCCGCCTACGTGGGTGACCACCGTGCCCTCAAGACGTTCCTGGAATCCGGGCTGACCAATGCCCGGGACCTGCTGAGCCGGGTCAACTTCCATGAGATCGAAATCGGACACCTGATCACCCAGGGGGAGCTGGAAAAGGCCATCGATACCGCACTGCCGCTGCTGAGGAAACTGGGGCACCCCTACCCACGACATCCCCGCAAGTGGTATGTCAGCTTGCGCTTTCTCAGGCTCAGCAGCCGTCTCAAGGCCATGAACCTTGATAGCATCAGGGAATTGCCGGACATGACCTCGCCCGAACACCGGGCCGCCATGCGTATCGGCGCCAGTATCGGCAGCGCGACCATGTTTGCCGAGCCGCTGCTGTTGCCACTGCTGTGCATCAACGGGGCGGAAATGGCCCTTCGTCATGGTCATACGCCGGAGGGCACCACCACCTTTTCGATCGTGGGTATGATGTATGCCGAGTCGCTGAACGATCCGGACACCGGCATCGCGCTGGGACGGCTGGCTCTGGACCTGAGCGAGCGCTTCAACAGCCGGCGGGGGCGAGCACATCACCTGTACGGTTCGCTGATCCAGCACTGGAAGGAACCCATCCAGAAAACCTATGAACCACTGCGCCAGGGCACGCGTTTCTGCATGGAGAACGGCGACTTCGAGTTCGCGGTTCACGCCTCCAACATGCTGGAGGAATACATGCTTCTTGCCGGCGAAGACCTGGAGAAAGTGGAGAGCCTGACAAGCCACCACCTGGGAGAGTTCCGGGCACTGCACATGGATGCCATGCTGCATCATCAGGAATCGCGGCTTCAGTTGTTACAAAACCTGCGCGGATTCAGTCACAACCCGGCCAGACTTATCGGCGACGCCTACAATATTGATGAGATGTTGCCAAAGCACCGGGAAACCAAAGATCAAGCTTTGGTCGACCTGGTCTTGTCCAGAGCCATGTATCTGGGCTACCTGTTTGACGATGAATCACAAAACCGGACCCAGCAAATCGCTGAACACATGGCCAGGAACCCTCCCGGCAGCACGGCATTCTATGTCGGGCGCTGGGCTTTGTTCATGCGAACCCTCGTGTTCCTGCGCAGTGCCGGCCAGGCGAGCTCCAGTCGTCGGCGCCGCAAGTTGCTCCGGCAGGTGCGCAAGGATATCCGCAATATCGCTAAAAGGATGAAGCGGGACCCCTACAACATGCCTGATAAGCATGAGTTGTGCCGGGCTGAACTGCTCAGGGTCACCGGCAAGCCGTTCGAGGCCCACGAGGCCTTCGATCGTGCCATTGAACTGGCTCGGACGAATGGCTTTCTGAGCGAACAGGCGCTGGCCAGCGAGTTGTGCGGCAGCATGCATATGAGTGCCGGCCGCAGTACCATTGCCATGCCCTATTTTTCCCGGGCCCGGGACCTCTATCGCCGCTGGGGTGCCCATGCCAAGGTACGACAGCTGGAGCAGCGGTATCCGGACCTGTCTCAGGAGCAGAAGTCTGCCACCCTGGCCGGCACCCGTGCCATGGCCATGCAGGAAGTGGACATGACGTCACTGATGAAGGCCCTGCGGGCCATTGCCGACGAGCAGATCCACAGCCGTATGGTGGAGGCCATCATCAACATCGCCATCGAGTTCGCCGGCGCCCAGCGAGGCATCCTGGCGTTGCGTGACGGTGACGGAGTGCTGCGCATCGAGGCGGAGGCGTCCGTGGATTCCGACGAAACGATCATTCTTCAGTCGGCGCTGCTGGAACAGTCGGAATCCGTGTCACAGACCACGGTGAACTATGTCAGCCGCACGCGGGAAAGCGTGGTGGTTGCCGATGCCCTGGCGGTGAACAGTTCAGTGCCCGGGCTGGATCGGGAGGAGTACATCCTGCGGGAGCGGGTGCGCTCTATCCTGTGCCTGCCCATCGCCATCGGCAAAGGCAGGGAACGGACGCTGACCGGCCTGTTGTATCTGGAGAATAACCATATCAGCAACTGTTTTACCGAGGCCCGTATCGGTGCGCTGGAGATTATTTCAGTAGCGGCGGCGGGTCGGCTGGAGCTGTCCCGCAAGGCGGCGGTGGATGGTCTGACCAACCTGTTCAACCATGATTATTTCCAGAATATGCTGCGCCAGGAGCTGGCTGGTGTGGTGCGTTATGGTCGCGAGCTGTCACTGATACTGATTGATATCGATCACTTCAAGCAGTTCAACGATACCTGGGGGCACCAGCTCGGGGATCAGGTACTGCGGGAGGTATCCGATCTGATCCGGGAGAACTCCCGCGAGAATGATACTGCGGCCCGTTACGGTGGCGAGGAGATGGTAGTGATCCTGCCGGGGGCTAATCAGGAAGATGCTGCCGTGGTGGCGGAGCGTATTCGCAAGGCCATTGAACAACATCAGGTGCGGGTGGACGATGAGGTGCTGGGTGTGACGGTCAGTATGGGGCTGGCAGCCGCCGGGCCCGGGGATCCGGACCCGAAGAAGCTGATCAAGCGGGCGGATACGGCGCTGTACAAGTCCAAGGCCAATGGGCGGAATCAGCTTACTTTGGCCGATTGATCTGCTTTGCTGTCCGAGACAAACAATAGTCGCCGTCAAAAAGCTATTTTAACGCCAGCGTAAAACGTTCGTCCGGGCGCTGGTTCATAGTAACGACTGCGACTGGCATTGATTCGTACGTTCTCATAGTAGTCTTCGTCGAACAGGTTGCGGATACCACCATAGATATCCACCGTGGTGTCACTTCCCACACGCCAGCTTTCGCCGCCTTTCAGATCAAACCGCCAGTGGCTGTCCACCTCTTCGGTATTGGCATCGTCGGCATAGAAATCGCCGACATAGTGAACACCCACTTCCGCAAAACGACCGCCAAGACCCTGCCAGGCGACGGCCCCGTTCCACAGGGTTTGCGGCAGGCCGGGCAGGTCGTTGCCGGCATAATCATCGCCGCCGTCGGTGGTGTAGCGATCAAACCGGTAGCGGGCCAGGGTCAGGCTGCTGCGGGCTTCCCAGGCTTGCAGAAACGGGTAGCTGATGGCCGCTTCGAGTCCGTCACGGGAGGTACGGCCGGCATTGCGATAGAAAGTGCGGCCGCTGCCGGAGATTTCAAAGGGAATCAGCTCGTCGTCGACATTGATGGAGAACAGCGCCAGGTCATATTCGAGGCCCGTGTCAAACAGCCCCCGGGCGCCCACTTCGTAATTCCGGGCCTGCTGGGGTTCGATCTCCGGGTTGAAACCGCCCCGTCCATCAGGACGCGCAAACTCGGCGAAGGTGGGTGTTTCAAAGGCGTTGCCAACGGTGGCATACCACTGGTGAGCAGGCCGGTACTGGTAGCTCAGACCGAGACTGCCGGACCATTCCCGGAAGGTGCGGTCACCGCTGTCGTCAAAGCCATCAGCCAGGTAGTCATCGTCAATTTCCATGGCTACGCGATCATGACGGACCCCGGCACTTAACCCGAGCTTGTCTGTCAGTAACCACTCACCCTGGGCGAAGACACCGGTGCTCTGAGCCTGCTGAAACTCATCCCCCGTCGTGCCGGTAACCTCGCCGGAGGGATTGACGGAATTGCGTCCGCGGTCGTCTTCCTGCCAGCCCAGGTCCATGCCAATAACCCAGTTGAACGGACGCTCCACCAGCTTGGTGGAGCGTCCGTACTCCAGGCTGCCGCCATAGTAATCCCGCTGGTAGTTGATCAGGCTGGAACCGGGAAACGGCAGTTGTTGCTCGAAGTCACGCCAGCTGTAGAAAACGCGGGCATCCAGGGTGCCGCCGCCAAAGTCCTGGTCACTGTAGTGAGTGCCCACTAACTGCTGATCCACGGTTTGGCCCGAATCCAGTCTTTTGGCGATCTCCCGCGCCTGCCGGGGATCTTCCTCGGCGGCTTCCCGGGTCAGGCCGCTGGGATCCTGCGCTTTCGGGGTGTCCAGCAGGTTGAGCAAGACGATCAGGGAACGGTCATCGTCCAGTTGGTGGCCCAGCTTGCCGTTGAACAGGTACTTTTCCACTTCGCTCTGTTCCCGGTAGCCGTCAGATGTCAGAGCCGAAGCACTGGCGGCATAGAACCAGTCGCCCTGCTCTCCGCCGGCGCGGACGCCCGCCTGCATCAGGCCGTGACTGCCGCCCTGCAGGTCGATCACCGGAGACTGGCGCATGCGGCGGCCATCGGCAGTGGTGATATCGATCACCCCGCCGGCAGCGTTACCGTAGAGTACCGACGACGGGCCCCGGATCACCTGGATCTGCTCGGCACTGGCCAGGTCCACGGCGTCAATCTGGGCCTGCCCGTCCGGCAGTGTATAGGGAATGCCATCCACGCGGATGTGGAGGCCGCGAATACCGAACGGTGCCCGTGCCCCAAAACCGCGGCTGGAGATGCGCTGTCCCTGGGCATAGTTTTCCCGGTTCTGCAGGTAGATACCGGGCACAAATTCCAGGGATTCGTCCAGGTGGATGCGCTGCTCCCCCTGTCGGATCTCCCGTTGATTCACCACCGATACCGCCGCCGGCGTGTCATAGATATCCCGGGTCAACCGGGGAGCGGTGACGGTGATATCCGGCCCGGCTTCCGCCGAGGTCGAGGCATCCTCCTGCCCGATTGCGCCGCCACTCCATACCAGTGCCACTGCCATCAACGGAACTGCTCCACTCGCTTTGCAGGCCTTCATGCCTTCTCCCCGCCTGATTGTTGTTATGGTTTTTGCTGACGCCGTTTGTGCTCCGCCCCATCATTCTGTCGGAGGCAAACCCGTCAAAAGTTTTAAGGATAGCAGCTGAAATGTAACCGCTCCACGAGCGACACCAGAATGATTTTGCCCCGGTTACAGGACAGCAGATGGGCGGTTGACGGTGGCAGCAACCTGGCGAGCACTGGTGGAGCCGGCTCGGGTCTGCCTGAACTGATTTGACGCTCTAACAAATAGTTCTACAATATTGAAGGCATGCTCAAAAACAAGACACATAAACGAGAAACAACAACGGGAAACAACAACGAGAGGATCTGACAATGCCTTACAAATCCCCCCTGCGGTCGATCGGAGCAATCGCCGCATCAGCCCTGATTGTCGGCTTACCTGCTGTCGCAAGTGCCGACACCCCCGATCTTGAACAGAATACCGTGTTATCCGGTCTGGATAATCCGTGGGATATGGCGTTCCTGCCTGATGGAGCCATGCTTTTCACTGAAAAGTGCAAAGGCCTGTCGGTGCGACTCCCCAATGGAGACGTCAATAACCTGCTGGGCATGGCTGACACCGACGGCTACGCCAGTACCGCGGACGACCTGTTCTGTCAGGGTCAGGCCGGGATGAACGGTGTCACGGTTGATCCCGACTTCGAGGACAACCGGACCATCTATGTCTATTCGGCATCCAATATCAACAGCCCGCCCACCAACCGGGTGGTGAGACTGACGGTAAACGAGGATCTGGATGGCGTCGGGAACCGCACCGATATTGTGAAAAACATCCCCTACAAGGAAGCGCCCAGCGACCATCCGTTTGGTGATGCCGGCGCCCACAACGGCGGCCGCATCCGGTTCGGCCCGGACGGGCACCTGTTTGTACCCACCGGCGACAACCACAACAGCGCATTGCCGCAATCCGGTAACAAGCTTGGCGGCAAGGTGCTTCGCATCGACAGAAATGGCGAAGCGATACCCGGCAACGCTGAAGCGACGCCCGATGGTTTCGATCCGCGAATCTTTACCTATGGACACCGTAATGTTCAGGGCATCGCCTTCCACCCGGAGACCGGTCAGCCGATCATAACCGAGCATGGCCCCTGGCATTCCGATGAGGTCAATGCGTTGGTCGCTGGCGCCAACAGTGGCTGGGATCCACGCCCGAACATGGCCGGCCGCGGCGATTGCCCCGACGACTACTGCGGTTACCAGCCTAACCAGAATGAAGGCATGGACCCCGATAAACGGTCGCAGTACATGCCAATGACCGATCTGGAAACCTATCCCGACGCCATGGAAGCCATCTGGGGCAACAATGGCCTTTCCCAGGGCATCAGCAGTGATGCGTTCCTGAAAGGCGAGAAATGGGGTGACTGGAACGGTGACCTGGTGGTCAGTTTCCTCGGCATCGGTTTCGGGGAAACACCTGTCGGTCAGCGCATCAACGTACTTGATCTTGAAAAAGACGGCGACACCGTCAAAGTGGCAGATGTTGCCGAGATGTCATTGCCCGAGGGCCCTGCCCGCTACCGTTCACTGGTTGTAGGACCGGAAGGCGATCTGTTTGTCGCGGTGGATGAAGGCAATATCTACCGTGTCAGTCCTCAATAAGTCCGTCTGAGCCGCACTGCCTCCGGGTGGTGCGGTCTCAGCCGCATACCAGGGAAACACCATGAGAAAAACAGTGCTTTGTGCTGTCGCTGCGATCCTGACAATCGGTACTGCCCACGCCCAGGCAGCGGATGCTTCCGCGGGCAAAGCCATGTTCGAGAATAGCTGTGCGCAATGCCATGGCAAACAGGGGCAAGGAATGGCGAGCTTTCCATCCCTTAAGGGCAATGAGGCTGAATACATCGAATCACGACTTGAAACCTATCGTGCCGGTGAAAAAGTCGGCGCAAATTCCGGTCTGATGATCCCTAACGCCAAAGATCTGTCCGATGATGACATCGCCAATCTTGCCGCCTATATCTCCAGCAGTTTCAAGTGATCCAACAGGATTACCTTACGACGACCCGCTCTGACCAACCCCCTCCTGTGAGCCTTGTTGTTTCCGGAATACTGTTTTCAGGCCTTACCCGGTATCTCCGCAACGGCGGGCTGACGGTCTACGAGATTGCAAGTGGCCGGCTATGGCCGCAACCTGTCGGCAGGCGTTATACTTGCCTTGGACTGTCCGCCAGATGCTCCTGAAGGACCTCAACGCAACAGATCAGGGAAACCGCCATGAGCGATCTCGAAACCCGTTTCAACGAAGCCGTCGATTTCATCCAGAAAGGTCAGGGTGACGCCAACCCGTCCAATGACCAGAAACTGGAGTTTTACGCCCTGTACAAGCAGGCCACGGAAGGGGATGTCAGTGGCAAGCGCCCCGGCATGATGGATTTCGTGGGACGCGCCAAATTCGACGCCTGGGAGAAGGTCAAGGGCCTGTCACGGGAAGAAGCCATGGAGCGTTACATCGAAAGGCTGGAAGCACTTCGCGGCTGACAGTTTTTCGCTGCCACTTGAGATAACTCAAGTAACCATGAAAAAGCCTGAAGGGTTTTTGCGGTATTAAAAAGTTTGTCATAGGATGCCGCTACTATAATTAAAAAGGGGCCCTGAACACGCTGTAGAGCCCGCAAATACACCTTCAGGGAAAACGCCCATGTATCTGACTGAAGCGCTTGAGCAGAGCGAACCCGGTCTGTTCAAACGAGTACGCAACGCTATCCACACGCAGCGATTGAACCAGCGAACCGAACAGACCTATCTGCACTGGATATCCCGGTTCGTGCTGTTCCATCAACCCAGGACACCGGAGACACTGGAAAGTGCTGATCAACAACTGTTCCTACTGCATCTCCAGGACCGCATCCAGTTGTCCCGCGCACGTTTCAACCAGGCGCAACAGGCACTTACGTTCTTCTATGAGGACGTCCTCCACAAGCATGTCCCGGTGGCCAGATCTGCGTGAGCGCCCATGCGCGCAAAACTGATTACCCGCGCCGGTTTCGAGGCGCTCAAGGCCGAGATGGACCAGCTGTGGCGGTTTGAACGCCCCGAAGTGACCCGCAAGGTCACCTGGGCGGCCAGCCTGGGAGACCGCTCCGAGAATGCCGACTACCAGTACAACAAGAAGCGGCTGCGGGAAATCGACCGCCGCTTCCGTTACCTTGAGCGTCGCTCACGGGAGTTGCAGGTGGTGGATTACGCCCCCGAACAGGAAGGGCGGGTGTTCTTCGGCGCCTGGGTGGAAGTGGAAAACGAGGAAGGCCAGACCCGCCATTTCCGTATAGTGGGATTTGATGAGCTTGACCTCGATCGGCGCTATATCTCCATCGACTCCCCCATGGCCCGCGCCCTGCTGAAAAAAAAGCTGGACGACGAAGCCGTGGTGATAACCCCGGAAGGCCCCGTTAACTGGGTTGTCACCGATATCCGCTACGAGAAACCTGCCGACGAGTAACGAGCCTTAAAGGAAAAAAACCCCGCCGAACTGGCGGGGTCAAGGCTAGCGCTGTGCTGGAGGGAGAAGCAGACGGAAACTGTGTCTGCTTCACTACTGCACCAGCCATTATGCATAAAGGCTGTTAACCCGAAGTGGCCGTGCAATGACATTTTTTTCAGGCCACTGGCCACTGTTTTGCAGCCACTGCCATTGCCGCAGCCAGGCGTGCTGCTCCCTGTTTAGGTTGTATACTCTAGGCAATATCCCCATGCTATCCGGATACAGTCGGACAACTTTGACTCACGTTGGGAACACACTCTATGAACAAAGATAACCTGACCCAGGCCGCGCTCAAGGGTGTCGACAGTCTGGGCTATCAGCTGGACAAGCTGGGCATTACCGACAAGGTGAACCGCCACAATATCGCGGCCTTGATGATGGCCGAGCAACATCATCTTGAAGGCGAGTGGGACAGCCTGCAGACCCGGCTGGACCGTTATCGTGGACAGGCGGAAGACCTGCTGGAAAGCCTGGAGAAAAGCGGTTACCCGATCCTGCAACCGGTCGCCGAGCGCATCAATCGCTTCCGTCGTAAAGACAATCGTCAGGCCGACTGATCTTCCTGATCACTGGTAAGCCGGTTGGCGGGCACTGAACGGACCCGCCGTTTCTGCGGGTTATAGCGGGGCAGAGTTACCCGCACCCGCAACCCCGGGTAGTCTGCCCCAGGGTGGTGGTCGAACAGGCCAATCGAGCCCTTATGGATTTCCACTACCGCGCTGACCAGGCTCAGGCCAAGCCCGCTTCCGGGCAGGGAGCGGCTCTTGCCAACCCGGTAGAAACGCTGGAAGATCTGCCCTTTTTCGTCATCCGGCACACCGACACCGCTGTCACCTACCTCGAACACCGCCGAGCCGTCGTCCAGGGTAACCCGGATCACGATTCCCCCCTCTTCCGGCGTGTATTTGATGGCGTTGTCGATCAGGTTGCTGACCATCTGGAACAGAAGGTCACGGTCACCCTCAACCATCACCTCCTCGTCGATCTCCTGCACGAATGACTGGTGCTTGTCCTCCGCCAGGGCTTCGTAAAGCTCACAGGCGTCGCTAACCAGCATTCCCAGGGACACGGGGCGCAAATCCGCGGTGGTATTGCCCCGGGTTTCCAGCCGTGCGATCCGCAGCAGCGCATTGAAGGTGGCCAGCAGCTGGTCCGCCTCCGCCACCGCTTTCGCGGCCTGGTCACGGGCCTCGTCGTTGTCCACCAGCATAAGCGTGGTTTCCAGCTGGTTGCGAAGCCGGGTCAGCGGTGTGCGCAGGTCATGGGCGATGCTGTCGGAGACATGGCGAATGCCCTCCATCAGGTAAACGATCCGGTCCAGCATCTGATTGAGGTTTTCCGCCAGCTGGTCGAAATCGTCGTGGGTGCCACGGGTGGGTATACGTTGTGACAGGTGCCCGTTCATGATTTTGCGGGAGGTGTTGTTGATCACCTCGATGCGCCGTGTGGTACTTCGGCTCATCATGAAGCCGCCGAGCAACGCCAGCGCAAGGGTGATACCCATACCCCAGTTGATGGCGGTTTCGATCAGTGACTTGAGGGTATTGAGGTCATCCACATCACGACCCACCAGCAGGCGCAAACCACCCTGCACCTCGAAGATACGGGCGCGGGCCATGCGCGGCGGGCCGGTCCAGCCAAGATCCTCGTCCAGCGTAAAGTTGATCCAGCCACCCTCAGCGTCGGCCTCCTCCGGCCAGGCGTCAAGATTGCCTGCCAGCTTCAGCTCCTCGTCGGTGGACAGCAGATAGAGGGATTTGGCATTGGGGTCGCGGGCCACCCGCTCACGGATGACCGTGATCAGGCCATTGACGCCCCGACCCCGGTATTGCTCCGCCAGCCCTGCGATTTCCGCCTCGATGGTTTCATCGGTCTGCGCAGTCATGAAACCGGCGGTACGCCAGTAGATGAACGCCAGCAACAGGAAAACCGAAGTGGCAAAGACCACCATGTACAGCAGGGCCAGCTGGAAGGTGGAGGTTCTTAGCTGGCTAAGCAGTCTCACGCAACATGTATCCCGCACCCCGGACTGTCTGCAGCAACGGGGTGTCGAACTCCTTGTCGATCTTGGCCCTGAGGCGGCTGATATGTACATCGATGACGTTGGTCTGGGGATCGAAGTGATAGTCCCAGACCTTCTCCAGCAGCATGGTCCGGGTGACCACCTGGCCGGCATTGCGCATCAGATATTCCAGCAAGCGGAACTCCCGAGGCTGCACGTCGATGTTCTGCCCGGCACGCTTGACGGTACGGGCGAGCAGGTCCATTTCCAGATCGGCGACCTTGAGTACCGTTTCCGTTTCCGCCGACTGACGATTGCGGCGTACCAGCGATTCGATACGGGCCAGCAATTCGGTAAAGGAAAAAGGCTTGGTCAGGTAGTCATCGCCACCACCCCGGAGGCCTTCCACCCGGTCGTCCACATCGCCCAGGGCGCTCAGAATCAATACCGGAACCTGATTGCCCGTGGCCCGGACCGTCTTGATGATGGACAAACCATCCATGCCCGGCAACATTCTGTCCACAATCATGATGTCGTAATCTTCGCTGGCGGCCATCATCATGCCTTCCTTGCCGTCAGCGGCGTGGTCCACCACGAAATCGGACTCCTTGAGACCCTTTACCAGGTAGCTTGCCACGTCCTGATCATCTTCGATTACCAGTGCTTTCACCGGTCTTCCTCCCGCCTGCCTGTCTACTCGCGATTGCAGCGTTCAGACCCCGGATAACAGGGCTCCACCACTGTCCAGGTGCCTGTGAAAAGACGCTCGGTCCTGACCACAGGCTCTGTAATGTTTGCCCAGAGTAAGGGCTGACCCGGTTAGCTGCCAGTTACGATCCTGTAAGAGGGTGTCGTCATCGACGACGGTCACATTGTGACCATTCGTTACGCCGACATCCACTCCAGACCCTCGCCGGTACTGGCTTTCGGGTGATACTCGGCGCTTACCCAGCCATTGTAGCCGGCCTCATCCAGTGCCTGAAAGATGGACCGGAAGTTAATCTCGCCGGTACCAGGCTCGTGCCGCCCGGGATTGTCGGCAAACTGGATGTGGCCAATACGTGGCATCAGCTGGCGCAGTGTTCGGATCAGGTCGCCTTCCATGATCTGCATATGATACAGATCATACTGCAGGCGCAGGTTGTCGGCGCCCACCTCGTCCATGAGCCTGACGACCCTGGCGGAGGTATCCAGCAGGAAACCGGGCATATCAACCCGGGAATTGATCGCCTCCAGGCACAGGGTAATGCCCTCATCCTGCAGGCGTCTGGCGGCGTAGGCCACATTGTCCCTAAGGGTAGCCCAGAGCTGGCTCTCATCCGCCTGGGCCGGCCGCAGCCCGGCCAGACAGTTCAGCCTTTTGCAGCCAAGAGCCCTGGCATAGCGAATGGCTTCATCAACCCCCGCCCGGAACTCGTCCTCATGCCCTGGCAGGCAGGCGATACCGCGCTCGCCCGCGTTCCAGTTACCGGGCGGCAGGTTGAACAGCACCTGGGTCAGGCCATTCTCCTGCAGGCGCTCGGCCAGCATGGCCTCCGGCCAGGCATAGGGAAACAGGTACTCGACGCCCCGGAAACCGGCCTGGCGGGCAGCCGCAAACCGTTCTTCAAAGGGAAGCTCATTGAACAGCAGGGTCAGGTTGGCAGCGAAACGAGGCATGGAATCAGGTCTTTTTCCCGGGCTTCGGGCCGCCACCGAGGCGGGCGCCATTGACGTGCTCAAGTTCCAGCAGCAGCCCGCTGTGGTCCACGTCGGCATGGCCATTGGCAACCAGCGACTGGTAGCTGTTATGAGACTGCTGGGCCAGGGGCAGGGTCAGCCCCTCCGCCCGTGCCTCATCCAGGATCATACGCAGGTCCTTGAGCTGAATGCGCGCCGGTGCCCCAGGGGCAAAATCCCGTTCGATCATGCGCTGGCCGTGTTGTTCCAGGATCTTGCTGCCCGCGAACCCGCCCAACAGCGCTTCGCGCACCGCCGCCGGATCCGCACCCCCCTGGGCCGCCAGCAGCAGCGCCTCGGAAACCGCTCCGATGGTGACGCCGACAATGGCCTGGTTGGCCAGCTTGGCCAGCTGACCGGCACCCACCGGGCCAATGTGCGTGGCCTTACCCAGGGCGGCGAATACCGGCTTCACCGTGTCCAGGTCAGCCGCTTCGCCGCCAGCCATGATGCTCAGGGCGCCGGCTTCGGCGCCCCGGGTGCCGCCGGAGACCGGAGCATCAAGGTAGCCCGCACCCTTTTCAGTGGCCATCGCGGCATGTCGACGAGCCAGCGAGGGCTGCACCGAACTCATGTCCACCACTACGGCACCTGTCTGGAGCGTGTCCATCACACCCTGGCGAACCAGCACATCCTCTACCACGTCACCATTTTCCAGCATGGTAATAACGATATCCGCCGCGGCAACGGCGTCAGCCGGGTTATCCGCCACCGAGGCCCGGTCACGGAACGGATCACACTTGCTGCGGGTGCGATTCCACAGTGTCATCGGGAACCCGGCATCCAGCAGGTTGCGGGTCATGGGAGCCCCCATCAGGCCGATGCCCAGGAAGGCAATATGGGGATTTGCCATTTAGCGTTCCTTACCGGAAGTTTCCACGTGCAAACAAAAACGCCACCAGTGGTTAGCCGGTGGCGTCGTGCTCAGGTTGCTGAAAGGGGCGGCGCTCAGGCCGCCTCGCCCAGCTGTGCCCTGATTTTCTTCATGGCGTTCTTTTCCAGCTGACGGATACGCTCGGCGGAAATACCATACTTGTCCGCCAGCTCGTGCAGTGTGGACTTGCTTTCCGTCAGCCAGCGTTCCCGCAGGATATCCTGACTACGCTCATCCAGGCCTTCCAGGGCCTGCATCAGACGCCCATTGGAATCCTCGGTCCAGTCAGACTGTTCCAGCATGGTGGCCGGATCACCACGACGATCTTCCAGATAATAGGCCGGTGCCTGGTAGGCCTTGTCGTCATCGTCATCCTGGGGACCGTCAAACGCTGTGTCCTGGGACGCCAGGCGCCCTTCCATCTCACGGACCACGCGGGGCTCTACCCCGAGGTCGCTGGCGACAGCGTTCAGTTCATCATGGTTCAGCCAGGCAAGACGCTTTTTCTGGCTGCGCAGGTTGAAAAACAGCTTACGCTGGGCCTTGGTGGTAGCCACTTTCACGATGCGCCAGTTGCGCAGGATGAACTCGTGAATTTCAGCCTTGATCCAGTGCACCGCAAAGGACACCAGACGAACCCCGTACTCGGGGTTATAGCGTTTGACGGCCTTCATCAGGCCAACGTTACCTTCCTGGATCAGGTCTGACTGGTTCAGACCGTAGCCGGAATAACTGCGCGCGATATGAATCACAAACCGCAGGTGCGAGAGCACCAGCGTACGCGCTGCATCCACATCGTCCTCATAATAGAGACGCTCGCCAAGTTCACGCTCTTCATCGACGGACAACACCGGGATGCGGCTCGCTGCCTGAATGTAGGCTTCCAGGTTGGCACCCGGAACAAGGCGATCAGCCAACTGTAGACTTGTACCCATTCGTATCCTCCGTACCTGGCAATCAGATCAATATATCAATTAAACCTATGACAGCCAAGTTTCTGATTAGTTCCCCAATCCGGCCTTATCTTCAACAAATTCAGTAATCTGAGGCCAGATTGCGATAAAATATATGTGAGCACGTTTACTGTTACTGGCAGCCGACACAACCTGCTGCGTCCCGCCCCGGTATCCGGCGGGGATGTATAACGTTACTGTCAGTAACATAGAGCGGGGCCGCCGCTCCCAGCCATACGGTGTTTCCCCTACAGCGGTTTATAATCGCTAACCAAGCCACCACATGAAGTCGTCAAGCGTAGCACAATCAACCGTGCAACGAATTAACATGGCTTAAAGAATGTACACAGGTCCTTAGTGTCCCGTCGGCAAACTAGCAGCCTGTCGGACTTAAGCGATCGTCACGAGCAAGGTGGGAAAGTGAGCGCAAATTTTTCGGATTTTGAGGCGCATAGTGGTTCTATGTAACGAAAAATCCGGGGAATTTGAGCCGCTTTCCCATCGGCGCAGTAGATCAGCCTTAAGTTCGACAGGCTGCTAGGGGCCGGCAATTTCGCCGGGCTCAATGGCATCAAGGTGTCGGCGCACGGCCAGCCACGCCCCCAGCCAGCCCAACACCACCGCCACCAGCAGTAGCCCCACGGCGCCATCCAGCGGCAGTCCACCAAGGGCAAAATCGCTGTTGTAGAGCACCGCCAGCTCCCTCACCGGGCCATTCAGCCACCAGATGGACAGCTGCAGTATGATCAGCGCCACCAGACCTCCGCCCAGGCCATACCAGGCACCGGTATAAAGGAAGGGACGACGGACAAATGCATCGGTACCGCCCACCAGTTTGGCCACCAGAATCTCGTCACGGCGGTTCTCGATGGCTAGCCTGATGGTGTTGCCAATCACCAGAATCACCGCTGCCGCCAGCAACAGGGTCAGCACCCAGACCGCCCGTGCGATCAGGTCGGTCATGGCCGCCAGCCGCTGTAGCCAGCCCAGGTCCACCTGAACCCGTGCCACCCGGGGTTCGGCCTCCAGCCCACCCGCCAGAGCATCGACACCTGCCGCTGTACGGGCATCGTCCACCGGCGTCACCAGCAGTGTATGGGGCAAGGGGTTCTCATCCAGGTAGTCCAGGGCATCAGCCAGACCGGACTCGGCGCGAAACTCCGCCAGCGCCTCGTCCCGGTGGATCATCACCACCCCGGCGACGTCATCCCGGCCTGCTATCCGGCTCTGCAGTGCCTGCGCGTCGGCACCGGAAACTTCATCGGCAAGGTACACCGTGACCCGCGCTGCGCTTTCCCAACCGGCACTGACCCCCTGCAGGCTGGCCAGCAACAGCAACAGCCCCACCGGAAGCGCCAGGGCAATGCCCATCACCGCCCAGGTCATGGCACTGGCCACCGGCGCCTGCCAAAGCCGGTGGGCGCTGTCTTTTGCCACCTTGAGATGGTGGGAGCGGTAGGCCGCCAGCACGGATCTGGCGGACGAGTGAGAGCGGCCGGCCCCGCGGGCACGGCGATCCGCCGGCTGGCGCCCGGGGCGACTCATGCCGGGCTCCCGGCCATGGTGGCCCCGGCGGACAACAGTTCACCCTGAGTCAGTGTCAGCCGCCGCCGGTTCATGGATTCGATCAGGGCAATATCGTGGGAGGCGATCAGTACCGTTACCCCCACCTGACTGAACTGCTCGAACAGGTGCATGATGTCTGCTGACAACTCCGGATCCAGGTTACCGGTAGGCTCATCCGCCAGCAGCACCGGCGGCTTGTTGACCACCGCCCGGGCGATACCCACCCGCTGTTGCTCGCCACCGGAAAGCTGGACCGGATTCATCTTTTCCTTGCTCAGTAACCCCACCTTGTCCAGCGCCGCCCGAACCCGGCGCCCTATATCCTGGTGCGACACGCCCATCACTTCCAGCGGCATGGCGACGTTGTCGAATACCGTGCGGTCAAACAGCAGCTGGTGATTCTGGAACACGGCCCCGATGTGGCGGCGAACGTAGGGGATCTGCCGGCGCGGCATGGTATTGAGCAACTGGCCACCCACCACCACCTTGCCGGCGGTGGGGCGCTCCATCAGCAGTATCAGCTTGAGCAGGGTACTCTTGCCGGCCCCGGAATGGCCGGTCAGGAAAGCCAGCTCACCTCGCCCCAGCTCAAAGGAGACCTGCCGCAAGGCGGTGTGGTCGCTGTCGTAACGCTTGCTGACCTGACGAAACTCAATCATTGCGGCCTGTTTCCATTATTTGCACGCCGGAACCACTACGGAACACGCTTCAATCGTCAAACAGGGCGTCCACAAAGGCTTCCGGTTCGAATGGCCGCAGGTCTTCCACCTGCTCCCCCACACCAATGTAACGGATAGGCAGGCCCAACTGGCGGGCAATGGCAAAGACGATACCGCCCTTGGCAGTGCCATCCAGCTTGGTCAGGGCGATACCCGTGACACCCACCGCCTGCTGGAAGACCTGGGCCTGGCTCAGGGCGTTCTGACCGGTGCCGGCGTCCAGCACCAGCATGACCTCGTGGGGCGCCGACTCGTCCAGCTTCTTCACAACCCGAACCACCTTTTCCAACTCGGCCATCAGATTGTCCTTGTTCTGCAAACGCCCTGCTGTGTCGGCAATCACGACATCTGTACCCCGGGCCTGGGCCGACTGCACCGCGTCGTAGATCACCGAAGCGCTGTCAGCGCCGGTGTGCTGGGCAATCACGGGCACCTGATTGCGGTCACCCCAGACCTGAAGCTGCTCCACGGCAGCGGCCCGGAAGGTGTCTCCGGCGGCCAGCATGACGCTGCGGCCCTCGTTCTGGAACTGATGGGCCAGCTTGCCGATGGTGGTGGTCTTGCCAACGCCGTTCACGCCAACCATCAGCATGACCCAGGGCTTTTTGTCGGTGTCGATGACCAGCGGTTCACGGCTGCCGGCCAGCAGGGTGCGGAGCTCGTCCTTCAGCGCCTCCTTGAGAGCGGCACCATCCTTGAGCTGTTTGCGATTGAGTTTCTCGGTCAACGAATCAATGATTTCCGTGGTGGCGGTCACGCCCACGTCGGCCATCAGCAGGGTGGTTTCGATCTCTTCCAGCAGATCCTCGTCCACCTTGCTGCCAACGGAAAACAGGCCGGAAAGCCCCGAACCGAAACTCTCCCGGGTCTTGCCAAGCCCGACCTTGATGCGCTGGAAAACACTGACTTTCTTTTCTGGCTCTGGCTCTGGCTCTGGCTCTGGCTCTGGCTCTGGCTCTGGCTCTGGCTCTGGCTCTGGCTCTGGCTCTGGCTCTGGCTCTTTGACAGGCTGCGGTTCCTCGGCCGGGCTGACCACCTCCTGTTCGGATACCGGCACCTCGCGTTCCCCGGCGGGCGCCTCTTTCTGCGACAGGGACTCACGATTCAGGGGTTTGGGTGCCGGCCCTGGGAGGGCTTCGGGTTTACGCTGGGGAACGGGTTTGGGCCGGGGAGCCGATGCCCGCCGGCCAGCCACGTCTACCACGAAGGCCAGTACCAGCAGCACCAGCAGGCCGATCAGAATCCACTCTGCCATCATTTGTCTTACCATGTTTGCTGGAGGGGTCAGCGGCCCATTAGGCGGGCGCTGCTCAGGAAAGCGCCCATTCTAGCGGCAGGGGCGTTCCGGGTCCAAACCTGCTTACGGAGGCGTGCCAATTGGGCTACCATCATTAGCCCGTTCACTGGCAACTACCGGATTTTTCATGCCCCGCAAAGCCCCCAGAACCAGACCCGCCAGGGCCCCTCGCGCAGGGGGACAGGGCGAGGTGCGAATCATCGGCGGCGACTGGCGCAGCCGGGTACTGCGGTTTCCGGACGAAGGGGGCGTGCGCCCCACCCCGGCCCGCACCCGCGAGACCCTGTTCAACTGGCTCCAGTTTCATCTGCCCGGCAGCCGTTGCCTGGATTTGTTCAGTGGCAGCGGCATACTGGGGCTCGAAGCCCTCTCCCGTGGCGCTGACCGGGTGACCTTCGTGGATCACACCCCGGCCCTGGCGCGGACCCTGCGAGATAACCTGAGGTTGCTGAAAACCGACCGCGGGGAAGTGGTTTGCGAGGATGTAGCGGCTTTCCTGCAGCGACCTGCCAACACGCCCGCCGACATCCTGTTCATGGATGCGCCGTTCCGGCAGGGCTGGCTGGAAAGCCTGTTACCGCTGATCGCAGATAATGGCTGGGTGACCACGGGCAGCCGGATCTACCTGGAGTACGAGAGTGACCGGCCAGCGCCGGCAGTGCCAGGGAACTGGCACCTGCACCGCAACAAGAGCGCGGGGCAGGTTACCTATGCGTTGTATCAGGTATTGGCTGCGGGGCGCAGCGAATAGGCCCGCAGATGAGCGGCGAAGTCTTCCAGGTAGCGGATACGGCTGGCTTCCGCCTCCCGACACCAGGCCATCAGGGCCTGCAGCTTCTCCTGGGGCTTCACACCCCGGCGACGCCACAGCGCCTGCAACTGCTGGTTCATGTCGTAGATCTGTCGCAGGGTCGGATGGGTTTCCAGCACCGATTCCAGTTGCGCCTGTTCCTGGGGCGGAATCAGTGAGCGATCCCGGGACAACAGCTTTTTCACCCGCCGATAGCGGGGGCGAATACCTTCATCCATCAGTGACTTCTGCTGACGCAGCACCGGCTCCATCACCCGTTTACGATACTGGCGCATGATATCAAAGCGGTCGTTGGTAATCGCCTGCACGGTTTCCACGTCAACTTCCTGCTTGCCCGGCACCCAGTGCACCACCGGCCGGTAACCCTTGGGCTTTGCCAGCCCGAACAGCTGGAACAGGCGGATATAGCCCCAGCCGAGGTCGATCTCATACCAGCGCCGTGACATCTTGGCGGAGTTGGGGTAGGTGTGATGGTTGTTGTGCAACTCCTCGCCGCCAATGACAATGCCCAGCGGCGAGATATTGCGGGCGTTGTCCCGGCACTCAAAGTTGCGATAACCGACATAATGCCCCAGACCATTGATCACACCAGCGGCCCAGACCGGTATCCACATCATCTGCAGCGCCCAGATCCAGATACCATTGACGCCGAACAGCGACAGGTTGAGCACGAACATCAGGGCGATACCCAGGTTGCGGTGACGGGTATAGACGTTGCGCTCCATCCAGTCATCCGGTGTATTCTTGCCGAACCGCTCCAGGGTTTCCGGTGTGGTCGCCTCCGCGTAAAGCTCGGCACCCTCAAACAGCACCTTGCGGATACCCTTGACCACCGGGCTGTGGGGGTCATTTTCGGTCTCACAGGTGGCATGGTGCTTGCGATGGATCGCCGTCCACTCCCGGGTGTTGATGCTGGTGGTCAGCCACAGCCAGAACCGGAAAAAGTGTTTGAGCACGGGGTGCAGGTCCAGCGAATTATGGGCAGAGTGCCTGTGCAGGTATAGCGTCACGCTGACAATGGTGACATGTGTCATCGCGAGGGTGACCAGCACCAGTTGCATCCAGGACAGGTCCAGGAGACCGTTGTACCACATAGTGAGTTCCTCAACTGACGGAAATACTGACAGATTTTTGCTGTCAGAAGTGCTTTTCGGGGTCCTGAAAAGCAGGTCTCACTTTAGCGTACACTTGTGCGCCGAAACAACGGCAATTGCACGGCAATTCATTACCGTTTCATTAGGAGCAAGCCTTGCCCGAACTACCTGAAGTCGAAACCACCCGCCGCGGGATAGCGCCCTTCAGCGAAGGCAAGCAGGTAGCGCAACTGGTCATTCGCGACCCGCGTCTGCGCTGGCCGGTGCCTGATGATCTGCCGCAACGGCTGGCCGGCCAGACACTCAGGGAGGCGGACCGGAGAGCCAAGTACCTGCTGCTGAGGTTTGACCACGGCACCGTCATCGTCCATCTGGGCATGTCCGGCAGCCTGCGGGTCATCACTGACAACAGCGAGCCCCACAAGCACGACCATATCGACCTGTTATTCACCGACGGTAATCGGCTGCGGTTCAACGACCCACGTCGCTTTGGCTGCTGGCTATGGGATGAACAACCGCAGGATCACCCCCTGCTGGCCAGCCTGGGCCCTGAGCCCCTGAGGGAGGGCTTCAGCGGTCCTTACCTGTTCCGCAAGTCCCGGGGCCGCAAGACCCCGATAAAGAGCTTCCTGATGGACAACCGGATCGTGGTGGGCGTTGGCAACATCTACGCCAATGAAGCCCTGTTCAAAACCGGCATACACCCGAACCGGCCTGCGGGGCGGATCGGCGCCGCCCGTTACCAGCGATTGCGCGATGCCATCCGCGAGACTCTCAGCGCCGCCATCCTGATGGGCGGCACCACGTTGCGGGATTTCATCAACAGTGACGGCAAACCGGGTTATTTTGCCCAGTCACTGCTGGTCTACGGTCGTGCCGGCCTGCCCTGCGTAGAGTGCCAGCGCCCGCTGCGGGAGACCCGCATGAACCAGCGCAGCACGGTCTACTGCACCCGCTGTCAGCACTAGTGTGCCGTGCGGTTAATTCGCTGATCTACTGAGCCCCTGAGGGCCTTGAGAGCAAGGCGCGGTGGCGAAGGTTTGGTGGTTCCAAATCGAGGCAGCGCAACG